>NZ_JACHBL010000001.1 GCF_014200305.1 Neomicrococcus lactis
TGAAGTTTCTACCCGTAAAGCAAAAGGAGCTGGCGAGCGAGAAGAGTGGTTGGGGGAAACACTCAACTTCGCTCGCCAGCACTTGAACCAATTACCTCTCTCCAAATAATCGATTCTGTTCATCACTCGCACCTTTGAAGGCACTACCTACGTTAGGCACTGAGTTTGTGCGCCTTCGAAGTGTTGGCTGTACGGTTCCTGTGACAACAAACGAAAGGGCATCTTGATGAGTTCTCAGCGACTGGCTTTTATTGGCCTGGGCAACATGAATGGCGCGATTTTGCGCGGAATTCTGGCGTCTGGCCATGATCCGAAGCTCGTGAAGGGTACGGTCAGGAACCCAGAGAAATCTCAGGCACTTTCCAGTGAACTTGGCGTGACCGTCCTTGCCGAAGGCGATAATCCGGCGGCCAATCAAGAGGCGGTGAAGGACGCGGACA
This sequence comes from Neomicrococcus lactis, assembly GCF_014200305.1. NCBI lineage: Bacteria > Bacillati > Actinomycetota > Actinomycetes > Micrococcales > Micrococcaceae > Neomicrococcus > Neomicrococcus lactis. The sequence goes on from NZ_JACHBL010000001.1 coordinate 441, forward strand.
TCATTTTCTTGGGCGTGAAGCCTTTCGGGATCTCGGATATGTGTGAGCAGATCAAGGATCACCTCCCGGCTGGCTCCGTCGTCGTCTCGGTAGCCGCCGCCGTCACCACCGCAACTATGGAAGCCCACTTGAACCCGGGGCAATCCGTCATTCGCACCATGCCGAACGTGCCCCTGCAAGTGGGGAAGGGCGCCGTCGGACTCTCTGCGGGCACTCACGCCACGGAGGAGCACGTCAACGCGGCCACGGCGCTCTTTGAGCCGTCCGGGCTGGTAGTGAAGGTTCCGGAGGATCAGCTGGACGCCGTCTCCGCGATCTCCGGATCCGGCCCGGCGTACGCGTTCTACCTCGCCGAGCTCATGGCAGAAGCGGGGGAGAAGCTCGGTTTGGACGCCGCGCTCTCTCGCGACCTGGCCCGCGCCACGATGGCCGGAGCCGGTTACATGCTCGATGACGCAGCCGCAGACCCTGCTACTTTGCGCAAGTCCGTCACGAGCCCGAAGGGCACCACGGAGGTCGCTTTGCGCATCTTCGAAGAGCGCGGAATGCGGGACATTATTTCCGCCGGCGCAGCCGGTGCCACGGCTCGCGCTCAGGAAATCAGTAATGATCTAGCAAGTTAGAGTCACCGCTTTGAGATGCGGTTAAGGTGAAGATACGAGATTGTCTCGTGTCATCTCATCAGAGTGAATTCCGCGGAGGAAACGTTCATGCGTGCAGTTGTGTTCGATGATTTCAAAACCTTTCCCGTTCTCAAAGACATTGAAAAGCCCACGCCAGGTCCCGGCGAAGTCCTGCTGAAGGTTGCCGGCGCTGGCGCTTGCCACTCAGACGTGGCGATCTTCGAAGATTTCGAGGCCAACAACCCTGCCGGTCTCAAGCCAGGCTTCGTGTTGGGCCACGAGAATTCCGGCTGGGTTGAAGAAGTAGGCCCAGGCGTCTCCGGCATCACCAAGGGCGAGGCGTACCTGATCTACGGTCCTATTGGTTGTCAGCACTGCCGTGCGTGCTCCCGCGGTCAAGACACCTACTGCGAGAATGCAGCTACGAACCCGTACCTCGGCGTTGGCCTGGGCCGCAACGGCGGCATGGCCGAATACGTGACCGCTACAGCCCGTAACTTGGTGCCGTTGGGCGATGCTGATCCGGTTGCCGCCGCGCCGCTTTCCGACGCCGGCCTCACGCCGTACCACGCCATCAAGTTGGCTTTGCCAAAGCTCAACGGCGGCGGAAAGTTCGCGCTCGTCATTGGCTTGGGCGGCTTGGGCCTTGTGGGTGTGCAGATCCTGAAGGCGCTCACGGGCGCCACGATCATCGCAACGGATGCGAAGCCAGAAGCCATGGCTGAAGCGGAGAAGCTTGGTGCAGTGACGGTGCCTTCGGGCTCGGATCAGGTGGCGAAGATCCGCGAGATCACCGGTGGTCGCGGCGTTGACGCGGCTTTCGATTTCGTGGGAATTTCGGCAACCATTACGACGGCGATGCAGTCCATGGCACTCCAGGGTCGTTGCACGATCGTTGGCATTGCAGGTCAGCCATACGACTGGTCCTTCTTCGGTGCACCATACGAGGTTGAACTCACGAGCACCTACTGGGGCACCATTGAGGACCTCTACGACGTCGTGGAACTCTACAAAGCAGGCCAAGTGGTTCCGCAGTACACCACGTTCTCGATGGACAAGGCACTCGAGGCTTACCAACTTCTCGTGGACGGCAAGATTTCCGGCCGCGCAGTGGTCACGCCCAACGCTTAAGAAGTAAGAGCTGCGCAGCTCTCTGAATGGATCACAACGAGCGGTTCGTGGCTCCCCACAAGTTAGGGACGGGCTGCGAACCGTTCCAACAAATCCGTGTGGCCGGAAACGATCAGCACGTCGCGGTGCGTGACCTTCGTGTTAGGTTGCGCGTACGTGAAGTCTTCGCCAGGCGTCTTCACACCAACAATCGTGACGCCGTACTTGGCGCGCACTTGGGACTCGGCCAAGGTGAAGCCCTGAGTTTCCTTCGGCGGGTACATCTTGACGATCGCAAAGCCGTCGTCGAACTCAATGAAGTCCAACATGCGACCGCCCACCAGGTGAGCGGTGCGGACACCGGCGTCAGCTTCCGGATAGATCACGTGGTTGGCGCCAATGCGCGTGAGGATCTTGCCGTGGGACGGAGTGATGGCCTTGACCCAGAGGTGCTCGATTCCAAGATCCACGAGGTTCACGGTGATGAGCACGGATGACTCGATCGACGTACCCACACCCACCACAGCGGAGCTGAACTCCTGAGCGCCCAGCTGGCGTAGAGCATCGATATTGGTGGCGTCTGCTTCCACCACGTGGGTGAGAGCACCGGACCACTTTTGCACCAGATGCTGGTTGCGTTCGATCACGAGAACTTCGCGGCCTTGCTTCACGAGCTGGCTGGCCACGGAGGCGCCGAAACGTCCGAGTCCGATCACCAGCACGGGTGCATTGTGATCTTGTTGCGCTTTGTCAGCCAATGATCGGCCTTTCCTCTGGGTAGCGGTACAACTGGTCGCGCTGCTTCAATGACAGCGCAGACGCAAGAGTAATGGTGCCAATTCGGCCCGCGAACATCAATGCCGCCAAAATGTACTTTCCAGCCGGCGGCAGTTCAGCACTCAAATTCGTACTCAATCCCACGGTAGCGAACGCAGAGATGGACTCGAACAAGACTCGGTCCAGGGTGGCGCTGCTGATGCTCATGAGCAAGCCGCATGCGGTAGCCACGAGGGTGGCTCCCAAGACCACCACGGAGAAGGCGACTCGGAGCGTGCCTTCCGGTATGGTGCGGCCAAAAGCCTTGACGTCACGTTCACCGCGGGCTTCGGCGAAGATCGCGAGGAACAGCACAGCCAAGGTAGTGATCTTGATACCGCCAGCGGTGGAGGCGGAACCGCCGCCGACGAACATGAGCGCGTCCGTGGCCAACATGGTTCGTGACTCCATGAGCGCTTGATCTACCAAGTTGAAGCCGCCGGAACGAGTCATGATGGACGCAAAAATTGCGTGGACAATTTTGTCCCCGGCTTCCATTTCCCCGATGGTCCGGACGTTATTCCACTCGAGTAATCCCCACCCCACTGTGCCAACGACCACCAAGGCGAAAGAACCAATGATGGTGATCTTAGTGTGAACGTTCCATTTGCTGAAGGACCAACCGAAATGCAAGAGCACCAAAATGACCGGGAAGCCCAAGCTGCCAATAAACACCCCCACCATGAGTGGAATGAGAATGAACGGGTCCATCTCATAGGGAACCAGTCCGTCTGAGTGGGGCGTAAAGCCAGCGTTGTTGAACGCGGAAATGGCGTAGAAGGTGCCGTGCCACAAGGCGGTCGGGAAGGACTCTCCCAACACGATGAATCGCGGCGTGAGGACCAGCATGAGGGCGAGCTGGATGACAATCGACGTCGTAATAACGATCCTCAACAGCGAGCCGACCTCGCCTAAGGTACCGGACGCCGTCGTACTCATTGAATTCTGAGCCAGCAGCTTGCCGCGCACACCCAACTTCTTGCTCACCGCGAGGGAAAGCAAAGACGCAATCGTCAGGATGCCCAAGCCGCCAATGAACACGCCGAGCGAAATAAACACCTGGCCCCAGAAAGACCAATGTTCGGCGGTGGAGACCACCGTCAGCCCCGTCACGCACACGGCAGAGACAGCCGTGAACAGTGCGTCGTGAAGGACCGTGAACTCGCCAGTCTTGGAGGAAATCGGGAGCGCCAACAAGAGAGTAAACAGCGCAATGACGCTCATAAACGCCAAAAGAGCAAGACGAGCGGGGGAGTGTGAGGCCACGCCTTGTACGTACGAGCGCGTAGCGGAAACGGGGCGCATTGCCCGTTCGCGCCATCGCGAAGTGCTCGTCGCGGAGGTCTGGGTCATCTTCACATTCAATCACTAGCGTGTGCCAAAACCGTGAGTCAGGCCACTAAACAAGTACGGTGGTAGGTGTGAGGGACGTTTCATCGGCGAAAGTGGTCAGTAAGATCGTGTGGTCTGAGGACTACCTATCTTATAAATTCAGCGATTCACACCCTATGAATCCTATTCGGTTAGACCTCACCATGCGGCTAGCCCGGTCCCTAAACGTGATCGAATCGCGCAACTTGGGCATCATCGAGCCGTTCGTTGCCTCGGATGAGGAACTCGAAAAAGTCCATACACACGAATTTGTGGAGGCCGTTCATCGCGGCGCTGAGAATCCTCGCGAATCCATCCCCGAGTTTGGACTTGGAACCGAGGACAACCCGCTCTTCGCCGCGATCCATGAGTCTTCCGCACGCATCGCAGGTGGATCCATTGCCGCGGCCCGCGAAATCATCGCCGGCACCGCGCAGCACGTGGTCAACTTCGCCGGCGGTCTGCATCACGCAGCGGCCAATAAGGCCAGTGGCTTCTGCATCTATAACGACGCCGCGCTCGCGATCCAAGAGCTCCTAGATTCCGGAATGCAGCGCGTCCTCTACATCGACGTAGACGCCCACCACGGCGACGGCACCGAGCGCATCTTCTGGGATGACCCACGCGTCATGACGATTTCGCTGCATGAGAGCGGCATTTCTTTGTTCCCCGGAACCGGCTTCGCGAATGAAACCGGCGGACCCGAAGCGCCTGGCACGGCAGTCAACGTGGCTATGCCTTCGCGGTGCTCAGATGCTGGGTGGCTAAGAGCGTTCCACGCGATTGTCCCGCAGCTGACGGAACAGTTTGCTCCCGAGGTGATTGTCTCTCAGCATGGTTGCGACGCGCACGCGAAGGATGACCTCGCGAATCTGCGATTGAGCCTGGACGCGCAGCGCCAAAACATGCTGGATATCGCGGACCTGGCGAAGCGTTTTTCGCAAGATCGCTGGATCGCCACGGGCGGCGGCGGGTACAACGTCATTGACGTGGTGCCGATCGCCTGGACACACCTCATGGCGATCGCGGGCGGTCAGCCCATCCCGCTGCGCACCGAGATCCCTGAGGACTACCGAACCTACGTCTATGAGACCTACGGCGTGGATGCACCGCGCACCATGAGCGATGACGCCGATCTGTGGTGGCGCTCGTGGGAAGTGGGCTATGACCCTTCGGACCCCGTTGACCGCACGATTATGGCGACGCGCAAAGAAATCTTCCCGCTCTACGGGCTGGACCCGTGGTTCGACTAATCGCGTCATTTCTAGGGGTGTTAAGGCACAAGAACGGCCAGTAGCGCGCCGAAGGGGCCTCGAAACGTTCGCTCAATCTATTTTCTAATAGTCGTTCAGCGTGGCAATGTTCGAAGTGAATCAGAGACCTGAGAGCGGTGTGTCCGCTCCAATAGTGAAGGAGTCACTATGAACCAACATCTCTTGGAAATTCGCGATGAGGTATTCCGCCGCAACCCCGGCGAAGTCGAATTCCATCAGGCAGTCAATGAGGTTTTTGACTCTCTAGGACCTGTCACCAAGAAGCACCCAGAGTTCGTTGAAGCGGCCATCCTGTCCCGCATGTGCGAGCCAGAGCGTCAGATCATCTTCCGCGTGCCGTGGGTTGATGACAAGGGCCAGGTCCAGATCAACCGTGGTTTCCGCGTGGAGTTCAACTCCGCACTCGGCCCGTACAAGGGCGGCCTGCGCTTCCACCCAAGCGTGTACTTGGGCATCGTGAAGTTCCTTGGCTTTGAGCAGATTTTCAAGAACGCTTTGACCGGCATGCCTATTGGCGGCGGCAAGGGTGGTTCTGACTTTGATCCACACGGCAAGTCTGACGCTGAAGTCATGCGCTTTTGCCAGTCCTTCATGACGGAGCTTTACCGTCACATTGGCGAGTATACGGACGTACCTGCTGGTGACATCGGCGTGGGCGGCCGCGAGATCGGCTACCTCTTTGGCCAGTACAAGCGCATCACGAACCGCTACGAATCCGGCGTCCTCACCGGTAAAGGCGTCTCGTGGGGCGGCTCCTTGGTTCGTCCGGAAGCAACCGGCTACGGCGCCGTGATGTTCACGAACGAAATGCTCAAGACCCGCGGCGCATCTTTCGACGGCCGTCGCGTCATTGTTTCCGGTTCCGGCAACGTGGCCCTCAACGCCATCGAGAAGGCTACGAACCTCGGCGCCACGTGCATCACTGCTTCTGACTCTTCCGGCTACATCGTGGACGAGAACGGCATTGACCTTGATCTCTTGCGTCAGATCAAGGAAGTTGAGCGCGGCCGCATCAGCGAGTACGCCGAGCGCCGTGGCAGCAACGTGCACTTCGTTGCGGGCGGTTCCGTCTGGGATGTTGCGGGCGACGTCGCACTTCCTTGCGCAACCCAGAATGAACTGGAAGAAAAGGACGCACGCCGCTTGATTGAAAATGGCGTGATTGCTGTAGCTGAGGGTGCCAACATGCCGTGCACCGCGGACGCTACCGCACTGTTCCAGGAAGCCAAGATCCTCTTCGCTCCGGGCAAGGCCGCCAACGCTGGCGGTGTGGCCACGTCGGCTCTCGAAATGCAGCAGAACGCTTCCCGCGATGCGTGGACGTTCGAGCACACGGAAGAGCGCCTCGAAGACATCATGATCAACATTCACCGCCAGTGCGCGGAGACCGCGGACGAATACGGAATGCCAGGCAACTACGTTTTGGGTGCCAACATTTCCGGTTTCGTGAAGGTCGCCGATGCCATGATGGCACTTGGTGTGATCTAGTTTTTCCCGTTCGGGACCACTCAATACTCCGAATGCACGCGTGTTCTTCCGCAAAAGACGCGCGCGCATTCGGAGTATTGGCGTTGAGCGAGTAATCTGTTAAGGATCGTTTAGCAAAGATTCAGCTCGAATAGGTTGCGCTTTGCGCACTCGAGCGATAGTCAACAATCAAAACTGCGAGGAATTTTTATGGGCTCCGTTATTAAGAAGCGCCGCAAGCGTATGGCGAAGAAGAAGCACCGCAAGTTGCTTCGTAAGACCCGTCACCAGCGCCGCAACAAGAAGTAAATCTTCTTTGCCCGGGCCGCCGCCTTCCCTGTTTGTGGGAAGCGGCGGCCTTTTGCGTTCCCGGATTCAGATAGGCTTTTGTGCGTGAATCACCCGAAAATTGAGCTCATCACCAACGTTGGCTGCCACCTCTGCGCGGACGCTCGGGACGTGCTGGATCAAGTGACGGGAGAGGTGGGGATGACGTGGGACGAGATTCCGTTGCAGTCTTCCCCGGAGTTGGCGCAACACGCTGACGAGGTTCCCGTCTTGCGTATCAACGGGGTAGTGCGAGATTTCTGGGTTATTGACCCGGACCGGTTGCGTCGTTTGCTCACGGAGCGTCATGAATCCTGATTCTGAGTCCGACGCCGCAGCTCACCTTGAGCTCTTCCCTTCCGGACATTCCACCGCGGCGAGTGCCAACACCGTCTTACCCGAGGCAACGGTGCGTCGGCTAACCAGCTATTTGCGGGCTTTGGACTTGGTCAATGAAGAGCAAACCACTGTGTCCTCGCAAGGGCTGGCTGAAGCGGCCGGAACGAACTCGGCGACGCTTCGCAAGGATCTTTCCCTCATGGGTACCTATGGCCGCCGTGGCGTGGGCTATGACGTCAAGCTCTTGCGGGAGCTCCTGGAAAACACGCTGGGGCTCAACCGCGAGTGGCGCGTCATGCTGGTGGGCGCCGGTAACTTGGGCCGCGCTCTGGCTGGTTATGCGGGATTCAGCTCTCACGGTTTTCGGTTCGTGGGCGTCGTGGACAACAATCCGGATCTTGTGGGCATGAAGATCCACGATCTCGACGTGTCCTCATCGGACAAGATTTCAGCGATCGTCACCGAGCATCGTGCCAACCTTGCCGTGGTCACCGTTCCTGGGGCGGCTGCACAGCACGTGGTTGATGAACTGGTGGAAGCAGGAGTCCGAAACATCCTCTCCTTCGCGCCGGTACGCGTGACCGTCCCGGCCGGTGTCACCGTGCGACGCGTGGATGTTGCGCGGGAAATCCAGATGCTTGCCTACTTCGCCGTTGCTGGCGGGGGAATGGACAAGTAACGAAGACTTCGAACAAGAAAAAAAGGTGCGGGGCTTCCATGGAGGAAGCCCCGCACCTTTTGTTGTGACGAACTATGCGCGTGGGTAGCGCTTCGCAGCTGACTTGGCGGCGATGTATTCGCTGGATGGGCGAAGCCATGCCAGCACGATTGCGGCGACGCCCAAGGCGAGCATGAGCCAACCCTGGATGCCGGCACCCGCGAAGACCATCAAGGAGAGGGCCGCGAGCACCGTACCGGTGATACGAGCTCCGTTGCTGCCCTTGCCAATGAAGTAGCCGATCACGGCGTACAGCAGGCCAGCGATGAAGGTGAAGACTGCGCCGACCGTCTTGGACATGCTTACGAGCTCGTTGACAGAGATGCCCTGCTTCTCGAGTTCATCGAACTGCTCGCTCGCATTTGGGGTGGAGTTGATGACATCCACCAGCATCTGGTTTGGAACCATTAGCAAGGCAATCCCGCCGATAATCGTCAGGGCTGCAGCGATGTAGAGCAAGATCGACGCGATCTTCAGCTCCTTAGGGCGTGCTGGAACGGCAGGAGCTCCAAAGCCGCCCTGTTGCATCGGCATGTTCCAGTTGCCCTGCTGCTGCGCGCCCGGCTGACCGAGCTGCTGCTGGCCGTAAGCGTTCTGCCCGTATGGATTCTGGCCGTACGGGTTCTGCTGGCCGTAGGCGTTCTGTCCGGCAGGATTATGTCCAGCTGGAGCTTGGTCGTAGGGATTCTGGTTGTACGGGTTCTGACCGTATGGACTCTGCGCAGGCTGCTGGCCGGGCTGCACGTTTCCGGAAGCAGGCACGGAGGAACCAGTTCCTACAGTTGGCTCGCTAGGGGAGTTGAATCCCTCGCGAGGAGCGTTGGAGGAAGCGTTGTTTCCAAAGTTCGCGGATTCGCCTTCCGGTAGTCGCTGTCCGTAGCGCGGTGGTTCGGGGATACGCGGGGTGGAATCGTCGTTGCTCATCTTGGGCTCCTGATAGTCGGTTCCAATGTCTGTCTCCAGAATAGTCAACATGGCGCAGCTATTGGGTCATCTTCAGGAATGACTTTTCCCCTAGCGGAATGGCGCAGCTCGTGAAAAAGGCAAAAAAGCCGGCGACCTCCGTGGTGATACGGGGTCGCCGGCATGTTTACCGCTACTCGCACCTAAATGGAGTGCGGCGTTGAGAGATGCGGCAGCTAGGAACTGACGCGCTCAGCAATTAGTTGCTCTTGACGAATGCTGCGTCGATTTCGATAACAACCTTGTCAGAGACAAGTACGCCGCCAGCTTCAAGAGCAGCGTTCCAGGTGAGGCCCCACTGCTTGCGGGAAATGGTGGTCTTGCCGGAGAAAGCAGCGCGGGTGTTGCCGAATGGATCGACTGCAACGCCCTCGGACTCAACCTTGAGGGTGACTGGGTGGGTCTGATCGCGGATGGTCAGGTCGCCCGTGAGCTCGAACTCTTCGTTGTTGCCGGAAACGCCGGTGGAAACGAACTTGAGGGTTGGGTAGGTCTCAACGTCGAAGAAGTCAGCGGACTTCACATGGCCGTCGCGGCCTTCGTCGCCGGAGTTGAAGGAATCAGCGTTGATGGTGACCTCAACGGAAGAATCGTTTGCGGTTTCGCCGACGGTGAGGGTTCCTTCAGCGGCGGTGAACTTTCCGCGAACCTTGGAGATGCCAGCGTGGCGAACAACGAACGCGATGTCCGAGTGAGTGGGACATGTCGAGGTTCCAAGTGCCAGTTGCGAGTTCAGTCATGGGGTTACTCCTTGAAGTATGAGGGTTTGAATTCTTCTTCAACTTTTCGACTCCCGATCGAGCCGTTACTTGAACTCTAATGTATTCATCTGCATATGTCCACATTTGATTGAAATTTCAAGTAAATATTTTGCGTGAGCTTGATCACGGCATCTAGGGCACTTGGGTCTCACCCTCCCATGTCGAAGTGAAATACAGAGGTCCATCGAGGAAACTCTGCGGAAACTCCCACGTGGAAAGAGGGATTTCCGTTAGTGAACCTTGGCGCTCTTTGAGAGAATGGAACTTATGCCTATGTCAACCGTTCACTTGGTGCGTCACGGAGAAGTCCACAACCCTGACCGTGTTCTCTACGGTCGGTTGCCCGGATTCCACTTATCTGACCGTGGATACCAAATGGCAGACCGTATTGCGGAGCACTTCGCGGTGCGCAAGGATGCTGGCGCCAACATCGCTACCGTCGCTGCCTCACCCCTGTTGCGGGCCCAAGAAACGGCACGGCCCACGGCACTTGCGCTCGGCCTCACACTGCTCGAAGAACCTCGTGTCATTGAAGCCATGAATCACTTCGAGGGCATGTCTCACATCAAGAAACAGCTCGGCAACCCCAAGCACTGGCCGTTCCTCGTGAATCCCTTCCGTCCTAGCTGGGGCGAGAAGTATGAGGCCCAGGTGAAGCGCGTGGTGGAGGCCGTCAAGGTCCACCGTGATCTCGCGGTCAAGCTCAATGGCGAAGGGGCCGAGGCGGTGATCGTGAGCCACCAATTGCCAATCTGGGTGACACGACTCTCGGCTGAGGGCAAGCCTCTCTGGCATGACCCGCGGCATCGCGAGTGCTCACTCGCCTCCATTACTAGCTTGCACTTCGATGGCGAACGCCTGACCGGTGTTGAATACTCTGAACCCTGCGAGGATCTCTTGATCGGCGCGGCAAACCTTCCGGGAGCATAAGCACGAATGTCTGACCCAGCTTCTTCTACGTCTTCTGCACGGCCTGGCCGCCGCGCGATCCTTGCGGGCGCCTTGGCGTTGCCGGTCTCTTTGGTGTTGGCTGCATGCGCGCCAGAACAGTCGAGCCTCGCTCAGCAGGCCAACGAAGGCGGCAACAAGAATTACATCGCCGGAGACGGAGCCGTTGAGGTCTACGCGGAAGACCAGCGCACCGCAGCCATTGAACTGACCGCTGAGACCTACAAAGGCAACGCCGTCAACTTGCAGGAGTGGCGCGGCGACGTCGTCGTCATGAATTTTTGGTACGCAGCGTGCGCACCGTGCCGCGTGGAAGCGCCGCACCTCAAGGAACTGCAAGAGGCATTCAAGCCTGAAGGTGTGCACTTCCTCGGTATCAACGGACGTGACGAGAAGGCGACCGCCGAGGCTTTCGAGCGCACCTTCGCCATTCCTTACGAGTCCGTGCCTGACCGCAACGGCCAAGTGCTGATGCAGTTGACGAAGTACGTGGCGGCTCAGGCCTACCCAACAACTTTGGTGATTGATAAGAAGGGGCGCGTTGCAGCGCGCATTCTGGGACTGGCAGATAAGTCAACGCTCAAAGCGCTGATTGAAACCGCCGTCGCGGAAAAGGCCTGACGTGCTCTTATCCGTTCCAACATCCATCGTGGCGGAAGCCGCGAATCCCTTCGCCTCAACCGTCCTTGATGGCTCGTTGCTTCTTGCCGTGCCCATCGCGATCCTCGCGGGACTCGTGTCCTTCTTGTCGCCGTGCGTTTTGCCGCTCGTACCTGGCTACTTGGGCTACGTCACGGGCCTGACCGGCGTCGATCTGAATAAGCAAGCCCGCGGCCGCATGACGTGGGGCATTTCCCTGTTCATCCTGGGATTCACCGCGGTCTTCATGCTCACGGGCGTGCTGTTTGCGCAGCTGTCCATTTGGTTGCGCTTCCAAGGCGACTGGGTCACGCGCATTCTCGGTTTGCTGGTGATCATCATGGGCATCGTGTTCATGGGTGGTTTCCGGTTCATGCAGCGAGACATGAAGGTCCACGCGCGCCCCGCAGCCGGCCTCTGGGGTGCGCCGATTCTCGGCATCACTTTCGGCCTCGGCTGGGCACCCTGCATCGGCCCGACGCTCGCGGCCGTGCTCGCCCTGAGCTCCGGCGCGAACCCGCAGCCCGAAAAAGCTGCACTCTTGACGTTCGTCTACTGCATGGGTCTGGGCGTCCCTTTCCTTTTGATTGCGCTGGCGTTCCGACGCGGCATGGGCGCGCTCAAGGCAGTCCGCAAACACCAAGTGCTGTTGATGCGCTTGGGCGGCGGAATGCTGATTGTTCTTGGCATTCTCATGGCGACTGGCCTGTGGGGAACGTGGGTTACCCAGTTGCAAGACTGGTTTGCGAATGAAGTGAGGTTGCCGATCTAATGGCGAAAGCTGACAACGTTCGGGATTCAGAGTTAGCCCAATCAGAGCACGACGCCGAAGCTCAAGACGGTCTCGAAGCGAGCGGACACTCCTCGCAAGAGAGCGACGAAAGCCGCGCTGCGTCGTCGTCCTCCGAAGAGAATTTCGCAGCCCCAGCAGGTAAGAAAGCCGGGAAGGCTGCGAAGGCCGATGTCGACGTGCCGGCGCTGGGGCCACTCGAGATGCTGCGCTGGGCTTGGACGCAATTGACGACCATGCGCACGGCGCTCTTCTTGCTCCTCTTGCTCGCGATCGCCGCGGTTCCGGGCTCTTTGTTCCCACAGCGCTCCGTGGACGCCAACAAGGTTGCCGATTATCTGACCAACAATCCCACCATGGGGCCGTGGCTAGATCGCTTCCAGTTCTTCGACGTGTACTCGTCTGTCTGGTTCTCGGCGATCTACATCTTGCTGTTCATCTCGCTCATCGGCTGCATTATTCCGCGCGTGAAGAAGCACTGGGAGGCCATGCGCTCCGCGCCAGCCCGCACGCCGGCGCGCTTGTCGCGGCTCCCGTACTCGGGAACCATCGAGCTCGACTCCGATGCCAATACCGACGACGTGGTGCGCGAAGCCGCCGCAATTCTCAAGAAGCGTGGATACCGGACGGACCTGCGCCTCGACGGTGATCGCCCTTCTGTGGGCGCCGAACGCGGATACGTTCGTGAGACCGGAAACCTGTTGTTCCACATCAGCCTCGTGGGCATTTTGAGTTCCGTGGCGATCGGCGGCATGTTCAGCTACATCGGTCAGCGCATCTTGGTGGAGGGGGAGTCCTTCGTCAATACGCTCGTGGCCTATGACAGCTTCCGGCCAGGCACGGCGTTCAACCAAGACAACCTTGATCCGTTTGCGGTTCGTTTGGATAACTTCAAGGTCGAATTTGACCGTGAATCCTCCACGCACTTCGGCCAGCCCATCTCTTTCGATGCGACTGTGGATGTCACGAAGTCTGACGGCAGCACTTCGCGCGAACAGCTTCAGGTGAACCATCCGCTGCGCGTCGGCTCCACCGACGTGTACTTGGTGGGCAACGGTTACGCTCCTGAAATTACCGTGCGCGATGGCGAAGGCAACATCGCCTTCCAGGGTCCAGTGGTGGGCGTTCCGCAGGACGGCGTCTACACCTCGCTGCTGGTGCTCAAGGTGCCGGACGCGAAGCCGGACCAGCTGGCGTTCACCGGCTTCTTGCTGCCCACCGCTGTGATGGGCTCTGACGGCGTCTCCTTCTCGGCGGACCCGGCCGCGGTGAACCCGCAGATCAGCTTCAACTCCTACTACGGTGATCTGGGCCTTGACGGGGGCGTTCCGCAGAACGTTTATGTCATTGACACGGAGAACATGACGGAGCTCAATAGCCGCAAGCTCGAGGCGGGTGGCATCACGCTCAACGCCGGGCAGACCTACACCTTGCCGGATGGCAAGGGCTCCATCTCCTTCGATGGTCTCAAGCGCTACGTGGGCATTGACGTCCACCATGATCCAGGCAAGCTGCCGGTAGCTATCTTCGCGGCACTCGCGCTGCTGGGCTTGGCGACCTCCCTGTTCGTGGCTCGTCGCCGCGCGTGGGTGGCCGTCACAGATTCACCTTCAGGAAATGGTCGTATCATCGAGTACGGATTGCTAGCACGCGGTGAAGATCCCCGTCTTGAAGACGAATCGGCGAAACTGCGCTCACTACTTGAAGACCTTGCCGCTCGCGGCACGCACTCCACTTCTGAGAAATAACGAGGAACCATGCCAAACATCAATGAAACCCTCGGCGGGTACAGCGACTTGTTCATGTTGCTGGCGGCCATGGTGTACGCCGTGGCCTTCATTTGCTTCGCGATCGATCTTGCCAAGTCTTCGCAGACCATCCGTGAGCTCGAGAGCAATCTGGTGAAGGAAGAGCAGGAAGAGCTAGCCCTCGTGGGCGCAACCCGCTCTACGCGCGGTTCCTCGGCTTCGGCAGGCGCGTCCGCGCTGGACTCCACGTCTGACGTACTCGTGGGCGACTCGATGGACTACACCGAGAGCACTCCGAAGCGCCGCTTCGCGAATATCGCGATCATGCTGACCATCCTCGCAGCCGCCATCCATGTGTTTGCCGTGGTGAGCCGAGGTATTGCTGCTGCTCGTGTGCCGTGGGGAAACATGTATGAGTTCCTCACCACCGGCGCTTCCATTGTGGCCGTGGTGTATCTCGTGGCGCTTCGCAAGAAGGACCTGCGATTCATGGGTGCCTTCGTGATTGGCCTCGTGACGCTCATGCTGTGTGCTGCAACGATGGGCTTCCCAACGCCCGTGGCGCACTTGATCCCTGCGTTGCAGTCTCCATGGCTGGTCATTCACGTGTCCATCGCTGTGCTTTCTTCGGCTCTCTTCACGATCTCCTTTGCTATGAGCGCTTTGCAGTTGGTGCAGCACTACCGCCAGAAGAACCTGATTGCCGGCAAGGCAGACAAGCTCCCCTTCTTGCGCTTGGTTCCTAGCGCGGCTGCTCTCGAAAACGCCGCTTACCGCATCAACACCGTGAGCTTTGTCATGTGGACCTTCACGGTCATGGCTGGCGCCATTTGGGCTGAGGCCGCTTGGGGCCGTTACTGGGGCTGGGACGTCAAGGAAGTCTGGAGCTTCGTGATCTGGACCGTCTACGCTGGCTACCTCCACGCTCGCGCAACGCGCGGCTGGACCGGCGTTCGTTCGGCCTGGTTGTCCATCATTGGCTACGCCTGCTTGGTCTTCAACTTCACCGTAGTCAACCTGTACTTCAACGGTCTGCACTCCTACGCTGGCATCTAGTCGGCTCGTAGGTCTGCAGGACTGGCAGGCCGAGCGCAATCTCGGGTGGTTTGCAGGAGTATGATTTTCCCCTGCACGTAGGACATGTCCTGAATCTCTCTTCCGGGACATGCCTTACCTCCAACCAGATGGGAACACTCGCGTGAGCGAACAGCCTCCTGCGCACACGGCGACTTCGCCGGAGCATCCGCACGGACACCACCACCATCCGTCCACAGCGGAAGCGGAAATCAGTTCCGAAGGATACAAAAAGACCCTGACCCGGCGTCACGTCCAAATGATTGCCATGGGCGGCGCCATTGGTGTGGGTCTGTTTATGGGCGCCGGCGGACGCTTGGCCTCCGTGGGACCAGCCCTCATCTTCTCCTACGCGATCGCTGGTGTGATTGCGTACTTCCTGATGCGTGCACTGGGCGAGCTCATCATGTACCGCCCAACGTCTGGCTCCTTCGTGAGCTACGCCGGTGAATTGTTCGGTTCCAAAGGCGCCTACCTCACGGGGTGGATGTATGTCCTGAACTGGGTCATGACCGGCATCGCCGAACTCATTGCTATTGGCCTCTACTTCCAGTTCTTCTTCCCGGCAGTTCCCGTGGAAGTAGCCGCGATCTGCGCTCTGGTGCTGTTGGTGGCCGTGAACCTCTTTAGTGCCAAGGCCTTCGGCGAAGTGGAATTCTGGGCGGCAGCGCTCAAGATCACCGCCATCGTCTTGTTCTTGATCGTGGGCACCGTGATGGTGGTCATGAACACGCAGATTGGTGAGCAGCGCGCGTCTGTGGCCAACCTCTTCGCTTCTGACGGAGGCATGTTCCCGAACGGCATCGGCGTCTCGATCCTCGTCTTGAACGCTGTGATCTTCGCGTACAACGCTATTGAGCTGGTAGGTATTACCGCCGGCGAGATGGAAGATCCACAGCGCGAAGTCCCTAAGGCTGTTCGTGCGGTGGTCTTCCGTATTCTGGTCTTCTACGTAGGCTCCGTAACCCTCTTGGCCATGCTCCTTCCGTGGGACCAGTTCAAGGCCGGTCAGAGCCCGTTCGTGACCATCTTTGATCAGCTGGGCATTCGCTGGATCGGCGACATCATGAACCTCGTGGTGATCACGGCAGCGCTGAGCTCCTGCAACTCCGGCTTGTACTCGATTGGCCGCGTGTTCCGCGCGATGGCCAACAACGGTCACGCTCCGCACTGGCTCACCAAGATGAACAGCCGTTACGTCCCGTACGTCGCCATCTTGACGGTCGGCGTTGTGTATTTCGTCGGCATCATTCTCAACATTTGGTTGGGCGGCACCCATGCGTTCGACCTTGCGTTGAACACGGCATCCATCGGCGTTCTCTTCACGTGGGGAGCCATCTTTGCGTGCCAGCTTAAGCTGCGCAAGACAAAGGGACTCGTGTCCGCGCTTCCTATGCCAGGCAGCCCTTGGACCGGCTGGATCGGAATCATTAGCTTGGTCATCATCGGCATCTTGATCGGCTTTGACACGATGACGGATGCGAAGACCGGCGAAGTCTTCCACTTGGGTCTTTACACGATTGCCACCATCCCGCTCTTCGCGGTCTTGCTGTGGCTGGGATGGTTCAAGGTGCGGAACAACATCGCCAAGAGCGAGTTCTATTCCTAAGAAAGGTACGTTGTGGCTGAGCAAACGGCGAAGTTTGATTTCAAGAAGGACTTCGCACCGCTGTATCGGCCAACATCGAAGAGGTGGGCATCCGTTGAGGTGCCCACCTTTCGTTTTCTCGCGGTGAATGGTCACGGAGACCCCAATACGTCCGCTGCCTACGCGCAGGCCGTAGAGTCCCTCTACACCGTCGCCTATACGCTCAAGTTCGCGCTGAAGGAGCGGGGTCAGGACTTTGTGGTCCCACCCTTAGAGGGGCTGTGGAGCGCTGCGGACCCGACCTCATTTGTTGAGCGGCGGAAAGACGAATGGGACTGGTCCATGCTGATTGCGGTGCCGCCGTTCGCCACCGCCGAGGATGTGGAAAGCGCTCGCGAGAAAGCGAGTGCGAAAAAGCCTGAGTTGCCCCTGAGCGCGCTAGCGCTACGGGAAATTTCCGAAGGGCGCTCGCTTCAGATTTTGCACGTGGGAGCTTACGACGACGAAGGCCCCATCTTGCGGGAGCTACACGAAAAGGTCATGCCGGACGGGGGAGTGACCTTCAACGGTCCGCATCATGAGATCTACTTGAGCGATCCGCGACGAGTGGCGCCAGAGAAACTGAAGACCGTTTTGCGTCAGCCGGTGCGTGAGGTTTAGTCGGCCTGCGGGTCGTTGCCCGCATCTTTTTCGCGTTTCTTGAGCTCTTCTTCTCGACGCTTGAGCTCCTCTTCGCGCTTCTTCAACTCACGCTGGCGTTCCAACTGACGCAAGAAAGCGTCGTCGTCATCCGGCGCGGTAGAACGTCCTGGAGCATAGTAGCCGGAATTACCAGCAGCTCCGGTTGCGGGGGCGGCGCCTAGCGGGCGACCCAACCAGAACCACAAAAGTGCGCCGAGAAGCGGCAACAGCACAATAGTCAGAATCCATGCGGGCTTGGAGATGCTCCGCACGCGGCGGGCGTCCGAAAGGATGCACTGAATGAGCGCGTAAATAATGACGGACGCCGCGATGATGCCGCCGGCAATGTAGTACCTGACCATCTATCCATTGTAGGGAGGATCACGCGCTGTGGCTGACCGGGGGAGAAAGATAGTCTTCCGGCGAAATTGACGTCGGTAGAATGGAAAGCGTGCCTTTCCTGAAATATACGCTTCTGCGCCTTGGACTGTTCTTTGCTGCCTACGCGATTCTTTATTACGCGCTGGGGTGGAACATCCTGGTGGCGTTGCTCGCCGCGATGCTGATCGCCTTTGGCGTCAGCTACTTGTTCTTCAACAAGTTGCGCATTGCGGCAAATGAGCAGGTGGTGGGCCGCTTCAGCGGCCGCGCGAAGGGCAAAGAACGCGTCATTGACCATGATGCCGAGGCAGAGGACGCCTTCCAAGAGACGCTCGAGGACCCTTACGCGGATCCTGAAGAGCCGAAGCGCAACCAGTCCTAAATTTTCTCCTGAGCGCCATTATGTCTGAAATGTACATAATTTCAGACTGAAATGAGCATGGACGCTACAAGATGTTCGGATCATAATGATTGAGACCACTGTAGTGACGTACGCAATAGCGTGCGCAAAGGAGAATCATGAATCCGTCCCCCGAAAATAAATGGGATCGCGAAGTCGATCTGCTGGTGCTTGGAACGGGAGCGGCCGGTCTGTCAGCAACTCTGACTGCTGCAGCACAAGGGGCGAAGGTGCTCACGCTGGAGAAGACCGAATACGTCGGCGGCACCACCGCCTACTCGGCTGGCACAGCCTGGGTTCCAAATAACCACTTCCAACGTGAAGATGGCATTCTCGATGATCACGAGAAGGCTGTTCGCTACCTCGACGCCGTCGTCGGAGACAAAGTGCCTCGCGAAGGTTGGCTGGCCTACCTGGACGCCGCCTGAGGCCAACGGATCCGGCCTGAACATGGCGCTCGAAGTGGGCGCGAAGTTCAAGACGGACCTCGCCTCGCCAGCCGCGTGGTGCCCATTGTCGCTCATCAAGTACCCGAACGGCACCGAGGGCGTCTTCCCGCACATCATGGACCGCGCCAAGCCGGGCAGCATCGGCGTGCTCGCGAACGGCAAGCGCTTCGTGAACGAGGCCAACGGCTACTACGAATACGTGGACGCCATGATCAAGGCAACCCCAGAGGGGCAGCCGGTCAACTCGTGGCAGATCGCCGACTCCCGCTTTGTGCGCAAGTACCCGCTGGGCATGGCCAAGCCATTGCCCGTGCCGCTCACGCCGTACTTGCTCAACGGCTACCTGCAAAAGGGCAACACCATCGAGGAACTTGCCGAGAAATGTGGGATTGACCCGCCGGCGTTGGCCAAGACGGTCAAGGAGTTCAACGAGAACGCACGCCGTGGCGAAGACCCAGAGTTCGGCCTTGGCGAGACTCCGTTCAACCGTTACGGTGGCGACCCGAAGAACACCCCGAATCCATCGCTTGGCACTTTGGAAAAGGGTCCGTTCTACGCGGTCAAGGTGCTTCCGGGCAGCTTCGGCACGTTTGCTGGCATCGACGTGGATGAGAAGTCCCGCGTGCGCACCGAGTCCGGCGACGTGATCCCTGGCTTGTACGCAGCCGGTAATGATCAGGCCAGAGTCATGGGTGGCTACTACCCAGCTGGTGGCATCAACCTGGGTCCTGGGTTGACCTTCGGCTATGTGGCAGCTCGCGACATTGCTGGCGTGACCACCTACGAGGATGACAAGACCGAGGCTCCTGTCTAGTAATTAGTTCTCTCCACGCTCATCGTGACGTCTATTGGTACCACAGTTTGAGGCGACTTAAATGGTGCCTTTTGACGTCACGATGAGCTTTTTGCATACCCAGATGAAAGCGACGGTAGGAACCGCATGAATGAGCAGGTCGAACAGATGGGCACGCCTCCCACGGCGAGCACGCTTCCGGAGTTCGGCTTCTGGCCGGGTCGGCATCTGGAGCGCGTGTTTCTGATTACCGGTGCCAGTGGTGGATTGGGATCTGCAGCTGCTGAGCGCTTGAGCCGTGAAGGCGCCATCATCGTGGGTGCCGACGTTCTGGCGGCGGAGCTTCCTCCGGAAGCGGAGGGGATGTTCCGCGTTCTCGACGTGACCTCTCCAGAGCAGTGGAAGAAGCTCGTTGACGAGACCCTGCAGAAGTACGGGCGCATTGATGGAGCCTTGTTCTGCCACGGCGTGCAAGGGCCGGAGTTCCCGGTGGAAGACGTCCCGTTGGATGGCTGGCAGCGGACGCTCGATATCAACCTGACCGGTTGCTTCAAAGGTCTGCAGGCTGTGGTTCCGGCGATGAAGTCTGCGCGCTATGGACGCATTGCCATGCTGTCTTCGATCGCCGGCCGCGAAGGTAACGAGAACATGACCGCCTATTCGGTGGCGAAGGCCGGGCTCATCACGCTGGGCAAGTCCGTGGCGAAAGAGACCGCGAAGTACGGCATCACCATCAACTCCATTGCGCCGTCCATGTTCCAAACGCCGCTCTTGAAGGACCTGAGCCCCGAACGCAACGCGGCGTTGCTGTCCCGTGTGCCCATGGGCCGCATTGGTTATCCAGCGGAGTTTGCCGCACTCGCGTCCTGGCTGCTCTCCGTTGAAGCCAGCTACATGACGGGCCAGACGCTGGACCTCAGTGGTGGCCGCAGCGTCTCATAGGCCTACACGCAGAAGAACGGCGCTCGCAGTTGATAGCGAGCGCCGCTCGAACAGCGACTGAGGAACGAACAGCGACTGAGGAACGAACAGCGGCTTAGGAAAGCACAGCTCCCACGGCGAACAAGGCCGCGAACACCAAGCCGATGATTCCAGTGGTCTTCAACACTGGAATGAGCGTCCGGCGGTCAAGGCTAGGGGAGAGGACTGCCTTCGACGGCTTGAAACACAAGAGTGCAGCAAGCGCAGTGAGGGAGAGCCACGGGTGGCTTCCTACCAAGACCACGGGCAAGAGCACGGCCACAAAAAGCATTCCCACGAAGGCCCGGCGGGCATTGGTCTCACCGAGTCGCACAGCAAGGGTCATCTTGCCGACTTCGCGGTCCGTCGGGATGTCGCGGATGTTGTTGGCCATGAGCACCGACGTTGAGATCAAGCCGATGCTACAAGCGCCCACCCACGCGGGAGCCGAAAGCTGGTAGACCTGTGAGAACGTGGTTCCCAGAGTTGCAACCAGGCCAAAGAAGATGAACACCATGACGTCGCCGAGGCCCATGTAGCCATAAGGCTTCTTTCCACCCGTGTAGCCCCACGCGGCAAGAATGCACACGATGCCCACGAGGATCGCCCACCACAATCCGGAGATTGCCACGAGAGCCAGACCAGCAATTGCTGCGACTCCAAAGCTCAAGAACGCCGCGCGCTTCACCGCTCCAGGAGTTGCGACGCCAGAAGCGGTCAGTCGCAAGGGGCCAACGCGTACGTCGTCGGTTCCGCGGATGCCGTCCGAGTAATCGTTCGCGTAGTTCACGCCCACTTGAAGCGCCAAGGACACGATCGCGGCGAGCAGCGCGCGTCCCCAAAACACCGTCGGAGTGCCGGAAGCGGCAGAGATTTCATAGGCAGCGGCGGTGCCGATCACTACAGGTGCGACGGCAAGGGGCAGAGTGCGCAGTCGCGCGCCTTCAACCCACTGGGCAAAGCTGGCCAAGAATCCTCCACGTGAACAAAGTAGAACCACAAAATTTCAACACTCAATTATCTAGGATGTGCTGAAAAAGTCTTCATCGAGGGTGCTGGCGCAGCTCCTCGGCAATGCGAAGTCGGTCCGGCTTCCCGTTTCCCAGCAGCGGCAACTCGGCTGGATGCCACACAAATTTCGGCACGCTCGTGGCACCCAACTCGGTGCGAATTGCGGAAGTGAGTGCATCGTCGTCGTAATCCCCGGTGACGGCGAGCCCCACGGCCTCGCCCCATTCCGGGTGCGAAACCCCAATAACGAGCGCGGATGCCACGCCCGGCTGAGCCTCCACGAAGCGCTGAATGTGCGCGGCGTAAAGCTTGATGCCTGCGGAATTGATGACGTCATCCACGCGGCCGCTCACGCTAACCACGCCGTCGGTGAAGGCGCCGAGGTCGTCGGTGAGGTACCGGCGTTCAGAGTCGAGCTCGCGGAAATGTTCGGCGGTGCGCGCGGGATCGCCGAGATATTCGGTGGCGAGCGTGGGGCCGCCGAGCCACAGCCGGCCGCCCTCTTCGCGCACGCTCACTCCCGGCAGCGGCACGCCGTTGTAGACGCAGCCGCCGCAGGTTTCCGCGGATCCGTAGGTGAGGAAGATGTTCAGGTTTTCGCGCGCCCCGGCCTCGAGGACCCACTTGGGCGTGCGGCCGCCGCCGATCAAGAGCGCGTCGAAGCGCTTCAGATGAGCGAGCGTTTCCGCGGACGGATCCGTCAGGAGGCGCTGCAACATGGTGGGTACCAGCGACGTGATGCGCCGCCGATCCGTCATGAGCGCGGCTGCCTCGTTGAACGCGTCGGCGCTAAAGTGCGCACCGGGCTCCGTTGCGACAGGCTCCGTGCCCGCGAACAGCGAACGCGTGAGCACCGTCAGCCCGGCTACGTAATTGAGCGGCAAGGCGAGCAGCCATTGCCCTTCGAATCCCAAAAATTCCGCGGTGATCTGGGCATTCGCTGCGATCGCGTCCACGGATAGAGCGGTGCGCTTCGGCGTTCCAGTGGAACCGGAAGTTCGTACGACGGCGCCAGTCCCGTCAGGCGCGTCGCCCGCGAACGTGAGCTGGTTGCCTTCCAGAATTTCGACGGCGGGGCCCTCTTCTGCGAGCGCGAGTGAGAGCGCGCGCAGGGGTGCGTCGAGGAATTCCGGGTTGACGTGTGGCATATCGAATCCGCGGGGGATTAGAAGTAGTAAGGGTAGTCAGACCAGTTGGGATCGCGCTTCTGCAAGAACGCGTCGCGGCCTTCCACGGCTTCGTCCGTCATGTACGCCAAGCGGGTAGCTTCGCCGGCGAAGACCTGCTGTCCGGCGATGCCGTCATCGGCGAGGTTGAAGGCGAACTTGAGCATGCGGATGGCCTGAGGGGACTGGCGCGCGATGTCTGCGGCGTATTCAAGGGCCACTTCTTCGAGGCGCTCGTGGTGAACGGCTTCGTTGACGGCGCCCATCTTCACCATGTCTTCGGCGGAGTATTCGCGAGCGAGGAAGAAGATTTCGCGAGCGTTCTTCTGGCCGATTTGGCGGGCCAACAAAGCGGAACCGTAGCCGGCATCAAAGGAACCCACGGTGGCGTCCGTCTGCTTGAACTTGCCGTGTTCCTTGCTTGCGATGGTCAGGTCAGAGACCACGTGCAGCGAGTGCCCTCCACCGGCGGCCCAGCCGTTGACCACGGCGATGACGACCTTCGGCATGGTGCGCATGAGGCGCTGAACTTCAAGGATGTGGAGACGACCGGCGCGGGCAGGATCGATCGAATCCGCGGTCTCACCCTCGGCGTAGCGGTATCCGTCGCGGCCACGAATGCGCTGATCTCCGCCGGAGCAGAACGAGTGTCCGCCGTCCTTCGGGGAGGGGCCGTTGCCGGTGAGCAGCACGG
This sequence comes from Neomicrococcus lactis, assembly GCF_014200305.1. NCBI lineage: Bacteria > Bacillati > Actinomycetota > Actinomycetes > Micrococcales > Micrococcaceae > Neomicrococcus > Neomicrococcus lactis. The sequence continues at coordinate 23,532 of NZ_JACHBL010000001.1, forward strand.
TGGCGACGTCCGAGCTCATGCGAGCGTGATCCATCGCGCGGTAGAGCTCATCCACGGTGCCCGGGCGGAACGCGTTGCGCACCTCGGGGCGATTGAACGCGATGCGAACCGTCGGCAGATCGCGGATGATCTTGCCGTTTTCGTCCCGTTCCACCTGGCGGTGGTAGGTCATGTCCTCAAAATCGAAACCCTCCACCACGCGCCAGCGGGTGGGGTCGAAGATGTCGGAGACTTTTTCGGGCAGAGATTCGGCAGATACGGCGTTGTCAGTCACCTCTCGAGTCTATCGAGGCAACGAAGTTCACGCCTAAAAGGTGGTCGCCGCAGCGTTACACGCAGAACTCGTTGCCTTCGGGGTCGGCCATGGTCCACCACGTGTGCGGCCCTTGCTTGCCTTTCCAGAGCAGTCGTGCGCCGCGCTCTTCGAGTCGCTTGCGAACAGCGGTGAGGTCCTCGTTGGGATCAAGGCGCAGATCCAAGTGGATGCGGTCTTTCAGGATCTTCACGTTCTCGGTGAGCTGGAAAAGGATGCGTACGCCCGGGGCACCTGCTGGCGGGTTGATGGCGGCTCCGTCTTTCCAGGCAAGGACGCCGTTGACCAGAACGGTATCCTCCTCCGTGGCCTGACCTTCGGCGATCATCTTCTGGATAAACTCCGGGTTGGACGGCTCTACTTCCCAGCCCAAGGTCTCAGCCCACCAGGCGGCGAGCTCGTGCGGGTTGAAGGCATCAAAAGTGACTTGAATTCCGGCAATCATGAGGACGTGGCTCCGTTCGAGGTCAGTGCATAGAGGGATGACGTGCAGGTGGTGAGCAGGTCGCCTTTCGCGGAAAACACTTCCGCTTGAGTGACGGCGACCTTGCGGCCGGCTCGGATCACTGTACCCACGATTTTCAGAGGGCTCGTTGCTGGCGTGATGGCTTTCAAAAACCGGACCTGCAGGTCCAAAGACGTCCAGGCGGCGCCGGCAGGAGAAACAGAGTCCACGGCCATGCCGCACGCGTTGTCGCACAGCGTCGAAACGAAGCCGCCGTGTCCGGTCCCGATCTTGTTGAAATGGTCCGCGCGCAGGTCAACAGCCAGTTCCACGCGGCCAGCCTCGGCATGAACCAGACGGACCCCAATCAAATCGTTGAAGGGCGATTGCGGGATTTCTCCTGAAATCACGTGCTGCAAATACGTGAGACCGTCCATGGTCACTCGAGTAGCCTTGAGAGCAACAGAAGCCGCGTTCAAATCCGTTTCATGTACGTCAGTTTGCGAGTTTTCATGCACACCGCCGATCTTACGTCCCAGCCCCTACCCGCCGCGCGCCCGCGCTGGGATGGCGCCGTCAACGCGCGACACATTGTGGGCCAGATCTACGGGATGGGCCGCCGCGAATGGCTCACGCAGCGCGGTTGGCAGGATTTGGAGGACGACGCCGTAGCTACAGTCATCGATCTTCGGAATTTTTCAGAGTCGGGCAAGCGGGCAACGGACCCTGTGGGTGAAGCGCCGGCTGGCATCACGGTGGTGCACGTGCCACTCGAGGATCCTTCGCACCCTGACTTTGAGCGAGTAACTGTTTACGGATCGCTCGGCGTTCGTGCGGACGGAGCTCCCGAGCCCTCCATCCCGTATCTCCATCATCCGGCAGGCTACCCGGCGTATGTGGAGCTGTTTGCCGCCAACATCACCACCGCACTTCGAATGATCGCAGTGTCCCCGAGCGGCGGCGTCGTACTTCATTGCTCTGCGGGACGGGACCGCACCTCGCTGCTGGCCACATTCTTGCTGGACCTCGCGGGGAAGCGGGAGGAGATCCCAGCCGCGTACGCCGCGGGGGCTCACGGCATCAACGAGTATCACCGGGTTAGCACGGTGCCGCACCCCTATGAGAGGTATGCGGAACCGGAGCGGTTCGAGATGGAACTAGCGGACCGGCTAGAGGCGCTCGCAGAGTTTGTCGCGACTCTGGATGCGCAAAAGTTTTTGCAGGAAAACGGGTTCAAGGAATCTGAAATTGAGAGGCTCTTTCGGAAAGTCCGCGTGGAAGAATAGTGCCAAGCTATGCCCTAGATCACTTATCCGACTATTGTTTCTAGAACATCATTCAAGAAATCAGGGAAAAATGACTGCACTTCTTCGAGGGGCACGCATCGTGAATCCGCGACAGCAATTGGCCGCGTTCTTCGCCGCCTTCATTGCTTTATTCGCGGTACTGCTTGGCAGTACAAGCGCTGCAGCCGCACCACTTGCACACAACAACAACAATGCACCAGGCTCCGTGGCAGTGGTTACCTCCACGGCTAACGGCAAGACCTACGTGATCGGCACGGACACCACGTTCGCACCGTTCGAATTCCGTGACACCTCCGGTGAAATGACCGGTATCGACATGGATCTGATTCGCGCCATTGGCAAGGATCAGGGTTTCAACGTGGAGATTCGCTCGCTAGGCTTTAACGCTGCTCTTCAGGCGCTGAGCTCCAACCAGGTGGACGGCGTGATCGCCGGTATGTCCATCACCGATGAACGCAAGAAGATCTACGACTTCTCTGAGCCGTACTTCGAATCCGGCGTTCAGATGGCTGTCGCGGCCAACGATGACACCGTCAAGTCCTACGAGGATTTGAAGGGCAAGACCGTTGTTGCCAAGACGGGCGCCGAGGGCGAAACCTTCGCGAAGTCCATTGCTGATAAGTACGGCTTCACGGTTCAGTCCTTGGACCAGTCGGCCACCATGTACGAATCCGTGAAGTCCGGCAACGCTGTAGCCGTGTTCGACGACTACCCAGTTCTCGCATACGGCATTGCTCAGGGCAACGGCCTCAAGACGGTGACGGACAAGGAAGCTGGCGGCTCCTACGGTTTCGCAGTCAACAAGGGCAAGAACCCTGAATTGTTGGCAGCGTTCAACGACGGCCTTGCAAAGCTAAAGGCCAACGGCGAGTACCAGAAGATCTTGGACAAGTACCTCGCCGCGCCGAAGAACACCTCAAGCGGCAGCTTTTTCGATCTCTTGGGAACCGCTCTTCCGGCCCTCATGAAGGGCCTCGGGAACACCCTCTTGGTCACCGCGATCTCCTTCGTCTTCGCCATGATTTTGGGTCTGATCTTCGGCTTCATGAAGGTCTCCAACAACATCGTGTTGCGCGGTATCGCCACCACGTTCGTCAACATCTTCCGCGGCACTCCGCTGTTGGTGTGGGCGTTCTTCTTCTACTTCGGTATCCCGCAGATCACCGGTCAGCCCATCAACATCTGGGTTGCTGGCGTCCTGACCTTGGCACTGAACTCCGGTGCTTATGTCGCAGAAATTGTGCGTGGCGGTATTCAGTCCGTGGATCCGGGACAGCTTGAAGCTGCTCGCTCCTTGGGCCTTGGCTACGGCAAGTCCATGCAGCGCGTGGTGGTTCCGCAAGCATTCAAGATCATGACTCCGAGCTTGATCAACCAGCTCATCATCATGTTGAAGGACTCCTCGCTGCTCTTGGCTATCGGCTTCACCGAGTTGCTCTACCAGGCACAACAGATCTACGCAGCAAACTTCCGCGTGACTGAGGTCCTGATCATCGTGGCAGTGATTTACTTCATTGCGATCTTCTTGCTGACCAAGCTGGCGAACTACGCAGATAGGAAGTTCAACCGATGAGCACTCCAACGGTGGCCTCCACGGAGGCAAAAAAAGACAAGATTGTGGTGAAGGACCTTCGCAAGGCTTTCGGCACCAACGAAGTCCTCAAGGGCATCAACCTGACTGTCGCTGACGGTGAAGTGGTCTCGATCATCGGTCCTTCCGGTTCCGGAAAGTCCACGGTGCTGCGCTGCTTGAACAAGCTCGAGGAAATCACCTCGGGTCACGTGATTGTGGACGGCCGCGACCTCACCGATCCCAAGGTGGACATCAACGAAGTTCGCCGCTCCATTGGCATGGTGTTCCAGCACTTCAACTTGTTCCCGCACATGACTGTTGCGGAGAACATCATGTTGGCGCCGATGGAAGTCAAAGGCACTAACAAGAGTGAGGCTCGTGCGCAGGCCCTCGCGTTGCTTGACCGCGTTGGTTTGAAGGAGAAGGCGGACGCTCGTCCGGCCTCTCTTTCCGGCGGTCAGAAGCAGCGTGTGGCCATTGCCCGCGCTTTGGCGATGAACCCTGGCATCATGCTCTTCGATGAGGCCACGTCCGCACTTGACCCTGAAATGGTGGGCGAAGTGCTTCAGGTCATCCGCGACCTCGCCAAGGAAGGGATGACGATGGTCCTCGTGACCCACGAGATGGGCTTCGCTCGCGAAGTTTCTGACCGTGTCATCTTCATGTCAGATGGCGTGGTGACGGAGCAGGGCAAGCCAGCCGATCTCTTCGGCAACCCGCAGGCCCCGCGCTTGCAGGACTTCTTGTCTAAGGTTCTGTAATTCTCTAACCCCTCAGTGGCGCTATCCGTCGCGTTCACTGAGTACGACGCCGCAGCTCAATTCCGCTGTCACCCTCCAGTTTTCTTGTGGGTGACGTCGGGAAGGGCTGCGGCGGCTGCCTTTAATGCGCTTTTGCTTGCTTGTTTTCTCGGCAGATTCACCGTGCGGTTCGGGATGCCGTGGCAACTGCATGGAGGTAATAGAGGCTAGAAAGAGAAGTGGTCCGGCGCTGAGTTACAGCGCCGGACCGGAGACCAAGAGTCTTGCTCTTTCCTCAACTTCACACTTCGAATTTCCAGGTTCTCATTCCTAGCGACCCAGCTGCCCAAAACTAATGGCGCTCATGGTTGCAGGGTAGTAGGCCTTCAAGTAGCCCTCGGAGGTTGGGTGAAGGTTGTATGGATTGTTTGGATTGTAGTAGATCCAAGAATCACGATGCGTGCGTTTGGGGCGGAGCTGCGAATGACCGACAACGTGTGTAGAACTCTGGCGTAGAGCGAACTCAAAATCGACCCGGCTACTTGTTGAGCTCCGGCGCATTGAAGATCATCACCGTAAGCGCATGCTCCGGGGAGTTCAGCCCACGGCAATTCATTGCCGCCCACCGTCAGCGTTACGACTTCAGCATCACCGAGTGCTCCCGCGGCAACGGTGGCGGCGATGCCCGCTAAGGTAGCGGAATCCGCGCCAGCGCAAGCGAAATCGAGTGTGAGGTTGACGTTTTTCTTTGCTGCAAGCTTGGAGACGTGGTCGCTTCCGGTTCCTTGGGAGCAAGCGTCTCCTACGATGGTCAGGCTACCGGTTCCGTAGCCAGCCGAGTATGAATCACCGAGATTGACATAGTCAATGTTGCGCTCGGCCGCATTTGCGGTGGATCCAAAAGCTGCAGCTGCCCTTGCGACGGCCGCGAGGAACCCACCTACCCTTCGAGTGACGTTTCTTGCCATGGGACTGCACCTTCCAAAGTGTGCAGGTCCGTCGACGTTGAAGACCCCGCGCTTTGATCTGAAGTCAATCGACTCCAGTAGTTGCATCGTGTTCCCGATTATGCCGTCAAGATAGGGCAAATGGCGCCTAGGAACTATGAAATCGATAGTCATTTTTTGAACCTTTAGTGCTATCACTGAGTACCAGCCATGAGCGCCGAATCCTAAGTGTCACTGCCTGCTCATAGTTTTTGAGCTGTGCAGTTCGGTGATGATTCTCGGCATGGGGACGAGAGCGCCGAAGTGACAGAAAGGATTGGTGTGATGCTTCCCTTCACGCACCTTACATCCGCGGCCACTGGCCGTCTTCAGAAGTATGTTTTGACGGCCGGCTCAGCGCTTCTTGCTTTGGGCTTGCTGACCGGCTGTGTCAGCTCCGGGGCAGCCTCTGCCACTAATAGCGCGTCGTCCGCGAGTGAATCGGCGGCGAGTGAATCGGCGGCGAGTGAGGCCGCAGCGAGTGAGTCTGCCGCCAGTGCAAAGGCCTACGAGGAAGCCGAAGCAGCTGAACGTGAACTAGAAGCTGCAAAGTCTGAGGCAGCAGCGTCCTCTGAAGCCGCCCAAGCGGAAGCTGAGGCATCTGAGGCATCTGAGTCGGCTGCGGCGGAAGAAGCTGCAGCGTCATCCTCGGCTGCTGCAGCGTCGGCATCGGCCCAGGCGGAGAAAGATGCGGAAACAGAGGCAAGGAAGAAGATTGCCAATGCCAAGCCGGTCAACTCTCGCCAGCTTCAGCGTATCGTCAAGAACCCTGACGATCACGTGGGTGAAACCATGGTGATCTACGGCAGGGTCACGCAGTTCGACTCAGCCACGGGCGAGTGCATCTTCCGCGCCAACGTGGGTCACGCGAACATGCGCTATGACTGGGACTATGACCACAACTCGATCTTTGTCGCCGGTGACATGGAATCGGACTGCCCAGAGCTTGACGACGTGCTCCAGGATGACGAAGTGAAGGTCACCGCGAGCGTCGTGATGTCCTACTCGTACGACACCCAGATCGGCGGAAGCACCACGGTTCCGATGTTCCGTGTGGAGAAGATTGAACGCATCTAGTGCTCCAACATTGGGGGCATAAATAACGACGACGCAGCTCGCTTTTCTTAAGCCGCACCCGAGGCGAGGGTGGGCAAGAAAGCGAGCTGCGCCGTCGTACTAGATTCTGCGGATAAGGCCGATTGCGCTAAGAAGCGGTGGCAACTTCCGACAGAAGCTGGAGCGAGTGCTCAAGGGATTCTTCCTTCACGAGTGGGAAAGAAACCTTCTTGAGTAGTTCTTTATCCGTCACCTTGCTCCAGTCGTAGGTCAGGGTGACTTCGGTGGTGTCGGCGTCGACGGACGTGAGTTCGTAAACCCACTCCCAGCCCTTCGGCTCTTCCTTAGGAGCAGCGGGCTGCCAGCCGACGAGCTTGTTGTCCGCGAACGCCGTGACGTGGTTTTCCATGGTGTACTCGCCACCCATGTGTTCGCCCTCCATGTTCATGGAGAAGACGTCGCCGACCTTCTGGATGCGCTCGGTGTTGAGCGCGGAACGAACGAAACCAGAACCGTCGAACTTGGGGTGGTTGGCTGGCAACGTCAAAACATTGAAGATTTCGCGAACCGGGGCCTCAATGGTGCGGCTCACGGTGAGCTTGTGCTCAGTGCTCGCTTGATGTGCGTGATGGTGGGACATTCTTGCCTCCTGAATAATCCTGAACCTGCGCTGACTCCTTAAACATAAAGGGAACCCCCCGAAAGGCGCTCCCTTTATGGTGCTCAATCAGCGCCAAGCGTAAGCCGCTCGCTGACCTCTAGCCAGGACGATGAATTCGGCCTAGTATGCCTTGCTACGCTGCTCCACTACGAGGTGAATGAGCGCAAACTTCTTGTCTTCGTCGATCGCCTTGTAAGCGGACTCGAGGGCTGCCGGGATCTCCGAGTCCTTCTCAACGCGAACGCCGAAACCACCGAACGACTGCGCCATGAGGGCGAAGTCTGGGTTCTTGAGCTGAGTGCCGGAAATGCGCTCCGGGTAATCGCGTTCCTGGTGCGTACGGATGGTGCCGTATTCGCTGTTGTCCATGACGATCACGAGCGGGGTGGCGCCGTATTGTGTAGCGGTTGCCAGCTCCTGGCCGTTCATCAGGAACTCGCCATCGCCGGCGATCGTGACAACGCGGCGACCTGGGTACTTCAAGGACGCTGCGACGGCAGATGGGATTGAGTAGCCCATGGAACCATTGCGAGCCGAAATCATCGACGCGTAAGAGTTCGTGGGGAAGTAGCGGTGAGCCCAGTTGGTGTGTTCGCCAGCGCCGAAGGTGACCATGGCGTCCTCAGGCAACTGCGGAACCATCGTGGCCATGAGGGTGTCCATCGTCGCGGGGCCGTCACCATTGTTGTTCGTGGGAAGGGCAGAGAACTTCTCCTGCTCTTCGCGCATCTTCTTGGTCCACGCCTTCCACGACTCTTTGACGGGAAGGTTGATACGCACGAGGTCGCGTATGAAGACGTCTGGTTTCGCCACGATCTGGTGGGTCACGGGGCCGGAACGGCCGCGCAAGGACGGGTCAATGGTGACGATGAAGTTCTTCTGGTCCCAGTTCTGGCGGGCCGTGAAGCCGTCGGTGATGACGTCGCCCGGAACCGTGCCCACGAAGACCAATAAGTCCGTCTCGGCGAGGAGATCGTAGGTAGGCTTCGGACGGCCGTAGCCGATCGGACCAACGTAAGAAGGGGAAGTGAAAGGAACAGTTCCTTCGCAACGCCACTCGGCGGCAGCAGGAATGTTGTGATCCTCGAGCCACTTCGTGAACTGCTGTGCGCCGCGATTGGTCCAGTCGTTGCCGCCGAAGACGAACAACGGCTTCTCAGACTCCTGCAAGGCAGACTCGAGAGCCTTCCAGTCTTCAACGGTCATGCCGCCAAGGCCAACAGGGATGACGGGGTGCAGGGTTGCATCGATTTCCTGCTTGATGATGTCTTCAGGAAGACCGATGACCACAGGGCCAGGACGGCCGGAGACGGCGGCGAACATTGCCTCAGCCACGATTTCAGAGGCGCGCTCAGCGTGATCCAAAGTCATGACGCGCTTCGCGCCGGTACCGAACCACGCCTTGGGATCGAATTCCTGGAACGCTTCGCGATCGCGGTGCTCGAAAGGAATGAGGCCCACGAACAGCACCATTGGAGTGGAGTCCTGCCAAGCGGTGTGCAGACCCACGTGCGCGTTAGCGGCGCCCGGTCCACGGGTCACCATGGCAATGCCTGGAATGGAATCCATTTTGCCATCGGCCTCGGCCATGTAGGCAGCGCCACCCTCATGGCGGCAGACCACGGTTTCAATCTCAGACTCGTAGAGTCCGTCAAGGACGTCGAGGTAGGACTCGCCTGGAACAACATAGGTCCGCTTCACGCCATGAGCGAAAAGGGAGTCAACGATGACATGCCCAGCGGACTTGCGAGCGGGGCTCGGCGTCGAGTGATCGGACAAAGTGGTGCCTTTCAACGGTGAAAAGGGGGCCGACGATGCACGCCGGCAAGAATCAATTCCATGAATTTCTTCGCCACAATGTACGACACCTCGAGCCGAAACCACTCAGCCTTCTCGAAATGTTGCGCTCACTACTCGGCCGTTGAAGCCTCTTCCTCTACGGCTTCGTCGGCAGCACCTTGAGCCTCCGAAGCAACTGGTTCTCCGGCCTTCCACGCGAACCAACCAGCGACTGCACCCAGGGCCACAAAGACGTAAGACCCGAGCGTTCCGAGCGCCGGGCTATTGGCCAAAACCATGACGACGACGCCCACCGCGCCTACTGCAATGGCGAGGAAAGACAGCGCCTTTCCATTCGCAACGCCGATGAAGCCCACCGTGATGATGGCGGCCAACACCATGTTCAGGACAATCAGCTCAGAGCCGGAGGAGAGTGCGAATCCGCTGGTCAACATGGGGCCCAAATTGAGAGCCGTAAAGATGATGACCAAGATCACAAACGTGACGACGGTCTTAACGGTGACAGTTCGCGATGGAACAGCGCGCCCGAAATGACCAAGCGTTGGGAACTTGGACCATTTCCACAGCCCAAAGATCCCCACGAGCATGGCTGGAATGGCCGAGATCAGTCCTTCGTAGCCATACAGCAGAGCGGTCATGAGTGGGCCTGCGAAGACACCAAACATGTACGCCCACCAGCCCAAGTCATTGCGGCGGCCCAAAAGCCACGCACCGAGCGCCATGAGCACGTATGCCAACGCATTCAGCAACACGATGGTCGCCGTCTGCGATCCAGCCTCCTGATTGGTGAGGGTCTGGATGATTTCGTTCACTGAGTTACTTCCAATCCATCAAGGACAAACGCGTAATCCCACGCGATGTCCTTCCATTTTTCATACCGGCCCGATGCTCCGCCGTGGCCGCCGTCCATTTCCGTCTTCAAGAAGATGGGCTGATCACCCGTGGTGACTTCGCGCAGCTTTACGACCCACTTGGCAGGCTCGACATAAAGCACGCGCGTGTCATTGAGTGAGGTCACCGCAGCGATCCGCGGGTATTCAACAGCCCGAATGTTCTCATACGGGGTATAAGACTTCATGTATGAGTAGACATCAGGGTCCGTGATGGGGTTTCCCCACTCTTCCCATTCCAGGGCGGAAAGTGGCAGCTCTGGATCCAAAATGGTGGTCAGCGCATCGACGAACGGCACTTGCGCCACCACGACTTTGTACAGTTCCGGGGCAAGGTTGACGACGGCGCCCATGAGCAATCCGCCCGCCGATCCGCCGATGGCAGCGATACGGTTCGGATCCGCCCACTTGTTTTCTACGAGCCAGCGAGTGGCGTCCACGAAGTCGGTGAAGGTGTTCTTCTTGTTGAGCTTCTTGCCGTCGTCGTACCAAGGACGACCCAGCTCGCCGCCACCGCGAATGTGAGCAATCACAAACACCACGCCGCGATCCAACAAGCTCAAACGAGGAACCGTGAACTGCGGATCCATCGACATCTCGTAGGAGCCGTAGCCGTAGACCGCCGTGGGATTGGTGCCATCGGGAATGACGTCTGCTCGGCGCAGCACAGAGAGTGGAATCTTGGCACCATCCGTCGCGGTTGCCCATTCGCGCGTTGCTACATATTTCGCTGAGTCGTAGCCGCCAGGAACAACAACCTCTTTGCGAAGCTCCAACTGGTTGTTTTCGGCATCGAAGTCGAAGACCTGTTGAGGAGTGAAGAACGAGGTGTAGCTCAAACGCACAAACGGAGACTCGAAAGGCGCGTCGGAGAACCAGACGGTGCACAGTTCTTCGTCGAAGGTTGGCTGGACTACTTCAGTGCTGAGGTCGGTGTCCTGCGCCAAAGAAGCGTCGATGCCGGAAGCGTTGAGAGCAGCGGAGATCTTCTCCAAGCTCAACACCTGGACACGCTCGGTGGTGTTCTCGCGCAAAGACAAGATCACTTGGCGGCGGTTCACGGCTGACCCGGACAGTTTCACCGTGTCCCGGTGCTTGATGAGCGTGTGCCACTGCTGGTCGGCGAAAGGCTTTTCGAACTCACTCGAAGCAACGATGGAAAGCTCGTTGTTGGGCGCCTCGTGGTTGTGCACCAGAAGGTAGTACCGCTCGTCGCCCAATTGAACCGGGTCAACACTGTGCAGGATCCGCTCATCGCGGCTGAGCAACAAGCGAGGGGTCGCAGAAGCGGACTCGAGGTCCATGACCCAGGTTTCGGCGAACTCGGAGTTCCCGGCCTGAATCACCATCTCCGTCCGGTCGGCGCTGATGTCGAAGCCTAGCCACATGCCGGGATCGTTCTCTTCGAAGATGACGGTGTCTTCGGAGACCGGAGTGCCCATGATGTGCTGGCGGATTTGGTACGGGCGCCACGTTTCATCAACCACGGTGTAGAAGGCGCGATCGTTAGCCGGGGCCAACGCAAGGTCGTAGAACGCGCCGGGGATGGCGTCGTCGTAATGGTTCAAGGTAGCCGGATCCATGAAGCGAATCGTGAATCGCTCGTCGCCCGCGTTATCTACTGAGTAGGCGAAGAGGGTGCCGTCATGGGAGAAGACCATGGCGCCGATCGAGAAGAACGGCTGGCCTTCCTTTTCCTTGTTTCCATCGAGGAGGACCACTTCGCCCTTGAGAGCGGTGTCCACTGGGATCTCGGGTGGGGTCCAATCGGCGCGCTCGTCGCCAGAATTCTGGGCTGGAACGCGGCAATAGATGGGGTACTGGCTGCCTTCGGCCGTGCGGGTGAAGTACCACCAGTCGCCGATGCGGCTGGGGACAGACTTGTCCGTTTCCTGCGTGCGGCTCTTGATCTCTTGGAAGATCGCGTCACGCGTGGGTTGCTGATGCTTGGTCAGCTGAATCATGTACTTGTTCTCAGATGCGAGATGCTGGAGAACTTCGGCGGATTCCTTGTTGCGCAACCATTCGTAGTCGTCCACGAACGTGTCGCCGTGATGCGTGCGTTCAAAGGGCTCCTTGCGGGCGACAGGAGGGGCAACTGGTGAAGTCGCCGGGGAAATCGCAGGATCAGATACTGACTCATTCATACGTTCCATTCTCAGCTAAGGGTATTTTTGAACCTAATCAACTGATGAGTGAAAGGCACTTGCCGTGACTACATCGAATCCCGCAGAGAACATCGCGGATTCTGCCAAGACGAACTACCCGGTTGTTGCCGGCTGGACTCAGCTCAACGGCCACACCTATGTCCGTTCCAGCCCAGAGTGGGGCGCTAACACGGGATTGATCGTGGGTTCAGAGAAGGCCCTGGTGATCGATACCGGTGGGGGACCGCGCCAGGCGAAGGAACTCGTGGCAGCGGTGCGCGAGATTACCGATTTGCCGCTCACCCTTGCGAACACGCACGCGCACTACGATCACCTCTTCGGCAACGCCTACTTCCGCAACCACGAAGGCGTCATGGACATCTGGGCACACCACTCGGTTGTTCGTGACCTGCTGGAAAGCGGACTCTTGCAGCGCAAGTTCGTGCGTGGCGTCGAGCCGGAGATGGAGAAGGCCGAAGGCCTCGATACCGAGATCGATTACCCCAACCGTCTGCTCGAAGAGACCCCGGTTGACCTTGATCTGGGCGGCGTTACCGCGACCCTGTTCTTCTTGGGCCGCGCGCACTCGGAAGGCGACATGCTGGTCGGCGCTGACGGTGTGCTCTTCGCCGGCGACATCGTTGAAGAAGGCGGACACCCGTCCTTCGAGGACTCCTTCCCGCATGAGTGGCAGCGTGTGCTCGGCAAGATCATCGCCATCGATGAGCTCTACCCGATCGTGGTTCCAGGCCACGGTCAGCCAGTAGACATGGACTTCGTACGCATGCAGTTCCACAAGCTGCGCCAGGGCATTCGCGTGTGTGAAGCCGCCATCCACGAGGCATCCACTGACTACACGAAGGCCATTCCGGTCCTGCCGTACGGTCCGTTGCAGTCCCGCCACTTGTTGCAGCGCCTCAAGAAAACCACGGCGCGCGCCGCATCCTCGGAGGACTGATACCTCATTACTGCTGACGTCCCCACCGAGGACCCCAAAGATTCTTGGCTCAAAAGCGCGGTCAAGATCTACACGCCTTCTTTGCTGTACTCGGTGGGGCTTGGCGCCGTCACCCCGATCGTGTCTTTGACGGCATTATCGCTTGGCGCCTCCACTGGCCTCGCAGCCGCGATGATCATGATCATTGGGCTGGGCTCGCTTTGTATGAACGTGCCTGCCGCGGTGCTCACGGCGCGGTTCGGCGAGCGCGCCACCATGATTTTCGCGGCTCTGTGGGCGGCGATCGGAATGGCGACCGCGCTGTGGTCATCCCAATTGCCAATGCTGGCCGTGGGCGTCTTCTTGGTGGGCATGGCCGGTGCGCCGTTCAACTTGGCGCGCCAGAGTTATCTCGCTGAGGTCATTGCCCCGACTCAGCGTGCGCGGGCGATGTCCACCCTGGGCGGCACTTTGCGCGTGGGCTCGCTGCTGGGGCCGTTCGCGGCGTCGGCGGCGATGATTCCGCTGGGGCTCGATGGCGCCTATTGGGTGGGCCTTGCCGCTATGGTGGTGGCGCTCATCGTGTGCTGGTGGATCCCTGAACTTCTCACTCATGAGCGAGACGTCCCACTCACCGAAACCGAGAAACCTCCGCAACTAGCGAAGCAAGTCTCGGTATGGTCCGTAGCCAAGCAGCACGCACGAGTCTTCGGGACGGTAGGCATCGGCGTCATCCTCCTCTCCGGAGTCCGGGCCGCACGCGTTGCCGTGGTGCCGCTCTGGGCGGATGCCATAGGGCTCGACGCGTCCGTCGCGGCGCTCATTTATGGCCTCTCCGGACTGATCGAAGTGCTCGTCTTCTATCCCGCAGGCAGACTCATGGACAAGCGTGGCCGCGTTTTCGTAGCAGTCCCGTGCATGGCCTTCATGGGTGTGGCCCTGTTCTTCTTGCCGTTCACGCAGGGCGTGGTGAGCCTGTCACTCGTGGCCATGTTGCTGGGATTTGGCAACGGAATTGGCTCCGGCATCGTGATGACCCTCGGCGCCGACTACGCTCCAGCCGCCGTCCGCCCGCAATTCCTCGGCACGTGGCGACTGGGCTCTGACATGGGAATCATGGCTCTGCCGCTCATCCTCTCCGGCGTCACCGCGGCCGTCAGCCTCGCCGCCGGCATCTGGGTCGTGTGCGGCGCGGCCTTCGTCGGTGCGCTGGTGCTGGGAATTTTCATCCCCCGCACGCCGCGGCAATCCTAAATTTAGATCTCGTGCGACGGCGCAGCTCGGCTAGGTGCCTGCGTTTCAGTACCGGGGCGCTCGACCATGCCGGGTGCAACTGTCGGTGCGACCACCGGGGAAGTCCAGACCGGCTGCTCTTGGTAGTCGTTGAAGAAGCTTTCCCGAGCGCGTACGTGCGCCAAGAACGAATTGAGTACGCCAAAGGTGAAGAGTGCGGTGGCGCTCATCAAGAAGATTCCAGCAAGGAACAACCACGAGTTCTTGGTCAGCAATTGGCTCGAGACGCTCGTTTGCGTGGCGAACCAGTAGATCACCGGTGCGGCGAGGGCCATGATGATTGACGGGAGCCACAACAGCGTTGGCCACAGCGCCCACGAGCCAACATGGAAGTTCGAGAGGAATCGACGGCCAGCGCCTTCCGCAAGAGGTCGCATGTTCCATTTGCGGCCAGTGGCGAGGACGGCGGCGCCACCCAAGAAGCCCCAGAACGCGCAGACGATGTAGGCGCCGATGATGTCGCTGGGGCGGTGCCAGCCGAGTGCCACCGTGGATACGCCGGTGACGAGAGAAACGAGTCCGCCCAGGAACGCCACCAACGGGCGCCAACGCGGCGCGACCACCAAGAGAATCGCAATCATTGCCGCGGTGCCAAAGGTGGTGTGGCCGGAAGGGAAAGAGTTCATCGTCGCCTCGGAGACGCCGTTGTCCGGACGATTCAGGACACTGTGCTTGAGGACTTGCGTGCTGTAGGTGGCCAGCGCCCACGTCGCGGCGGCGATCGCTGGGGCAACTACGGAGCGGCGAATGAGCCCGGCGAGGACCAGCGCTATCGCACCGAGTACCGCAGCCACCTCCGGCAAATAGCCGAGGAACTTGGTCAACGGTGCGCCGAATCGTGTGCCATCGCCGAGGTACTGTTGGGCGCCCTTGAACGCGGACTCGTCCGCGAGCTGGCCCGTTCCAGTCTGAACAAAGATCCAATACGTCATCGCGAAGAGCCCCACAGCGACGGCGCATCCGAGCACGGCAGCGACCCACCGGCGCGCAACGAGTGCCGACCTTTCGTCGATACCTCGAGCCGTCCGCGAACCATCTGTGTTGAAAAGATCGTGTGACATCTTCTTCATAGTGACAGCCTAAGCTGTGCAATTCCTTGCAAAACATGGCCTTAACGGCCTATTCGTGACGCGTCTCGCGTGAGAGATGGATAACCTGATTTCGTGAGAAACCTTCCCGCACTCGACGAGATCCTGGACAACCTCCACGTGGTCTCCCTTCCCATGAGCGTCACATTCCGTGGCGTCATGCATCGCGAAGCCGCGCTTTTCGAAGGTCCCGCAGGTTGGGGTGAGTTCTCACCGTTCCTCGAGTACGGCGCTCAAGAAGCCTCGGCCTGGCTCGCAAGCGGGATCGAAGCTGCGTGGGAAGGCTTCCCCGAGCCGTTGCGCTCGCAGGTCCCCGTCAACGCAACGGTGCCCGCGGTGCCGAGCAGCGACGTCGTACGGGTATTGGAGAAGTACGACGCTCACCACACCGTCAAAATCAAGGTCGCCGAGAAGGGGCAGTCGCTCGAGGACGACGTTGCGCGCGTCGCCGAAGTGCGGCGTCTCTTGCCGGATGCGGCCCTGCGCATTGACGCGAATGCGGCGTGGAGCGTGCCGGAGGCCTTCGAGGCGTTGCAGCGATTGAGTGATTTTGAGCTGCAGTATGCAGAGCAGCCGGTTGAGGGAATTGAGGGGCTCGCGCGCGTTCGTGAGATGTTGCGCGCCGCCGGAGATCAGACGCTCATCGCCGCCGATGAATCTGTGCGCAAAGCGACTGATCCGCTCGCAGTGGCGCGCGCCGGGGCAGCTGACCTGTTGATCATCAAGGCCGCTCCGTTGGGTGGCGTGCGGAACGCGCTGCGCGTTGTGGCGGAATCGGGCATGCCCGCGGTGGTGTCGAGCGCGCTGGATACGTCCGTGGGCCTTGCCGCTGGCGTTGCTCTGGCCGCCGCTTTGCCGGAATTGCCATATGCGTGCGGCTTGGGAACCGCGGCACTCTTCACGGACGACGTCGCAGCTCAGCCCATGCGGGCCGTTGGGGGAGCGCTCGACGTGCGAAGCGTGCGGCCAGACCCGCAACGTTTGCGAGCGCTCGCGGCAGACGCGAATACTACCGAAAGGTGGCGGGAAAGGATCCGCGCTGCTTATGAAATCTTGGTGAACAACAGCTAAAAGATTGTTCACCTGAACGCCCCCGAGATTTAAAAGAGCAGTGACAAGCTCAGTGGTGCACCACTCCAACCCACTTTCTGGAGGAATTCACCATGGGCACTCCGCTCAATCTTTTGCCAATGTTCGGCCACACCCGCGGCAACCGCTCCGCCGCGACCTGCCACTTCAAATGCGGCAACGCTTGCGCCAAAGACGTATGCAACACGTCTACCAACAACTACTTCCGTGACATCGCAGATGCCGCATTGACTCGTCGTGCGGCCCTCGGCCTCGGCGGCGTCGCTGCAGGTGCTGTTGTGGTCGGCGCTCACCTCGCCACCGCCCCTGAAGCTGCTGCAGACTTCGGCGGCAACGGACAGGGCGGCGGAAAGCTCAACTTCAAGGCCATCGCACCAGTTCCAAAGAACGTTGATGCCCTGACGGTTCCTGCCGGATACGACTCCCACGTCATCATTCGCTGGGGCGATCCAATCTTCAACGACGCACCTGAGTTCGACGCAAAGAACCAGTCTGCTGCCGCTCAGGCGAAGCAGTTCGGCTACAACAACGACTACCTGAACATCACTGCTGATCAGGGCAACTCCCGCCGCGGCATCCTCGTTGCAAACCACGAGTACACCAACGAAGAGCTCATGTTCGACGCCGAATGGGCCGCTGCAAACCCTGAAGAAGTCCGCCGCATCGCTATCGAAGCGCACGGCATGGCTGTTGTGGAAGTTCGCCGCGACAAGGCCGGTGAGCCTTGGAACTACGTCAAGAGTGGCGCTCGCAACCGTCGCATCACGGGCTCGACGCCATTCACTGTTGATGGTTACGCAGCGGGATCCGACCTTCTCAAGACCGTCGCAGACCCAACGGGCAAGCGCGTTCTTGGCACCTTGAACAACTGTGCAGGTGGCACCACGCCTTGGGGCACCGTGCTTTCCGGCGAAGAGAACTTCAACCAGTACTTCCAGGGCACTGGCTCCGCAACGGACGCACGTTACGGCATCAGCTCTGCACCATCTGAGCGCGGCTGGGAACTGACGGACCCACGTTTCTCCGCTCAGAACAAGGGCTACGAGAACGAAATCAACCGCTTCGGCTGGGTTGTTGAGATCGATCCACAGGATCCAACCTCCACGCCCGTCAAGCACACCGCATTGGGCCGCTTCAAGCACGAAGGTGCAAACATCCGCGTAGCCGAGGACGGCCGCGTTGTTGCGTACTCCGGTGACGACGAGCGCTTCGACTACGTCTACAAGTTCGTTTCCAAGAACAAGATCTCCAAGGATCGCGAAGCTAACAAGAAGCTTCTCTCCGAGGGTGACCTCTACGTTGCTCAGTTCACGGGTGATTCCCCAGCCTCTGAGATCGATGGCTCCGGCAAGCTTCCTTCCGACGGCGCCTTCGATGGCTCCGGCAAGTGGATCGCGCTGACGAAGAATGGCAAGTCTCAGGTTCCAGGCATGAGCATCGAGGAAGTCCTCGTGTACACCCGCTTGGCAGCTGACAAGATGGGCGCCACCAAGATGGACCGCCCAGAAGACGTTGAGCCAAACCCGGTCACCGGCAAGCTCTACATCGCGTTGACCAACAACACCGACCGCGGCAAGCCAGGGAAGAAGGCAGGCGCTGACGAGGCGAACCCACGCGCAGGAGCAACCAGCGCAACGGCTAACCGCGACGGCCACGTCATCGAGCTCACCGAGACCAAGAACGACGCCACCGCCGTGACGTTCAACTGGAACATCTTGTTGCTCTGTGGCGATCCGAAGAACCCTGTCTCGCAGCAGTACTTCGCTGGCTACCCAGCAGAGAAGGTTTCCCCGATCTCTTGCCCAGACAACCTCGCGTTCGACTCCAAGGGCACCTTGTGGATCTCGACCGACGGCCAGCCAGGCACCATCGGCTACTGCGACGCTTTGCACAAGGTCACGCTGACCGGTGCTGAGCGCGGCAAGGTCGAGCAGTTCCTTGCTGTTCCATTCGGCGCCGAGACCTGTGGCCCGCTCATCCACGACCGCGATAACTCCGTGTTCGTGTCTGTCCAGCACCCAGGTGAAGGCGGATCCTTCGCGGCTCCGATCTCTTACTTCCCTGACTACATCACGAACCCAGCTCAGGCGAAGAAGGGCCAGCTTTCCGGCCCACGTCCGTCCGTGGTTCAGGTGTACTCGCCAGCCGGCGCCAACAACGGCAAGGGCAACAAGTAATCGCATAACCTCCGGTTGCTAGCGGCAGCTAGCGCAGTGGTGTGACGTGTGGCGATGGTCCGAAAGGGCTGCCGCCACACGTTTTTGTTTAGGGCGCCAAATTGTTTGAGGGCACGAAAAAGCGATGTGAACGAAGGTCGTCTCCGTTCACACCGCTTTTTGCGCGTCAGTTCTTACTTCTTGCGCGGCAAGCGCGGGTGATCTTCCTGGGGATCGAAACTCCGGCTCTTGCTGTCAGGAGCAGCAGCGTTGTCGAGCGCAGCCGGGGATTCCTTGAAAATCCGGTAGCCGCGTGCGGCATCGAATCCGTGAATTTCGCGGGTATCGAGCACAGCCATGAAGTCCAGCACGTCCCGCGTAATGACCTGGCCAGGAACCAATACTGGGAATCCTGGCGGGTACGGCGTCACGAAGCCGGCCGAGACGGGCAGACCGCCTGCTGCCACACGATCTGACAATTCGTTCGGCATCACGTAATCCACTTCCGTGCGCTTTTGTCCGCGGAAGAACGCCGAACGCATGTCGCCGTCAGGCAGCGAAGGATCGTCGGTGAACTCCGTGGAGAACTCGCTGAAGTCCGGAAGCGGTGGAAGATCCTTAGGATCCACCACGGCGATTGCGTCGCGATCGACGTTTTCCTCGATGCGCTCGGCCACCTTGACCAGCACTTCAAGCAAGTAAGCGATAGCGCTTCGCGTGGTTCCGATGTTGGTCATGAACAAGACGGTATTGCGGCTGGTTTTGTTGATCTGAATGCCGTAGCGGTCCATCAAGTAGTCGTGCTTGAAGGTATCTCCGTCAATGCCGGTCCGGCTGATTTCAATGGTGATGCGGCTAGGATCCACCACAAACTCAGCGTGCTCCCACGCGTTCCACATCGCCGCGAGACCGTCGCGGTGGGGGAGCGGGCGGCCAGCGCCACGGAACTCTTGAGGAATCAGCTCGGTTGCCGTGAGCACCTTGAAGGTTCGGCGCAACAACGGGTGGCGTGCAATGGAGTGCGTCAGGCTCGTTGCGAGGTCCAACTGACGCTGAACCAGAGCGAAGCCTTCCAGCTCCACCTGACGGCGCCCAATGTCGAGCGAAGCCAAGATTTGGTAGTTCGGCGAGGTCGAGGTGTGCGTCATGTACGCCTCGTGGAACGGATCTTCAGCGTCACGCTTCCATTCGACGTCGTACACGTGAATCATCGAGCCCTGGCGTAGGGCCGTCAGCGTCTTGTGGGTGGATTGCGTCGCGTAGACGCGGATCTTGGCGTCTGGCGCCGGGATGAGACGCTCTTCGAGCCACACATCGTCAGAGACGGGCGTGCCGTCCTCATTGAAGAGTCGCTTCTGCTGCTCGTGATACGCGCTTTCGTGCTCCGAAGAGGAGAGCCGCGCTTCCAGAGATTTTGCGGCGGCCATTGCAGTACGACGGCGCGTGATCGGGTGGAACGTCGCGAAGGCGAACCACGCCTCATCCCACAAGAAGACGAGGTCTGGCTTGATGGCCAAGCACTCTTCCATGACGCGCTCTGGGTCATACACAATGCCGTCGAACGTGCAGTTGGTCAGCGTAATCATGCGGACCTCGTCGAGGCGGCCGGCCGCGCGGTACTGCAACAGCAGTTCCTTGATGCTGCTGAGCGGGACGGCTCCGTAGAACGCAAACTCATCCAGCGGGTACGCCTCTAGGTAAGCGGGCTTGGCGCCGGTGAGAACTAGGGAATGGTGATGCGACTTGTGGCAGTTGCGGTCCACCATCACGATGTCGCCGGGGCCGGTCAGTGCTTGGTGCACAATCTTGTTGGCGGTCGAGGTGCCGTTGGTGACGAAGAAGGTGTGCTTGGCGCCGTAAGCGCGCGCGGCGAGGTCTTGGGCCTTCTTCAAAGTGTGGACAGGGGCGAGGAGCGAGTCCAAGCCGCCCGAGGTCGCCGATGTTTCGGCAAGCAGCAGGTTCAGCCCGTAGAAGTCCACGAGATCCCGAATCCATTTGGACGTGACAACCGAGCCACCGCGAGCAATTGGCAACGCATGGAAAACACCGACCGGACGACGTGCGTGGTCCTGAATAGCCGTGAAGAACGGGGTGTCGTAGAGGTGGGACACACGGCGCAAGAGGGACAGATGTAGCTCAAAGCGGTCTTCGCGGCGGAACACGCGGCGGAAGCGGCGAGTCAAGAAGCGAGCGAGGTCTTCAATGTGAGCGCCGGCCATGAGGTAGAGATCCAACTCGGGACGCAATCGAGCCAACGTATCGGCAAGGCCCACCACGCGCTGGATGTGTGCCAGCTTGCTGCGAGGCGCTGTCCACGACTGGATGCTGGAGGACGCCAGCTCGATGGTCTCCAGCAAGTCCTTGCTCAGTGGCTGGCGGGTCTTGTCGCTGAAGCCTGGGCGCACCACGCACGCGAGAATGTTGGGGTTCGTGAGCACGGCCGCGATCGCGTCTTCTGCAGACGGCACAATCACGAAGTCGTAGACGAAAGCATCAGCTGCCGAACGCATGCGATGCACGTCCTTGCGCATCGTCTCCCGCTCTTCAGCGGACATCTCATCCACCACAAGAACTTCAAAGCGAGGACGCGGATCGTTGTCATCCGCAATCATGAGCCGCTCGGATTCGTCGCTGACGTCATCTGGTGATTCTGTGGACGGCTGGTCGCCACGCTGACGGGTGACCACGCGAGCAATGCGGTCCAGAGCAGCTTTGTGTTCGCCAGTTTCTAGCTGTTGACGAATGGATCGGACATACTCTTGGCCGCAGCCAGCCCAGTACAACTCAATGGTCTCAAGAGCCCGTAGCGAGCGGTGGAGCTCGGTGTCTGCCGCGTAAGCCTCTTGCGGATTAGGGCTGTGGACTAGGCGTTTGACGGCAAAGAGCAAATACTCCCAAGCATCGGATCGCATGCGCCAAGTGGTCGACGGCATCCCAGGATCTGTCTCGAGTTTCACTCTGTCGGCAGCGGTGGGGGATGCCGAAGTTGTGGTCAGGTCCTCGGTAGTTGACCGAGCTTGGTTTTGCATGGAGTGATCCTTTAGAGGAAACGAGTGTGGGGAAGTGAATCGGGAGAGAACTGAATGGGCAGCCCACTGAGAATCGCCAACGAAATCGCCATTGAATCTCCAATCCTCAGCGCTGCCGGAAAGTAGTGAAACGAACCGTATTGCCTGCAGAACAGGTTTTGGTAAAACAAGCTCTGTTGCAACGGATTTAGTAATTTGGGTTCGCCTTTGTCTAGTTTCGTCCATGATGATTCATTGTCAAGATCAATGACGGAAAGCTGAGAAAGATGAATCAGCAAGGGACTTCCGTAGGATGAAAACATGAGTCCTCAGCATCGTCAGACTTCTGTCCCCACGATGTCGTCAATGACGGCGGCCCGGCGAATCATTCGCGAAATGGTGGACGGTGGAGTGCGGCACGTCGTCATCGCGCCGGGATCGCGCAGCGCGCCGCTTGCCTACGCCATCGCTGAGTTCGAAGCTCAGCATCCGGAGCTTCTCACGAGCCATGTCCGCATCGACGAACGCTCGGCCGCATTCTTTGCGTTAGGAATTGGACTCAATACGGGACGCCCAGCAGCTGTCATCACCACGTCGGGCACTGCCGTCGGAAACCTGCTCCCCGCCGCCATGGAAGCGAACCACGCTGCGGTTCCGCTGTTGCTGCTCACAGCTGATCGCCCGGAAGAACTTCTGGGAACCGGTGCCAACCAGACCACCGTGCAAGAGAACATCTTCGGCGAACACGTCCGCTTCGCCACCTCCGTGCCAGCCGGCGAGGATCCAACGCCAGAGCTGCGCCAAGCGCTCACAGCGAGCCTCGGAGTGCTCACTCAAGAACACACGGCAAACGCCTCCGAAAGTAACCCTGTCTTCGCGCCCGAGGGCGTGACCTCCCAGAGCACTGCGCCGGGTCCAGTTCATGTCAACGTGTGCTTCCGTGACCCCCTGACGCCACTTGGTGACAGCGATGAAGACCAGCAATTAGCTCTCATTCCGGCTACAGACTTGGGCGAGGCTGAACCTGAGAACAAAGCAGGTCTCACCGGCGCAACTGACGATCGTGCAGACTCACCTAGCGAAGCGTCGCTCCAGAAAGATGAGACGGAAGAACGCCGAACCGTAGTGATCGCAGGGCATGACGCCGGCGCCATTGCCACCCACTTCGCCGAAGCCGCGGGACTGCCTCTCTTGGCCGAACCCAGTTCCAACGCTCGCTTCGGGGACAACGCCATCACGGCCTACCGCCTGCTCATCCCCGTGCTCCTCGAAAAGATCGAGCGAGTGGTGGTCTTCGGACGCCCCACCTTGAACCGAGAAATCGCCTCGCTGCTGGCCAGCGAACACATCCCATCGGCGTTGTACGTTCCAGAGCCCGTCGCCTGGTTTGCACCGGGTAAGCGCGCCGAGCGCATCGTGGAAGACATCGACGACCTCAAACTTTTCGCCGGCCACGGTCCCGCGGACTGGCTGGAGACGTGGCGCAAGGCATCAGATCGCGCGCTCGCAGTCCTCGAGCCACTCTGGGCTCACGAGGATGGGCGCATCAGCGTGCACGATGTCGCCCGCACCGTATGGAACGACGTCGAGGGCAATCTCGTCATCGGCTCCTCCAACATCATTCGTGACATGGACATGGCCGCTACAACGTCCACACTCCGCCACCGCGCCTTCGCCAACCGCGGCCTCGCGGGCATCGACGGCACCATCTCTACGGCGCTGGGCATCGCGGCGAGCAGCAGTGCCGTGAATAGTACCGGGGACAGCGCCTCTCGCACCACATTGGTCCTCGGCGACGTGACGTTCCTGCATGACGTCTCGGCGCTCGCACACGGCACGCATGAACCTGAATTGAACCTCGACATCGTGGTCCTCAACGACAACGGCGGCGGCATCTTCTCCACCCTCGAACACGGCCGCGTCGCGCAGCAAGAGCGCTGGTCCGCCGCGGTGGAGCGCTTCTTCGGCACCCCGCAAAGCGTTCAGATTGCGGACATTTCGCGCGGTTTTGGTGCGAAGTACGACGCCGCTGCTTCCGTCGCGGAGCTTGCCTCACTGCTCCAGCGGGCTCCAGAGGGCATCCGTGTGATTGAGGTCAGTGTGAGTCGAGCGGATCGACGCGAGCAGACGTCGGCGATGCGTGAAGTGGTGGAAGCCGAGTTCTCGGGAATGACCACGCCACCTGCCCAGAGCTAGCCTCAAAGCAAAAACACAGGCCCTGCTTACAGCCAGCACACATGAGTTGGTCAGAGTAGAACCATGACGAACACAGCTCCAGACTCCGGCCAGCCACACCCCGACCACGACCGCGGACTCGAATTCGACCTCAAGACCATGCTTTCGCGCCGCAAGGCCATGGGCTTTGGGCTCGCAGGTGTAGCAACAGCCGCTCTTGCCGCGTGTGCGCCCTCGACGACCGCGAACAGCGCCGCTACCTCATCCTCCAGCACAGCGTCGGCCAGCGACGCGGCGCAAGCTGCGGCGTCGTCGTCGTCGTCCTCAAGTAGTTCCGCAAGCACGTCCGCAAGTGCCAGCGGCACCACCCGCGCCATCGCGGAATGCGGCGTCGAGACGCCTGACGAAACCGAGGGGCCGTACCCGGCCGATGGCTCTAACGGGCCGAACGTGCTCGAGGAGTCGGGAATTGTACGTGAAGACATCCGCGGCAGCTTCGGCGGAGGAGATGCGGGAGTCCAGGAGGGCGTTCCGCTCACGCTGACGCTCACCATTCTGGACAACGCGAACGGTTGCACGCCGTACAAGGGAGCGGCGGTTTACGCGTGGCACTGCAACAAAGACGGCAAATACTCGATGTATGACGCCGGCTTCCAGGATGACAACTTCCTGCGCGGTGTCCAAGAGGCGGACGAGAACGGCCAAGTCACGTTCACCACGATCTTCCCCGGCGCCTACAAGGGCCGCTGGCCGCACATTCACTTCGAAGTGTTCGATTCGCTCAACAACGTGGGCTCCACGGGGCAGATTCTCAAGGTCTCGCAGGTAGCGATGACTGACGCCTCCTGCCGGGCGGTCTATGAGACCAGCGGCTACGAATCCAGCGCCCAGAACTTCCCGAGCACCACCTTGAAGTCTGACAACGTCTTCGGCGACGACGGTGGCGTATACCAATTAGCCGCGACTTCCGGCGATCCGACGAGCGGCTACCAGGCCTCGCTCAACGTGACGCTCTAGCGGAAGTCGACTCTAAGTAGCGGTCTCAAAGTAGCCGCCCCAAAGTAGCCCACGAATAGGGATCCGCCGCCTCAAAAAATGCTGAGGCGGCGGATCCCTTTGTTTCACGATTCGTGGTTCACGAATCGGGGGAGTGGGTTATTACTCCTCGATGCGCACGTGAGTTGGATCGAGCACGCGCTTCAGGAAGTCCTGCGTACGCGGCTGCTGTGGGTTGCCGATGACCTGCTCGGCCGGACCCTGCTCCACCACAACGCCCTGATCCATGAAGACCACGCGGTCGGCGGCTTCGCGAGCGAACGCCATTTCGTGGGTCACCACCAGCATGGTCATGCCGGCCTGAGCGAGGCGGCGCATAATTGCCAACACATCGCCCACGGTTTCAGGGTCAAGAGCGGACGTAGGCTCGTCGAAGAGCATCAGCTCAGGGTCCATGGTGAGCGCACGAGCAATAGCCACGCGCTGCTGCTGTCCACCGGACAATTGATCCGGGTAGCGGTGTCCAAAGGTTCCCAAGCCAACGGCCTCGAGGTTGCGAAGAGCCTTCTGCTTGGTCTCTTCAGCGTTCTTCTTGAGGACCTTGACCGGAGCGATGGTGCAGTTTTCCAACACCGTGAGGTGTGGGAAGAGGTTGAACTGCTGGAACACCATGCCCACTTTTTGGCGCATCTTGTCGATGTCGACGTCTGCACCGGTGGTCTCGAAGCCACCCACCTCGATCGTGCCGCCATTGGCAGTTTCGAGGCGGTTGACGCAGCGAAGCACGGTGGACTTGCCGGAACCGGAAGGACCGATCAAGCAGACAACCTCGCCAGGCTGAACTTCAAGGTTGATGCCCTTGAGCACTTCGTTGCTGCCGTAGCTCTTGCGAAGGTCCTTGATGGAAACGCCGGCGGCCTTGAATTCTGGAACATTAGGGGTAGACATGAGGTTCTCCTACCGGCGGGTCTTTGCAGTGCGGGCCTCAAAGCGGCGCGCCAGCAAGCTCAATGGGATTGTAATGACCAAGTACATGGCACCTGCAACCACAAGCGGCGTGATACCTGCACCGAGGCTCGAGATGCCGTCGCGGCCAAACTTGGTGAGTTCGTACTGGGAAGCCAAGAGACCCAACACGTAGACCAACGATGAATCCTTGGTCAGCAGGATGACTTCGTTAGTCAGCGGTGGCAAAACGATGCGGAAAGCCTGCGGAATGATGATGGACACCATGGCGCGCCAGCCCGGCATGCCGAGGGAACGGGCGGCTTCGTACTGACCCTTCGGGACAGCCTGAAGGCCTGCGCGCAACGTCTCAGCGATGTAGGCGGACGCCACGAGGCCAAGAGAAAGCATGACCACGAGCGGAACCGGCCAGTTCGTGCCTGGGAAGGCTGCAGGGACGCCAAGTCCCAAGGTGATGAAGACCAGAAGGGCTGGGATACCGCGGAAGAACTCAATGTATCCGGTCGCGAACCAACGGTATGGAGCGAAGGATGCCATCTTCATGAGCGCCAGCAGGAGACCGCCGGAGAGGCCGAAAGCAAAACCGAGAACGGTGTAAATGATGGTGTTCTTCAGGCCAACGATGATGAGGTTCGGGAACATCGGCCCGATCTTCTCGAAGTTGAAGAAGGATTTGAAAATGACTGGCCAGTCGATGGAAAAGATGAGGACGGCAAGGATGACAACAAACAGTGCCAGCTGAACAAGTTGACTTGTCCGTGCACGTTGCCGGGCGGTCATGGCCATGGCTAAGAGGCCTTCCTAATGGGATGCAATGCGAAAGAAGGGTAAGGAAACGTTACATGCAAATGCGTCCGACGAGTAGATCTGAAGCAGATACCGTCGACGGACGCATTTGCGTGCATTTATTCGGTCCGAGACTCGGACGCTAATTACTTAGAAGAGGAAGCAGAAGCTGCCGGAGTGCCGAGTCCGTACTTCTCCTTGAACTTGTCCAAGTCTCCGCTGTCTTCGATGCGCTTGAGCGTCTTGTTCACAGCGTCGAGGAGTGCAGTGTTGCCCTTCTTGACGGCGATGCCGAGCTTTTCGCCGGTTGGGAAGTTCGCGACGTTCTTGATGTCGGTGGAATCCTTAAAGCCATAGTTGAGGACGGAGATATTGCCGATGACCGCGTCAACCTGGCCGTTCTTCAACGCTTCAACCTGGAGGCCGCCGTCTTCGAACTGCATGGACTCAATGCCATTTTGCTTGGCGTAGGACTCTCCGGTGGTTGCACCTTGAACGCCGATCTTCTTGCCCTTGGCGGTCTCAAGGCTCGTGATGCCGGAGCCGTCCTTGGCGAACAATGCGAGGTCGTCATCGAGGTAAGGGTTGGAGAAATCCATGACCTGCTTGCGAGCATCCGTGATGGAGAGCGAAGAGATCGAGACGTCGCACTTTGCAAGGGCGAGACCAGACTGGATGGACTCGAAGGAGTCGTCAATAACGCTTACTTCTGCGCCGAGATCCTTAGCGATCTCTGCAGCTACGTCCATGTCGTATCCAACGGTCTTGTCACCCTCGAGGTACTCGAACGGTGCGTAAGGTACGTCGGAGCAAACGGTGAGCTTGCCAGCGTTGATCAGGGAGACGCTGGAAGAAGCGCCGGATGCTGCGGAAGAGCTAGACGGGGTGCTCGAAGATGCGCCACCACAAGCCGTGAGGGCGAGTGCTGCAGTCGCGGCGACGGCGAGCACTTTGAGTGACTGGGACGTGCGAGTCATGAATGGTTCCTTTTTCGTAGGGTGAGGGAACAGTCCGGTTCTCAGGGAACTAAGTGGATAGTCTAACTGAGTGTTACGTCATATTATGAGCGTAGTTTTCACACTTTTAGAACGACGACGCAGCTAGCGTTAGGAAATTTCGTCAGAGACTAAGGGCCTGCTTCATGGGACGCATCTTTGCCCATGACTCTGCAAGCTCAGATTCTGGGTCCGAAGCTCCTACGATGCCGCACCCGGCGAAGAGACGGATTCGGTGCTCAGATTCAACGATTCCGCCGCGAAGTGCGATGCCGAATTCACCGTTTCCGTGAGAATCAATCCACCCCACAGGACCGGCGTACCGGCCACGGTCCATGCCTTCGAGCCGCAGAATCTCTTGTGCTGCCCTGACAGTAGGCGTTCCACATACCGCTGCTGTGGGGTGCAAAATCTCCGCGAGATCCAGTGCACTGGGTGGATTCTCGGCCGGCATGATGGCGGTGACGTCAGATGCCAAGTGCCAGACGTTAGGAAGTTCCAACACAAACGGCTCGGCATGAGCGTCCATATGGGTGACGTAGGGGCGCAACTGCGTGGTCAGCGAATCGATCGCGAGCTGATGTTCGTGGCGCTGCTTCTCGTTATCCGTGAGCGCGCGCTTAGCGTAGTCAGGATCGCTTCCGGGCGCCAACTTGCGGTCCAGCGTGCCGGCCAGAACACGAGCGCGGGCCGTACCGTTGATGACCTGGATGAGCATTTCGGGAGTGGCGCCGATGAGGCCCCGCATCGAGTACGTCCAGCAATCGCGGTAGCGAAGTGACAATTCTTTCAGCACACGGGCGATCTGAACGGGCTGAGCCAGCTCTGCCACGGCGTCGCGGGCGAGGACCAGCTTGGTCAGCTCTCCGCTCTCAATAAGTTCAATGCCGCTCGTGATGGCCGCCTTGTACTGCTCATCGTTGACCTGGCCCACCGTGAGGCGGTCTTCAGCGGGAAGCGGATCGACATCGGGAAAACCGAGATGTCCGGGCGCAGAATCCTCTTGCAGCTCGGCGAGGCGAGAGCGTGCGAGGTGGTAGAGATCAGTTTCAGATTCAGCAGGCACATCTTCGCTACGAATCCAGAACAGCTGAGCTTCGCCGCCCACCTTGCGGATGACCATCTCCGGAACCACAAGCCGGGACTCGTGTTCGCTCGCGCTACTAAAAGCAACGGCAACAAACGCGAAGAGTTCAGCCTCAGGAGCGGCGGCGTCGAGCAACTCGCGCCAACGAGTCCGCAACACTTCGAAGCGGTGCTCTCCGGTCGCGGAGACTGAGAAGGCCTCTCCAAAGCCGACCATTCCTTCGGAATGCCGCAACCAGACCAATGCAGAATCGGTGGTCAGAAAGTCGTCGAGAGGAACGTGCGCAGCTGGCGCGAAATCGAAGCTCAAACTGTGGAGCCTAAGCGCCGGCGCGAGGGGAGCGGGCGCTGAAGAGCCCTGAAAGCCTGTGGACATGGTGACTCAAGATTACTCGCAACTGAAGTGAGACGGCGATTTCGCGTGGCGTCGTGCGTATCACGACACGTTGTGCTCAGGGAAGCGGATTCGCTCGGTTTGCAAAGGACTGGGAGAATAGACGGGTGAATCGCGCAACTCTCGAAAAACGCCCCGACGAAGTCCAGAGCATGTTTGACGACGTGGCAGCTCGCTACGACATCACTAATGACATCTTGTCGATGGGCCAAACCCGCCGTTGGCGCAAGATCGTCGTTGAAGCCGTAGGCGCCAAGCGTGGCGAGCGCGTGCTCGACCTCGCCGCAGGCACCGGCACTTCTTCTGAGCCATACGCCGACGCTGGTGTCGACGTTGTGGCCTGTGACTTCTCCACCGGCATGCTCGAGGTCGGCAAGAAGCGCCGCCCGGACATCGAGTTCGTTGCTGGCGACGCCATGAACCTGCCTTTTGCTGACGAAAGCTTTGACGCCGTTACCATCAGCTTCGGCCTGCGTAACATCCAGGACCCTCGCGTTGCTCTTCAGGAGATGTACCGCGTGACGAAGCCGGGCGGCCGCTTGGTGATCGCCGAGTTCTCTCACCCCACCTTCGCCCCGTGGCGCACCGTATACACGGAGTACTTGATGCTCGCGCTTCCAGCGATGGCCACCAAGGTGTCTTCGAACCCCACCGCATACCAGTACTTGGCTGAATCCATCCGTGCTTGGCCTAACCAGGACGGCCTCGCCGCATGGCTTGATCGCGCCGGCTGGCAGAACGTACAGTACCGCAACCTTGCCGGTGGAATTGTTGCCGTGCACCGTGGCATCAAGAAGTAGCAAAGGGTCTTTGTGTCTGTAGTTATTGTGGGTGCAGGTCCCGCTGGCTCCACCGCTGCCTACTATTTGGCGCGCGCCGGCGTGGACGTGACGGTCCTTGAAAAGACCCGCTTTCCTCGTGAGAAGGTCTGCGGCGACGCGTTGACCCCTCGCGCGGTTCGCGAAGTCCAGCGCATCGGTCTGCCTCATGAGGAATCGGCCGGATGGCGTCGCGTCAAGGGACTGCGGCTCGTTGCTGGCGGAAACTCCATGGAGCTTCCGTGGCCTGAACTCACCGACTTCCCGGACTACGGACTCATCCGCACCCGCTTGGGCTTCGACGAAGCGCTGGCCCGTCACGCACAATCCGCAGGCGCCACGATTCTTGAGGGCCACGCCGTCACGGACACCATCACGGACGAAAGCGGACGTGTCACCGGTGTCCGCGTCAATATTCTTGATGAAGCCGGACGTAAGTCGGGAGAGACGCTCGAGGTGAGCGGCGACGTCGTACTGGCAGCCGATGGCAACTCCAGCCGCTCCGCTATTAGCCGCGGCTTCGAGAAGCGCGATGACCGTCCCATGGGCGTCGCTTACCGCACGTACTACCGCTCGCCGCGCCATCTGGATGACTGGATGGAAGGCTGGCTGGAACTTCCGGGCAAGAACGGCGATCCGCTACCTGGCTACGGCTGGGTATTCGGCGTTGGCGATGGCACGTCCAACGTGGGCCTCGGCATCCT
This sequence comes from Neomicrococcus lactis, assembly GCF_014200305.1. Taxonomy (NCBI): domain Bacteria; kingdom Bacillati; phylum Actinomycetota; class Actinomycetes; order Micrococcales; family Micrococcaceae; genus Neomicrococcus; species Neomicrococcus lactis. Next base: position 53,941 of record NZ_JACHBL010000001.1, read on the forward strand.
GAACTCCTCGAAGGAATTCGGCAAGATCGATTACCGTCAGGTCCTCAAAGAATGGACCGCGGGCATGCCTGAAGAGTGGGGATTCACGGAGGAAAACCAGCAGGGCCGCATTCTTGGTGCCGCGCTGCCCATGGCTTTCAACCGCACCCCGCACTACTCTCCAGGATTCATGCTGCTCGGCGACGCCGGTGGAATGGTCTCGCCGTTCAACGGTGAAGGCATCTCTTACGCGATGGAGTCCGGCCGGATGGCTGCACAGGCCGTCCTCGATGCTTTCAAAGCCACCACGGCTGACTCGAAAGAGGCTGCCTTGGCACGTTACGCGGACACCATTCGCGACGAGTGGGGATCCCACTTCACGCAAGGCCGACTCTTCGCTCAAGTCATTGGCAATCCACAGATCATGCGCTTGTCCTTGAAGCTGGGAATGTCCAGCCAGGTGCTCATGAATATGGTGGTGCGGCTGCTCGCGAATCTCTCCGATGAAGCCCCTCGAACAATTGAAGATAGAGTTATCCATGTTCTGGAGCGGTTGACCCCTGCCACGAACAACCAAAACTCTGCCCGATCCCTGAGCAATAACACCCTGAACGCACGTCGCCCGTTGGACCTCGTGCGCGCTCTATCCACCAACAGTAGGTCTGATAAATCGTGACTCAATCCCACAACACTTGGACCACTGCGGGACACGGCGTTCCTGAATCCATGGAATTGGATGCGGAAACCCGTGCGCTCGCAGCGCTCGTCAATTTGCCGCCGGGATTTGCGGAGATTGCCGATGACCCCACGCTGGGTCCGGCCGTGTTCACGGGCATGGCGCGCGTGGAAAAGATGCTGCGAGATGCCATTGCAAACTCTGATCCGTTCGTCGATCAGACCAGCCGTCACTTGGTGGAGGCTGGCGGCAAGCGCGTGCGTCCGTTGTTGGTGTTGTTGAGCTCGCTGTTGAGCGGCAACGAGGTCATCAGCGATGACGTGGTTAAGGCTGCCGCGATGGTGGAGCTCACCCACTTGGCAACGCTTTATCACGATGACGTGATGGATTCGGCGCCGCTGCGCCGCGGTGCTCCTACCGCTCACGAAGTGTGGGGCAACTCTGTTGCCATCCTGACCGGCGACCTGATCTTCGCGCGCGCCTCGATCCTGGCAGCTTCCCTCGGCCCAGCAGCCGTGGAATTGCAGGCTCGTACGTTCGAGCGCCTCTGCTTGGGACAGCTTCACGAATCCGTGGGACCGCGCCCTGAGGACAACGCTCTTGAGCACTACTTGAGCGTCATTTCAGACAAGACCGCTTCCCTGCTGGCCGCTGCCGGCGAGTTTGGCGCTCGCTTCGGCGGCTCCAACGATGCCGACACCAGCGTGCTCAACGAGTACGGCGAAAAGGTGGGCGTTGCCTTCCAGCTCGCCGACGACGTCATCGATGTCACCGGCGCCAAGGTGAAGTCCGGCAAGACGCCGGGCACGGATCTGCGCGAGCGCGTTCCTACCTTGCCAGTGCTGATCTTGCGCCGCATGTCCGCCGATGGCGATGCTTCCGCAAGCGCGGTTCTGGAGCTTGTTGATGGCGACTTGACCTCGGACGAGCAGCTTGCTGCCGCCGTCGACGCTGTTGCGAATCACCCGGCTACGAACGAAGCCTGGGCCGTTGCGCGCCAGTGGGCCGACGAGGCTCGCGCCGCACTTGCACCGCTGGCCGATGGCCCGGTCAAGCGTTCGCTCTTGGACTTCGCCGACGCCGTGGTCTCTCGCGAGCAGTAGTAACTGCATCGGCGCTGACTAGCTAGTTTGTTAGTCAGCGCGTGGATTGCGGCGGTACGCTGACACGCTCGGCTCGCCGTCGAGCCAAAACCGCCACGGCCAATCCGCGGCTTGGGACACGCCTACCCGCGGCCCGCTCGCAATTCTTGAGTACGACGGCGCAGCTTGCGGACGTTCCAACCTCACGATTGCGGGCATTTGCTTGAGCTCATAGCCGTAGTGGCTGTCCGTCAGCGCTAGAGCTTGGGTGAGGTTTCCTGGGCCGCGCGCCAATTGTTCGTCTTTGAGCGCGACTTTGCGGGGCACTAGCTGTTTGCGGGGAACGGTCTCGCGACGCTGATGAGCTAACTCGAGTCCTTCCACCACTTTCCCGGCCCGAAGAAGCACACCGCCTGAAGCACCCGGCGCATGGCTCACGATGTTGCACGCCCAATGATTGCCGTACGAACGGTAAATGTAGAGCACTCCCGTGGGACCGAACATCGCTTGAGTGCGGGCGGTCAGACCACGGAAGGCGTGGGAGGCTGGGTCTGTTTCGCCTTCATATGCTTCGGTTTCCGTGATTTCCACGGTCACCGTGCCTTCGGCCGTCTCGTGGCTCAATCGCCAGCCCAACAACTGCGGCGCTACCAACGAAGCCCGGTTGTTGAGGAAGTCCAGCTCGCTCAAGGTAGGGGAGCTGGCTGAGCCGCTCGTTGAATCTGAGCCGCCCGAATTGTCACGCAAGGTCACGGCGTGAGGCGAGCTGCGTCGTCGTACTCATCAAGCTGAGCCAATGCGGCACGCAACTCTTCCGCCTTCTGGGCGCGCACCTCAACCGGCACGCGGTGCCGCAGCTGCTTGTAGAGGTCATCGCCGAAATACCGTGGAAAAACGTGCATGTGGTAGTGCCACACGTGCTGATTTCCCGCGGGTTCATTGTGCTGGCGGACGCTGGTGCCATCCGGATTCCACGCGATTTTCATCGCGAGCGTCATGCGGCGAGACAGCACCATGGCGGCTGCCGCGGTGTCATCGTCGAGGTCGTAGAGCGACTCAAGATGCTTGGTGGGGATGATCATGACGTGGCCGCCGTGATTGCCAAAACCGTCGCAGGCCATGATGGCCGCGACTTTGTCATCGGCGTAAATGAAGTCCGTGAGCGCGCAGAGGTTATCCGGGGATTCGATCTTGCCCGCGAGCAACTCGCAAAACGGGCACACGTATCCTTCGGGTGCGTGGGATTGCCAGAGTGCGCTCATGAGGAAACCTCGTGCTTAGCCCTGAGACTCAGGCTGGTCCTCGAGTTCTGGCTCGAGCTCTTCGAAGACCCACGAGTACATGTCCAGCATGTATTCGCTGAAGGTGCCGTCTTCGCTCATCCAGCGACCCGTAGCGTTATTGCGGCGGTGCACCAGGGGATCCGGGACGCTCAACTGATCTTCGCGGATGCCCCAGACAAACTTTTCTTCTTCGTCTTCCATGAAGAGGAGGTAGCCGTCTTCGATCTCGAACTCGTCTGGCTCCCACACGAAGTAGTAAGCCTCCATGAGGTCTTCCACGCCGCCAACGCTCAAGTAGAACTCGCGCACTGCTTGAGGCAGGATCGCGGCGGGACGGCCCAGCGAGTCCTGGACCATTTCTTCGAGCTCGTCCTCGCTCAACCCATCCTCGGGCTGCCACTTGTCATCGAGGTACTCAGGTACGAGGGAACGGAACTTATCCAGAAACATGTCGGCCATGAATCGATCTTATCGGGATATGAGCCGGCGTTTGCGCGCTAGTTGTCCTGATCAGGGCGGAAACGTGGTGCTTTGTTGCGGGGGGTTGCATCGAAAGCGCCAGTGTGCGGCATGTCAGCGCGGGTACGCGGCAAACGAATGCGCGGGCGGGACCAACCGCGAACCGCCAACGGCGCGCTCCAGCCGAAGCGAAGTGCCAACATGCGCAGGACAAAGACGACGATCGCGGTGATGGTTGCCGTCAAAAGGTTGAACCAGCCCGTCATCATCAGAAGGACCGTGGTGCCCGATCCCAAAAAGGCCGGAACCGCGTAGAGATCTCGAGGGTTGAAGAGGCTCGGTGTTTCATTTGCGGTGATGTCGCGGAGGAGACCGCCGCCGCAAGACGTCGCGACACCCAAGAGGACAGCGACGATCGGCTGAATCCCGGCTGCGAGAGCCGTGAGTGTACCCGTGATGCAAAACAGGGCGAGTCCGCCGGCGTCGAAGAGCGAGATGAAATAGCGCAGCTTCTGGATGTGCGTCGAGAGCAAATACACAGCGATGGTCGCAAGGAACGGCGGCAAGAGGTAGGCGGTGTTCACGAAGGAGTTCGGGACGCCCTGATCAATGATCAGATCGCGAATGATGCCGCCGCCGAGACCCGTCATGTAGGCGAGGGCGAGGGAGCCGATGATGTCGAAGCCCTTCCGCGCCGCGAGCAGCGAGCCGGACACGGCGAAGAAGAAGATGCCGCACAAGTCGCCCACGAGCAAAAGCGTGTTCACGAGAGCTCCCTTGCTTCGAGGGCCAGCCACAGCTGCACGCGGTCCTGCATATTGGCGGGGGAGTAGCCGGTCAGATCGGCGACTCGTTGCAAGCGGTAGCGCACTGTATTGCGGTGAATGCCGAGCTCGCGGGCGACCTGCCCAATTTCACCGGAACTGTGGAGGAAACGGCGGAGAGTTTCGATGAGCTCGCCGTTTTGCTGGCTGTCCGCAAATTCGAGAGGTTCCAGGATTTCGCGCGCAAGGTCCATGAGCGGAACGTCTTTGGCTGTGAGCAGCAGCGACGTCAGGGACAAGCGGCTGGGCTCGTTGATGGGGAGCATCGAGCGCAGCGACTCGCGGGCTTCGTAATAGCTCAAGCGCAATCCACTGGCGTCCGGGTAGGTGCGGCCAAATCCGATCGTGAACTCTGATGCCGTGTTTTTGAAGAGTCTCGCGACCTGTTGCGCGACTGCTCGCGGCTCGCTGCGGGACGGTGAACCGTCTGCTGGAACTATCACGGCGAGGCGATCATCCAAGATGGCCGTGGTGATGCGATCCGACAGGGTGGGCAACGGCATTTCGGCGAGTGGCGCAAGTCCCTGGTCTGATTGGACCAGCACTACGGAGTGCTCTTGCATGGCGTCCAGACCAATGGATTGCATGCGTAGGGAGGCGTCGTGGCCGTGAAGTCCGCCGTGGATGATGTCATCGAGGACCTGACCGGCCGCGATGCGCGAAGTGCGGCGCAACCGGGCTTGGTTGGAGAGTTCAAGGCCCAAGAGGCTTTGAGCGTAGGGCACCAGATCGCGTGACGTTAGCGGCTCGCGGATGAAGAGAGATGCCCGGTCTCTAAGGCCGGAAGCGATCGGCCAGTCCGACCAACCGGACTGCGCCGATTGAGCAGGGTTGCCGGTCCCCACTGAACTGTCATCAGAATCCTGCGTTTCAGAAAGCTCGCGGTCAATGGCCGTGGAGGCCAAGCTCGACGCGCCGAGTTCAATTCCGTACTGCTCCACTCGGGCAGCGCCGCCAACGTATTTTTCGAGGACATCGAGGAGAGCGTTGATGCCGCCACCACGCAAGAGCGCGGCGGAAAGTTTTTGGTGGCCCGTCAAGAGCTGCTGAATGCCGGCGACGTGATCTGCTGCCAGGTCCTCGGCCATGAGGCGGGAAATGGCTGCGAAAGCCGTTTCATACGGCACTTCAAACAGCGGCAGTCTTACCTCCGCAGCAGCGCTGCGTAGCGCGGCGGGAACGTCGTTGTGGCCAAGTCCCACGCCGAAACCCAGCGCTGCGGCCGCGCCGCGGTGGGCACTCAAAACGAAATTGCGCTGCAAAGCTGTGGTGCGAAGACGGGTTCCCGTGGTGAGGAGTACTTCACCACCTGTGAGGAACTCGGCGGGATCCAACTGCTCCGTGACGGCAGCCCAAGCAAGGCGAATGGTGGCGGGATCAGCCCCGTCCAACGTCGGCACCAAAGTGAGGCCGAGGTCCGGGACAGCCAGCAACTGTGCGAGGGTCAAGGCCATGTCTTCATCCTATTTTGAGAACTGCTAGCGGAAGAATCTTTTAAAATCATCCTCAAAAGCTTGGAGTTCGCCTAGTGGGATTCTAGTGTTGTGGGCATGACTACAGCTTCGAGCGGTTCAACACCTGTTCGTCGCGAGACATTTAACTCTCGACGACTCTTTATCTTCTCAGCCATTGGCTCTGCCGTGGGTCTTGGAAACATCTGGCGCTTCCCCTATGTCGCTTATGAAAATGGTGGCGGCGCCTTCCTTATTCCTTACCTGTGCGCGCTGCTCACTGCCGGAATCCCATTGCTCTTCTTCGACTACGCCATCGGCCACAAATTCCGTGGCTCGGCTCCATTGGCTTTCCGTCGCCTGGCCCGACCAGCAGAGACGCTGGGTTGGTGGCAAGTGCTGGTCTGCTTCGTGATCGCTGTGTATTACGCAGTCATCATTGCGTGGTCCTCGATGTACACGATCTTCTCCTTCACGAAGGCGTGGGGAGACGATCCTGAGAAGTTCTTTATGGGAGACTTCCTCAAGCGTTCCGATGACGTCACCGTTTCTATGGACTTTGTGCCCGGCATCGTGATCCCGTTGATCATCGTGTGGCTCGTAACGATCGGCATCATGGTTGCAGGCGTCGGTAAGGGTATTGCGCGTGCAAACGCCATCTTCTTGCCGTTGCTGGTTGTCATGTTCGTCATCCTTGTGGTTCAGTCGCTCTTCTTGCCAGGCGCAGTTGACGGCCTCAACGCGTTCTTCACCCCAAGCTGGGAGGCCCTTGGCAACCCTGCTGTGTGGGCTGCGGCTTACGGACACATCTTCTTCTCGCTGTCTGTTGGCTTCGGCATCATGGTGACCTACTCGTCCTACCTCAAGCGCAAGACGGACCTCACCGGCTCCGGCCTCGTGGTTGGTTTCGCGAACTCAGCATTTGAAATCTTGGCCGGTATCGGTGTCTTCGCGGCGATCGGCTTCATGGCTCACGCATCCGGCACCGCCGTCGCAGATCAGGCAACGGGCGGTATTGGCCTCGCCTTCATCGCCTTCCCGGCGATCGTCTCCGAGGCTCCAGCCGGTCAGCTCATCGGCGTTTTGTTCTTCGGCTCGCTGGTCTTCGCCGGTATCACCTCGCTCATCTCCATCTTGGAAGTGATCGTGGCGGCCGTTCAGGACAAGCTCGGTGCAGGTCGTACCTTCGCCACAATGGTGGTTACAATTCCAATGGCCATCATCTCCATTGTGCTGTTCCCAACCACCACGGGCCTCTACGTGTTGGACACCGTAGACGCATTCGTGAACCAGTTTGGCATTGTGGCTGGCGCACTCGTCGCAGTCATCGTGGTGCTGTGGATCTACCGCAAGCTTCCTGCGTTGCGTGATCACGTCAACCGCATCTCGAGCTTCAAGCTCGGTGGCTTCTGGTACGTGCTCGCTGGCGTCGTATCGCCAATCGTTCTCGCCTACATGCTCATCACCGAAGTGATTGCCAAGTCCTCCGAGTCTTACTCGGGATACCCGGCATGGTTCAACGGAGTGTTTGGATGGGGCATGTCAGCGGCACTGATCGTTTTCGCCGTCCTGCTGTCCTTCATTCCATGGTCCGCAAATTCGAAGCTCAATAACGACCCTGAGTTTGACGCGATTCGCGACTCTGAGGACGCTGACGCGAGCGCCTACACGAAAGGAGGCCAGCGATGACTAGCACCGCCATCATTATGTTGATCGTGGCAATTCTCACCGTCTGGGGAGGACTGGCACTGTCGATGCTGAATCTCAGCCGCCATCCGGAGGATGAAGAAGTGGACGTGCTCCCAACCACGCACGCCCCAGAACTCTAAAAAGTTCGCCCGCCGTCACGAGCCAGCCGATTCTGGCAGGCTCAGGCTAGGGACATAAAACGCCCCACGTTTCATAGTGCCGATGCACCATGAAACGTGGGGCGTTTTGTCTTCATGAACATTATGCCGAGCAGTTCAGAGTCTTAGGATCGGAGCTAATCGTTCACGCGGAACCGCTTCCACGTCACTTTCCGTTTTGCTAGTGACCGTCCGCGTGGTTGTTATCAACAAGAAAAGGAATGCTCATGGCAAACGCTACGGCCGAATTCCGCATTGAACAGCAGCGCAAGCTGACTGGCGCTTTCCCCGGACCAAAGTCCCAAGAACTTGCTGCACGTCGCTCTCAGGTAATTTCCGCGGGCGTCTCTTCCACTCTTCCGGTCTACGTTGAAGACGCTGACGGCGGCATCATTCTTGATGTTGACGGCAACCAGATCATCGACATGGGCGCCGGCATCGCCGTGACCACCGTGGGCGCATCGCACCCGAAGGTTGCCGCAGCCGTTGCTGCACAGACGCAGCGCTTCAACCACACCTGCTTCATGATCACGCCTTACGAAGGCTACGTAGAGCTTGCAGAGAAGATCATCAAGCTTTCCCCAGGCGATCACGAGAAGCGCGTTGCGTTCTTCAACTCCGGATCCGAAGCCGTTGAGAACGCCGTCAAGGTTGCCCGTTTGGCTACCGGCCGCAGCGCCGTCGTCGCTTTCGATCACGCCTACCACGGCCGCACCAACCTCACCATGGGTTTGACCGCCAAGGCTGCTCCTTACAAGAAGGGCATGGGCCCAACGGCACCGGAAATCTACCGCATGCCAATGTCCTACCCATTCCGTGAGGAAAACCCGAACATCTCGGGCAAGGAAGCTGCAGAGCGCGCCATCCTGAGCATGGAGAAGCAGATCGGTGGCGACGAGATCGCAGCCATCGTGATCGAGCCAATCCAGGGCGAAGGCGGCTTCATCGTTCCTGCTGAGGGCTTCTTGCCTCGAATCGCCGAATGGGCGAAGGAAAAGGGCATTGTCTTTGTTGCTGACGAAGTTCAGTCCGGCTTCTGCCGCACGGGCGCTTGGTTCGCTTCCGAGCACGAAGGCGTTGTTCCAGACATCATGACCATGGCTAAGGGCATCGCCGGCGGTCTTCCGCTTTCGGGCATCGTGGGCCGCGCGGATCTTTTGGACGCTGTGCACCCAGGTGGCCTCGGCGGCACCTACGGCGGTAACCCAGTTGCCGTTGCTGCTGCGTTGGCAACCCTTGAGGTGATGGAAGAAGAGGGCCTCAGCGAGCGCGCTCGTGTCATCGAGAAGAAGTTCTTCGATGCACTTCTCCCACTCCAGAAGGAAGTTCAGACCATCGGTGACGTTCGCGGACGCGGCGCCATGTTGGCTATCGAATTCGTCAAGGCTGGCGGCAAGGAACCAGACGCTGATCTCACCAAGAAGATCGCAGCTGACTGCTTGGCTGAAGGCGTTCTCATCCTCACTTGTGGCACGTTCGGAAACGTCATCCGTTTGCTTCCGCCACTTGTGATGACGGATGCACTGGTTGACGACGCTCTTAGCGTTTTGACCGACGTAATCCGGAAGAATTCCTAACTGAATCAACGGTCAGGATCACAATAGCGATCCAGACCAATGCAAAACCCCACCATCGCTCCGGCGGCATCTCTTCGTGGAACAGCCAAATGGCTGTCACGAATTGAAGCGCCGGAGCGATGTACTGCATGGACCCAATCACGCTGAGCGGCAAGCGCTGCGCGGCGTACCCGAAGAACAGCAATGGGACGGCCGTGATGATGCCAGAGGCCATGAGCAACAAGAAGTGGCCCGGACCCTCAGTGTTGAAAGTTGACTGACCGCTCGCGGCTAGGAAAATCAAGTACGCCACCGAAAATGGAACCAAAGCCATGGTCTCCACGGTGAGCCCGGTCGTCGTCGTAATGGAATGCCCCAAGCGGTTCTTGACGAGGCCGTAGAGCCCAAATGAAAATGCCAGCACGAGCGAAATGATCGGCAGGGAGCCGTAGCCCACGGTCAGGACCACCACGGCGAGAATTCCGAATCCCACGGCGATCCACTGCAGCGGCCGTAAGCGCTCCTTGAGGAAGACAACGCCCAAGAAAGTGGATACCAGCGGGTTGATGAAGTAGCCCAGCGCCGCGGAAACTGTCTGACCATTGAGCACTGAGAACGTGTAAACCAGCCAGTTGGTAGCGATCAGGCACGCGGCCAGCGCCAGTAGAAGAATGCTTCGCTTCGTGCTGAGAACCCGCTTGAACGTGCCCCATTCTTTGAGTGCGAACACCAAGATGAGGCAGAAAATCAGCGACCACACAATCCGGCTCGCCACAATTTCTAGCGGCGTAGCAGGCGCCAGCAACGCGAAATACAGCGGGAGTAAACCCCACAAGAAATAGGCGCCGAGGCCCGCGAGGGCGCCGCCGGCTTCAGACTGTGGTGCGGGAGTGGGATTGGCTTTCGTCACTAGTCAATACTGTCGCTTAAGTACGACGACGCAACTTGGGTTGAGCGGCAAATCTTTGATTTGCGTGGGCCGTTAGAATAGTAAGTTGGTGCCCGGCGTATCGAGCTGGGCGAAACCTGACGTGGGCAGCCTCAAAATGGCGCCATTGTGCTCGAAAGGAATTCTGTGTCCTCGACGACTGAAACCTCGCCTCTTCGCGTTGCCATTATTGGAGCAGGCCCGGCGGGTGTTTATGCAGCGGACATCCTGACGAAAGCTGATCGGGAATTCGATGTCAGCATTGATTTGTTTGACGCTTACCCGGCCCCTTACGGACTGATCCGTTATGGCGTGGCCCCCGATCACCCACGCATCAAGGGCATTGTGACCGCCTTGCACAAGGTGCTGGACCGCGGGGACATCCGCTTCTTGGGCAATGTCACCTTTGGCCGCGACATCACCCTTGAGGACCTCAAGAAGCATTACCACGCCGTGATCTTCGCGACCGGCGCCATCAAGGATGCTCCAATGAACATTCCGGGCATTGAGCTCGAAGGTTCCTACGGTGCAGCCGATTTTGTGTCTTGGTACGACGGCCAGCCAGATGTGCCGCGCGAGTGGCCGCTGGACGCTCAGCAGATTGCCGTGATTGGTAACGGTAACGTGGCGCTCGACGTTGCTCGCGTGCTGTCCAAGCATGCCGATGACCTGTTGGTCACCGAAATCCCAGACAACGTGTACCAGGGCTTGAAGAACAGCCCGGTCACCGACGTTCACGTCTTTGGCCGCCGCGGACCCGCGCAGATCAAGTTCACGCCTCTCGAGTTGCGCGAACTGTCCCACTCTCGCGATGTGGACATTGTGTTGTACCCGGAGGACTTCGAGTTCGATGAAGCCTCTGACGAAGCCATCAAGACCAACAACCAGGTCAAGACCATGGTCAACACGTTGACCAACTGGATTGTGGAAGATCAGGACACGGGCGCATCCCGCCGTTTGCACTTGCACTTCTTGCACAACCCCATCGAGATCCTCGGTGAAGACGGCAAGGTTGTTGGCATGAAGTTCGAGCGCCAAGAGCTGGACGGCACCGGCAACGTGCGCGGCACCGGCGAAATCATCGAGTACCCGATTCAGGCCGTGTACCGCGCCATTGGCTATTTCGGTTCCGAGCTTGACGGCGTGCCGTTCGACGAGCGCCGCGGCGTCATCACCAACGTGGGCGGCCGCGTGGTTGATGCTGATCAGCAGCACTTGCCAGGCCTCTACACCACGGGTTGGATCAAGCGCGGCCCGGTTGGCCTCATTGGCCACACCAAGGGCGATGCTCTCGAGACCATTGGGAACTTGCTGGAAGATTCGGCCTCGTTGCCAACGCCGGAAGCACCTTCCGAGGAATCTGTCATTGAACTTCTCGAGGAACGCAACATCGAATTCACCACGTGGGAGGGCTGGAACAAGCTCGATGCCTACGAGCGTGAGCTCGGTGCGAAGGCCACGGCGAGCGGCCCGGTTGCTCGCGAGCGCGTCAAGGTAGTTCCTCGCGAAGAGATGGTTTCCATCTCGCGCGCCAAGTAAATCCGCCGTGGCACGGCTCCTCGCTGACCTCACACCTCTCAAGGTTTCTCCGGCGTACCGCCGACTGTGGATAGGAAATTCCCTGTCAGCAGTCGGAATGCAGGTCACCATGATTGCGGTGAGCTTGGAGATTTACGAGCTCACGAAGTCCAGCTTTTACGTGGGCCTCGTGGGACTCTTCGGCCTCGTGCCGTTGGTCATCACGGGTCTCTATGGAGGCTCGATTGCCGATGCCTATGACCGCCGCAAGGTAGCGCTCTTTTCGTCTCTTGCGCTGTGGATCGTCACGTGCGGCATTGCTCTGCAAGCGTGGATGGGGCTGCGCAATGTATGGATCATTCTGATTCTGATTGCGCTGCACTCTGCCGCATCGGGCATCAATCAGCCCACACGCGGTGCCATCATTCCCGCGCTCGTGGGACACAAGCTGTTGCCGGCCGCAAACTCGCTGAACATGGTGACCTTTGGCGTGGCCATGATGGTGGGGCCGCTGGTCGGCGGTCTTCTTGTGGCAGGCGTGGGCTATGCATGGACCTACACGCTGGATGTCGTGACGTTCTTGGCTGCGCTCTATTCGGTGTACCGATTGCCCTCGCTGCCGCCAGAGCGGAACGAGGACGGCACGGCTCGACAAGCGGGTCTAAGTTCCGTCATTGATGGCTTCAAGTTTTTGGGGACGCATCCCAACGTCCGCATGACGTTCTTGATCGACTTGGCCTCCATGGTCCTCGCGTCCCCGCGCGCGCTCTTGCCCGCGATCGGTGCTGTGCTCCTTGGCGGAGGCGGAACCACGGTCGGCATTTTGCTGGGCGCAGTTGCCCTCGGAACGCTCCTCACTGGATTGTTCTCCGGCCCGCTGAGCATCATTCATCATCAAGGCAAAGCCGTGTACTTCTCCGTCTCCGGCTGGGCAGTGTCCATGGTCGGTTTCGGCGTTGTGGTGTTGTGGGCCATGCGCGAGCACGGGGGACCGTTGCCGCTCAACGCACCCATGACGGGCTTTGTGTGGGTGGCCGCGTTCTTCATGCTGACCGCGGGAATCGCCGACTCCATCAGCGCCGTCTTTCGCAACACGATTCTCCAATCTGCGGCACCGGATCACATGCGCGGCCGTTTGCAAGGCGTGTTCGTGGTGGTGGTTGCCGGTGGACCGAGACTCGGAGACATGCTCGCGGGCGGCGTTGCGAGCGTTGCCGGCGAAGGTTGGACCCTGGTGATCGGTGGAATTGTGAGCGCCACCGCGGCCGCTGCCTTGATGCTGTGGCAACCAGGATTCATGCGCTACGACTCACGAAACCCAAAGCCCTGAGCGGAACAAGAAGTGCGCGCAAGACGTTGAAACTACACTGGATCTCGTAAACCAGTTTTGTGGTTTGAGTGGCTAGCCATCAGGTGGAAGGAACATCATGCATTCGCATAACAACGGACTCAAGACTGCCGGTTTGTTAGGCGGTCTTTTCGCAATTCTGCTCTCGATCGGCGCCCTCATTGCGTCGTCCACCCAAAGCGCTGCCTACATCTGGATCTTTGCTTTGATTGGCCTTGCCACCACAGCGTATGGCTACTGGAACTCGGACAAGCTGGCCATCCGCGCCATGCGTGCGTACCCAGTTACGGAACAGCAACAGCCGGAGATGTACCGCATTGTTCGGGAACTATCTCAGACCGCCGGACAGCCGATGCCAGCTCTTTACGTTTCTCCGACCACGGCACCCAACGCCTTCGCAACCGGTCGCGATCCTCAGCACGCGGCAGTCTGCTGCACCGAGGGCATCTTGGAGATCCTGAACGAGCGCGAGTTGCGGGGCGTTTTGGGCCATGAACTCATGCACGTCTACAACCGTGACATCCTGACGTCTTCCGTGGCCGCGGCCATCGCTGGCGTGATCACCTCGATCGCCCAGTTCCTGATGTTCTTTGGTGCTGGAGATCGCCGGAACCAGAATCCCATTGCGATGATCGCCATTGCCTTGCTGGCTCCGATCGCTGCTTCCGTGATTCAGATGTCGATTAGCCGCACGCGCGAATACGACGCCGATGAAGACGGCTCGCGTTTGACGAATGATCCACTGGCTTTGGCCTCAGCGCTTCGAAAGCTTGAGATGGGCGTCGCGGCGCGGCCACTCCAAGAAGATCAGCGGATCGTCAATGCTTCCCACATGATGATCGCTAACCCTTTCCGTAACGGTGGTGTGCAGAAACTCTTTGCAACACACCCTCCAATGGACGCTCGAATTGCGCGACTCGAAGCAATGGCTGGCCGCCGGCTCGACGGCTAGTATTTGCAAAAACCGCTGCTGAGTTGGGATTTCTTAGTAGCGCGAAGTGACTCCAAAGTTACCGCCCGGTATGTGACGCAAGTGACATGCCGGGCGGACTTGTGTCAAGAGGTAGGTCAGCCTAACCTTTGATAAGCAAGACTTTGCTTGCGTAATTGATTAACCACGACGGACCTTGTTGCCCGCCATGGCGAAATGGAAAGCACTTCAATGACCGGTAACTTTTTAATTGGCCTCCGCGAGGGACTGGAAGCAACACTGGTAGTAGTGCTCTTGCTGGCATACCTCAAGAAGACCAACCGCTCTGAACTGAACAAGCGCGTCTGGATAGGCGTTGCCGCAGCCGCTCTTGTTTCCTTGGGCTTCGGGGCGCTCTTGACCTTCGGCCCTAGAGGCTTGACGTTCGAGGCGCAAGAAATCATCGGTGGCACGCTCTCCATCATCGCCGTGGGCTTCGTGACGTGGATGGTCTTCTGGATGGCTAAAGCCGCTCGCGGCCTGGGCACAGAGCTTCGCGCAAAGGTGGACGGAGCTGCGGCAGCAGGAACCGCCGGCATCATCGCTGTGGCAGCACTTGCAGTTGGTCGCGAAGGTCTTGAAACCGCACTATTCTTGTGGGCAGCAGCCCGCGCAACCGGCGAGTCGTGGGAACCGATTGTCGGAGCAGGGCTAGGGCTTGTGACCGCAGCCGTGCTGGGTGTCCTCATCCACAAGGGCATCTTGGCCATCAAGCTGGGCCCCTTCTTCGCTTGGACCGGCGCCTTGCTCATTGTGATTGCAGGCGGCGTGCTCGCATACGGCATCCATGACCTCCAAGAAGGCGGCATCTTCCCAGGCCTGAACAGCTTTGCCTTCGACGTCACCGCAATTATTCCTCCCGCAAGCTGGTACGGCGTGCTCCTCAAAGGCATCTTCAACTTCTCGCCACAGACCACGTGGTTGCAAGCCATCGCTTGGGTCGCCTATGTGATTCCCGTCGTCGTGCTATATTTCCGCCGCCTCAAGGGTAGCTCCGCGCAGCCTTCTGACGCAGTGAAGAGCAGCCAAACCACCAACCAATCGGCAGTGGCCCACGCGAACTAAGCGGCGGCGTCGTACTTCCTCCTCAATTTTTCTCACGAAAGCTCTCCCACCTTTATGAAGACCTTCAAAATTGCACTGCCCCTGGCTCTCGTCACGGTGGTCGGAGTGACGGGATGCACGTCCAACTCAGCGCCAAGCGTCGCGAGTGGATCCGCGGCGGCAGCTGGTTCTGCCATCTCCGTTTCCAGTACAGACACGGCATGCAACCTCTCATCAACCGAGTCCACGAGCGGCACGCTCACGTTCAACGTCAAGAACGAAGGTTCTCAGGTCACCGAGTTCTACCTCGTGGCGAGCGACGGAAACCGCATTGTGGGTGAAGTGGAAAACATTGGACCCGCTTTGTCCCGCCAGCTGACGGTCGTCGCCGGCCCCGGTGAGTACATCGCGCAGTGCAAGCCGGGCATGTCCGGCGACGGGTTGAAGATGAAGTTCACGGTCAAGGCGGGCGCGAGCGGTTCCGCTGACGCCAACCGCGTGACGCTGCAGGAGAAGGCTGTCGCAAACTACCAGTCATACGTAGCTCAAGAAGCGGATGCTCTGGAGGCGGGTACGGAGAAGTTCGCCGCAGCTTTTGCCGCCGGAAAGACTGACGAAGCGAAGGCACTGTACCCCTCCGTGCGCATGCATTGGGAGCGCATTGAGCCGGTGGCAGAGTCCTTTGGTGACTTGGACCCGATTCTCGACGCTCGCGAAGCCGACCTCGAAGCAGGTCAAGAATTCACGGGTTGGCACCGCGCGGAAAAGGACCTGTGGGTGACGGACAAGGCTTACACGAAGCTCACCACGGCTGAGCGTCAACAAATCGCTGATGGCCTGGTAACTAATACCAAAGAGCTCGTGAAGCGCGCCAAGGAAGTCAAGTTCACGGTAGACGCGCTGTCCAACGGTTCTAAGGGCCTCATGGACGAAGTGGCCACGGGCAAGGTGACCGGCGAAGAGGAAGCTTTCTCTCACACGGATATGTGGGATTTCGCGGCAAACGTTGAGGGCGCCAAGAAGGCTTACGAGGATCTTCGGCCACTGCTCAAGGGCACCAACGACGAACTCGATATGACGCTGTCATCGCGATTCGCTGCCCTCGAAAAGCTACTGGCGGGCTACAAAAAGGGAGACGGATACGTCCTCTACACGGAGCTGAGCCAGCCGCAGGTGCAAGAGCTTTCCGCCGCGGTTGACGCGTTGAGCGAGCCACTATCTCAGCTCACAAGCGAAGTAGTGAAGTAGCTCTTGGCAAGTGAATCCGCCGGTGTAGGCCGGCGCAAAGTTTTGTCAGCCCTTGGCGTCGGGGGAGTAGGGCTTGCGGTGGGCGCTGGTGGCGTCTTGGGCGCACAGGCCGCGCAATCCGCGGGGCGGCAGTCCGCGGCGGCTACAGATAGCGTCCCTTTTTACGGCGCGCACCAAGCTGGAATTACGACGGCGGTGCCCGACCGCCTCCACATCGCTGCTTTTGACGTGACTGCAACTACGCGCGAAGAACTGATCTCGATGCTCAAGGAGTGGACGGCTGCGATTGCAGCTATGACAGCTGGGCAAGAAGTGGGTGGTGCGGGGAGTGCCACGGATGGCTCCTACGAAGCACCGCCAGAAGACACTGGCGAGGCTCTGGACCTCGCGGCGAGCCACCTCACGGTGACGGTTGGTTTTGGTCGGTCTCTCTTCGTGGATTCCTCTGGGGCAGACCGTTTTGGACTCAAGGATCACTTGCCTGAAGCGCTCATCGCGATGCCGCACTTCCCGAAAGACGCTTTGGAGCCTGAGCGCTCCGACGGCGACATTGTGGTTCAAGCGTGCGCTGACGACCCGCAAGTGGCTGTCCACGCGATCCGCAACCTCGCGCGCATTGCGTTTGGCACCGCGCGGGTGCGGTGGTCGCAGTTGGGCTTTGGGCGCACCTCGTCCACCTCGACGGCCCAGATCACCCCGCGCAACTTGTTTGGATTCAAGGACGGCACCGCGAACCCTAAGTCTGAGGACGGGGCCGTCATGGATCAGCACGTCTGGGTGCGTGGCGTGTCCGGTGCCTCAGCGTGGATGAACGATGGCACCTACATGGTGACGCGTCGTATCCGTATGACGATTGAGACCTGGGACCGCTCTTCGCTCGCGGAGCAAGAAAAGGTCATTGGCCGCACCAAGAAGACTGGCGCCCCGCTGTCAGGCGGCGAAGAGTTCACGGAACCGAAGTTCGATCTCGCTGGCCGCTCCGGCCCGCTCATCGACGAGAGTTCTCACGTGGCCATGGCGCATCCTTCGCGCAACAATGGCGTGCAGATGCTTCGCCGTGGATTCAACTACACGGATGGCTCTGACAATTTGGGCCGACTGGATGCAGGACTGTTCTTCATCGCGTTCGTGGTGGATCCGCGCACTCATTACGTGCCCATGCAGAATGCCATGGCCAAGAATGACTTGCTGGCCGAATACCTGCGGCACACGGGTTCGGGGCTTTTTGCGATTCCGGGCGGAGTGGCCGATGGCGAGTACATTGGGCAGCGCCTTTTCGAGGCTGTTTAGAACCTCAGCACACATCAAAGAGACCTGTGGGCTAGCTGGTTTCCCAACCGGACCACAGGCCGCTCTGTGTCACTGCGTCACACGCACGTCGATTTAGCGGTAGTTCACAAACTGAAGCGCTGCGTCAGGGAAGTCCTTGAGCATCGCGATGACTTCCTGGAGGTCGTCGCGGGACTTGGAAGAAACTCGGAGTTCGTCGCCCTGGATCTGAGCCTTGACGCCCTTGGGGCCTTCGTCGCGAAGAAGCTTGGTGATCTTCTTGGCTACATCCTGCTCGATGCCTTCCTTGATGGAAGCCTCAATGCGGTATTCCTTGCCGGACGCGAAAGGCTCGCCAGCGTCGAGGGACTTGAGCGAAATGTTGCGCTTGACGAGCTTGGACTGGAAGACGTCCAAAACGGCGTTGACGCGCTCTTCCGAGTTTGCCTTCATGAGGATCTTCTCGCCGGAGAAGTCAACCTCGGCGCCGACACCCTTGAAGTCGTAGCGCTGCGCAATTTCCTTTTGTGCCTGGTTCATTGCGTTGGCAACTTCTTGCTTGTCAACCTTACTGACAACATCAAAACTAGAATCGCTAGCCATGTGAATCTCCTGACAGTCGATGGATTACTTCTGCCTAAGACTATCTATTTTTAGCGCAAAATAGGGGGAGACTGACTGAGAGGGTGGTCATGCGTCGGGACCTGGAGAACTCTCAATTAGATTTCTTCGCCTCACATCTGTAAAGTATCTATTCGTTCCGTAAGGGACGTTCGGCAGATTACCCGAGCGGCCAAAGGGGGCTGACTGTAAATCAGCTGGCAACGCCTACGGGGGTTCGAATCCCTCATCTGCCACCGTTTCATAAGTCGCGACACAGGTCACACCTGAGTCGCGACTTATGTCGTTAAGAGCCCGGCCATCGGCCGGGCTCTTTCATTTCGTTGTGCCAGTAGTTGTGTTGGGGATTGGTGGTGTTGGTCGCGATGATCTCGCCGGTGTCGAGATGGATGATGGGTTATAGGCACAAATGTGTGTACAGGTTTCGGCGTGTCATGGTTGGTTTCTGCCGGCCCAGCCGGTTTGGATGCCGTTTCCGTCTTCCCAGCTGAAGTGGTTGCTGTAGGTTTCTGGGGCTTGCGATTCATCGCTTTCCATTGATGCGTTTTTGGTCCGTTGGGCCGGGTTGAGGTGTTCTGGTTTCACGAGGCTCCAGGGTTGTCTGGGGTGTTCGGTGAGGGATTCGAGGAGCCAGTCCACAGCGGTTCTGGCGTGCTCTTCGGGGAGTCCTCGATGCAGCCGTAAGAGCTCTTTGATCGCTTTGTTCGGTCCGCCTTCTAACGGGGATGTGGTCCGGTGAATTTTCTCGCCGGTGTCTGGTTGCAGGTCAGTGTCTAACCACGTGAATAAGCAGTGTTCTTGGATGAGGCGTCGATACACGTTCCGGGCTCGGCGTAAGCGTTGATGCGTGTACCACCAGTGACTGTTTCTCGAGACGCTTGAGGGGCGTTCCTGACCGGTTTTCGCTTTGGTTCGGTGCTTGAGGAACTCGTCCCATTTCGCCTCCCACGCGGCGTATTCACGCAACCACGCAATGGCTTCGTCTTGGGTGCTGACCTTCATCAAGACCCTCGTCAGGGCTGCGAGTTCTTTACCGGCTGGTAGCCGTGGCTGGAAGGTGAGCTCGCGACGGATGTTCTGGAACACATGAAAATAGCAGCGTTGAACTTTCGACTCCGGCCACGTTTCCTTCAACGCGGCACGTAGCCCGGTACCACCATCAATGATCGCCACCGCCGGTGCCGGGATCCGCTCGAGTAGGACTTGCCAGGCGATCTTTTTCTCTCGATCGCACCATTGCCAATCCACCACGTACTTGCCGTTATAGGCGATCAGCACGCACCACCCGTTGAAATAGGTGCCATCAAGCATGAGCTGATGATGCACTACGCCGGTGGGCACAGGCGGTGGAACCTCAACGCGCCAGCACCACTGAATACGCTTCCGGAAACCACGCGCTGAACCTGCCATGGCTGCCTGCGACTGAGTACCCAGGATCCATGTCAAGAACTGAGTCAGTTCGCTCTTACGAGTGACATCAGATCGTGAACGAACCTGCGAAGCACCACACGACTTGCACCGCCACCGAGCACGACCAGCCGAGGTCTTACCGTTCTTGACCAGAACACAATCACATACACCACAACGTGGCCGATGAGAAGCAACAGGCACCCCATATGCTTTCAAAGCATAAGCAGGACCCTACACGCCTACTCCCACAAGGCAAGCAAGCCTAATCTGTACACACATTCGTGCCTATAACCCTGGATGATGGTCACGCTGGTTTCGTCGATGAGAGCGAGGATTCGTTTGCCGCGGTGGGGTGGCCGCTGAGCCATTGTTTGAGTGTTTGATGGAAGCCCTCGATCACGCCCGGTGTTTGCGGGTGCCTGGGTGAACCGCTTTTCTGGCGGGCTCCTAGCAGCGGTAAGGGGTATTCGAAAGCGTTGCGTCCACCGCCTAAGGGGGCCGTGTAGACGCGTCCGTTATCGGTCAGGGTCGAGGCCGGGATGCCGTGTTGTTCGGTTGCGGCTAGGAATGTTGTGGGGTTCTCCGCATCTGGTGGACACGTGATCTAGCTCATGCTGCTAGCGTTAGCACAGTCCTGTGCTGTTCAGCGCGTTTCTGCTGGCGGCGAAGCTTCCGCTCGAACTCCATCTGATCCGGAATCGGTCCTCGCAGGGTCCTGGATATGCGCGGAGCCTTCTTCACCAAATCGGTGTTCTGCCCGCTGCGCAGTAACACTTGGGGATGGGCCAGCGGTTTGGTGTTGTCTCCAGGCGTAATAGCCTGACTTTGATACCTGAAGCAATGTTGCTGTCCGTGTCAGGGCGAACTCGTTCTTCAATGTGTGCATGAGTTCGAACCGTTCGTCCGATGTTGCTTCGACGCGCAGAGGGAGTTAGTTTTTCCCAGGAAGCGGTTGTCTTCCTGCAGTTCGAAGACTTCTTTGCTCAAGCGTTTGAGATCCTCGCGTTCGGACTCGTCCATCGCTTCGGTCGGGTCACCGTCCGGGCTTCGGCGGGATCGTTCCTTCTTCTCCTAGGTGCCCAGTGTCTGCTCACCGAGGTTCAGTTCCTTGGCTACCGCGCTGATGTTGGGTCCGGTATCGATGCCCAGGCCGGCGGCTTCTCCGTCATATTCCTTGGTGATATTCCTCGGTGAAGGACCTGCGTTGCTTTTCGTGTTGCTCATGAGTGACATCCACTCAAATGCGGGATGGGTGGTCCCGCATGTTCGGGTGCCCACTAATCCAGGCTAACCCCAGATGCATATTCGCCAAACAACCTGGACGAACTTCCTAGCTGCTAGGCAAGTCGTTGATGAGAGTCGCGCTGTTCTTTTTGGAAGGGGCAGCGCGACTCTTCTCCTTTTTGGAAAGAAAGAATCGGGGCAGCGTGGGTTCTTTCCTTTGCGTGGAAGTGAAAGTTGGGGTTGGCTGCCCATAATCTGTTGTCTGAGTTCTTGTTTGTCTCAGTGGGGAGGGTCTTAGCGTGGCTGGGTGTGAGTTTGAGGTTGTGACTGGTCTTGATCGTGGTGCGCAGCTTGAATGGATGCGCTCGTTGAGGCCGAGGACTGTGTTTATCGAGTTGGTTTTTTGCGATGGCGATGATTCTCATCCCTTGGTTGGGCGTCTTTCGGGTTTGAAGCCGAGCCGGCGAGAAGGCGTCGGCGTGCGTCCTGGGTACTCCCGTTCACACCCGGATGCTGTGTTGCTTCGGTATCGCTATGACCGGGAAATCGTTAGGGCTCTTGAAGATCTGGGCGGGTTTTTTAGTTACGTGGCAACTCCGACAGGGGACCAGGTTCATGAAACGGACCTGGGCAATGTTGATGTTGCTTTCCTTGATGCCGGCGGGGATTTCCTTGGCGCGACAGTCACGCATGAAGGGCTGGTTCTAGTGCTTCGAGAAGCTCAACCGTAACCCGACGCGGTTATCGGCTGTTCCGGGCTGAGGGGGAAGTCATATGCAGTTCTAATACATATGCATGATGTTTAAACAGGACCTGATCTTCCATGCTTTGGGTCAGCCGGAAGTTCGACCGTTGATGTTGCGATCGTGGATACCGGTGTGAAACGGGATGCGGAGGCGTTCTGAGGCGATGACATCAAACAGCGAAATGCCTACCCTTCGTCGGGCCATGGAACGATGGTGTTGACAATTTTCCTCGGGGTTAATGACGAATCGCTAGCTCCGGTGCCCAGTGACCGCGGTTCGGTTCATAGTTTCGATACGGGGCCGGATCCAACGGCCGCAGACCTGGCACAAGCTATCAACGATGGAGCCCATACTCGCGAGCTGCATCGGTAACGGTAAGCTGTGGCAACAATCTTGAGCACGATGACGTGATGTTTCGACACCCCCCCAAGTGCGATGTTTGTCGCGACTCAGCAGCGACGTATCAGGTGTGACCTATGTCGTGAATCCAGACACCCCATCTTCCACTGCACAAAGCGAAAGGCGCTGAGCCCAGAAAGGATTCGGAGCCTTTCGCTTTGTGCTTCCACGTTTCGATTCAAGGAACCTGCATGGATCACTTAGTCACGGTTCCCCGTCCGTCGTTTGCCTATGCAGCTTCCAGCGCCTCGTATTCGCGCACGTAGACATCCATGACAAACATGAACGATTCCGGATCTGCGGAGGAAATGACGTCGAAGTGCGTCCACTGCCAGGCAGTAGCCCCGTTGTGGTCATCAGGAGCGCTCGGACACTGGTCCGGGTAAAACCACTTGTCGTTCTTCCAAATCGCGTGGACCTGTCCTTGGACCGTCCCGGACTCGGACGGTTCCTCAAGCGCCCGTGGCACCCGGAGTCGTTCTTGAATGGGGCGGGCAACGCCTACGGCGTAGATCTCGGTGTCAACGACTTCAACAGTCTCAGGAAAGCGGCGCGTGTAGTCGGCGCTTAGGGTGGTGGTGAGGGCTATGGCATCGCGCAAGATGCAGTTTTCAATGACGAGAAGGAGGGTGTAGCGGCCCATGATTGGTCCCATTTCCAGTTTTGGTGGTGGCTATTTTCCGTTCTGCTAAGCGCTTGCTAGTGAATCTAGCCGTTTTCTTCCGTCAGCGGACTCCCGGCAAAAACTCTGTGGATAACTCGTTTCAGGCGCTACCGTTAGTTCATGGCAACCATCAACATCAAAGAATCGACGTTCGAGAAGACCATTACGGACAACGAGATCGTCTTCATCGACTTCTGGGCCGCTTGGTGCGGTCCGTGCCGCAACTTCGCGCCGGTCTATGACAAGGTTTCGGAGAAGCACCCTGATGTCACCTTCGCAAAGGTAGACACGGAGGCGGAGCAGGGCCTCGCAGCGGCCGCTGGCATCACGTCCATCCCAACGCTCATGGCTTTCCGCGATCGCGTGCTGGTGTTCAGCCAGCCTGGGGCACTCCCTGAAGCGAACTTCGAAGAGCTGGTGCAGGCCGTCAAGGGCTTGGATATGGAAGAGGTTCACGCACAGATCGCGGCTCAGCAGCAAGGCTCTGACAAGCAGTAATCGTCAACTCACACCTCCTCGGTAATGTGTTCTGCGTCACGCTATGATTGAGTGAATCAGCACTAACCGAGGAGTTGTGAGAATGGCCGTTCAGGAACTGTCCCACGCTATTGGACCCACGGATATCCCTATCCTGAGCGAGACGATTGGTGCGAATTTCCGTTCGGTTGTCCAGCGTTTTCCTGACTCCATCGCCGTCATTGAAGCGGCCACGGACCGCAGCTTCACCTACCGCGAGGTGGACTACGCTACGGACCAGATCGCCAAGTCGCTGCTCGCCATGGGCTATGAGCGCGGCGATCGACTGGGCATTTGGAGCCCCAATTGCCACGAGTGGACGTTCCTGCAGTACGCCACGGCGAAGGCCGGCGTCATCTTGGTCAACGTCAACCCCGCCTACCGCCAACACGAGCTCAACTTCGTCGTGAGCCAGAACGGCATGCGAGGACTCGTCGTGGCACCTGCCGAGGCAATCGGTGATTACCCCGCCATGGCTCGCGCGGCTCGCGATGAGGCCGCGGGTTTGCAGGATCTCATTTTCTTAACGGACGACGCCGCAGCTCCCGTCCTGAACGACACCTTCGGCGAGCACGAGCTTGCGTGGGCGGATTTTCTCACCTTGGGTGCTGACGTTTCGGACGACGACTTAGCGGCCCGCGCGGCGAGCCTCACGCCAGATGACCCCATCAACTTGCAGTACACCTCTGGCACCACGGGGTTCCCGAAGGGAGCTACGCTCACCCACAAGAACTTGCTCAACAATGGCTTCCATATCGGTGAGCTCTTGTCCTACACCGAGCAGGACCGCGTCGTTCTTCCTGTACCGTTCTTCCACTGCTTCGGCATGGTGATCGGCAACTTGGCGGCGCTTTCGCATGGCTCCGCCACGGTGCTCCCAAGCCGGGCTTTCAAGCCTGATCTCGCTCTCGAAGCGGTACAGAAGTACGGCGGCACCTCGCTTTATGGCGTCCCCACAATGTTCATTGCCGAACTCGCATTGCCGAACTTCGCAGACTACGACCTTTCCACGCTGCGCACCGGCGTCATGGCCGGCTCCACCTGCCCGGTGGAAGTGATGAAGAAGGTCATCTCCGAGATGAACATGTCCGAAGTCGCTATTTGTTACGGCATGACGGAGACCAGCCCGGTGTCCACCATGACGCGCGTGGACGATTCCCTCGAGCGCCGCACCCAGACCGTCGGACGCGTGATGCCGCAGTTGGAAATCAAGGTGGTCAGCGCGGACGGCGAAACGGTTCCTCGTGGCAGCGCCGGCGAGCTCTGCACCAAGGGCTACTCCGTCATGACCGGCTACTGGAACGAACCAAAGAAGACCGCCCAAGCCGTTGACGAAGACGGCTGGATGCACACCGGCGACCTCGCAGCCATGGACGAGGACGGCTACGTGCGCATTGAAGGTCGCATCAAGGACATCGTGATCCGCGGCGGCGAAAACATCTCCCCGCGTGAGATTGAAGAGTTCCTCTACAGCCACCCAGACATCCGCGACGTTCAGGTCATTGGTGTTCCGGACGAGAAATACGGTGAAGAACTCATGGCGTGCATCATCCTGCACGAGGACCGTGAGCCCCTCGACGCCGACGGCATCAAAGCCTTCTGCTCCGGCAAGATCGCGCACTACAAGATCCCACGCTACGTCCAGATCCGTGAGTCTTTCCCGATGACCATCTCTGGCAAGATCCGCAAGGTCGAACTACGCAACGAGGCAGCAGAGGCGCTTCAGCGCGCTCGGTGATCCATCGGGTGTAATCGAGGACCGTAGGACGGGTTCTTGGCGCCGGAAAGTCCCAACATGCGGACGACCCGCTGCCGATGACCCGTCCACGGCTCGAGGAGCTCAAGCATGCCGGCGTCATCCGTGCGGCGGCCGGTCAAGGCTTGGCCTACAAAGTGCGCCAAGTGAAAGTCGCCCACCGAAATGTGGTCGGGGGAGCCGTGCGTGCGCTGAAGTACTTCGGCGGCCGTCCATGCGCCAACGCCCGGAACGGTGCGCATCTTCTCCTCCACCTCATGGGCGTCAGGGTTGTCGGACAATCGGCCCAATCCGGAACCCAGATGAGCGCAACGCAGAATCGCATCTCGGCGCTTGTAATCAACGCGAGCCTTGTGCCATTCCCACGTGGGAACCCGTCGCCAACCAGCAGCCGTCGGCGCAATCTTCATACCGCGAGGAACAGGTCCCGGCGCGGCAGTACCAAAGCGATTCACCAGATAGGCCCACGCGTACCGGGCTTCCATGCCCGTGACTTTCTGCTCCAAAATGGCGGGCACTAACGCATCAAACACGCGGCCGGTCGCTGGAAAGCGGATGCCGGGGTGGCGGCGTCGTGCTTCGGTCACCAGCCGGGGCAGAGTCTCCACGAAAGCCGGATCATCGAACGCAGCCCAATCGTCGTGCGCTCCCACCAATCGCGGAAGTGAGTCCGCCACGGCCTCCGCAGCCGAACTCCACACGGCAAACTCCACTGGCGCCCCAGCGGAGAGGTGACGTACGCGCACGGCTGAAGCTGCGCCGTCGTACTGGAAGCAAAGCCAGGCCTCGCCGGTGCTGACGCGCACGGTGGGGTCATTGGCCCCGCGCTGCAGCACGCCGAGGGAGCGCGCAAGATCAAAGGGCCCGCAAGGATCCCAATGCGTGATCAAGGGCGCCGAAAAACTCATCCCACTATCCTCCCACCCGCACATGACAAATAGGTCATGAAGCTTAGGCGAGGGCGGCGCGCGCCGAGTAGAGTTTGCCAAATGAAGTACGCGAATTCCGTCCTGGATCTCATTGGAAAAACTCCCCTCGTCAAGCTCAACAAGGTCACTGATGGCGTCAAAGCCACCGTCCTCGTCAAGCTCGAATACTTGAATCCGGGCGGATCGGTCAAAGACCGCATCGCGCTCAAGATGATTGAAGAAGCGGAAAAGCAGGGGCACCTCAAGCCCGGCGGAACCGTGGTTGAACCGACCTCCGGCAACACTGGCGTAGGCCTGGCGCTTGTAGCGCAAATGAAGGGTTACAAGACGATCTTCGTGACGCCTGACAAGGTGGGCGAAGAAAAGCGTGACGTGCTGCGCGCATACGGCGCTGACGTCGTGGTCACCCCGACTGCCGTCGCCCCTGATTCCCCGGAGTCCTACTACGGCGTCTCTGACCGTTTGGTTTCCGAGATCGAAGGCGCGTACAAGCCGGACCAGTTCTCCAACCCGGCCGCGCCGAATAGCCACTTCGAAACCACCGGTCCAGAGATTTGGGACGACACCGAAGGCCAGGTCACGCACTTCGTGGCAGGCGCGGGCACGGGCGGAACCATCACCGGCACCGGCCGCTACTTGCGCGACATCTCGGCAGACCGCGCTTCGGGCCGCGTGCAGATCATCGCCGCAGACCCAGAAGGCTCCGTTTACTCCGGTGGCACGGGCCGTCCGTACTTCGTTGAAGGCGTGGGCGAGGACATGTGGCCGGATAACTATGACAAGAACGTGCCGGATGAGGTCATCGCGGTCTCGGACAACGACGCCTTCGCCATGACCCGCCGTTTGGCCCGCGAAGAGGGACTCCTCGTGGGTGGCTCTTCAGGTATGGCCGTGGTGGCAGCTTTGCAGGCCGCCCGCGATCTGCCCGAATCCGCCGTTGTGGTGGTGCTCTTGCCGGACTCCGGCCGTGGCTACCTCGGAAAGATCTTCAACGATGCCTGGATGACCGAGCGCGGATTCATTTCCCCTGAGGTCTCCGGCGCCCGCGTGCAGGACGTGCTGTCTTTAGACACCGCCACCGTCCCTCACGTGCGGTTGGAAGCAACCCTCGGCGACGCTTTGCAGCGCATCACCGAGTCCGGCCTGCCTACCTTGCCTGTGGTCTCGCACGAGCCACCGGTCATGTTGGGTGAATTGCGCGGCTCCATTTCCGCTGCGGGAATTCAGAAGGCGTACGACGACGGAGCTCAAGCAAGTGCCCCACTTGCGGACTTTGTGGGCGGCCCATTGCCACTCGCCGGCGCATACCAGGGTGTAGAAACTGTGAACGTTCCGGAAGCTGCCGACGTGGTGTTGGTAGCTAAGGACGGTGTGGTTGCCGGCGTTGTGACGAAGACTTCGCTTGTGACGAATAGTGGCGATGTAGCTAGCCAAAAGGCAGGGGAGTGAGCGTAGCCTAGGAGGCATGTCTGCTTCTGAATCTTCGTTGACTTCTGAGAACAACGCTAAGGGCGGTTTCAACACCCGAGCCGTGCACGCCGGTCAGGCGTTTGAACCGCGCACGGGTGCTGTGATTCCGCCGGTGCATTTCAGCACCACGTACGCGCAAGATGGAATTGGTGGCCTGCGGGACGGCTATGAGTACGGCCGCGGCACCAATCCCACGCGCGATGCACTTCAAGAGCAGCTTGCCGCCCTCGAAGGTGGCAAGCATGCTTTCTCCTTCTCCTCGGGACTCGCCGCGGAAGATTCGCTGATCCGCGCGCTCACGCGTCCGGGCGATCACATTGTGTTGGGCAACGACGCCTACGGCGGCACCTACCGACTCATCAGCCGCGTCCTGGGCGAATGGGGCATCACCAACAAGCCAGTTGATATGGCTGATCTGGACGCCGTGAAGGCCGCTGTCGCCGACGGCAAGACCCGCATCTTGTGGGTGGAAACCCCGTCCAACCCGATGATGAAGATCTCCGACCTCGCGGCGCTCGCAGAAATCGCGCACGCTGCTGGCGCGCTCTTCGTCGTGGACAACACTTTCGCCACGCCTTACCTGCAGCAGCCGCTGTCCTTCGGCGCCGACGTTGTAGTGCACTCCACCACCAAGTACATCGGCGGCCACTCGGACGTAGTGGGCGGCGCTGTCATTGTGAACGACGACGAGCTTGCCGAGAAGATCGGCTTTGTGCAGTTCGCCGTTGGCGCTGTGTCCGGACCGATGGATGCGTTCTTGACCACGCGTGGCCTCAAGACTTTGGGTGTGCGCATGGACCGCCACTCGACGAATGGTCAGGCTGTTGCCGAGTTCTTGCTGCAGCGCCCTGAGGTTTCTCACGTGCTGTACCCGGGCTTGAAGGATCACCCAGGCCACGAGCTCGCCGCGAAGCAAATGAAGTCCTTCGGCGGCGTCGTTTCCTTCCGTCTGAAGGGCGGCGAGGCTGCGGCACGTAAGTTTGCCGAGTCGCTTCGCTTGTTCACACTCGCGGAGTCCTTGGGCGGCATTGAGTCCCTCGTGAACTACCCGTCAGAAATGACGCACGCTTCCGTGAAGGGCACCGAGCTGGCCGTGCCAGTGGATCTCTTGCGTTTGTCCGTGGGTATTGAGGAGGAGCAGGATCTTCTTGCTGACCTCGATCAAGCTTTCGGAGCGCTCTAGACCGTCAGAAATCAACTGATCAGAGAACTAGGAGTGCCGAGGCTTTGAAAGCCCAGCGTTCCTAGCGACGAGCCCGTGCCGCCTTTTCCGCTTTTCGAGCGGCTTTGCGCTTGGCACGGGCTTCGTCTGTCTGTGGCTTGAAAAACTGAATGCTCTGCGGGAGCCACAGCAAGACGACGCCGACCAGCAGTGCAATGGCAACAGGAAGCAAGCGCGGGCCACGGAACAACAACGGCATTCCGCCAATCAGCCCAAACGTGGTGAGCATGAGCCGGCCCTGTAGCTGGCCGCGCCACAAGCGCCAGGAGCCAATCAGCAAGATGATGGCCAGTACCGAGAGCAATAGTCCCAGGCCCAGGAAGCCCACGGGGCTCATGGTGCCTGCGAAGTCAGAGTTCAGGAACGCGGCAACGGCGAATGCCGCGCACACAATACACACCGCGAGCCACCAGCCCACGGCAACGCGCAAAACTGTAGGCAGGGGAGCGCGCCCGCTCTTCGTCGTGGAAGCGGCGGTAGCGGAGGGACTGTTGGTCTTTGGACTGCGTGGCACACCTCCAGCGTAGTCACTACCGCGCGCCAAACTTTTCATAGACTACGTAGATGGTTGAATCTTCTGCTCCCCGCATCACGCACGTTTGCCGAGTTTTCCAGCTCTTGCCGGATCGCGGCGTCGTAGGCGTGACCGCTATTGATAAGCGTCCGGTGGACGGCAAGGTCAAGGTGGGCCCGTTGGGTCTGTACGCGGATGTGCAGGCGGACCGCGCGCATCACGGCGGCGAGGAGCAAGCCGTATATGCCTTCGCGAATGAAGATGTCACGGTGTGGGAAGAGGAGCTCGGCCGCGAGATTGCGCCCGGTGAGTTCGGCGAAAACCTGCGCACTGAAGGAATCGATACTTCGAATTCGGTGATCGGAACGCGGTGGACCATTGGCTCAGCGGAGTTCGAGGTCACCATCCCGCGGGTTCCCTGCTCCACGTTTGCCCGCCGCATGGGTGAAGACAAGTGGGTGCAACGCTTCACCGAGAACGGGAACACGGGCACGTATTTGCGGGTCGTTCGCAAGGGCAGCATTCAGGCCGACGATGAAATTTCTGTGACCTCGGTGCCCTCTCACGGAGTGACCGTAAAAGACTTGTTTACCGGGCCTACACGCGAGCAAGCGCAGGCTTTGTTAGACGCCGAACGAGCGGGGGAGGTGCAACTCACACCCAAAGTAGTGCGCGAGATCAATCGCGTGATGTAGTATAGAGTGTTCGCCGATTTCCGGAATTCCCCTCTTTCTGCCCAGTATCTGAGGCAGAAGTCATGTGCGTGTGTATAGCGCCGGTCAATAATGAGTGAAGACTTCACACAAGAGTGAAGCGCCTGCGATGAAATATTCATAGGGGGAGCTGCCGGAGACGTGGTGTTTTTGTCCCATGTGAGCCGTAAAAACGCGGCCTTCGCCCCCTATTTGTGAGGTTGAAACCTTGTCATTTGACACGCCCGAAAATAATTACGACGCCGCAGCTACCGAAACTGCCTCTCCTTCCGTTGAGAGCGCTCCAGTAGAAAATGCGTCGATTGAAAATGCTCCAGTTGAGAGCGCCCCTGTAGAAAACGCACGAGCCGAAGAAGCTCCAGCTGTTTCCGAAGAAAAGTCTTCCAAGAAGGACAAGTCTGCAGAGTCAGACGAAATACTTTTCGCTGAACTCGGCATTGACGGCCGCGTTCTTCGTGCACTGACGGATGTTGGCTACGAAAAGCCAAGCCCGATTCAGGCAGCAACCATCCCGCTTTTGCTTGACGGTAAAGACGTTGTGGGCCTCGCCCAGACCGGTACCGGCAAGACCGCCGCTTTCGCTATTCCTGCTTTGTCCCGCATGGCTGAGCTTGCTGACATCAACGGCCCATCCCGCGACACCCAGGTGCTCGTCTTGGCGCCAACCCGTGAACTTGCTCTTCAGGTTGCTGAAGCGTTCACGTCCTACGCCCGTCACCTAGAAGACTTCACGGTCCTCCCGGTATACGGTGGCTCCCCATACGGCCCACAGCTCTCCGGCCTTCGCCGCGGCGCTCAGGTTGTTGTTGGTACGCCGGGCCGCGTTATCGACCACATCCAGAAGGGTTCTTTGGACCTTTCGAACCTTCAGTACGTCGTCCTCGATGAAGCTGACGAAATGCTTCGCATGGGCTTCGCCGAAGAAGTTGACCGCATTCTTGAGTCCACTCCAAAGGACAAGCAAGTTGCGCTCTTCTCTGCAACCATGCCTAGCTCCATCCGCCGTATTGCAAAGCAGTACTTGCGTGACCCACAAGAAGTCACCGTCAAGTCGCAGACCACGACGGGCAAGAACATCCGGCAGCGCTACGTTCAGGTGATGGGCCCTTACAAGCTCGACGCCATGACCCGCATCTTCGAAACCGAAGAATTTGACGGTGTCATCACCTTCGTTCGCACCAAGCTTGCTACGGAAGATCTCGCCGACAAGCTCAAGGCTCGCGGTTTCCGCGCAGCAGCGATCAACGGTGACATCCCACAGCAGCAGCGTGAGCGCACGGTTGAGCAGCTCCGCGACGGCAAGATCGACATCCTTGTGGCAACTGACGTTGCTGCTCGTGGTCTTGACGTTGAGCGCATCAGCCACGTCATCAACTACGACATCCCTCACGACACCGAGTCCTACGTGCATCGCATTGGCCGTACGGGCCGTGCAGGTCGCCAGGGTGACGCGATCCTCTTCATGACGCCACGCGAAAAGTACTTGTTGCGTGCCATCGAAAAGGCAACCCGTCAAGAAGTTGAGCACATGCGCTTGCCTTCCGTTGACGCTGTCAACGACGTTCGCTTGAACAAGTTTGCAGAGCGCATCACGGAGACCATCGAGTCTGAGGATCTCTCAGTCTTCCGCGGTCTTGTGGAGAAGTACGAAGCTGATCACGACATCACCGCTTCCGAAATCGCAGCTGCTTTGGCTTACATGGCACAGGGTGGTCGTCCACTCTTGCTCGAAAACGAAATCCCACTTCCTCCAGCCAAGCAGGCTCGCGAAGGCCGCGACGGACGCGATATGCGTGACGGCCGTGGATCCCGCGGTCCATCGCGTGGCCTCTCCGAAGGTGGAGCAACCTACCGCATCGCTGTGGGACGCCGTCAGCGCGTGCTTCCAGGCTCGATCGTGGGCGCTCTCGCCAACGAGGGTGGCATTCCATCCAGCGCCATCGGTGGCATCGACATTCGTGCGGATCACTCCCTCGTGGAGCTTCCAGCCGACTTGTCCAAGGACACCTTGGATCGCTTGAGCGGAACCCGCATCGGCGGAAACCTCATTCACCTTGAGCTCGACAACGGCCGCCGTCCTCGTTCTGACGAGGGTGGAGACCGTGGCGGCGATCGTGGTGGCTACCGCGGCGGCCGTGAAGGCGGTTACCGTGGCGGTCGCGAAGGCGGCGGCGGAAGCCGTGGCGGCTTCGGCGGACGTTCCTCCGGTGGATTCCGCAAGGATCGCGATGATCGTGGCGACCGTGGAGGACGTTCCGGCGGCTTCGGCGGCGGCGAGCGTTCGGACCGTGGCGGCTTCGGTGGCGACCGCGCTGAGCGTGGTGGCTTCGGTGGCGAGCGTTCAGATCGTGGCGGTTTCGGCGGCGATCGTGCTCCTCGCAGCAGCGAAAGCACGGGCGAACGTGATTTCGGCAACAGTCGTGAAGGCGGATTCCGCAAACCACGCACAGGAAAGACCTTCGGAGCTTCCCGTCCAAACCGTGGATTCCGTAGGGATTAAGCGGTTTTTAGGGCTTCGAAATCGATCTGAGTGGTGTGTGTAACCAAACGCCACTCTCGATTTCGGAATTGAGGAAATCTTCGGTAGACTTTTTCCTCGTTGCCCCCCTAGCTCAGTGGTAGAGCGCAGTCTTGGTAAGACTGAGGTCACGGGATCGATTCCCGTGGGGGGCTCTGAATGAAGGCCCACGTTGCACCGGCAAAATGGAGCAGCGTGGGCATACTTCATTCGTGGCGGTGTAGCTCAGCTGGTTAGAGCGCACGACTCATAATCGTGAGGTCCCGGGATCGAGTCCCGGCACCGCTACCAAAGAAACTCCCTGGCAGATTTGCCGGGGAGTTTTTGTGTATCTGGACCCAGATGTGGGTTATAGGACATAAATGTGTGTCTGGGTCGGGCGTGTCTTTTTAGGAGGCGCGGCCGGCCCATCCTTTTCGGTGCCAGAGTCCTTCGTTTGCGTTGAGTCCTGTTCCGAGTTCTGCGGGTCCGATGTGTTCCTCGATTTCTTGCGTGTAGGCGACGGGCTCGTAGTGTTCTTTTTTGATGAGTTGGTGGGCTGGTGCTGGGTTCTGGGAGTGCTTGTAGAGGAACCATTCCACGGCTCGTTTAGCGTGCTCAGGGGTCAGTCCGCGATGGTTGCGTAGAAGATTGCGTAGCTGCGCGTTGATGCCTCCTTCGATCCTGTTCGTTGTTGATGAGGCGTTCCGTGAGCGGTGCTCGTCTTTGAGATAGGTGAACAGGACTTCTTGTTGGCTGGCGCGCTCGAGGAGTTGGTAGGCCTTGCGTAGCCGGTCGTGTGTGAACCACCAGCGCTGGTGCGGCCTCACGCTTTGCGGCAGCGAACCACGGTGGTGCGAACGGTAGGTTTTCTCGTTCAGCATCTGGTGATGTTTTCCGTGCCACTGGTTGAGTGCAAGTAGCCATGCACGCGCTTGATCCTGGCTCGTGATCCGTGTCAGGGCAAGGGAAATAGCCCGTAGTTCGCGGCCCGCGGTCGTGCGGGGGCGCATCGTGATCAGCACGCGCACGTTGCGTTGAATATGCACCAGGCAGCGTTGAACAGGGGTCTCGGGCCAGCAATGTTTCAGCGCGGATGCCAGCCCGGAACCACCATCAATCACGACCAAATCTGGTGCGGGGAAACGAGTTAGGAGCTGTTCCCACGCCACGCGTTTTTCCGTGTCACACCATTGATAACCGATGACGTGTTCGCCAGCGATCGCGATCAAGCAACACCAGGAACCGAGATAGATGCCGTCGAGCTGGACTTCCGGATAGATCTCTCCGGTGACCTCGATCGCGGGAGTAATGTTCCAGCACCAGTGTGTGGAGCGACGAAACGAGCGTGGATCCACGCCCTGAGCGACTTGGGATTGAGTCTTGTTTCCCAGCAGCCATTCCAGGAATCGGGAGAGCTCGTGGCGTCGACGCACGTCGACGCGTTGTATCCGTTCAGAACTACTCGCGCCACACGATTTACAGCGATACCTGGTAGCTCCAGCACTCGTGGAACCGTTCCTTTTCAGCCCGCCACCACACAGGACGCATAAACGCTCGTTGTCAACCACGCTTCCCGAATAAACAACGAAAAGTATGCCAACACCCGTTTAGCCGCGCCGATAAAGGCAACCAAGCCCCATCAGACACACTTTAATGTCCTATAACCCCCAGATGTTCGTCCGGGATGTTTAATCTGGCTCAGAAAGCCGGCTAAGGCTTCGTAGAGGGCCCGTGAACGGCACTTCCGGGCGGGGGTTATAGGCACAAATGTGTGTACAGGTTTCGGCGTGTCATGGTTGGTTTCTGCCGGCCCAGCCGGTTTGGATGCCGTTTCCGTCTTCCCAGCTGAAGTGGTTGCTGTAGGTTTCTGGGGCTTGCGATTCATCGCTTTCCATTGATGCGTTTTTGGTCCGTTGGGCCGGGTTGAGGTGTTCTGGTTTCACGAGGCTCCAGGGTTGTCTGGGGTGTTCGGTGAGGGATTCGAGGAGCCAGTCCACAGCGGTTCTGGCGTGCTCTTCGGGGAGTCCTCGATGCAGCCGTAAGAGCTCTTTGATCGCTTTGTTCGGTCCGCCTTCTAACGGGGATGTGGTCCGGTGAATTTTCTCGCCGGTGTCTGGTTGCAGGTCAGTGTCTAACCACGTGAATAAGCAGTGTTCTTGGATGAGGCGTCGATACACGTTCCGGGCTCGGCGTAAGCGTTGATGCGTGTACCACCAGTGACTGTTTCTCGAGACGCTTGAGGGGCGTTCCTGACCGGTTTTCGCTTTGGTTCGGTGCTTGAGGAACTCGTCCCATTTCGCCTCCCACGCGGCGTATTCACGCAACCACGCAATGGCTTCGTCTTGGGTGCTGACCTTCATCAAGACCCTCGTCAGGGCTGCGAGTTCTTTACCGGCTGGTAGCCGTGGCTGGAAGGTGAGCTCGCGACGGATGTTCTGGAACACATGAAAATAGCAGCGTTGAACTTTCGACTCCGGCCACGTTTCCTTCAACGCGGCACGTAGCCCGGTACCACCATCAATGATCGCCACCGCCGGTGCCGGGATCCGCTCGAGTAGGACTTGCCAGGCGATCTTTTTCTCTCGATCGCACCATTGCCAATCCACCACGTACTTGCCGTTATAGGCGATCAGCACGCACCACCCGTTGAAATAGGTGCCATCAAGCATGAGCTGATGATGCACTACGCCGGTGGGCACAGGCGGTGGAACCTCAACGCGCCAGCACCACTGAATACGCTTCCGGAAACCACGCGCTGAACCTGCCATGGCTGCCTGCGACTGAGTACCCAGGATCCATGTCAAGAACTGAGTCAGTTCGCTCTTACGAGTGACATCAGATCGTGAACGAACCTGCGAAGCACCACACGACTTGCACCGCCACCGAGCACGACCAGCCGAGGTCTTACCGTTCTTGACCAGAACACAATCACATACACCACAACGTGGCCGATGAGAAGCAACAGGCACCCCATATGCTTTCAAAGCATAAGCAGGACCCTACACGCCTACTCCCACAAGGCAAGCAAGCCTAATCTGTACACACATTCGTGCCTATAACCCCCGGGCGGTGTCGCCTAAGATGGTGTGCATGCTGCCATGGGATATGACGTCGAAGGCCTACAAGATGGCCATTCTAGGATCTTTCGCTTTTTCTATTCTGGGCATCATCCTTGCGGTGATCGGATCTAACGTCCAAAGCCAGCCCACCATGTTCACTGCCATTGGCTTGTTGGTGGTTGGTGTATTCATCCACATTGTCGGGCTGTTCATCCGCACCCGTGACGCGCGGAATTACCGTAAGACTCTCAAGCAGTCGTCGCAGCAGTCACCACTCGCGTAGCGCAGCAGGTGCTGGTTGTTTGACGAGTGCTGGCGTCTTACTCAAAAAAGTATTAGCTACGTCGAGGAGCCCTAAGACTTCTGAATCCGTGATCGTGTAGTTACACATGAGCGCGCTCGCGCTGAGACTTCACTAAGCGGTTCTTATGCAGGACTTTGAGATGCTGCGATAGGTGGCTTGGCTCGATATCCATGTAATCCAGCAAATGCGAGACCGGCGCAGTGTGGCCATCTGCCTCGTGCAGAAGCTCCAGCACTCGAATCCGCGCCGGATGACCCAAGCTCTTGAAGAGATTGGTCTTGCTTTCGTGCAGCGGCATGAGCCCTGGTTCCAACAACATACTGCCCCCGATTTGCCGGTAACTAAGCGCCCTTACGCCAATGTTCAATCTACAGACACTTGTTACAAAATGACGCGGACGTGTCGAAGTGAGTAGCGCATGCGACGCACTGATGTTTCGCATTGCTGGAAAAAATGTGACTAGCGTCATAGGCTCACTGAAAGCAAGACAAGAGTGCACCGCCCAATGGCGGTGTCACTAGTAGCTTTCTATAGCACTCAAGGGGGAGGGGCTTATGCTCACTCGGCGTCCCAAGATCATGACTAGCGCCCGGACGGAGGTGACTCCGGGCGGCGGTCGTCTGCGTCAGGGCAAGCGGTGGGCGGCTGCGGCTCTAGCCGTTGGCTCCATAGTGGGTATGACAGGCTGTGGTGCCGCAGAAGAGGGCACTCCTACGCTGACCTGGTACATCAACCCGGACGATGGCGGCCAAGCGGAGCTGGCGCAGCAATGCACAGCGGCCGCGAATGGCAAATATCGCATTCAGGTCTCGCTCTTGCCTAACGAGGCTGCCTCTCAGCGTGAGCAGCTCGCTCGCCGTCTGGCGGCCGGTGACTCGTCCATGGACATCATGAGTCTCGATCCACCATTCATCCCGGAGCTCGCGGAACCTGGCTTCTTGGCGCCCGTTCCTGAAGGAACTGCGGAGCGCACCACCAAGAACACGTTGGAAGGCGCACTGGCCGGAGCTAAGTGGAAAGACAAGCTCGTGACGGTTCCGTTCTGGGCTAACACGCAGCTGTTGTGGTACCGAAAATCCGTGGTGGAAAAGGCTGGACTCGATATGTCCAAGCCCGTCACGTGGGATCAGCTCATCGACGTAGCTCGGACACAAGAGAAGTTCCTTGGCGTTCAGGGAAGCCGCGCTGAGTCTATGACCGTGTGGATCAATGCGCTTGTAGAATCCTCCGGCGGACACATCGTGGAGAATCCGGACGCACCGGCTGACGAAATCAGCATCGGTATTGATTCTGAGGCGGGAAAGAAGGCCGCCGAGATCGTTGGCACCATTGGCCGTGAAGGCCTTGGTTCTCCGGGTCTCCCTACGCAGGCTGAAAACGCCTCGATGTTGCTCTTCCAGGGGGACGAAGGCTCGTTCATGGTGAACTGGCCGTTCGTGTGGCCTGCCACCAACTCAGCGATCAAGGATGGCTCGTTGCCCGCGGATCTGGCTGACGATATTGGCTGGACCACGTATCCACGAACCGATGCTTCGCAAGAGTCCCGTCCACCGCTGGGCGGCATCAACCTTGGTGTTGGATCTTCCTCGAAGCACCCGGACCTCGCCTATGAAGCGATCGAGTGCATCGTTTCGCCAGAGCACCAAACCCAGTACTTCGTCACGAACGGTAACCCTCCTTCGGACTCCACGTCCTATGACGCCGCCGAAGTGAAGGAAAAGTTCCCGATGGCCCCGACCATTCGTGAATCGCTGGAGCAAGCAGCTCCGCGTCCTCAGACGCCGTACTACAACGAGGTATCCACCTCGATTCAGCAGTTCTGGGCACCGGCATCTGACGTCAACGCTGATACGCCGAAGAACAACACTGAATTCATCGTGCAAGTCTTGCGAGGGGAGCGCTTGCTATGAGCAAAGTCGTCACCGCCCGTCAACGGGCCGAAACACGGCTCGGCTGGCTGCTAGCTGGCCCGGCGTTCATCATCATGTTGCTCGTGACGCTGTACCCGATCCTGCAAGCCGTGTGGGACTCGCTGTTCAGCTTCCGACTCACCGCGCCGAATGATCGCGAACTCGTATGGCTCAAGAACTACGGCGTGATCTTCTCTGATCCCGTGTTCTGGCGGGATCTCGGAGTCACTCTCCTGATCACGCTGGTCACGGTTGCCGTGGAGCTCGTCTTGGGCTTCGCCCTCGCACTCGTCATGCACAAAGCGCTCAAGTCCGTTCGCGGACTCGTCCGCACAGCGATCCTGATTCCTTACGGCATCATCACGGTGGTGAGTGCGTTCGCTTGGTACTACATGTTTGATATCAAGTCCGGATTCATCAACTCGTGGTTCGACTGGATTCCAGGCATCGGTGCCGACACCAACTGGTTTGCCAACGCTGGCACCAGCCTCTTCGTCATCATGGCCTCGGAAATCTGGAAGACCACGCCGTTCATCTCGCTCTTGCTGCTGGCCGGTTTGGCGCAGGTCCCGGATGAGCTCACGGAAGCCGCCGAAGTGGACGGTGCAACGTGGTGGGAACGCATGAAGCGCGTGATCCTTCCCAACATGAAGGCAGCCATCATGGTGGCACTGCTCTTTCGTGCACTGGATGCCTTCCGCATCTTCGACAACGTCTTCATCATGACCAACGGCGCATACGGCACCGAGGTGCTCTCGCTTCTCGCGTACCGCACGTCAATTGGTCGTCTTGAAATCGGTTTGGGATCGGCGGTCTCGGTGATCCTGTTTATTTGCGTCCTGCTCATCACGTTCATCGCAGTGAAGCTTTTCAAGGTTGACCTCGCTGGATCGAGGGGAGCGAAGTAATGGCGAAGAAAGAAACCACCAAAACCAAGGTGCTGTGGGGCATCGCGACTGTCGTTGTGATCGTCTACGCGCTGTTCCCGGTTGCGTCGATCTTCATGACGAGCTTCAAGACGCCATCGGATCTGACCAGCGGAAAGTTCTTGCCTACCAAGTTCTCTACGGTGAACTACGAACAAATCCTGGTCGGGGACGCTCAGGGACTGTTCTTGTCCTCCCTACGCAACTCGATAGGCATCGCACTCATCGCAACCTTCATCGCCGTCGTACTGGCAACGCTGTGTGCCTACGCGATTGCGCGGCTGGATTTCCCCGGTAAGAAACTGATCCTCACCACGGCGCTCGCCGTCTCGATCTTCCCGGTGATTTCCATCGTGACGCCGTTGTTCAACGTGTGGCGTTCCATTGGCCTGTATGACACGTGGTTGGGCCTGATCATTCCGTATCTCTCCCTCACCCTCCCGATCTCCATTTGGACGCTCGCGGCGTTCTTCCGGCAGATTCCGTGGGAGTTGGAGCAGGCTGCGCAAGTGGACGGCGCCACGCATTGGCAAGCGTTCCGCAAGGCGATTGTGCCACTCGCGGCGCCTGGCGTTTTCACTACGGCGATCATCGCGTTCTTCATTGCGTGGAACGACTTCGTTTACGGCATTTCGCTCACGTCCACGGAAGCAGCACGCCCGGTTCCCGCGGCGCTTGCCTTCTTCACGGGAGCTTCGCAGTTCGAATCTCCCACGGGCGCGATCTCGGCAGCGGCCATTATTGTCACGATTCCCGTGGTGGTGCTGGTGCTGCTCTTCCAGCGACAGATTGTTTCCGGCCTGACTCAGGGTGCCGTTAAGGGCTAAGCCTGCGGACACCGTGACGGATTTTAGTAAAGGATTTCAAGGACATGGCAGCGATTACGCTTCAGAACATTGTTAAAAAGTACGACGACGGATTCCCGGCCGTTAACGATGTCTCGATTGATATCGAAGACGGCGAATTCATCATCCTCGTGGGGCCTTCGGGCTGCGGCAAGTCCACGCTCTTGCGCATGATCGTGGGACTCGAGGACATCACGAGCGGTGAATTGAAAATCGATGGAAAGCGCGTCAACGAGCTAGCGCCCCGCGACCGCAACCTGGCCATGGTGTTTCAGAACTACGCGCTGTATCCGCACCTCACGGTGTTTGAGAACATCGCGTTCCCGCTGCGCCTGAACAAAGCCAAGTTCAGCGAAGAAGAGATCAAGAAGCTCGTCACGGACGCCGCCAAGCGCCTCGAGCTGACCGATCACTTGGACCGCAAACCCGGAAATCTCTCGGGTGGTCAGCGACAGCGCGTCGCGATGGGCCGCGCCATTGTGCGCCAAGCGGACGCGTTCCTGTTTGACGAGCCGCTCTCCAACTTGGACGCCAAGCTGCGTGGTCAGATGCGCTCGGAGATCAGCCAGATGCAGCGCCGTTTGGGTATCACGAGCGTCTACGTCACGCACGATCAGACCGAGGCGATGACCTTGGGCGACCGCGTGGCTGTGCTCAAGAAGGGTGTCTTGCAGCAGATCGCATCGCCGCGAGAACTCTACGAACAGCCAGTCAACCTCTTCGTGGCCGGCTTCATCGGTTCGCCATCCATGAATTTCTTGCCCGCCACGCTTGAGGGCACGTACCTCAACACGCCGATCGGCAACATTCCAGTGCCTCCCGCCACGGCCAAGGCCGCCGAGGGCAAGGAGCTAGTTCTTGTGGGTGTGCGTCCTGAATTCTTCGAGGACGCAGCACTTGTGGACGATCGACACCGCGGCAACGGTTCTGTCTTCGAAGCCGAGATCAGCCACACCGAGTGGCTCGGCAACGAGCAGTACGGATACATCGATTTCGAGCCCACCCCAGAAGTCGCAGCTGTGCTGCAAGGACTCGCCAAGGACATGGACGCGGACGAGCTACGCCCACAGATCGTGGTGACGCTGGATGCCGCTAGCCGCATTCGTGGCGGACAGCCGGCCGAGCTCTGGCTGGATACTCGCAAGATCCACATCTTTGATCCGCGCACCGGCGAGAACCTCACGCGTGACGCTGAGGCTGGCGCGGCGGCCACGAGGGAGGCCGCACAGGTTCGTGGTGAGGAGATCGCGCGGGCGCGCCAGAAGGATCAGGCGGCTGCCCACTAGTAGGGTTAAATCAAGCAAAGTATCGGCGCTCGCGCTCGCACCGCTCAGTCCTCACGTCATGGGGACTGTTGAGAGGACCAGCGAAACGCGGGCGCCGATCATGTCGCGCGCAGTGAAGGAGTACACGTGGCGATTAACCCAGAGCTTCAAGGCAAGACGTATCCGGCGACCGAGCCTTATTCGGTAGGACGCGAAAAGATTCGCGAGTTCGCACGAGCCGTAAAGGCAACGCACTCGTCGCACTTCGACGTAGATGCGGCACGAGCGCTTGGCTACACGGACCTCGTAGCACCTCCGACCTTCGCCATCATTGTGGCTCAGCGTGCCGAAGCGCTCATGGTGGAAGACCCGACCTCCGGCATTGATTTTTCGCGCGTCGTGCACGCTGATGAGCGCTTCACGCATCACCGTCCCATCGTTGCTGGCGACGAGCTCGTGGCGACTTTGACGGTGGATGCCGTTCGTGCCATGGGCGGCGGTGCCTTCGTGACCAGCCGCGCCGAGATTGAGACCGTTTCCGGCGAGAAGGTTGCCACCACGCTGTCTAGCTTGTTGGTGCGCGGAGAGGATCAGTAATGCAGCACGGACTGAACATGAAATTCGAAGACTTGAGCGTGGGTGACTCGATCGGCGAGACCACGGTGCACGTGAACCGTAGCGACTTGGTGAAGTACGCCGGTGCCAGCGGGGACTTCAACCCGATTCACTGGAACGAACGCTTCGCCACCGAAGTGGGGCTGCCAGGCGTGATCGCTCACGGCATGTGGACCATGGGTACCGCGGTGCAGCTTGTGAGTGACTGGTGCGGCGACCCGGGGGCTGTGGTGGATTACCAGACCCGCTTCACGAAGCCAGTTCCCGTTGCAGATCCGGAAGGCTCAAACCCTGCCGATGCCGAAGGCACTGCCGTGGAGATTAGCGGAAAGATTGGCGCCCTGGACGAAGCAGCCCGCACAGCTCGCATCGACATCACGGTGAGCGCTGGTGGCCAGAAGGTCCTCGTCAAGGCTCAGGCCCTCGTGAGGTTGAGCGCGTGAATCTGAGCGAACTGACCACTTCTGCAGTGGGCGGCCCCGCCGGCAAATACGTGCGTGCCGCTAGCCAGGACGCGATCGTCGCCGCTGTGCGTGGAGCGGACGCGGCCGGCGAGGACATCCTCATCATCGGCGGCGGCTCCAACCTCGTGGTGGATGACGCGGGGTACCCCGGCACCGTGATTCACTTGACGTCGCGCGGCGTGACTTTTGAGGACGACGGCGCAGCTCCCCAAAGCGTCCTCGTCCGGGTTCAAGCGGGTCACCCGTGGGACGACGTCGTAGCGAAGACCGTTGCCCGAGGCTTGTCCGGCCTTGAAGCGCTCTCCGGCATTCCAGGCTCCGCTGGAGCCACTCCGGTACAGAATGTCGGCGCTTACGGTTCTGACGTCTCACAGACGCTTGAGAGCGTGCTGACGTGGGATCGCGTGGAGGGGGACTACCGTGACTTCTCCGCAGCTGAGCTGGTGTTCGGCTACCGTGATTCGCTGCTCAAGCATTCGACGACCAATGGTTCGCCGCGCTACGTAGTGTTGACCGTCGATTTCCGGCTCACCACCTCCGAGCTGTCGGCCCCTGTACAGTACGCCGAACTAGCGCGCGCTGTCGGTGTCGAAGTGGGAGAGCGAGCTCCATCCGAGGACGTACGGCGCGAAGTGCTCAAGCTGCGCGCGTCCAAGGGCATGGTGCTGGATCCAGAGGACCGTGACACCTATTCCACGGGCTCGTTCTTCACGAATCCGATCGTCTCGCAGGATGTTATCGATTCTCTTCCGGAGAACGCTCCGCGTTACCCGACCGTCGTGTCAAGTGAATTCAAGACCTCCGCTGCGTGGCTCATCGATCAGGCAGGTTTCGGCAAGGGCTTTGGCCTCGAAGGAACCGCAGGATTTGAGATCACGCAAGGCCGAGCCTCACTGTCGACGAAGCACACGCTAGCTATTACCAATAGGGGAGCTGCGTCGTCGTACGACATCGTGAATCTCGCCAAAGCGGTACGCAAGGGCGTTCAGGAAAAGTTCGGCATCACACTGCATAACGAACCGCTCCTGATCAACACCTCATTGGACTAGGGTTCTTTCAGAAAATTCGGGGCGCAAAGCACTAGACCTACCGGGTATTTGGGAGCAATATGGGGTCATGACAAGCGAGAGATTGCACCCCAACCTGGGAGACCCCGTGACTGAGCACACCACAAGCCTCGAGAACGCGCTCGCAAGAGCTGAAAAGAATGAGAAGGAAGCGAAAAGGCTTCTGGAAGACGCCAAGAAGAAGTTCGCGGACGGCGACATTCCGCAGTCACGGCTGGACGAACTTCAGCGGCTCTACGACCTCGCCGTCGAGGATCACAGTCGTACGAATCGTGAATCCTGATCCTTGGTCCACATCGTTTCACAGACAAAAGAAGCGCCTCACACAATCCCTAGAGATCACGTGAGGCGCTTCTTTCGTTAAGAGCTTGAGACCTTTACAAGCGGCCCGTAGCGATGGCCAGCATGCGACGCAACGGCTCAGCCGCGCCCCACAGCAACTGGTCGCCAACGGTGAACGCAGAAATGTACTGCGGACCCATTTCCAACTGGCGGATGCGGCCAACAGGGACCGTCAACGTGCCGGAAGCGGCAACGGGAGTGAGGTCCTCAACGGTAGCTTCCTTGGTGTTTGGAACCACCTTGGCCCACTCGTTGTCCTCAGCAAGGAGCTTCTCAATCTCGGGAACTGAGATCTCTTCGCGCAACTTGAGGGTCAGCGCCTGCGAGTGAGAGCGCATTGCGCCAATACGGACGCACAAGCCATCC
The DNA here is from genome assembly GCF_014200305.1 of Neomicrococcus lactis. Lineage (NCBI taxonomy): Bacteria > Bacillati > Actinomycetota > Actinomycetes > Micrococcales > Micrococcaceae > Neomicrococcus > Neomicrococcus lactis. The sequence goes on from NZ_JACHBL010000001.1 coordinate 97,270, forward strand.
ATGATGACCTTGTTCTCGGCGGTCTGGAGAATCTTATTGGTCTCCACACCAGCCTTCCACTCTTCACGAGACTGGCCGTTGCCCAGATCCGAATCGATCCATGGGATCAAGGAACCGGCAAGGGGCACGCCGAACTGGCTAGCGTCCAAGTCAGTGCGCTGCTTCTCAAGAACCTTGCGGTCAATCTCGAGGATTGCGGATGCAGGATCTGCGAGGTCAGAGCTGACCTCAGCGTTAAGGTGGCCGAACTGGTTGAGCAGTTCGCGCATATGCTTGGCGCCGCCACCGGAAGCAGCCTGGTACGTCATCGCCGTACCCCACTCCACCAAGTTGTTGCGGAACAGGCCGCCAAGACCCATGAGCATGCAGGAAACCGTGCAGTTGCCGCCGATGTAGTCCTTGATGCCGGACTCGAGGCCGCGGTCAATGACGTCGCGGTTGACGGGGTCCAAGACGATGATCGAGTCATCGTTCATGCGCAGCGACGAAGCAGCATCGATCCAGAGGCCGTCCCAACCGCGAGCGCGGAGCTGTGGGTGTACAGCCTTCGTGTAGTCCCCGCCCTGAGCGGTGACGATAATCGGCAACTTTGCCAGCTCGTCAATGTCGTGGGCGTCCTTCAACGCAGGTGCGCCAGCAGCAAAGCTAGGTGCGGCACCGCCTGGGTTGGAGGTCGAGAAAAATACGGGGTCGAGGTGCTCGAAATCGCCCTCTTCTTGCAACCGTTGCATGAGCACGGAGCCCACCATGCCGCGGTAGCCTACAAAGCCTACGGATGAAGTCATTCGACCAGTCTAGAAGGTCTCCCCGGAAGGAGCCTAGGAGGCATGTCACGCATGCGTCACTTTTGTGGGGCGTGGCACGCCAGCGTCGGCCGTTTGCGAGAAAGCCGCTGATTAGGCGGACTTGTCCTCAGTGTCGGCTTGCTCGAGCTCAATTGCCTTACGGCGCTGATTGATGGCCCAGAAAGCGGAGAACGCGAACACCTGGGTGACGAAAAGCAGCACAATCAGGCCGGCGAGACGTTGCCCGGTCAGCACCATCCACAATCCCAAACCGGCAAAAATGAGAGCCAACAAGGGGAAGAGCATGTAGCCCAACACAAAGAGAATGTCCGGGCGGCGCGATAGCTCGCGGAATGCTTCTTTCACGGTGTCCTTAGGCTCCTTTTCGTTCCCACAACTCGAAGCGATAGCGTAGCCCGCTCATCGATTCAAACCAACCTGAGTCAGGGGCTTGTGTGAGCTGTTGCCAGTTCTCGTCAAAAATGGGTGCCTTGGTGTCACCCTCCAAATCGACATCAATTCGGGTGATGACCAGCGTGTCAGCGAGGGGGAGTAGGGCTGCGTAAATCTTGCCGCCACCAATGACCCAGATTTCCTCGGCGCCCGGCTGTTCGCGGGCCACATTGACGGCGTCCGCGGTCGATGAGACCACAAAGCCGCCTTTCTCCAACACTTCTTCGGCAACCTCTTCGTGAGAAGTGACCACTACTGAAGTGCGTTCCTTGAGAGGGCGCAAGCGGGGAGGCAAAGATTCCCACGTGCGGCGTCCCATGATGATGGGGTGACCACGAGTGATGCGCTGGAAGTGAATGAGGTCTTCCGGCAAGTGCCAAGGCATGGAGCCGGCGTCGCCAATGATGCCGTTGCGGGATTGCGCCCACACCATGCCAAAGCGGGTCTTGGGCGGCACCTCAAGTGCGTAGTTGGATTCGTTAGACGGCAATTGGGGCTGCAATCTTCGCGTGGTGCTGGTAGTTATGCACGGTGAAGTCCTCGAAGGTGTAGTCGAAAATGCTGTCCGGCTTGCGGTCCAACGTGAGCGTTGGGTACGGGAACGGATCCCGGGAAAGCTGCTCGGTGACTTGGTCTACGTGGTTGTCGTAGATGTGGCAATCTCCGCCGGTCCAGATGAACTCGCCCGGTTCCAGGCCTACCTGCTGAGCCACCATGAGGGTGAGCAGTGAGTAGGAAGCGATATTGAACGGAACGCCGAGGAACATGTCTGCGCTCCGCTGGTACAACTGGCAGGACAGCTTGCCGTCCGCCACGTAGAACTGGAAGAACGCGTGACATGGGGGCAGAGCCATGTTGTGTAGCTCGGCGACATTCCAGGCGGAGACGATGTGCCGGCGAGAATCAGGCTTGTCTTTGAGGTCTTGAATGAGCTTGGCAATCTGGTCAATGTGTTCGCCGTCAGGCGTCGGCCACGAGCGCCACTGCACGCCGTACACCGGGCCCAGTTCGCCGTTTTCGTCAGCCCATTCGTCCCAAATCGTGACGCCATTTTCCGTGAGGAACCGCGTATTCGACTCGCCGCGCAAGAACCACAAAAGTTCAATGGCAACGGACTTGAAATGCACGCGCTTAGTGGTGATCAGCGGGAAAGATTCGCTCAAATCAAAGCGAATTTGGCGACCGAAAACGCTTCGGGTGCCGGTTCCAGTGCGATCGCTCTTGTGGGTGCCGGTCTCAAGAACGTCCCTCAAGAGATCTTCATACGGGGTTGGAATGCTCACCGGGTCAGTCTATCTACTTCGCTTTCTGGCGACGGGATCGCCTCGTGGAAATTGAAAGAAGAAGACGGGTCGGCACCTTGTTGTGAGGAGCCTGACCCGCCGACTTCAGTAGATGTGTGAGACGTTATTCCTCGCCGCGGCTGGTCTGTTCTGCGAGCGTGTCCCAGAATGACGTGTCAGCGGTCGCGATGGAACCGTCGGCAATGGCACGCGTTGTCGCCGTGAGGGTTACAACCGTCTGCTTGATGAGATAGCCGTTGCTCTTCTGGCCCAAAACATATGGTTCGTATTCGTGATCGCTCATGCCGCGCATTTCAAAGAGCAATGTGGAAATTCCGTATTCCACGGCAATTCCGTTGCGGGAAATGGTCTCGGCGGATCCACCCACGTAGCGGCCCAAATGGCCCCATCCGGTGGGGTCAATCGCATGGAATACGACGGCGCCAAGTCGCTTCGATCCTTCGAGGACAGTTGCGTCCACATTGGCAGTGGTGGGGTAGAGGATTGAGCCGGACACCAGTTCGCCGTCGCGCTGTGAACGTGCACCCTGGTGGTGCAAGTCGATCATATAGTCGATCTTGTACTTGCGCATGACGTTGTTGTGAAGTGCTTGCGTTTCTGGCTGAACCTTAACGATATGGTCGCGGTTGAGGTCCACTTCATTCGCGTTGTAGCGGGTGAGGTGCCGGCCCTTGGCAATGTAGTTATCGAGGGAGAAGTTCACGTCGCCCATGGCACCGTCAGCGTTGAGCATCGGGACGATCAGGATGTTGACGCCCTTCAGGACACCTCTGTTTTTGCCAGTTCCCAAGGACTTGATGAACTCAAGTGCGCCTTCGGTGGTGAGCTGCTCATTGCCATGCTGCTGTGTCAGAAACAGGATGGTGGGGTTGGCTGGATTGCTCAGATACTTCGCCAGGTAGAGGTCGCGGCCTTTTACGGATTGGCCGATGACCTCGAGTTCAAGCGCGGACTGCTTTGCGGCTTGGGTCTTGAGTTCTGCAACGAGTTCGTCATAGGTGTGCAGGATGGAGGTATTGACGGTCTCATTGCCGCCATACCCAGGGCCCTCTCCAACACCGAATGCCGAAGGGGCTGCGGCTACGCCGCTAGCGGCAAGCACGGTGGTGACACCCAGAAGACCAAAAGATCGTCGGGAAATAGTTTTCTGACCCGCTTGATTACGCATTGATCCAACTTCCGTCGAGAGATACTTTTCGATCGGTAAACCGAGAGATCGCTTACCGACTCTTCTACCCAACGTGAGACGCGCAGCACAGTCAAGGGTTTGATCCAAAATTCATTGAGATTTCTCAATGGGATTCTGATCAAGCCAAATTAACTAGACGATCGTCTATTGACTCTTCGTTTTTCTGAGTCAAGCAGTTCCTCTGCAATGGCGACGAGGGAGTCAGCCGCCCGGTTCAACATGGTGTCCAGGGATGACTTCATGCCACCGGAGACTGAGAGGAAGACGCCGTCAACCAAGGCCACTCCAAATTCTGCGAGCTCGTCGGCGATACGCTGGCCGGTCTCTTCGCCGTGGACCTCGTAGGCCTTCTTGATCCATAATGCAAGAACTCAATGCCCTGTGCTCTTACGGATTGAGTGAGGTCGAGAGAAGAATTGCCTAAATGCGCGTCGCCATGCATCCGAAAGCGGAGCTGCAGCTGAAGAAATTGCGAATGTTGGGCCTTGTGGCGGCCGCGCCGAGTTCCAGGACTGCAGTGGGTCGCATGGTTCCGCAGCCAACGGTCTCGCTTCCGGACGGTCTGCTCGCCTGCAACGGCACCGCTGTCGGATACAGATTTGATGGATTACGACTACGCCATCTCGGTTTGGGCGCGAAAGTACCGTTCAAGCGTGGTCATTTTGAGGCCAGATCGATTGGTCTTCGCCACTGACTCCGAGGGGCTATCTGTCCCGAAGCACACGACCGGCGCAGTTGCCAGTGCGGGCCAAAGGACGGGGAAGCGGCAGGTGTCTATGGCCTGAAGCTACACGAGTACATGCTCGTGAACGTGTTTACGAACAACAATGCCTGTTACTGCGAATCTTTTCGAGACGCGGTAACAGGCATTGTTTCTGTTTTCAGTCTCAAGTGCGCAGCACCATGTCCTTGTACTCCGGGTACCGGGACAAGTAGTCCAGGACGTAAGAGCACTGCGGAATGATTTTCTTACCTTCGCTACGGAGCTTATCCAGGACGAGCGTCACGAGTGCACGCGCGTATCCTTGACGGCCAAACCGTTCGGCAATGATGGTGTGCTGGATTTCCACGACATCATCGTCGTCGTGGTAACCCAAGAAACCAATGAACTGTTCGCCTTGCCAGAGTTCATAACGCTCACGGTCCTCGTCCTGCTCAAGGCGAAGGTTCTTGTGAGCAATCCTTTCAACCGTGGTGCTGTTGTTCTCAGCTGACGGGGTGCCGGTCATGGAGTCCTCCTAGTGTTATCAGTCATCGTACGGCTCGTAATGCTCTAGCGAAATGAGCCGGCCTGGACGTCCAACAACCTGATGCGCAATCAGCAACGCTCCAGGGCGCAAGTAAGGGTCTTCGCTCGGGAGCCCTTTATCCAGCTTGTTGATCAAGTGATGTTTGAAGACCCCCAAAGCCATGGGAAGCACCGGGCGATGCGTGCACACCACCAAAGATTCACCACGCTCGATGAGCTTCTTGATGGACTTCGCAGCTGCCTTGGGATTTCGCTTGGCGGCCTTCTCCGTCAAGGAGCCGACTTCCTTGAAATCCTTACGGATAGCTTGGGCGTACGGCATGATCGTCTGCACGCAGCGAGTCCACGGACTAGTGTAGATCTTCTCAGGTTGCCACGCGGTCAAGATGCGCTGCACTGAGAGTGACTGCCGCTTACCGGTCGCTGCCAGCGGACGGAGCCCTTCATCACGCGTCCAGCTGGAACGCGGCTTGGCCTTGGCGTGGCGCAACAGGATGAACGGAACAGTGTTCAAGTCACCCTTGCGGTGTGCGTTCACGAGCGCGTCCAGTGGCTCAAGATCAGAGCTGTTGCTGAGTAGCTTGTGTGCGATCTCCGGAGTCACCCATTGGTACCCATCGACTTCGCGACCGTCCGGAGCCACGGAACCCGTGGCCCTGGCGGCCCAGTAGTAGACGACCTTCGTATCGCTCTTGACCGGGTACTCGATGGCGGGCAGAGGAATGCCCAGCTTGACCGTCATCCCGATCTCTTCTTGCACTTCCCGGATGGCACACTCCGGGATGGTTTCGCCATCGTCGAGCTTGCCTTTGGGCCACGACCAATCGTCGTAGCGCGGGCGGTGGATCAAGAGTACTTCAAGGCCGCTGGAGCGCTCACGCCAGATGATTGCGCCAGCGGCGATGACTCCGGCATCTTTGGAAAGATCCGGGGAATCTGATGATCGTTGGATCGATCCGTTCAACGTCGAACTGCTCCTGATTGACGTTCACGAGACTGGAGTAGATACGACTGGATGTCCAAGAGCGGCTTACCGTCAGCGTCCACGTGGTGCCGCGTCCAGTTTCCTTCGGAATCGAGATGCCAGCTGGCCGTTCCAGGATCGAGGTAGCGGTTGGCCAGATCCAGCAATCCCGAAATATCGGACTTGTTTGCGAGGCGAACCAAAGCTTCCACGCGACGGTCCAAGTTGCGGTGCATCATGTCTGCCGAGCCGATGTAGACGATTGGATCGTCGCCATTGGCGAACGCGAAGACGCGCGAGTGCTCAAGGAAGCGTCCCAAGAAGGAGCGCACCCGAATGTTCTCACTCAGCCCTGGAACTCCTGGGCGGATGGCGCAAATACCGCGCACAATGACATCCACCTGGACGCCAGCTTGCGAAGCACGGTAGAGCGCATCGATCACGGCTTCGTCAACAATCGAGTTGACCTTGATGACCACGCGAGCCTTCAGGCCAGCCTTTTTGTTTTCAATTTCCTTCTCTATCCGGTCAATCAAGCCGGAGCGCAAGGAACGCGGTGCCACGAGCAGTCGCTTGAACGTGGTCTTCGGTGCATAGCCGGACAGCTGGTTGAATAGGCGCGAAATGTCCTCACCCACCTGCTCATCCGTGGTCAGCAGACCGAAGTCCTCGTAGTAGCGGGCCGTGCGTGGGTGGTAGTTACCCGTGCCGATGTGGCAGTAACGGCGCAGACCCTTGGATTCACGACGCACCACAAGGGACAGCTTCGAGTGAGTCTTCAAGCCAACGATGCCGTAGACCACGTGCACGCCGGCTTGCTCGAGCTTTCGAGCCCAGTCGATGTTGGCCTGCTCGTCGAAGCGGGCCTTGATTTCCACGAGCGCCAAGACCTGCTTACCGGCTTCGGCAGCATCGATCAGGGCGTCAACGATGGGGGAGTCGCCCGAGGTGCGGTACAAGGTCTGCTTGATGGCAACCACGTGCGGATCCGCTGCAGCCTGCTCCAAGAATGCCTGGACGGAGGTTGAGAAGGAGTCGTACGGATGGTGCAGCAGAATGTCGCGACGGCGCATGGCGGCAAACACGTCGGCAGCCTTGGACGTCTCCGAAGCGTTGAGGTCTCGAGACGTGTGCGCAATCTGCTTCGGGTAGTGCAGCTCAGGACGGTCAATGCCAGCGATGACACTGAGTCCGCGCAGATCCAATGGCGCAGGAAGCGAGAACACTTCGTCCTCGTCCACGTTGAGTTCACGAATCAACAGAGCCTTGACGGCCGGGTTCATGTCGTCAACGATTTCGAGACGAACTGGAGGACCGAAGCGGCGACGCAACAGTTCCTTCTCGAGAGCCTGTAGGAGGTTCTCGGCGTCGTCTTCTTCAACCTCAAGGTCTTCGTTACGCGTGACACGGAAGGAGTAGTTCTCCACGACTTCCATGCCCGGGAACAAGTTGTCGAGGTGCTCGGAGATGACGTCCTCTAGCGAGATCAGGCTGACTTCGCGCGTTGGCGCGGTACGGGAACCTGGCTGATCGACGGAGACCAAGCGTGGCAAAACGTCCGGCACCTTGATGCGAGCGAACAGCTCCTTGCCGGAGACCGGGTTTCGCACAATCACGGCCAAGTTCAAGGACAAGCCCGAAATGTATGGGAAAGGGTGAGCCGGGTCCACAGCGAGCGGCGTCAATACAGGGAATACCTGATCCATGAACCATTCGCGCAAGGTGGCCTTCTGGGTTTCGTCCAGATCACGCCACTTCTTCACATGAATGTTTTGATCGGCAAGCGCAGGCAAAACGTGGTCCTTGAAGACCGCAGCGTGGCGCTTCTGCAACTCGTGAGCTTGCTGCAGCAACATCTCCAGCTGGTCAACGGGGTTGATGCCTGCAGCAGACGGAACTGCCATGCCCGCGGCGATGCGGCGCTTGAGGCCGGCCACGCGCACCATGAAGAACTCGTCCAGATTGGAACCGAAAATGGACAAGAAGTTGACGCGTTCAAGCAAGAAGAGCTGGGGATCCTCGGCAAGTTCCAACACGCGAGCGTTGAACTGAAGCCACGACAATTCGCGATCCAAGAAGCGTTCGCCGCTGAAGCCACCATCTGGCTGTGCGGCGGGCACAAAATCAGGGAGCTCAATACGGTCGATCGTGGCGCGCACTGCCGGAACCTCGCTGGTCCCGAAGCTTCTATTCTGAGGTTGATTCACCTAGGTAACTCCCAACTCATTGCTATCTCTGCAGTCAACTCTACCGGCCTTAGCTGCCTAGAAAATGCCCAAATTACGCTATTCTTTTTGGTCCGTACATTACGTCTACGTCCCATTTCGTGAATCCCAGCTTCCGGTAGAGCTCCACGGCGGCTGTATTGTCCGCGTCCACGTACAACATGACGGCGTGCAAACCTTGAGCGCGCAAGTGATTGATTCCGGCGATGGTTAGCGCTTTGCCCAATCCGGTGCCCTGCGCTTCGGGGACGACTCCCACCACATAAACCTCGCCAACGGCTTCGTGATCGCCGGTGGTAGGGGAGTGCAGAGCGGGATGAATCTTGGTCCAGTGATATCCCAAGAGCTTCCCGGACTCATCCACGGCCATCAGGAATCCGGCTGGATCAAACCATTCCTCTTCCATGCGGGCCTTGAGATCAGCCATGGTCAACGATCCCTGTTCCGGGTGGTGCGCAAAGGCGGCGGCATTCGCAACCAGCCACGCTTCTTCGTCCGTACCCGGTTCAAAGCCGCGAATCGTGGCGCCGGCTGGCAGTGCCGCTTCCGGCAAAGTGGTGTTGTTGACGAGCCGCAGTCGATAGAGCTCGCGCTGGATGACGAAATGGTGCTTTTCGGCAAGACGCGCGGCGCCCTCGTGGTTGCCGTGGGACCAGGCCCTGACCGAATCGGCGGGGATCGCCTTAGCGAGAGCGTTGGCCAAAGCGGACCCAATTCCGTAGTTGCGGAACTCAGGGTGAACTACCAATTCGAGAGTTCCCGTAGCCGCTTCCTGCGGAACTGACGGTTCCTGCGCAAGCCGAGCTGCGGCGTCGTCCTCAGTAGGAAACGGTGGAGCAGGGAAAATAGCGATGGCAACTCCAACAAGCTCGCCGGAATCTTGCTCAGCGCTCTGTCGCAAGTAGGCGCTGACCACTACTAAGCGGTCCGCATCCGTTTGCGTCCGTAAGTCGACGAGGGTTTGCTCAGACAGCGGCGGCTGGCCATCAGAATCTTCGGCAGCCACGGCGAGCGCACGAATGTCCTTCAGATGAAGCGCTTCAGGGCGCCCCTTCGAGAGGTGAATCGAATAGTCAACGTAGGGTTCAGCACTCATGCATCCAATCTAGAGCAAAAGTGCTTCGCTGACAGGGGAAATTTAGACATCTTCGGGAACGCGGTTGGCGTTGAAGCGATAGCCGACGTTTCGCACGGTAGCAATCAGTTGCTCGTGATCAGCGCCGAGCTTCGCGCGCAGACGCCGAACGTGGACGTCCACGGTGCGGGTGCCGCCGAAGTAGTCGTAGCCCCAGACCTCATGCAGCAGCTGTTCGCGGGTGAAGACGCGGCTCGGGAATTGCGCCAGGTACTTCAGGAGCTCGAATTCCTTGTAGGTCAGGTTGAGTGGGTGACCGTGAAGCCTTGCGGTATAGCTGGATTCGTCGATAACGACGCCGGCAGCCCGGATCTCGTTGGTCTCGTCCGGTTGCGAGGCCTTGATTCGCCCGACGGCCAAACGCAGGCGCGCTTCAAGTTCTGCTGGGCCGCACGTGTCCAGAAGGAAATCGTCCGTGGTCCACGCCGTAGAAATTGCCGCCGTCCCACCTTCGGTCAAGAGGACCAAAAGGGGGACTTCAATACCTGTCTGGCGAAGCAGCTGGCACAAGGACCGAGCACCGGTGAAATCTTTGCGGGCATCCACGATGACCACGTCTGCATCTCGAGCTTCGATCATGGATGCGGCGGCCGCGGGGTACACCCCTACCGGATGGGAAAGCACTTCGAGTGCAGGCAACATACTGCCCGGCACCTCGTTGCTGGATGAGAGCAGCGCGATGTTGGTCATGAAAATGGCTCCTTTCGCGCGCCCGGATTCCCCAATTGTTCCATCTTATTGTGGCAAATACGGCAGACTGGTGGGGTGAAGACCGTAACCGTAGCGTCAACCGCCATTGCGAGCCTCGTAGCCCTCGTGCTGAGTAGCTATGTCGACTTCACTGGAAATGGTGCCGTTTTCGTAGGCGCAGTAGCCAGCTCGATGGTGGCAATCTTTGCGTTCTCATGGCCCAAAATCTCCGGCATTCCCTCGGGGCTCATTATGGGCTTTGTCACACTTGTGGCGGGTTGTGGCGCAATTATTGCGTCCCTGAATGCGCCTCCACGCGAAGCCATGTTGTACTACGTGGTTTTTGTGGTCTTGGGCCTTGCCTTGACCTTCTTGGTGCAGCTGCTTCGCGGAACTGGCGCCTCTCAACGGTTGTATTCCGTATGCGCAGGCGCGGCAGCATCGCTCATTGCTGCTTCCACGTCCGGCTGGGTGGCAGTAGATCGCTTGACCCCCGACGACGTGAATTCGCCGCTTACCCTCCTCGTAGCAATGGGCATCACCGCTGCCATCTTGGTGGGCTGCATCCGGTGGCCGGACCGCATTGTGGCGCCGTTAGCGATCGTCATTTCCGCGCTGGTTTCCGGAATGGCGGCTATTATTTTTACAACGGTCACGCCTTGGCAAGCGATGTTCTTTGCTGGGATCGCGGCCGCTATTACCGCGAGTTGCCGAGCTGTTTTGGTTGCCGAAGGTGGCCCGAAGAGTCGATTGGCGGCGGTGGCATACGGGTTGACCCCCATCATGTTGTCCGGCGCGTTGGTCTATTTCGCGGAACGATTAGTCTTCGGATAACACACGATAGGTAGGATGAGCCCTATGGAAAACACTTACTTGGGTCTTGAGATCTTTTTCTTGGTTTTGTTGGGTCTTGCTTCTTTGGGCATGGCTGGCTTCGCTGGACTTGTGGTTGCACGCTTGTTCAAGGGTCAGAAGTAAGTAGACCTTCAGCATGGCAATTGAAATCCCTACGGATCTCACTCCTGAACTAGTACCGCTGTCATGGTTGATCGGTACCTGGGAAGGAATGGGTCGCCTCGGGGAAGGCGAAGCCGACGACGAATACTTCGTGCAGCGCGTGGAGTTCCGAGCCACCGGTCTTCCATATTTGGAATACCGCTCCGAGAGCTGGGTCTCCGACAACACTGGCACGAAGTTGCGCCCTTTGGGGATTGAACTCGGCTTCTGGCAACTTGAACGTCCCCTCGAAGACGCCGACGGTGGTCCCGGAATGATTCCCGGTGACCTGTACCCAGTGTTGCGTTCGGCCGAGGACGTGGAGAAGCTGCGCAATGACGACGGCGGCTTCGACATTCAAGTGAGCATCACGCATCCGCGTGGCCTGACGGAGATGTATTACGGCCAGATCAAGGGTCCGCAAATTCATGTTGCGACCGACTTGGTTATGCGCGGTACCCATTCCAAGGAATACGCCTCTGCCACGCGAATCTACGGACTCGTCAACGGAGACCTGTTCTGGCGATGGGATGCAAGCATCGGCGGCAACGAGCTCGCCGCTCATGCTTCTGCCGCACTCAAAAAGATCGCCGCTCCGGCGCCGGTCGAAACTTCGGACGCTCCAAGCGAGACGTCACCTGAGAACGATCAGTCTGATGCTGATCACGGAGAGACTAACCAGCAGTGACCTATCTTTCAGCACTCTTGCAACGACCAGGTGCCGTAGCCGGCACAGGACGAGATGCAGGAGTTGCGTCGCATTACGGATCTCCTTTGCCCGAACAACGGGCGCTGGACCGTGGCCTCGCCGTTGCGGACTTGTCGCAGCTCGGCGTCGTGAAAGTGACCGGCGAAGATCGCGGCCGCTGGCTTCACTCTCTTGCTTCTCAAGCGCTCAACAACCTCAAGCCAGGAGACTCCACGCGCTCCTTATTCTTGACGATTCAGGGCCGTATCGACTTCGATACCAAAGTCCTTGAAACCGAGGACAGCACGCTTCTCATCACCGAACGAGAAAGCGCTGCACCGCTGGCCGCTTTCCTGAACTCCATGCGCTTTATGATGCGCGTCGAAGTCACCGATGAAACGGATCACTGGGCTGTACTGGGCGCACGGAAAGCACTCGTTGAAGGTGCCCTGACCTGGGTGGATCCGTGGCCGCACGTCGGCATCGGCGGATTCTCCTACTCAGGCCCACAGCACCCAGCAGAAGACACCACGTGGATTGAGCAGCTCATTCCGCTCGAAGAGCTGGATGCAACCGTTGCCGCTCTCCAGGCTCAAGGCGTGTCCTTGGCTGGCACCACGGCTGTTGAAGCGTTGCGCATTGCCGACTGGAAGCCACGATTCGGCGCCGAGACGGATGAGAAGACCATCCCTCACGAGCTCGATTTGCTGCGTACCTCTGTGCACCTCGCCAAGGGCTGCTACAAGGGCCAAGAAACGATCGCGCGAGTCCACAACCTCGGACACCCGCCACGCCGCTTGGTGTTTTTGCACCTCGACGGCAGCGAGCACACCCTTCCGGAGCCCGGTAGCGAGGTTCATCTCGACGGTCGTAACATCGGCAAGATCACCACGAGCGCTTTGCACTACGAGGCTGGCCCCATTGCGCTAGCGCTCATCAAGCGTGCCGTGGATCCCGAAGCCACGCTCGAGATTGTTGAGGAATCGGGCGCGAAGAGCCCCGCAACTCAAGAAGTGATCGTCTCTACTGACGCGGGCCAGGTTGTTGGCCGCGCCAAGGGCTTCATCAAGCCGCCCACGCGCTAACCGAAGTCGGCCACGCGTCAACGGACGTTGAACCGCCGGACTAACGCGGCGGCGTCGTAGTTTCGCCCAAGAAGACGGACGTCACTGAGCCTGATAACTCGAATCCCAGTGATTCTGCCAAGGTCATTGCCGCGGCATTTCCCATACCCACGCGCAATTGCGGCACCAAGCCGTCAGAGAGTGCGTCCTCGGCCGCGACGCCGGTGATGAACTTTCCAAAGCCCTGGAGTCGCGATTCGGGGGAGACCAGGACGGCGATGTCAGCCACCAGGCCTTCCCAGACGTCGTAGGCACTCGTAGACCACCGCGCTGATTCGTCTTCGTCAACGGCCGTGAATTGGTGATCTCGCGCGCTGGGATGGGTGTAGATGAAATCGTCTGCCGGGCACTGCCGTTCGAGCGCTTGCGAATCTTCGCGGCTCAAAGACACCACTACACGGTCCGGATTCTCGACGCGAGGCTGCGCATACTGCGGGACCTCGTCGAGTAAGTAGATGGCCTCTTCGCTCAAGATCCGAGCATCACGGTAGCCATAGTGCCGCGCCATGTCCACGAGCAACCGCGGGTCAGCAATTTCAGACGCAGGGGCATTTTCGCAGGCCTCGACGAACCATTGCGGGGCAATGAGTGCGGACGCTTGAACCAACTGCAAATAGGTAGCGCGAGTCGCCGCTTGGCGGGAAGTCTTGAGGGTGAAGTCAGAGCTCTCGCCCATCGCGCCCGCGTGCAACGACTGATCTGAAAGCCCCAGGATGCGAGACCATGCGAGGGCCGCAACTGAACGGCTACTAGCTGAGAGTCTCATGGTTTGGTGCCGGCGCTTTCCTATGCTGCTGAACTACTGGTTCTTCTACCGTACTAGCCAAAGAGGACGGCTACCTCTTCATAACGGCTCTTCGGAACGGTTTTCAGGCTATGCAAGGCGGCGGAGAGCGGAACTCGGTGGATATTCGTGCCCTCGAGTGCCACCATTTCACCCCACGCGCCATCGTGGGCGGCCTCAGCCGCAGCCATGCCCAAGCGAGTTGCCAAGACGCGGTCATAAGCGGTGGGAACACCGCCGCGCTGAATGTAGCCGAGCGTGGTGCAACGCGTTTCGATGCCGGTGCGTTCTTGGATGATGCGGGCGACCACTTCGCCGATTCCGCCCAGTCGAGGGCGGCCAGCTTCATCTAAGCCCAGGTGCGAATATGCCTCGCCGGTCTCACCCATGACAAAGCCTTCAGCAACCACTACGAGGGGCCCACGACCGCGGTCGTACGCTTCTTGTACCCAGTTCACAACATCGTCGGCAGATGCCGGTACCTCGGGGATCAAGATGGCGTGGGCGCCAGCTGCCATGCCTGCATGGAGGGCGATCCACCCGGCGTGACGACCCATAACTTCAGCCACCATGACGCGGTGATGGGACTCGCCCGTAGTCCGCAAGCGGTCAATGGCTTCGGTGCCGATCTGCACGGCAGTGTCGAAGCCGAAGGTGTAGTCCGTACCATTGAGATCGTTGTCGATGGTCTTCGGAACACCCACGATGGGTAACCCGGCCTCGGCGAGACGATTGGCTCCGGCGAGCGATCCTTCGCCACCGATCACCATGAGCGCGTCCACCTTGTGGTCCTTGAGGACCTTGGAAATATGCTCGGGGCCACCGAGTGGGCCCTCGTAAGGATTGACGCGAGAGGTGCCCAGAATGGTGCCACCCTGCTTGGAAATACCGCGGACGGTGCCACGCGGAAGGTTCATGAAGTCGCCTTCCTTGACGCCTCGCCAGCCGTCTCTGAAGCCAACGAACTCGTCCCCGTGGCGCTTAATGCCGCCGAGGACTGCTCCTCGAATCACTGCATTGAGTCCCGGGCAGTCTCCACCGCTCGTCATGATGCCAATTCTCATGTAAGTCTTCGCTTTCTGCTCGCGCTGTCACACTTGCTACGGAGCACAGCACTGGGCTCACCCTCTGAGTGTATCGGGTGAGCCCAGCGGCAAATCATTCATGAAATTAGCGCCGCATTCCAGGACCCAAAACGCGCTCCAGCGGAATGCTGTTGTCTTGCCACGGCAGCACCAGCCATGCGACAAGATACGTCACCCAGCCAATGACGGGCAGGGCGAACGCAATCAGCATGAGCAAGCGGACCAAGAGTGGGTTGAGACCGAACTTAGCTGCTATTCCGCCGCACACTCCGCCGAGCCAGCGTTCCGGGCCACGGCGAAAGGGGAGAGCGCGAAGGGAGTCATAGACAGGTTCCATGGTTAGGCCTTTCCGTCTGATTGTCGGTGAGTGAGAATGCCGCCAATGATCATGAGAAAACCAGCGCCAGCCAGGAGCGATACTCCCACTATTGCAGGATCAAACGTCCAGTTGAGGAGATTCGCTCCCAGCACGAGGACTGCGACGACGATCGCTACCAGTCCCAGCACCAGCGTGGCGGTGGGGAAAGGGTGACGGTGTGCGACGGCCGGTGCTGACGGCGAGAGCTGCTCTTCAGGATCGAAGAAGTTCTCCACGGGTTCGTCAGGTGTGGATGGTTGGGTGCTCATGGTTAGTTCGCCTCCGTGGTGACTTTGAGGTTGCCAAATGCACCGCTGACATGAACGGTAAGCGTTGGGCCTTCAGCGTCTTCGTTGAACGTAGTGGGGTTGTCTTGAATGAGGCTGGAATTTCGAGTGACGGTTCCGTCTGCGTCGGTGAAGACTACAGAGTAGAAGACGGCCCCGGTGTCCACCACAATGCGGCGATCATCAGGAATCTTCAGATTCACGTTGTTGAAAGCTCCCGTGATCTCCACTCGAGAGTCAGCGGTCAGTTCGCGTGCCATGTCGCGTACATCCACTGTGCGTGTCCCGAAGACCACAGGTTCCTCAATGCCCATGCCGGTTCCGGCGAACGCTGGGTAGGTATTCCAGTTTGCGTCCGAGCGCACCGTGCTGAACATCGTGAACAGCAACAAGATGATGGTGAACGGCACCAGTGCTCCGCCACGACGCCGTGTAACGGCCGCAAACAAGAGACCGAGACCCAAGACCAGCAACGCTGCCGCGACAGCTGCACGAGCGCCGAAGTCAGGGAGCGGAAGCCATCCTTCAATTTTTGCGAGAAGTACGGCTCCAGCGGCTACGAGTGCTGTGCCCAAGAAGATGAGAGCGATGTGTCCGGGGAGCTTGGGGCGCTCCATCCGCTCAACTGCGCGCTCTGCAGCTACTCGCTGACGTTGCATTGCGCGATCGTAGTGATACTGCGTTCTCGGATCAGCAGTGGTGCCCGGTTGCTGGCCTGGATACGTGTATTGGTAGCTGTATGAATGATCCGAGGGGTTATCCGTTGCTTGTCCGGTGGAGGTGAAGCGCTGCGTGGTGTCTTGGTTGATGGATCGCGGATCCCGTCCCCGCTTTGACGTAATCAGGTAGATGACGAGCCCAATCACGCCAAGAGTCAGCAGAATTCGGACGAAGCCGCCGTTGTCATTCATGCCCCAGCGCATACCAAAGACTTCCGAGGTGCCAAACATGCTGAGCGCCACGAAAATGACCGCGCCTGTCATGCCTGCGCTCCACCGTCCGCGTCCTGCTTCTTGAGCATGAATGCGTCCGTCTGGTTCAGGCAACAGTGCCCACAAGACGCCGTAAATGAAGGGGCCCGTCATCGTGAGGATGCCAAGAACCACAAAGATGCCGCGGGCCAGCGTGGGATCGATGCCCAAACGCCGCGCGATTCCGCCCACAACACCGCCAACCCAGCGGTCGGAGGAGCGCGTCAGATCAATCGAACGAAGCCAGGTGAAGAACGCGGCTTCTGGCTCGGCAGCTGGGAACGGTGGGCGAGGAGTCTCGTCCGGCTGCTCATCAGGACGAGGAGAGGATGATTCGGTCATGACATCAATCCTTCCGAACTCCATGAGCACCCGCTATGAGGTAACACCCTGATTGAACCCTGAATCAGTTCCGTTCACCCCCTGGGCTAGGGCAACAGAAGACCCTGAGCGTGCTTTGATGGAGTCATGCTTGACGCCACTACTCCGCAACGACCGCCCTTGGTGCGCGGTCCCGAACGCTGGCTCGCCGGCGTGTGCACAGGTGTGGCCGTTCACTTGAACATCGATGTTCGAATGGTCCGGTGGGCAATGGCCGGGCTGACTCTTGCCGGGGGAGCAGGCGTCTTCTTGTATGCATGGCTATGGATCTTCGTGCCGCGTGCCGGAGAGACGGATCGCGCTCGCAGTATTTCTGAAGCGGGACAGCGTTCGGTGAGCAGCGCCGTCGTACGCAATGAAGAACTGGACCGCAGTGCTGCTGAAGAGCCAGCGCGACTCAACCGCGGCATTGCGGGCCGTGAATTCTTGCTCGGAGCGATCCTGCTCATCGGCGCAGGCCTTATTGCTGCATCCCTCTTCGGGTTTGCCGTTGATTGGCGAGTCATCTTGCCGGGCGCAGCGATTCTGGTGGGCGCAGTGACGGCCTGGATGCAGCTAGACGCCGACCGGCGAGAAGGCTTGCGCAAGGGCGTGAGCGCCGAACGCTGGGTGGGTGCCACCCGCCTGATTGTTGGACTGGTCCTCGTGATTGGCGGTTCGCTGGCGCTCCTGACGGGAGTAGTGCCCGTGGAGTCGCTCTTGTCCGGAGGCGTCATTGCACTCGCCATTATTGCCGGAATTGTCCTGGTTCTCTTGCCTTGGGGATTGCGCGAGTGGCGCCGATTCGTGGCCGAACGGTCCGCGGGCTGGCGGGCTGCAGACCGCGCAGAAATCGCCGCTCATTTGCATGATTCCGTACTTCAGACACTCGCGCTGATCCAACGCCGGGCGGATGATCCGCTCATGGTGGCGCGCTTGGCCAGGTCCCAAGAGCGCGAGCTTCGCGAGTGGTTGTATGGCCGCGGCGATGAAGCACCGGGCGACCTTTTCGCCACCATCAAGCGTGAAGCTGGGCGGATTGAAGACGATTTTGGCGGGGACATTGATGTGGTGACCGTCGGCAATTCTCCGGGTGAACTTCCAACGGCCGACGCACTGCTGCAAGCAGCGCGCGAAGCCATGCTCAACGCCGTCAAGCACGGCGGCGGCGCAGTCACGGTCTACTGCGAAGCGTCTCAAGACAGTGTGGAAGTCTTTGTGCGTGACCACGGCCCGGGCTTTGACGTTGCCGGTATTGCGGAAGATCGGCGCGGACTCAGAGACTCGATTGTTGGCAGGATGGAACGAAACGGCGGCACCGCTCGCGTTTCAAGCTCGCCGGATGGAACTGAAATCGCCTTGCGCTTGCCGATCACTCACGAAGCACCGAGAACTTCCGAAGAACAGGACATGTCATGACCATCTCGCCGAATACCGGAGGAGCCCCCAGCGCCGCTCAGCATTCGCTACGCGTGGTCCTCGTGGATGATCACGGGATTTTTCGCGCTGGATTGCGTGCCGAGCTAGGCCCTGAACTCGATGTGGTGGGCGAAGCCGCGAACGTGGACGAGGCCATCCGCGTCATTCAAGAGCTCGTCCCGGACGTAGTGCTCCTTGATGTGCATTTGCCGGGCGGACGTGGTGGCGGCGGGGCAGAAGTTGCCAAACAATGTGCGGGCTTGTCCACGCGCTTTCTGGCGCTGTCCGTGTCCGATGCCGCGGAGGACGTGGTGGCGGTGATTAGGGCCGGCGCACGCGGTTACCTTACCAAATCTGCGAATGGTGCGGACATTACGGCGGCGGCGTTCCGCGTAGCTGCGGGGGATGCGGTTTTCTCGCCGCGGCTTGCGGGATTCGTGTTGGACGCGTTCGGTACGACGGCGTCTACCGAGCAGGACGACAACCTGGACTTGCTGTCCGCCCGCGAAATGGAAGTCATGCGATTGATCGCTCGTGGCTACACGTACAAAGAAACTGCGAAGGAACTCTTCATCTCCATCAAAACCGTGGAGACGCACGTGTCTGCCGTACTGCGGAAGTTGCAGCTCTCTAACCGCTACGAATTGGCGCGCTGGGCTTCGGATCGCCGCATCGTCTAGACACGGCGATCCGATTCAGCAGGTGATTAGGCCAAGAATCGCTTGAGGCGATCCATGCCTTCCTTGAGGTCGGCGTCGCCGAGCGCGTAAGACAGGCGAATGTAGCCCGACGGACCGAAAGCCTCGCCCGGAACCACGGCAACTTCAGCCTCATCCAAAATGAGCGATGCCAACTCGGCGGAAGTCTGCGGCGTCGTACCGGCAATGGTGCGGCCCAAGAGCCCGCGCACGTCGGCGTAAGCGTAGAAAGCGCCCTTCGGGGTTGGGCACTCGATGCCATCAATGGAGTTGAGGGCTTCCACCATGGCGCGGCGGCGGCGATCGAAGGAAACCTTCATCTCGTCAACGGCATCCAATGGTCCGGCGACAGCGGCCAAGGCGGCCATCTGCGACACGTTGGACACGTTAGACGTGGTGTGAGACTGCAAGTTCGTAGCTGCCTTGATGACGTCCAGTGGGCCGGCCATCCATCCCACACGCCAACCGGTCATGGCGTACGTCTTGGCAACGCCGTTGAGGATGACCACGCGGTCTGCCAATTCAGGGGCAGCCGTGGCAATCGACGTAAACGAAGCGTCGTCGTACACCAAGTGCTCGTAAATTTCATCCGTGACAAGCCACAAGCCATGCTCGGCAGCCCAACGGCCAATCTCAGCAACCTGTTCAGGCGAGTAGACGGCGCCCGTGGGGTTGGACGGGGAAACGAACAAGAGGATCTTGGTCTTCTCGGTGCGGGCTGCCTCAAGCTGGTCAACCGTCACGAGATAGCCCTGCTCTGGGCCCGCGAAAACCTCTACAGGAACACCTTCTGCCAAGCGAATGGCTTCCGGGTAGGTGGTCCAGAACGGCGTAGGAAGCAAGACTTCGTCGCCTGGATCAAGAAGCGTCGCGAAGGTGTTGAAGACGGCCTGCTTGCCACCGTTAGTCACCAAAACGTGCGAAGACTCGATGCTGTAACCAGAATCACGCATGGTCTTCTGAGCAATGGCTTCACGAAGTTCCGGAAGGCCGGCGGCAGGGGAATAGCGGTGGTACTTCGGCTGCTTTGCGGCCTCGATAGCGGCCTGCACAATGTAATCCGGAGTCGGGAAATCAGGCTCACCTGCGCCGAAACCAATGACGGGACGGCCCGCGGCTTTTAGAGCTTTTGCTTTGGCATCAACCGCGAGAGTTGCGGATTCTGCGATCGATCCGATGCGTTGCGAAATGCGGGCCATGGTCACTGTCCTCGAAGGTCGACGATGAAGAGGGGCGTTCAACCGAAAAGCGGCTATTTCTAGCCTATCGCTGACTGACGTTTCATGCGGAAGAACTTCTCGGTTCGACTTGCGCGGCTTGATTGCGTAAACTAATTCACCGGCGTGCAAACGTCTGAAGGGTAGTGGCGCAATTGGTAGCGCAGCGGTCTCCAAAACCGCAGGTTGCAGGTTCGAGTCCTGTCTGCCCTGCGCAGTAGCAGTTATCCCTACGCGGGATGGGGTTTCAACGTTCCGCACATCTGTGGACGCGCTGAAATCGTCAATGATTCATTGCTGGAGGAACCTAAGTGACTGAGACGATGGCGAACGGTTCGCAGTCGCCGCGCGGTGAACGCGCAGCGAAGCGAGGCTTTTTCGCCCGCATAGCACTGTTCTTCCGGCAAGTCATCGACGAGCTTCGCAAAGTAGTGACCCCGACTCGTAGCGAGTTGCTGAACTACACGCTCGTAGTGCTTGGCTTCGTACTTGTGGTCATGCTTCTGGTTGCTGGCTTGGATTTCTTGTTCGGTAGCGGCGCGATCGCCGTCTTTACGAATCCACCAGAGCAGTAAGCTAGGCCCTCGCTGACGAGCCCACGGGCGGAGCCACACGGCTTTATAAGCAAGAGGGCGTGAACACTTCACGGCTGGCAAGTAATCAGGAATCAGGAGCTTTAGTGTCTCGGGAAGAACTCGAACAGCAGGAAACCGAAGCAGTTGACCACAACGCCGAAGCGCAAGACGCACCGGCGGCTTCTGATGTTAACTCCACTTTCTCCGATGCTGACAATTACTCTGCACAGAACGACGACGCAGCTTCTGTTTCTGAGGATTACTCCGTTGACGAGGACTCGGCTGACGAAAAATCTGACGTTGACGTAGCAGCTGAAGAAGCTGACGCTGACGAAGACTCCGACGACGAAGATTCTGACGTTGTTGCTGTTGCAGCCGCATCAGATGACGAAGAGCCAGCTGAGGCCAAGTCTGAGGAAGAACTCATTGAAGAATTCCGCACCAAGCTGCGTCGTCAGCCTGGTGACTGGTACGTGATTCACTCCTACGCTGGATACGAGAACCGCGTCAAGGTCAACCTTGAGACTCGTATCCAGACCCTCAACATGGAGGATTTCATCTACGAAATCCAGGTTCCCATGGAAGAGGTCGTGGAGATCAAGAACACCACGAAGAAGAAGGTGCGCCGCGTGCGCATCCCAGGCTACGTGCTGGTTCGCATGGAACTCACGGACGCATCGTGGGGCGCAGTGCGCCACACTCCAGGTGTGACCGGCTTCGTGGGCAACGCTCACGATCCAGTGCCGCTGAACTTGGACGAAGTTGTTTCGATGTTGGCTCACACGGTTGTTGCTGAAGCTGAGGCTGAAGAGACGGGCAAGGCTGTCAAGCTTCCGATCTCCGAGGTTCACGTGGACTTCGAAGTTGGCGAATCTGTCATCGTCAACGACGGTCCGTTCGAGACCATGCCGGCCACGATCTCCGAGATCAAGCTGGAAGCACGCCAGCTGGTTGTTTTGATCACCGTGTTCGAGCGTGAAACTCCAGTGACGCTCTCGTTCAGCCAGGTCAACAAGATCTAAAACCACTAAATAGTTTTCGGTTTCGTCGAGCTGCTTACTTGGCGAAAACGATTCGGTTATCGCGCCACGATAACCAACCCCCACTAACACACTCCTGTGTTGATGGGCAGAAGAAGAGTAGAAGGACCCGACATGGCCCCCAAGAAAAAGGTCACCGGCCTCATCAAGCTGCAGATCCAGGCAGGCGCTGCTAACCCAGCTCCTCCAATCGGTCCTGCACTTGGTCAGCACGGCGTCAACATCATGGAATTCTGCAAGGCGTACAACGCCGCAACGGAATCCCAGCGCGGCAACGTTATTCCGGTAGAAATCACCGTTTACGAAGACCGTTCGTTCACGTTCATCACCAAGACCCCTCCTGCTGCAGAACTCATCAAGAAGGCTGCAGGCGTACAGAAGGGCTCGGCAACGCCGCACACCGTCAAGGTTGCAAAGTTGACCCAGGCTCAGGTCGAGGAAATTGCATCTTCCAAGATGGAAGACCTCAACGCCAACGACATCAAGGCAGCAGCCAAGATCATCGCCGGCACCGCTCGTTCGATGGGCATCACCGTCGAGGGCTAATCCTCGAACGGATCTCAAACATTAGATTAGCGATCCGCAACGATCTCGCATGAAGCGAGTTAGCGGCGTCGTAGTGGCAGGGCCGAGCGCGGCCCACGAGACCACGACTGCATAAGGAGAAAACGCAGATGGCAAAGCGCAGCAAAGCATATGAGGCAGCTGCCGCCAAGATTGAGGCGGACAAGCTGTACACCCCGGCCGAGGCAATCGCCCTGGCCAAGGACACCTCTTCTACGAAGATGGACGCAACCGTTGAGGTTGCTTTCCGTTTGAGCGTTGACCCACGTAAGGCTGACCAGATGGTCCGCGGTACGGTCAACCTCCCACACGGCACCGGTAAGACGGCCCGCGTGTTGGTCTTCGCGAACGGTGACAAGGCAGACGCAGCTCGTGAAGCTGGCGCTGACTTCGTTGGTTCCGATGAACTCATCGAAAAGATCGCTGGCGGCTGGACCGACTTCGATGCAGCAGTAGCAACCCCTGACCTCATGGGCAAGGTGGGACGCCTCGGCAAGATCTTGGGTCCACGTAACCTCATGCCGAACCCTAAGACCGGCACCGTGACCATGGATGTTGCTAAGGCTGTTAACGACATCAAGGGCGGCAAGATCGACTTCCGCGTTGACAAGCACGCCAACCTTCACTTCATCATTGGCAAGGCTTCGTTCGACACCAAGAAGTTGGCAGAGAACTACGCAGCAGCTCTGGAAGAGATCCTTCGTCTGAAGCCTTCTTCTTCCAAGGGCCGCTACATCTCCAAGGCAACTGTTGCCACGACGTTCGGCCCTGGCATCCAGGTTGACCCGAACATCACCAAGGTTGTAGCTGAGTAATTGTTCTTTTAGAGCAACTCAGGACTCGTCCTCTAGAACTTTTCTAAGACGGATCTGATCGCGAAGGCGGCATCTCGAATTCGAGGTGTCGCCTTTTGCGATTCCGCCCACATGTTGCCGTTCTCGATTTGGAACTTGGGGTGGTATCCCGCTAAAGTAGTACGTACCAAAGACCGTTGGTTGGTTCTTTGTGTTCTCTGGTTTCATTCACTCAATCATTTGTGACTAGTCATGGCTGACCGAGTGCTGAAGATGGAGATCTCAAAGAACTCGAAGGATCCTCGATTGAGGACGCCTACGCAGGTGACGCTAGTAATTGCTTGAAGAAATTCAAGAGAACATTTACGCCCCGCGCACTTGCGCCGGGGCGTTTTTTATTGGCCTCCTTCCGATCAACAAGAATTCGAACCCAGGAAGGAGTGTTATGGCAACGCCGAATAAGATTTCCGCAGTTGAGGAAATCACCACCGACTTCAAAGAGTCGGAAGCCGCTGTCCTAACCGAATACCGTGGGCTTTCTGTTGGCCAGTTGAAGGATCTCCGCCGTGCGCTTGGTGCTGACACCAAGTACTCGGTTGTGAAGAACACCTTGGCTGGCATTGCGGCCAAGGAAGCCGGCATCGAAGCATTCGATGACCAGCTAGCTGGACCAACCGCAATTGCTTTCATCAAGGGTGACGCAGTGGCAGCAGCCAAGGCGCTCACAGACTTCGCGAAGGCAAATGACAAGCTCATCATCAAGACCGGTGTGTTCGAGGGCAAGGCTCTCGACGCTAGCGGCATCGCCGCACTCGCCGCTCTTGAATCCCGCGAGCTCCAGCTCGCGAAGGTTGCTGGCGTCCTCAAGGCTCCGGCAGCTGCAGCTGTTCGTATCGTCGATGCTTTGCGTTTGAAGCTCGAAGAAAACGGCGGCGCAGCCCCTGCAGCAGAAGCTGAAGCTGCAGAACCTGCTGCTGAGGCTCCTGCCGAGGCCTAAGCCCAACCCCCAAACATTTTTTGCGCTCTTGTAGTGCAACCAACGAAAGGACGCCACACCATGGCGAAGCTCTCCACTGACGAGCTCCTTGACGCGTTCAAGGAAATGACCATCATCGAACTTTCCGAGTTCGTGAAGGCATTCGAAGAGAAGTTTGAAGTTACCGCTGCTGCAGTTGCAGTTGCAGGTCCTGCAGGCGGTGCTGGCGATGCCGGCGCAGCTGAAGAGAAGACCGAATTTGACGTTATCCTCGAAGCCGCTGGCGACAAGAAGATCGGCGTCATCAAGGAAGTTCGCGGACTCACCTCCCTCGGCCTGAAGGAAGCAAAGGATCTCGTTGATTCCGCTCCTAAGGCAATCCTTGAGGGTGTTAACAAGGAAGCCGCGGACGCTGCCAAGGAAAAGCTCGAAGCAGCAGGCGCAACCGTTACCGTCAAGTAACTGGTTTCGAATTCACGAGAATCCCTCGTCACCTTTGGGTGGCGGGGGATTCTCGCATTTCTACCTACTATTCCCTCTCGTCGCCTGTAAGCTCCCTTTGACATGTCTAACGCTGAATCCCAATTCTCCGCCGAAAAAACGGTGGCAGGTCACGATGGCCGCATCGCACTGATCGACGGCATCAGACTGATTGCTGCCATCTTGGTAGTGCTGTATCACTACACCGCTTGGCACCATGATCGCTGGGGGACTGTGGCAGCAGTCGAGGCATGGCCGCGCTTTGCACACTTCACCATGTACGGAAACATGGGCGTGCAGTTGTTCTTCATCATTTCCGGATTCGTCATCCTGCTCTCTTGTTATGGCAGAACGAAAGCGCGTTACCTAGGTTCACGCGTTGGCAGGCTTTATCCCGCGTATTGGGTTGGCGTCCTGTTGACGGGAGCACTCGTCCTGTTCGTTTGGGAAAAGCCCGGTCCCACGCTCAACGGGTGGGAAGTGCTCATGAATCTCACGATGTTTCAGGGCGCCTTCAAGATTGAAAACGTAGACGGCGTCTACTGGACCTTGTGGTCAGAGCTGCGCTTCTACATCCTGATCCTGATCCTCATGGCCCTCAAGTGGCTCACGGCCTCACGCGTTCTGCAGTTCGCGTTCTGGTGGCCGGTGATCAGCCTGGTCTTCTTCCTCGCGTTCCCTGAAGGCCCGGGACAGGTGTGGGTGGATCAGTTGTTGCAGCCAAAGTACGCGGGACTTTTTACCGGCGGCATGTGCCTCTTCTTGATCTACAAGTTCGGCCAGTCGTGGCAGCGCTGGGCTGTCTTGGGTACCTCGGCACTCATTGCTGCGTACCACACGGGCATTTACGGCCCGCATGAAGCGAAGGAATTTGTGGGTATTGAGCCGGTCAATTTCGTGTACTGGCTCATTGTTTTGGGATGCTTCTCACTTTTGGCCGTTGTGACGCTGACACCGTTGTCACGTATCAACTTTCCTGGCCTGAAGACCGCAGGTGCCGTGACCTACCCGCTGTACTTGCTCCACCAAGTCATTGGCTGGTGGCTCATTGGCCTGTTCTCGCCACTTTTGCCGCACTGGGTGACGCTGCTTCTCGTGATGACTCTTATTGCTGTTGCGGCGTGGGCGATCAACCGCTGGGTCGAGCAGCCGTACGGCCGGAAACTCGCGAAGGGCGTGGAAAACGCCCTGAGCCGACGTCGTCGCGCTGACTAACCCGCGCTGACTAACCGCAGTTCCGCCTGACGCACGCGTTCGTGTGAAACGGTAGCAGCGCCGTCGTAATGTAAGACCGAAAGCCGGCGAAAATCCGCTGGACTTCACCCAACTTTGGGGCTGTGAGCATAATTTTTGTCACAGACAAGCCCCTCCGCGCCAAAGTGGAGAATTTCACTTTTACATGTTATGGGTCGACGTGTAATATGGATCTTTGCGTCTCCCTCATTTTTTGCAGCCTTCATATAGCGGTGGGCTCATCCTTGGCAGCGACTTGTGCGCTCTGAGGGGAACGTCCGGAAACATGACGGTCTGTGGAAGGATCTCTCTTGGTGGCCTCGAGCACCCCAGCACATCAAACCGCTAGCTCGGCCCGTACCGCGGAAGCGGCAGGTCGACTCTCATTCGCCAAAATTCAGGAACCTTTGGATGTTCCTGACCTTTTGGCTCTTCAAACCCAAAGCTTTGACTGGCTTGTCGGCAACGACGCCTGGAAAGCTCGCGTTGAGGAAGCTGTAGCCCGTGGTGATCACGGTCTTGCAACGACCTCCGGTTTGGCAGAAATCTTCGAAGAAATCTCTCCCATTGAAGACTTCCAGGGCAAAATGTACCTGAGCTTCTCGGAGCCAGAATTCGCGGAGCCAAAGTACACCATGGCTGAGTGCAAGGACCGCGACGCAACGTACGCGGCTCCTTTGTACGTCAAGGCCGAATTCATGAACCACGATACTGGTGAAATCAAGCAGCAGACGGTCTTCATGGGTGACTTCCCACTGATGACGGACAAGGGTACGTTCATCATCAACGGCACCGAGCGTGTTGTTGTCTCCCAGTTAGTGCGTTCCCCAGGTGCGTACTTCGACCGTACGCCAGACAAGACCAGCGACAAGGACATCTTCTCCGCGAAGATCATCCCTTCCCGCGGTGCTTGGTTCGAGCTTGAAATCGACAAGCGCGATCAGGTTGGCGTCCGTTTGGACCGTAAGCGTAAGCAGTCCGTCACGGTCCTCTTGAAGGCTCTCGGCTGGTCTGAGTCCCGCATTCTCGAAGAGTTCGGCAACTACGACTCGATCCGCGCGACCCTCGAAAAGGACAGCGTCAAGGATCGCGACGAGGCACTCCTCGATATCTACCGCAAGCTTCGCCCAGGCGAGCCACCAACGGTTGAGGCCGGTTGGGCGCTCTTGGAGAACTTGTACTTCAACTCCAAGCGCTACGACCTTGCCAAGGTTGGTCGTTACAAGATCAACCGCAAGCTCGGCGTTGACGTTGCACTCAACGATCCAAAGGCGTCCGTTCTTTCTGAGAACGACATCGTTGCGATGATCCACTTCTTGGTTGCTCTCCACGCTGGCGAGAAGACCATGAAGGGTGTCCGTAAGGGCGAAGAAGTTGACGTTCGTATTGACGTTGACGACATCGACCACTTCGGCAACCGTCGTATCCGCGCCGTCGGCGAGCTCATCGAGAACCAGGTCCGCACGGGTCTTTCCCGTATGGAGCGTGTGGTTCGCGAACGCATGACCACGCAGGACGTCGAAGCGATCACGCCACAGACGTTGATCAACATCCGTCCAGTTGTTGCTGCGATCAAGGAGTTCTTCGGAACCTCCCAGCTCTCGCAGTTCATGGACCAGAACAACCCGCTCGCCGGTTTGACCCACAAGCGTCGTCTTTCTGCGCTTGGCCCAGGTGGTCTTTCTCGTGACCGTGCAGGCATGGAAGTTCGAGACGTTCACCCGTCCCACTACGGACGTATGTGCCCCATCGAAACCCCTGAAGGCCCGAACATTGGTCTGATCGGTTCGTTGGCAACCTACGGCCGCATCAACGCTTTCGGCTTCATTGAGACCCCGTACCGTAAGGTCGTCGACGGTCAGGTTACCGACCAGATCGATTACCTCACGGCTGACGAAGAGCTCGAAGCTGTGTTGGCTCAGGCTAACGCTCCACTCGATGAGAACAACCGCTTCACGGAAGAGTTCGTACTCTGCCGTGAGCGTGGTGGTGGAGGCGAACCTGTGCTCGTCGATCCAACCGAAATCGACTACATGGACGTTTCGCCTCGCCAGATGGTGTCCGTCGCTACGGCACTTATTCCGTTCCTTGAGCACGACGACGCTAACCGCGCACTCATGGGTGCGAACATGCAGCGTCAGGCTGTTCCGCTCCTCCAGTCCGAAGCCCCATTGGTGGGTACCGGCATGGAGAAGTTCGCAGCTGTTGACGCCGGCGACTCTGTCACCGCTCGTCAGGCCGGCGTGGTTTCGGACGTGTCCGCAGACCTCGTGACCGTCATGAACGACGACGGAACGCAGACGCACTACCCGATCATGAAGTTCGCTCGCTCTAACCAGGGCAACGCGTACAACCAGCGGGTTCGCGTCACCGAAGGCGATCGCGTTGAGTTCAACTCGATCATCGCTGACGGTCCGTCCACGGATAACGGCGAATTGGCACTCGGTAAGAACCTCCTCGTGGCATTCATGTCATGGGAAGGCCACAACTTCGAGGACGCCATCATCCTGTCCCAGCGCATGGTCTCCGACGATGTGCTGACCTCGATCCACATCGAAGAGCACGAAGTTGACGCTCGCGACACCAAGCTTGGTGCCGAAGAGATCACGCGTGACATCCCGAACGTGTCCGAAGAGATCTTGGCGCAGCTCGACGAGCGCGGCATCATCCACATCGGTGCTGAGGTTGAAGCCGGCGACATCTTGGTGGGTCGTGTGACTCCTAAGGGCGAAACCGAGCTCACCCCAGAAGAGCGCTTGCTCCGCGCAATCTTCGGTGAGAAGTCTCGCGAAGTTCGCGATACCTCTTTGAAGGTTCCACACGGTGAGTCCGGCACGGTCATCGGCGTTCGCATCTTCGATCGCGACGACGACGATGAGTTGCCACCAGGCGTCAACCAGTTGGTCCGCGTGTACGTTGCCCAGAAGCGTAAGATCACCAACGGTGACAAGCTTGCAGGCCGTCACGGTAACAAGGGTGTTATCTCTAAGATCCTTCCGATCGAAGACATGCCATTCCTTGAAGACGGAACCCCAGTCGACGTTGTCCTGAACCCACTTGGTGTTCCGGGCCGTATGAACGTGGGACAGGTTCTCGAAATCCACCTCGCTTGGGCAGCTAAGCAGGGTTGGAAGATCGAGGGCGAGCCGGATTGGGTGAAGAACCTTCCGAACCTCCCACGCGAGACTGGTCCAACCAAGGTTGCAACCCCAGTGTTCGACGGCGCAAGCGAAACCGAAATCCGCGGCATCCTGGGTCACACCAACCCAACCCGCGATGGAGTTCGCTTGGTCGAAACCACGGGTAAGGCACGACTGATCGACGGCCGCTCCGGCGAACCGTTCCCAGATCCAATCTCCATTGGCTACATGTACATCTTGAAGCTTCACCACTTGGTGGACGACAAGATCCACGCGCGTTCAACGGGTCCTTACTCGATGATCACGCAGCAGCCATTGGGTGGTAAGGCTCAGTTCGGTGGCCAGCGCTTCGGTGAAATGGAAGTGTGGGCGCTCGAAGCTTACGGCGCCGCATACACGCTCCAGGAACTCTTGACCATCAAGTCTGACGATATTCACGGTCGTGTGAAGGTCTACGAGGCCATCGTCAAGGGCGAGAACATCCCAGAGCCAGGCGTGCCGGAATCCTTCAAGGTTCTTATCAAGGAAATGCAGTCCTTGTGCTTGAACGTTGAGGTCTTGACCGCAGATAACCAGCTGATCGATTTGCGCGACTCGGATGAAGAACACTTCCGTGCCGCCGAAGAACTCGGAATCGACCTGTCGCGGGCGGAGCCGAACTCGGTAGAAGAGGTCTAATACGCGGGGCCGCTGCGGGGCACCCAACCCAGCAGCGGCGCCGTCGTCCTCCGAATTACCGAGCGAAACTGACCGCTCCCTCGGCGAATATTCATTCGCCCTACACAAGATTTCACAGCAAAAGAGAGAGACAGGACCTCAATGTCCAACGAACCCTCATTCGGCAAGATGCGCATTGGCCTCGCTACCGCGGAGAATATCCGCGAGTGGAGCTACGGCGAGGTCAAGAAGCCGGAAACCATCAACTACCGCACGCTCAAGCCAGAGAAGGACGGCTTGTTCTGCGAAAAGATCTTCGGCCCATCCCGTGACTGGGAATGCTACTGCGGCAAGTACAAGCGCGTACGCTTCAAGGGCATCATTTGTGAGCGCTGTGGTGTTGAGGTAACTCGCGCCAAGGTGCGTCGCGAACGTATGGGCCACATCGAGCTTGCTGCTCCAGTGACCCACATCTGGTACTTCAAGGGTGTTCCATCACGCTTGGGTTACTTGCTTGACTTGGCTCCGAAGGACCTCGAAAAGGTCATCTACTTCGCTGCCTACATGATCACGCACGTTGATACCGATCGCCGTCATGCCGAATTGCCGAACCTCCAGGCTCAGCATG
Organism: Neomicrococcus lactis; assembly: GCF_014200305.1. Lineage (NCBI taxonomy): Bacteria > Bacillati > Actinomycetota > Actinomycetes > Micrococcales > Micrococcaceae > Neomicrococcus > Neomicrococcus lactis. Next base: position 127,338 of record NZ_JACHBL010000001.1, read on the forward strand.
ACATCGACAAGAAGCGTTTGGAAGATCAGCGCGACGCTGACATCGCCGCTGTGGCAAAGGACCTCGAAGCCGAGCTTGCTTCTTTGGAAGCTGAAGGCGCGAAAGCCCCAACCACCAAGAAGGCTCGCGACATGGCCGATAAGACCATGGCGCAGATCCGCAAGCGTGCAGATGCCGAAATCGCTCGTCACGAGCAGGTTTGGGATCGCTTCAAGAACCTCAAGGTCGCTGACCTCGAAGGTGACGAAGGCTTGTACCGTGCATTGCGCGAGAAGTACGGACTGTACTTCGAGGGCTCCATGGGTGCAGAAGCCATCAAGAAGCGTCTCGAGACCTTCGACATGGCTGCTGAATCTGAGCTGTTGCACGACATCATTCAGAATGGCAAGGGCCAGCGTAAGACGCGTGCCCTCAAGCGCCTCAAGGTAGTCAACGCGTTCTTGTCTACGGACAACTCGCCACTTGGCATGGTTCTTGACGCCGTTCCAGTGATCCCACCAGAGCTTCGCCCAATGGTGCAGCTCGACGGTGGACGCTTCGCAACGTCTGACCTCAACGACCTGTACCGCCGTGTGATCAACCGCAACAACCGCCTCAAGCGTTTGTTGGACCTCGGCGCACCGGAAATCATTGTCAACAACGAAAAGCGCATGCTTCAAGAAGCTGTGGACTCCTTGTTCGACAATGGTCGTCGTGGCCGTCCGGTCACTGGACCGGGCAACCGTCCATTGAAGTCCCTTTCCGACATGCTCAAGGGTAAGCAGGGTCGTTTCCGCCAGAACCTTCTTGGTAAGCGCGTTGACTACTCCGGCCGTTCCGTGATCGTTGTTGGTCCGCAGCTGAAGCTGCACCAGTGTGGTCTGCCAAAGCAGATGGCGTTGGAGCTCTTCAAGCCGTTCGTGATGAAGCGCTTGGTTGACCTCAACCACGCACAGAACATCAAGAGCGCTAAGCGCATGGTGGAGCGTTACAACCCGCACGTGTGGGATGTTCTCGAAGAGATCATCACCGAACACCCCGTGCTGTTGAACCGTGCACCTACCCTGCACCGCTTGGGTATCCAGGCCTTCGAGCCACAGCTCGTTGAAGGTAAGGCACTCCAGCTTCACCCGCTGGTTTGTGCTGCATTCAACGCCGACTTCGACGGTGACCAGATGGCAGTTCACTTGCCGCTGTCCCCAGAAGCTCAGGCTGAAGCTCGCATCCTGATGCTCTCGAGCCACAACATCCTGAAGCCTTCCGATGGCCGTCCAGTTGCTTTGCCTTCTCAGGACATGATCATTGGTCTGCACCACTTGACCACCAAGCGTCCAGGTGAAAAGGGCGAGGGCCGTGTGTTCTCCACTCCTGCCGAAGCCATCATGGCTCACGACAAGGGTGACCTTCACTTGAACTCGATCGTCAAGATCCGCGTTGAGAACTTCGTTCCTTCCGCGGAAATGGCAGCACCAGAAGGTTGGACCGAGGGCGAGCCAGCACTCATCGAAACCTCCCTGGGACAGGTGCTCTTCAACGACACCCTTCCTGAGGACTACCCATGGGTTGAAGGCGTTGCCGGTAAGGACAAGCTGTCCGAAATCGTCAACGACTTGGCTGAGCGTTACCCGAAGGTTCAGGTTGCACTCACCCTTGACCACCTCAAGGATGCAGGCTTCCGTTGGGCTACCCGCTCCGGTGTGACCGTTGCTATCTCTGACATCACCTCCAACATGGACAAGGCCGCAATCCTTGCTCCATACGAAGAGCGTGCTCTCAAGGTGCAGCAGAACTACGACACCGGTTTGATCGCTGACGACGAGCGCCGCCAGGAGCTCATCGAAATTTGGAACAAGGCAACTGACGAAGTTGCTGAAGCCATGAAGAACGGCATGGAGCGCTTGAACACCATCAACCGTATGGTGACCTCAAAGGCTCGTGGTAACTGGCTGCAATTGCGCCAGATCGCCGGTATCCGTGGTCTCGTGTCCAACCCGAAGGGTGAAATCATCCCTCGTCCGATTAAGTCTTCCTACCGTGAAGGCTTGTCCGTTCTCGAGTACTTCATCGCTACGCACGGTGCCCGTAAGGGTCTTGCTGATACGGCTTTGAAGACCGCTAACTCGGGTTACTTGACGCGTCGTCTCGTGGACGTTTCGCAGGACGTTATTGTCCGCGAAGCTGACTGTGGCACCGAGCGTGGCTTGAACGTCACGATCGCTGCTCCAAACGAAGTGACAGGCGAGTTGGTCTTGGACGAGTCCGTTGAGAACTCGGCTTATGCTCGTACGCTTGCTGTTGACGTTGTTGACGACAACGGCGAGATCTTGGGCCGCGCCGGTGAGGACGTCGGAGACGTAGCAATCAACAAGTTCTTCACGGCTGGTGTCACGAAGATCAAGATTCGCTCCGTACTGACGTGTGAATCCAAGGTTGGAACCTGTGCAGCTTGCTACGGCCGCTCCTTGGCAACGGGTAAGACCGTTGACATCGGAGAAGCTGTCGGCATCATCGCGGCACAGTCCATTGGTGAACCGGGTACCCAGTTGACCATGCGTACCTTCCACACCGGTGGTGTTGCTTCCGCAGAAGACATCACCCAGGGTCTGCCACGTATTCAGGAACTCTTCGAAGCGCGTACGCCTAAGGGTGTCGCGCCGATCTCCGAGGTTGCTGGCCGCGTGAGCATCGAAGACACTGATCGTCAGCTCCGCTTGGTGATCACCCCTGACGACGGATCCGAAGAGATTGCGTACCCGGTCTTGCGCCGTGCACGTCTGCTGGTCAAGGACGGAGACTCTGTCTCTGTTGGTGAGCAGCTGGTCGCGGGTGCTATTGACCCGAAGCAGGTTCTTCGTGTTCTTGGCCCACGTGAAGCTCAGAAGTTCCTCGTTCGTGAAGTTCAGAACGTGTACCAGTCACAGGGTGTAGGCATCCACGACAAGCACGTTGAAGTGATCGTTCGCCAAATGCTTCGCCGCATCACCGTGATCGAGTCCGGCGACACCAACCTGTTGCCAGGCGAGTTGACGGACCGCGCACGCTTCACCGACGAGAACCGTGCAGCCGTTCAGCAGGGTCTGACCCCAGCATCCGGCCGTGACGAACTCATGGGTATCACCAAGGCATCCTTGGCAACCGAGTCGTGGCTCTCCGCGGCATCGTTCCAGGAAACCACCCGCGTCTTGACGCAGGCGGCAATGGAAGCCAAGGAAGACACCTTGTTGGGTCTCAAGGAGAACGTCATCATCGGTAAGCTCATCCCAGCCGGCACCGGCTTGGATCGCTACACCCAGGTTGACGTGGAACCGACCGAAGAAGCACGTGCAAACGTCTTCACCGGACCGAGCGCCTTCTCCGGCTTCGACTACGAGGGACTGGATACGCCTCAGGGTGCTCCGGACTACCTCGCGATGTCGATGGACGACTACAACTTCGGTAGCGGCGACTTCCGTTCGTAATTGACTGGAGTCTTCGCTAGCTGAAGAACCGCAGGGCCCGTGCTTTTCGAAGCGCGGGCCCTGCGCCTTTTAAGGGTTATAGGCCAAAATGTGTGTAAATGTCTGGCGTGTCATTGGTGGCGTCGGCCTCCCCATCCGTTTTGTAGGCCGTTTCCGTCTTCCCAGCTGAAGTGGTTGTCGTAGGTTGGTGGCGTGTCAGTTTCTTCGTTGACTGCTTGTTTTCTTGGTGGGTTGAAATGTTCTGGCGACACTAGGGTCCATGGTTCTCGTGGGAATTCGGTGAGTGAGTCTAGGAGCCAGTCCACCGCGGTTCGTGCGTGGGCCTCGGGTAGCCCGCGATGAAACCGTAAGAGGTCTTTGATGGCCTTGTTAGGGCCACCCTCTAGTGGGGAGGTCGTGCGGTGAACTTTCTGCCCCGAGTCTGGTTGAAGGGTGGTTTCTAACCACGTGAACAAACACTTGTCCTTGATCAAGCGTCGGTAAATGTTCCGGGCTCTGCGGAGGCGTTGATGCGTGTACCACCACTGGCTGGTTTGGGGAACGCTCGAGGGTCGTTCCTGCCCGGTACGCGCGTAGGTGCGGTGGCGTAAGAACTCGTCCCATCTCGCTTCCCATCGCGCGTATTCACGCACCCACGAGGCGGCTTCTTCCTGGGTGCGTACTTTCATCAGCGCGCTCGTGAGAGCGGCAAGCTCTTTCCCGGCAGGTAAACGTGGCTGGTAGGTGAGTTCACGGCGGATGTTCCGAAAGATATGGAAATAGCAGCGCTGTACCCTCGTGCTCGGCCATGAATCCTTCAACGCAGATCTGAGCCCGGTACCACCGTCAATGATCGCGATTTTTGGTGCTGGGATGCGTTCGAGTAATGCCTGCCACGCGATCTTTTTCTCGGTATCGCACCACTGCCAATCAATCACGTGCTGACCGTTGAATGCGATCAGCACGCACCACCCGTTGAAATACGTGCCATCAAGCATGATCTGATGATGAATCTGTCCCGTCGCGGCCGGTGGCGGTACCCGAACATTCCAGCACCAACTGGTGTCGCGTCGAAAAGAGCGGCTCGAAGACCCAAAATCGGATTGAGAGCGGGAGCTCAAGATCCAGGACATGAACGCAGCCAATTCGGCCTTACGGGATACATCAGAACGAGTTCGAGTCGTTGACGCCCCACAGTCCAGACAACGCCACCGCGTTCGGCCGGCCGTCGTTTTCCCGTTTTTGACCAACACACGATCACATACACCACAACGTGGCCGATTCGAAGCAACAGGCACCCCATATGCTCCCAAAGCATATGCACACCCGTCTTGCCCTACTCACACAAGGGAAGCAAGGCTATTCGTTACACACTTTCTGGCCTATAACCCCCTTTTAACGCCGAATTGCCGGTGGATCTTCGTTCTAGATGCACAAACAGGTAGTTGTATGAACATCTAGTTGTAAAACATGAATGAGGTTGTCAGAGAATATTCGGTCACTGCCCGTGAAGTTGTAGCATGGGGAGTGGGGCTGCGCCGTCGTACTGGAAATCCGCAGCTTCCCGCCAAGCTGCGACGCCCGAATGGCGGAACCTCAGAACGCCGGCGCGTATCCCACCGCAGGGGAGTGGGAAAGTCAAGACCTTAATTGGGAGCAGAAACCCCTCGCGTGCTAAGCTGGTTCCAATTGTTTTTATGTGGCAGATGGACACGGTCCGGGTTGCGGGTAGGTTGCGCAACAAATGCCACATTTTTGCACGCCTACGGTCTTCCCGCAGATCGTGCTGGAAACGACCATCGAATGTGAGCTCATCCCCGCGCTGTACCGGGCGTCTCGCATGGAATTAACATCAACTGGAGGTCACAACAGTGCCTACTATTCAGCAGCTGGTCCGCAAGGGCCGCTCGCCGAAGGTCAATAAGACCAAGGCTCCAGCCCTGAAGGGCAACCCAATGCGCCGTGGCGTATGCACCCGTGTGTACACCACGACCCCAAAGAAGCCGAACTCTGCTCTCCGTAAGGTTGCACGTGTGCGCCTCGCCGGTGGCATCGAAGTTACCGCTTACATCCCAGGTGTGGGACACAACTTGCAGGAGCACTCCATCGTGCTCGTACGTGGCGGCCGTGTGAAGGACCTTCCCGGCGTTCGTTACAAGATTGTTCGTGGTGCACTTGACACGCAGGGCGTGAAGAACCGCCAGCAGGCTCGTTCCCGCTACGGCGCTAAGAAGGAGAAGAAGTAATGCCACGTAAGGGTCCAGCGCCAAAGCGCCCCATCGTGAACGATCCGGTATACGGATCCGCTCTCGTTACGCAGCTCATTAACAAGGTTCTCTTGGACGGTAAGAAGTCCACCGCAGAGCGCATCGTTTACGGTGCCCTCGAAGGTGCACAGGCAAAGACCGGTCAGGATCCAGTAGCAACCCTCAAGAAGGCTATGGATAACATCCGCCCAGCCCTCGAGGTTCGCTCCCGCCGCGTTGGTGGCGCAACCTACCAGGTTCCGGTCGACGTTAAGCCAGGCCGCGCAACCGCTCTTGCTCTCCGTTGGCTCGTTGGTTACTCCAAGGCTCGCCGCGAGAAGACGATGATCGAGCGCCTCCAGAACGAAATCCTGGATGCCTCCAACGGTCTCGGTGCCGCTGTGAAGCGCCGCGAAGATACGCACAAGATGGCTGAGTCCAACAAGGCCTTCGCTCACTACCGCTGGTAATAACGGATTGGTTGTCGTCGCAAGGGCGATAAAGTTTTATCGACTGCGACGACATCCATCACCTCTATCAAGGGAGACACCGTGGCACAGGACGTGCTCACCGACCTCAAAAAGGTTCGTAACATCGGCATCATGGCCCACATTGATGCTGGCAAGACCACTACCACCGAGCGCATCCTGTTCTACACGGGTGTGAACCACAAGCTCGGCGAGACGCACGATGGCGCCTCGACGACTGACTGGATGGAGCAGGAAAAGGAACGCGGTATCACGATTACCTCGGCCGCCGTTACCTGTTTCTGGAACCAGAACCAGATCAACATCATCGACACCCCCGGCCACGTGGACTTCACCGTGGAAGTTGAGCGCTCGCTTCGCGTGCTCGACGGCGCCGTTGCAGTGTTCGACGGTAAGGAAGGCGTGGAGCCACAGTCTGAGACTGTATGGCGCCAGGCTGACAAGTACAACGTTCCACGTATTTGCTTCGTGAACAAGATGGACAAGCTCGGTGCAGACTTCTACTTCACCGTTGACACCATCATCAAGCGCTTGGGCGCAACCCCACTCGTGATGCAGCTTCCGATCGGTTCGGAAAGCGACTTCGTTGGTGTTGTTGACCTCATGACCATGAAGGCCTTCGTTTGGCCAGGCGACGCCAAGGGCGACGTGACCATGGGTGCTAACTACGAAGTTCAGGACATCCCAGCTGATCTCCAGGAACGCGCAGAAGAGTACCGCGCACGCCTCGTTGAGCAGGTTGCTGAAAGCTCCGACGAACTCATGGAGAAGTTCCTTGAGGGCGAAGAGCCAACCAACGATGAGCTCAAGGCCGGCATCCGCAAGATGGTAATCAACTCTGAGGCATACCCAGTCTTCTGTGGTTCTGCCTTCAAGAACCGCGGTGTGCAGCCAATGCTCGACGCCGTGATCGATTACCTTCCTTCCCCACTCGACGTTCCTCCGATGATTGGCCACTTGCCAAGCGACGAAGAGGTTGAGGCAACTCGCGAGCCTTCTGCAGACGAACCATTCTCCGCTCTTGCGTTCAAGGTTGCAGCTCACCCATTCTTCGGTCAGCTCACCTTCATCCGCGTTTACTCTGGCCGTGCAACGCCAGGTATGCAGGTGTTGAACTCCACCAAGGGTAAGAAGGAACGTATTGGCAAGCTCTTCCAGATGCACGCCAATAAGGAAATGCCAGTGGACGAAGTGGTCGCAGGCCACATCTACGCTGTCATTGGCCTGAAGGACACCACCACGGGTGACACGTTGTGCGCAACGGACGCTCCGATCGTTCTTGAGTCCATGTCCTTCCCAGCACCAGTGATCTTTGTTGCTATTGAGCCGAAGACCAAGGGTGACCAGGAGAAGCTTTCCACCGCTATCCAGAAGCTTTCCGCTGAGGACCCAACCTTCACGGTTTCCCTCAACGAAGAGACTGGCCAGACGGAAATCGGCGGCATGGGCGAGCTTCACCTCGACATCATTGTTGACCGTATGCGTCGCGAATACCGCGTGGAAGCAAACGTGGGTAAGCCACAGGTTGCATACCGCGAGACCATCAAGAAGAAGGTCGAGAAGGTAGACTTCACGCACAAGAAGCAGACGGGTGGCTCCGGCCAGTTCGCAAAGGTTCAGGTTACGTTCGAACCTATGGATACGTCCGAGGGCGCATTCTACGAGTTCGAAAATGCTGTCACCGGTGGCCGTATTCCTCGCGAATACATCCCATCTGTTGACGCAGGTATCCAGGACGCAATGCAGTTCGGTATCTTGGCTGGCTACCCAATGGTGGGCGTCAAGGCTACCTTGATCGACGGCGCGTACCACGATGTTGACTCGTCTGAAATGGCGTTCAAGATCGCCGGCTCGCAGGTCTTCAAGGAAGGCGCACGTCGCGCTAACCCAGTTCTGCTTGAACCGTTGATGAACGTTGAAGTCCGTACTCCTGAGGAGTATATGGGCGACGTCATCGGTGACTTGAACTCCCGCCGTGGCTCCATCTTGTCGATGGAAGACGCAGCAGGCGTAAAGGTTATCAAGGCTACCGTTCCACTGTCCGAGATGTTCGGATACATCGGTGACCTGCGTTCCAAGACTCAGGGCCGTGCTGTGTACTCCATGGAGTTCCACAGCTACGCCGAGGTCCCTAAGGCTGTTGCCGAAGAGATCATTCAGAAGTCCCGCGGCGAATAGTCGTGGGAACAGTGCATCGGTGGCGGTGACGGAAAAGCTGCCGCCGCCGATGCGCCCAAGCTGCCAGACTTAAGCGTTGAGCACAACCAAGCAATTTGGTTGCCGCGAGATGCAAAGATTGACAGTCAGGGAGAGTTCCCAGTGCTTGACTATCAAGCTCCGGGGGACCAGTAATTTCATCAATCCGCAAAGACCACAGTAGACTTATACGAGTTTCGCGCGCGATCAGCGGCGAAAAGTAAGTCTTCTGAAATCAAAGTTCTAGGAGGAACCTGTGGCGAAGGCAAAGTTCGAGCGCAGCAAGCCACACGTCAACATTGGCACCATTGGTCACGTTGACCACGGTAAGACCACGTTGACGGCTGCCATTTCCAAGGTATTGGCTGACAAGTACCCTGACCTTAATGAGCAGCGCGATTTTGGCTCGATCGACTCGGCTCCAGAAGAGCGCCAGCGCGGTATTACCATCAACATTTCCCACGTGGAATACCAGACCGAAAAGCGTCACTACGCACACGTTGACGCCCCAGGTCACGCTGACTATATCAAGAACATGATCACCGGTGCTGCTCAGATGGACGGCGCAATCCTCGTGGTTGCCGCTACTGACGGCCCAATGGCACAGACCCGCGAGCACGTTCTTCTTGCTCGTCAGGTTGGCGTTCCTTACCTCCTCGTTGCCCTTAACAAGGCTGACATGGTTGAAGATGAGGAACTTCTCGACCTCGTTGAGATGGAAGTTCGCGAACTTCTTTCTTCCCAGGAATTCGATGGCGACAACGCTCCTGTGATCCGCGTTTCGGGCCTCAAGGCTCTCGAAGGCGATCCACAGTGGGTCAAGTCTGTTGAAGACCTCATGGAAGCTGTTGACGAGTCCATCCCGGATCCAGTACGTGACCGTGACAAGCCGTTCCTCATGCCTATCGAGGACGTCTTCACCATCACCGGCCGCGGTACCGTTGTTACGGGCCGTGCTGAGCGTGGCACCTTGCCAATCAACTCTGAAGTTGAGATCGTTGGCATCCGCCCAGTTCAGAAGACCACCGTTACCGGTATCGAGATGTTCCACAAGCAGCTCGACGAAGCATGGGCTGGCGAGAACTGTGGCCTTCTTCTCCGCGGTATCAAGCGCGAAGATGTTGAGCGCGGTCAGGTTGTTGTGAAGCCGGGTTCCATCACCCCTCACACCAACTTCGAGGCTAACGTCTACATCCTTTCCAAGGATGAAGGCGGACGTCACAACCCGTTCTACTCGAACTACCGTCCGCAGTTCTACTTCCGTACCACGGACGTCACCGGCGTTATCACCCTCCCAGAGGGCACCGAAATGGTTATGCCTGGCGACAACACCGAAATGTCGGTTGAGCTCATCCAGCCAATCGCAATGGAAGAGGGCCTCGGCTTCGCAATCCGCGAAGGCGGCCGCACCGTTGGTTCGGGACGCGTCACCAAGATCACCAAGTAATTTGGTTGATCTCGGGAACTCGCTCTAGCGAATTCTAAGAACTGGACCCCACTGCTTCGGCGGTAGGGTCCAGTTCTTTTTTATGCCCTCCTCCAGTACGACGACTCAGCTCGTTTCCCGCTGCACGCTCACTTCCGTAGGATGAGCGTATGGATTGGATCATTGCTCTAGTCATCGTTGCCGGCCTGGTTGTCGTCGCGCTCTGGGCGCGCAAACACTTTGCGCCGGAAATTGAGCGCTACAAGAAGATCAAGCGAGCGAACGAAATCGACCGCAAGAAACGCTCTAAATAGCGGGGGAGTGGTGATGTTGATCCCACTCGAGGTCGCCTGATCGACGGCGGTTTGCTGTATCTACCACTTATCTGACACAATAGACAAGTTGTTCAAGCGCTTTCTCATGCTCTTTGACCTCTTCTGTTCAGGTTTCTGTTCTAGAAGTCGCCGTCGAGAATATTCAACCGAGATAGCGTCCCTCTCGGGATAATGCCCGGGGTAAGGGTCGCTACCGACCGAAAACGAGAAGCCCAAACATGACCCACCCAAGAATTTAGGTGCTTTCGCGTCCTTGAGATCGCGACACGCCCGAGTTCGGGGGTCGGAGCCTCGGCGGGGTGAGGAACCCGGATTTATCCGGATTCAGTCCGTTGGAGGCGTGCCGGTCCACACGAATGGACCCGTTCGGCACATTGACCGAAACAGTTATTACTGCAGAAAGAGGCTAAGAGCCATGGCGGGACAAAAAATCCGCATCCGGCTGAAGTCGTATGACCACGAGGTCATTGACGTTTCAGCACGGAAGATCGTTGAGACGGTGACGCGTGCAGGCGCTACCGTGGTTGGCCCTGTGCCGCTGCCAACGGAGAAGAACGTGTACTGCGTTATCCGTTCGCCGCACAAGTACAAGGACAGCCGCGAGCACTTCGAAATGCGCACCCACAAGCGGTTGATCGACATCATTGACCCGACGCCAAAGGCTGTCGATTCGCTTATGCGTCTTGACTTGCCAGCAGACGTCAACATCGAAATCAAGCTTTAGAGGGAGGTGCTGAGAGAACTATGACCACTCTTCGTAATGTCAAAGGATTGTTGGGCACGAAGCTCGGCATGACCCAGGTGTGGGATGAAACCAACAAGCTCATCCCCGTCACGGTTGTCCAGGCGGACTCTAACGTTGTCACGCAGCTGCGCAATGCAGAGCGCGACGGTTACACCGCCGTACAGATCGGCTACGGCCAGATCGACCCACGCAAGGTAACGAAGCCACTCGCAGGCCACTTTGAGACTGCTGGTGTTACCCCACGCCGCCACGTTGTTGAATTGCGCACCGCAGACGCTGATTCCTACGAACTTGGCCAGGAACTCACCGTCGAGCTTTTCGAAGCTGGACAAAAGGTTGACGTTGTTGGCAAGTCCAAGGGTAAGGGCTTTGCAGGTGTCATGAAGCGCCACGGCTTCCATGGCGTTGGAGCATCCCACGGTGCACACAAGAACCACCGTAAGCCGGGCTCGATCGGTGGAGCTTCCACCCCGTCCCGCGTTTTCAAGGGTGTTCGCATGGCCGGCCGTATGGGCGCCGTTCGCCACACCACTCTCAACCTGACGCTTCACGGTGTTGACGTTGAGAAGAACCTTCTGTTGATCAAGGGCGCCGTTCCAGGCGCTCGCGGCCAGGTCGTTCTCGTCCGCAGCGCCGTGAAGGGAGCATAAGTAAATGGCTACTCAGGCACTTAAGGTAGATCTCCCAGCAGAGATCTTCGACGTTCAGTCGAACGTTCCGCTCATGCACCAGGTTGTCGTTGCACAGCTCGCAGCAGCTCGTCAGGGCACCCACAAGGTGAAGTCCCGCGGCGAAGTTTCTGGCGCTGGACGTAAGCCGTTCAAGCAGAAGGGAACCGGTCGCGCTCGTCAGGGCTCGATCCGTGCACCTCACATGACCGGCGGTGGCATTGTCCACGGTCCAACGCCTCGCGATTACTCGCAGCGTACCCCTAAGAAGATGAAGGCAGCTGCTCTCCGCGGTGCGCTTTCTGATCGCGCTCGTAACAACCGCATCCACGTTGTTGAGTCTTTGGTTGCCGGCACCACGCCGTCCACCAAGGAAGCATTGGCAACGTTGCGCGGTTTGTCGGATCGCAAGAACCTGCTCGTTGTCATCGACCGCACGAACGACGTGACCGCACTCTCGGTGCGCAACATCCCAGAAGTACACGCCATCTACGTTGACCAGCTCAACACCTACGATGTCCTGGTTTCTGACGACGTTGTCTTCACGAAGGCTGCTTTCGAGGCACTCGTCAACAAGGAGGACGCCAAGTGAGCAACCTTATTGGCAAGGCACCGCACGACGTCATCGTTCGTCCGGTAGTTTCCGAGAAGAGCTACGTGCTCAATGACGAAGGTCGTTACACCTTCATCGTTGATCCACGCTCGAACAAGACGGAAATCAAGCAAGCGATTGAAGCTATCTTCAACGTGAAGGTTGATTCCGTTAACACCATCAACCGTGCCGGGAAGCGTAAGCGCACCCGCCTCGGGTGGGGATCGCGCAACAAGACTAAGCGCGCAATCGTCACCTTGAAGGAAGGCACTATCGACATCTTCGGCGGTCCGCTTTCCTAAGCGGAGACCACTTTAACGAGGAAATAAATTATGGGAATCCGTAAATTCAAGCCGACTACCCCGGGCCTTCGCGGCTCCTCGGTAGCCGACTTCGCAGAAATCACGCGATCGACCCCGGAAAAGTCGTTGCTTCGTCCGCTCACCAAGAGCGGTGGACGTAACAACACCGGTAAGATCACCACCCGTCACAAGGGTGGCGGACACAAGCGTCAGTACCGTCTGATCGACTTCCGTCGTCACGACAAGGACGGCGTGCCAGCAACCGTTGCTCACATCGAGTACGACCCAAACCGCACGGCACGTATTGCTCTTCTTCACTATGCAGATGGCGCGAAGCGATACATCATCGCTCCGGAAAAGCTCAAGCAGGGTGACAAGGTCGAGGCCGGTCCAAACGCTGACATCAAGCCAGGCAACAACTTGCCACTTCGCAACATCCCAGTGGGTACCGTTATCCACGCTGTGGAGCTTCGCCCAGGTGGCGGCGCAAAGATGGCTCGCTCCGCTGGTGCGTCCATTCAGCTCGTCGCTCGCGAAGGCCGCTTCGCACAGTTGCGTTTGCCTTCCGGCGAAATCCGCAACGTTGACGTCCGCTGCCGCGCGACGATCGGCGAGGTCGGAAACGCTGAGCAGTCGAACATCAACTGGGGTAAGGCTGGCCGTATGCGCTGGAAGGGCGTTCGCCCAACCGTTCGCGGTGTTGCCATGAACCCGGTCGATCACCCACATGGTGGTGGTGAAGGTAAGACCTCCGGTGGTCGTCACCCGGTCAACCCGAACGGTAAGCCGGAAGGCCGCACCCGTCGTCCGAATAAGGAAAGCGACAAGCTCATTGTTCGTCGCCGTCGTACTGGCAATAACAAGCGATAGGAGCCTGGAGACATGCCACGTAGCCTGAAGAAGGGCCCCTTCGTCGATCAGCACCTTTTTGTAAAGGTCGCTAATCAGAACGAAAAGGGCACCAAGAACGTCATCAAGACCTGGTCCCGCCGTTCGATGATCATCCCCGACATGCTCGGACACACGATCGCCGTACACGACGGACGCAAGCACATCCCTGTATTCGTTACCGAAGCCATGGTTGGACACAAGCTCGGCGAGTTCGCTCCTACGCGTACTTTCCGCAGCCACGTGAAGGACGACAAGAAGGGCAAGCGTCGCTAAGTCTCTCTGTAAAGAGAAACAAAGCGTTGCAAGCACTTCTTCCGATTTTTGAAAGAAGAGGAAAGCAATGGAAGCCAAGGCAATTGCGCGCCACATCCGCGTAACGCCCATGAAGGCCCGGCGCGTCGTCAACCTGGTTCGTGGTAAGCAAGCGAATGAGGCATTGGCGATCTTGAAGTTTGCCCAGCAGGGCGCTTCTGAGCCTGTGTACAAGGTGTTGGCCTCAGCTGTGGCCAACGCTCGCGTCGCCGCAGACCGCGACGGCGTAGCCTTCAATGAAGATGAACTCTTTGTTAGCGAAGCATTCGTTGACGAAGGACCGACCATGAAGCGGTTCCAGCCGCGTGCCCAGGGCCGCGCTTACCGTATCAACAAGCGCACCAGCCACATCACCGTGGTCGTCGCTACCCCTGAGAAGGGTGGGGAGAAGTAAATGGGTCAGAAGGTTAATCCAAACGGATTCCGTCTTGGCATCACGACGGATCACGTTGCTCACTGGTACGCAGACGGTAACAAGCCAGGTCAGCGCTACAAGGACTATGTTCGTGAGGACATCAAGATCCGCGAGCTCATGACCACCGGCATGGAACGTGCCGGCATCGCGAAGGTTGAGATCGAGCGTACGCGTGACCGCGTTCGTGTTGACATCCACACCGCTCGTCCGGGCATCGTTATCGGCCGTCGTGGCGCTGAAGCAGACCGCATCCGCGGCGAGCTTGAGAAGCTCACGGGCAAGCAGGTTCAGCTGAACATCCTCGAGGTCAAGAACCCCGAGATCGAAGCTCAGCTTGTTGCTCAGGGCATCGCCGAGCAGCTTGCTTCGCGTGTGGCTTTCCGCCGCGCGATGAAGAAGGCTATGCAGTCGGCTATGCGTGCAGGTGCCAAGGGCATCCGCGTGCAGTGCTCGGGCCGCCTCGGTGGCGCTGAAATGTCCCGCAAGGAGTTCTACCGTGAAGGCCGCGTGCCGCTTCACACCCTCCGTGCGAACATCGACTACGGCAAGTTCGAAGCTAAGACCACCTTCGGCCGTATTGGCGTGAAGGTTTGGGTCTACAAGGGCGACTTGACCTCGAAGGAACTCGCAGCTCAGGCTGCAGCAGCTCCAGCGCGAGGCCGTAGCGACCGTCCGGGACGCCCCGCTTCTGGCGAGCGTCGCCGTCGTAATGACCGCAATGCAGCTCCTGCTGCTGAGGCCCAGGCACCAGTTGCCGAGACCGCAGCACCAGTTGCCGCTGAAGGAGGAGAAGCCTAAATGCTTATTCCCCGTCGTGTGAAGCACCGTAAGCAGCACCACCCGGGTCGTTCCGGCGCTGCAAAGGGCGGCACCACTGTTTCGTTCGGTGAGTGGGGTATCCAGGCTTTGACGCCTGCGTACGTTACGAACCGCCAGATCGAAGCAGCTCGTATCGCCATGACCCGTCACATCAAGCGTGGCGGTAAGGTCTGGATCAACATTTATCCAGACCGCCCATTGACGAAGAAGCCTGCTGAAACCCGTATGGGTTCCGGTAAGGGTTCTCCGGAGTGGTGGGTTGCAAACGTCAAGCCGGGACGCGTGCTCTTTGAGCTCTCCGGTGTCAGTGATGAAGTTGCTCGTGAAGCACTTCGTCTCGCGATCCACAAGCTTCCGCTCAAGGCTCGCATCGTTCGTCGTGAGGGTGGTGAATAATCCATGGCTATTGGTACCAAGGATCTTGCCGTAGAGCAGTTGGATCAGTTTGACAACGCTCGTCTTGCAGACGAGTTGAAGAAGGCTAAGGAAGAGTTGTTCAACCTTCGCTTCCAGTCCGCAACGGGTCAGCTTGACTCCAACGGACGTCTCAAGGCTGTAAAGCGCGACATCGCTCGCATTTACACCGTGCTGCGTGAGCGCGAGCTGGGCATTCGTGCCGAGGTTGCTGCTCCTGCAGTTGAAGAGAAGGCCGACAAGAAGGCTAAGAAGGCTTCCAAGAAGTCTGAAGAGACCGCAACCGACGAGGCTACGGAGGAGGCTAAGTAATGAGCGAAAACGAAAACGCTGTAGCGGAACAGGCTGAGCGCAATTCCCGCCGTACCCTTCGTGGTTACGTCGTGTCTGACAAGATGCAGAAGACCATCGTTGTTGACGTTGAGGACCGCAAGAAGCACGCGCTTTATGGCAAGGTTCTTCGCCGCAACAAGAAGCTCAAGGCTCACGATGAGAACAACCAGGCCGGCATTGGCGACTTGGTAGTTATCGCTGAGACTCGTCCTTTGTCTGCTGACAAGCGCTGGCGTCTCGTCGAAATCGTCGAGAAGGCTAAGTAAGCTTTCACATTCTGGTGGCCCGGTAGGAGAAATCCTGCCGGGCTTCCGGTTTTTAACTCCAATTTTTGGGTACGACGACGCAGCTCGCCGGCGTGCCAAGGCTGGGGGAGAGCTTGACAATGGAATTCGCACAAACTAAGGGAATCGGGTAGACTTGTGGTTCTGTGCGTCCACGGGCGAAAGACTATCCACCTTCCGTCACGGGATCCGCGTGCCACAAAGGTGCGCACACAGCATTGGACCCAGTGCCTCGGCCCTGCTTTTTGGTAACCTCCAGTCCGCCCTTGTGGGGCGAGGCCGGTTGCCCTCCAAAGGTAGGGGTAAGCGAAGTGTTCAATGAGTCCATCATCCGTTCCACAAGGCTCATTCGTGAGAACCAGTGAGACGACAGGAGATCACAAGTGATTCAGCAGGAGTCGCGGCTGAAGGTTGCCGATAACACCGGTGCCAAGGAAATCTTGGCTATTCGTGTGCTCGGTGGCTCCAAGCGCCGCTACGCAGGCATTGGTGACGTCATCGTCGCCACCGTCAAGGATGCAATCCCTGGCGGAAACGTAAAGAAGGGCGACGTCGTTAAGGCGGTTATCGTCCGTACCAAGAAGGAACGCCGCCGTGCGGATGGTTCCTACATCAAGTTCGATGAGAACGCAGCAGTCATCTTGAAGAATGACGGCGAACCTCGTGGAACTCGTATCTTCGGCCCAGTGGGCCGCGAGTTGCGCGACAAGAAGTTCATGAAGATCGTCTCCTTGGCTCCGGAGGTGCTGTAACTATGGGTGCAAAGATCAAGAAAGACGATCTCGTCCAGGTCATCAGCGGCAAGGATAAGGGCAAGACGGGCAAGGTCCTTCAGGTCCTTCCCGAAGCCCAGCGTGTCCTCGTCGAGGGTGTTAACCGCGTGACGAAGCACGTACGTGCAGGTCAGAACGAGTCCGGTGCAGTGACCGGCGGTTTGACGGTTGTTGAGGCTCCAGTTCACATTTCTAATGTGATGGTGGTAGACCCAGAGACCAAGAAGCCGACCCGCGTTGGATTCCGTGAGGAAGAAGTTGAAAAGAACGGTGTCAAGAAGACCGTTCGCGTTCGCTTCGCCAAGGCTTCCGGAAAGGCACTGTGATGACTGAGACCGCAGTAAAGATTGAGCCACGCCTCAAGGCAAAGTACAAGAGCGAAATCCGCGAGTCCCTCCAGCAGGAGTTCGGCTACGGAAACGTCATGCAGATTCCAGGCCTTGTTAAGGTCGTCGTGAACATGGGTGTCGGTGAAGCCGCTAAGGATTCCAAGCTCATTGAAGGTGCGATTCGTGACCTCACCGCTATCACCGGCCAGAAGCCGATGGTAACGAAGGCTCGCAAGTCGATTGCACAGTTCAAGCTTCGCGAAGGCATGCCGATTGGCGCGCACACCACGCTGCGCGGCGACCGCATGTGGGAATTCGTGGACCGCTTGGTCACCCTTGCATTGCCACGTATCCGCGACTTCCGCGGCCTCAACGGCAAGCAGTTCGACGGCAATGGCAACTACACGTTCGGTTTGACGGAGCAGGTTATGTTCCACGAAATCAACCAGGACAACGTTGACCGCCCACGCGGTATGGACATCACCTTGGTGACCACCGCTAAGACCGACAAAGAAGGCTTTGCGCTCCTCAAGGCGCTCGGCTTCCCTTTCAAGGCTGACGAAAACTAACCAACTACGTCACAGGTCCGCACTGCGGAAACCATGACGAGGAAGGGCTAAAGCCCACATGACTATGACAGATCCTGTCGCAGATATGCTGACGCGTCTGCGCAACGCAAACTCCGCTCACCACGATTCCGTGGCGATGCCATCTTCTAAGCTGAAGGTGCGCGTAGCGGAGATCCTCAAGAACGAGGGTTACATCGCCGATTTCGCTGAAGAAGACGCAGAGGTTGGCAAGAAGCTGACCATCTCGTTGAAGTTCGGCCCGAACCGTGAGCGCTCCATCGCGGGTGTTCGCCGCATCTCCAAGCCAGGTCTTCGCGTTTACGCAAAGTCCACCAACCTCCCACACGTTTTGGGTGGCCTTGGAATTGCAATCTTGTCCACGTCTTCCGGTCTTTTGACGGACCGCCAGGCTGCAAAGAAGGGCGTGGGTGGGGAAGTCCTCGCCTACGTCTGGTAACGGAAAGGAGAAGAAACCATGTCACGTATTGGACGTCTTCCCATCACCGTTCCCTCCGGCGTTGAAGTCAAGATCGACGGACCTGTGGTGAACGTCAAGGGATCTAAGGGCGAATTGAGCCACACGATTCCTGCAATCCTCACGCTTACTCAGGAAGAGAACACCATCACGGTTTCTCGTCCGAACGATGAGCGCGAATCGCGTTCGTTGCACGGATTGACCCGCACCTTGATCTCAAACATGATCCAGGGTGTCACCGAGGGTTACTCGAAGAAGCTCGAAATCCACGGTACCGGTTACCGTGTGCAGGCTAAGGGCGCAAACCTTGAGTTCGCTCTTGGTTACTCGCACCCGGTCACTGTAGAGGCGCCAGAAGGCATCTCTTTCACCGTTGACGGCGCTAACAAGGTCACTGTTTCTGGCATCAGCAAGCAGCAGGTCGGCGAAGTTGCGGCTAACATTCGTAAGCTCCGCAAGCCGGACCCATATAAGGGCAAGGGCATCCGCTACGCGGGCGAGAACATCCGCCGCAAGGTCGGAAAGGCTGGTAAGTAATTATGGCTATCGGAATTCGAGGCAAATCCAAGGCCGCAGCCCGTGGCCGTCGCCACCTCCGCGTCCGCAAGCGTATCTCTGGCACCACTGCGCGTCCGCGTTTGGTCGTCAACCGCTCTGCACGTCACATCTTCGTTCAGATCGTTGATGACACGCAGGGCAAGACCGTTGCTTACGCGTCCACCATGGAAGCTGACTTGCGCGGCTTCGAAGGTGACAAGACCGCAAAGGCAAAGCGTGTTGGTGAGCTCGTAGCAGAGCGCGCCAAGGCTGCCGGCGTTGAAGCTGTGATCTTCGACCGCGGTGGAAACAAGTACCACGGCCGTGTGGCCGCGGTTGCCGACGGAGCACGTGAAGGTGGGTTGGCACTGTGAGCGAAGAAAACAACCAGAAGGATCCCCAGGTGACTGAAAACACCGAGGCCACCGAGGCAACGGAAGAAACCACCGAGGCTAACGCTCGTGGCGGACGCGGCGACAACCGCGGACGTGGCGAGGGTCGCGGACGCGGCGAAGGCCGTGGCCGTGGAGACCGTCGTGGCAACGATCGCACCGAAGAAAAGGACAAGTTCCTTGAGCGCGTTGTGACCATCAACCGCGTTTCCAAGGTTGTCAAGGGTGGTCGTCGCTTCAGCTTCACCGCACTTGTAGTTGTCGGTGACGGCAACGGCTTGGTTGGCGTTGGCTACGGCAAGGCTAAGGAAGTTCCAGCAGCAATCGCTAAGGGCGTTGAAGAGGCTAAGAAGTCCTTCTTCCGCGTTCCACGCGTTGGCACCACCATCCCGCACCTCGTGCAGGGTGAAGCCGCTGCAGGCGTTGTCCTCTTGCGTCCGGCTTCGCCGGGTACCGGTGTTATCGCCGGTGGTCCAATCCGCGCCGTCTTGGAATGCGCAGGCATCCACGACGTGCTTTCCAAGTCCATGGGTTCGACCAACCAGATCAACATGGTTCACGGCACCATCGATGCGCTCAAGCGCCTCGAGGAGCCAGCAGCCGTTGCTGCTCGCCGTGGTCTGCCTTTGGACGAGGTTGTGCCTCACGCAATGTTGCGCACCCTCCAGAACCAGAAGGCAGGGGTCTAAATGGCTAAGAACCTTGTTCCCAGCGAGAAGTCGTTGGCAATCACCCAGATCAAGTCCGTCATTGGCGGCAAGCAGAACCAGCGGGACACCCTCCGCTCCCTCGGTCTCAAGCGCATCGGCCACACGGTCGTTCGCACTGCAGACGCCGTTACGGTGGGCATGGTTAACACGGTTCCGCACCTCGTGAAGGTAGAGGAGGCTGAGTAATCATGGCTGAAGAAAACGCAATTAAGGTCCACGACCTGCGTCCAGCACCCGGCGCGAAGACCGCCAAGACCCGCGTTGGTCGTGGTGAAGCTTCCAAGGGTAAGACCGCTGGTCGCGGTACCAAGGGCACCAAGGCGCGCTACCAGGTCAAGGCCGGCTTTGCCGGTGGCCAGTTGCCGCTGCAGATGCGCTTGCCGAAGCTTCGCGGCTTCAAGAACCCCTTCCGCGTTGAGTTCCAGGTTGTTAACCTGGACCGCATCTCGGAGTTGTTCCCAGAAGGTGGCGAAATCACCGTTGACAAGCTTGTAGCAGCCGGTGCTGTTCGCAAGAACCAGCCTGTAAAGGTCCTTGGCTCTGGCGACATCACGGTCAAGGTGGATGTAAAGGTTGACGCTTTCTCTGCTTCCGCAGCAGAAAAGATTCAGGCAGCCGGCGGATCCATCTCCGAGCTCTAAGTCTCACCTCGAATATTCGAGAATGAGCAATGCGTAAGGCCTTTGGCGAGTCGGTTTACCGGCCGCCAAAGGCCTTTTCGCTTCTCTCATAGCAAAATAATTGCCCCATTGAGCGTACTGAAAGCCTTCTCGCTAGGCCGTGCGGCGGCGTCGTAGTCCATGATGTGGGCCCCGCGTTAACCGTACTTCCAGCCAGAGCCGATACACTCAACTAGTCATTTCCGTCATCTCGGAACCTCATTCTTCTCAGGAGGACGCTTGTTTAGCGCCATTGCCCGGGTTTTCCGGACGCCTGACCTGCGCAACAAAGTGCTGTTCACGCTCGGTATCATCGCGATTTATCGCCTTGGCGTGTATATCCCCGCACCCGGGGTGGACTACGGCGCTGTACAGCAGTGTCTGGCACTCGGTAATACAACCGGTGGTTTGTACCAGTTCGTAAACCTCTTTAGTGGTGGCGCGCTCCTCCAGGTCTCCATCTTCGCGATGGGAATCATGCCGTACATTACGGCGTCCATCATTGTGCAGTTGTTGCGTGTGGTCATTCCACGCTTCGAAGAGCTGCACCAAGAAGGACAGGCCGGCCAGTCTAAGCTCACGCAGTACACGCGCTACCTGACTATTGCGCTGGGTCTCTTGCAGGCCACCACGCTGGTCTCGCTAGCACGTTCCGGCTCTCTATTCTCCGGCTGTCCGTACCCGATTGTCCCGAACGACGATCTCATCCACGTCTTGCTGATGATCATCACGCTCACCGCAGGTACGTCCCTCATCATGTGGCTCGGCGAAATCATTACCGAGCGCGGCGTGGGCAATGGTATGTCCATCCTGATCTTCGTTTCGATCGCTTCCGGCTTCCCAGCATCCATGGGCGCCATCGCCACCACGCAGGGTTGGGGAGTGTTCTCGCTCGTCATTCTGATCGGATTGATCATCCTGGGCCTTGTGGTCTTCGTGGAGCAGTCGCAGCGTCGCGTGCCAGTTCAGTACGCCAAGCGCATGATTGGCCGCCGCACCGTTGGCGGAACCTCCACGTACATCCCCATCAAGGTCAACATGGCCGGCGTGATCCCCGTGATCTTCGCGAGCTCCATGCTGGCGCTGCCAAGCACGCTGGTGCAGTTCAACATGCGTCCTGATGGAACCTTGCCGGACTGGGCAACCTGGATCCAGACTCACTTGACGAGCACGTCACCGCTGTACATGACGGTCTACGTACTCCTCACTCTGTTCTTCACTTACTTCTATGTTTCGATCACATTCAACCCGGATGAGGTCTCAGACAACATGAAGAAGTACGGTGGATTCATCCCGGGTATCCGTGCGGGTCGACCAACGGCTGAATACTTGCAGTACGTACTGAGCCGCATCACGTTCTCGGGAGCTATTTACTTGGCGTTCGTGGCGCTCATTCCGCTCGTCGCATTCGTCATGATTGGTGCAAACCAGAACTTCCCGTTTGGTGGAACTTCGATCCTCATCATGGTTGGTGTGGGTCTGGAAACCGTCAAGCAAATCAATGCTCAAATGCAACAGCGACACTATGAAGGACTTTTGCGATGACCCGACTCTTGATCATTGGCCCTCCAGGTTCCGGCAAAGGAACGCAGGCTGCTCGTATATCCGAGCGCCTCGGTGTAGTGGCAATCTCCACGGGTGACATCTTCCGTGCGAACGTCAAAGAGATGACGCCTCTTGGCATCGAAGCCAAGAAGTACATCGACAATGGCGACTTCGTGCCGGACTCGGTAACGAACAACATGGTTCGTGACCGCTTGCACCAGGAAGACGTCGCTGACGGCTTCTTGCTGGACGGCTACCCACGCACGGCCCCTCAGGTGATCGCCCTCGACGAGATTCTCGCCGAGAAGGACGCTCAGCTCGACGCCGTGTTGTTGCTGACCGCTGATGATGACGAGCTCGTGGACCGTTTGTTGAAGCGTGCCGAGATCGAAGGTCGTCAGGATGACAACGCTGAAGTAATCCGTCACCGCTTGTCCCTGTACCACCAGGAGACTCAGGTAGTCATCGACCAGTACCAGGACCGCGGCATTGTTCGCGAAGTCAACGGACTGGGTGAGATCGACGAAGTGACTGAGCGCGTTTTGGACGCTCTCGGCGCTAAGTAAGTATAAGAAGGAACACATGGCATTCGGCCAACCCAAGATTGAGTACAAGACCAACGCGGATATCTTGCGCATGCGCAAGGCGGGTCTTGTTCTTTCGGAGGCACTTGACGAGACGGTGGCTGCTGCCGCTGTAGGCGTCACCACGAAAGAACTGGACAACGTGTTCGCCGGCGTCTTGGCTCGCCACAACGCCAAGAGCAACTTCTTGGGCTACTTCGACTTCCCGGCGACCATCTGTGCGTCGGTGAACGAAGAAGTGGTCCACGGCATCCCGGGCAACCGAGTGCTCAAGGACGGCGACGTTCTCAAGATTGATGGCGGCGCGATCGTTGAGGGTTGGCACGCCGACTCCGCACGCACTGTCCTGGTTGGTTCCACGATTGATCCGGAAGACCAGCGTCTGTCCGACGTCACCGAAGGAGCTATGTGGGCGGGGATTGCCGCTTTGGCTTCCGCTCGCTACGTGGGAGACATCGGAAATGCCATCGATGACTACGTGACTGCAGCTGAAGGGGCGCCACTGGGCATCCTGGAAGACTACGTAGGTCACGGCATCGGCTCGGCGATGCATCAGGCGCCAGATGTCTTGAACTACCGTTCGGGACACCGTGGACCACGCGTGAAGCCGGGCTTGTGCATCGCCATCGAGCCAATGCTTGTTCGTGGAAAGATCGAAACCACCACGCTGGCCGACGAATGGACCGTTGTCACAAATGACAAGTCACGTGCGTCGCAGTGGGAGCACACCGTGGCCGTTCATATGGGTGGCATTTGGGTGCTGACTGCTCCCGATGGGGGAGCGGCACGTCTTGCCGAATTCGGCGTGACTCCTTCTCCACTCGACTAAGTACCTCTATACAGCAAACCGGCCGGCGTATATCATGCGCTGGCCGGTTTGCTTATGTAAGGGACTAGTGAGTAAACTAGATCTTCGGCTGTCTCTATCTGTGTGCCTAATTTCTGATCATGTGAATGCATCAGCGCCCTAGCCCAGATTCTGAAGCCGATTCTATTCAACGCAATTTACCCGCTGGGTAAGTTGTGCCCAAAGTTAGCGGAGGATATGGCCAAAAAAGAAGGTGTGATTGAAGTAGAGGGTACCGTCACTGAGGCGTTGCCCAATGCGATGTTCCGCGTGAAGTTGCAAAACGAGCACGTAGTACTCGCGACTATTTCGGGAAAGATGCGTCAGCACTACATCCGTATCCTCCCCGAGGATCGCGTTGTGGTTGAGCTCAGCCCCTACGATCTCAACCGCGGCCGCATCGTTTACCGCTACAAGTAAAAACCGCAACCGCAAAGGACAAATACCGTGAAGGTAAATCCGAGCGTGAAGCCGATCTGCGATAAGTGCAAAGTGATCCGCCGTAATGGCCGGGTCATGGTGATCTGCGAGAACCCACGCCACAAGCAGCGCCAGGGCTAAATTCCTGATTCAAGGGATGGTCTCCCGATTTCGGGAGATCTGGCCTGCGCGTAGTACCACAACATAAAGGCAATCCAACTTCCCGCAAGGGAAGTGCACCCCCGGCACGGAGGCCGGGGACTCACCATCACAGTGAGGCCGGATTGTTGAAGACCTCCGCGAATAAAGAAAGAGTGAACCAGTATGGCTCGTCTCGCTGGCGTAGACATCCCGCGCGAAAAGCGCGTGATCATTGCGCTCACCTACATCTACGGCGTGGGCAAGACCCGTGCAGAACAAACGATCGCAGAGACCGGGATTGACCCGAACACCCGCGTCAAGGATCTCTCTGACGCTGAGCTCGTTCAGCTCCGCGATTACATCGAAGGCAATTTCAAGGTTGAAGGCGATCTTCGCCGCGAAGTCGCGGCCGATATCCGCCGCAAGGTTGAGATCGGATCCTACGAGGGCATTCGCCACCGTAAGGGCCTGCCGGTCCGCGGTCAGCGTACCAAGACCAACGCGCGTACCCGTAAGGGACCAAAGCGCACCGTTGCCGGTAAGAAGAAGACCCGCTAGAAATAGCGAAACTTAAGCCAAAGATTTCGTAGGAGAAGAAATGCCCCCAAAGACTCGTGGCGCGGTTCGCAAGCCGCGTCGTAAGGATAAAAAGAACGTTGCCGTGGGCCAGGCCCACATCAAGAGCACGTTCAACAACACCATCGTTTCCATCACCGACCCAACGGGCGCGGTAATCTCGTGGGCTTCCGCCGGCGAAGTTGGATTCAAGGGCTCCCGTAAGTCCACCCCATACGCTGCTCAGATGGCTGCCGAGTCCGCTGCAAAGCGCGCTCAGGAGCACGGCATGCGCAAGGTTGACGTATTCGTCAAGGGCCCAGGTTCGGGACGCGAAACCGCGATCCGTTCCTTGCAGGCCGCTGGCCTCGAGGTTGGATCCATTTCGGATGTTTCCCCGAGCGCACACAACGGCTGCCGCCCATCCAAGCGTCGCCGCGTCTAATTAGCTGAATTCTCGAGCCGCAGGCTCACTTTGCTGAATATTCTTGAATTGACTAGGTCAATCAGGAAAGCTAGGCAAGTGACCTGCGGCGCTCGAGAACCAGCCTCGAAGAGACGCAGGCCGCACGGCAGACGTCATTTCCAACCGAATGTGATGCGTCATATAGCGGATGCTCGCGAAAGGAAATAAAAGTGCTTATTGCACAGCGCCCAACCCTTACTGAAGAAAAGATCTCCGAGACTCGCTCTCGGTTCACGATCGAACCGCTTGAGCCCGGCTTCGGCTACACCATTGGCAACTCCCTGCGCCGTACCTTGTTGTCTTCCATCCCGGGTGCCGCTGTAACCAGCGTGCGCATCGACGGTGTGTTGCACGAGTTCACCACGGTTCCGGGTGTCAAGGAAGATGTCACCGAGCTGATCTTGAACATCAAGAATCTTGCTGTCTCTTCGGAGCATGACGAGCCTGTTGTTGCGTACTTGCGCAAGCAGACCTCGGGCGAGGTTACGGCTGCGGATATCACGCCGCCGGCTGGTGTTGAGTTCCACAACACGGACCTGCACATTGCCACGCTTAATGGCAACGGCAAGTTCGACATGGAACTGACGATCGAACGTGGCCGTGGCTACGTTTCGGCTGCACAGAACAAGAGCGCTGACGCCGAGATCGGCCGTATTCCGGTTGACTCGATTTACTCGCCAGTGCTCAAGGTGACGTTCAACGTTGAAGCTACTCGTGTAGAGCAGCGCACTGACTTTGACAAGTTGGTGCTCGATGTTGAGACGAAGGAATCCATGTCTCCTCGTGACGCCGTGGCTTCCGCAGGTTCCACCTTGGTGGAATTGTTCGGTCTTGCACACGAACTCAACACTGAAGCCGAAGGCATTGACTTGGGCCCCAGCACGTCTGAGGGTGGCGACGCCATCAAGTACAACATGCCGATCGAAGAGCTTGAGCTCACGGTTCGTTCTTACAACTGCCTGAAGCGTGAAGGAATTCACACTGTAGGCGAGCTGGTTGCACGCTCCGAAGCCGACCTGATGGATATCCGCAATTTTGGTGCGAAGTCCATTGACGAGGTCAAGGCGAAGCTCGTAGACCTGGGAATGTCCCTCAAGGATTCCCCTCCAGGTTTCGATCTCGCTGCTCGTGCCGCTATGGACGACGAAGACTACGACGACGAATTCTAAGAGCTCGCTCTTAAACGTCGAAAACATCAAATTGTGCCCAGGACCCTAAAGGGTTTCAGGGCTCCCCATTAGGAGAACTTCAATGCCTACCCCTACTAAGGGCCCACGCCTCGGCGGTTCACCGGCCCACGAGCGATTGATGCTCGCAAACTTGTCTGCTCAGTTGTTTGAGCACAAGTCCATCACCACCACCGTGACCAAGGCCAAGCGTCTTCGTCCGTTCGCAGAGCGTCTCATCACGTTCGCGAAGCAGGGCGACCTCGCAGCACGCCGTCAGGTGCAGTCCGTGATTGCTCCTCGCAGCCGCACCAACAAGGGCATCGTTTACGAATTGTTCGAAAACATTGCTCCTGTTATGGCTAACCGCGAAGGTGGATACACCCGTATCACGAAGATCGGTAACCGTAAGGGCGACAACGCTCCTATGGCTGTTATCGAGCTCGTGATGGAGCCACTTTCCCCAAAGCAGGCTGTCGTCAAGGAAGCTGAAAAGGCTGCCGAGACGTCCGGTCCAGTTGAGGCTGAGGTTGAAGAGACCCAGGCTCCAGCTGAAGAGGTCACCGAAGCTACCGCAGAAGAGACCACCGAAGCTCCGGCTGAAGAGGTTGTTGCTGAGGAAGCTGCAGACGACAAGGCCGAAGAAGCCAAGTAGTCTTCATCACTTCGCATTTCAGGAAGCCCGTCACCCGCAAGGGGGCGGGCTTCCTGCGTTAAGATGACTGGGTGATGGATGAGGGTTGGGTCGCCGTAGACGCGACCGCGAGTGCCCCGGCTCTAGTTCGGATGATGATTCGCTTAGCGTACGACGGCGCAGCTTTCGCCGGGTGGGCTCGGCAGCCGGGTCTGACAACAGTTCAGGGACGAGTCGAAGACGCACTTGCGTTGATTGTGCGGCGCGATGTCCGCACCGTGGTGGCAGGGCGTACTGATGCCGGCGTTCATGCTCGTGGCCAAGTCGTCCATTGCGATCTCACCGAGGCCGAATACGCCGCCCTGAACCGTGGCAAGACCCTGTCCGCGGAAGAGGCACTGAAGCGACGCCTCAACGGAATTTTGAAGCGTACCGGGGCAGGCGCCGTCGTCATCCATGAAACTCAACGCGCTCCGCAAGGATTTGACGCACGCTTCTCCGCATTGTGGCGGCGCTATAGCTACCGAACTTCTGACGCGAGCATCACCGTGGATCCGCTGGTACGTAACTCCACGCTGTACGTGGACGCCACCCTGGATGTGGACCTGATGAACCGCGAAGCACAGAGCGTTCTAGGTCATCACGACTTTCTGAGCTTCTGCAAGCCCCGAGAGGGCGCCACCACGCTTCGCACGCTGCAGGACTTCCGGTTCGAGCGCGACTCCTTCGGATACATCACCGCGCACCTTCAAGCGGATGCTTTCTGTCACAGCATGGTGCGCTCGCTGATCGGCGCTTCGCTATTGGTAGGGGAGGGGCGTGAAGAGGCCGGTTGGCTCCGTCATCGCCTTGAGCTCCAAGTCAGGGACTCGCGCTCGCTTTTGGCGCCCCCGCATCCGCTCGTGCTTGAGGAAGTGAAGTACCCCGAGGAGTCGCAGCTTGAGGCTCGAGCCAATATGACCCGTGCGCGGCGTCGTCCGGCTGAAAGCTCGCAAGCATAACCCACGTTTGGCGCGGCTGGTAGTCCTTTGGTAAGATTGATAGCTGTTGTGCTTGTCCTATGCCTAACACAACTTACTTCGCGTGACGACTCAGTTGCAGAGTCCTGGTCTACGAAGTCTGAGGCAGCTTTTAGGACGACCGGTTCGCTTAATCCTCACACGGGCAAACTGGTCAGTGCGCAGACACCACAGTGCATTTGAATTGCGAGTCTCACGTCGCAAAACGAAATAGCGCTTGACCAGATACTAAGAAATGAAGGCAATTACCGTGCGTACGTACACACCGAAGCCAGGCGATGCCAATCGTCAGTGGCACGTCATTGACGCCACCGACGTTGTGCTCGGCCGCCTCGCCAGCCAGACCGCAACCTTGCTGCGCGGAAAGCACAAGCCAACCTTTGCTCCACACGCTGACATGGGTGACTTCGTCATCATCATCAACGCTGAGAAGGTTGCATTGACCGGCGCAAAGCTCGAGCAGAAGCGCGCCTACCGTCACTCGGGTTACCCGGGTGGCCTCAAGTCCGTTAACTACGCGGAGCTCTTGGAAAAGAACCCTGTGCTTGCAGTCCAGAAGGCTGTCAAGGGCATGCTTCCTAAGAACTCCCTCGCTGCAGATCAGCTCACGAAGCTGAAGGTGTACCGCGGTGCAGAGCACCCACACGCCGCGCAGCAGCCAAAGTCGTTCGAAATCACCCAGGTCTCTCAGTAGTCCTGGGCCACCAGAAAACCATTTTCTAAGGAGAAACAGTGGCTCAGAATACTGAAGAGCTAAATGAATTTGAGGATGCCCCGGCGTCCTACACCTCCGAGTCGGTTGCAGCAGACGAGACCGCAAAGGCAGAGCGCCCAGCTTTGACCGTTGCCGGTGGCGCTGTTGGACGCCGCAAGGAAGCCGTTGCCCGCGTTCGCGTGGTTCCAGGCTCCGGATCGTGGACCATCAACGGTCGCGAACTCGCCAACTACTTCCCAAACAAGTTGCACCAGCAGGAAGTTAACGAGCCATTCAAGCTTCTTGAGCTTGAAGGCGCTTACGACGTGATTGCTCGCATTCACGGCGGTGGAGCTTCCGGCCAGGCTGGCGCTCTTCGTTTGGGTATCGCTCGCGCGCTCAACGAGATCGACCGCGACAACAACCGCCCAGCTTTGAAAAAGGCTGGCTTCTTGACTCGTGACGCTCGCGTTATCGAACGCAAGAAGGCTGGTCTCAAGAAGGCCCGCAAGGCACCTCAGTACTCCAAGCGTTAATATTCGCTTACGACGCCGCAGCTGGCGTCTCAGTCTCAAAAGAACCTCACCTTCGGGTGGGGTTCTTTTGTTTTAAGGTTCCGTACTTTGGGGGTTCTTCTCGCCATTAGAATTCAAGCAGCACAACCATAAACCAAGGGGTAGCTCATGAGCGCAGAGAATCTTAATGGCCAACAGCCTTCCTCCACGTCCGCCGTTCCGCCTGTAAGTAGCGAGGAAGAACCGCGCATTTCAGTCACCGTGGACTATGCGAGCGAACTTGATGAGCTGCGGGAACTGAACAAGAAGTCGAATAACAAAGCTGTTCCCCGTATCAACCCGGATGCATGGCGTCACAACTACCCCTATGACACTAAGCTTTCGCGCCGTGCTTATGAGCGCGAGAAGCGCCGACTGCAGATTGAGCTCCTGAAACTGCAGTTGTGGGTCAAGGACACTGGCCAGAAGGTTCTCATCATCTTTGAAGGTCGCGATGCGGCCGGCAAGGGTGGCGCGATCAAGCGTTTCAACGAACATCTGAATCCCCGTGGTGCGCGCATCGTGGCCTTGGAAAAGCCCACGGATGAGGAACGGTCGCAGTGGTATTTCCAGCGCTATATTGCGCACTTGCCCTCAGGCGGCGAGATCGTGATGATGGACCGCTCTTGGTACAACCGTGCTGGTGTGGAGAGGGTGATGGGCTACTGCACGCCGCAACAGTATTTGGAGTTCATGCGCGAGGCGCCGTCGCTCGAGCGGATGCTCGTGAACTCTGGCATTCACTTGGTGAAGTTCTGGTTCTCTGTAGGCCGCGAAGAGCAGCTGTCACGCTTCGCCAACCGTGAGACTGATCCGGTACGCCAGTGGAAGCTCTCACCGACTGACTTGGCGTCCCTCGACAAATGGGATGAGTACACCGAGGCCAAGGAGGCGATGTTTTTCTATACGGACACCGCCGATGCACCGTGGACTGTGGTGAAATCCAATGACAAGAAGCGTGCGCGTCTCGAAGCTATGCGTCATGTCCTGAATACCTTGGACTACCCCAACAAGAATCCGCGAGTGGTGCGTGCTCCGGATCCGCTGATCGTGGGCCGGGCGTCGAGCGTTCTGGACGAGGGCGAAACTGATTCGGCAATCTTCCCTGTGGTCAACCCAACCTCACCCGAAAATTCGGACCATGGGCATAAGATTGGTTAGCGATGACTAGGTTATTTGGCACGGACGGCGTCCGTGGAAAAGCGAACGAATTGATCACTCCTGAATTGGCGATGCAGTTGGCACAAGCCGCCGCTGTGGTTTTGGGATCCAATGAGAGCGAGCCGGACCGCAAACCCGTTGCCGTCGTGGCTAAAGATCCACGCATCTCTGGTGGTTTCATCTCTGCTGCCATTGAGGCAGGTCTCGCCGCTAGTGGCGTGGAAGTCAATGATGCAGGTACGTTGCCTACTCCCGCTGCCGCGTACCTTGTGGCAGATCTCGGTGCCGACTTCGGCGTCATGATTTCGGCGTCTCACAACCCTGCGCCAGATAACGGCATCAAGTTCCTGGCCAAGGGTGGTGAAAAGCTCACCGACGCCCAGGAGGACGCCATCGAAGCTCAAATGAAGCAGGCCCCACCGCGACCCGTTGGCGCCGATGTGGGCACCGTAGCTCGTTTTGCAGACGCCGAGGATCGCTACGTAGTGCACTTGCTCCAATCCATGCCGAATCGTTTGGACGGCCTCAAGGTTGTTTTGGACTGCGCTCATGGTGCGGCCTCCGGATGCTCTCCAGAAGCCTTCAAAGCTGCGGGTGCAGACGTCATGGTGATCGGTGCAGATCCAGACGGCATCAACATCAACGAGGGCTACGGTTCTACTCATTTGGAGAAGCTCCAGGAAGCTGTCTTGGCTTTCGGCGCGGACTTGGGCATTGCGCACGATGGCGATGCCGATCGCTGCCTCGCCGTGGATCACGAAGGAACTGTGATCAACGGCGACCAGATCATGGCCGTCTTGGCGATCACCAGCAAGGAAGCCGGCAAGCTCAAGGATGACACGCTCGTAGCCACAGTCATGAGCAACTTGGGCCTCAAGCTCGCTATGAAAGAACACGGCATCAACGTTGTTGAGACCGGCGTGGGCGACCGCTACGTCCTGGAAGCCATGCGCTCCGGCGGCTACAACTTCGGTGGGGAACAATCCGGTCACGTCATCATGTCCGATCACGCGACTACGGGTGACGGCGTTCTCACGGGCCTTCACTTGGCGGCTCGCGTTGCTGCTTCGGGCAAGACCTTGAAGGAACTTGCTGCAGTGGTGAACGTGTTGCCTCAGGTGCTGATCAACGTCAAGGGCGTCGACAAAGCACAGGTCAAGGTCAATGAGGGCGTCAATCGCGCCATCGCCGAAGCAGAACAGGAATTGGGGGAGAGCGGCCGAGTGCTGTTGCGTCCGTCCGGTACCGAACCAGTTGTTCGCGTCATGGTGGAAGCTGCTACCGAAGAGCACGCCCAAGAGGTCTGCCGAAAACTAGCCGCTGTCGTCGGCGAAGAGCTCGCACTCGAAAGCTAAGCTTTTCGGCACAAAGCGAGCCATCGAATAAGGCTAAAGCGGGCGTTCTCCTGAACCGGAGGATGCCCGCTCGGCGTATGCGGGCGTCGTCGTACGGGCTAGAAATAGCGAGGTACTGCAGCGCGTACGAAAGAAGCCCCCAACCAAAAGGTCCGGGGCTTCTTTATTGATGAACTAATTAGTTGGCGCGGCCCTTGAGAGCGTCGCGGATTTCGGTGAGGAGAACAGTGTTTGGATCTGCTGCATCATCTTCCGTGATGCCCAAGCGGGCGTTACGGCG
Source organism: Neomicrococcus lactis (assembly GCF_014200305.1). Classification (NCBI taxonomy): domain Bacteria; kingdom Bacillati; phylum Actinomycetota; class Actinomycetes; order Micrococcales; family Micrococcaceae; genus Neomicrococcus; species Neomicrococcus lactis. Next base: position 159,085 of record NZ_JACHBL010000001.1, read on the forward strand.
TTCGATAGCCTTGTTCATTGGCAAAACGATCACGAAGTAGATCGCAAGTGCAACGAGCAAGAAGTTGACGAGAGCCGTCAAGAAGGCACCGATCTGAACCTGGCCGAAGACCAAGAACTGATCGAAGTTAGGCGAGCCGACCAACATGCTGATAAGCGGCATGATGATCTTGTCCACAAGAGCGGTTACGACAGCGCCGAAAGCGCCGCCCATTACAACGGCAACCGCCAAATCTACGACGTTGCCTTTCATGATGAAGTCTTTAAATCCCTGAAGCATGACTCAAATGTAACAGAAAGGTCACAGGAGTGGAAACGCTTACACTGCATGCTAGTTGAGGAATTGGTCACACTAAAACGTGCGGATTTCTGCGCTGACTAAGTAATTTGGCAAGCGAAAGTGCCGCGGAGAAACGTCAGATTTTTCGTAAAAGCATTCTGTGAACGGCGTGTCGCGAATTCTTTGTCAGCACCAAAGTGGCACGCCCGCGAGTGGGGAGCACGTTTTCCTTGAGATTTGGCTCGTTGATGCGCTTCCAAATTCCGGAGGCCGTCTCAAACGCCTCTTGATCAGAGAGCGTGGAATAGCGGTGGAAGTAGGACGCTGGATCCGCGAAGGCGCCTTGGCGTAGCTTCATGAAGCGCTGGATGTACCAGTTCTCGATGTCCTGCGTGCGCGCATCCACGTAGATGGAGAAGTCGAAAAAGTCGGACAGGCCCAGGCCGCTGGTGCCGTCATCGCGAATACGGGCGGGCGCCAACACGTTGAGGCCTTCAACGATGAGGACATCAGGGCGGCGCACCAGGATTTGTTTGTCCGGAACGATGTTGTAGGAGAGGTGAGAGTACCAAGGAGCGGTAACTTCTTCAGCGCCGGACTTCACATCCGCAACGAATTTAAGCAAGCGGCGTCGATCGTAGGACTCGGGGAAGCCCTTGCGGTGCATGATGCCGCGTTCTTCAAGAACTGCGTTCGGGTAAAGGAATCCGTCCGTAGTGATGAGCTCGACGTTCGGGGTGCCCGGCCAGCGGCGCAAGAGTTCGCGCAACACGCGGGAGGTGGTGGACTTGCCAACGGCCACGGAGCCGGCGACACCAATGACATAAGGGGTGCGGCGAGTGGATTCACCCAAGAAGGTGTTGGTGGCTCGATGAAGATGACCCGCTGCGGCGACATACAGGTTCAGCAAGCGAGAGAGCGGCAAATAGACTTCGCGAATTTCTTCGAGGCTGAGGTCTTCGCCGAGACCGGAGAGGCGGTGGACGTCATCGTCATCGAGGGGCTGCTCAATCTGATCGGAAAGACGCGCCCATGTTTCACGGTCAAGTTCCACGAACGGTGACAACGAACCGCCGTTAGTGCCGTTGGGGGCGCGGCGGGTCTGAACGCTCGGGAATTCACTCATTCCGGCAATTCTGCCGATTTTTCGGGGTTCGTGCCACTTGAGACATGCCCGGGCATGTGGACGCAACCCTGAATCGCGACCTGTCTAGGACACAAAGCGCATGAGAAATGTGAGCAAACACGCGTTCGCTTGAAGCAAGTAGCGCCACGGATGTTGCGCTGGGCAGGTAATCTAGAGCGCATGTGCGGAATTGTTGGATATGTAGGCCTGCCCTCTGTGGGGGAGCACCAAGCTCTCGATGTTGTCATGGAAGGCTTGCGCCGTTTGGAATATCGCGGATATGACTCCGCCGGTGTAGCGATCGTCGCCGATGGTGACATTGAGATGCGCAAGAAGGCTGGCAAGCTTGCCAACCTCGCCGGCGAAATCGAGCATCACCCGCTCAAGGATTCGTTGACTGGCATTGGTCACACGCGTTGGGCAACCCACGGTGGACCAACGGACGCCAACGCTCACCCGCACCTCGCCGATGGTGACAAGCTTGCTGTGATTCACAACGGCATCATTGAAAACTTTGCGGAAATCAAGAAGTCCCTCCTTGAAAAGGGTCATACCTTCAAGTCTGAGACGGACACCGAGGTTGCTGCAGTGCTCCTCGGCGACATCTACAACGGCGCCGGCAACAAGGACCTCACCAAGTCCATGCAGCTCGCATCTCAGCAGCTCGAGGGTGCTTTCACCCTCTTGGCCATCCACGCTGACCAGCCAGGCGTAGTAGTAGCAGCCCGCCGTAACTCGCCACTCGTGGTGGGCCTTGGCGAAGGCGAAAACTTCCTGGGCTCAGACGTCTCTGGCTTCATCGACTTCACGCGCCGCGCCGTGGAACTCGGTCAGGACCAGATCGTCACGATCACCCCGGAAACCCACACCATTACCGACTTCTTCGGAAACCCTGCCTCCGGCAAGGAATTCACCGTGGACTGGGACGCCGCAGCCGCCGAAAAGGATGGCTACGAGTCCTTCATGGAGAAGGAAATCAACGAGCAGCCACACGCAGTGGCTGACACCTTGTTGGGCCGCTCCGACGCCAATGGCAAGCTCACCCTTGATGAGTTGCGTATTGATCCGGAAGAGCTCGCCAAGATCACCAAGATCATTGTGTTGGCCTGTGGCACGTCCGCTTACGCTGGCCAGGTTGCTAAGTACGCGATCGAACACTGGTGCCGTATCCCGGTTGAGGTCGAACTCTCTCACGAGTTCCGTTACCGCGATCCGATCGTGGACCCATCCACGCTGATCGTGAGCATCTCGCAGTCCGGCGAAACCATGGACACGTTGATGGCTGTGCGTTACGCCAAGGAGCAGGGCGCAAAGACCCTGTCCATCTGCAACACCAACGGTTCTACGATTCCTCGCGAATCTGACGCCGTGCTCTACACGCACGCCGGACCGGAAATCGCAGTGGCTTCCACCAAGGCATTCTTGGCACAGATCACCGCAACCTACTTGCTGGGTCTCTACCTTGCACAGATCCGCGGTAACTTGTTCTCCGGTGAGATCAAGGACATCCTCGCGGACCTCGGCGACATCCCGGCGAAGATCCAGGACGTCTTGGACCGTTCGGAGCAGATCAAGGAATTGGCCCGCTCCATGTCCGACGCTGAATCGGTGCTCTTCTTGGGCCGTCACGTTGGTTTCCCAGTGGCCATGGAAGGTGCGCTCAAGCTCAAGGAGCTCGCATACATCCACGCGGAAGGCTTCGCCGCTGGCGAGCTCAAGCACGGTCCTATCGCCTTGATTGACGAAGGTAAGCCAGTGTTCGTGGTTGTTCCTTCGCCACGCGGACGTCACTCGATGCACTCCAAGGTGGTTTCCAACATTCAGGAAGTTCGCGCCCGTGGTGCGAAGACCCTGGTGATCGCCGAAGAAAACGATGAGGCCGTCAAGCAGTTTGCTGAGTGGGTGTTCTACGTTCCTGAAACGAAGACCCTCTTGATGCCACTGTTGGCAACGGTTCCTCTTCAGATCTTCGCGTGCGAACTCGCACGCCAGAAGGGCTACGACGTCGACCAGCCACGTAACTTGGCTAAGTCTGTCACCGTCGAGTAATTCAATAGTTCAACGTAAGAAGGCGGTCCACTTTTGTGGTGGACCGCCTTCTTCGTGCATTGTTCACTAGACTGTTTACAATTCGAAGTGTTGCTAGCAGCAGACTGAACTCGCGCCGAAGCGGTTCACAAGTGCTGAAAACTAGCGAATGAGCCTCAGCAACGACGACGGCTCAACAACTGAACGAAACCAGCGAAAGGGGAGTGGCGTGATGGCCAGCGAATACACATCTAGCCGCGGCAAGTCGGCCGCCGAACTTTCGCAAGAACTCCGAGCCGCGATCATGCGCGGCGACTTCGTCTCCAACCAACGCCTGGTTGAGGCGGATATTGCGCACGACTTTGGTGCGAGCCGGGGCAATGTCCGCGCTGCCCTTGCGGAACTCTCCGTAGAGGGTCTCATCGAGCGTATTCCTAACCGTGGTGCTCGAGTGCGCTCGGTGACGGTGGAAGAGGCCATCGAGATCGTTGAAGTTCGTGGCGCGATCGAGTCGCTATGTGCGCGTAAGGCGGCCGAAAAGATCACGCCCGCCCACGAGGCGGAACTGCGTGAGTTGGGCCGCGAGATGGAAAGAGCTGTAGCTGCCGGGGACATTGAGGCATACACGCGCGGGAACGAGCGGCTGCATGCGCGATTGATCGAGATCGCTGACCAGCACACGGCTGCTGTGACTATTGAGCGCCTCCAGGGGCAAGCGGTTCGCTACCAGTTCCGCCTCTCGACGGTTTCTGGCCGGCCTCAAGTGTCGCTCCCGGAACACCTAGCCATCATTGAGGCGGTCTGTGCGGGCGATGGAGACGCTGCGGCGCTTGCGATGCAGCGGCACCTCATGTCAGTCGCTGACGCCATTAGAAAGACTCCTGCCGGCGCGCGTTAACCCCTGCGGGTGCGAGTTAAGGCGCAGAGATTCACACCTCTCACAAATTGTTCACAATTTTGCTAGCAAAATCGTTGCACATGTGACTAGGATGACATTAATCGTTGATCGTCATCTGGAGGAGTGCTCATGGCTGAGAAGAGAATGCTTGTAGTTGGCGCGCATAGCGCCGATTTTGTGTGGCGTAGCGCGGGCGCCGTCGCCACGTTCGTGCGCGAAGGCGGCGAGGCCTTGGTGGTTGCGCTGTCCTACGGTGAGCGCGGTGAATCCGGTGAGCTGTGGAAGCAAGAAGGCCAGACAGAAGAAAACGTCAAGAAGATCCGTCACGGCGAGGCCGAACGCGCGTCCCAGCACTTGGGGGCGTCCTTCCAGGCCTTCGATTTGGGCGACTATCCGTTGCTTCCTACCCACGACGCCGTGCTCCAGCTCGCAGATCTCATGCGTGAATACGCTCCGACGGTGGTCCTCACTCACCCTGACAAGGACCCTTTCAACCCGGATCACCCGGTTGCACACCAGATGGTCCAGCAGGCTCGCTTGATGACGTCTGGCGCCGGCGTGGAATCCGCGTTCAAGACCGCTCCGCCTTCAGAGTTCTTGGTCTTCGAGCCGCACCAGCCTGAATTGTGCGGCTTCGTCCCTACCGTCTTCGTGGACATCACCGAGGCTTTCGAGCAGAAGAAGGCCGCCATGGCGGAGATGAAGGCGCAGCAGTATCTGCAGAGCTACTACGCTGAGCGCGCGGAGCACCGCGGCAACCACGCTCGCAAGGCCACAGGAAACAAGGATATTCGGCAGGCAGAAGCGTTTCAGCGCTTGATTCCACAGGTAGTGAGGTCACTTTAATGACGTACGACGACGCAGCTTACTTCGAGCGCTTTACGAAGCTTCCAGCGGCAAACGTGAGCGACGGAATGGATCGACTCAACGTGCTGGACGCGGCGATCAACCCAGTCTGGGAGGGCGCGCGACTAGTTGGGCGCGCATTTACTTTGTACCTCGCAGCTGGCGACAACAAAGGCATTCACGAGATTGTTGATCAGATCCAGCCGGGAGATGTGCTGGTCATCAACGGTCAAGGTGCCACACACCGCGCCGTGATGGGAGAACTCATCGCCGGTCGCCTCAAGACCAAGGGCTGTGTGGGTGCTGTGGTGGATGGAGCCATCCGCGATGCAGCGGACATGAAGGGCATCGACTTTCCGGTCTTCGCTCGGGCCATCACTCCGGCCGGTCCGTACCGGAATGGTCCGTTCCGTGCGCAAGAGCCCGTAGCAGTGGGAAGTGTGGTGGTGAGCCCTGGTGATTTCGTGATTGCTGACGGCGACGGCGTGGCTGTTGTGCCGCGTGGACGCGTGGACGAGATCATTGACGCCGCTGAGGCGAAACTCGCTCAAGAAGCCATCCAGCGCGCTGAGATTGGGTTGTAAAGATTACATACAAGCAAGGGCGGTCAACTAGGTGGAAAAACCACTAGTTGACCGCCCTTGGCGCGTCTGTCGTTGGAGACTACAGGGAGTCTGTGTCTACTTGTCGTCCCACTGGGTAGGGGCGCTCTTCGCATACTCCTGCAACCAGGGCACTAGATCCGGACCCAAGTCTTTGCGCTCAGCGGCCATCTGGATGACGGCCTTGAGGTAGGAGAGCTTGTCGCCGGTGTCGTAGCGGCGACCCTTGAAGATCACTGCGTAGACGCCGGCGCCCTCTTCGCCCTCTGGGCGGGAAGCGAGCGTCTGAAGAGCATCGGTGAGCTGAATTTCGTGGCCACGGCCCGGCTCGGTGTTCTCAAGGACGTCGTACACGGCTGGGTGCAAGACGTAACGGCCGATGATCGCGAGGTTAGATGGCGCATCCTTGGCCTCTGGCTTTTCTACAAGGCCGGTGATCTTGACGTAGTCCTCGCCAGGAATGGCTTCAACAGCTGCACAGCCGTACGCGGAAATCTCCTCTGGTGCCACTTCCATGAGGGCCACCACGGTGCCGCCGGTCTTTTCCTGCACGGCGATCATGTCTGCAAGAAGGGTTTCGTTGGCGTCGATGATGTCATCGCCCAAGAGGACTGCGAATGGTTCGTCGCCCACGTGCTGGCGCGAGCACAGCACGGCGTGGCCGAGACCCTTAGGGTCGCCCTGACGGATGTAGTGAATGTCTCCGAGGCTCGTTGCTTGCTGCACGGCCTTCAACTTGGTGGAATCGCCCTTTTCCTGAAGACGTGCTTCGAGGGATGGAACGCGGTCAAAGTGGTCCTCGAGGGAGCGCTTGGACCGGCCGGTGATCATCAGCAAGTCGGTGAGTCCGGCCGATACTGCTTCCTGGACTACGTACTGAATTGCTGGCTTATCAACGACAGGCAGCATTTCTTTGGGCATCGCCTTTGTTGCCGGAAGAAAGCGCGTCCCCAATCCAGCCGCAGGGAAGACGGCCTTACGAACTTTGTTCTGTGTGCTCATAACTTCTCAGACTAGTCGTTGTAATTAACAGGAGGTAAACACATGTTATTCATGAACTATTAGCAGACGCACCCAAAACGCTGAGCAGACTAAAGTGGAGACCATGATTGTCGGCATTGGTGTTGATGTCGTGCAGGTTTCACGATTCAAAGAGCAAATTGAACGAACTCCTGGACTCATTGAGCGGCTTTTCGTCCCTGCAGAACGTGGCCTCACGGTACGTTCTTTGGCGGCGCGCTTTGCTGCCAAAGAGGCCGTCGCGAAAGCTCTTGGCGCACCCGTCGGGATGAACTGGCAACACTGCCAAGTGGTCAAAGATGATGCCGGTGATCCACACATCATGATCGATGGCACCGTGGCGGAGGTAGCTGCGCAAAAAGGCATTACAACGTGGCACCTCTCGATGAGTCATGACGGTGACTTGGCGACAGCCATGGTTATTGCTGAAAAGTAAGGAAGACGCACATGATCCCCGCTTACACCGGCGAACAGATTCGAAACGCGGAAGCTCCGCTGCTAGAACGCGGCGAAGGCGACCGATTGATGGCCAAGGCCGCTCACGGCCTCGCGCAACACACCCTTAGCGCACTTCGCGAGTTGCGCGGACGTACCTACGGTTCTCGAGTCGTGGCCCTGGTGGGTCCAGGCAATAACGGGGGAGACGCGCTCTTCGCCCTCGCGAAGCTAGCTGGTCGTGGCGTCTCAGTCCACGCGATTCAACTCTCCGCAAGAATCCACGAAGCCGGAGCTGCCGCACTGACGCGAGCTGGCGGCGTCGTACTGGAGAAGGACTCCACCGAAGCTCACCGCGCGCTCGAGACGGCCGATGTGGTCATCGATGCCGCGCTGGGCACCGGTGCAGCTGGCGGCATAAGCCTGCCGGAAATCCCTGAGGATGCCTTTGTGGTGGCGTGCGATGTGCCATCTGGGCTGGACGCCGGAACCGGTGCGATCGCGCCGGAGACGATTCCCGCGGATCTCACCGTGACGTTTGGCGCGCTGAAATCCGGACTTGTGGTGGGCCGCGGACCGGAATTCGCGGGACGCATTGAAGTAGTCGATATTGGGCTCGCGGAGCATTTGGGTGCGCCGGAGCTGTACGTCATCAATGACGACGACGTAGCCGACGTACTCCCCAAGCTTTCCCGCAACGCCAACAAGTATTCGCGCGGCGTGCTGGGACTGGTCGCCGGCTCGGCGCAGTATCCGGGTGCTGCGCTCTTGGCAGCGCGCTCCGCAGTGAATGCCGGCGTGGGCATGCTGCGCACGGTTTCTGACGGGCTTGCCGCAGAGCTGTTGGCGGTTGAAGTGCCGGAGGCTGTGGCTCACTACGGTGGAATCAACCCTGGCAAGGATTATTCCGGTGACCTGTCGAAGGTCACCGCGTGGGCGGTTGGCCCGGGAATTGGCGAGGATCGTCAACAACAGGCAAACGTTGAGACTGCTCTTTCCTCGGGTAAGAACGCCGTGGTGGATGCGTCCGCGTTGCCTTACGTGACGCCGGATTCTGGCGGATCTAACTTGGTGCTCACGCCGCACTTGGGCGAGCTGGAGCGCATGCTGACCGCGGCAGGGCTGCGAGTGACGCGCGAAAACATCGAGGCAGACCCCGTCCGCTGGACTCGCTGGGCTGCCGTGAGCTACAACTCCGTGGTGTTGCTCAAGGGGCCGGCGACGATCGTCTGCTCACCCGAAGGCTTCACGTGGGTCAACACGAACTCCACCGCTGACTTGGCAACGGCCGGAAGCGGCGACGTGCTCACGGGTCTTCTTGGCACGCTCTTGAGCGCGTGGGACCCTGCCCGACCCGTGAACGATCTCGCGAAGCTCGCTGCTTCGGCCGCATTCATTCACGGGCAGACGGGCAAAGCGCTCGCCGAAAACTCCACGTTCGGCGCCAAAGCGCTCGCTGAGCACATCGGCGACTTCCTGCGCCGCTAGAACCGTTGGGCGAAAGCTGGAAACTAGTGCTGCCGGGCTAGCCGTTTGAGGCGAGTCCGGCAGCTGCTAGACCGGAGCGTTGAGGCCTATTGCCTCGCGGGAAGGTTCGAACTTGCGTCCCAACGCGGCGATCGTCCAATCGGCGTCTTCCCATTCCTGGACGTTGAGCACGTTGCGGCCATCGATGATGATCTTGTTGGCCACGAGCCCGTTTAAGTCTTCAGGGTGCAGGTTCTTGAACTCTTGCCACTCGGTGAGCAGGATGACCACGTGGGCATCCCGCACCGCGGCCGGAACGGAATCTACATAGTTCAAACGTGGGAAGCGCTTGGCGGCATTGGCGTTGCCCTGCGGGTCGTAGACGTTGACGTTCGCACCGGCGTTGAACAAGCGCGCGGCAACATCGAGCGCCGGGCTGTCCCGGACATCGTCTGAATCAGGCTTGAAAGCCACACCCAAGATGCCCACGGTGGCGCCGTTGAGACGGCCCAGAATCTCCTCGGTGAGTGCAACCACGCGGTCGCGGCGGCGGAGGTTGATCTCATCAACTTCAGTCAAGAAGCGCATGGTGCGGTCAAGGCCTAGCTCGCTCACGCGTGCCTGCAGAGCGCGGATGTCCTTCGGCAAGCAGCCTCCGCCAAAGCCCACGCCAGCGTTCAAGAAGCGGCGCCCAATGCGGGCATCGTGGCCGATGGCATCCGCGAGGGTGCGGATGTCGCCGCCCACGAACTCCGTCACTTCAGAGAACGCGTTGATGAAGGAGATCTTGGTGGCCAAGAAGGCATTCGCGGCGACCTTGACCAGCTCAGCGGTCTCATAGTCCGTGAAGATCATGGGCGTCTCGGCGGCCAACTGGCTTGCATACACTTCGCGCAGAATGGCTTCGGCGTCGAGGTCCCTGTCTTCAATGCCAATGACGAGGCGGTCAGGGGAGATGGTATTTTTGACGGCAAAACCTTCTCGCAAAAACTCGGGATTCCACGCGAAGCGAATGGTGCCAGGACCCGTGTGCTTTTCCTGAACCAGGCACGCGAGGCGTCGCGCGGTTCCAACCGGGACCGTGGACTTACCCACGATGAGCGCGTCCTTGGTGATGTGCTGGGCGAGAGACAGTGCGGCCGCGTCAACATAGCGGATGTCTGCACCGTAGCCACCCGGCTTTTGAGGAGTACCCACTCCGATGAAGTGCACGTCGCCCCAAGCGCCGGCTTCTTCAAATGACGTTGTAAAACGCAGCTTGCCACTCGCGGTGTGCTTCTTGAGGAGCTCCGGAAGACCGGGCTCGTGAAACGGCAACTGCCCTGCCGCAAGTTGTTCGATCTTGCGTTCATCAATATCAACACCCAGCACGTCAAAGCCGAGCTCTGCCATGCACGCCGCATGGGTTGCACCTAAATATCCGGTTCCGATCACCGTAATTCGCAATGTCACAATGACCCTCTCAAGTGATGTCCGGGACAGGTGGCCTTCAGTGGCCACTGTCTGCACCGTAGAAGGAGAGAGTGAATACGGATCAAGACTTCGGTGAATGTCACGTGAACGAACTATGACAACCAATCTTCGAAAGTCCTTGGGGTCCGGCTCAATAAACCCGGCACAGCGAGCATCGGTGGGATACTTAGCCGGTGACTTTTGAACCGCGACTGATTGCTGAGGCAGACGTGACCGCGCCGCAGGACCCCTTTGAACGAGTTGCCGAAATCGATCTGGCGAATGTTCGTCACAATGTTAAGCGGCTCGTGGCGCTCGCAGCCCCGGCGAAACTCATGGCGGTCGTCAAAGCAGATGCGTACGGGCACGGCGCCCTTCCCGTCGCCCGTGCCGCACTGGAATCCGGGGCTTCGTGGCTCGGTACAGCACACGTGAATGAAGCCCTGCCACTGCGTGAGAGCGGTATCGAAGCACCCATGCTTGCGTGGCTGCATACCGCTGACACGGATTTCGAATCAGCGATCGAGTCAGACGTTGACCTTGGCGTCTCCGGCTGGGAACTGCCCGCCATCGCCCAAGCGGCGGACAACGTGGCCCGCACCGCTCGCGTCCACATCAAGGTGGACACCGGATTGGGTCGCAACGGCGCCACGATGGATCGCCTCCCGTCCCTCTTGATGGAGGCCGCGGAGCTTCAAGCCGCCGGAAAGATCCGGGTTGTAGGTGTCTTCTCCCACCTCGCCGTCGCGGATGAGCCATCGCGCCCCGAGACCGATGACCAGCTCCGCGTGTTCCGCGAGGCCGTCGAGATGACGGAAGCGGCAGGATTCCACCTTGAAGCACGCCATATCGCGAATACCCCCGGAACGCTGAGTCGGCCGGACGCTCACTTCGATCTCGTGCGTTGCGGCATTGGTCTTTATGGCCTGAGCCCGTTCCTGGATCAGAGCTCAGAAGATCTTGGCCTCAAGCCGGTCATGACTCTCAAAGTCCGCGTCGCTAATGCCAAACGCGTCCACGCGGATCAAGGGGTGTCTTATGGCCTGAACTACAAGACGCACGAAGACACCGTGCTGGTAGATATCCCTGTAGGTTACGCGGACGGCATCCCGCGCTCAGCCACCTACGCTCCGGTCATGATCGGCGGAAAGCTGTTCCGCAGTGCAGGCCGCGTCGCCATGGATCAGTTCGTGATGGACGTGGGTCCGGATGAGGATCCGGCGGAGCTGATAGGCGAGTACGCGGTCCTCTTCGGAGAGAACGGCCCGCACGTTGATGAATGGGCGGCAGCCTGCGGCACCATCAACTATGAAATCGTCACGCGCATTTCCGGCCGAGTTCCGCGCCGCTACGTAGACGGCGGATGGGGTCTGACCGATGACTAATGCACCCACCACACAGTGGACCCAAGAAATCACGGTTGAGTCTCCCGAGGACATGCACACGCTCGGCGTCAACCTCGGCAGCATCCTGAACAGCGGCGACGTGCTGATTTTGACCGGGCAACTCGGTGCCGGAAAGACCACGCTGACCCAAGGGATCGGCGAGGGCCTGGGCGTTCGCGGTGGCATCATTTCGCCTACCTTCGTCATCGCGCGCGTTCACCCAAGCATCAAGGATGACCCAGAGAATTCGCCGTCGCTGATTCACGTGGATGCGTACCGTCTGGAATCCGCGAACGAACTCACGGACCTCGACCTCGATTCACAGTTGGTCAACGGCGTCGTGGTCGTCGAATGGGGCCGCGGCAAAGCTGAGCAACTGAGCGATTCCTACCTCGACATCGAGATCGTCCGCCCTGAGATTGAACTCGATTCGGCGGTCGCTGACGGGGAAATCTTGAGCTTCGAGGACGACGCCGCCGAGCCACCTCGCTTCGTCACCCTGCGCGCCGTTGGGCCTGCGTGGGGTAACCGCACAGTTGTAGGTCTCTAGCCGCAGCGTCGGCACTTCTGTAGCCGCGGCGCCGTCGTACTCCATTCGCGTCACGCCCCGTAGCCAGACAGCGACTCTAAAAATAGGAGAGCCCCTCTTGCCGCTAGGGGGTGGCGCAAGAGGGGCTGGGATCGGTCGGGGGGCCGATCCCTCGCTGGCAGATTCCTAAGCGTCGATCCGGGGGAATCAACGCTAGCCAGCGTAGGGCGCTAACGCCCTAAGTGTAGAAAGTCGGCACTGCCGATCTCTCATTACTGCGAGTGTAATCAGCAACGCCTGAAATCCGAGTCAAGCGCCACGCGAGTCGCGCACTCGGCTACGCTGAAAACGTGACTTTCGCAGCGCGAACGTCGGTTCACCAAGCCGATACCACTTGGCCGCTCGGCGTGACTTTGCGCCATGGCGGCGCGCACTTCGCGGTGGCCGCACCGCTCGCTTCCGCGGTACTTCTGTGTCTAGTAGACGACGACGGTGCTGAACGTCGGTTTCCCATGCGCGCGTCAGGCGGGGTGTGGCATAGCGACGTCGTCGGCGTCCGGCCCGGACAGCGGTACGGCTACCGGGTAGAGGGTGAGTGGGATCCCCGCAAAGGACTGCGGTTCAACCCGACAAAAATTCTGGTGGATCCTTATGCGCGAGCCATCACGGGAGACGTCACGTGGGATGCGAGCGTATTCGGGTTTTCCCTCGATGAGGAGGCGCTTCGCGACCGCGTCTACATGCTCACGCCGCAAGATGCCCTCGAAATCACACCGGATGCCGGTTGGGCGATCAGCTCCTACGATTCGCTAGGGCAAGTGCCGCTCTCGGTGGTGGTGGACTCAACGTTTGATTGGGGCTACAACACGCTGGGGTTCTTCGCGCCGCATGCCACTTATTCGTCGAGTGGCTCTTTGGGCGAGCAGGTTCACGAGTTCAAGACCATGGTCGAAGAGCTGCACCGCAACGGCATCGAAGTCATTCTGGACGTGGTCTATAACCACACCGCCGAGACGCACCGGTTAGGTCCTCAACTGAGTATGCGAGGACTTGCCAACCAGGAGTACTACCATCTGGACCCGAATGCGCCGCATGAATACGTGGACTTCACGGGGACGGGCAACAGCCTCAATCTCGAAGCTCCTTTGACGCAGCAACTGCTTTTGGATTCGCTCGCATACTGGGTGGATGAGATGCACGTGGACGGATTCCGGTTCGACCTCGCTCCGGTGTTGGCGCGCTCCAATGGGTACTGGCGTTGGGACAGCCAGCCGCGGCCGCGGCAGATTGACGTCCAAGATTCCATTAACCTGCGCAGCGACTTCATGAAGCGGCTGGAATCGCACCCGTCGTTGGCACGCACCAAGCTCTTCGCCGAACCGTGGGACGTGGGACCGGATGGCTACCAGTTAGGCAACTTTTCGCCGCGCTGGGCCGAATGGAACGGCAAGTTCCGCGACGATGTGCGCGACTTTTGGCGCGGCAGATCCGCCATGGTGGGACCGTTGGCCTCCCGAGTGGCCGGCTCTGCGGATGTCTTTCAAGCGCCCGGCGCGCGGCCCACGAACTCGGTCAACTTCGTCACGAACCACGACGGCTTTACGCTGCGGGATCTGGTGACCTACGAGATCAAGAAGAACGAGGCCAACGGCGAGCACAACCGTGACGGCGCCAACGATAACCGGTCCATGAACTTCGGCGTGGAAGGCACTTCGACGGTTCCCGCGATCGAGGCGGCGAGGCTGAGACAACGCAAGAACCACTTCCTGACCCTCATGGTGTCTCAAGGTATTCCGCTCATTTCCCTAGGCGACGAACTCGGACGCACTCAAGGCGGCAACAACAACGCGTACTGTCACGACATTCCCGTTTCGTGGATTGACTGGTCCGCGAGTGAGCCGGAGTTCTGGAATTTCGCGAGGCAAGCGGTACGGGCCCGGACAGCGTTTGCCGCGCTGCGGCGTCGTAGGTTCTTCGAAGGAACCGCCACTGACGCCGTGGATGGAGACCTGCAACCGGACGTCGTGTGGCTGGACCGGGACGGCGCCGCCATGGACAGCGCGGACTGGGACGACGAATGGCAGCGCAGCATCGTCTTTGTACTCAACGGCTCCTCGGAATCCTGCGGCTTGACGGGATCCACGCGGGATGTGCTCGTGATGCTCAACGCCTCGACCGAACCTGTGACCTATCAGGCGCCGCCGGAATCCGCCGGGCGATCATGGGAGCTCATCCTTTCGAGCGCCGAACCACACGAGTTTGGCGATTTCCCGGGGGAGTCCTGGAACGGTCTCACTGTGACGGTGCCCCCACGATCAGCCACGCTCTTCGCGGGAATCGTAAGATAGAAGGATGCTCACTCTTGCCATCGATACCTCCGCAGTGACCTCGGTTGCCGTCGTTTCATACGAAGAGGATGGCAGCGTTCGCACGCTCGCCGCGCGCCACACGGCAGAAACCAACACTCAGGCCGAAGTACTCGTGGCGTTGGTGAAGGAGACGCTCGAGGATGCTTCCGTGGCGCCAGCGGATCTGGACGTCATGTTTGTGGGCGTGGGGCCGGGGCCGTTCACCGGATTGCGCGTGGGAATCATGGCCGCGCACATGCTCTCTTTTGTGTGGGGCAAGCCGCTCCACGGCGTGATGAGCCTTGATGCGATTGCACGGGACGTGTTGGTTTCCGGTGCTGTTGAATCACCATTCGTGGCGGCCATCGATGCGCGCCGCAAGGAGCTGTACTGGGCCTCGTATGCAGCGGATGGAACGTCGCTGGATGGTCCACACGTGACAGTGCCGGGGGAGTTGCCTGCAGGCGCTGTGGTTTGCGGAGCCGGCGGTTCTGTCCAGCGAGCATTGCTCGAAGAAGCAGGGCTGAGCGTGCATCCCGACTTTGCGGAGCTACAGCCATCTGCCGCTTCTTTGGCCGCTTTCGGCGCTGGCGTGCTGGCACGCGGCGGTTCTTTGCTGGGCCTTGAACCGCTGTACTTGCGCGAATCAGACGCCAAAGTTCCAGATGCTATGACGCTGAACCCGCGTTTGAACCCGAGCCTGAACGGCGGCGCCGCGTGAGCACTACACCTTCAGCCCGCGCTGACTATTCTTTGCGCCGCATGACCGAAGCGGACATTCCCGCGGTGTCCGCGCTGGAAAACCGACTCTTTCCCATTGACGCGTGGCCGCTTCAAATGTTCTTCGATGAGCTTTCGCAGCCGGAAACGCGCGAATATTGGGTTGCGGAAGTGCCGGGCGAGATGACGACGGCGGAGCCCGCGTCGCCACAGATCATTGGATACGCGGGACTCATGTGCATCCCACCGATCGCAGACGTTCAGACCATCGCCGTGGTTCCAGAGCAAGAAGGCCGTGGCATTGGTACGGCGTTGCTCAAGAAGCTCATTGACGGAGCCATCTCCGGAGGGGCCGATGACGTGCTCCTTGAAGTACGCGAAGACAATCCGCGTGCCCAGGACCTCTACGTGCGCCACGGATTTGAGCACATTCACACGCGCAAGAAGTACTACCGCGACGGCGTGGACGCCCGCATCATGCGCCTTGAGCTCGGACAACAAAAACTCGCGCAACAGAGACTCGCTCAGCCAAAAGACGCGCAGCACGAGACGAAGAACTAAAGGACATGCCAAAAGACATGAACGCATCAGCACCCCTCGTTTTGGGCATTGAATCCTCGTGCGACGAGACCGGAATCGGCATTGTGCGCGGGTCTGAACTGCTTGCGAACGCCGTGAGCTCCTCTATGGACGAACACGTGCGCTTTGGCGGCGTGATCCCCGAGATCGCCTCCCGCGCGCACCTCGAAGCTATGATTCCCACGCTTGAAAAGGCGCTCGCAGACGCCAACGTCACGCTTGATGATGTGGACGCCATTGCTGTCACGAGCGGCCCCGGTCTCGCCGGTGCCCTCATGGTGGGCGTCGCTGCGGCGAAAGCTTTGGCTTTTGCCACCAACAAACCGCTCTACGCCATCAACCACTTGGTGGCACATGTGGGCGTGGGCGTGCTGGATGGGGGAGAGCTACCGAAAAACCTCGGCGCCCTCTTGGTGTCCGGCGGTCACACGGAGATTTTGAAGATCGACAACCTCACGCGTGATGTCACGCTCCTCGGCGCTACGATCGACGACGCCGCGGGTGAAGCCTATGACAAGGTCGCTCGTTTGCTGGGCTTGGGTTATCCTGGCGGCCCCGCGATTGATCGCGCGGCCAAGGACGGTAATCCGAAGGCCATCCGTTTCCCTCGCGGCTTGAGCGTCCCGAAGTTCATGGGCACGGCCGAAGAGCCCGGCCCGCACCGCTACGACTTCTCTTTCTCCGGCCTCAAGACTGCTGTGTCGCGGGCCGTCGAGCACTTCGATAAGCGCGGTGAAGAGGTCCCTGTCGCCGACGTTGCGGCCAGCTTCCAGGAAGCCGTCGTGGACGTCATCACCAAGAAGGCCGTGCTGGCATGCCAAGAGCAAGGACTCACCACGCTGTTGCTCGGTGGAGGTGTCGCGGCCAATTCACGGCTCCGTGAGCTTCTGGCAGCGCGCTGCCAGTCCGCTGGCATTGAGCTACGCATCCCGCCGTTCTCACTGTGCACGGATAACGGCGCGATGGTCGCCGCGCTGGGCGCTCAAGTGGTGATGGCAGGGATCCAGCCGTCCGGCATCAACTTTGGTACGGATACCGGGCAGCCCGTCACGGAAGTGTCGCTGGGGGCGTGAGCTGCGGCGTCGTACTCAAAAATACGGAGTGACTGCTTAGGTAAGCCGCATGCGTGCGGTATTATCCCGCACCACGGCGCAGAGGTCCCCGTTATTTTCGGCGGCAATTTTGCGCTGCCACTGATAGCCCGCGCCGCCACGCATGATGCGCTCGACGTCGCGCAGCTCGTTCTCGCAACCTAGTCGCTTAGAAACGGGTTCGAGCTCGTTCAAGAGCTCGGTGAGGTGCTTCGTGACGAGCTGCTCGTTGCCAGCCTTGTCCAGAATGATGATCGCGTCGAGGCCGTAACGGGCCGCGCGCCACTTGTTCTCCACGCGGTACCACTGCGGCATGACGGGGATGCGCTCGCCGGCGTCAAGGCGATCTGACATGGACTGCACCATGCATTGCGTCAGCGCGGCCATGGCGCCGACGTCCTTGAGGGAGGACAAGCCGTCCGCGATGCGCATTTCCACCGTGCCAAAACGCGGCACCGGGCGGACGTCCCAACGGATCTCGGAAATGTCATCAATCACGCCGGTGTGGAGCATGTCAGCGACGTAGCTTTCATACTCGGACCACTGGGAGAAGTGGTACGGCAGGCCCGCGGTGGGCAGCTGCTGGAACATGAGCGCGCGCTGCGAAGCGTAGCCAGTGTCCTCGCCGCCCCAGAATGGGCTGGACGCGGAGAGCGCCTGGAGGTGCGGCTGGAAGTTGATGAGCCCGTCAACAATCGGGAGAACTTTGCTCTTGTGGTCCACTCCAACGTGGACGTGCACGCCGTAAATAACCATCTGGCGACCCCACCACTGGGTGCGGTCAATGAGCTTGCCGTAACGATCCTTGTCCGTCACAGGCTGCGTGGACGGCTGCGCAATCGGGTGGGAGCCGGCGGAGAAGAGCTCGACGCCCATGGGATCTGCGATCTCTCGAACGGCCTGCATATTGTCATGCAGTTCCTTCTTCGCCTGTGCCACCGTGTCACACACGCCGGTCACGATCTCCACGGTGTTCAGCAGCAATTCCTGCTTGACGTGGGGATGCTCTTCGTCAGGTCCGAGGTTGCCGTGGTTCGCGTGGACGCCGTCCAGAATCTCTTGGGCCACACTTCTCAAATCACCCGACTCGCGGTCAACGAGGGCAATTTCCCACTCAAGACCCAGTGTTGACTGGCGGCTCTCGGCGAAATCGATGCGCATGCGGCTCCTAGTATCCGGGGGTTTTCGGCTGAAACGGATCGCTTCATCGTACTGGCGGTACCGTTAATGAGGTGAATTCTAAGTCGTTTATGAGCGTCATTGGCGCCGCGTGTGCCGCTTCTCTCGTGTTGGCGGGGTGCACGGGCGCGCCTTCGTCTGTCTCTTCGTCCGGTACTTCCACTACGACGACGCAGCCCGGCTCCTCTGCCTCGCCTTCTGAGAGCGCTACCCCGGCAGAACCTCAAGCGTCTTCATGGGGACCATCGGGTGACACGATTGCTGCCGCTCAGAAAGCGGTTTCTGAAATGACCGTGCAGCAGAAGGCCGGTCAGGTGCTCGTGGCGTTCTTCTCCGGGAAGGATTACGCGTCTCAGTCCGCGCTCGTCAAGAAGCTTCACCTCGGCGGAGTCATCATGATGGGCGACAACATTCCAGTTTCTTCAGGCGGCTCCAATTCGAACTCGGGTGATTCCGGTGGAGCGACAGGTGGAGCCGCAGGCGTGGATGTTTCCGCTTTGACGTCTGCGACCAAGAAGCTGGGATCTGCGCTGTCCGGCGAACGCTCGTGGCCCGGAATTGTTGCGGTGGATCAAGAGGGCGGGCTGGTAGCTCGCGTCCAGGCTCCGCTGACCGAGTGGCCCACCGGGATGACTTACGGCGCCGCAAACGATCCTTCGTTGACCGAAAAGTCTCATCATGCGCTGAACCAGGACCTGGCCGATCTGGGATTCACCATGAATTTTGCCCCTGACGCGGATGTGACCATCGGGCCCACCGATCCTGTGATTGGCGCGCGGTCCATGGGTTCCGATGCTTCTCTCGTGGCGCCGAACGTGGTGGCTGCGTGGAAGGGTGCTGTCTCTGCCGGAGTCATGCCATCGTTGAAGCATTTCCCGGGCCACGGGTCTGTGACCACGGATTCCCATGTGGGACTGCCGGTTCAGTCTGCTTCCGTTCCTGAGCTGGAGGCGCGGGACTGGGTGCCGTTCAAGGAATCCATTGATGCGGGCGTCCCGATGATCATGATGGGACACATTGCCGTCACCGAACTGGATCCAGGCGTTCCCTCGTCCTTGTCCGCCGCGTCCTATGCGGAGCTGCGAAAGCTCGGGTTTGAAGGTGTGGTGGTGACTGATGCCTTGAACATGGGCGCGATTACGGAGAATTACTCGACCGGCCAGGAATCCGTGGCGGCGCTAGGGGCTGGGGCTGACCTCCTGGTCATGCCGCCAAATGTGACGGCTGCTCATAAGGCGATCGTTGCCGCCGTGAAGGAGGGTTCCTTGAAGGAATCACGCTTGGATGAGGCCGCCGCTCGCGTAGTGGCAATGCAGATGATGCAGCAAGAGAAGTCCGCCGAGGCTTCGGACGTCGATCCTGAAACGGAGAGCCGCGCCATCTCAGCTGCTGCCATCACCGCTTTTGGCTCAAAGTGCAGCGGCCCCTTGGTGGGTAAGAGCATCAGTATCACTGGCGGCGACGCTCGTGACCGCGCTCGTTTGACCCGAGCCGCAAAGGCCGCTGGCCTCAGCGTTGGTGGCGGAATCTCCGTGGCTTTCTTGGGGAACGGAAACGTGACGGCTAACGCGGACGTAGTGGTGGCACTCGACGCCCCTTACGGCCTTTCGCGCTCGCAGGCGGCGTCCAAGGTGGCTCTCTATGGCCGCACCACGGGTGCGTTCGAGGCGCTCGTTGACGTGCTCACCGGCAAGTCCGAAGCCAAGGGCAAGCTCCCCGTCAAGGTGGGCGATCAGCCCATTGGAACGAGTTGCGGGTCCTAGACGCCTCCACCTCCCTCGATGCAAGGCCTTTTCACGACAACATGCCCAAGTGTGAGGCCACTTCGCTACAACACGCCTCCAATGTGAGGCCACTTCGCTACAACACGCCTCCAATGTGAGGCCACTTCGCGACAACGCACCCTATGCGGGGACGAAATTCGACGACGAATCGGCAAAAAGTTGTCGCAAACCGTTCTCGCATAGGAGCTGTTCGGGACTCCGGGCGGCGTCGTCGAGGGTTAAGGGCGTTGAGTGACAGGGGAGTCGAGGGGAAACGAGGTCAAATGACAGAATCGTCGAGCGTCTAGGCGGCTGTAAGTCCTAGATCTAGCGCACGCTTGCGGACATCAGCTGGCACTCGAAGCCCAAGCCTCGTGGCCTAGAAATAGAACGCGGAGATGATCTGAGGGATGACCTCTCGAAAACCGTTTCGCGCATCGTTCGCGCTGCACTTGATGTTTCGCCAACTCAATGACTCGAACGTGCCGTCTCGCCGCTGATCTCGAGCGTAAGTGTCGGGATCGTAGTGAGTGGCGCCGTCGTAATGAACCGCGATCCGGAAGGGGCGATACCCCAAATCCGCGCTCGGGGAATACGGGTTATCTGGATCTGCCATGACTTGAAGTTCGGGTTCGGGGAGGCCTGCTCGAACGATTGCGAGCCGGAGCCGGGTTTCCCACGGTGAATCAGATCCAACTCGAACCTGCGCTATTGATGTGAGGAGCGCAGCCTTCTTGATGAATTTCTGAGAGCTGGCAAGTAGAGACCACGCTTCGAGGGAAATGAACGGTTCCGTGCGCCGTTCGAATCTCGCCCGAGGAATTCGCACCAGCTGATCGCCAAGGATCACGAGCTCGTCTTCGTTCAGGTACGGCGTCATTTCCAAGACGGTCCGCACGGGTGATGAAACTCGAACGCCCTGAAACGTGATGATTCTCTTCTGATGGCGGGACCGGTGACCAGCGACACCGGCTCTACGAATGCGGCCACTTTTCATTGGAAGGGACACATGGAGTCTTTCGTCCTTCAGCAACCGAGACGGTAGATAAAGTCCGTGGAGCCGAGCCGCGGAATGGTGGCTCATCCAGACCTCCGGGAACCTGCGCGCTAGAACCCTCACTGATTCGAGGGCGTCCAGCTCTTGTCCACTCGTTGTGTAGATGAGGCTGACCGGGGACTTTGCGATGTCTCTCGCGCGGATGCGGCCTATGGGGAGGCCCATCGACTCGAGGTCTTTGGCCGTAAATCCTCTTGTATTTAATTCCGGCGGAAGCGGCGTTCTTTGTGGCATGCAACTAGCGTTGCGGAATCTCGGGGGGTCGTCCTGGGAGATCATGGAACTGTGGATAACTGGCGTGGGGCGTTCGGTTTCTGGAGTCCTGCGCACGTATGTGAGGACGGATTTCTACAAGGAAACTCGAAAAAGTTGTGGCAAAGTGGCCGCGCATGGGGTGGGTTGTCGTGAAGTGGCCTCACATCGACGCGCGTGCAGATAGAGACTGGACACGAACAGCAGTTGCGGTGCTGGTCCCGACACCCACCGTTAACTCGTCTGCGAGTGGCTACTCTTCTGAACTCAAGTAGATAACTGCCCATGATTGATTGCCAGAAGTGGGATCAGTGAGCCGCAATTGAGCCTTGCCCGAAGTGGAATCGACTCCGGAATTGACGATGTCTGAGCTGCACTCCCAACTGCCTCCGGAGACAAACTTGCTGTCGACCAACAATTCGTAGCTCATAGTGCCGGACCCTTCGCACTGGGCATGGACCACATAGGTCTTGTCTTTGGAAATGTTTCCAGCAGTGGACGTGACGGCATCGTCGATCATGGTCACGCTGGCAACTGCTTGCGGAGCAACCGACGGCATCGCTCTGGCGGTGGCTGTGGCTGACTTTGAAGCCGAGCTGCTGCTTGACGATCCCGTGACCACAATCGATGGTGTTGAGGCGCCAGATGATGCCGAAGGTGATGAGCCGGTGGATGAAGACGCGGTACAACCCACGAGCGCAAAAGTTATCGCGAGAGATGTCGAGGCGAGTCCCGCAAAAGTCTTGGAGATGCTCATGCTGGTGCGTCGAACGATAGTCGTGTGACACGTAGCGATTCAGCCGGAGATGAGCGAATCATTCGCACTCCTTGTGTTTGATACTCGGGGTGTTTCATCACCCGTAGGTAAAGTGTGTCAATCCTTTGGTCTAAATGACATAGTGTCTCAAGGAAATTTTGGAGCTGAGTGGGGAAGAGCGTGCGAAACCGGTGTGATCTCGGCGCTAAGAGACTAGTGCGAGGTCGGTTTGACGCAACCTGATGCCCTTGTGAGGACGGATTTCCACAAGGAAACTCGAAAAAGTTGTAGCAAAGTGGCCGCGCATGGCCCGGGTTGTCGTGAAGTGGCCTCACATGTGGGTGGTGGGCGTTGGATGGTGGCCCGGGTTGTCGTGAAGTGGCCTCACATGTGGGTGGTGGGCGTTGGATGGTGGCCCGGGTTGTCGTGAAGTGGCCTCACGCGGAGGACTCAGGGAACTCGCGGGGACTCAAGGGGGACTCAGGGGGGGACTCGCGGGGACTCGCTGACTCACAGAGGACTCGCAGAGCCTCCGGGGGACGAAGAGAACGCCGGGTTCCGGCGAGGCGCAGCTACGAAGCCGGCTCCACCTCGATCGCCACGCGCTCATCGCCCACACGGGTCAAGATGAGCGTGGCCTTCTTCTTGTTCTTCTTCGAGCCAGTCCCGGCAAGAAGCACCTTGCGTAGCTCCTCGGGAGACACATCGAGGCCGCGCTTTTTGATGTCCAGCACGCCGATTCCGGACGCCTTCACCCAGGACCGTAGCGACTTCACGTGATACGGCCGCACGGCCACCACGCGGTACGCACGGGCATACGGCGTCGAGACCAGGGACGGCGCCATGAAGTACGCGATGTGAGGATCGAGCAACGAACCACCCACGGATTCGGCCACGTCAACCACGAGTCCCGCTCGGATCACAGCACCATCGGGTTCGTAGATGTACCCGGAAATATCATCGGGGGAGACCGGCGTGCCAACACTCGAGGAATCCGAGAAATCACTTGCAGCGTGAAGCTCGTGGACTCCGTCCTCGTTCAGGACCAAAGCCGAGCGCCGCACGTCCGGACGTCGAAGCGCACCGAACCACAGCGCAACTTCCGTGACGTCGCCGTCCACGCTGACCCATTGGGCCTCGCAATTCGCGGGCACGGATCCGTGCGGAATCCCGGGGCCGAGTTTCACGCCCACGGGCAGACCGGCGTCCGCGAGACGCTCCACGAAAGACAGGGGAGGGCTGAAAGCTTCGGGATCGAAGATGCGCTGCGTGTTTCCGCCGGCCTGCGTGCGCCGCGCCGGATCCAGCCAGACGCCATCAAAACCTGCGAGATCAAACTCTGTCGCGTCGCCCATTTCCACGCGCGCGTTCTCGAACGGCATGAGGTTGATGGTTGCGGCAGCCGCCGTCGTCTCATCCAATTCCACCGCCGTCACATTCATCCCCAGCGCGGCCAGCGCCATGGCGTCCGTTCCCAGCCCGCACCCAAGGTCCGCAATCTGGCGTAACCCGGCGGCGCGGAATCGATCGGCATGGTGCGCGGCCACTTGCAGGCGCGTTGCCTGCTCCAGCCCGCCGCGGGTAAAAATCATGCGCTCAGCGAACCCACCGAGCTTGGCTTTCGCTAGGTGCCGCAAGCGAATTTGGTGTACGACGCCGGAGCTCACCTCAGGCGAATGCCCCGCCTTGCGGAGGGCAAGATTGAGCGCGATGCCTTGATCCTCGGTGTTTGCGGAGTCAGGATCGGTGGATTCGAGGAGCGCGAAGCCTTCGGGCGTGAGGACCGCGGCGACGAGATCGGCATCTGAAATGGACATACATCCAGCCTAGACTTCACTGGCAGCCGATCTCATTCATTGGCACTCGCCTTGACCGAGTGCTAATTCATTTCCTAGAGTCATAGTTAGCACTCGAACACGTCGGGTGCTAAAGCCTGAGGTACTTGCCAACTGGCACCGCGACGACGGTTGGTAGCCCTTGAGGCCCCAAGACACCATTGGTAACTCATGCAAAGGAGAGAACCGAATGTCGGTCTCTATCAAGCCTCTCGAGGATCGTATTGTTGTTCAGCCGCTCGAAGCTGAGCAGACCACCGCTTCCGGTCTTGTCATTCCTGACACCGCGAAGGAAAAGCCACAAGAGGGCAAGGTTGTAGCCGTTGGACCGGGCCGCGTTGATGACAACGGAAACCGCGTTCCTGTAGACGTTGCTGAAGGCGACGTTGTGATCTACTCCAAGTACGGCGGAACCGAAGTCAAGGTTGGCGGCCAGGAGTACTTGGTGCTCTCCGCTCGCGACGTTCTTGCAATCGTCGTCAAGTAGTTTTTGAGCATGGAGCCCTGGCGATCTGCCGGGGCTCTTGCCACGTTTACTGAAGGAAGAAGATACACATGGCAAAGCAGTTGGTGTTCAATGACGCCGCTCGCAAAGCACTCGAAGCCGGTGTTGACCGTTTGGCTGACACCGTCAAGGTGACGCTCGGCCCACGTGGCCGCAATGTAGTGCTGTCCAAGAGCTGGGGCGCTCCCACCATCACGAACGATGGTGTGACCATTGCTCGCGAGATCGAGCTTGAAGACCCGTACGAGAACTTGGGTGCTCAGCTTGCCAAGGAAGTTGCTACCAAGACCAACGACGTGGCCGGCGACGGAACCACCACGGCAACCGTTCTTGCTCAGGCTCTCGTGAAGGAAGGCTTGCGCAACGTTGCCGCAGGCGCCGCTCCGGGCCAGCTCAAGCACGGCATCGAGGTTGCAGTTGAAGCTGTTGCTCAGCGTTTGCAGGACAACGCTCGTCCCGTTGAGGGCCAGCAGGTTGCCAACGTGGCAGCGATCTCCGCACAGTCTGACGAAATCGGCGAACTCCTGGCTGAGGCCTTCGGCAAGGTGGGCACCGAGGGTGTCATCACCATCGAAGAGTCCAACACCACGAACACCGAATTGGTGATCACGGAAGGCATGCAGTTCGACAAGGGCTACTTGTCCCCGAACTTCGTGACGGACCCAGAGCGCCAGGAAGCTGTTCTTGAGGACGCTTACGTTCTCATCAACTCCGGCAAGATCTCCACGGTTGCAGAATTCTTGCCACTGTTGGAGAAGGTTCTTCAGGAAAAGAAGCCGCTCTTCATCATTGCTGAGGACGTTGAGGGCGAGGCTTTGTCCACGCTCGTTGTCAACAAGATCCGTGGCACCCTGAACGCTGTTGCCGTCAAGGCTCCAGGCTTTGGCGACCGCCGCAAGGCCATGATGCAGGACATCGCGATCCTCACGGGCGCTCAGGTGGTTTCCCCTGATCTTGGCCTCAAGCTGGATCAGGTGGGACTCGAGGTGTTGGGTACGGCTCGCCGCATCACCATCACCAAGGACAACACCACCATTGTTGACGGTGGCGGATCTGATGAGGACATCAAGGATCGCGTTTCCCAGATCAAGGCTGAAGTTACCCGCACGGATTCCGATTGGGATCGTGAGAAGCTGCAGGAGCGCCTCGCGAAGCTCGCCGGCGGCGTTGGCGTCATCAAGGTAGGTGCTGCTACTGAGGTTGAACTCAAAGAGCGCAAGCACCGCATTGAAGACGCTGTTTCTGCAACCCGTGCAGCTCTCGAAGAGGGCATCGTGGCTGGTGGCGGAACCGCATTGGTTGACGCTCTGTCCGCTCTCGACGAGGACGAGTCCGTCAAGGCTCTGACCGGCGATGCAGCTACCGCTGTTGGAATTGTCCGCCGCGCTTTGGTGCAGCCACTTCGCTGGATCGCCATCAACGCTGGCCACGACGGCTCCGTCATTGCAGCAAAGGTTGCCGAGCTTCCAGTGAACAACGGCTTCAACGCGAAGACCGGTGTGTTCGAGGATCTCTTGGCCGCTGGCGTTATCGACCCAGTCAAGGTCACCCATTCGGCACTTCGCAACGCTGCGTCCATCGCAGCGCTCGTGCTGACCACGGAAACCCTTGTGGTGGAGAAGCCAGAAGAAAGCGAAGATGATCATGCAGGTCACAACCACTAATAACGTGGCGTGATCTACGGCCCTTCTCGAGGGCTTGATCTAGAAATTCATAGAGTTTGAGGTGGTGCATCCTGACGGATGTGCCACCTCAAACTTTTTGCGAGCCAACCAAGAACCAACGAAGGTCAATGTCACATGATCCTTCCCACATGTGACCGTAGGAATCGTTCGTGACGAAATAGCGTTCTAGGATGAAAGCATCCCTCATGCACGAAAGGCACGGACGTGACCGAATTCAACCCGTTCGCTTTTGAAGGTTTGACGTACGACGACGTACTCCTTCTCCCTGGCCCCACGGATGTTATTCCATCCGACGCGGACACTCGGACCAAGCTCACCAAGCGTATTGAGCTGAACATCCCCATTGTTTCCGCGGCTATGGACACGGTCACCGAATCACCGATGGCCATCGCTTTGGCACGCCAGGGCGGCATCGGCATCATCCACCGCAACCTTTCTATTGCTGATCAGGCCAGCGAAGTGGACCGCGTCAAGCGTTCCGAATCCGGCATGATCACGGATCCGGTCACCATTGCACCGGATGCCACGCTCGAGGATCTGGACAACCTCTGCGCTCAGTACCGCGTGTCCGGTCTTCCAGTAGTGGACGAGAACAAGAAGCTTCTGGGCATCATCACCAACCGCGACACCCGCTTTGTGCCGCGCAACGAATTCATGACCACCAAGGTCTACGAGAAGATGACCCCAATGCCGCTCATCACGGCCAAGGTGGGAATCTCGCGCGATGGCGTTATTGAGCTTTTGGGTCAGCATCGCATTGAGAAGCTCCCACTCGTTGATGACAACGGAGTTCTTCAGGGCCTGATCACGGTCAAGGACTTTGACAAGGCTGAGCAGTACCCGCTTGCTACCAAGGATGACGAAGGCCGCTTGCGCGTTGGCGCAGCAGTGGGCTTCTTCGGCGAAGGCTTCGAGCGCGCTATGACCCTCGTTGAGGCTGGCGTTGACGTACTCGTCGTGGACACCGCTAACGGCCACACCGCTGGCGTGCTGGACATGATCGCGAAGCTCAAGGCTGAAAAGGCCGCGAGCCACGTGGACGTCATCGGTGGCCAGGCTGCTACCCGCGAAGGCGCACAGGCTCTCGTGGATGCCGGCGCAGACGCCATCAAGGTCGGCGTTGGACCAGGCTCCATTTGCACCACTCGCATCGTCGCAGGCGTTGGCGTTCCGCAGGTCACGGCTGTCTATGAATCTGCCAAGGCAGCTATTCCAGCTGGTGTCCCAGTGATCGCTGACGGCGGCTTGCAGCACTCCGGTGACATCGGAAAGGCTCTCGTAGCTGGCGCTGACTCCGTAATGTTGGGATCGCTCCTGGCCGGTACGGCCGAGTCTCCTGGCGATCTGGTCTTCATGAACGGCAAGCAGTTCAAGGCTTACCGCGGCATGGGTTCCCTGGGTGCAATGCAGACGCGCGGCAAGAACACGTCCTACTCCAAGGACCGTTACTTCCAGGCTGATGTCCCTACCGACGAGAAGCTCATTCCAGAAGGCATCGAGGGCCAGGTTCCTTACCGCGGCCCACTGTCTGCGGTTGCTCACCAGCTCGTCGGCGGCTTGCGCCAGACCATGTTCTACGTGGGTGGCGCAACCATTCCTGAGCTCAAGGCCCGCGGCAAGTTCGTCCGCATCACGGCTGCCGGCCTCAAGGAAAGCCACCCTCACGACATCATGATGACCGTCGAGGCGCCGAACTACCGTAGCCGCTAGTCGTCGCCGAGGAATATCCTCGGTTCATGACTCTTTCTTCACAGCACCCAGTAACTGCGAGCGGAAACTCCGATCTCGCGTTACTGGGTGCTGTTTTAGGTATTGACGAACCTGCCGTATTGGCTTTGGGTGGCGGCATCGGTTTCATGGCGGCTTCCTTCAACTACGAAGAAGTCGCCACGCTCACTTTCGTGTTCCGTGCGCACCCCGTCCCGTTCGTGGATGCGGTCCTTGAGGGCTCCGGCACGGGTGCTTCTTTGAGTACGACGACGTCCGCGGCCAAAGCGCAACGCGAGTTGAGTGCCGCGATGGAAGCGGGCGACCGCGTGTTGGGATACGTCATGATTCCTGGTGAGAACTGGGGCGAAGCGGTTGTGCGCGAGTTGACCGCCGACGGCGAGTTTGAGCTTGCGAAGGCCACCAAGAAGAAGCAATTCTGGCTCGCGCGAATACCGGCGCAAGACGGCGCTGTGCAATCTCCCATCATCGCCACAGAGACCTACGCGGCGGCGGCTCGCGAAAGTGCACTGCGCATGCTGAACAAGACGCAGCCTGAAGGAGTACCGGCGAGCTTCGCCAAAAACTTCGGGGTCAGTGGGATTCGTAAGCTTGCTGATGCCACCACGGATGGTTCGGCACGCGGCTGGGGCAAACTCTTTGGCGATCCATCCCGGCGCGCAGTGGGCTTCGAGATGGCGCTGAAATTCCTCAACGGAACGGCGCACGGCGGCCGCGGGGGACTGCGGCACCAGTTTGCAGAGGTGGTGCAACGTGCAGGGGCCGATCCAGTTCCTTACCGAGCACTCGGTGCCGACTGGGAAGAGTTCGCGACACTCATGGCGACAGCGCAAAGTGAGCCAGCGTCGTCGTACTCAGAATTTCTTGAAAAAGCGCACGCGCAACTGCACCGCATTGCCGATGCCGAGGAAGCCGCAGCCCTCGCCCTGCTGGCAGCTATCGACTGACATTGGTCGCCGAACGCACAGAACACGGGACTCTGCGGGGTTCAGCGGTAGGCTAGAGGCGTGAGTTATGAGATTGAAATTGGTCGAGCCAAGCGTGGACGTCGTGCGTTCTCTTTGGACGACATCGCCATTGTTCCCAGCCGTCGCACGCGCGACCCCGAAGATGTGTCCACGAAGTGGCAGATCGACGCGTTCACGTTTGACACCCCCGTAATCGGTGCGCCGATGGACTCTGTCATGAGCCCGGCAACCGCAATCGCACTGGGTCAGCTTGGCGGCCTTGGTGTGTTGAACCTCGAAGGCCTGTGGACGCGTTACGAAGACGTGCAGCCAGTGCTGGACGAGATCGCCAATCTCGAAGTTGACCTGATTGATGCCGCCGCAAAGACTAACGTCACGCGCAAGCTTCAGGATCTCTACTCGGCTCCGATTCAGCCTGAGCTCATCAGGCAGCGACTCAAGGAAATTCGCGATTCCGGCGTAGTGGTTGCCGGATCGTTGACGCCGCAGCGCACTCAAGAGCACTACAAGACCGTGCTGGCAGCCGGCGTTGATATCTTCGTCATCCGCGGGACCACGGTGTCCGCAGAGCACGTCTCCAAGAACCAAGAGCCGCTAAACCTCAAGCAGTTCATTTACGAACTCGACGTTCCGGTCATTGTCGGCGGCGCTTCCGGCTACACGCCTGCGTTGCACTTGATGCGTACCGGTGCCGCTGGTGTCTTGGTGGGCTTCGGTGGCGGCGCAACGTCCACCACCCGCCGTGCATTGGGCATCAACGTTCCTACTGCGACGGCGATCTCCGACGTTGCAGCAGCTCGCCGCGACTACCTCGACGAGTCCGGTGGACGCTACGTACACGTCATTGCTGACGGTGGACTGGGCACCTCTGGTGACATCGTGAAGGCTCTCGCGCTCGGCGCGGATGCCGTCATGTTGGGAACCGCGTTGGCTCGTGCTGACGAGGCTCCTGGCCAGGGATGGCACTGGGGCATGGAAGCTAGCCACGAATCTGTACCACGCGGTGACCGCGTGCGTGTGGGCCGCGTGGGACCGATGTCCGAACTCATGTTTGGTCCGTCCCACCACTCGAACGGCGCCAGCAACCTCATGGGTATGCTCCGCCGTTCCATGGCTACCACGGGCTACTCGGAGCTCAAGGAATTCCAGCGCGTTGACGTACTGGTTAATGATTCCATCGGGGGACGCTAGGACTTATGGGGGAAGCGGGGGAGCTGAGCCCGGCGGCTCATGCTGAGTCATTAGCGAAGTTACGTGAAACGGAACTCGATGTCCTCGTGATTGGCGGCGGCGTGGTGGGTGCTGGTGCAGCACTCGACGCCGCCACACGCGGGCTACGCGTTGGTCTTGTGGAAGCACGGGACTGGGCCGCGGGAACCTCGAGCCGCTCCTCCAAACTTATCCACGGCGGTCTGCGCTACTTGCAGATGCTGGACTTCGCGCTGGTTCGTGAAGCCTTGCAAGAGCGCGGACTATTGATGGAGCGGATCGCTCCGCACTTGGTGCGGCCCGTCCCATTCCTCTATCCCTTGATCACCAAGTTCATTCAGCGCCCCTATATCGGTGCTGGAATTGGGCTGTATGACGCTTTGTCTTTAGTGGGCTCTAAGAACACTGGTCTGCCGATCCACAAGCATCTGTCCCGCCGTGCGATGCTACGCAAAGCGCCATCCTTGAAGCCGGACGCTTTCGTAGGTGCCGTCCGCTACTACGACGCTCAAGTGGACGATGCTCGCTTCGTGCTGTCCCTCGTGCGCACGGCCACGAAGTACGGCGCGATTGCCGCCAACCGCACGAGCCTCGTTGAGTTGTTGCGTGAAGATGATCGCGTTGTCGGCGCGCGTTTGCGTGACGAAGAGACTCGCGAAGAGTTCAATGTCCGCGCCAAAACCGTATTGAGCGCCGCCGGAGTTTGGACGCACGAAGTGCAGTCCGACGCTTCGGGGGAGATCCCGCAGGGCGTTGCCGAACTCAAAGTGCGCGCTTCCAAGGGCATCCACTTGGTAGTTCCGCGCGATCGATTCCACGCCACTACCGGGCTCATCTTGCAGACGGCCGTCTCGGTCCTGTTCGTTATTCCGTGGGGGCGTCATTGGGTTATTGGCACCACGGATACGCCATGGACCTTGGACAAGGCCCATCCTGCGGCGACCAGCGCTGACATCGATTATTTGCTGGGCGAGGTCAACAAGATCTTGGTGACCCCATTGACCCGTGCCGACGTGCAAGGTGTCTACGCGGGATTGCGTCCCTTGATTGAAGGCGATCACGAGTCCACGGCGAAGCTCTCCCGTGAGCACGTGGTGACGCGTCCGGAGCCAGGCTTCGCGGTGATCGCAGGCGGGAAATTCACGACGTATCGTGTCATGGCTAAAGACGCGATTGACGTGATTGCCAGCATGTTGCCAGGGTCTGTCGCGGAATCCATCACCGATGACATCCCCTTGGTGGGAGCTGAAGGGCACCAAGCGCTGTGGAATTCCCGTGCCCGCTTGGCCGAGCGCTCAGGGCTGTCAGACGCCAAGATTGAACACTTGCTCAATCGCTACGGCTCACTCATTCATGGAGTCTTGGAGTTGATTGAGAAGGATCCGTCCTTGTCAGAGCCGCTTGAAGGTTCCGAAGACTACCTTCGCGCTGAGGCTGTCTATGCGGTGACGAATGAAGGTGCGCGTCACCTCACTGATGTGCTGACCCGCCGCACGCGCGTGAGCATTGAATCTTGGGATCGCGGAGTGGGTGCCGCGACCACCGTTGCTGAGCTTATGAAACCGCTCCTGGGTTGGTCTGACGAGTACACGCAGCGCGAAATCGCTTCGTACCACGCGCGCGTTGAAGCGGAGCGAGAATCCCAGGAACAACCCACGGATGAAGCGGCAGATGCTATGCGTTTGAGCAAGCACGAGCGCGATTGGTCCAGTACTCCTCGTTTCGCGAGTTCGCCCGCTTCAAAGTAGGGTGGATGGGTGCTTCGAACTGCCCTTAAACCCAAGTGGATTGTGTCCTTGCTGCTTGCGTTGGCTGTGGCAACGGGCTTTGTTCTCTTGAGCCAATGGCAGTTTGAACGTTCGGCGGACGAGGCTGCGCCAGTCTCCACCGCCACCGAAACGGTCGTCCCACTGACGAAACATTTCGAGCCGAATCAAGAGATGTTCGGCACAGTCGTGGATCAGCTGGTCGAGTTCACTGGCACCTATGTTGAAGGCTCCACCATCCTGGTGGAGGATCGCCTCAACAACGGTCAAAAAGGTTATTGGGTGGTCACGGCGGTTGCCGTAGATGGCGCTCCCGACGACGCCGTCATGCCAGTAGTTCGCGGCTGGAGTGCCACGAATGATTGGCTGGCTAAGACTGCGGATCCGGAGCCTCAAGGCACCGTCACGGTGGAAGGCCGCTTGTTGCCGCCCGAAGCTCCCGTAGATGAGCACGTGGACACCTCTAACGTTGGATCGCTTTCTCCAGCTCAGCTGACGAACCTATGGGATCGCGTCACGTACTCCGGATTTGTCACCCAAAATCAGAGCAGCACGGAGGGCCTTGCCTCCGTTGTAGTGGGTCCGCAACCAGCGGAGACCCCCATCAACTGGCTTAATATTTTCTATGGCGTGGAATGGGTTGTCTTCGCCGGATTCGCCATCTTCATGTGGTGGCGTCTCGTGGCCGATGATTACCGCCGCCAGCAAGAAGACGCCCTAGATCTCGCCGCTTGGCAGGCTGAACAAGCCCAACAAGCTCAACCAACTGACCTCGCGCCTACTCAAGATCGCCCCTCGGCAAAGGAATAAGTAGTGTCTCAGAACGTCCCGCCCCGCAAGCGCCGCTTCGCCGGAACGAAAGCACAGATTTCATCAGCTGCAACCTTCTACAAAGTGCTCGCGTATGCCACCGGCATCATGCTGTTGTTGCTGGTTTTCGAAATGGTCATGAAGTACGCATTCGGTACGGAAATGATTGCCGGGGCCACTCTCGCAGACGGCACCACGAAGGCGTTTGGCTTCTTGCACGACGGCGACTACACCGGCGGCTTCAACGTCTCCACGGCGATCCTCATTGTCCATGGGTGGATGTACGTGGTGTACCTGATTGCTGACTTCCGTCTGTGGTCTCTTATGCGCTGGCCGTTCAGCCGCTTCATCACGATTGCACTCGGCGGCGTTGTTCCGCTCTTGTCCTTCGTCATGGAATCCAAGGTGCATAAAGAGGTGGAACGCGAACTCGCGGAGCACCCAGAAGCTATTCAGCGCTACTAAGCGGCGCGCGTCATATCTCAACTTCCTGATAATCTCGGCACCACTTGGTGGCACAAAAAGATAGGCTGTAGCGGTGACATCGCAGGCATCTGAACAGGATCCGACCCTGAATACGTCGGAAAACACGGCGACCACCCCTGACGCTCGTCCCGTCATTGTGGTCGATTACGGCGCACAGTACGCGCAGCTCATTGCGCGTCGCGTTCGTGAAGCGAACATCTACTCGGAGATCGTGCCTCACACGCACACCACGGCGCAGATTCTGGAAAAGAATCCTGCCGCAATCATTCTTTCCGGTGGTCCGTCGTCGGTATACGCAGAGGGCGCTCCAAACGTCGGCGCTGACTTGTTTGAAGCTGGCGTTCCCGTCATGGGCATCTGCTACGGCTTCCAGGCGATGGCGCGAGCCCTCGGTGGAACCGTGGAAAAGACGGGCTTGCGCGAATACGGTGCAACGAACGCCACAGCGCAGGGCGAAAGCCGCTCGATCCTCAAGGGTCTTCCTGCTGAGCAGAACGTCTGGATGAGCCACGGCGACGCCGTCTCCCAGGCACCTGAGGGATTCGAAGTTCTCGCCACCACGGCAGGCGCGCCAGTTGCAGCCTTCGCCGATTCCGAGCGCAAGCTCTACGGCGTGCAGTGGCATCCAGAGGTCAAGCACTCTGACTACGGTCAGCGCATCCTCGAAAACTTCCTCCACAACGAGGCCGGCTTGGAGCCTGTATGGACCGCCGGCAACATCGTTGAAGAGCAGGTCGCCAAGATCCGCGAGCAGATCGGCGAAAATGGTCGTGCAATTTGCGGTCTCTCCGGTGGCGTTGACTCCGCTGTGGCCGCAGCCATCGTCCAGAAGGCCATCGGCGATCGCCTCACGTGTGTCTTCGTGAACCACGGTCTCTTGCGTCAGGACGAAGCTGAGCAGGTCGAGCGCGATTTCGTCGCGTCCACCGGTGCAAAGCTCTACGTTGCGAACGAGCAGGAACGCTTTCTTTCCGCTTTGGCGGGGGTTACGGATCCGGAAGAAAAGCGCAAGATCATTGGCCGCGAATTCATTCGCGCTTTCGAAGCCGCTGAGGCAGCCGTCCTGAACGACGCCGCAGCTAGCGGTGAGAAGGTCGGTTTCTTGGTGCAGGGCACCCTTTACCCGGATGTCGTGGAATCAGGTGGCGGCGAAGGAGCTGCGAACATCAAGAGCCACCACAACGTGGGTGGCTTGCCAGAGGACCTTGAGTTCGAACTCGTGGAGCCATTGCGCACGCTGTTCAAGGACGAAGTCCGTGCAGTTGGTGCAGAGCTTGGTCTTCCGGCTGAGATCGTGCAGCGTCAGCCGTTCCCAGGGCCGGGCCTCGGCATTCGCATCATTGGTGAAGTGACCGAAGAGCGCCTTGAGCTCTTGCGCTCCGCTGACGCCATTGCTCGTGCGGAGCTGACGGCCGCAGGCTTGGATCAAGAAGTGTGGCAGATGCCCGTGGTACTCCTTGCCGATGTGCGCTCTGTGGGCGTGCAGGGCGACGGACGCACGTACGGACACCCGATCGTGCTTCGCCCGGTCTCCAGTGAAGATGCCATGACGGCCGACTGGTCTCGCTTGCCTTACGACCTCTTGGCACGCATTTCCAACCGCATCACGAATGAAGTTGACGGCGTCAACCGCGTGGTCCTCGACGTGACCAGCAAGCCACCGGGAACCATCGAATGGGAGTAGCCATTTGGCGGCTCCGCAAACCTTCAGGCAGTAGTTGAGAGTACCCTGTGGGGGTGTTTCACTCAGGTCTGAACCGTGGCGACTCGGCTAACGTGGAAGTGAAAAACTTCCGTGGCCGAGTCGCCACGGCTTTTAATGCGAACTTAGCGAAGCGCACATGCATGCGTTGACTGTGAAAGGACTCTGACGCGTGACTGCTGCAGATTCACACCAGGACGTATTTTCGTCGTGGATGAAGTCTTTGGGCACGGGGGCGGGAACGGATACTCTCATCCGTTTTGCCGGCTCAAAGTCCAACAGTATTGATCTCACCCACGCTCATCCGTCGGGACTGTCGCAATTCCTGATGGGACGTCGCACGCGACTGTCAATGTTGCTTCGCGACCGCGCGACGTACCTCGAAGCTGCCACGGTAGCAGCGAATCTTGTTGCCAAGATCAGCGAGCTCAGCGACGATCGCGGTATCGACGTGGGATACGTCGCCGCGGGCGTGACCTCGTGGCGCGCACTCGTCAACGGTCGCAGCGAGCAGTTCGGCGCTCCCGTGATGCTGGGCAAGATCAGCCTGGTACGCCGTGAAGAAGAGGACGACTACGACGTCCAGATCACCGAGCGCGCTAGCGCCAACCCGGCTTTGTTGCGCCACTTGGCACGCGAGCTCGATGTCCACATTTCAGCTCAGCAGCTCAACGCCGCCGCGTACACCACGGCGCGTTTCGATCCTCACGCTGCCCTGTCCGTGGTGCGTCGCGAAACGAACGAACTTCCTGGTTTCTACGCGCAGGATCAGATCCTGATCTCCACCTTCGCCGATCTCGTGGATCCAGCGGACCCGGATCATCTGGACCCAACTCATCCGGTCATCGGTCGGCTGATCGCGGCCCACGCCCCGGATGTCATTGAAAAGCCTGCATCAGAAACGGCTGCGGCACCGTCCAGTTCGGTCGACGGATCAGAAACAGAGTCCGCAGAAGCCGCCGCCTCCGCAACGGGGGGTGAGAGCGAGACGCCAGCTGCGTCGTCGTCCTTTGAATTCCCGGAACCAGAAGTGGACCACCCGTCTGCGGACGAGCGTCACCCTTCCCAAGAATTCTTGGTGCTGGACGCCGATGTCAGCCAGCAAACTGTCCTCGATTATGTAGCCGCGGGGGAGTCAGTGGCGGTCAACGCAGCGGCGGGCACCGGGCAGACGCAGACCGCGGTCAACGCCGTGGCCATGCTGGTGCGCGAGGGCAAGCGTGTGTTGGTGGTGGCCGAGCGCAAGAACACCGCGCGCGGATTCATGAATCGTCTGGAATCGTTGCGCCTCGACTCGATCGCAGCGCACCTCACGCCACAGCTTGGTGTTGAAGAATTCCGCAGCAAGCTCAAGCAAGCCATTTTGCGCAACGAACGCGCGACCGAGCCCAAGCTTGAAAAGCTTCACGAAACCCTCGTGACGCACCGTCATGCGTTGGTTGATCACGTGGCGTCACTGCACACGGTGCGCGAGCGGTGGAACTGCTCGCCGTACCAGGCCATGCAGGAACTGGCCGCGCTGACCTCGTTGAATCCAGCTCCGGCCACCGAAGTTCAGCTCAAGCGTTCCGTGTTGGATACGTTGCTGGACCGTTCTGACGTCTCCGCCAAGCTCGAGCGTGCCGCCGAGCTCGGTGCCTTCACGGCCGATGCCGCGACCAAGCCATGGGCCGGCGCGAATATTCGTAACCGCCAAGGCGCTGACGAAGCATTGAAGCTTGTCCAGAGCCTGAAAGTGGATTTCGAGCCGCTCAAGGAGCGACTCGCGAAGACGGCTGAGGAATCACAGATTCGTCCGGGTTCCTCCTTCGTACAGTGGCGCGAACAGCTTGAAATGCTCATGACGGTGCGCTCGTCGTTGGACAAGTTTGAGCCGGACATCTTTGATCACTCCGTTGAGGACCTGATCGCTGCGACGGGATCTAGCTCGTGGCGCAAGGCCAACAACGTGGAAATGAGCTCCATGACGCGCTCGCGCCTTCGCCGCGTGGCCAAGGAATTTGTGCGTCCAGGCGTTCACCTAACGGATCTGCATGAGGCACTCATCGACGTGCACGTGCAGCGCGAACGGTGGCAGAAGTACGCCACCAGCCAGCGTCATCCGTCGGTGCCGCTGGGTCTCGGTGACCTCAAGCGTGACTTCGAGTCTGTTGCCGAGCGCCTGCAGAAGCTTGCGTCCCTGTTGCCTGCTGACCAAGCACTCAATGTTGAAGAGCAGAGCATCGAGGACTTGAGCAAGCGACTCAACGATCTCGTCGACGACACCGACACTTTGCAGATCCTGCCAGAGCGCAACATTCTGGAAGACCAGCTCAAAGAGCGTGGACTCTCCGAGTTCCTTGCTGATTTGAGGAACCGCGAAGTCCGTACCGAGATGGTCAAGGACGAACTAAACCTTGCCTGGTGGCGCTCCGCGCTCATGGCAATGATCAGCGGAGACGACTTCCTCGCGATGTCTGACGGCAACATGCTGCGCAAGATCGAGGCCGAATACCGCCTCGCGGATGCAGCTCACGTGCAGTCCGGCGCTGACCGTTTGCGCTGGAGCCTCGCAAAGAACTGGCGCGATGCCCTTGCCGATCACCGCGGTGCCTCGCGCGACCTGCGCACGATGCTCAAGATTGGCGACCCCACGCTCGAGCAGTTCGCCGCGTTGCCTTCGGCTCTCGTGAACTCTATGGTTCCCGTGCTCGTCGGCTCGCCTCTGCACTTGGCATCCAATGTGCCATCCACGATGGTCTTTGACGCCGTAGTTCTCTTGGACGCTTACTCGTTGTCGCTGCGTTCGGCGATTGGCATGATCTCCAAGTCCTCGCAGATCATTGCGTTTGGCGACAAGATGCTGGGAGCTCCTCGAAGCTTTGAGGTATCCGTTGATCCCACCGCGACCAACCGCGAGCCCGATGCGCCGTTGAGCGCCTTGGAGCAGCTGAGCACCGTGCTGCCGACCTGCTCTCTCGAGAAGGTGTACCGCGGCGTCGACGAACGCCTGACCGCGCTGTTGAGCGAGTGGTACTACGATTCCGAACTGGAGCGTCTACCGGGCTCTCGCGCCTTCTCGGGTGCGTTCCCGGGACTCTCGGCTGATTACGTTCAGGACGGAACGGGCGTTCCTTCGATCCCGACGCAGCCGGTGGAATCCACCATCGCTGAGGTCAATCGCGTGGTGGACATGGTGTTCGCGCACATCCGCCGCCGTCCTCACCACTCGTTGGCCGTCATTGCGGGCAACGAACTGCACGCTCGAAAGATTGCCGAAGCTATTCGGATCCAGCTGCCGAACTATCGTTGGGCCAGCGAGTTCTTCAAAGCATCCGAAGAGTCCTTCGTGGTGACAAGCGTTCAGCGAGCACGCTCAGTAGAACGCGACGCAGTGATCTTCGCTTTGGGCTACGGCCGGAACACCCACGGCAAGGCGTTGCACCAGTTTGGTTTGCTGAGCGAGGCGCAAGGCGACGAGTACTTGGTGAGCGCTCTGACGCGTCCTCGCGAGTCACTGCAGCTCGTGTCTTCCCTGCGCAAGAGCGATGTGGAGTGGGACCGTTTGGCGTCCGCACCTCGCTTCTTCTTGACCCTTGTGGACCGATTGCTTGACGGCGAATCTGGATTCAAGGGC
Source organism: Neomicrococcus lactis (assembly GCF_014200305.1). NCBI lineage: Bacteria > Bacillati > Actinomycetota > Actinomycetes > Micrococcales > Micrococcaceae > Neomicrococcus > Neomicrococcus lactis. Next base: position 197,208 of record NZ_JACHBL010000001.1, read on the forward strand.
GAGGGCCAGGCCATCGAAGATCCATTGGTTCGCGACCTCAAGGACCGTTTGGAAATGTTGGGCGCTCGAGTGCAGCAGTCCTACCGAGGTGTCTTGGACATCGCGGTAGCGTCTCGCGACGCCGAGATTGCCAAGGGCCAGCACCCGTTGGCCGTCATCTCTGATGGCACCAAGAACTACCGCGAATTGAGCGTCCGCGAACGCAGCCGCCTGCGTCCGCAGCGCCTCGAAGCGATGGGGTGGCGTTACGTGCCGCTCTGGACCATTGACGTTTTCAGCGACCCTAGCGCCGTTGCCCAACGATTGGGAGAATACTTGGGCTTGTTTTCCAACCCAGCCGCAACGCCAAAGCCTGAAGCTGACGCACAGCAGCCAACACCAGAAGCCAACGAGGCCTCGGAATCACCAGCTGCAGCTCCGGCTGCAGCCGGTGAAACGAAGGCCAAAGTAGCGACCTCGCACGGAACCACCATCAAGGACATTCCACCAGCGAGCGCCATCTTGCCAAAGGTTGCAAAGGAAGACGATCCTCGTGCGTGGGGAGACTTCGAGGAGTCAAACCGCGATCAGTGGCTTAAGGAACAGCGTCCACCGCACTGGAGCTAAGCGCTAGCACTAATCACTGGAGCTAATGACGAGCGAGACCTTCCCCTCGCTCGTAGCTCCTGCAAGCCGAGCGGCGTCGTCTTCAGGCGCAGCCACCACCACGGTTCCTGGCTGGTTCTTAGAAGAACTGATCCAGGACGTGGAGGATCCGCTGGACTGATCGCCATTCCACAGCACCACCACGTTTCGAGCAATGATGCGTGATTCTGTCGGCGTCTCGTAACCGTTACCGGTAGTCAGCACTACATTCACGTTCATTCCGGGACGAAGGATCGCAGTGCCTTCGGCATCAGCTGCACGGACCGGCACCGCGGACGTTCCCGGCGGCGCACCCGTCAGCAAACCCGGTCCCACCAACGAAGACCGGGGGATAGGCGCCCCACGCTCGATAGGTACCGCGAGCTGCTGTCCCGTGATCTCACCCGCTGTGCGGACTGAACTTGGAGGAATGGCGTCTGAGGCCAAATTCACCGTAGCTAGATCCGCAGCTGCGAGTTGATGACCAGCAGGGAGATCTCGCGCAGCCACCAGGACCGATCGCGTAGGTTCTATCCGCGGAGCGAAGAAGATCAACGTCAGCGCGACGGCGACTCCGGCCAGCAGGGCTGCGATGACGCGTCGATACTTTGCCCGCCACTCTTGAAATGTTCGGCCACGTCGGCGCCGGCTGGCTCTGGCTTTTCTGGCATCAAAGGTTTGCGTCTTCACCGCATCAGAACATCATTTGCCCCAGAGCGCAGAGGGTGCACGGCCCAGACTTGGGGAAAAGAAAACCCACAGGGCCGTTGCCGGCCACCTGTGGGTGAATTTCTTTGGGGCGAGCGCTCAAACTCGTGGAGGCGTTAGAGCCTGCTCCGCTCGAAGCGTTCTAGGAAGTCGAAGCGGTCTAGGAGGTCGAAGCAGTTGAGGAAGCTGAAGAGCTCGAACCACTTGTAGAAGCCGGCGCCGAAGAAGCGGATGACGAATCAGAGCTGCTGGAGGCAGAGCTCGACGAATCAGACGATCCAGACGTCGCGGAAGCGGCTGCCGTTGCAGGAGCCGAAGCGCTCGTGGTGCTGCCGCGCGAATCATTGCGGTAGAAGCCCGAACCCTTGAATACCACGCCTACACTGTTGAACTTTTTGCGCAGGTTTCCGCCGCATTCAGGGCAAACGGTGAGCGAATCTTCGTCGAAAGACTGGAAAATATCCATGTTTCGGCCGCAGTCTTTGCACGCGTAAGAATAAGTAGGCATTGGTCCTCCCAGAAAATAACCTTCACTATTCTACCGGTCGAAGAGTGTCAGGCCTGCCGATGTGAAGACCCCGTCTACGCGCTGATCAAAGTCCTCCACAGGAAAGGTTCCTGCAGGCACCAGCTCGTGATCGAAAACCACTGCGTAGGGCTTCGGTGGATCGGCCAAAGTGCGCACTTTTTCGAGAAATCGATCGTAGTAGCCGCCGCCCTGACCCATGCGCCCGCCCTGGTCATCAACCACTTGCGCGGGAACCAGCATCAGATCCACCTCAGCCATAGCCCGGAAGTCCACGCGCGGTCCCACGGGTTCATCAATCGGGGCCACCGACGAGCGCTCCATCGCGACGCCCGGCGTCCATTCTACAAAGCTGAGCTGACGTTCGGGCTCGGTAATGGGCACCAGAATTCGATATCTACGATCATGCATCTGCATCAAAAACGGCATAATCGGCGGCTCGGCACCGAAAGGGAGTACCGCCGTGAAAGCTCTGTGTTCAGCGTTCTGATCCAGCCATGAGCGCACGTGTCCAGTGGTCAAGGCCATTTGCGCTTCCCGTTCAGCCACGGGCAGGTTCTTTCGGGCAGCCCGGTAGTGCTTCCGGAGCGCTTGTTTTTGATCGTCCAGGCTTGCGCCAGCAGGGGTGTCCATGGCCACATCCTAGACGAGTAGGCTACGAGGTGTGACGAGTGCGAAGTGGCCCCTTAATTTGCAGCATGGACCGGTGGGTTTGCGTCCGTTGCGCGTGCGTGACAAGGAATCATGGTTGTGGTTGCGCCGCACAAATGACGCGTGGCTCTCGCGCTGGGAGGCCACACGCCCCACGGATGACGCGCCCGTGGTGACCTTCCGCCAGATGGTCAAAAATTACGACGCCGAAGCTAAAGCAGGCAGGCAACTTCCGTTCGCCGTGACTTACGAAGAGCGCCTCGTGGGTCAATTGTCGGTTTCCGGGATCATGCTTGGTTCGGCGCGGGGCGGGCAAATTGGTTATTGGGTGGGGCAGCAGTGGGCCGGACGGGGCATTATTCCGACGGCGGTAGCGCTCGTGATGGATCATTGCTTCTTTGAAATGAACCTGCATCGCATTGAAATCAACATTCGTCCGGAGAACCTCGCCAGCCTGCGTGTGGTGGAGAAGTTGGGTCTGCGCGATGAGGGTCTTCGCAAGAACTATCTTCATATCGCGGGCGAGTGGGCTGACCACCGAACTTTCGCTATCACGAAAGAAGAAATTGTGGGCCGAATGATAGACAGACTTGGGAACACACCGACCTAGTTCCATGTGATTAACATGTCAGCCGATAACCTCGAAATAGCTTCCCTTTGACCGCGATTTTCGGAGTTCTTTCCATGGCAGACCAGGCACCACTCAAGATCAACTATGGCCGGCTTGCCGTCGCCGTGGTTGGTCTCATCGCCTTCGTCACAATGCTCATCGCCGCCGTGATGGCACTTGCCGGACAGGGAACTGGCCGGCTGGCCTCCACCATGCTCGTCGTGGTGATCGCGTCCTTCATTGGACTTCGTGCTTTGGCACTTCGTGCTCGTCAACGCCGCGCCATGGAGCGCGTGCAGGCAGCATTCGCTGACGCCATGAACCCACAGCTGGACTCCTTTGAAGAAACGGAATCACGTCCACAGTTGGCAATCGCCTCTGTTTACGCGGGACCTAGCCGCCCTTTTGACGCACTGGCCACTGACGAAAGTGCAGTGAGCACAGCGGTGGCCGTAAAAGATTCCGCAACCGAAGCGGTGTCGTCGTCCTCGGAAATCAGCGCAACTGAGCCAGCAACGCTCGCCCAGGGCGCCGGGGAAGAATGGAAGCCAGTAGAACTTCCTAAGCCGCTCTACACCGAAGCTCCGGTAGTGAAGCGCGAAGTCGCCGAGCCGCTCGCGAAGCCGGAAGAGAAGAAGGCAACGCCCGGAGCGCCGAGCATTCGTCAGTCCGAAGATCTTGCTAGAGTAGTGCACCGCGCAGCCACGGGCGCGCTCATCCAGGGTTACGCAGAGTCGCTGGATACGGGCCGCATTGACCTGGACATGGTGCTTCGCCGCCGCCGCGCCTAAATACTCTCTTTTGCCGAGGACGCTCCCGTTGAAGGGAAGTCCTCGGCACTTTTTCGTTAAGGCATGAATCGGTAGCCCAGGCCACGCACGGTGTCGAAGTGCTCTGCTCCCAGCTTTTTTCGGAGATAGCGCACGTACACGTCCACGACGTTGGAGGCCGGGTCAGACTCTTGACCCCAAACGCGAGACAGCAGTTGCTCGCGGCTCAAGACCACGCGGGGATTGCGCAGGAAGGACTCAGCGAGCGCGAACTCGCGAGCGGAGAGCTCTACGTAGTCGTCGCCCACCCGCGCTTGGCGCGTGCGAAGTTCTAGGGTGATGTTGCCGGCGGTGAGGTCATTGAGGTCCGCGCCGTTCGTATCGCTGGGGAGGCGCAATCGGATGCGCGCCACGAGCTCTTCAAATCGGAAGGGCTTTGCGACGTAATCGTTCGCACCCTCTTCGAGACCGTAGACGGTGTCCTCGATGCTGGTACGAGCCGTCAGGACGATCACCGGGACGTCGTTGTGAGCCTCGCGAATCTCTTGAAGCACGGCGAAGCCATCCATGTCTGGCAGCCCCAGATCCAGCAGGACAAGCTCGAAGTCACGGGTCTGTGCCAAATACAAGCCCTCGCGGCCGGTCAGCGCCACGGTGGGGTGAAAGCCTTGCTTGGTCAGGCCTTTCGCGACGAACTGTGCAATGCGCACTTCGTCTTCAATGATCAGAATCTTGCTCATGGCTTAGTGATGTTCCCCCGTGGAATCCGTCAGTGAGGTGGACGATGCAGCCGCGCGTGATTGCAGCGGCAAATAAATCGAGAACGTGGAGCCTTCGCCTTCGCGAGATTCGACGGCGACCTGCCCCGAATGCGCGGAAGCGATGGCTTGAACAATGGAGAGGCCCAAGCCGGAACCTTCGCTGCGCGTACCGTTGGAGCCGCGAGCGAAGCGGCCAAAAATACGAGTTTGATCCGCCGCAGAAATTCCGATTCCCTCGTCCCGGACCCAGAGCCGAAGCTTGCCGTCTGAAAGGGTGGCGCCAAGGTCAATCCGGGAGTCCGTAGAGGAGAACTTCACGGCGTTAGAGCACAGCTGGAGCATCGCTTGCGTGATGCGTTGAGGGTCCATCATCACTTCGCCGCTGACGCGCTCGCGAATCTCCCATTGCCGTGGACCGAGCCCACGAGCCTTGGAAAGAATGTCATCCAGGAGTCCGGAAATATCGACGTTCTCCAGATGCACAAAGCCGCGACGGTTCGCTTGCGCGATGGTCACAATGTCATCGACGAGCAGATTCATGCGAGAAAGCTCATCAAGGGAAAGCTCTTGGGTGTGCCGGACATCTTCGGGATCTTCGTTGTCTTGAAGCTCGAGGTGTCCCTGAACGATGGTGATGGGGGTGCGGAGCTCGTGCCCCACATCGTCGAGGAGTTGGCGCTGTGCCTGGAGCGAGGACTGAAGGTGATCCACCATCTCGTTGAAGGAGCCCGCCAACGCGCGCAGATCGCTTGTGCCTTCAACGGGCACGCGCTCGTCCAACTGGTTTTCGGTGATGCGTGCCGCGGTCTTTTCAAGACTTGTCAACGGTGACAACAAGCGGCGCACCATGATCAACGAGGCAAGGGACGCGAGCGCCAGAATGCCTAGACCCACGGCGCCGAAGACCACATATCCCCGAGTGAGGGAGAGTAATTCCGCGCTCATGTCATAGGCGAGTGCAAAACGCACTTCGGACGAGTCGCCGTCGAGCTTCACAGGGATGACCACCACGCGGTATTCGCGCTGCTGCGTGTTCACCGTGGCGAGAGAAACACGTCCCGAGTCGGCTGAAGAGTTGATGAAATCGAGCAGCTGCTGGTCGCCTTCCAGCCGCAGCTCCACATGATCCGGCGCAACCCAACGGACGCGGTTCTCGGTGAGTGCTACAAGGCCTTCGTTGGCCGAAGGCAGGGACCGCTGCATCGCGACGTATGCGAGGTCTTCGGCTTTCGTAAAACTCTGGCCGGTGTCCGGATTCACGCCCTCTTGCGCCAGAACCCGAAATTCGCCAACGCTGCGCGAGAGGGAATCGTCAAGACGCGCAATCGTCTGGCCGCGCTGAATCAGGTACATCGAAGCGCCCGAAGCCACCAAAATGGTGAGCGTCAGGAGAATCATGGACACCAGAATGCGGCCCCCGACGGTTCCTTTCCGCGGGGCGACTGGTTGCGCGTCAGAGGTCATTAATCGTCGTCGGATGCGTCGTCCGCATCATCACTTTCGTCATCGTCATCGTCGTCGTCCACATCGTCGTCATAATCAACCGCCGGTCGTGGCGCTGGTTGAGGGGCGATGGGTTTTACTTTACTGACTGAAGACTTCGTGGTGGGTGCCGCGGCCTTCGTTGCGGTGGCCTTAGTCGCGGCGGCCTGCGTGCTCTTGGCGCTGGCAGGAGTCGACGGCGCGGGGCGGGTCGGTGTGGGGCTTACGGTCGCTTTTACCGAAGACGACGCCGCAGCTGCCGTAGGTGCCGCACTTTGCGGATCGATGGGCTTATTTGAGGAATCGATGTCTGGCGACGCAGAGGCGCTCGCATTCACTTGAAGTCCCGGGCCCAGGTCCGCAGGGCGCGGTTGAGCGAAAGCGGTCATCAAGAAACCGCCCACAATCAGAATGCAGGCAAGCGCGATGCTGGGGATGAGGAACTTAGAGCGTGGTCGATCCATAGTTCTAGTTCACCAAGTTCATATGAGACGAAAATGAGAACCTAGCCGGCGGTAAGCGTCTCCCTCAGCCAGCGAGCCTTAGTCCAGAGGTGAGGACTGTCCCATGTGCTGCACGAAGACGAGCGTGGTTTCGGTGTGTGCCACGGCGTCGTCGGTCGCGAGGTTGTCGAGAACCCAGTCACGCAAGTCGTCTGTGCTGGAGACTGCTACGTGGATGAGGTAGTCCGTGACACCGGAAACATGAAACATGGAAAGGACGCCGGAAAGCTGGGGGATCTTCGTAGTGAAGCGATCGATCTGTTCACGATCATGAACCCGGAGCTTCACGGCGATAAGGGCCTGAACCGTTCGGCCAATCGCTGCCAAAGACAAGCGCGTGGTGAACCCTTCGATCACGCCGCGTTCTTGAAGCTGACGAGTCCTCAACAGCGACGTCGACGGAGCGACCCCTACATGTTGCGCTAGCGCCGCATTGCTAAGACGCGAATCTGCAATGAGTTCGGTCAGAATCTTGCGGTCGACAGCATCGAGTGGTGCTGGCTGAAGCGGCGTTGCATCATGGGAATTCATAGCAATATTGCACCATACGTTGGCGCCGATCGCCGATAATCGAAGATTCCACGCATAAGCTAGAACTTCAGCGAGGTTCGTTCGTACAGTGCGGACCCTCTAGTTTCCCCCCCCCATGGACGGAGCCATATGACTCACTCAAGCCGCGCGAGAATCTGGCGAGGCACTGTGGTGAGCTGCGCCGTCGTACTGTCTTTGAGTGCGTGCACCGGAGCGCAACCCACCCCGACGCCGTCCGCCACCGCTCCTGTCAGCGTCAGCATTGTGTCCTCAACGTCCATGGTGCCAAACGTCATGGCGGAACTGTACGGGGAAGCCCTGCGCAACGCGGGACACAACGTCACAGTGCAGGCGGAGAATGCGCCAGCCACCACCGTCGATGCCGCCTCGAAGGCCGTGCAGACTACGGGAAATTCACTGGCCATCATCCCGCGCTCGGCCCCGACTGCGAATCCGCTCTTGCCACCTACGGCCAGCGCGTCGCCTACCCCTAGCGCGTTGAAAGACATCGACTCCCTCGCACTGCGCCCCACCGGAGCAAATGATCGGCAAGTACTGGTCATGACGGCTGCGCAATCCCAAAAGACGGCCGTGACGTCGATGGAATTCGCGGGGCCAAAGTGTTCCACACTGAGTGCAGCTGTCAGCGCGCCGCTAGCCCAGGCCGAAGAACTGAAGAAAGAACTGGAAGAGAAATATTCGTGCCGCGTGGAAAATGTGAACGCGCTCGACTCTCGCCGTCAATTGGTATCTGCGTTGTTGACGGATCAGATCCAGCTGGCCGTCCTCCCGCAAACGGACCCATCGATCTATGACAACGGTCTAGTAGTTCTTGAAGACCCTCGAATGTTGTACCCCAGCCAGACGGTGACGCCGTTCTTGTCCGAAGATCTGCGCAAGACGGACGTCGCGGCGATCGCTGACCGAGTCTCTGAAAAGATTACGGAGAACACCATGTCTGAACTTACGCGCGTCACCACGGGTGATGGCGCGTTGTCGGCGCGCGAAGCCGCTCATGAGTGGCTCGTGGATCAAGGGTTGATTGCAACGAATACGAAGTGACAAACGAAAAAGGTAGAGAATAGTCGAATGAGCAACGCTGGCCGGTACCAAAAATCAGACAAACTATCGAACGTCTTGTATGACATTCGCGGCCCCGTGTTGGAGCAAGCGCAGCGCATGGAGGCCGAGGGTCACTCGATCCTCAAGCTCAACATTGGTAACCCAGCGCCTTTTGGTTTTGAAGCGCCGGATGCCATTTTGGTGGACATGATCCGCAACCTGCCGCAAGCGCAGGGTTACTCGGATTCACGCGGCATTCTGTCCGCACGCACGGCCGTGTCTCAGTACTACCAAACGCGCGGCATCCAGACGATCTCCGTTGATGACATCTACTTGGGCAATGGAGTTTCTGAGCTCATCACGTTGAGCCTCAACGCGCTGCTCAACAATGGCGACGAAGTTCTGATTCCATCGCCCGACTACCCGTTGTGGACCGCATCCGTGTCCCTCGCCGGTGGTAACCCTGTCCACTACACGTGTGTGGAAGAAGAGGGATGGCTGCCTGACCTCGAGGAAATCGAGTCGCTGGTCACTGAGCGCACCAAGGGCATTGTCATCATCAACCCCAACAACCCCACGGGCGCTGTGTACCCCAAGCACATTCTCGAGGGAATGTTGGAGATTGCCTTCCGTCACAAGTTGGTGGTTTTCGCTGACGAAATCTACGAGAAGATCCTGTACGACGACGCTGTGCACTACAACGTTGCAGCGCTCAATGACGATGTGCTCACCTTGACTTTCTCCGGTTTGTCCAAGGCATACCGTGTGTGCGGCTTCCGCGCCGGATGGATGGCAATTTCCGGACCGAAGTTCCACGCGAAGAGCTACATCGAGGGCCTGAATATGCTCACGAACATGCGTTTATGCGCGAATGTTCCGGCACAGCATGCGATTCAGACTGCACTAGGTGGGTACCAGTCCATCAACGACTTGATTTTGCCTGGCGGACGTTTGTTGGACCAGCGCAACCTGTCCCACAAGATGCTCAACGACATCCCGGGTGTCTCCGTAAAGCAAGCAATGGGCGCGATGTACTTGTTCCCGAAGCTTGACCCCGAGATCTATCCGATCGAGGACGACGAGCAGTTCGCTTTGGAGCTCTTGCAAGAGCAGCGGATTCTGGTCACGCAGGGCACTGGATTTAACTGGAAGAACCACGATCACTTCCGGCTTGTCACGTTGCCGAGCGTGGACATGCTTGAAGAGGCCCTCAGCCGTATTGCAGAATTCTTGGAAAATTACCGGCAACGCTACGGAACGGATTAATCATGGCTAAGAAGACAGGATTTGTAGAGGATCCCACCCCGCTCTTGCGGGCAGGACGATCGGTGGACTTGTCTTCCATTGATCCAAACTCCACTCCAGGATTCAACGGAAAGAAAGCCGACGGTCAAGCGCTGTTGGCCGCCGAGGCCGTTGAGCTTTCGGAGCTTCAGGAGCGTTTGTTCGCGGCATCTCGCGAAGGTGCTCCGGACCGTATTCTGTTGGTGTTGCAGGCGATGGACACCGCCGGCAAGGGTGGCATTGTGCGGCACGTTGTTGGCGCCGTTGATCCGCAGGGCATTGAACATCATGCGTTCAAGGCACCTACAGATGAAGAGAAGAAGCAAGACTTCCTCTGGCGCATCGAGAAGCAGCTTCCTGGCCCAGGCATCATCGGTGTCTTTGACCGTTCCCACTATGAGGACGTCTTGGTGCACCGCGTCAAGGGCTTGTCGCCGCAAGAAGAGATCACGCGTCGCTACGGGGCCATCAAGGACTTTGAGCGTGATCTCGTGGCTCAGGGCACGCGCGTCATCAAGGTCATGCTCCACATTTCGCGTGAGGAGCAGGGAGCACGTTTGATGGAACGGCTGGAACGGCCGGACAAGTACTGGAAGTACAACCCGGGCGACCTCGAGGACCGCGGCCTCTGGGATCAGTTCCAAGAGGCGTACCAGATTGCTCTTCGCCAGACGGATCTCAACGATTCGCCGTGGTATGTAGTGCCTGCAAACAAGAAATGGTACGCCCGCGTGGCCGTTCAGCGCCTGCTGCTCAACGCGCTCAAGGAAATCAATCCCACGTGGCCGCCAGCGGATTTTGACGTGGAAGAAGAAAAGAAGAAGCTCGCCGCGAGCTAATTCACTTGAATTGCGCCCCAGAGGCCGGCCTCAGAAATCAGACCTACTTCTGGGGCGCTCCTGGTTTCTCTCATGTTCTGTGAAGGAACTAGCGACTTGGCGCCTTCTGAAGGGGCAACACTAGGGCCTGCGTAAAGGGAGGATCGAGGCCTGCTGAAGGGCAGGACGAGGACCTGGCGTAAAGGCTGGTCTAGTCTTCTGGGTTTTGGGCTGATGCTTGGCGGGCCTGCTCGATGCGTTCTTGAGCTCCCGCTAGCCAAGCCTCACACCGCTGCGCGAGGGCTTCGCCGCGTTCCCAGAGAGCGAGCGACTGCTCCAAGCTAGTGCCGCCGGCCTCAAGCTGTGACACGACCGCCACAAGCTCTTCGCGGGCTTGTTCGTAGCTGAGGGACGCGATGTCGGCGTTCTTTGCCTCACCGGTGTCTTTAGTTGGCATCTGCGATTTCTCCTTCGCTCATGGCTGCGATCTTTCCGCCAGCGAGGCGGATGAAAAGTGGTGTGCCAGCTGGGGCTTCAGCAGGCTGGCGGACAATCGACAGGTCGTCTGCCTTTTGGACAACTGAGTATCCGCGGTCCAACGTCTTTTGAGGAGACAAGGCGCGGACTTGGGTCTTGAAGTGATGGATGGCGTCCACTTCTCGGCGCAGACGGTGCGTCATCGCTGAATACGAACGTTCCCTGTAACGGAGCAGGTCTTCTTTGCGGACCGTCACCATGCCTTCGGGCGCAGCGAGAACTGGCCGTGTACGGAGGCTCTCGAGGTTCTTCAGCTCTCTGTCTACAAATCGGGTGATCGCGTATTCCATGCGCTCACGAGCCTGATCAATTCGGGACTTTTCTTCGTGGAAGTCCGGCACGATGCGCTTTGCGGCATCCGTTGGCGTGGAGGCACGTAGGTCAGCGACGTCGTCCAGGATGGGACGGTCAGCTTCATGACCGATGGCGCTGACTACCGGCGTCTGGGCAGCGGCTACGGCGCGGACCAGCTGCTCGTCGCTGAACGGGAAGAGATCCTCAAAAGAACCGCCACCGCGGGCAATCACGATGACATCGACATCAGGGTTGTTGTCCAGGTCCTTGAGCGCTGCAATGACTTGTGAGACGGCGTTGACGCCCTGAACGGCTGAGTAGCGAATCTCGAATTTGACCCCGGGCCATCTGAGGGTGGCGTTCTTGATGACGTCTTTTTCCGCGTCAGAATCTCGTCCGGTGATGAGACCGATGCGCTGTGGCAAGAAGGGGAGCGGCTGCTTACGTTCAGGAGCGAAGAGGCCCTCGTCAAAGAGTGCTTTGCGGAGCTTTTCAAGGCGGACCATGAGGTCACCTATGCCCACCGGCTTGATGTCCAGCGCGTTCATGCTGAGCCGGCCGTTCTTCAGCCAGAAACTCGGCTTCACACGGGCGACCACTCGCGAACCGACTTCTGGTTTCGCATCCAGGCCGCGGAGCACAGAACTCCACACCGTCAAACTCAACGAGTATTCGACATCGAGGTCGCGCATGGTCAGATACGCGTGGCCGCCGCGAACGTTCGCTTCGATGAGCTGGCCTTCAATCCATGCTTCAGGCGCGCGCTCAAAGTAGCGCTTGAGGTTTTCGGACAGCACACGCAACGGCCACGGTGACTCTGGCGTGGTCTCACTCGCGCGTTCCGGCATGGAAGCGCTCGGTGGTTCAGTAGGGAATTCGGTCACCCACTATTTCTATCAGTGTGGCAGTCTGGTTTCGGGATATCCGGGCGAGGAGGAAAATATTGCGGAACATCGTCAGCGCACTGTGCTGCGCTCTTGCCGCGATCTGTATGTCGGCGGGCGTCATGCTCCACTACGTACAAACTCTCGCTGATCAGCCAGAACCTGCTCGCGAGATCGTGGGAGCCCTTGCCGACGATAAGAACGTGGTGAACCTCCTTCAAGAAAAGATCCTCGGTGCCGCCTTCGATCAAGGAAGTCTCCAAGACCTCATTCCCGATTTCCTGAAGGACTCCCTACGTGAAGGAATGGACTCGGTGCTCACTGGCGCTTTGTCTGATCCTGGTTTTCGGGATGCTTGGCACCAGTCCATCGACGAGACTCGTTCTTCCTATGTGACCCGACTCGCAATGATGAATAGCGGGGAGATCAGCGTTCCAGCCCCAAACTTCGGTGCAGCTGATATTGCTGGACCGACGTTGGTTCTAGAAGCTCGGCCCTTTGCAGCTCTGGGTATTCAAAAGCTCGACGATCTGTTGCGTCCCGTAGGCCTCTCCAGCGTTCTTGATGGTCTCCGTAATGGTGGTGCCGTGGAGATTCCGCTGAATCTTCCTGATCCTCACGTTGTTTCCCCGCGCACTATGGCCTGGTGGCTCGCCGTATCGCGACAGTGGCTGTGGCTGTACGTGGCGGCAGGCGTGCTGTTACTCGTTGGAGTGTTCTTCGGGCGGGGGAGAGGCCGGGCTGTTTCCGTCCTTGTGGGCGCCGCGGTGCTGTTGATCCTCTCGAGAGTAGTGGCTATGTGGGCTTCTGATGCGCGGGCAGGCGGCGATGCGATTGGTCTTGGCGGTCAGCTCGATCCTTTTGCGTCAGTCGTGCGTGATCGACTCTTGGCAGGGCTAGCTGGCCATCTCGATATTCGGGCCGAATGGTTGTGGAACGCGGGTCTCATTGGAGCCATTGTTGGCGCCGTGTTCTTGCTACTTCTGATGCTTACATCACGTAGCCGCCGGTAAGCTACGTTGTCCCGGTAAACTGGACGGCATGACCACCTCAACTTCCACTCCTGTTTCGCTGCCGCTTCCGGCCGTGCCCCGCCAGCGCAAATCTCGCGCTGAGATTGAAGCCGCCGCACCGGTGAATGGGGAGAAGAGGGTGCTGCTTGCTGCTCCTCGTGGCTACTGCGCTGGTGTTGACCGTGCGGTCATCGCCGTGGAGAAGGCCCTTGAGCACTACGGTGCTCCTGTTTATGTGCGTAAGCAGATTGTTCACAACAAGCACGTGGTTTCCACGTTGGAAGAGCGCGGTGCGATCTTTGTTGACGAGACTGACGAAGTGCCAGAGGGTGAACTTCTCATCTTCTCGGCACACGGCGTGAGTCCCGCCGTGGTGCAGTCTGCCGAAGACCGCGGTCTCCGCACGATCGACGCGACGTGCCCGCTGGTGACGAAGGTTCACCGCGAAGCCGTTCGTTTTGCCAAAAATGATAATGAAATTCTCTTGATTGGCCACGAAGATCACGAAGAAGTCGAAGGCACGTACGGCGAAGCGCCGGAGAGCACGACGATCGTGAACAACCCGGCTGAGGCACGTACCGTTCAGGTCAAGAACCCTGACAAACTCATTTGGTTGTCCCAGACCACGCTCTCCGTGGACGAGACCATGGAAATCGTGAACATTCTTCGCGAGCGTTTCCCGAACCTTCAGGATCCACCAAGCGACGACATTTGCTACGCGACTAGCAACCGTCAGGCGGCTATCAAGAAGATCGCCCCGCAGGCTGATCTGGTCATCGTGGTGGGATCCGCAAACTCCTCCAACTCTGTGCGCCTTGTTGAGGTCGCACTCGAGTATGGAGCGAAGGCCGCCTACCGCGTGGACTACGCGCATCAGGTTGATGAGAACTGGTTGGCCGGTGTCGGCACCGTTGGCTTGACCTCTGGTGCTTCGGTTCCCGAGATCTTGGTTCAGGACGTCACCCGCTTGTTGGCCGACTACGGCTACGGCGACGTGTCCGAGGTTGTCACGGCCGAAGAGGACATCCTGTTCTCCTTGCCAAAGGAAATTCGTGCAACGCTCAAAGAGCGCGGCGACGAATCGCGCTCCTTGGGAGGACGCAACGTCAGGCCAGGCACCGGAAACTAAAGGAGCTCCGGTGTGCTCGGCCCGATCTTCGTGGCTAGCTCACGGGAGTTCTTAGTCTTCAACCGGCATCACTTCAACTTAGGCGGTCTCTGAGAGGCCGCCTTCGCTGTTTCGTTGCGCGAAGCTGCGGGAAGCGTTGTCCTGAAGGTGTCGCTCTTCAATGAGCTCGGTGGCAGTCAGAGGACGGGGTGCATTCTCTAGCGGGGACATCTTCAAGATGGCCTGACGATCCTCGGATGACTTGGACGACGGCGTGCCCAGCCCTGGATCCAAATCCTGGATGCGGCGAACTGAAGGCAGTACACGAGACTCCATGGCGCCGACGAACGAGTTGTACTTTTCCACGCTGGACTTTAGCGAGCGGCCCAACTGATTGATGTGGGTGCCCATGGTGCCGAGACGGTCATAAAGCGTTTGCGTCTGTTCGAAGAGTTCGCGAGCATTTTCGGTGAGCAGTTCCTGACGCCAGGCCACGGCAAGGCCCTTCAACACGGCAAGGAGCGATGCGGGGGAAGCAAGGATGACGGACTTCGAGAAAGCGTGTTCTAGCAAGCCTGCGTCCTGCTGAATGGCCGCGGACAAGAACGATTCTGCCGGCAAGAAGCAGACGACCAACTCTGGGCTGCCCGGAAGGGCTGACCAATAGGACTTAGACGCCAAAGTATCGACGTGAGCGCGGAGAGCCTTTGAATGCTGAGCTAGCAGAGCCGAGTACTGCTCTGCAGCTTCTGCAGAGCTCAAAGGATCGACATCCTGCGCTCGCAGATACGCATCCAGCGGCACCTTGGAATCCACAATGATGGACTTTCCGCCAGGCAATGTGACGACCATGTCAGGGCGCTGTCCCTGATCCGTGACCACCTGTTCGCGGAAATCGACATGAGGCAACATGCCAGCGGCCTCTACGATACGCTTGAGCTGAACTTCGCCCCACGTGCCACGAACCTGACCGGACTTCAATGCGCCCGTGAGCTGAGCTGTGCTCTTGAGCAATTCGGCGTCTTGAGTTGCTGCTCGTGCCAACTGCTCGCTCAACTGACCGAACTGAGCGGCCCGGTCGCGTTCCAACTGGCCAACCTGTAGCTGAACGCGCTGCAGCTGCTCGGCAACCGGCGCAAGCGCACGCAGCACTGAATGATCCTGCTCCTGACGCACGCTAGCTTTTTCCTCACGCAATTCGTACTCACTGCAGCGTTCGCGCAGGAGGCGAGCTTCGGCGTCGTACCCCGCGTTGAGAGCCTGCAAATCCCCAACTTTCTGCTGCTCCACGAACAATCCGTGGCGCAAGTCCTCCAGCTGCGGGCCGTACGCGCGCCGAGAATAGACGGCTACCGCCGCTCCGCCCACGAGGAAGCCGACCAGCAACGCGCAGAGGACAAAAAGCCAAGTGAAATCGTTCATGGCATCCACTGTGCCAGTCGCTGCCGACACTTAGAACTGCAACGCTCCGCAAGGCGGGTAGAATTGACTCCCGTGGCTTTAACTATTGGAATCGTGGGACTTCCCAACGTTGGTAAATCGACCCTCTTCAACGCGCTGACGCGCGCCCAAGTGCTCGCTGCGAACTACCCGTTCGCAACTATCGAGCCGAACGTTGGTGTAGTGCCACTGCCGGATGCCCGCTTGAAGGTGCTCGCCGGAATCTTCGGTT
Source organism: Neomicrococcus lactis (assembly GCF_014200305.1). NCBI lineage: Bacteria > Bacillati > Actinomycetota > Actinomycetes > Micrococcales > Micrococcaceae > Neomicrococcus > Neomicrococcus lactis. The sequence continues at coordinate 213,046 of NZ_JACHBL010000001.1, forward strand.
CTGAGCGCATCTTGCCCGCGACCGTGTCCTTCGTGGACATCGCCGGCATCGTCAAGGGCGCTTCCGAAGGCGAAGGCCTCGGCAACAAGTTCTTGGCCAACATCCGCGAAGCAGACGCCATCTGCCAGGTCACCCGCGCGTTCGAAGACAGCGACGTAGTGCACGTTGACGGCAAGGTTGACCCGGAATCTGACATCGAGACGATCGCAACCGAGCTGATCCTCGCGGACCTTCAGACCATCGAAAACCAGCTTCCACGTCTGGAAAAGGAACTTCGCGCAAAGAAGATCGAAGCCTCCTTCATTGACAACGTGAAGCTCGCGCAGTCCGTGCTGGAATCCGGCAAGACGTTGTACGCAGGCGCTGCCGCAGCAAAGCTGGACCTTGCGGACATCGCGTCCTTGCAGCTCATGACCTCCAAGCCATTCATCTACGTGTTCAACATGGATGAGGCTGGCCTGGCCAACGAGGAACTTCGTGCCAAGCTGTCCGCCATGGTGGCTCCTGCTGAAGCGATCTTCTTGGACGCCCAGTTCGAATCCGAGCTTGCCGAGCTTGAAGAAGACGAAGCCGCTGAGATGTTGGCGGATGCTGGCTACGACGAATCCGGCCTCGAGAAGCTGGCCCGCGTTGGCTACGACACCTTGGGCTTGCAGTCCTACCTGACTGCTGGACCGAAGGAAACCCGCGCCTGGACCATCAAGAAGGGCTGGACGGCCCCACAGGCTGCCGGCGTGATCCACACCGATTTCCAGCGCGGCTTCATCAAGGCTGAAGTAATTTCCTTCGACGACCTTGTGGAAGTTGGCTCTGTTGCCAACGCGCGTTCTGCCGGTAAAGCGCGCATGGAAGGCAAGGACTACGTTATGCGCGATGGAGACGTCGTGGAGTTCCGGTTTAATGTCTAGGTAGGCCCAGCCTATCCGAGTAGAGTGAGAGCCGAATATGGCCCATCGCCTACAAGAGAACTGAGTATTCTTTGACTGACTATGATCCGCGGATCATTGATCTTTACGACGAGGACAATCCAGATGGCCCGGACCACGATTACTACCGGTCTCTTGCCTCTCTGCATAGGGCGCAACGCATCCTCGACCTCGGCTGCGGTACGGGCATACTCACCGTGTCATTTGCGGACGGGCGGGACGTCGTTGGAGTTGATCCGTCGCCGACGATGATCTCGTATGCGCGTCAGCGCTCGGGGGCAGACCATGTCACATGGGTCGAGGGCTACTCGAGCGACGTGGCCGAGGGCCCGTTTGACCTGATCGTGATGACAGGGAACGTCGCACAGCACATCCCGGATCCACAGTGGGAGAGAACCCTGAAGGATCTGCGGCGACTGGCTTCGGACGGAGGCGTCCTTGCCTTCGAGAGTCGCAATCCGTCCATCCGGGCTTGGGAGATCTGGGCGGCAGAGGAACCGACGACCCGAAACACAATGTTCGGTGAGATCACCGAGTGGTGTGTGGCCGACGAACTCGATCACGGACAGGTTCTGCTTCGATCTTTCAACAGATTCGAGTCGACGAAGGAGGTTGTCGAGGAGGATCTGCTTCTGACCTTCCGCGATGACGACCTGCTCATGAAGCAGCTCGTATCGGCTAGCTTCGAGGTCTCGGCGATATGGGGCGACTGGGACCGGACCGTGTTCGACGGCAGCCAGGGTGTCATGGTCTTCGAAGCGCGGGCGGTCTGATTCGAAGTCGGGACATTCTGCAGACTGCCCTCGTCGCAAGTGGAGGTTGCTCCGTGCCGGAACTCGGTGGAGTTCCGGTTCAATGTCTAAGAATCGTCTCTGACCAGGGATTTTCTCTTCTCGGCCCCCGTTTGGGTCCGATGGGTGAGTTCCGATCTACCATCAGTTGCTGAGCGTTAATGGCGCTGACCTTCGCTTTTAACCGGCCCCTGCGGAACCTCCGCAGGAGCCGACTGCCTCCCTAACGGAACCCAGGGCGCTACACCAGCGCGTTGGTTCCAGCACCGAGGTCGTGGCCGGGGCAAGCAGTGCCCGGAGCTGCCGACGCTGAGCGACCGAGCAGTGTTTGACCTGCGCAGGTGGAACCCGTATCCTCGAAGTAACACGACAGGCTCGCTTCTCTAGATGAGACGCGGGCCTGTTCTCTTTCTACCCCGGGTGCCGGGGACACTAGGACGATGCGCACGTGACGACCCCGAACAGCACCTACGCCAAGCCGTTTCTCACGGTCCCCGAGCAGATCCGCCGGCTGCGCGGGCGCGGCATGGACTGCGGAGACAACGCCTACGCGGCCGAGGTCCTGCAGCGATACGGCTACTACCGGCTCTCGGGTTACTGGCACCTCTACCGCGACCGGCCCGCTCCTCCTGCGCCCCGGTTCGACGAAGAGCACCGCGAGATCCGCCTGGACACGTTCGTGCCCGGGACCGGCCTCGCGCACGTGGTCTCGCTGTACGAGTTCGACCACGAGCTGCGCATGCGCCTCGGCGACGTCCTCAGTTCCGTCGAGACGGCCTTCCGGTTCTTCATTGGCCACCGGCTCGGCAGGATCGACGCGTTCGCGCACAGGCACCCCTGGGCGCTCGGCGCGACGAGGCAGGAAGATCCCGGCGCGCCGCCCGAGCCGACCGCCGCCTACCGCGAGTGGCTCGAGGAGTACGACCGGCACGAGCAGCGCGCCCGGGGCGACTTCGTCGTACATTTCCGCCAGCAGTACGGTCCGCACCTGCCCATCTGGGTCGCGACAGAAGTGATGTCCTTCGGAGTGCTGAGCAGCCTCTACGACCTGATGCTGCAGCCCGACCAGGAGATCCTCGCGGCACGGTTCCAGGTCCGCACCGCCGACGGCCACGGAGATCGCGGCGCTCTCGGGAACTGGCTCAACAACCTCAGGAACGTGCGGAACATCTGCGCCCACTACGGCCGTGTGTGGAACCGCGCGTTCGATGTGCTCATCGACGCGCCGGGGCAGGCTCGAAAGGACGCCGACGACCTGCTCGCGTCGCTCGCGGAAGAAGGGACGAACAACAGGCTCTACGGAGTGCTGCTCGTATTGCGCCACCTCCTGCTGAGCATCGCGCCGGAGAAGGGCGACGTCGTGGACCTGGCCGACTTCGTCGAAGAGAAGTCCCGCACCGTCGGCTTCGGCATGGAGCAGCTCGGATTCCCTGACAGTTGGAGGAGCAGCCCGATCTGGGATCGGGCCTTCGCGCTCGACCGCTCACCGATGATGGCCGCGAGCCTGCTCGACCGAGCCGAGTGCATGACCGCCGCCGAGACCCGCGCATCGCTGACGGGGGCGGAAGTGATCGACGCGGAGCGGACACGTACCCCGGCGCAGGCGGCGCGCGCGAAGAAGGCCGCCCAGCGCAGCCTGCTGCGGACCTACCTCAAGCACAACGTCGTGATCGAGGTCGAGCTCGGAGGGACGAAGTTCTATCCGGCCTTCCAGTTCCGCGACGGGAAGATCATCGACGCGCTTGCCGAGATCAACCAGGCGCTCGCCCGGTCCTGCGGAGGCTTGGATCCGACCGACGTCGCCAGGGCGCTACTGGACTGGTGGCAGACGCCGCACCCGGACCTGCCCCATGGCGTGGACGGCTCGGACCGATCGCCCCTCGAGCTGCTGAGCTCGGCCACCGAGGAGGAGTTCGCCGCGGCGATCGACGAGGCGGACGCCATACGCAGCTTCGTCGTGCCGCACGACCTTGACCGGGGCAATGCGTGCGAGTAACGCTACGTGTCGGAGTGCCGGGGGCACGACGACCCATCCGCGAGCTGACTCGCGTCGAGGTGGAGGAAGGCGCTGGCCGAGGTCAAGGACAGTCGTACGGCGACCTCGAGGCTATCGAAGTCGGCTTCGCGCCCGAGTGCGTGGCCGGCACATCAGGTGACAGTCTTCAGACGTTCGCTAACTGCGGCGACGTGGTCGAATTTCGTTTTGCGGTTTAACCTCTGAAGCTACAACTCCGCTTGATCGAGGCTCTTCAGGGTGGCCTGCGCGAGGTCGGCAAGTGGCACGTCTGCGATTCGAGATCTTGACCAGATGCACGATGACGACGTCCGTAGACTTGTAAGCATGCCAGAAGTCGCGATCGAGATCGTTGCGCACGAGGAACTGACGTCCAGTGACCTCGAGGAGTTGCGTCGGCTCTTCGATGCCGAGTACCTGGGTGACTTCGGTGAGTGGGACCCCGATAAGCCGTGCGGGTATGTGCCTCACGCCCTTCATGTCATCGCGCGGAGAGGCGGGGAGATCGTCGGTCATGTTGGCTGGGCGAGGCGGACGATAGCCGTCGGCGGTGCTGAGATCGAGATCGGCGGTGTCGGGGGAGTGCTGATCTCTGATGCTGTGAGGGGTGAGCGCGTCGGGAGTCGGCTCATGAGCGCTGTTGCGGAGTCGATGAGGGGAGCCAACGGCGTCGCATTTGGGTATCTCGGCTGTCGCGAAGAGGTGGTCTCGTTCTACGCCTCGTGCGGCTGGACTCGGATCTCTGCTGAGGAGCGTTCGATCGATACGTCTGGCCGACCTCGCGAAGACCCGCCCGGCCAGCCGTTGCTGATCCTGCCGGTTGAGGGTGAGATCGCCGATTGGTCGGTGGGTGCGGTCGACCTGCGGGGTCGGGCCTGGTGATCGGTCGTAAGAGGTTGGTTGGCGATCGTCGAAGCCAGCACAGCATCCGCGTGAATACCCAGTGCCGGACCTGCTTCGTCTGGAGAGATGGAGGTGCGGAAGATGTCGAACTCGTCGACTACCACTGAGGCAGATCGGATCGAGACGATCCACCCGGGAGAGATCCTGATGGAGGACTTCATCGAGGGTTTCGGGATCACGCAAAACAAGCTTGCGGTGTCGATCGGTGTGCCCCCGCGCCGGATCAATGAGATCGTGCACGGCAAGCGCGGGATCACTGAGGACACAGCTATCCGGCTCGCGCGCTACTTCTGCACGTCCGAGGAGTTTTGGATGAACTTACAGTCGAACCATGAGCTGCGGCTCGAGCGTCGAGGCCTGCGCGACATGGTCGCGGCGATTACGCCACTGCACTTGACGTGATGGACCGCACAGTGCTGCGCCCCGACGGCGTCTGGATCGCGGTCACCGACCTCGGTGGCGATGGCCCCACCGTCGTACTGTTGCACGGCCTCGCGGGGAGTTCACGCGAACTGTTGCCCACGGCGCATGCGCTACCGGGCTATCGTGTGCTGCTCGTAGACCAGCGGGGGCACGGCGCGAGCACGCGGCTTCCCGAAGATCTGTCGCGCGATGCCTTCGTCGGAGACGTCGTCGCAGTGATTGAGGAACTCGTCGCTGGGCGGCGGGCGACGCTTGTCGGGCAGTCGATGGGAGCCCACACCGCGTTCCTTGTCGCGGCGGCGAGGCCAGACCTGGTCGAGGGGCTCGTGATGCTGGAAGGGCACGTGGCGGGCAACGGTGATCCGGGAGTAGCTGCCGGACTCGGCAGCTACTTCGAGTCCTGGCCGGTGCCGTTCGAAGACGAAGCTGCCGCGCGGGGGTTCCTCGGTGATGACGCGATCGTCAATGCCTGGGTGGCCGACCTTCTTCAGACCGATGATGGCCTGGTGCCGCGCTTCGATGCCTCGGTCATGCAGCGCACGATCGAGGCCGTCCATGAGCCGCGCTGGCAGGAGTGGGAGGTTCTGCAGGTTCCGACGCTCGCGGTCTTCGCAAAGCATGGGATGTTCAGCGATGCCGATAAGGACGAACTGGTCCGGCGCAGGCCCGAAACGGAGAGAGTAGATCTGGCCGACGGCAGCCATGACGCCCACCTTGACGCCTTCGACGAGTGGACCGATGTGCTCCATCACTGGCTGTCCCGCGATCAGACCGGGCCGTTGCGACCCAGCGGCCGCTGAGGTTGGTCCGTGCCGGAACTTGGTGGAGTTCCGTTTCAATGTGTAATGCCGCTTCGGTCTAGACCGAAGGGAATGCCCGGACTGCCGCATGCGGTTCGGGCATTTCTGTATTTGGAGCGAGGGTGAAATTAGTCAGTGGCTGTCAGCGCACCGGCGGCGTAAGCCGCTTGCCCAACATGCTGGATTGCGTCGTCAATGATTGACACGATACGTACCCCACGCGTGACCGGAGGGTTCCAACGAGCGTCAATTACCTCATCGAGCTCCGTTTCCAAGAGTCGGCTTACATAGTCGCCCAGCGCTGTCAATGACGCTTCGAGGTAGTTGACGAGAAGTTTTTGATCCGAAACCTGAATCTGTTGCGACTGCTCGGCAGTGTGGCCGTAACCAACCGTTTCACCCAACTCGCCTAGGTCAAATAGATTCCGGTAGGACTCCCACACTTGAGCCTTGCCAGAAAGATGTGCCAGCTGAACATCGACTTCGCGCCCGCTGTGCCACAGCAACCAAGCAATCGAATTGGGATGCTCCGCTGGATGCGCGTTTAGCTGATCTGCGCTGAGCTCCGGAAGGTTGTGAGCGGCGTCGATGGGACGCTGAATAAAGTCCGCAAATATGTCATGGGTGTTCATAGCTTCATTGTGCCCTGATGATGCACGTTCAGCCATGAGTGTGCGAACCCAAAACTACGCACTCATGAAAACTGAGCAACATCATCGGCCAAAATACTCGGCCAGCTCCGGACATCCTCGGGCGTCGATGCGATTTGCAGCGTCGAATTCGGCATGAGTGATGCAAGCGCCTCAGCCGTTGACACCGGATGGCCCGGATCCCCGATCCACGCCAGGATAGTCGTCGGTTGGCTGAGCGCCGCGATGTCTTCGGGTCGAGGTAGATCGCTCAACGCAGCGCCGCGGTACACCGATGGAAGAAGCTCTTCGTTGATGTGCGGAACAGTGTCCAGGTGGCCCACGGATGCCGGTGGTTGTGGCGCGTTCTGGCTCATCGCTACAAAGCGATCGAAGCCATGCTTCTCAATGAATTCCGCCGAGCGGTTGTAATCGATCGCTCTCTCGGAGCGAGTCTCCCAAGCGGTCGGCGGTAGCAACAACGTAAATCCGCTAAATCGCTCCGGCTCTCTCACGGCCGCATGCAACAAGGTGCCAGTTCCCATCGACGGCCCAACCCCGTGGACTTGCTCGTTTGGGAACCACCAATCGAGTAGCCGCAAGAGATCTTCGGCTAAATTGGTCCAACGGTAGTCGTCTGGGTTCGGCTGACCAGTCGAGTGCCCGTGGCCGCGGGCGTCGTAGCGAAGCAAGCGCGTACCGGAAAGTCCCCGTCCCAAGTCGAGATCCAGCACTCGATCGCGGGATCGGCTGGACGTGAGGCCGTGTAATTGGACCACGGGATGACCGGATTCGTCACAAAATGACCAGGCAATCCTGGCGCCCGGAACCTCGAATCTGTGCATGTGAACGCCGCCTCAGGTGGTGCTGTGATTGCGCTTACAATAACACCATGCGCCTCACGCACATCTCCTATCTGAGCTTGCCGTTCGGACCGCTGCTCAGCTACGAGTTTGAGGCAGCAACCCTCGGCAATCCCCTCCCGATTTCCTTCGATCAAGAGCGACACGTAAGCCTAGGAGAACGGCCGGGGTCATGGATGGCGCTTGTTTTTAGACTCCCAGCCCCCATGAGCAGGCAGCACTTGGCGAAGGCATGGGAGACCGTCGTAGCCGCCCACGGAACGTTGCGCACTGTCTTCACCCAGAGTGAGAGCGGCACTTTGCAGTTGCACGAAGCAAGTCTCGGAAACGGCAACTGGACGGAGCATATGATCTCCGCGGGCGAATCCATGAACGCCGCTCTTCAATCGGTATTGGATCAAGGGTGTCGATCATTTTCACTCCCGGCGCACCGTTTGTGCGTGGTTGAAACCGCGGACGGCCCCACGTTGGTTGTGGCTGCGGATCACGCACATGTGGACATGTGGTCCATGCTGGTTATCGCGAGGGATTTTCTTGAAGCCTTAGCGGAGATCAACGAAGGCAACGAACCAGAAATAGAGGCAGCTCCAGCATTTGCCGAGCACACGAAATCCTTGAGCGAACGCCCTTCCGCACCTGAGGAAATTCATAGCCGGTGGCAGGAAGTCATTGAAGCAGGCGGCGGAGCGATGCCTCGTTTCCCATTGCCGCTGGGGGAGCCCACCATCCAGCCGGAGCGTGTGGTGGTTCGCGACGTGCTCAGCCGAGAAGGGCTAGAAAAGTTCTCGGCGCGGGCCAAGCAACACGGCGTTTCAGCCCTTGCGCTGACCATCTCGGCCATGACCAGCACTACTCGTGAGCTCGCGGGAACCGCACTCCGAGCTGTGTTCCCCGTGCACAGCCGGTATGAAGACCGGTGGCATGACTCTGTGGGGTGGTTCATCACTAATTCGGTCCTCGAATCTGAGGATCCAGACCCCGCAGCTTGCGCGAAAGCCGTCAAAGAATCGCTGCGACTCGGCTCTCATCCGCTTGCCGAAATCATGAAACCTTGGGGCGGAATGCCCGAAGTTCCGGGAATGTTCGCAGTCTCGTGGCTTGATATGCGCAGACTCCCGGTATCTGTGGATACGAAGGGTATCGACGCGCAATACATCAGTGCTGCAATTCAAACCGACGGCGTGATGGTCTGGTTCATTACGGACAATGCCGGTATCCACTTGCGTTGCAGATTCCCTGACACGTTCGAGGCCAGGCGTAATGTCGGCGCATGGCTTGATGATTTGGTCGCGCGAATGCGCAGAGAAGCTGAAGCAGAGCCGTCGTCGTAATTTGAAAAATTAGGATTCCGCACCGTTGGCCGCCCGCGTCTTGAGGGACTCGAAATCGTTGCCGGAACGGCCTTGAAGCCGCCGGTGGATTGACCCGGCAATACGGGTGGCCTGAATTTTAGCGAGATCAGCCTTGTCGCCTGCGAAGTGCTGGTCCACGTTCGCATTCCAGGGGGGAACCGTAGCGACTCCTCTTGCAATCCAATTGGTGCACCCTGTTGGTTGCGTTTTTCTAGTACGACGGCGACCGCCCCTTGCGTTAGCGATGATGAAGGGCGAACTGGGGCAGGCCATCGCGCGGCCAACACGGTTGAAGGAGCTGGTATAAGGGAGTGGCAGGTGACTAAAACAGTGGCCAAGGCACGGCCGGCATGTCCCCAGCAGGGGCCGGAAACTGGCCTTCCTGACGCAAGCGCTCGCAGCGTGCGGCGAGGGACGCAATTTCCTCAATTGTCAGCAAGTCCGCCAACTGTTGGCCCAGCTCACCGCTCAGTGCGTCGCGGACTCGAGCTACGGCGTGGTGCTCCTCGGTAGTTAATGGTTCGCCGAGCCAACCCCACAGCACCGTCCGCAATTTGTGATCGCGGTGGAAGGTAAGGCCGTGGTCCACCCCGTACCGGTGGCCGGTGGGCATAGCAAGAATGTGGGCGCCTTTGCGGTCGGCGTTGTTCACGATGACATCGAATACCGCCATGCGGCGCAGCGCCGCGGAGTCCTCGTGGACTAATGCCACCATGCGGCCGTTCTCATCTTGGCCTTCGAGGACCTGCCGCCAGCCGGTCTCCGGAACAACGTCTGCGGCAACAAGGTCAACGGCGGACTGCGCGGCGTCTTCGTCCTGCCAAAGCTGCACCATTCCTTCGCCGAAGGGGCCGTCCCGCAGCCACGTCCGCGGCACCACATCGCCGCCGAATACCTGAGAAACCAGATAGGTTGCCACTTCGCGGTGCGCCAGAATCGCGCCAGGAAAATCCCACAGCGGACTTTCGCCAGCGATCGGTTTGTAAACCACTTTCACTTCGCCGATGTGGCCGAGGAACGTGGCGTTTGACGCCGTCGTAATTCGTCCAGTGAGCGTCAATTCCGCAGTCAGCAGGTCCGACTCCGACATCAGACCTCGGGGAGGGTGCACACGTGGCCGTCCGGATCCATCGGAAAGCCGCACAGGGGGCAGGCGGGACGACCGGCGCCCACGACTTCGCGAGTGCGCTTGGCAAACGCTCGTGCGGCGCCCACTGGAATTCGCACACGCAACACTTCGTCGGCTTCACCGCTGTCTTGCTCCAGGGAGAACTCATCCTCGGCATCAACGATGGTCACCGGGTATGCCTCGAGAATGATCTGGGCGCTCGTAGGGTCCCACCCCAGGCTCATGATGCCAATGCGGAATTGCTCGTGAGCAGGCTCAAGAGGTTCGTTGTCCACGAGCTCAATCGGCGTGCTGATGGGCACGCTGTAGGGATTGCCTTCGAGGCTTCTGAGTTCGTCAAGAATCTCATCGATTTTCTCGGCCAAGTCCGCCGACTGCTGCTTTTCCAAGACGAAGCTGATGAGCTGAGCCCCCGCACGCACTTGAAGATAGAAGGTTCGCGCTCCAGGAACGCCGATGGTGCCGACGACAAACCGATCCGGCCAGTCAAAATCGTGAACGAGGGTAGGCATATTTCTACTTTAGTCTCCTGCGGTTTCTGCGTCGCTTGTGGTTTTCGCGGACTGTTGCCCAGCTCCGCCGCCAACGGGCGCGTCGCCTGTTTTGATGCCCCGAGCGAGCCACGAAAGATCGCCGGCATCCGTGTTGGTTGCGAAGACGCTGGGCCGGCTGCTTCCGTAATGCACGATCGAAACCGACGCCGGACCCACGTTGATGCGTTGAAACAGGTCAAGGTGCATGCCGTAAGCATCGGCAAGGATCGCTTTGATGATGTCCCCATGGCTCACTGCAGCCCACACCGCGCCTGGGCCGTGCTCGGCTTCGAACGCGGCATCGTGACGCCGGATTGCCGCAACGGATCGGGCTTGCATTGCGGCCATAGCTTCACCGCCAGGGAATACGACGGCGGAGGGTTGCGTTTGCACGACCTTCCAGAGCGCTTCGCTGGCCAGGTCGCTGAGCGAGCGTCCTTGCCAGTTACCGTAATCGCACTCGTTGAGATCTGGTTCGATCGGCGCTTGTGTTGGCGTGGCCTGACGATCGAGGATGAACTTTGCCGTTTGTTGGCAGCGTTCTAGGGGACTCGACACGACGCCAACAAGCGGGACATCCGCGAGCCGTTTCGCCGTTTGAGCCGCCTGCTCCATACCCGTTTCATCGAGGCTGACGCCCTCGGCGCGGCCGGCAAGAATGCCCTTTGCGTTTGCTGTGGTGCGGCCGTGCCGCACAAGAATGACTGTCCCCATGGATCAAGCCTAGTCACCTCACGCATTTGAGAGTTTGATTGACCTATTAGAGTAATCATGTTCTAGTGTGGGGTTATTACCATTCGATGGTCTAGACGCCTCGCTTTTGGGGACTCTTCGGGGGAAGGCAGTTATGCAGCCAGTAGTTACTACGATGCTTGGAGTTCTCACGTCGGCAACCGTGGCGCTCACGGGCACCTTGAGTCCCACCAGCACTACTGCTCAAGAAGAAATCCCGATCAAGGGTCAGTCTTTTGGCCTGGGCACGGTCGAGTCCGGCTCGCCGGCGGTCTTTACGGTGCATGGTGTTCGACGCACCGACAAGGCAACCATCGTGTACTGGTCTCTCGGTTTGCCACAGGATGCAGCCGGCGACAACGCGATGAATTATCTGGGCCCGAGCACCACCACCTACTTCAATCGCAAAGTGGGACCTAAGCAAGGTGACGTAGCACTGGTAGATTCCGGCGGCAGCGACTCCGGTGCCACACGGATATTCCGACCAATGGAACCAGGCGGAAAATTCGAAAGCTGCGTGTGTTCCAAACAGAAAACGCTGTTCGAATTGAAGCCCGGACAGGCAGGTGTGGTGTGGTCCGCCGTAGCATCGCTTCCCGCCGAGGTGACAGAAGTCGACGTGGTGGTCGGGGAGCAGATTATTCCTAACGTCCCCGTGGAAGACGGTCCAATGGAGCCCGTGGCTCCTGAGGAGAACGAGGTAAGCATCTTGGGATTTGGTTGGCCGAAAATCAACGATGAACTCCTCGCCAACGCCAAGACACCGGAGCCCGCGTTTTACTCGTTGACGAGTCGCGTTTCAAACCTTGAGCAAACCGTAACGCGTTCGAAGGGGACCGTCGATCTCGCAACAGATGTGCTCTTTGATAAGGACTCGGCAACCCTGTCGCCAAAAGCCGACTCGACAATCCAAGCGGCCGCAGCAGAGATCAAAGCGGCCAAGATCAAGGGCGGCAAAGGTGGGAAAGATCTGAACGTCACTGGCTATACAGACTCCGTAGGGTCCGATTCTGACAATCTTGAGTTGTCGATCCTGCGCGCTAAAGCTGTCGCTGAAGCATTGGTGCACGCTCTAGGTTCCGATTACGGCATGATTCCGACGGGCAAGGGCGAGAAAGAGCCAATCGCTGACAACGACACGGAAGCGGGCAAAGCGAAGAATCGCCGTGTCACCATCACGTTTGAAGGGGAGAAGTGACATGAAGAACCGTAGAAGTACACTGTCAGCAGCAGCTGCCTGCTTACTGACTTTCAGTGTGACCGGTTGCTCAAGTGACGCGAAGCCCCAACCCACCACTGCGAGCGCGTCAGCCTCAGAAACTTCTGCCTCGTCCTCGTCTTCGTCCGCTACGAGTGCCGTTGCCGGAACGGATCAGAGCGCCGCCATTTTATCCGCCACTTTGCCAGCCGTGAAGGGCAGCCTTGACGGAAAAGTGGACCAGACACCCGCCACTCTCAACGTCTCAGATGTTCGAGTCAACAAACGGGAGACCATCCTGACGTTTTGGCACACCGGAGATGACAAGATGCTTGTCTCATACGGCGAGTATTCCTGGGAACGCCTGCCTACTCTTGTAGATCAGGCAGGCAAAAAGGTCTATTCGCCGCTTACTTTCATCAACTGGGAAGGCGACACGGTGTGCATGTGCACGGACGCCGCCTACATTCGTGGCGTTCCACAGCCGCGCACTATTGCCTACCCGCCGTTGGATGAATCGGTGACCAGCATCGACGTCAAACAAGAAGGCTTCGAAAAGCCCATCACTGTCCCCGTCACCCGCGAGCCATAGGTGCCGCGAGTGCCTGGAGAAACTCATTAACTGACCCGAGACCCCCATCAATTCCCGATCGATTCGAGGAGGAACAATATGCAAGCGCTCGAGAGAGTGCCCGTTGAGCAGGCGATTAGGCAACTCGAGTTTTGGCTGAGCCAGCCGTGGCCCATGAGTGAAGCTGAGGCTTGTCGTCTTGCCCCGAGAATCGGGTGGGAGCTGGCCGAAAACGGATTTATCTACGCTCGAGAATTCCTGCAAGGCGACAACATCCAAGTGGTCTTGGGGATGTCCAACAGGGATACGCCGCTATCCAGTTTCAGCTTCAGCCTTACTGGGCTTGCCGATAAAGAAGACCCGCTGCAGGACGACCAGCTGAAGGATGTTTTCGCTGAATTCGTGTCCGCAGGACGGGCCACCTGGGGTCCTGCGGCGTTGGTGAAAGATCCATCGCCGGGTGTTCGCTGGGACTTTGGCGACCACGGCGGAATCCGTATTGAACGGCGCAGAACCGTTTCCGCCGTCTACATGACACCCGAAGAAGTGGCCACGCTCAAGAATCTCAACGATTGGTAAAGCTCAAAAATGAACTGGCTGAAAAGATCCACAAGAAGAGAACCGTCAACTGAGTGGGCAGAATTTACCACTCGACTCACGCGAACCATCCGTGATCTTGATGATCGAGTGTTCCTGATTATTTCGGATGAAGCCTCCGGAGCATACGTCCAATTCGCTGCTGATATGGAGAGAGTCTCCGCAGAGTGTGTCGACAACCAGAGCGGGGCCTTGAAGACAAAGATAGACCAAGCTGGCGAAGTCCGTCTCCTGGAACTTGGCTGGAGCATGTATTCGGTCTCAGAACCCAACTGGAAGACGTCGCTTGGCCTCCCCGCGACGACGGCCCAGGCAAGACATATTGCAAACATGTGCGTGGCGGCCCTGCGCGAAATTTTCAACGTATCGTCTCCGGACCAGCTCGCCTACGCAGCGTGGCGCGATCCAGAACCAGCTTGGCCCGACTGGATGTATGAGGAGCTAGAGACCGCCGGGGATGACGATGACGAGTACGGCGAAAAGCCCTCTCCACCGGATCCAGGCGAGAACCCGTTGCTTCTTCCGCAGCTTGGTCTCAAAGCTGAAGAGCCAGCCTAAACTCCGCATTACTTAGGTCAAGACTAGGCGGACTAATCGGAGGCCGGGCGTTGGCGGTTGCGCTTAGTTTCTGAGCGCAACCGTTTCGCTTGAAGACGACGACGCCGCGAACCTTGCGTGGGCTTGCTTGGTCGCCGAATAATCGGGGGAGCAACCGCCTCGCGTAACATCGCAATGAGTCGTTCTCGCGCGGCCGTGCGATTGAACCGTTGAGAGCGATGCTCAGAAGCCCTAATAGTGATGACCGTGCCAGAGATTCTCTCGGCGAGCTGAGCGATAATTTGCGAACGCTGGGACTCGTTCAGCGCCGTCGTACTGGCTAAATCAAAACTGAGCTGAACCCGCGTGTCCGCTGTATTGACGCCTTGCCCGCCTGGACCGGAGGACCTCGAGAACTGCTCAACGAGTTCTCCAGACGGAATTCGGAGCCCCTCGGGCGCCCCGGGTGCCGGCGGCACATACAAATCCTTCACCAGACCATTGTGTCCCACGGTTACTGGCAGCGTCGAGGACGACACCAAGCGCGCTTTCGAGCGGTCACTGAAGCGGTTGGGAATGGACTACGTCGATTTGTATTTGATTCACCAGCCGTACGGTGACTACTACAGCGAGTGGCGAGCGACGCAGGAAATTAGCAAGGTCGGGCAAGCTCGTGCTATTGGCGTTTCCAACTTCTATCCGGACCGACTCGTGGACCTTATTGACCACAATTAGATTTTCCCGGCCGTCAACCAGATCGAGACTCACCTGTTCTTCCAGCGTGCTACGGATCATGCCCTCAAGCGTGAGTACGGTGTTCAGATCGAGTCTTGGGGACCGTTCGCTGAAGGACGGAACAACCTCTTTACTGATCCCGTGCTGAGCAAGATCGGTGAAGCTCACGGCAAGCCAGTTCTTTGATCACCGCGATCCTGCAAGGGTCAGCCGTCTGGGCGGACACCGGGACAGCTAGGCCGCTCCGGTATAGTGAAAATGACCGTTCGGGCGCGCTTGGGGCTGTCCAAGATTCGTTCGCTGACGCTTACCATAGCAACCCGCTGGAGGCTTCTTCATGTCTGATCAACTACGCGCATGCCCAGAGTGTGGAAGCGACCTCACCTACGAAGTTGGCGCTAGCTTGACATGCCCTATGTGCGGTCACGAGTGGTCCACTAAGGTCGGCTAATTTGCCTGCCCATCCTCGTTTAGTAGTGATTGCCGGTCTTCCCGGAGTGGGTAAGACCAGCGTGGCTGCGTTTTTGGCGACTCTCGTGGATGCCGTGCACCTCTCCATCGATGCCGTTGAGGAGTCACTCCTTGCGAGCGGATTCGCTCGAGGGTGGCAAACAGGGGTTGCCGCCTACGAAGCTGGACGCGCCATGGCGGAATTGAATCTGCATCTCGGCCGCGTCGTTGTCGTAGACGCTGTCAATGACAGCGAAGAAGCCCGCGAAACCTGGCGCCGCGCTGCCGTGGATACAGGTGCTTCCTTGGAATTTGTGCATTTGATACTTGCCGACGTGTCCGATCACCAGCGCCGCCTTGAGGGCCGAGACCGTGGGTTCGCCCATGTCACCGAACCGCTCTGGAGCGACGTTCAGAGGCGCCGCCACGAGTATGCGCCGTGGACGGATCCCGTTCTCGAAATTGATACGTCGAATCATTCTGCGGATCAGGTTGCAGCTCTCGTGGAAGAACGTTTGGCGCTGCGCTCGATCTCTTAGATCTCTTAGATCTCGCAGTGAAAATCTCTTGTAGTGCGATCCGTGCGGGCCTAGCCTTGGGGGATGGGCACACTCTGCTACACCACTAGCGTTTCGCTCGACGGCTACATTGCCGATGCAACAGGAGACTTCCAATGGGGTGCCCCCAACGAAGAGGTGTTTCAGTTTCACCTTGATCGGCTGGCCCGGCTCTCGGCAGAGGTGTTGGGGCGGAACACCTACGAACTCATGAAGTACTGGGATGAAGAGCCCGAAGGTGAAGACTGGGGCGAGCAGGAACGCGAATTTGCTCGCCGGTGGGGGCAGGTCAAACTCTTTGTAGCCTCATCCTCGATGACGGAGGCCGAAGTCACCTCGCCGAATGCCACGTTGTGTGGCCGTCTCACGTTGGACCGATTGCAAGAGATCGTGCGAGAGGCTCCCAACGAGGTAGACATCTTCGGTCCCACCGTGGCTCAAGAGGCCATCCTGGCGAACATCGTTGATGAATTCGAATTCTTTGTAGTCCCGAAGGTTGTTGGTGGGGGATTGAGGGCTCTTCCTGAAGGGGCCAATCTCGATCTGAAGCTCGTGGATCAACAAGCCTTTTCAAACGGGACAGTTTGCTTGCGTTACGCCAAGACAAGCTTGATGTGGGGATGATCAGCAAAGATCTCCAAGATGATCTCGAAGTAGGTCTTTCCCACTCCGTTCTTCAGGTCTGAGATCTGTTGGTTGATGAAGTTCTGGTTGAACGTTCCCGGCTGGTTGACTTTTTCTCGCAGCCACTCCAAGGTGGTTTTGTATCCAAGCGCTTCTCGACTCAACTCATGATCAATCCATTGGAACTCGACTGTCGAAGTGGCGGCTCCACGCGGTGAGAACTCGTACAGTGCATCGTTCAGGGCATCCAGACTTGGCGCGAGCAGGAACGTCTTGTCTCGATCCATGAGGATGTTCAACTGGTCGTAGAAGTCGGGTATCTGACGGATGAGGGATCCATCGAGGAGAAGCGTTTTCACTGTATCTGATCTGTCTTTTGTGGGTTATAGGCAGCTATGAGGAGCGTGTCGAAGTGAGCTTAACTCTTCCTCGTTAAAAGGTTCAGGTCCCGACCAATGGTCAGGACCTGAACTGTCTAGCGTAAAGCTAAAAGACTACTCGGAAGCGGATGCTGATGCAGGTGCCGAAGTAGCTGGTGCGGATGAAGCAGGAGCCTGCGCTACCTTGGTCTCAGTTGCTGGAGCGGATGTCGCAGGAGCCTGAGTCTTGGCAGTCTGAGTAGTCGGCGCCTGAGTCTTCGCAGCTTCTTTAGTCGGAGCTACGGAGGATTCCGTTGTGGCCTGTTTCGCGGCGGTGGTTGGAGCTGCGCCAGCTTTGTAAGCGCCGGGAGGGCACAACGGAGCCGGGTTGCAGCAAGTGTCCATGGAGTTGTAAGTAAGCTTGGCCGTGAAAGTATCGCCAAAGCCCACCACGGTGTAGTTCATGGTGAAGGACGTGTTGCCGGAATCATGGCCACTTCCGCGGATCAAGAATGTGGTCGTACCGCCATTAGGAACCGTGAACGTTGTAGATTTGCCGCTCCAGTCGGTGCTAGTGATTGGCATCACCTGAACATTGGTAAGAACCTGAGCGGCGGACAAGAACGACGTAATGGTGTAGGTAAGAGACGCGCCGGTATTGTTCGTCACGCTGAACTGGCCGTAGAAGCCCTTTGTGATGGTGCCGGAGTTACCGCCAGTCTTGCAGCTCTTGCCAGCCACAGAGACAGGTGGTGGTGGCTCGTGGTGCGAAGCGGCTGCAAATGGCGCGGCAGTTGCAACTGCAACCACGGGTGCTGCCCAGGCGACGCCTTTAGTGATGGAGCGGCGCGAGACGCCGCGTGAATTCTGTTCGGTCATTGTTTCCCCCAAATTGGTAACGGGCCAATCATTTTTTTGACCATGCTTTGGGATTCGAACGTCATCCGAGTCGTCGTGTGTGTTGCGACGGTGAGAGCTATTGGGTGCCCCAGAGTGCCGTTAACATGAAACCTTGGACAAGCTTCGACCGCGTATGCATGATCAGAGCTAAGAATAACATGTTGAACAACTCGAAGCACTAAATTCCATGAAAAAGCTAGTCAAGATCCTGTTGTCTCAGTTCACACCCGTGTTCGGGTTGAAATAAAAAAGTCTAAGAGGTTGAAGTCAGCAATTTCGAAGGCCGATGTCACGCGCCAGCGTGCCACGCCGAGCGATTGAAAAAGTTAAAAATTTTTTTGTGAACGCGCGTGACATTGGGGATGCACTGATTGGGAAATGCCACTCTGAAAGAAATCCTTGATTTCTCGCGGCATATGGGCATCTGAGTGATTACCGTGCGGTAGTGTGACGAGTGTCATCAATTATTAAGAGTGTGTAACAAGTGGGTATGAAACACACTTTTGACATTGCGCGATCTCAGAAAGCGTCTAAAGTTTTTGGAATGTGAGGCGCACCACTCAGTTTGGTAGCTCAGTGCGAGACACAATCCTCGAGTTGCTTCACAAACTCGTTTATCTCTCTCTACAAGGAGGCGGAATGCGTATCTCACGTATTTCCAAAGCTGTAGCCGTCGGCGCAGCAGCGGCCCTTGCCCTTAGCGCTTGCGCTGCAAACACGGGCTCCAGCACCACTTCAGCATCGGGCTCGGGAAGCGCCAGCGCTTCGCAGTCTGCAGCGACCGGTGGCGAAGTTCGCGTTGTTGAGGTGAACGGCTTCAGCTCGTTTAACCCAAACAGTGCCAAGGGCAACGTCGACATCAACTCGAAGATCGCGTACACCACGCAGTCCGGCTTCAACTACATTGACAACAACTTCAACGTGGTCAAGAACGACAAGTTCGGAACCTACGAGAAGGTTTCTGACGATCCGTTGACCATTAAGTACACCATCAATGAGGGTGTTAAGTGGTCCGACGGCAAGCAGATCGACGCCAATGACTTGATGCTCACCTGGGCTATCACTTCCGGTTACTTCGACGACGCTACGTTGGATGAAGAAGGCGCTGTCTCGAAGGGCACCCAGTACTTCCAGTACGCAGGTTCCACCGAGGGTCTGAACAACACCAAGGTGCCAGAAATTGGCGCTGACGGACGTTCCATCACCTTGACCTACGATCAGCCATACGCTGACTGGGAAATCGCTATCTCCACCCCGCTTTCGCCGGCTCACGTAGTTGCCGAAAAGGCTGGCATGAAGGTCGAAGACCTTACCAAGCTTTTCCAGACCCTTCCTAAGGGCGACGCCGCCAAGCCTGCAGCAGTCAACGCGCAGTTGAAGAAGGCTGCCGACTTCTGGAACACCGGATTCGACACCACCACGTTGCCAAAGGACAAGTCGCTGTACTTGTCTTCCGGCCCATTCATCGTTGACAGCATTGAAGCTGAAAAGTCCATGACTTTGAAGCGCAACCCAGACTACAACTGGGGACCAATGCCACAGGTTGACTCGATCGTGGTTCGCTACATCGGTGATGCTCAGGCACAGGTTGCTGCACTTAAGAATGGCGAAGTGGACATCATTGCTCCACAGGCTTCCGCTGACACCCTGGAGCAGCTGACCGCTCTTGGCGATGCAGTTAAGGTCGACACCTTCGACCAGCTATCCTACGACCACTTGGACTTGAACTTCAACGGACCATTCAAGGACGCCAACGTCCGCGAAGCGTTCATGAAGACGGTTCCACGTCAGCAAATCGTGGATTCCATCATCAAGAAGCTCAAGCCAGAGGCAAAGCCGCTCGACTCGCAGCTCTTCGTTCCTGCTAACGCAGCATACGAAGAGTCCGTCAAGAACAACGGCTCTTCCGCTTACAGTGCAGTAGACGTTGAAGGCGCTAAGAAGCTCCTCAACGGGGCGACTCCAACGGTTCGCATCATGTACAACAAGGACAATCCGAACCGCGTTGATGCCTACACCTTGATCGCTAAGTCGGCGACCGAGGCGGGCTTCAAGGTTGTTGACGGTGGCCTTGCAGGCAACGCATGGGGCTCCGCTCTTGGCGGCGGCACCTACGATGCAACGATCTTCGGATGGATCTCCTCCGGAATCGGTGTCTCGGGCGTTCCTCAGATCTTCGGTTCGGGATCATCCTCGAACTTCAACAAGTTCAGCTCTCCAGAAGCTGACAAGTTGATCGCGGATCTCATCAAGACCACGGACAAGGCTGAGCAGGACAAGCTTCAGGTCCAGATCGACAAGCTCATCTGGGACTCCAAGTACGGACTTCCGCTCTTCCAGTCGGTTGGTGTTGACGCTTACTCGTCCAACATCGACGGTGTGAAGCCAATGCCGAACCAGACCGGTGTTTGGTGGAACTTCTGGGAGTGGTCCGTTAAGGGCTAGTCATCACATGTTGACGTCTTAACGCGTCTCGAGAAGTGCCGGGACCTCACCGGGTCCCGGCACTTCTTCGTTCTCATTTCCTCAACTGCAATCCAGTCAAAGGTTCCTGACTCACATGTTGACTTACATTGTCCGGCGTCTTATAGCCGCCGTTCTGATCTTGCTTGGTGCATCGTTCATCGTGTACCAGTTGACCGCCATGTCGGGCGATCCTCTCGCCGACCTGCGCGAGAGCAACAACCCCAACAAAGAAGCGCTCATGGCAGCGCGTTCGCAACTGCTTGACCTCGGCACTCCAGCCCCTATTCGCTACTTTAAGTGGATCGGCGGCGCGGCGCAGTGCCTCATTCCCTTCGCCGGTAAGTGCGATCTCGGATTCAACTTGGTTGGCGCGCCCGTCACAGAGTCCCTGGGCCGCGCTATGGGTCAGACCATTCTCTTGGTGACCGCGGCAACTTTTCTCGCCATCTTCATTGGTATCGCGCTCGGTATCCTCTCCGCGCTTCGCCAGTACTCCGCTCTTGATTACAGCGTGACGTTTATGGCGTTCCTCTTCTTCTCATTGCCCATCTTCTGGCTTGCAGTCTTGCTCAAGGAATACGGAGCAATCGGGTTCAATAACTTCCTTAAAGATCCGGTCTTCTCACCTATGGCCATAATGATCACCGCCATTTTTATGGGTCTGGTTGTGATGCTGTTCATGCGGGGTACCTGGATCAAGCGCTCAATTGGCTTCACTATCGGTGCGGCCGTCACCGCCGGCTTGATGATTGCTCTGTCTGCCGTTGGTTGGTTCCGAACACCAGGTCTTGGGCCGATTCTCATTCTCTTGTTTGGCGTCGGCGCGGCATACCTCGTGACCCAGTTGGTCGCTGGTATCCGCAATAAGCGGGCGCTCTACTCCGCCCTCATCATGGTGGCGGTTGGCATCGTTTCCTACTACGTCCTGAACCCTCTCTTCCAGAACATGAACTGGTGGGGCATTGTTCTGGGCGCTATCGCCTGCATCGTTATCGGTTGCGTGGTTGGCTACTTCATGGGCGGTTATGACCGTGGCCAGTCGATGCGCGCCGCGAGCTTGACGGCTCTGCTAGTTGGCGGACTCGTGGTGCTGGACCGCTTCATGATCGAGTGGCCAAACTACTTCAACAACTCCCGCGTTCGCGGACGCCCGATTGCAACAATTGGATCGAACACTCCGAACCTTCAGGGTGACTGGTGGATTCAGACAACGGACACCTTCACCCACTTGTTGCTGCCAACGATCGCATTGATGCTCGTTTCCTTGGCTGGTTACTCGCGATACTCGCGCGCGTCGATGTTGGAAATCATGCAACAAGACTACATTCGTACCGCACGTGCCAAGGGTCTGCCAGAGCGCACCGTCGTGATGCGCCATGCTTTCCGTAACGCACTGATCCCTCTCGCCACGCTGGTCGCATTCGACATCGGCGGTTTGATCGGCGGTGCGGTGGTGACCGAGCGAGTCTTTGCCTTCACCGGTATGGGTGATCTGTTTGTGAGATCCCTGGTGCCGATTCCTGACCCGAACCCCGTCATGGGAACGTTCTTGGTCATCGGCATCGTCGCATTGGTATTCAACCTCGTTGCGGACCTTGTGTACTCGGTTCTCGACCCACGCGTAAGGGTGAAAGCATGACAACCACTCCTCGAGCTATTGATGAACGCGCTCAAGTCGGTGGCGAAACCAAGGGCTTGTCCCAGGGCGCTATTGTTCGCAAGCGCTTCTTTGGAAACACCGCAGCTGTGGTCTCCATATATGTCCTAGTGGCGATCGTGATCCTGGCGTTCTCCTCCATCGGTTTCCTGGGCATTCCTGGATGGTGGAAGTACAGCTACACGGACTTCCAAGGCACCGTGAACAACGGTGCACCCACCATCACGGGACCGTTCTCTTGGGGCGAGCACCCCTTCGGTCAGGACCGTATTGGTCGCGACTACTTCGCTATGACCATGCGTGGCGCGCAGCTGTCCATCATCATCATGTTGGTCATCGGCATCGTGGGTGGATTGATCGGCGTTGTCGTCGGCTCTGTCTCCGGCTACTTCCGTGGCTGGGTCGAATCCGTACTGATGCGTCTTGTTGACATCGTCATCATCATTCCGTTGATCATCCTCGCTGCTGTTTTGGGCCGCGTGGCTGGTGGAACGTTCCAGGGCACCGCTGCTGTGGTTGCGCTGGGTGTGTTCGTTGGTTTGGCGATCTGGACGGGTCTTGCTCGTCTGGTGCGCGGTGAATTCTTGTCACTTCGTGAACGTGAGTTCGTCGACGCCGCCCGCATCGCTGGCGCATCGAATGCTCGCATCATCTTCAAGCACATCTTGCCGAACGCCGTGGGCGTCATCATTGTGAACGTCACGCTCTTGATGTCCAGCGCCATCCTCTTGGAAACGGCACTGTCCTTCTTGGGCCTCGGCGTGAAGGCTCCTGACGTTTCGTTGGGATCCTTAATCTCGGAGAACCAGCAGGCCTTCACCACGCGTCCTTGGCTGTTCTGGTTCCCAGGTCTTTTCATTGTGGTGATCTGCTTGTGCATCAACTTCATTGGTGATGGCTTGCGTGACGCTTTTGACCCACGTCAGAAGAAGTTCAGCGCTAAGCGCGCCAAGGAACGCGTTGCAGCTGCAACGGCGGGCGCTGGCGATGCATCCGTGACCGCTCCGGCTTCTGCCGAGAACGCAGAAAAGGGATACTCACCTACCGCTTCCACCGTGATTGAGGACATGGGTACCAGTCCGACGACGCAGCTCGGCTCAGGCCCAGCCGTTTCCGGACCGGGGGCCGCACTTGAGGCGGACGGCGGACCTGACCGGCCAGACGACGAGCAGCCCGGCGGAAAACACCGCGCCTAGCTCACCAGAAATAATTACGGAAAAAGGTAACCGGCAACGACAGTTGCGGCGATCAAGACGAGGAGGGTAGCGACATGCAGAACATTGACACGACGAGTGACCACAGCGGTCTCCGTCTTATCGATGTCCAGCAGGCCGCGCTCGGCCTTGTCGGCCAGTCGGGCGCGAATTTGGTTCGCGACCAGGCCGGAATCTGTGGACGTCTGGTCGCCCGGACGCATGGTCGTGAACTTGGACTTGTCCTTACCTTCCGCCCGCTTGTACTCACGCTCGGTGCGGCTGGTTTCTCTCAAGGAACTGGTTGCACCGGGCGCTGGGGCAGCCCACGCTCCGTATTTCTGGGTTGGCGTTTGAACCGTCAACGAGTACTTCGTCTCCACATTGATAATGGCGTCCCACGGGATGTTCACGTCGGTGAAGGGATTGACGAATGCTACGGCGTCGTCCGTGAGAACAACTTTCGGATGCACCCACAACACGTATGCCAAGAACGCACCCGTGAGCCACAAAAGCACTCCAAACCAGTGCACGCCACCGACTACCGAAGCCACCACTCCAATCGCGCACAAGATGATTGCCACGATGGCAAGAATCCGCGCATTGCGGGGGCGAAAGGTGAAGTCCGGAAAACGGTTTGCGTTCGAAGCCATGCGCACCATGCTGACAAGGAATCGGCAAATGCGCGAATTAACAACTCTTTACCTCTACCGTCTCGCGAAGGACGATCAGACTCATGACTGAAAACAACGAAGCCGAATACACGGACAAGCCAACGCTTGAGCCGGCCGCCACGAAGGGCCCGGTGCTTGAAGTCACCAATCTTTCGGTGGACTTCGGCGTGGACCGTGAATGGGTCCCGGCTGCAATGGACGTGAGCTTCCATGTCAACGCCGGCGAAGTGCTCGCGCTCGTGGGCGAATCCGGATCCGGTAAGTCCGTGTCCACCATGGCAACCTTGGGCTTGCTCCCTTCCAACGCTCGAACCACCGGTTCGGTCAAGGTGAACGGACGCGAAGTCCTCAACGCTTCTCCTGCCAAGCTGCGCCAGATCCGCGGTCAGGAAGTGGCCGTGATCTTCCAGGAGCCTATGACGGCACTGAACCCGGTCTACACGGTGGGCTTCCAAATCGTTGAGACCTTGCGCTTGCACACCGAAATGAATCCGAAGCAGGCCGAAGCGCGTGCTCTCGAGATGCTTGAACTGGTGGAACTTCCGGACCCGGCGAAGGCCTTCCGTTCGTACCCTCACCAGCTCTCCGGCGGCCAGCGCCAGCGTGCCATGATCGCTCAGTCGCTCTCGACGGACCCTCGACTGCTGATTGCTGACGAGCCCACCACCGCACTTGACGTGACGGTTCAGGCAGAAATCTTGGACCTCATGCGCAACCTGCGCAACAAGCTCGACGCCGCCATCGTGCTGATTACACACGACATGGGCGTGGTGGCTGACTTGTCTGACCGAATCGCGGTCATGCGCCACGGACGCATCGTGGAAACCGGAACTTCTGCGGAGATCTTCGGCAACCCGAAGCACCCTTACACGCAGGACTTGTTGGCCGCTGTGCCGAAGCTTGGTCAGGGTAGCGAGCAGGACTCCACCGTAGACATCGTGGCAGCCGTTGCGGCAGCAACGAACGTTGAGCTGGACGAGAGCGCTAGCCCCGAAGAGTTCGCACGCCGCGAAGCTAGGGTCAAGGCGGAAGCTGAAGCAGCAATTGTTGCCGCGAATCAGCACCGTTTGTCTCACCGCCCAGTAGTTCTTGAGCTCAAGGACGTTGCCATCGAGTACCCGAAGCAGGGCCGTGTCCCCGCTTTCCGTGCCGTGGAAAACGCAGACCTCATTGTTCACCAAGGCGAGGTTGTTGGCCTCGTGGGTGAGTCCGGTTCCGGAAAGACCACGATTGGACGCGCTGCCGTGGGACTACTTCCGGTAGCTGAAGGCTCCTTGACGGTGAACGGCCGCGAGATTCGTGGCATGAAGTCCACCTCGAAAGAAATGCACCTCGTGCGTCGCGACGTCGGCATGGTGTTCCAGGATCCTTCGAGCTCCTTGAACCCACGCCTGCCGATCGGTGAATCCATTGGTGAGCCGATGTTCCTTGCTGGCATCGCGAAGGGCGCCGAACTTCAGAAGCGTATTGAGCGCTTGCTGGATCAGGTAGAACTTCCGCGTGCCTACCGCAACCGTTACCCACACGAGCTCTCCGGCGGTCAGAAGCAGCGCGTGGGTATTGCCCGCGCGTTGTCGCTCGAGCCAAAGCTCATGGTGGCGGATGAGCCGACCTCCGCATTGGACGTTTCCGTGCAGGCAAAAGTGCTGGAACTCTTCCAGGACTTGCAGCGCGAAATGGGCTTTGCATGCTTGTTCGTTACTCATGACCTCGCCGTGGTTGACGTGCTCGCCTCGCACATTGTGGTCATGCGTCACGGCAAGATCGTGGAGCAGGGCTCTCGCGATGCCATCTTGCGCAACCCACAGGATGCCTACACGCAGCGCCTCATGGCTGCAGTGCCCGTTCCGGATCCAGAAATCCAGCGTCAGCGCCGCGAATTGCGTGAAAAGCTGGAGAGCCAAGCCTCCTAATTTCCTGCTTGACCACTACGACGCCGCAGCTTCAGTTCTCGAATTCAGCTGCGGCGTCGTGCTGTCTTAATTGGGCGATCCCACGGTAATTCTGGACGGCTATTCCGCAGGGGATTCGGGTGTGGTAGGAGGAAGTGTCTCCGGGGGTTTAGAATTATTTGTTGGGCCGTCATTTGGGGCGGTGTCCGTTCCCCATCGAATTGAGTCTTTACGCATGTCTGATTTCTCCTCAGAAGCAAATACCGCAGTACGCGATGATTTGCGCAATGTCGCTATCGTCGCGCACGTTGACCACGGCAAAACCACCCTTGTGGACGCCATGCTTGGGCAGACTGGTGCTTTCTCTGATCACGGAGAAAAAGAAGAACGCGTCATGGACTCCGGTGAGTTGGAACGCGAAAAGGGCATCACCATCCTTGCGAAGAACACCACCGTGTTCTACTCCGGCCCTTCGGCTGAAGGCAAAGACATCACCATCAACGTGATCGACACCCCGGGCCACGCCGACTTCGGTGGCGAAGTGGAACGCGGTCTGTCCATGGTTGACGGCGTTGTTCTCCTCGTCGACTCCTCTGAAGGCCCATTGCCTCAGACCCGTTTCGTGTTGCGCAAGGCTCTTGCCGCGAAGCTCCCCGTGATCTTGGTTGTTAACAAGACCGACCGTCCCGACGCACGTATCGATGGCGTTGTCTCCGATTCCATGGACTTGCTCCTGGGCCTTGCTTCTGACTTGGCTGACGAAGTTCCAGATCTTGACCTCGACTCCGTGCTTGACGTCCCAGTTGTTTACGCTTCCGGTAAGGCCGGCCGTGCTTCCCTCGAGAAGCCAGCTGACGGAACCTTGCCGAAGGATGAAGACCTCGAGCCATTGTTCGCGGCCATCATGAAGCACATCCCAGCGCCTAAGTACAACCCTGAAGAAGTTCTCCAGGCACACGTCACCAACCTTGACGCTTCGCCATTCCTGGGCCGTTTGGCTCTCTTGCGTATCTTCAACGGCACCCTGAAGAAGGGCCAGCAGGTTGCTTGGGCCCGCCAGGACGGCAACATGAAGACCGTGAAGATCACCGAACTTCTTGCAACCCGTGGTCTTGACCGTGTTCCAGCCGAATCCGCTGGCCCCGGCGAAATCGTTGCTGTTGCTGGTATCGAAGACATCATGATTGGTGAAACCCTCACCGACATCGACAACCCGAAGCCACTTCCGCTGATCACCGTGGATGATCCTGCGATCTCCATGACCATCGGTATCAACACCTCTCCTTTGGCCGGCCGCGTCAAGGGCGCCAAGGTCACCGCTCGCCAAGTCAAGGACCGTTTGGACCGCGAGCTCGTGGGTAACGTGTCCCTCAAGGTTCTTCCAACCGAGCGTCCGGACGCTTGGGAAGTTCAGGGCCGTGGCGAATTGGCACTGGCCATCCTCGTGGAGCAGATGCGCCGCGAAAACTTTGAACTCACCGTGGGTAAGCCACAGGTTGTGACCAAGGTGATTGACGGCAAGGTCAACGAGCCAATGGAACACATGACCATTGACGTTCCTGAAGAGTTCTTGGGCGCTGTCACGCAGCTCATGGCCGCTCGTAAGGGCCGCATGACCTCCATGACCAACCACGGCACCGGCTGGGTCCGTATGGAATTCACCGTTCCTGCTCGTGGCTTGATCGGCTTCCGTACCAAGTTCTTGACGGAAACCCGCGGCGCTGGCATCGCATCGTCCTACTCCGGTGGCTACGAGCCATGGACCGGTGACATCGAATACCGCATCAACGGTTCTTTGATCGCTGACCGCGCCGGTGTGGCAACGCCGTTCGCCATGATCAACTTGCAGGAACGTGGCACGTTCTTCGTGGAGCCAACCTCTGAGGTGTACGAAGGCATGATCGTTGGCGAGAACTCTCGCGCGGATGACATGGACGTCAACATCACCAAGGAAAAGAAGCTCACCAACATGCGCTCTTCCACGGCTGATAACTTCGAAGGCTTGACGCCTCCTCGTAAGCTCACGCTGGAAGAGTCCCTCGAATTCGCTCGCGAAGACGAGTGCGTTGAGGTTACTCCGGAAGCTATCCGCATCCGTAAGGTCATCTTGGACGCTAACGGACGCAGCAAGGCTGCTCGTCAGCGCGCCCGTAACTAATTACGGACACCACTGACTACGCTGGTGTCTATGTCTTCTAAGCCGTCAACCGCCTTCGCCACAATCCTTTATTCGATTGTGTGCGGGGCGGTTGCCGCTTTAATTGGCACTATTTTGCACGCGCAGATTCTCTACGTGGGCGATTTTCCCATCACGTGGGGCACTGTTGTCTCCCTTGTAGCCGCAGGCATGCTGTTTACCTACGTGGGCCTCAAGAGCGGCCGCATTTGGGGCGCAGCCTTGACGGGCATCGTGACGTATGTGCTGGTGGCGTGGTCCGCTATGGACCCGAATAACCGGTTCATTGTCCCGACGGAATACATCAACAACTTCCCAGGCCCAGCTGTCGCTGGCGTCATCTGGATGTACGGCGTGGCCGTAGCTACTTTTGTTGCCCTCTTCGTGACGGCTCGAAAGTTGAAGAAAGAAAGCGCTGTGGCTGCCGGCGCAAACGCCTAGTTGGCGGTCTGGTCCACGTGGTGGGCCACAAACAAGGACGTGGCCAAGCCGTCCACTTCTGACGGACGCAAAGCGTATTCCGTCACCAAGTCAGACATGCGCTTGATGAACTCTTTCTGATTCTCTTCGCTGAGCTTCAGTCCCACGCGCATAACCTGAATTTCATCCGGAGACAGGCCATCAATTTCCTGCAAGAACGTCTCCACGAGAACGGGGGATGCGTCCGGAATTCGCGTGCCCCACGACTTCTTGGTGGCACGGTAGGGGACTTCCTTAGCGCCACGTTTGCCGCGACGTTCTTCTTCGGCCTCAATGAAACCATTGGCAAGAAGCGTCCGCACGTGATGCAGCGAGGTCGCTGGATTGATCCCCAAAAGGTCCGCGATCTCTTTGTTCGTGCGCGCTTTGTGCAAGCAGAGCCGCAGAATCCTGAGTCGAACAGGAGAGCTGAGAGCTCGGGCTCGTGCTTGGACTTCTTCGTCTGATGCCATGCACTCAATCATAGAGCAAAGCCAATCACTTCGCCCCAATCACTGAATCGTTACTTCTCCGCGCGAATTCGGCGTGGCGGTGGGGGAGGGACGGGTTTTGCCAATCGCACGGCGGAGAGCGGGACCGTGACGAGTCCCGAGCGGGTGGAGATCGAGACGAACTCGGACGTCAATTCCGTAATCGACCCCAGGGCATCCGTCAGTGAATGACCTTGGTGAGCTGCGGCGTCGTCCTCGGTTAATGCGTAACGCACCACCCAACGTTGGCCCGCGGCACCGTGCTGCAGGAGGCGGGAAGCGGCGGGAGTCGGCGAAGTCACCCGCCTAGCTTACTCACGAGGCCTCGATGAGGACTAAGATGGCTAGAAGTATTTGGCATTCAGAAAGGTTTGTGAACCGTGACGTACATCATCGCTCAGCCGTGTGTTGACGTAAAGGACAAGGCGTGTATTGATGAATGTCCCGTTGACTGTATCTATGAAGGCGAGCGTTCGCTCTACATTCACCCTGACGAGTGCGTAGACTGCGGCGCTTGCGAGCCCGTATGCCCCGTTGAGGCTATTTACTACGAGGACGACGTTCCAGAGCAGTGGGCTGATTACTACAAGGCCAACGTCGAGTTCTTCGACGAGATCGGTTCGCCCGGCGGAGCCGCTAAGCTGGGCAACACCGGTAAGGACCACGCGCTCATTGCCGCACTACCTCCGCAGAACGCCTAATGCTGACGCTGCCGGATTACCCCTGGGACACCCTTGCGCCTTACCGAAAGCTCGCTGCGGAGCACCCGGATGGCGTGGTTGATTTGTCAATCGGCACGCCGGTTGACCCCACCCCTGAGGTGATTCAGGAAGCATTGCGCGCCGCGTCTGACGCGCACGGCTACCCGGGAACTCACGGTACGCCGGAGCTACGGGAAGCTATTGCGCAGTGGTATGTACGACGCCGCCGCACCACAGATCTGCAACCTCAGGACATTCTGCCCACCATTGGTTCGAAAGAGCTCGTGGCATGGTTGCCGCTTTTCTTGGGCCTCAAGCCGGGCGACATCATGGTTCGTCCTTTAGTGGCGTATCCGACGTACGACATCGGCGCCCTGCTCGTGGGAGCCGAGTCCATCGCGGCTGATTCCCTCGAAGACCTCACCGCTGAGCAGCGCTCGCGCGTGAAGCTGGTATGGACCAATTCACCGGGTAACCCCACCGGAAAGGTCATGGACGTAGCTGCGATGCGTGCCCTCGTTGATGATGCTCGTTCACTTGGCGCCGTGGTGGCAGGGGACGAATGCTACGCGGAACTGGGCTGGGGCGATTGGGAAGAGCATGTTCCCGGAATCTTGGAACCGGAAGTTTCCGGGGGAGACCTCACGAACTTGTTGTCCGTATACTCCCTTTCTAAGCAGTCCAACTTGGCCGGCTACCGCGCATCCTTCGTGGCGGGTGCACCGAATTTGATGCCTGCTCTTATCAATTCGCGCAAGCACACCGGCATGATCATGCCGTACCCCGTGCAAGAAGCGCTGCGCGTGGCCATCGCAGATGATGCCCATGTGCATGCTCAAAAGGATCTCTACCGAGCAAGGCGCGAAGCGCTGAAACCAGCGCTGGAAGCCTTCGGTTTCGACGTTCACTTCTCCAATGCCGGACTGTACTTGTGGTGCACGGCCGGCAAGGACTCCTGGACCAGCATTCAAGATTTGGCTGAACTGGGAATCATTGCGGGACCTGGCGTCTTTTACGGAGAGGCGGGTGAAGGTTTTGTCCGCGTTTCATTGACTGCGAGTGACGAAAGAATAGCGTCCGCTGTGTCTCGTCTGACGAAACGTAATTAGTGGCAGAGACCACGCTCGCGGTAGGTTAGCAGGGAATAGCTTAAGGTTCGCCTTCCCTGATTTTTGCATGAAGGAGCTTGAATGACTGAGAACACTGCGCGACTCCAGTTCGCCGACAAGAGTGTTGACCTGAGTGTTGTAAACGCTGTCGAAGGAAACGACGGCTTTGCAATTGCTCCTTTGTTGAAGGAAACCGGGAACGTCACCTACGACCCCGGATACATGAACACTGCAGGCGTGAAGTCTGCCATCACCTACATCGACGGTGACCAGGGCATCCTGCGCTATCGCGGTTATCCGATCGAACAGCTTGCTGAGAAGTCCAGCTTCATTGAGGTCTCCTACCTGTTGATCTACGGCGAGTTGCCAACCGCAACGCAGCTCGAAGAGTTCGACACCAAGATTCGTCGTCACACCCTGCTGCACGAAGAGCTCAAGGGCTTCTTCGACGGCTTCCCACGCGACGCACACCCCATGCCAGTGCTGTCCTCTGCAGTGTCTGCATTGTCTACCTGGTACCAGGACTCGTTGAACCCGTTCGACCCAGAGCAGGTTGAACTCTCCACGATCCGTTTGCTCTCCAAGGTTCCTGTGATCGCGGCTTACGCTCACAAGAAGTCCATTGGTCAGGCTCTCCTGTACCCGGACAACTCCATGAACCTCGTGGAGAACTTCATGCGCTTGTGCTTCGGCCTTGCCGCGGAGCCATACGAGTTGGACCCAGAAATGGTCAAGATCCTTGACTTGCTCTTCGTTCTGCACGCTGACCACGAGCAGAACTGCTCCACCTCCACGGTGCGCTTGGTGGGCTCTTCTGACGCCAACCTCTTCGCTTCTGTTTCCGCAGGCGTCAACGCATTGTTCGGCCCAGCACACGGCGGCGCTAACGAAGCCGTTCTCAAGATGCTTCGCCAGATCCAGGCTGAGGGTATTTCCCCTGAGAAGTACATGGAGAAGGTTAAGAATAAGGAAGACGGCGTCCGCCTCATGGGCTTCGGACACCGCGTCTACAAGAACTACGACCCACGTGCCAAGATCATCAAGAAGGCCGCCGAGAGCGTCCTCGCGAAGTCTGCCGGTGGAGACGAGCTCCTCGAGATCGCCATGCGTCTTGAAGAGAAGGCGTTGGCGGATGATTACTTCATTCAGCGCAAGCTCTACCCGAACGTGGACTTCTACACGGGCATCATCTACAAGGCCATGGGCTTCCCAGAGAAGATGTTCACGGTCCTCTTCGCGATCGGCCGTCTGCCAGGCTGGATCGCTCAGTGGCGCGAAATGATGGAAGACCCAGAGCGTAAGATCGGCCGTCCGCGCCAGATCTACACGGGTTCTTCGCAGCGCGAATACCCACAGTCCTAGGCTGGACTAGCACCTCGTCCGTTGACGAGGTTGTGTGTTGGGGGTGGTGTGGTTCCCGGAAGAAATCGGGAACCACACCACCCCTTTTCACGTTCTGAGCTGTCCCAGCCTTCACGCCACGTCGATGTGAGGCCACTTCTCCACCGCCACGCCTATGTGAGGCCACTT
Source organism: Neomicrococcus lactis (assembly GCF_014200305.1). NCBI lineage: Bacteria > Bacillati > Actinomycetota > Actinomycetes > Micrococcales > Micrococcaceae > Neomicrococcus > Neomicrococcus lactis. The sequence continues at coordinate 245,017 of NZ_JACHBL010000001.1, forward strand.
CACCACCGCCACGCCAGTGTGAGTTCATTTTGAGACAACTTTTCGCGGTTTTCTTGTAGAAATCCGTCCACGCATCGAGGGGAATTGAAGGGTGGTTGTCGAGAAACGGCCTCACATGAGGTGCGGGCGGCTCGTGGGCCGTGGACATGGATCGGCGGAGGAGTCCTAACCGTCGCCGTTAGAGCGGGCGAGGGTAATGACCACGACGCCGTTGTCTGTGTTGGCATTGCGCCATCCTTGCGCGCGGCGATCCCATTGCAGGCCAGCATTGGAGACCGTGATGGTGGAATCGGCTTTGGCGTTGGCGACGGCCCATTGCGCTACGGACCAGCCAAGGTTGTTGGACGCTCTCACGTGGACTTCGTTTCCGAGCGCCTCAGCGTTGATGTTCTGCGAGCCATATTGCTCTTCCAAGTTCTTGATGACCTTTTGAGGATCTCCAGCGGTCTCTGTGCGCTTGAGAATGCAATTGAGAGCTGCGGGGGAGTTGCCCGTCAATGCAGAAGCGTACGCGCGGCCCTCTGGCTCGTGATCAGCGTAGGCGCGTGGATAGGCAGAGCGCTGAACCTTTTGCGCTGCTTCGGTCACGTCCATGGACTTGTAGTCGAACTTTTCGAGTTCTTGATAGAACCGGTTGGCGGCGTAGACGGGGTTCATGATTTGGGCTTCAGTACCCCACCCTTGGGAAGGTCGTTGCTGGAAGAGACCGCGAGAGTCCGGGCCGGCGTCGTCGCCGTAGTCGATATTGCGCAGCTTAGATTCCTGGACGGCCGTAGCGATGCCGATGGTGGCTGCGCGAGCCTGGAGGCCGCGGTCAATGGAGACAGCAGCGATGAGGGCGGCGTTGGATGACTGCTCAGGATCCAGGCGGTGTTCGTCTGGGCCAATGGCAACGGTGCATCGTTCCATCAGCAAGGTCTGTTGCTGTTCGAGGAAAGAGGAAGCGGCCCAGATTCCTCCCGCGATGATTCCTGCTGACAGCACGATGGCAGTCGCGGCTCGAGTTCTACGTTTCATAAGTGGCAGTCAAAGTAGCTTTCAAAACGGAGTCGGGGAGCGCCGTCGTACTCAAGAAAAGTACGGGACGCACCCCCACAGCGTATTCGGTTTGAGCGAATTAGTTGGCGTGCAAAGCCGAGTTCAACTCGACTTCCTGACCCTCGCGCGGGAGAGCCTCGATGGCGCCAGTGGTGGAATTGCGGCGGAACAAGAGGTTGGAGACGCCGGAGAGCTCGGCAGCCTTGACCGTCTTGCCCTGAACGGTGACGCGCGAACCTGCGGTCACGTAGAGGCCAGCCTCGACGACGCAATCGTTGCCGATGGAGATGCCAACGCCGGAGTTTGCGCCGAGCAACACGCGCTCGCCAATGATGATCTTTTCCTTGCCGCCACCGGAGAGGGTGCCCATGATGGATGCGCCGCCGCCAATGTCGGAGCCGTCGCCCACCACTACGGAAGCCGAAATGCGGCCCTCAACCATGGAGGTGCCCAAGGTACCCGCGTTGAAGTTCACGAAGCCTTCGTGCATGACCGTGGTGCCCTCGGCGAGGTGAGCGCCCAAGCGAACGCGGTCAGCGTCGCCGATGCGGACGCCAGAAGGGATCACGTAGTCCACCATGCGTGGGAACTTATCCACGCCGTACACGGTCAGCGTGCCGCGGCGCTTGAGGCGCAGACGCGTCATCTCGAAGTCCTGTACCGAGCATGGGCCAGCGCTGGTCCACACCACGTTGGTGAGGAGGCCGAAGATGCCGTCCAGGTTGATGGTGTTTGGATGAACCAAACGGTGGGAGAGTGCGTGGAGGCGCAACCAGGCGTCGGCGGTGTCGGCCGGGGCTACGTTGCCATCGACCTCCAACTTGATGACTTCTTGGCGCGTGCCGCGGTCTGGATCTTCGTCAGCGTTCGCACGCAATTCGCTCTCGAGGTTCTCAGCCTCTTCGAGTCCACCGAGCACCGGCGCTGGGAACCAGACGTCCAGTACAGAACCGTCTGCCGCGTAGGTGGCGAGGCCGTAGCCGGAAATGATCTTGAGCTCGTTCGTGGACACAGCGGAAGCAAGAGGCGTTGTAGTCATGGCTCTATTCTAAGTGAGCCACCTCTAAGCTAGAGATCTAGCCACCCTCGGAGGAACGTGTGAATAGCCACCCCAACAACGCTGCGCCGCTGTCTTTGGACCTCACTCAGGACGTTGCAGACCTCACCGCGCAGCTCATGGATATCGAATCAGTGAGCGGAAACGAGCGGGCGATCGCCGACGCAGTGGAAGCCAGTTTGCGAGCCTTGCCGCACCTTGAAGTAGTTCGAGACGGCGACACCGTCATGGCCCGAACCCAGCTGAATCGCGGTGAACGCGTCATTTTGGCGGGTCACCTGGACACCGTGCCTTTGCCAGAGCCTGCCCCCGAAGGTGCCGAGCCTCGTCGTGGCACCGTGCCCTCTCAGTGGGTAGGGGAGACGCTCTACGGTCGCGGCGCCACGGACATGAAGGGTGGCGTGGCAGTGCAGCTCGCCATCGCTGCGAGCATCACTGAACCTGTTCGGGACATTACGTTTATTTTTTACGATCATGAAGAAGTTGAAGCGTCGCTGTCCGGCTTGGGCCGTGTCGCGAAGAGCCTGCCGGAATGGCTCAAAGCGGATTTCGCGGTGCTTCTGGAACCAACCAACGGCGACGTCGAGGGCGGCTGCAACGGCACCACTCGTTTTGTCGCCCGCACCCACGGCCTACGCGCTCACTCGGCACGCGCCTGGCGCGGCAAGAACGCCATCCACGGTGCCGCTGAGATCCTCACTCGCTTGGCCGAGCACGAGCCGCTCACACGCACCGTTGAGGGCTTGGAGTTCCGTGAGTCCTTGAACGCCGTCCGCATCTCCGGCGGCGTGGCCGGCAACGTCATTCCAGACGCGTGCGAGATCGAGATTAACTACCGCTTCGCTCCATCGTTGACAGTGGACGACGCCGAAGCTTACGTTCGCGAGCTATTGTCCGGTTTCGATGTGGTGCGGACAGATGCGGCGCCGGGTGCGCGGCCAGGTTTGGACCGGCCGGCTGCGGCTGCGTTCGTGGCGGCGGTAGGGTCCGAGCCAAAGCCGAAGTACGGCTGGACGGACGTGGCACGCTTTTCCGAGCTGGGAATCCCGGCCGTGAACTTTGGGCCGGGCGATTCTTTGCTGGCTCACACTGACGATGAAAACGTCAAAGCCGCGGACATTCGGAAATGTCTCGCGGCTTTGACTCGTTGGTTGTCTAGCTAGGTTCTTACGCCTCGGCGTTGATGGCGGCCTTCGGGTTTCGTACCCGTTGGCCGCGCGAGGACAGGCTCTTGGAGACCCACTCAGCAAGCTTCGTAATGGAGAAGTTGAGGAGAATGAAGATCAGAGCCACAATCACGAGCGCCTGAAGAATGTTGCCATTCGGGGAAGCGTACGTGCGGCCGAAGAACAGCAACTCGTTGAAGCTGATCATGTAGCCGAGTGCGGAGTCCTTCAAGATCACCACGAACTGGCCAATCAAGGCTGGCAACATGGCGATGAGCGCTTGAGGGATTTCCACGAGGCGCAGCGACTGTCCGTTGGTCATACCGATGGCCGTTGCAGCTTCGCGCTGACCCTTAGGAAGACCGTAGACGCCCGAACGCACCAGCTCAGCCACCACAGCACCGTTGTAGAGCACCAAGGCGGCGACTACAGCGATCAGGGTGGAGTTCTGGGTGATGCCCAGAACTCGAGCAATGAAGATGTTGAAGAAGACGATCATCAACAGCACTGGAACGGCGCGGAAGAACTCAACGACGATCGAGGACAGCCAACGGACCACCTTGTTCTCTGACAGTCGGCCCACACCAAAGACGAGGCCGAAGATCAGCGAGCCGACAATGCCGAGGAACGCTGCCAAGAGCGTGTTCCGCAGACCTGGCAACAAGTAATCCATCCAGGTGCGTGCCTGTAAGAAGTCGTCCCACTGGCTCCAGGACATCTGTCCCTTAGCCGCCAGACCAATGACAATCCAGGCTATGAAGCCAGCGACAATCAAGAAGCCGATCACGTTGATCAGCACAATGTTGCGCTGACCCTTCGGGCCGGGGGTGTCGAATAGAACTGATGCGCTCATCGTGCCACCTTCAACTTCTTAGAGAGCCACGTTGTGAGTAGGCCAATCGGGATCACCAAGATGACGAAGCCAAGGGCGAAGGTCAAGAAGATGGGGATCACGACGTCGGCGCGGAACTCAATCATGGTCTTCATGACGGACGACGCTTCCGTAGCCACCGAGCCAGCAGCAGCAACCGTCGAGTTCTTGAGCAAAGCGATCAACGTGTTGCCCAGAGGAACAATTGCGCCGCGGAACGCCTGCGGGAGGATGACAAGCCGTGCCGAAGGCAAGAAGCTCAGTCCAATTGCACGGGCGGCCTCAGCCTGGCCCAACGGGACGGTGTTCACGCCGGAACGAATTGCCTCACACACGAACGCCGCGTGATAGACGGAGAGTCCGACGATCGCCATGCGGAAGAAGTTCTCTTGGAAACTGCCCAGCTGGACACCCAACTGGCCAATCAGCGCGAGCACACCAAACAGGATGATGATGGTCAGAGGCGTGTTTCGAATGATGTTGACGTACGCGGCGCCAATCCACTGGAAACTAGGAATAGGGGAAATGCGCATCATCGCAACGATGGTGCCGATGATGAGGGAGCCGATAGCGGCCCAGAAGGTCAACTGAATGTTTACCCAGAACGCTGCCGGAATGTTGTATTCCGTGAAGATGGAAAGGTAACTGTCCATCACTCTCCTTGGTGCGTCAGTCGGTGAAAATGCTGTGGGGGCAACCGTCGAGTTGGACGGCCACCCCCAACAGCTTGGACTTGGTGTCGGTGACGAATGGCGAGAACCTTATGAGGACCTCACCACGTCAACGTCACTTGGCGCAGGCATCCTGTGCTGGAGGATTGTCCTTGGAAGGGGTGTAGCCCGTTCCGGCAGTGTTAGCTTCGAGAGCCTTCTTCCATTCACCGGAGTCGATCATCTTCTTGATCGCGGTGTTGATGGCTGCACACTTGTCAGAATCCTTGTTGAGACCAACGCCGTACTTCTCGGTGGAGAATGGCTGGCCAACAACCTTGAACTTGCCCTTGTAGGCTTCCTGAGCGGCGAGGCCGGCCAAGATGATGTCATCCGTGGTCACGGCGTCAATGGAGCCGCCAGCCATGGTGGTGACACACTCGGCGTAGCCCGGAAGTTCCTGAAGGTTTACCTTTGCGGCGTAGTTGTCCTTAACCTTCTGAGCCGAGGTGGAGCCGGTTACGGAGCAGAGGTTCTTGCCGTTAAGGGCTTCAGGGCCCGAGATGTCAGAGTCTGACTTGACCAACAAGTCCTGGCCAGCTACGAAGTACGGTCCGGCGAATGCCACCGATTCCTTGCGCTTGTCAGTGATCGAGTAGGTCGCAAAGATCATGTCCACTTGCTTGTTCTGAAGCATGTTCTCGCGGTTGGCAGAAGGAGCAGAAACCCACTCGATCTTGTCCTCGGCGTAGCCGAGTTCCTTGGCAACGTAACGAGCTACGTCAACGTCGAAGCCCTTGTAGTTCTCGCCGTCCTTGAAACCGAGGCCTGGCTGATCAAACTTGATACCAATCTTGATCTTGTCACTCGAGCCATTTGCGCCCGTGCTTCCGCCGCCGCAAGCGGTGAGGGTGAGTGCGCCAACGGCTGCCATTGCGGCTACTGCTAGTCCAGTGCGTCGCATGTTGTTCTCCTTATGTTGTGCATGAGAGATGGTGCTGAGTGGGAAATGTAATAGAGGGTTAGTGCTTGATGAGCTTGCCGAGGAAATCCTTGGCACGGTCGGACTGTGGATTCGTAAAGAACTGTTCCGGCGTCGCCTGCTCCACAATCTGTCCGTCAGCCATGAAGATGACTCGGTCAGCTGCTCGGCGAGCGAAGCCCATCTCGTGGGTCACCACGATCATGGTCATGCCCTCTTTGGCAAGAGCGATCATGGTGTCCAAGACTTCTTGGATCATTTCGGGGTCCAAAGCGGAAGTCGGCTCGTCAAAAAGCATGACCTTTGGACGCATGGCCAACGCGCGGGCGATTGCCACACGCTGCTGCTGACCACCGGACAACTGGGCCGGGAGCTTGTCCTTCTGGTTTGCTACGCCAACGCGCTCGAGCAATTGAAGAGCGAGCTTGTCTGCTTCGCCCTTTTTCATGCCCTTGACCTTGATTGGACCCAAAGTCACATTCTCAAGAATGGATTTGTGGGCGAACAAGTTAAAGGACTGGAATACCATTCCCACGTCCGCGCGGAGGTTTGCGAGCTGCTTTCCTTCTTCAGGAAGCTTGACTCCGTCGATCAAAATCTCGCCAGAATCAATGGTCTCGAGGCGGTTGATAGTGCGGCAAAGCGTGGACTTTCCGGAGCCCGAAGGGCCCAAGACCACCACTACTTCACCGCGCTTGACCTCAAGGTTGATGTTTTGGAGAACGTGCAACGGCCCATAGTGCTTGTTGACGTCTCGCATCTGAACAACAGGTTGGCCAGCAGAGGCTGGAGAGCTTTGTGCCGCATCCGGTACCAGAACGTGGTCCGTACCAGCACTTTCGTCGGCGGGGTCGAGTTCTTGGGTCATGGCCAGAACACTACTGCATGTAATGCCCATCACGGGGAATTTTATGAGAATTAACCCCCAATTTAATCAAAACGAAATCTTCGGCACGTGAATCACGAATAGCTCAATGGATAGGCAGTTCGTATTAGTGGTCAATCGTGCCGGCGCTCAAGGGGCGCGCGGTGGTCATCACGTAAAGTGAAACCATGAGCGCTGGAAACTATGATCCGAAGTTTTTTGACAAGATGCCTCACAGTGCGCGCCACAAAGGATCGGTCACACTTCGGCGGAATCAAGCGAAAATTCGGCAGGCTGACAACTACTTGTTGGATACCAAGACGCCGCTAGATTTCACCCACACCGACCCATGGCGCGTCTTGCGCATCCAGAGTGAATTTGTAGAAGGCTTCGGCTCTCTTTCGGAGCTCGGCCCTGCCATCTCCATTTTTGGTTCGGCGAGGACCAAGCGCGGATCGAAGTATTACGTGGCAGCCGAGGAAATTGCGCGGCGCCTGGTGGGCGAAGGGCTATCAGTGATTACCGGTGGCGGTCCGGGAATCATGGAGGCCGGCAACAAGGGTGCTGTTGAAGCTGAGGGTGTCTCTGTAGGTCTGGGTATTGAACTGCCTTTCGAATCCAGCATGAACGAGTACGTGGATCTGGGTATCAACTTCCGCTACTTCTTTGCACGCAAGACCATGTTCGTGAAGTACTCGCAAGGCTTTGTGGTGATGCCGGGTGGATACGGCACGCTTGACGAGCTTTTCGAAGCCGTGACGCTTGTGCAGACCGAAAAGATCACCAACTTCCCCATTGTGCTTTACGGCGTGGAGTACTGGACACCGTTGCTCGAGTGGATTCGCACCAGGGTCCTGGAAGAAGGGATGATCTCGGAAGCGGACGTCAACCTCTTGCGCGTGACTGACGATCCCGCCGAAGCTGTTGAATGGGTAATTCAGGGCTACAAAGGTCTTGTTGGTCCAGAAGACGTTAAGCGCCCAAACGGACTCCATCCGGCCAAGCTTTATTCAAGCCGAACTGGCGCTGACGGCGACAAAGAAAAGATCTAACGATGCAAACAGTTCTCATTGTTCTCGCCGTACTAATCCTCGGTGTGGCCGCATTCTTCGCCGTGTCCTCGACTCGCCGCACGCGTGAGCGCACAGGAGCCATTGCTCGAGTCATTGATTCACCAGATGGGCAAACGCTGTTGGTGGGCCTGCATGAGCCCACTCCGATCTTGCCGCCCACGCTGTTGCCGGAGCATCCTCGTGCCGAGGACTTGAAGAATCTCAAACTGCCAGTAGGCCTTCGTGGTTACCGTGCAGACCATGTCGATACGGTGATTGACACCCTGTCGCAAGAAATTGAGCGACTTCATAGCCTCCTCGAAGATGCCGACCAGCAGCGTGTGATTAGCGCCACGAGCGATTCACAGGGATAATATGAAACGTAACTTGCGGATTTCGGCGTCTCTTTAGGGCGTAGGTTTCCGGCACTCGTGACAAAAAGTGGGCCCGACGTCATTATCGGCCCAGGAGGCAAGGAGTAGCTATGGCTGCAATGAAACCACGCACTGGCGATGGTCCAATGGAAGTCACCAAGGAGGGGCGCAGCCTCATCATGCGTGTGCCGATTGACGGCGGCGGCCGCTTGGTCCTCGAGCTCAACGCCGAGGAAGCTACCAACCTCAAGGAATGCCTGCTCAACGTTACTGAGTAACTTCAGCGGCGGCGTCGTACTTCAGCAATATCGCTAAAGTACGGCGCTACTTTCTTTTAAGCCCTGATTAAGCGCGCTTTGCGCCAATGAGTACGCCAGTGCCGGTCGGGACCGTCGACGTCACGAAATCGTCGCGATCACGCACGTAGCGCGTGGCCTGGCGGGTTGCCGTGGTGGATGTCTGGCGGATCGCTGGCTGTGGGACGCGGTCGTTATCGAGGGCGTCGTTTAAGATGAGTGTTCCGCCGCGGCGCAAGAGGCGGCACGCGTGCTCAACGTAGGCGAGCGAGTTCGCCTTGTCCGCGTCGATCAGCACCAAGTCATAGGCGTTATCAGTCAAGCGGTTCAAGACATCCTGTGCCTTGCCCGTGATGATGCGCGTGCGGTTCGGGCGGAATCCACCGTCCGCGAGCGTTTCGCGAGCCGCGCCGAGGTGCTCAATGTCCACATCGATCGTGGTGAGGATCGCGTCTTGGGGGAGTCCGCGCAAAAGGGCAAGCGTCGAAATGCCAGCGCCCGTGCCGACTTCCACCGCGTTACGGGCGCCGGAAACGGCGGCTACGGACGTAATCAACGCAGCAGTTCCGGGGGACACGGCGGCAACGCCCAACTCGTGAGCGCGCTCGCGAGCCCGAACCAAGACCTCATCCTCGAGTGGGAGGGCTTCGGTATAGGACCAGCTACTAAATTTTTCGGCGCTCATGTGGGCAATAGTTCCTTAAACGGCTCATAGGTTAATTGCGAGCTTATCCAGCTCTCGTACAGAATCCTTACAGAGTTGCACGGAATAATTGACTGCGTGAAAGCCCCCGTTGCCACCCAGAACCCTCCCGCCGCAGATGCAGCGGACATTCCCAGCTGGGAGGAAATCGTTGCAGAATATTCTGCCCAAGTCTACCGACTTGCGTTCCGATTGACGGGCAACCGCCAAGATGCCGAAGATCTCACTCAAGAGACCTTCTTCCGAGTCTTCCGCTCGCTCCATGCGTATGAGCCGGGAACGCTTGGTGGATGGTTGCACCGCATCACCACCAATCTTTTCTTGGATCAAACCCGCCGCAAGCAGCGCATTCGATTTGATGCCTTCGTTGACGGCAGTGAAGAGCGCGTTCCTGCCACCAATCCAGGCCCAGAGCGTGCTTTCGAAGAGATGAACCTCGATCTCGACGTGCAGAAGGCACTCGACGAACTGCCGGCTGAATTTCGTGCGGCAGTAGTGCTGTGCGACCTCGAAGGCCTGCCTTACAACGAAGTAGCCCGCATCTTGGACGTCAAACTCGGCACGGTGCGCTCGCGCATTCACCGTGGCCGCACCATGCTGCGCGCCAAACTGGCACACCGAGATCCCGCTTCTGTTCGTGCGACGAATGGCGTCACGAACGCCATTTCAGGATTGGTTCGCCGCACGTCGGCGATCCATTCGCCGGGGGTTACGGAAGTTTGACCGTCTTCGACCGCTACCGGCGGTGGATCGATGATTATGTGGACGGCGAACTAGATGCGGAACGCGCCGGTAATTTCACACGCCATCTTGAGTCCTGCGCCGAGTGCAAGCGCGAAGTCGCGCAAAAGCGGCAGCTCAAGCAGCTGCTGAAGCGCCAGCACGGTGATGCCTCAGTTCCGCAGTCGCTCCAGTCCAAACTGCTCTCCGCCAAAGTGGTAGCGCCGGAGTATCACTACGACGTGCCTGAGGAGCCGGCCCGCTCGCGAGCCTTCACCCCCATGATGGCGTGCATGACGGCCCTCGTGCTGCTCACGGGCGCGCTGTTTGCTGCGTGGAGCGTTGGCGGCAGTGCTGCCAACGCGAAGACAGAATTCCCGCAGCTCGCGAATTCGTGGAGCGAGACTCCGCAGCCGCTGTCAGCGACGGACGTCGCTGGGCTGCGCCGTGACGGTTGGAACCTCGCGAGCCTCGATTTTCTGGGTCTTCATTTTGATAAGGCTCAGGCCCGCAAGGCCAACGGCGTTTACGAAGTCACGATGAACTTCGTGAAAGAGGCAAGCGCCACGCGTCCCGCGGTGACGGTGAGCGTGGTGGAGCAACGAAGCCACGAGACGTCGTTGGAATCTGCGTCATTGCAAGCAGCGGAGCGGCCGGGTTCCCGCATGGCTAGCGCCGACAAGGACCCCAATCCGCATCGGATTGTCCGCAACCTTCAGGTATCCGCGGCTCAGTACACCGTGGACATCGAAACCGGGACACAAACAGCTAATAACGCCGTGACGCCTGTCAGCAATGACGTCGCCACACTGGCTGGACAAGTGCTCGATCGTTTGAAGACTACGGACCAAGGCCGGCTCCAGTTTGTAGAGCGTCAGACGGATCCGTGGAATCGCTTGGTGGACGGTCTGGGTCGCCTCGTGGGCGTTTCATAAGGTCAAAAATTGGGTCTGAGAACTAGTAGGCTTGAGTAGTGCTTGGAATTAATGGTGGCGAGTTTGTAGTCCTTGCCATTCTTGCTGTGCTCATTTTGGGTCCTGAAAAGTTGCCTGAGTATGCGCAGCAGCTTGGCCGTTTGGTGCGCGAATTGCGCCGCATGGCCACGGGCGCGAAGGAGCAGTTGCGCGAAGAAGTGGGCGATGAGATCGCTGACCTCGATTGGCGGAAGCTCGATCCCCGCCAATATGACCCTCGCAAAATCATCCGCGATGCGCTTCTTGATGACTTCGACGACGCCATCAATGCCGCGAAGGAGCCGCTGCCGGATCGCTCGCAGCGCGCTATTTCTGCCGGGGATTCTCCCAAGTACGACGCCGCAGCTCCAGTTGCGCAGTTAGCTGCCGGTGAGCGCGCGCCTTACGACTCAGAAGCTACCTAGAGGCGACTTAGCAGCTAGCTAACTTCAACGCGGCTCAGAGCGGCTGTACGCCGAGGCGCCGACCTGACAATCCGCGCGGGGCAACCGCAATCTTCTGCGAAATAGCCATCAAAGCCTGAGCTGCAGGGGATCCCGGATCGCCGATGACAACGGGCGTGCCTTCGTCTCCACCAGCGCGCAGGGCTGACTCCAAGGGGATGCTTCCCAATAGTTCGACGTTCAGTGCGTCGGCAACTTTCTGGCCACCGCCTTCGCCGAAGGGGGAGACGCGAGAGCCGTCCGGAAGCTCCATCCAGCTCATGTTTTCCACGACGCCGATGACCTTCTGTCCCGTCTGAGACGTCACTTCACCAGCGCGTTGGGCGACGTCTGCCGCGGCTGACTGCGGAGTGGTGACCACCAAGAGCTCGGAACCGGGCAAGAGCTGGGACGCCGAAATAGCGATGTCTCCAGTGCCTGGTGGGAGGTCGAGCAACAGGAAGTCCAAGTCGCCGAAGTGCACGTCAGTCAGGAACTGCTCGAGCGCACGGTGAAGCATGGGGCCGCGCCACATGATGGGCCGCGCTTCATCCAGGAACATGCCGATGGAGATGACCTTCACGCCAAAAGCCACCGGTGGCATGATGAGCTCGCCCACGCGAGTGGGCTTAGCCTGACCCAGCCCCATGAGGGCAGGCACAGAGAAGCCGTAGACATCGGCATCCACCACACCCACCTTCAAACCTTGGGCAGCCAGTGCCGTGGCGAGGTTGACGGTGACCGTGGACTTTCCTACGCCGCCCTTGCCTGAAGCCACGCCAATCACGCGAGTGAGCGACTGCGGATCCGCAAAGGGGATAGTGCGCCGTTTCAGGGAACTGATGAGCTCAGCGCGCTGTTCCGGCGACATGACGCCCACCTCGACGTCGACTCCGGTTACACCCGGAACGGCGCTAACGGCATTGGTCACGTCCCGCTCGATCGTGGTGCTCAAAGGGCATCCCACGATCGTGAGCAGGATCGAAACAGTGATGTGTCCCGGACGTTCCCCGGACTGGTCTTCCGTGATGGAAGGAACCATTCCGAGGTCCGTGATGGGCCGGCGAATCTCTGGGTCCTGAACGGTTGCAAGGGCCGCTTGAACGGCGCGTTCCAGCTCTGTCACGCTAGACAGTGTCTCCTTTTGGCTTACTCACAGAATCTTGCTGAACCGCAGGTGCCTCGTCGACCGAAGCGGAACCCGACTTTTCCTCCGTGACGGAAGCAGCGTCGTCGTCCTCTTGATCCTTCTTTTTGGGCTTGATCTGCTTGATCGTGGTGGTCTGCGGATCGCGGTCCTTCTTCTTGGACTTGCTGCGCAGGCGGATCTCTTCACCGTCGCTGGTCTCAATGAGTTCTTCGAGGACGCTACGGAGCTCCGAACGCACGTAGTCACGAGTCGCGACATCACGCAATGCGATGCGCAAGGCTGCGAGCTCGCGAGTCAAGTACTCGGTGTCAGACAGGTTGCGCTCTGCACGCTGGCGATCCTCCGCCACGGAGACGCGGTCGCGGTCATCCTGACGGTTTTGCGCCAACAACAACAGGGGCGCGGCGTAGGAAGCCTGCAACGACAACATGAGGGTCAGGGCGGTGAAGCCCAATGCTGCCGAGTCGAAACGAACCGGCTCCGGGGCTATCGTGTTCCACAGAATCCAGACGATGCAGAAGATGGTCATCCAGACCAAGAAGGACGGCGTGCCCATGAAGCGCGCGAATTTCTCTGTAGCGCTGCCAAAGGCATCCGGGTTCGGCGAGAACCGTGGAAGGAAACGTTCCTTCGCCTGCATCGGGGTATCGAGCCCCTTGGAATCTACGGGAATGATCGGTGTGCGCTCAGCCACGGCGTGCGCCTCCCTTCTTAGCATTGAGCGGATTCAAGCGGGGCAGTGACGTGACCTTCTTTTTGGGAGCGATTACGTTGTCATCCTCGTCCTTGCTGCGCCAGTCTTCGGGGAGAAGATGGTCCAGCACGTCATCGACGGTGACGGCGCCAACGAGGCGGCCGTCCTGGCTTACCACGGGAGCCGAGGTGAGGTTATAGGTAGCCAGCATGCGCGCTACTTCGCTGACGTCTGCTTGGTCGCTGATCGGCTCCAAGTCCTTGTCGACGATCTTGCCCAGGGCCTCTGGAGGCGGCCAGCGCAAGAGAGCTTGCATATGGACGACGCCGAGGTATTTGCCGGTGGGAGTTTCCAACGGCGGACGGCATACGAAGACAGATGAAGCGAGCGCAGGGCTGAGCTCTTCGCGACGGACATAGGCGAGAGCTTCGGCGACCGTTGCTTCCGGGGGCAAGATGATGGGCACTGGCGTCATCATGGAGCCAGCAGTGTTCTCTTCATACTCGAGAAGACGGCGGACGTCCTCGGCTTCCTCAGGCTCCATCAACTCAAGAAGTGCTTCCTGTTGATGTTCCGGGAGCTCTGCGAGGAGGTCGGCGGCGTCATCCGGGTCCATCTCTTCGAGGACGTCGGCAGCACGCTCAATCTCGAGGGACTCAAGAATCTGGACCTGCTCTTCATCAGGGAGCTCCTGAAGAATGTCAGCCAAGCGATCATCTTGAAGCTCTTGGGCAACCTCAACGCGTCGCTTGTCGCTCATCTCGTGGAGAGCGTCAGCGAAGTCTGCGGGCTTCATTTCTTCGTGAGCTTCAATGAAGTTGGAAGCACCCTGCGGGCTCGTCTGGCCGAGAGTCAGGATCTCTTCCCAACCCACCAGCAGGCGTTCACCGCGACGCAAGGCGCGGAAACCAAAGGACGCCGCTTCGCCGCGACGCACGTAGTAATCGGATAACGCCCAGTCGCCGCTCCGCTGGCGCTCGAGGCCGATGTCTTCAACAGTTCCCGTGCCGGAGCCGTCGCGGAAAGTGACCTTACGGTCAAAGAGTTCGGCAGCAACTAGTGTCTCCACGCCACGCTGTTGGAAGCGACGGAGATTCACCAGACCAGAACAAATGATTTGGCTTGAGTCAATGGACTGCACGCGAGTCATAGGTACGAAGACTCGCTTCTTACCTGGGACCTCAACCACAAGACCAACGCACTGCGAAGGTTTATTCAGGCCACGATCAACAACGACCGCGTCTCGCATGCGGCCCAGTCGATCTCCCAGGGGATCAAACACGTCGAGGCCAAGAAGGCGCGCGACGAAGACTTTGGGCATATTCATATGTCTAGCCTAGTTCGCGGTTCACCAGTGGCGATAAATGCCACGCATTCTAGTGAATGAGGGCACAATAAGAACATGTCGACACCATATGGCGCACCAGTATCCGCTCAGCTCGATTCCCTCTTGCCTAAGGGTGATCTCTTGGGCCGGTTCGATTCGTACCTTGATGCCCAGAAGCTAGTGGACTATCTAGCGGACAACAACTTTCCTGTGTCCAACGTCTCGATCGTGGGTAACGATTTGAAGATGGTGGAACGAGTCACCGCCAAGTTGTCTTACCCCAAGGTGGCACTCTCTGGTGCCGCTCAAGGTGCTCTCTTCGGCGCCTTTGTGGGCTTGATCCTGTCCCTCTTTGGGACCGGCGACATGATGCAGGTGCTCACTTCCGTAGTGCTCGGCATGGCCATCTGGATGATCTTCGGTGTCATCACGTATTCGATGCGCCGCGGAAAGCGTGACTTCGCCTCCTCGCAGCAAGTGTTGGCCACGTCGTACGACGTCGTCGTAGCGTTTGAACAAGCCCAAGCCGCACGAGCGCTCGCCGCGAAACTGCCGATGCGTGGAAACTTCGCTTCTCAAGGTAGCTACGCCACCCAGCAACAGACGCAGCAGGCAGCGACGGCAGGCCAGCAGCTGGGCCAGCCCACGGCTCAGTACGGAAGTAACTTCGGAACTCAGCAGGGCACCCCGCAAAATGCCCAGCAAGGAAACGTTGGAGCCTCTCAGCAATCGGGCACAGAAGATGCTCCGCTGAGCTCTAGCTACAACGACCTTCCCGACGGCCGCCCTCAGTATGGTGTTCGCATCGATAATCGGTCGGCGCCACGCACCCCTGCCGTGCCAGCTGAGCCAGCTGCTCCCGAGACAGGTGCTGAAACGGTCGAGTCAGGCAAGCATGTAGACGCAGAACCTTCTGCATCGGCGGAACCACAGCGCGATGAATCGAACGAAAACCGCGATTCTGATCAGCGCTAAAGCAATCCACTTTCGGTGGTTTGAGGGATAGAAGTTCTGTCCTTGCACTACCAATGTAGAGCGGCGCCTTTCCCTTGCGGGAGAGGCGCCGTTTTCGTGAGTGCGTGAGGGCTTAGGCCTTGGTAAGGCGAGCCATCAACTCCTCAATCTCATCCGGGCGACGTGGCAGGTTGGCGGAGAGGTTGACATTGCCGTCTTCGGTGATGAGTACGTCATCTTCAATGCGCACGCCGATTCCACGGTATTCCTCAGGCACGGCGAGGTCGTCGGCCTTGAAGTACAGACCAGGCTCAATGGTGAAGACCATGCCTGGCTCGATGACACCGTCGAGGTACAGCTCCTTCTTGGCCTGAGCGCAGTCGTGCACGTCGAGGCCCAAGTGGTGGCTGGTGCCGTGAGGCATCCAGCGGCGGTGGTGCTGGCCTTCTTCAGACAGAGCAACGTCGAGGGACACAGGAAGCAAGCCCCACTTGTCCAAGTTCTCAGCCAAGACCTTGATAGCGGCAGCATGCACGTCGCGGAACTTAGCGCCAGGCTTGGCTACCTCAAATGCGGCATCCGCAGCGTCCAACACTGCCTGGTACACGCGGCGTTGCACCTCAGAGTACTCACCGTTGACCGGCAACGTGCGGGTGACGTCCGCCGTGTAGAGCGAATCCACTTCCACACCGGCGTCCACGAGGATCAGGTCGCCCGTATTCACCTGGCCGTTGTTGCGGATCCAGTGGAGAACGGTGGCGTTGTTTCCCGAGGCGGCGATGGTGTCGTAGCCGAGGTCGTTGCCTTCCTCGCGAGCGGTAGCGAAGAACGTGGTCTCAACTACGCGTTCGCCACGCTTGTGGTCTACGGCGCGGGGGAGTGACTGAATGACGGAATGGAATCCGTTGATGGTGGCATCGACGGCGGCGCGCATTTGCTCAATTTCCCACTCATCCTTGATGAGTCGAAGCTCGGAGACTGCCTCAGCCAATTCGGCGTCGTAGCCGTCAGATTCTTCCAAGTCCACATTGGTGTTGACGCGCGAAGTGTCCACGAGAGCATCGCAATTCAAGTCAACGTCGCGCATCAAACGGATGCGCTTGCCGCCGAACTCCTTGGGGCCCGCGTTGATGGTGATGGCGTCTTCAAGGTGCTGATCCATGTGCGCGGTGGGCAAGCCCAAACGTGCTTCGAATTCCTCGAGAGTGGGGCGACGGCCAATCCAGAATTCGCCCGTGCGCGCGTTGGAGTAGAACTCTTCGCTGTCACGGCCGGCCATGGGGCGGAAGTACAAGGTAGCGATGTGGTTGCTACCGTTGTCGCCCGTTCCAGATGCCACGGGATCCAACACCAAGACGGCGTCCGGCTCGTGGTCCAGGCCAAGGCCCGTGAGGTGCGCAAACGCAGAATGCGGGCGGAAACGGTAGTCCGTGTCGTTCGAACGAACCTTCAAGGGACCGGCCGGAATTACCAGACGGTCATCGGGGAACTTCTTCGACAGCGCGGCGCGGCGTTGGGCAGCAAACGGTGCTGAAGCATCGAGTCCGGCAACTTCGTCAGTTGAAGGCGCCCACTGGGAAGCCATGAATTCTTTGAACGCTTCCGAGGATGGTCGCTGGCTGCGATTTTCTACTCGTTCGGCCAGTGGCTGAGGTTCTTCAGCGGACGCATTAGGGGAGGTCAAATCAGCAGCATTGTTCATCCTGCAAGTCTGTCAAAAAGTTGCCAGCTCGGCCAACCGGCGGCTATGAGCACGTGCGCCGATCCATGTCGCGTCAGCGGACTCGGTAATGTGGGTACATGCTGATTGACCTGCACACTCACTCTTATGTTTCGGATGGCACGGAATCCCCGGGCGATCTGGTGCGCGCTGCAGCTCAGCAAGGACTCTCGGTGGTCGCGCTGACGGATCACGATCAGACTTCCGGGTGGGAAGAAGCCGCACAGACGGCGCTGGAAACGGGAATTGGCTTGGTGCCGGGCATGGAAATCTCCTGCCGCACTGACAACCACATCAGCGTTCACTTGCTCGCCTACCTGCATGATCCGCTGAACGAGGACCTGCTCGCCGAGATCAACCGCGCTCGCAGTTCTCGCGTCACCCGCGCACAACGCATGGTGGAGCTCTTGTCCGAAGACTTCCCAATCACGTGGGATACGGTGCAAGAACAGACTCACGAAGACGCGACCATTGGCCGCCCACACATCGCGGACGCGCTGGTAGCAGCAGGTGTTGTGGGGGATCGCAGCGAAGCGTTCGCCCGCATCTTGGTTCCGGGTTCGCGGTACTACGTGGGTCACTATGCGGTGGATCCCGTAGAGGCTGTTGAATTGGTCAAGCGAGCAAACGGTGTCCCAGTTTTCGCGCACCCGCTCGCCTCAGCGCGCGGACGCGTGGTGGCAGAAAACGTCTTTCACGACATGATCGATGCCGGACTGGCTGGCGTGGAAGTCTTCCATCGCGATAATCCTGAGCACGCGCGCACCCAGCTCCTCAAACTTGCGACGCAAGAAGACCTGATCGTCACCGGTTCAAGCGATTACCACGGCACCGGCAAACCCAACCGCCTTGCGGAAAACACCACCGCAAGAGATCAATTGGAGCGCATCCTAGAGCTCGGTACTGGAAGCCACAGCGTCGGCATCAGCTGACACAGCTTCAACATCGGACGCAACATCGTAGCTGTCAGCAGGCGAGTCCAACAGTTCCGCGACGGCGGCACGCAAGCCAGCGTCGTCGTACTCTGAGGCAACCATGACCGAAGCGGATGGAATGCGCGAGGTCATGACGGAAACCGCCGCGGGATTCTGATCCAGCAGCGCGAAACTGCGCCCCAATTCGGCGGCGGCCGCGCCCGTGGTCCCGGAGCCGGCGAAGAAATCCAGCACTAGATCGCCTGGTCGCGATGACGCGGCGATGATGCGGCGCAGCACGCCCAGCGGTTTCTGGGTGGGGTATCCGGTCTTTTCCTTGCCGGTGGGGGAGACGATCGTGTGCCACCAGACGTCCGTGGGGAGCTTGCCCAGCGCAGCCTTTTCGGGCGTGACGAGGCCGGGAGCCATGTACGGCTCGCGATCCACAGCGCTCGCGTCGAAGTGATAGTTCTTTGGATCCTTGACGTACACCAGGATCGTGTCGTGCTTCGTAGGCCAGCGAGACTTCGACCGTGCGCCGTAGTCATAGGCCCAAATAATCTCGTTGAGGAAGCACTCGCGCCCAAAAATCATGTCCAGCATGACCTTGACGTAGTGCGCCTCGCGGTAGTCCAAATGCACGTAGAGCGTGCCGGTGGGCGCGAGTAGGCGCCAAGCCTCGCGCATGCGCGGCTCGAGGAACTCCCAATAATCGGCGAAAGAGTCATCGTAGCGATGCAGCGCGCCGAGGACGGTGGCATATTCCTTGCCTTTGAAGCCGCGGCGATCGCCTTCGCCTGGCTTGGTGCGCACTGTTTTGACCTCTTGCCGAACTTGCGCTCGGCCCGTATTAAACGGCGGATCCACGTAAATAACTTGGGCTACTTCGTCCGGGAAGAGAGGCAAAACGTCCGCGTTATCACCGTGGATAATCAGCTGGACGGGCGTCCCCTCAGTGGGGGACGCCAGATCCATGTGTGGCATAACTACTCGTTGCTGCCCTGATTTTCGGAGTGCTGCGAGCCTTCGCCTTCGCCAACTACGCGGCGCGTGCGACGGCGGCGGGGCGCCTTGTGCTCGTCCTGTGGGCGGTCCGCGCGGCCGTGGCTGTGGCCGTGCTTGCCTTCGCCGTCTTCGCGAGACGCAGTGGTTGCCGCGGTGCCGTCAGTATTCTTGACAGTACGACGACGCCGGCGCGCGCGAGTGCCTTCGTCTACGGTTTCATCCGCTGACGTTGCGCTGGAATTTTCGGTGCTGTTTTCGCCACGGTTTCCGCCGCGCTCGCCTGAACGGCTGGAGCCGCCGCGAGTTCCGCCGGAGCGCGAACCACCGGAACGGGAACCGCCACTGCGGCCGCCGGAGGTGCGGGAGCCAGCGCCTCGTCCGCCATCGCGGGAGGCTGGACGATCCTTCTTGGCGTCAAGGGTTTCGAGCTCTTCAGCTTCGAGTCCTTCGCGCACGCGCTTGTGGCGTGGCAAGCGGCCCTTGGTGCCAGCAGGAATGTTGAGCTCTTCAAAGAAGTGCGCAGACGAAGAGTAGGTCTCAGCTGGGTTCGCGTAGTCCAGGCCAAGAGCCTTGTTGATGAGACCCCAGCGAGGAATGTCTTCCCAATCCACGAAAGTCACGGCGGTGCCCAAGTTGCCGGCACGGCCCGTACGTCCCACGCGGTGGAGGTAGGTCTTTTCATCTTCAGGGCACTGGAAGTTGATCACGTGGGTCACGTCATCGACATCGATACCGCGAGCGGCCACGTCCGTAGCCACGAGGACATCGACCTTGCCGTTGCGGAAGGCACGAAGAGCCTGTTCGCGGGCGCCCTGGCCGAGGTCGCCGTGGATGGCGCCTGCAGCGAAGCCGCGGTCAATGAGTTCTTCGGTGACCTTCGCAGCGCTGCGCTTGGTCTTGGTGAAGATGATGGTGCGTCCGCGGCCTTCAGCCTGAAGGATGCGAGCCACCATTTCTTCCTTGTCCAACTGGTGAACGCGGTAAACGAGCTGGCGGATGCTCTTCTTGGTGATGGACTCATCGAAAGGATCCGAAGCGCGAATGTGCATGGGGCGCGTCATGTAGCGACGGGCCATGGCGATGACCGGGCCAGGCATGGTTGCAGAGAACAGCATGGTCTGGCGGATCGCCGTGGTGCTCGCGAGGATCTTCTCAACGTCCGGCAAGAAGCCGAGGTCCAACATTTCGTCAGCCTCGTCAAGGATCACGATGTTAACGTTCTTCAGGCTCAAGTACTTCTGGCGCTGAAGGTCCATCAAACGGCCGGGCGTGCCAACCACGATCTCCACACCGCGCTTGAGTTCCTCGATCTGGGAATCGTACGAACGGCCGCCGTAAATCACGGCGACGCGAGCGTTGCGGAACTTCGAAGCGGTGTTCAAGTCAGCACCGACCTGAACAGCGAGTTCGCGCGTAGGAACCACGATCAGGGCCTGTGGGGCGCCTGGATCGGGAAGCTTGTCATAGCCCTCATCATCCGGGCCAACAACCAACTGGAGAGCCGGGATGCCGAAGCCGAGGGTCTTACCGGTACCCGTCTTGGCCTGACCGATGATGTCATTGCCGCCCAAAGCGACAGGCAACGTCATGGCCTGAATAGGGAAGGGGTGCAAGATGCCGTCAGCGGCGAGGGAATCGACGATGTCCTGACGAACGCCGTAATCGGCAAAAGTCTTCTCTTCGATGGCCTCTCGCGTGGCCTCAACTTCGATGTCACCTGCAACTGGCAAGTTTTCGAGGGATTCGTCCTCGATCAATTCTGGATTGTTTAAATCATTATTCACGTGCAATATTCACATTCGTTCGTGCGCCTCAACCCGTGGGGTGAGTGAATTAGCCGCGCCCAGTGGGGCGGTTCTACTCACAGGGGAGCGCTGTCCAGCGGAGCCGATCGCGGGCTAACGTGCAAAGAGACTGAGCATCTTCGCGGACAGGTTCGCTGGGTGATCCTGTCAAGGAAAAATTGAAAGATACGACCGGGCATCCTTAACTACAAAGGTCAGTCTACCGTCTAGGACGCAGAATGCTCGTTTCCCGCTACTTTCTCGCCCGAGTTCTCGCCAGTGTTATCACCCGTGGTTTCGGGTGAGTTGCTACCAGCCACTTCGAAACTGACTTTGGATGCCTCGATATCGGCTTCCTTGAGTACCACGCGAACGTGTTCGCCAGCAGCTACGTTTCCTTCATACTTTGCCGTGACGGGCGGGTTGGTGAGCTGAACCGTGCCATACGGCTTGCGTCCGCTCTGTTGCGCCTTTTCGAGGTGCTGCGCAGTAGGGGCTTCAATGCTTACGCCCTCGAACACCTCGCCTACATGGCTTGCGAGAATGGCTGCTTCAATCGTGTCTAGAGCAGCGCGTTCTGTCTTGGACGCGAGCTGGCCGGCAGCCTGCATCAAATCGGGAAGCTCGGGGAGAGCTGCGCGCAGAGTGTCGGGAATCGGCCGGCCGTTGACCAGACAATCGCACAGTTCCAAGACGAAACGGTCGATCAAGCGGCGCAGGGGAGCGGTAGTGTGCGCATAGGGCGCTGCGATGGCGGACTGCGCCGGTTCCTCCGGTGCTTCTCCATCGAACGCCGTGTAGCCGGCGCCGCGGAACAGGCTTGACGCTTGATGCATGAGGGCCAGCTGCTTGGGATCGCTGAGGTCCAAGGATCGCAAGAACTCGCCGTACTTCACATCCTGTGACCACGGTGCCCCCAGAGCTTTCGCTTGAGCGCGGAATTTCGCGATGCTTGGCTCATCCGGAGCAGGCATAGTGCGCAAGATGCCCACCTTGTGCTCCAGCATGATCTCTGCAGCGGCCATGCCGGTCATGAGCGAAATCTGGGCGTTCCAATCCTCAACAGGCAGCGGTGCGCGCTGAACCAGCTTGAAGTGCTCGCCGTCTGCTTCAACTTCCTGCTCAGGGATGCGCAAGCTCGCGCCGCCGCGGGCACGTTCCAAGGCAATGCGCTTCTCGCCGACTTCGCGCAAGAGCTGCAAAGACTCGGACGCCGTGCCGGCGTCGAGGTCCTTCTGTACGCCGTCGTAGGAGAGCTTTGCGCGGCTCTTGACCTGCGCACGACCCAAGCTGACCGACGTGACGTTAGCTGCGTCGTCGAGCTCAAAATTCCAGATGTAAGCGCTGCGCAATTGATCGGGAAGCAAGCTACCAGCGTCTTCGCTAATGACTTCAGGATGCAGCGGGATCCGGCCTTGCGGGAGGTAGATGGTCATGCCGCGTTTGCGCGTTTCAGCGTCCAGGGCGCCGCCGTGTTGGACAAAGGAGGGTACGTCAGCGATCGCGTAGAAGACGCGATAACCGGAGCCTTCACGTTGGATGAAGACCGCCTGATCCAGATCAGTAGAAGAGGCAGGATCAATGGTCACGAAATCGATGTCAGTGCGATCTTCCTCCGGCAGATCATGCTGCGTAACGGCGGCTTGCGCCTCCGCCAGCACGTCCGCAGGGAACTCGGTGGGTAGCTCAAACTTCTGCACAAGTGCCGCGAGGGCAGCCTCGAGGCGTGTGCTGTGAGCGCTACTGCTGAGGTCAATATGCTGATGCACCATGTGGCTACCCTACCCAGTGGTATGGGTCACCCGTACGCTGAAGGCATGAGCGAGTCTGAACAAAAGCTAGAAATTCTGTCCGGCGAAGCCCTCCGCGCCGCGCTTGCCGAGCTACCGGATTGGCGTGAAAGAGACTCTCATGTGGTCTCGGCATTCAAGTTCAAGAAGTCCGCGACGGCCGTGGAGTTTATGGGCAAAGCGGGTGCTGCCGCGGAATCCGCACAGCACCACCCGGATCTAGAGTGGCGATGGAACACCGTGTTCCTGGCGATCTCTACGCACTCTGAAGGCACGAAAGTGACCCGAAAAGACACCGATTTAGCAGAAAAGCTCTCCGTAGCAGCTGCTGAGTTGGGCGGAACCGCCGAACCAGAGCGCTACGGAGAGCAATTCAAAAAGTAAGAACTCGTTACTGAGCGAAGCCCACGCGACGCTGCTGCTCTGCGCCAACTTCTACGTAGCCGATGCGAGCGCCAGGAATCATGATGACTCGACCGTTGCTGTCTTCGAGGCGAAGCTCCGTGCCCTCGTTCGTGGCGCGGGAAGCGGCGTCGATAATGTCTTCCGCAGACTGGTTAGATTCCAGCACGATTTCGCGGTTGACATGCTGAATTCCGATGCGAATTTCCATGACTACTCCTAGAGCAAAAAGACCAACAGGGGGTTGTGTACTTACGCTACGTTATTCGGCGGGCTGTTCTTGATCCACGCGACCAATTCCGCGCCAAGCTAAACGAGAGACCAAGTAGATTGCCTCTTCCAAATCCACGGACGTGGACTGATCCAGCCAGGCTCGAGCGGCGACCTGCGACATGCCAATGAGTGCGTTGCCCAGAAGAATGGACTGCGCTTCAGGAAGGCTGGTCTGCTCGTTCACTACCTTGGAAACGGCCTGGGCAAAAGTGTCGTTGAACTTCTCTAGGCGCTCGGCCACGTCCGGATCGCGAGCCACATCAGACTCAAACACCAAACGGTGCGCCTTTGAATCAGAAGCGACGAACTCGAAGTACGCGCGGATGGTGGCGCCCACGCGCTCTTTGTTGTTGTCCGTGGAGCTGATGGCCGTGAGCAATTGCTCAAGCAGAGATTCAAGGTGGGTATCAAGGATCGCGAGGTACAGATCCCGCTTGCCGGGGAAGTGCTGGTACAGCACCGGCTTGGATACTTGAGCGAGTTCGGCGATCTCATCCATGGATGCGCCGTGGTAGCCGTTGTCTACAAAAACATGATGAGCGGCGCTCAACAACTGGCGTCGACGTTCATCACGAGGCATGCGAACGGTGCGACTAGTTGGACCTACATCAGAAGGCACAGTGCACCTCTCCATTGGACTACAAAACCTACCCAGCATCGTATCCCGATCCACCCACTCTTGGCGTTACCCGAGAAGCACTCAAGCCCATAAATTGCCGTCGATTGCGCGCCAGATATTTGGCGAATCGGGAGGGCTAAGCTGGACACCATGACTGGATTTTCACCGCTCGTGTCACCCGCCGCAGACCTGAGTCAGGCTGAGATTGAACGGTATTCGCGGCAGATCATCCTGCCCGGAGTGGGCCTCGAGGGCCAAAAGCGCCTGAAGAACGCGAGGGTGCTCATCGTGGGCGCTGGCGGCTTGGGTGCGCCGACCATCATGTATCTTGCGGCAGCGGGCGTAGGAACATTGGGAATCATTGACGATGACACCGTGGATTCTTCGAACCTGCAACGCCAAGTCATTCACCGCGAAGATGCTGTGGGCACGTTGAAGGTGGAATCGGCTGAGAGCTTCGTCGCCGGACTGAACCCGCACGTGAAGACGGTGACGCACGCAGTACGGCTCGATGCCTCCAATATTTTGGAGATTTTCCGGGGCTACGACGTCGTGCTGGATGGCACGGACAATTTCGCCACCAGATATTTAGTGAACGACGCCGCCGCGATCGTTGGGATTCCCCTCATCTGGGGATCTATTCTCCGGTTCGACGGCCAAGTGTCGGTCTTCTGGAACGGAGTGGGGCCAACGTATCGGGACTTGTATCCCGAAGCGCCGCCAGCTGGATTGGTGCCGTCCTGTGCAGAGGCCGGAGTGTTTGGCGTGCTGTGTGCCCAAATCGGGAGTGTCATGGCGTCAGAAGCCATCAAGCTCATTACGGGTATTGGCAAGCCGCTGATTGGTCGTGTGCTCATTCTGGATGCTCTCGAGACATCGTGGACTGAGGTCACGCTCGAAAAAGATCCTGAAACTGTTCAGCCCGCAGAGCTGCTGGAGGACTACCCGGCCTTCTGTGGGATGCCGGCCAAGGGCGAAGAACACGTGACTGTGTCCGAAATTGATGTTCACGAACTCAAAGAGCTCCTCAAAGCGAGAGAAGCGAACAACGAACACTTTGAGCTCATCGACGTACGAGAAGTCGGAGAGGCAGGTATCGCACGCATTCCCGGAGCCACACTCATTCCGCGAGCCGACATCTTGTCAGGGGACGTGACGTTGCCTCAAGACAAGCGAATCATCCTGCACTGCAAGTCAGGCGGACGTTCAGCTGAGGTGGGGCGTTACCTTCTCGCCAACGGCTACGAGAATATCCAGCACGTGCGCGGGGGAGTGAACGCGTGGATCGACTCCGGCCAGCCTGGCGGATCGAAGTATTAGCCGAGGAGTCGGTGATCCACGGGGCACTCGGCTCCTGTGGAAGATGATGCAGGCGATGACGCAACAGAAGACTTGTCTTCCACGGTGATGCCGTACAGCGTCTCGATGGCCTGCGCATATTCATCCGCACGGCCCTGAGCTGCCAGCTCGCGTCCACGAACAGTCGGCACGTGCAATAGCTGCTTGACCATGCGGCGCATCGCGAACTCAACTTCTTCAGCAGCAGCAGTACAACCGTGCTGCGCGCGCACCTTGTTGAGCTCTTCTTCGAGCACGCTCATGGTGTGCTTGCGAAGGGCCACAATGGCAGAGTCTGCGGAGCGCTCGCGAAGGCTCACGGCGAATTCTTGCGTTGCCTCATCCACAATTTGGCGAGCAGAGCGGACAGCGTCAGCCGTCTCAGCAGGAGCGGCCATGCGGACGGACTCGAGGGAAATCAAGTGAACGCCATCGAGAGCGTCGATGTTTGGATCAAAGTCGTGAGACAAGGCCAAGTCCACCACCACGAGTGGGTGGGTGCGTTCATTATTGGCCAGATCGGCGCCGGAAATCTGCTGACCGCCGCCGGAGCAACCCACCAACACATCCGCGTTCAAAAGTGCCGGGCCCAAAGACATAGCGTCCAACGCCACGCCTCCACGGGTTTCCACGAAGGTTTCCGCGCGGCCGGTCTGGGAGAAAACAGAGATGTTCGTGACACCAAGCTCTTTGAGCAGCGCCATCGTTGCGCCGGCGTAAGCACCGGTGCCGAAGACCACTACGTTCTTTTCGCGCCACTCGCGCTCGTCGAGATCGGCAGCCAAATCCAGAGCCACGGACACAACGGACAGTCCGCGAGAACCAAGAGACGTCTTCGTTCCCACGTCCTTAGCGGTGCGGGAGGCCGTCTGGAACAAACGAATGAGCGAACCGGAAGCCGTGCCGCCTGCTTGCGCTTCGATCAGCGCGCGGCGCACTTGGCCCGCAATTTCGCGTTCACCAATGACCGCAGAATCGAGTCCGGCACCCACGGAGAAAAGGTGAGCTACGGCGTCGTCGTTCACCTTTGTCTGGAGTGCGGAAGTGACTTCGGAAATGTCCAAACCGGTCGCGGAAGCAACGTGAGAAACCACGGCGTCACGCGCGATGTGAACGTCTTGATGGGATTCCGCCTCAACGTAAATTTCGTAGCGGTTGCAGGTGGAGAGCACTACAGCACCCTTGACCGGGACCTCATCTTCGAGGACACGAGAAGCGACCTGGGACGCGCCCTCGCTTAAGCGGGCGACCGTTTCCAGGTCCAAATTTGAGTGTGAGGCAACAAGTGAAAGTAAAACCACAGTGCTTCCAGAATAGCCCTCAAGGGGGCTTCAAAAGCATTAGGGATGCCTTAGTGACACGTTCGTGAACAATCCCACAGGTTTGCGGCTAATAGATGAACGGATTATTGAACTGAGGTTAAATTGGTGAGAATTGAAGTATGAGTCTTTCTGCAAACCACCCGTTGGTTGATGGTCGCACCGCTAATTCGCCGCTAGTGACAGCCCTGCGAGGTGGAAAACCGTCGCGCCGCCCGGTCTGGTTTATGCGTCAGGCTGGCCGATCCTTGCCGGAATACCGCAAGGTGCGCGAGGGAATCACCATGCTGGATTCGTGCTTGAAGCCGGAGCTCGCTTCCGAGATTACGCTGCAGCCGGTCCGTCGCCACGACGTTGACGCTGGCATCTTCTTCTCTGACATTGTCATTCCGCTCAAGCTCGCGGGCGTTGACGTGGAGATCGTTCCCGGCGTGGGGCCAGTGCTGGGCTCGCCGGTGCGCACCGCCGCGGACGTCGCCAAGCTGCCGACCCTGACGGATGAGGCTCTTGATCCCATCCGCGAGGCCGTTGCGCTCACGGTTGCGGAATTGGGTACGACGCCGCTGATCGGCTTCGCAGGGGCACCGTTCACCTTGGCTGCCTACATGGTTGAGGGAAAGCCGTCGCGCGATCATTTGGGCCCTCGCACCATGATGCATGCGGACCCAGAGACTTGGGCAGCTCTCGCGGAATGGACCGCGGATGCTTCTGGCAAGTTCCTCCGTGCACAGCTTGAAGCCGGCGCTTCCGCCGCTCAGCTCTTTGATTCATGGGCAGGCTCTTTGGGCCTCGCCGACTACACGAAGTTCGCCGCTCCGGCCTCGAAGCGTGCGCTCGATCATGTGCGCGATCTCGGTGCGCCCCTGATCCACTTCGGCACGGGCACCTCTGAACTGTTGGTTGCCATGCGCGATGTCGGCGTTGACGTGGTGGGCGTTGATTACCGCTTGCCCCTCGACGAAGCCAACCGTCGCCTCGGTGGAAACGTTCCGCTGCAAGGAAACATCGACCCAGCGCTGCTTTCTGCACCGTGGGAGGTCCTCGAAGCCCACGTGCGCGATGTGCTTGCCGCAGGCGAATCTGCACCGGCTCACGTGGTCAACCTGGGCCATGGCGTCCCGCCGGAGACGGATCCAGAAGTGCTCACCCGACTGGTGGAACTCATTCACTCGGAGCCGGTCGCTGGAGCATAAGGTGACTCAAGTTCTCCCTACCGCAATCGTCATTGGCGGCGGAATCGCAGGTCTGGTGGCCGCGCGTGAACTCGCGATTTCCGGTTTCGGCGTCACGGTCCTTGAAGCGGCCGATCACTTCGGCGGCAGCGTGTATTCGCACGAGCTGGCCGGACTGACGCTCGACGCCGGAGCCGAGTCCTTCGCGACGCGTTCCACCGCTGTCGCCGATCTCCTCAAAGATTTGGGCATCGAGCAGAGCATCGTGCCGCCGTTGCCCGGCGGCTCGTACCTCTACACCACGAATGCCCACGGCGAACCGGAAGCGTTCCCGTCGCCGCAATCCGGAATTATGGGGATTCCCGGCGATCCGCAAGCCGAGGACGTCGTCGTCGTCATTGGTGAAGAAGCGGCCCGCGAGGCCGCCCGCGATCTCGATACCCCGGTGGATCCAGCGCTGCTCGAAGGACCGATCAGCTTTGGTGATTTGGTGCGAGCGCGCCTGGGCGAGACGATGCTGGAACGGCTTGTCACCCCTGTGGTTGCAGGTGTGCTTTCGGCGCATCCGGACGTTCTCGATGCGGATGCGGTCTCTCCTGGACTGCGCAAAGCCATGGCACGCGAGGGTTCTCTGTCGCGCGCTGCGGCGTCATTGCGCAAGGCGGCTCCGGCAGGTTCTGCGGTCGCTGGTATTCACGGTGGCATGCGCATGCTGCCGGAAATCTTGGTGTCTGATCTGCGCGATCGCGGCGCCGAGTTGTTGCTCTCCGCGCCGGTGCAGTCCGTGACTCGTGGCGATGATGGTTCGTGGCGGATTGAAACTGCCGAGGATTCCTTTGCTACCGAAAAGCTAGTGGTAGCAACGGACGGTACGACGGCGGCCGGGTTGCTTTCGGCTGAATTTGCGGCTGCTGAGGCGGTGGTCCCGCAAGAGACGGGCGCTCCGATCGCGCTTGTCACGCTCATGGTGGACGCTCCTGAATTGGATAGTCATCCTCGTGGAACGGGATTGCTGGTGGCACCTGGAACGAAGGGTGTGACCGCAAAGGCTCTGACGCATGCGAGTGCCAAGTGGAAGTGGCTGGCTGAAGCGGCCGGTCCGGGAACGCACGTGGTGCGTTTGTCCTACGGGCGTTTGGATGATGCTGTCCCAGCAAACTTTGAGGATGAACGACTCATTGAAACCGGCATCAAGGATGCGAGTATTCTACTTGGTGTAGAACTTGCGTCCGCTGATGTGGTTGACGCCGATGTGGTGCGGTTTACCGGGGGATTGCCGTTCGCTACTCCGGGGCACCGTGCTGCAATGCAGGATCTGCGTGCGGCCGTCGAAGGCAACAACGAAGGCCTGCAATTGGTAGGCGCGTGGCTGGCTGGAACCGGTTTGGCGGCGGTAGTGGCGGACACTCGAGGACGAGTTTCCGTGAACTCTCGCTGAACTTTCAGCATCTGACCGCGCACTCGCGATCGATACACCAGAATTGAGAGTACTGACATGGGTACCAAGAAAGAGGAAGAACAGATGAGCGATCAGGACCAGCGTCCCGCAGCGAGCACGGGGTCCGACTACCGCCCAGAGCACTCCAGCCCAGTGATGGGCGAGCGGGCGCGTGAGAATGACACGTTCTACTACACGTTGTGGACTGTCTTCCGTCGTGGCGAGACCGATGGGGACCGTTCCGAAGGCGTCGATGCTTTCGACACCTTGGTCAATGAACTCAAGAAGCAGGACGTGATTGTTCGCGGCGCGTACGATGTATCCGCGATGCGTGAAGACGCTGACGTCATGGTGTGGCTGCACGGAGCATCGTTTGAAAGCCTGCAGTCTGCTGTCCGCCAGATTCGCCGCTCCTACTTGTTCGACGGCACGGAAATTTCGTGGTCTTCCTTCGGTGTGCACCGCGAGGCCGAGTTCGCTAAGGATCACAGCCCGGCATTTGCTCGTGGCTTGGAGCCTCTCGAATGGCTTTGCGTGTACCCGTTCGTGCGCTCGCACGACTGGTACCTCTTGGATCCGAAGGAACGCGGCAAGATGCTGCGCGATCACGGCATCTTAGGCCGCGACTTCCCCATGGTCCAGGCCAATACCGTGGCAGCCTTCGCTTTGGGCGACTACGAGTGGATGATTGCTCTGGAAGCTCCGGATGTCATTGACCTCGTGGATATGATGCGTCACTTGCGTTACACGGACGCTCGCAACCACGTCCGTGAAGAAACCCCGTTCTACACGGGTAAGCGAATCTCTACTGCAGAGATCGCAGAAGTTTTGCGCTAATTAACCATTCGGCGGCTCGTCCCATGCGTGGGATAAGCCCCGTTTGCAGATGGCTGGACGAACGAATTTCAAGTAGATCTGGAGAGCACTCAAATGAGCACTGCTGAAGTTAACGAACGAGGAGTCATGTCTCCTAAGCCGTACGACGCGATCCTGTTGGCATCCTTTGGCGGCCCCGAGGGCCAGGACGACGTCATCCCGTTTTTGCGTAACGTGACCAGAGGCCGCGGCATCCCGGACGAGCGTCTTGAGGAAGTCGCCACGCACTACCGTGCCAACGGAGGCGTGAGCCCCATCAACGCGCAGAACCGTGCTCTCAAGGCAGCGCTCGAAGCAGAGCTTGCTGTCCAGAGCATCGACATTCCCGTGTACTGGGGCAACCGCAACTGGGATCCGTTCATCCAGTCAACTCTTGAAGAGATGTATGAAAAGGGACATCGCCGTGTCCTCATGCTCTCCACGAGCGCTTACTCCGGCTACTCCAGCTGCCGCCAGTACCGTGAGGACGCTGGCGTTGCCCTTCGTGCTTCCGGCCTTGAAGGCAAGCTCGAAGTGGACAAAGTTCGCCAGTACTTCAACACACCCGGCTTCATCGAGCCTTCTGTCGACGGTCTGAAGGCTGCGATCGCCGATGTCCGTCAGCAACTTGCCGAAACCGGTAACCCAGATGGCCGCATCACCGTAGTCTTCGCGACGCACTCGATTCCTACCTCTGACGCCGAAGCCGCTGGACCCAAGGACAAGTCTTACCTTGACGGTGTCTTCCCAGTCAGCGAGTGGAAGGCAACAGACCTCTACAGCGCTCAGCACTTGGCTGTCGCTGAAGAAATCATGTCTCGCGTTCCGGAAGCCGCAGGCCTCGAGCACACGCTCGTGTTCCAGTCCCGCTCCGGCGCGCCACATGTTCCATGGCTTGAGCCGGACATCAACGATGCCTTCGAGGAATACAAGAAGGACGGCGTGGCAGGAGTGATCGTCATGCCGATCGGCTTTGTTTCGGATCACATGGAAGTGGTCTGGGACTTGGACACTGAGGCCAAGGACACGGCTGCTGAGCTGGGACTCGCATTCCACCGCGCACCGACCGCTGGCACCCACCCGGCCTTCGTCTCCGGACTTGTAGAACTGATCAAGGAACGCCTCGGTACCTCCACCGAACGCGTTGCCGCCACCACGTGTGGCGCTTGGTTCGACGTCTGCCGTCCAGAGTGCTGCGTCAAGGTCATGCGCGACGGCACCACGAAGCCAACCATCGCTGCCGTGGACGCCGAAGTGAAGGCGCCTGCGCTGTGACCACATCTTCAACCGACCCCGGCATGCCACGTACCCAGTTCAGGGTAGGCACGCGAGGTTCCGCGCTCGCAGTCACGCAGTCCACGGCCACGGCCGAGCTCATCTCGGGCGCAAGTAGTCTGGGCTTTGAGCTGGTGCAAGTCAAGACCGAAGGTGACATCGTCATCGGTCCGCTGGCCCAGCTGGGCGGCACCGGCGTCTTCGCGGCGGCTCTCCGTGTGTCCTTGCTCGAGGGCAAGTGCGACCTCGCCGTCCACTCCCTCAAGGACTTGCCCACGGCACAGCCCGAGGGCTTGGTCATCGCGACGGTTCCGGCTCGCGCCGACGTGCGCGACGCCTTGTGCGCTCGCGACGGACTCACGCTCGATAACCTCCCCACCAACGCCAAGGTCGGCACGGGTTCGCCTCGTCGCGCGGCGCAGTTGTTGGTGGCTCGGCCAGATCTGCAGATCGTGGATATTCGCGGCAACGTTCCGACGCGCCTCGCTCGCGTCTTCGGTGAGGACCAGAGCCTAGTCGACGTCGGTGTCGGCGGAGAGCTCCGCTCCGACCTGGACGCTGTGGTGTTGGCAACCGCTGGCCTAGAACGCTTGGGACTCGAACGCTTCATCACCGAGCGCCTCGATCCATCGATCGTCTTGCCTGCACCGGGTCAGGGGGCCCTCGCGATCGAGTGCTGCCCCGAGACGGCCATGAGCGGAGACACGCTCAGCGGCGCGCTCTCGACCGTCGAAGACCAAGCCGCCCGCTGGGAAGTCACCGCCGAACGTGCCCTCTTGGGTTACCTCGAGGCAGGTTGCGCAGCCCCCATCGGTGCACTCGGCCGATTCAGCCTCGGTTCGGAGGAAAGCTCAGTCTCCGTGGCCGGCGTCCTCACACTTGAAGCTGTTGCCTGCGCGCCGGACGGGTCCAAGATGATGCGCCGTCGTACTCAGAAAACCGTCACCTCGCTCGCCGACGCACGGGCGCTCGGCGTGGCACTCGCGGAAGAGTTGCTGGCCAACGGGGCCGCGGAACTCGCCGGACTGAAGAAGTAGGCCGGCTCAGGACATGCGCGTTGCGGTATTGCGAAGTGTGGACCGAGCGGGTGCCTTCGTGACGGAAATTCGGAACGCGGGCCACACGCCCGTGGTCTGCCCACTGATTGATTTCGAATTTCCGGCCAGCACGACGGCGATCGACGGCTCACTTTCGCGATGGCTTGCGGGAGAGTTTGATGCGGCGATCTTCACGTCCATCACCACGGTCCGCGCGCTCAAGCAACGAGCCTTTGCTCTTGATGGCCTCGATTCGTCGGGGGAGAGCAGCTTGTGGAAGCGGCCAGCGGGGCAGCTCGTGGCTGTGGGTGATCCCACGCGTCGGGCGCTTGAGGCCGAAGGTTTTACGGTGGACCGGATGCCCGCCGAAGAGCAATCAGCGCAAGGAATTCTGGCGCTCTTGGCGCAAGAACCGTTGCGCTCTGCAGATGGATCCGCGGCTCGCGTGTTCTTGCCGCACGCCAACTTGGCCGATCCGGCTCTCGAGCGTGGACTGCAAGAACTTGGCTATGAGGTGGAAGCAGTTGACGCCTATCTGACCGTGGACGCGCCAGCAGATCATGCCCGCCGCGTCACAGCGCCACTGAAGGTAGCGAGTGCCGGGGCGGGCGGCGTCGTACTGGAGGAAAGTACTCAGCTGGAACCGCAAGAATTAGCGCAACTGGCACGCGAGGGAGGCCTCGATGCGGTGTTGCTGACGTCGCCGTCCATCGCGCGAAAGTTCGCGGAGCTGGTGGGGGAGATTCCTGCTTCGATGCAACTCGTGGCGATCGGTAAGAGTACCGGTGCCGAAATTGAGCGGCTAGGCCTACGGCTGGCTGGCATTGCGGAACGGCCGGACGCCGCGTCCATGATGGCCGCGCTGACCAAAGATTTGAAGACCAAGAATTCGTGAACTGAAAGGGATCATCATGAATTTTCCTGCGGTACGCCCGCGTCGCTTGCGTGCGACCCCGGCCATGCGCCGACTCGTGGCCGAAGTGAAGATGCAGCCACAAGAGCTGATTCTGCCTGCGTTCATTCGCGAAGGCATTACCGAGCCGAACCCGATCACCTCCATGCCGGGCGTCGTCCAGCACACTGAGGACACGCTGCGCCGTGCGGCCGTGGAAGCTGTCGAGAATGGACTCGGCGGCATCATGCTGTTCGGTATTCCCACCGAGCGTGACGCTCGCGGAACCGCGGGCATCGATCCAAACGGCATTTTGAACCGTGGCATAAAGGCTGTGCGTGAAGAGGTCGGCGATGACCTGGTCATCATGTCTGACGTTTGCCTCGACGAGTTCACCGATCACGGACACTGCGGCGTACTGGCCGCTGACGGTTCCGTGGATAACGACGCCACCCTGGAAATCTATGGCGAAATGGCCGTCGTGCAGGCCCAGGCCGGCGCTCACGTGCTGGGCCCGTCCGGAATGATGGACGGCCAGATCGCCGTCATGCGTCAGGCCTTGGACGAGGCAGGACTGCAGAACACCACGATTCTTGCCTACGCCGCGAAGTACGCGTCCGCGTTCTACGGACCGTTCCGCGAGGCCGTGGATTCGCAGCTCCAGGGCGACCGCCGCACCTACCAGATGGATCCGTCCAACCGCCGGGAAGCCATCCGCGAAGTCGAGCTGGACCTTGCTGAAGGAGCGGACATGGTGATGGTGAAGCCGGCCATGAGCTACTTGGACATCCTCTCCGATGTGGCCGAGATGTCTCCGGTTCCTGTCTCCGCTTACCAAATCTCTGGCGAATACGCGATGATCGAGGCTGCCTCGGCGAACGGCTGGATTGATCGCCGTGCCTCCATCATGGAATCCGTGCTCAGCATCCGCCGGGCTGGAGCCGATACTGTTTTGACATACTGGGCGAACGAAGTCGCTCAATGGCTACGTGAAGGACGATAAATGACGAAGTCTTCTGAATACTTCGAGACCGCGCTCCACCTCATGCCAGGCGGCGTGAATTCGCCCGTCCGCGCTTTCGGCTCCGTGGGCGGTGTGCCGCCGTTCATGTACTCCGCACGCGGCCCGTACCTCACGGACGTTGACGGCAAAGAGTACGTAGATCTCGTGTGCTCGTGGGGTCCTGCGCTGTTGGGCCACTCGCATCCTGAGGTCATCGCTGCGGTTCAGGAAGCTGTGTCTCGCGGCCTGTCCTTCGGCGCCTCGACGCCGGATGAGTCTCGTTTGGCCGAGCACATCATGAAGCGCGTTCCCGGCGTGGAGCGCGTGCGCATGGTGTCTACCGGCACCGAGGCCACCATGACGGCCGTGCGCTTGGCACGTGGCTACACGGGCCGCGATCTCATCATCAAGTTCGCTGGCTGCTACCACGGTCACTTGGACGCGTTGTTGGCTCAGGCCGGTTCCGGCGTTGCGACGTTGGCCTTGCCGGGATCTGCCGGTGTCACGGCAGCGACGGCCGCTGAGACCTTGGTGCTCCCATACAACGACCTCGAGGCTGTCCGCGCGGCATTCGCCGAGCACGGTGACCGCATCGCCGCCGTTATTACCGAGGCCGCTCCGGCCAACATGGGCGTGGTGACTCCGGGCGATGGCTTCAACGCTGGTCTGGCTCGCATCACGTCTGAAAATGGCGCCCTGCTCATCGTCGACGAAGTCTTGACGGGCTTCCGTACTGGTCCTTCCGGTTACTGGGGCCTCACGGGTGCAGCCGAGGGCTGGACGCCTGACCTCTTCACTTTCGGCAAGGTTATTGGTGGCGGCATGCCTGCCGCTGCCGTGGGTGGCCGCGCCGAGGTCATGGACAAGCTCGCACCGGTGGGCCCGGTTTACCAGGCTGGCACGTTGTCCGGTAACCCTGTGGCGATGGCTGCTGGCGTTGCCACCATGACCCTCGCCGATGACCGCGTGTACCAGACGGTGGACGCTCGCTCCTTGCAGCTCTCCACCGCTTTGTCCGAGGCCCTGAACGCCGCTGGTGTGGATCACTCCATCCAGCACGCCGGCAACTTGTTCTCGGTAGCGTTCGGTACCTCCGAGAGCGGAGTGCACAACTACGCCGACGCGTTGGCCCAAGAGGGCTTCCGCTACGCGCCGTTCTTCCACTCCATGCTGGATTCGGGCGTCTACTTGCCACCAAGCGTGTTCGAGGCATGGTTCTTGTCTTCCGCGCACGACGACGCCGCGATGGATCGCATTATCAGCGCACTTCCCGCAGCTGCAGAAGCAGCTGCTCGTGCCACTCCGGCTGCGTAACGTCTGAGGGTTGTGCCTTCCTACAACCCTCAGAAGTACGAGAAGGGCCCCGAGCGATGCGCTCGGGGCCCTTCTCTATGTGGTGCGTTATGCACCGATTAGGAAGCTGGAATAACGTCGCCGGATGGCCACGTGTCTTCGATGTACTTCTTGACCTCGTCAGAGTGCAAGAGCTCGTCGAGCTTCTTTACACCTTCAGACTGTTCACCGGTGCGCCAAGCCAGGAAGTTGGCGTATGGGTTGTTCTCGGTGGACTCAACGATCAGCGCGTCCTTCGTGGACATGCCGGCCTGAAGGATGTAGTTGCCGTTGATGATGGCAAGGTCGATCTTTGGATCCTTAGCGACCTGAACCAAGATTTCTGGCTGGTTCTCTTCGAACTTGAGCTTCTTAGGGTTCTGAGCGTCCGTCAAGGTCAGGGCTGCGGAGTCATCTGCGATGTCCTTGAGCAAGCCAGCAGCTTCGAGCATCTTCAATGCGCGTGGCTGGTTACCTGGGTCATTGGTGATGCCGATGGTTGCGCCATCAGGAATCTCTTCGACCGTCTTGTACTTCTCGGAGAAGCCTGCGTAAGGCTCGATGTGAACGCCGGTGCCGTGCTCAAACTTGTAGCCCTTGGTCTTCACCTGATCGTTGAAGAACGGCTCGTGCATGAAGTAGTTGGCGTCAACGCTGCCTTCGCTCAAGGCGATGTTTGGCGTCTGGTAGTCATCAAATTCCTTGATGTCCAAGTCGATGCCAGCTTCCTTAGCAAGGTTCTGGTCTACGAATTCGAGGATCTTGGCGTGTGGAACTGGGTTTGCTCCAACCTTGACTACCGTGACTCCGCCAGAGCTTGCCGAACCGGCTGCCGTGGAGGAGTTTGAAGGGGTGCCGGAAGCGCCGCAAGCGGTCAAAGAGACAGCTGCCGCGATCGAGGCGAGGGACAAAATGAGCTTGTTGCGCATTGAGCTTCCTTTGTGATGAGAGATAAATAAATTAGTGATGTGTGTGATGCGAGAAAAGTGTTTAGCGGTGATCCACGGCGCGAGCGATGCGGTCGCCGATGATCTGAATCAGCTGTACCAAGACCACCATGATTACGATTGTCACGATCATGACGGTGGTGTCGAAGCGCTGGTAACCGTAGTTGTAGGCGAGACGGCCGAGACCGCCACCACCGATGAGGCCAGCCATCGCTGAGTAACCAACAAGCATGACCAGCGTGGTGGTGATGCCGGAGATGATTCCGGGTAAGGACTCGGGAAGCAGAACCTTCTTGATGATCTGCATTCGAGTTGAACCCATGACCTGTGCGGCGTCGATCTTTCCTGCGTTGACTTCGCGCAGAGCGACCTCAACCAAACGGGAGAAGAACGGAACCGTTGCAATCGTCAAGGACACCGTGGCCGCAATAGGACCAATGGCCGTTCCCACCAATAGCTGGGTGAACGGAATCAAGGCCACCATGAGGATTGCGTAGGGGATCGATCGCGTGATGTTCACGATGATGTTGGACAGAATCGCGTGAAGCCACGGTACGGGAGCAAGCCCGCCGGGACGAGACGTGAAGAGCAGGATGCCAAGAGGCAGACCAATAAGGATCGTCAAAACACCCGAGATGGAAATCATCTGCAAGGTTTCGCCGAGTGCAGGTAAGAGAGCCCGCGAAATTCCAGGATTAGCAAAGAATGCGTTCAACCAGTCCACGTTAGGCCCCCTTCACGGTTGCTTTGATGCCACGATCTGACAGGAATTGCACTACGGCATCGACATCCGCGGACGGATCAAGCTGCAGTCGCAAGTGAGCGAAGCGCGAGCTTCCTAGCTCCTCGATGGAGCCTGCCAGCACGTTGACGTCAATATCGAACGTGCGGGTGATGGCCGAGATGACCGGCGTGTAGGCCTGATCACCCGAGTACAAGAGTTCAACGATGGGTCCATCGGCGATGCTGGTTGCGGCACCCGGCAACGGAAGCACAGCCTCAGAGAGACGGCCGGACGCTGCAACGACCTCAGAGAGGTTGCCGCTTTCCACGATCTTGCCGCCTTCGAGCAAGGAGACGGAATCGCAAATGCGCTTCACAACGTGCATCTCGTGGGTAATGATCAGCACCGTGATGTTCAAGCGATCGCGCAAGGAACGGATCAGGTCAAGAATTTCTTCGGTGGTGCGGGGGTCCAACGCGGATGTTGGTTCGTCGCACAGCAGCACATCGGGGTCTGCGGCCAAGGCGCGGGCGATGCCCACGCGCTGACGCTGACCACCGGAAAGCTGAGAAGGGTAGGCCTTCGCGAAGTCCGCAAGTCCGGTCAAGCGCAAGAGGTCTTGGACCTTCTTTTCTCGAACGTCCTTCGGGGTTCCCGTCAGCTCAAGAGGGAACGCAACGTTCTCTTCCGTGGTGCGGGAGTCCATGAGGTTGGCGTGCTGGAACACCATGCCGATACGACGGCGAGCGGTCAGCAAGTCCTTATCACTCACGTTGGTGAGGTCTTTGCCGTTGATCGCAACAGTGCCAGACGTTGGCCTGTCTAGAAGCGTCAAGCATCGCACCAGCGTGGACTTGCCAGCGCCGGAGTGGCCGATGATGCCGTGAATGTTGCCCTGAGGAACGTCCAAAGAGACGCCGTCGAGCGCAACAACATCACGGCTACCTTGGCGGTAGACCTTGCGGAGATCGGTAATGGAGATCAAGTAAGCCTCTCGAAAAACTGCTGATCCGGAGAATGTCAGTAGAAACTACGGACGTTCCATTACAGCACCTTCGAACAAAACTTAACCAATCGATCGAAATTGCCCCACAAAGTTCGCAACATCCCTATCAATAGGCTTTTTATCAAATATTGATGAGGAGTCGGCTGGCGATTGTCGAACAATCGCGAGTTCAAGGTCTCCGCGAAGTCAAGCTCTTCTTACCCAGTGTTACGGCAATCACGCTGGAATGTTTAACTTTCTTGTTTG
The DNA here is from genome assembly GCF_014200305.1 of Neomicrococcus lactis. Taxonomy (NCBI): domain Bacteria; kingdom Bacillati; phylum Actinomycetota; class Actinomycetes; order Micrococcales; family Micrococcaceae; genus Neomicrococcus; species Neomicrococcus lactis. The sequence goes on from NZ_JACHBL010000001.1 coordinate 283,403, forward strand.
ACCGGCCAATCGCCTTCGACGACAGCCGAGGGATCGCGGCGTCGCAAGTAGTCCTGGAAGCTAGCGGCTTGGGTAGCCGCCCACTCGATCTGGTTGGAGTGCAACAAGAGTGGATCGATCTGCAACTGAGACGCGTACTTCTCCGCGAGGCGGTCGGCAACAGCGATGGTCGCGGCGGCATCCGCCACGGAGGTATGGGCGTTGATGAGCGGCACTTGGTAGAACTCACACATGGCTACGAGCGTGCGCTTACCGCGACGGTACTTATCCACTTGCTTATCAATGATGTAGGGATCGATGACCGGACGTGGATCGATCTGATCGATGCCATAGCGCTTGGCTTCTTCGCGGAGCACAGTGAAGTCGTAAGCGGCGTTGAAGACCATCACTGGCATGGTCTGGAAAAGCGCGTCCAAGAACACGGAGATCTCTGCGACGGCCGTCGCTGGATCCATGCCATCGCGCTCGGCCACCTCGGTGGTGATGCCGTGAATATCGCTGGCTTCCTCCGGAATGCGAACGCCAGGATTGACCAGCCATTCGCGGTGCTGCAAGATCTCAGCCTTCGCGTTCACTACCAGAATCGAGGCCGTGACAATGCGAGCGGTGCGTGGGTCCCGCCCGGTAGTTTCGAGGTCAAATGCTGCACGGGGAAGTTCATGCCAGTTAGTCATGCCTACAAGCTATCGAAGCATGCTCAAATTTCCGAAAGCATCGGGCATTTTGTGGATAACGCAACAGCCGATTAAAGCGATCCGCAACGGAGGCACTGAGTGGAGCGGCGGCGTCGTACTCTCTAAGAATGCAAGAAAACTACCGTGACGCGGTGTACGCGCTGGTGCGGCTCATTCCGCCCGGAACCGTGCTCGCATACGGCGATATCGCGGAAATTCTGAGCGAATGGCCAAATTACCGCGGTGGTCCACGGCAAGTCGCCAAAATCATGGCAACGAGCGACGGACAGCTGCCGTGGTGGCGCGTGGTGCGCGCGAACGGCACTCTTCCGCCGGATCTTGCAGAACAAGCGCTGCCGCATTGGGAAGCAGAGCAAACGCCTGTGCGTGACGAAGGAGTCCGCATGAAAGTGGCTCGCTGGGCGCCTGATGATGCGGACTTTGAAAACATCGAACGCACCTTGATGTCCTAAGTGTCGGGAGGTGCTGATTGAATGATGATCAGGTTTAGTGGTCTACGTCGGGGGAGTGAAGCATGAGTCAATCTGCGCACCGTTTGGTGCTGGGAGCGCCCGGATCCGGGAAGACGACGACGCTGCTTCAGTTAGCAGGGGAGCGCTTCAGCGAGGGGATGGATCCGTCGCGACTGCTGATTTTGACGCCGTCTCGCGTTTCCGCCGGCGCGTTGCGTGACGCTTTGAGCGCGAGCGGCGGCGCTCGCTTTGCGGAGACCCCTGTGCGTTCGTGGCAGTCCTACTCCTTCGACGTAATCCGACGCGAGCGAAACTTCTTTGACGAGAACCGCTTTGGATCCCGCGAGCGATTGCTGACCGGCGCCGAGCAGGACCGGCTGATCGGGCAAATCTTGGAAGGCCACGCGCGCGGATTGGGCCGTGACCCGAAGTGGTCAGAGGACCTGGCCGTTGCCGTGCAGACGCGAGGGTTCCGCTCGGAACTGCGCGAAGTCTTTGACCGACTCTCCGAACGCGGGCTCTCGCCCGAGGCCCTCGTCAAGATGGGCAAAGCAGCCGGCCGGCCTGACTGGGTTTCGACATCATCCGTGTATCAGGAGTACCTGGAGCTACTGGGCCTTTCCAATGAGAATGCCTATGACCCCGCTGAGCTGATTTCTGCCGCGGCATACATATTGCTGGCGCGGCCCGAGTTCTTGGCCGAGGAACAGAACCGTTTGGAGTTCATCTTGGTGGATGATGCTCAAGAAATGACGCCTTCGCAGTGGCAACTGCTGGCAGCTTTGGCGGGCAGTGATTCGGGACCGCGCGTGGTGATGTTCGCTAGCCCGGAGTCTGCCGTCCAGGGATTCCGTGGTGCTCGCCCGGATATGTTGTCTCGGTTTGAGACGATCTTTAGTGGTACTTCTCGTGGTGCGGTGACCGAGGAACTTTCTGGCTCGTACCGTCTTCCGCAGTTTATTGCCGAGGCGTGGGAGCGGATGTCTCAGTCCATTCCCGTGGCGGTCGGCGGTAAGGGCCGTGTGGCTGTGCGGGACGGGCAAGAGCCTGGGATCGCCAAGGTCGCGCTCGTGGACACGCCGCTGCACGAAGAGCGACTGGTGGCGAACCGGTTGTTGGAAGCCTTCGTGGATGAAGGGCTCTCGTGGGACCGCATGGTGGTGATCGCTCGCCACGGCCAGCGTTTGCGCTCGCTCTCTCGGCATTTGAGTATCCAAGGAATCCCCGTGGCCGTCCCGCCATCTGAGGTTCCACTGAAAGAAGCACCTGCTGTGCGGCCGCTTCTGGATCTGATGCTGCTGGCGCCTACCGCGTTGCTTTCCATGGATGACACTGAGATGGACGTGGTGCGTCGTCAAGGTCTTGAAGACCGCGTGGCTCTGATCAGCTCTCTGCTGTCCTCCCGCTACGGCGAGGCAACCGTCATGGACGTGCGGCGTATTCGCCGCGGACTGCTGACCCGTGAGCGTAGTGCCAACGGATTGCGCGGTTCTACTGAACTTTTGGCGGACTACTTCGAGGAGCAAGTCTTCGGAGACTCCGGTGACGAAGAGCTGTGGAAACTCGCGGGCCGTAGCTCGCGTGGCATCCTTCGCGTACTCAGTATGGCGCGCTCGGGACAAGCAGAAGCCGCCAAGCCGGGTGCCACTCCGCAGACGGTGCTGTGGGCCATTTGGGAAGCAGCTCGAGTAGCCGACGAATGGCAAGATCGGGTTCTCGCCGGCGAAGGTAATGGTGTCTCCGCTGAAGATATTGACCGGGCGAACGCTGACCTCGACGCCGTCATGTCCTTGATGCAAGCGGCCGAACGCTTCAGTTCGCAGAACCCGGGCGCGAGCGCCCGCCAGTTTGCTGAGTTCTTGCTAGAGCAGGAGGTCCCCATGGACACCTTGGCGCGGCCTTCGCACGTTGCTACGGGCGTTGAAATTTTGACCCCAGCCAATGCTGCTGGTCGCGAGTGGGATCTTGTCATTGTGGTGGGGCTGCAAGAGGGAATGTGGCCGAATACGCGTTTGCGCGGTGCCCTTCTTGGAGCGGACGCTATTGCCGACATTGCCGATTACGGCATCGAGGTCTTGCAGCAACGAAACTACGCGACGCTCCTCAACGCCGTCCGGGCTGACGAGCTGCGGCTATTCTCCGTGGCCTGCTCACGCGCACGCAAAGAATTGCTGTGCATCGGTGTGAGCAGCGAGGAAGCGGCGCCTTCCAGCTTTTTGGAATACGTGGATCCGTGGACAGACCCCGAGACAGCCCGGCCCATCACTGCGGTCAGGCGCGCAAAGACGTTGCCAGCGCTTGTTGGGTATCTGCGTCGCACGGCCGAAGAATCCTTGGCGAATGGGGGCGGAGATGATCCCTACGTTCGCGACCTTGCTTTGTTGCTTGCTCTGCTGTCCGTGGCTTCGCCGGCTGTGCGCGGTGCTCACCCAGACGAATGGTGGGGACTCTTGCCGCTGTCCACGGAGGAGAACGTGACTCCTATGGATCATCCGGTCACCGTCTCTCCATCCCGCGTAGAAGCGGCGCTCAAGAGCCCGTTTGCATGGTTCGTCTCGGCTTCCGGCGGCGACGAAGTGCGTGAGTTTGAAGCTGCAGCGATCGGAACCTTGGTGCACAAGATCGCCGAGGCCAACCCCACGGCGCCTCGCGACGTGTTGCTCGAGGAGCTGGACAAGCAGTGGCCAAGTCTGGGCCTCGACGACTCGTGGATTTCTCATGGCCTACGCGTTCGTGCCGAAGGCATGGTTGATCTCTTGGCACAGTACTTCTCCATCACCATTCGAGAAGGCCGGACTGTGACGAAGCAGGAACTGGGGTTCAACGTGGCCCTAGAAAGTGAAAACCACCCGAGGTCGGCTCATATTGTTGGGTCGATTGACCGAGTGGAAGTGGACCAAGACGGCAAGCCACTCATCGTGGACATCAAAACTGGAAAGCAGGCGTTGTCCGCAGAAGAGGCCTCTCAGAACCCGCAAATGGCGACCTACCAGGCAGCCATCGTGGCCGGTGCGGTTCCGGAAGTCGGGTTGGAAACTGCGGGGGCGCAATTGGTTTATGTGGGTGTGGCCAACAAGAAACCCACTATGCGCAAACAAGATGGCTTGCGGCCCGATGACACGTGGGCCAACGAACTTGTGCTGACCGCAGCGGACATCATGGGCGCCGCCCACTTTGAATCGAGGCATGGAGACGGCGAATTTGGAAAGTGTCCAGTGGGGCTCATGTGTCCGCTCTGCGCTAGTGGAAGGCAAGTGACGCAACCGTGGATGAGGCAATGAACGCAAAGTACTCACCGCGTGATCTAGCAGCGGTGCTGAACCAGTTCCGTGGCAAGGACATGTTCCCGACGGCGGATCAAGAGCGCATTATTGAAGCGCCGCTCACCCCGCTCTTGGTTGTCGCTGGCGCGGGATCGGGTAAGACAGCCACGATGGCCGACCGCGTGGTGTGGCTTGTAGCCAACGGCTTTGCCAAGCCGGAAGAAGTCTTGGGCGTCACGTTCACCCGAAAAGCTGCGGGGGAGTTGACCGCACGAATCAACGCGCAGCTCGAGATGCTGCGCCGTGGCGGGATCGGAGATGAGACCGAGGCCGTTGTTCCTCCAACCATCTCTACCTACCACTCCTATGCCAACGAACTGGTGAAGGATTACGGGCTGCGCCTTGGCGTCGAGCCAGATGCGCGACTGCTCGGCGAAGCAGAGGCCTGGCAGATCGCACACCGTATTGTGCGCAACTACTCGGGGGATCCCACGTCGCTCAACGGAGTGGCAGCCAGCACCATCACGAAAGCAGTTCTCACCTTTTCCGGTGAAATGGCTGAACACCGCATTTCTCTGGAACAGGCCTCGGGCTACTTGCGCGAACTCCGCGAAAAGTTGGAAGAGTTGCCTACTGGGCGACGCGGCGGGGCACAGACGCTCGACGACAAGAAGCTCCTGACGATGTTGCGGCATCGCGAGCTCGTCACGTCGTTCGTAGGTGAGTATCAGCGTTACAAGCACGAGCACGAACTGCTGGACTACGGCGACCTCATTGCTATCGCAGCTGAAATTGCCGAAAAGGTCCCGGTGGCCCGTGCCACGGAACGCGAACGTTTCAAAGTGGTGTTGTTGGACGAATTCCAAGACACCTCGCACGCTCAAATGGTGCTGTTCTCCAAGATCTTCGGCGACGGCCATCCCGTCACGGCTGTGGGTGACCCCAACCAGTCCATTTATGGTTTCCGCGGTGCATCAGCGGGTCAGCTCAACGAGTTCCCTCATCAATTCCCCATCGTGGAAGCAGATGGAAACCGGCGCCTCGCGGATGTTGCGTACCTGACCACGGCCTGGCGTAACTCGAAAATCGTTTTGGGCAGCGCCAACAAGGTGGCTGCACCGTTGCTCATCGCTTCCGAGCAGAATGAGCGTGGTGTGCCATTGAAGCGTCTCACCGAGAGCCCTATGGCAACCAACGGTCGCGTGCACTTGGCGTTTGTAGAGTCTGAAGCAAAAGAAGCCGCGCTGATCGCAGAAGCTCTGGACTCGGAAATTCGCCCAGGGCTGGACGGCAAAGAACCTCTCAAATCCGCCGCCGTGCTGAGCCGTACACGAGCTGGTTTCACTGCAATCGCGCAAGCGTTGGAAGAGCGCGGGCTGCCGTATGAGATCACCGGACTCGGTGGACTTTTGGACGCGCCTGAAGTTGGTGTCATTGTGAGCACGTTGCACGTGATTTCCAATCCACACCGACCAGATCACCTATGGCGACTGCTCGCGGGAGCACGCTGGCGGCTTGGGGCTGCGGACCTTATGGCGCTTTCAGAGTGGTCCAAAGAGCTAGAACGACGACGCACCCCGGCTCGCAAGCAAAGCGCTGATCCAGATGAACCGCCGTTCGCCACAGAACTCTTGGAGTCCGCAACCCTTATCGAAGCGATCGAGGAGCTTCCTCCCGTTGACTGGGCGGCATACCGAAGCGGCCGACAGCTGAGCGAAGCCGCTCGGGAACGTCTGACCCGGCTCTCGACCGAGCTAAAGGCTCTCCGGCAGCACGCGCATGATGATTTGGGAGACCTCGTTCGGCTCATCGAACGCACCACTCAGCTGGACATCGAACTCGATGCTCGGCCGTGGGTTGACCATCATTCGGGACGCAAACAACTCGACGTCTTTTTCGATGTGGTCGACGACTTCGTGCGGTCTGCAGAACGGCCACGTCTTCAGGAGTTCCTCGACTGGCTGGATGCTGCCGCGGACCACGAAGACGGTCTCGAGCTTGCACCGGACGAACCCAAGCCGGGCACTATTCAAATCCTGACCGTTCACGCCTCCAAGGGTCTGGAATGGGACATCGTCGCAGTGCCATCCATGACGGAGAAGAAATTCCCGTCCATGTCGAAGTCCTCCCGCTGGACCTCGGGTTCGTCGGCGTTGCCGTGGGAGCTTCGCGGCGATCGTCATTCACTTCCGCAGTGGCGCACCGATGGCGAGACACTCAAAGAAGTAGTGGACGCCGAAAAGGAATATGCCGACGACGAGAAGCACCACAGGGAGAACGAAGAGCGTCGCCTGGCGTACGTCGCGCTCACGCGAGCGAAGGACTTCTTGCTCTGCACCACGGCGGCCTACTACGGCTCAGCGGTCAAACCTCAAGCTCCTTCTCCATTCATCTTGGACGTTAAGGAATTGTCTGAATCTTCGGAGGTCGATGGGCAGACGTCTTCGATCTCGGTGCTCACCTGGCTGAGCGAAGAAGAGATTCCAGAAGAGAATCCTGAAAAGGGCCGTGACTTCTCTGCCGTTTGGCCGTTTGATCCGCTCTCCGGTCCAACGGTGACGATGCGCAAAGCTGACAGCAGCGCGCCACTGGTGACTCCACCGCCAGCGTCTCGTCGTCCAGCACTCGAAGCGCTTGCGGAAGAGGTCCAGCAAGGTGTCGGACAGTGGAACAATTTGCGTGAGCAAAGTGGTGAGCTGCAGGAAGGCACCGAACCTGCAAGTCTCATCCAGACGAAACAAGGTCGAGAGCTACTGGATGAAGTCTTGTCCGTCTTGACGCGGCGCATGGAGCTCTCTGGATCCCGCGCAGTGCATGCCGTGGGCGATCCGAAGCACTTGAGCCCATCGATGATGGTGGAAGCTGCTAATGACCCTGCGGGAGCACGAAAGCAGTACTTGCGCCCAGTTCCTACTCGACCCTCCAAGGAAGCGCACTTGGGCAACCTCTTCCACGAATGGGTGGAACGGTTCTACAAGACTCCGGTCTTGCTGGACATCGAAGACGTCATGCCAGCGACTGACGAGGACGTCCTGCAACAGCTCGAAGTGCTCAAGGACAAGTTCCGAGACTCTGAATGGTCCTCACTTCAGGCTGAAGAAGTCGAGGTCCCGTTCGACCAGCTCGTGGCGGGCGTCCCCGTACGTGGGCGCATCGACGCTGTCTTCAAGCACGGCGATGCCTACGAAATCGTCGACTGGAAGACGGGTCACGTTCCATCAGGGCAGGACCGCGAAAACAAGAAGGTCCAGCTCTCGATGTACCGGCTGGCGTTTGCCCGAGCACGAGGCGTGGATCCGGAACGAGTCTCAGCAGCGTTCTACTACGTGAACCACGGAAAGACGCTTCGCTTCGACACCTTCCACAGCGAGGAAGAGCTCGAAGCGCTGATTGAGACTTACCGTCTGGCAGGAACGAACTAGAACGTACTAGGCCGAACTAGCGCTTGGTCGAGTCCTCGGTGGAGTCGGTGTTGTTTTCCGGCTCCACAATAGGGTGCGCCGAAGTTTCGTCGGAAACGTCCGTCAAGACCACTCCAGGATTTTCGTCCCAGTCGTCTTCGGAAACTTCGGAATCATCGGACTCTTCGTCAGATTCCTCGCTGGAGTTAACGTCTTCTTCGTCGCTATCGCTCGCAGAAGCGTCGGCGCCCTCGTTAGCGGAATCTACTGATTCAACCGATTCGGAAGAATCTGAGGCCTTGGCACCCGGGCGAGCTGCGTCGTCGTCCTCAGAAAGAGGCGACTCCTCGGCAACCGCAGGCGAATGCATTGGCATTTGTGGCTGCTCAATGACGCTAATCGGCTGGCCGCCGAACTCGCGGATGTCCTTGTCCAGGTCCTCGAGCATCTGGTGTGCCTCGGCAATGGCCTCTTCGTCGCCGGAAGCCAGTGAGCGTGACAGCCACTGAGCGAGGGCGAATTCGGCGGCCAAAGCGGCACGGCGGGAAATGTGTGGGTCGGCGTGCTCTCCGCGAGCGGCGACGTAAGCATCCATCACGGCGGTGACAAACGCGGGATCGTCGCTGGCCTGAAGCCACGCGAAATCGTCGGCGGGATCGCCCACGTGAACATCGGTCCAGCCGGAAATCGCCACCACACGTGAATCGTTGATGAGGAAGCTTTCCTCGTGCAGATCACCGTGTACCAAGGTGGGATTGAATCGCCACAGGTTCACGTCTTCCAGCGCGTGCTCCCATCGGCGCAGAAGCGTCACGGGAATCTTGCCGGTCATCGCGGCTTGATCCAGCTCATTTAGGCGGCGCTGACGGAATTCTTCAGCGGTGTAGGCCGGGAAGTCGCCGCGCTCGGCGATCTCGTCCGGAATGTCATGAATTGCCGCAAGAGCCTTGCCAATTTGGATGGCGGTTGCTTCGCCCAAGCGGGACATGCCCTCGAGGTCATAGTTGGCGCCGTGCACGTGGTTGTACACAAAAGAACGCAGTGCGCCCTGGCGAATGGTGCCGGCGACTGACGGAATGAGGAACGGCAACTCGGCGCGGACAGCAGGCGTGAAGGCGTGCAGAACTGTGAGTTCTCGCTCAAGTCGCATGCTCGCTTCTTCGTGCCGTGGTGCACGTACACGCCAGCGCTGCTTGGACTCATCCACGATCATCGCCGAGTCAAAATCCTCGGGTTCATCGGGGATTGAGGCCACGCCGGACGGGGTGAGACCGGGCACGGCGGCAGTTGCAAGGGCCGCGAGTTCCATAGCTGTCCGTTTCACACAGTCCACCGTAGACGTTTTATGGGCCTTGATGCGCGCGCGGGCGGGGTGAGTCGCAGTTACTCACAGTGTTCTGCCACGCAGTGTAAGTGTCGGTGGAGATGGGTACGGTAGAGGGGTGATGGAAAATTTCGCAGAACGTCTGCCCCTTTCTCGCCATGGACTCGACCGCGCGTGCGCGCAACGAGCCGATACCGAATTCCTTCCTACGCTGTTGACGGACCCCGCTACGCGAGTGCTGTGGTTGCACGGTGGCAACGCTCCCGTGCGCCAAGGCCGGTTGCAGTTCGCGAGCTTTGACTCTGTTCAGTACGACGACGCCGCTCAAGAAGGTGCCGAACCGCGCGTTTTGGTGTACTTGGGTAAGTCGAAAGAAGCGCACGTGGTGCTCGCCATTGCGCGGCGCGACGAAGACGTCGAGCGCCTCGGCGAGTTCATATCCGGTGGATCTTCCGTCACACAAGGCGAAAAATTGCAGTGGCTGGGGTTGCGTGATGTTGCCGCGACCCTGTCCGCCGAAGACGCCGGCACGTTCGTTGAAGCTATTGCGATCGCGAACTGGCACTCAGTGCACCAGTTCTGCCCACGCTGTGGTGCCAAGACGGTTGTCAGCCAGAGCGGATGGGTTCGCGAATGCCCTGAGGACAAGTCGCAGCACTTCCCACGTACAGATCCTGCGGTGATCGTGGCCATCACGGATGATCAGGACCGGATTTTGCTTGGTGCCAACGCAGCGTGGGGTGGGAAGCGATTCTCCGTTCTTGCTGGGTTCGTGGAACCAGGTGAATCTCTTGAAGCCGCCGTCGTGCGTGAAATTCAAGAAGAAGCCGGGGTCTTGGTCACGGACGTCACCTATATGGGTTCTCAGCCATGGCCGTTCCCTGCCTCGCTCATGCTGGGCTTCACGGCGAAGGCCACCACCAGCACCGTTCAAGCGGACGGGGAAGAAATCCTGTCCGTGAAATGGTTTAGCCGAGAAGAGCTTGCCGAAGCAGTGGAGAAGGGTGAGATGAACATCCCCGCATCTGTCTCGATTGCGCGAGCACTTATTGATCATTGGTACGGGGGACCGGTACCAGAGCCACGAGTTCTGGAAAACTAGTCCCTTCGTTCACGCCACCATTCCAAAGAAGACGTAGTGACCCTTTCTGTAGATATCACCGAGGAACGTATCCTCGCCGGCCTCGACGATGAACAGCGCGAGGTGGCGAGTAACCTCACTGGCCCCATGTGCGTGCTCGCGGGCGCCGGTACTGGCAAGACGCGCGCCATCACCCACCGCATCGCGCTGGGTGTGCACACGGGCGTCTATGTGCAGCAACAACTCCTCGCCGTGACGTTTACGGCTCGAGCAGCGGGCGAAATGCGGACACGACTTCGCGAGCTTGGTGCTCCGAACGTTCAGGCCCGCACCTTCCACTCGGCGGCTCTTCGGCAGCTGCAGTACTTCTGGCCGCAAGCCATTGGTGGTTCCATTCCGCAGCTCGTGGATCACAAGGCTCCGCATATTGCGGAAGCTGCGCGGCGCTTGAGGCTCACAGCTGACCGGGCACTGATTCGCGACATCGCGTCCGAGATCGAATGGGCCAAGGTCTCCATGCTCACGGCGGATAGCTATGTGAAGGCCGCCGCCGACCGCACGCGAGTGGGAGACCTCGAACCGCAGACGGTCGCTCGACTCTTTGCAATGTATGAGGACGTCAAGAAGGACCGCGTTCTCATTGACTTCGAGGATGTGCTGCTGTTGACGGTGGCCATTCTTGAGGACGATCCGCGGATTCTCGCCGAGATTCACCGTCAGTACCGCCACTTCACCGTGGACGAGTATCAGGACGTTTCGCCGCTCCAAGAGCGGCTGTTGAAGCTCTGGGTGGGCGACCGCAACGAGCTGTGTGTGGTGGGCGACGCGAGCCAGACCATCTACTCTTTCACCGGCGCTACACCGCGCCACCTTTTGGAGTTCCCGAAGACCTATCCGGACGCCAAAGTGGTTCGGTTGATTCGCGATTACCGCTCCACGCCGCAGGTCGTGAATCTCGCCAACAAGCTGCTCGAATCGCGCCGCATTGAGCGGAACATGCCGGATCCCACGGTGCGCTGGCCAGAACCTTTGCACTTGATATCGCAGCGCGAGACCGGCAAGAACGTCGAGTTCAAAGAGTTTGCCGATGACGAGGCGGAGGCCTCGAGCATCGCCAAGCGCATTAAAGAGATGGTGGATGCCGGTCAAGATCCACGCAGCGTCGCCATCCTGTTGCGCACGAACGGACAGACCGAAGCCTACGAACGCGCCCTGAGTTCGGCTGGCCTGAGTTACCAATTGCGCGGCGGTGAGCGCTTCTTCCAGCGCAACGAGATCCGCGAAGCCATGATGCTCCTGCGTGCAGCTTCCAAGACGCGCTCCGGTGAGCCCGCTAGCGGAACCGTGGCAGAACTGCTCATGAGCATCGGTTACTCCGCAAAGTCGCCGGAATCTGGCGGTGCGACGCGTGAGCGTTGGGAATCTCTGTCAGCACTCGTGACTCTTTCCGAGGAGCTGGGCAGCGGCTCTTCCGAAGGACCAGCTGCGTCCTTGGGCCAATTCGTCGCCGAGATGGAAGCGCGTGCCGCCACGCAGCATGCGCCGCAAGTCTCCGGCGTGACGGTCGCCAGCTTGCACTCGGCCAAGGGCCTTGAATGGGACGTCGTCTTCCTCGCAGGACTCAGCGAAGGGCTCTTGCCGATTTCCTTCGCGAAGGATCAGGCCGGTTATGACGAAGAGCGTCGCTTGCTGTACGTGGGCATCACTCGAGCGCGCGACTTCCTGCACTTGAGCTGGTCTCTCGCGCGTACGCCCGGCGGCCGCGCGCACCGCACGCCGTCGCGCTTCTTGGATGGCTTGCGTCCTCAGTCGCTGGGCACCTCTCGCCATTACGACGCCGCTAGCTCACCTCGCGCTGAGCGTTCCGCATCGCGAGCCAAGACTCGCGGTCCTGTGCGTTGCCGTTCGTGCGGCAAGGTGCTGGACACGCCTGCGGAGCGCAAGCTCAAGCGATGCTTGGATTGCCCAGCTACCTATGACGAGGCCATGTTGGAAGCGCTGAAAGCCTGGCGCCTTGAGACGGCTCGGGAAGCTGAAGTTCCTGCTTACGTGGTCTTTACCGATGCAACCTTGATGGCCATCGCCGAAGACCGCCCGAAGGATATGAATGCTTTGGCAGGAATCTCCGGGGTGGGGGAGTCCAAGCTCGAGCGCTTCGGCGAACAAGTGCTAAAAATCGTCAACGAGTATGCCTAAGTGCTCCGAAAACTCAGCGCGTTAGGCAGCGGCGAGGTGGCAAGCACAAGCGAAGTTCGGTGCCAACGATCTTGTGACCAAAGCTCCGGTGTCTAGGTGAAACGTCATCACGGCGCCGACCGTCGCTGGCAAGAGCTGGCCGTCCAACACCATGAGAACGTGTTGAGCGGCCAGACCCGCGATGACCGCGGCGCTCGCAGCATCCGGAATCAGCTGGCCTGGAGGAACAGCGAAGGTCTCGCTGGCTCCTTCTTCGTCTGTGGCTCGACCCAACAAGGGCGACTGCGCGCAATCGAAGCATCCAGGCATGCCGTCCAAGACCATCGGTCCGACGGTGGCCGTGGTGTCTTGGAAAATCACTTGGGTGTGAGGCACCCCGGACATCATCAAGGTCTCGCGAACGCACGGAAGAAGCGCATCTCGCCCCATGGCTACTGCTACCGCGGGTCGCTTTCCAAAATCCGGAAGCTGCGAATCCGGATGGAGTGCGTCCAGAGAGTATTGAGTGATCTTGGTCTTGGGGTATTGGCGGGCCAATCGTTTAGTGAGCTGCGTGGTCTTGGGGAGTCCCAAGTCGGACAACGCAAAGAGCGGGCCACCCAGATCTGGCAGTTCCACCTCGGCGTCGTCGAAGACGTGGAAGTTGCCAACGCCGGCCATCGCGAGTGTGGCGATCAACTGTACGGATGCGCGATCAAGCCCAAAGATGACCACGTGCGCCGAGTGGCGGGCTTCGATGAGCGGGCCCGCATGAACTCCGTACGCGGCAGAGCTGCGCCAGACTTCAGGCTGGAGAATGTTGAACATGGTTCCCGAAATCCTAAACTTAGGGGTTCCCACAATGACGCGCTTCAACTGCGAAAGCAGCCATGAGCGCCGAGGCTCGGGCACATCGCGGCCGGGATAGCCAACGTGCGGGGACTGCTCGGATAAGGAACCAATGAAGGCACGTTCTATGGGTGTGAGGTCGCTGAACAGTACCGATTGCTCCTCGGTGCCTATTGAGAGACGTCCGTCTTCAAAGTCAACAATGCGCAGTCCCGGATTGATTTGCACGTTATCCCCAATTCATCAAACTTCATCAAATAACAACAAGTTTTATGATTCCATCGAATCGTCACAGACCAATCGTTATCCACAGGAGCGCCAATGAGTGCTAAAGAAACCACCATGCATTTGGCCACCGAAACCGGGGTACCCATCAAAGTCATCAAGTCGTCGCGCCGCACTCGGTCGTCGCAAGGGCGCTGGGTCAATGACCACATTGAAATCCGCGTGCCGGCTTATATGAGTCATGAAGCGATCGTCACCGTGGCGCATTCGCTTGCCAACAAGGTGCTGCAGAAGCGAGATGTGAAATACGGTCCGCAGGGTCATGAGGATCTCGCGGAGCGCGCCGACAGGCTGAGCCGCGCCTACTTCAACCATCAAGTGCGCCCTAAGAGCGTGCGATGGGTAACGAACCAAGGTCGCCGCTGGGGCTCAGCGAACTATTCGAAGCAGACCATCAATTTGTCGCATCGATTGTGGGGAATGCCGGACTGGGTGATCGACGCAGTCTTGGTTCACGAGCTCGCCCACTTGATCGCCCCGGACGGTCACGGACCTGCGTTCAAGGCCCGCATCGCTCGTTATCCGCGTACGTCAGAAGCGGACATCTTCTTGCTTGGGTTTAGCCATGGTCGAGCTTTTGCGGAGCGGGAAGCGCAGCTGGGCGGAAATCATCGTCCAGGAGATCCGAACGCCAACGACTTCCCAGGGAATGATCTCGGGCAAATGGCGGGACTCTTCGATGATGATGAAAGAGACGATGGTCTCGACATCGAGGATGTCGAGGCCACTCAAGGGTCATTCGATGATGACTTTGGTCGTCTACGGATGCTCTAACGAGCCAACCGCGCGGTTAGCCCTTCGGGGAATCCTGAGGATTTTCGGGATCTTCAGGATTCTCAGGATCAGCCTTTGGGGCATCATCCTTCGGCGCGTCTTCCGTTGGCGCTTCTTCATCGGTTGGAGCCGATTCGTCATAGCCTCCGGAGAGCAAGCGATCGAGTGCAGCGTCTAGATCTTCATCAGATGCGTTGACGAGGGCACGGCGCGATGAATAGCCCACTGGATCATCGAGGTCTTCGCCGGTAGGCATGAGATCTTCGGCTTCCCACGCAGCGTCACGACCTTCGAGGCCTCGCTCTTCTTTCAAGTGAGCCCAGAACTGCGAAGCTTCGCGAAGGCGGCGCGGACGAAGTTCCAGACCGACGATCGATGCAAAAGCTTGCTCCGCCGGTCCGCCTGACGCACGACGACGACGCATTGTCTCGCGCAAGGCCGCGGCGGAAGGAAGATTGACGGCTGCATCGGCGACAACTTCATCAACCCAGCCCTCGATGAGCGCTAGAGCATTCTCAAGCTTCGCCAAGGCTGCGGTCTGTGCCGGGCTACGGTGTGGCGTGAAGAGGCCTTCGTTGAAGACGTCCTGCATGGATTCAGGCCGAGCTGGATCGAAGTCTCGCATTGCTTCGTCAATGTGGGAGGTATCGATCGTAATGCCACGTGCGTAGTCCTCGATGGCACCGATGACGTGGTCCTTGAGCCACGGAACGGCGCGGTAGAGGCGCATGTGGGCAAGTTCGCGCAGTGCGACGAACAAGAGGATCTCGTTGTCGGGAAGATCTAGACCTTCACCGAAATCAGCGATGTTCGCCGGAATGAGGGCTGGACGATCGCCGGACAAGGGGAGTCCGATGTCCGTGGAGCCGAGTACTTCCTTCGCCAACGCACCAACTGCGGCACCCAGCTGGGAGCCGAACAGTGCGCCGCCGAGAGACTGCATCATTCCGGAGGTGCCACCCATGAGTCCGCGCATCTCTTCAGGAATCTGCTCTTGCAAGGCCGCAGTCATGGCTTGAGAAACCGAAATCGCTACGGGTTCAGTCAGGCGCTTCCACGAGTCCATGGTCTTATCAACCCACTCGGAGCTGGTCAGTGCCTGGGGATCCTGTGGCGTGGGATCGAAGCTCGTCGCTTGCGATAACCACAAATCCGCGAGCTTCGCGGCGTTCTCCACGGCACCCTTCGAATTTGCGGTCAGCGAAGGATCGGCTCCGGCGGTGGCTTCGCGTGCCGACTGCTTCGCCAAGGTCCAGTTGACCGGTCCTGACTCGCCGGAAGCCATGGCCCCGAAGAGTCCCTGGAGCTGGCGGAAAATCGCCTGCATCTGGGCTGGATCTGCGCCTTGACCGGGAGTCAAGCCAAGAGAAGCGGGGTCTAAGCCTGGAGGCATCTGGCCCCCAAACATGCGTTTGAACATCTCCTGCATCGGATCATTGTCGTCAGGATCATTCGGGTTGTTGTTCGGGGGAATTTCTGCCATGCCTCAACGGTACCCGCACGGACTGGCAGTACCCTAGAGACGAGGCACAATCGGAGGAAAACCTTGCCAAGAGCGAACAAAAAGCATCCTGATCCGTTACTGGAATCGGAATTTGGTGCGTCGGATACTCCGTCGTTGCAGGAACAAAAGCCTTCACGAAGCACCCGCTCGAGGTTGCTCTGGATCCCAGCCATGATCGGCGCGGTCGCACTCGTATTGCCTTCCCCATATGTCATTGAGTCTCCCGGTCCAGCCCTCAACACGATTGGCCAGTACCAAGGAAAAGACCTTTTCACCATCGATGGCCACGAAACGTACCCCACTGACGGCAACCTAGACATGACCACCGTCTATGTCGCCGGTGGAACGGACCGGTCAGCAACGACGGCCGAGGTCGTCAATGCGTGGTTGAACCCGCAGGCCGATGTGCAGCCGGAGGACTACGTGTATCCACGCGGTACTTCTCAGGACGCGGTCAACGAAGAGAACGCCACTCAGATGACGGACTCTCAACAGGACTCGATTGCGGCTGCCCTCTCCGCGCTCAAGATTTCTTTTGACCAGGAAATCAAGGTGGGCGGATTTGCTAGCGATCTCAACAAGAGCACCGTCAAGAAAAACGATGTTCTGTTGGCCATCAACAGCGTTCCCATCACCGGCACTGAGCAGTTCCGTCAAGAGCTACAGAAGCGTGGCGATCAACCCAGCGAGCTCACCGTGCGCCGCGATGGCAAGGAAACCAGGGTCACCATCAAGACCCAAGAGTCTCCCGAGAATGGTCGGGTCATGGGCATTTACTTGGGCACCAGCTACACCTTCCCTTTCAAAGTGAACTTCATCCTCGATAACGTGGGCGGCCCCAGCGCCGGCATGATGTTCGCGTTGGGTATCTACGACAAGCTCACGCCCGGCAGCATGACCGGCGGCCAGCACATCGCCGGAACGGGAACTATCGACGCCGGTGGCCACGTGGGTCCTATTGGTGGAATTGCCCAGAAGCTCGTAGGTGCCAAAAACGCGGGCGCAAAGTATTTCTTGGCCCCTGCCGAAAACTGCGAAGACGTGGTGGGCCGCATTCCTGATGGCCTGCAAGTCGTCAAGGTCGCAACCTTGACCGAGTCCATTGCGGCGGTAGAAACCATCGCCAAGGGCGGCGATACCTCCGGCCTCGCTCAGTGCACGGCTCCCTAAACGCTCCAAAACCGCAAGGTAGCGACAACAACAACGCAGGGTGCTGGCAACTAAGCCGGAGTGCGTGAGCCGAGCGGCGGCGTCGTACTTAAAGTGAAACCAAGGGTTTCAAATTGGTATCGATTTTCCACTGCGTTGAGACTTAATGCCCCACGCCACCGCGCAACAAGGCAGAATGGAGTTATCCCCTTTCCACAGTCAGGTGGGGGTGGCCGTATTTTCGACCATGTTGAGGTAACTTGTGAGCTTTGGACCTGATTTTCCAGCCCCCGGAGGCCCGGACGGGCCCCGCCGGCCGGACCGCCCTGCGATGCACGAGGGGAGGGTCGGAACTGGCAAGCCCTCGCCACTGCTGATTACCATCATTGTGGTCGCCCTATTGGTGGCGGCATTTGTTTTCTTTGCAAACTTTTACACGGACATCCTCTGGTATTCACAGCTGGGCTTCGCAGAAGTTTTCTGGACTGAAATCCTGACGAAAGCAGCGATCTTCGTGGTCGGCTTTATCCTCATGGCAGTGCCCGTGTGGTTCAGCCTCCACTCCGCGTACAAGCACCGCCCGGTCTACGCGCCGGACACCACCACGGATAGCTTGTACCGCTACCAACGGCAGCTGGAACCAGTTCGCCGCTTGATGATGATCGGTGTTCCGGTTGCCCTCGGAATCTTCTCCGCCTCCGCGCTTGCTTCGCAGTGGAAGGAAGTGTTGCTCTTTCTGAACCAGGTGGAATTCGGAAAGACTGATCCGGAATTCGGGCTTGACCTGAGCTTCTACATCAACACCCTGCCTGTGCTTTCGCTGGCCGTGGGTTACCTCATCTCCGTGGTGCTGATTGCCGGTATCGCTGGCATTCTCACGCATTACCTCTACGGAGGAGTCCGCGTTGAAGAACGCGGCGGCATCAAGTTCTCTCGCGCCGTCCAGGTGCATGCTGGAATTGCCGCTGCGCTGTTCCTCATCCTGCAGGGCGTGACGTTCTTCTTGGACCGCTACGCGACCCTCACGAACCAGACTGGCCGTGTGGCTGGTGCGCTGTATACGGACGTTCATGCGGTCATTCCAACAAAGACCATCTTGGCGATCGCCGCCATCATCGTGGCAATCCTCTTCATTGTGGGCGCTGCGATGGGCCGCTGGAAGCTGCCAGCCGTTGGCGCGGCCATGATGGTGGTCACCGCGATTGTGGCCGGTGGTTTGTACCCGTACATCGTTCAGGAATACAACGTTCGTCCGTCGGAAAAGACTCTTGAAAAGGAGTACATCGAGCGCAACATCAACATGACGCGCGATGCCTACGGACTGAAGGATGTCCAGATGCAGCCCTACCGCGCTGAAGTGAACACGAAGCAGAACGCGCTCGCGAAGGACTCTGCAACTACCACCAACATTCGTTTGTTGGACCCTAACCTCGTTTCTGACGCCTTCTCGCAGCTGCAGCAGTTCCGCCCGTACTACAGCTTCGCAAGCACCCTCAACGTGGACCGCTACGAAGTTGACGGAAACGTTCAGGACACGGTGATCGCGGTTCGCGAAGTGAGCGTTGACCCGAATGATTCGTGGATCAACCAGCACGTGACCTACACCCACGGCTACGGTGTGGTAGCAGCGTACGGCGCCAAGGTGGGCGAAGGTGGACGACCAGACTTCATGCTTGAAGGCATCCCTTCAACTGGCGTCTTGGGCGATGACAGCACCTACGAACCGCGCATTTACTTCGGCGAATCTTCGCCACGCTACTCCGTTGTCGGTGGGCCAAGCGAAGGCTGGGAACCACGTGAATTGGACCGTCCGCAGGACCAGTCCGATGGCGCCGGAGACGCAAAGACTACCTTCCAGGGTGACGGTGGACCTAAGGTAGGAGACTTCTTCAACCGCTTGGTCTACTCGATCAAGTTCGGTTCTACGGACCTGTTGCTCTCGGGCGATGTGAACTCTGAATCGCAGATTCTTTACGACCGCACTCCTCGTGAGCGCGTCGAGAAGGTCGCCCCGTACTTGACGGTGGATTCCAACGCTTACCCAGCGATCATCGACGGCCGCGTGAAGTGGATCGTTGACGCTTACACCACCAGCAATGAGTACCCGTACTCCCAGTCGCAGCGACTGGACTCGGCAGTTACTGACTCCTTGACGGGTCAGCAGACGGCGGCAGCGCTCTCGGGCCAGGTCAACTACTTGCGCAACTCCGTCAAGGCGACGGTTGATGCGTACGACGGTTCCGTAGACCTATATGCCTGGGAGCCTGATGAGCCGATCTTGAAGGCTTGGCAGAAGGTCTTCCCGACCTCCATCAAGCCGTACTCGGAAATGAGCGCCCAGCTCATGGATCACGTTCGCTACCCGGAGGATCAGTTCAAGGTTCAGCGTGAGCTCTTGAGCCATTACCACGTCACCAACCCGATCGACTTCTACGAATCCAACGATGCGTGGTCTGTTCCGAACGACCCAACGGTTGCCAACGCTAACGTCAAGCAGCCCCCGTACTACTTGTCGCTTCGCATGCCGGATCAGAAGGAAGAAACGTTCTCGTTGACGTCGACCTTCATCCCGGCGTCGGCCGCGAGCGGTGCCCAGCGCAACGTGCTGTATGGCTTCTTGTCTGCTGAGGCGGATGCAGGAACCGGTAAGGCGGGGGAGAAGGCCCCGGGCTACGGAAAGCTGCGCTTGCTCGAATTGCCGCGTTCCACCTCGGTGCCTGGCCCTGGTCAAGCACAGCAGAACTTTGACTCGAACACCACGGTGTCTCGAGAGCTCAACTTGCTCCGTACCGGTGCTTCGACCGTGTTGAACGGTAACTTGCTCTCGCTTCCTGTGGGTGGCGGTATCTTGTACGTCCAGCCGGTCTACGTGAAGTCCACGGGCCAGACGTCCTACCCGACGCTCCGGAAGGTGTTGGTCTCCTTCGGTGACCGTGTTGGCTTCGCCGGCACGTTGTCTGAGGCTCTTGACGATCTCTTCCAGGGATCTTCGGGCGCAGTTACTACCGAGGGTGACGGTACGCCGGGGGATGGCGGGACTACGACGCCGCCAGCTGAAGCGGATGCCGCAACTCGCCTCAAGCAGGCGCTTGCGGAAGCCGACGCAGCTATCAAGGCGGGCCAGACCGCACTGGCGGCTGGGGACTTCGCGAAGTATGGCGAAGAGCAGAAGAAGCTTCAGGCTGCTTTGTCGAAGGCTATTGCTGCTGACGATGAAATCTCCGGTGCTGCGGCAACGCCAAGCGATGCAGCTCAACCATCTGAGTCAGCGCCGGCTAGCGAATCGGCTGCACCGGCAAGCAACGGCTAAGGCCGGCTGACAACAGTCAACGACGAGGGGCGTGGCAGACCAGTAGCAGTACTGGTTCGCCACGCCCCTTCGTTGTCTCCTGTGGTTGTTCCTCCAGCCAGCCTGAAGTGTGATCCCAGCCTCACAGGGCCTATCCGATTTGAATCGGCCTATGAATCCCTGTATAGTTGAACAGGTCGCCGCGGGGTGGAGCAGTTCGGTAGCTCGCCGGGCTCATAACCCGGAGGTCATAGGTTCAAATCCTATCCCCGCAACGAAGAAGGACTCCTGACTAGTGGAAACACGAAGTCAGGGGTCCTTTTGCTTTGCCCACATTCAGGCACGATTGCCGCGTTTTCGGGTTATAGGCACAAATGTGTGTACAGGTTTCGGCGTGTCATGGTTGGTTTCTGCCGGCCCAGCCGGTTTGGATGCCGTTTCCGTCTTCCCAGCTGAAGTGGTTGCTGTAGGTTTCTGGGGCTTGCGATTCATCGCTTTCCATTGATGCGTTTTTGGTCCGTTGGGCCGGGTTGAGGTGTTCTGGTTTCACGAGGCTCCAGGGTTGTCTGGGGTGTTCGGTGAGGGATTCGAGGAGCCAGTCCACAGCGGTTCTGGCGTGCTCTTCGGGGAGTCCTCGATGCAGCCGTAAGAGCTCTTTGATCGCTTTGTTCGGTCCGCCTTCTAACGGGGATGTGGTCCGGTGAATTTTCTCGCCGGTGTCTGGTTGCAGGTCAGTGTCTAACCACGTGAATAAGCAGTGTTCTTGGATGAGGCGTCGATACACGTTCCGGGCTCGGCGTAAGCGTTGATGCGTGTACCACCAGTGACTGTTTCTCGAGACGCTTGAGGGGCGTTCCTGACCGGTTTTCGCTTTGGTTCGGTGCTTGAGGAACTCGTCCCATTTCGCCTCCCACGCGGCGTATTCACGCAACCACGCAATGGCTTCGTCTTGGGTGCTGACCTTCATCAAGACCCTCGTCAGGGCTGCGAGTTCTTTACCGGCTGGTAGCCGTGGCTGGAAGGTGAGCTCGCGACGGATGTTCTGGAACACATGAAAATAGCAGCGTTGAACTTTCGACTCCGGCCACGTTTCCTTCAACGCGGCACGTAGCCCGGTACCACCATCAATGATCGCCACCGCCGGTGCCGGGATCCGCTCGAGTAGGACTTGCCAGGCGATCTTTTTCTCTCGATCGCACCATTGCCAATCCACCACGTACTTGCCGTTATAGGCGATCAGCACGCACCACCCGTTGAAATAGGTGCCATCAAGCATGAGCTGATGATGCACTACGCCGGTGGGCACAGGCGGTGGAACCTCAACGCGCCAGCACCACTGAATACGCTTCCGGAAACCACGCGCTGAACCTGCCATGGCTGCCTGCGACTGAGTACCCAGGATCCATGTCAAGAACTGAGTCAGTTCGCTCTTACGAGTGACATCAGATCGTGAACGAACCTGCGAAGCACCACACGACTTGCACCGCCACCGAGCACGACCAGCCGAGGTCTTACCGTTCTTGACCAGAACACAATCACATACACCACAACGTGGCCGATGAGAAGCAACAGGCACCCCATATGCTTTCAAAGCATAAGCAGGACCCTACACGCCTACTCCCACAAGGCAAGCAAGCCTAATCTGTACACACATTCGTGCCTATAACCCGCGTTTTCTGCATGAAAACGGCGGGCCCGGAGTTGTGTTTTCCGAGCCCGCCGTCGGGTAAAGCTATGGAGTTGTTACTCGCGTAACGCCCACGGGTTTATTCGTAGGTGTTCTGCTTGGTTGCTGCGTCCGCGCCAACGCTGTAGTCGACTGGGGAGTCGTCAGTGTCAGCTTCAATGGCTGCAGGTGCTGGCTTGCTGCCGCCCTTGAGAGCTGCAAGGCGAGCTTCAATTTCGGTCTGCTCGCCAAGGTCCTCCAACGAGTTGAACTGAGCATCCAAGCTGGAAGCTGCAAGTTCGCTCGCACCGCGAACTCGTGCTTCTTCGCGACGGATCTTCTCTTCGAAGCGGCTGACTTCGCTGGAGGGGTCCAGGATGTCGATGCTCTTGATTGCGTCCTGAACCTGTGACTGAGCAGAAGCGGACTTCTGGCGGGCCACGAGTTCGTCGCGCTTGGACACGAGTTCCTGGCGCTTACTCTTCATGGCGTCGAGGCCGGACTTGAGCTTTGCAACGATCTCTTCCTGAGAAGCGATGGTTGGCTCTGCAGCCTTGGCTTCGCGTTCCGACTGCATCTGGCGCTGCAGGGCAACCTTCGCAAGGTTGTCGAACTTGTCAGCGTTTGCGGCGTCGTTGGCTGCACGGTATTCGTCAGCCTTCTTCGACGCGGCAAGAGCCTTGTTGCCCCATTCCTTGGCAGCGTCGATGTCCTCGCGGTAGTCCTCCTGGGACATGCGCAAGTTACCGATGGTCTGAGCCACTGCGGTCTCAGCTTCGGCGATGTTGTTCGTGTAGTCGCGAACCATCTGATCCAGCATCTTCTGTGGATCCTCAGCCTGATCAAGGATGGCGTTGATGTTTGCTCGCGCGAGTTGCGTGATACGTCCAAAAATTGACTGCTTTACCACGGTGTCACCTTTCAGTGGGTTTCCTTGGATGAATGCTGGCCGAGCCCGCGGTGCGGTGTGGCCGTCTTGGGGGTGTGGCCCCGGCTAGAAGCTTCCGCCTCCACCATCGCCGCCGAATCCTCCGCCTCCGCCGAAACCGCCGAAGCCCCCGCCTCCGCCGAAGCCGCCAAAGCCGCCACCGCCAAAGGAGTCGCCACCGGAGGAATGTCCTCCACCGGTGCCGCCACGGAGAATTGAGTCAATGAGGATGCCGCCCAAAATGGCGCCACCTAGACCATTGTTTCCAAATGGTCCGCCGTAGCCACCTCGACGACCGCCACCATAGCCGCCGCCGTCAAAATGGTCCACGTCGCTTTCTGCATCGCGTGCAGCCTCGTCTGCCAAGAAGGACGCCTGCTGGGCGTACGTCAAGGCTTGAACAGGGTCCACGCTGGAGAGCCGAACGGCTTCGTCGAGGTTTCGCTTCGCTTCCGCAAGACGAGTACGTGCGCTAGAGCCCACAGCCCCGCGGCGTGCCTTGACGAAGTCTTCCGTTCCGGAAATCTTTGATTGCGCTTGACGAATCGCGGTCTGCAATTGCGACGCCGCACGGGACGCCTGCTCTTGCTGGTTGCGGATTGAGGTCAGCGGTCCATCGAGTTCGGCATGAGCCTTTTCGATGGTGTCGAGTATGCCGACAGGATCAGTCTTGCCCGAGGCGTACTGTGCCTTCACTTGCTGCAGGGCTTGCTCAACGCGTGCCACGGGGCCAGCAAGCTCAGGGCTCTGCCCGTTATTCACGAGAGCCTTAGCCTGCGCCAAATCCTGCGCGGTGGACGAAATGGCTGCCTCAACATCTTGCTGTGCCTTATCCAGGTCACTGCCAGTGTGCTCGATGGCATCCAACAAAACGCCTGTCTGGTGAAGAGCTTCTTCTCCAGCACGGACGGCCAGAGCTGCTTCGCTTTGCGATCCTTCTGCGATCTTGCGTTCAGCCGTTTCAGCGGCATTCTCCACGAAGTCCAAGCGTTCCTTCGCTTGCGTGACGTTGTCCGTTACTTGAACCAGTGCAGACGGCGCATACTTCGCCGCAAGAGCGGACAGCGATGCTTCCGCGGTGGTGAGACGCTGCCGGTACGACGGCGCCTCGGCCTTCAGCGCCGCGATGGCTTCCGGAGCCTTATCCTCAAGTCTCCGGAGCGCTTCAAAGTCCGTGCGGTGCTCTTCGAGGGAAGCGTTGACGGCTTCGCAACGACGAATGATGTCGCCAAGCCAGGTGCGCTGCTGTTCCTCGGTGTCCGGGATGTGGTCATCGAGTTGCTGTTGCAGCTTGAAGGACTCGTTCATGTGCTGCTTGGCCGTGGCGATGTCCTCGGCGAAGACCTTGACGGAATCCTTGCCGTAGGAAGCTTCGGCAAATCCAAGCTCTTGTTCGCTCGAACGGATGGCATCGTCAGCTGCAATGAGCAGGCTGCCTGCCTTGGTCCGAAGTTCTTCAACAGACATTGCAGCGAGCGGATCAACGGGCTGTCCATCCTGCCCAGCCATTGGACCTTGCTGATTTTGAGCGTTTGGAAGCTTCTTGCGGCGAGAGAACATCACGGCGGCAATCACTCCAACGCCACCGGCGCCGATCAGCCACGGCAGCATTGAGCCGCCACTAGAAGAGTTGCTAGACGAGGAGCCTGAAGAACCCGTGGTACCGGAACCAGTGGAGGTACCACCGCTCTTGTCCGCATCGATGTATCCCTCGGTCGCGGCAACGGCTGCGCCGGACCAATCCAAAGTGCGTAGTCTTGGCTGCACGTTGTCGCGGTACACGGACTGGTCATAGGCCGAGAACGTTGAAGAGGAGTTGGAAACAAGACGCGCAACTCGCGACGTCACGGCGACAGCCAGGACGGAGTCCGAGGTTCCCATGCTCTTCTTCGTGGCGAGTTCTTCAACCCAGCCCTTGGCATCGGAGGGGGACGTGAACTCGTCGACATAGACCACAAAGAGGTTCTGTCCGGTTTCGTCCTGCATCTTCTTGATGGCTGAGCTGACCTCTGCCTCTTCGGAAGAGCTCAACACGTCAGCGGCGTCCACAACATACTTGCCAGGAGGAATCGTCACCGGAGGTTCTGCAAACGCAGCGGGCGCGGTGATGGCGCCGGCGATGAACAAGACACCGGCAACTCCTGCGGCACGGGAGGCTTTCAAACGCATGTGGAACCCTTCGTTGTGCTGAAGACACAAGCTTCTCGACTACAGTCTGCAAGCTCGTCTGATTAGAGTCTATGTTTTGAAAAACTCCTGAGTCCACCGCAACGCATGCGCCCAGAGCGAACTACAGAGCACCCCCATGTAACACTCAGAAAACACTCAGGACTCGCATGTGAGAGCCACAGACAGGGGTGGCAAAGTTGCACTCAGTTGAAAGCAGTTTGACGGTTTGAAAGGAACGGGACATGAACGAGTCCACGCCGCGAGATTCCAGCGGTTCACCCATCCCAGAAGTGCCGAATCGCGCACCAGGAGCAGGCTCTGCCTCTAACGATCAGTCCCTATCTGCTGATCGCTCGCAGGCCACGGAATCGATCCCGACCGCCGGACAGAGCGCTAGCGGAAATCCGACGTCTCCGATTCCTACTCAGGCTCCGAACTCTTCGCAGTACGGACAGCCTCAGTACGGTCAGCCGCAGTCTGCGCAGACTCAGTACGGTCAGCCGCAGTCTGCGCAGACTCAGTACGGTCAGCCGCAGTCTGCGCAGACTCAGTACGGTCAGCCGCAGTCTGCGCAGACTCAGTACGGTCAGACGCGGTACGGACAGAACTACTCTCAGGATGATCGTCCGAAGTATGGAGAGTACGGAGCGCAGCAGCCTTATGGCACGCAGCCGGATAACTCGAATGCAGCGTTCGTCCGTGAAGAGCAGCCACTCGTGGACTCCAAGGACTCGAAGGCCCGCCGTTTCACCGGTAAGTCGCTAGTCGGCGGCATGGTGCTGGCAGGTCTGTTGGGTGGCCTCGTAGGTGGCGGCGCCGTGGTTGGTGCTAACGCTCTATCCGGCAATTCCTTGCTATCTCCCGCGGCATCGCAGGTGTCGTCGACGGGTGGCAACGAGGCCGTCGTGATCAACAACCCGGAAAATGTCACGGCAGTGAGTGCAGCAGCCGCGAAGGCAAGCCCGAGCGTCGTGACGATTGACGTCGCGGGTGGTTCGTCCGGCGGCTCTGGT
Source organism: Neomicrococcus lactis (assembly GCF_014200305.1). Lineage (NCBI taxonomy): Bacteria > Bacillati > Actinomycetota > Actinomycetes > Micrococcales > Micrococcaceae > Neomicrococcus > Neomicrococcus lactis. The sequence goes on from NZ_JACHBL010000001.1 coordinate 309,420, forward strand.
TCTGGCGTCATCCTTGACAAGGAAGGCCACATCCTCACCAACACCCACGTGGTGACACTTGGTGGCGAAGTATCTGACCCGCAGGTTAGCGTCCAGCTCTCCAACGGAAAGGTCTACGAGGCCAAGGTCGTTGGTACGGATCCACTTTCTGACCTAGCCGTCGTCAAGATTGATGCGCCTGACCTGACGCCTATTTCGATTGGCAAGTCGTCCGAACTGAACGTGGGCGATACCGCGGTGGCCATTGGCGCACCGCTGGGATTGAGCGGAACGGTCACGGACGGCATCGTCTCAACGATCAACCGCACCATTAGCGTGCAGTCCTCGGCGGTTCCCGAAACCACGGATTCCTCTTCGCAGGACAACAACGGTAATAGCCAGGACAACGGCAACGGCGATCAGTTCAACTTCAACATTCCTGGCGTCCCACAGCAGCAGACGCAGTCTCAGGGTTCTATTTACCTCAACGTGATCCAGACGGACGCCGCCATTAACCACGGCAACTCCGGCGGTGCCTTGGTGGACGTGAATGGCAACCTGATCGGTATCAACGTCGCCATCGCGTCCTCGAGCGGAAGCTCCTCAACCAGCAGCGACTCCGGCAGCATCGGCGTGGGCTTCGCCATCCCTGTTGACTACGCGAAGCGCGTGGCTGATGACATCATCGCCAACGGCTCGGCTACGCACGCGTTGATGGGCGTATCCGTCCAGGCCAAGTCTTCTGACGTAAATGAGAGCAACAACTCGTTCAGCGTTGGAGCCGAGGTCAAGGAAGTCACGAGCGGATCCGCTGCTGAAAAGGCAGGACTCAAGACTGGCGACGTGATCGTTGGCGTGGGGGACCGCGTGGTGAGTGACTCCCAGTCGCTGACCGCCGCCGTTCGCGAATACGCCAAGGGCGATTCTGCCGACGTGAAATTCACTCGCAACGGTCAAGAACAGACCGTCAAGGTGACGTTCGAGCAGACCACCGAAGCTAACTAATAACTGATTCGAGCGGGCTCGGGGATTCCCCGGGCCCGCTTTGTGGTGCTAGGGCTCTGCTGGGGCTACTAGCATTGATGGGAAGCTAATTTCATTTCATCTACCGAGAGGCAATCGTGGGTTCACCCAATCCCGTGCGCGTTCTTGCGCTCGTCAAGTATGTTCCGGACGCACAGTTTGATCGGCACATCGACCCCGCAACGCACCGTATGATTCGCGACGAAAGCATTCTGTCTGAGCTGGATGAATACGCGGTGGAAGCCGCCCTTCAGATGAAGGAATCCAGCGCGAGCGGTAGCACCGTCGTCGCTTTGACCGTTGGGCCGGAGCAGGCAGCGAACGCGGTCAAGAAGGCCCTCCAAATGGGTGCCGACGAAGGCATCCACATCACCGATTCCGCGATCCAGGGTTCTGACGCCTTGGCTACCTCGCGCGTTCTTGCCGCGGCCATCGAGAAGGCTGGCCCGTTCGACGCAGTGGTGACGGGACTTTCCTCCACGGACGCTGAAACTTCTTTGGTTCCTGCGCAACTCGCCGAGCGCCTCGGCTTGCCGTTGTTGTCCTTCGCGACGAGCGTCGAACTCAACGAATCCACCGTGCGCATTACCCGCGATGCAGATGCCGCAAGCTATGTGCTTGAAGCTGATTTCCCGCTGGTTCTCTCCGTGACTGATCAGGCCAACGAGCCGCGCTACCCGAACTTCAAGGGCATCATGGCTGCGAAGCGGAAGTCCATCGAGACCCTCACCCTGGCTGATCTTGGCCTGACTCCGGAGCAAGTGGGCGCGGCTGGTTCCAAGACCGTAGTGGTCGAGTCCGCAGAGCGTCCAGCTCGCGTGGGCGGCAACGTTATTACGGACGACGGCGAAGCCGGGTTGCGCTTGGCTGAATTCATTCTGGCCCAGAAAGTTCTCTAGGGGGTTTCTCACTCATGGCATTCTCATTGGTTTATCTCGAAGCTGTTGAAGTTCCACTTTCTGCCACCGCGTTGGAACTCATCGCTGGCGCAGCGCGCTTGGGTGATCCTGTGGCAGTCACCAATCATGCGGTAACGCCGGACGTTGTTGCGGCTCTTGGCGCAGCGGGCGTCTCCGGCGTCGTCGTTCCGGAAGGCGGAAACGAAGCCGCTCAACAGAACTTCCTCTCTTTCGAAACCGAACTCCTAGCGATTGCGCTCAGCGAGACGGAAGCCAGCGGCGTCGTACTTCCTAATTCCGTTAACGGTAAGGAAATTGCGGCCCGACTCGGCGCGAAACTCGAAGCCGGCGTCATCACCGACGCTATTGATATTGCAGCCGACGGCACGGTCACGAAGTCCGTTCTTGCCGGCGCGTACACCACGCAGGCACACGTCACGGAGGGTCCGCTGATCGTGACTCTCAAGGGCAATAGCGTGGAATTCGTGGCTCCTGCCACGGCCGAGGATCCAGACCTGCTGGAAATTCCTGTCGAGGACGTCAAGCCCGGTGCACGCATCGTAGAAGTTCGCGAAAAGGCCGAGAGCGGCCGCCCAGATCTCACCGCAGCGCGCATTGTGGTCTCCGGTGGACGCGGTGTGGATGGCGACTTCAGCCAGGTTGAAGAGCTGGCCGACGCCCTCGGTGCTGCCGTGGCTGCATCGCGCGCTGCCGTTGACGCTGGCTGGATTGGCCACGATCTTCAAGTGGGACAGACCGGTAAGACTGTCTCGCCACAGCTGTATGTGGCTGCAGGTATCTCGGGAGCCATTCAGCACAAGGCCGGAATGCAGACCTCAAAGGTGATTGTTGCCATCAACGATGACCCAGATTCGCCGATCTTTGAGATTGCCGATTTGGGCATTGTGGGAGACCTCAAGAACGTCTTGCCGCAGGCTGCTGCCGCACTCCGGGAACGCTCCTAGTGGCCGATCTTGATGTGCAGCTAGCGCCGCGTTTCGCCGACGGTGATGATTTTGGACTGACGACTGTTGTTGCTTTCGCCGCTCACCCTGACGACCTCGATTTTGGGGCCGCAGGAACCGTAGCGTTGCTGACGGCAGCCGGTATTCGCGTCGAGTATTGCATCGTCACCAACGGCGACGCCGGCGGGTTCGATGAGAGCCATCGTCCGGACATCGAGCAGATGCGCCAGGGCGAGCAGCGCGCGGCTGCCGCTCGTGTTGGCGTGGCGGATGTTCATTTCTTGGGGGAGCGCGACGGCTATGTGGCGCCCACCCTCGAGCTACAGCAGAAGATCGTTGCGCTATTGCGTAAGGTCCGTCCGCAGTTGGTGCTAGCGCACCATCCTGAACGCAACTGGTCCAACATTCAGAGCCAGCACCCGGATCACTTGTCCGTGGGTGAGGCTGTGGTGCGGGCTATCTATCCGGCACTCGAGAATCCTTTTGCGTTCCCCGAACTGCAAGCCGCAGGCCTCGAAGCGTACCGCTTGCGGGAGATGTGGCTCTTCGGTGGACCAGTAGAGCGAGAGAACCACTTCGTGGATGTCTCAAGCGTGCTCGACCTCAAGCGCGAAGCGTTGTTGGCACACTTGAGTCAGCATCCGGACCCGCAGCGCATGATGCAGTACGTCGAGGAAAAGCTTGCCGCCGTTGCTCAGCGCGGGAAGCAGCCCGAAGGCGCACTTTGCGAGTCATTCCATGCGGTGACGGTCAACGGAAATCAGACGATCGCCGGCTTCTAAGTTGGCTCTCTAGTTCGTCTGTCTGTTGCTGATGCTATTTCGGTGGTGGGAGGCGCCTTATGGGGCGTCGACCACCACGAGTGGCTCGCCTTCGGGAACGTCGAGTCCGCCGTCGGTCTCAAGCGAGAGCGAGAGATCATCAAGGGTGGAGAGGCTAAATACGCCAACCCACTGATCTGTCTTGTCATCCTTGAGCGCTGCGAGGCGTCGAATGGAGCCGTCCTTGTTGGACGCAGACCACTGGTAATCAAAACCTTCAGGAGCTGGCGGCAAGTCCGTCGCCTGAACAGCGATGCCGTCCTTAGACTGCGAGATCACCACGTTGACGTTGCCGCCGTTGGTGACGGTCTGGTTGGACTTTTGCGCGTCGTTCGCGTTGACGATTGCGCTCGAGTTGTCCTTGGGAGCCGTGACGGAGAACAGCACAAGGGCGCCCACAATGAGGATCGCCAACATGCCAGCAACGAGCATCCACTTTTTGACGGGACGCACGGCGGGCTGATCAGGGTGTTCGCTGAGCTCGTCTACAAGGTCCAAACCGAAGTCATCTTGCGAATTGTCCGTCTCTTCTTCCCCCTGATGGAAGTCATCTAGGCTCCGACCTTTAGGAAGGTTGGAAGAAGAGGAAGAATCGAAACTCATGTGAAAATCCTTGGCGAAATTCCGGCGAACGGACGTCTTTAGATGCACGCTGGGAACGGCGCTGGGTTGAGAGGCAACTAACGGGTTCAGCCTACCCCGCGGCCGTGAACCCTGCCTGCCGCCACGCTTCGTAGACCACAAGTGACGCACAATTCGCGAGGTTCAGCGAGCGCCGTCCTGGAAGCATGGGGATGTTCACGCGAGACGTGACGCGTGGATCCATGAGGTGCTCTTCATCCAGTCCCGTGGACTCCTTGCCGAACATCAAGATGTCGCTCGGCTTGTACTCGATGTCCGAATACCGCACGTCGCCTCGAGAAGAGAACGCGAAAAGTCGACCTTCTCCCAGTGCCTCCAGAGCCGCATCAAAGTTTGGGTGCACGGTCATGACGGCGAGGTCGTGGTAATCCAGACCGGCACGGCGCAACTTGCTGTCCTCAAAGTCGAAGCCCACTGGCTCAACGAGGTGTAGCTCGGCACCTGTCACGGCTGCCAAACGAATGGCGTTGCCTGTGTTGCCGGGAATTTCTGGGTTGACGAAGAGAATACGAAACACCCAGTCATCTTAGTCATGCATCGCGCGAATCAATCGTGCATACAGTCCCACATCCACCACATTGGGCTGAGGTCCGGAACCCAAGAACATCTTGAGTTCGCGGATGGCGTTCGCAGAGTTCGTGACTTCAAGCGGCGACGTGAACTCAGAATTACCGCGCCGCACTTCGTCGATCACCGGCTCGAACGGGGAATTGTTGGGCGTCAACACGATCGCGAAGCCCATCACGTTGAGTTCGGGAAAGACTGACTGCATGAGACGCACCGAGTCAATCAATCTCGGCGGCTCAATCACGCGTCCGTCGCGACGCAGCGTCTGCCCGTCCCATTGATAGACGCCCTCTGGCAACATCATGGAGTCGATGAGCGCCAAGCGGTATCCCGCCAAGACAGCGTGATCAATGTAGCCACGACCGTGAGGAGTGTGCAGCCCGTTCACGAGTCGCGCCGAGGGGAAGCCTTCCAAGATATTGCTCATGAGCATCTTGATGACCCGCGCTTCGCGTTCAAGCCGCTGCCGCTGTGAGAACAGACCGCGCTTGCGAGGTACCCCGTAGACGCGCTGCATCGCTTGGGCCTTCGTCAGCTCCGAATACTGGCCGTCCACAAAGGGCGGCACGAAAATAGCCGGATCGCTCGCGCGGGCTTTGCCGTGTCCAGAGCCAGTGGAGCCGCTACCGTCCGTCTGCCAAAACCGCGTGGAACCGTTCGAGGAAGCGTTAGCCGAGCCCGCGGCGTCGTACGGGGAAGAAGTACGAGGCTGTCCCGCAGGCCGCGTGGATCCGAAGCTGCGGTCATAGCTGGCGCGCGCGGAAGAATCAGAAAGTACCTCGAAAGCGCGGCGGACTTGATCAAATTCGGCTGAGTTTCCGCCGAGATCAGGGTGGGTCTCGCGGACCTTGCGGCGATAGGCGCTCTTGATTTCGGAGTCCGAAGCCGTCACGGACACACCCAGAACGCGATAGTGGCTGAGGGCTTCACTCATCGATCGGCCTCCTTAAAGTCCAAGTCACGAGGCGTCTTCTCGCGGCGCGAGCGCGTGAAAATCATATCGATACCGCCCGAATATCGTACGCTCTGGTCATGAACTCGCCCTCCACGCCGCCGCAAACGCGCCCGCACGTGATCGTGACGGGGAATCGGCCGCACTTCGTGAACAGTTTTGTGGAGCATTTGAGCGGTGAGCTGCCGGACCATGACGTCGTGTGTTTGATGGCGGGATCCGCCGCTGAGGTGGAGCGCGCCTTGCTGGTCGCCGTCCCGAAGGAACACAACATTTCTGCGTTGGTGGTCATTGGTGGCGACGGAATGGTCCATATTGGTGCCAACGTTTTGGCAGGCGGTGCGGTTCCGCTGAACATTCCGCTCGCGATTGTGCCGGCCGGTAGCGGCAACGACTTTGTGCGGTCCGCGGGGACGCACGCCCCCAAGCGCGAGCGGCTTCAGATGGGTGCCATGGCTGCCCGCATCGCTGCAAGTATTCGCGAATCGCGGGTGCGGCACGTGGATGCGATTCGCGTGACCGGCGACTGGGGGAGCCGAATTGTCATGGGGATCGCGAGCGTGGGGGTCGACGCGGTCATCAATCGGCATGCAAATTCGCTGAGGTTTCCGCCCGGGCAATCGAAGTATCTGGCCGCGCTCGCTCGCGAATGGCGCAGCCTGAAGCCGCATGCGTATCGCTTCGACGTAACGGACGCGAACGGTTCAGTCCGTTCAGGGCGTACGACGGCGTGGCTCGCCTCGGTGGCGAACAGCCAGTATCTTGGGGGTGGGATGAAGATTGTCCCCGATGCCGCACTCGATGATGGGCTGCTGGACTTTTGCATCATCCGACCACTCAGCTGGCTGGAATTCGCGCGGCTCTTTCCGCTGATCTTCTCCGGAAAGCACGCGTGTCATGGGGCCGTGACGATTGAGCGCGTGACCAAGGTGGTTCTCGAAACCGCGGACATCACGGCGTACGGTGACGGCGAAGAACTGGGTCCTACGCCCGTGAGAGTGGAAGTGCTTCCGGGCGCGGTCTCGCTGCTGTACTAGTGCTGCCGCTCTCGGAATCGGCTTTTGCGGTTCTGGCCTTGCGGTTCTGGCCTTGCGGTTCAGGCCTTGCGGTATTCGGCGAGTAGTTCGCCGTGATGCTCCAGAAGGTTGTGGAGCGTCATTTGACGCAGGGCGTTGCCTTCGGTTGGTCCCTCTCCGCCGATTCGCTTCTCGCCGGGACCGGCAGTCTTGGGTGCGATGGTGACGCAGAGAGAGTCCACGAGATTGGCGCGCTGGAAGTCGCCGAAAACGGTGGGTCCACCTTCGGAATGGATGTTGCGGTACCCGCGCGCCACGAGGTCTTTGACGACGAGCGCTGGTTCCACACTGTCACGACCAGCAATCACGACCTCCGCGACGGCGGAGAGCTTTTCACGTGCCTCAGGCGAGGACGTTTCCGCCGTGTAGACGATAGGGGTGGTGGGCGCTTGGGCGAAGAATTGGTCGCTCGGTTCCAGATGAAGTCCACCGGAAATAAGCGCTACGGGAAGTACTTGCGAGAGCCCGTTCTGCTCGCGCCAAGTCTTGTCTTCGGCGCTGAGGAGATCGCCCTCGTAGCCTTCGGCGCGAACCGTTCCAGCTCCCATCACTAGCACATGGGCATGCAGACGCAGCAGTTGGAACATGCGCTTATCGCCCTCGCCGCCGATCTCTCCGGACACTCCGCGGTGGGTGGCTCCGCCGTCAGCAGTCATGACGAAGTTGAAGCGAACGAAGGCTTGCGACTCGTCGCTCGGGGGAGCGTAGAGCCCCAGGATGTCCTCATCGGTGAGTTCGGGCTGATGAGTCGCCGAAGGCGTCAAAAGATTCCGCATGGCTGAGTCCTATCTGTCGATGCAACTGGTTGCTTTTGCTACTAACTGTTGAAGTCTTACAGTTCTTGCTCGGCGGCGTCGTCGGTTTTGGGGGTGAGATCGGCGGGATCGTTCAGATCGCCCATGTTGTGTTTGAGCATGACGGGTTCACGCCAGCCCATGGCGACTTCGAGCAAGCGCATGGCTTTGACCGATTCTTTGGCGTCATGCATGCGCACCACGCGGGCGCCGTTCATGGCGCTCATGGTGGCGGCCGCAATGGAAGCGGACTGCCGCTCGAACTTCGGCACGCCAATCGCTTCGCCAATGAAGTCTTTGTTGCTCACCGCGGCAAGGCCCGGGAATCCCAGCTTCGCGATATCGGCGTAGCGGCGCGTGATCTCGAGAGAATGCAAGGTGTTCTTATTCAGGTCGTGGCCTGGATCGATCAAGATCTTGTCAGCCGCTACGCCCTCGTTGAGCGCCCACTCGATTCGCACCGCAAGGAAATCGCGAACGGAAGCGACGACGTCGTCGTACTGAGGTTTCGGGAAAACAGTCCGCGGCGCGGCAAGGGAGTGAGTGATCACAATGTGCGCGCCATGCTCGGCGACAACGGATAGCAAGTCAGGGTCGCTCAGGCCCGTGGTGTCATTCACGACGTTCGCGCCCGCACGAAGGGCCGCATCTGCGACCTTGGCGCTGAAAGTATCCGCCGACAGGATCACGTCCGAGGCTTCGCGTACCGCCTGGATGACTGGAACCACGCGATCGGCTTCCTCTTGCCACGGCAGCTCGGGGCCGGGGGAGAAAGGAACGCCGCCGATGTCCACCCAGTCCGCCCCGTGCGAAGCAGCCGCGAGTGACGCCTCCACGGCACGATCCAATGCAAACGTGGCCCCGGAATCGAAGAAGGAATCCTTCGTCCTATTGACCACGGCCATGACCGCGATGCGGCGCGAAAAGTCGATGCTGCGGGCGCTGTTGGTGTGCAGATTTGTGAACGTATGAAGGGGCGCCCGGAACTCTGGCTCGAACATGAAAGGCTTACTCTCGCTCTCTGGAGGGGACCACCCGCAGTTTACTTTGGCAACCCGCGTAAAATGGTCAGAAATGATGTCTTCTTCCTTTAATCCCCCCATTTACCTCGACCACGCGGCGACCACCACCATGACGCCGGCTGCGCTCGAGGCGATGACGCGCGAATTGGCCGTGACCGGCAACCCGTCCTCGCTGCACACGTCGGGCCGTCGCGGACACCGAGTGGTGGAAGAAGCTCGTGAGAAGTTGGCACGAGCCGTCGGCGCGCACGCCACCGAAATCATCTTCACCTCAGGGGGAACGGAAGCGGACAACCTCGCACTCAAGGGCCTGTACTGGACCCGGCTTGCCGAGGATCCGCAGCGCAACCGCATCTTGCTGACCGGCGTGGAGCATCATGCCGTACTGGATACGGCCGAGTGGCTCGAAGCGCACGAAGGCGCAGAGCTCAACGTCATTCCCGTGGACGCGGACGGCAAGATTGACCTTGCTGCACTGGAAGCGGCATTGGCTGAGTCGCCAGAAACTATTTCGCTCGTGACGCTCATGTGGGCGAACAACGAGGTGGGCACCGTGGAACCCGTTGCTGAGGTGGCGGCGCTCGCAGCAAAGTACGGAATCCCTATGCACACGGATGCTGTGCAGGCCTTTGGTTCTGTGCCAGTGTCCTTCGCGGATTCTGGCGTGGCCACGATGGCCATTTCCGCGCACAAGATCGGTGGGCCGGTGGGCATCGGTGCGCTCGTAGTGCGCCGCGATGTGAAACTCACTCCCGTCCAGCATGGCGGCGGGCATGAACGGTCTTTGCGTTCCGGCACCCTCAATGCGGCAGCCGCTGTGAGCTTTTCCGTGGCGGCAGAGGAAGCTGTCAAGCAACTCGACGCCGAGTATGGGCGCATCGCCACTCTGCGTGACGCTTTGATCACAGGCATCGAGGAACGCGTTCCCGAAGCTACCCTCAACGGTCCTCGCGATGCCGAGCACACGGGGGAGCGGCTTCCCGGCAACGTCCACTTCACCTTCCCAGGGTGCGAAGGTGACACGCTCTTGTTCTTGCTGGACACCTTGGGTCTGCAGACGTCAACGGGCTCTGCGTGCACTGCGGGCGTGGCACGGGCGAGCCACGTTTTGGTGGCCATGGGGCGCAGTGATGACGATGCACGCAGCGTGCAACGCATCACGTTGGGGCATACTTCTGGCCCGCAAGACGTTGAAGCAGTGTTGAGCGTCATTAATGACGTGTACACGCGCTCGAAAGCGGCCGGGATGGCCGCCGGTAATCGGTAATCGATAACAAAGAATTTCAACAGGTAGGTAGTGCGGTTCCTGAATCAGAACGGGACGCACTAGAGAGGTTTTCATGAAGGTATTGGCAGCGATGAGCGGTGGAGTGGACTCCGCCGTTGCAGCAGCACGCGCCGTGGAGGCTGGCCACGAAGTGGTGGGCGTTCACTTGGCGCTCTCACGTATGCCTGGCACCTTGAGAACCGGTAGCCGTGGTTGTTGCACTATTGAGGACTCCAACGACGCTTGGCGCGCTTGCGACAAGCTCGGGATCCCGTTCTACGTTTGGGACTTCTCGGAGCGATTCGCGGAGGAAGTCGTCGATGACTTTGTCTCCGAATACGCGGCCGGACGCACCCCAAACCCCTGCATGCGCTGCAACGAGCGCATCAAGTTTGCTGCCCTTTTGGACCGTGCTCTCGCGCTCGGTTTCGACGCCGTGGTTACCGGCCACTACGCCAAGGTCGTCGATGACGCAGACGGCAACAAGGAACTGCACCGCGCCGCTGACTGGGCGAAGGACCAGTCCTACGTGCTGGGCGTTTTGACCCACGAACAGCTCAAGCACGCGTTCTTCCCGCTCGCAGACACGCCATCCAAGGCTGAGGTCCGTGCGGAGGCAGAGCGACGGGGACTCTCGGTGGCCCAAAAGCCTGATAGCCACGACATTTGCTTCATCCCGGATGGCGATACTCGCGGCTGGCTCGCCGAGCGCATCGACATGAACCCGGGCCGGATTGTGGATCACGAAGGCAACGACCTCGGCGAACACCCTGGCTTCGAAGCTTTCACTGTGGGCCAGCGCAAGGGTCTCGCCATTTCGCGCCCAGCCCCAGACGGACGTCCGCGCTTTGTGCTTCAGGTTCGCCCGAAGGAAAACAAGGTTGTGGTGGGACCTAAGGATCTCTTGAAGGTAGACCGACTCGAAGGCATCAAGGTGTCTTGGGCCGGCGTTCCCATCAAGGAAGTTGCCGCGGGCGAAGACTTTGAGTGTACGGTTCAGGTGCGCGCGCACGCTGATCCAGTGGCTGCCACCGCTCGCATCGCCGAGGACGGCAAGTTGCTTGCTGACCTCAACGAGGCGTTGGGCGGCGTAGCGCCGGGCCAGACCATGGTGTTGTACCAAGGCACGCGCGTTCTAGGCCAGGCAACCATCGACGCTGCTTACTCTCACGCGTGGGATCCGTCGAAGGTCTAACCCTCGTTCCACGGGTACCTTTCGTTACGAAGCGGTGCAGAAAGTCGAAGACTGCCAGCTCGTGTCTATAAACTGCAACGCATGAGTATTGAGGACCAGACCACAATTCCTAGCGAGCAATTCGATCCTCACGCATCGTCGTTGAATGGCTCGGTTGATCCGGCCGTGCTTGATGAGTTGTTTGCGATCCGCGGAAGCATCGACAATTTCGATGCCACGCTCGTGTATTTGTTGGCAGAACGTTTCAAGGCCACGCAGCGCGTGGGCTACCTCAAGGCTCGTCACCAGCTCCCAGCGAGCGATCCAAACCGTGAAAAAGCGCAGATTGAGCGCCTTCGCCGACTCGCTATCGAGGCGCACCTGGATCCGGTATTCGCTGAAAAGTTCTTGAACTTCATCATCAGCGAGGTCATTCACCACCACCAGGTGATCTCGGAAGAGCACGCGCAGGAGCCTGATGCCCGAGCGTGAGCTCAAAGCCAGCATTCTTGGCTCCATGCCAGGTACGGATCCGTTGGAAACAGCGCGAACCGTTCTGGGTGAACTAGGGGATCCGCACCTGCCCGCGCTGACGGAGTTGCCGCAACGCGGTGCTACCTATGAAACGCTCGGCCGCACGGTGTCCCTTTTGGATGGCCTCTCCGCTGACATGCAGTCGTTCGGGTGGCGACTCACGGATACTCCGGGCAAGGATTTCCGTGCCGCCGTCTCCGGCCGGAACTCTGACGTAGGCATTTTTGCCGACGTCATCGGCACCATGGAAGAGCGCCCTTCGACGCTCAAAATCCAATTGCTCGGTCCGCTGACCCTTGCCGCGAACCTTCACTTGCATTTGGGCGAGAAGGCTATTTCGGACCCCGGCGCGCTCCGCGACATCTCGCAATCCCTCGCATTGGGCACCGCTGAATTTGTGCGCAACGTGCGCCGCGCGACGGGCGTGAGCAGCGTCGTCGTCATGGTGTCAGAACCGCAAGCGGACGCGGCTCTCGCCGGCGCCATCCCCACCGTGAGCGGCTACCGCACGCTGCGCGCCGTCAAGCCCGCGGATGCGTTGCGGCTGTGGACGGACCTCGTTGGTGAGATTAAGGACGACGACGCAGCTTCCGTCGTTCTGAATCTTGCGGACCACGAGGGTCGCTTGGGCCAAGCCCATTCCGAAGCGATGGGACGAGTCAAGGAAATTGACGCTGACGGCTGGTACGTCAACGCTGTCAAACATCAGTCCAGCATGCGCGCGTGGGAGAGCGTTGCGGCGCTCATTGAAGCGGATCGCGACGTGTGGCTGGGTGCTTTTGATGAGGCCTCTGTTGCCAGCCAGGTTGCTGGGCAGAAGCCGGAATCGGTAGCTGTGACTTTTGATCGCATCGTCAGCCCGTGGCGCAGCGTTGGACTTTCGTTTGAGCAATTGCACCAGACCGTCTTGGTGCCCACTTCGGGGCTAGAACGACTATCGCCCGAGCACGCTAGGCGCGCACTCGGGCGATTGACGGATCTGGTGGACGCCGGGCGTCAGCGCATCGTCGACGCTTGAGCCGTGGAACCGGGGATCTCAGGTTGCTGACCTGAAGCGCTCTCGTTGGCGATGGTGACATGCAATTGTTCGTGACGAAACCGCAAGTCCAGGTACAACAGGGACGCCACGATGGCCATCACGATCGCGGACAGCGCACTCGTTATTCCTGACATGATGCCAAGACCCCATGACGCGCCCATGAGGCTTTGCCGCAGTTGCTCAAATTCAACGGGCGTGCCCTGCTCGCCGACACCTAGGCTGTCGGCAGTGCCCATGGGAGTGAAGGTCTGAAATGGCGCTGAGACAATGCTGACGGCGATCGACGTAATGATCCCCATGAGCAAGAGGATGCCAAGCACGCGCCAAAAGTTGAATCGCGTCAGTTCCCAAGACCGGCCCAAAGCGCGGAGTGGTCCAACGCTTTCAATCGCAGCTGCTTGAGGAGCGGCGAACAGCTTGACGGTGATCAAAGCCCCGGCAATCGCGACGATCGGAATCAAGAAGAAGAACGGCACAAACATCGAGACCAGCAGACTCGAGCCGGTGAGTACGGAGTTGAACATGGCGACGGCCGTGGCTGCGAAGACCACGATGACTGCAACGTAGAGCAGGGAGACAATGCCTGCCAGTCCCATCAATCCGCCCAACTTGCGGCTAGCCAAACGGACGGCCTGAGTAAAGGACGTCTTCTGGCCTGCTATGCCGCGGGCAACGCTGACAGAGACCATGCCGTAGCAAAAAACTGTCAGGAATGTCCCCACGACGGTGATGAGAGACAACACCAAGCCTAGAGACCAAAACGAGTTGATGAAGGCCGGCGGGAACAGCTGCTGAAGATCGCTGGGGGAGTCGATCGTGTAGGAGTCTGCAGTGTTGATTCCTTCAAGGATCGGTAAGACGTTGTGCGTCATCCAATAAAAGAAATAGCGCACGCCTGCTACGGACATAATGACGTTGACAATCAACAGCGGGATGACCAGCGCTAACGGCGCGTACTTGAAGGACTTGAACGTGCCTTCGAAAATGTCGCCCAGGCTTAACGGTCGCAGTCCGACGGACCCTGGTTTCGCTACGGGGGCCGAAGGTTGGTAATACGGGGCGCCGGGGATGTTCCCGGGAGGGCCGTACTGACCATAGTTCTGGGCGTTGCCGGACGCGGACTGTCCCCACCCTTGCTGTGGCGGATGACGCCATCCCTCGGCGGGCTGTTGTGGATCATTAGGATCATTCGGTGTTTGCGACATCCTGCATTCCTCTCGTGACTAATCTCAGACTAGGGGAGAATCACGCGGGGTTCTTCATCATTGATGATGATCTGACTCCTATACTGGATGGGATGCAGTCATTGACTGCTGTGCGGGAGAAAATTAACTCATCGAGGGGAACAATGAAAGCGCGTGTGCTGGTCGTCGACGATGACGAAGCTCTCTCAGAAATGATCGGTATCGTTCTGCGGAACGACGATTTTGAGCCGGTGTTTTGCCATCACGGTGGGGAAGCGCTGAACGCTTTCCGAGTCAGCAAGCCAGATCTTGTTCTGCTTGACCTGATGCTTCCCGGAATGGACGGCATTGAGATTTGCCGCCAGATCCGTGCAGAGTCGGACGTTCCCATTGTCATGTTGACCGCGAAGTCTGATACGGCCGACGTGGTGCGCGGACTTGAATCCGGCGCTGATGATTACGTCCCGAAGCCTTTCAAACCAGCCGAACTCGTGGCTCGCGTTCGCGCTCGCTTGCGCGACAATGACACGCGCACTCCAGAAGTTCTTCGCGTTGCCGATGTCGAAATCGACGTCGCAGGTCACCAAGTACGCCGCGCTGGTCAAGCGATTCCGCTGACGCCGCTCGAGTTTGAACTCCTGGTGACGTTGGCACGCAAGCCATGGCAGGTCTTCACTCGTGACATGTTGTTGGAAGCTGTGTGGGGATATCAGCACCCAGCTGACACCCGTTTGGTAAACGTGCACATTCAGCGATTGCGTTCGAAGTTGGAACTTGACCCGGATTCGCCAGAGGTTGTCCTCACGGTCCGTGGCGTGGGATACCGGGCCGGTAAGTCCTGACCACCGCACCTCAAGATCAGCCCAGCCCAGCGGATGCGTCCGCTCCTGAAGACGTCGCGCTTGAAACATCGAGCGACGCCGCTACTGCCGATGCCTCAGCCGTAGCGGCACGCCCATCTCGTATGAGGCGGCTGCTGTTCTTTCACCCGAGTAATGGTGAAGTCGTTGACTTCTCGTGGCGTCAGCCGCGCACGTGGATTCCTGCTGCCCACCGTCGTTGGTCTCGCTCGATGCAGCTGCGCACGGTGGTCATCACCGTGCTGCTGTCCACCCTTGCCTTGCTGGGCACGGGCGGTTTTCTATCTCAGCAGATCGCTACAGGCTTGTTCCAAGAGCGCTTGCGCCAGGTGGAGTCTGAGGCGTACCGAGGCCTGAGCCAGGTCAAGGGAACGTTGGAAGCGGTGAGCTCCACCGACCGAACGAGAACGGTAGCGTTCGTTCGCGACACCCTGCGCACCCTTGAGAGCGACGGCGCGACGGTGCAACGTGACTTCATCCTTCAGCCGCTTCCCGGCGAGGGAAATATCTACGTCTCGGCTCAAGCCTCCGGCGGTATGACCTCAGCGGTGATCCCCGAAGAGCTGGCAACGGCTGTGCGCGAGAACCAAGGACAGTACTGGCAGTCCATCGGGATCCCGCAGGCCAGCGGCGTTTCCCCAGGACTCGCTTTTGGTACCAAGGTGGCGTTGCCGCCTGGACGCGAATACGCCTTGTATCTGGTTTATGACCTCGAAAGTGTGCAGGAGACCCTGAACTACATTCACCGCGTGCTCGGCATTGCTGGTGTCTTGTTGCTGATCGTGATCGGCGGCATCGCGTGGTACGTGACGCGTCAGTCACTGCAGCCGGTGGCTCACGCCGCTGCCGTCTCCGAAAAGCTGGCGGCCGGCCAGCTCGAAGAGCGCATGAACGTCCACGGCGAAGACGAAGTCGCCCGTTTGGCGCAGAGCTTCAACCGCATGGCGGACAATCTTCAAGAGCAGATTCGTCAGCTCGAGACGCTCTCGCACATGCAACAGCGCTTCGTTTCTGACGTTTCCCATGAACTTCGCACGCCGCTCACCACCGTACGCATGGCGGCCGAAGTCCTCCATGATGCGCGCGAAGAATTTGACCCCATCAACCGCCGTTCCGCCGAGCTGCTCTACAACCAAGTGGAGCGTTTCCAGAGTCTTTTGAATGACCTGTTGGAAATCTCGCGCTTCGATGCGGGCGTGGTGGATCTGGACTCCGATAACTGGGATCTCAAGCCGATCGTCCAGCGCGCCGTGGACATGGCCCAAATCCATGCCGACCGCATTGGCTCACCGCTACGCACCCACTACCCGCAAGGCCCCGTGGTGGCAGCCATGGACCCACGCCGCATTGAACGCGTGGTCCGAAACCTGGTGCTTAACGCTGTTGAGCACTCTGAGGGTCAGCCGATCGACATTTTCATTGGCGACAACGAGAACGCTGTCGCCGTGAGCGTCCGTGACCACGGCATTGGCCTTTCTGAAGAAGCAGCCAGCCGAGTCTTCGACCGCTTCTGGCGTGCTGACCCTGCCCGTGCTCGCACCACGGGTGGCTCCGGCCTGGGCTTGTCCATTGCCACGGAAGACACTCGACTCCACGGCGGACGCCTGGAAGCGTGGGGTCAAGTGGGGGATGGCTCCAACTTCTTGCTCACCCTTCCTAAGTCCCGAGACATCGAACTGACGGACTCGCCGCTTCCTTTGATTCCAGCTGATGCTCCATCCTTGGAAGAGGAAGAAGAAGTTCTCGAAGAACTCGGGGACGGCGTGACGGATGGACCAAACGAGGAATCGCTCGAGGCGACGCTTGCGGAACCGGAAGAGAATTCCGGGACCGCAGCTGCGTCGTCGTCCGTGAAGGAAGAACCCACCGCGACGGAACAGGAGCGGCGCCGTGAAGGCTAAGCAACTACTCGCGATCGTGACCTTAGTGCTCTTGGCGTTTCTGACGGCATGCGCGAACATCCCGACGTCCGGTTCGCTCGGCGTCAGCACCACGGCACCCACTCAAGGCACGGACGGCAGCTTGTCCTTCAGCGCAGCGGGACCGCGGGACGGGATGTCGCCTGAAGAAGTGATCGAAGGCTTCTACAAGGCCGGCGTCGACACCAACGACGACTACAAAACCGCTCGCGAATACCTGACCACCGAGTTTGCCGGAATCTGGAATCCGTCATCCAAAGCCACGGTCTATGACGCGGACCCAGCCGTGGTGGAGAACGTCCAAGAAGGCAGCTACGGCGTCTCAGTGGAAGTTTCATCCACCGTGGATGACAAGGGCATTCGGACCACGTTGCCGGAACACTCTTCGCAATTGCTGACGCTGCAATTGGCTCAGGTCAACGGCCAGTGGCGCATTAGCCAGGCACCGGACGGACTCTTGATTGAAGCGGGAAACTTCGAGTCTTTGTTCTCGCCTCACACGCTGTACTTCTACGATTCCACGTTCGCTTACGCGGTCCCTGACGTGCGCTGGTTCGCCAACAAGCAGGGCCTCGCGGCAACCGTGGTTTCGGCACTCCTCAATGGCGCTGCTCCGTACCTCAACAACGCCGTGTTTAGCGCTTTCCCACCGGGCACCAAGCTCGCACAGCCCTCGGTTCCGATCGAGTCTGGCGAAGCGCGCGTTGATTTCGCATCCTCCGTCTTCGCCGAAGCGTCCGACCTCCGACGCAAGCAAATGCGCCAGCAGCTGTCCTTGACGTTGACGTCCTTGGGCAATGTCAGCTCCGTGACCATGACGGTGGAGCAGCGCCCAGTTGATCTTGGGCCAACAGATCCAGAATTCAAGGCGGCGCAAGTCAACGCTTCGGTGCCGAATACGCAGATTGCTATTGCGGATAAGAAGCTCGTCTATTTCCAAGGAAACGGGCACACTCCGATCGGAAACATCCCCGATATTTCTGCCTACAACCCGGTAGATCCTGCGATGTCTCCCGTGGGCAGCCGGTACGCGTTCTTGAGCGGTGATCGCAAGAAGCTCATCACCGTGGATGACGCAGGTCGAGTACGGGTTGCTGGCACTGGGGTTCGGCTCAAGCAGCCGAGCGTGGACTACCTGGGCTGGACGTGGACCGCGAGCCATACCGGCGGCGCACACGTGCAGGCGGTTCCGCCGAATCCTGCCGTCGACGGGGAGATGCGAGACATCGCTGCGGAATGGCTACAAAATGCCGAAGTCACGAGCCTTCGCGTCTCTCGTGATGGAGCGAGACTTCTGGTCGCAGCGACCATCGACGGCGTTTCTGGAATCTACGTGGCCGGACTGATCCGCGACTCGGAAGGCGTGCCGCGCGGCGTCCAGAACCCGGTGAAGATTGAGATTCCGCAGCACGTCACTCGGGCGGTCTGGGAACACGATGACAGCATCATTGCTTGGAATCCGGCAACCGAAGCGCCGGTTGCTCCCGTGCGTGTCACCCTCGCGAGCGTGGCTGAAGAGTTCTCGCCGCTTTTGGGCCTGACGAATCTGTCCGCCGGCGCGGGCGACCGCCGCAACATTTACGCGGAGAACCCGGAAGGCATCTACGTGCGTTCGGGTAACTCGTGGCGCAAGCTCGAAGGCAAGGCTACGGGGCTGTCCTACCCGGGATAGCGTCACGCACAATTTTCGGTAGCCGGCTGCGGTGCGGCGGTTATCCACTTTTGAGTACGACGACGCCGGCTCGCCTGAACGCTTTAGGCATGCTGTGTGTATGGAGCGGCAAATAGCAGGAGGCGTCCCCGATTCGGCGGCGCGGTGGGTTGATTCAGTCTTGCGTTCGGCGTGGGTTTCAGCAGTGTGCGCGGCGTTCGCCGACTTGATGTGGGTCCTGATGCCCTCCGACTGTGTGGTGTGCGGAGCGCGCGATGCCGTGCTGTGTTCGGCCTGCACCAAGAATCTTCATCGCTCAACCCTCAAGCCGTTTCGAGCCGAGGAAGCTGCCGAAGCGCTCCCGCTGGATCTAGAAACGAATGTGGTGCTTCCCGTGGTGGCGGCAGGACTCTACAAGGACGGAGTCTCCGCAACGGTCTTGGCGTTCAAGAACCATCAACGGTTCACCTTGAAGAAGGAGCTGGGCCGATCGCTGGCCCGGGCTGTGCGAACGGCTCTCGAGGAGCTGGACGTTGGTTCCCAGAGAACGAGTTCGCCTGTATGGGTAGTGCCCATTCCTGCCAGCCCAGCGAGCTTGAAAAAGCGTGGCTATTGGCCCGTGGGCGAACTACTGAAAGTGGCGTCCAAGAGCATGAGTCACAGTGGCGGACTCAACGTGCGCTCCATTTTGCGAGTCACTTCGGCTGCTCAGAGTTCGCACCGAGGTGCCTCGGCGCGGGAACGAAGATCGCGACGGGGAACTATGACCCTCGCGCCTGGACTGACGGTGCTGAAAGGACAGCGGGTTCTCTTGGTGGACGACGTCCTCACGACGGGCGCAACGCTCGCCCAAGCGCACCAAGTGTTACGTACTGCGGGCTTTGAAGTGATCGGCGCGGCGGTTCTGGCGGCGACACAAAATCCTAGATGACTAGGTTAAACAAGGGTGAATTCTGGAAACTTCAGATTAATTTGCGAGAAAGCTTCGCTTAACGTAGAAAGCGGACTACGGTGAAGTATGGGTACCCGAAAAGGGGATAAAAACTCCCATCTTCAGCGGCTTCAGGGCGACTTGGACGCCGCTGTTGTGTCACCCGAACTCCCAAGGAGGACACCGTGGAGATGAACATCAGCGCAAGGAACGGCGCCGTTTCGGACCGATTCCGCGAGTACGCTACCGAGAAGATCGAGAAAGTTTCTCAGCTGGCGAAGAAAGTCCAGCGGCTCGATCTGAAGGTCACCAAACAACCACACGCACGCAATGCCGACAATCAGGTCAGTGTTGAAATTGCAGTAGTGGGAACCGGACCCGCAATTCGCGCTGAAGCTCACGCCGCTGACAAGTTCGCGGCCTTCGATCTTGCTTTTGGAAAGTTACTTGAGCAGTTGCGGCGCGCAAGAGATCGCCGGAAAGTTCACCACGGGCGCCATGCGCCAGTCGCCGTTCACGAAGCAACGGCCTCGCTCCCGCCAGCAGCCTCCAACATCACGCTTGCTGACGCCTTGCTCAACGCTGAACCAACACCCGAGTCTCAGCGCTCCGAAGATTTTGAAGCACTTGAAGCAAGCCCCGTGGAAATTCGCCGCAAGGTATTCCCTGCAGAACAGATGAGCGCTGATGACGCCGTTGACCGCATGGAACTTGTGGGACACCCGTTCTACCTCTACATCGATGAGGAGACGGGCTGCCATTCCGTCGTGTATCGCCGACGCGGTTGGTCCTACGGCATCATTTCCCTCGAAAACGGCGGCGAACCTGTTGAAGGAACGCGGTCATACCGAGATTCCGAACGCGAGTCAGAGAAAGTCTAGTTTTTGACTCTTCGAACCATCCCTGCGCCGCAAGCACGCCGTATAGCACTTGCGGCGCAGGGGCTTCATCAAGAACGAATTAGCGCCCCGGCCTCCACCAGGAGTCTGGGGCGCGAATTTCGTCGCCTGCACTTGCTCCAGATTGACTCTGTCAATGTGCTCACGCGGTCACACTATTTGCCGCTCTTTTCACGGCTCGGCAACTATGACATCGCCGCGTTCGAGGCCATGGCGCACACCGCCCCACGCAGCATGATCGAATATTGGGCTCACGAAGCAAGCTACATTCGGCCCGATCACTTCCATGATCTGCGGCGCTTGCAGTCCAGGAAATGGGTGGGCAGTCATCAGTTCGACCCCGTTGATGTTGCGGCAGCGGAGGACGCGATTCTCCAACTGCTGGCCCACTCGGGACCTCAAACGAACCGGCAGATCGAGGTTGAACTCTCGCATCTCATCCCGCCACGAGACCCGGACGCTCCCAAAGACTGGGGCTGGAATTGGTCCAACGTCAAGCGAGCTCTGGAAATTCTTTTTGAGCGCGGGCTTGTCTCCAGCGCAGGCCGGAACTCGAGCTTCGAGCGTCGCTACGCGCTGACAGAAAAGGTCTTGCCGCCCGCGGTCCGTGCCGCATTCTCACCCGAGGTGAGTCCTAATTCGGAGGACGACGACGCCGCGCGGCGCCGGCTTCTCACCGCTGCGTCGGAAGCGCTCGGCATTGGGACGGCCCGACATTTGGCAGATTACTTCCGTATCAAACCCAGCAAGGCGCAACCCGTTCTGGACCTCATGGTGGCAGACGGAACGCTAGAAAGCGTCGTCGTACCGGTATGGAAAGAGCCCGCCTATCTGAACCCGGCAGCGAAAAGTCCGCGCACCGCAAAGGGGCGCGCTGTGCTGAGCCCGTTCGATTCGATGGTGTTTGAGCGTCACCGCTTGGAGACGCTCTTTGGGATGCGCTATCGGCTGGAAATCTATACGCCAGCCCCCAAACGACAGTTTGGCTACTACGTTTTGCCGTTCCTGTTGCGGGACGGGATGGTGGCGCGAGTGGATCTGAAATCGGACCGGGCCGCACGGAAGCTCCTGGTTCACGCGGCACACGCCGAAGAGGGCGCGCCGGGGGACACTGCCGCGGAATTAGCCGCTGAACTGGAATTGTTAGCACAATGGTTAGGTCTGGACGGCGTCGTCGTCACCGATTCGGGGGACCTTGCACCATCCTTGATCAAAGCTCTCGGCTAACGTTGAGGAAGTATGCACGGGTTCAATCAGTTGCTCCCGTAGACTAGAACAGCCGAAAACACCCATCCTGAACAGGAGTTGCCCCGTGGCATCACTGCTAGAACGCGTCTTGCGGACCGGCGACAAGAAAACTCTTCGCACGTTGCGGGGGTACGCTGACGCCATTAACGTCCTCGAAGATGAGTTCAAGTCATTGACTGACGCTGAGCTTCGCGCCGAAACGGACAAGTTCAAGCAACGGTACAAGGACGGCGAATCGCTGGACATCATGTTGCCTGAAGCGTTCGCCGCTGTTCGCGAAGCAGCCGACCGTACCTTGGGTATGCGTCACTTCGACGTGCAGATGATGGGTGGCGCCGCGCTTCACCTCGGCAACATTGCCGAAATGAAGACCGGTGAAGGCAAGACCCTCGTGGCAACGAGCCCGTCCTACCTCAACGCCATCACTGGCAAGGGCGTTCATGTGGTTACCACGAACGACTACCTGGCGCAGTACCAGTCTGACCTGATGGGCCGTGTGCACCGCTTCCTGGGCATTGAAACCGGCTGCATCTTGGCGCACATGGATCCAGCTCAGCGCCGCGAGCAGTACAACGCCGACATCACGTACGGCACCAACAACGAATTCGGCTTCGACTACTTGCGCGACAACATGGCATGGACGCGCGAGGAACTAGTTCAGCACGGTCACTACTTCGCGATCGTTGACGAAGTTGACTCAATCCTCATTGACGAAGCGCGTACGCCATTGATCATTTCTGGTCAGGCCTCCGGTGACGTCCAGCGCTGGTTCGCGGAATTCGCTCGAGTGGTCCAGAAGATGACCCTCGGCAAGGACTACGAAGTTGATGAGAAGAAGCGCACTGTCGGCATCTTGGAGCCAGGCATCGAGCGCGTCGAGGACCACCTCGGCATTGAAAACCTCTACGAATCGCAGAACACCCCACTCATTGGCTTCTTGAACAACGCCATCAAGGCGAAGGAATTGTTCAAGAAGGACAAGGACTACGTGGTGATGAACGGCGAAGTCATGATCGTTGACGAGCACACGGGCCGTACGCTGTCCGGCCGTCGCTACAACGAGGGCGTTCACCAGGCGATCGAAGCGAAAGAACACGTGGAGATCAAGCCGGAGAACCAGACTCTGGCAACTGTCACGTTGCAGAACTACTTCCGTCTCTACGAGAAGCTGTCCGGCATGACCGGTACCGCTCAGACCGAAGCCGCTGAATTCATGAGCACTTACCAGCTCGGCGTGGTGGAGATTCCTACCAACCGCGGTATGCAGCGCGTGGATAAAGCTGATCTCATTTACAAGAATGAGATCGCGAAGTTTGACGCCGTGGTCAAGGACATCGTGGAGCGCCACAAGGCCGGTCAGCCGGTCCTCGTGGGTACCACGTCCGTGGAAAAGAGCGAGTACTTGTCCCGGAAGCTGGCTCAGTCCGGCGTCCGTCACGAGGTACTCAACGCGAAGCAGCACGCCCGTGAAGCCGCCATTGTGGCGCAGGCTGGAAAGCGTGCGGCCGTCACGGTTGCAACCAACATGGCAGGCCGCGGTACTGACATCATGCTCGGTGGAAACGCCGAGTTCATGGCTGTTGCCGAAATGGAACGCCGTGGTCTTGACTCACACGACAACCCAGAAGAGTACGAACGCGTCTGGGACGAAGTGTACGAAGCCGCGAAGGCAGAAGTTGATCGCGAAGGCGATGCCATCCGTGAACTGGGCGGTCTTTACGTCCTCGGCACCGAACGCCACGAATCCCGCCGTATCGATAACCAGCTGCGCGGCCGTTCCGGACGTCAGGGTGACCCAGGTGAGTCTCGTTTCTACTTGTCCATGACGGACGATCTGATGCGTCGCTTCAACGCGAAGCCAGCTCAGGCCATCATGAACAACCCATCGATGCCAGATGACATGGCGCTGGAATCCAAGATGGTTTCTCGCGTGATCGAGTCGGCACAGGCTCAGGTTGAAGCGGTCAACGCCGAACAGCGTAAGAACGTTTTGAAGTACGACGACGTCATGAACCGTCAGCGTGAAGCAATTTACGGTGACCGCCGTCAGATCCTCGAAGGAACGGATCTTCGTTCGCGCGTCATGGAGTTCATCGAAGACGCCATCGGCGCCATCGTTCGTGAACACACGGCAACCGGACACGGTGACTCGTGGGATCTCGACAAGTTGTGGACCGAGCTCAAGAACCTCTACCCGGTGGCCATTACCGTGGATGACGTGGTTGAAGAGGCCGGTAGCCGTGCACGCTTGACCCCGGAGTTCTTGATCGAGGAACTGTCCTCTGACGCTAAGGTTCAGTACGAACAGCGTGAGGCAGCACTCGGCGCGGAGAGCATGCGCGAGCTGGAACGCCGTGTCATCCTCTCCACGATTGGAACCAAGTGGCAAGAGCACTTGTACGAAATGGACTACCTGAAGGAAGGCATCGGCCTTCGTGCCATGGCTCAGCGCGATCCGCTCGTTGAATATCAGCGTGAAGGATTCGTCCTGTTCCAGGCGATGATGGAGTCCATCCGCGAAGAGACTGTGAACTACTTGTTCAACCTCAAGGTGGAGCGTCAGCAGCCAGCTCCGGTCAACCTTCCGGGCATCAAGGACGCTCGTTCGCTGACCGAGTCCGCACCGCTCTCAACTCCGGGGCTCAACGCTCCAGAACGTCCGGCGACGTTGCGCTACAGCGCGCCGGCCGAAGACGGAGAAGCGGAAGAAACCGAGGAAGAGAACCCACTCGAGGGTGCTGAAGAAGCATTCGACGAGGCCCACTCTGATTCGGAAGCAGACCGTTCCGGCCGCACTTCCTAAAGGCTGCAAGGCTCTCTTGAATGAGAGTCGTCTAGCTAGCTAACAATTGGCGCGTTATCCCACTTCGTAGTGGGTGACGCGCCAATTGTTTCGTTGGCACTCAATGCGCATAGCGATGGGACGAACTCGTTCCAGGTCCTTCACTACAGCGACAGCTTCAAAGACCTTGTCATTGACGTGGCAAACGCGGACGGAAAGTACGTGAGCGATCCGCGATGGCATCACGTTTGAGGGACGCTTCATGGCCTGAACTCGAGAGCCCATCGGTGAACTTGTGTGGGCGAGTAAGTCCGCTCGCCTTTTGAGCTTGTCCAAGACCTGAAGCGAAACGAAGCGCTGCAATTGGGACACACTGCGCAAACCGGCAACGGCTTCGATCGACGCAACGCTGACGAACGTGACGAGATGGTGCACGTGCTGTATTGCTGGCGAGGGCACGGGGCGTGGTGCAACAGGTGGTTTCTCCTCCGGGGCTGGCGGGAGACCCTGCGGGAATTCGTCTAAGTCCGCAGGTCCTGTCGCTTTGTTGGTTGGCGCGTAGTCCACGAATTTCCGCTTTTGAGGGAAGCGAATGACGTTGTCAGGAAGTTCGTTCGTGGGTGGGTGAACGAGTTCTAGTGGTTCTGCCGAGAAGTATGCGTGGTGCGGTTGAACAGACATTGCGAATCCTTTGAGTTGAATCTGAGCGTTAGAAGTTAGGGTTGATCAGGACGGTTCCAGGGATGATCAAATCTGGATCCTGTCCAATGCGGTCTTTGTTGCGCTCGTACCATTTCGGCCATTCGGCCCGAATCTCCGTGTTGGAAGCGTGCGGTCCCAATTGCCGGGCGACGATGCTCCACAAAGAATCACCACTTGTCACCGTGACTTCGCGGTGTCCTTCCGTGGACTGTCTTTGGCCAGCTGCCATGACGCTTGAAAGATGTTGTGCTGGGACTCCGTGCATCGTTTCGCGTTCTTTCTTCTCGTGGGATGACTGTGGCTTCTTTGATGCCGAGGACTCGGCGGCTACTGAAGGTGTTGTGGGTGAACTTGGTGCTGTGGGTGACGCTGAGGCTGTCGGTGAAGGCGAAGGAGTCGCCTCAATGGTCAATGAATTGCTCACGAATGCTGGGCTAGGAACATCCACTGTCTGTTGAGCCTGGTCTGCGAAAGCACCGGGAGCGGCGAGCACGCTTACGCCGAGCACTAAACCAACCAGAGATCGCATGAAGCGTGGTGAGCAAGAGCTTGTCGCGCGAGCTACGCGTGGCATCCCGCTTTGTGTCGCGACGACCGAGACCACACTCAGAACCATGCTGACTGCGAGCCACAAAAGGACACCTAGGCCAATCGTTCCGCTCGCCAACCCCAGCGCGAACTCAACGTCTCTAGACGAAAAGTAAGCTGCGGCGTCGTCATTTCCCCAGAGTGATTCCGAACGGAGAAGCACCGTGGAGAGTTGCGTGACGCCAGCGGCCAGAAAGAGTCCGCCGAACGACAAGAAGAGGGCAAGGGTCCCAAGATCTTTCACATATGTGTGTCTCATTGCGTTCCAATCATGTCATTTGATGTAATTTGATGATCTTGACTCGACATTAGCAACTTTGAATGAGTTTTATCAAGAGTGTGTTCATTAAGTGGATTCAGCATCCTGCCGCTACGCTGTGGTGCATGAGGTGGGAATCGCTCTTTGTGGACTTGGAAGCTCAGCTGGACAGCGAGGTGCGGCGCGGTCGGGCCGCCGAAATTCAGGACATGATTCGCGTTCAGCGCTCGCAAATTCGCCTTGCAGATCGCTTTGAGGGCCAACTCGGTCGGGACATCGCCCTGCGCCTGACCAACGGCGCTCAAGAGCGCGGCGAGCTGCGAGTAGTGGGCGAGGACTGGCTGAATCTGCGGCAAGCGCACCGAGAATTGTTGGTGCCGATGTGGTCCATCGTGATGATTTCGGGGCTGTCGCATCGCGCTCAGTTGGTCGCGGATCCTGCCCAGCCGAAACGGCGCGTAACTTTGGGCAGTGCATTTCGAGCCATCGCGAGAGACAGATCATCGGTGGTGGCGAGGCTCAGCAGTACCGCTTCCGACCCCGTAGAAATCACCGGCACCTTGAGTGTTCCCGGCAAAGATTTTCTAGAGATTCTGACGCATCCGGGCGACGAATTTTCGAGGGAAGAGAGTATTCATGGCTCTGTTGTGGTGCCGTGGAGCGCACTGATCAGCCTGCGTCGAGAGGCGCGGGACTAGCGAAGTTGTTGTGGAAAACAAGAAACTTCACCAAGTTTTCCACAATCATTTACCGAAAAGTCGCCTGAGGGCCGCTCGCACTTAAGCTCGTGTTGATGGATTGAGACAACGTCACGTGCAGAGGTCAGGGGGACCATTTGAGCGAAACAGTGGAAGTGCCAACGGTAGGCAGATTCAAGCGACCAGGATGGAAGGACGGCCGGCTCATCTTTGGGCTGTTGCTCATCTTGGCATCCGTCGCCGGAATCGTAGCGCTGGTCACCGCGCTAGAACGCACGGAGCCCATGCTCGTTCCCACCGCCAACATCACTGTGGGTGAAGAGCTTGATGCGAGCAAGTTCAAAGTGGTGGAGGCGCGGCTGGACGATCTGAGCGGCGCGTACCTGATGTCTAACCATTCGTTTGAAGACGGAGCGCGCGCTGGAACCTTGTTGCGCGCGGGGGAGTTGGTGCCGGTTCATGCAGTCATGAAGACGGATGGAAGCGGCGCGAAACCAGTCACTATCGACCTCGACCACACGCTTCCGCAGGCAGTGACGCCCGGTAGCCGCGTGGACGTGTGGGGCGCCGCCAAGAATGGCCCGGGAAACACCTACGAGGTTCCGGAATTGCTTCTCGATAGTTCCGAGGTCACCGCCGTGCGGGCTGCCGATGGAAACTTCTCCAGTAGCACGCAGGCGACGCTTGAAGTCATGGTGCCGGATTCTGTTCTGCAGGATTTGTTGGAAGCGCTCGCAAATGACTCTCGACTGACCGTCATTCACGACACCACGGGCGCGAACTCATGAGAGTGGCACTAGCCGTCTGGGGTGACGGTGACGATTGGACGCAGCGCATTGAGCAATTGCATGGCGATGTCACGGTGGTGCGTCAGTGTGAGGACTTGCCGGAAGCGGTTTCCTTGGCCGAGTCGGGGCTCATTGACGCCACATTGATCACCGGTTCATTGAGCGACGTTGACGCTGAACTGATTGACGCCTTGTTGGCAGCTGGCACCGCCGTTGTTGCCCTTGTGGGCGACCCTGACATTGCCGCGCGATTGCGTGCGCTCGGCGTTGCCGTGGAGAATCCGCTCTCGGATCCGCAATCGGTGGCGGACCTCATTGAGTTGCAGACCATGGCTGCTAGCCCGCGGGCGCGCCAGTCCTCGCCGACTCCTCGCCCCACGAGGACCACGGAAGTACCTGGAAATCGCGGCACCGCACGTCACGCCGCTAGCGCTTTTGAGCAGGATATTGAGGACGACGACGCAGCTCCCGCAGGTGGGGACGTCATCGTAGTGTGGGGTCCTTTGGGCGCGCCGGGTAAGACCACGGTTGCGGTGAATATCGCGGCTGAGGCTGCCGCAGCGGGGAAACGCGTCGCCCTGATCGACGCGGATACTTACGGCGCTGCCGTGTCAGCTCACCTGGGATTGTTCGATGAAGCGGCTGGCGTAGGTATCTTGTGCCGTTTGGCGGACGAAGCGGCGCCCGCCGCGCGCCTCATGGAACGCGCACTCGTCCGAGTCAATATTGCCGGAAACAGTCTCTTCGTCGCAACGGGCTTGCCGCGATCGTCCCGGTGGCCGGAAATTCGGCCCCAGTCACTCTTGCGAGCGCTTCGCGAGTTGCGGCACGAGCTAGATCTGATCGTGGTTGATGCTTCTTCGCCGTTAGAGCTGGATGAGGATCTCACCTTTGATACCACCGCGCCGCAACGAAACGTCATCACGCTTTCCATGCTGGAGTTTGCGACGCGAAGCATTGCCGTGGGGCGAAGCGATGCGGTGGGCATTCCTCGCATGGTCAAAGCCGTTGATGAGGTTTTGACGCGAGTGCCGGATGCTCGGCTGGAGGTCATCTTCAACATGGTGCGAGCTTCCGCCGTAGGTCCTTCGCCAGAAGCGCAAGTTTTGGAAAGTTGGGCGCGATTCGGCCCGAAGATTGAGATCTCTGGGTTCCTTCCATTCGACGCAAACGCGGCAGATGCGGCGCTATTGTCGGGAACAGCACTCATGGAGTCCGCACCGAAGAGTTCCTTAAGAAAAGCGATTCTGCGGTTGTCTGGTGTGCAGGTTCTGCGGCGAGGCTCGTAGATTGTTAAACAATCTACGTGAATGGCCGATTTTTCTGCTCAAAAAGGCTAGGCTGGTGTGAACTGGGCCGCAACGACGCGGCAAACCAATTACCGGAGGAATACTGTGTCCGAATACGGCACGTCATCAGTTGATTCGATTGTTTCTAAGTTCCATACTCCGGAGCTTGAAACGGCCTATTTCTTACATGTCCCAGAGGTCGCGGATGGTGAGATCACTCCCAATCTTCGCGAGAATCTCGACGCTCATCTGGCCTTGGGCCATTATCGAACCCCGAAGACTCCGCAAATTGGCGTGATGAGTAAGGGCAATTCCACCTTGGTGCAGGTCGTCACGGATGACATGCCATTCTTGGTTGACTCGGTCACTGGTGCTTTGACCGCATTGAAGCTCGGTATCGAGCGCGTCATTCACCCCACCTTCGCTGTGCGTCGAGACAAGCAGACCCACGAATTGATGGGTATCAACACCGTCCGCACCACGGCGCCACTCTCCAGCGGAGACACAGCAGCACTCCCAGTCATTTCAGGTTTGGTCTCCAACCCCGCTGAAGCAATCGGCGTGGAATCGTGGATTTCGATCGAAGTTGAAGGCACTCTCTCGGAAGAGAAGCAGGCAGAAATTCGGGAAAACCTCGAGCGTTCTTTGGGCGATGTTCGTGCATCCGTCGAGGACTGGGGCGCAATGCGTGACCGCATGCGCAGCATCACCGAAGAAATCTCTTGGTACCCTTTCGCTTCGGAAATTGATGACCTCGAAGTCTCTACGGACTTGTTGAAATGGCTCGTTGATGACAACTTCACGTTCTTGGGATATCGCGAATACGAGCTGGTCACCGAAGACGGCGTAGACGCTTTGCGCCCGGTTGCCGAATCCGGTTTGGGACTGCTGCGCAGACTGCCGGACCAGAAGGTTCAGCACCTCACGGAGTCGGGCCGTAAGAAGGCTCGCGAACTTAAGACTCTGGTCATTACGAAGGCCAACTCCCGTTCAACCGTTCACCGTTCCGTGTACTTGGACTACATCGGCGTGAAGTCCTTTGATGCTGACGGCCGCGTGGTCGGTGAGCGTCGTTTCATCGGCTTGTTTGCCTCGAGCGCGTACATCAGCTCCGTCATGAACATTCCGCTGGTGCGCGACAAGGTCAAGCGCGTCCTGCAGAGTTCCGGCTTCGCCCGAAACTCGCACTCCGGCAAGGACTTGCTCACCATCCTGGAGACGTACCCACGTGACGAACTCTTCCAGATGAGCGAAGAGGAATTGAAGGCTACGGCCAATAGGATTTTGGCTCTTCAGGAACGCCGCAGGACCAGCCTGATCCTGCGCAAGGACGTCTACGGACGCTTTGTCTCGGCCGTCATCTTCTTCCCGCGTGACCGCTACACCACCTCGGTGCGACTGCGTGTCGAGGAAGAACTTCAGAAGGCGTTCGGCGGCGAGTCCATGGACTTCGAAGCCCGCCTGACCGAATCCGCGTTGGTGCGTCTGTTCTACCGCATCCGCATGCCACGCGGTGCCAAGATCCCGCCAATCGATGAGCGCGAATTGGAAGTCAAGATCTCACGCGCAGTACGTTCTTGGCAGGACGGCGTGAGCCAAGTGATCGTTGAGAATCTTCCAGGAGAAGTAGCCCCTCACACGGCCCAGTTGTGGCGCGATGCGTTCCCAACTGCGTACAAGGTGGACTTTGAAGTTGAAGATGCACTCACCGATATTGTTCGGTTCGAGAAGCTGGAATCCCCAGATAACACCGGTCCTATCTTGTCCGTTTATCACACGGATGCTAACGAAAAGGGCGGAGAGCCATCTGTCCGATTGAAGCTGTACTTGGACAAGCCGTCATCATTGACGGACCTGTTGCCGATCTTCCAGAACCTGGGCATCGACGTTATCGACGAACGTCCTTTCGAGGTAAGCCGCGCGGACGACACCACGTTCTACATTTACGATCTGGGCGTTCGCGTACCGGAATCAATTGACTTGGATTCAGTCACCGCTTTGCTCGAGGAAGCCTACGTGGCTGTCAGCACCGGGCAAGCGGAATCGGACCGGCTGAACCGACTCATCTTGCCGCACCAGATCGGATGGCGTGATGTCACGATCCTGCGTGCCTACGCGAAGTACTTCCGCCAGTTGGGTGTCACGAACACGTACGGCTTCATTGCCTCCGCGTTTGACTCTAATCCCACCGTGACCAAGGCGCTCATTCAGCTCTTCCACGCGCTGTTTGATCCGAACCTTGCCGAGACGGAACGCGAGAGTGCAGTGACGAACGCACGGGAAGAGCTGTCCACGGCTCTTCAGGGTGTACCGACACTCGACGCGGACCGACTCCTGCGCCGCTTTGCAAACGTCATCGAGGCGACGAAGCGAACCAACTTCTACCAGGGCCACGCGAGCCTGTCCTTCAAGATCGCTCCACATGAGCTTGAAGAAGCACCATTCCCACGGCCGAAGCATGAAATCTGGGTCTACGCACCAAGCGTTGAAGGTACTCACCTTCGCTTCGGCGACGTCGCACGTGGCGGATTGCGTTGGTCGGACCGTGCTGAAGATTTCCGTACCGAAGTCTTGGGCCTTGTGAAGGCACAGCTCGTCAAGAACGCGGTGATTGTTCCTACGGGTGCAAAGGGCGGCTTCTTCGCGAAGCAGCTTCCTAACCCAGCGGTGGATCGCAACGCGTGGATGGAAGCTGGCAAGGCTGCCTACCGCATCTTTATCCGCTCCTTGCTGGACATCACTGACAACCTCGTGACCGAAGACGGCAAGGAAGTCGTAGCCGCTCCGAAAAACGTGGTGCGCCGCGATGGCGACGACACGTACTTGGTGGTTGCTGCCGATAAGGGCACCGCGTCCTTCTCTGACATTGCCAACGCAATTTCTCTCGAGGTGGGCCACTGGCTCGGCGACGCTTTTGCATCCGGCGGATCTGTTGGATACGACCACAAGGCCATGGGCATCACCGCTCGCGGTGCTTGGGAATCAGTCAAGCGTCACTTCTTCGAGCTCGGTCTTGATACTCAGACTGAAGAGTTCTCGGTTGCCGGTATTGGCGATATGAGTGGCGACGTCTTCGGCAATGGCATGTTGCGCTCGCAGACCATGAAGTTGGTTGCTGCGTTTGACCACCGCCATATTTTCCTTGACCCCAACCCGGATCCTGCAGCCAGCTTCGCTGAGCGTGAGCGACTCTTCAACCTGCCTCGCTCGAGCTGGGATGACTACAACAAGGAACTGATCAGCCAAGGCGGTGGCGTCTTTGCTCGCGACGTTAAGTCCGTCCCGATCAGCGACGAAGTCCGTCAGGTTCTTGGCCTGGACGAGTCCGTTCAGCGTATGTCTCCGCCGGATCTCTTGAGCGCGATCTTGAAGGCTCCCGTTGACTTGCTCTACAACGGCGGCGTCGGCACGTACATCAAGTCCAGCAGCGAAACGCACACCAACGTGGGCGACCGCTCCAATGACGCCATCCGTGTTGACGGGCGCGAAATTCGCGCACGCGTCATCGGCGAAGGTGGCAACTTGGGTATGACGCAGCTAGGCCGTATTGAAGCAGCCCTTAACGGGGTCATCCTCAACACGGACGCCATCGATAATTCGGCTGGTGTGGACTGCTCTGACCACGAGGTCAATATCAAGATCCTTGTGGACCGCATGGTCAACGTCGGCGAACTCTCTGCCGACGAACGCGCTGACTTCTTGATGTCCATGACGGACAACGTGGGTGATCTGGTCCTTGAAAACAACAAGGCCCAGAACGTCGCCCTGTTGAATGATCGTTTCCGTCTCAAGAGCTGGAGCCCGAGCTTCGAGCGCTTCCTCGACTTCCTCGAGCAGCACGCCGAACTCGACCGTGACTTGGAATTCCTCCCGAGCAACCAAGAACTCGAAGCTCGACTGCTCGAAAACAAGACGCTGACCTCTCCAGAGCTGTCTGTCTTGTTGGCTTACTCGAAGATTCAGCTGACCAAGGAGATCGCGGAATCGCAGCTCTCTGCGGATCCGTACTTCGAAGACACGCTAATGGAGTACTTCCCAGCAGCCATTGGTGAGCGGTTCGGCGACAAGGTGCAGACTCACCCGTTGCGCAACGAGATCATCTCTACGGTGGTTTCCAACGAAATCATCAACACCGGCGGCATTACCTTTGCCTTCCGTGCTCAAGAAGAGACGGGTGTCTCGGCCGCAATCGTGGCTCGTAGCCACTTGGCCATCATGGACATCTTCGATCTGCGTGGACTTGTCCAGGCGCTCAACGAGTTGCCCGCCGGCTTCCCGCTCGAGGGATGGTGGCAAATGCACCTGACGGTTCGTCGTCTGCTGGACCGTTCCACCCGTTGGTTCATCAACAACCTGGGTAGCGGCACGGATATTGCCTCTGACGTCGCGCAGTTCCAAAGCACGGCCTCTGAGCTTCGTGCCATCCTTCCTGAACTCTTGCAGGATCAGGACTTGGAGCGAGTCAATGCTTTTGCGGCGACCGCGCGCGAGTGGGGAGCTCCGGAAGAGGTGGCTGTTCGCTTCGGCCAGCTCTTCGAAGAGTACCCACTCTTGGATATTGCACGCTTGGCTAGCAGCTCCGGAACTCCGGCACGCTTGGTGGCCGAGGTGTATTTCCGGTTCTACTCGAAGTTCGAAGCCGATGGCATGTTGGATCGCATTACTGCGTTGCCACGTGAGGACCGCTGGCAGGCCCTGGCTCGTGCCGCAATGCGTGATGATCTCTACTCCACGGTGATCGATATGACTCGCTCGACTTTGGACCGAGAGGACACCCCGGAAAGCGCCGAAGCTGCAATAAACGAGTGGTTGGCCGATCATGAGGAACAATTGGCTCGAGCAAAGCAGGTATTTGACGAGGTCAATTCTCTTGAACATGACGACATGGCCTCGCTGTCCGTAGCTTTGCGAGTATTGCGGTCAATATCTCGAAAGTAGGGTTCTCCCGGATGGCCATATTCGCAAATATCGATGACTATGGGTCCGCCAACCCAGAAGACCAGGAATGGATTCATCTTCTGGTGGGGGACTGGCAGATGATTGCCGACCTAGCCTTTGCGGATTTGGTGCTCTGGTATCCAACGGAAGATCAGAGCTACCTGGCCATCGCGCATGTGCGCCCCTCGACGACAGCCACCGTGTTCTACACGGACTTCGTCGGGGAGCGCATCCGGCGCGAAATGCGTGGTCTCGTTGACCAAGCCTTTGACGCCATAGACGTTCAGCGTGCCAGCGAAGATCACTGGACCACCGACTCCGCAATGCGAGTCGAAGCAATTCCCGTGACGCGCAACGGTCGACCCATTGCCGTCATCACCATGCACATGGACTTGGGCAGTTCACGGATGCCGTCTCGTCTTGAGCTGGTGTACCGGCAATGTGCTCAGGACCTGTTGCGCATGATTTCCAGAGGACTGTGGCCAGACTTCGCCACCCCTACTGGTGCGCGTCGCGGCGCTCCACGCGTCGGAGACGGCCTGGTGCGCCTGAACGCCGAAGGCATTGTCGAGTACGCGAGCCCCAACGCTGTCTCGGCGTACCGTCGTCTTGGGGGAGTGGACCGTCTGGAAGGCCGGTCGCTCGCCGAAGTGACGGCGGCGTCCATGAAGGACCGTCGACTCGTCGATGAATCTTTGCCGCTCGTGGTCACGGGAAAAATGCCGTGGCGCACTGAAGTGGAATCCGGCGGCGTCATCCTCTCGCTCCGTGCCATCCCGCTCAGGGATCACGATCGGCGATATGGCGCCCTCGTCTTGGTTCGAGATGTCAGCGAGCTGCGGCGTCGTGATCTTGAATTGATGTCTAAAGACGCAACCATCAGAGAAATCCACCACCGCGTCAAAAATAATCTCCAAACCGTTGCCGCACTCTTGCGGCTTCAATCGCGGCGTATGAACTCTGAAGAAGGCAAGCAGGGACTGCAGGAAGCGATGCGACGCGTTTCGGCCATCGCGCTCGTTCACGAGACCCTCTCCCAGGGACTGACGCAGAACGTGGTTTTCGACGAGCTCATCGATCGTCAATTCCGTCTCGCTGCCGAAGTTGCTACTCCGGACCGGAAGATCACCACGGAACGTTCCGGAACCTTTGGGTCCCTCTCGAGCGAGCTGGCTACGCCGCTTTCCCTTGTCATCATCGAACTGGTGGCAAATGCGGTGGAGCACGGTCTGGCGACCGAAGGCGGCACCGTGTGGCTCGATGCCCAGCGTAGCCTCGAAGACGGCACGCAGTTCGTCACCGTGAAGGTGAGCGATAACGGCGCAGGACTTGGCGGCGTCCAGCCGAATCCGGGACTGGGACTGCAAATTGTCCGCACCCTCGTCACGAGCGATCTTAGAGGCACCATTACGTGGAGTGACAGGGAACCGAACGGGACTACCGTCACGCTGAAGTTCCCGGTGCGCTCGGTTGGCAAGTAAGCGATCCATCATGGTGCTTGAGGTCCGGCGAAAAGTCGGCTCAACAGCTCTCTCTTAGAAACTGAAGAAGCGGTGTCGAAGCATCAGTTACCTGAAGCCTCGACACCGCTTCCTTCGTGAAAGAACCTGCCGCTACGAGTTCTTAGAAGAACTGCGCGCGGTACTTCAAAACCTTGTTGACGTAGGACCGGGTGTCAGAGTAGAAACCGTTCTTCTTCACCGATCCAGCGCCCTGGTAGTAAGCGCCGATGCCGTGCTGCATGGATGGCATGGTGCGCTGCAAGGAACGGATGATGGCGATGCCCGCCACCACGTTGTCCTCTGGCTTCAGCAAATCAAGCTTGCGTCCCACCAAGTCCGAAGCCCATGCACCGGATGATGGAATGACCTGCATGACGCCGATGGCATTGGCCGGTGAAACGGACGCGTGATTGAGTCCGGACTCCTGCATCGCGTGGCCGAGAGCCAACTGCGGCTCCACACCCATCTGACGCGCGGTGCGGATGATGAGGGCCTTCATCTCTGCCTTGGATGGGACGCCGCGAGCCAAGAGGATCTGCTTGTTGCGGTTTGCCGAGTTCACGGTGGAGCTTGAGTAGGAGTAACCCAAGAACTGGCCGCCGACAAGCTGCTTTCCACCGGAGGCGCTGATGGTTGGTACGTTCAAACGCTGACCGACACGCAAGAAGGTCGAAGAGAGGTTGCTGGCCTCCATGATGGCGTCAACCTGGCTATTCATGCGGCGCGCAATCGAATCCAGGGAATCGCCACGGACCACGGTGTAAACCTTGGACGTTGCCTTCGCCGGGGTGGAAGGCTTCGTGGTGGTGCTCTTGGAAGGCGAGGTCTTAGAAGGCGTGCTCTTCGACGGAGCAGGTACGGTTGCACCGGCAGGAGCAACAATCTTCTGACCGGGGCGGATCACGGACGATACCTTGAGATTGTTAGCCGCAAGCAGCTGCTTGAGGGTAACGCCCAAGTGGCGTGCGATGTGGGAAAGCGTATCGCCACGCTCCACAACATAGATGCGAGCAGGAGCAGCCTTAGCTGGCTTTGCTGCCGTTGCCTTAGATGGCGACTTGGAAGAGGTGCTTGAGGCGGCTGGCTTCACGGAAGAGGTGCCGCGTACCACGAGCTTCTGGCCCGGGAAGATGTAGTCCTTGCCGCTGAGGCCGTTGAGCTTCAACACGGAAGAAACCGAAACATTATTTTCAGCTGCAATATGAGAGATGGTGTCGCCACGCTTGACGGTCAAGACATCGTCGGCCATGGCGCCGGTAGCGCCAACAGTTGCTAGGACGAGTGCGGAAACGGTAGTTCCCGAGGCAACGGCCAAGCGCAGGGGCTGGCGCGCCGGGTTCTTTACGGAAGTAACGGCAGACATAAGTTCCTCAAATTTGTCGCGGCAATTCATATGAACGGTTGAATTGTTGGGACCGCGTGCGAGTGTTTCGACTATCCACAAGGATGAAGCTTGTGGTTAGCCACTAAAAATGTACCCGAAAATCGCCTAACACAAAACCCTTTTAATCTTAGGTATTCGTTGATATCGCGTGTCGGATATTCTTGTGACACTCTAGATGCGTGCAAGAACTAGAAAATCTCGTCGGCGAATGGCTTCCACTTCCCGACGTTGCAGAACTCCTCAACCTTCAACTACGCAAAGTTCACGGACTTCTGAATGAGCGCCAAATTCTTGAAGCGCGCGTAGGCGAAAACAATATTCGTGCTGTGCCGGCAGCCTTCATCCGCGACGGCGAGATTGTTGATTCCCTCGGTGGAACCATCTCCGTGCTCACGGATTCGGGCTTCAGTGACGTGGAAATCATCCGTTGGTTGTTTACCCCGGATGATTCCTTGCCCGGAACGCCAATGGACGCACTCTTGGCGGGACGCAAGACCGAAATACGACGCCGCGCGCAAGCGTTGGCCTGGTAGCTAAGCGTTCCGGTTGACCGCGGCTTCACCGAGGCCGCGCAATGCCGTGTGTGCGCGCTCGGGGATATCCAAGTCCTCGAGCGCAGCAAACGCTCTCGTGGAGAGCTGTTGAATGGAATTTTCGGTGGCTTCTTGAGCCCCCGATTCGATAAGAATTCGCGTCATATCCGCGATTTCCGCGTCCGTGAGATCAGATGCACCCAAGCGATTCTGAATGAATTCCCGGTCTGCATCGCCTGAAAGCTGCACGCCGTGAGCAATTAACTCAGTACGCTTGCCTTCCCTGAGATCGTCACCGCTCGGCTTGCCCGTGGTGGCGGGATCGCCAAAGACGCCCAGGAGGTCGTCGCGGAGCTGGAATGCTTCGCCGAGCGGAAGTGCGAACCGCGAATAACCTTCAAGCAGTTGTTCGTTTGCTCCGGCCAAAGAACCTCCCAAAAGAACGGGATTCTCTGCGGAGTATTTAGCCGATTTGTAGCGAAGAATTGAGCGGGCTCGATCAAGCGCGGCGTCCGCCTCCCATACTGGACCGGCGTTTTCCTCGAGCACATCCAAGTACTGTCCGGCCATGACTTGGAGTCGCATCTCATCGAAGATCGCGCGAGTGCGCGGTGGAACCTGAGAGATAGTGGCAAAGAGCTGTTCGCTCAAGGACAAGCACAAGTCACCGGCCAAAATTGCTGCTGATCCTCCGAAGCGTGCGGGATCCTTGTGCCACTGCTCGCGTGAATGCATCGCCTCAAAGCGACGGTGAACGCTGGGGTTTCCGCGTCGGGTATCAGATGCATCAATGAGATCGTCGTGAATCAATGCGGCGGTCTGGAACAACTCGAGCGAACCACCCAAGGTGAGAATTGCGGCGTCGTCGTCCTCTCCGCCCGCGCCAACGAATCCCCAGAAAGCCAGGGAAGCGCGCAACCGCTTACCGCCCGTGGCCAACTGAATGAGCGCATCCATGAGCTCAGTTGCATGTGGCGAGATGGCGTCGACGGTGGCACGCTGTTGCCCCAAGAACGCAGAAATGTGGTCATTGAGGGCGGCAATGTAGCGGGCATTGGGTGAAGAATCAGGCACCCATCCACTCTAGCTGTTTGCGCCAAGAGGACGCCCTTCTTGTCATCCACAGAATTAGAATGAATGTTCTATTGGGCCCAATTTTGAGCTACCATTCAACATATGACTGAAGGGAATCACGGGAACGCTCACAGGAGGCAATCCGTGATCATGCACGTGGACATGGATGCGTTCTTCGTGTCCGTGGAAATCCTTCACGACCCGAGCCTTGCGGGGCGCCCCGTCATTGTGGGGCATGATTCCATGCGCTCCGTGGTCCTGTCAGCGTCCTATGACTGCCGCGCGGTGGGAGTGCGTTCCGCTATGCCCGTCTCACGCGCGAAGCAACTGGCCCCGCATGCGCTCATTGTGGAGCCGAAGCATTGGTTATATGCAGAGGCCTCTGAGCAAGTGATGGCACTGCTTCGCGAGATCACCCCACTCGTTGAACAAGTCAGCGTGGATGAAGCATTCCTGGATGTCACGGGTTCCATGCGCCGCCTTGGTAGACCGCGGGAAATTGGTCAGCGAATCAGGGACGAGATTCAGCACCGCCTCAACCTTCC
Source organism: Neomicrococcus lactis (assembly GCF_014200305.1). Lineage (NCBI taxonomy): Bacteria > Bacillati > Actinomycetota > Actinomycetes > Micrococcales > Micrococcaceae > Neomicrococcus > Neomicrococcus lactis. The sequence continues at coordinate 347,948 of NZ_JACHBL010000001.1, forward strand.
GTCCTCGGTGGGAATTGGACCCAATAAGTTTGTTGCCAAAATGGCGTCCACTCACGCAAAGCCCAATGGTTTGCTCGAAGTGCCGCCGCGGGATGTCGTAGCTTTCTTGCAGAAGAAGCCCGTCCGTGCGCTTTGGGGAGTAGGCCCGAAAACCGCAGAGACCCTCGAGCGTGTGGGAATCAAGACCGTTGAAGACCTTGCCCATACGCCGCGCGCCACCCTCACTAAGCTCTTGGGATCCTCGGGCGCTCATCTTCATGACCTCTCCTGGGGAATTGACCATCGCACCATTCAGACGGGTCGCGAAGAGAAAAGTATTGGTGCTGAAGAGACCTTCGCGAAAGACGTGTGGGATTTCGATTTCCTCGAAGCGGAAGTGCTGAAGCTGTCCTACAAAGTGGCTCGTCGTCTCAGAAACGCGTCACTTGTTGCCCGAGGAGTGACGCTCAAGCTCAAATATGCGGACTTTGTCACCGTTAGTCGGAGCGTCACCCTGGGCTCCGCCTCGAACTCGGCCACCGTTTTCGCTCAAGCGATCAATCAGCTGCTGATCAATGAGCGCCCCAAAATGCGGGCGGTCAGGCTCATTGGGGTGCGCTGCGATCACTTGTCTGATGACAGTGGAGAACGGCAATTCACCTTTGAGAGGTCTGACAGTAATTGGCCGGCCATCGACGCCGTGGCGGATGCGATCGCTCAGAAATTCTCAGACGCCGTTCCTCTACCGGCAACTCTCTTGAAATCACCAGCCAAAGCACAGTCTCCGAGACTTCCACAAGACCCCTTGACATGACTAAAGTGGAAGTCCAAGAAGTTTTCATTTCGGGGAAGAAATGGAAGCTAACTTGGGAACAAAAAGCAGCTCTAAGTCGTTAGTAGTTACAAGGGTTGCCGCCATGATTGTCGTCAATCGATATTGACAAAATAGACTTACATTTAAAGATTTCAGATTTAGAACGGGGGATGGCAATGCCGCTGTCGGAACATGAGCAGAAACTGCTCGAACAGCTCGAGAAGCAGCTAAATGCCGACCACGAGTTCACTTCCTCCTTTGAGTCCGCTTCGACAACTGGCGGATTCTCACCCCGGAACCTAGTACTCGGTGCAATTGGCGCTGTGGTGAGCATTGTGATCTTGCTACTTGGTATCAATCTGCAGTTGATCATTGTTGGCGTGCTGGGCTTCTTGCTCATGTGCGCCTCTGTATATTTCGCAGTATCGAAGCCTAAGAACGCCACCACGGTGTCTGCAGTGAAGCAGCCTGCCACGGCCGGCGGCAAGGTTAAGCGTCAAGGATCCTTCTTGCAGGACCTTGAGAAGAAGTGGGACGAACGAGGTCGCGACCTCTAAGCGCTTATCGCCGCAGCATCCTGATCCTGCGGCCCAGACGGAAGAACCGAGTCATTGACTCGGTTCTTCTTCGTTAAAGGACGGTGGAGGAAGGTGGGGGATTAGGGTTATAGGACATAAATGTGTGTCTGGGTCGGGCGTGTCTTTTTAGGAGGCGCGGCCGGCCCATCCTTTTCGGTGCCAGAGTCCTTCGTTTGCGTTGAGTCCTGTTCCGAGTTCTGCGGGTCCGATGTGTTCCTCGATTTCTTGCGTGTAGGCGACGGGCTCGTAGTGTTCTTTTTTGATGAGTTGGTGGGCTGGTGCTGGGTTCTGGGAGTGCTTGTAGAGGAACCATTCCACGGCTCGTTTAGCGTGCTCAGGGGTCAGTCCGCGATGGTTGCGTAGAAGATTGCGTAGCTGCGCGTTGATGCCTCCTTCGATCCTGTTCGTTGTTGATGAGGCGTTCCGTGAGCGGTGCTCGTCTTTGAGATAGGTGAACAGGACTTCTTGTTGGCTGGCGCGCTCGAGGAGTTGGTAGGCCTTGCGTAGCCGGTCGTGTGTGAACCACCAGCGCTGGTGCGGCCTCACGCTTTGCGGCAGCGAACCACGGTGGTGCGAACGGTAGGTTTTCTCGTTCAGCATCTGGTGATGTTTTCCGTGCCACTGGTTGAGTGCAAGTAGCCATGCACGCGCTTGATCCTGGCTCGTGATCCGTGTCAGGGCAAGGGAAATAGCCCGTAGTTCGCGGCCCGCGGTCGTGCGGGGGCGCATCGTGATCAGCACGCGCACGTTGCGTTGAATATGCACCAGGCAGCGTTGAACAGGGGTCTCGGGCCAGCAATGTTTCAGCGCGGATGCCAGCCCGGAACCACCATCAATCACGACCAAATCTGGTGCGGGGAAACGAGTTAGGAGCTGTTCCCACGCCACGCGTTTTTCCGTGTCACACCATTGATAACCGATGACGTGTTCGCCAGCGATCGCGATCAAGCAACACCAGGAACCGAGATAGATGCCGTCGAGCTGGACTTCCGGATAGATCTCTCCGGTGACCTCGATCGCGGGAGTAATGTTCCAGCACCAGTGTGTGGAGCGACGAAACGAGCGTGGATCCACGCCCTGAGCGACTTGGGATTGAGTCTTGTTTCCCAGCAGCCATTCCAGGAATCGGGAGAGCTCGTGGCGTCGACGCACGTCGACGCGTTGTATCCGTTCAGAACTACTCGCGCCACACGATTTACAGCGATACCTGGTAGCTCCAGCACTCGTGGAACCGTTCCTTTTCAGCCCGCCACCACACAGGACGCATAAACGCTCGTTGTCAACCACGCTTCCCGAATAAACAACGAAAAGTATGCCAACACCCGTTTAGCCGCGCCGATAAAGGCAACCAAGCCCCATCAGACACACTTTAATGTCCTATAACCCGGGGATTAGCCCATCCCAGGACACTCCACTTTCCTCCACCGCCCTGTGCTCGGGCCAGGTTCGGCCCGTTGAAGAGGCAAAATCAGCATTTCTGCGGCTCGCCAGGCGCCAAAGTCGCCAAAATCCCTCCACTTTGCCCCCACCCTGCATCCACCGCGTGATTCCGCGGATGTTCAGGAACTTGCCAGAAAAAAACGGTGTTTCGCATCTCGTTTCGCGTTGACAGGGGAGTGATGTGGAGTAAAGTGGAGGACGTAGGAGGAACTAGGAGCCAAGAAGAGAAAACCCTCTCCCGAGCGAAGGCGGTGCATATGTTCTTAGGGACGTATACCCCGCGCCTTGACGAGAAAGGGCGGCTCATCCTTCCGGCGAAGTATCGGGACGAGCTTGAAGCTGGACTGGTGCTAACACGAGGGCAAGAACGGTGCATCTACGTGTTTAGCGCTTCCGAGTTTGAGCGAGTACATGAGCAAATGCGCGCAGCGCCTTTGTCTTCACGTCAGGCCCGCGACTACATCCGCGTCTTCCTATCTGGTGCTTCTGACGAAGTTCCAGACAAGCAAGGCCGAATCACTATCCCCCCGGCACTGCGTACTTACGCAGGACTGGACCGCGACGTGACCGTAATTGGGGCGGGCACTCGCGTTGAGATTTGGGATTCGGCTTCGTGGGACAAGTACTTGGAGGATCAGGAGAATTCGTTCTCCGAAACTGACGAGGACGTGCTCCCAGGCATTTTTTAGATCGCTGTTGAGAAACACCGATCCTCAGGGCCGATCGGTGCAGCTGGGTCTCCAGCCGCTCTGCTACAGCCTGACCTCACTTCCCCGGGGCCAGGAATATGCACTGCGGAGGGGGACCCAGTTGCATCGAAAGACCAAATCTTTAATCTTCACGTAAATCAAATCTTTAGCAGTAATCCACAACTTCAGCAGTACAAGCAACGCTTAGCGGACACGCATTCAGGGAACGGGGGCCGCCTTGACGAACGACAACGCCGAGAACGGTTTCTTAGCTGACCGTGCGGACGCAGCGGATGCGTTGACGCCGAAGAAGACTGCTGATCGCCACTTTCCAGTTCTCCTTGAACGCTGCGTCTCACTTTTTGCTGAGTCGGTAGAAAACGCTCGCGCGCAGAAGCGCCAACCAATCCTCGTGGACTGCACGTTGGGAATGGGCGGTCACTCGGAAGCGATGCTTGAGCGCTACCCGGACGCAATGCTCATTGGTATTGATCGCGACACCATGGCGCTTTCCTTGGCGGGGGAGCGGCTCAAGAAGTTCGAAGACCGCACCCACCTTGTCCATGCCGTGTACAACGAGATCGCAGACGTCGTTCGCGACCTCGGATTGCCCGGCGTCGATGGCGTGCTCTTTGACCTCGGCGTTTCCAGCCTTCAGCTTGATGAGCGCGAGCGCGGCTTCGCGTACTCCTTTGACGCTCCTTTGGACATGCGCATGGACCGCACTGAGGGAACTACCGCAGCTGACCTCGTCAACACGCTGGATGAGTCAGAGCTCGTTCGCATTCTGCGTGTCTACGGCGAAGAGAAGTTTGCGGGACGCATCGCTAAGTCCATCGTGACTGATCGGGCAACGAAGCCCTTCACCACTACGGGCGAACTCGTGGAATCCATCCGCAAGGTGGTTCCTGCTGGCGCTGCCCGTACCGCCGGTCACCCGGCGAAGCGCACCTTCCAAGCGCTACGGATCGCTGTCAATGAAGAACTCGATGTTCTCGAGGAAGCCATCCCGGCATCCATGGACGTGCTGAACGTCGGCGGACGCGTGGTGGTCATGAGCTACCACTCGCTCGAAGACAAGATCACCAAGAAGTTCTTCGCAGCTGCCGCCAAGTCTTCCGCCCCCGCCGGCTTCCCTGTGGAGCTTGAGGAACACAAAGCCCGGTTCAAGACCATCACTCGTGGAACTGAACAACCCACCGAACTCGAAATCGCCGAAAACCCTCGCGCGGCATCTGCCCGACTCCGCGCAACCGAGCGCACACTTCCCAGGAGCTCGTCATGAGTGCATCAGCATTGGCCCAAGAATTTCTCGCAACCAAACCGGATACCGCGCGGGTCAAGCGCCCCGTCACCGAGCGTCGTCGTATTCCGCTATCGGTGGTTCCGAACGTATCTCCGCAGCGCCGTGGGCGCATTGCCATGTTCCTGGGGTTGATTCTTGCTGCCGCTTTGGCTGCGGTGTTGGTGCTGAACATTACGGTGTCGAACGGCCAGTACGACGTCGTCAAGTTGCGTGGCGAGGAAACCATCCTGTCCCAGCAGAATGAGTCCCTCCGCCAGCAGGTTGATTACTTGCAGGCTCCTCAGAATCTTGCGGCTTCCGCGGCGAAGCTTGGCATGGTTTCTCCTGGTACGACGGCGACCATCGATTTGACGCAGGGCAAGGTCTTCGGATCCACCACTGCTGCCACGTCGGAGACGCAAGTGGGCCAGCTCGTCGCTTTGCCGGAGAACCCGGTCACGGTTGCTCCTGGCACGATAGATCCTGCGAAGGCCGCTCCTGCTGATGCAGCAGAGCCAGAGCAGGACGTCACTCCTGAGCAGGCTGCTGAACCAGAAATGCCAGTTCCGGCTCAGGCTGAAGCAGGCGACGCTGGCGAGGCATCGGCTTCGGAATTCAACTCGGCTGACAATGCTCCAGAAGCTGGCACGGAAACGAACCAGCAGGCAACGGAGCAGTCCACCACGGAAGAATCTGCAACGGCCAAGTCCGAAACGGACTCTGCCAAGCAGGCAACCGCGCGCCCAAAGTTTGACAAGAAGTCGCTCAACGGCGGGTCAATTCCGGCCCCTTCCGTCACTGAACCGTAAAGTCGACTACGTGCGGTAGCCATCCACGACACTCGCCCCTGGAGTGGTACCACATCCACGAAAATCACTACTAGGAGCACTCCATGTCTGGCCACACAACAAGCGCGGCACGCAAAAAGGCGGCCAACGCAAAGTGGACCGCATCTGGCGCGCGGCGACTCCGTATTGGAATTGGCATCGCGCTTGTCATGCTGATGCTGTTGACGGGTCGGCTCTTCCTGGTTCAGGGCATTGACCCTGAGGGTTTTGCTCAGGCTGCCGTCGATAACCGACTTCGCACACAGACCATCGAGCCTGTCCGAGGCTCCATTTTGGACGATCAAGGCCGAACCTTAGCGTCCACCATTGTGCGTTTTGACTTGGCAACTGATCAGCGTCACGTCCCGGAGTCTTACCGTCGTAAGAACCAAGAGACGAATCAGACGGAGACCATCACCAAGGATCAAGCGGTCTCGGAGATCGCCCAAATCTTGGGGCGTGACGTCACCGAAATCAAGGACATTGTTGTAGGCAAGGATGGCGAGAAAAAGAAGGGCTACTCGCTGCTAGCCAAGGGTGTCAGCGCTGACGTGAAGAACGCCATCCTCAACGTGAAGCTTCCGGGCTTGGGCGCCACCGCTAAGAGCGAGCGTCACTACCCATCGGGTTCCGTTGCTGGACCGATCTTGGGCTTCACGAACGTGGACGGCTCCGGTGTCGCTGGCATTGAACAGTCCCAGAACTCTGCCCTCGCCGGTACGCCTGGCGAGCGTTCATACGAAGTTGGCGCCGATGGCGTCCGTATTCCGATGGCTACAAACAAGGAAGTTCCTGCCAAGGACGGTCAGAGCGTCAAGCTGACGATCAATCAAGACATTCAGTGGGCTGCGCAAGAGGCCGTGATGGCCAAGCAGCAGCAGTTCAACGCCCAGTGGGTGTCCGCGATTGTGATGGAAGTGAAGACCGGAAAGATTCGCGCTATCGCAGACTCACATTCGGTTGATCCACAGAACCCTGGTGCTACGGATGCGGAGTTTCGCTCTTCGGCTTCGGTGACGCAGGCTCTCGAGCCAGGTTCCACGGGCAAGGTTGCCACGTACGCCACGGCCATTGAGACCGGAGTCATGGATCCGGAAGAAGCACTGTCTGTCCCGAACAAGGTCACGCTGAACAAGGAAACCATCAACGACTCCTTGCCTCACGCCACGTATGACATGACGGCAGCAGGCGTCTTTGCTCGTTCGTACAACACGGGCACGGTGATGATTGGCGACCGCGTTCCTGCGGAGACTCGCTATGACTACATGCGCAAGCTTGGCATCGGCGACGCTTTGGACATTGGACTGCCTGGCGCGAATAAGGGCATCTTCCTTCCTCCAGAACAGTGGGATCGCCGCCAGAACTACACCACCATGTTTGGTCAGGGCTACTCGCTGACCCCGCTCAACACGGCCTCGATCTTCCAGACCATCGGTAACAGCGGTGTGCAGATCAAGCCTCAGCTCATTGAGTCCTACGTGGATCCCGATGGCGAAGAACATCCAGTGGAGCAGCCTGAGCAGACACGAATCTACTCGGATGACACCTCCGCGAAGACGCGCCGCATGATGGAAACCGTGGTTACGGACGGCACGAGCACCAAGATGCAGATCGATGGCTACCGCGTAGGCGGCAAGTCGGGTACCGGTCAGGCCGCTGGCGCCACCGGTAAGTACGATGGTCACACGAGCTCCTTCGGCGGCATGGTTCCTATCGAAGACCCTCAGTACTTGGTCCTCGTCACGATGTACCGTCCGCAAGGATACTGGCGCGACTGGTCCGTGGGCGATACCTTCAAGACCATCATGAGTGCCACACTTAACCACTACAACGTGGCCCCAGATACCACTCAGCCTGACCCTTACAAGGTCTTCATCGGAGAGAACCAAAAGTACCCATGGTAGAAAACTCCCTCGCGGACACAGAACGTGAGCTACGCCCGCGGACGGCACCCCAGATCGCGCTGAACGAGATTGCGCAGGCTATTGGTGCGCAGTCCTCGCGAGATGTGGATGGTGTTGTTGCGAGCGGCATCTGTTTGAACTCGCGCGCGATTCAGCCTGGGGACCTCTACGCGGCTTTGCCAGGCGCCAAGCGTCATGGCGCGGACTTCGCGTCTCAGGCTGTGGCCGCGGGTGCGGTAGCTATCTTGACGGACCACGACGCCGCAGCTCGCCTTGAGAACGAAGGCTCACTCCCAGCGGGCACTCCGGTGCTCGTGGCTCAGGATCCTCGTTACGCGGCGGGTATTGCCGCTAAATTCCTCTATGGCACCACGCCGGACGCTCCGGCAATGTTTGGTGTGACCGGAACGAACGGCAAGACCACCACTACATACTTCTTGCGTTCCTTGTTGGGCGCGATGGGCCACAAGACGGGCTTGATCGGCACCATTGAGATTGTGGCTGATGAGGAAGTCATTCCCAGCGTGCTCACCACGCCTGAAGCTACTCAGCTGCACGGCATCTTGGCTCGAATGCGCGAGTCTGGCGTGACGGCTGCGGCGATGGAAGTGTCTAGCCACGCGATTGAGTACCGTCGCATTGAAGGACTGAACTTCAAGGTCGCTGGTTTCACGAACCTGACGCAGGACCATTTGGATCTGCACGGCACAATGGAGGACTATTTCGCTACCAAAGCGAGACTGTTCACGCCTGAGTTCGCAAGCCGCGGCGTCGTACTCATTGATAGCGAGTGGGGCGAGCGCCTCGCGCAAGTGGCACGCGATGCCGGCTTGCCGGTGGTAACCCTCTCGACCGCAAGTGCCGCAGGAGCTGTGACCGCGGACTGGACCGTCACGGCTGTTGAGCGATCTGGGTTGGGGCATGATTTCACGCTGACCCACCGCGACGGCGAAACCGTCCGTGCGCATACCGGTCTGCCCGGCGACTTCAACGTCGCCAACGCGGCCCTCGCGCTGACCATGATCATCGCGGCTGACGTGATGCCTCTCGAGAAACTCCAGCAGTTGCTCGACGCCCATGATCCGCTGAGCGCAAACGTGCCCGGACGCATGGAAGTTGTGGGTCATGCACCGGCCGCCATCGTGGACTTCGCGCACAACCCGGACGCCATGGTGCGTGCACTCGAAGCCGTGCGCCCAGGAACCGAAGGCCGCGTCATTGTGGTGTTTGGAGCCACGGGTGAACGTGACCAAGCCAAGCGACCCATCATGGGCGCCATCGCCGCTCGCGGTGCTGACGTGGTCATTATTACCGACGACGATCCGCACGACGAAGACGAACAAACCATCCGCACTGCAGTGCTCGAAGGCACCACCAATGAAGCGCTCAGCATGGGTGCGGCCGCGCCGGAAGTGTTCGAAATTTTCCCGCGCGCTCAAGCCATCAAGGAAGCCGTTCGCCTTGCAACCCCCGCTGACACCATCTTGGTGGCCGGTCGCGGTCATGAAGTGTGGCAAGAAGTGAAGGGCGTCAACCTTCCTTTGGACGATCGTGTGGAATTGCGAGAAGCATTGGCAGCCCGTCATGATGGCGGAATAGATCACACTTCGGTTGGAGAAACCGCGCCAGAGTCCCCGGACAACGGCACGGCAGAGTAAAGTCCAGAGGGTCATGATTGAACTAACTGCCGCGGACATCGCGGAAATAACAGGGGGAACCCTCACAGCGAACGTCGATCCGACGCTCGTCATCAAGGGTGTTGATACTGACTCTCGTGAGTGCCAGCCCGGGTGGCTGTTTGTCGCGAAGCCAGGGGAGGCCACTGACGGTCACCTCTTCATTCGCGCCGCTCGTGCCAATGGTGCTGTGCTCTCTCTTTCCGAACGCGAAACGCAGGACGACGCCGGAGCTACAGATCCAGCGGTCATCGTGGAAGACGCTGTGCTGGCGATGGGCAAAATTGCCGCTCACATCGTGAACTACTTGCGTGAACGCGGCACGCGCGTGGTGGGCATTACCGGTTCTGCCGGAAAGACCACCACCAAGGATCTGCTCGCTGCGCTCTTGAGCACGGCGGGACCAACGATTGCGCCGATCGGTTCTTACAACGGTGAAGTGGGCCTGCCCCTTACCGTTTTTCGTGCCACGGAAGACACCAAGTACTTGGTGCTGGAAATGGGCGCAACCGGTCTGGGACACATCACGTACTTGACTGACATGGTGCACCCAGAGATCGGCATTGAGCTCTTCGTGGGCTCGGCACACGCCGGCGAATTTGGTGGCGTGCAGAATATTGCCATCGCGAAGCGCGAGCTGGTGGAGGCGCTTCCCGCGTCAGGAACCGCCATCTTGAACCGCGACGACGCCAACGTCATCGCCATGAAGGAGCACACTGCTGCTCAGGTGATGACTTTCGGCGTGGGCAATCCGCACGACGCCCCTGAGAACTCCCTCACCGCGTCCGAACTTGAGATCACCAGCGACGGCCACCCGTCGTTTGAGCTGACTTTCCCGGACGCTACGAGCTACCACGTCACGTCAGGCCTCATGGGTCGGCATCACGTGGGAAACATTTTGGCCGCCGCTTCCGGCGCTTACGCACTGGGTGTTGAGCCTTCCTTGATCGCTGAGACTCTCGACGGGCTGGGGGCTGCGAGCCGCTGGCGTATGGAGCGAATCGAGCGTGCCGATGGTGTCTCCATCATCAACGACGCGTACAACGCTAATCCTGAGTCCATGCGTGCTGCACTGCGTACGCTCGCTGAACTCGGCGTTGCGGATGAGAACGGTAACGCGCGCCGCACGTGGGCCGTGCTGGGCGAAATGCTGGAGCTTGGCGAAGACAGCGTCCTGGAACATGACATGTTGGGCCGCCTCGTGGTCCGCATGAACATCAAGAAGTTGGTGGTTATTGGCGCTGGCGCCAAGGCTGCCTTCAACTCCGCAGTCCTGGAGGGCTCGTGGGGAGATGAAGCGTACTTTGTCAACGACGTCGTGGAAGCCGAGGCGTTGCTAGCTGAGAAGCTCGAACCAGGGGATATCGTGTTATTCAAGTCGTCTAATGGCGCCGGTTTGCGCTATTTGGGTGACCGGATTGCGTCCCTCAAGAACGAGACGAATGATTCGGAGGAAGCCCGCTCATGATTTCCTTGATCCTCGGCGCTGGCATAGCGTTGCTCATTTCCTTCCTCGGAACGCCCCTGTTCATCAAGCTCTTGGTGAAGCGTTCTTACGGTCAGTTCGTTCGTGAAGACGGACCAACGTCGCACCACACCAAGCGCGGTACGCCCACCATGGGCGGTGCCGTCATTGTGGTTGCCGTACTGGTTGCCTACTTCTTGACACACCTCTTCGCGAGCCTCGTCCGCCAAGAACCAAGCGGTCCCACCGCCTCCGGTCTGTTGTTGCTGTTCTTGATGACCGGCATGGGTTTTGTGGGCTTCTTGGATGACTTCCGGAAGATCCGCCAGAAGCAATCGCTGGGCCTGACCGCGTGGCAGAAGATTGTTCTGCAGGCCATCGTGGGCATTACCTTCGCCGTGCTCGCCTTGCAATTTGCGAACGAAAAGGGCCTGACCCCTGCATCGACGCAGATCTCCTTCATCCGCGATATTCCATGGTTGGACTTCGCATTCTTTGGTCCCGTGGTGGGTGCCATCCTCTTCGTCTTGTGGGCGAATTTGATTGTCACGGCGGGAACCAACGGTGTGAACCTGACGGACGGACTCGACGGTCTGGCCACGGGTGCATCGATCCTCGTTTCTTCCGCCTATGTCCTCATGGGCATTTGGCAGACCAACCAAGCTTGTGGATCCTCTCGTGCTATCGGCAACGTTTGCTACGAAGTGCGCGACCCCATGGACTTGGCGCTCTTGGCGGCAATACTCTGTGGCGCGCTGGTGGGCTTCTTGTGGTGGAACACCTCGCCAGCTCGAATCTTCATGGGCGACACGGGCTCGCTGGCCTTGGGCGGAGCAATTGCTGCATTCGCCATCCTGTCCCGCACGGAACTCTTGCTGGTGATCCTCGCCGGCCTCTTCGTCATCATCTCAGCATCGGTGATCATCCAGGTGGTCTACTTCAAGCTGAGCGGCGGAAAGCGCGTCTTCTTGATGGCGCCATTGCAGCACCACTTTGAACTTAAGGGCTGGCAAGAAGTCACGGTGGTGGTGCGCTTCTGGATCATCGCCGGACTGTGTGTCGCGGTGGCACTTGGAATCTTCTACGCAGAATGGCTTGTTGGACTGTGACCAACCTTGATGAATTGACCTCGTGGGACGCCGACTGGAAAGGCTTGCGAGTTCTCGTCACGGGCCTCGGTGTCACCGGATTTTCCGTGGCGGACACGCTCATTGAACTCGGTGCCAAGGTGGTTGTCGTTGACGGCCAGACCAGCGAGATTTTGGAACAGCGTGCCGACACGCTCAAGATCGTGGGAGCCCACGCGGTATATCTCGGTCCTGAGCACATCGAATCGCTGACGGAGATCGACGGCGCGCTACCCGACGTCGTCGTCACCTCCCCGGGTTGGAACCCGCGCCATCCGGTGCTCGATGCAGCAACCCAAGCGGGAATTCCGATTTGGGGCGACGTCGAACTCGCGTGGCGCGTGCGCGAACGAGCTGGCCGCAAGCCGGCCGAGTGGCTCGTGCTGACCGGCACCAACGGCAAGACGACCACCGTCGAAATGACGGCTTCCATCTTGCGTGCGGCCGACCTGCGAGCTATCGCAGTGGGCAACGTGGGAACGCCGATCCTTGATGCCATCCGCGAACCCAATGGTTACGACGTCTTCGCGATCGAGCTTTCGAGCTTCCAGCTCCACTACACGCACAGCATGTCTCCGCTGGCCTCCGTGGTGTTGAACCTGGCCGAAGACCACGTTGACTGGCACGGCAGCCTCGAAGAATACTTCGCGGCGAAAGCCAAGATCTACGAGCGCACTCGTGTTGCCGCCATTTACAACGTGGAGCAGCGCGAAACGGAAAAGATGGTGGAAGAGGCGGACGTCGTTGACGGTTGCCGCGCCATCGGCTTCACCACGAACGTTCCCGGTCTCAGCATGCTGGGCATTGTGGACGGACTGCTCGTGGACCGTGCGTACATTGAAGAACGCCGTTCCTCTGCCGCTGAACTGGCGTCCCTGAGCGATCTCGGCGATGTGGTGCCTCAGCACACCGCTGCAAACGCTTTGGCGGCTGCTGCACTATGCCGTGCCGCTGGCGTGAGCGTTGCCGCGGTCAAGCAGGGACTCATTGACTTTGAGCCCGGAGAACACCGCATTCAGGTGGTGGCCAATAAGGAAGGTGTCTTGTGGGTCAATGACTCCAAGGCGACGAACCCCCATGCGGCGAGTGCTTCCTTGTCAGCCTTTAAACCGGTGGTCTGGATCGCTGGCGGTCTGCCCAAGGGCGTTGAATATGACGAGATTGTCCAACAGCATGCTCAGCGTTTGAAGGCCGTGGTGCTCATCGGCGCCGATTCCTCAAAGCTTGCTGAGTCATTGGCAAGACACGCGCCAGACGTCCCGGTGATCGGTCCCGGTGTGCAGGAAACTGGAACTGAGACGACAACGCGAGAAGCATTGTCTGGCGAAGACGTCATGAAGCAAGCGGTCGCCGCAGCTGCGAGTGTTGCCCGCGAAGGCGATACCGTTCTGATGGCGCCAGCCGCCGCATCCATGGACCAATTCCAGTCATACGCGCATCGCGGCAACGCCTTCATTCAAGCAGTGCAGGATCTTCTGAACTAGGGGTTTCTGCTTCAGAAACAACTTAGTTAGGAGTTCTTCGTGGCCATCGACGCAACCCACCGCGCGAGCTTCGAATCGAACCCTGCCCGTACCCCGAAGAATTCCACTCACCCGGGATTCATGAAGCGATTTTGGAATCGCATCGATGGTGATGCGGCGCAAGGTTCAGGACCCCTGTACTTTGTGATTCTTGGTGTCTCCCTGGCCCTGACCGTCATTGGTCTGGTCATGGTGCTTTCGTCTTCCTCCGTTGAAGCGATTACTCAAGAAGGCTCGTCTTACGCGCTGTTCTTGCGACAGGGCACTTTCGCTCTCATCGGCATTGTTGGAATGCTCATCCTTTCTCGACTGCCGGTCGCGGTGTTTAGGAAGCTTGCATGGGGCATCCTTATCCTTGGTATCGCCCTGCTGTTGTTGGTGTTCACACCACTGGGCATTGAGGTTTACGGCAACCGAAACTGGATCAAGATCGGTACCTTCACCGGTCAGCCCTCGGAAGCTGCGAAGCTGGCTCTCGCCGTGTGGGGCGCCCATATTCTTGCGATGAAGGGTGCCTTGACTCATCGCACCATGCACGCCATTGTGCCCGTGGTTTTTCCCGGCGGATTGATCCTTATTGGATTGGTGCTCGCCGGCCATGACCTCGGCACCTCGATCATCATGGGCCTCATCCTGACCACCGTATTGTTCTTGGGCGGCGCCAACATGAAGCTCTTTGCCGTCACGGCTGGCCTTGCTGCCGCTGGTGCGATCGTGCTGGCGATCTTGAGCGGTAACCGTATGAACCGCATCAACGCGTGGTTGCGCATTGACTGCGATACCAACTCTGCGTGTGACCAGCCTTTGGCCGGTATGCAGGCTCTCGCTTCAGGTTCCTGGTTTGGCGTTGGACTGGGCCAGTCCCGTCAGAAGTGGAAGTACATTCCTGAAGCGCACAACGACTTCATCTTCAGCATCTTGGGCGAAGAGCTTGGGCTCTTTGGTTCCCTCGTGATCATTGCACTCTTCGGAGTCTTGGCTATTGCGATGTACCGCGTGGCCGCGCGCGCTAATGATCCGTTTGTGCGCATTGCCACCGGTGGCATCATGGCGTGGGTTGTTGGTCAGGCGTTTGTGAACATGGCCATGGTGACGGGATTGCTTCCCGTGATCGGTGTCCCGCTGCCATTCATTAGTTATGGTGGTACTGCCTTGTTCATGGTGCTTCTGGCGTCCGGAGTGGTGATGGCATTTGCGAGGGACTCGCATAATGGATCTGTCACCGGGAAACAGAAGTCCCGGAGTAACTCGATCGCCTCAAAGAAGACGACACCAAAGACTCACCTCGCTTAGCGCACTAAACCGAAGGACACTGTGGAGAACTCGCACAACAAGCCGCTGTCGATTGTCCTTGCTGGGGGAGGCACCGCCGGACACATTTCTCCCATGCTTGCGATTGCCGACGCTCTCAAAGCTGACGATCAAGCAACGAACATCACCGTGGTCGGTACGCCTTCAGGCATGGAAACCCGAATTGTTCCGCTTGCTGGATACGAGCTCAAGACCATCAATCGTGTCCCAATGCCGCGTCGTCCGTCTGCGGACCTTTTCAAATTCCCAGCTCGCTTCCGCGCTGCCATTCGCCAAGCAGGCGAGATTCTTGATGCGGCAGACGCTGACGTCGCCGTTGGCGTAGGCGGTTACGTGTGCACGCCGGTCTATTTGGCAGCACGACGACGCCGCATCCCCGTAGTACTCCATGAGGCGAATGCCAAGGCAGGCTTGGCCAACAAACTTGGCGCACGCTTTGCTGCTCGCGTGGCTGCCGCTTTCCCCGGCACCGGATTGGAGCGCGTGGAGATCGTGGGCATGCCCATGAAGTCTGCGATCGCCACCATTGACCGTGCCGAGCGCAAGCGGGCAGCTCGTGATTTCTTTGGCTTGGACGCGGACCGTCCCACGATCGTGGTGACTGGCGGATCCTTGGGCGCAGCTTCGCTCAACCAGACCATCGAGGCTGTCCTTCCGAAGCTTCCAGAGTCCAATCTTCAGATTTTGCACATCACTGGCAAGGGCAAGGCCATTCTTAATACCACCGGTGCGCCGCTACAGCGCCCCGGCTACGTGCAGACCGAATTCGTGGACGGCATGGAGAACGCATATGCCGCCGCGGACTTGTTCATTTCTCGCTCTGGAGCCGGCACAGTTTGCGAACTAGCTGCCGTGGGCGTTCCCGCCATCTTGGTGCCGCTGCCGATCGGCAACGGCGAGCAGCGACTCAACGCGCAACCATTGGTCGAAGCAGGCGGCGCTCACATGGTGGACGATTCCGGGTTCACTCCGGAGTGGTTCCTGTCCACCGTGGTTCCGCTTGCTCTTAACGAAGAACGTCTTGAAGCGATGAGCGCGGCATCGTTGCGAGTGGGTCGGCGCGATGCTGCCCAACGCATGGCCCAGATCATTCGAGAAGAAGCTTTCACCCACCGCGCGGCCGAGACCGGCGCTAGCTCCACCGCGAAAGAGGACTAATGCAACAGCAACTACACGTCAACGATTTGGGACGCACGCACTTGCTGGGTATCGGCGGTGTGGGCGTTTCAGCTGTCGCCCGCTTGCTGGTAGCTCGCGGAGTGAAAGTGTCCGGCTCTGACGCCAAGGATCTTCCCGTGCTTCGCGAATTGAACTCCCTCGGTGCGACGACGCATGTGGGCTACGCGGCAGAGAACTTGGGCGATGCTGACACCGTGGTGATCTCCTCGATCATCAAGCCAGGCAACCCAGAGTACGACGAAGCAGTGCGCCGTGGACTGCGCATTGTCCACCGCTCCGAAGCTCTTTCCGCGGTCATGAACGGCTACTTCACCGTGACCGTTGCCGGTACCCATGGCAAGACCACCACGTCTTCGATGATCGCTGTGATGTTCCGTGAAGCGGGGCTGTCGCCGAGCTTTGCCATCGGCGCGAACGTCGCAGGTATCGGCAAGAACGCCGAGCTGGGCGAAGGCAGGGTCTTCGTCGCTGAAGCGGATGAATCCGACGCATCGTTCTTGAATTACCGGCCCGACGTCGTCGTCATCACCAATATCGAAGCCGACCATTTGGACCACTATGGAACCAAAGAGGCCGTCTACGAGGCATTCCACCTCTTTGCGTCCTTGCTCCCTGAAGATGGCCTGCTGGTGTGCTGCGCAGACGATCCAGGATCTATGGCTTTGGCTCGACGCATCCGCAAGGAGCGCGAGGACATTCGCGTCCAGACCTACGGGTTCGACGACGCAGCCGACCGCCGCATCACGGACGTGCGCACTGAAGGCAGCACCGTCACGGCAACCCTTGAATGGGGGAGTGGCGAGTCTGTAGAGCTGCGCTTGCCCGTTCCTGGCAACCACAATCTCCTCAACGCCACGGCTGCCTTCGCAGTAGGTGTGGACGCCGGACTCGAAGCTGACGTCGCTGCCCGCTCACTGGGGCAGTTCCACGGCTCGGCTCGTCGCTTTGAATCCAAGGGTGACGCCCGTGGCGTGCGCGTGTTCGACGACTACGCGCACCACCCCACTGAAGTCTTGGCAGCGCTCAAGGCTGCACGCACAGTTGCCGGCGAGGGCAAGGTCCACGTGGTGTTCCAGCCGCACTTGTTCTCACGCACTCGTGAATTCTCACAAGAATTCGCTGAGGCTCTGTCGCTTGCTGATACCGCCTATGTCTTGGATATTTACCCGGCGCGTGAAGAGCCCATCCCGGGTGTGACCAGCGAGCTCATCGTCAACGCCCTGGAAACCTCTGGCGGAGCTGTTGCCTTTGACGACGCAGCCAAGCAGGTCGCGAGTGTCGCTCAAGAGGGTGACATCATCATGACGGTTGGAGCCGGCGACGTCACGGAGCTGGGCGCCAAAATCGTGGAAGCGCTGAATGTCTAAGATCAGCGACAAGACGCCAAACTTCAAGCTCGGTGAAGGCGCCGAGAATGAAACCAACGTCATTGGCCTGCCCGTACTAGAGACGCTGCGCCGTAAGCGACGCACTGTGATGTGGGTCGGCGGGGTGATCGCGGCGGTCGTCGTCGTGATGCTCGTGCTCTGGTTCTCTCCATTGCTTGCAGTCAAGAACATCAATGTGCATGGCACCAAACTCTCGAACGCGGAGACGTTGACGTCCAAGCTCGATTCCTTCAAGGGGACGCCGCTTCCTCAAGTGAGCTCGGAGCGAGTGCTCAAGTTGCTCCAGGAGGATCCGACTGTTCAGGACGTCGTGGTGCAAGCTCAGACTCCTGCGACGCTTGATGTGCAAGTGATCGAGTACGTTCCTGTTGCTATTCGGCGTGATGAGAACGGCGAAAACCTCGTTGCTGCTGATGGGCATGTGCTGGTCCCAGCGACTAAAGAACATGCACAGTCTCTTCCGCTGATCGAGCTTCCTGCGGGGAATCAAGATCAAGCGGTCTTCTCCGCAGTGACCACCGTACTGGGTGAATTGAGGGCCGATGTTCGAAGCCAGCTCACGTCGGCGACGGCATCCACGATTGATTCGGTACAGTTGAAGCTCAGCGATGGAAGAACCATCGTGTGGGGATCTGCGGCCGATGGTGCCAAGAAAGCGGCGGTGCTTGAGGCACTGCTAACCGTAGATCCGAAGGAATCTGGACAGACAATTGATGTGTCCAGCCCAGACCATCCGGTGACGAAATAGCGTCTTTGTCTACCTGATCGTAGGCAGGCAAAAGTAGGCGATTTTGCGACACGCAACGGATGTCATTGAAACGCCATGGTGCACCCCATAGCGTTTTAGCAGTAGAACTTGACATAACTCTAACCCTGAAGTTAAGGGTTAAGGTTGCGGATGTTGCGCGTGTCGCCATTCGTGTCTTGGCAGACTGAAGACAAGCAAGACCAACACCACAAGAAAAAGGGACAAACGCTGTGGCAGCTCCTCAAAATTACTTGGCCGTTATTAAGGTCGTCGGCATTGGCGGCGGTGGCGTTAACGCTGTGAACCGAATGATTGAGGTCGGTTTGCGTGGCGTCGAATTCATCGCAATCAACACCGACGCTCAGGCCCTCTTGATGAGTGACGCTGACGTCAAGCTTGACGTGGGACGCGAACTCACGCGCGGCTTGGGCGCGGGCGCAAACCCAGATGTGGGACGACAGGCAGCTGAAGATCACGCAGAAGAGATCGAAGAAGTCCTGCGTGGCGCCGACATGGTCTTCGTGACCGCCGGCGAAGGTGGCGGCACCGGTACCGGTGGCGCGCCCGTCGTTGCTCGCATCGCCCGTTCCCTCGGTGCATTGACGATTGGTGTTGTTACCCGTCCATTCACGTTCGAAGGTCGCCGTCGTGCGAACTCGGCAGAGTCCGGCATCGACGCCTTACGCGACGAAGTCGACACCTTGATCGTGATCCCGAATGACCGTTTGCTCTCCATCAGCGATCGCAACGTTTCCGTCTTGGACGCGTTCCGCTCCGCTGACCAGGTGCTGTTGTCCGGTGTTCAGGGCATCACCGACCTCATCACCACCCCAGGCTTGATCAACCTCGACTTCGCAGACGTCAAGTCCGTGATGCAGGGTGCAGGTTCCGCATTGATGGGTATCGGCTCCGCTCGCGGTGAAGACCGCGCGGTCAAGGCAGCCGAGCTCGCTATCGCGTCTCCTTTGCTCGAAGCTTCCATCGACGGCGCGTATGGCGTGCTCTTGTCCATCCAGGGCGGCTCCGACCTCGGCCTCTTCGAGATCAACGAAGCTGCACGTTTGGTGCAGGAAGTTGCTCACCCAGAAGCAAACATCATCTTCGGTGCTGTCATCGACGATGCTTTGGGCGACGAAGCTCGAGTCACGGTTATTGCTGCAGGCTTCGATCAGGTGGACGCCACGAGCTCCAACCCGAACGCTCAGCAGCGCCAGATGGCACAATCTGCTCCGCAGAACAACCAGCAGGCACCTGTTCAGCAGAATGCACCACAGCAGAACGTTGGCCAGCAGAACGCTCCGCAGCACTACAACGCTTCGCAGAACAACGCGCCTCAGCAGAGCGCTCCACAGCAGAACCGTCAGGCACCCTCTCCACAGCAGGCACCTTCGGTTCCGGGCACCATGCCACTCAAGCCAGGCGAGAGCGGCGGCTGGGGATCCGTTCCAACCCGTCCTTCGCAGCCAGCTACGGCAGGCGCTCAGGCTAACAACCAGCAGGGTTCTCAGAACCACGGTTCGCAGCAGAACAACAACCAGCAGCAGTTCGAAGAATTGCCTGCAGTTGTTGAGCCGGACTTGAACTCCAGAAGCGGCGACGACCTCGACGTTCCTGACTTCCTGAAGTAAAACCCGAGCGGTTAGCGTTCGAAGAAAAGTTGCATAACGAATGAAGATCTATTCCTCCACGTTGGTCCCACAAGCCAAAGTTGCCTTCACCTCCACAGTGGAAGGCAACTTGGCAGGCCACGTGGGGGATGATCCGTTTAAGGTGGCGGAGAATCGCCAAGCACTTGAACGTCAACTCGGTATTGAAGCGACTCCTGTCGCCTACATGAACCAAGTACACTCGGCCATCGTGGTGGACGCCGTCGCCCCTAATGTGGGTGAAGCCCCCACGGCTGACGGATTGCTGAGCCGTGACGCGCGCCAGCCCCTCGCTGTCATGGTGGCCGACTGCGTTCCGCTCGTCTTTGTAGGGCGGCGCGGTGATGACCAAGATCCAGTGAGCGCGGTAGCTCATGCCGGGCGCAAGGGTCTGCTCGATGGCGTCATTGAAAACACCATGGCTGCCATGAAAGACGCGGGTGCCCAGGAGATTGAAGCGTGGATTGGTCCTGCGATCTGTGGCAAGTGCTACGAAGTGCCCGAAGACATGCAGCAGGAATCCGAAGCCTCGCGTCCCGGAATTTCCAGCACCACCTCATGGGGAACGCCTGCTCTTGACCTCCCCAAGACTGCAGCGAGCATCGTTCGCGAAGCTGGTGGAACGGTTCACGAGACCGGGATCTGCACCCTCGAGAATGACACGTATTTTTCTTACCGTCGCAACGCAAAGACAGGCCGACTAGCCGGCGTTGTGTGGATAGCACCCGAAGGGCAACAGTGACAAACGCTTTGGAGAATCGCGCCGACGAACTACGCGAGCGGCTCCACAAAGTTCAACAGCGCATTACCGATGCAACCGCCAAAGCTGGACTCGCCGAAGAGCCCACGTTGGTAGTTGTCTCGAAATTCTTCCCCGCGAGCGATGTCCGCATTCTTCACGAACTTGGCATGACCGAGTTCGGCGAAAACAAGGACCAGGAAGCGGCTGCGAAAGCTGAAGAGCTCGCGGAAGCTGATCTGCACTGGCACTTCATTGGCCAGTTGCAATCGAATAAAGCGAAGAACGTGGTCAAGTACGCCACCATGGTTCACTCGGTGGACCGCGCGTCACTCGTGAAAGCTCTTGATAAGGCAATGGCCCGAGAGATCGAAGCCGCCGAGGAAGCTGGAAAGCCAGCCAGAGCGGACCTCGACGTCCTGATCCAAGTGGACTTCGGCGAGGAATTTTCGAGCGAGCAAAAGACTGCGGAAAGCCGCAGCGGCGCGCAACGCGGCGGCGTCGTACCTCAAGAAATTTCAGACCTAGCACGCCAGATTTCTGAAGCCCAACACTTGCGATTGCGGGGCCTCATGACGGTAGCTCCGCTGGGTGCGGAGCCCGGCAAAGTCTTCGACCGTCTGCGCGAGGAACTGACCACGCTGTCCGAAACCTACCCGGACGCAACCATCATGTCTGCGGGCATGAGTCACGATCTTGAGGCCGCCGTAGCGTCAGGTGCGACACACCTGCGAATTGGCTCGGATGTCCTCGGGTCGCGCCCTGCTGTGCGGTAGCGTCGAACCAGCGAAGAGAATTTGTGCGCACACGGCTTACCATGCGCGCACGGTTGACGAAACAGCACGAAGGAGAAGCCATGTCCGGCGCCTTGCGGAAGACCATGATTTACTTGGGCCTCGCTGATAGCGACGAGCAGGAATACAGCGACAAGATCGAGCACGAAACGCGCCACTCGGCACCCGAAGAGCGCGAGATTGTTCGTGAAGAAGCTCGTGCCGACGTGCGCCCAGTGCGCCGCGAAGACGAAGTCGTCCGTCAGCTCCGCGAGGAACCAGCTCCGCGCCCTGCAACCGTAGGACGTGTTGAGGAGTACCGCGCACCTGTCACCCCTATCAAGCGCGCTAGCTCAACTCGTGAAGAGGAATTCTCCGTGCGTCAAATCACCACCGTGCACCCACGTTCTTACAACGACGCAAAGCTCATCGGCGAAGCATTCCGCGATGGCATCCCTGTGATCATGAACGTCACGGATATGGGCGAGTCTGACGCTAAGCGTCTCGTAGATTTCTCCGCAGGCCTGGTCTTCGCGATGCGCGGTACCATTGACCGCATCACCAACAAGGTGTTCTTGCTTTCTCCAGCGACCGTTGAGGTCATTGGGGAAGACAAGAAGGCAGCCGAAGGTCAGACGACCTTTTTCAACCAAAGCTAGTCGAGGTTTCCTCACCCCGTGGGTCTTCTATTTGGGTTGCTGTACGCAGCGCTGACCGTCATCCAGGCGCTGCTCATCATTCGCATTGTGCTGGATATCACGCAGTCCTTCGCGCGCTCATGGAAGCCGAAGGGGATCGCCCTCATGACGGCCATGGCCGTTTACACCGTGACGGATCCGCCGATGAAGTGGATCCGTTCTAAGGTTCCTTCGCTGGATTTGGGCGGCATGCGTTTCGACTTGGCCTTCATCTTGTTGTTCTTCGCAGTCATTATTTTGAAGTTCATTGTGTTGCAATTGGGAATGGCCGCCTCCTAAAACCCTCTGCTCGGGGAATAGTTTTGTTCGAAAGTTATTAGTCTGGCCTGCATAGCGATACTATGAACAACGAGTAGTTCGCGGGCTAAAACCTGCAATCGGCAAGTTTTCAAGGGTCGGATGTACTCTAGATTTACTACTTTTGCTGAGTTCTAGTCCCGGTAAAGTCCGCGCGTTCACACGAAGTGCGGGCGCACACACGAGTATCAGAGGTGAATTATGGCGCTCACGCCTGAAGACGTTGTCAACAAGCGGTTCCAGCCCACCAAGTTCCGCGAAGGTTATGACCAGATCGAGGTTGACGATTTCCTTGACGAAATCGTGACCGAGCTCCGCCGCCTGAACAAGGAAAACGACGAACTTCGCAAGCGCGTTGCAGACCTGCAGGCTGGCAAGGGTGCAGCTGCATCCACCACGGCTTCCACGGAAGACGTCAAGGTTCCTGCTCCAGTCCCAGCCGTCAAGGATGGTGCTGCAGCTGAAGCGCAGGGCGCAAACAACACCGTGGCCGCTGCCAACTTGGCATCGACTCAGTCCGCAGCCACCGCAAGCACCGCTGCCGCAGGTGGCGAACAGCACCGCGTGACCGCCGAATCCGCCACTGGCGTTTTGGCAATGGCACAGCGTCTCCACGACGAGTACGTCAGCGCTGGTATCGAACAGCGTGACAAGCTCCTCGCCGAGGCAAAGTCCAAGGCTGAGGCATTGGTCTCTGACGCTACCGCGAAGTCGCAGAAGCTCGTTTCTGATGCTGACGCTCAGTCCAAGAAGCTCGTCTCTGACGCTGATTCCCGCTCTAAGAAGTTGGTTGGCGACGCCGAAGAGAAGACTCGCGTGACCCTCACGGATCTTGAGCAGAAGAAGTCTGTTCTTGAGAACAAGATCGATCAGTTGCGTGGCTTCGAGCGCGACTACCGTGGACGCCTCAAGACCTTCATCGAGGGTCAGTTGCGCGATCTTGAGTCCAAGGGCTCTGTAGAGACTGCTTCGACGGAAAGCGCGCAGCGCTAAGCCATCCAGGCGCAATACGTGATTTAGAGACAATGTCGGTGGCCCTGCATGGGTCGCCGACATTGTCATTTGTATGTCTTTGAGAAAAAGGTTTGTGATGAATGACGCCGCATCTGCCGCTGAGGCAGTGAAGCCGGAGCGCAAGTACTCGCGGGGACGCTTGGTGACGCTGGCGCTAAGCCTTGCTGTGATCGCGTATGCGGCGGATCAGCTCACCAAGTGGTGGGTGGAGACCAACATGTATGAGGGCGAAGTGATCCCTGTGATCCCGCCGATTCTGAACTGGTACTTCATTCGTAACCCTGGGGCCGCGTTCTCTATTGGAACCGAGTTCACGTGGGTCTTTTCCTTGTTGATGGCGTTCGTGTTTGTGCTGGTGCTCTTCTTGCTCCGCAAACTGGGCTCGTTGTGGTGGGCTGTTGCTCTTGGCGGTCTGCTGGGTGGCGTTGCTGGCAACCTCACGGACCGTCTCTTCCGCCCGCCGTCGTTCCTCAACGGTCACGTAGTGGACTTCATTTCCGTCCCGAACTTCGCCATTTTCAATATTGCTGACTCTTTCATTGTGTGTTCCATGATCGGCGTGTGCTTGCTGATGTTCGTGGGGCGCAAGATTGATGGGTCAAAAGAATCTGAGCACGACGACGCCGCCTCGGCTTCCGTCGAGGGTTCCGGCGAGGCAGGGCGCGACTAAGTGAAGCCCGCGATTCGTGAAGATTTCGTCGCCGATGACGACGCCGTAGGGTTGCGCGCCGACGCCTTCCTTTCGTCGCAGCTCGGTGTTTCTCGCGGCGAGGCCGCGCAGTGGTGCACTGAAGGATGGGTGACCGTCTCGGGGCACCCGATCGCGAAGTCCCGCAAGGTTCGCCGCGGTGACGTGATTCAGGTGAATGCACCCGAACGAATTGACCCAATGGCAGTGAAAGTGGAGACCGTGCAGGAACTCAAGATCTTGGGCGAAGACCCGGACTTCGTTGTCATCGATAAGCCAGTTGGCGTCGCCGCTCATCCCAGCCCAGGCTGGGTTGGGCCTACCGTGGTGGGTGCGCTGGCTGGTGCTGGATACCGCATCTCCACTTCGGGTAGCCCGGAGCGTCAGGGGATTGTGCACCGTCTGGATGTCGGCACGTCTGGCGTCATGGTGGTTGCTCAAACCGAACGTGGATACACCGCGTTGAAGCGCGCGTTCAAGGAACGAACGCCGACCAAGATTTACCACGCCGTCGTACAGGGATTGCCCGAGCCGCTCAAGGGAACCATCGATGCCCCGATCGGCCGCCATCCCAATCATTCGTGGAAGTTCGCCGTCTTGGAAGACGGCCGGAATGCGGTGACGCACTATGAGGTCCTCGAGGCTTTTGGGGCCGCCTCCCTCGTGGAAGTGCATTTGGAGACGGGGCGTACTCACCAAATCCGCGTGCACTTTTCCGCGCTCAAGCACCCGTGTGCCGGAGATCAGACTTATGGGGCGGACCCTCGTTTGGCGGCCGAGCTTGGCCTGGTGCGGCAGTGGCTGCACGCGCACAAGCTCGGCTTCCCGCACCCGGTGACGGGGGAGTTCGTGGAGTTCGTCAGCGAGTATCCGGCTGATCTGCGACACGCCCTGGAGCTCTTGCGAGACGGCGCTCACTAGCCTCTTTTTCTTGGCTCAAGCTATCTGTCAGCCAGCCTCATTAGACTGGATGGGTGGCTAGCAGCAATGAGAAAAACTTCGTCCATCTTCATACTCACACCGAGTACTCCATGCTGGACGGTGCTGCCCGACTCAAGGAGCTTTTTGCGGAGGCGCAGCGGCTAGAGATGCCGGCCATGGCCATCACGGACCACGGTTATCTCTTCGGTGCCTTCGACTTCTGGCGGCAAGCGACGGATGCTGGCGTGAAGCCCATCATCGGCGTGGAAGCCTACGTGGCGCCAGGAACTGCCCGCAATGACAAGACCCGTGTCCGGTGGGGCGATCAGTCTCAGCGTGCGGATGACCTTTCCGGTGGCGGTTCCTACACGCACATGACCTTGCTGGCCCGAAACAACACTGGCATGCACAATCTCTTTGAGGCGTCCTCGATTGCTTCTTTGGACTCGGTGTTCGCCAAGTGGCCGCGCTGGGACCGCGAGCTGCTGAACAAGTATTCGGAAGGCCTGATTGCCACTACCGGATGTCCGTCCGGTGAGATCCAGACTCGACTCCGTCTTGGTCAGTACGAAGAGGCTCGTGCAGCTGCATCTGAGTTCCGGGACATCTTCGGTGCGGAGAACTATTACTGCGAGCTTATGGATCATGGGCTCGACATTGAACGCCGCACTCGCGAGGATCTCTTGCGCTTGGCAAAAGAACTCAACCTGCCGCTTGTTGCCACCAATGACTTGCACTACACCCACGAGCATGACGCCAAGGCACACGAAGCGCTCTTGGCAATCCAGTCTGGTTCAAAGCTGGACGAGCCTACCTACGATGAGGGTGGATCGCGATTCGCGTTCTCCGGTTCCGGCTATTACTTGAAGTCCTCTCAAGAGATGCGCCATGTCTTCAAGGAACTTCCTGAGGCGTGTGACAACACGCTGCTCATCGCCGAGCGCTGTGAAGTGTCCTTTGATACGGACGCTAACTACATGCCTCGCTTCCCCTGCCCGGAAGGCGAGAACGAGGAATCGTGGCTCATTAAGGAAGTCACGAAGGGTCTTGCCTACCGCTACCCGGATGGCGTCCCGGACGAGGTTCGCGCGCAAGCTGACTACGAACTCGACGTCATCATCAAGATGGGCTTCCCGGGATATTTCTTGGTGGTGGCCGACTTCATCAACTGGTCCAAAGACAACGGCATCCGTGTTGGTCCCGGACGTGGTTCCGGTGCAGGTTCCATGGTGGCTTATGCGCTGCGTATTACGGACCTGGATCCGCTCAAGCACGGCCTCATCTTCGAACGTTTCTTGAACCCAGACCGTGTGTCCATGCCCGACTTCGACGTCGACTTTGACGATCGTCGCCGCCCCGAAGTTATCGAGTACGTGACCAAGAAGTACGGTGACGAACGCGTCGCCATGATCGTCACGTACGGCACCATCAAGACCAAGCAGGCGCTTAAGGACTCCGCCCGCGTGCTGGGCCACCCGTTCAGCATGGGTGACAACCTGACGAAGGCGCTGCCGCCTGCCGTCATGGCCAAGGACATCCCGCTGGCCGACATCGAGAATCCGGAAGCAAAGCGTTACGGCGAGGCTGGCGATTTCCGCGAGCTCATCGCTACGGACCCTGAAGCGAAGACCGTGTTTGAAACGGCCAAGGGCCTCGAAGGTCTAAAGCGTCAGTGGGGCGTTCACGCGGCCGGCGTGATCATGTCCTCTGAGCCGATCATCAACGTCATTCCCATCATGCGACGCCTCCAAGACGGCCAGGTCATTACCCAGTTTGATTACCCCACGTGTGAAGGCCTGGGCCTGATCAAGATGGACTTCTTGGGCCTGCGAAACCTGACGATCATCTCGGACGCCATCGCGAACATCAAGCAAAACCGGGACATCGATCTTGATCTCGAACGCCTCGAGTTGGATGACAAAGAGTCCTACGAGCTCATGGCTCGAGGTGACACGCTGGGCGTCTTCCAGCTCGATGGTGGTCCCATGCGTGCGCTGCTCAAGCTCATGCGCCCGGACAACTTCGAAGACATCTCGGCAGTGCTCGCGCTCTACCGCCCGGGTCCAATGGGCGCTAACGCGCACAACAACTACGCGCTGCGTAAGAACAAGCTCCAGGAAGTCACTCCGATTCACCCAGAGCTCGAAGAGCCGCTCAAGGACATTCTGGGCGGTACCTTCGGCCTGATCGTGTATCAGGAGCAAGTTATGGCTATCGCTCAGAAGTTGGCCGGCTACACGCTTGGTCAAGCAGATATTCTGCGTCGAGCCATGGGTAAGAAGAAGAAGTCCGAGCTGGATAAGCAGTTCGCTGGCTTCTCCCAAGGCATGGTGGATCGCGGCTACTCGATGGAAGCCGTCAACATGCTCTGGGCCATCCTGCTTCCGTTCTCTGACTACGCATTCAACAAAGCGCACTCGGCAGCCTACGGCGTGGTGTCCTATTGGACGGCTTACCTCAAGGCTCACTACCCGGCCGAGTACATGGCCGCACTGCTCACGTCCGTGGGCGATGACAAGGACAAGCTCGCGCTCTACCTCAACGAATGCCGCCGCATGGGCATCACGGTGCTCCCACCGGACGTCAATGAATCAGCGCTCACCTTCACCCCGGTGGGCGAGGACATCCGCTTCGGCATGGGCGCTATTCGTAACGTTGGCTCCAACGTGGTGGACGCCCTTGTGGCGTCCCGCGAGGAAAAGGGCAGCTTCCAGGACTTCTCGGACTTCCTCAGCAAGGTCCCTGCGGTGGTCTGCAACAAGCGCACCATTGAATCGCTCATCAAGTCCGGTGCGTTTGACTCGATGGGTCACCACCGTCGTTCGCTCTTGGTGATTCACGAAGAAGCCATCGACTCGGTGATTGCTCTCAAGCGCAATGAGGCGGCCAACCAGTTTGACCTCTTCAGTGCCTTTGATGATCCAAGCGCCGGATCTAGCCTCGCTGTTTCCATCCCGGATCTTCCCGAATGGGAGAAGAAAGACAAGCTCTCCTTCGAGCGCGAAATGTTGGGTCTATACGTTTCCGACCACCCGTTGCAGGGCCTCGGAGATGTGCTCAATGACAACTCTGATCACCAGATTTCACAGGTCCTCGCTGACGACGGTCCGGCTGACAATACGTTCGTCACGATCTCGGGCATGATTACGTCCCTTCAGCGTCGCATTGCGAAGAACAGCGGCAATCCGTATGCGCGTTGCGAGCTCGAGGACTTGAGCGGCTCGATGGAGGTCATGTTCTTCGGCAAGGTCTATGGGCCGATCGCTCCGTTGCTCGTGGAAGATTTGATCGTCTCCATCAAGGGCCGCGTGCAGCGCCGCGACGATGGAAGCATCACGCTGAGCGCTCAAGAGATGACCATTCCGGAGATCCACGAGGATGGCTTGGGCGGTCCTATCGTCATCAGCCTCCCGCACTACCGGGCCAACGAGCAGTTGTTGACCCAGCTCGGCGAGGTCTTGCGCATGTACCCCGGCAAGACTGAGGTGCGGCTCAAGCTCACGGGCGACCGTGCGGTGGAATTGATGCGCTTGGGATCGAAGTATCGCGTGAACCCTAGCTCGTCGATGTTCGGCGATCTCAAGGTGCTGCTGGGCCCAGACGCGCTCGAGTCCAAACCGAGCTCCTCAACCATCGGATAATCGGACGGCGATCGGGTAATTTCTCGATAGATTCCTCAGAGTTTCGTCATGCGAGCGCTCGATCGACGCGCGCACTCGCGCGGATCCGTAGACTAGAGAGGTGAATTCTGAGCTCTACCCTTCCCTCGCCACTCTTGACCTTCGCGGCTCGTCGCTGAGCCGCGCCGAACTGCTGGCTGCCCTTCCGCGCTCGTCGAGCAGCGTCGAGTACGCTACGGCGGCGGTTGAGGACATTGTCGCTTCGGTGCGTGCCGAGGGTTTCGGTGCGTTGCGCTCATTGGCTGAGAAGTACGACGGCGGAGCTCCAGAACACTTCCGGGTCACCGAGGCGCAGCTTGCGCAGGCGCTCGAGAGCTTGGATCCGAAGGTTCGCGAAGCACTTGAAGAATCGATTAGTCGGGCTCGCAAGTTCGCGGAAGCATCCGTTCCACGCGATGTTGATGTTGACTTCGGCAACGGGGGAGTAGTCCGCCAGAAGTGGGTCCCGGTTCGCCGCGTGGGTCTCTATGTTCCCGGTGGCCTCGCGGTTTACCCGTCAAGCGTTGTCATGAACGTGGTTCCCGCGCAGGCTGCTGGCGTTGGCTCCATTGCTCTCGTGTCCCCGCCGCAAAAAGAATTCAACAGCTTGCCGCACCCCACCATTTTGGCTGCCGCGCACTTGCTGGGTGTCACTGAGGTGTACGCACTCGGCGGCGCTCAAGCCATCGCTTCGCTCGCGTATGGCGTGCCCGCGGATGTAGCTTCGGGAGATGCCGAAATTGATCCCGTGGACGTCATCACCGGCCCAGGAAACATCTTTGTTGCGACCGCCAAGCGCCTCGTGAAGGGCCGCGTGGGCATCGACGCCGAGGCCGGTCCTACCGAGATCGCCATCCTCGCTGACGCTTCCGCCAACCCGGACTTTGTTGCGGCGGACATGATTTCTCAGGCCGAGCACGATCCCAACGCGGCGTCCGTTTTGATCACCCCAAGCGTCGACCTGGCTGAAAAAGTTCGCGCGTCGCTCGAAGAGCAAGTCGCGTCCACGAAGCACCGCGAACGCGTGCAAACGGCGCTCTCCGGCACGCAGTCGGCCATTGTGCTGGTGGATTCGCTCGATGAAGGCGTAAAGGTGTGCGACGCTTACGCTGCCGAGCACCTCGAAATTCAGACCGAGAACGCTGAAGAGGTGGCCAGCCGCATCACGGCTGCCGGAGCGATCTTCGTGGGCTCCCACAGCCCCGTGTCCTTGGGCGACTACTCAGCCGGTTCCAACCACGTCTTGCCGACGATGGGAACCGCCGCTCATTCTTCGGCCCTGAACCCCACGGTGTTCTTGAAGGCTATCCAGTTCATCTCTTACAGCGAGTCGGCCCTGAATGACGTGGCCCGCCACGTGGTGGAGCTGTCTCGTGCAGAAGATCTTCCCGCGCACGGCGACGCCGTGCTGGTGCGTACTCAACAGCGAGGACAACGCTAATGCAGTGCCCATTCTGTAGACATCCAGATTCTCGAGTAGTCGATTCGCGCGTCACTGACGACGGCGCGGCCATTAGGCGTCGTCGCCAGTGCGCTAACTGCTCGAAGCGCTTCACCACGCTTGAAACCACTGCTCTGAACGTCGTGAAGCGTTCAGGCGTGGTGGAGCCGTTTAGCCGTTCAAAGGTCATTAGCGGCGTGCGTAAGGCGTGTCAGGGACGCCCCGTTACGGACGATGACCTTGCGGTCCTCGCGCAGGACGTCGAAGAAGCTGTACGTGCTTCTGGCGCCGCTGAGATCAAGGCACACGAAGTGGGCCTAGCCATTCTGGAGCCACTCCAGAAGCTGGACCAGATCGCGTACCTTCGCTTTGCGAGCGTGTACCAAGGCTTTGACTCCCTCGAAGACTTCGAGAAAGCCATCGCCGAGCTTCGCACCAAATAGCCCAGACACGAAGGAGCGCCTCCACGATTCTGTTCGTGGAGGCGCTCCTTCTGCGTTTAGTTTCTGAGTTGGGTGCTGACGCTGACTCAGATCTGAAGCTGGTTCAGCTCTTAGGAGTTTTCGGAGGACAGCGTGGACTGCAATGCAGCACCGGCGATGCCTGCGTTGTTGATCAGCTGAGCCGGAACAATCTTGGTGCGCAAATCGAGGTTCGGCAAGAACTTCTCAGACTTCTTCGAGATGCCTCCGCCCACAATGAAGAGGTTGGGGGAGAAGAGGAACTCGACGTGGCTGAAGTAGCGCTGCAGACGCTTGGAGTATTCATTCCAACCGATGTCATCGCGCTCGCGAGCCGTGGCACTAGCCTTCGATTCGGCGTTGTGCCCGTCGATCTCCAAGTGGCCGAGCTCGAGGTTCGGCACGAGCTGGCCGTTGAAGACCAATCCGGATCCAATACCCGTGCCCAGGGTGATCGTGAGGACCGTGCCCGGCACGTCCTTGCCAGCGCCGTAGCGAGCTTCGGCCAGGCCAGCGGCGTCGGCATCGTTGATCACCGTCACCGGCCGTCCTAGGACCTTCGTGAAGAGTGAGTCCACGTCCGTGCCGATCCAGGACTCGTCCACGTTGGCGGCAGACATAGCCACGCCGTTGGCGATGATCGCTGGGAAGGTGACGCCCACAGCGGTATCCGCTTCAGGCGCCTCAGGACGGCTCATGAGCTCGTCCACAATCTGCTTCAAGACTTCGGCAACTGCCTCAGGGGTGGCGGGCTTGGGCGTGTCAATACGGAAGCGTTCGCCAAGTAGCTCACCGGTGGTGAGGTTGACGATGCCACCCTTGATGCCGGTTCCGCCGATATCAACGCCGATGCCGCGCTCGTGGTGCGGCTTGATGCCGGATGCTGGTGCTAAAGCCATGAGAAGTAGATCCTCTCGTAGAAGGGGTGAAGCTATTAAGGAAGCGTGAGGATTTCGGCGCCGGACTCAGTGACAAGGAGCGTGTGCTCGAACTGAGCGGTGCGCTTCTTATCCTTGGTGGTGGCAGTCCATCCGTCTTCCCACATGTCCCAATCGGCCGTGCCCAGCGTGAGCATCGGTTCAATGGTGAAGGTCATTCCGGGTTCGATGAGATCCGAAAAACGCGGTGCGGCGTCGTAATGGGGAACAATCAAACCGGTGTGAAAAGCGGGACCTACGCCGTGGCCAGTGAAATCCCGGACCACTCCGTAACCGAAGCGCTTCGCGTAGGACTGAATGGTGCGGCCCAGCACGTTGAACTGGCGTCCCGGCATGACAGCCTTGATGGCGCGGCGCAAGGACTCTTCGGTGCGCTCCACGAGCAAGCGTGATTCTTCGTCGACGTCGCCGGCTAGGAACGTAGCGTTCGTGTCACCGTGAACGCCATCGATGTAGGCGGTGATGTCAATGTTGATGATGTCGCCGTCCTGAACCACGGTGGTGTCCGGGATGCCGTGGCAAATGACTTCGTTCAGCGAAGTGCAAATGGACTTCGGGAAGCCGCGGTAGCTCAGAGTGGACGGGTACGCGTTGTGGTCCAACAAGAACTCGTGACCAATGCGGTCCAACTCATCAGTGGTGACACCAGGCTGCACTGCCTTGCCGATCTCCTGCAGGCCTTGGGCCGCGATCTTCGACGCGAAGCGGATCTTCTCAATCACTTCTGGAGAATGAACATCGCCACCGGTCCACGGCGTTGGCGCTTTTTTGCCAACGTATTCCGGGCGCGCAATGTTCGCGGGAACCGTGCGGATGGGCGTGGGGGTGCCGGGCTTGAGAGACCCGACTGGTGCAACTGAAACTGACATACCTTGATCCTAACCACTCAACGACCGAGTACTCTGAGAAACATCTACCGTGGTTCAACACACGTCAAGGAGGAATCCATGAGTGAAGAAACAACGCAACCTGACAACGCAGGCACCGGAGCCGCCCCGAAGGGCGACTACTGGTACAACGTGGAAACGGGTGGGGTAGAGGTGGGTGCCCAGTCTGACTGGACCAAACTTCTTGGACCCTACGCTAGCCGTGAAGAGGCAATGAAGGCGATGGACAAGGTCCATCAGAACAACGAAGCCTGGGACAGCGAAGACGAGTCCTAAGCGAAAACCTTAGTCGAAGTTGTGCTCCGGTGCCGGGAAGGCGCCGGAGGCAACATCGGCCTTGTACGCCTTGGCGGCCTCTTCGATGATGGGGCGCAACTGAGCGTATTGCTTGACGAACTTCGGGAGGCGACCCGTGCGCAATCCCAACATGTCCTGCCACACCAGCACCTGACCCGTGGTGCCGTTTCCGGCGCCAATACCGATGGTCGGCACGGTGACTGCTTCATCAACCTTCTTCGCGACTTCGGCCGGGACCATTTCTAGCAGGATGCAGAAACTGCCTGCAGCTTCGAGCATCTTCGCAGTTTTGACGAGCTTGGCGGCGGCTTCTTCGCCGCGACCCTGCACGCGATATCCACCGAGTGAGTGTTCGGCTTGCGGGGTGAAACCAATGTGGGCGAGAACAGGAATGCCCGCTGCTGCAATCGCAGCCACGGTGTCTGTCTGGCGCTCATCACATTCAATCTTTACGGCGTGAACGCCGGTTTCCTTCATGATGCGAATGCTGGTCTCCACGGCTTGCTGCGGGGAGACTTCGTAGGAGCCGAAGGGCAAATCGCACACCAAGAAGGAGTGCTTCGCGCCGGCTGCCACGCTTTTGGCGAACACGATCATTTCATCAACGGTGATGGGGAGCGTGGTGTCATAGCCCATGACGTTATTGGCGGCGGAGTCTCCAATGAGGATCGTTTCGATTCCTGCGGCATCGAAGATCTCAGCCATGTGCTGGTCGTAAGCGGTCAGCATGGAGAAGTGTTGGCCGTTCTTCTTGAACTCGGCCAAGTGAACGGTACGGATCTTTTTGAGTGGGGTCGGCGCTGCGTAAGGAGCTGATTCTTGAGCCGTCATGCGCTCAGTTTACGCCGCTACGGGTTGTTGCCTTGAAGTAACAGCCTTGCGCGAGCTTCGTTGAGGGTTGCTTTTGAGTAAAGTGGAGGACATAACTGCTGGGACAGGAAGATTTGCTTACCTGACTAGTGCCCACACCGTCAGGTGCCGTGCGAGAGGAGTCCTTCATGGATCGTCAACAAGAGTTCGTGCTGCGAACCATTGAAGAACGCGATGTTCGTTTTGTGCGCTTGTGGTTTACAGACGTAGTGGGTTCGCTCAAGTCAGTGGCCCTAGCTCCCGCAGAAGTTGAAGGCGCATTCGAAGAAGGCCTCGGTTTTGATGGTTCCTCGATTGAGGGTCTGTCCCGCATCTTCGAATCCGACATGCTCGCGCAGCCGGATCCTTCCACCTTCCAGATCTTGCCGTGGCGCAGCGAAATTGAACCCACCAGCCGTATGTTCTGCGATATCCAGAACCCAGACGGCACTCCGTCCTCCGCGGATCCGCGCTACGTTCTCAAGCGCCAGCTCAAGATCGCCGGCGACATGGGCTTCACGTGCTACACGCACCCTGAAATTGAGTTCTACCTTTTGCGTTCGGACGAGATCGGCCAGAATGGCATGCCAGTGCCGGTTGATTACGGTGGGTACTTTGACCACGTTCCGGGCGGCGTTGCTCAGGACTTCCGCCGCACCGCAGTGAACATGCTTGAGGCTGTGGGCATTTCGGTGGAGTTCTCCCACCACGAAGGCGGCCCAGGCCAGAACGAAATCGACTTGCGGTACGCGGACGCTTTGCAGACCGCGGACAACATCATGACGTTCCGCACGGTCATCAAGGAAGTTGCCTTGATGCAGGGCAGCTACGCAACCTTCATGCCGAAGCCGTTCAAGGAGCACCCGGGCTCTGGCATGCACACCCACTTCTCCCTCTTCGAAGGCGACTCCAACGCGTTCTTCGAAGCAGGCCGTGAGTTCCAGCTCTCCAAGACCGCTCGTCACTTCATCGCGGGCATCTTGAAGCACGCCCCAGAATTCACCGCCATCACCAACCAGTTCGTGAACTCCTACAAGCGCTTGTGGGGCGGCGGCGAAGCACCGAGCCACTTGTCATGGGGACACAACAACCGTTCCGCTCTGGTCCGCATCCCGCTGTACAAGCCACACAAGGGTCAGTCCGCTCGTATCGAGTACCGCGGCATTGACTCGGCCGCGAACCCGTACCTCGCTTTCGCGTGCCTCTTGGGCGCTGGCCTGAAGGGCATCGAGGAAGAGTACGAACTCATGCCAATCGCCGAGGATGACATCTGGAGTCTCTCCACGGCTGAGCGCCGCGCTTCCGGCCACAAGCCGTTGCCAGGCAGCTTGCATGACGCCATACGCGCGATGGAAGACTCCGAGCTCGTTGCTGACATTCTGGGCGAGCAGGTCTTCCAGTCCTTTTTGCGCAACAAGCAGGACGAGTGGGATGAGTACCGTCACGACGTGAGCCCGTTCGAGCTGAACCGGTACCTCGGGATTCTCTAAGCCGTGCGTGTCGCGACACAGCGAGATCTCATCGCGGTTGGCTTCGCCGATATTGAGCGCGCCGAGCGCTTTCTCAAGGCGCGCGAACTCGAATCCGTCTCTCGCGAGGACTTGCTAGAGGCTCTTTCGTATTGCGCCGATCCGGACAGTGCGCTGTTGCTGTTGGTGCGCATTGCGGAGCGTGAACCGAAGGTTCTCAAGCTCATTGCTCAAGGCGATCGCAGCATTCCGCTCTTCCGCGTGCTGGGCGCCAGCGAGGCGCTCGGCGAATTCTTAGTGCGACAGCCACGGTATTTGAGCATCGTAGACACGGATCCTCAAGCGACATTCCGTGCCCGCGAAGCGGCTGAGCTGACGCGCGAACTACTCGAATCCGTCGGCGCCGATCCAGACGCTGAACGTCCGGTTGCCACGATTGTTGGCACCGAGGGCATTGTTGCTTTGCGCGTGAAGTACCGCGCGCTGCTGTTGGATCTGGCCATGCGCGATCTGTGCTGTGCGGATCCCGAAGTCGCGTTCCCGCTGGTCGCGGCCGAACTTGCAGACCTCGCCGGCGCCGCGATTTCCGCCGGCCTTGCGCTCGCTCGCGCTGAGGTCATCACTAAAACCTCGCCCGAGGCCGTGGACGCGTTGCGCCTCGCGGTGATCGGCATGGGCAAATGCGGTGCGCGCGAGCTCAATTACATTTCAGACGTTGACGTCATTTACGTTCACGCGGTGCGTGACGGCCTGAAGGACGACGGCGCAGCTCACCTTGATGCCGACGCGGCGGCAAAGATGGCGGCACAGTTGGCGACGCTGACTGCTCGTGCCATGAATGCGTCCGCTCCGGAACCCGGGTTGTGGGAGCTTGACGCGAACCTCCGTCCAGAGGGTAAAGACGGCGCGCTCTCACGCACCCTCGATTCTCACGTGGCCTACTACAAGCGCTGGGCGGAGACGTGGGAATTCCAGGCACTACTCAAGGCTCGGTACTTGGCAGGAGACGCGGAGCTCGGCGCAGCGTACGAAGAAGCTGTTGCCCCCATGATTTGGGTAAGCTCCGAACGCGACGGGTTCGTGGAATCCACTCAAGCGATGCGTCGACGCGTCACGGATAACATTCCTGCCGCTGAGGTCAACCGTCAGATCAAGCTGGGACCCGGCGGATTGCGCGACGTCGAGTTCACCGTGCAGCTCTTGCAGTTGGTGCACGGACGCACGGAAGAGTCTCTGCGTGTCCGCAATACGCTGACCGCCATTGATGAGCTGGCTGAAGCCGGATACATGAGCCGGGCCGATGCCGCAAATTTTGGTGGCGCGTACCGC
Organism: Neomicrococcus lactis; assembly: GCF_014200305.1. Taxonomy (NCBI): domain Bacteria; kingdom Bacillati; phylum Actinomycetota; class Actinomycetes; order Micrococcales; family Micrococcaceae; genus Neomicrococcus; species Neomicrococcus lactis. The sequence goes on from NZ_JACHBL010000001.1 coordinate 383,987, forward strand.
TTCCTGCGAGTTCTGGAACATCGTATTCAGCTCACGCGTTTGCGCCGCACGCACTTGATGCCTACCAAGCCTGACGCGATGCGTACGATCGCCCGAGCTTCGCAGGGGCTCGGTATTCCGGGATGGATCTCGACGGACGAAATGCTCACGCGTTGGCAGGCGACCAAGCGCGAAGTGCGTGGCTTGCACGAGAAGATCTTCTACCGACCGCTCTTGGCGACGGCCGCGAACTTGTCTGCCGACGAGATTCGCTTGACCCCTGAAGCTGCTCAGGCGCGCTTGAAGGCACTCGGTTACGCAGATCCTAAGGGCGCCATGCGCCACATTGAGTCGCTGACCTCTGGCGTTAGTCGCCGCTCGGCGCTCCAACGGCAGTTGCTCCCCATCCTGCTGGGATGGATCGCCGAAGGCGTGGATCCCGATGCCGGACTCTTGGGCTTCCGTCGATTGTCCGAGGCCCTCGGTGACTCTCACTGGTTCTTGGGCATGCTGCGAGATTCGCCAGCCGGTGCTCAGCGATTGTGCACCATCCTGTCCTCGAGCCGCTTCATCACGGACCTCCTCGAGGTTTCGCCCGAGTCCGCAGCGTGGCTCGGCAACGACGCGGACCTCGAACCGCAGCCGTTCGACAAGCTGTGGTCAGAGATTTCCTCCAAGCTGGGACGCCACAAAGATCACGAAAAGCGTCTGCGCCTCATTCGCCTGATCCGCCGCCGTGAACTCTTGCGCATCGCGCTTGCAGACTCTGCGCGGCTCATCGATCAAGATGAAGTGGGCAAGGCTCTCTCGGATGTTGACCGTGCCGCCGTTCTGGGCATTCTGCGAGTTGCAGAGCAAGAGGAATACTCGCAGTCTGAGAAGATCACCGAGCTTTTGATCGTCGCGATGGGTCGCCAAGGCGGACGCGAAATTGGCTACGGTTCTGACGTAGACGTCATGTATGTGCACCGGCCGTTGCCAGATGTCGACGAGCAAGAAGCTCAGCAACAAGCACTGCGCATCGTGGGCAACGTCCAGCATTACGTCAACATTCCGCTCAAGCCAGCCATTCTGGCAGAACCGAAACTCGAAGTGGACGCGGACCTGCGCCCCGAAGGCCGTCAAGGACCGCTCGTGCGTACTCTCGACGCTTACCGTGAGTACTACTCGCGCTGGTCCAGAGTCTGGGAAACTCAAGCACTCTTGCGCGCCCGCCCGCTCGGTGGCTCGGATAAGGTCGCGAACGAATTCTTTGAACTCGTGGACAGCGTTCGGTATGCCTCGGCAATAACGCCGAGCGACGTCGTCGAAATCCGAAGAATCAAAGCGCGCGTGGAAGCTGAACGCATGCCACGCGGCGCCGATCCATCGCGGCAGCTCAAGCTGGGCCGCGGCGGTTTGAGTGACGTCGAGTGGCTAGTGCAGTCTCTGCAGCTCATTCACACCAAGGCCTACCCGGCGCTGCGCACCACGTCCACGCGTGCCGCGCTGAAGGCGCTCAAGGACGCCGAGTTGCTACCAGCGGCGGATGTCGAGGTGCTGGACCATGCTTGGGTGCTTGCCACGCGCATTCGTTGCGCCAACATCATCGTGTCTGGACGCGCATCGGACCAGTTGCCGCGCAACATCCGCGACATGGAGGCTGCGGCACGCTGGTGCGGTTATGCCTCCGGAAACGCAGCCAAGCTCGAGGACGACTACTTGAAGTCAGCCCGCCGTGCGCGAGTCGTCTTCGAGAAGCACTTCTACGCCGACGAATAAACGCCATTCATCAAACACTCAAAGGGGAGTCACCGTGAAGCAGACGCGTGAACAGATCGACCGATTCATCGCCACCATGGAGCGCCAGACAGTCGAGGGCGAGACGAAGTTTGCCGTGCACGAAGTGATTCGTGACGGAAACCTCTCACAAATGCTCGTTTACCTGGCTGAGGGTGGCGCGCTCTCTGATCACCCGAAGCCACCGGCGGCAGCGCTCCAAGTGCTTCGTGGTGCCATCACAGTGTCCTGGACTGATGAACAGGGCCAGAGCCAGCATGAAGGCGTTGCCGAAGGAGGGCTGTTCGTGCTGCCCAACGCGGTACACAACGTCACGGGTGACGGGGGAGCGGCGTGCTTCCTGTTGACCCGTGTTCGCGGCTAGGCCGCACGAGGTGGGGCGGCGGCATGGTACTTCATAACTGACATCTCAGTTGCCTACAGCGCGGCACTGACGACATCAACAAAAAAGTCCGCCCGCCAAGCCCAGCGTGAAAGCTGGAAATGGCGGGCGGATTTTTTGCAATCAGTGCGAGAGTGAATTTCGCGGGCTAATTAGCAGCCGTAGTACAGCTCGAACTCGTAAGGGTTCGGACGGATGGAGAGCGGGAGGATTTCGTTCTCGCGCTTGTACTCGATCCAGGTGCGGATGAGGTCTTCGGTGAAGACGTCGCCTGCAAGCAAGAACTCGTAGTCGTTCTCGAGTGCTTCAAGAGCTTCTTCGAGGGAACCTGGAGCCTTCTGGATGTCCTTGGCCTCTTCTGGTGGAAGCTCGTAGAGGTCCTTGTCGATCGGATCTGCAGGCTCGATGCGGTTCTTGATGCCGTCGAGGCCAGCCATGAGCTGAGCAGCGAACGCCAAGTAGGGGTTGCACGATGGGTCCGGCGCACGGAATTCGATGCGCTTTGCCTTCGGGTTGGAGCCCGTGATCGGGATACGGATACCGGCGGACCGGTTACCCTGCGAGTACACCATGTTGACCGGAGCTTCGAAGCCCTTGACCAAACGGCGGTAGGAGTTCACGGTTGGGTTCGTGAAAGCCAAGACAGCGGAAGCGTGCTTGAGCAAGCCGCCGATGTACCAGCGAGCGATGTCAGAGAGGCCTGCGTAGCCCTTCTCGTCGTAGAACAAAGGCTCACCGTTTGCCCAGAGCGACTGGTGGCAGTGCATGCCGGAACCGTTGTCACCGAAGACTGGCTTTGGCATGAAGGTTGCGGTCTTGCCCCACTGATCAGCAACGTTCTTGACGATGTACTTGAACTTCAAGATGTCGTCAGCAGCGTGCGTGAGGGTGTCGAACTTGTAGTTGATTTCTGCCTGGCCGGCGGATCCAACTTCGTGGTGAGCGCGCTCAACCTCAAGGCCTGCAGCTGCAAGCTCAAGGGAGATGGCGTCACGGAGGTCAGCCTGCTTGTCGACTGGCGAAACTGGGAAGTAGCCACCCTTCTTGGGCGTCTTGTAGCCCAAGTTGCCGCCTTCTTCTTCGCGGCCGGTGTTCCAGTAAGCCTCTTCGGAATCCAGCTTGTAGAAAGAACCCTGTGGGCTGGACTCGTACTGGATGTTGTCGAAGACGAAGAATTCGGCTTCAGGAGCGAAGAACGCGGTGTCGGCGATGCCGGTGGAAGCCAAGTAAGCTTCAGCGCGCTCTGCGACGCCACGTGGGTCGCGGTGGTACGGATCGCCCGTACGTGGGTTCACGATCGAGAAGTTCAATGCAAGGGTCTTCTCGACACGGAACGTGTCGATGAATGCAGTGGTTGGATCTGGGATCAACTGCATATCGGATTCGGCGATGCCCTGGAATCCGCGAATCGAGGAACCGTCAAAGAGCTGACCATTCTCGAAGAATTCAGCGTCAACCGTGCTGGCCGGAACGTTGAAGTGCTGCTGCACACCGGGAAGGTCAGTGAATCGAATATCGACAAACTTGACGTCCTCGTCCTTGATGAACTTGAGGACTTCGTCCGCGTTTTTGAACATCTACTTGCTCCTGTTGTTACAGAGAATGTGGACCTGTCGGCCCCCGTGAGGAAGCATACTTTCTCGCCCCTTCATTGCATACCACCGTACTAACAACCAGTTAAGTGTGTGTATCGCGATTGTTTCCGGGAGGTTACAAGACTCAAATTCGATAAGCTCGTTCTCATGGCAAGAAACGGTGGCTCCAATGAAAAAAATAATGAACCAATTAATCGTCAGGATGTTGGTTCGTGGTTGGACGGTCCGCCGCAGCTGAATCAGCAAGAATACCCAGGTCAGCGCCTTGGACGGCCGGCCGATGGTCCCGGCAGCATCGCAAGATTCCCACGACGCGTCGGCGCGATTGTGATCGACTGGGGCTTAGCGATGGCCATTTCCGCATTGTTCTTCAACTATGACTCCATAGTGACGTTGCTCATATTCGTGGCCATGCAGATCCTTTTTGTCGGCGTAACCGGACATTCTGTTGGTCATCGTGCCTTCGGGATGCAGGTACAAAAGCTGGACGGCACAGGCTCCTATTTCCTGGCAGGCGCCATCCGCTCGCTGCTGCTAGCGCTCGTGGTGCCGGCGTTCATTATTGATGCCGACCAGCGTGGAATGCATGACCGTGCAGTGAACACGGTGTTGGTCCGGATCTAGATTTCATAATATGACGGCGGTCTCGGCACAAACGTTCTTGAGGAAACAAACGCCTGACACAAAAAAGTGGCGGGGTGCACCATCAACTGGTGCACCCCGCTACGTATATGTTCGAAAGTTTAGCGGCCTCGCATCGCACGGCGGTCCGGGCGAGCCTTCATTGGGTCAATGCCCTTAGGGATTGGCAGACGAGCGCTTGGCAACGTAGAGATACGCATATCCACTGCGTGCACTTCGTCCTTCGTGATGGACTTCGGAAGCTTCTTCATGACCTTTGCAACGTCAGCCAAAGGCGTCTGTCCCTCGAGGGAACCTGCATTGATGACATGGATAGGCACGTTAGGCAACACGCGGCTCATACGGCGCTTTTCGCCATCTACTAGCGGACGGACACGGTTGGTAGGACCTTCGGTCACAAGAACAACACCCGGGCGGCCAATTCCTAAGAACACCAAGTCCTGCGTGCGTGGGTTGATGGCAACAGGCTGTTCCTTTAAGATCCAGCCCCGACGCAATACAGACATGGCTGCACCTGCGGCACCCTGGCGTCCCTCCAACTGAGAAAAGGCGGCACGCTCAGCGCGGCGGGACATGATCCACACAGCGGCCAGAAGACCCAGCGGGATACCTATCAAGAGGCCGGTGATCCAGTTGTTGAGCAACAAGCCAACGAGCAATCCCACGGCAACTACGGCGAGGAATGCCAGCAGCATGATCCACACAACCGTGGGGTCTTCGCGGCGCGTCATTTGGAAGACTTGGCCAAACTGACGGAAGCGGCCGGGCTGTTTTTCAGCCTTTTCCGCCTTGGGTTTGCGATTGAACAAACTGCGGCGTGGTTCTGCCGCGGAAGTATCTTGGGGATTGCGAGAAGCCATAATGGCTTATTCTACGGTAGCGCGAGCCGAAAGTGCGCTAGTCGTTAAGCAAGAATGGGACCGGCTGCTTCAAGCGACCGATCCCATCCATAAACTCACGAAGCGTTAGCTGCTAGCCACCAACGTTGCAGCTTCCTGCCGCGTGCTTCCTGAATCCTCAATATGTGCCAGCTCAGCGGGAATTTCGCGTCCCTTGCTACGCATAGCGCGGGCCCACAAACGGCCGGCGCGGTAGGAAGAACGCACCAACGGTCCGGACATGACGCCCAAGAAACCAATCTCTTCGGCTTCATCAGAGATGTCCACGAATTCCTGTGGCTTGACCCAACGCTCCACTGGGTGGTGACGCTCGGTAGGACGCAAGTACTGCGTGATCGTGATCAAGTCGCAGCCAGCGTCGTGGAGATCGCGCAAAGCCTCAGAAACTTCTTCGCGCGTTTCACCCATGCCCAGAATCAGGTTGGACTTGGTGATCATGCCCAGTTCGCGGCCAATGCTCAAGACCTCGAGTGAACGTTCGTAGCGGAACGCCGGACGGATGGACTTGAACAACCGCGGAACGGTCTCGAGGTTGTGTGCGTACACCTCAGGGGCAGATGCGCAGATCTCTTCGAGGTACTCGCGCTTGCCGGAGAAGTCCGGGATCAAGAGCTCTACACCGGTGTTCGGGTTGAGTTCGTGAATCTTGCGAACGGTCTCGGCATAGAGCCAGGTTCCTTCGTCGGCGAGATCGTCGCGTGCAACACCGGTGACGGTGGCGTAGCGAAGTCCCATCTGGCGGACGGACTCTGCCACGCGAAGCGGCTCCGTGGCGTCCAGCGGGGAAGGCTTGCCGGTGTGAATCTGGCAGAAGTCGCAACGACGCGTGCACTCGGAACCGCCGATGAGGAAGGTTGCTTCCTTGTCTTCCCAGCATTCAAAGATGTTGGGGCAGCCAGCTTCTTCACACACGGTGTGCAAGTTCTCGCCCTGCACCAGCTTCTTGAGGCCCACATACTCGGGACCGATGTTTACCTTCGCCTTGATCCACTCAGGCTTACGTTCAACGGGCGTCTGTGCGTTGCGCGCTTCGATGCGCAGCATGCGACGTCCTTCGGGTGCCGGGCTCATGCGTTGATTCCTTCCGTCTGAGGTACGTCGGTCTCGATAGCTGACTGGTTCTTCATCAGCGGAGTAAGTAGTTTGACCAATTCTTCGGCGACGCGATCCACCACGTCAGACGGTGTGACCGTCTTGCCCGCTTCGAGGGAAATGGTGGTGACGCCGGCGTCCGTGATGCCGCACGGAACAATGATGTTGTACGGGTCGATGCTGTGGGAGCAATTGAGAGCAAAACCGTGCATCGTGACACCATGATCCACGCGGATTCCAATGGCTGCAATCTTGCGGTCTGGAGTGATTCCGTCACCCACAATCCAGACGCCGGAGCGGCCCTTGACGCGCTCACCCTTCACTCCGTAGTCGGCGATGACATTGATGAGGGCCTGTTCGAGCGTCTCAACGTACGGGCGGATTCCGGCTTTGTCGGCCAGTTCAATAATCGGATAACCCACGAGCTGCCCCGGGCCATGCCACGTCAGCAGGCCGCCACGGTCCACGTCGATCACCGGCGTGCCATCGGTAGGGCGGTCTTGCTCTTCCGTGCGTTTGCCTGCCGTATAGACGGCATCATGCTCGAGAAGGAAGATTTCTGGCGATTGGGAGTGATTCGCCACGGCTTCATGGGTCTTCTTTTGGAGATCCCAAGCCTCTTGATAAGGAACGAAGTTCGGATCAAGTCCCAACACCGTTGTCGTTGGATTCATGCGCTCCAGCCTAGTCGTGTGTGCCCCAAAGGCTTAATTCCTTACGACGTTTGGGGCGTGGTGGTGCCTGTGGATAACTTCTGCAGGGTTCTCAATTCTGGGCAAGACTAGTGCCATGCCGAGCCACGAACCGGAACCTAAATTCACCGTCACCCCGCTAGCAACCGCAACGAACCCCGCGAGGCGAGCTGCGTCGTCGTCCTCCTTGCCGCTGGTTCCGGGCTACCGGCTGTCCGAACTAATTGGCACGGGAAGCGTGAGCAGGGTCTATCTTGCGGAGGATGTGCGGACCGCGGCACCGCTGGCTCTGAAAATTTTTGAGGACGACGACGCTGGCGAGCGTTTCGCTGCCCTCGAACGGGAGTCGTTGCGTGGCGTTGAGCATCCGCATGTGGTGCGGTTACTGGGTACCGCTACGGCAGAGACGGTCGACTCCAGCGATCTGCCGGTGAATATTCTGGAGTACTTGCCGGGCGGAAGCGCGCTCGGCGTGGTGCGGTCGCTGGGGCCGCAAAGTGTGGGGCAGACGAGTGCGATCGTGGTACCCATTGCTGCGGCCGTCGCACATCTTCATGGAATGGGGCGAGTGCACGGCGATATTTCGCCGGACAATGTGCTCTTCGGTGCGGACGGCACGCCGAAGCTCATCGACGGTTCCGCTTCCCAACGGACGGGGTATCGGCAATTCGATGCAGGAACGGCCGGTTTTCATGCTCCCGAGGCGGTGACGCCACAAGTACTCCAACCCGAGCGCGATGTGTATTCGTTAGGTGCCTTGATCTGGTTTCTCTTGACGGGACGTGTTCCTAGCCTGACCTCGCATCGACCCGCGCTGAGCGTCTTTATTCGCGGCGTAAACACAGATCTCGTGAACCTCGTGGAAGCGTGCTTGGACGAAGATCCCGCGGCCCGGCCCAACGCAGGAGATGTCGCCAGACGCCTACTCAAAATCGCTGAGCCTGAGCCGGTAGACATCACTGTCACCGCGGATCATCATGCCGTTCCCTATGTGAAGACACGTCATCACTTTGATCGGGAGCTCATCCGGCGCCGCGCTCGCCGTAGGACCATCAAGATGTGGGCATCGGTTGGAGTTTCCGCAGTCCTGACGGGAGCGGGAGTGATGATGATGTTGGCCGCTCCGGCGAACAGTGCGCCACAGCCGTCGGTAGATCAGCCTGCAGCAGCGCAGACCGAGCCACACCAGCCCGTCGCGGCGGCAGGATCGCAAGACGGACTCGTGGATCAACTATTCGCGCTGGCTGCCGCACGCGACCAGGCGCTCATGGACCAAGACGATGCCGCGCTTGAGGCAATTCACGCGGATGATTCGCGGTCCTTGCGTCAGGACCGCACCACCGTGGCAACTCTGGTGGAGGGCAAGCTACGCTATGAAGAACTTTCCACCTCGTTGCAAAACGTAGAGGTCACCACGCTCGCGCCTGCAGGGAAGGCGACCGTTCGTGCGGAGTCCGTCACCAAGCCGTTTACGGTGAGGAATCTCGGCGACAATTCGCAGTACCACATCGAGACGTTGCCTGTTCAAGAGGTGGAATTTACGCTCGTGAAAGAGGGTGAACGGTGGCAACTTTCTGACGTTGCGCTGCTTCACGAACGTTCGGGAACTTGATGCCTTGCGCGAGGGGAATGCGGGCTCCGACTAGGATCAAAATATGGCGAGCAAAACCGGTCCTAGCAGCAGCTATTTGCGTTACCCACACCTCCACAATGATCAGGTCACGTTCGTGGCCGAAGACGATGTGTGGATCGCCTCGCTGGATGGAGGGCGTGCCACGCGCATTTCCACCATGCACCTGCCTGCACGAAACCCTCAGTTCACCCCTGATGGAGAGTCTCTGGTGTGGAGCGTCGTGCAGCGACGTTCACCAGAAGTAGTCACCGCTCACATAGACGGAGGTGGCTTCAAACAGCTGTCCTACTGGGGTAGCTCCACCACGCGCATGCGCGGCTTCACCCCGGACGGCAACGTCCTCGCCATTACGGCCTACCGCCAGTCGGATTACCGGCACACGTGGGCTCGCTCGGTTCCTTTGGATGGAGGCCCGACCACGCTGCTACAGTACGGTCCCGTCGACTCGGTGATCTGGGGCCAGGAGAGCGACGGCGTTCGCCCCGTCGTCTTAGGTTCTGCCTTGACGCGCGAACCGGCCTATTGGAAGCGCTACCGTGGTGGCGCAGCTGGAAAGTTGTGGATTGACCGCCATGGTTCCGGACAGTTCGAGCGGCTGGTTCCCGAAATCACCTCAAATTTGTGCTTGCCTCAGTGGATCGGCGGCCGCATCGCCTTCCTGTCAGATCACGAAGGATACGGAAACGTCTACTCCGTGCTTCCAGACGGCTCCGATATCCGCCGTCACACGGATCACGTGCAGTTCTATGCGCGCCACCTCGCGAGCGACGGCGAACGGCTCATCTACGAACACCGCGGCAAGCTTTTTGTGCTCGATTCTTTGGATTCCGAGTCGCGTCGCTTGGATATCCAGCTCGCTTCTTCGGGCAACAACCGTCGGCGCACCATGCTGGTCCCCACCAAGAACCTCAAGGCCGCGACGCCGGATGTCTCTGGTTCAACCTCCGTGGTCGAAACCCATGGCACGTTGCACTTGCTGTTGCACAAGGACGGCCCGAGCCACATGGTGGAAGCCACGCCTGGCGTTCGTGCCCGGTTGGGACGTGTGTTGGACCCGCAGCATGTTGCTTATGTCGCCGACCACGGGGGAGAGGAAGCACTCTACATCCGCGACCTCACCGTGGACGGCCCTTTCGCGTCGACGGCAGCCATCGGACTGCCGGCGAGCGACGATGATGCGTTCCACGACTGGTTCCACGAACCGTACGGCGAAGCTGATGAGAACACCAGCACTGACATCGCCACATCACGGGCCTCGGGCAACTCTGCCGATAAAGCTGATGCAGTCGCTTCAGCGAGTGACCCGCGCACGGTAGCTCTGGATGCGAAACCGGACCAGGAACTCACCGCTCGCGCCGATGGTGTGATGCCGGATTCGCCCGTTGAGAATGAAGCAGAAAAGCCGGATCTCAGCACGGCACATCCCCATAGCTCTACCCGAGACGTGCGTGAAACCGTAGGTGTTGACGGCACTGATGCTCGTGAAACCTCGGAAACGGATTCCGGCCAGGCCGGGCTAACGCGCATTGAGCTGCCGGTCCGCGGCCGCCCGCGTGTGCTCGAAGTCAGTCCCGATGGCCGCTGGATTGGCTTGGGCACCGAGTACGGCGAGGCCTACTTGCTCAATGTCCGCGAAGCTAAGTGGCGGCTGCTGGGCTCCACGGACTACGGCGCTATTTCTCACTTGAGCTTCTCACCGGACTCCGGGTGGGTCGCGTGGATTGAACCCGTCACGGCGCATGAGGGCCGTAGCCGCCTGCTCTTGGCGTCCACCACTCAGGCGGCTCGAGAACCGATCCTCGTCACCGACGGTCGATTCCACGACCACTCGCCGTCCTTCACGCTCGATGGCCAGTATTTGGCGTTCTTGTCTGAACGCTCCTTCGATCCCGTCTATGACACGCATAGCTTTGACTTGAGTTTCCCTGCGTCCACGAAGCCGTTCATGGTCTCGCTCGCGGACAACACACCGAGCCCGTTCGGTCCGAGCGCTTACTCAGCGACTGGCCACAACCGCAGCGTATTACCGAGCGGCCAAACGCCATCTACTACCAATGTCGACGGGGAAGGAATCGCACAGCGACTCTTCGCCGTCCCGGTATCTCAAGGCCGCTACAGCCGCCTGGTGGCCGTCAACAATGCACTGTTGTGGCTCGTTGACGAATCCGTGGGCGTGACCGGTGACGGAACCACAGACAGCGGCGGCAGTAGCCTTCGTCTGCAACGTTTCGATCTGGAGCAGAAGAAGACCACCACGCTTGTTAACCGACTCAGCCAATTCCGTGTTTCGGGCGACAAGAAGAAGCTTGTCTACATCAATGGCATCGAAGTGCGGTGCGTTCCAACCGATCGCAGTGTGGAAGTTTCATCGGCGGACGCACTTCGCTTGGACTTGAACCGCATTCGCGTGGAGCTTGAACCCGCCAAGGTGTGGGGACAGATGTTCAACGAGACGTGGCGCTTGCAGCGTGACTTCTTCTGGACCGAAGATATGGCAGGCCTTGACTGGGAGAACATTGCCAAAAAGTACCGGCCGCTCATCGAGCGTTTGGGCAGCCATGACGACCTCGTGGACATTCTCTTGGAACTCCACGGCGAGCTGGGCACGTCTCACGCGTACGTTTCGCCGTTCGCGGCGATGGAATCCGGTGCCGGGTATCAGGGCCTTTTCGGCGCCGACTTGGCGCGTCAAGGGGACGGCAAATGGGTCATCTCCCGCCTGCTTGAAGGCGACTCTTCTGACCCGCAGGCTTATCCGCCACTGCGCGCCCCGGGCGTGGGTGTCCGCGAAGGCGATGCGGTGCTGGGCGTTGACGGGCAGATCGTGCCCACCGATGTGGGACCGGAGGCGCTCTTGACGAGCGCAGCTGGAAAGACCGTGGAACTCACGATCGAAGAGGGACCCAATGGACGCGATCCGGGCTCGATCCGCCGCGTCGCCTTCGTGCCGCTGCAGAACGAAGAGCGCCTTCGCTATCAGGACTGGGTTGCCACCAACCGGCAACGCGTCCGCGACGCGAGCGATGGAAACTTCGGTTACCTCCACGTCCCGGACATGTCTGCTCAAGGCTGGGCGCAGTTGCACCGTGACCTAGATGTGGAAACCAGCAAGGATGCGCTGATCGTCGATGTGCGTCGCAACCGTGGCGGTCACACGTCCCAGTTGGTGGCGGAACTCATCGGCCGCAAGGTGACGGCCTGGACCATGGCACGCGAGATGCGCACGGGAACGTACCCATCGAGCGCTCCACGTGGCCCGCTCGTTCTACTCACTGACGAGTGGGCAGGATCTGACGGCGACATCATTACGCAGGTGACGAAACTGAGGAACCTCGGACCCGTAGTCGGAATGCGAACTTGGGGCGGCGTCGTCGGAATCGATAATCTCTTTGACCTCGCCGACGGCACCAAGGTGACCCAGCCGCGTTATGCCACGTGGTTCACGCAAGGTGTGGGCTGGGGGATTGAAAACCGTGGCGTGAGCCCGGATGTGGAAGTTCCGTATCCGCCGCACGCTTACACGGAAAATAGAGATCCCCAGCTCGAACGCGCGTTGGAGGTCCTTGCGGAACTCCATGCGGAGCACGGGACGGCGCGGCCGCCGCTGCGAAGTGGTTATTCCTCGCTTCAGCCGGGGCCGCTACCGCCGCGTCCGCAGTATGCGCGTCGAGCTGGGGAGCAGTAGGCCGGGGAGCCTCAGAGTTAGTTGCTGCCGCCGAGCTGAGCATCCAAAGTGATGCTCTCGACGCCGGCAAGGGCCTTGGACACTGGGCAGCCTTCCTTGGCTTCTTGAGCGGCCTTGGCGAAGTCCTCTTCGCTGATGCCCGGAACGTCTGCGCGGACGATCAAACGAATCTCAGAGATCTGTGCGCCGCCGTCCGTGGAGAAATCCACCTCAGCGCGCGTATCAATGCGCTCTGGTGCGTGGCCGGCGGTCTTCAGGATGTTGGAGAAGGCCATCGAGTAGCACGTTGCGTGTGCAGCGGCGATGAGTTCTTCGGGGGAGGTCTTGCCTTCGGCAGCCTCGGCGCGAGCGCGCCAGGTGACGTCGAAGGTGCCAAGCTTGGAGGTCTCGAACGTCGTCTGGCCGCTACCGGAAACCAGATCCCCATTCCATTCGGTACGAGCTGAACGTGTCACTGCCATGATGTCTCCTCAAGAAAATACTTCTCAGCACAACAAAAAGTGGAGCTGCCTTGTTGGCAACTCCACTCAGACTAGCCCAGCACTTTTCGGTAAACCACCGTTAAAACGCTGAGGACTAAAACCCTCTTACTGCCAGAGGACAGCAACAGCCATAGCGATCAGACCGGTACCACCGGTTCCGTGTGCCAAGCCGGTGCTGACTGGCTGACCTGCGCGAGCCTTGCGCCATCCGATGAGAGCGGCAACAAAGACACCAATCGCGAGGAGGACCTTCACGCCGATCTTGAAGTTGTTGACCTGACCGTCGCCCATTTCGGCGAGTCCCACCAGCAAGAGACCGGTGACAAGCTGACCGATTGCACCGTAGAACTGCCAGTTGGTCACGGTTGGGGTCTTGAAGTTAGAAAGCCATCCACCCACGATGGCGGCTGCACCGATGAGGTGCAAAAGAACGAGAACAAGCTTGAGAAAATCCATAATTCAAAGCCTAAGTCATTCTTCGACGCAGTGTCGAAAATCGTGGGCGATGACACCCGGCCGAGGTCAGGCAACGGGGGAGAGCGCACAAAAAAGGATGGACCCGGTAGAAACCGAGTCCATCCTTTAGTGCTTCGAAACGTGATCCGAAAGCGAGTGTGGCTTAGAGGCCAAGCTCAGCTTCGAATGCGCCTTCCTCAAGACGGGTGCGCAAGGTCTGCAAGAAGCGGCCTGCGTCGGCGCCGTCCACCAAACGGTGATCGTAGGTGAGGGAGAGGTACATCATGTGGCGGATCGCGATGACGTCGTTTCCGTCGGCGTCTTGAATGACCATTGGACGCTTGACGATTGCACCGGTGCCGAGGATCGCAACCTGGGGCTGGTTGATGATCGGCGTATCGAAGAGCGCTCCCACAGAACCAATGTTGGTGATGGAGAACGTTCCGCCGGACAACTCATCAGGCTGGATCTTGTTGGTGCGCGTACGCTCTGCAACGTCTGCAATCTTGGAAGCGATGCCAGCAAGGTTGAGGTCGCCAGCGTTGGCAATCACTGGTACCAAGAGACCACGGTCGGTGTCCACTGCGATCGCCAAGTGCTCGGCGTCGTGGTAGGTGATTTCCTGCTTCTCTTCGTCGTAAGCGCCGTTGACCTTCGGGTGCTGCTTGAGAGCCTCAGCAACAGCCTTTGCGATAAACGGAAGGAAGGTGAGCTTCGTGCCGTTGGTGGCCTGGAAGCCAGCCTTCGCCTTGTTGCGGAGGTTCGCGATGCGGGTCATATCCACTTCGTGAACCTGCGTGAGCTGCGTGGAGGTGTCCAGCGACTCGCGCATGCGGCGGGCGATGACCTGACGGATGCGAGGTGCCTTCTCCGTGGTTCCGCGGAGCTTGGAAGCTGCTGCGGATGGCTGCGCGCTGGCTGCAGGTGCTGCAGAGGACGACGCCGCAGCTGCGGGAGCGCTCTGAGCGGCAGCTGCCGCTTCGATTGCCTGCTCGACGTCCTGCTTGCGGATGCGGCCACCAACGCCGGTGCCCTTGACCGTGGAGAGGTCAATGTTGTTCTTGGACGCAAGCTTGCGAACCAATGGCGTGACGTATCCGGAGTCGTTGTTGTCAGCGGAAGCCACAGGAGCTGCGGCCGGTGGAGCCGGTGCTGCTGGAGCTGCGGCCGGTGGAGCCGGTGCTGCTGGAGCTGCCTCTGCTGCAGGCTCGCTGGATGGGCCGGTTGGCTCAGCTGGAGCCTTCTCGGTGGAAGGTGCATCTGCAACTGGAGCCTCAGCCTTGGGAGCTGGAGCAGCTGCAGGAGCTTCTTCCTTCGGAGCGGCTGGAGCTGCTGGTGCTGCACCGGAACCGATGACGGCAAGCACAGCGCCGACCTCGACGGTCTCATCTTCGTTCACGCGGATCTCGAGGAGCTTGCCGGCGACTGGGGATGGGATTTCGGTGTCAACCTTGTCCGTGGACACTTCGAGAAGAGCCTCGTCCATCTCGACGTCGTCGCCAACGGCCTTGAGCCAGCGGGTAACGGTGCCTTCGGTGACGGACTCGCCAAGAGCGGGGAGCTTTACTTCTTCAGAAGCGCCGCCAGCGTTGTCGGAAGACTCAGCAGCAGGAGCCTCGGCAGGAGCCGCTTCCTCTGCAGGTGCTTCTTCAGCTGGTGCTTCAGCGGCGGGAGCCTCTTCAGCTGGTGCTTCAGCGGCGGGAGCCTCTTCAGCTGGTGCTTCAGCGGCGGGAGCCTCTTCAGCAGGAGCTTCTTCGGCAGCTGGGGCTTCGGCTGAAGGAGCGGCGCCAGCGCCGGATCCATCGCCGATGCGTACGAGCGCAGCGCCAACTTCTACCGTCTCATCTTCCTGGACAAGGATCTCTTCGATCACGCCAGCTACAGGCGACGGGATCTCCGTGTCAACTTTGTCGGTGGAAACTTCAACGAGCGCTTCGTCAACAGCGACTTCGTCGCCTACTTGCTTGAGCCAGCGCGTAACGGTTCCTTCGGTGACGCTTTCACCGAGGGCGGGCAAATTAACGGTCTCAGACATGTCGTCCCCGTTCTCCTCTTGCGGTACCTAGAGCGGAAGTGATGGTCCGCTCGAATTTTTTATAAAAACTTGAGTTCGAGCTTAGTCCACTGGGGTGCGACCTTGTAGGTGCACCCCAGTGTTTTCTAGGTTTTAGCCGTGAAGTGGCGTTCCCGCCAAGGCAAGAGCGGCTTCGCCCAACGATTCGTTCTGCGTTGGGTGTGCGTGGATGAGCTTGGCAACGTCCTCTGGGTATGCTTCCCAGTTGACGATGAGCTGCGATTCACCGATCTGCTCTCCAATGCGGCCGCCAATACCGTGAACACCAATGATCGGGCCGTCAACGAGACGGACCATCTTGATCAAACCGGTGGTTCCCAAGATGGAGGATTTGCCGTTACCAGCCAAGTTGTATTCCTGGGTGACGATCTTGTCGTCGCCGAACTTTTCCTTCGCCTTTGGCTCGGAGTATCCAACGGACATGATCTCTGGCTCGCAGTACGTCACCTTAGGGATGTTGATGTCTTCGACGATGGTTGGCTTTAGGCCGGCGATTTCTTCAGCAACAAAGAAGCCTTGCTGGTAACCGCGGTGTGCCAACTGGACGCCTGGGACGATGTCGCCGATGGCGTAGATGTTGCCAACGCCGGTGTGGAGGCGCTCGTTAGCAAGAACGAATCCGCGATCCATTGGGATGCCCTGCTCTTCGAAGCCCATGCCTTCAGTAACCGGGCCACGGCCAACAGCAACGAGGACGATGTCAGCTTCGAAAACCTTGCCGTCGGCCAACGTGACCTTGGCGCCGTTTTCGTTCTGCTCGACTTTCTCGAAGAAGGTGCCGGTGTTGAAGTTGATGCCGCGCTTCTTGAAGGAGCGCTCGAGGACCTTGATGATGGCTGGGTCCTCGTTGGGAACCAAGCTTGGCAAGCCTTCGATGATCGTGACGTCAACGCCGAAGGACTTCCACACGGAAGCGAACTCGACGCCAATCACGCCGCCGCCCAAGACGATGGCGGAGGAAGGAAGCGTGTCCATGTTCAAAGCTTCGGTGGAGGTCAAGATACGACCGCCGATTTCGAGGCCCAGAGTACGGGAAGTGGAACCCGTTGCAAGGACGATGTTCTTGCCCTTGTACTGCTTGCCGTCTACGTCGATGGTGTCCTGGGAAACCAACTTGCCGTAGCCGTCGATGGCGGTAACGCCCTTCATCTTCAAAAGTCCGGTCAGACCCTTGAACTTACCAGCAACAATGCTGTCCTTGAAAGAACGGACGCCAGCCAAGTCGATGGAATCGAGGGTGGTGTGGATGCCGTACTTGGCGCCTTCGCGAGCGTTGTCAGCGAGCTCGGCGGAATGCAAGTAAGCCTTCGTTGGGATACATCCGGTGTGCAAGCACGTGCCGCCCAACTTGTCCTTTTCGATGAGTCCAACAGTCATACCCAACTGGATGCCGCGAAGAGCTGCTGAATAGCCAGCGCTACCTCCACCCAGGATGAGTAGATCAAATTCCTGCTCTGCTGCCGATTCGGCCACGAGAACGCTCCCTTGAGATATTCGGGCGCCCCGCGCCCTGCCGTATTGCGACTTCTGGGTAAGAATCGCAAATTTGCGTAGTACTTCGTGCTTTACCTTAGTCCTGACTACCCGGCAGTTTCAAAGCATTCAGCCAAAAGTTGCCACTCAATAATCCGGAATTGTGTGTGTTAATCAACACGCTTTTCTGTCATGAGTGGCAACTTTTGTACTTGCTTATTAACGAATTAGTTCTTTGAGCCGAGGTTTCGGGCGTATGCCACGAGCGTACGGAGCAAAGCACCGGTTCCGTTTTTGCCGGTGTAACCGTACGGAGCGGCGTCGTTGTATGACGGACCAGCGATGTCGATGTGTGCCCAAGGAATCTTGGATCCACGAGCTTCACCAACGAATTCCTCGAGGAATACTGCAGCCGTCATCATGCCGCCGTTGCGCTCGCCAATGTTGGCCAAATCGGCAACCTGAGACGCAATGCTTGCGCGCAGTTCTTCGGGAAGCGGCATAGGCCACGCGGTTTCGCCCAGTGCTTCAGCGGTGTGGAAGAGACCATCGCGAACCGTGGGGTCGCCCATGATGCCGGCCGTGCGGCGGCCCAAAGCCACGAGCTGTGCACCGGTCAAGGTAGCGATGTCCAAGAGCACGTCTGGTTCTTCGAGGGACGCCACCGCGAGGCCGTCGGCCATGACCAGGCGACCTTCAGCGTCCGTGTTCAACACTTCTACGGTCTTGCCGCCAAACATCGTGATGACGTCGCCGGGGCGAGTGGCGTTTCCGCCAGGCATGTTTTCTGCGAGGCACAACCACGCGGTCGCGCGGACCGGCGCCTTGAGCTCAGCCAGAGCCAAAACCGTGTGCAGTGCCGTTGCAGCACCAGCCATATCCGACTTCATCTGGTCCATGTTCAACGCAGGCTTCAACGAGATGCCGCCGGTATCAAAGGTGATGCCCTTGCCCACAATGGCAATGTGCTGGTGTTTGCCGCGCGGGTTGTAGCTGACCTTGACGAGACGTGGCGGACGAGCGGAGCCTCGCCCAACCCCCATCAAACCGCCGAAGCCTTCTTTGGTGAGGCGGGCGTCGTCGTACACCTCAACGGAAACCGAAAGCGACCCGCTCGCGTCACCAGCGTGCTGTGCAAACGTTTCCGGGTATAGATCGTTAGAGGGGGTGTTCACGAGATCGCGGACTTCGTGAACGTGGCGAGCCACAACCGCGACCTCTTGGAGAGCGGTCTTGAGGGCCTTGTCCGTGGAAGCGCTCGTGGCAACAACAACTTCGCGAAGCGTCGTTTCGTTCGCAGCTTCGGCGCGCTTCGCTTCGGAACGGTACTTATCAAAGGAGTACGCGCCGAGGGCGGCACCTTCAGCAATGGCAGCCGCCGCGGAGACAGTGTCAGCAGGGAAAGCGAAAGTGATCTTTTCAACGCCGGTGACCTGACGAGTGACCGAGCCTGCAGCGCGACGCAAGAGTTCGTCGTCGTGCTCGCCATTGATACGGCCTACGCCCGCGACAATCAGGATGTCGGCGTCCATGCTTTCGAGGCTTGGCAAGCGGTGCACATCGTCAGCCTTGCCGGCGACGCCGAGGGAGCGGAAAGAAGCTTCCAAAGCCTGCGCGTCGACAGCTGACAAGGGGGAACCCAGAAGCTGTGGGCCCTCGGCGGTCTGGCGAGCCGCAACCACCAAAGCATCCGTGCGGTGCTTCTTCAGATCGGCGGAAATCGCGGAAAGTGTGAGGTCTGAATTCTTTTTCACGAAGTGTGAACCTTCTATCTACATCTCGGAAAGTGCGTGGCCTAGCCACGACGTCCATTAATTGCCTGCATCACAGTTAAGTCGACCTTACATTTATTCAGCACTTCTTGCGGAAATGCGCGCCGATTGCGGGACGGAAACCATCGTGAATGAGCAACGCCACAGGCGGGGGGAGACGTCAGCCAACTAGAATGGAATGTATTTCGAATTCCAGACGTTGAACTACTACTGGAATGCGCGCACGCGAGTATCGACAAGGAGGTGCCTTATGGATCCGATGGATCTTGTAAAAGTGGATGAGCAGGTGGCGAAGACCCTTCGCGGTCAAAACCTCGACATGTTGGTGCTTCTTGATGGGCACATGGATGCCGGTCACGCGCTCTCTCAGATTCGCGAAACTCTCTTGGACGAATTGCCGGCTCGAAATGTAGCTATTTTTGACGCGGACTCGCTGATTGACCATACGTCTCGGCGACCTCGTATTACGTTCGACAACGGCCAGTTCGTTGATTACGCACCCCACCGCATTGCTATTGACGCATTGACGGATGGTTTGGGCCGTGACTTCTTGGTCCTTTCCGGACCGGAGCCAAGCCTGCACTGGGAGCGCGTTAGTGCGGCCATGTCTTGGTTGCACAACAACTTGGGCATCAACCGTACGGCGTTCTTGGGTGCTGTCCCGATGCCGGTTCCGCACACGCGTCCTATCACGGGAACCGTTCACGGCAACTCTGCTGCTCCGGACGGTGGCGCCCCACAGTGGCCAACGCCCATCGTGGTCCCGGCATCCTTGTCTCAAGTGATCCAGGTGTCGCTCGAATCTGACGGTAAAAAGACCATCGGCTTCACAATGCATGTGCCGCACTACTTATCAGATAACCAGTATCCGAAAGCCGCATTGGGCGGTCTAGAGTACATGGGGGCGGCGCTTGGTTTGGCGTTGCCTACCGATGAATTGCGTGAACAGGGGCGGGACGTTGAATCAAAGATCGCGGAGCAGGTTGCAGCCAGCCCCGAGATTCAAGCAATGGTCCAAAACATTGAAGAGCAATTCGATTCGCATCGCGAAGGCATGCGTACTCAGTCGTTGCTCCTCGAAGGCGGCGAAGTTCCAGACGGCGAGTCCATCGCAGCTGCGGCTTCAGAGTTCCTTCGGCTCGAATTGGAAGAGCGGAAGAGCGATCCGTCTCCAGAGCACGACGGCGATCACACGGCCTAGCGCTATCAGCCAGAGCTTCGTATGGCTTCCGTTGGTTTCCTCCTTGAGTGGGAGTGCCGCATGAGCATCGAGAGTTCGGGCCCCAAAAAATACTTAGATACCCGCGTCTCCTGGATTGTCTGGAGCGCGGGCGTTTTTGCGTACCTCGTGGCTGTCACGCAGCGCACCAGCTTTGGCGTGGCGGGTCTTGACGCCACCGAGCGCTTCCACGCGAGCGCCGCGATTCTTTCCGTCTTCACGGTGCTTCAATATCTGGTCTATGCCGGAATGCAGATCCCGGTGGGAATTCTCGTGGACCGTTTTGGGCCACGCTTCATGGTCACTGCTGGCGCGACGTTGATGTGCGCCGGTCAGACCGTATTGGCCGTCGCTGATCATGTGAGCTTGGGCTATGTGGGCCGCGCTTTGGTAGGCGCCGGCGATGCCATGACGTTTATTTCCGTGCTGCGTTTGCTGCCGGCCTGGTTCTCCAACAAACGCATTCCCGTGTTGAACCAAGTCACCGGCATGGTGGGCCAAATTGGCCAGCTCTTGTCCTTGGTTCCTTTTGCTGCCTTCCTGCATGTGGCGGGATGGACGTCGTCGTTCTTGTCGCTCGCTGCGTTGTCGCTACTGGCCGTCATTCTGTCGTTCTCCTTGATTCGAGACATGCCGCCGGAAGTGCGCGCCGCTCGAGGGATCTCGGGTCCTCGACTCAAGGTCCGCACCATGCTGTCCGGCGCGGTGAGGGAACCTGCCACCCGCTTGGGATTCTGGACGCACTGGACCACAAGCTTTGGTCTGCACGTGGTGTTGATGGCGTGGGGCTATCCGTTTTTGGTCGCCGGGCAAGGCTTGGATCCGGCCGCGGCTTCTGGGCTGCTGTCCATCTTTGTGGTCATGGGTTTCATTGCCGGTCCCGTCGTTGGATCGCTGACGGCGCGCTATCCGATCCGCCGCTCCACCATGGCGCTTGGCAGCGCGTGGTTCTCGATCCTTTCGTGGACTGCCGTCATCTTGTGGCCGGGTAAGGCGCCGTTGGCATTGCTCATCATCTTGTTCGTGGCTCTGGCCGTGGGTGGCCCAATGTCCATGATCGGCTTCGACTTCGCGCGCAGCTTCAACTCTCCACGCATCATTGGCACCGCCACGGGCGTGGTGAACGTTGGCGGCTTCTTGGGTGCACTGCTCAGCATTGGTGCGATTGGCGTGGTGCTCGACCTCGTTCGGGCGGCCTCCGGTCCGGACGCTCCGCTCTACACGCTGGACAGCTTCCGCATGGCGTTCGCCTTCCTCTACATTCCCTATTTCATGGGTCTGTTCTTCATGTGGCGCCTGCGCAAACGCGTGCGATCCCGCATGGTGGAAGAAGACGGCGTCGCCATTAAGCCGTTGCATCGCCTGATCTACGCTGGCTACCTCCAGCGTCGCCAGCGCAAGCGCCGCCATATGTAGGCTGCGGCGTCACCCACAATTAGATTTTTTGAGGACGACGCCGCAGCTCGTCCACATTTCTTGTCTTTCCGAAATCTGTGGTCCAGTGATGCGGGAATTCTGGAGTCATGACTACTCCATCAGATGTTCTTCGCATTACTGACGCGGCAGGAATTCTTGCCGCCATTCCACATCAGCTTCGTTTTCAACCCGCCGAGTCACTCGTGGTGGTCCTTGCTACGGACGACCACTGGCTCGCCACCGCCCGAGTCGACTTGCCTGCTCCTGACGCGGGAGGCGTGACAGAGTTCGACTATTTTGAGGCGGTCGCGGACAAGGTCACGGCGGTCTCTTCTATGACCCGAGTGTTTTTGGCTGCCTACTCCGAGCGCTCGGACGCGGCCCGTCTCGTTGCCGCCGCGGCCCACAGTTTTGTGGATCATGATGTGCGGGTGGTGGACACCTGGCTCGTTACTGCTGAAGCGTGGTTCACGCTGACGTGTTTCCACGGTGAATGCCAGCGTGGATATTGCGAATTCGCCGAGGCCCAAAAACTTGAATTGATCAATCTCCATGAAGCTCACCTGCACAACATCGTGCGGGGTAGCGCGCCAACAGAAGGGCCAGTGGTGCCAAGCTCGCGAGTGATCTGGCAACGCCGTGATGCGGTACGGCGTCACGTGGCAGAGTTCGTGCAACAAGGGGTCTTTGACTTCGAGCGGGCAGAGATCTTGCTGCTGTGGCTCGAATATCAAGAACTGCCGCTTATGACCTCGCTCGTCCGTTTGCAAGAACGGCCCGAAGTGTTGGGGCGACTGCTGGCTTCTCTGCATGATATTCACGTGAGAGATGCCGTCATGACCTCCTTCTTGGTCTCTGATGGTGACGTGCGGCACTTCGCATCCCTCATGCCGTATGACCTCGCCGAAGATTGCACGTATCTGGATGCCATGGCCACCACGAGCGCACTCGGAAGCGGAACTCCGCGTTGGGATCGAGTGGACCGCTGCGCGGAGCTGGCACAAGAGATGCTGTCCGCGGCTGAAGGGCGGGAGCTGACAGCCTTGCTATCGATTCTCAGCTGGGTGGACTGGATGCGGGGCCGGGGTAGCAGCGCTCTTGCCATTGCCCAACAAGCTCTCAAGAATGATGAGAACTATTCCTTGGCGAGCCTCATGGAGGACATTGTTGCTTCCGGTTATCAACCGCACTGGGTGACAGAGCCTGGCCAAGCGTGGCGCGGAAATAAGTAACTAGCGTTACGTGTCTTCAGTTCACGTAATCTCGTAGTTTCGTGAGAGACTTTAAGCCGCAGACCCGGTTGGGTTCGTGCTTGTCAAGGAATTTTCTGAAAATCTTTCGTGAATTCGGGAACATTCCTTGCGACTGAGGCGTTGCAATATGTCAGACCCTTCAGTCGGTAGTTGCCATGTGCAACGGCGCGGACTTGACAGGGTCATAGTGGTGTTACCCCTATTGTGACGCCACGCACGCTCGCGAGAAAGGTTATTCGTGCCAACTAAGACCCGGCAGACAGTCGCTGAACAGGTCGACGAATCGCAACTGACGCCTCAACAAAAGTCGGCAATCACGCGACGTAAGAACAAGGAAGCTGCAGCTTCAGCTGCGGGTACCGCGGCAACGGATGAAGGTGCCGCACAGAAGCCTGCTGCGAAGACCACCACTCGTAAGACGGCCGCTAAGTCGACGACTGCCAAGGCAGCGACGGCGGATGCTGCTGAAAAGCCAGCTGCTAAGCGTGGTCGTAAGTCCACGAAGGCTGAAGCTCCAGCTGTTGCGGACGACGTCGAAGTAACTGAAACTGTAGAGGACGTCCACGAAGACGCCGAGCCAGAAGTCATCGATGATGCCGACGTCCCAGATGTAGAGGACGTTGCTGCCGACGACGACTCCGCTGACGATGAGGATTCTGACAAGAAGGACGACGAAGACGAAGAGTCTTCGGAAGTTCAGGCTTCTCGCGCTGAAGAGCGTGGCGGCTTTGTCATCTCCAACGTTGACGACGATGCTCCCGTAGCTCAGGTCACGGTGTCCGGCGCAACTGCCGACCCCGTCAAGGACTACTTGAAGTTGATCGGCAAGGTTGCCTTGTTGAACGCAGAGCAAGAAGTTGATCTTGCCTTGCGCATCGAGGCGGGCCTTTATGCAGAGCACAAGCTTGCTGAATTGCCAGACGACGCCGAGAAGCGTCATCGCTGGGATCTTGAACAGATCATCCACGACGGCAAGATCGCTAAGAACCACTTGCTTGAAGCAAACCTTCGCCTCGTTGTGTCGCTCGCAAAGCGTTACACCGGTCGCGGCATGCTCTTCTTGGACTTGATCCAGGAAGGCAACCTCGGTTTGATCCGTGCAGTTGAGAAGTTCGACTACACCAAGGGCTTCAAGTTCTCCACGTACGCAACGTGGTGGATCCGTCAGGCGATCACCCGCGCGATGGCTGACCAGGCTCGTACCATTCGTATTCCGGTCCACATGGTGGAAGTCATCAACAAGCTTGCCCGCGTGCAGCGCCAGATGCTTCAGGACTTGGGTCGCGAACCAACCCCAGAAGAGTTGGCAAAGGAACTGGACATGACGCCTGAAAAGGTTGTCGAGGTTCAGAAGTATGGTCGCGAGCCAATTTCCTTGCACACGCCTCTGGGCGAAGATGGCGACTCCGAGTTCGGTGACCTCATTGAGGACTCCGAAGCCGTTGTCCCAGCTGATGCTGTGTCCTTCACCTTGCTGCAGGAGCAGTTGCACTCCGTGCTTGACACGCTTTCTGAGCGTGAAGCAGGCGTAGTCGCAATGCGCTTCGGCCTCACCGACGGACAGCCTAAGACTTTAGACGAAATCGGAAAGGTCTACGGCGTCACCCGTGAGCGCATAAGGCAGATCGAGTCGAAGACGATGTCCAAGTTGCGTCACCCTTCGCGGTCGCAAGTACTTCGCGACTACCTTGACTAAGAAACTGTCTGTGCCACGGCACTGAGACTCAAGTAAAACAACCGGTCCTCCCATACAGGGGACCGGTTGTTTTTGTATTCAAGTCGTTCACGTCTAGATGACTTCGAATCTGGAGTCAGCACTCGTTTCTCGCGTGAAAGGTGCGCTTTGTGCGCGAGGGCGGTTAAAAGTGAAGGGGTTGCCCTACCTTGCCGGTAGGACAACCCCGAAAGTCTCAGTCACTCAGAAGAGCGGTGCTACTTCTTACTCTGCGTCGACGAGAGCTGGCTTTTCGTGAAGACGCTGTGTCTCGTCTTGCCACTCGATGGTCAATGGGCGAAGCTTCGCTTCAACAGCCCGTGCGTGATGTCCGCAGAAGAGTAGCTCTCCGCCGGAAGACTCCAACACGGCCCGAACGTAAGCCTGCGCACCGCATCGATCGCAGCGATCCAAACCAGTCAGTTCTCGGTGTGCAATTGTTGCCGTCATGGCGACCTCCTTTTCGATGTACCCATGTAACCAGTCTTCTGTCCGCTTTATTCGCATTTCGGGCAAAAGTTCGCTGAATGCGTACGAAACTGCAATCAAAGGTGACTCATAGCACCTCAAAGTGTTCATCTTGCAACAAAATGGAGACTCAAATGCAATGGGGCGGCGAGCCAACAAGGCCCGAATTTGGGGCAACGATAGACTGACGGGCGCGGAGTTTTCCGGATCGCACAGCCAAAACCCGGCGTGTGAATTCGTTTCATGGAAGTTCCCGGTCAGTGAAGGAGCGTAAACGTGGCATCGAACTCGGACTACACGGCGAGACATCTCTCCGTACTCGAGGGGCTCGAAGCCGTCCGTAAGCGGCCCGGTATGTATATCGGCTCCACGGACTCTCGCGGCCTCATGCACTGTCTCTGGGAAATCATCGACAACGCTGTTGATGAGGCCCTCGGCGGATACTGCCAGTCCATTAACATCATCTTGCACGCGGATGGATCCGTTGAAGTTCATGATGATGGCCGTGGCATCCCGATCGACATTGAACCCAAGACCGGACTGAGCGGCGTTGAAGTGGTCTTCACGAAGCTCCACGCCGGCGGCAAGTTCGGCGGCGGCTCCTACACCGCTTCCGGCGGTCTTCACGGTGTTGGCGCCAGCGTGGTCAACGCCCTGTCCACGCGCCTCGACGTGCAGGTGGATCGCGGCGGTAAGACCTACGGAATGTCCTTCCGCCGTGGCGAGCCAGGTCGCTTCAAGGATTCCGGCAAAGCGCGCCCAGACGCTCCGTTTGAGCCGTTTGAGAACCAGAGCGAACTCGATGTGGTGGGTCGTGCCAAGCGCGGCGTCACTGGTACTCGGGTGCGCTATTGGGCAGACCGCGACATCTTCACCAAGGACGCGGCGTTCATCCTCGCTGACCTCCAGGCCCGCGCTCGCCAGACGTCCTTCTTGGTTCCTGGCCTGCGCATCACCATTGATGATCAGCGCGCCAACGCGCCTGCAGATTTGCCGCGCCACGAGGAATTCCACCACGACGGGGGCATCTCAGAATTCGTCGAGTACTTAGCATCGGACACGCCAGTCACCGATACGTGGCGTTTCCACGGCTCGGGGACCTTCCACGAATCCGTGCCTGTCATGGACGAACATGGCCGCAGCAAGATCACGGACGTGGAACGAGTCTGCGAAGTAGACCTCGCGATGCGTTGGGGCATTGGCTACGACACCAACGTCAAGACGTTCGTCAACATCATCTCTACCCCTAAGGGTGGAACACACCAAGCTGGCTTCGAACAAGGTCTGCTCAAGATCATGCGTAAGGTCATCGAGCAAAACGCTCGGCGACTCAAAGCCGGCAATGACAAGATCGAAAAAGACGACGCGCTAGCCGGTCTGACCGCCGTGCTCACCGTTCGTCTTGCTGAGCCTCAGTTCGAGGGTCAGACCAAGGAAATTCTTGGCACCTCTGCCGTGCGAGCAATCGTTTCGCGCGTCGTGGAGCAAGAGCTCGGCGCCAAGCTCACCTCGAACAGCAAACACGACAAGACTCAAAGCGCTGTCCTGCTGGAAAAGGTCGTCAACGAAATGAAGTCGCGCATTTCAGCGCGCGTTCATAAGGAGACGCAGCGCCGAAAGACGGCTCTTGAATCGTCCACGCTTCCTAGCAAGTTGGCCGATTGCCGTTCCAACGATGTGGACCATTCCGAGCTGTTCATCGTGGAGGGTGACTCCGCGCTGGGTACCGCGAAGCTCGCGCGTTCTTCAGACTTCCAGGCGCTTTTGCCCATCCGCGGCAAGATCCTGAATGTTCAGAAGGCGTCCATTGGCGACATGCTCTCCAACGCCGAGTGTGCAGCGCTGATCCAGGTGGTCGGTGCAGGTTCAGGCCGTAGCTTTGACATCAGCCAAGCGCGCTACGGAAAGGTCATCTTGATGACGGACGCCGACGTCGACGGCGCTCACATCCGCACCCTGCTGCTGACCTTGTTCTTCCGGTACATGCGACCGATGGTGGAAGCTGGCCGCGTGTACGCAGCCGTGCCGCCGTTGCATCGCGTTGAAGTGATCAACCATGGCTCAACCGCCAACGAGATGGTCTACACCTACAGTGAGAAGGAACTTCACGTGGTGTTGGCGGATCTTGAAAAGCGGGGCAAGAAGTACAAGGAGCCTATCCAGCGCTACAAGGGTCTGGGCGAGATGGATGCGCAGCAGCTTGCTGAAACCACGATGGATCCGCGACACCGCACGTTGCGTCGCGTGAACATTGCGGATGCGCAGTCAGCTGAGCGAATCTTTGAACTGCTCATGGGCTCGGACGTAGCGCCTCGTAAGGACTTCATCATCACGGGTGCAGACCGAGTGGATCGCGACAGCATCGACGCCTAGGCGGCATTGGCCAATCGAGTCAGGAGGCGTTGAGCAAACGCGTCAAACGGCGCGAGTTGACCACTTCTTGAGGCATACCGGCGTCATCGCGCTCGGCCGAATTGGGGTGTCCGGCAATGGATCGCTCGAGGCGAGCTGCGTCGTCGTCCTCCGGGGAAATCTGACCGTCAGAGTACTGAATGGTTGCCGCCAGCGCGCGCAGCAAATCCGTGCGCGAGACTTCGCGAAGCGCGGCATCGTCGGCCAGCATTTCCATCAGTTCGCTCACCGCGGTACGCGCGAGGCGGGCGGTAGGGAGCCATGGCAACGAGCGATGCCAGGATTCAAAAGCCAAGATCAGCAGATCGTGGCGTTGGGTCAAGTGAGCGCGCTCGTGGGCTACGACGGCGGCAATCTCGTTGGAGCTGAGCGTGGAAATCAAACCGCGTGAGAGCACCGTGAGGGAGCGGCTGGAGCCTGGGACGCAATATGCAACGGGGGAGTCGTGGGGGATGACGAGTGCGTTAGGGGCGATGTCGCTCGGTTCGCTCAGGAGCGCCAGTAGATTGCGGTGACGCACACGCTTGCGAGAAATGCGGAACCACGTCATGACCAAGGTCAAAATCAAATGCAGGCCCAAGAAAACGCTGAACGCTAGAGCGAAGTGGCTCAGCGTCACCAACCAGACATTTGATTGAAGGCTACGGTTGACAAACGGCCATGCGCCGAACGTTAGACCCGCGCCGATCATGGTGATGCCACCGATCAAACCGACGGCTTGCCACGCCACCATTGCCAGTGCGGGAAAGCGGGACGGCCATTTCGCTCGAGAAAGTAGCACGGGAACAGGCCATGCAAGAGCGACAGCGATGGCGCCCATGATCGAGGCTGCGAGCAGCATAAGTGACTACGCTATGCGGATTCTTGGTTCAAGAGTCGACGGAGAGCTTCCGCGTCATCCGAAGACATGGTTCCCAAGAAGCGAGCAAGCACGGCTTCGCGGTCAACGGCCCGGTCAAAAGCCTGGCTCATGAGATCAGCGGTGTGCTCTTCGCGGGACTGAATGGCGCGGTAGCGGTGTGGTCGAACGTGGCGTTCGCGCGAGACGAATCCCTTTTTCTCCAGACGAGAGAGCACGGTCAGTACCGTGGTGACGGCCAACTCTTTGCCGTCAACGCCGGAAGACTGAGCGAGCGCGTCGCGAGCATCATTGGCTGTGAGAGAGCCGGAAGTAGCCCATAACAGGTCCATGATTGAGCGCTCGAGTTCACCGAGATTAGTCACACAAGTTCCTTAATGACATTCGATGGATGGCAGCGATTGGTGTAGCTGCCGCAATGTCTTCATCCATTTTAGCGTTATTTCGCCAATTGTTCTACAGTGGGTAGAAGTTGAGTTCTACGGGCTGTAGAACAACGACGTTCCCATTTTTTTCGCGAACTTTTGCCTGCGAATCGTTTCCTTGGAAAGGTCTGTTGATGGACCCCTTAGAGATTGCACGGTGGCAATTCGGTATCACCACCGTCTACCACTTCTTGATGGTGCCGCTCACCATTGGCCTCGGATTTGTGGTGGCTTGCCTGCAGACCGCGTGGGTGGTGAAGAAGAAGCCTGAATACCTCAGGATGACCAAATTCTGGGGCAAGCTTTTCCTCATCAACTTCATCATGGGTGTGGCCACCGGCATTGTGCAGGAGTTCCAGTTCGGCATGGCCTGGAGCGAATATTCGCGATTCGTGGGCGACGTCTTTGGTGCACCGCTTGCTATGGAAGCACTGTTGGCCTTCTTTGTGGAGTCCACGTTCTTGGGCCTCTGGATCTTCGGATGGAACCGACTCCCGAAGCTGGTTCACCTCGCGTGCATTTGGGCAGCCTCACTGGCAACCATCTTGTCCGCGTACTTCATCCTGGTTGCGAACTCATGGATGCAGCACCCGGTAGGTGTTGAGATTCAGGACGGACGCGCCGTCATGACCGATGCATGGGCGGTCTTCACCAACAACACGGCGCTCGTGACTTTCCCTCACACGATCTTTGGCGCCTTCGCTGTGGCCGGTGGCTTCCTCTTGGGTATCTCCTGGTACCACTTGTACCGTCGCCGCGCGGAGGGCATCGACACTGTGGACGCCGAAGGCCGCGTAGTAGTGGGTGAAGCCCCTAAACTCGGTGCAGCCCGCGACAAGACGGATTACAAAGTGTGGATCAAGTCCTTGCGGATCGGCGCAGTGGTGGCGATGGTCGCGTTCACGGGGGTTGCCTTCAGCGGTCACGCTCAAGCCCAGCTTATGATTCAGCAACAGCCGATGAAGATGGCCGCGGCTGAGGCCGCCTGTCACGATGGCACCGGCTTCTCTGTCCTCGCTGTGGGCGATCTCTCGGCTAAGGGCCAAACGGATTGCTCCAACATCGTGGCGGTCTTCGAGTTGCCTGGCTTGCTTTCCTTCTTGGCGCATGAAGACTTCACGACTCCTGTCCGCGGCGTGAACTCGCTCCTTCCTGAGTACCAGGAAAAGTACGGCACTCACTTGCCGAACGACCCCATCTACGGCGAGCGCGCTGGCGAAGAGATCAACTACTTGCCGGTCATGGAAGTGACGTACTGGGGCTTCCGCCTCATGATCACTTTTGGTGGCATGGCAGCTGTGGCCGCCGCGATCGCTCTGTGGACCACCCGCAAGGGCACGGTCTACAACAACAAGTGGATCTCCCGCCTCGCAGTGTTCGGCATCTTGGCGCCGTTCGCCGCCAACTCGGCCGGCTGGGTCTTTACCGAAATGGGTCGCCAGCCGTTCGTGGTAGCGCCGAACCCATCGATGTCCGGCGTGGATCAGGTGTTCATGTACACGGCCGCTGCTGTGTCACCCGGTGTGACAGCTGGAGAACTGCTGTTCTCGCTGATCGGGTTGGGTCTGATCTATCTGGTGCTCTTGGTAGTGGAGGTCAAGCTGTTGTTCCGCTACGTCCGCGGTGGCATTCCGTCCGCTATGCCTGAGCTGGCCCAGAAGTCTGGCTCGGAAGGCACGAAGAACAATGACGAACAGGACAACGATGTGCTGGCTTTCGCGTACTAATCGCGGCGCACAAGACACATCGGTTCAGGATTAGTTGAGGAATCAGTTATGGAATTTCTACCTACTCTGTGGTTCGTTGTTATCGCCGTGCTCTGGATTGGGTACCTCTTCCTTGAGGGGTTCGATCTCGGCGTAGGCATGTTGATGAGTACCTTTGCGAAGGATGAGCGTCAGCGCCGCGTCTTGCTGAACACCATTGGGCCGGTCTGGGACGGCAACGAAGTTTGGTTGTTGACCGCAGGTGGTGCCACCTTCGCCGCGTTCCCACATTGGTACGCATCCTTGTTCTCGGCGCTCTACATCCCGCTCACGCTCGTGTTGATGGGTCTCATCTTCCGAGCCGTCGCGATCGAGTACCGCGGTAAGGCTCACCGCGAAGCGACTCGGCGCTTGTGGACGGTGGCGCTTTCGGGTGGCTCCTTCGTGGCAGCGTTCGGTGTCGGCGCGATGTTGGCACTGACCACTACCGGCTTGCCCTTGAACGAGAACGGCGACCGCGTGGGCGGACCATTCGTATGGCTGAATGGTTACGCGGTCATGGGAGGAATTGCCGTAGTGGCGTTCTGCCTCATCCACGCGCTGGCGTTCGTCATGCTCAAGACGGACGGCGATCTTCGAGTGCGCGCTCGTAAGGTCTTGAGCGTCTGGTTGCCACTTGGACTATTGCCACTCGCCGCGTGGGCCATCCTCGTGGTGGTTCAGAACCAGAAGCTGCTCCCGTGGCTGGCTCTGGCCGTCGCCGTAGTGGCGCTGGTGGCAGCCTGGCTGCTGGTTCGCCGTAGCAAGGAAGGGCTGGCGTTCGTTTCCTTGGCCCTGTTCCTGGTGGCCGGTGCAGCCGCCATCTTCTGGGCTGCCTACCCTGTGGTGCTGCCGTCCACGCTGGACGCAGCATTCGATCTGACCATCGACAACGCATCTTCCAGCCCCTACACCCTGCAACTCATGAGCATCGTGGCTGCATTCGGTGTGCCACTCGTGCTGGCCTATCAGGGCTGGACCTACTGGGTGTTCCGCAAGCGCGTGAGCGAGCGGCACATTCCTGAGGCCCACGCCGTAGAACCCATTGTCGAAGTGCTTCAGAAAGCGAAGTGACTCCCACCCCGTGGCGGATGTAAAAGCGGACCAACTAGCGGACCTCGAAAAGGATCAGACTGCTGACGCGGCTAGCGCACAAATCGCACAAGAAGACGCCATCCGCGCTCGCGGCCGGTCAGTACAACGAGAACTCATGGCAAGACCCGATGTTCGTCGGGCAGCCGTAGCCCTCGGAGTGCTGGCCGTCCTCAAGGCGGCCGGACTGATTGGGCTGATGAGCGCATTGGCGCACGTGGTGGCCACGTTCGCTCGGCAGGAAATCCTCGACGTCACACCGACCCTGCTGATCGCCGCATGTGCAATTGCGGCGCAAGCGGTGTCGGCATTCGCGAGCCCTATTGTTGCCCGTCGCGCATCCACCACGGTGGCACAGGATCTTCGTACCCGCGTGCTCCAACGCCGCCTCAACTCCGGCCGCGTGAGTGAACCACAGTCGAACGCCGCCAACGTTGAGGGCAGCGAGACATCCGAACTTCCGCGCTCGGAAGGCGCCGAAATTGCTCTTGCCACCCGCGGCGTAGACGCACTCGATAAGTACTTCACTGACTACGTCCCAGCGTTCGTCTTCGCGCTGATCGTCCCCGCATTCGTCGGCGCGTGGATTCTGATCCAAGACTGGGTGAGCGCGCTCATCATTGCGCTGACCATTCCGTTGGTGCCGCTGTTCATGATCCTGATCGGCCGGCACACGGCGCAGCGCGTCGCTGAATCCGCCGAAGGACTCGCGCGCCTCTCGCACCACTTGATTGAGCTGGCTCGCGGCCTACCGGTGTTGGTCGGTATTCGACGCGCCGACACTCAGCGTGCCGCGCTCGAGGATGTGTCTCGGCAGTACCGCAAGACCACGATGGGCACGCTGCGCGCTGCTTTCACCTCGAGCTTCGCACTGGAACTGATCGCCACAATTTCGGTGGCCATCGTTGCGGTCTTCATCGGCGTCCGGTTGGTTCACGGTCAGATGACCCTTGAAGCCGGACTCGTCGCTCTCATGCTTGCCCCCGAATGCTTCGCCGCCTTCCGCAACGTCGGCGCCGCTTTTCACGCGAGCGAAGACGGAGCAGAAGCCTATGCTCGCGCCACGAGCCTTGCGGATCGTCCCATCGCTAATCGTTACCCCACTGTCGGCGAGCAGGGCACTATGCCGAGCGGCGTCGTCGTACGGGTCAAGAATCTGAGAATCCGCTACGCGCAACGATCCGCGCTTGCAGTGGGTCCCGTGAGCTTTGAAGTGCGAGCGGGGGAGTCGCTGGCGCTGTGGGGTGGCAGCGGCAGTGGAAAATCCTCGATCCTGCATGTGCTCGCCGGGCTCATTCGTGCAGACGGCGAGACGGACCTGGCCGGCGATGTCGAGATGGGGAACGCACACGTGCACTTCGCGGG
Source organism: Neomicrococcus lactis (assembly GCF_014200305.1). Lineage (NCBI taxonomy): Bacteria > Bacillati > Actinomycetota > Actinomycetes > Micrococcales > Micrococcaceae > Neomicrococcus > Neomicrococcus lactis. The sequence goes on from NZ_JACHBL010000001.1 coordinate 416,590, forward strand.
GCAGTCCCCGCGGTTCGCGTTCACGAGGGTGCGAGAGGAGCTGGAGTTCTACGCGCAGCGCTCGCTGACCACACCAGAAATGACGACGGCCCTCCGACGTGCGGCCCTTGTCATTGACCCTGAACAAGCCATCAGCGAGTTGAGCCCAGGAGAGCAGCGTCGGGTGGCCATTGCCCGGTTGCTGGTACTTCACAACCAGCAGGGGAAGCCCGCGATGTATCTCTTGGATGAGCCCACCGCGCACCTCGATAAAAAGAGCGCGCACATTATTCGCGAACTCGTGGTGGAGCTGGCTTCTCAGGGCACCGTGGTTGCTGCGACCCACGACGCCCAGCTCGCCACAGCCCTCGGTGCCCAGTTCAACGTCGCCAACGGGGAGTTCATTGCGTTGCACGCTGCGGAGCTGCCAGCTTCTGAAGTAACCGCCGTAGACATCCCGAACCAACCCGCTCAGCAGCACTACGAGCCAGCCACAGAAAAAGGCGATGCCACCCCGAAGTTCCCGTGGCGCTCCCTGATGTCCACGCGATTCCTCCTTGGTTCCCTTTACGGCGCGCTCGCCGTCCTCGCAGCCGCTGCGCTGTCGGCAGTCTCCGGCTGGCTCATTGTGTACGCGTCCCAGCAGCCGCCGGTCATGTACCTGCTCGTGGCGATTGTGGGTGTGCGCTTCTTCGGCCTGTCCCGCTCGGTCCTCAAGTACCTCGAACGCTTGGCCATTCATGATGAGATCTTGCGATGGAGCGCCAACCTGCGCGTGAAGCTGTGGGACGCCCTCGCGAACAACATCGTCAACTGGAAGCGCCTGACTCATTCCGGCGCCGCAGCCGAACGGCTCATTGGCGACGTCGACGAGCTGCGGGACGTGCTCCCGCGTGCGGTCACGCCCGTGGCGTCGGCAGCCATCGCCGCCCTCGCGATGCTCATTGCCGTCGGCGTGCTGACGCCAAGCGCGCTACCAGCGGTGATCGGCTTTGTGGTTCTGGGCTTCATGGTCTTGCCGCTCGTGGTGTACCGCTCCGAGAAGAATTCGACCGCACAAGTCACCGCGTTCCGTACCCAGCTGATGGGTCGTTACGCCGCGATTCAGTCGGCCACACCGGAAATTTCGGCGAACGGTCTGGAGCGTCCCGCGACGGCCTACGTCGCCGGCGACCCGGACCGGGATTACCAAAATCAGCGCACTGCGGCGCGAGCTGACGGCGTGACGCAAGCTGGCGTCGTCGTACTTTCTGGACTGTTTGCCCTTGTCACCGCACTGTTGTGTGCCACGGCCAACGTGGATCCGCGGCTTGCGGCGCTCTCCACCCTCGTAGTGCTGGCGCTGGCCGAACCGCTCCAGCTTGCCGTCGATGCCATCCGGCATTGGCCAACCGTGCAATCCGTATGGTCCCGGACCGCGCCATTGCTGGCAGATTCCGCCCGAACCGTCGTCGCTGAAAGTGCCACCGCCGAGCGACCACGCGTGGACGGACTCACCGTCAACCGCCTCTCGGCGCGCTATCCCGGCATGAACCACTCCGTCTTCGCACCCGTCTCCGCGACGCTCGCACCGGGCGAATGGTGGACCGTGACCGGCCCGTCTGGCTCCGGAAAATCGACGCTCATTGCAGTGCTCCTCGGATTTTTGAAGTACGACGGCGGCCGCTACCTTCTGCAATCAAACGGCACGTGGGGCGAGCCTTACGCGGGAGACGCGAGTGGCTTGACGTCACTCGCGTGGTGTCCTCAAGAGGCCCACGTGTTCGATTCGACGCTGGCTGGAAACCTTGCCTTGGCACGGGAACGCGACGATGCACCAACGGAAGATGAGATGACCAGCGCGTTGGAGCGTGTGGGGCTGGGGCCGTGGCTCGCCGAGTTGCCTGCGGGGCTTCGGACGCGGACCGGCGCGCAGGGCAATCAGCTCTCCGGCGGGCAGCGGCAACGGTTGGCTGTGGCGCGTGCTTTGTTGGCGCACTCCAGCGTGGTGATCCTCGATGAGCCCACGGCGCACCTAGGGCACAACGAAGGACATCAGATGATCGCGAACCTGCGCGAACTCGACGAGAACCAGTTGTGGATCATGGTGACCCATGACGAATCACTGGCCGCAGCAGGGGACAAGCGCTCCGTACTCGGTGCGCCCGTTGCTGAACGTGTGAGCGCTAGTTAACAGCACCCAATACGTGTTCGAGGGCGAACTCCACCGTGGGGTGGCGGAACTGGAATCCGGTGTCCACGATCTTCGCGGCGGAGACTCGTTGGCTCGCGAACGCTAGCTCGTCCGCACCTTCGGCGCCCAGCAATAGTCGTGGACCGAACGACGGGGTGGGGATCTTCGCGGGACGGTGCAAGACCTTGCCCAATGTCTGAGCGAACTCATCACTCGTGACAGGTTCCGGGGCCACTGCGTTGAAGACGCCAAGGAGATCCGGCGTGAGCGCTGCGTGCGCGTACATGGAAATGAGATCGTCACGGCTGATCCAGGAGTACCAGGCGCCTTTCGACGTCGGTCCGCCGACTCCCGCCGCAAACAAAGGTAAGAGACGCGAGAGCAAGCCGCCATCGGGGGAGAGCACTAGGCCGGTTCGAAGGACCGTGACGCGGACAGTGTCAGAGGCTGCAGCGAGAGCCTCGGCCTCCCACTGAGCGCAGACCTCAGCCAAGAAGTCGTGGCCCGCTCCATGGGATTCGGTCAGCAACGCGGGATCAGTTTCGGCGCTCGAGATTTCGCCGTCGGGCTGTTCTTGATGCGGGTGCGCGCCATAGAAGCCAATAGCGGACGAAGCGATGAGCGCGCGTTTCTTGCCATCTGCCGAGGCCGCTTCGAGTGCACGAGCCACTGTGCGGGTTCCCTTGACGCGGGAATCCAGAATTTCTTGCTTGGCCTCGGCCGTGAAGCGCCCGCCGATTGGGTGCCCAGCGAGATGGATGATCACATCCACAGAGCGCACCACATCCAGATCCATGAATTCACGTTCCGGATCCCAATCGATGCCGCGTTTGAACTCATGGACGGTATGCCCGCCGCTTGTCAGGAGCGCCTTCAGCGGTGCACCCACGAAGCCGCTCGCGCCGGTGATGCCGATGCGCAATCGCGGCGAGTTCGCGTAACGTGCGTGGAACGCGAGGTCGTCGCACACCTGCCGCGTTCGGTAGGCAAACGTGCGGCGCAGCTCCTTTTCGAGAACGCCTTCAGGGAAGGACTTCAGCGCGGAAGGGAGGACCTCAGGAAGCTCGAAATCCACTACGTCCAGCAGCTGAGTCCCGCCATCTTGAGCGGTGAATCTGTGCGTGTGCACCCAAGACTTCATCGGACCGGACGTCATCTCATCTCGGAACATGCGCGGAGCATCCAGCGCCGTGTGCCGAGCAGTCCATGAGACCTCGGGACGCGTCCACCGCTTCGGCAAGCCAAAGCGCTTACCAATCGCTGCGACGGATTCACCCACAGCGCTCGCAGCCGTGCCGGTGATTCCAGGTGCCGCAATAAGCAGACGAGCCTCAGAACCTACCGCCAGGCCCGCCGGAGGTGCGGAGACAACGTGACCTCCAAACGGCGGAAACAGGCGCTGAAGTGCGCCTTCGCGCGCAAACCACGCGAAGACAGTTTCGGGATCTTGCTGGACAAAGGCACGGTGTTCAAAGTGAACCATGCCCTAACTCTCTCAGATTAAGCTCCGGTTCAACAGCGAGCCGCCTGAGTAAATCAGCGATCACTGCTTAGAACAGCGTGGATCCGTCCTCTTCTACTTCCGGGGTTCCTGAGAATGGCTTAGAGGACAACGGCGCTGCTCGCCCAACGCGGGCCTTGCTCGCTGTCGTGGGGCTTTCTTCGGAGCTCGGGCTCACAGTGGCTGCGCTGGCCGCTGAAGGCGCGACGGCGCTGGTTCCCGTGGCGTTCGCATCCTCGGTGTCCTCGCCGGGAGCGGCGAAGTCGGGGACGGCGGCGTCGTACGGGGGACCCACGATGTCAACCTTCTGGTTCAGCGGGACGCCAGAGCCGTCGCGCTTGCCAAATTCGGTGGGGAGCACGCGTGCCACGCCGGCTTCGCTCGACGCGAGAGCCGGACCGGGGCCCGCCCACGCGAGGCCGAGCTCGGTTTCGTTCTTGACGAAGCGATGCGAGCGGACGCCTGCCGTGGCGCGACCCTTGGCAGGGAAGTCAGCGAGCGGCGTGATCTTGGCGGAGGTAGCGCCGCCGGTGCCTTGAGCGATCGTGACGACTACCGACTCATCGCTCAGCGCATTGACGGCGCCGAAGAAGATGACCTGATCGCCGTCGCCAAGCTTGATGCCGGCCATGCCGCCTGCGGTGCGACCCTGCGGGCGAACCAAGCTCGCGGAGTAGTGCAGGAGCTGTGCGTTCTTCGTGACGAAGAGCAGCGAAGCGCTGTCCGGGGCGGGAGCCGCGTTGACGACTTCGTCGTTGTCCTTGAGGGTAATGGCCTCGAAGTCGTCGCGGTTGAGCGGGTAGTCAGGGATGACTCGCTTGACGACACCGTTCTTGGTGCCGATCGCGAAGACCTCTGTCAGGCTCACTAGAGCCACGATGCGTTCCGTTTTCGGTAGGGCCGCGAACTCGCTTGCCGTAACGCCGCTCGCGAGCGACGCGGACGAGGACGTGGGCGGCAGAACCGGCATGTCCACCACTTGGAGGCGAATAAGGCGACCCGTATTGGTGAGGGCGCCGATCTCTCCGCGAGCGCTCGTGGGGACGGCCGAGAGGATGACGTCATGGCGACCGCGCGGACCGTTGGACTGCAGCTCAGTGCGGTCCGGCGTGCGGGCGAGCAAGCCCGTGGCGGAGAGCAACGCGAAGCACGGGGTGTCCTCGACTTCGAGGGTCAACGGAGCCTTGGAACTGGTGCTGACCGGGTCCGGCATGATGGTGCCCTTGAGCGGCTTCGATTCCGCGCTCTTGAGCAGGACCGTGCGGCGTGGGGTCGCGAACTGGTTGGCGATCTCGGCGAGCTCGTTGGAGACCACTTCGCGAAGGAGCACGTCCGAAGCCAAGATTGACTCGAGCTCTTCGATGGCCTTCGTGAGTTCTTCTTGCTCTTTCTCCAGCTCAATGCGCGAGAACTTGGTGAGCTGGCGCAAGCGCAATTCGAGGATGTGGTTAGCCTGGACCTCCGTGAGGTCGAAGACCTGCATCAACCGTGCGCGGGCTGCTGCGGAGTCGTCCGAAGCACGAATGATCTGGATGACCTCGTCGATATCGACGATTGCGAGCAACAAACCTTCCACTAAGTGGAGGCGGTCCTTCTTCTTGCCCAAGCGGTAGCTGGTGCGGCGGCGGACCACCGTGATGCGGTGCTCCACATAGACCGTGAGCAGCTGAAGTAAGCCGAGGGTCTGGGGCTGGCCGTCCACGAGGGCCACGTTGTTGATGCCGAAGGAATCCTCGAGCGGCGTGAGCTTATAGAGCTGCTGGAGGACGGCGTTGGGGTTGAAACCGTTCTTGATCTCGATGACCAAGCGGAGGCCGTTCTTGCGGTCCGTTAGGTCGATGACGTCAGAAACGCCGGTCAGCTTCTTGGCGTTCGCCGCGTCCTTGATCTTCTCGATGACCTTTTCAGGACCCACGTTGTACGGAAGCTCAGTGACTACTAGGCCGGACTTGCGAGCGCTGATTTGCTCGAGTTCCACCTTGGCTCGCGTTTTGAAAGAGCCGCGGCCAGTCTCGTACGCATCCTTGATGCCGTCCAGCCCCACGATGATGCCGCCGGACGGAAGGTCCGGGCCGGGGATGAACTTCATGATGTCCGCCAACGTGGCGTCCGGGTGATCGATCAGGTGACGAGCCGCAGAAATCACTTCGCCCAAGTTGTGGGGCGCCATGTTGGTGGCCATACCCACGGCAATACCGGTGGTGCCGTTGACCAAGAGGTTCGGGAAGGCAGCCGGCAAGACCTCTGGCTGGGTCAGCTGGTTGTCATAGTTCGGTACGAAATCCACCACGTCTTCGTCGAGGAAGTCCGTCATCGCCATCGCGGCGGGGGCAAGCCTGGTCTCGGTGTAACGCGGTGCAGCCGGGCCGTCGTCGAGGGAACCGAAGTTTCCGTGGCCGTCGATGAGTGGCAAGCGAAGTGCGAAGGGCTGGGCCATGCGCACCATGGCGTCGTAAATGGCGGCATCGCCGTGAGGGTGCAACTTACCCATCACTTCGCCTACCACGCGGGCACTCTTGACGTGACCGCGGTCGGGACGAAGCCCCATGTCAGACATCATGTAGAGGATGCGGCGCTGTACTGGTTTGAGGCCGTCGCGAGCGTCTGGGAGCGCTCGCGAGTAGATCACCGAGTAGGCGTATTCGAGGAAGGACTCTTCCATTTCGGAAGTGACATCGATGTCAACAATGTGCTCGTCAAAGTCTTCCAGGGGAGTTTGGTTCTTGCCTCGAGGCATAAACTGCGTCAGTCCTTAGTGTTTCTAGCGCGCTCACCGAGCGTTTGGCTTAGGGTAAGAATATGGTGGATCGACAGAAAAGCCCCGGATATCCGGCGCATTGGGAAGCTGACGTCGTCCTTAAGGACGGTTCAACGGCACATATCCGCCCTATTGCACCCCAAGACGCCCCGGGACTTGAGGCTCTGCATGCGGGACAATCCGAGACTTCTATCTATCTACGCTTCTTTACTTACAAAGCGCGTTTGACAGATAAAGAGCTTAAGCGATTCACCGAAGTTGATCACAAAAGCCGAGTGGCACTGATCGTTGAGCGCTCGAACGCCATCATTGGCGTGGGTCGCTATGACCGTCTCGATGATCCCGAAGAAGCTGAAGTCGCTTTCAATATTTCTGACTCTTTCCAAGGCCAAGGTCTGGGTTCCATTCTCATTGAGCACCTGGCCGCGGCCGCTCGCGAAAATGGCATTGAACGCTTCACCGCTGAAGTCCTTCCTGAGAACCGGAAGATGATCACCGTTTTCAACGAGACCGGCTTTGACGTCAAGCGTCACTTCGATGACGGCGTGGTCATGGTGGAATTCCCGATTGACCCCACGGAGAAGTCCCGCGCCGTGATGGAATCGCGCGAACACCGTGCCGAGGCGAAGAGCCTCGTTGACCTGTTGAATCCGCGAAGCGTTGCCGTAATCGGCGCCAGTCGCGACTGGGGGACCGTGGGGTACTCCCTCATGGAACACATTGTGGACGGCGGCTTCCAAGGCCCCGTCTATGCCGTGAACCCTGAAGCGCTCGAGCTCGCCGGTACCTTCAGCTACTCCAAACTTTCCGAAGTCCCGGGTCCCGTGGACCTCGCAGTGGTCTCGGTTCCTCGCGATCAGATCCTGGGCGTTGCCGCAGATTGCGCCGCTGCGGGCGTGCGCGGTCTGCTGGTTGCCACTGCGGGCTTTGACGACGGCGGCTCCGGACTCGAAGTGCAGCGCGAGCTGGTGCGCGTGGCACGCGCCAACGGCATGCGCGTCATTGGCCCAGCCTCTTTGGGCATCATCAACACGGATCCCAAGGTTCGCCTCAATGCATCGATGGCACCCGGTCTGCCGCGCGAAGGCGGACTCGGTCTCTTCAGCCAGTCGGCTGCTATCGGCGCGATTCTGTACGCGGCCGCTAGCCGCACCGGCGTGGGCGTGTCCTCGATTGTGTCTGCAGGCAACCGAGCAGACCTCTCCGGTAACGACGCGATGCAGTACTGGGAGGATGACGAGCGCACCAAAGTGGTGGGCCTCTACCTCGAGTCCTTCGGTAACCCTCGTAAGTTCTCCCGCATCGCACGTCGCCTCTCGCAGAAGAAGCCCGTCATCGTGGCCAAGAGCGACGTCATGGGCCTGCGCTTGCCGCCAGGACACGAAGTGCGCACCACTCAGGCGCCGATCGGCGCGGTGGACGCGATGCTCGAGCAGTCCGGCGTCATCCGCGTGGGCACCTACGAACAACTGATGGACGTCGCTCAGATTATTGAGTCCCAGCCTCTGCCCGCCGGAAACGGCCTCGGCGTGCTCTCCAATTCGAGGGCTCTGGGACGCGTGGTTGCTGACAACGCGGAGACCAAGGGCTTCAACGTTCCTGTTCATGATCACGGCCTCACCATGACGGACGGCCTCACCCGATCCGTTCCGCGCCTCAAGCATCATCTGGACACGATTCTGGAACGCGAGGACGTGCACTCCGTCATCGTGACGCTGCTGCCAAGCCCCGGCATCACGGAGCACGCTGTTGCGGACGTTATTTCGAAGGCCGGCGAAGAGACCGGAAAGACCGTCATCGCGGTTTTCGCCGGAATCACTGACCCCACCATCCCCGTGGACGGACTCTTCGGAAACCTGCCCTCCTTCTCAAGCCCAGGCCGCGCCACCAACGCGCTCGCGCAAGTGGTCCACTATGTGGAGTGGCGTCGTCGTGATTTTGGAAGCTTCGCGGAACCAGACGACATCAACCTCAACAAAGCTGAGGACCTCGTGGATGAGTGGTCCCAGCGCGCGAATGACACCGAACTTGTCCAGCTCAGCGATGAAGCCGCGGCAGAGTTGTTGGCGTGCTACGGCATTCCGATGGTGCCTTCGGTCAAGTTTGAAAGTGAGGACGACGGCATAGCCGCCGCAAGCCAGCTCGGGTGGCCGGTAGTCCTCAAGACCCAGGATCCGTACTTGCGGCACCGCCTTGACCTCGGTGGCGTGCAATTGAATATTGCTGATGAAGGCTCCTTGCGCCACAGCATCCAGCGCATGAAGGAGCTCATGGAGCCCTATGGCGCCACGAACCTCGAAGTGCAGCGCATGGTGGACGCTGGTCAGGGCACCATCCTGCGCGCTATCGAGGACCCTCTCATGGGCCCTCTCGTGTCCTTCGGCCTCGCGGGAGACGCTGTGTTGCTCTTGGACGACTGGGCCCACGGCATCCCGCCGTTGTCTACAACGGATGTGTCTGAGTTTGTCCGCTCGCCGCAATCGGCACGGAAGCTCTTTGGTTATCAGGGACTGCCACCGGTCAATATTGATGAGCTCGAGAACATTGTGCGACGCGTGGCGATTTTGAAGGACAACCACCCTGAAGTGGCGCTCTTGGAAATCAACCCGCTCGTGGCGAGCGATCGCAGCATTAGCGTGCTCGCCGTAGACATTCGGGTGGCCGACGCGGGACGTCGCACAGACAGTGCGCGACGTGCAGTTTCGTTTAGCTAAGCGACTGTAGATCGTAGACTGGATAAATGACTTCTCGGCACTCTCAATCCAACCCGGTAGTGGACAGCGACTTGCACGCCTCACTGGTGAAGGCAGGCTTCTACCCGCAACTGGTGGCGGATGTTTTAGAAGATGTGCTGACCGGATACAGCGTGGTTTCCCACATGGTGCACCTTGAGACGCACATTGATAACGCCGAGGTGCACCGTCACGTCACGGTCTTGATCCTGACGGAGGAAACTTTCGTCATCCTTCACGTCGACGACGAAATGTTGGATGAGCAAGGCTCCCACGTGTCCGCCACGGTGTCCACGGAGACCGTCCCGTTGTCACGACTGGGCTCTGTCATCCTGTCCTACAGCTACTACCAGCCGCAGCATTACAAGACGGGGGACCAGCTCATGGACCTCACCGTCACGGCTTCCTGGTCTGGAAGCCAGCGCGCGGACTTGGCACCTGCATCCTGCGGCGATCCGCAGTGCGATGCCGACCACGGCTACCAAGGTACGCTTCCGAAGGAAGACATGGTTCTTCGGGTGTCAGTAGAAGCCGACGGCGCAGCGAAGGTTGAAGAGGCACGCCGATTTGCGCGGGCCTTGCGGGTCGCAGCCGTGCGTTCCGCCGTTACCCCCACGGTGGCGCGATAACACGTGACGGTCATTCATGAATCCGTCTGGCCCGCTGCGTTCGGTCCAGAACGCCGCGGCACGCTTCCTCCTGTCGAAGGCCACACTGAGCCAAAGCTGACACCAACGATCGCCGATGTCCTTTCGAGCGCCGTCGCCGTCTTGGGCGTCCCCGGCGTTGAGAACACTTTGGGCCTCCCGGAAGCCCGGCGCGTCTGCGTCATCTTGGTTGATGGCCTTGGCCTGCGCTTGCTCAAGAAGCGGGCCGCGTACGCACCCTTCTTGAAGTCCGTCATTGACTCCAACCGGCCCCTCGAAGCTGCGTTCCCGTCCACGACTGCAACCTCGCTGGCGAGCTTCGGCACCGGCCTCCCGCCAGGACAGCATGGGCTCGCCGGCTATGACGCCGTAGATCCCGTTAAACGCCGCACCGTGAACCAGCTCAGCGGTTGGCCAGATGATCTAATCCCTGACGAGTGGCAGCCCCACCGCACGCTCTTCGAACGCGCCAGTGAGGTCGTCAACGTTACGACGGTCAGCAAGAGCAAGTTTGAAGAGAGCTCGCTGACTCGCGCTGCACTTCGGGGCGGAAACTTTGTGGCCGCCGGATCCCTGACGGCACGTGCCGGGGCGGCTCTCGAAGCGCTCAAGGCTCCCGAGAGTCTCGTGTATTTCTACTGGGACGAGATCGATAAAGCCGGGCACCGGTTCGGCTCTGAATCGGATAAGTGGACCTACCAGCTCGAAGAACTGGACTCGGGTCTCAAGCGCTTCATCGCGCGCGTTCCCGCGAACACGTTGGTATTGCTCACCGCCGATCACGGCATGGTGGACATCCCGGCGTCCCAGCGGATTGATTTTTCGGAGTTCCCCGAGCTGCTTAAGGGCATCGAGCTCACGTCGGGGGAGCCGCGTTGCGTCCAGTTGCACTTCGAGCAGGACGCGACGGCTGAGGTGCGCCAGCAAACTATTACGGCTTGGCGCGAGCGCTTCACCAAGCAAGCCGTGGTCATGGAGCGCCACGAGGTCATCGCGCGCGGTCTGCTGGGCGAAAACCCGGATCCTCGCGTACTGGGCCGCTTCGGTGATGTTTTCGTGCTCTGCCACGCGCAGATCGCCCTCTATGACGGTCGCCGCGTCGCACCGCATGCCTTCGACGTGATCGGCCAGCACGGTAGCCTGACGGCCGCCGAGCGGCTCATCCCGCTACTGACCTTGAAAAAGCCGTAGCCGCGGTCCCACTATTTAGCGGGGCGCGGCTACGGTAGAGAAATTCGGGACTTAGCGGTCCTTTTTGCCGAAGACGATCTCGTCCCAGCTAGGCACCGAAGAACGACGGCGCTTTGGTTTCGCCGCATTCTCGTCCTGCGTTTCAGCGGAGTCATCTCGCGAGGACGACGACGCAGCTGGCGTCTCGCTGTCCTTTGCGGTTTCCTTCGACGAACGTGAGGAACGATCCAAGCGGGTCACCGGAGCGAGGCGCTCGTTACGTGCCGGAGTGGACGCTTCCTGGCCGCGATCCTCGGAAGCCGAGCTGGCGTCGTCGTAATCATTGTTCTCATCTTCATCAATGAGCGCAGGATTGCGCGGGTGCGCGGCAGGAATGGAGCCCTTGGTCAGCATCAACGCTAGTGCGTCATCAGCATCTTCATCCGAGCCCAAGCGCTGCCCACGGCGCTGGCGCAAGACCTCGAGGAGTTCCTCCTGGTCAGACTGAGCTTCCGGGCTCTGACCCGAGCGACGCTGTTGCGGCTGCTCAGATGCTTCCACGTCAAAGACGTTGTCCTGCACGGCGCTCAAGCGACGAACTGGACTTGGGAAATCCACGGACTCCAGCTCGCTCAGGACCTGAGCCCAACGGTTCTTGTTGGTCAGCGTGCGGTGTGCGGCATGGAAAATCCAGCGTGCTGGCGGCTCCTCGCCAATGACCCGGGACTCGAGAGAGGCGGTGTCGAAGTCGCAATTGACCTCCCACGTGCCATCATCCAAGCGCCACGCATCCCAGCGCGCGTCATTCGCGTCAATACCGAACTGGCGCAAACGCACGTTCACCATGGCGCCCAAAGACGCTGCCTCGTCGCCAAACGAACTGCGGTACAAGTCAGCGTGGGACGGCGCAGAAACCTCGACTGCTTGTGCCAGACGGGCGATGTGTTCGCGCTCGGCGCGGACAGGGCCTTCGTACTTGAGAATGTGCTCGAGAGGCAGGCCGGACTCGGCTGCTACTTCTTCTGCTGACATTCCGGAGCGAATACGGCCCTGAATTTCGCGTGGCGTCAATTGGATAGGTGCCTCGTCTTCGCCTCGATGAGCACGGAAATGCGCGCGCGAAATAGCGGCACGCAGTGCTTCATCGATGGGTAGCTCGAAGGTCGTGCCGTCTTCAGCACTCAAGAGCAATTGGTTGCCCTCTTCGTGAATACCGACAAGCCTCAGCTGAGTCATAACGTTTTTGCCTCCCCGGCGGACATTTCTTGGGTTTCACAATGCCACCAAGTGGCCTATTATCCCAAGCTTTTCCGCGGTGTGGCGATGCATTCATTGCGCCGTGGGCGAATCAGATTTGGTTTTTCGGCGTTCATGATGAACAATCTTCGCGTCGAGCACAGTACGGGGAGTGCTGAGCCGATGATGAGACGCCGTAACAACGAAGAGACTCTTGCACGTGCTGGAGTGCTTGAGCGAATGAGGGAGCAATGGCTACAGACTACGATGCACCGCGGAAAACAGATGAGGATCTGAACGAGGATTCCATTGAGGAACTCAAGGGACGCCGGTCAGATAAGCAGTCCGCAGTCGTAGACGAGGATGAGGCGGAAACCGCCGATAGTTACGAACTGCCTGGCGCCGACCTGTCCAACGAAGAACTCCAAGTACGCGTTCTTCCTGCTCAGGCAGACGAATTTACGTGTGCTTCGTGCTTCTTGGTCCGTCACCGCTCGCAAATTGCGAAGGAAAAAGACGGCTTGATGTACTGCAATGACTGCGAAGGCTAAAGACGTCACAGCGACGCGATGTGAGCCGTAGGGTGTGAATACGAAGGAGGGCCGGGAGAAATCCCGGCCTTCCTCTTTTGTATCTATAGCTTTGTGGAGAACGAAACGCCGTTCTTAGAGCGTCTGCTCTGCAGCGCGCTGCGCGGTGGGCTTGGTTGCCTCGAGCGCTGCGACGAACTTCTCGGGGTGGCGCGTGGACACCAACCAGTACGGGGTGGCGTCGCGCTCGTCGGTGATTTCCATCTTCACCACGGGATCAATCCAGCCGCGGAAGCACATGAACGCCGTGCCATTGAGGCCGCGGCCGCGTTCGAAGAACGCATCGTCCTTGCGGTGGCTGCTGAACTCGCCAATGAATTCGCGCTCAATCGACGCACGGCCCACCGAAACTCGCTCCGGAGTGACCTCGATCTTCGCGATGGCCATGACGGTCAGAATGGTCATGATGAGGATGAAAACGGCGCCAACTACTGAGCTCCACAAGACGGAGATGGGTGCGAATGCGAGCGCCAAGGCGCCACCGCCGGCAATGATCACTGCCCAGATCCACCACGCTGGCCACAGTGTCTCGGTATAGGTGGTTGCGGGCGCGGAAGCAGAAGGCGTAGTAGAGGACATGTCTCTAGGATATTGCACCTGCCTGAGAGCTCGTGCCGAAGAAGTTCCGTCAGGCGAAGTCTCAGACAATTTACTGAACGTTGACTGAAAGCGGCAGGGACGGTCCACACGCCGCGCTAAAGTGGACTCGCAGACGCTAGATACTACTGAGGGATTTATGACGAACGCCCCTGAGCCATTGAGCATCCAGATGGTCATGCTGGACCCAGACCTCGAGCCGCCGAGCTACGCCCATCCTGGCGATGCTGGCGCTGACTTGCGTGCGCGTGAGTCTGTGACGTTGGGGCCGGGGGAGCGAGTCTTGGTGCCGACTGGCGTAGCGCTGGCGCTGCCGTTTGGATACGTGGGTTTGGTTCACCCGCGCTCGGGCTTGGCCACCAAGCACGGCATCACGGTAGTGAATGCTCCCGGAACGGTTGACGCTGGCTACCGCGGTGAAATCAAGGTCACGTTGCTCAACACGGATTTGCACGAGTCCATGACCTTTGAACGCGGGGACCGCATTGCGCAGTTGGTCATTCAGCGCGTAGAGCAAGCAGTTTTTGTACAGGTGGATTCTTTGGAAGATTCGGTGCGAGGTACCGGTGGATTTGGTTCAACGGGCGGATTCTCCGCGGCGAACCAGTAAGAGTGAGGAAATAAAGATGTTTGGTCGCAAGAAGAACGCAGCCGCAGCGGTAGCTCCTGAAACCGAAATCGAGGCCGAGACGGTTGAGTCGGCCGAGGCTGAAGAGGCGCGCCCGACAAAGAAGAGCGGTCCCACCACGGGCCCATACGACGTCGCCGATCGGCCGAAGACGGACGATTACGTTGATCTCGGCTCACTTCTGGTGAAGCCAGTTGAAGGCGTGAACTTGCGATTGGAACTGGAAGAAGCGACTCAGCGCGTCATCGCGGTGGGCCTGCAGGACGAGCAGTCCAGCGTGCAGCTTCAGGCGTTCTCTGCCTCGAAATCCGACGGCTTGTGGGACGGCATCAGCGCGCAGATCGAAGAGAGCGTGACCCAACAGGGTGGCATCGTTGATCGTGTTGATGGACGCTTCGGCGAAGAAGTGCTTGCTCGTGTTCCGGCTACCGGAGCAGACGGCACGAAGGGCCACATGGTGGCTCGCTTCATCGGTATCGACGGACCGCGCTGGTTCCTCCGTGGCGTCATCGGCGGAGAAGCCGCGCTCAACAAGCAGCTCGCCCAGAAGATCGAGGACTGCATTTCCGAGATCATCGTGGTTCGCGGTAGCAACCCGATGCCTCCCGCTGAGTTGTTGCCACTGAACATGCCTGCTGAGGTTGTGGAGGCCGCTGCCGAGCAGTCGAATGCTTCTGAGCTTCGCAGCGCTCCAGAACGCGGTCCTGAAATCACCGAGATTCGTTAGTCGCGAGGATTCTCGAAACATGCCACAGCTTCCAGCCGTCACTATTAACGATTTTTCGCAGCTGCCTGACCGCGGCGCCATTGAGGCCCGGGGTCACGTTGACTCGGTGCTGATCTTGCCGTCGAACCAGGCGCCCGAATACGCGGTCTTGGTGGCGGCTCAGCCGGCCCCTCCGGGCGGTCGCCGAGGAACGGTACCCCGAATTCGTCTGGTCTTTATTGGCCAGCGACGGGTGCCAGGAATTGACGCAGGAACCATGTTGGCGTTTCGGGGAACTGTGGGAGTGGTGGACAACATTCACACCATTTACAACCCGAGCTACGAAATTTTGCCAGCCATTGAGGACAACGAGTAATACATGAGCGAAAACCCCACCCCGGAATCATTGGCGAAACAGATCGCTCAGTCAGCTGGCGTGCATCGCACCGAGGACGGTCAGGTTGACGTCTTGCGTACCGTCGGCGGTTGGCGCGGCATTCTGGAGAGTTTGGTTCCCGGGCTGGTGTTCTTGGTGGTCTTCACCGTGACTCAACAGCTCAACCCGTCGCTCATTGCTTCTTTGGCGATCGCCGCGGTTTTCACCGTGGCCCGTCTGGTGCAAAAGACGCCGGTAACGCAGGCTGTCGCAGGTCTGGCTGGTGTGGTGGTGTGTGCTTTGGTAGCGCGCACCACAGGTGAGGCTCGCGATTACTACGTACCTGGTTTCTTCACGAACGTCGGCTACGCGGTAGCGCTCATCATTTCCATCCTCGCCAAGTGGCCCATCATGGGCGTGGTGCTGGGATTCATTCGCGGCGAAGGCACCCACTGGCGTCAAGACCCCCAGCGGATGCGCTCCTACAAGGCCGCAACCTGGATTGTGGTGGGCCTGTTCGTGGCACGCTTGGCCGTTCAGGTTCCGTTGTACTTCGCCAACATGATTGAAGCCCTAGGGGCGGCTCGCTTGATCATGGGCATTCCGCTCTATGCGGTAGCGCTGTGGCTTGCGTGGCTCATTTCCCGTCCGGTTCCTGAATCTGAGAACGACGACGAAGCTATCGATTTGATTCACCCCAAGTCCTAGGACTGGAGCTCCGCGGAGGCGGTTAGCTGGGGAGCTCTCGCTAACCGTGCTTGGACTGCAGCACCTCGCGCAGCGCACGTTCGGCCTCGATCGTCGTGACCAAGAAGATCTCGTCATTGGCTTCGATGAGGTCATCCGGGCTCGGCGTGATCGGGCGCTCGTCGCGCAGAATGGCCACGACAGTTGCGTCTTGAGGCCAAGGCACTCGACCCAACGCTTTGCCGATGAGGCGTGAGTCTTCGGGCACCGTGAATTCCACGAGTGATGACACGCCAGTCTGCAGGGTCAGCAGGCGCACCACGTCGCCAACTTCCACGGCTTCTTCAACGAGCGCGGTCATGAGTCGTGGCGTGGAGACGGCGACGTCGACGCCCCACGAGTCATCAAACATCCAGTCATTCTTCGGGTTGTTGACGCGACCTACGGTGCGCTTGACGCCGAATTCGGTCTTGGCCAGAAGCGACACCACGAGGTTGACCTTGTCATCACCAGTGGCGGAAACGGCCACGTCCATGTCTTCGAGGTGTGCCTCGCGCAAGACGGAAATTTCGCACGCGTCACCGAAGAGCCACTGAGCGCCCTTGAGCCCGGAACGGCCCACGACTTCTGGCTTCTGATCGATCATGAGCACTTGGTGCCCGTGGGACAGCAGTTCGCGACCGATGCTGGATCCCACAGATCCGGCGCCAATAATGACTACTTTCACAGTTCTTCCTCAACACTGGTGGCTGGCGCGTTAGAGACCACTCGGTCAATCTCAGACTCTTTCGCAAGAGGCATCATCGCGTGCAAGACGTCGCCTTGCTGGTACCGCATCTTGGGTGTGGGGAGAATTCCTTGGCCGAAGCGCGTGACGTAGGCAATGCGGACGCCGGCTGCCTCTTCGATGTCGGTAAGCGCATGCCCATACCAATCCTCGTGGACGGTTATTTCTCCAAGCACCAGGCGACCGGATGCTTCGCGGAAATCACCAATGCGTGCGTGGTCAGGCAAGATCAGTCTCAAGACTTGATCGGCGCTCCAGCGCACAGCTGCCACCGTAGGGATTCCCAGGCGCTGGTAGATTTCGGCGCGTCCTGGGTCATAGATTCGAGCGACAACGTGTTCAACGTGATACTGCTCGCGAGCCACACGGGTGGCCAGAATGTTTGAGTTATCGCCACTCGATACGGCGGCGAACGCGTAGGCCTCTTCAATGCCGGCGCGTTCTAGCGTGTCCCGGTCAAAACCGACGCCGGTGACCTTGCGGCCGGAGAAATCGCGGCGCAATCGCCGGAACGCGCGGTCGTCTTGATCGATGATGGCCACGAAATGGCCACTGTCTTCAAGGGTGTGCGCGAGCGTGACTCCTACACGTCCACAACCCATGATTACAAAATGCGCCATCTTCCACAGCCTCTCATGCATGCGTGATCTGTGGAGATTTTTCCACAAGTTCAGCTCAGAATAAGTTTTGCACGGATAGAAGGGACTACCGTGGTTCCGTGCTGTCTTTTCTTGATGCTCTCAAACGAGCCGTGGTGGGTCAGCCGTTCAAAACGCGGCGCATCCCCGATAAGCCCATGTCCAAAAGACTGGCGTTGCCGCTTTTGTCGGCGAACCCACTCTCTTCCGTGGCGTACGCCCCGGACGAAATCATCCTGACGCTTGCCGTCGCTGGACTCGCCGCGATGCACCTTGCGCCGTGGGTGGGGGTCGCTGTTGCGGTCATCATGTTCGTGATCATTTTGTCCTACCGGGAGTCCGTCAAGGCCTACCCATCAGGCGGTGGTGACTACGAAATCGCCAAGACGAACATCGGTCCGCGAGCCGGAGTCATCGTGGCAGCCGCCCTCCTGGTGGACTTCGTGCTCACCGTGGCGGTGTCCATGTCCTCGGCAGCGCACTATGTCATCGCAATGTTCCCCGGGCTCGCCGGAAGCCAAGGCCTCATCGCGGGCTGCGGCGTCGTCATCCTGACCCTTCTGAATTTGCGGGGCCGCGCCAAGAACCGCCTGCTCGCCACCCTTCCGGTAGTCCTTTTCGTGACAGCGCTATTGGCCCTCATCATCGTGGGCAGTATTCGGGCCGCGACCGGAACGCTAGCGCACGTCGCCTCGGCGGACTTTGAGATTGTTCCTGAAGCAAACCTCGAGTCCGGGTTGACTGGGTTCCTCGGCGTACTCGTCGTGCTGAGAGCCTTCTCCACTGGCGCCGCTGCGATGACGGGCATCGAAGGACCGATCTCCAACGTTCAAGCGCTCAAGCCGCCGCGTGCTCGCAACGCAGGCATCATTCTCTTGCTCCTGGGCGTCACCGCTGCCGTGCTCTCTATCGGGCTAATGTTTTTGGCACGGGCCGCAAACATCCAAGTGGCCGAGGATCCTCACGAGAACTTGCGACTCAACGGGGGAGAGATCCCGGCGAACTACGTTCAGGACCCCGTTCTTGGGCAGCTTGCGCACGCGGTCTTCGGACTCAAGTCGCCGCTGTTCTATGTGTTGGGCGTGCTGACCATCCTGGTCCTGATCACGGCCGGCCACATGGCGTTCCGTTCCTTCCCGAACCTCGCATCGCTTCTGGCACACGATGGCTACTTGCCCCGCCAGCTACGTCGCCGCGGCGATCGGCTCGGGTACAGCAACGGCATTTTTGCCCTGGGCCTCGCCGCGTTGTTGCTCGTGATTGTCTTCCAAGCACACCTCACCTCGCTCATCCAGCTGTACGTGGTGGGCGTGTTCGTATCCTTCACACTCAGCCAGCTCGGCATGTTGCGTCACTGGGGTCGCAAGGCTCGCCACACGGCCGACAAGCACATCCGCCTTCGCATCGCCCGCTCGCGGGTGCTAAACCTCGTGGGCTTGGTGATCACGGCGATGGTGCTCTTTATTGTCCTGCTGACGCGTCTGACGCTCGGTGCATGGCTTGCCATCGCGGCTATCGGCATCCTGTACCTGATCATGCATTCCATCCATGCGCACTACGAGCAAGTGGAACGCGAACTCAAGATCGAGAACGTTCAGAACTCGCGCACGCTGCCTTCGCGCGTGCATGCGCTCATCCTGGTCTCATCCATCCGCAAACCAGTTCTCCGGGCCGTGGCCTTCGCTCGTGCGTCCCGTCCAAGCCGCCTTGAAGCGCTCGTGGTGGATGTCGAGTCTGAGGCTACCGAGCGCACGCTGAAAGCCTGGGATGCCCTGGAGCTTCCGGTCCCGATCCGCGTGCTGGCCTCGCCGTATCGAGAAACCACCGCGCCGATCACCGATTACATCCGCTCCATCCGTGCGCGGTACCCTCGAGACCTCGTGGTGGTCTATATCCCCGAATACGTGGTGGGCCACTGGTGGGAGCAACTGGTTCACAACCAGACGGCGCTCCGCATCAAAACCCGCCTCCACTTTGAGCCCGGTGTGGTGGTGGCTTCCGTTCCGTGGCAGCTCCAGTCCTCGCGCGAGCTGATTGCCCAGTACGACGCCGCAGCTGAAGACAGTGCCGAAAATATCGTCTCGCAGGGCTCGGCAGAAACAACGAAGGAATCCCATGGATCTTGAACTCACCCTTGACCGTGTAGCCCACGGCGGACACTGCGTGGCACGCCACGATGGGCGAGTGATCTTTGTTCGTCACGGCATCCCGGGGGAGCGCGTGATCGCTCGCGTGGATCGCGGCGACGAAAAGAAGCGATTCTGGAACGCCTCCGTGGTGAAGGTGCTCGACGCCTCACCAGATCGTGTCCCGCACTTCTGGGAACAGGCGGATGCACTCAAAGCCGAACAGCGCGAAACGCTGCCTATCGGCGGCGCCGAGTTCGGCCACATTTCCTTGGCGCGTCAGCGGGCGCTCAAAGGCGAAGTCTTCCGTGAACAGCTCTCTCGCCTCGGCGGCCTAGATGCTGACGCTGTGGGCTTCGACGCCGTCGAGGCTGTACCTGTGGCTGGCTGGAATGACGACGCTTCCAACCTTGCAGACGATGGCCTTGGGTGGCGTTCACGCGTGTCCTTCTCCGTCACCTCTGATGGTCAGCTCGCTATGCACCCGTTCCACTCCAACGAGCTCGTCACGGTCGGCGAGATGCCGCTCGCGGCACAAGCCATCAACGACCTCAAGTTGTGGGAGACCAACTTCCGCGGCTACGAGCGCGTCGAGGTAGCGGCACCTTCTAGCGGGCAAGCACCGCTCGTGGTGCTCATCCCGCGCTCGAGCAACAAGAACCCGAAACTGCCGCAAGGTAGCGCTATCACGCAAGCCAGCGGCGTCGTCGTCATTCAGCAGACCCGAGGTAGTGCCGGTGACGGCCGCGGATCGCTGCACACGCTGAGGGGCCGCTCAGACGTCACCGAGCTGGCCGGTGAGCGTGAACTGCAAGTCACGGGTGAAGGCTTCTGGCAGATTCACCGCGGCGCGCCGCGTGCCCTCACCGAGGCGATGCTTGAGTATGCGGACCCTCAGCAAGGCGATAGCGTGGCAGACCTCTACGCGGGAGCCGGATTGTTTACGGCGGCGCTCGCAGATCGAGTGGGGCTGACCGGGCACGTGTTGTCGATGGAAGGCGCACCAGGCACGAGCGCAGACGCGGCACACAACTTCGCGAATGATCCCCAAGTGATCGTGACGCGCGGGCGTGTAGAGCGTGCGTTGACACATGCGATGCGCGGCGGAAGCCTCGACGCCGTCGTCCTCGATCCACCGCGGACCGGTGCCGGCAAGGAATCTGTGGCGGCAATTGCGGACACTCGAGCGAGCCGCGTTGCCTATGTGAGCTGTGATCCCGCGAGTTTTGCGCGCGACGTCTCCTATTTCGCCGCTCACGGTTATGAATTACGCAAGGCGCGAGTATTCGATTTGTACCCTCACACGCATCACATGGAAGTTGTGGGCCTACTCGCAAAGAATGAGGCTTAGTGCGCAATGAACGCGGATTGTTGACAATTTTGGGGGTAGACTGCAGGTAGCTCGGCCGCAGGAGAAGTCATCCATTTAGAGCACAATTTCTTTTCGTATTCGAATGAGGATTGTCTAACTGGAATATTGACCCTCGTGCACAAAGTATTAGAACCGGCGAGAGGAGTCCCAATGAGCAATGTGGACAGCTTCGGCGCCAAGGGCGTGCTAGACGTCAATGGCAAAGAATATGAAATTTTCCGGCTGAACGCAGTTGAAGGTATCGACCGCCTTCCGTACAGCCTCAAGGTGCTTTTGGAAAACTTGTTGCGCACCGAAGACGGTGCCAACATCACGGCAGATCACATCAACGCTCTTGCGAACTGGGATGCTAGCGCGGAACCAAGCGTTGAAATTCAGTTCACGCCAGCACGCGTGATCATGCAGGACTTCACGGGTGTGCCTTGCATCGTTGACTTGGCAACCATGCGTGAAGCAGTCAAGGATTTGGGCGGCGATCCAACGCGCGTCAACCCATTGGCTCCGGCCGAAATGGTGATTGACCACTCTGTTCAGATCGACGTTTTCGGTAACTCCGGCGCTCTCGAGCGCAACATGGAAATCGAATACGAGCGCAACGGCGAGCGTTACCAGTTCCTTCGCTGGGGCCAGACCGCATTCGATGACTTCAAGGTTGTTCCTCCGGGAACCGGCATCGTGCACCAGGTCAACATCGAGTACTTGGCACGCACGGTCATGACCCGCGAGGTCAACGGCAAGCTCCGCGCTTACCCAGACACCTGCGTTGGTACCGACTCCCACACCACCATGGTCAACGGCCTTGGCGTATTGGGCTGGGGCGTTGGCGGCATCGAAGCCGAGGCAGCCATGCTTGGCCAGCCAGTTTCCATGCTGATCCCACGCGTTGTTGGCTTCAAGCTCACCGGATCCATTCCGGCTGGCGCTACGGCAACTGACGTTGTTTTGACCATCACCGAAATGCTTCGTAAGCACGGCGTGGTTGGCAAGTTCGTGGAGTTCTACGGCGAAGGTGTGGCTGAAGTTCCACTCGCAAACCGTGCCACCATCGGCAACATGAGCCCAGAATTCGGCTCTACCGCTGCCATGTTCCCGATCGACGATGTCACCATCGACTACTTGCGCCTCACCGGCCGTTCCGATGAGAACTTGGCACTTGTTGAGGCTTACGCCAAGGAACAGGGCCTCTGGCACGATTCCTCGCGTGAACTCGACTTCTCCGAGAAGCTCGAATTGGATCTCTCCACGGTGGTTCCTTCCATCGCTGGCCCGAAGCGTCCTCAGGACCGCATCGAGCTCACCGACGCAAAGGAACAGTTCCGCAAGGACATCCACAACTACACCGGTAGCGATGAAGACACCGCTGCTATGGGCCGTCCGTCCAAGCAGATCCCTGTCTCCATGGCTGACGGCCGTCAGTTCGAGCTGGACCACGGCGCAGTGTCGATCGCATCGATCACCTCTTGCACCAACACGTCCAACCCATCGGTCATGCTTGCCGCAGCATTGTTGGCACGCAACGCCGTCAAGGCCGGTCTGAAGACCAAGCCATGGGTCAAGACCTCGATTGCACCAGGCTCCAAGGTTGTTACCGACTACTACGAGAAGTCCGGCCTCACGCCGTTCCTCGAAGAGCTCGGCTTCTACATCGTTGGCTACGGCTGCGCTACCTGCATCGGTAACTCCGGCCCACTCGAGACCGAGATCTCCGAAGCTGTTCAGGCTAACGATCTCTCCGTGACGGCTGTCCTTTCCGGTAACCGTAACTTCGAGGGTCGTATCAACCCTGACGTCAAGATGAACTACTTGGCTTCTCCTCCTCTCGTTATTGCTTACGCTCTCGCAGGTTCGATGGACTTCGATTTCGAGAACGACGCTTTGGGCAAGAACGAAGCTGGCGAAGACATCTTCTTGAAGGACATCTGGCCGAACCCAACCGAGGTTCAGCAGGTCATCGATTCCTCGATCGACAAAGCGATGTTCACGAAGGGCTACGAGGGCGTCTTCGAAGGCGACGACCGCTGGAAGTCTTTGAACACCCCAGCAGGCAACACCTTCGAGTGGGACGAAAAGTCCACCTACGTTCGTAAGCCTCCTTACTTCGAGGGCATGAAGGCTCAGCCGGATCCAGTTCAGGACATCTCCGGTGCACGCGTTCTGCTCAAGCTCGGCGATTCCGTCACCACGGACCACATCTCCCCAGCAGGCTCCTTCAAGTCGGACACCCCGGCTGGTAAGTACCTCTTGGAGAACGGTGTTGACCGCAAGGACTTCAACTCCTACGGCTCCCGCCGTGGTAACCATGAAGTCATGATCCGCGGTACATTCGCCAACATCCGTATCAAGAACGAGCTTCTTGACGGTGTAGAAGGTGGCTTCACTCGCGACTTCACTCAGGAAGGCGCTCCGCAGGCTTACGTTTACGACGCTGCTCAGAACTACCAGGCTGCTGGCACCCCGCTGGTTGTCTTGGCTGGTCTGGAATACGGCACGGGTTCGTCCCGCGACTGGGCTGCTAAGGGCACCGCGCTCTTGGGCGTCAAGGCCGTTATTGCACGTAGCTACGAGCGTATCCACCGCTCCAACCTGATCGGCATGGGCGTTCTCCCGCTGCAGTTCCCAGAAGGCGAATCTGCAGAGACCTTGGGCTTGACCGGCACGGAGACCTTCGCGGTTTCTGGCGTCACCGAGCTCAACAACGGAACCACCCCCAAGACCGTCAAGGTCACCGCGGTTGCTGAAGACGGCTCGGAGAAGTCCTTCGACGCCGTAGTCCGCATCGACACCCCGGGTGAAGCTGACTACTACCGTAACGGTGGCATCTTGCAGTACGTCCTTCGCCAGATCTCCGCTGCCTAGTTCTAAGAGCTAGCTAGCGATCATCTGATCGAAGAAGAAAGGGCGAAACTCCTGTTGAGGGGTTTCGCCCTTTCGGCGTTTGCTGTGCTTGTTTAGATGTCGGTGAATTTCACTCACTCTGGCAAGGCGATTAGTGAAGACTAGGTCAATGCGGCGGTGTCCTAATAGCCGATTTGGATCAAGCTTGGTCGACTGCGTGTGGCTGGGGAAATTTCGGGACAGAGAAATCCATGCGCGATCATCGGACACCTATTACGTGCGGGCAACGCATAGTGATTTCCAGTATTCAAAAGTCATCTGCGGGACTAACGTTTCTCTCTAAAAGAAGCTCGGGCGACCTAAGACTTGATAGAGGCTAAATGAGAAATTCACCCCATGGCTCAGCGGAGCAGTTGCCACCAGCGCCAGGATTCATTGAGAAGGATCTAACGGGCGTTCCGCTCAGGACAGTCCATCCGGCCGCGATTCCGGCTGCTATCGGTGGAACATTCATGCTGATTGCATGGATAGGAGCGCCGAACGATTTCTACGCTCTTTTGAGATGGGTAATCACGGCAATGGCAATATGGACCAGCGTGATCGCAAGTAGACTGAATCGACCGATCTGGATGGCGTTGTTCATCTTCGTCGCGATACTGTTCAATCCCATCAGTCCCGTATATGCAACGCGTGAATTCTGGGCTCCAATTGATTTTATTGTGATGGTTCTCTTCTGCTTCTCAGGATTTAAGTTCGTAGCTACTAGACCTGCTGAGCAAACTTCATGAATGACCTCGTCTTTCGTCCTTGCACTTGAAGGAGCCAGATATGGTCCGAGATTTGTAGGTCCCGTTGTTTATTGGGAGTCGCTTAATTAACTTGCGGTAGAGAGCATTTTGGCCGCCCACGTACCTCTGTACATGGGCGGCCAAAACGTTTAACTTGATATTCCCGGTCGGAAGTAATGCGAACTGCCGTTCCTTCAGGTAGGCATTGCTACTCGGTGACGCGCTCCACCTTGCCCACGAGAAGCACGTAGGAGAGTACGCCCAGAATGGTAATTACCGTCATGTAGACGAAGGCTGGAGCAAAGCTCGTCTTCGAAACCAGAAGCCCTATTGCGATGGGCGTGGCAATCGAGGAGAGGTTACCGATGAAGTTGAACATTCCACCCGTGAGGCCGATCAAACGCTGAGGTGCCAAGGCAGATACCAAGGACCACGTGATCGACGCCAAGCCGTTGCCGAAGAACGCGATGGACATGAACATGATGACCAAAGCGGTGTTGTCCGTAAAGTTTGCACCGATCATTGCGGTGGAGAGAAGCAACCCGATGATAATTGGTGACTTCCGAGCCACACCGAGGCTCTTGCCGCGTCGGACCATCCAGTCAGAGACCAGGCCGCTGATCAAGACACCGATCAACGCTGCGATAAACGGTAGTGAGGCGAGGAAACCGGACTTGATGTAGTCCATCCCGCGATAGCTCACCAAGTAGGTGGGGAACCAGGTCAGGAAGAACCAAAGAGTGGACGTCAAGCAGAACTGGCCCAGATAAATGCCCCAGAGCTTGCGCTTTGAAAGCACGGTACGGGCGTCAGACCAAGAGAACTTGCGCTTCTCCGTGGAGGTATTCTCCAGGTCTACAAGACCACCGCCGTTTCGAATCAATTCAATCTCAGCCTCGTTGGCGAGCTTCATTTGTTTCGGTGCGCGGTAGGTGAAGTACCAGAAGATGCCCCATAGGATGCCGACTGCTCCGGTGACGATGAAAACCCAGTGCCAGCTCAGGACGGTCTGAAGCCATGAGAGCACAGGAGTGAGCAAGGCAAGACCAATGAACTGTCCCGAAGTGTAGAAGGCGATGGCTGTCGCTCGTTCGCGTTCAGGGAACCACGAGGTGGCAACCTTGTTATTAATGGGGTAGGCGGGAGCTTCGAAGCCACCGACCAGCAAGCGCAACACAATCAATGCCACAAAGCCGCCAGCCATGCCCATGAAAACGGTCGCCAAGGACCACAGAATGAGGCAAGACGCATACAGCACTTGAGGGCGGACTCGGTCAACTAGCCAGCCGCCCGGCAACTGTAGGGCCGCATAGGTCCAGCCGAAGGCCGAAAGCAAGAGCCCTTGCTCGGCGGGACTGAGGCTGAATTCCTGAGTGATGGACGGGACCGCGATGGATAGGTTGGCGCGGTCCATATAGTTGATAACCACGGTGACGAAGAGCATCACCGCAATGAGTACGCGTGCTTTAGAAGCTTTTGGAGCAGCCGTCTGTGCTGGCTTGATGCTCTGATTTACAGTGGTCATTTTTCTCACCATTCCGCGAAGGAGCCGTCAGCGTGGCGCCATACTGGGTTGCGCCAGCGGTGGCCCGTTGCAGCTCGTTCTTTGACGTAGTCTTCGTTGACTTCAATGCCCAGTCCGGGACCGTTCGGGATTTTGACCATGCCGGACTCGTAAGAAAACACGGATGGGTCCTGAATGTAGTCCAGTAGGTCGTTGGACTCGTTGTAGTGAATGCCCAAGCTCTGTTCCTGAATGAAGGCGTTGTAGCATCCGGCGTCAATCTGGAGGCAGCTTGCGAGGGCAATCGGACCAAGCGGGCAGTGGAGAGCCAGTGCGACGTCGTAGGCCTCTGCCATATGGGCGATCTTGCGTGCTTCGGTGATTCCACCGCAGTGCGACGGGTCGGGCTGGATGATATCAACGGCGCCGCTGGCAATGAAGTCTTTGAAGTCCCATCGCGAGTACAGCCGCTCGCCAAGAGCGATTGGCGTCGGCGTATTTCGCATGACATCGAGCAAGGAGCTTGCGTGCTCGGAAAGCACGGGTTCCTCGATGAACATCAACTTGTAGGGTTCCAGTTCTTTAATGAGAACCTTGGCCATTGGCTTGTGGACGCGGCCATGGAAATCTACGCCGATGCCAATATTGGGACCTACAGCGTCGCGAACCGCTTGGACGTTAGCCAAGCAGCGCTCCACCTTGTCCCATGAATCGACGTACTGCAATTCCTCAGTGCCGTTCATTTTGACGGCGCTGAAGCCTCGCTCAACGGCATCTTTCGCTGCCGCTGCGGTCTCAGACGGACGGTCGCCACCGATCCAGGAGTACACACGGATGCTGTCGCGAACTCTGCCACCTAGTAGTTCGTGCACTGGCACGTTCAAGGCTTTGCCCTTGATATCCCACAGAGCCTGATCGATACCAGCGATGGCACTCATGGTGATTGGGCCACCACGGTAAAAGCCAGCGCGATACATGACGGTCCAAAGGTCTTCGATGTTCCTTGGATCTTGACCAATGAGGTAATCCGATAGTTCTTCGACGGCTGCGGCCACCGTTGCCGCACGGCCTTCGATCACCGGCTCGCCCCAACCGGTGATACCTTCGTCGGTTTCGATCTTGAGAAAGAGCCAGCGAGGGGGAACTTCGTACGTCGTCAATGACGTAATCTTCATGGTTTCTCCTTGTAATTGCCTCAGCACTGAAGCAGAGGACAGTTCAGATCAGCTGGTGGCGACTTGCCATGCAGCAATGAGTTCTTTGGCGCGTTCTGTGACGTCTTTGACGCTGCGTCCGGGCTTGTAAAGGGTTGATCCAATGCCAGCTCCTGAGGCACCTGCAGATGCCCAGGTGCCAAGATTGGCACTGTCGATGCCACCCACCGGAAGTATTTCCACGTTGGCTGGGATCACTGCGAGCCAAGCTTTCATGCCGGCTACGCCGACAACGTCGGAAGGGAAGATCTTGAGGCTTGTTGCCCCGGCTTCGATGGCACTGAAGGCCTCGGTCGCTGTTGCGACGCCTGGGTAGCTTCGCATCCCGGCTGCCACAGTGGCACGGATGACGTCAGTATTCGCGTTGGGGGAGACGATGATGTCTGATCCGGCTTGTTGCGATCGAACTACGTCGTCCAAGGTCAATACCGTTCCTGCGCCGACTGCGCAGTCGGCAGGAAGGAAATTGCGCATGCGTCGAATGGAGTCGAAAGGTTCCGGTGAATTCAAGGGGACCTCGATGGAGCGGAATCCAGCGCCGTAAAGAGCTTCTCCGATCGGTTCTGACTCTTCAGGGGTTATGCCTCGCAAGATTGCGATCAAGCCAGTGGGCGATGTACTCATATGTTTTCCTTTGTGGTGAGTCCGGTGGCCAAAGCTGCAAGCCAAAGACCGCGTGCTGCAGCGTTCCGGTGGGCAAATGACGGAGTAATTCCGGCATGGTTCAGGGCTACGCCGTACCGGCGGGTAAGGGCCGTGTTCGCGCAAATGCTGACGGGCGTAGGCCCTTGAACGCCTTCGTTTCCGTCGTTCATCCAGCGCCGACTGAAGTTGACAATTTCAGCGCCGATCAGCAGTCCGGAAATGTAGTCATGGACTTCTAATGCATCGAGGTTTCCGGTCATGACCAGTGTTCGCGCTGAGAAGAGGGTTGCCAGAATGCCTTCACCCCCAGGCGAAGCGCGTGGTTCCTGAGTACCGAACGCGACGTCCAGACCACGCAGGAATGCCGCCTCATTTGGTTGCTCCGGTGTTTCGGCAAGGCGACCCAGAATGCTATGCCGCACCAATAGGTCGTACAGCTCGCCCGTCATGGAGGTGCCGAAATCCGTGACGACGCTGCCGGATAGCCGCACCCATTTAGTGTGAGTTCCGGGCAGGACCACGATGTACGGGTCGTCGCCGGCATCCGCTTGCGGCAGTGCACCTAGAAGCTGGGTTTCCTCCCCGCGCATGACGTCTGGTAAGTCCACGATGGAGCCAGGCTGTCCCTCCTTGAGCAACCCAGGAATGATCCACAGTGGACCGTAAGGGGTGGAGACGGAGGTGAGGCTTGCGGAGCTCTCCAGCAGATTCGAAGGGATCGTCCGGTAGTCAACCTCGGTCCAGCCTTGATTGCTGCCCACCATGCCGCAAGCAATCATGGGCAAACCAGGGTTGTCCTGTAGCCAGTCACCGCACATTGTCTCGAGCTCGCGGACGAACGCCACGGTCCGATCCTTTTGATTTAGAACGTCAGTGGTGACGGCAAGGACGCCGCGTCCGCCACTGCGGGTTTCTAACACTTGGCCCTCAGAGCCGAGCAGGTAGGCGCGGAACGACGACGTTCCCCAATCCAAAGCGATGAGCTGAGGAGGATTTGCTCGGGACTCTACTTGAGGTTCCAGCGTTGTGGTTGAGAAGTAGGTCACATGGAAAAGTATGGAATCACCGTCCCATATTGTCGAATCACGTCCCACATATAGGGATACATGAGAACAGTCGATAATATGAGTTCATGTCCGCCAAGAATTCAGGTGCCAATGATGTACACCTTGATCCTCGTCAACCTCCAGGAACCCAGACGCTCGCCCGCGGTCTCGACGTGCTCAGGGCGGTCGCTCAAGGCGCCGACGACTTACGGGCGGTTGCTGAAGCAACGGGGCTTGGTCGAAGCACTGCGCACAGACTGGTGCAATTGCTAGAGCTGTACGGATATCTCAGAGTCGCAAATGGACGCAACTACTCACTCGGCCCCACATTGATCGAGTACGGCTTTCAAGCCCTGCATCAAAACCCGCTCCCCGTAGTTGCTAGACCAGTAATTGAGGAATTGGCGGCAAAAGTCCAGGACACCGTGCACTTGGCGATAGAAGAGACTGGTCAGGTTCTTTACCTTGACAAGATTCCTGGCCTACGCGGTGCCGAAATGCGTTCTCGGATTGGTCACCGTATGCCGTTGACGACTACTGGCATCGGCAAAGCGCTCATTATTGACCGAAAGAATGACTGGCAGCGATTGTTTGAGACTGAACACCAAGCTGAGGTTGGTTCGGAGGACGCTGGCTCACAAGACTTCTTGAATCGCATGCGAGACTACGCAAAAGCCGGTGCCTCGATGGATCTGGAGGAAAATGAGCCGGGCATTCGCTGCGTTGCGGCGCCAATACGAGACGCCAGCGGTGGTGTGCTGGCAGCCGTTAGTGTCTCAGCGACACGGCCTTTCATGCCGATGCAACGCATGCGGGCGCTAGTTCCCGTCATGCAGAAAGCTGCACTGCAGATCTCCCAATCGTTGGGCTACGCGGGATAAGAATTCCAGATCATCGAAATATAGGTGCTCCATCGGTCTAGTGCTGACGCTGCAGATAATGACAACTAGGGCAGTGATTTCAGTTCACCCCACGTTCTAGGTACTTAGCGGTAAAATTGACGAACGCCTGCGTGCCGCACATGGACGTTGACTGTTTTTCAGAAGTATTAGGTTGTCCGCGCGCAGGAGCGCCCGAAAGGAATTACACCGGTGGGTCTACTCCCCAATATTCACGAACCCAAAGATCTTCGTTCCCTGACGTTGCCCGAACTCGAGCAGTTGGCGGCAGAAATTCGCCAGTTCCTCATTGAGAAGGTTTCCAAAGTAGGCGGTCACTTGGGTCCAAATTTGGGCGTAGTGGAGCTGACCTTGGCGATGCACCGGATTTTCGATTCGCCTAAAGACACCATCATTTTTGATACCGGGCACCAGTCGTACGTGCACAAGTTGGTTACTGGCCGCCAGAATTTTGAGACCTTGCGTCAGGAGGGTGGGCTTTCGGGCTACCCGGAACGCGCGGAGTCGGTGCACGACGTCGTGGAGTCCTCTCACGCTTCCAGCTCGCTCTCGTGGGCCGAGGGTATTTCGCGGGCTCGCCAACTCAATGGTGAGAACGACCGCTGGACGGTAGTGGTCATTGGCGACGGCGCGCTCACAGGCGGTATGGCGTGGGAAGCAATCAACAATATTGCTGCAGACCGGAACCGCAAGGTGGTCATCATTGTCAATGACAATGGCCGCTCTTACGCGCCCACCATCGGCGGTCTCGCGGATCACTTGGCCAGCTTGCGTCAAACTATCGACAAGGTCCGGACGCACCGCGCGTACGAAGGAACCTTGGACTGGTGGAAGGGCCGCCTGCAAAACGGTGGGATGCCCGGCCAGATGGTCTACAAGGGTCTGCACGCCGCGAAGAAGGGCATCAAGGACTGGTGGGCTCCCCAAGGCCTCTTCGAAGACTTGGGTATGAAGTACATTGGCCCACTCGACGGTCACTCGTTGCAGCACCTCGAAGAGGGCTTGCTGCAGGCAAAGAACTTTGAAGGTCCCGTGATCGTGCATGCGATGACGGAAAAGGGCCGCGGTTACGCGCCGGCTCGGGCCAACGAAGAAGACCAATTCCACGCGGTCGGAGTCATCAACCCAGAGACGGGCTTGCCTCGCGACGAACCCGGCGCCCAGTCCTGGACCAGCGTCTTCGGCGAGGAGATCGCGAAGATCGCCGACGAACGCCCGGACATCGTGGGTATAACTGGTGCCATGCTGATTCCCGTGGGTCTCAAGGAGATGGCCACTCGCCACCCGGATCGCGTGATCGATGTCGGAATTGCCGAACAGCACGCTCTGACCTCGGCAGCTGGCCTTGCCTTTGGCGGCTTGCACCCAGTCGTGGCTCTTTACGCGACGTTCCTCAACCGCGCCTTTGACCAGCTGCTCATGGACGTCGCTTTGCATAAAGCAGGCGTGACCATTGTGCTCGACCGTGCGGGCGTGACTGGCCCGGATGGCGCGAGCCACCACGGCATGTGGGACATGGCGCTTGTGCAGTCCATCCCTGGCGTTCATGTTGCCGCGCCTCGTGACGCTGATCGTCTGCGCGAAGAGTTGCGTGAAGCAGTCAACGTCAACGATGCACCTACCGTGGTCCGCTATTCAAAGGGCTCCGTCGGTAAAGAGATCGAAGCGATCCGCCGTCTCCATGACGGTGTTGATGTGCTCTCCGAGACGAATCTCGACGGCGCAGACGCTAAGGACACTCCCTTTACCGAAGAGACCGACAAGAACGGTCAGAACCCGTCCCACGAGCGCGATGTGCTGCTGGTCGCCGTCGGCTCCTTCGCTGAACTGGCGCTTGATGTGGCCGAACGCTTACGTGCGCAAGGAATCACCTCAACCGTCGTGGATCCTCGTTGGGTCCTGCCCGTGCCTCGCTCCATCGTTGCGCTGGCCGCGCGGCACCGCATTGTGGTCGTCCTGGAGGACGGCGTGCGCGCCGGTGGCGTGGGTTCTCGGATCCGCCAAGAGATGCGCAGCGCAGGCGTGGACACGGCCTTGAATGAAGTTGGTCTGCCTACCGAGTTCTTGGCTCACGGCACGCGTTCGCAGGTTCTTGAGAAGGCAGGACTGACGCCTCAGAAGATCGCGCAGGACACGCTCGCTCAGGTTCTGGGCACCAAGGTTCCCTTCGCCCGTCCGCTTCCTGGTCACGGCATCCCTACCGGCCAGATTCCGCAGCTGTGACGCGCCCGTCGGTCATGCCGAGTGGGCTGCCACAAGATCTCCGTGGGGGAGAGGACTCACCCGCCGTAGGTGAGTTGGTGGTTGCGCGCGCTTGGAAGTACGACGGCGGCGCGCACTGGGTAGTCCAAGGAGAATACGTCGGCGCTGACAGTCACGGGCACTGGATTTACCAGCCGTCGGGGACGCTCGTGGCTCGTCCTAGCCTCGCGTTTATTGCCGATGGGGACGCTATGTGCTTGATCCCACATGAGGGCAGCTGGGTAGCAACCTTTTACGACGAGCAATATCCGCGCGACTTTCGGGTCTACGTTGATATGAGCACGGAGATTGGGTGGCTCAGGATGCGTCACGGCTGGGAAGTGAATTCCGTGGACATGGATTTAGACGTGATTAGGTCTATCAAGCACGGTGTCTTCATTGATGATGAAGATGAGTTCGAAGAGCACATCGTGAAATTTGAGTACCCCACCGCGCTGACCGCAGAGATGCGCGAGACAGCCCAACAGGTTTATCAGCAAGTACGCGACGGGATCGAACCCTTCGGTACTGTTTCAACTACATGGTTTGAGCGTGGCAGAACGCTGCACGCCACCAATCGAGAGGAACACAGCTAGTGCCTATTGTGAGAATGTACAAGACCGACAACAAGGGCAACAAGCTGTTCCGCGAAGCTTGGTACGAAGACCCCATCGAAGATCTCGCTGACGCTACAGACGCCGAGAGCTCCGAAGAAGAGGTCGATGCTCAGCGTCAGTTCGTCGTCAACCACGGCACCGTGGGACATGTCTCCAAGACGTCTCAAGAAGAGAACGTCAGCGCTGAACGTGCCAAGGAACTTTTCGCTGGGTTCATAGAGCAGAGCACCGAAGACGGATACCGCGAACTCGCCGACGATGAGCAGTTCTGGGTTATCGCTCAGTTTGCGTTGAAGACCAAGGAAGGTACTGACCGCGACATCTCGCTGCAGACCAACGCTCGCCGCGAGTTCTCGAACCACTTGGCATGGCGTGGGTTGGGCACCGTTGAGTCCAGCGACTTTGCCCCATGGAAGCTCAACCTCCGGATTCTGACCCCGGATGCAAAGACCACCATCAATGCTTTGAAGACGATCTCTCGCGACGCAAAGTTGGATCCCACAAAGTTGCGCATCGCCGTCGCACCTTTCAACGCTCTTGACCAGCTCAAGCAGCGTCACCCGCTCCCAGCCACCGAGCCTTTCACGCTTGACTAAACCCCGCCTAGTGCTCGTTGGGGCATCACTCTCTACCGCCTCTACATCTCACTTCGGACTCTAAAGTTCACGACAGACTGGAGAACAGCCATGGAATATCGCCGTCTTGGACGCTCGGGCCTCACCGTTTCGGTAGTTGGTCTCGGCTGCAATAACCTTGGCCGTGCTGGCACTGTCACGGAGTCCCAAGAGGGCACGAACGCTGTCATTCATGCAGCGCTCGATGCTGGTGTGACGCTCTTCGACTCGGCGGATGTCTATGGCAAGACGCCAGGTCTCTCCGAGGAACGACTGGGCGCTGCGCTCAAGGGGCGTCGCGAGGAAGCCATCGTTGCCACGAAGTTTGGCATGGACATGCAGGGTGCTAACGGGCCAGATTTTGGTGCACGCGGCTCCCGGAAGTACATCCGGACTGCTGTTGAGGCTTCGTTGCGTCGGCTCGATATGGACTACATCGACCTCTACCAGTTCCACACGCCGGACAATTCCACCCCGATAGACGAGACCATCGCCGCCCTGGACGACCTCATCCGCGCTGGAAAGATTCGGTATGTTGGACACTCGAACCGTGCTGGCTGGCAGATCGCTCAGGCTGAATACGTTGCTCGTGAACTGGGCGCAACTCGATTCGTCTCCTCGCAGAACCACTACAACTTGCTCGATCGCCGGGCTGAACTTGAAGTGATTCCTGCCGCCGACGAGTTCGGGCTCGGAGTTCTGCCGTACTTCCCACTGGCCAATGGCTTGTTGACTGGTAAGTACTCCGAAGGTAAGGCTCCAGAAGGTAGCCGCCTCACGCATTCGCGTACTAATTTGTTGACCGATGCGGACTTTGAACAATTGAAGAAGTTCGGCGAATTTGCTGCTGCTCGCGGCAAGACGGAACTTGAGATTGCGTTCTCTTGGCTTGCCGCGCAGCCAGCCGTGGCCAGCGTTATCGCCGGTGCCACGAAGCCTGAGCAGATCCAGCAGAACGCTCAGGCCGTCTCGTGGGTGCCATCAGCTGAGGATCTTTTCGAGCTCGACGAGATCTTCCCTAAGGTGCAAAAGATCGCGCTGTTCTAGCGGTCACTTCTCCTGCTAGCGGTGGCCGTGAGCTACCGCTAGCCCTCGAGATAGATCACGACGTTTGACCCCTCAACGCCCGCAGGATAGGCCGCGAGCGCGGAAGGCGCTGGCCCAGCTGTCGGTGCTCCGGTGGCAGGGTCAAACATTGAGCCATGGCACGGGCAAGCGAAGTCCTTGTCCGCGCCTACTTCTACCAAGCATCCCGCGTGGGTGCAGACGGCTCGGTATGCCTTGATGTCGGTTTCAGACACACGGTAAAACAAGTAGGATCGACCGCCGTCGAGTTTGGCTGTGCCTTTGGCACCCACAGCAAGGTCTGAGAGAGGTATAGCCACGGTGGCCTCTCCTGTGGGGGACGCTGGTGCTGCTGCCGTCGATGACTGGCTGGCGGCGTTTGAGGACCCGCAAGCTGCCAGTCCCAGAGTGGTAACTCCAGCGAGGGAAGAGACCGTCAATAGGTGGCGGCGAGAGGTGCAGCCCTCACAGGTTCCGTCGTTCTCTTTTGCATCATGCGGTTCTTGGTTCGTTAAGCTCACAAGGCCCTCCTCGGTTTTACTGGAGCCAGCGTACCGGGAGGACCTTGTGAAAACACTCAGGACGAACTTCGAAATTAACGGTTCGGGTGGAACTTCTTTCCGTTAACACGTTCAGAGGCGCCAACGCGGTCCAGGTACGGCGTGATGCCACCCATGTGCATCGGCCATCCGGCGCCGAGAATCATGCACAAGTCCACGTCCTCAGGCCCTGCGACAACGCCCTCATCCAGCAGCATTCCGATCTCTTGCGCGAGCGCATCCTGCGTGCGGGTGAGGAGCCCCTCAGAAGTGCTAGGCGTGTTGCCGAACGTCAACAGATCCAACGTGGACTGCGGCACGTGCTGGCCACCGTTTTCATCCTTGGCCCACAGCGCCTTCACGCCGTTATCGATGAGCGTCTGTTGGTTCGCTGACACGCGGAAGCGATCGCCGAAGGCGGCATGCAAGGACTCGGTGACGTGCTGTGCAACCGGCAGTCCCACCACTCCTGCGAGGGTAAACGGCGTCATGGGAAGGCCCATAGGATCCAAAGCTTGATCGGCGACGGCGGCGTCCGTGCCGTCATCAAAAGCGTTGGACACTTCGCCCATCAAGCGCAATAGCACACGGTTGACCACGAAGGCTGCAGAGTCCTTGACCAGAACCGCGGTCTTGCGGAGATTCTTGGCCAACGCAAAGGCGGTAGCAATGACTTCATCCGTGGAGTGAGGCGCACGAACCACCTCAACCAATGGCATGACAGCAACAGGGTTGAAGAAGTGGAAGCCCACCAAACGCTCTGGGTGCTTCAAGTCCTCGGCCATGGCCGTCACGGAAAGGCTTGACGTGTTGGTGGCTAGGATCGCGTCTGGACGCGCTACAGCCTCCACCTCGGCGAAGACCTGCTTCTTGACCGCCAACTCTTCAAACACGGCCTCGATGATGAAGTCCGCGTCAGCGTAGACGTCCTTGCTGACAGAACCGGAAACCAGGGACTTCAGCTGCTCGGCAGCCTCACCGTGAAGGCGGCCCTTGGCAACGGACTTGTCCAACTCGCCACGGATGTAGGAGAGGCCCTTGTCCACGCGCTCTTGATCCATGTCGGTGATGACCACAGGGACGCGGAGATTGGTAACGAACAACAGTGCAAGCTGCGAAGCCATCAGGCCGGCTCCCACCACGCCTACCTTGTTGATCGGCAGGGCCAGCGAGGCGTCAGGAGCGCCCGCAGGGCGCTTGCCGCGCTTCTGCACGAGATCCACGAAGGAGTAGACCGTGTCCTTGAACTGCGGCGTCTGCATGAGCTCAGCAAGCGCGGCTACCTCGAGGTCCGCTGACTCCTTCTGAGTCTTTCCGATGCCAGCTTCCCAGACTTCCAGCACCTTCGAAGGGGCGG
This sequence comes from Neomicrococcus lactis, assembly GCF_014200305.1. Taxonomy (NCBI): domain Bacteria; kingdom Bacillati; phylum Actinomycetota; class Actinomycetes; order Micrococcales; family Micrococcaceae; genus Neomicrococcus; species Neomicrococcus lactis. Next base: position 452,657 of record NZ_JACHBL010000001.1, read on the forward strand.
GTGCCATGCCCCAGTTTTTCTGGGCAATGAAGGAGTGCCCGGCCGCAATGGCCTCACGGAAGCGAGCGGCGTCGTCGTTATTGGATTCAGGATCCGCAGCGTTCGCGCGCTTCACCGTCACGGAACCGGAGAGCACACCAGCGGCCCATTCAATGGAGTCGTTTACGAAATCTTCGGCAGGGAAGATCGCGTCCGCAATACCCAGCTCGAAAGCCTTCGGGCCGTTGATAGAACGGTTGTTGTTGAGCGGATTCTTGATCATGATCTCAAGCGCAGCGTCGGCGCCGATGAGGCGAGGCAAGCGGTAGACGCCGCCCCAGCCAGGGACTAGACCGATGAACGCTTCTGGCAAACCGAGGCCGGCGGCGCGCTGAGACACCGTGCGGTAGTTAGCGGCCAGAGCAATTTCCAAGCCGCCACCGAGTGCAATGCCATTGATGAAAGCGAAAGTTGGGACGCCGAGGTCATTCAGGATCGCGTACGCATCGTGGCCCACCTGCGCAATATCGCGGCCGTCCTGCTCAGTCTTCAACGCAGCCACGGAGGTGAGATCAGCGCCGGCTACCAAGAAGCCGGGCTTGCCAGTAACCGCCAAAGCTACGATTTCGCCAGCGGCTGCGCGCTCGCGCTGAGCCTCGAGAGTCTTACCCAGCTCAATCAGCGTGGCCGGTCCCAAGGTAGTGGGCTTCTTGGCATCCAAGCCGTTGTCCAGAGTCAACAGCGCCAAGACCCCACCGTTGGGAAGAGTGACGTCGGTGATGATCGAGTGGGTGACGATTTCGTTGGGTACCAGAGCAGTGAGGTGCTGGTACTGATCAAACGCTGAAGACAAGGTTGCTCCCAAGCTATAGGTATGTGCTCCACATCATGTTACTCATTAGTAACAAGTGGGGCAAGACACACCTAGTCTTTCTCAGGAAGAGGCTCCGGGTCGAGGAAAGCAACCGTAATAATCGGCGATGTGACGCGAATTTGCCACTCTCGAGCCCCGCGCTCGCGCAAGGCTGCTTCGATGGACTCCGGAGTGATGGGCTCCGGGGGAGTCCATGCGAGTCGGCGCAGTGTGTCCGGCTGCAGAAGATTCTCGGTAGGCATGTTCAACTTCTCTGCTGCCAAGCCCACTCGAGCCCTGGCAGTGTTGAGGCGACGTGCAGCTTCCGGATTGCGATCAGCCCAGAAGCGTGGCGGTGGCGGAGCAGTGTTAGGCACCGTCAACGGTGGCAAGGAACGTAGCTTCTTAGCGGACTGGATTGCAGTGACCCAGCGCGGCGCCTCGGTCTTGGCGGCGCGGCCAGCAAAGCCGTGCGTCTTGAGCAGTTCCGGAACAGAAGAAGGCATCGCCTTTGCAGCGGCAACAATCGCGGCATCCGGCAGCAACTTTCCGGGGGCGGTGTCACGCCGCTGCGCCAGATTCTCGCGCTCTTCCCACAAAGCCCGTACGGTGGCAAGCTGTCGGCGGTCGCGAATCGAATGAATTCCAGAAGTGCGGCGCCACGGATCCTCGCGGGGTCCGGGAAGAGGCGACGTGCGAATCGCTTCAAATTCTTCGAGCGCAAAATCCAGCTTTCCCTGCTGATCCAACAACTCGGTCAAGCCGTCACGCAGCTCGTCCAACACTTCGACGTCCAGCGCGGCATAGCGCAACCACGGCTCGGGGAGAGGGCGCTTGGACCAGTCCGCGGCGGAGTGTTCCTTAGCAAGCCGCAGCCCCAGGAAATGCTCCACGACGGCCGCAAGCCCCACCTTCGGCAAACCAGCTAGGCGTGCCGCGAGCTCGGTATCAAACAACGCATCCGGGCGCATGCCTTGCTCGGCCAAGCACGGAAGGTCCTGCATCGCGGCATGAAGAATCCACTCCACACCGCTCAAAGACTCGTTGATGATTTCCAGCCCGGAAAAAGCCTCGGGATCGATGAGCCACGTACCTGCGCCTTCGCGCCGAATCTGGACCAAGAAGGCTCGCTGCCCGTAGCGGAAACCGGAGGCTCGCTCGGCGTCCACGCCCGCGGGACCGGTGCCGGCGGCCAAAGCCTCGGCCGCACGGTCCAATCCGCGCTGCGTGTCAATAACAAAAGGAACCCCGTCGCGGGGTTCAGTCAGGTCAACGAGGGTTCGCTCAACGGAACCGTCGGCACTTTCGGGGGCGGCGTCGTCGTACTTAAAATCTGAAGTGGAAGTCACGGGTCAGGTCAGGCGCCGGCGGGGAAGCGCAGTTACTCCTTCGGGAAGCGGCGGCAACCCGCCAAAGCTGCAGACCATGTGGGTCCATGCTTCGAGATGCCTACCAAAATCGTCTGAAGTGGGCGTCCAAGACGCACGCAATTCAATATCGATATTGTCTTCCCGATCCTCCAAAGAACCAAAATTCTCCGAAAGAACGCGCGTCGCAGTGCCTCCTGCGCGGGAGTAGGAAGCGCCGTTTTCTTCCAGAGCTTCCACGAGCCACGTCCACGCGACAGAGCCCAAGAGGGCGTCCTGTCCCATTTCCGGCTCAAGCCGAGCGCGGATATAAGTGACGACGCGGAAATCCCCGCCCCATACAGGAGATCCGGCGGGGTCATGCAACAAGATGAAGCGGCCCGTGGCTAGTTCTTCAGGCATGATGTCCGGCTGATCGCCGCCGGCAAAAGCCTGATGCGCGTGCGGGGGGAGAGGAGACTCAAAAAGATCGGCGGCGAGGGCTACCGAGAAGGGTGCAAGACGTGCCGGCGCGGGAATTTCAGTCAGCACAAGTTCCGGCCGGCACTGCGCCGTTTTAAGGGCTCGTAATGCGGACCGAAACACTGAAGAAGCAGGGGAAACGCCACTCATCGCCGTCACTCTTGCCACTTTAGATCCGCACTATGACACTAAGAACGAGGCGCGCCGCCGAGCGCGGACTTCAAGCACTCCACGAAGCCGTTGATGTCTTCTTCCGTGGTATCGAAAGAGCACATCCAGCGCACTTCTTCGTTCTGCAGATCCCAGTCGTAGAACGCGTAGTTCTCGCGCACCTTGTCTGCGACTGCAGGATTGATCTTCGCGAAGACGGCGTTGGCTTCCGTTTTCTGCGTCAGTTCAATGCCATCAAGCTGTACGACGGCGTTGCTCAATTTTTGTGCCATAGCATTCGCTTGCTGCGCATTGCGAAGCCATAGATCCGTGCCAAACATTTCAATGAGCTGGGCCGACGCGAAGCGAAGCTTCGAGGCGAGCTGCATGTTGAACTTGCGTCCGTACGCGAGTCCCGGTGCGGCGTCAGGGGTGAGGACCACAATGGACTCGCCAAACATGAGGCCGTTCTTGGTGCCGCCGAGGGAGATGGCATCCAGGCCCACGTCCGTGGTGAACTCCTTGAAGCCCAGTCCAAGCGCTGCGGCGGCGTTGGAGAGACGCGCGCCGTCGGCGTAGACCTTCATGCCCTTAGAGTGTGCGTGATCGGTGATCGCCTTGATCTCATCCGGCGTGTACAGCGTGCCGACTTCGGTGGACTGCGTCAGCTCCACCACGAGCGGCTGAGAACGATGCTCGTCGCCCCAACCCCACGCTTCTTTGTCAATGAACTCGGGAGTGAGCTTTCCATCCGGCGTTTCGATCGGCAGGAGCTTGAAGCCGCCGACCTTCTCCGGAGCGCCACCCTCATCCACGTGGATGTGGGAGTTGGTGGTGCAAATGACTGCTCCCCAACGAGGCAACATGGCCTGAAGTGCGGTGACATTGGCTCCCGTGCCGTTGAAGACGGTGAAGACCTCGGCCTGCTCGCCGAAGTGACCCTTGATGATCTCTTCAAAGCGATGCGTGTACGGGTCGGCGCCGTAAGCGGACACGTGACCGCCATTCGCTCGGGACAATGCCTCGAGGATTTGTGGGTGCACGCCTGAATAGTTGTCAGAAGCGAACGAACGGTAATTTACGTCGTGGAGCACAGATTCAATCACAGTTTCAGAGTGTGTCATATTCCCAGTCATGGTTGGAAAGCGAAGCGTGGGGTGGGGACGGCAGGAGCTTAGAGCGCGTGCTCTACCGAGCTAGCGCCCGTCATGCCTTCCGTGGACTCGATGACGTCAACGAGCTTCTTGCTCAATGCTTCGTAGAACATCGAGAGCGGGAATTCGTCGTCGAGAACCTGGTCCGTCATGAGGCCTGGAGCGCCCGTGGTCTCGAGTGCGTCAGCGCCCTTGGCCCAGACAGATGCTGGGTGTGGAGCCAACGTTGCCGAGATGAGCTCGTAGGCAGCAAGCCAGTGCACAATCTTCGGACGGTCAATCGAGCGCCAGTAAAGATCGTGAATGCGCTCGCCCAGAGCGTTGATGACCTCAGGAACACGTGCCCACTCGAAGTCCAGGGTGGTGTCCGTCCAGTGGAGAACGCCGTGTTGGTGCATCCATGCGAAGAGCAACTGGCCGCCGAGGGCGTCGTAGTTGCGGACGCGCTTGCCGGTGAGAGCGAATCGGAAGATGCGGTCAAAGATGATCGCGTACTGAGCCAAACGTGCACGCTTGCGCACTTCTTCGGTCGCGGTCTCGTCAGCGGCGATGATGGTGCACTCGCGGAAAGCCGTGAGGTCGCAACGCAACTCTTCGAGGGAGTAGAGGAAGTAAGGCATGCGCTGCTTGATCATGAACGGGTCAAAAGGGAGGTCGCCGCGCATGTGGGAGCGGTCGTGGATGAGGTCCCAAAGCACGAAGGTTTCCGTGGCCAGGTCCTGATTTTCCAAGAGTTCCTGAGCTTCTGCCGGCAACTCCAAGCGAGTGATAGCGGAAGCAGCCTTGACCACCTTGCGGTAACGAGCAGCTTCGCGGTCCTGGAAGATGGCGCCCCACGTGAAGGTGGGGATCTCGCGCATTGCCACGGACTCAGGGAACAACACGGCGGAGTTGGTGTCGTAGCCCGAGGTGAAGTCGATGAACTGCAAAGGAACGAACAAGCCGTTCGTGTAGGTCTTGGCCTCAAGGTCAGCAATGAACTCTGGCCAGATCACGGAAGCCAGCACAGCCTCAAAGTGGCGGTTGGTGGAGCCGTTCTGCGTGTACATCGGAAAAAGCACCAAGTGCACCAAGCCATTGACGCGCTGTTGCTGTGGCTGGAACTGGTTCAAGGAATCCAAGAAGTCTGGGACAACGAATCCGGATGCAACCCACTTGTTCAAGTCCACTACGACTGCCTCCAGGTATGCGGCATCATGTGGCAAAGATGGTGCGAGAGCTTCTACGGAGGATGCCATGACAGCAACCAATTCCTTGGCCTCAGCGTGGTCGTCGGCGTTTGGAACAGCGCCGGATCGGTCCTGAAGAGTCTGCAACTTTTCCGTTGCGGACTTGAGGGAAATCCATGCCGGGTGCGCGGCGAGCGATTCGTGGTCTGCTCCCGTGTAGTTGCGCTCTACGATTCCGGTGCTCATTGTCATCTCCTCAGTTCAGGCCTCTCCTAGAGGCTGCTCTTCATGGTCTCGTTGCGTCCCAGCGGGTGTCGGGATCGCTTACAAAAAGAGTAGGGCTCAGGGTGGAAAGGAGCGCGAAAAAGGGGCTAAGCATCAGAATTGTTGATGCTCAGCCCCTCGTGGAAAACTTAGGAATCCAGCGCTTTCGGTCGTAACGTCAAGGAGACGGAATTGATGCAATACCGCTGGTCAGTGGGCGTTGGGTAGCCTTCGCCTTCAAAGACGTGACCCAAATGCGAGTCACACGTTGCACAGCGAACTTCGATGCGCTTCATGCCCATCGTGACATCTTCGAGGTATCGCACGGATTCGCCAGCAAGCGGGGCAAAGAAGGACGGCCAGCCACAGTGCGAGTCAAACTTCTCGCGACTCGTGAAGAGTTCAGCGCCGCAAGCGCGGCACGCGTAGACGCCTTCTTCGTGGCTATCCCAATACTCGCCGGTGTAAGCGCGTTCGGTTCCGGATTCGCGCAGGACATGGAACTCTTGCGGGCTCAGCTCGGCGCGCCATTCCTCGTCAGTCTTCGTAATTTTTGGGCTCATAACGGGTCTAACGTACTGGCGGCTCACATGATTCCCCAACCTGCACCGCACACCCAGCCGAAACAGGCAGAATAGTGACATGGCATCGAAGAATTTTTCCGCTCGTACGCAGTCGAAAGCCCACAAATACCGCTGGGGGATTGTGGGAGCCGCGGTTGGCGCCGTCGTAGGTTCCCTCGCGGCCGGAACGGTCAGTGGCTTAGGCGGTTATTTCGCGCGCCAAGTAGTGACCCCTGCGAAAGAGCGCGAAGAGAACTTGTCGATTCTCGCCGTCGTGCAGACGGACGAGGGCAAAGACGTCATTGTCCCGGCCACCACCGAAACCACCGTGGAAGGTACGTATTCGTTGTACTGGGACGCGGGCCGCGGTCACGCGCGCATCGGCCAGATCACCTCATTTGTCCCGTCCGAAGGCACGGTGCAACGGCGCATCGAGGAAGTTTACGAGGGGGACATTTACAAGGCCGTCCGTGGTTGGTGGTCAGGCGTTGTTTACGATTCTCCGGAACGTGCCGGCTTCGAGGTCAGCGATGTCAACATTCCCATCGACGCAGGCGAAGCGCCGGCATGGCTCTTGCCAGGCACGTACCGCGCGTCCACGTGGGCCATTTGCGTCCACGGCCGTGGCGCAACCCGCCTCGAAGGAATTCGTGCGCTGCGTACCATTTCCGCACTCGGCATGACGGGGTTGCTCATTTCTTACCGGAACGACGGTGTAGGCCCGCGTACAGCGGATGGTCGTTACGGACTCGGGGCAACCGAATGGGAAGACGTTGACTCCGCGATTGACTACGCCCTGGAACATGGGGCCGAAGACATCGTGTTGTTCGGCTGGTCTATGGGCGGTGCCATCAGCCTTCAGGTAGCTGACCTCTCCCGTCACCAGCAGCGCATTCGCGCCCTTGTGCTGACGGGACCGGTGGTGAACTGGTTCGACGTTCTGGCTCATCAAGCACGTGTCAACAAACTTCCGAGCGCTTCCGGCCGTTACGGTCAGTGGTTACTGTCCAACAAAGCTGGCCAGTGGATCACCGGATTGGCCACGCCGCTGGACCTCTCTTCGCTGAACTGGGTGGCGCGACACGAAGAACTGCGCAAGCCAACCCTGATCTTGCACAGCGAGGACGACGACTTTGTTCCCGTGGGCCCATCCGTGGAACTGGCCGAGAAGAACCCGGAGATGGTGACGTTCGAGCGCTTCACGCGAGCACGCCACACGCGCGAATGGAATGTTGATCCCGAGCGCTGGCACCACACGGTGGTGGACTGGCTGACCACGGTCTTTAGCGCCAAACGCCCGGTTGATCCGCGCTACGACGCTGCCGAAACTTCGAGCAAGGAAGCTTCAAACAAGTAGATAGCGTACAGGCTGTCCAAAAAAATGCAGGTGGCCGTGCGGCTAGTTGGTTAAACCACTAGCCGCACGGCCACCTTGTTTAGATCGGTTGCGTTAGAGCGCTTCGCGGATCTTCCGTTTGATGCGCCCCAACATCGCCGTCATGCCGCGCATGCGCAGAGGCGTGATGGCTCGCGTCAGACCAAGCTGCTCGGGCATGTCATCTGGTACGTCCAGGATGATCTGCGCCGGCTGACCGTTGAGGCCTTCGTTCAACACGCTCGCAAAACCTCGAGTCGTCGGAGCTTCTGGCGGGGCGGAGAAGAACAGGTTGACGGTGCGGTCTGCGTCGTCGTCCACCTCAATCGTCAAGAAAAGAGGCGACTGGCACTCCACCACTTGTTCCAGAAGTTCAGGGTGGTCTGCCAAACGGGCGGGCAGCTCCGGGAGCTCTCGGGAGAACTCCAACAGGAGTTCAAGACGCTCGCGTTCGGTGACGTTCTGGAAGTCGTCAACAATCTCGGCAAGTGTGGTGGGCAAAGTAGTCACGATGTGTAGCTTCTTCTTTTCGTGGTGAGCAATTGGGTACGTCAGCAAGTGAGCTAGGGGAGCGGCGCGTCAGTTCACGTTGAGCGTCCGCGCCGCTACGCCTTAGCGCTGTGGCGCGTCGCCGGGCTCGGTGCCCTTGACGATCGGCATGCGCACAGCGTTGCCCCACTCGGTCCACGAGCCGTCGTAGTTGCGCACGTTTTCGAAGCCCAACAAGTGCTTGAGCACAAACCACGTGTGGCTTGAGCGCTCGCCGATGCGGCAGTAAGCGATGACGTCCTCGCCAGGCTTGAGGCCAGCCTCGTCGAGGTAGATCGCCTCGAGCTCGGCACGGGACTTGAAAGTGCCGTCTTCGGCGGCAGCACGGGCCCACGGCACAGATGCCGCCGTGGGGATGTGACCGCCGCGCAGCGCGCCTTCTTCAGGGTAGGCAGGCATATGGGTGCGGGCACCGGAATATTCTTCGGGGGAGCGTACATCGATCAGCGGGATGGAACCGATGGCGTCGTTGACCTGCGGCAAGTAAGCGCGGATCGGTGCATCGTTGCGCTCAACTACCGGGTATTCAGCGCGCTCGCGCGCGGTGCGTTCGGTAACGAGCTCGCGACCCTCGGCGATCCACTTGTCGCGGCCGCCATCCATGAGGCGCACATCTTCGTGGCCAAAGAGGGTGAAGACCCACATTGCGTAGGCTGCCCACCAGTTGGACTTGTCGCCGTACACCACAATCGTGGTGTCGCGGGAGATGCCCTTGGAAGCCATGAGCTCAGCGAACTGTTCGCTGTTGATGTAATCGCGGGTGACGTCGTCGTTCAAATCCGTATGCCAGTCGATCTTGACGGCACCAGGAATGTGGCCGGTTTCGTAGAGCAAAATGTCTTCGTCGGACTCCACGATCACTACGTTGGCATCGGCAGAGTGCTCGGCAACCCACTGCGTCGTGACAAGCCGGTCCGGGTGTGCGTATTCAGAAATCTTCTCGGGTGCTGTCTCAGTCATGAGTCCTCCTGCGTTGAGGCGCGTTCGCCATATTCTTCCCTCCAGACTAACCAGCCTGCGGGCTAAGTTGTTCCCTTGTTGCGTCACGCTCGGCAACCTCGCCGGCAATTCGTGCGGCATTCCACACGGCAAAGAGCCACGATTTTCTACTGTCCCGTAAAATCAATACGAGGCGCACACGCACGCGCGTCCGCCAGTCCGCACTCGTTCTCACTCGCTGAGAGAAATCGAAAGAAGGCGCCACCTCGTGGAGAGCATCATTCACCTCGCCGAACGCAATCCTCAAGTTACCGTTGAGGAACTCGTCGCGGGACTGCACCCGTCTCCACGGTTCGGTGAAGTGTCTTTCGATTCCTACATCCCGGACCCCAACCAGCCGTCTCAGACTGAGGCTGTCACCGCGCTGCGCAACTTTGCAGCCACCATTGGTGGCGGAAAATCAGACGGTGGTTTCCTAGGGAAGCTCTTCGGCAGTTCGAAGTCGGGCAAGGGCAAGCCTGCCGGCATCTACCTCGACGGTGGCTTCGGCGTGGGTAAGACTCACTTGCTCGCATCCTTGTGGCATGCGGCGCCAGGTCCCAAGGCGTTTGGCACGTTCGTGGAGTACACCAACCTCGTGGGCGCGCTCTCCTTCCGCAAGGCTGTCGATGTGCTGTCCACCTACAAACTGGTCTGCATCGACGAATTTGAACTCGATGATCCGGGCGACACCGTGCTGATGTCTCGCCTCATGCGCGAGCTCGCCGATGCTGGCGTCAAGATCGCGGCAACCTCCAACACTTTGCCTGGCTCGCTGGGCGACGGCCGCTTTGCTGCGGTGGATTTCAAGCGCGAAATTCAGGTTCTTGCGGATCAATTCACGGTCATCCGGATCGACGGCGAGGACTACCGTCACCGCGGTTTGCCTGCGGCTCCGCAGCCGGTGGCCGACGACGCCGCTCTGGAATTTGCGCAATCTCGCTACCCGGAGGCCACGCTTTCCGAGGACGACTTCTCCACGCTTCTTGAGCACTTGTCCAAGGTGCACCCGAGCCGTTACCGCCAGTTCATTGATGGCATTGACGTGATGGTGCTTCACAACGTGCACACCATCACCGCCCAGAACGTGGCATTGCGCTTTGTGGTCTTGGCTGACCGTCTCTACGACCGCGACGTGCCGATCGTGGCCAGCGGCGTGCCATTTGATCAGCTCTTCACCGACGAAATGATGCACGGCGGCTACATGAAAAAGTACTACCGAACCGTGTCTCGTATGACCGCCCTGGCACGTGAAGGAACGCTCGTCACGGCCGACGAGTCCTAAGACTTCAAGGTTTTGCGCTCGATGAGCGTTCGCACTGCCAGCCCGGCGACCAGCGCCCAGAACGCCGCACCTAGACCGGCAATAGTGAGTCCGGACGCTGCAATCAGAAACGTGAGCAACGCTGACAAGCGCTGACTCGGGTCGCTGAAGGCCCTCGACGCCGACGCTCCCAAGATTCCTAACAACGCGAGGCCAGCAGCCGCAGGGATCAGTCCCTCCGGGGAGGCTGCCGCAACGGATACGATTGCGCCGCTGATAAGTCCTAACAGCACGTAGGACGCGCCTGAGCTGACTCCTGCAATCCAGCGTCGTGAGCGGTCCGGACCAGCTTCTTCACCCGCTGCGAGGGCCGCCGAGATGGCTGCCAGGTTGATGGCATGACCTCCCGCGAACGAACCCAGGACGCTGCCCGCACCAGTAGCGATCATTGACGCGCTCCACGGGGCCCTGAATCCAAAACTCTTGAGCACGGCCATGCCAGGAACGTTCTGATACGCCATAGTCACAATGAACAGAGGAAGTGCGATTCCAGTAATCGCTTCCCACGAAAATTGCGGAACCACCCACTCAAGGCGGGGGAGCCGTGTCAGCGAGGCTGCGGCGTCGTACTGGATAGAACTTGACACTACAGCTATGCCCAGCGCCACGGCCATCGCCGCAGGAACCGCCCAGCGCGGTGCGAACGCCAGCACCACGAGCCAGATTGCCATTACCGGCCCCACGAACTGAGGGATGGTGCCTAGCGCCGTAAACGGCACCAGACACAACTGAAGAAGTACGCCTGCGAGCATGGCTTGCGCGATCTTCTCCGGTATCGCCGAGATCAACCGGCCCAACGGAGGAATCAGGCCCGTCAGCATGATGAGGGCACCGGACACTAAGAAGGCGCCAACGGCCTCGTTCCAGCCAAAGTGTGCTCCGCCTGCTCCCACGAGGAGGGCGGCGCCTGGTGTGGACCACGCCGTGGTGATCGGCATCCGAGTCATCCAGGACAAAGCAATGCCGCAAACTGCCTGCGTCAGGATGAGTGCCAACAAACCGGATGCGGCTTGCGATTGGCTTGCACCCACGGCTTGGAGCCCAGCGAGAACCACCGCGAAGGACGATAAGTAGCCCACGAGCGCCGTGATGACGCCCGCAAGAATTGGCTGTGACAAGCGTGAAGATGAAACTGAAGGCACGGTTCACAAGCCTAGCCAAAAAGTTAACGACAAATGCCAGCCCCGCCTCCCGGCAGTGCTGGCATTCGTTTGTCGTGCTTTCGGGCCTTAGGCGGCCGTCAAACTAGAAAGTAGAAGAGCTACCCTGCTGAAAATCACCTTTGGTGCCTTCAGCGGTTGGCTTTGGTGCCTCTGGGGTGTCAGCGGCGTCCGTTTTGCTGGCCTCGGCCTTATCGACCAAATTAGTGGCAGCATCCTGAACCTTATTCACCTGATCGGTGAACTTGCCGCCGGTCTTCTCATCGACGAAGTCGCCAACGCTTCCAACAGCTCCGCGAATCTTGTCCGCGTTGTTGGCTGCGATGTCGGTCGCCTTTTCTACGAGTTGATCGGCCTTGCCCTTGAGCTCGTCAAATACAGACAACGGCCACCTCCTTTCCCCAGTGGGAATCTGCATGATTCCCGACACATCACCGATCATATAGCGAGTGCTTCACATAGGGGAAGGATTTTTAGTGTGCCCAGAGCGAACCTGAGCGAAAGATCGTGAAAAGAAAATTCAGTCGCCGGCGGGGGGTTATAGGCACGAATGTGTGTACAGATTAGGCTTGCTTGCCTTGTGGGAGTAGGCGTGTAGGGTCCTGCTTATGCTTTGAAAGCATATGGGGTGCCTGTTGCTTCTCATCGGCCACGTTGTGGTGTATGTGATTGTGTTCTGGTCAAGAACGGTAAGACCTCGGCTGGTCGTGCTCGGTGGCGGTGCAAGTCGTGTGGTGCTTCGCAGGTTCGTTCACGATCTGATGTCACTCGTAAGAGCGAACTGACTCAGTTCTTGACATGGATCCTGGGTACTCAGTCGCAGGCAGCCATGGCAGGTTCAGCGCGTGGTTTCCGGAAGCGTATTCAGTGGTGCTGGCGCGTTGAGGTTCCACCGCCTGTGCCCACCGGCGTAGTGCATCATCAGCTCATGCTTGATGGCACCTATTTCAACGGGTGGTGCGTGCTGATCGCCTATAACGGCAAGTACGTGGTGGATTGGCAATGGTGCGATCGAGAGAAAAAGATCGCCTGGCAAGTCCTACTCGAGCGGATCCCGGCACCGGCGGTGGCGATCATTGATGGTGGTACCGGGCTACGTGCCGCGTTGAAGGAAACGTGGCCGGAGTCGAAAGTTCAACGCTGCTATTTTCATGTGTTCCAGAACATCCGTCGCGAGCTCACCTTCCAGCCACGGCTACCAGCCGGTAAAGAACTCGCAGCCCTGACGAGGGTCTTGATGAAGGTCAGCACCCAAGACGAAGCCATTGCGTGGTTGCGTGAATACGCCGCGTGGGAGGCGAAATGGGACGAGTTCCTCAAGCACCGAACCAAAGCGAAAACCGGTCAGGAACGCCCCTCAAGCGTCTCGAGAAACAGTCACTGGTGGTACACGCATCAACGCTTACGCCGAGCCCGGAACGTGTATCGACGCCTCATCCAAGAACACTGCTTATTCACGTGGTTAGACACTGACCTGCAACCAGACACCGGCGAGAAAATTCACCGGACCACATCCCCGTTAGAAGGCGGACCGAACAAAGCGATCAAAGAGCTCTTACGGCTGCATCGAGGACTCCCCGAAGAGCACGCCAGAACCGCTGTGGACTGGCTCCTCGAATCCCTCACCGAACACCCCAGACAACCCTGGAGCCTCGTGAAACCAGAACACCTCAACCCGGCCCAACGGACCAAAAACGCATCAATGGAAAGCGATGAATCGCAAGCCCCAGAAACCTACAGCAACCACTTCAGCTGGGAAGACGGAAACGGCATCCAAACCGGCTGGGCCGGCAGAAACCAACCATGACACGCCGAAACCTGTACACACATTTGTGCCTATAACCCCCGGCGGGGGAGTCGCTTGCAATATTCAGGGTAGAAACACGAAAACCCCCTGGAGAACCAGAGGGTTTTATGTACGTGGTGGGCGATACTGGGTTCGAACCAGTGACCTCTTCCGTGTCAGGGAAGCGCGCTACCGCTGCGCCAATCGCCCATAAAGGGTGCAAATCCTTTAATGCGAGGTGGGGACGGGATTCGAACCCGCGTAAACGGCTTTGCAGGCCGGTGCCTCGCCTCTCGGCCACCCCACCGTGGCCCTGACAGGTTTCCCGGTCCTGGGCTGAACGATCTTCCGTCCAGTTCGGTGACTTGCGAGCGGACAACGGGATTCGAACCCGCGACCTCCACCTTGGCAAGGTGGCGCTCTAGCCAGCTGAGCTATGTCCGCGTGTGGTTTTCACCGCTAGATTCTTCGATTTCTCGGAACCTTTCGGCGCTTTCCAACGAGGTAAAACTCTATACGAGATTTCGTGATTTCACAAAATCGAGGTGTCTCCCACAGGTTCGGATCTGAAAAATCCGCGTCATTCCGGGGATTCTTTTGGGTGCCGAGAATGCGCTGACAAGGCCTTTTCGGGGGGTTTGGCAAAAAATTGATGAAGTGTTCTGCGTCACTCTTTTTGAGCCACGTGGGATGTGACCAACGCTCGGGACAGTGAACGTCCTAAGTGTCGGGCGCAAGTGAAAGAATTGCAGGCATGACATCCCCCATGCTTGCCCAGACCACGGAATACGGACGCATGTACGCACGTAAGGCGAATGGCGTTCCAGAAGTCCCGTCTATCACCACGGTGATTAGCCAAGCGTCCACAGACATGGACGGGTGGATTGGACACATGGCCGCAACGGCGGTGATCCAGGATGAGCGCCTAGCGGATTGCGTGGGAAACCCTGCCAAGCTCAAGGCCATCGCTCGCCAAGCCTCATCTGCTGCAGCCGATTATCGAGACGCTGCTGCTCGTCGCGGAGATCGCGTGCACTTCTACGCGGAGAACATTGCCCTTCGCGCCATGGGTAAGCCGCATCAGGCGGCTCAAGCGCGCGAGGCACTCAAAGAGAACAACGAAGGCGCCTTTGCGGATCGTTTCGATGAGTGGTGGGAGCAGTTCAAGGTTCGCCCGCTCGCCGCAGAGGTGACGGTCTGGAATAGCGAAGTGGGCTACGCCGGCACCTTGGACCTCGTCGCCGAAATCGGCGGTCGCGTGTGCTTGATCGACTTCAAGACCAAGGGCACGGACCGCAACGGCCGCGCAAAGTCGCTGGATCCCAAGGTGGTCATGCAGCTTGCAGCCGGCGTCAAAGCGCAGGAAATTTCCGTGGATCCCATCGCAGGCACGTGGGACGAATGGCCGTACCCCAAGGACGCCATGCTCCTTGGAGTAGCACTGGGTGAAACGGAAGTGGTCCCGATGATGGCCCAGCCGCACGTGCTGCCGGCCTATTGGCGCCGGTTCTGGGCACTTCGCCAAGTGTGGGAAACCAACATGAATGTGGCCGGTCTTGGTCAGCCATTGCTCGCAGTCCCCGCGCCACCGGCCTAAACTGGTAAGTCCGTCTCGAAAGGAAAGTTTCTCTATGGCAGTCCTCCCCGTCCGCATTGTGGGCGATCCCATCCTGCGGAGCACCACGAGCAAGGTCACCACGTTTGATGAGCACTTGGCGAAACTCGCAGAGGACATGTTCGAGACCATGGATGACGTTGGCGGTGTTGGCCTCGCTGCCACCCAAGTGGGCGTTGACCTGCAGATCTTCACTTTCGACACTGACGGTATCCGCGGAGCGATCTGCAATCCTGTCCTCGAAGTCGGCGAGGAAATCCAAAATGAGCGCCAAGAAGGCTGCCTTTCGGTGCCGGGTCTTGGCTTCCACCTTCCACGCTCCAACTGGGCCAAGGTCACCGGCCAGGATGTGCACGGCAACCCCATCGAGTACGAAGGCGAAGGCCTCACGGCGCGTTGCCTCCAGCACGAATACGATCACTTGCAGGGCATGCTCTACATCGACCGGCTCCAAGGCGATGACAAGAAAACCGCTTTCCGCGCCATTCGCGACCGCAACTACAACAGCGTGACCGGCGAAACGCAAGCACAGCGCAGCGTCCGTTTGGGCACTAGCTTTGCGCCAGCGGCGTCGTCGTCCGCCTTTGGAAATATCACCCCCGGAAAGGGGAACTAGTCCGTGAAGGTTCTTTTCGCTGGCACCCCGGATGTTGCCGTCCCTAGCCTGAATGCACTGGTCAGCGCCGGATTCGATGTGGTTGGTGTGCTCACGCGCGAGGATGCGCCGGTAGGCCGCAAGAAGGTGATGACGCCATCGGTCGTGGCGCAACGTGCCACTGAACTCGGCCTGAACGTCATCAAGGCGAATAAGTTCAGCGAAGAGCTCGCGCAGGAGATCAAGGCGCTTGAGCCTGATGTTGCGGCGGTGGTGGCTTTCGGCGTCATTCTGCCGAAGTATGCGCTCGAAATTCCCGCCCACGGCTGGATCAATCTGCACTTCTCGCTGTTGCCTGCGTGGCGCGGCGCGGCCCCGGTTCAGCACGCCATCATGAACGGCGACGACATCACTGGCGCCTCCACGTTCCGCATCGACGAGGGCCTGGACACCGGCGCCGTCTTTGGCACGCTGACCGAAGTGCTGCGGCCCGAAGACACCGCAGGGGAGTTGTTGGGGCGGCTCGCTGACTCTGGCGCGATGCTCTTGACGCAGACGCTCTCCGGCATTGATTCGGGTGCCCTCACGGCGGTTCCGCAGTCCGGGGATGTCAGCTTGGCACCCAAGATTTCCCTCGAAGATGCGCGGATTAATTGGAGCTTGCCGGCTTTGGTCATCCGCCGTCGCATCAATGGCGTGACGCCTGCTCCGGGCGCGTGGACAGTCCTGGATGGGCAGCGATTCAAAGTCGCCACCACCCTTCCAGCGCAGGATGTTCGCGACTTGCAGCCGGGCGAAGTACGCATCGAGGGCGGCAAGAAGCCACGCGCGATTGTGGGCACCGGCTCCTACGGCTTGGAGCTGGTCACGTTGCAGCCTCCCGGCAAGAAAATGATGGCCGCCGCGGATTGGGCGCGCGGGCTCGGCTCAGAAAACGTAAGGTTTGAAGCATGAATTACGACGGCGCAGCTCGCCACGATCACTCGTCTCGCCGAAATGCCGCCGGACGTGAACGAAACCGCGGCTTTGGAGAGCAGCGGAATTTCAGTGCCGCGGCTCCGTCCCAGCGCAAGCGCACCGCTGACAAAGCACGCTTGACGGCGTTTCAGGTGCTGCGTGCTGTCTCGGATCAAGATGCGTACGCGAACCTCGTGTTGCCGCGTCAGATTCGCGAGAACCGTCTGGACAAGCAAGATGCCGGCTTCGCCACGGAACTCACTTATGGTGCGTTGCGCGAGCAAGGCTTGTATGACGCGGTCCTGCAGTTGTGTGTGGATCGTCCGCTCTCGGCGCTCGATGCTCCCGTTCTGGATGCCTTGCGCCTTGGTGCTCACCAGTTGCTGTCCATGCGCGTGCCAGCTCACGCCGCCTTGGACGAGACGGTGTCCTTGGTGCGTTCCCAGATCGGCATGGGTCCTTCGGGTCTCGTCAATGCGGTGCTGCGCAAGGTCTCGCGTCAGACGCGCGAGGAATGGATTCAGCAACTCACCGAGGACGTCACGGACGAATCCAAAATCTTCTCCACCACGTACAGCCACCCTGAATGGATTGTGCGGGCATTCCGCCAGTCCTTGGTGGCGCATGGCCGCGATGTCTCCGAGCTCGAGAAGTTGCTGGCGGCTGACAACGATGCGCCCGTGGTGAACCTCGTGGCTTTGCCAGGCATTGGCGACCTCGACGAGGTCTTCAAGCTCGGTGGCCGCAAGGGAAAGTTTGTGCCGGACTCGGCGTACTACGAATCCGGCGACGTGGGACGTTTGAATTCCGTGCGCGCCGGTGTGGTGCGCGTGCAGGACGCCGGATCTCAGGCCGTGGCGCGTGCGCTTGCGGATGTGGAGTTGCCGTCCGGAACCTCTGACGAAGAGTGGCTTGACCTGTGTGCTGGTCCGGGCGGAAAAGCCTCGCTGCTGGCTGCGCTTGCGGCCCAACGCGGCGCTTTCTTGACCGCGAATGAGCCTCAGCCACACCGTGCCGACCTCGTCGAAGATTCGCTCGGTGCCGTGCCGCAGGACGCGTGGCAGGTTACGGACATGGATGGCCGCGACTACGGCAAGGACCAGACGGAACGTCTCTTTGACCGCATCATGGTTGACGCTCCGTGTAGTGGATTGGGCGCGCTGCGTCGTCGTCCGGAAGCTCGCTGGCGCAAGAAGCTCACCGATGTTGCCGAGCTGACCGTGCTGCAATCTGAGCTCTTGGACGCGGCCCTCAAGGCCGTCCGCATCGGGGGAGTCGTGGCGTACGTGACGTGCTCGCCGCACCCAGCAGAAACGGTGGCCATCGTGGAAGATGCCATCAAGAAACACCCCAACCTGCGAATCTTGGACACCGCTGCCGCTCTCAATAGCGTCATCATGACCGCGCCCACGGCGCCCGGTCACACGTTCAACTCTGGCGCAGCAAGCGCCAGCACGTGGACTGGAAATTCCATTCAGTTGTGGCCGCACGTCAACAAGACGGACGCCATGTTCTTGACCCTCATGACTGTTGACGGACCGGAGGAATCGTGACGAACTGCGCCATTCACCCCAGCATCCTCTCCGCGGATTTCGCGCGACTGGCCCAAGAGCTAGAGCGTATCTCCAGCGCTGACGCGGTCCACGTGGATGTCATGGACAACCATTTCGTTCCCAACCTCACGCTGGGCTTGCCCGTGGTTGAGGCCATTATGAAGGCCACCTCGTTGCCGCTGGATATCCACCTCATGATCGAGGATCCGGACCGTTGGGCACCGGCCTACGCGGATCTCGGGGCGGACTCAGTGACCTTCCACGCCGAGGCCGCCAAGGCACCCGTGCGCTTGGCCCGTGAACTTCGCGCGCACGGCACCAAGTCCGCCATGGCACTCAAGCCGGCAACGCCACTTGAGCCGTACTTGGACATGTTGCCCGAGCTAGACATGCTGCTGTTGATGACGGTGGAGCCAGGCTTTGGTGGCCAGCCGTTCTTGGATCTGGTGATTCCTAAGATCGAGCGGGCTCGCAAGGCCATCGACGGCTCCGGCGCCACCATTACGCTTCAAGTTGACGGCGGAATCACCACGGAAACCATCAAGCGCGCTGCCGCCGCTGGTGCGGATAATTTCGTGGCTGGCTCCAGTGTTTACGGCGCCGCAGATGCTGCTGAAGCAATCTCAGCATTACGCAATAATGCGCAACGAAAGGATTCCGTGGAATAAAGCGCAGTGGAATGTGCTTGAATACACAGAACACAAACATACGTGCTCCGGGGTCGGTGTAATTCCGAACCGGCGGTATAGTCCGCGACCCACGCGTTGTTGAGCGAAAGCGAAGACAACAAATGGTTGAACCGGTGTAATTCCGGTACCGACAGTTAAAGTCTGGATGGGAGAAGCACGTGCTGATTTAGTGCACCACTTTTTGAGTGGTCGCGATTTCAGTGCAACGGACATTCTTTCCGTGCACCGAAGTCATCGCTGAACAGTCGTATCCCCCGGAGCCGCCGCGGCTCGACAGGAGGATAGATTGGAAAATCTGCGGTGGCTCATTGACCTTTTCAATGCATACATTCCCGTTGGTGGCAGCGCCCTATTGGTGCGCGAAGTCATCGGCAACATTTTTGGACTCGCATCAGCCCTCGGCGGCATGCGTCGTAAAGTCTGGGCATGGCCCGTTGGCATCATTGGCAACGCGCTCCTGCTAACCGTTTTCCTTGGCAGCGTCTTCGGCTCGGACCAGTCCGCCAATCTTCTAGGCCAGGCCGGCCGTCAAATCATGTTCATCGCCGTTTCCGTCTACGGGTGGAAACGTTGGAAGGATGCAAAGAACGACGCCGGAGCTGCCGTCACGCCGCAATGGGCCGGGACACGGGCTCGGCTAGGCATGGTTGCTTTCATGGTGATTGGCACTGTTGCCCTCACCCCGATCTTCACCGCGCTGGGTTCTTACGATCCGGTCTGGGCCGATGCGTGGACCTTCGTTGGATCCTTGCTCGCAACATATGGCATGGCCAAGGGGTGGGTGGAATTTTGGCTAGTCTGGGTGGCCGTTGATCTTGTAGGTGTCCCGCTACTCTTCTCTGCGGGCTACTACGCGACAGCCTTTATGTACGTGTTCTACGGCGTCTTTACGCTCGTAGGATTCTTTGTCTGGTGGCGCGCCAAGAACAACGAGAAGCCACAAGTGGAGACGATCATGCCAGATCCCACGATCCAACGAGCAGCTGATCGCGTTGTAAACGACGCATCATGAGTTTCTCGCTGACTGACCCAGCCGTCGCTTCGTTGCTCGGACTGTCCGTTCGGGAAGCGAAGCGTGGTGTGCGCGGTGCCAACCCGCTCGTTGGGGCGGTCATCGCGGATGCATCCGGACAGGTGGTAGCCACTGGTCACCACCGCGGGGCTGGCACGCCTCACGCAGAAGCGGATGCCTTGAGCAATCTCGCCGCCGCTCAGGAACTCGCGGCTCGCCGGCAGAACGAGCAAACGCCGCTAGATCCAGCGCTCGCAAATCCAGGACCACTAGATCCAGCGACGCTCACGATGCTTGTGACGCTCGAACCGTGCAACCACACCGGCCGTACCGGTCCGTGCTCGCACGCGATTGTGGAATCCGGAATCGGTCGGGTTGTTTACGCAGTGCCGGATGCAACTGACCGAGCCTCCGGGGGAGCAGCGCACCTGGTCGTGAATGGCGTCGAGGTGATTGCAGGCGAAAGCATCAGCGAGCAGTGGGTCGCCGAAAGCGGGGCCCTCAATGCTCGATGGTTTCGTGCTCAACGCGAGGCCCGTCCTTTTACGAGCCTGCACTTGGCGCAAACCCTCGATGCGAATATCGCTGCGGTCGATGGCACGAGCCAATGGATTACAGGAGACGCGTCTCGCCAACATAGTCACGGCATTCGTGCTCGGGTGGACGCGATCATCGTGGGAACGGGAACCATCCTCGCCGACAACCCACAGCTCACTGCTCGCGATGCTGGCGGAGAGCTCGCTCCACGCCAACCATTGCGCGTTGCGATGGGCCACCGCGATGTTCCGGACACAGCTCGCATCCGCGGCACCGGCAGCTTTGAGCAGTTTCACACGCACGATCCCCGCGAAGTGCTCTCCGAGCTCAAGGCGCGCGGCGTTGATCACGCCATGATCGAGGGCGGCTCCAGCATTGCCACGGCCTTCCTCGCAGCAGATCTCGTCGATGAAATCTGGCTGTACCAAGCCCCGAAGTTCTTGGGGCGCGGACGGTCAGCTCTTGATGACCTCGGAATTACTTCCCTCAGCCAAGCACTCGAACTAGAGCTTGATGACGTTGATGGCCCGGCCGTTCGTCAACTCGGCAACGATGTGCTCCTTCACCTCACCCCTCGTCACGAAGATAAGTAGGACAAAGATGTTTACCGGAATTGTGAGCGGCACCGGCCGCGTGGACGCAGTAGCGCCCGTCGACGGCTCGGAGGCCGTGGTTTTGACCCTGACCGTTCCAGGCCACGCGAATGACTTGGGACTGGGCGGCTCCATCGCCATCAACGGTGTGTGCTTGACCGCCACCACCATCAACGGCGACGTCATTGATGTCGACGTCATGGGGGAGACGCTTCAGCACACCACGATCGGGCAGCTCCAGCCCGGGGACCGCGTCAACCTGGAACGCTGCGTTCCGGTGGGCGGTCGTTTCGACGGTCACGTGGTCCAAGGCCACGTTGACGGAACCGGCAATTTGCTGGAGCGCGAAGATGAAGGCAACTGGCAGCGCTTGCGCTTCTCGGTTCCTCTCGAGCTGGCCCGCTTCGTGGCTCGCAAGGGATCGATCGCCATCGATGGCATTTCCCTGACCGTTACTGCTGTCTCCGAAGCAACGGAAGCACAGCAGTGGTTTGAAGTTGGCGTCATCCCCACCACCCTTCGCGACACCGTACTGGGAGATCGAGAAATCGGCGACGCCGTCAATCTCGAAGTGGACGTCATGGCGAAGTACGCCGAGCGGCGCGCAAGCTTTGAAGCGCTGACGCAAGCTGCGGCGTCGTCCTCAAAATCTGTGGACGCACAGGAGGGCAACTAGCCGTGGTTGAACGTCAAGAACCCATCAAGCTGGATCCGGTAGAGGACGCCATCGCGGCCATCGCTGCAGGGCGCGCCGTAGTAGTCGTCGATGACGAGGACCGCGAAAACGAGGGCGACATCATTTTTGCTGCTGCCCACGCAACGCATGCGCTCATGGCCTGGACCATCCGCCACACATCCGGCGTGATCTGCACGCCGATGACTGGTGAAATCGCGGACCGCCTCGAACTGCCGCCCATGGTGCAGATCAACCAAGACGCGAAAGGCACTGCCTACACCGTCTCGTGCGACGCCGCCCATGGCGTCACCACCGGCATTAGCGCCGCCGACCGCGCGCTGACGGCGCAGGTGCTCGCGAACGCTTCCGCCAAGCCGGCGGACATCACGCGACCGGGTCACATCTTCCCGTTGCGTGCCGTGGAAGGTGGCGTGCTCGCTCGCCGCGGACACACGGAAGCCTCGGTGGATTTGTGCGCGCTCGCAGGCGTTGCGCCCGTGGGCGTCATCGCGGAGATCGTCCACGACGACGGCGAAATGATGCGCTTGCCGGCTCTTCGCGAGTTCGCGGATGAGTTCGAAATCCCGCTCATCAGCATTGAGGATCTTGTAGCCTTCCGCGAAAGCCATGGCGCCGAGGAAGTTTCTTGCTCTATTGATGCCGTCGTCAGTGGCGGACCCGTGGTATCGCTGCCCACGCCGCACGGAACCTTCAGTGTGCAAGCTTGGGTAGAGCACCGTACCGGGATCGAACATTTCTCGCTCTCGGCTCCCGTTCCGGCGGACCTGACGGAAGACAGTACGACGGCGACGCACGTTCGCATTCACTCGGAGTGCTTGACCGGCGACGTGTTCGGTTCTTATCGCTGCGATTGCGGCGAGCAGCTCGACGCCGCTCTCGATCTTATCTCGCGCAAGGGCGGAACCGTTCTGTATGTGCGTGGCCATGAGGGCCGCGGCATTGGGCTGGCAAACAAGATTCTTGCATATGACCTGCAGGATCGTGGCGCAGACACCGTGGAAGCGAACGAACAACTGGGACTTCCCGTGGACGCCCGCAACTTCGATATTGCCGCGGCGATTCTTCACACGCTCAAGTTGGATCGCATCCGCTTGGTCACCAACAACCCGGCGAAAACCGAGTGGCTCACCGCCGCAGGAATCGACGTGGTGGAAAACGTGGAGTTGGCTATCCGAGCCCGCGCGGAAAACGAGCGCTACCTGCGCACTAAGCGCGAACGCTTGAAGCACCACTTGGCGGACAGCATTTTTGATGCGCCGCAGCCTGGCAATGCGACAGTCACGCCCAACGGCAACCTTTAGAACAACCTCACTTCGAACAATTTCACGTCGAACAATTTCACCTCGAACAACAACGGAGAAGAATTATGAGCGGTCACGGAGCTCCCGAAGCAAATAAGAATCAGCTTGCCAAAGCAGGAAAGCTGGGCCTCAAAGTCGCCATCATTGCCTCGAGCTGGCACACCCAAGTCATGGACGGACTGATCGACGGCGCTCAGCGTGCCGCCAAGGACGCTGGGCTTCGCGCGGACCTTATTCGAGTTCCGGGTTCTTTCGAGCTGCCTGTTGCGGCATCCCGTTTGGCTCCGCATTACGACGCGATCGTCGCATTGGGCGTAGTCATTCGTGGCGGTACTCCGCACTTCGACTTCGTGTGCCACGGCGCCACCAACGGCTTGATGGACGTCGCCGTGCAAACCGGCAAGCCGGTCGGCTTTGGCCTACTCACGTGCGATACCGAAGCGCAGGCCATCGATCGTGCGGGCCTCGAGGGCTCTGCCGAGGATAAGGGATACGAGGCGACGGCAGCCGCGCTAGAGACCGCCGTCGTACTCAAAAGTACGCTTGCGGGCAAGTGAGCAAACCGTCACACTCTCGCCCTGAGTGCTGGGTTAGGGACTGATTGCGACTAATCTTGTTGAAGTGAAAACCTTTGACTCCCTGTTTGAAGAGCTGACTGCTAAAGCTGCCGAGCGCCCTGAGGGCTCCGGCACCGTCAAACAACTGGATGCGGGAGTCCATGCGATCGGCAAGAAGGTTGTAGAAGAAGCCGCTGAAGTGTGGATGGCCGCGGAATACCAGAGCAACGACGAAGCTGCTGAAGAGATTTCGCAGTTGCTGTACCACGTACAGGTCATGATGATCGCTAAGGGACTCTCCCTAAGCGACGTTTACAAGCATCTGTAAAAACCGCTAGCGCTTGCCCGCACATCATTCGTTTCAAGCCGTTCAAGGATTCAACAATGTTGAGAATCGCTGTTCCAAACAAGGGCGCCCTGTCTGAGGCTGCCCAGAAAATGCTCACCGAGTCCGGTTACCGCCAGCGTCGCGACAACCGTGAACTCGTCATGGAAGACCCAGAAAACGGTGTGGAGTTCTTTTACCTCCGCCCCCGTGACATCGCCGTGTACGTCGGTAAAGGCATCTTGGATATTGGCATCACGGGCCGTGACTTGCTCATGGACTCCGGTGCCAGCCAAGATGCTGAAGAGATCATGCAGTTGGGCCTCGGTGTCTCGACGTTCCGTTTCGCCGCTCCGGTAGGGACGTTCACCGACGTCAACCAGCTCCAGGGCAAGCGCATTGCCACGAGCTATGACAACCTGTTGCGCGGGTACCTCGAGAAGACCGGCGTGAATGCCAGCATCGTTCGTTTGGACGGCGCCATTGAGTCTTCGGTACGCCTTGGCGTGGCAGACGCGATCGCCGACGTGGTGGAGACCGGAAGCACCTTGCGTGCGGCCGGCATGGAAACCTTCGGTGACCCGATCCTGCGTTCCGAAGCCGTGTTGATTGGCCGGAAGAACCACCAGCCAGCTGGCCTCGAAGTGCTCAAGCGCCGACTTCAGGGCGTCTTGGTAGCTCGCCGCTACGTCATGCTGGACTACGACGTTCCCACCGAACTCGTGGAGAAGGCCACCGCGCTCACGCCAGGTCTTGAATCCCCAACGATTTCACCATTGCACGATGCCAAGTGGATGGCTGTGCGCGCGATGGTGCGCCAGCAGGAAACGAACCGCATCATGGATGACCTCTATGACATCGGTGCGCGCGCTATCTTGGTGAGCCAGATCCACGCTTGCCGAATCTAAGGGTTCTCTGAATCTCTTTGGTTCACTGAACTATCGCTTCACTGACATCACTTATCGCTAAGGACAATTCATGAGCGTCGCTATTCGAGTGATCCCGTGCCTCGACGTTGACGAGGGACGCGTGGTCAAGGGCGTCAACTTTGAAGGTCTCCGGGATGCCGGTGATCCGCTGGAACTGGCCAAGCGATACAACGAAGCCGGTGCGGATGAACTCACGTTCCTCGACGTCACGGCTTCTAGCGGAAACCGCGAAACCACCTTTGACGTAGTGCGCCGCACCGCCGAGCAGGTCTTCATTCCGTTGACCGTGGGCGGCGGTGTGCGCACTGTTGAAGATGTGGACCGTCTCTTACGCGAAGGCGCTGACAAGGCGTCCATCAACACGGCAGCCGTGAATCGCCCTGAAGTGATCAATGAGATTACTCAGCGTTTTGGTTCTCAGGTGTTGGTGCTCTCGCTGGATGCGCGGCGGACGGATAACCCGGATGTTGCGTCTGGTTTTGAAGTCACGACGCACGGTGGCCGCAAGGGCACCGGCATGTGCGCGGTGCAGTGGGCGAAGGACGCCGCTGAGCGCGGTGTTGGTGAGATCTTGCTGAACTCGATTGATGCTGATGGCACCAAGGACGGCTTTGATCTGGAAATGATCCGCGCTGTTCGCGCTGCCGTCCACGTCCCGATCATCGCATCAGGCGGCGCGGGCGCTCCAGAGCATTTCCCGCCAGCCATCGAGGCTGGAGCGGATGCTGTGTTGGCCGCATCGATTTTCCACTTTGGGCCCGTCGATATGATCGCTCAGGTTAAAGAGGCAATCCGCGCGCACGGCTATCCTGTTCGTTAATTCTCAGTTTGAAACATCTGACCTCTGCGTTTCCGCAGTGTGAGATGTTCCGAATGAATGCGAGATGTTCCTAACGAACTAGTCCAGCGGATTCGCGAGACCCGTGAGGATCTTGATGGACTCAGGGGAGCCCTCAAGCGTCACAAGCGCGTGAGACTGGCGGCCATGAGAATGCATGACCAATTCACCAACGTGGCCGATGACTGCTACTGAATTAGCTGCTCGCTTGGCCACGAATCGTGTGCCGTCGCGGCGCACCAAAATTACGCCGACCGGGCTCTTTGCGTACATGAACTTGGCTCGGTGTGTGAGGTCACTCCAGAGCGCTTCAACGTAATCTTCATCGAGGTGACGGGGCGCCCAGCGGCTCCGAGCGCGGCGCACGTCTTCCGTGTGCACGAAGTACTCGAGCAAGTTGGCGGTGCGGTTGACCTGACGAATGCGGAAGGGCGAAAACTTTATGGGACCTGCGCGGAATCGATCCACCAGTTCCAGATAGACCGAGAGATCCTGAGCAGCGTCTGCAAGCTGCTCGAGCCGGTTCTCCATGGGACCCCGCAAGAGGGGGAGGAAAATGCCCGCGGACAAGGCCGAGTTCTCACGAATGAGAAGGTGAGCCGATAGATGGCGGGACTTCCAACCTTCACACAAAGTGTCTGCATCTGGCCCTACAGAGACCAGAACATCGGCGAGTGCCTCTCGAGAAGTTTCAACGTAATGCATCTCGTGAAACGTAACATGAAAAGCCCGTTCAAGCCCGTGTTTTCGCTAGTTGTCGTGGATAAATCCGATTACTACTCCTCGATCACGGAGTCACTCCTGCACGCTACTAGAATGGACAAGATGCCCACAGCCGAATGTGGCACTAGAAGCCCTGGAAGAAGTACTCGTGTCTGAAAACCTCCAAGACGTTCTTGACCCCAACCTTGCAGAGAAGCTGGTTTTCAATGAGGCAGGCCTCATTCCAGCAATTGTGCAGCAGCATGACACCCTTGAAGTGCTCATGATGGGTTGGATGGATGACGTGGCCCTTGCCCGCACCCTGACCACCGGTCGCGTCTGGTTCTACTCGCGTTCGCGCCGTGAGTATTGGCGCAAGGGAGACACCTCAGGCCACGTGCAATACGTGAAGTCTGCCGCGATTGACTGCGATTCAGACGTGTTGCTCATCAAGGTTCACCAAGTGGGCGTTGCGTGCCACACCGGCACCAGGACGTGCTTCACCGGTCGAGAGCTCCCGGTGGTAGTCGGTAACGAAAACGAAGACGCGAAGGAAACGAAGTAATGCAGCGCCTAGGCGAAATCTCTCCCACCCGAGAAGGGTTCCGCGAGCTGGCGAAAGACCGGCGCGTCATTCCGATCAGCCTCCGCATCTTGGGCGACATTTACACGCCCATTTCCTTGTACTCCAAGCTCGCGCAGAGCCGCCCAGGAACGTTCCTCTTGGAATCCGCTGCAGCTGGCGGTGTCTGGAGCCGCTATTCGTTCATTGGTGTGAACTCTCCAGCGACGCTCACCAGCAAGGACGGATCGGCCTATTGGATGGGCGACGTTCCTACAGGCCTTCCTACCGAAGGCGTCAGCGTAGAAGTCCTTCGCGACACCATAGAAGCTCTCAAATCTAAGCCACTTCCGGGACTGCCCACGCTGACGTCCGGCATGGTGGGCTTCGTTGGCTGGGAAGCCGTACGCCACTGGGAGAAGCTGCCGAATCCTCCGGTCGATGACCTGCACTTGCCTGAGATCGCCATGAACCTCGTGGGGGACATGGCCGTGCATGACAACACGGACGGCACCGTCACCTTGATTGCCAACGCGATCAACTTCAATGGCACGGATGAGCACGTCGATGCAGCCTATGACGCAGCTCTTGAGCGCCTTGCGGAAATGCTGGACCGACTTAACGCTCCTGCAGAGCACGGCGCCGTGGTGCTTTCCGGACATGACATTGAGCGCGAAGAACTGCTCAACACCATCACGCACTCGTGGGACGAGTCCGCTTACCAAGACGCCATTCGCGTTGGAAAGCAAGCGATCGTTGACGGCGAAGTTTTCCAAGTGGTGATTTCGCGCCGTTTCGAGCTGGATACGCACGCCGAGCCGCTCGACATTTATCGCGTCCTGCGCGCCACGAACCCTAGCCCGTACATGTACATCTACACGTTTGAGCATCCAGAAGGCGGCGAGTACTCCATTGTGGGTTCGTCCCCAGAAGCTCTCGTGACCATCAACGATCGCCACGTGGTGACGCACCCCATCGCCGGTTCGCGCCCGCGTGGAGCGACGTATGAAGAGGACCAGCTCTATGAGAAGGACCTCATCAACGATGAGAAGGAGCGCGCCGAGCACTTGATGCTGGTGGATCTTTCCCGCAATGACCTTTCCAAGGTCTGCGAACCGGGAACGGTCGAGGTCACGCAATTCATGGAAGTGGAGCGTTTTAGCCACATCATGCACTTGGTCTCCAACGTGGTGGGCACGCTCCGCCCGGACGCGAGCGCCTATGACACTTTGGCTGCCACCTTCCCGGCTGGCACTTTGTCTGGCGCACCGAAGCCGCGTGCTTTGCAGCTGCTCGACGAGCTCGAGCCGCAGCGTCGTAGCGTCTACGGCGGCGTCGTGGGCTACTTCGACTTTGACGGCGACATGGACATGGCCATCACCATTCGTTCCGCGCTCATCAAGGACGGCCGCGCTTATGTGCAGGCCGGCGGAGGAATCGTCGCGGACTCGGACATCACGGCTGAAAGCCTCGAGAGCGTCAATAAGTCTGCAGCGCCGATGCGAGCTGTTTACGCGGCAACCACTATGGAACGCGTCGACTCGGCCGCAATTCGCGCATTGATCACGCCAGCTGGAGAATCGGCTGACGCTGAGCCTAACTCCACGTTGGAGGGTGCCCTGTGACATCCCGTAATGTCACGGTCGCTGCTCTTCTCGGTGCACTTCTTGTCCTCGCTGCGGCCACGCAGACCTGGATTCACGTCGTACCGGCGTCGTCGAGCGTCCGTCTTCCGGAAATTGATATTTCGGGGAACGACGCCGCCACGTCAGTTACAGCGCTGAGCGTTGCGTCGCTGGCTGCGGCGGTTGCTGCGACGATCGCACGCACTGTAGGACGCCGCGTGATTGGCGTGATCCTCGTTCTCGCGGGCGCCGGTATTGTTGCCGCAACCTTGTCTGTGATTTCAAATATTCAGTCCGCGGCCGCAACCAAAGTGGGGGAGTCGTTGGGCCAGTCCGTGGCCGATGGCACCTACTCGCAGACGTTTTGGCCCTACTTGGCACTTGTGGGCGGTGCCGTCGCGGCACTTGCTGGAGTCGCAATGGTGATCAAGGCTGGTACTTGGGCAGTGGACCGTCGACACACTCAAGGAACTGAGAAGGCAGCTGCTGCAGCAACGGCACAAGACCCTTCGCAAGCAACAGCGCAAGGTAAGGCTGCGGCGTCGTCGTCCTCTCAACAACAAAAGTGGGACGACATCGATAGCTGGGACCAGCTCTCCCGTGGAGACGACCCGACCGCAACATAGCCAGCGCCAGCAAAAATGATGGCAGAATGTCATAAGAGACTTGCGGAATTTATTTCCGCGCACATCAGACACGTTGCGTCGAACGTACATAGTATTTAGTACAAGACACAGTAGTTAGTACAAGGAGCACACCGAATGAACACCCGGGCACAACAAGTTCTCGAGCACGAGATTGATCCCACGCACGCTGAAGCTCCGGGACACGGAAACTCCGTTGCCGCTTGGGCTTGCATCGGCGTCATGATGGTTGGCGTCGTTGTTGGCGCAATCTTCTTTGCCATGCAGATTCCTGTTGGCGTGTATGTAGGCATTGCCATTGTGGTTGTTGGCCTCATTGTTGGCTGGCTCATGGTCAAGGCCGGATATGGCGTTGGCGGAAGCAAGTCCAAGGGCCACCACTAAGCGTGACGGTTCTAGAAAGCATCATCGACGGCGTTCGCGAGGATCTCGAGGAGCGCCGTCGCTCTGTAAGTGAGGCCGAAATCAAGGACCGCGCGCTCACCGCGTCGCCCGCCCTCGACGCCTTTGCCGCACTCGGTGGAACGCCTGATGGCGAAGGCCGCGACGGTGCCGTGCGCATCATTTCGGAAGTGAAGCGGAAGTCCCCGTCTAAGGGTGCTCTTGCGGATATTCCGGAGCCTGCCTCGCTCGCGAAAATGTACGAAAACGGCGGCGCTTCCGTAATCTCTGTGCTCACGGAAGAACGTCGCTTCGGCGGTAGCTTGGCTGATCTGGACGCCGTCCGTGAAGCTGTCAGCATTCCTGTGCTTCGCAAAGACTTCATGGTGGAGCCGTACCAGTTCTTCGAAGCCCGAGCACATGGCGCGGATCTCGTATTGCTGATTGTGGCCGCTCTGGATGATCAGAAGCTCGCAGAATTTTTGGCGTTGACGCACGAGCTTGGCATGAACGCTCTTGTGGAAACCCACACTGCTGAAGAAATTGAGCGCGCCGTTGCGGTTGGCTCCAAGATCATTGGTGTCAACACGCGAAATCTCAAGACTCTCGACGTAGACACCGCAACGTTCGGAAAGCTCAAGGACCTCATTCCTGCAGACCGCGTGATCGTTGCCGAGTCTGGCGTGCAGGAAATTTCCGATGTGGAAATGTACGGCGCCCGTGGTGCCGATGCGATCCTCGTTGGCGAGGCGCTCGTCAAGAGCGGCGATCCTGAAGCGACCGTCCGCGCGTATCGAGCAGCGGCAACTGCAGCGCGAGCATCTGCCAAAAGCGCGACCGGCGTTTCCGGTCAATCGACGCAATGATGCGTCACACCGAGTATTCAGTTTGATCAGAAATTGTCAGGATGACCTCATGAGTGAAAACACCACCCCAACTTCACAAGGCGAGGACTCTGCTGCGGAGGACTTCCTAGCAGGGCGTCGTAGCCTGCGAGATGCGCCAGGTCCGTACTTCGGTGCTTATGGTGGCCGTTGGATGCCAGAGTCTCTGATTGCCGCTCTTGACCAGCTGGAAGACACCTTCGAGAAGGCCAAGGCTGATCCGGAGTTCTTGGCTGAAGTTGCTGACTTGAACCGCAACTACGCCAACCGTCCTTCACTGTTGACGGAAGCGAAGCGTTTCTCTGAACTCGCCGGTGGCGTCCGCATCTTCTTGAAGCGTGAAGACCTCAACCACACGGGATCCCACAAGATCAACAACGTGCTGGGACAGGCTTTGCTCGCCAAGCGCATGGGCAAGACTCGTCTGATCGCTGAGACCGGCGCCGGACAGCACGGTGTGGCCTCCGCTACCGCAGCAGCTCTCATGGGTATGGAGTGCGTGGTCTACATGGGCGCGGAAGATACCCGCCGTCAGGCCCTCAACGTGGCTCGCATGGAGCTTCTCGGCGCAACCGTCGTTCCCGTGACTGCAGGCTCGCAGACGCTCAAGGACGCGATCAACGAAGCATTGCGCGACTGGGTGACCAACGTGGACACCACTCACTACCTCTTGGGCACCGCCGCTGGCGCACACCCATTCCCAGCATTGGTCCGTTACTTCCACCAAGTCATCGGTGACGAAGCACGCGAGCAGATCCTGGCTCAGACCGGACGTTTGCCGAACGCTGTTGGCGCATGCATCGGTGGCGGCTCCAACGCCATTGGCATCTTCCACGGTTTCTTGGATGACCCATCCGTTGAGCTGTACGGCTTTGAAGCCGGTGGCGACGGCGTGGAGACCGGCCGTCACGCTGCCACCATCAACTTGGGACGCCCTGGTGTTCTTCACGGCGCGCGTTCTTACCTCATGCAGGACGAGGACGGACAGACCATCGAGTCGCACTCGATTTCCGCCGGCTTGGACTACCCAGGTGTAGGACCAGAGCACTCATACCTTTCCGACCTCGGCCGTGCCGTCTATGAGCCTGTGACTGACACCGAAGCGATGGACGCATTCCGTCTCTTGTGCCGTACAGAAGGCATCATCCCGGCTATCGAGTCCTCTCACGCTCTGGCTGGTGCCTTGCGTTTGGCAAAGCGATGGGTTGCGGAAGGCCGTACGCCTGAAGAGCAAATCATTGTGGTGAACCTGTCGGGTCGTGGTGACAAGGACGTGGCTACGGCTGCTGAATGGTTTGGCCTGCTGGACGAAAAGGCAGCCGCCGCTGCCGCAGAAGGTGAGGTCAAGTAATGACTGAGGCAACCAACCAACAGCTTCCAACCGTGCGCTCTGCAGCTCAGGCAATCGAGAAGGCACGCAGTGAGGGACGCCCCGCGCTCATTTGTTACTTGCCCGCGGGATACCCCAACACGCAAGCGACCATTGATGCTGCCGTGGCAATGGCCAAGAACGGCGCCGATGTCATTGAAATCGGCATTCCATACTCTGACCCCGTCATGGACGGCGAAGTCATCCAGGCAGCCACCGTTGAGTCTTTGGCCAACGGCTTCCGGGTCCCAGAGATCTTCGACATCGTGCGTGCCGTGACGGAACAGTGCGATGCGGCTGTGGAAGTCATGACCTACTGGAACCCGGTCATGCGCGTGGGCGTGGAGGAATTTGCGCGCCGCCTCGCCGAAGCCGGGGGAGCAGGACTCATTACCCCCGACCTCATTCCGGATGAGGCCAACGAATGGTTTGAAGTCTCAGACAAGTACGGTCTGGACCGCGTGTTCCTGGTGGCTCCAAGCTCCACGACAGAGCGCATGGAAATGACCGTAAAGGCCAGCCGCGGATTCGTGTACTGCGTCTCCGTCATGGGCGTCACCGGCGCTCGTGACAACGTCTCCGCTGCAACCCAAGCCGTGGTGGACCGTGCTCATGCAGCCGGTGCCGAACGCGCGTGCGTGGGCCTTGGCGTTTCCCGCCGCGAACACGTTGAAGAAATTGGTGCCTACGCAGATGGCGTGATCGTGGGAACCGCACTTGTCGCGGCACTGCGCGATCGCGGTATTGATGGCGTCGCCGAATTGACCGCAAAACTGTCAGGACGGACTCAGTAACTTATGTTGTCAGGCGTAGTGCTGGAATTCGCTAGCATTCAAGCATCCATTCCCTCGCCTCCGGCGGAGTGGTCCAAGTTCCACATCGGTCCACTCACCATTCACGTCTACGCGCTGTGTCTGCTGACCGGTGGTCTGTTGGGCGGGTGGCTCGGCTACCGCCGCTGGAAGAAGAAGGGCGGTCCTGAGGACCCCTTCTTCTCCATCATTATGTGGGCAGTCATCTTCGGCATCATTGGTGCACGCCTCTACCACGTGGTCAGCTCCCCGGACGCTTACTTTGGCCCGAACTATGACGGCACCGGCGATCTGACCAAGATCTGGCAGATTTGGAACGGCGGCCTGGGCATTTGGGGTGCCGTTGCGCTCGGCGCCGTGGGTGCGTGGATTGGTTGCCGCCGCGCGGGCGTGCGCTTGAGCGCTTTCGCCGATGCTGTGGCACCGGGCGTACTGCTGGCTCAGGCCATTGGCCGATGGGGCAACTACTTCAACCAAGAACTCTTTGGCGGACCCACCACTTTGCCGTGGGGTCTTCAGATCGACGCCACCAACCCCAGCTTCCCTGCGGACCTTCCAGCCGGAACCCTGTTCCACCCCACGTTCCTCTACGAATGCTTGTGGAACTTGGCGGGCGTAGCTCTCATTCTCCTGCTTGATCGCAAGTTCAAGTTCCAGCGGGGCTCGATGTTCTGGCTCTACGTCGCCGTATACACCGCCGGCCGCACGTGGATCGAAATGCTACGCATCGATGACGCCCAGATGATCACCATTTTGGGTGTCACTCAGCGTCTCAACGTCTGGACGTCCTTGTTGATGTTCTTGTTGGCCGTGGTCATGTTCGCTCTCATGGCAACGCGCCCGCGCCGCACTGGCTTAGACATTGTGTATTTGCCCGGAAAAACGCCGGAAGAGACCGCGGAAGAAACTGACGCGCTCACTGAAGGAACGGAAGCTGAGGCAGGTACTGCAGCTGCGTCGTCGTCCTCTACGGAAAAATCAACCGACACCTCGCTGAAACCCAGCGATCAGGCTTAGTAAAAATCTGCATATTACGGGCGGCGCGAAAAAATGGCACAAAATATCGCGTCGCCCCTGTGTTGGGTGCTACATTCAATCCAGCTAAAAACCGTGGACGAGATCACATTTGCCGTCTGCGACGATCGTCATGCAGTTCTCGTGAATCAACGAGAAAACACCGTATGACGGCGCCACGATGACGTGGAATCGCTTGCCGCTGATCCAGGTCACACCCCCTTTCTTGGCGTGCAAGCAAGATTCGCTTGCGCCGGTTCCGTTCCGTCCAGGCGACGAGTTGCACCGTTACAGAAAGGGCCCATCATGACAGAGCCGAAACCGGCCGCTAACCTCAGCAATGGCGCTGCCGAGGATCCTATTGTCCTGGACCCCGTTGGCATTGAAGAGAACGCCGTTACTTCACCCTTTGAGCGCTTCGCGAAGATGCCCGAAGATCAGGGTTTGTACCGCGCAGACCAAGAAAGAGACGCTTGTGGTCTGGCGATGATCGCTACCCTCAAGGGCGAGCCGACCCACCAGATTGTGGTCAACGCGCTGGACGCTTTGCGCGCACTTGAACACCGTGGCGCCGTGGGTGCTGACGAAGGTACCGGCGACGGCGCCGGCCTCTTGACTCAGATCCCTGACGAGTTCTTCCGTGCCGTTGTTGACTTTGATTTGCCGCCAGTTGGCGAGTACGTGGTGGGTACCGCGTTCCTTCCGGATGATGCTGAAGGCGAGGCGACGGCCCGCGCTGGTCTCGAGGACCTCGTTGCTGCCGAAGGCCTCCAGGTGCTGGGCTGGCGCGAGGTTCCTACGGATCCTTCTATGGTGGGCCCGCTGTCCCGCTCTTGCATGCCTCGCTTTGTGCAGCTCTTTGTGGGCGGCGAAGCTGGCACGGATTACGACGACGCTGGCTCCAGCTTGGAGGCCCGATCATTCCGCATTCGCAAGCGTGCGCAGAACCGTTTTGGTGTCTACTTCCCGTCTTTCTCTTCCAAGACGATTGTCTACAAGGGCATGCTGACCACCGCGCAGCTTGAGCCGTTCTTCCCGGATCTTTCGGACGAGCGCTTCGCAACCAAGCTGGCCGTGGTGCACTCTCGCTTCTCCACGAACACGTTCCCAAGCTGGCCGCTGGCTCAGCCGTTCCGCATGATCGCGCACAACGGTGAAATCAACACGGTCAAGGGCAACCGCAACTGGATGCGTGCTCGTCAGTCTCAGCTGGCATCCCCGATCTTGGGCGATGCTCCTGAAGAGCTGTTCCCGATCTGCACGCCAGGCGCCTCTGACTCCGCGTCCTTCGACGAGGTTGCCGAGCTCTTGATGCTCTCTGGCCGCACCTTGCCGCAGGCCATCATGATGATGATCCCGGAAGCCTGGGAAAACAACCCATCGATGGATCCGGATCGCCGTGCGTTCTACGAGTACCACTCCATGCTCATGGAGCCGTGGGATGGACCGGCTGCCGTGTCCTTCACGAACGGTACTCAGATTGGCGCCGTGTTGGACCGCAACGGTCTGCGCCCGGCTCGTTACTGGGTCACCGACGATGGCTTGGTAGTCCTCGCTTCCGAAGTGGGCGTGGTGGATATTGCACCGGAGAAGATCGTCCGCAAGGGCCGCGTCTCTCCCGGAAAGATGTTCTTGGTGGACACCGAGCAGGGTCGCATCATCGAAGACTCTGAGGTCAAGGCCGAACTAGCGAACGCCAACCCTTGGCGCGAGTGGGTTCAGGAGAACTTGGTTTCTTTGGAGGAACTGCCGGAGCGCGAGCACGTGCGTCACTCCTCGCAGTCCATTCAGTTGCGTCAGCGTACCTTCGGTTACACGAACGAAGAGCTGAAGATCCTGTTGGCTCCTATGGCGCAGCTCGGTGCCGAGCCACTCGGTGCCATGGGCTCCGATACGCCAATCGCCGTTCTCGCAAAGCGTCCGCGCTTGCTCTTCGACTACTTCGTGCAGTCCTTCGCTCAGGTGACCAACCCGCCGTTGGATGCCATTCGTGAAGAGCTCGTGACGAGCCTCAAGACGTCCATCGGCCCTGATGGCAACTTGCTCAAGCTCTCCCACGTGAAGACCCGTCACATCGCATTGGATTTCCCGGTCATCACTAACGATGAGCTCGCGAAGATCATCAACGTGCGTGATGAGGAGGGATCCAAGGTTGCCCTCAAGGTCCGTGGCCTGTACCAGCCGGCTGGCGGCGCCAACGGTTTGCGCGCTCGCCTGCACGAGATCTACGAGCAAGTCTCTACCGCCGTCAACCGCGGTGTGCAGTACATCGTGGTCTCTGACCGCGACTCCAACGCACAGTGGGCTCCGATCCCGTCCTTGCTCTTGACCTCGGCAATTCACAACCACTTGCTGAAGTCCGCTAACCGCACCAAGACCTCCCTGATTGTGGAAGCCGGCGACGTTCGCGAAGTGCACCACGTAGCAGTGCTCTTGGGCTACGGTGCTTCTGCGGTGAACCCATACTTGGCGTTGGAAACCGTCGAAGAGATGGCAGACAACGGCATCTTGGGTGATGTCACCGCGGAGAAGGCACACGCCAACTTCATCAAGGCGCTCGGTAAGGGCGTTCTGAAGATCATGTCCAAGATGGGCATCTCCACGGTGTCCTCCTACTGTGGCGCACAGACCTTTGAAGGAATGGGCTTGTCCCAGCGCTTCATTGATATGTACTTCGCTGGCACGCCAACCCAGATGGGTGGCGTGGGCCTTCAGGAGATCGCGGAAGAAATCGCGATGCGCCACGAAAGCGCCTACCCCCAGAGCGGCAACCCAGATCCACACCGTGTGCTGGAAACGGGCGGCGAGTACCAGTGGCGCCGTGACGGTGCTCCGCACTTGTTCGACCCTGAGACGGTTTTCCGCCTCCAGCACGCAACGCGCGAACGTCGCTACGACATCTTCAAGAGGTACACCGAAGGCGTCGATAACCAGGCCCGCGACTTGAAGACCCTGCGAGGTCTCTTCAAGTTCAAGGAAGGTGTTCGCGAGCCGATCTCGATCGACGAAGTCGAGCCAGTTTCTGAGATCGTCAAGCGCTTCTCCACGGGTGCAATGTCCTACGGCTCCATTTCCAAGGAAGCCCATGAGACTCTTGCTATCGCCATGAACCAGTTGGGTGCCAAGTCCAACACGGGTGAAGGTGGCGAAGACGTGGATCGCTTGTTGGATCCAAAGCGTCGCTCGAAGATCAAGCAGATTGCTTCCGGCCGCTTCGGCGTGACCAGCCTGTACTTGACGAATGCTGAAGACATTCAGATCAAGATGGCTCAGGGCGCCAAGCCGGGCGAAGGCGGCCAGCTGATGGCTCAGAAGATGTACCCGTGGGTTGCACGGACTCGTCATTCCACGCCTGGCGTGGGTCTGATTTCCCCGCCACCGCACCACGACATTTACTCGATCGAGGACCTTGCGCAGCTCATTTACGATGCCAAGCGTTCTAACCCAGAAGCTCGCGTCCATGTGAAGCTCGTGTCCGAAGTGGGCATCGGTACGGTTGCGTCCGGTGTCACGAAGGCTAAGGCTGACGTGGTGCTGGTTTCAGGGCACGACGGCGGAACCGGCGCCTCCCCGCTGAACTCTCTGAAGCACGCTGGTGCTCCGTGGGAGCTCGGTCTGGCGGAGACGCAGCAGACGCTCATGATCAATGGCTTGCGCGAGCGTGTCACGGTTCAGGTGGACGGCCAGCTCAAGACGGGCCGCGACGTGGTGATTGCTGCACTTCTCGGCGCTGAAGAATACGGCTTCGCTACCGCCCCGCTGGTGGTCTCGGGCTGCATCATGATGCGCGTCTGCCACTTGGACACCTGCCCAGTGGGTGTGGCAACTCAGAACCCTGAACTGCGTTCCCGCTTCACGGGCAAGCCAGAGTTCGTGGTGAACTTCTTCGAGTTCTTGGCTGAGGAAGTCCGCGAGATCCTCGCATCCCTCGGTTTCCGAAACCTCGACGAGGCCATTGGCCACGCAGAGCTTTTGGACCGCGAAGCCGCTGTGGATCACTGGAAGTCCTCACATTTGGATCTTTCGCCGATGTTCGCAGTGTTCGATGACGGCCAGGACGGCCCGCGTCGTCGTACTGGAAGCCAGAACCACGAGCTGGACCAGCATTTCGATAACCAACTCATTGCCATGAGCAAGGATGCTTTGGAGAACCGCATGCCGGTCACCATCAGCTTGCCGGTGATCAACACGGACCGCGCCGTCGGCACCATGCTGGGCAACGCAGTCACGAAGAAGTTTGGTGCCGAGGAATTGGCTCCGGACACCATCTCCGTGACGTTGACCGGTTCCGCTGGTCAGTCCTTGGGTGCCTTCTTGCCAGCAGGTATCTCGCTGCGCTTGTTCGGTGAGTCCAACGACTACGTGGGCAAGGGCCTCTCCGGTGGACACATTGCTGTTCGTCCTCACGAAGGCAGCCAGTTGGTTGCGGGGGAGAACGTGATCGCTGGAAACGTGATTGGTTACGGTGCTACGAGCGGTGAAATGTACCTCTCCGGCATTGTGGGCGAACGCTTCTTGGTCCGTAACTCCGGCGCCACCGCAGTGGTTGAAGGCATTGGTGACCACGGTTGTGAGTACATGACCGGTGGTACCGCCTTGATCATTGGCGAGACGGGCCGCAACTTCGGTGCTGGCATGTCCGGTGGTCGAGCCTTCGTGCTGGACCTGGACGTCGCCAAGGTCAACGCTGATTCTCTGGCTCTGAAGGAACTTCTCCTGGAACCGCTCAGCGCTACTGACGCCGAAGAAGTACGCGCTCTCTTGGTACGCCATGTCGAAGAGACGGCCTCGGAGAAGGCTCAGGCCTTGCTCGATGACTTTGATAACTCAGTGGGTCGCTTCACGAAGGTCCTGCCTCGCAACTACGCGGCAGTCCTGAAGACTCGCGAAGACGCTGTTGCTGAAGGGCTGGACCCGGACGGCGACGAAGTTTGGAACAAGATTTTGGAGGCTACCCGTGGCTGATCCTCGCGGATTTTTGAAGGTACGCGAACGCGAGACCCAACCCCGCCGTCCCGTACCGGTGCGCATCAAGGACTGGAAAGAAGTCTATGAGCGCCAGAACGACGGCGCCCTCACGCGTCAGGCGGGCCGCTGCATGGATTGCGGTGTTCCGTTTTGCCACCAGGGTTGCCCGCTTGGCAACTTGATTCCGGAATGGAACGACCTGATGTGGCGCGGCAACACTGCCGGAGCTTCGGAGCGCTTGCACGCTACGAACAACTTCCCGGAGTTCACGGGCCGCTTGTGCCCAGCTCCGTGTGAGTCCTCGTGTGTGCTGGGCATCAACCAGCCAGCTGTGACCATCAAGCAGATTGAAGTGGAGATCGCGGAGCACGCGTTCGACGACGATCTGGTCACGCCGATCATGCCGGTCCGCCACACGGACCAGACGGTGGCTGTTGTTGGCTCAGGCCCTGCCGGTCTTGCTGCAGCGCAGCAGCTGACGCGTGCCGGTCACACCGTGGCTGTTTACGAGCGTGACGACAAGATTGGTGGCCTGCTCCGCTACGGCATCCCGGACTTCAAGATGGAAAAGGAAGTCTTGGATCGCCGTCTTGCCCAAATGAGCGCTGAAGGAACTCGCTTCCGCACCAACGTTGAGCTCGGCAAGGACATCTCCTGGAAGCAGCTTCGCGGCCGCTATGACGCGATTGTGATTGCCACGGGCTCTACGGTTCCTCGTGACTTGCCGATCCCGGGCCGTAGCCTCGAAGGCATTCACTTCGCTATGGATTACCTCGTGCAGTCCAACCGCGTTGTGGCTGGCGAAGAGGTCGAAAATCAGATTGATGCCAAGGGCAAGCACGTTGTCATCTTGGGTGGCGGCGACACCGGCGCGGACTGCATCGGTACCGCTCACCGTCAGGGCGCAGCCTCTGTGACCACGTTGGCTATTGGTAAGCAGCCTCCTTCGGAGCGTCCAGCTCACCAGCCTTGGCCAATGTTCCCAACCCTCTTCGAAGTTGCTAGCGCACACGAAGAAGGCGGCGAGCGTACCTACTTGGCTTCCACGGTGGAGTACATCGGAGAAAACGGAAAGCTCACGGGCCTCAAGGTTGCCGAAACGGAATACACGCCAGAAGGCCGTGTTCCAAAGGCTGGCACCGAGCGCGTGATTCCTGCCGATCTGGTCTTCTTAGCTTTGGGCTTCACCGGACCTGAAAAGGCTGGCCTGGATGATTCGCCATCCGTCACCTTCGACGGCCGTGGCAACATTGCTCGCGATGATGACTTCATGACCGGTCAGCCAGGCGTCTTCGTTGCCGGCGACGCTGGCCGTGGTCAGTCCTTGATTGTGTGGGCGATCGCCGAAGGTCGCGCAGCAGCATCCAAGGTGGACGAATACCTGCAAGGCAGCACTCGTTTGCCAGCGCCGGTTCGCCCGACAGATGTTTCCATCGCTCCTATGTAAAGCACATGCCCATGCCATGAACTTTCGTGGCATGGGCATGAACCGAGTGTTCTCGTCCTGACAACAGATAGGGTTTAACTATGAGACGCGCAAAGATCGTAGTCACTTTTGGTCCAGCTATCGGAACCTTAGATCAAACTCGAGAAGCTGTTGCGGCGGGCATGAATGTTGCTCGTCTCAACATGAGTCACGGTGAACACTCGGTTCACGCAGAGTACCTAGAAAACATTCGCCAGGCAGCGGAGGAAGCAAAGCAGCCTGTGGCTGTCTTTGCCGACCTGCAAGGCCCCAAGATTCGCTTGGGACGCTTTACGGACGGCCCTCACTTCCTCAACCTGGGGGACACCTTCACCATCACGATTGATGATATTGAAGGCACCAAGGACCGCGTATCCACCACCTTCAAGGGACTTGCCGGCGACGTTGCTCCTGGCGACACCTTGCTGATCAATGACGGCAAAGTGCGTCTGCGCGCTACCAAGGTCACGGAGACGGACGTGGTCACCGAAGTGGTGGTTGCGGGCGAGGTCTCCAACAACAAGGGCATCAACCTTCCCGGCGTTGCCGTGAACGTGCCTGCCCTTTCTGACAAGGACGAAGACGATCTCCGCTGGGCCATTCGTGCCGGCGTGGACATGATCGCGCTGTCCTTTGTGCGAAATGCCTCTGATATTTCTCGCGTTCACGAGATTATGGAAGAAGAGGGCCGGAAGCTTCCGGTCATCGCCAAGATCGAGAAGCCACAGGCCGTCGACGCGCTCGAGGAAATCATCGATGCCTTCGACGCCATCATGGTGGCCCGTGGCGACCTCGGCGTGGAACTTCCACTCGAACAGGTGCCGATTGTGCAAAAGCGCACGGTTGAACTTGCTCGCCGCTGGGCCAAGCCAGCCATCGTGGCAACGCAGGTCCTCGAATCGATGATTGAGTCGCCGACCCCAACCCGTGCTGAGGCTTCTGACTGCGCAAACGCCGTTCTCGACGGCGCGGATGCGGTCATGCTCTCGGGTGAGACCAGCGTTGGAAACTACCCGATCGAAACCATCAAGACGATGGCCCGCATCATCGAGTCCACTGAGGACCACGGTCTGGCGCGTATTCGTCCGCTAGCCACTCGTCCTCGTACGCGTGGCGGCGCAATTACCCGCGCTACCGTGGAGATTGCCGATGAGCTTGATGCCAAGTTCATCGTGGGCTTTACGGAGTCTGGTGACACTGCACGACGCTTGTCCCGCATGCGCCCGGCACGCCCGATCGTCTGCTTTACGTCGGTCCAAGCGACCTATCGCACCATGGCACTCGTGTGGGGCGTACGCCCACGACTCGTAGAGTTTGCGGACCACACTGACAAGATGACCGCTCAGGTGGATCGCGTGCTACAGGGCGAGGGTCTTGCGGAGGTTGACGACATCGTGGTGATCGCAGCTGGTTCCCCTCCAGGGCAAGCTGGCTCCACTAACTCGTTGCGAATCCACCGCATTGGTGACGTCGCGGACGCCGGAGAACTCCTCGAAGGCAAGACCTCACGCCCTGAAAAGCTTCGCCCATGGCGGACCAAGGATGAGGCGCTCAAGGATCTCATCTCGCGAATGCGTGAAGACATCTAACGAAGAATAAGATGACCTCAAAGTAAAGAGCGGGCTGTACAACCGGAATCCGGTTCGTACAGCCCGCTCTTTATGTATTTTTTTTGCTACTTGACCTGGTCCACGATGGTCTCGGCGACCTCGCGCATGCTCAAGCGACGGTCCATGGACGTCTTCTGGATCCAACGGAATGCCTCTGGCTCCGTCAGACCCATCTTCTCCGTCAAGAGACCCTTAGCTCGCTCCACGATCTTGCGCGTTTCGAACTGTTCCTTGAGATCGGTGATCTCGCTGGCCAGAGCCAGAATTTCTTCGTGGCGGGACCGTGCGATCTCCAACGCAGGAATCAGATCAGCCGGCGTGAATGGCTTCACCACATACGCCATGGCGCCAGCCTCGCGAGCACGCTCCACGAGTTCCTTCTGGCTGAAAGCTGTGAGCAAAACCACAGGAGCAATTCGATCCTTGGCAATTGCTTCAGCAGCCGTGATGCCATCAATAACTGGCATCTTGACGTCCATCAAGACGACGTCAGGACGAAGCTCCTTGGCAAGCTCAATGGCGGTCTCACCATTGTCTGCTTCACCAACAACTTCGTAGCCCTCGCCCCGCAAAATCTCGACGATATCGAGGCGAATCAAGGTTTCATCTTCCGCAACCAGTACGCGAACCGCGGGTGCCTTAGAACGGGAGGCAGCGTCGTCGTGCTGGATGTTTGGGGACGCAACCGATGTAGAAGTGGGCTGGGGGGACGCGCTCTTTGCGTCTTCGTTCACGATGTTTCTCCTAGGCCGCGCCGATTTACGTTCTAAGCCTATCGCCATGTATGCTTTATGAGCACGAGTTGCTGACGTGGGAAATATCAAAGTCCGCGAAGCAAATCGCAGCAGGCCCGAGTGGCGGAATTGGCAGACGCACCGCACTCAAAATGCGGCGGGTAAAACCGTGTGGGTTCGAGTCCCACCTTGGGCACCAAAGCCAAAAAAAGTCCGGAAGCGGAGACGTTCCGGACTTTTTTGTTGCCCAAAATAGCACTGGGTGAGCTTGGTCACGATTGCGTTTTTAGACGTCTTAAGCGAGCACCTACGAACTTCGCGAGAATCTTTCTAGGATGTGAGCATGACTCGTTTCGTATATTTCGTGGCAATGTCCGTGGATGGCTACATCGCAGATGAAGCAGACAGCCTGCGGTGGCTTGAACCTTTTGATAAGTACGACGACGGAAGCACCTACGAATCGTTCCTCGACACCATTGGTTCGATTGTCATGGGTGCGGATACCTATACGTGGCTTTT
This sequence comes from Neomicrococcus lactis, assembly GCF_014200305.1. NCBI lineage: Bacteria > Bacillati > Actinomycetota > Actinomycetes > Micrococcales > Micrococcaceae > Neomicrococcus > Neomicrococcus lactis. The sequence goes on from NZ_JACHBL010000001.1 coordinate 495,277, forward strand.
GAAGAACGCGAAGGGGGAGTGGCCGTACAAAGGCATCCCTACCTGGGTCTTCGCGCACCGCGAGCTCCCGAGTTTCCCTGGGGCAGACGTGACCTTTGCCCGTGGTGACATCGCGGAGTGGGCATCGGAGCTGGCTCGCGACGCGGCAGGCAAGGACGTGTGGGTGATGGGCGGGGGAGCGCTGGCTGGTCAATTCGTTGATGCAGAGAAGCTCGACGAACTGCGGCTCTTCACGATTCCCGTGATTTTGGGTGGCGGCCGTCCGCTGTTTGCGATGCGGGCTACCGGCTCTCTTGAGTTGACGTCGATCAAGCAGCACGACTTGGGCGTTGTGGAGTCCATCTACCTCGTCACCACCACCCCGCACGCGTGAGGCGACAGCTAGCTCTTCTTTGACTTTCTGTGAGCTAGTTCATAATGTACCTAGCGTCTGAATTGCCTTTCAGGATTTTTATTTCTTGATTGGCACGAGGAACGCATGCCCGGTTGCGTAGTGCTCACTATTTTTGAGTACGACGCCGCCGCTACAGTAAGCGGTCAACGTCGAGCACGGCCTCGCTCCCGATAACTCGGAAAGAAAGTACGCATGAGCAACCTTGAAGATTACGCAGTCAACACCAAGCCTTTGGCCGGCAAGCACGCGATCATCACGGGAGGTGCCAGCGGGATTGGTGCCGAGATGGTCAAGGCTTTCGCTGCTCGCGGCGCTGACGTCACCGTGGCGGACATGAATGCTGATGCCGCTCAGGCGCTGGCAGACGAAGTCGGTGGCAAGGTGTGGGTAGCGGATCTTTCAGACACGAAGTCGCTCGAAAACTTGAGCCTGGACGCGGACATTCTTGTCAACAACGCCGGTGTTCAGCGTATGAATCCCATTCAGGACTACGTACCCGAGGACTGGCGCTTTATCCACCGACTGATGCTGGAGTCGCCGTTCTTGTTGATCCGGGCTGTCTTGCCGAAGATGTACGAGCGCAATTTCGGGCGAATCATCAATCTTTCGAGTGCTCACGGTCTTATCGCTTCGCCGTTCAAGAGTGCATACGTGAGTGCCAAGCATGGGCTTGAGGGACTTTCGAAGGTCACCGCATTGGAAGGTGGCCCGCACGGTGTCACCAGCAACTGCATCAATCCGGGGTTCGTCCGGACCGCGTTGGTGGAGAAGCAGATTGCGGACCAAGCCAAGATGAATAACATTTCAGAGGAAGAAGTGTTGGAAAAGATCATGCTGACGGAAAGCGCCATCAAGCGTCTCGCTGATCCGAAGGAAGTCGCAAGTCTTGCTGCGTGGTTGGCATCGGACGACGCGTCGATGGTGACCGGAGCGTCTTACACCATGGATGGTGGCTGGACAGCCCGCTAAGCGCCCAAGAAGCCTGAAGACTCTAGCCGGTAGCCCGCTAACTACTCGACACACCCCAACCCTTGGGGGCTGTTTGAGTGTTGGCGGGCTACGGTTTTGTTGCCGGTGTTTCAGCTTTCCCCAGCCAAGACCCGCAATCATGGCCGCTCACCGGTGGCCCCCGTGGGCGAAAATGAGCGATGATCCGCTTCGAAGACGTATCTAAAACCTATGTGCGCGGTCACCAACCTGCGTTGAGTGACATCAATATTGAAATTGAACGAGGAGATTTCACCTTCTTGGTCGGCGCCTCGGGTTCCGGTAAGTCAACTTTTTTGCGCCTCATTTTGCGCGAGGAACTCGCTTCCAGCGGACACGTTTATGTGGCGGGAACAGCCCTAGAAACCATTTCTCAAAGTGGATTGCCGCGGTATCGTCGAGGGATCGGCATCGTCTTTCAGGACTTCCGTTTGCTCCCTAACAAGGACGTTTTCTCTAACGTCGCGTTCGCGATGCAGGTCATCGGCCGAAATCGCGCGACGATTCGTGAGACGGTTCCAAACGTTCTCGAGATGGTTGGCCTCGAAGAGAAGGCCAAGCGCATGCCCCACGAACTCTCCGGTGGCGAGCAACAGCGTGTGGCAATCGCACGCGCGATCGTCAACAAGCCGAGCATTCTCTTGGCTGACGAGCCAACCGGAAACCTGGACCCCGCTACCAGCGTGGGAATCATGAACATTATGGACCGCATTAATCAGAACGGCACCACCGTGGTGATGGCCACCCACGACCACGAGATCGTCAATTCCATGCGTCGTCGCGTGGTTGAGTTGCGCGGAGGCCAAGTGTCTCGCGATGAACGTGCAGGCGAATACACCTCACTCATTCCGGTGACGCGCCCCGATGGTTCGCGTGAACTACGGAGGACGGACGAAGGCAATCCCTCCTCGGCGGCTCCGTCAGAGGGCTTCATTCGCCCCTTCGATTCTGAGGAGGACGAACTCTAATGTTGCGTTTCCTCGCAGGCGAAACCATCACCGGTATTCGCCGAAATTTCTCCATGTTCGTGTCCGTCATCTTGGTGACATTTGTGTCTCTGACCTTCGTCGGGGCCGCTGGCTTGCTGCAGTTGCAGATCAACCAGATGAAGGGCTTCTGGTACGACCGTGTTCAGGTCGCGGTCTTCCTTTGCTCCGATGACTACTCGAGCTCAACCTGCGCGGCAGGCGCGGTGACGGACTCGCAGCGTGATGCCATCAAGTCCATGCTTGATTCGCCGGAGGTGAAGTCCTACGTCGAGAGCTATCAGTACGAGTCCAAGGACGAAGCTCTTCAGCACTTCCGCGAGCAGTTCCAGAACTCGCCGATCGTAGACACTGTCACGGCTGACCAGCTTCCGGAGTCCTTCCGACTCAAATTGATTGACCCTGAGAAGTACGAAGTGGTCAACGAGCTATTTTCTTCGATGCCCGGCGTCGAGGTAGTCGTTGATCAACGCGAGCTCCTGGAGAAAATCTTCTCTGTCATCAATATGGCATCTCTTGCTTCGTTGGCAGTCGCAGCGGTGATGATCATCTGCGCGGTCCTGTTGGTGGCTACCACCATTCGCATGTCGGCATTCAGTCGGCGACGCGAAACGGGCATCATGCGACTGGTGGGTGCATCAAAGACAGTCATTCAGCTTCCGTTCTTGATGGAAGGCGTTATTGCTGCCGCTATTGGTGGACTCTTGGCCTCGGGTGTCCTGTGGGCCATCGTGAAATTCGTGGTCGAGGGACGGCTCGCAGTCGAGTATCCGGACACAGCCTTTGTAGGTGTCCGCGAACTAATTCTTGTGGCGCTGCTGTTAGTTTTGCTCGGAATTGCGCTGGCTGCGGTGTCGTCCATGTTAACGTTGAGGCGGTACTTGAAGGTCTAGCGATGCCCCTCGTCGATCTTCAAGCACTTTGTTGTATCCGTGAATCCGCACACCAAGGCACCTACAGTTCCCACTGACGAAAGGCATACCGTGACGTCACCTTCGCGAGCGCTGAAGCTCTCTAAGGCGGTTATTGCCGGAAGTTTTGCAGCTCTGCTGACCATGGGCCTCGTAACGCCCGGAGCAAGTGCTGATGAGTTGGATGATCGTAAAAAGCAGATCGAGCAGAACATCTCGACGCTCGAGAACGATCTTGAATATTTGGACGGCAATATTCAGGCAACTGCCAAGAAGCTAAAGGGTCTCCAGGATCAACTTCCTGGTGCTCAGGCCGAGTTGCAAGCTGCCGAAGGACGGGTGTCGCAAGCAACGAGCGAAGTCGACTCTCTGCAACAGCGAGTCAGCGCGGCAGAATCGTCCCGCGATGACCTTGCCGCAGAAATGAAAAAGGACGAAAGCGTTAGCGCCGAGTCCAAGAAACTTATTGGTGAGATCGCCACGCGTGCGTATCAGCGCGGAGGGGTGTCTGGGAACCTCGGCTTCCTTGTGAGCGGAACTCGTTCTGAGAGTCTCGGCAGCGGAATTGAATTGGCCGATCACGCGATGCGTAGCCAAAACGCCATTGTGGAACAGCTAAGCCAGAAACGTGCCGCCAACCAGAATGCTGCGAAGCGTCTCGAAGCTGTCGAAGCAGAAATCAAGGATCTGAAGAGCCAAGCTGACGCAGCGCTTGTCCGTGAACAGAGTGCACGCGACGCGGCATTGAAGTCGAAGCAGAAGGTTGATTCGCTGATCTCTGACGCTGAGAAATTGAGTGCTCAGCTTGCTGCCGAACGCCCTCAGGTTCAGAACCGACTCAAAACCCAGCAGGCTGAACATGACGCTGTGCTGAAGGACATCGCGGCCCGTCAGGAACGGTTGCGCAAAGAAGCTGAGGAACGCCGCAAGAAGGCTCTCGAGGCAAAGCGCAAGGCAGAAGCCGAAGCAAAGCGAAAAGCAGAAATCGCAGCCCAGAAGGAACGGGAAGCACAGGCCGCACTCCGTGCTCGCGCGGCGGATGCTGCTCGTAAAGCACAGGCTGCTGCTGCCGCTCAGCGTGAGGCCGAAGCTGCAGCTGCAAAGGAAACTCAGGCAGCTCGGGCACAGCCCACGTCGACCTCCTCATGGGGTTTGCGTGTTCCAACGTCGGGCGGCTACATCACGTCTCGATTCGGTTGGCGCCCCACGCCTGAAGGAACTATCGATTACGGCGGAGCAGGCGGCTACTTGCACGCTGGAGTGGACTGGGGCTTTGGTGGCACGTGTGGTGCGCCGGTTTATGCTTCGGCCGCCGGCGAAGTCTGGGTAGCTGGTTGGGGCGGAAGCTCCGGCAACAAGGTCACCCTCAGCCACGGCGTCATGAATGGAAGCGCTCTGGCCACCAACTATCACCACCTCTCGGCAGTGAACGTCAGCGCGGGACAGACTGTCCAACGCGGAGACATCATTGGCTACGTGGGCACCACCGGAAACTCCACCGGTTGCCACTTGCACTTCGAGACGGTCGTTAACGGCCAGTTGGTTGATCCACTCTCCGTGCTCTAACGAGCGCTCTGCATAAGGCTTAAAACGCCACTGATTGAGAGTCCCGAATAGACGGGACTCGTTGCCGACGCGTAAACTTGAAAGTTCCGTGCCGCGCATCATTACAAGGAGGAACGTGCTATGGCTAAGCAAAAAGAAGAGCGTGTCATTGCCACGAACCGTAAGGCGCGCCACGACTACCTCATCCTCGAAACTTTCGAGGCTGGAATGGTCCTCACCGGTACCGAAGTGAAATCGCTCCGTGAAGGAAAAGCGTCCCTCGTGGACGGTTTTGGACAGTTCTATCGCGACGAACTTTATATGGAAGCTGTCTACATTCCGGAGTACCTCAATGGTTCGTGGACAAACCATACTGCGCGGCGTCGTCGTAAGCTCCTCTTGCACCGCGAAGAATTGATCCGTATCTCCCGAAAATTGGAAGAATCCGGTAATACCATCGTCCCGCTCCAGCTGTACTTCAAGGACGGACGCGCGAAGCTGGAAATCGCGATTGCCAAGGGTAAGAAGGACTACGACAAGCGCCAGACCCTGCGTGAAAAGCAGGACAACCGCGAGGCACAGCGCGCCATGCGCCAGCGTAACCGCGGCCAAGAAGTGGACTAGGCGGCTAGAAAGCCAGCCCAAAGGCTTTTGCAGCGCGGATTTGCGAATCGCCACTGGCGAACGGGAATGTTTTCCGCAGAGGATGCGCTATAGTAAAAGTCTGTTCTTTCCGGAGGACGGCAGTGTTCCCAGTGATGGGAATTGAAAAAAGAACATGGGGATGATCGGTTTCGACGATGTGAGTTGAGACAGGTGAAGCGGGCCGAGGATGCAGGGTTATCTCGTAAACGCCCTCTGCAAAACAATAAGTGCCGAATCTAAGCGCACTGACTTCGCTCTCGCTGCCTAAGCAGCCAGACAGTCCGTTAGCCCGAGTTTGCTATTGGCTCGGATCCTAACGTCATTTAGATAGCCACTGCTGAACGTTCTTGTCGCTGGAACGTTCGGGACTTTTAGGCGACTGTGCCCAGGAGGACCGCAAGGTCGAACTGCTTGTTTGCAAGACAGTTCATGGGGCAGAGAAATTCTCAGCGCAAACTGCGCCCGGAGAAGCCCTGACAAAGCCATATCGGACGCGGGTTCAATTCCCGCCATCTCCACGAATGAAGGCCACTAGCTGATGCTAGTGGCCTTTTTTCACGCCCTGAACTTCTCGGTTTGACGCATAATTCCGTGGTTAGATGCGGTTATCGGGTGCCCAAGAAAAATCCAAACCACGCAAATGCCACACCAAGAAGCGCATGGAAAATCAGGCTAGAAATGGCGATCTTTGTGTGTTCAGGGGAACGAAGTTGATTCAGGGTGGTCACGGCGAGTGTGCTCATGGTCGTGAGACCCCCGGCGAGTCCGGTAGCAATGATGAGGCCCCAGTCGCTGTGACCCCAGAAACCCGTCGCAAAGCCACACACAAAAGAGCCCACCACGTTGACCAACAACAGCGCCCACGGGAACAGGTTGAGGGACGTGCGTTCGGCATGCGTCAGACGGTGAGAGATCGCCACATCAGCGGCCCACCGCAGCAATGCACCCAGACTTCCAGCCACACCAATTGCCACAACTAAGACAACAGGACTCATGAGGTGCCCCGTCCTACGAGTCGCTGTCCCAGCCACGCTAGGGCAATCCCGAGCGCTATCGAGGCCAGCACCACGAGCCACGTGAGAACTCCCGCTGACGGTGCCACCAAGAGCACCATGACGCCCGAAAACGTGGTGAAGGAACCCATGACGCCGGTGCCCCACAAGGCGTAGCCGCTCGCTGTCAAGCGGTCGCTACGGCGTAGCGCGAAGATCATTCCCAAAAGCAGGCAGCCAACGCTGTTAATTGCCACCAAGACCCAGAGCGGCTCCCCGAGGAAACCTAGAAAATACCGCGCGAGCGTGCCAAGAAAACCGCCGGTAAGCACCCACGGAATATCTGAACTACGACGCCGCAGCTCGCCCCAGCTATTTGCCCCAAGTTGCGCTGGGGTGGAGTGAGAGACGGATGTGCGCTTAGACGGCATGTGCTCGCCGAAGACGCCACTGCGGAATAATGCCGCCGGTGGGGGAGAACAGGTAGGCGATCGCGAAGAAAACGGCTTGCGCCAGAACTACTGATGCGCCGGTAGCGAGGTCGAAGTAGTAGCTCGCGTATACGCCAACGATGGTAGAAGCCAGACCCAGAATCACGGAAATGAGAAGCATCTTCGAGAAGGATCGGGTGAGGAGGACAGCTGTTGCGCCAGGAATGATGAGCATGGCCACCACCAGGATGGTTCCCATAGCCTGCAAGGATGCCACCACGGTGAGTGCCAGCAACCCTAACAACAAGGCGTGCAGGGCGCTCGCGTTGAGGCCCAGCGCATGAGCGTGCACGCGGTCAAAGGCAAGCAACACCAAGTCTTTGCGCTTGATGAGCAGGATGGCCAGCGTGATGGCACCCAGAATGAGTACCTGAGCAAGCTCGGCCGGCCCGGTTCCCAAGACGTTTCCAAACAAGATATGGGTCAAATCCACTTGGCTGGGAGTGCGGGAAATTATGACGATTCCCAAAGCGAAAAGTGCTGTGAACACCACGCCGGTTGCAGCGTCCGATTTCAGCCGACTCGAGTCGCGAAGCCCGCCGATGAGAAAGACGGCCAGCATCGCAAAAACCAGTGCACCGATCGCAAAGGGCACGCCGAAGATGAATGACAGTGCCACGCCAGGAAGTACTGCGTGAGATACCGCGTCGCCCATGAGTGCCCAACCCATGAGGACTAGCCAGCAGGAAAGCACGCCACAGACCACAGCTGCCGCGAGTGTCACTAAGGTCGCGTTCACCATGAAGCCGTAGGCAAAGGGCTCCGTCAACCAATTCAGCAGCTCCATTACTCTTTGATCCTGCTTCCAAAAGCCTGCTCAATGTTTTCGATCGTCAACACCTCGGTGGGTTCACCGAAAGCCACCACACGCCGCTGCAAGAGGACAGCCGAACTGCAGAGCTTGGGGACGCCGGCGAGGTCGTGCGTCGAGATGAGGACGGTTCGGCCAGACGCTGCATACTCGCGCAGCAAGTCGGAGATGAGACGCTCTGAAGACACGTCGACGCCGGCAAAGGGTTCATCGAGCAACAACAACTGACAGTCCTGAGCCAACCCGCGCGCTACGAAAGCACGCTTGCGTTGACCGCCAGAAAGCTCGCCAATCTGACGATACTGAAGATCCTGCAGATCCACGCGTTCCAACGCGGTGTCCACCGCGTGGCGATCAGCCGCAGTGACTTGGCGCATGAAGTTCATGTGTCCGTAGCGGCCCATCATGACCACTTCACGTACACTCAGTGGAAAGTCCCAGTCCACGGCCTCTGATTGCGGTACGTAGCTCAGCAGCCCTAGCTTGCGGGCTTCAAGCGAGGTCTTACCAAACACCCGAACGGTTCCTGAGGTGGGGGAGACCAGTCCCATCAGGGACTTGAACAGGGTGGACTTACCGCTGCCGTTCACGCCCACCAATCCGCACAGTTCGCCGGTACGCAGTTCAAAATTCACGTTCGTCAGGGCCACATTGTGGCCGTAGCGAACGGACAAGTCCGCGATCTCGATGGCATGCGGATGCACTGCTGCGGCATTCGCCGCTGCCTGATCAGCGCGTCTACGAATCATGAAGTCCCTCAACGATCTTGTCCACGGTGTACTCAACAAGGCTCAGATAGTCCGGCACAGGACCGTCCGCGGCGGATAAGGAATCCACGTACAGCGTCCCGCCCCACTCGGCCCCAGTCTCTGCCGCCACTCGCTCTTGCGGGCCAGCAGGAACGGTGGATTCGCAAAAGACCGCCGGGATCTTGTTGGAACGTATATAAGCAATCTGTTCTCGAATCTGCCGAGGACTGCCTTCGGACTCCGCATTCACGGGCCACAAGTAATGTTCCCCGATATTCAGGTCTCGTGCGAGATAGGAGAACGCTCCCTCGCAGGTCACCAACGCGGATGTGGTTCCGCCCGAAAGCCGTTCACGAGCAGACTCCAAGATGTCATCCAGCTTTTGGTCCAAGACAGCGGCGTTTTGCTCAAAATAGGACGCATCTTGCGGCGCTAAATCGGAGAGGGCCGCAAGGGCTTTCTTGACGTAAATCCTCGCTTGAGAAGGCGCAATCCATGCATGCGGGTTGGGATGACCTGCGTATCCGCCCACGGTGATGGGGATCGCCTCGATGCCCTCGGACAGCGTGACACGCGGGGCATCGATGGTTTGCACGAACCGCTCAAACCAGGCTTCGAGACCCAGCCCGTTGTTCAACAGTAGGTCAGCGTCGGCAATGCGTTTCAGGTCGCTCGGAGTGGGTTCGTAGCCATGAATTTCCGCGCCGGGCTTCGTGATCGACTCCACCCGCACCCGGTCGCCGCCAATGTGCCGCACCAAGTCCGCTAGCACGCTGAAGGTGGTGACCACAACGGGACGGGAATCGGTGGCGCTGGCGGAAGCTGCGCCGTGGTCCGGTAAAGGAGCAACGCTGCAGGCGGACAGCGTAAAAGCGAGTACGACGCCGCCGGCTACCGTCCGGAGCGCAACTCGCGGGCGGGGATTACGCGCGTTCGCCGATAATTTCGAGGGTTGCGTCATGGAGGAGACCGTTCGTGGCGACGGCATTGCCGCCGAAGCAGCCGTCCTCGCCCTTGAGAGACGTAAACTTGCCGCCGGCTTCCCACACGATGGGAACAAGAGCGGCCATGTCGTGAAGATTGAGTTCGGGCTCGGTGGCGATGTCCACGGCACCCTCCGCAAGGAGGCAATAGGACCAGAAGTCGCCGTAAGCGCGCGTGCGCCAGACCTTGTCATGAAGTTCGAGCATGCGATCTAGATCGCCGCGCTCTTTCCATCCGCCCAAGCTCGCGTAAGAGAGCGAAGCGTCCTCAAGCGCAGAAATCTTGGAGACCTGCAGGGGAGTTGCCGCCGAAAGCGACTTGCCCGTGTAGGCTCCGCCGCCTTCCGAGGCCCACCAGCGCTTGCCGAGGGCAGGCGCCGAAACCACGCCCATCACTGGGCGATCTTCGTCGAGGAGAGCAATCAGCGTGGCCCACACGGGAACGCCTCGCACAAAGTTCTTGGTGCCATCAATAGGGTCAACAACCCATTTGCGGGGACCAGAACCAGTGATGCCGTATTCCTCACCTTGCACAGCGTCACGATTACGCGAGCGCGCGAGGTGTCCGCGGATGACCTCTTCTGCGAGTTTGTCAGCATCGGTGACGGGTGTGAGGTCCGGCTTCGTCTCCACTTGAAGATCGAGGGCCTTAAAACGCGAGAGCGTGACCGAATCAACGGCGTCGGCAATGACGTGGGCAAGGCGCAGATCTTCAACATACTGGGAGGAGGCAAGACTCATGCCCTCCAACTTATCCCAGTCAGCCACAGATCATGTGACGCAAAACGGGATCGTGACGATTCAGACCCGTCAGGATTCACCCAACGTCTTCTCGTGGATTTCTTCCTTAGCCGAGCTGCCGAGGAGCCTGCGCAGAGATGCGAGCCGCGCTACGCCGCTAGGTCCGGCGTGTCCGTCAGCCACCCACGCGTCGAGTGCGCAATCGGGTCCATCCTCGAGGTGCGTGCAGCCGCGCGGGCAGTCGGCGGTGGCTTCCACGAGGTCCGGGAACGCCGAGACCACGTTGTCCGGCTCCACAAGTGCCAAGCCGAAGGATCGGATACCTGGAGTATCGATGATCCACGTATGAGGGGGAGCGTCCTCGACGCGCAGCGCCAAAGCGGAACTTGAGGTGTGGCGGCCGCGGCCGGTGACCTTATTGACGCCGCCCGTGGCACGGTCAGCGCCGGTGAGAGCGTTGACGAGCGTGGACTTTCCTACGCCCGAGTGGCCAATCACCACGCTGACCTCGCCGGCGATCAAGTCGCGAAGTTCCTCGAGGGTCGAGCGCTGCAGTCTTGCCGAGGCTCCGTCTGCCGAGCGGGCATCGATGCCGGAGGCATTCTCATCCGCGGTACGGCTCACCAAGATGTCTAGCTCCACGCCCGCATAGTTAGCGATGAGCTCGTCTGGCTCCTTGATGTCCGCTTTGGTGATGCAGAGGATCGGGTGGATGTCAGCATCAAAAGCGGCCACGAGGGCACGGTCAATAAAGCCCGTGCGCGGCTCTGGGTTGGCGGCAGCCACCACAATCACCAAATTGTCTGCGTTAGCCACCACCACGCGCTCCACGGGATCCGTGTCATCGGCGCTACGGCGCAGCAGCGTGCGGCGTTCTTGAATGGTCACGAGGCGGGCCAGAGTATCTGGTGCACCAGACGTGTCGCCCACCAAGCCCACGAGATCGCCGGGAACCACGGCCTGACGGCTCAAATTGCGAGCACGTGCGGCGATGACAATGCGCTCGTTCTCCGTGTTTTCGTCGAGTATCGCGGTGTAGCGACCTCGGTCCACGGTGATGATGCGGCCAATCTCGGCGTCCTTGAAGTCCGGGCGGTCTTTGGTGCGCGGACGGGAGCCCTTCTTGTTCGGGCGAATGCGAACGTCGCTCTCGTCAAACGAGCGTGCATCACGAGCCACGGGCTACTCCGCTCCCACAGCAGACGCCGTGGCGACCACATTGGCCCAAAGTTCAGGGAACTCCGGCAAAGTCTTTGAGGTGGTAGCGATGTCTGCCACTTCAACACCCTCCACCGCTAAACCGATCACCGCTCCGGCAGTCGCTAGACGGTGGTCTTCGTACGTCTCCCACGTGCCACCATGCAACGGGGCAGGGTTGATTTCAATGCCGTCGGCAATCTCTTGAGCATTGCCGCCCAAACGGTTGATCTCGGTGACGAGAGCTTCCAGACGGTTAGTCTCATGACCGCGCAAATGAGCGATGCCCGTCAAGCGAGATGGGCTGTCAGCAAGAGCCAAGAGCGCAGCAAGCGTCGGCGCGAGTTCACTGGAATCAGCTATATCGGCGCCAAAAATGCGCTCGCCGCCGGTGACCTGCAGATCCTGCCCGCCATCTTTGCGGGGGAGCAGCTCTACTGTTGCTCCTAGCTGCGGCAAGTACTCGCGCCAGCGATCGCCTACCTGAGTGGTGTTCGTTGGCCAGCGCTCGATCGTGACGGTGCCATGAGTTGCCAACGCTGCGGCCAAGAAGGGGCCCGCGTTGGAGAGATCTTGTTCAATCTCAATGTCGAACGCGGAAATCGGGCCAGGAGCCACGGACCAGGTCAACTCCGTGGAATCATCCACGCTGACATCGAGTCCGCGCAGCGCTTCGCTGGTCATGCGAATGTGATCAACGGAAGGAACCTTGGAACCCTCATGGGTCAAGGACAACCCGTTCTCAAAATGTGGGGCAGCGAGCATCGCCGCGGAGATGAACTGGGATGAGCCAGAGGCATCAATCGTGACGGGACCGCCGGCGATGGTGGACTGACCCACAATCGTGAACGGCAACATGCCATTCTCGCCGCCGCGGATCTCCACGCCGAGGGCACGCAGGGTGTCCAAGATGGGACCCATAGGGCGCAAACGTGCGGCTGGATCTCCGTCGAACGTCCACTCACCGGGCGTGAGTGCTGCCAAGAACGGCACAAAACGCATCACCGTGCCTGCAAGACCGCAGTCAATCTTTCCGGTGGCTGCTAGCGGGACGCGAGCTGCGTCGTCGTAATCCGAAGAAGCCAAGCGCGGGTACATCACCAGATCCGGGCCGAACGCGCCAGAGCCCGGCACTTCCTCAATGCGGACGCCCAACGTGCGCAGGGCGGTCATCATGAGGCGCGTGTCCCGAGCGTAGAGAGGCGCGCGCAGACGGGATGGGCCGGACGCGAAGGCGCCCAGCATGAGGTAGCGGGCGGTCAGAGACTTAGAACCCGGGAGAGTTAGAGAAGCTTTGACCGGCCCGTGAGGCGTAGGGGCCGGCCAAAGATCAGGAAACGGCACTGAATCGTGATAATTGGTGGACGAACTTACTGACGTCGAATCGTGATGCACTGCGTTCCTGTTGTCGAGCTATGAATTAGATACCGAAGGTGTCTTCAACGCGCTTGCGAGCGTCCTCAGTGGTGCTGCGGACAGCATTCGTCACCTGAGCGTTGGTCTTCTCGAAGGTCTTCTTGGCATCCTGCGCCAAGTGCTGCGCGCGCCAAGCAAGGCTTGGGTTACCAGCGGTATCAACCGAAGCCAACAGCACGCCGCCAGCCAAGCCAATGTTCTTCAAGAACTTTGGTAGCTTCTCAGCCTCTGGAACCTCAGCCTGCGCCTCAGCCAGGGCGTTGATGAGCGCAGTGCCCACCAAAACGGCGGAGGAGAAACGTGGCATGCGGCCAATAGCAAACATCGAACCAGCAACCACCTGAACGCCACCCAACACGCGAGCAACCAATTCCGGCTGATTCGCCGCAACGGTGGCCTTCGGAGTTACGGACGCCAAGGTATTCAAGCTGCCCTCAAGCTGAGCGGCGGCTTCCTTGGGATTGCGAAGACGCTCCAGTCCGGTCCAGATGAATGGAGCGGCGAGCATCGGACGGGCGGCTAAACGAACAAGCGACATATTGTGCCTCCAAAAGTCGTAAGTAGGTTACGAGTCAACCTAGTTCCATCTTTGCACTTTTCGGCACAGAACGTGCACTCGACAACGCCTGCTGGGGAATAACTGTACGTGGAAGACCGTTGTAGATAGCTGAGTTAGTCGCCGAAAAAGCGAATCACCAGCACTTACGGAAGGGAGTCGCGCATGACCGTTGCATCAGCCGTCCTCGACGCGCCCAGCGTAGACTCGTCTGTGATGACCGAGAACCAGTCCACTGACACCATGCCCTCTGGCGCAGAAACTGAAGCTGAACGCCGCGCGCGTTTTGAAGCGGATGCACTTCAGTATGTTGACCAGTTGTATTCGGCCGCCTTGCGCATGGCCCGAAACCCTTCAGATGCCGAGGATTTGGTACAGGAGGCGTATACGAAAGCGTATTCGTCCTTCCACCAGTACAAGCCCGGAACCAACCTGAAGGCTTGGCTGTACCGAATCCTGACCAACACGTACATCAACCTGTACCGCAAGCGTCAGCGCGAGCCACTTCGGACGGGCACGGATCAGGTTGAAGACTGGCAAATGGCGCAAGCCGCCGAGCACACGTCTTCTGGCCTGCGTTCCGCAGAGACCGAAGCGCTGGACCACTTGCCAGACTCTGACGTCAAGAGTGCGCTGCAGTCAATCCCGGAGGAATTTCGGCTCGCCGTGTACTTCGCGGACGTTGAGGGCTATTCCTACAAGGAAGTAGCCGAGATCTTGGACGTGCCAATGGGGACAGTGATGTCTCGATTGCACCGTGGTCGCCGGCAACTCCGCGACCTGCTTGCTGACTATGCCCTAGAACGCGGTTTTTCCGCTAAGAACAAAAAGAGTGCTGCGGGAGATAACGCTTCCGCGTCAAAGGAGAAAAAATCATGAGCGATTGCCAGTCACTCGGCGACTGCGCCGATTCCCGGATTGTCCGGTTGTATGAATATTTGGATGGGTTGTTGTCCCCATCGGACATTCAGGACGTGAAGTCCCACTTGGATTCCTGCCCGGATTGCGCCAAGGAACATGACATTGAGTGCGTCATTCGCTCTGTCGTGAAGCGCTCTTGCCAGGACCACGCGCCGTCGGATTTGAAGGCACGCATCATGGGCCGACTGACGGAGATCCACGCAGATTCTCCTGCCTAGAAAATAGTTTCTGGGGGACAAAAGAACCGCGGTGGCTGAATCGTTTTTGACGATCTAGCCACCGCGGTTTTGCGTACCGGGTGCTGATTTCACATCCGCTCACCCCGACACCACAGACTGTTTGAGAAGTCTTTAGGTATTTGGACGCTTTCCGTGGTTAGCGCCTCCGCGCTTGCGGTCGCGACGCTTGCGTGCTCGCTTGCTCATGGCTGCCTCCTTACTTCTGCTAAAAATTGCTGCCGTTTAGTCTCTCACGGCTAGCTGGATGATGAATAATTTTGAGTACGACGACGCCGCTAGGCTTTCGTACTTTTCTTGCTGTTAGCTTTCGGTGGGCTGCGGAATACCGAGCCACTGATACCAACCGCGGTGCAACACGAGCCATGCCATGAGGCCGTAGCCGGCCTGACCTGGCTTGCCGTTGTTCTCTGCGAGATCGCGACGCCACTGCTCGTGGTTGAGCAACGGGGTGTACATGTCCACGAAAGCGTGCTGACGGCGGCTTGCTACGTCTCCGTAGGCTGCCGAGAGATCTGCAAGACGCGCGTTGCGTTCGGCGTCGAGTCCTGGGGGAGGACCCACCACCATGGCCTTGATGCTCAACTGGCTCGCTGCATCCAAGATGTTGGCGAGGTTGAGGCGGGAGCGGGCCGTGGAGATATCGAGATCCAAGTCCTTGCTGGTCATCGCAATCACCAAGCGGTTCTCAGTCTCTTCGCTGAAGCGACGGCCTACTTCTTCGAGCCAGCGCTGCGAGATAGATTCTGAGCCTTCAGCGGGGGCTGCAAGGACATAGCTTTCAATTCGAACGCTGTCGATGGGGGTGCGAGCAAGGACGCGCCCAAACCAGCCGAGCGCGCGCGGATCTCCGTGACCCGCCAAGAGTTCGTCGCCGACGGCGGCAAGCCGAATGGTCCTGGTATCCACGAAAATCCTTTCTAAAGATTGAAATAACACTAACAGTCATAAGTGTGGGGTCCACACGCGGCGCGCATGGACCCCACACTTTGTCAACTAGTTGCGGTCAAGAACCTGCGAAACAAGCTTCGCGTTTTCCACCTCGTGGCGCTTGTGAGAGCCGGTTGCGGTGGAAGCGGATGCCTTGCGGGAAGCCAAGCGGACTGGGCGTCCAAGCTCTGGCACCAGGTTCAGTCCGATGAATGGCCATGGGCCCTGGTTTGCTGGCTCGTCCTGAGCCCACACAACCTCGGCGTTCGGGTAGCGATCGAGTTCAGCCTTGACCTCTTCCGTTGGCAACGGGTAGAGCTGCTCAACGCGAACCAAAGCGGTCTTGGTGTCCTGAGCCTTGGTGCGTGCTGCGAGCAAGTCGTAGTAGAGGCGGCCGGACACGAGTACCACTCGGTCAACATCGTTGCTGTGGACCGAGCGATCTCCAATGACCTTCTGGAACGAGCCCTGCGTGAATTCTTCCACCGAGGAAGCTGCAGCCTTGAGGCGGAGCAACTGCTTCGGGGAGAACACGATCAGCGGCTTGCGTGGACGCGAGTAAGCCTGGCGACGCAAGAGGTGGAAGTGGTTTGCACCCGTGGTTGGGTGAGCCACCACCATGTTCTCTTCGGCGCACATCTGCAAGAAGCGTTCGATGCGAGCGGAGGAGTGGTCCGGTCCCTGGCCCTCATAACCGTGTGGCAAGAGCATGACGAGCGAAGAACGCTGCGACCACTTCTGCTCGGCAGAGGAGATGAATTCGTCAATAACGGTCTGAGCGCCGTTGACGAAGTCACCGAACTGGGCTTCCCACAATACGAGAGCGTTCGGGCGTTCTACGGAGTAACCGTATTCGAAGCCAAGTGCCGCGTATTCCGAGAGCAGCGAATCATAGATGAAGAGCTCGGTGCCCTTCTTGCTCAGCTTCTCGAGTGGCGACCACACCTGACCGGTCTGGCGATCGTGGAAGACTGCGTGGCGCTGCACGAAGGTGCCGCGACGCGAGTCCTGACCCACCAGTCGAACTGGCACGCCTTCGCTCGTGAGCGATCCGAAAGCAGCCAACTCGGCGAAGCCCCAGTCGATGCCGCCTTCCTTGGCCATCTTGGAACGACGCTCGAGGAGAGCCTTGAGCTTCGGGTGAACCGTGAAGCCCTCTGGGATGTCGATGAAGGAATCACCAATCTCCGTGAGCAACTCTTGCGAAATCGCCGTTTCCGTCTTGGCAAATGGCGCGTCAACGTCATCCTGCTGCGAGGCCGGCTTCTCAAGATCAGAGGTCATCGAAGAGCCCGACTGAACTACAGGGATTGGCGAGGTCTGAGCTGCGTGCGTTTCTGCGAAGACGCGCTCAAGGCGCTCTTGGTAGTCGCGCAAAGCCTGATCTGCTTCATCCTGCGTGATGTCACCGCGGCCAACGAGGGCTTCGGTGTACAAGCGGCGGGTGGAGCGCTTGGCTTCGATGAGGTTGTACATCATCGGCTGAGTCATCGAAGGATCATCACCTTCGTTGTGACCGCGGCGGCGGTAGCACACGAGGTCGATCACGACGTCCTTGTTGAAGCGCTGGCGGTATTCGAACGCCAACTGTGCAACGCGGACAACGGACTCTGGCTCATCGCCATTGACGTGGAAGATCGGAGCCTGGATGGTCTTGGCAACGTCCGTAGAGTACGTCGAGGAGCGAGCCGAAGATGGAGCCGTGGTGAAGCCAACCTGGTTGTTGACTACAACGTGGATGGTGCCACCGGTCTTGTAAGCATCAAGCTGGGAGAGGTTCAACGTTTCCGCAACCACACCCTGGCCAGCGAATGCTGCGTCGCCGTGGACGAGGATCGGAAGAACGCTGAAGCGGTCCACGTCCTGATCCAAGACGTCCTGCTTAGCGCGCACAATGCCTTCGAGAACCGAGTTGACGGCTTCCAAGTGCGATGGGTTAGCGGCCAAGTAGACCTTGGTCTGGTTGCCGTTGTCCGAGGTGAACTTGCCGACGGTGCCCAAGTGGTACTTCACGTCGCCGGAGCCCTGAACAGCGCCGGGGTCCTGCACGCCTTCGAACTCGCGGAAGACCTGAGCGTAGGTCTTGCCAGCAATGTTCGTCAGCACGTTGAGACGTCCACGGTGAGCCATACCAATGGCAACTTCGCCGAGGCCTTCGTCTGCTGCGTCAGCCAAGATGGCGTCCAGCAAAGGAATCAGGGATTCGCCGCCCTCGAGGGAGAAGCGCTTCTGACCCACGAACTTGGTCTGCAAGAAGGTTTCGAATGCTTCTGCAGCATTCAAGCGGCCCAGAATGCGGAACTGCTCTTCACGGGAAGGCTTTTCGTAGGTCCGCTCGAGCTTGTTCTGGAACCACTCGCGCTCTTCTGGGTTGGCGATGTGCATGTACTCAACGCCGGTGTAGCGGCAGTATGCGTCGCGCAGCACGCCCAAGATGTTGCGGAGCGGCAAGCGCTGCTGGCCGCCGAAGCCACCCGTGACCCATTCGCGGTCCAGATCCCACAAGGTGAGGCCGTAGGTGCGGATGTCGAGGTCCGGGTGCTTGCGCTGTATGTACTCGAGCGGGTTGGTGTCAGCCATCAAGTGGCCGCGCACGCGGTACGCGTGGATGAGCTGCTGGATGCGAGCGATCTTGTTGACCTGAAGCTCGATGTCCACCTGGTTGTCCACGGCCCAGCGAACTGGCTCGTAAGGAATGCGGAGAGCTTCGAAGATTTCGTCGTAGAAGTTCTGGTCGCCCAAGAGCAAGGACTCGATGAGGCGCAAGAATTCGCCGGAGCCTGCACCCTGAATCACGCGGTGATCGTAGGTGGAGGTCAAGGTGATGATCTTGCCAACACCCTGGGTAGCGATGATCTTCTCGGAAGCGCCACGGAATTCAGCTGGGTACTCGAGAGCGCCCACGCCGACGATCGTGGCCTGACCCTTGGACAAACGTGGCACGGAGTGAACGGTGCCGATGCCGCCTGGGTTGGTCAAGGAGACCGTGGTGCCTGCGTAGTCTTCCATCGTGAGCTTGTTGTCACGAGCGCGCTTGACGAGGTTCTCGTAGGTGTTCCAGAACTCAACGAAGTTGAGGGTCTCAGCCTTCTTGATGTTCGGAACCACGAGCGTGCGCGTGCCGTCTGGCTTTGGCATGTCAATGGCGATGCCGAAGTTCACGTGAGCAGGCTGGATTGCTACTGGCTTGCCGTCCTGAATGTCGTAGGTGACGTTCATGGAAGGGAACTGGGCCAATGCACGAACGGTTGCGTAACCGATCAAGTGCGTGAAGGACACCTTGCCGCCGCGAGCGCGCTTGAGGTGGCTGTTGATGACAATGCGGTTGTCGATCAGCAACTTCGCTGGAACTGCGCGAACCGTAGTGGCGGTAGGAACCGTCAGCGAAGCATCCATGTTGGTGGCGACTGCCTTGGCGACACCCTTGAGGACGGTGACTTCGTCAGTACCAGGATGTCCGGAAGCCTTGGCGTTCTTGTCAGGCAACTGTGCTGGGATTGGACGATTTGCAGAAGCTGCGGCGCTAGCGTTCTTGGCTGCAGGGGCCTGGGCTGGGGATGCCTGAGCCTTTACTTCTGCCTTAGCGCCGGTTTCACCGGAAATTGCGGATGGGGCTGGGTCGTTGACGCGAGCCTGCGTAGCAGCGCGAGGGCTTGGAGCGCTCTGCGTGGCTGAAGAAGCTTGCTGTGCAACGGAAGTCTGTGCGGCAGCGGATGCCGGAGGATTTGCAGGCTTTGCAGGTGCAGCAGAGGCGGCTGGGGACTGCGAAGAGGTGGCTGCAGCAGGCTTGCCGTCAGTAGAGTTAGCGGATTTCGAGTCACCCATGGACTCAAAAATGTTCCACCACTTCTTGTCTACCGAGTTCTTGTCCTGCAGAAATTGCTGATACAGCTCCTCAACTAGCCATTCGTTGCCGCCGAATTCTTCCGCGAGCCGGCTAAGTGATTGTTCTGGCACGGTAAAAACGCCTCTATTCCTCGGTGTGGTGCAGCTGGGGACGGATCCGTTCCACTCCAGCGACCATAACTGCATAGGCAGCGGTCCCAAGTGCAGAACGCAAGCGATCTCAAGTCTAGTGAGTTCGTCAACCTTTATGGCAAGTTTTAGGACGCGCGTCTCAGGTATCCTTCACGAAATTCTGTAGACTAACTCCGCACGTACTGATCGTTCTTAGTGCGATCCTAAACGAATGGCGAAGATTCGCCGGAAGGAACTACTGACACTTTGGAGTCCTCTAGACCCCGCTCACTTGTGTTTGTTGTCCATTTTTCTCGGGCCTGCATTGGCTTGAGCCTGCCTGTTGAAGGTGGTGTTCGCTAGTGGAATGGCTCTATCTCTTTATAGGTTTACTCCTCATCTTGGGCACAGGATTCTTCGTTGCCGTGGAGTTTTCGCTGCTGGCTGTTGATCAGGCCCAAGTTCAGCGATCCATAGATAACAAGGAACGTGGCGCTGAAGCGCTCATGAAGTGCTTGAAGTCGCTTTCAACGCAGCTCTCTTCCTGTCAGCTCGGCATCACGCTGACCACGTTGCTCACCGGTTTCGTCATGGAGCCGAGCGTCGGCAAGCTCTTGACGCCCATCTTGGAAGGCTGGGGCCTGGGTCCCGCATCGGCGCCCATTTCGCTCGTGGTGGCCATGGTGCTCGCCACGTTGCTTTCCATGGTGTTGGGTGAGCTGATCCCTAAGAACCTCGCCATCGCCGCCGGATTGCCACTTGGCCGCATGCTTGCAACTCCTCAGCTGATCTTCACCGCCGTCTTCAAGCCCTTTATTTTCATGTTGAATGGTTTCTCCAACCGAGTGCTGCATTTGTTTGGGATGGAAGCGAAGGAAGAAATTTCGGGTGCCCGCACCCCAGAGGAATTGAACTCTCTGCTTCGCCGGTCCGCAGAACTGGGCACGCTGGACCAAGACACTGCACGGTTCTTGTCCCGCACGCTCGTCTTCTCGGATCGCACGGCCGCAGACGTGATGACTCCACGCATTCGGATGGAAACCGTTCACGCGGATGACCCACTCGACGAGGTCATCGAAGCGTCTCGTCGCACTGGCTTCTCCCGTTTCCCTGTCATCGGAGATTCGCCGGATGACATCGTGGGTGTTTGCCACGTGAAGAAAGCTGTTGCGGTCCCGCGCAAGAAGCGAGAAGGCCTCGTCGCAGCGAACATCAAGTCGGACGTCGTGTCCGTCCCTGAGACAGTTCACCTCGATGACTTGATTACTGAGCTCCGCGAGGCGAACCTTCAGATGGCCGTGGTGCTGGATGAATACGGCGGAACCGCCGGCGTGGTGACCCTTGAGGACTTGGTTGAGGAAATCGTCGGCGAGGTGACGGACGAGCACGACCCCGTCAAGCCTGGCGTTCTTCAGTCGGCAACGGGCCAGTGGTACTTCCCGGCCATCATGCGCCCGGATGAAGTCAACGAGCAGGTTCCTGCTCTCAAGATTCCAGAAGATGGCTCCTATGAAACTGTCGGTGGGTTTGTGATGTTCGCACTTGGCCGCATTCCCGCCGTGAGTGACGAGGTAGCTATCGAAGGCGGTCGCGTTATCGTTTCCCGCATGGACGGACGTCGTGTTGACCGCGTGCGGTTTGTTCCGTTTGGAGAGGACGACGACGCCTCGGCCGAGTCTGAACGCTCAGGAGGTGCCCGATGAGTGATTGGACGGGCATTGTTTGGCTTGTAGTCCTGCTCTTCGCGAACGCCTTCTTTGTTGCGGGCGAATTCGCGGTCATGTCTGCACGTCGTAGCCAGATCGAACCGCTGGCAGAAGCCGGAAATAAGCGCGCCATGAACGCGCTGAAGGCGATGGAAAACGTCTCGATCATGCTGGCTATTTGTCAGCTGGGTATCACGGTCTGTTCCTTGCTGATCCTGAACGTGGCTGAGCCGGCTATTCACCACTTGTTCGAGGTTCCACTTCACATGGTGGGAATTCCGGACGCGTTCGTGGATACGGTGGCCTTCTTGCTGGCGCTGCTGATCGTCACGTTCTTGCACGTCACCTTTGGTGAAATGGTGCCGAAGAACATGGCTGTTTCTGTTGCAGATAAAGCTGTCTTGCTCTTGGCGACACCTCTGTTGTGGCTGTCCACGATCACGAAGCCGATTGTGTACTCGTTGAACTGGATCGCTAATCACGCACTGCGTCTCATGGGAATTGAGCCCAAGGACGAAGTCACCTCGAGCTACACCATTGAAGAAGTTCAGTCGATCGTGGAGGAATCCACGAAGCACGGAACGCTCGAAGACGACGCTGGCATTCTTTCGAGCGCGCTGGAGTTCTCTGACTACACGGCCGAGAACATCATGGTGAAACTGGATGAAGTGGTCACGCTGCCTGCTGACACCACTCCACGAAGCTTTGAAAAGGCCGTGGGCCGAACTGGCTTCTCGCGCTTCGTCATGCTTGATGAGGATGACGCCTTCGCTGGCTACCTCCACTTGAAGGACGTCCTGGCGATTCCGGATTCGCTCTACGGAGAACCCATCTCCGTCACTCGGTTGCGCTCTATGGCGAACCTGAAGGCGAACACTGAAGTTGAAGATGCGCTTGCGGTCATGCAGCGTACGGGCTCTCACGTTGCTCGTGTGCTGGGGGAGAACAACTCCACGATCGGCATCCTCTTCTTCGAAGACGTCTTGGAGCAGTTGGTTGGCGAAATTCATGACGCCACGCAGCAACAAGGTCTGCGTCGAAAGAATCTGGCCGAGCATGAAGAGGGCGCGAACGGGAACGCCACGGCGACCTCCTAAGTCGCTAATGCAAATCGTTCGCATTTGCGATACGATGGGACCTCGGCGACGCAAGCTAGCGTCGTCGTACTTTCTGAAAATCTAGTAGCGCATGCGCGCACTGACCGCGGCACTCGCCGCTTAGAAAGGTCCTTTTGTGATCTCTCAGCACACTTCAGCTTCCCGGCTGAAGCGACGCACCCTCATGACCCTCGCCGTTCCAGCAATGTTGACCCTGGCTGCTTGTGGCCAGCAAGGCGGCACTGCAGGCGCATCCTCAAGCGGTTCCTCGAATTCTGGAATCTCTGTGGTTGCCTCCACCAATGTGTACGGCGATATTGCCCAGCAGATTGGTGGAGACAAGGTCCAAGTTTCGTCCATCATCACGCGCGAATCTCAGGATCCGCACTCGTATGAGGCCAGCGCTCAGGACCGCTTGGCCGTGTCTAAGGCCAAGCTCGTGGTGGCAAACGGCGGTGGCTACGACGACTACATGGATCAGCTCGCTGGCAACGGCTCGGCGTCTGTCATTCATGCCGTGGATTTCTCCAAGGAAGACACCACGCATGACCATTCGGGCGAGGCCCACGCTGAACACGAACATGGCGCCGAGGGCAACGAGCACGTCTGGTACGACCTCCACGCCATGGAGGCCCTAGCGGAGGGGATTAAGGACGAGCTGATCAAGGTTGATGCTTCGAACGAAGCAACTTATGTGGCCAACGCCAAGAAGCTCGTGGAGTCGCTGAAGCCGCTCGCTGACCGTGCACACGCTTTGGCTTCGGCGAATGCGGGCAAGAAGTTCGCGATGACGGAACCTGTGCCGCAGTACCTTCTGTCGGAGACTGGCTTCGAGGATGCCACTCCTGCTGGTTTTAGCTCCGCGATTGAAGCCGGGAATGATGTCCCGCCGCTCGTTGTTCTGGACATGGAAAAGGCGCTCGAAGCTAAGTCTTTCTCCTTCCTCGCGTTCAACCCGCAGACGGCCACGCCACAGACGGATTCCATCAAGGCAACCGCCGAGAAGAACGGCGTTCCGGTGCTGAATTTTCTGGAGTTGTTGCCGGAAGGTAAGGATTTTCAGCAGTGGATGAGCGAGAACATCTCAAGTATTGAGGGCCTGAATGCCAAGTAGTACCTCCGCCCAGGAGCCAACGCAGTCTGCATCCGCAGCACCGCGGCCGGCTATCGATGTGCAGGACGCATGTCTGAGCTTTGGCAATCGCACGTTGTGGGACAACCTGAGTTTTTCAGTAAACCCCGGCGAGTTCGTGGCTGTGTTGGGTCCCAATGGCTGCGGTAAGACCACGCTCTTGCGAGTTCTTTTGGGACTTCAAGAACTGGACCGTGGCACCGTGCGTATCGCCGGAAAGCCAGCTACCCGCGGCTCGGCCGACGTCGGATACATTCCGCAACAGAAGATGCTGCCGGAAAACACCCCACTTCGCGGCCGTGACCTCGTGGCTCTTGGACTTGAGGGTTATCGCTGGGGACCGGGCTTGCCCTCTCGCAAGACCAAAGACCGCGTGCAAGAACTCATCTCGCTCGTGAAAGCGGAGAGCTTCGCGGACCGTCCCGTGGGACTGTTGTCCGGCGGCGAGCAGCAACGACTGCGCGCGGTGCAGGCTGTCGCATCCCACCCGCCGGTGCTGTTGTGCGATGAGCCATTGCTCTCACTCGATTTGAATCACCAGCGTGCCGTGACCTCTCTGATTCACCAGGAGACGGTGGACAATGACACCGCCGTCCTGTTCGTCACCCACGAAATCAACCCGGTGTTGCCGTACGTGGACAAAGTGTTGTTCTTGGCTGGCGGCCGTTTCAACGTGGGCCACCCGGATGAGGTGCTGACCTCGGAAGTCCTCTCAGATCTCTACGGTTCTCATATTGACGTGGTGCGCTCCGAGGACCGCGTGGCGATCATCGGCCTGCAGGACGGCATTGTGCACAAGCATCAGGAAGGAGCGCTCTAGACGTGAACTTCAGTGACATGTGGAGCACCATTTTCTCCTTCGAAAACTACGCCGAGCTGCTTCCACTGGTTTCTAACTCTTTGTTGGCCGGCGCCATTTTGGGCGTGGTCGGCGGCTTGATCGGCGTCTTCGTGATGACCCGCGACATGGCGTTTGCGGTGCACGGCATCGCCGAACTGAGCTTCGCCGGAGCAGCCTTCGCGCTGCTGATCGGTGCGAACGTGATTTGGGGATCCGTGGGGGGTTCCTTGATTGCAGCGCTCTTGCTAGGAGCGTTAGGCACCAAAGCAAGCGACCGAAATGCCGTCACTGGCGTCCTCATGCCCTTCGGGCTGGGCCTCGGCATTTTGTTCTTGTCCCTGTACGAGGGCCGAAGCGCCAACAAGTTTGGCCTCTTGACTGGTCAGATCGTGTCCGTCGATTCCGTGCAACTAGGACTTTTGGCTGGCGGAGCCGTCATCGTCATTGCCGCTCTGCTGGTGATGTGGCGTCCCCTCATGTTTGCCTCCGTGGATCCAGCTGTCGCGATGGCTAAGGGCGTGCCGGTGCGCGGTCTTTCGATTGCGTTCATGCTGGTGCTCGGCCTTGCCGTGGCGTTGTCCATCCAGGTGGTGGGCTCGCTTTTGGTGCTGGCGCTACTGATTACGCCGGCTGCCGCCGCATTGCTCGTGTCTTCACGCCCGCCGATTGTGGTGGGGTTGAGCGTGCTTTTTGCCATGACCAGCGTGGTGGGAGGCATTCTGCTCTCGCTCGCGGGCCGCTTGCCAATTAGCCCGTACGTGACCACGTTGAGCTTCTTGATTTACGCGATCTGCCGCACGCTCAATTGGGTACGACGCCGCAGCTACCGTGCGAGGGCACGTGCAGAACACTCCGCACACAGTCCGGAGATTTCCACGACGTGAGTGGCTTGCGTAAAGCCATATTTAGCAGCGATTGAGGCCGCCCACTCTTCGACGTGGGGGGCCTCAATTTCTACCGTCTTGCTGCAGTTGCGGCAGAGCAAGTGGTGATGGTGTTCGTCCATAGCGCAACGCCGGAACACGGACTCGCCGTCATTCGAACGCACGACGTCCACTGAACCTTCATCCGCCATGGATTGCAGGACGCGGTACACGGTGGCAAGGGAGACTTTGTCGCCACGATTTTGGAGCCACACAAAGAGCTCTTGAGCGCTCATGAAATCGGGTACTTCGCCGAGGGCTGCCTCGATCGAACGGCGTTGACGCGTATTGCGCACGGGGGCGCCGCGAAGTTCAGCGGAATTCGACTCTTGAGATGACGCCTGCGGGGTGGACATATTCCTCCTTGGACATGAACTTCCAGTTTACCCGTGGCTGGGAGTTTCCGCTGTGGAGGTTGTCACGATAAGCCACGGGCTTAGGGTGGAATCATGAAGCTTACGAAGTTTGGACACTCCTGCATTCGCCTCGAAAAAGACTCCGGAGTACTGGTTTTTGATCCCGGTACCGAAAGCGACGTCGAAGCCGCCCTTGCTGGCGCCACCGCTATTCTCATCACGCACGAGCACGCGGATCACTTTGACGCGGAGCGGGTCCTACCGTTTCTGGAGTCCAATGAGAAGCTGGAGATCTACGCGCCACCGAGTGTCGCAGCGAGCATTCATGAGAGCGCTTCTGAGCAGGTATCCGAGCGCGTACGCGTTCCTCATGTGGGGGAGCCGTTCGAAGTTGCCGGTTTCAATATTCAGGTCTTTGGCGGTCAGCATGCGCTGATCCATCCCTTGCTTTCGGTGGTAGCAAACTACGGCTATCTGGTGGACGGCGACGTTTTCCACCCGGGCGATTCATTCACTGTTCCTGAGACCGTGGCGAAGAGCCAGCTCAAAGTACTTTTGGTCCCGTTCCAAGCGCCGTGGTCTAAGACCTCTGAAGTCATTGACTTCGTCATTTCAGTGCGCCCCGCGCGGGCCCTTCCGATTCACGACGCCATGGTCAATGACAGTGGCCGCGGCGTGATCGAGAAGCACGTGAAGATGATTTCCTCTCGATTCGGCACCAGCTACGAGGTTCTTGAGAATGGAGTGACTCTTGACCTCGCATGAGACTTCTCACGCTGACGCACACCGCCGCCAACCAGCGCTGATTGATGCCGGTGAGCTTGCGGCCCGATTGCAGCGCGGTGACCGAATCGTGGTACTTGACGTTCGCTGGTCACTGGCTGCCGCCGCAGCGAAGGACCCGGCGTCCGACGTTCCCGTGGGC
The DNA here is from genome assembly GCF_014200305.1 of Neomicrococcus lactis. Taxonomy (NCBI): domain Bacteria; kingdom Bacillati; phylum Actinomycetota; class Actinomycetes; order Micrococcales; family Micrococcaceae; genus Neomicrococcus; species Neomicrococcus lactis. The sequence goes on from NZ_JACHBL010000001.1 coordinate 521,705, forward strand.
TTCGACGAGTACCGCGACGGCCACATCCCAGGTGCTCTCTTCGTTGACTTGGAAACGGAGCTAGCCGCCCACGCTTCACCCGATCACGGTCGCCACCCACTGCCATCCAAAACGGACTTTCAAGAGACCGTTCGCTCGCTCGGCCTCCAGAAGGACGACTTCGTGGTGGTCTACGACGACCTGGCGGGCATGTCAGCCGCACGCGCCTGGTGGCTCCTCGGGTTTGCAGGCTTCCGAACGGCCGTACTCGATGGAGGTCTCACAGCATGGGTCGCCTCCGGAAGAGAACTAGAAACCGGCAGTATCCCGCGTCCGCAAGCTAGCGGCGTCGTTATCGATTGGAACCGTAAGCCAGTTCTCAAGCACCGCGACGTTGATCACTTCGCGCAGTCAGGCTCACTCTTGGACGCGCGAGCGGGGGAGCGCTACCGCGGCGAGACGGAGCCAGTGGATCCGCGCGCGGGCCACGTTCCGGGTGCCATTAGCGCCCCCACCAGCGAGAACGTCAACGAGAGCGGTCACTTCAAGACCACCGAGGCGCTGCAAAAGCGATTTGAGTCTTTGCTCTCGGCCGATGTTCCAGTCGCTGTGTACTGCGGTTCCGGTGTGACTGCGGCCCATGAGATTTTGGCGCTGGATATCGCAGGCATCGATGCTGCGCTGTACCCGGGGTCGTGGTCTCAGTGGTCAAATGACGAGTCCCTACCACTGGAAACAGGTTCCCACAAGTCACTTTGAGACAGGGAGAACCGGCGCACGGATTCAAGTGGTAATTTCGAGACATGACTCCTCAATCAGGCCGACCAGTGCCTCCAGCTATGTCAGATATCGCTGCTTTGCGCGAGAGCGTCAACCAGCAAGCATCCGCCAACGCCTCCGCCGGACGTACCGCCCACGCTGTGGGTATGGTTCAGACGGGCGGCCAGCTCGAAAAGCTCGACATCGAACGCCGTGCCGTAGGCCCGCGCGACATCGACATTGAGATTGACTTCTGTGGACTGTGCCACTCAGACATTCACTCCGCTCGTGGCGAATGGGGTGCGAAAGAACTTCCTTTGGTCACCGGCCACGAGATCGTGGGTCGTGTGGTTGCTCTCGGTAGCGACGTCGAGGGCTTCGAGATCGGCGAGCGCGTGGGCGTTGGCTGCCTTGTTGACTCGTGCGGTCAGTGCGAATCCTGCGAGCAGGGCTTGGAGCAGTACTGCCTCAACGGCGCTGTGGGCACCTACGCCTCGACGAACCCGAAGACCGGCGAATACACGCAGGGTGGCTACTCCACCTCGATCGTGGTGGACCAGGACTTCGTGCTTCACGTTCCTGAGTCTTTGGACCCAGCCGCCGCTGCACCGCTCCTGTGCGCAGGCATCACCACCTACTCGCCGTTGAACCACTTGTTCGTGGATCAGGAAGACGCCGTGGGCGTTGTAGGCCTCGGCGGCTTGGGCCACATGGCCGTCAAGCTTGCCAAGGCCATGGGCGCGGTTGTCACTGTCTTCACCACGTCCCCCTCCAAGGTGGAGGCTGCCAAGGAACTCGGCGCCGATCACGTGGTGTTGTCAAAGGACGAGGACGCCATGAACGCTGTTCGCGGAACGCTTGATGTCATCATCGACACGGTCGCCGCGCCTCACGATCTCAACGATTACTTCAAGACCCTCAAGGTAGACGGAGCGCTGGTTCAGGTGGGTCTCCCATCTGAAGCTATGCCAGCCATCCGCCCGGGCTCGCTCATTTCCCGCCGCCTCACCTACATGGGTTCCAACATTGGCGGCATCGCCGAAACCCAGGAAGTCTTGGACTTCTGCGCCGAGCACGGCATCGTGAGCGACATCGAAATCGTCACGGGTGACCAGCTCAACGAGGCGTGGGAACGCATGGTTGCCGGAGACGTCAAGTACCGCTTCGTCCTGGACGTCAACAGCTTGCGTGAGGCTGAGACTGCGGGAGCGTCGGCATGAGCACGGTCTTTTCCAAGATCATCTCGGGCGAGTTCCCTGGCCGCTTTGTCTGGGCTGACGAGAAGGTTGTTGCCTTTCTTTCGATCGGTCCGCTGACCAAGGGACATACTCTGGTGGTTCCTCGCGAAGAGATCGACAAGTGGACGGAAGCTCCCGGTGACTTGGTGTCTCACGCGACGTCCGTGGCTCAGATCATCGGTCAGGCCCAGGTGGAAGCCTTCGGCGCCGAGCGCGCTGGTCTCATGATCGCCGGCTTCGAGGTCCCACACATGCACGTGCACGTGTGGCCCGTGAATTCCCTCGAGGATTTCAACCTTGCGAATGTGCGCAGTGACGTTCCAGACGCCGAGTTCGACGACGCAGCTCACCTCTTGCGGGTCGCCTTGCGTCAAGCGGGCCACGAGCAATTCGTTGCCGACGCTGGGCCGCTTCCGGCTTAGCGAGGGCTGAGGACTAGAACGAACGAAGTAGGCCACTCCGGTGTTGCAGTTACCTGCGGCCGGAGTGGCCTACTTTTGTGCCCTCTAGGTGTGGACTAGTTCTTGGCTACCGCTTGACGTCCTCTTGACTACTTCTTGAGTTCCGCGAGCGCTTCCCGGAGCGCGGTCCGAATGCGTTTCTCCGAGACCGGATGAGCGGTTCCGAGTTCTTGCGCAAAGACGCTCACGCGGAACTCTTCGATCATCCATTTGATGCGAGCAAGGGATGCTGGAGTGCTCTGGTTCGGCAATAGCTGATCCAAAGCGGCGTCGTAGTCGTCCTCGAGGGCTTGCACGATGCCGATATTCTGCGCCTCGCGAGGAGCCGCACCCGATGCCAGCTTTTCCAAACGCGTCTCCATGCCAACGAGGTATCTCGGCATATGCCGCAGCTGTGCGGATCCGGTGCGCGCAACGAACCCGGGGTACACCAGCAACTCCAACTGGCTACGAACGTCAGCGACGCTCGCGGCGACGGCTGGAGAGGTCAGCGAATTCAGTCGCTTCGTGAGGCGAAGTGACGCTGAGAGCGTCTTTTCCACCAGCGCGGTGATGGTGAAAACGCTGTCGATCAGCTCTGCACGGACGGCATCGAAGAGTTTCTGGAAGTCCTGACGCGTGTACGGCAGATTCGCAGGCACCAGCGAGTCGATCGCGGCAAGCGAGCTGTCGCGGATGAGCTCTTCGACAGAACCGTGCGGGTTCTGTGAAAACACCAGCTTCTCGTTGTTCTTCAGGTGATCCAACACGTAGCGGGCGGGCGAGGGGATAGTGAGTTGCAAGAGACGCACCACGCCGGTTCGGTGAGCAGCCTGCTGCTCTGCCGCGCTGCGGAAGACCGTCAAGCGAACACTGGAACCTTCGTCCACGAGGGCAGGGAAGGCGGTAATGGTCTTACCGGCAACCGTTGATTCGATCTTCTGGTGGATGGTGCCCTTGTCGCCCAGGTTCTCATCCCACGAGGTCAGCCCGGCACGCTCCCACGTTCCCGTGACCTGAGCGGATCCCGGTGCGCCAGCCTTCTTCTGAGCACCTCGAGCGTTTTGCTTCTGCGGTACTGCGGTTCCGGGCTTAGCGGGCACACTGGATCCGTTGCCTGATACTTTGCCGGACTGGCGTGGCTCAAGGCTAGAGGCGATCGCCTGACGGTTTTGGGTGGCCAAGGAGACCTGCAAGTACTTGAGGTCCTCGGAGCGTGCGAGCATCTTGTTCTGCTGCCCGATCACTTCAAACTTTGGCTTGAGGTGCGGCGGGATGGCATCCCAATTCCACGATCCCGGCGGAATGACAACGCCACGCAAACGGCGCAGGACGAGTTCTAGCGAGGGCTCGAGAGCATCAACAGTGGGGTCGAAATCGGCGTTCAGAGCGGCAGTCGCTTGGCGCGCTACGTCGGGTGCCGGCACAAAGTTCTTGCGGATGTTCTTCGGCAGTGACTTGATGAGCGCCGTGACAAGTTCTTCACGGAATCCAGGTACCTGCCATGCAAACCGGGCAGCGTCCAACTGGTTGAGGAAGAGCACGGGAACACGGACTGTCACTCCATCGGTCTCGTCGTCACGGGCCGCCGGGTTGAATTCGTAGCGAAGATCCAATTCCAGATCGCCATGCTGGATGGTGCGCGGGTAAGCGCTCTCATCAATGTTCTCAGCTTCGTCGCTGCGCAATGCGTCTGGATCAAAATCCAAGAGCTTTGGATCGTCCCGCTGAGCGACCTTCCACCAGGCATCGAAGTGGCGTTCGCTCGTGACGTCCGGCCCCAGACGAGCATCGTAGAAATCAAAGAGGTCTTGGTCAGAGACGCGGAGGTCACGGCGACGCGTACGAGTCTCAAGTTCCTCGATGTCCTCGAGTAGCTTGCGGTTGCGCGCGAAGAACGCGTGACGCGTCTTCCAATCACCCTCGACGAGGGCATGCTGGATGAACATTTCGCGGGCAAGCCGTAGGTTCACTGCACGGAACTGAATGCGACGTTGGGCCACAACCGGCAAGCCAAAGGCCGTGACTTTCTCGTATGCCATGACGGAGCCCAGTGAGGACGACCAATGCGGTTCTGAGTAGCTCTTCTTCACCAGATGCGGTGCGACAACTTCTACCCAGGCGGGGTCGAACTTCGCGTTGGTTCGTGCCCAGAGCCGTGAGGTTTCCACGAGCTCTGCGGCCATGACCCAGTCCGGGCGCTTCTTGAACAACGCCGAACCAGGGAAGATCGAGAAACGTCCGCCACGGGCGCCTTGGTAGTCGCGCTTGCGCTCGTCCCAAAGACCGATGTGGCTGACAAGACCTGACAACAAGCTCATGTGCACGTTGTCAGCCTTGGCGACGGGATCGATGGGTGCTGCTGCAATCTTGATGCCCACGGACTTCGCGAGCTGACGCAATTGCGTGAACAAGTCCTGCCACTCACGCACACGAAGGTAGTTGATGAACTCTTGCTTGCAGAGGCGGCGGAACGCTGAGGAGGACAACTCTTGCTGCTTCTCTTGCAAGTAACGCCACAAGTTCAGCAGGCTCAAGAAGTCCGAGTTCTCGTCTTCAAAACGCCGGTGAAGTTCCGTGGCGCGCTCGCGCTTGCCCGTCTCTTGAGAAGGCCGTTCGCGAGGGTCTTGGATACTCAGCGCAGCAGTGAGGACCATGACTTCTTTAGCGCAGTCTCGGCGTCCAGCTTCGAGGATCATGCGGCCCAAGCGCACGTCAACGGGAAGCTTGGCTAGCTGCCGGCCCGTGCGGGTAATGCCGCCGGAATTGCGTCCGCTACCGGAACCCCCGCCCATCGCGCCGAGTTCGCGAAGGAGGACGACGCCGTCGTTCACCGCTTTGTCATCTGGCTTCTCCACGAAGGGGAAGTCGCCAACGTCCTTGGGCGAGGCAATGATGCCCATGGCGCTCATGCTCAATATGACGGACGCGAGGTTGGTGCGCAGGATTTCGGGGTCCGTGAATTCGGGGCGGGATTCGAAGTCCTCTTCCGAATACAAGCGGATGGCGATGCCATCGCTGACACGACCACAACGGCCCGAGCGCTGGTTGGCGCTGGCCTGTGAAACGCGTTCGATCGGCAATCGCTGGACCTTAGTGCGGTGCGAATAGCGAGAGATGCGGGCGACGCCGGTGTCGATCACGTACTTGATACCGGGAACAGTCAAAGAAGTCTCAGCGACGTTCGTGGCCAGAATTATGCGGCGGTGCGGGCCGGGATTGAAAACCTGATGCTGCTCGGCAAGCGACAAACGCGCAAACAAAGGCAGAATCTGTGTTCCCGCGAGGCGTCGATTGCGCTCTACGAGTCCGCGCAAGGCATCGGCCGCATCGCGAATCTCGCGCTCGCCGGAGAGGAACACCAGAATGTCGCCAGGCGCCTCTTTGGAGAGTTCCACAACGGCATCGCAAATGCCGTCCACGGGATCCTTGTCCTCTTCAAGTACGGACTCAGGATCGAGCTCGTCCGCCTCAAGTTGCTCATTGGCGGCAAGCGGACGGTAACGAATTTCCACGGGGAAGGTACGGCCGGACACTTCGACGATCGGGGCCGGCTTCTCTTCGGAGCCAAAATGCTTAGCGAATCGCTCAGGGTCAATGGTGGCCGAGGTAATGACGATCTTGAGGTCTGGGCGCTGGGGGAGCAGGCGCTTGAGGTAGCCCATCAAGAAGTCGATGTTGAGGGAACGCTCGTGAGCTTCGTCGATGATGATGGCGCTGTAGCGCTCAAGCTTCCGGTCCTGCGGAATCTCGGCAAGCATGATGCCGTCCGTCATGAGCTTCACCTTGGTCTCCTTCGAGACCTCGCCGGTGAAGCGCACTTGGTAGCCGACTTCGTCGCCGATCTTCACGTCCAACTCTTCGGCCAGACGCTCTGCGACAGTTCGCGCCGCGAGTCGACGCGGCTGGGTATGACCAATGACGCCGCGGTCGCCGTACCCCAACTCCAAAAGCATCTTCGGCAGCTGAGTGGTCTTGCCGGAACCAGTCTCACCGGCAACGATCACCACTTGGTGCTCAGAAATAGCTTTCTTAATGTCCTCGCGCCGCGCGCTGACGGGCAAAGTTGGGGGATAAGTAATAGTCATTGACATCGCTCAAACAGCTTAGTTGAAAGCCCCGGCACTGTCGCAAAGGATCAGTGCCGGGGCTTTCAACAGACGTCGAAGCTTTCAACGGACGCCGCGGTGAACCGAACTAAACCAACCCGCGAAGGCGAGCGGCGTCGTCGTAGTTTCTAGTGTGAACTCGTTACTGCGAGTACTGAACGCGCTCCCACGAGAGCAGCTCAGCGCTCTTGGAGTTGGCTCTCGAGACCGTGACGCGCAACCACTCGTTGCTGGTCGCCGAGCCTTCAACCGTGACGCGATCGAGGTTGGACACCGGATCCACGCCGTACACATCCACCCATGGGGACCCTTCGGCCAGCGGCTGATCCGCCGTGTACACGTGGGAGTCACCATTGAAGAGGTACACCGGGCCGTCGAAGGACGCGGCTCCTGCAGCAATGGCTTCGACCGTCTCCTGGAAACCGGACACGATGGATGGGTTCTTATCGGCGCCAGAGGCGAGGATCGCACGATCAAACATGTCCGCCTGCGTCATGATGACGACGCCGCGGGCGTTGGTCTTGCTGGCCTTCTCGAAGGTCTTGTTGATCAACGCAACGTTAGCTTCCGTGCGGTGCGTTTCCTCAGCGAGCTGCTCTGGAGTAGCGACCTTATTGCCCAGGCCAGTCCACGGGAGCAAGCTGTTGTTAGAGCCCTGCACGTCGACCACCGCGAACTCCACGCGCTGCTCCGTGAAGCTGACGTTCTCAGGAAGGCCCAAGTTAGCCTGCGACTTCACCGGCATGTTGGCGCCCAAGGTCTTGCCTGCGACAGGGAAGAACACTTCGCGGATCTTGTCCAAGCGCTCGAGAGGGTTGTACTGACCGTTATTCACGCGGTGGCAGTCCACCCATTCGTTGTCGCCCGGCGTGTAGATCAACGGGGTCTGCAAACGGTCGAACTGTGTGCGGATCATCTGGAAGTACTCGTCCGTGCACTTGTCAGAGCCAGCCTTGATGTCACCCACGTGCGTGAGGAACTTCAGGTCCGTCTGGGTGTTTAACTCGGTAATCATCGAAGGGAACTGCGCGATCTTTGCCGCACCGTAAGGGACATCGCCGATCACACCGAAGGTGTAGGCGGAGCTGTTGTTGTCCTTTGCAGGTGCTGCGGAAGCGATAGGGGAAAGGGTCGCCGCAAGCGCGAGGGCTGCGAGTCCCGCGCCGACGCGGGTCTTGAAGGAGGTAGCCATGAGAGTCTCCTGAATTTTCGAGAGATGAAATGGCGCTGCAAAATGAGTGCCGCTCGTGAGACTAGGAGCTACGGGTGAATCGGAGGTTGCGAACAGGTGAAGTTTGCGCGCTCGCAGTCCTCCCTCGGTAATCGCGGAAACGATGAGCGTCAACGACAGGGCATCGCCGTCGTCATTGAAAGCAAAGAAAACAGAAACGGTGACCCCTCAAAGGTGTCACCGCGTCAGAAAATATTGGAAATGTTTGGTGCCCTCGAAAGGATTCGAACCTTCGACCTTCTGCTCCGGAGGCAGACGCTCTATCCCCTGAGCTACGAGGGCGGGGGTCCCGAAAGGACAGCTTTGAGCTTAGCAGTACTCAACCACTCAGCCCCAACTGCCCGTCCGCCGGTCATCGATTTCCGAGGCATGCGTGTTGGAAGCATGACCTGACGTGCGCGGAGTTCGAGTGGCAGGAGCATCGACGTGTCCCGGCAGGATTTTAAAGCGTGGTTTGCGCGGAGTGACAGCCTCACTGGCCGGCTCCGTCCGTGGCGATTCCTGGTTGGACACCGAATCGGCGCTAGCAGGGGATGGCTGAACGGATGGCACGGCGGCGGATTCGGCGGAAGCGTTCTGAGCTGAGCCCCGAGTAGGGAACGCAAACTCTCCGCGACCCTGCTCATAGCGGTACAGCGTCTCGTGAATGCGGTCTATGAATTCGTTGACCTCGCCCATGTCATAGCCTTCGCGATACCGCGTGGTGTTGAAACTAATGTCAGGAATCTCGGCAGACACCAAAACGCCGTCCGGCAACCGGTAGCGGGGGCCGCGTTCGTGAGCTTCGAGGGCTTCGCGAGCATGCGTCAGGAAGTTGTCCACTTCCGTGGTCTCGAAGCCTTCGTGGAAAGTGACAGCGGAAAACGTCACGCTATCGAGTTCCTCAACGGTGACAGAACCGGGCCAGGCGTTGGCCTTTCGGTGACGTTCCTCATAGTCGATTAGCTGGCGTGCAAGTTTCTTATGCGCGAGGTGGCGGCGGGTCTTGTCCGCGAGCACCACAAGGACGGCGAGCGCCGCAACGCTACCGCCAACCCACCAAACAATAGGGAGAAACGAGTCCACGGTGACCATTCTCTCCATGATTTGTGCCAATCTCGTTCCGAAACACCCGAATTCGCCACAAATTTCGGAATCTTGTCACAACCGTGACCTTCAGTAGGTACGGCACGAAAAGTCAAGGCCTGCGCGGGTATCCTTGACGGGTGACTCCAGAAGAACTCTCTCTTGCCATTCGTTCCGTCCTCGAAAAGCTTGTCTCACAGGGCACTATTGCCGTTGAGCTGCCGGAAGAGATTCGCGTAGAGCGACCTAAGAGCCGAGAGCACGGAGACTGGGCAACCAACATCGCCCTCCAGCTGGGCAAAAAAGCTGGCATGAACCCGCGCGCTTTCGCAGAGCTCGTGCAGGGCGAACTTACTAACGTTGCCGGCGTTGACTCGGTAGAAATCGCGGGCCCTGGCTTCTTGAACATTCGTCTTGCCGCTGGCGCTGCCGGTGAACTCGCAAAGACCATCCTCGAGGCCGGCGACGCTTACGGCACCGGCGAAACCCTCAAGGGTCAGCGCATCAACCTCGAATTCGTGTCCGCTAACCCCACCGGCCCCATCCACCTCGGCGGCACACGTTGGGCTGCCGTCGGCGATTCGCTGGCACGCATGCTCTCAGCACAGGGCGCAGACGTCACTCGCGAGTACTACTTCAACGACCACGGCAACCAGATTGACCGTTTCGCGCGCTCGCTGCTCGCTAGCGCCAAGGGTGAGCCAGCTCCAGAAGACGGCTACGGCGGACAGTACATTCATGACATTGCTGCTGCCGTGACGGAGCAGATGCCGAACATTCTCGAAGCCGAAGACCCGCAGGAAGAATTTCGTGCACGCGGCGTGGAGTTGATGTTCGGCGAGATCCGTAAGTCCCTCCACGAATTCGGTGTGGACTTTGACGTCTACTTCCACGAGAACTCCCTCTTCGAAGAGGGCGCTGTAGAAAAGGCACTCGAAGAGCTCAAGGGCTCCGAGAAGCTCTACTTCAACGACGGCGCTTGGTGGCTTCGTTCCACCGAATTCGGCGATGACAAGGACCGCGTGGTCATCAAGTCTGACGGAAACGCTGCCTACATCGGTGGCGATATCGCTTACGCGCGCAACAAGTTTGAGCGCGGCTTCACCACGAGCATCTACATGTTGGGTGCTGACCACCACGGATACGTCGCTCGTTTGAAGGCTGCCGCTGCGGCCCTTGGCTACAACCCGGACGGCATCGAAGTGCTGATCGGTCAGATGGTGAACCTCGTCAAGGACGGCACTCCCGTCCGTATGTCCAAGCGTGCCGGCAACGTGGTGACGCTTGAGGACTTGGTAGAAATCGTTGGCGTTGACGCGGCTCGCTACTCGCTATCGCGCTACTCCACGGACTCGAACATCGACATCGATCTTGACCTGCTTCAGCAACAGACCAACGAGAACCCGGTGTTCTATGTGCAGTACGCACATGCACGTTCCCGTCAGGCTGCTCGCAACGCTGAAGCCGCAGGCGTCAAGCGCGAAGAGCTCGATGCCACGCAGCTGAACACCGAGCATGACAACGACTTGTTGGCGGCGCTGGCTCAGTACCCTGCCGTCGTTGCCGCGGCCGCTGACTTCCGCGAACCGCACCGCGTGGCTCGCTACCTCGAGTCCCTCGCCGGCACCTACCACCGTTGGTACGGAAACAGCCGTATTGCACCGTTGGCTGGCGAAGAGATCACGAGCCAGAACGAAGCACGCTTGTGGCTCAATGACGCCACAGCCCAGGTTCTCAAGTCCGGCCTGTTCTTGCTGGGCGTTTCCGCTCCGGAAAGGATGTAATCATGCCAGCCTCACCTTTGGCTCCGGCCTGGTTGAGCTTCCCGGAGGACGTCAATGCTTTACGTCCCCTTGAGTGGGCCGCTGGGGTTTCCCGTTCTGAGAACGACGACGCTCTCTCGATTCAGGGAATCAGCGTGACGGACTTGGCGGCTGAGTTCGGGACGCCGCTCTACGTCATGGATGCCGATGACTTCCGTGCACGCGCACGCGCATTCAAGAACGCTTTCGACGCAGCCTTCCAGGACATTTGCGGCGGCGTCGACGTCTACTACGCAGGCAAAGCGTTCTTGAGCTTTGACGTGGCCCGCTGGGTCAAGGATGAAGGCCTGCGCTTGGACACGTGTTCCGGCGGAGAACTCGCTCTTGCATTGCGCGCAGGCCTCGATCCGGAAAACATTGGCCTCCACGGCAACAACAAGTCCAAGGCAGAGATCACCAAGGCGATCGAGGTTGGACTGGGCCGCATTGTGGTGGACTCCCTTGATGAGCTCGAGCGCGTCTCGCAGATCGCTGAGCAGCTGGGTAAGCAGGCCAACGTCATGTTGCGCTTGACCCCGGGCGTTCACGCTCACACGCACGAATTCATTGCCACCGCGCATGAAGACCAGAAGTTCGGCCTCTCCATGGTGGAAGGCGATCCGCTCCTTGATGGAGCTGGCGAAGTTGAGGGCAAGTCCCCGGCCGCCGTCGCCGTGAGCCGCGGCCTCAAGGACCCCAACATCAACTTGTTGGGTCTTCACAGCCACATCGGTTCGCAGATTTTCGACACGGACGGATTCGCCCTCGCAGCCGAGCGCATGGTCACGTTCCTCGGGGCAATGTCGCAAGACCACGGCGTCGTCCTCAAAGAATTGGACCTCGGCGGCGGTTTCGGCATCGCGTACACCGAACAGGATGAACCGCGCACTCCCGAGGAATTGGCAACCCAAATGGCGGAGATTGTGAAATCTACGTGCGCCAAAGTGGGAATCGAATCTCCACGGATTTCGATTGAGCCAGGCCGTTCCATCGCGGGCCCCAGCACCTTTACGCTTTACGAAATTGGTGTGCGCAAAACCGTGATTGTTGACAGCGAATTGGGCGATTCACCGCGCCACTATGTATCCGTCGACGGCGGCATGAGCGATAACGCCCGCCCGGTTCTGTACGACGCCGATTACTCGGCAGTGCTCGCGAGCCGAACGTCACAGGCCGACGCAATAATTTCGCGAGTTGTGGGCAAACACTGCGAAAGTGGAGACATCGTGGTCAAGGATGCATACTTGCCTGCCGATCTCACCGCCGGTGATTTGCTGGCCGTTCCAGCAACCGGAGCCTACTGTTGGGCGCTTGCGAGTAACTACAACTACTTGGGCCGTCCGGCCGTCGTGGCCGTCAGCGGGGGAGAAGCACAGCTGATGATCCGCCGCGAAACAGAAGACGACTTGTTCGATCGTGATTTGGGAGCGAAGTAAATACGTGAATACCCTCAAAGTCGCCCTCCTCGGTGCCGGAAATGTCGGCTCGGAAGTGGCTCGCATTCTGCTTGAAGATTCAGAGGTCCTTGCGTCACGAGCGGGTTCACACCTTGAGCTGATTGGTATCGCTGTCCGCGACACCGAGTCCAAGCGCGCTGAACACATCGGGCACGAGCTTCTCACCACCGACGCCGAGGCGTTGGTTGATCAGGCTGACATCGTCATTGAGCTGATCGGCGGCATTGAGCCTGCTGGGTCCCTCGTGGCCCGCGCATTGCGGCGCGGCTCTGTAGTGGTGACCGGTAATAAGGCTTTACTCGCCGAGCGTGGCGCAGAGTTGTTCCAGCTTGCTCGCGATAACGGTGGTCACTTGGGCTTCGAAGCAGCTGTTGCTGGCGCGATCCCGATCCTTCGCCCGATCAACGAATCGCTCTCCGGTGACCGCATTACTAAGGTCATGGGCATCGTCAACGGCACCACGAACTTCATCCTCGACGCGATGGATACCACCGGCGCCGACTTTGGAGACGTGCTCAAGCAGGCTCAGGATTTGGGTTACGCCGAGGCCGACCCTACCGCTGACATTGAGGGGTACGACGCCGCAGCTAAAGCCGCGATTCTAGCGATGCTTTCCTTCCACGCTGATTTCCGTATCGGCGATGTATTCCGTGAGGGCATCACCTCGATTACGGCCGAAGACGTTGACGCAGCCAAGGACGCCGGATTTGTCATCAAGCTCTTGGCGATCGCTGAACGCTTGGACAACGGCGTCGCGATGCGCGTCCACCCAACCCTTATTCCTCGTGAGCACCCGCTCGGTGCTGTTCATGGCGCGTTCAATGCTGTGTTCGTTGAGGCGGACAACGCGGGCGAGCTCATGTTCTACGGTCAGGGTGCTGGCGGACGTCCTACGGCTTCTGCAGTCATGGGTGACTTGGTCTCTGCCGTTCGCCGACTGACCCGAGGCATCGGCGCTGCAAAGGATGCGGACGCAGCCGTTGAAGTCAACCAGTCCAACATCAAGGCGCTCGGCATCGAGAACGTTCTCACCAGCTACTGCATTGGACTGACCGTGACGGACCGTCCAGGCGTGCTGTCTCGCATTGCCGCGATCTTCGCTGACAACGGCGTCTCTATTGAACAGATGCGCCAGACCCGCGGATTTGCTGAGGATGATCAGGCGTCGATCCTGCGCATCATCACGCACCGTGGCTCCGAGCAGGCTTTGGCCAAGACGGTAGAAAGCATTCGCGAACTCGACGTAGTTTCGCACGTAAATTCTGTCCTCCGAGTAGAAGGAAACTAAGCGCATGGCACATCAGTGGCGCGGCGTCATCAACGAATACGCGGAACGTCTTCCCGTTGATAGCGACACCAAAGTCATCACCTTGGGTGAAGGTGGCACTCCACTTGTATTCGCCCCAGCGTTGTCTGAACTGACCGGCAACAAGGTGTACCTCAAGGTTGAGGGCATGAACCCTACCGGTTCCTTCAAGGACCGTGGCATGACCATGGCTATGACGGCCGCCGTGCAGGCCGGTGCGCAGGCAGTTGTGTGTGCATCGACCGGAAACACCTCGGCTTCCGCCGCTGCATACGCAACGCAGGCTGGCCTGAAGTGCGCCGTGTTGGTTCCGGACGGACGCATTGCGATGGGCAAGCTGAGCCAGGCTATTGCGCACGGCGCCGAGATCTTGCAGGTTGAAGGCAACTTCGACGACTGCCTTGACATCGCCCGCAAGCTCTCCGAGTACTACCCGGTCTTCCTCGTAAACTCCGTCAACCCTGCTCGTATTCAGGGCCAGAAGACGGCCGCGTTTGAAATCGTGGACGCCCTCGGCGATGCCCCTGATTTCCACGTCCTTCCTGTCGGTAACGCAGGAAACATCACGGCTTACTGGAAGGGCTACACCGAGTACAGCCAGCCGTACGATTCTCCAACCAACGGCACTTTGCCAGCCGTTTCCACGAAGCGCCCCATCATGTGGGGCTTCCAGGCTGCAGGCGCTGCTCCTTTCGTTGCGGGTCACCCGATCACCGATCCTGAGACCATTGCTACCGCTATCCGCATTGGCAACCCTGCTTCGTGGGATTCGGCGATCGCAGCACGCGACGAGTCCGGCGGACTCATCGACGCTGTCACGGACGAAGAGATCTTGGAAGCACACCGTTGGTTGTCTTCGAAGGAAGGCGTCTTCGTGGAGCCTGGCTCCGCTGCGGGCGTTGCCGGCTTGATCAAGTACCACCGCGCGGGCAAGGCCCCAACGGGCGCAACCATCGCCATCACGGTAACGGGTCACGGCTTGAAGGATCCGCAGTGGGCACTCAAGGGTGCCGACGGCGAAGAGGTTCAGCCCACTAAGGTCGGCGCTGACGTGCTCTCCGCTGCCAAGGTGCTCGGCCTGGCCTAGGCCCAACATTCCATAGCGTGCCGGGCCTTCGGGGCTGGCACGCCCATTTTTCAACCTCACTCCGCCGAACCCTCGAAACGAAACTTTCATGCAAACTCAAGCGGCGTCGTCGTACGCCTTGCCAAGAATTGCCAGCGGGCAAACCGTCAGCGTCCGCGTACCCGCAACCAGCGCCAATTTGGGCCCTGGTTTCGATGTCTTGGGCCTTGCGCTGAATGTTCATGACGAGATTCGGTTGGAGACAAAGAACGACGACGCCGTTTCGGTTCTCGTTGAAGGCGAAGGTGCGGCTTCGCTTCCGAGTGATGAAACGCATTTGGTGGCGCGCACGATTCGCGAATTTTGGGCCGCTGAAGGGTGCGAACCCACCGGATTCGTTTTGACCGCGAAGAACGTGATTCCGCATGGTCGGGGAATGGGTTCCTCCGCCGCAGCCATTGTCTCCGCGCTGTGGGCTGCGAACGCCACACTGCCTGAAGACAAGCAATTGGAACCGGTGGAACTGTTCCAGCGCGCGGCCATTCTTGAAGGCCATCCTGACAACGTGGCACCAGCCGTTTTCGGTGGTTTGACCATATCTTGGCAAGACGATCTTGAGTCGTTCGGCACGGTTCGCGCCCAGTTGGATCCGCACTTGGTGCCCGTGCTTTTGGTGCCCGATGTGGAGCTTTCCACGCACCGCGCCCGCGGACTCTTGCCTGCATCCGTCCCTCATTCTGTCGCGGCAGCTAACGGTGGCCGCGTGGGACTCTTGGTGCACTCGCTGGCCGTGGACCTCTCGTTGCTGCACTTGGCGACGGAAGACGAACTCCACCAGAATTTCCGTGCCGAAGCGATGCCTGACTCAGCAGCAACCATTCGCGAACTCCGTGACGCCGGATACGCCGCAGTGGTGTCCGGTGCTGGCCCCACTGTCATGGTGCTGTGTTCTTCGCACTCCGTGGCTCAAGAGGTTGCAGATCGCGTTGCGGGCCGCGAAGGTTGGCGTGTCTTATTGACTTCAGTGGACGAAAACGGTGTTAGAGTAGAAGGGCATTAGCGATTTTCTGCTGCTATCCCTAGCTGGCACCGCTTTTGCTCACTCCCAGTGACTGGTTGAGATTTTCCTCAAGCCAACATTGACAAATTTGGATGACATCGCCGTGGAGCGACGTGCCAGAACTCAGGGGAGATGCGGGTGATGACCCGTTTTTAGAATGCTTCACATCTGACGTGGAGCAGCATCATTCATAAGCAAATTCATTCTGTCGAATTTGCCTGACGAGGGAGAAGGAACCTTCGTGACCGAAACCACGAGCCCCGAAGTGGGCGTGGACACCACAAACACCACCAAGAGCGCAGGATTGGCTGGCCTCAAGCTTGCACAGCTGCAGACTTTGGCATCCCAGTTGGGAATTTCCGGTGGCTCTCGTATGCGTAAAGGCGACCTCGTAGCTGTGATCTCTAGCCACCAGCGCGGCGAATCGCCAGCAAACTCGGGCGCTTCTTCTGCTCCAGCCGCCGCAGCTCCTGCAGCTGCTCCTGCCGTTGACGCACCTGCCGCTACGGAAGCTGCTCCAACTGAGACTTCCGCGCCGGCAGCAACTCGCTCGACGAGCACTCGCCGCCGCCGCGTAGCCGGTGCCGCAGCTGGTGCCCCAACCGCTCCAGCTGCATCTGAGGATGCAGCAACCTCAACTCCTGTAGAGGCAGCATCGGCTCCAGCTGAGAACCAGCCAGAAGCCAGCGCTCCTGCAGAGTCTGCTGAAACCAACGACGAATCGCGTGAATCGCGTTCCCGCGACTCACGTGGCCGCGGTCGTGGCCGCCGTGCATCTGCACCGACGAGCGCACCGCAGCAGGATCAGTCATCCGGCGAAGCTGGAAACGCTTCCGACGCCGCTGACTCTTCCGCCGCTACCGAAGCATCGGATAACTCCGAAGCAGCCGAGCAGCGTGGCGGATCTCGCGAAGACAACAACGACGATTCCCGTGGCGACAACCGCCGTTCGAGGAACCGCCGTGGACGCGGAAACCGCAACGATGAAGAAGGCCAGGGCGCCCAGGACGAGAACCGTCCGGACAGCCGCTTCGAACAGCGTAGCGACCGCACGAACGATCGTCAGGATCGCAACGAGCGCTCCGATCGCAACGAACGCCAGAACCGCAACGAGGGTCAGGATCGCGCTGAGCGCACCGACCGTTCGAATGGCTCTGACCGTAACAACGGCACGGACCGCGCTGAGCGCACCGATCGTGCTGACCGTAACGATCGTCAGGATCGCAACGACCGCTCTGACCGCAACAACGGTTCCGATCGCAACGACTCGCAGGGTCGCAACGATCGCCAGGATCGCGATGAGACCGATACCGAGACTCGTAACAACGATCGTCGCCAGAACAGCCGCAACAGCCGTGACAACGATGGCGAGAACTCGCGCAACAACCGTCGCGAGCGTACGCGTGACCGCAACAACAACCGCAATGATCGCAACGATCGTCGCAACCGTCGCGGCAACCGTAACCAGCCTGAGGTTGATGACACCGAGTTGTCAGAGGATGATGTCCTACTGCCAGTAGCGGGCATCCTCGACGTGCTCGAGAACTATGCATTCGTGCGTACGTCCGGCTACTTGCCAGGTCCAAACGACGTTTACGTTTCCTTGAACCAGGTCAAGCGTTACAACTTGCGCAAGGGCGACGCCGTCGTAGGTGCCATCCGCGCACCTCGCGAAGGCGAGAACCAGAGCCAGCGCCAGAAGTTCAACGCGCTCGTGAAGTTGCAGAACATCAACGGCAAGCCTGCTGAGGAAAACAAGGACCGCGTTGAATTCAACAAGCTGGTTCCTTTGTACCCTCAAGAGCGCTTGCGCCTCGAGACGGATCCAAAGATCATTGGCCCACGTGTCATTGACCTTGTGGCTCCTATTGGTAAGGGCCAGCGTGGCTTGATCGTTTCGCCTCCAAAGGCCGGTAAGACCATGGTCTTGCAGTCCATTGCGAACGCGATCACCAAGAACAACCCAGAAGTGCACCTCATGATGGTGCTCGTGGACGAACGTCCGGAAGAAGTGACGGACATGCAGCGCTCTGTGCGCGGCGAAGTCATCGCTTCCACGTTCGACCGTCCGGCAGATGACCACACCACCGTGGCCGAACTTGCCATCGAGCGCGCTAAGCGCCTCGTGGAGTTGGGCATGGACGTGGTTGTTCTCTTGGACTCCATGACCCGATTGGGCCGTGCTTACAACCAGTCCGCTCCTGCGTCTGGCCGTATCCTTTCCGGCGGTGTGGACGCAGCTGCGCTCTACCCACCAAAGCGTTTCTTCGGTGCTGCTCGCAACATCGAAAACGGTGGCTCGTTGACCATCTTGGCCACTGCTCTTGTTGAGACCGGCTCCAAGGCTGACGAAGTGATCTTCGAAGAGTTCAAGGGCACCGGCAACATGGAACTTCGTTTGTCTCGCTCGCTCGCGGACAAGCGCATCTTCCCAGCTGTCGATGTCAATGCTTCCGGCACGCGCCGCGAAGAGAACTTGCTCTCGCCTGAGGAAATCAAGATCATGTGGCGTCTGCGCCGCGTGCTCTCCGGCCTCGAGCAGCAGCAGGCTCTCGAGTTGTTGACCTCCAAGATCCGGGACACCGCGTCTAACGCTGAGTTCTTGATGCTCGTTTCCAAGACCACTTTGGGATCTAAGAACGAGTCTTAGCGCAATCACTGCCTGAGCCCGCGCACTTGCCGGGCTCAGGCAGTTTGCCGTTAACTCTTGGTAGTCCTTCGAACGAAAGAATTCCCCTCATGTTTGAGTCAGTGCAAAGCCTTCTTGATGAGCACGCAGAACTCCAAAGGCGCCTCAGCGAGCCCGAGGTGTATGCGGATCCCGCTTTGGCACGTAAGTTGGGTCGCCGCGGCGCCGAGCTGAACGCAATTGTTGATGCATACAACAACTGGAAGAACCTTGGCGATGACCTTGAGGCAGCCAGTGAAATGGCCGCTGAAGATCCAGAATTTGCCGCTGAAATGGAAGAGCTCAAAGTCAAGCTTCCAGCAGCGGAAGAAAAGCTTCGCCGTCTTCTGATCCCGCGCGATCCTAACGATGCGCGGGACGTCATCCTTGAAGTCAAGGGTGGCGAAGGTGGAGACGAAGCAGCACTCTTTGCTGCGGACTTGTTGCGCATGTACACCCGTTATGCGGAATCAAAAGGTTGGAAGACCGAAATGATTTCGTACAACGAGTCTGATCTTGGCGGCTACAAGGACGCGCAGATCGCTATCAAGGGCAACTCGAATGATCCGGCCCAGGGCGTCTACGCACACTTGAAGTATGAGGGCGGCGTGCACCGCGTCCAGCGCGTGCCAGTCACCGAATCTCAGGGCCGTATTCACACCTCCGCTGCTGGTGTTTTGGTGTTCCCTGAAGTGGATGAGCCTGAAGAGCTGGAGATCCACCAGAACGACCTAAAGATTGACGTGTACCGTTCGTCTGGCCCAGGTGGTCAGTCCGTGAACACCACTGACTCTGCTGTTCGTATCACTCACTTGCCTACGGGCATTGTGGTGGCGATGCAGAACGAGAAGTCGCAGATTCAGAACCGTGAAGCCGCCATGCGCGTGCTTCGTTCTCGCTTGCTCGCGTGGCAGCAGGAGCAGATCGACGCTGAAAACGCGGCGGTCCGTAACTCGCAGGTTCGTACCATGGACCGTTCCGAGCGCATCCGCACGTACAACTACCCGGAAAACCGCATTGCCGATCACCGCACGGGCTACAAGGCCTACAACCTTGATGCCGTAATGAACGGCGAGTTGGAGCCGGTGGTTCAGTCCTGCATCCAGATGGACGAGGCCGATCGCCTCGAAGCTCTCGGCGACAACACAGACAGCTAAGTACGTGCCTGAAACAGATCTTGCCGCCGCGCTTGCGTGGGCAGTTTCGTTGCTGGATTCAGTAGGAATTACGACGCCGCAGCCTGACGCCGAGCTTTTAGCGGCACATACGCTGGGGGAGAGCAGGGGACGCATTAATGCCCTCAAGCTCTCCGGTTTCCAGTTGGATTCCGAGCAAGTGAGCAGGTTTGAAGACTTGGTACGCGAGCGTGCCCAGCGCATCCCGTTGCAGCACTTGACGGGTAAAGCGCCGTTTCGGTTTCTTGAACTCGAAGTTGGACCTGGCGCGTTTGTGCCCCGTCCTGAAACTGAAGTAGTCGCTGGCATCGCCATTGACTACCTCATGGACGCTCCAGCCGGTTTCAAGGTTGTTGACCTAGGAACCGGATCTGGAGCGATCGCGGCGTCTATCGCCGACGAAGTTCCACATGCAGAAGTGACAGCGGTAGAACTATCGCCATACGCACTCGCGTGGGCTGAGCGGAACCTCAGCCCGCTGGGAGTGCGACTCATTGCCGGGGATTTCGGAACCGCATTAGAGGGCGAGGAGGCGAGCTTCGCCGTCGTCATCTCTAATCCGCCTTATATTCCTGTGGGAGCCGTGCCTCAAGACGAAGAAGTTCGTCTGCATGATCCCGAGATGGCGCTCTACGGCGGCAGCGAAGATGGGCTGAAGTTTCCGCGAATCGTTATGGAACGCGCTGCGGCACTCCTTGAAGACGATGGCTTTTTTGTCATGGAACACGCCGAAGTTCAGGCCGCAGGAGTTGCCCGAATTCTTGCGAGTACGGGGAACTGGCGCGATATTCAGACGCATCAGGATCTGACTGGACGCGACCGTGCCACGTCAGCGCGCAGAACTACGCGTGCGAGATGAAAGAATGAACTAGTGAGCCAATTTTTCGATTGTGAAGATCCGGAGCAGCGTACGGCGGGATTTGAAGCGGCACGGGCCGCAATTCTCGCAAAACAATGTGTGGTCATGCCGACCGACACCGTCTACGGTATTGCTGCCGACGCTTTTTCGCCGCAAGCAGTGGCAACGCTTTTGGCTGCAAAGGGACGCGGACGCAATATGCCGCCGCCAGTCCTCATTCCGCAGGTTTCTACCATGCAGGGACTCGCTCGCGATATCCCTGAAGCTGTCGAAAAAGTTGTTGGTGAGCTGTGGCCTGGCCCGCTTACCGTCATTTTGCATGCCCAGCCGTCCTTGACCTGGGATTTAGGGGAGACGAAGGGAACTGTAGCTCTGCGCGTTCCTGACGATGCCCTTGCGCTCGAACTTCTTGCCGTCACCGGACCGCTTGCCGTCTCTTCGGCGAACCGCTCAGGTCAGCCAGCGGGAACCACCGCCGCCGAAGCTCGAGACATGCTCGTGGAGTCCGTTGAGGTTTATCTCGAAGACGGAAAGCGTCCACTCACCACGGATCCTTTCGCCGGCGAAGCGCTGCCATCCACGATTGTTGACTACACCTCCGAGGTGCCTACAGTTGTGCGACTCGGCGCGGTTTCCCTCGAACTGCTCCAAGAGCTCGATCCGGCTATTCGGATGCCGGAGGCCGAGGTTGAAGAAGAGGCCGAAGCAGATGCTGAAGTTGAGGAAGAGACCCAAGCAGATGCTGAAGCTGTAGCCGAGGCTGGCACCGAAACCAAGCACCAGGAGAGCACTACCGGGACCTCATGAGGATCTACCTGCTACTCATCGCGATATCCTTCGTGCTCTCGTTTGTACTCACTCCGGTGATGCGAGCAGTTGGATCCCGCTTTGTGGTGCCCTCAGCCATTCGTGAGAGGGACGTTCACGAACGTCCCATTCCGAAACTTGGGGGAGTAGCGATGATCATCGCATTGCTTGCGGGCATTGCGATTAGCTCTCAACTTGAATTCCTTGAAGGAATCTTCGCTTCGCCAGAACCCATCAACGGCATAGTTCTTGCTTGCCTTGTGGTGCTAGTGGTGGGCGTCACGGATGACGTCTTTGATCTTCGCTGGTATTGGAAGATGTTGGGGCAAGCGACAGCCGCGTTGGCAATTGCCTTGAACGGTATTCGCCTCGAGGCAATGCCCGTGGGCTGGATTCACATCCGCAATGAACCGCTCCAGATTTTCCTGACGGTGTTCATCATTGTCCTCACCATGAATGCCATTAACTTCGTTGACGGACTCGATGGACTGGCTGCCGGCGTCGCCGCTATTGGTGCGGCGGCGTTCTTTATCTATTCCTATGTCTTGGCCCGGACCATTAATGAATTCGACCACTCGAACCTATCCGCGCTGTTGATGGCGCTTCTTTTAGGTGCGTCTCTAGGATTCTTGATCCACAATTTCTATCCGGCCTCCATCTTTATGGGTGAATCGGGTGCAATGCTGATTGGCCTCATCATGGCTACTGGTGCTCTCGCGGTCACGGCTGACGTTGACGCTTTGGACTCCTTCCGATTCCGCAATGTCCCAAGCTTCATGCCCATCATCTTGCCGATTGCAGTCATTATCCTTCCGTTGGTAGATCTCGCCACGGCGGTGGTTCGTAGGACTGCTAGTGGACGCTCACCGTTTTCCGCGGACCGGGGACACTTGCATCACAAACTGATTGATGGTGGTTGGACGCAGCGTCAGGCCGTGTTGTTGCTCTACTTATGGTCAAGCTTGATTGCGTTCGGCACTGTTGCTTTTAACTTTGTGGATTCAGTCATTCTGTTGCCATCGCTGGCTGTTCTGATCCTGATTGCCGTGTACATCACGAGTAATCCGTGGCAACGCCGACGAGTGCGCGATGAAAAGCGTGCGAACGCCCTCCGCAACGAAGAAAACAACAACTCCGGCGACGAGCTGGCAGGGGAGTAGCCTATGGCCGCCAACAATTCTTACTCAGCAACACCCGAGCGTATTCCGGAGTCATCTGGCGCAACGTCTCCGTGGCTCAACATCATGTGGCACTGCCTGGCATGGGTTTGGGGAGCGGCCGTACTGGCCGCCGTCGTCCTGTTCTTTATTGCAGGGTGGCCGGCAGTGACCAACGTCGTCATGGCAACCCTTCTCGTCACGGCGTTTTCCGGCATTAGCTTGGCGGTGGCGCACTTCGTGGGGCGTAAGAATCCCTCGGCCGTGATGGGTGCATTTCTTGCCGCGTATTTCGTCAAAGTCGTGGGATTTGGAGCGCTTATTTTTGCGCTGCCCCGCCCAGACTGGGTACTTCCGCAGGTCTTTATGTGGACCGCTGTCGCTGCTGTCATCCTGTGGCAGATTGCGGAAATGTTCACATTTGCCCGAACACGGTGGCTGCTTTATGGAGATGCTTAAACATTCCGTAGAATATGCAAGGAAAATCTAATCCGCTATCATCGATCCGCAGTAAGAGCAGGCCAGATTTGTCAGACAGTAAGCGAATGAAGAATGAGACTGAGGTCTCATTCAGAAAAGACCTTATTGCTTACCTACTTGGCGGGATGCTTGCGTGGGGTTTGATAGGCTGGGGACTGGATTACCTCTTACAACTGAGTTGGATGAAGTTCGCGGGCCTTGCCCTTGGCGCTGCTGGCGGATTCTATCTAGCCGTTATGCACCGCAAAGAACGCGCGCAAGGTCGCGACGCGGACCCACGGACGTAACCACCAAAACTTAATTCTCTCCACCACCACAGTGGTAGAGAGCCACGCCCATACGGACACTGACGAGAGGAATCGCGTTGATTGCGCTTGCGCTTCCGGCTTCTACTTCCCAGGACGGCGTTTTTCACGCCCCCAAACTCGAAGACCTCCATCTTCCAGAGATTTTGCCGTGGGGAGCTGAGTACGGAACCGGTTTCGGCAAGCAGATGCTGCTGGTTCTCATTTCCGTCGCACTGATCTCGTGGTTCTTCATGGCTTCCTCTAAGAAGGGCAAGCTGGTTCCAGGTAAGTTCCAGTTCCTCGGCGAGCAGGCTTACAGCTTCGTACGTAATGGCGTTGCTAAGGACGTGATTGGTGAGCGTGAGTTCAAGCGCTTCGTGCCGATCCTCGTCACCTTCTTCTTCTTCATCTTGGTCAACAACCTCTTCGGATCCATCCCGTTGCTGCAGTTGCCAACCACCTCCCACGTGGCAACCCCATACGCTTTGGCCGGCATCGTGTACTTGTACTGGATCTTCCTTGGCTTCCAGCGTCACGGTGGAAAGTTCTTCAAGGTCATGACGGTTCCATCCGGTGTGCCGAAGGTGATCCTCCCGTTGATCATCATCATCGAGATCATCTCGAACTTCTTCGTTCGTCCGATCACGCACAGCCTCCGTCTTTTCGCGACGATGCTTTCCGGTCACTTGATCATCGCTCTGGCTGGTGCCGGTTCATCCTTCCTCTTCTTGGAAGGCGACGGTCTCATGAAGGGCCTCGGCGTTCTCACCTTGGCCGGTGGCGTTGGAATGTACCTCTTTGAAATTTTGATCCAGGTTCTTCAGGCGTACGTGTTTACCCTGCTGACCGCGATCTACATCCAGGGCTCGATCTCCGACGCCCACTAGTAACTGTCCCTCTTGAACAAAGAGGGGAACCACCAAATCGCACAAATTGCCTCCGCCTATGGTGGCTCTTGAAAGGAATAACATGGAAATCCAAGGCTCCCTTAATCTCATTGGTTACGGCCTTTCCGCTATCGGCGGTGGTATCGGCGTTGGTTTGGTCTTCGCGGCCTACATCAACGGTGTTGCTCGCCAGCCTGAAGCACAGCGCGTTCTTCAGCCAATCGCCTTCCTTGGCCTTGCACTTACTGAAGCACTCGCTATCCTCGGCCTCGTTTTCTCCTTCGTTATCGGCGCCTAGTTACTGGTTTTCCAGTAACAACGTCGAACTAGTGAAAGACGGGTGAAAAATGAACGACGCAGTTATTTATGCAGCTGCTGAGGGTGCAAACCCATTGATTCCCAATGTTTGGGAAATCGTGGTCACCGTCATCGGTTTCGCAATTCTGCTCTTCATTGTGAGCAAGTACGTAGTCCCGATGTTCGAGAAGACGTACGAAGAGCGTACTGCTGCCATCGAAGGCGGCATTGAAAAGGCTGAAGCCGCACAGGCGGAAGCTAACGCAGCGCTCGAAGAGTACAAGAAGCAGCTCCAGGACGCTCGCACGGAAGCAAACCGCATCCGTGAAGAGGCCCGCGCAGAAGGTGCTCAGATCCTTGCCGATCTCAAGACCAAAGCTGCCGCTGAGTCCGCTCGTATCACTGAGCAGGCACACGTTCAGATCGAAGCTGAGCGCACTGCCGCTGTTGCTTCGCTGCGTAGCGAAGTTGGCACCTTGGCAACTGAGCTGGCCGGCAAGATCGTGGGCGAATCTCTCGCCGACGATGCGCGTGCATCCCGCGTGGTAGATCGCTTCTTGGCTGATCTTGATTCCCACCAGAATGCAGGTGCTTCCAACTGATGTCTCGCGTATCAAGTGAATCCCTCGCGCAAGCCCAGACGTTGCTCGAGTCCAAATTAGGCTCGAACCCAGCTGAGCTTGCAAAAGAATTGTTCGCGGTTTTGGGCATCGTGGACAGCAACGCCGGTCTTCGGCGTGCGCTGACTGATCCTTCCCGCGAGGGTCAGGACAAGGCAAACCTCTTTTCCTCTTTGCTTGATGGAAAAGTATCCGGAGCAACGAAAGAAATCGCTGCACAGCTTGCTGGCTCTCGTTGGGGCGACCCACGCGACATCGGGGATGCGCTTGAGACGCTTGGGGCAACGGCGGCTATTTCCTCCGCTGAAAAGAATGGTTCTGAAGGACTTGAGCGACTTGAAGATGAACTCTTCTCGTTCGTTCGGGTTGTCGCTTCTAGCCATGATGTTCAGCGCGCGCTGGATGCACCTCAAGCAACTGCAGAGTCGAAAGAGAAGCTTGCTTTCGCGCTCGTCCCAGATGCTTCTGAAGCCACGAAAACGCTTATCGGCCAGGCCGTTTCCACCCCGCGTGGACACAAGGCAACCGATTTGGTCCAGTCCTTCATCGGACTTGTTGCCAAGCGTCAGCAGCGTTGGATCGCAAACGTTTCCGTTACTCGTCCTTTGACGGATGAGCAGCTGCGCCGTTTGCAGAATGGTCTCAACAATCTGTACCAGCGTGACTTGAAGATCAATGTCAACGTCAACCCGGCGTTGATTGGCGGAATCCGAGTTGAGGTCGGTGACGAGGTAGTTGACGCTACTTCGGCTACGCGCCTCTCGGAATTGCGACGACGTCTGGCCAGCTAAGTGCCTCAGGGTACTTCTCAGCCACTAACGGACTAAAGACTTATTCATTTCCGATCAGGACTCTCACTGAGACATTCTGATCACCAATTAGGAGAGCAGGGACTGCAGATGGCCGAATTGACCATCAACGCCGATGACGTCCGCAATGCCTTGAATGACTTCGCGGCGTCCTACCAACCGGGCACCACGGAGCGCGTCGAGGTCGGACATGTCACGACCGCGAGCGACGGCATCGCCAAGGTAGAAGGACTTCCTTCCGTCATGGCAAACGAACTTCTTCGCTTTGAAGACGGAACGCTGGGCTTGGCTCAGAACCTCGATACCCGCGAAATCGGTGTCGTTGTTCTTGGCGATTTCACCGGTATTGAAGAAGGCCAGGAAGTGCACCGCACGGGCGAGATCCTCTCGGTTCCCGTTGGCGACAACTTCTTGGGCCGCGTTGTCGATCCACTGGGTAACCCAATGGACGACCTCGGAGAGATCGCAGCCGAAGGACGCCGCGCACTTGAGCTGCAGGCTCCAGGTGTGACGATGCGTAAGTCGGTTCACGAGCCGCTTCAGACCGGCCTCAAGGCAATCGACTCCATGATTCCAGTCGGCCGTGGCCAGCGTCAGCTGATCATTGGCGACCGCCAGACCGGTAAGACCGCTATCGCTGTCGATACGATCATCAACCAGAAGGCGAACTGGGAATCCGGTGACGTGACCAAGCAGGTTCGTTGCGTTTACGTCGCAATCGGCCAGAAGGCTTCCACGATCGCTGCTGTTCGTCAGACGCTTGAAGACCACGGAGCACTTGAGTACACGACCATCGTCGCGTCTCCTGCTTCCGACTCCGCAGGCTTCAAGTACTTGGCACCTTACGCAGGTTCCGCAATTGGCCAGCACTGGATGTACGGCGGCAAGCACGTTCTCATCGTGTTTGATGACCTCTCCAAGCAGGCTGAAGCCTACCGTGCAGTGTCCCTCTTGCTTCGCCGTCCGCCAGGACGTGAAGCCTACCCAGGTGACGTCTTCTACCTACACTCTCGTCTCCTCGAGCGTTGTGCAAAGCTCTCTGACGAGCTCGGCGCAGGTTCGATGACCGGCTTCCCGATCATCGAAACGAAGGCAAACGACGTCTCGGCTTACATTCCGACCAACGTTATTTCCATCACCGACGGTCAGATCTTCTTGCAGTCCGACCTCTTCAACGCCAACCAGCGTCCAGCTGTTGACGTGGGTATCTCCGTGTCCCGCGTGGGTGGCGCTGCTCAAATCAAGGCTATGAAGAAGGTCTCCGGTACCTTGAAGCTTGATTTGGCTCAGTACCGCGACATGCAGGCCTTCGCAATGTTCGCTTCGGACCTCGACGCTGCTTCACGTCAGCAGTTGACCCGTGGCGCTCGTTTGATGGAGCTCTTGAAGCAGGGTCAGTACCAGCCGTTCCCAGTTGAGGATCAGGTTGTGTCTGTTTGGGCCGGTACGAACGGTTACTTGGATGACGTTCCAGTTGAGGATGTCACCCGTTTCGAGCGCGAGTTCCTCGAGCACTTGAAGCACCGTTCTGACGTTCTGAACACGATCGCTCAGACCAAGCAGCTTGAAGACTCCACGGTGGACGCTTTGAAGGCGAACATCGAAGACTTCAAGAAGGGCTTCTTCGGCGAAGGTGACAACCACTTGGTTGGCGCCGGCCACGAAGAGCACCAGGCCATCGACGCTGAGTCTGTCGGCCAAGAACAAATCGTCCGCCAGAAGCGCTAGTTTTCGCGAAGTTAGGCGTCAGCGTCGAGTTGGCGCCTAACTTTCGGAAACGGAAAGGATCACTATGGGAGCCCAGATTAGGGTCTACCGTCAGAAGATCACTGCCACTTCGGCGATGCGAAAGATCTTCAAGGCGATGGAGCTGATCGCTACTTCCCGTATTGGAAAGGCACGTAGCCGTGTGGCTGCATCGTTGCCTTACTCCAATGCGATCACGCGCGCTGTGTCGGCCGTTGCCTCGCAACACGAGATTGACCACCCGCTGACCCGCGAGCACTCTGAAGCTCGTCGTTCGGCTGTTTTGGTCATGACCTCCGACCGCGGTTTGGCTGGTTCTTACTCGGCAAGCGTTTTGAAGCAGGCTGAGTCGCTGATCACCAAGCTACGCGACGAAAACAAGGAAGTTGCCACGTACATCATTGGCCGTAAGGGTCAGGCGTACTTCGACTTCCGTAACCGCGAGTACAAGCAGGTGTGGACGGGTAACACCGACGCCCCAGAATTCGAAGTGGCACGAGAGGTCGGCAACGTTCTTGTCGATTCGTTCAATGCCTCTTACGAAGAGGGTGGCGTGGACGAGATCCACATCGTGTTCACTCAGTTCAAGTCGATGGTGACGCAGGAGCCAACGGTTGTCCGTTTGCTTCCTCTCGAAGTTATCGACCAAGAGGTTACCGATCAAGCAGAGCTTCTTCCGCTCTACGAATTTGAGCCAGAGCCGGCTCAGGTACTTGACGCCCTTTTGCCGCGTTACATCGAGTCCCGCATCTTCACCGCGATGCTCCAGGCTGCAGCTTCCGAGCTTGCTGCCCGCCAGCGCGCGATGAAGTCCGCAGGTGACAACGCGAACGAACTGATCAAGAAGTACACGCGACTGCGTAACAACGCCCGACAGGCTGAAATTACTCAGGAACTGACGGAAATCGTGGCCGGCGCGGACGCGCTCTGACACATCGTCAATTGAAAAACGTATCCCGCCATCTGAATCAAATGAAGTGAGAGAGATGACTGCCCAACTTAATGAGCAGGGAACCGCACAGTCGGGCGCCGGTGCAACCGGTCGCATCGCTCGTGTAATCGGCCCCGTCGTCGACGTCGAGTTCCCAGCAGACGCCCTTCCTGCAATGTACAACGCGCTTACCGCTGAGATCACCCTCAACGGTGCGACCCGCACGATCACCTTCGAGACCTCCCAGCACTTGGGCGACAACATGGTCCGTGCAATTTCCCTTCAGGCAACCGACGGCTTGGTCCGCGGCGCCTCTGTGACCGACTCCGGAGCTCCTATCTCCGTTCCCGTCGGTGACGTTGTCAAGGGCCACATCTTCAACGTTTTGGGTGAACCACTCGACGTTGAGGCGTCTGAGCTTGACATCCAGGAGCGCTGGCCAATCCACCGCAAGGCACCTTCCTTCGCCTCCCTCGAGGGCTCCACGGAGATCCTCGAAACCGGCATCAAGGTGATCGACCTTCTTACCCCATACATCAAGGGTGGAAAGATCGGCCTCTTCGGTGGCGCTGGTGTTGGTAAGACCGTGTTGATCCAGGAAATGATCACCCGTGTTGCTCGTAACTTCGGTGGTACCTCGGTATTCGCCGGTGTTGGTGAGCGTACCCGTGAAGGTAACGACCTTTGGGTTGAAATGGAAGAGGCAGGCGTTCTTAAGGACACCGCCCTTGTATTCGGCCAGATGGACGAGCCACCAGGAACCCGTCTTCGCGTCGCATTGTCCGGCCTGACCATGGCTGAGTACTTCCGCGACGTTCAGAACCAGGACGTGTTGTTGTTCATCGACAACATCTTCCGCTTCACCCAGGCAGGTTCTGAAGTTTCCACGCTGCTCGGCCGTATGCCTTCTGCTGTGGGTTACCAGCCAAACCTTGCTGACGAAATGGGTCTCCTTCAGGAGCGCATTACGTCCACCAAGGGCCACTCGATTACGTCGATGCAGGCAATTTACGTGCCAGCTGATGACTACACCGACCCGGCTCCGGCAACCACCTTCGCCCACTTGGATGCAACCACGGAACTTTCCCGTGAAATTGCTTCCCGTGGTCTGTACCCAGCTGTGGATCCGCTGACCTCGACGTCTCGTATTCTTGACCCTCAGTACATCGGTCAGGATCACTACGACACCGCGATCCGCGTCAAGCAGATCCTCCAGAAGAACAAGGAACTTCAGGACATCATCGCCATCCTTGGTGTTGACGAACTTTCTGAAGAAGACAAGATCGTGGTTTCCCGCGCTCGTCGTATCCAGCAGTTCTTGTCCCAGAACACCTACACTGCTAAGCAGTTCACGGGTGTCGAGGGTTCTACGGTTTCCATCAAGGACACCATCGAAGGCTTCAAGGCTATCTGCGATGGCGATCTCGACCACGTTGCAGAACAGGCGTTCTTCAACATCGGTGGCCTCGAGGACGTAGAGCGTCAGTGGGCCAAGATCCAGGAAATGTCCAAGTAATATGGCTGAACTTCAGGTAGAAGTAGTCGCAGCGGATCACTTCGTGTGGTCCGGTGCGGCCACCTTGGTCAAGGCGCGTACCGCTGAAGGTGAGATTGGTGTTATGCCGGGTCACACTCCAGTACTCGCCGTGTTGGCCCCCGGCGAGCTCGCTATCGAGCCCGTCGAGGGTAACCGGATCACGCTGCACGCTGATGGTGGATTCTTCTCCGTTGACAGCAATCGAGTTGTCATCGTCGCCGATAATGCTGAAATGCAAGAATCGGCCTAGGTAGAAGCTCACATCACAGCATTGGGTGATTTCGGAATCGTCTTCGCTGTTCTAGCCGGCGCACTACTATTGGTTCTCCTCCTATTGGGGGCCATGGTGGTGCGCCGGTTTCAACTACGAAGAGAACTAGGTACTTTTGATGCGTCGATCTCGACGCGCCCAGGTCATTGGACCATGGGCATTTGCCGGTATCAGCAGGACTCCCTCGAGTTCTTGCGATTGTTTTCCGTCGCGTGGATACCGGATAAGACCTTTGTGCGCAGCGACCTGACCATCATGGGATGGCGTGAGCCAGAAGAGTCCGAGCGAGCACGCCTCGTTCCAGGTTCTGTTGTGGTGCAATTCAAGCACAAGGGCGAAGAACTACAGATCGCCATGAAGTACGGTGCATACAACGGTCTCTCCGCATGGATTGAGGCCGGGCCAGCAGTCGGTATCGGCGTCTGGCGCTAAAAACTTAAAACATGAAGGCCTGCCGTGATGTTCCGGCGGGCCTTCATGCGCAAAAGGACCTGATCCTCTAAAGGACTTGCTCTCCCGCACGGATCACGGTGGTTGGCTCGAAGTTCGAATCGATCACCACGAGGTCTGCTCGGAATCCACGGTGGATTCGTCCTAGCTCGTCTTCCAGCCCCAGAACTCCCGCTGGAATTCGGGTCATCGCTTCAAGCACACGCTCGAAAGCAACGCCTTCACGCGTGGTTGCCCGAAGTGAATCCAAGAGCGTCATGGCGCCACCGGCAAGAAGTTCTTGCCCCTCGTGCAATAGTCGAGCAGAGGAGTCTCCGGAGCCGTCACGTGTCACCCGAACCGTGGCCGTGCCGAGCGAGTATGTTCCGTCGGGCGCCTTCGTCCCCGCCATCGCGTCAGAGACGATCACGAGGTTTGAAGACTGCACAATGCCAAAGACGAAGTTCAAGACATCGTAGTCAACGTGCTGTCCATCAGCGATCAGCTCAATCACCACACCCTTGCGCGAGGCCGACTTCACGATGGCGCCAACGGCCCCCGAATCTCGGTGGTGGAATGGCGGCATCCCATTGAACAAGTGCGTAATGAGCGGTACTTCGGTGTATCCGGGGAAACCAGCACTCGCGAGCTGTTCTCGAGCGTGGACCAGGGCTTGCTGCATTTGTTCGTGGGTGGCGTCCGTATGGCCGAAGGCAGGCAAAACACCATGGCTGGCCAACAGCTGGACTAGGTCGTCGGCCTGAGGAAGCTCGGGCGCCAACGTCATGCAGCGGACCTGTCCTTGTCCCGCCAGCACTAGCTCCTCGGCTAGATCGAGATCCACGTCCAAGATGGCGGAGCGGTCTTGGGCGCCGGCGCGGGCGAGGGAGAGGAAGGGGCCTTCCAGATGGATGCCTGCAGAAAGCGCATCGTGGCAAGCTGCCGCACAATTCTCGATGGCTGCAATCATCTGATCCGCCGGAAGCGTCACGAGGGAAATCTGCGCGGTCGTGGTGCCAGCCTTATGCAGTTCATGGAGTCCGCGCGAGATCTCATCGGAGCTGGCCGTTGAGAAGTCCACACCGGCTATGCCGTGGACATGCAGATCAACGAGGCCGGGGATGAGCATCTCTGCCTCAGCGAGCACGGATTCGCTGGCACCCTCATCATTGCGGAATTCGCTGAAAGGTCCGGCGTAGACAATGCGGTCACCTTGGTAGGAGACAGCGGCGTCCTCTACCAGTGCACCATCAACGAATGCGGTCCCGCGAAAGTAACGGGCCGCGGGTTCTTGGGTCTGCGCGTTGGCGTCCATAAACCCATCTTAGGCGCGTGGCACCAACTAAGCGCTTAGAACAAACGCCCCTCGGCGTCGTCGTACCCTCTGAGCGCGTCATAATCGAGCGTGACGCACGTGATGCCGCGGTCTTCAGCGAGCGTGCGAGCTTGCGGCTTGATGGTCTGCGCGGCGAAGATGCCGCGGACCGGAGCCAGCAGAGGATCGCGATTCATCAGCTCGAGGTAACGGGTCAACTGCTCAACGCCGTCGATGTTGCCGTGGCGCTTGAGCTCTACCGCCACCGAGGCGCCGTCGGCATCGCGCGCCAAAATATCTACTGGGCCAATTGCGGTCATGTACTCGCGGCGCACCAAACGGAAACCGGATCCGAGGACCTCGATCTGATCCGCAAGGAGTCGCTGAAGATCCGCTTCGACGCCGTCCTTGATCAGCCCCGGATCAACGCCAAGCTCGTGGGTGAGGTCTTGGTGAATGGCGTGGATGTTGATGATGAGGCGATCGTCGCTCTTGGCGTGCTGCACGGTCCATACCTGCACGACGCCGCTGGCCTGCGTATCCTCGTCAGGCTCACTTTCGCGCAGGGTTGCGGGAGGAGACATCCAGTTGAGCGGTTTGTAGGAGCCGCCGTCGGAGTGAACCAGCACCGAACCATCGGCTTTGAGCACCAGCAAACGGGTGGCTAGTGGCAAGTGAGCGCGCAAACGGCCCTCGTAGTCAACGGAACAATCAGCTATCACCAAACGCACCCCGATAGCTTACCGGCACTACCGGACTCTTCGCGGACCCGTCAGCGGATTGAGCGTGTGATGAGGGAGAATAGACGAGTGCCTCGCTCCAACCGACCCCGCCGCTCATCCCAAGGCAAACGCCGAAGCGTGGATCCACGAGACATCAGCGAACGCCGAGAGTCACCACTGTTTACGGGAAACTACTCGGTGGAATCCGGCCGCGACGGCGAGTGGCACGTGGTGGACATTCCCGCATTCCGCGCCATGAAGAACTACATTTGCCCGGGCTGTCACCGTGACATCACTCCTGGCACGGCACACAAAGTGGCGTGGCGTAGCGATCACTGGAGCGGCGAGGAGAAGTCAGCAGCGGAGCGTCGGCACTGGCACCTCAAATGCTGGGCCTCTCACGGTACGCGCCACTAGAGCTCGTCTTGCCGGGCAATAAAGACTTCGCGCACAATCAACAGCGCTCCGGCAGCGAGTGGAATCGCCATCAGCGCGCCGGCAATGCCCATGAGTGAACCGCCGGCAATCACAGCAATCACGGCCACTGCGCCTGGGACGGCAACGGCACGCTGCATGATGCGTGGAGAGATGAAGTACGCCTCGAACTGCAGGTAAGCGAAGTAGCAAATGGCGTAAATGACTGCCGTCTGCCAGGTCACGGTCAACGCGATCAGCGAAACCACAATGCCAGCGATCACGGCTCCCACCAGCGGGATAAAGGCCAGAATCAAGACGACGAAGGCAAGCAAGAGGGCGTAGGGAACGCCCACGATCGACATGACGATGAACGCATACAACGCGTTGAGAGCGGCGACGACCGCTTGACCCATCACGTAGTTACCTACTGAGTTGGTGATCTCCTCAGACAGCGCTTGCACGCGGGGGCGCTTCGAACGAGGCGCCAAGCGGTAGGCCCACGCTTTCATGGCTGGCAAAGAAGACAAGAAGTAGATCGCCAGCACCAACACGGTAATGACGCCGAAGAAGCCTTGGAACACCATGCCGCTCACGCCGAGGACGCCGCCGAAGAGGCCGCCCACCGCGGAACCGTTAGTGAAGAACTTGTTGACTTCGTCCGTGATGCGAGTTGAAACGTGGAACTGGTTATCGATGGTGCGGAAGAAATCGGAATTCAGGAAGTCCGCAATGATGGTGGGAGCTTGGGCGATGAACTGCGTGGTCTGTTGAATGATCGTGGGGATGAGCGTTCCCATGATGCCGCCCACCAGCACAATCAAGAACAGGATCGAAGCCAAGACACCCACGGCGCGTGGCATTCCGCGGCCCTCAAACCAACGAACAATGGGATCCAGGCCCAGTGCAATGAAGAGCGCTACCGCGATCCACATGACGAGCTGGCCCACGTTGGTGATCATGAAATACAGGCCCAAAGCGATGCCGACGCCAACGGTGAGCAAGAAACCCGTTTGTACGGGGTGACGAGGAGTGACTGTTGTTGCGAGATCGGCCGTCGCAACGTGTTCGCCAGCTTCTGGCTCAGGTGGAACATCGTACTTCAGTCGGTGCGGTCGGGCACCAAAAGCTCCGCTGATGCGGCGAAGGATTCGTTGTCTGCGGGGTTCGTGATCAGGCCGCTCGGGCACTGCGTGGGGGACAACGGGAATCGGGTTGGTGGGAGGCTTGACTGCCGGTTGTGGCCCAATGACGTCCTCGAGGGTGGCATCAGAGGAGGCCGCCACTTCTTCCGGGGTGCGAACCGACGCAGCTGGTGGCACGGCGTTCGTTGATGCGCTTGGGGAAGCTTGCGCTCCGCCGGAACCTACGGATCGCTGATCATCGCTGACGGAGGAGTCCGCTTCGTCGTCGTATTGGGACCCTTGCGATGGAGGCAGTGGGTTGTTCACAAGCTGAGCCTACCTAAGAGTCTGAGTGTTTCTTGTTAACTAGAACACGCTCAGGAACACAAAATGTCATCGATTCGTTATGATTATGCGACTAGCACGCGTTTTTTGAGCGCCCGCGAATTCCGCTGGTCAAGACAATGTTCCCTTCCGATTGGTTTTTTTGTGCGTTATCTAGCTGCAGTGTTGGCCCTGGTCTTGGGAGGAGTCGCGTTGTTTGTTGGCATTGCCCAACAGACAATCTGGGCACCATCTCAGACGGCAACAGCCACGATCACCCAGTCGCTGGACAAGGCGCCTGTCACGTTAATCCGTCCTGATGTACAAGCCATCAGCAAAGAGCCCGTCGATTTCACCATCACCTCTGACAATCCCTTCGTAGCTGCGCTTGGCCGCACGGGCGATGTGGACGCTTGGGTGAAGGGCTCGGCATACAACGAGCTCACCGGAATTGAGAAGAACGGCAAGGACAACTCGATCACTGCCGCACATCACGACGGCGCCGCTTCCGTTCCTGCCCCAGCTTCTTCTGATCTGTGGGTTGCGCAGCAGGAATCGCAGGGCCAGATGGTCCACCAGTGGACCGTTCCGGATGACGGACCATGGACCCTCTTGCTTGCATCGAAGGACGGCAAGGGCGACGCTCCTGTCAACGTGCAGGTTTCGTGGGCAGATCCTCAAGAAACGCCATGGGCAGTTCCGCTCATCGTCATCGGTTCGATTTTGCTCTTGATCGGCTTGGGCCTTCTTGGCTGGGCCATTTCTAAGGCACGCGCCGTCAAGTCTGGCGCTACTAGCTCCAAGACGGTACTGAAGCGTACCCGCGCAAAGGTAGCTGCGACGTCGTCCGCTACCGCTGCGATTCTTGCTATGGCAGTGTCCGGTGCGGTTCCTGCAAACGCAAGCTCCACTTCGCCTTCACCATCTGAATCCGCCGCCCAGAGCAGTGGTGACAGCAAGGCATACCCCATCGTCATGCCCCAGCAGCTGGACACCATCTTGGAGAAGGTTGCTACCGCAGTCAATGACTCGGACAAGGCCAACGATGACAAGTTGCTCAAGACCCGCGCTGGCGGCGCAGCTCAGTCCTTGCGCGAATACGCAAACTCGCTCTCGCGTCGCCAGTACCAAACGGAAAAGCCAGCAGCAATTCAGGCTGGCCCTGTCCGCTCGGCCGTAGTTCCTACCGATGGTGCTTTCCCGCGCAAGATCATGGTGGTCACTCAGGCATCCACCAATGACACGCCACAGGTGTTGACCTTGCAGCAGGCAAATGCTCGCGCCCCATACCTGCTGATGAACGCCGTTCCCATGATCGGTGGCGCTGAATTCCCAGGTATCGCGATCGGTGACCAGAACGTTGCAGCGATCTCCAACGACGCCGACGGACTTGTTGCCAAGCCGAATGACGCCGTGAACGCTCTGGCGGCGCAGCTCAGTGTTGCTCGTGCAAACCGCGACAAGTTCGAATCTTCGACCTTCATCGATGAGACGCACTCTTACCAGGACGAGCTGTTCAAGGCCGGTAAGGATGCACGCTTCTTCATCAAGCGCACGGCGGATCCAAAGATCACCACGTCGTTCCGTACGCCTGACGGCGGTGCTGTGGTTTCTGCCTACATCTCGACCACCACGATGGTTCGCCCACGTGTTGCTGGATCCACGGTGACGTTGGATGCACAGACGGCACGCATGGCCGGCAAGTCCACCACGAAGGACGGACTGAACATCAATTCTGTGGAGCCGGTAGTGCTGTACATTCCCTCGGCTGAGGCCGGCGGAAAGATTCGGGTCATCGGTGGCAGCGTCTTGCAGTACGAGGCCAACATCGTGTCCCGCACCGCACCGACCGACTAGGTCTTCTCACCCAAGACTGACTAGCGAAACTTCTGAGGAGAATCCATGAGTGAAACCCCTGTGCCCAACCCGAACAATTCAACATCCGAACCCCACATCGCGTCAGCGCGGGGCGCGGTAGATTTGTCCGCCGCGGCGCAGGGGTCCGCTCCTTCTTCCCAGAACGACGCCGCTGGGCCCGGTCAGCGCGGCACTGCCGTTTCCGGACGCTGGCGGGTAGCCGTCAATGAAGCAAGCTTCGAGCAGGCCATCCAGCTGTCCAATCAGGTCCCAGTGGTGGTGTCCTTCGGAACGAACCGTCATCCTGGCTCTGCCGAACTCGACGCGTTGTTGGCGCGTTTGGTGGATGGCTACGAAGGCAAGTTGGTGCTCGCAACCGTAGACGCGGACACGAGCCCAGCCATCATGCAGGCGTTCCGCTTGCAGCAAGTGCCCGCCGTGGTCGCCGTTTTGGGCGGCCGCCCAGTTCCGTTGTTTCAAGGTGCTCCTGCCGAAGCTGAGATCAAGTCCTTGCTGGACGAATTGATGGCTCTGGCGTTGCAGAATGGCATCACCGGTACGGTGCCTCCCGTTGCAGCGGATCAGCCATCCGCTGCGCCCAAGAACCCATTGCTCGTAGCCGCTGAAGAAGCAGTTTCTTCTGGCGATTACGAAGGTGCCATCACGCACTTCAACAAGGCCTTGGCTGAAAAGCCAAACGATCACGAGGCCACGCAGGGCCTCAAGACCGCCGAACTCTTGCTGCGCGTATCCACGATGGATGCCACAGCCGTCCGCGCCGCCGGTGCTGAATCTCCGGACTCCCTGGAGGCTCAGCTCGCTGTTGCGGATCTAGACGTCGCTGGTGGTCATGTGGAAGACGGCTTCCGCCGAATCATTTCCTTCATCGCCACGCACTTCGATGACGAGCGCGAAACAGCGCGCGTGCGTCTCGTGGACTTGTTCACCGTGGTGGGCCAGTCTGATCCACGCGTCAGCGCGGCTCGTCAAAAGCTCGCGCGCACGCTGTACTAATCGATGTACTGAGTCGGATCGAGTCGCTGGACTTAGCCAGGCTTTGCTTGGCAAAGTGCTCAGTGCGAAGTGCGGAGCTGTCCGGGAATTCGTCATCCCTAAGTAGGATTTTCCGAAATTCATCATGTGGCAGGATTTTTTTCCGTGTGCCTGCGGGTAGCCTCAAAGCATGACCCAACCACACGAGGATCCAGCCTCGCCTTCATTTGCCGCGCCAGCCATCGCAATTCGAGGACTGGGCAAAGTCTTTGATCATGTTGTAGCCGTCAACGGCGTCAGCTTTGACGTGCCTGTTGGTTCGTTCTTTGGACTAGTGGGCCCCAACGGCGCTGGAAAGACCACCACGTTGTCCATGGTCACCGGGCTCTTGCGTCCGGACGCCGGCCAAGTCTGGATCAACGGCGTGGACATGTGGGCGGATTCCCTCGAAGCTAAGAAGAAGCTCGGCGTTCTTGCTGATGGCGTGCGCCTCTTCGACCGTCTATCTGGCCGACAACTCGTCACTTATGCCGGATTGCTCCGCGGTATGGACCGGGAGACCGTGGCGGAACGAACTGACGATCTCTTGAGGGCCCTGGACCTGGTCGACGCGGGGGAGAAGCTCGTGGTTGATTACAGCGCCGGCATGACCAAAAAGATCGCGCTCGCCACGGCCATGATTCACGCGCCGCGCACGCTGGTTCTGGACGAGCCCTTTGAAGCCGTGGACCCCGTATCGGCGGCAAATATTCGTAGCATCCTGAATGACTACGTGGCACATGGCGGCACCGTGGTGGTGTCGAGCCATGTGATGGATCTGGTCCAGCGCATGTGTTCTCACGTTGCCGTCATGGCTCGTGGCAACCTCTTGGCGATCGGTACGACGGACGAAGTTCGGCAGGGCGGCTCGCTGGAAGACCGTTTTGTGGATCTTGTGGGTGGACGCTCAAACGGCGAGGGGTTGTCATGGTTGCACACCTCCTGAGCCTCAAATGGCGCCTGCTGGTGAACGGATTCAAACGCAGCACATGGCAGCTCGTGGGCACCATCATCGGTGGCTTGTATGCCCTGTTCTGGGTAGTGATGTTGGGCATCGGATCTTTTTACCTCGCCGAACAGCCGTTGGATCTTCGTGGCTCCGTGGGCGTCTTGGTCACGTCGGTTGTCCTTCTCGGCTGGGCACTCATTCCGGTATTCCTGACCGGCGTTGACTTGACCCTTGACCCTGCGCGGTTCAATACCTTTGTCTTGACGCGACGTGATCTCAGCGTGGGTCTGCTGTTGAGTGGCTTCATTGGCATTCCAGCAACGCTCACGTTGCTCGTGTTTTTGTCGCAGACGCTGATGTGGCGCCCTAACCTCGCGGCGATGGCCGCCGCCATCATCAGCGCAATCTTGGCCGCACTCATGAGCCAAGTGCTCTCGCGACTTGTCTCCACGGCCGCGCTCTCCATTACCGCCAACCGGCGATTCCGTGACATTGCAGCCGTGTTGCTCTTTATCCCGTTGATGTTGCTGGGGCCGGCCATCTCGTCGCTTGCCGATAGCTTCGATCGAGCCCTCGAGTGGATTCCCACGGTCGCACAAGTGCTGTCGTGGACACCGCTAGGAATCTTTGCTGCTATTCCGTGGGACGTTGCGCAGTCCAATATGCTTCTGGCCGCGCTCCGCATGCTGATCTCGGTGATCTACCTCGCAGTCTTTGCATGGATCTGGTCATTCATGCTGATGAGGTCTATCGAGAACCCCAGCGTTGCCAAAGCTAGCCGCAAGGTAGACGGACTGGGCATCTTCTCTCGAGTCCCAGCCACCCCATGGGGTGCTGTGACGGCTCGAGCTCTCATCTATTGGCTCAAAGACCCCCGGTATGCAGGCAGCCTCGTTGTGGTGCCGCTCATGCTTGTTATTGCCTGGTTCATGTACAACCAATCCGGTAGTCCACTCATGGTGCTGTGGGCAGGGCCCGTGGTGTTCGCGCTGATGGGCTTCGGAATTTCAGCAGACGTCAGCTACGACTCCACGGCTTTTTCGCTTCATGCCCTCTCGGGGATGAAAGGCGCCGACGACCGTTGGGGTCGTGCGATCGCGTGCGCGTTGGTTGCCCTGCCGCTGTTTATGATCTTGTCCATCGGTGTGCCGTTGATCTTGGGCGACTCCACGTTGATACCTGCACTGGTCGGCATGAACGCTTGTGCTCTCTTGGCAAGTATCGGAATCTCTTCTATCGCTTCCGCGCGCTATACCTACGCCGTCCCGCTGCCGGGGGAGAGCCCCTTCAAATCGCACCCTGGTTCCGGTGTTCGCATGGCGGTCACGCAAATGGGCATCATGCTGGCCATGACGATCCTCAGCGCTCCGGCGATCGGATTGCTCATCGCCTACAGCGTGACAAACAACTCCATGTGGGCGTGGGTGCTTCTTTTGGTGGGTCTGGTGCTCGGTGCCATTTACCTTCTGGTGGGCGTCAGAGTTGGCGGAAAATGGCTTGAGTCGCGCTGGCCAGAGTTGATGCAGGCCACTGTTCGAAATCGTTAGGGAAGGACACTCGTCGGCGTTTCAGTTGCCGCGGGTTGCTAGGATTGAACACATGAGTATGCCTCCAGATCCCTTTGCAGATGATCCGCAGAACCCCGGTGTGGGTGGGGGAACCGCCACTCTTGAGCGGGAGGAACTCGCCCAAGAACTAGAGCCAGGCGATCGCGAACGCTTTGCGCATTACGTGCGCAAAGAGAAGATCATGGAGTCCGCTTTCACTGGTGACCCAGTCATCGCTTTGTGTGGCAAAGTATGGGTTCCTGGTCGCGATCCAAACAAGTTCCCCGTCTGCCCAGAGTGCAAGAGCATTTACGAATCCCTTAACGGTGGCGGTGGCGACGGCGAAAAATAACCTCGCCTCGCTGACCAATTCATCCACTGCTTTAAGGAGAACTCTTCATGTCTGATGCCCTTTTTACGTTGGGCGAAGACATGCCACCGGCGTACCCGGATCGTGCGGCGTGGGGAACTGCGCCAAAACTGCGTCAGTGGCAGGCGGAAGCGCTCGAGAAATACTTCGAGATGGCTCCGCAGGACTTTATGGCCGTCGCGACCCCGGGCGCCGGTAAGACCACCTTCGCGTTGCGCGTTGCCAAAATGCTGGTTGAGCAAGGCACGGTTCGTCGCATCATCGTGGTTGCCCCTACGGATCACCTCAAGCGCCAGTGGGCCGATGCTGCTGCCCGTGTGGGCTTGTCCATTGACCCCAACTTCAAGAACGCGGACATCTCCATTGGCTCCGGGTTCATTGGTATGGCTGTGACGTACGCGCAGGTGGCTTCCAAACCGCTCTTGCACCGAGCCAAAGTCGAAGCCGTCCCAAGCCTTGTCATCCTTGACGAGATTCACCACGGCGGTGACGCTCTCAGCTGGGGCGATGGCATCCGCGAAGCTTTTGAGCCCGCGAAACGCCGGTTGGCGTTGACGGGTACGCCGTTCCGTTCTGACACGGCAACCATTCCTTTTGTGGTCTACCAAGAGGACGAAGACGGTATCCGTCGTTCGAAGGCCGACTACACGTATGGCTACGCGAACGCGCTCAAAGACCACGTGGTCCGTCCGGTGCTGTTCATGGCGTACTCCGGCCGCATGCGTTTCCGCACGTCAGCTGGCGAAGAGATGGAAGCCATCCTCGGTGCCGGAGCCACCAAAGACATCACGCAGCACGCTTGGCGTACCGCGCTGGATCCTTCCGGAGAATGGATTCCGTCCGTCTTGCGCGCCGCGGACCAGCGACTGACTGAAGTTCGGCGAACGGTTCCGGACGCTGGCGGCTTGGTGATTGCTACTGACCACGCCGACGCCAAGGAATACGCGAAGCAGCTCAAGGCAATTACGGGTGAAAAGGTCTACGTCATCCTTTCCGATGATGCGAAGGCCTCTAACAACATTGAGGAATACTCGGCGGGAACCAGCCGCTGGATGGTTGCCGTCCGCATGGTGTCCGAAGGCGTGGACGTTCCGCGTCTCGCCGTCGGCGTGTATGCCACCTCAACGTCTACACCGCTGTTCTTCGCCCAGGCAGTTGGCCGCTTCGTGCGTGCCCGTAAGCGAGGCGAAGTGGCATCCGTCTTCCTGCCATCCGTGCCGGTGCTACTGGCACTGGCTAATGAGATGGAAGTCGAGCGAGATCACGCCCTGGACAAAGAAGGTTCAGGCGTTGACGATCTAGCGAACATTCCCGAAGAAGATCTCATGGCGGAAGCAAACCGCGAAGAGAAGGCAAGCTCGGATCTGGTCGGTGGAAAGTTTGAGGCCGTCCATTCGCAGGCCTCGTTTGACCGCGTGCTCTTTGATGGTGGCGAGTTCGGAACCGGCGGCGAGATCGGCTCGGAAGAGGAACTCGATTTCCTCGGTATCCCAGGCCTCTTGGATCCTGAGCAGGTCTCGATGCTTTTGCGGCAACGCCAGGCCGAACAGGTCTCGCGCCGTCGTAAGAACGCAAGCCAAGACGATTCGGCAGCCACGCAACATGACCAGCAATTCGCTGACGTGGTGGATCACCGCAGGCTCAAAGAACTACGAAGCCAGCTGCAAAAGAACGTCTCGGCATGGTCCGCGCGCACGGGAACCCCGCACGGCGTGATTCATTCGCGTTTGAGGACGGAGTGCGGAGGGCCGGCCGTTGCCCAAGCGAACGTGGAACAGCTCGAGCATCGCTTGAGCAAACTCCAGAACTGGTTTGTGGGCAGGACCTAGACTCGCGCTACAGGTCTCGAGTGCGGTAGCTATCGCAGAAGAAACTGTTTAGACGCAAAAGGGTCGGTACCTACGGACCGACCCTTTTGCGTTCAGCACCTAGTTCGCGGCGTCTTCATCCAAGTACGTCGTTGGAATCACTGGTTCGCCGGCGGTCATGCGCTTTGCCACGCCAGGAAGTTCCGTCACGGAATCGTGGTGGCGCTTGGCCGCACGTCGGACGCCTTCGGCGCCGGTCCACCCCTGATCGAAGACGCCGTCCTTGACGAACTGCACCAAGAGTTCGCGGTCGTTGCCATCATTTTCCGGAACTTCACCGATGCCGATCACTTCGGCCGTGGCGCGGCCACGCTCGTTGAGGCGGCGGAGAGCAAACTTACGTCCGCCGACGCTCGCCTTGTTTGCGGCAGCCTTCGCAACATTGACCCACTCGCCGTCGTCGCCCTGACGCGACACGAGCTTGTAAACCATAGACGCGGTTGGAGCACCGGAGCCGGTGACCACGCGCGTGCCCACGCCGTATGCGTCCACTGGCGCGGACTGCAATGCGGCGATGGCGTATTCGTCGAGGTCGGAGGTGACCATGATGCGGGTGTCCTTGTTGCCCAAGTCGTCGAGCAGGCGGCGCACCCACTGGGCCTGATCCACCAAGTCGCCGGAGTCCAAACGGACTGCACCCAGTTCGGGGCCAGCCACCTCAACGGCCGTGCGGACGCCTTGTTCGACGTCGTAGGTATCCACCAGCAGTGTGGTGTTCTTGCCCATCGAGGCCACCTGGGCTTCGAAGGCTTCGCGCTCAGAATCGTGCAGCAGCGTGAAGGAGTGCGCTGCCGTGCCCACCGTCAAGACGTCGTAGCGAATGCCGGCTTCCAGATTGGAGGTGGACGCGAAGCCCGCGATGATCGCGGCGCGAGCTGCGGCCACTGCGGACTCTTCCTGCGTGCGGCGCGAGCCCATCTCAACGCACGGACGGCCATTTGCAGCGGCAGTCATACGTGAGGCTG
Organism: Neomicrococcus lactis; assembly: GCF_014200305.1. NCBI lineage: Bacteria > Bacillati > Actinomycetota > Actinomycetes > Micrococcales > Micrococcaceae > Neomicrococcus > Neomicrococcus lactis. The sequence goes on from NZ_JACHBL010000001.1 coordinate 564,664, forward strand.
CGGAGGCTACGGCGGAATCGTGGTTCAGTACGGAGAGGATGTAGGTCTCGAGGATGCACGCTTCGGCGAACGTGGATTCCACAATGAGAATCGGCGAGCCGGGGAAGTAGAGATCACCTTCGGCATATCCGAAGATATTGCCGGAGAACTTGAAATTCGCGAGGTAGTCAAGCGTCTCCTCGTTCACGACCTTCTTTGCACGCAAGAACTCAATCTGCTCGGGAAGGAATCGGAACTCTTGAAGGCCTTCCAAGATGCGTCCGGTTCCGGCAACAACGCCGTAGCGACGCCCACTGGGCAAACGACGTGCAAATGCCTCAAACACGCTCTTGCGGTGAGCTGCTCCGGACTTGAGCGACGCTTGGAGCATCGTGAGTTCATAGTGGTCCGTGAGCAGGGATGTAGATGGAAGATGCATGCTTTCCTCGTTCGCAATCTTTTTGGCATGGCCGTGCCGACCAAGTGCTGTGCTATTCACACTTTAGCCATACGAACGCGTGCGTGCCGTCATAGCGCGAGTAGAATATTGGTATGGCTATGACGGACACAGTCACGCGTGAAGAGCTGGACACCCATGTTGATGAGGTATTCCAAGCGGCCGTTCCGTATGTCTTGATTGTCTGGAATGACCCCGTAAATCTCATGACCTACGTGAGCTATGTCTTCCAGAGCTACTTTGGTTATTCAAAGTCGAAGGCCAAGAAGCTCATGCTCGAAGTCCACCGCGATGGTAAGTCGGTCGTTGCGACCGGCTCGAAAGAGAAGATCGAAGCGGATACTTTTGCCATGCATGAGTTTGGTTTGTGGGCTACTTTTCAGAAGGCAGATGAAGCGTAATGGCCCGCGGATTCAAATCAACGTCCGGCGGGATCACGTGCGGTCTTGATAGCGCAGAACTTGGTTTGATCCGTGAGCTTCTGAGGGACGTCGCTCAATTATTAGAGGACGACGTCGCAGCTCCCGAAAGTGCCGAGACTCGCGATCCGCTGTGGGCTCTGACGGGCATGGTTCCAGATTCAGTGGCTGTGCATGATTCGGATGATGCCGTGGTGCAGCGCTTGATTCCCACGGTTGCTTCGTCCGATGAAGCGGAATCTGAAGAGTACCGTCGACTGACTGAGCAGAACCTCGTGTCCACGAAGATTGGTCACTTGAAGTTTTCGAGCCAAGTGCTGGAGCGTTTTCCTCTAGTGCTGGACACGGCCGAAGCCGTGGTCCTGTCTAAGGGTTTGAACTCGGCTCGGCTTGCGCTCGCAGAGCGTCTTGAAATCGCAGATGAGAAGGACGCCGAGAAGATCTACATGATGGTGGATTACACGGACGCCACCACGGATCGAGACCAGCTGGCATTGGTCTACAACTTCGTTTCGTGGGTGCAAGAATCCCTCATGAGCGCTCTGCTCAAGCGCGTGTAATACTCATCACGCCGCTCTGAGATTCCAGCATATTGGCGTGTTGGCGAGTATTCTCGACACATCATGCCAACACCAAATGATCGATTGACTTCCGCGCTCGCGGCATCCACTGGACGGCCGAACGCACCTGAACCTGACGCCCCGATTGGAATCTTTGACTCGGGTGTCGGGGGACTCACTGTGGCTCGTGCGGTCCTGGACCAGTTGCCCGCGGAATCTACGGTCTATGTAGGCGATACCAAGAACAGCCCGTACGGACCACTTCCTATCGCCCAAGTGCGCGCGAATGCCCTTGGCGTCATGGATGAGCTGGTTGAAGCGGGTGTGAAGTTGCTCGTGATCGCCTGCAATTCCGCGTCTGCTGCAGTGTTGCGCGATGCACGCGAGCGGTACACCGGCCGCTATGGAATTCCCGTGGTTGAAGTCATTCAGCCGGCTGTTCGACGCGCCGTGCAAGCCACCCGAAACGGCAAGATCGGCGTTATTGGCACCGAAGCGACCGTAGGTTCACGAGCCTATGAAGACGCCTTCGCCGCTGCGCCACACCTCGAGATCGTCTCGGCTGCGGCCCCTCGCTTTGTTGAGTTCGTGGAACGCGGCATCACGAGCGGCGACGAGCTCATCGAGACCGCAACCGAGTACTTGGCCCCCATCATGGAGGCGGGCGTCGACACATTGGTGCTTGGCTGCACGCATTACCCATTGCTAACAGGCGTAATTTCCTACGTCGTGGGGGATTCTGTCACGCTGGTATCTAGTGCTGAAGAAACGGCCAAAGACGTGTTCCGTGAACTGACGCGACACGGCTTGATGCGCAAAGAAAAGTTGCCGCCCACCCATGACTTCTTGGCCACGGGGGATGCGCAAAGCTTCGAAGTGCTGGCACGCCGCTTCTTAGGCCCCGAAGTGTTGGGCGTTACTCACGCCGATCACGTGTCGGCACGATTCCCTACGGGAGTCATTGCCCGCATCACTCCAGAGATGATTGAAGAAGCTCGCGTGAAGAGCCTTGCGAAGGGAACACAGTGAAACTGACCATTATTGGTAGCACCGGTTCATTCCCAGGCCCGAGCTCACCGGCGTCGTGCTATCTCGTCAGCGCCCACGACGGCGAACGCCCGTGGCGCATTCTGCTGGACCTCGGCAGCGGTTCGTTGGGCGTTCTCCAGCGCTACATGGACCTCAAAGACATCGACGGCGTGTTCTTGTCTCACTTGCACCCGGATCACTGCATGGACTTGTGCGGATTGCACGTCGCCGTGCGCTGGGATCCTGCAGGATGGGGTCGCGACCGCATCAAGGTCTGGGGGCCGGCAGATACAGCTACCCGTATGGCCACTGCCTACGGTTTGGAACTCGATCCGGGAATGAATGAAGAGTTCGATTTCATCAACTGGACGCCTCGCGAAGTCGTTGAACTTGGACCCTTCCGCATCACTGCTTATCCCGTTCGTCACCCGACCACCGAAGCGTATGCCATTCGTGTGGAAGCCACGGAGGACATCTTCGGTGGCATTCGTACGTCTGTTTTGACGTACTCGGGGGACACGGACTCTTGCGAGGGTCTCGTGGAAGCAGCCCAGGATGCCGACTTGTTCTTGTGCGAAGCGGCCTTCGAAGAGGGCCGCGATGACGCCATTGAAGGAATCCACCTGACTGGCAAGCGTGCTGGCGAAGCCGCAACCGAAGCAGGCGTTCGCCGTCTCTTGCTCACGCACATTCCTGTATGGACGGACACCAACACGGTGATCAACGAAGCCGCGGAAGTGTATTCCGGTGGTCTTGCAGCCGCAGTCTCCGGCGTGACGTATGGCGTGCTCTCGGGTGATCGCCTCGAGCCTCCGAAGACGAGTGCGATGTCTCGCATTCCGGCCCCAAAAACCACAACACGCCCTCTCCCGATACTCCCGCAACAGTAGACTGGACATCATGCCCCCAGAGAATGCCTCACAGGCCCCTGTCGTCGTGCGTGCGGACGGCCGCACACCACAACAACTTCGTCCCATCAGCATCACCCGTGGGTGGTCCAGCCAAGCCGAGGGTAGCGCCCTCATCGAATTCGGCAACACGCGAGTCCTTTGCACCGCGTCGTTTACCGCAGGCGTTCCACGCTGGCTCAAGGGCGAAGGCCGCGGTTGGGTCACGGCCGAATACGCCATGCTCCCGCGCGCTACGAATACTAGAAGCGACCGTGAGTCCGTCAAGGGCAAGATCGGCGGACGCACTCATGAGATTTCTCGACTGATCGGACGCTCGCTGCGTTCCATCATCGACACCAAGGCACTGGGCGAAAACACCATCGTGCTGGACTGCGATGTCCTGCAAGCTGACGGTGGAACCCGCACCGCCGCCATCACCGGCGCCTACGTGGCCTTGGTTGACGCTATTCGTTGGGCTAAGGCCAACAAGCTTATTGATCGCCGTGCCAGTGTCTTGACGGATTCCGTCGCTGCAGTGAGCGTGGGCATCATCGATGGCACGCCAATGCTCGATCTTCCGTACATCGAGGACGTTCGCGCCGAGACCGACATGAACGTGGTTGTCACTGGCTCCGGAACCTTCGTAGAGGTTCAGGGCACCGCCGAGGGCGCGCCATTTGATCGCGACGAGCTCAACCGCTTGCTCGATCTCGCCGTATCCGGAACCGCAGAGCTGGCCCAAATCCAGCGCGAAACCTTAGGCGACGATGACTGATAGCCCGCTGGAAACGGAAAGCCAAGCGCCTCAGTTGAGCTTCGGCGTCGTCCTCGCAACGCATAACCGCGGCAAACTACGGGAGTTCCGCCAACTCCTCTCTGCCGCAATGCCTGAATTCGACGCAGAGCACCACGTCTTTGACGCTGCCTCTGTGAACGCACCTGACGTCAAAGAGACCGGCGTGACGTTCGCGGAGAACGCCATCTTGAAAGCAGAAGCCGTCGCGAAGGCAACGGGCCTGCCGGCCGTCTCCGATGATTCGGGATTGTCCGTTGACGTTCTCAACGGGGCACCCGGAATTTTCAGCGCCCGCTGGTCAGGAGCGCACGGAGACGACGAAGCGAACCTGCAGCTATTGCTGAATCAGCTGGCGGATATCGATACCGAACACAGGGCAGCAAAGTTCGTCTGTGCGGCAGCGCTCGCAGTCCCCGGCCAGGAAACCGTGGTGACCTTCGGGGAACTGAAGGGCACGTTGTTGACTGCGCCTCGTGGCGATGGAGGATTCGGATACGACCCGGTCCTCTTGCCTGAAGGATACGAGCGCAGTGTCGCGGAGTTGTCTGCGGACGAGAAAAACGCCATTAGTCATCGCGGGCAAGCGTTTGCTGCGCTCGTCCCACATGTACAGCGCGCACTTGAAGGACAGCATTACACATCATGAATTTCTTTTCACTGTTTACAGCAGGCATCCTCGTAGCTCAGGCAGGTTCCACCGATGGTTCCTCGGGCGGCTGGCTCACCCAGCTTTCTGACTGGGCCGTGAGCCTCATGGACATCATTGGTCCAGCTGGCGCGGCACTAGCCATCGCGCTCGAGAACCTCTTCCCACCGTTACCTTCTGAAGTGATCTTGCCGCTGGCAGGTTTCGCTGCAGCACGTGGCTCTTTCACGCTGGCCGAGGCTCTGATCTGGACGACTGCCGGTTCCGTGGTGGGTGCGGTTGCGCTTTACTGGGTGGGCAAGCTGTTGGGTCGCGAGCGGACGCGCAAGATTTTCTCCAAGTTGCCGCTCGTGGATATGAACGACGTGGACCGTGTGGAAGCCTGGTTCGACAAGAACGGTCCCAAGACGGTCTTCTTCGGCCGTATGGTACCGATTTTCCGTTCGCTGATCTCCATTCCCGCCGGCATCACGGGTATGCCGTTCTGGCAGTTCGTTCTGCTGACTACCGCGGGCTCTGCGATCTGGAACAGCATCTTTGTCTTGGCAGGTTTCTACCTGGGCGATAACTGGCACATCGTTGAGCAGTACGCCAACACGTTCCAGCGCATCGTGATCGTCGTAGTCATCCTGGCAATCGTGGGCTGGGTGATCTACAAGATCTTGAAGCGTCGCCGTGAGAAGGTGACCTCTACCGATGAGCGTTGATTTCACCGCGATCGACTTTGAGACCGCTAATGGTTTTCGCGGTTCAGCTTGCTCAGTTGGCGTGGTGAAAGTTCGCAACTCGCGTGTTGTGGAAACGGCGAACTGGCTCATGCGCCCGCCGGAAGGTTTCGATCACTTCGATCCCCGCAACGTGCAGATTCACGGTATTACGCCGGACATGGTCAAGGACGCGCCGCGCTTCGGTGAGCTGTACACGCCGCTCATGAACTTTGTGGGTGACGATATTTTGGTTGCGCACAACGCCGCCTTCGATGTTGGCGTGATCCGTTCCGCGGCTGAAATGTCAGAGCTCAATGTGGACCCGCGAACCTTCGCGTGCACCGTGATCCTTTCCCGCAAGACGTATGACTTGCCGTCTTACTCTTTGCCGTTCGTCGCCGAAGCTGCTGGCGCTCCTCTCGAGAACCACCATGAGGCACTCGCGGACGCTACGGCATGCGCCAACATCATGATGGATATCGCGTACCGTCAAAACGCGGCCGACATTCCGGCAGTGCATCAGTCCCTGCGGGTCTCGTTGGGTCACGCTGAGGGCTACCACGTGGGCGATCCGCTATCCCGTGCGAGCGCCGATGGCCTGCGCTGGAAGTCCGAGCAGCGCGATATTCCGCAGCCTCCGGATTGGCAGATTTGGCCTCACGAAGGCAGCAATCCGCAGCCGAATCTCGACGCTGACCCCACACATCCGCTCTATGGCGAAAACGTGGTGTTCACCGGCAATCTCGCGATGAGCCGCCAGGACGCGAAGAACCGCGCGGCCGTCGTGGGTGCCACCACCGCAAGCCGCGTCACCCGTCAGACCACCGTCTTGGTGGTGGGCGATGGCTTCGTCGCGAGCGATCTACGCACGGGCCGCATCACGAACAAGGCCCGCCGTGCCCTCGAGCTGCGCGAGCGCGGCCAGCACATTGAAGTGGTCTCGGAAGGCGAATTCCTGCAGATGGTGGGCGGCCCGTGGCCGCTGAGCGTCTGACCGCTTAAGAGGTCGCTTTAGCCCAGCGCTGCGCCAGTCCGTTGCCCAATTCCAGCAACGCTTCTGTTGCGGAATTTTCAGGGCGTTCGACGCCGCCGCTCGGCTCCCGCACTTCACTCACAGCAGTCTTGACTTGCGTTTCGAAGGGACCGAGTTCTGGCGCTTCGGTGGTGTCCTCAGCAGCTGAATGAGCATCTGGCCACAACTGCGCGTTGGCCCAACGTCCCACGCTCTGCGCATAGAAGTAGCTGGCTTCGGCGCCGTGGGTGAGGGCGGCAGCATCGCGAGTCAAGCGATTCGTGAGAGTGCCGTCCGCATCCGGAAGGAGCCCCAAAATGAAGGATCGGAGCGCAAGCCGAGCGGCGTCGTCGTTCTGGTATTCGTGATCCGGCAAGCGTTTCTTCGCGAAGGGGCGTGACGGAGTGCCCATTTCGGGGCCCCTCAACGTCTGAATGTCAGCGTGCTCATTCACGATGGTGCGCTGCTCTGGCGTCAGGCCGCGAGCGATCGCGCGGAAGTGATCATCCGTCCACCGGCTAGGTGGCTCGGGAGCGCCTTCTGGCACGGAACCGTCCAGCGCGCGGGTCCACCGCAACGTGCTCAACCACATGCACGCGGGCTCGTCAGCGGCCACGCCCTCGTTGGCCCATTCGATCGCTTCTAAGAGGCCATCGAGCACAGCGAAAGCGATCACCGTCTCGGGAAGAGTCTCGTGAGTGGCCTTGGCCGCCAAAGCTGGCAGAACGGAATGGGCTGGGTGTGGAGTAGCGCTAGAAGTCACCCCGATAGCCTATCGAGTTTCCACGGATGACAGGTTTAATGATCTAGGTGTCAGGGGTACTGCGTAGGGTGGAGGTATGAGATTTCTTCACACCTCTGATTGGCATTTGGGCCGGTCCTTTCACGGCGTTGACGTGATTGATCACCAGCGGGACGTTGTCCAGCAAGTCAGCAAGATCATTGCTGAGCATCATGTTGATGCGCTCCTCATTAGCGGCGATGTGTATGACCGTGCCTTGCCAGCGGTGGCTGTGGTGGAAATGTTCAATGAAGCGCTCGGCCTGCTCATGGACGCAGGAATTCCCATCATCATTTCTAGTGGTAACCATGACTCGGCGGTGCGGCTCGGGTTTGGAGCGCGCGCGTTTGAGCATGCGAATGTTCACATCCGGGCGAACGTGGCAGACCTCGACCGTCCCGTGGTGATTCCCGGCGAAGATTTTGATGCCGTGGTCTATGCCTTGCCGTATCTGGAACCGCGGCTTGTGGCGGATGCGCTGGGTGTGGAGACCTCGGGGCATGAACCCATTATTCAAGCGGCGCTTTCTCGAGTGCGTTCCAACCTCGAGTCGCGCCGTTCAGGTACTGACAGGCCGCAGATTCCGCTCGTCATGTCTCACGTATTTGCCGCCGGGGGAGCGCCGAGCGAAAGCGAGCGAGAACTCAGCGTGGGCGGCTTGGACAAGGTTCCGCACGCGGTATTTAGCGACTTCGCCTATACCGCGCTAGGTCATTTGCACGGCCGTCAGACGCTCGCGCCAAATGTTCGGTACTCGGGATCGCCGTTGGCCTATTCCTTCTCGGAAGCGAACCACCGCAAGGGCGCCTGGCTGGTTGACGTTGACGCCACCGGACTCGTGGAAGTTACTGAGGTGGACTTCGCGCAGCCGCGTGCGCTCAAGACGGTGAAGGGCACCATTGACGATCTTCTCCATGACGCGCAATTCGCGTCTGCGGAGGACGCATGGGTGCAGGTGACGGTAACGGATGTCGATCAGCCGCAGCGTGGCATGGATCGGCTCCGGGAACGCTTTCCAGGGATCCTTGTCTACCGCTGGGAACCCAGCGAGAAGCGCGAGCAGCGGCGATACGCCGAGCGCGTGAAGCCGCAGGCCTCTCCGGAAGAAGTCTGCGGTGAGTTCTTCGAACATGTGAGGGCTCGCTCGCTGGACGAGAGCGAAACACAAATCATGCAGCGGGTGCTCTCGCAAGCACTGACGGAGGGAACGAATCTATGAGAATTCATCGTCTAGAACTCAGCGCGTTTGGTCCCTTCGCCGGCAAGGAAGTCATCGATTTCGATGCCTTGGCAGATGCCGGCCTCTTCTTGCTCAATGGTGAGACTGGCGCCGGTAAGACCAGCATCTTGGATGCCGTCTGCTTTGCGCTCTATGGTTCGTTTCCGGGCGCCCGCGAGACGATGTCCAAAGAGCGCGTGCGCAGTGACCATGCCTCGGATGTCCCCGCCGCGTACCAACCCACCTATGTGACGTGCGAATTCTCGGTGGGAAACAAGCGTTTGCGGGTGCAGCGCACGCCTGCCGTCAAACGTCCTAAACTTCGCGGCGGTGGATTCACCACGGACCAAGCCAAGACCCTGCTTGAAGAGCACCGCGAGGGATCCTGGGTCTCGCTGACCAACCGTAACGATGAAGCTGGTCAACAGATCACCTCGTTGCTGGGACTGCAACGGGACCAATTCACAAAGCTCGTGATGTTGCCGCAAGGGGAGTTCGCCGCGTTCTTGCGCTCCAATGCGAATGAGAAAGACGCGATCCTGCGTCAGCTCTTTGACACACGCACCTTTGCGCGCGCGGAAGATCTGTTGTGGCAACAGTATGTACAAGCTCGCGATGCCATCAGCGAGGACGAAATCCGTTTGAGTGCGGATGAGACTCGACTGCTAGAGGCAGCCCGTAACGCCCTCGATGCTTGGAAGAAAACGCGACTTTCCGTGGGAATTACGGACGAGCTTCCTGTTCCTGATGAAACTGAGGCAGCGAGCCTGGACTTCTATGCAGGCCAACTGGAAACCGTCGAAGTCACCGCGAAAGAGTGGGCCAAGACGCTAAACAGCGCCTATCAGGAGGCTCAGAAAATCCACGAGCAGCGCAAGGAGCAGTTCGCTGATGCTTCGGCTCATGAGGCGTGGCAGCGGCGTCGTCAAAACGTCGCGGAGCGCGAAGGAAACGTTGCGGCACTGCGGGTAATTCTTGACTGGGACGCGAAGGCGCGTTCCCTCATTCCTGCGCAACAACAGCGGGATGCGGCATGTACGGCACAAAGTGTTGCAGAAGCAAAATTCGAGGCAGCGCGGGCTCAGCGCGCGAAGTCTCCGGTTGCTAGCGCCATGTATGAACGCTACAAAGGCCAACTGGACGAGATCGTGGAGGACTTGGCCCAGCAAATCGCTGTCCTCACCGAGCGGGCCAAGCAAGAAGAAGTTCTTCTGGAGAAGATTTCCAAGAAGCGGCAGGCCAGTGCATCTCTGGAGGCTTTGGGACAGAAGATTGCTGAACTGACCAAGGTCCGCGAGACGGTTTCGGCCACGTTGCCTGAGCTTCAGGAGCAAGAACTCTCCGCACAAAGCGGTGTGCTGAGCGTAGAAGCAGCACAGATCAAGCTCACGCAGGCTCACGACGTCTTGAAAGCAGCCACCCAGCTGGACGCCGTGCGTACCGAAGTTCAGCGGCTTGCCACTCAGTGGCAGAGCAAAAGCGAAGCGACTCGCTCGGCCCAAGAGTTCGAACGCCAGCTCACGGCGACGGCTCAACAACAAGTAGCGGCACGGTTGGCCTTGAGTCTTGAAGACGAGCAGCCTTGCCCGGTCTGCGGATCTGCGGATCACCCAGCACCAGCCGTGCTAGTGGACGGACGCATCGTTACGGATGAAGAACGGGAAGACGCTGCCGCACGCTCTGAAGAATGCCGTCAAGCCGAATCCTCTGCCGAAAAGGCACTGAGAAGCGCCCAAGATCGTGAAACACAACTGGCGGCGCATGCACGTGAGCAATCGCTTGAAGACGCGACGGCTGCGGTCTCAGAAGCCGAGCTCGCGGTGAAAACCGCCAAAGGCACCGTCGCTGCTCTAGAAGTGGCCAAGAAGAAACTTCAGGATGCACAGCAATTGCTCGCCAGTACTGACATGCAGCTGGAAACAACGCGCGTTCGTGAAGAGTCTGTAGCCAAAGAAGTTGAGACTCTCACCATCGAAGTGGCCGAGATAACGGAAGAGGTCGCTAAGGATCGCGGTGACTACGCGAGCATCAGCGAACGCGTTGCCGAAGAGAAGGCCGCTCGAGCACTCTTGGTTGCGGAAATGTCAAGCAAAAGCGAAGCCGACCGAGCCCTCATGGACATGGCGGAAGCCGGGAGGCTGTGGGGTGAACGTCTGCACGACGCAGGTTTCGTTGATCTGGGATACGGAAGCGAAAAGAAATTCCTTGAAGCGCTTCTTGACGAATCCGTGCGTGCAGCACACACGGGCGAGGTGACCTCATTTACGGATGAAGTCTCTCGAATTGCGGAGCTCGAAGGTTCTGCGCCAGTGGTTCGTCATAAGGCTCGTGTGGAGGCAGGGGAATCCTCAATCACCGCAGAAGAGCTCGAGGCCTCGTCGCAAACTGTCAACGCCTCCTTGAAACTCGAAAACATCGCCTCGAAGGCTCGAATTGTCTTGGTGAATCAGCGCGAGGGGTTCGTTTCTGGCGTGGCCCGCAATGCAAAAGTTCGTGAGGAGCTCGAACCTCGCCGTCTGGCAATGCGGGAGCTGGAAGGCCTTGCAAAGGTAGCTCGTGGTGAAGGCGATAACCGACTACGCATGCGCCTCTCATCCTTCGTTCTCGCGGCGAAGTTGGAGGCCGTCGCGGCGGCGGCAACCGTTCGGCTTCACGAGATGTCTGATGGTCGCTACCAACTGATTCACGTCGATGATCGTCAGGGACGAGGAAAGGGCGGCCTGGACTTGGCCGTGCTCGACTCCTGGACGGGACAACAGCGCGACACGAACTCGCTCTCCGGCGGCGAGACCTTCATGGTGTCGTTGTCGCTAGCTCTGGGTCTCGCGGAAGTGATTCAAGAAGAGTCCGGCGGAATCTCACTCGAGACGCTGTTTGTGGATGAAGGCTTTGGAACTCTTGACCAGAGCAGCCTTGAGCAGGTCATGAGCGCCATTGATGATCTTCGTGAAGGTGGCCGCGTGGTGGGCCTGGTCTCGCACGTTGAAGAGATGAAGCAGCGTATCCCAGCTCAAATTCAGGTGCGCAAGACTCCTCGAGGATCTACTACCAAGGTGGTACTGGACGGAGTGGCCTAAGGAATCGGGGTAATTTGCCAGAGAGCCTATAATGGGAGTTGCTTGAGGGTTGGGCGCGCCGGGAGGCTGGGACGGCGTGCACGTTCAAAGGAAAACCCAAAATGTCTGCGTCACACGTAGATTCATCTGGCCCTGCGCCTGAAAACTTCTCCCATGGCAACAGCGCCGGCCCCAATGATCGCGCTAAGAAGCCATCTGGGTCCGCATTCTCCGCACTCGGCAAACTTGCCGGACCTATCTTCTTCCCGCTTGCTCTCGTAGCGCGGCTGCCGCTCGGAATGCTCACCATCGGTTCGATTACCTTCGTGGTCTCCACGACGGGTTCCTACACGGCTGGTGGCATTGCAGCGGCGCTCGTGGGTATTGGCTCCGCAGTTGGTTCTCCGCTCTCCGGCGCCATTACTGATGCGCGCGGTCAGCGTGGAGTCCTCTTAGCTCTCGCGGTTCTGCATGTCGTTTCATTGGCGCTCTTGCTGGTATTCGGCTTCCAAGAAGGCGCTGCATTCACGGCCTCCGGGACTACCGTAGCCACTCCATGGATGACGTGGCTCGCTTCGCTTCTTGCTGGTGCTACCTGTGCCCAAGTGGGTCCCATGTCCCGGTCGCGCTGGGTAGGACTCACGAACGGCCGCGTTACTCAAGGCCGAGAACTCAATGTAGCCCTGGGCTATGAATCCACGGCTGATGAGATCACGTTCGCGCTAGGCCCGGCTATTGTGGGCCTCGTTGCCGCACTCGTCACGCCGTGGATGCCACTGGTCATCTCGGGTGCCATCACAGCGATCTTGGTTCCAGCATTTGCCTTGCACCGCACGGCTCTTGCCGCGCCGCGCCGCCAAAAGGGTCAAATGGCAGCAGCCTGGACCACTCGCCAAGCACTTGGCATAAGCCTCGCGACCATCACCATGATGGGCCTGGGAACCATCTTCGGCTCCACGGCGTCTGGCACGCTCGCCTTCGCAGATCACATGGGTATCCCTAGTGGTGGCGGTTTGATCTACGCCGCACTTGGCAGCATTTCCGCAGTAACGGCCCTCTCGGTGGTCGCATGGCCTGCGTCCTTCAAGCTCACCTCGCGATGGCTGGCGGCTGCGATCGTGCTGGTGCCAGCGACGTTGTTTTTGCAGTTCGCACACTCGGTACCGCTGGTGCTGATTGCTCTCGCCTGCATCGGACTGCCGATCGGCCCGATTCTCGTCACGATGTTTGCCTTCGGAAACACCATGACACCTCATGGTCGCTTGGGCTTCGTCATGGGACTACTCGCGTCAGGAATCACGATCGGTACTTCGATCGGCAACTCGTTGGCCGGGTTCTTCGCGGATACCTCAGGCTATGAAGCGTCCTACCAGATTGCCCTCGTGGCGGCCATCGTGATCCTTGCGGCAGCCGCGGCCGGCGTCGTAATTTCTGGAAAATATCGCCGCAAGGAACACGCCTAAAGAATCGTAAAACGCATTCTTCAGAAGCGGGCTACCATGGTGCAGGATGAATTTTCCTCGGTATGGTGAGGACCTCGCACCGCTCCGCCACACCTCTCATTCAAAATTGAGAAAGTAGTCAATGAAGCGCACTGTCTCCGCTCATCTGCTCGCCACGGCACAACCGGGTACCAAGCTGGTGTATGCCATCGCGCCGGTTAAGGATCCGGGCTATGACTCTTTTGAAGAAGAGTTGATTGCCACGGTTGATGGTGTGCCCATTGAGGTGAAAGAGGTTCCGGATTTCCATGGCGGACGTTTCCACGTGGTGGAGACGGAAGAAGGCGGCGTGATCCAGCTGGATTACTCGGCCACCGTGGTCGGCCAAGCCGAGGTGCCGGTCGTAGATGAGGCGGATCTGATTCGCTACATTCGCCCGTCGCGGTACTGCGAATCTGACACCTTGTTGCAGACTGCCTACGCAAACTTCGGAAAGATGACTGGCAAGGAACTCTTCAACGCCGCCCGCACGTGGGTGAATGAGGAGCTTGCCTACGTGTCTGGTTCATCCAGGGGCACGGATAGCGCCGTCAATACGTTGTTGGCTCGTCGCGGCGTGTGCCGGGATTTCTCGCATTTGCTCGTCTCGATGCTGCGCGCCAAGAATGTGCCTGCTCGTATGGTGGCCGTGTATGCGCCGCAGCTCACGCCGATGGACTTCCACGCAGTGGTGGAGGCCTACATTGATGGCGAATGGCGGGTAGCTGACGCCACCGGTCTGGCGCCGCGTCAGGGCCTCTTGCGCATTGCCACTGGTGAGGATGCCACAGATACGGCGTTCCTCAGCACGGTGCGCGGATCCATTGTCTTCGACAAGATCCGCGTCACCGCCGAGGCTGACGAAGAATTGACCGATCCGCCTCTCGACGAATTGGTCATCCTCCGCTAATTCGCGGAAGTACCTTACTCGGTGCACGCTTGAGCGTGGCTGAAATCAGCGTCCGCGATGATGGAGTTCAGCTGCTTGATTTGCTGCAGCTGCTCCACCGTGAGTAGCGGCTGCAAGAGCCGGTGAATGTGCCGCACGTGTTCGCGCCCCACGGAGGCTTGCTTGGCACGTCCCTCATCGGTCAGCGTGACCAAAACGGCTCGAGAATCGCTCGGATCCTTTTCGCGCGTGACATAGCCGCGCTTTTCAAGGCGTTCGGCTGTGCGTGACAGGCTCGGCTGGCTGATGAGCAAATGCACATTCAGATCAGACAGTCGTGAGGAACCGCCTGGACAGCGCGTCAGATTGAACAGAATGTCGTATTCGGATGGCGACAAGTCTGAAAACGCGCGGCCTTTCTGCAGTTCGCGCATGACCTTCACTTGCGCGCGGAAAATCGCTTCCCAGGCGTCGGCGCTTGCTCGTACGCTTTTTTGCTGGTCGGGACTCACGGTTGGCTACTCCTTGACTTCAGATTTTTCGGAGGACGACGACGCAGCTTCAGCCTGCTTCGCGGCTACCCGGTTGGCGTGGGTTGGGGGAGCAGGGTGGTCAGCTGGGGTGCGCGATTCCAGTTCCTTGCGGAGTTCCGGAAGCACTTTCTCGCCGAAGAGATCAAGCTGCTCAAGAACGGTCTTCAGCGGAAGGCCGGCATGGTCCACCAAGAACAACTGACGGTGGTAGTTGCCGAAGTACTCTTGGAACGTCAACGTCTTCTCAAGGACTTCTTGCGGGCTACCCACGGTCAGTGGGGTCTGTGACGTGAAGTCTTCAAGCGACGGGCCGTGTCCATAGACGGGCGCGTTGTCGAAGTACGGACGGAACTCCTTCACAGCGTCCTGCGAGTTCTCCCGCATGAAGAACTGGCCTCCGAGACCCACGAATGCCTGATCGCCGCGACCATGGCCGTAGTGCTCAAAGCGTTCGCGGTAGAGGTTGATGAGCTGCTGGTAGTGCTCCTTCGGCCAGAAGATGTTGTTCGCGAAGAAGCCGTCGCCGTAGTACGCGGCAATTTCAGCAACCTGTGGCGTGCGGATAGAACCGTGCCAGACGAACGGTGACACGTCATCAAGTGGCCGTGGGGTGGACGTGAAGGACTGCAGCGGCGTGCGGTATTTGCCCTGCCAGGAGACTACGTCTTCGTCCCACAAGCGGCGCAACAAGTGGTAGTTCTCCACGGTCAGCTCAACGCTGTCTTGAGGATTCTTGCCGAACCACGGGTACACCGGTGCGGTGTTGCCGCGACCCAGGACCAAATCCACTCGGCCATCGGACAAATGCTGGAGCATGGCGAAGTCTTCAGCGATCTTCACCGGGTCATTCGTAGTGATCAGCGTGGTCGCCGTGGAAAGAATGACGCGCTCGGTCTGTGCAGCGATGTACGCAAGAGTGGTGGTGGGCGAAGACGAGAAGAATGGGCGGTTGTGGTGCTCGCCAATGGCGAAGACATCCATGCCGATCTCTTCGACCTTCTTGGCAATGGCCACCATGGCTTTGATGCGCTCGTGCTCCGTTGGGTAGGCACCAGTGTTGGGGTCTTGAGTAATATCTGAGACGCTAAATACGCCGAACTGCATGTTTTTCTCCTAAGTTCCATTCCAGTTTATATGCAACTGAATATAAAACGAAGGATCGGCGCCGAATATTCCGGTGGCTTACATCACCCCTGAGTCTCAGGCTTCGGAAGCGAATCTCTTTTCACGGCGTTCACGGACGCGTTCCACAAGCTGGTAGAGCACAGGAACCAGAATCAGCGTCAGCAGTGTGGAGCTGATGAGTCCGCCAACCACCACGACTGCAAGCGGCTGCGAAATGAAGCCGCCGCCGCCGGTGAGACCCATGGCCATGGGGATGAGGGCAAAGATGGTCGCGGCAGCCGTCATGACAATGGGACGTAAGCGCTGGCGAGCGCCCTGCTCAATCGCCTCGTCGAGTGCCATAGCCGGTTGCCCGTCTCGCGGTCTGCGATATTGGTTGATCAGGTCAATCAGCACGATTGCATTAGTGACCACAATGCCGATAAGCATAAGCATGCCGATCAGCGAGGGGAGACCTAGCGGTACGCCGGTGAGGAGCAGCAAGCCGATGGCGCCAGTTGCCGCGAAGGGCACGGAGACCATCAGGATCAGGGGCTGAATCAATGACTTGAAGGTCGCCACCATGATGACGTACACAATGGCAACAGCTGCAATGAGTGCCAGGCCCAGGTCTCGGAAGGAATTGGCCTGCTGAACGGCCGCGCCACCGATCTCCGCGCTCGTGCCTGCTGGCAAGTTCATGGTTTCTAGGCGCTTATTGATTTCCGCGGAGACGGACCCCAAAGCATTTTCTTCGGGAGTGACCGAGACGGTGGCTATACGTTCACCGTTCGAGCTTGTGATCGTCGAGAGCGTGGTGGTCTCCTTGACGTTCGCGATATCGCTGAGACGAATGGTGCCGGAGGCCGTAGAGATCTCGATGTTCTGCAGCGTTTCTACAGAGCGGACCTTGACGTCGCCGACGATGACCACCGGATAGTCGTTGTAGCCAAAACGAACGGTTCCCGCAGGAACGGCTCCTAGCGTGGACGCGGCCAGGCCGCCGACCTGTTCCTCGGTCAATCCGTGCTTGGCGGCCTCGGCGCGGTCGACCTCTACCGTGACGACCGGAGTCTTGGTGCTCAAATTGGACTCGAGCGACTTCACTTGGTCGATCCCGTTGAGCCCATCCATGACAGTCTTGTTGGCTTCTGCCAGCAATTCAGGAGTTGGCGCGGAGACGTTAATGCTGACGCTGGAACCAAACCCTTGGCTCTGGTTGGAGCTGAAGTTGATGTCTCCAGCCGCGTTGGCTTTGCCAATGGCTTCGCGAGCAGCATCCTGGACGGCTTCCTGATCAGCGGACTCGTCCGTAGTCACGGTGAAGCTGGCTTGATCAGCAGTGGATCCGCCACTGAAGGCAAACAAGCCGCCGCCGGAGCCGATGGTCAGCTGGACGTCTTGAACACCCTCGACGCTGCGCAGGGCATCTTCGACTGGTGCGGCAAGTTTGGTGGTCTCTTCGAGTGAGCTACCTGCAGCTACTTTTTGCGTGAGGCGGAAAGAGTTCTCACCCGAGCTGCCCAAAAGGTTGGTGGGAACCAGCGGAATCATGGCCGCGGTGCCCACCAAAATGAGTACAGCCGTGGAGATCGTGATGACTGGATGCTTTTGCGAGGACTTCAGAACCGGGAGGTAACCGCGCTGCAGCCAGGACTTGCGCTCCTTGGCGTGGGCTTGAGCCACAGGGTCCGCATCGTCGCCAGGAAGGGAACCGCGGTGCTTCCCGTAGATAGCCTGTGAGGTACTGGCTGCCGCGGTGCGTCGGCCCAAGAACCAGTAAGCCAGCACCGGAACAATCGTGAGGGAAACGAACAACGAACCCAAGAGCGCGATAGTCATGGTGATCGCGAAGGGGCGGAACAATTCGCCCGCGATGCCCGTGACGAACGCAACCGGCAAGAACACAGCTACGGTAGTCAACGTCGCGGCGGTCACCGCGGTGGCAACCTCTCGCACGGCACGAAGAATGGCTGTGCCCTTGGCTTCACCGTATTCAAGGTGTCGCTTGATGTTTTCGATGACAACAATCGAGTCATCCACTACGCGGCCGATCGAAATCGTGAGGGCGCCGAGCGTCAACAGGTTCAGTGAATAGCCGAACGCCTGAAGACCAATGAAGGTCACGAGCAAAGACAACGGGATCGAGATGGCCGTCACCAGTGTCGAGCGCAAGGACATCAAGAAGACCAAAATCACGATCACCGCAAAGCCCAAGCCCAGCAGGCCTTCAACGGTGAGGTCCTTGATGGATTTCTCGATGAACGGCGCCTGATCAAAGACCGTAGTGATCTTGGCGTCATTGCCGAGCTCCGTCTGCAGCTCATCGACGAGATTCTGAACGGCATGGGAGATGCGGACGGTGTCGCCCTCAGGCGTCTTGGTGACGGACAGGCTCAGCGTCTCAACACCGTTGGTGCGGGTGATGGAGCTGGCCGGTGCATCTTCGAGTACTACCTCGGCTACATCCCCGATGACCGTCGTCTCGAGCAGTGGATCGGAAGGATCAAAATTTACGGTCGCGGGATCTTGCCCAGCAATTGTTTTGGCAGCAAGCGGAATCTTTTGGATGTCCTTGACGGAATTGATGGTGGTGCCGGCTTGCACGGGCAACGTCCGTTTTTGCTGGTCTAGTGAGCCCACCGGAAACAGGCCCGCGTTCTTGCTCAGCGCTGTCGTAATATCCTGCGTGGTGAATCCGCGGTCCGTCAGCTCTGCTGTCTTCGGGGTGATGGAAATGCGCTGATCGGCGCCGCCGGTCACGCCGACGGAACGCACGCCATCGATCTTGCTCAGGCGAGGAACGGTCAAGCGCTCAAGATCTGCTTTGAGCTCGCTGAGGCTCTTGTCTGAAGAAACCGCCATGTAGACCACGGGGAAGTCGCTGACGGAGCCGGAGAATGACTGCGGGTTGGCATCGTCCGGCAGCTGGCTGCGGACGTTGCTGATGGCGCGGTCTACTTGGCTACGCGCGCGGTCCAAGTTGGTGCCGTAGACGAAGGACAAGGACACGGTAGAGACGCCCTGGCGGCTCGTCGAAGACGAACTCTCAAGTCCCTCAACCGCCTGCAACGCAGACTCGAGTGGCTCGCTGACCTGCTTGTCCACTACTTCAGGCGAGGCGCCAGACATTTGCGTGATGACCGCAACCTGCGGGAACTCCAAGCTGGGGATGATCTCCTGCTTGAGTCCACCCATGGCGAGGACGCCAAAGACAGAAATAAAAACGGAGACCAGCGCGATGAGCGCCTTATTGCCGAGTGAAAATTGGGCAAGACGGTGCATGCGCTGGTCTCCTTGAAATCAACAATCGTGATAATTGAGGATGATCCTCAATTAGGCGAGTTCAAGAACCTTGTTGGTGTGGTTCGTGATCTCTTCCAGAAGCTGAACGTTGTCATTGAGCTTCTGGCCGTGGCTTGGAACGATCTCTTCGATCTTCTTTTCCCAGCCACCGAATTGCGTTGGGAAGCAACGCTTCAACAGACCAATCATGATCGGTGCTGCAGTGGAAGCTCCCGGGGAAGCGCCCAACAGGCCAGCGATAGATCCGTCGGCGCTGGTCACAACTTCGGTACCGAACTGAAGGATGCCGCCCTTGGCAGGATCCTTCTTGATGACCTGAACGCGCTGGCCAGCGGTGATGAGCTCCCACTGATCTCCGATGGCTTCTGGGTAGTAATCCTTGAGCGAATCGTCCTTCTTGCCGCGAGTCTTCAAGACTTCACTGACGAGGTAGGAGACCAAGCTCAAGTTGTCCTTGGCCACGTTGAGCATCGGGAACAAGTTGTGCGTGCGGATCGACAGCGGCAAGTCCATGATGGAGCCGGTCTTGAGGAAGTTCGTAGAGAATCCGGCGTATGGGCCGAACATGAGCGAACGCTTGCCATCCACAAAACGGGTGTCAAGGTGAGGAACGGACATTGGTGGAGCACCCACGGAAGCCTGGCCGTAGACCTTGGCATGGTGGCGTGCAATCACATTCTCGTCCGTGCAACGCAAGAACTGACCGGAGACTGGGAAACCGCCGAAGCCCTTTGCCTCGGAAATGCCCGAGTTCTGCAGCAAGTGGAGTGCTCCTCCGCCGGCACCGACGAAGACGAACTTGGCGTTGACCGTGAAGTCCTGCTTGGTGGCGCGGTTCTTGACGCCAACGGTCCAGCCCGTGCCGGAGCGCTCGAGCCTCGTGACGCGGTGGCCGAAGTGAAGATCAGCACCAGTGGTGCCCAAGTATGCGGTGAGCTGACGGGTCAGCGAACCGAAGTCCACGTCCGTGCCGCCTTCAACGCGAGATGCAGCAACGCGTCCGGCGCCGCGACCCTCGGCGACGAGTGGGGTCCACTCGCCAATCTTTGCGAGGTCTTCGCTGTACTCCATGGTGGAGAACAGTGGCTGCGCGCTCAAAGACTCGTAGCGCGTGCGCAAGTAGTTCGCGTGATCATCGCCCAGCACAAAGCTCATGTGCGGCAGTGCGTTGATGAAAGTCTTAGGGCTTCCCACGAGTCCTTGCTGGACCATGTGGGCGTAGAACTGACGAGAAATGTGGAACTGCTCGTTGATGCTCAGGGCCTTGGCAGGATCAACCTTGCCGTCTGCACCCATTGGCGAGTAGTTCAATTCGCAGAGGGCCGCGTGTCCCGTACCAGCGTTGTTCCAGGGGTCAGAGGACTCGAGACCCGCCTGGTCCAAGTTCTCGAACAGACCGATGCTCCAAGTGGGCTCGAGCTGCTTGATGAACGTTCCCAAGGTGGCGCTCATGATGCCAGCGCCGACCAATACGATGTCGTAATTTTTTGCAGGTGCTTGTGAGGACAAAATTCGTCTCCCTTTTATCTCTATTGGGCTAAGGCTATCGCGCCGCGTTGTCTCTCATATAATCCCGGGCGTTTGTGAGCAGACGGTGAGCGCGCATGAAACGGTCAGTGGGTCACGGGCTCGTAGGAGTCACCTCAACGCGTGTGAACGGTTCATCGAGGATGGGACTAACGGGGTATCGCACAACATCGTTGTTGAGCGCCAAAGCGGAAATGGGGTACAGCAGGGGATAAGCGGGCAGGTCAACGGCGAGAGTCTCGACGATGCGCGAATAGGTTGCAACGCGATCAGGGCCGTTTGCTAGCGAGCGGGCGTCTCGAATGAGAGTCTGAACCGAAGGCGAGGTATAGCCGAATTCGGGGGAGGACTGCCCAAAAAGAGAGGAGAGGAAATAATCCGGATCCCGGAACTCACCGGTCAATCCCAGGAGATGAAAACCGGGATTCTTTCCCGAGGTGACGCTCAGGACGTAGTCGCTTTGCCAGTCCAGCGGAACCGGCTTGATATTGAAGCCTGCCGCGGTGAGCTGCTTGCTGATGGCCGCATAAATGCGCTCAGGCTGAGGCAAGTAAGCGCGCGCGGTGTTGGTCGGGTAGGTAAACGGGATGGCTTCGCCGCGATAGGAGCTCGTGCTCAAGAGCTCCGTGGCGCGATTGAGATCAAAGTTGTACTGCGTGGTGGGGTCGGGAATCGCCAAGCTCTGCGGCAAGAAGCTACGGGCTTCGTTGGTGCCACGAAGGAAGAACTGGCTGGCGAGGCTATTGACATCAATTGCGTAGGCCGCGGCCCGTCGAACCTGCTGATCCTGAAGAACCGGATTGAGCTGATTCATGCCCATGTACAGCACCGCGAAAGGATCGCGCTGCAACATTTGCCGTCCTTCTTGAACGATTGTCTTGAGCTCTTCAACCGTCACCAGGTCGTAGCCGTGCACTTCGCCACGCTGCAGCGCATTAAAACGTGCGTGGGCCTGCCGGAATACTTTCACGGTGGCTTGGCCTACGGTCGGCTTGGTTCCCCAGTACGACGGCGCCGCGTTCAGGACAATTTCTTGTTCCGTTGCGGAGCCAATGCGGTACGGGCCAGATCCGTTAGGGAACTTGCTGTCCCAGGTTCCCGGCTCAATGATTCCGAATCCGGGATGCGTCAGAGCTTCGATCAGCAAAGTGAGTGGGCGACGTAGCGTCAGCTCAAATTCATGTTCGGACACAGCACGCGCGCCGGAGTAGAAGGAAGCGTTAGTTCCTTCGGGAGATGCTGTGGAAGAAGGAATTGCCGTCGAAGCGGTACTTGAGGATGCAGATGCACTCGGGGTTGCCGACTGATCGAATCTAGGGACTTGGTCTACAGGCAGCGTGGCGTGGTGATGGAACACCACCTCGAACGCTGTGCGGTTCGCAACGTTGGCAGCGGCCGGTGCTGCGGCCCAACGCTCGAAATTCTTCACCACAGCATCCGCGTTGAAGGCAGCTCCGGAATGGAACTTCACGTCGCGGCGCAAGGTAAAGCGGTAGGTCAGCCCATCTTGGCTGACAGTCCAGGACTCGGCGAGCTCAGCTTTGGGTGCTCCCGTGTCCGGATCTACGCCCACCAAGTTGTTAAAGACTTGGCGGGAAATGCGGAATGACTCAACATCGAGAGCCTGAGAGGGGTCAAAGGAACGGGGGTAAGACGGGACCGCAAACTGAAAGCGGGTGGTGCTTGGCGCCGTCGTACTGGAAGAAGAATTCACCGGTGACTGGGACGGCGTGCATGCCGTCAACGCTAGGGCCGGAAGTCCTAGGGCCGTCCAAGACAACACCGCCCGGCGGGGTACGCCTTGTGGCCGGGGATCGTCGCTGGACACCGCCAAAACCGACCTTTCCTTCCGAAAAGAGCAGCCCCCGGCAACCAATTGTTGACTGGGGGACTGCCATGAGTGCGGGCGGAGGGACTTGAACCCACACGTCCGAAGACACTGGAACCTAAATCCAGCGCGTCTGCCAATTTCGCCACGCCCGCAATTCTTGAACTCTTTCGATGCTACGACAATCAGTGATTGAAGCGCTCATCGTGATTCAAGCTCGTAATAGTCTAACCGAGACTTTTGAGGTCACGGAGCAACTTCTCAACGTGTCCTTTTGCACGTACGTTGTACTGAGCTAGTTCGAAGGTTCCGTCTTCGCCGATCACGAACGTTGAACGGATGAGACCTTGGTACGTGCGGCCGTAGTTCTTCTTTTCACCCCACGCGCCGAACTTTTCAGAGACTTCATGCTCTGGATCCGCGAGCAGTGTGAAATTGAGCGAATGCTTGTCCGCGAACTTGGAGAGCACTTCAACCGAGTCTGGAGACACTCCGTAGACCGGCAAGTCCTGAGAGCTGAAGTCCATCGCGTGGTCGCGGAAATCACATGCTTGCTGATTGCAGGCCGGCGTGTTCGCGGCGGGGTAGAAGTACATGACGTAGCGCGTGCCCAGAAGGCTCTTCTTTGAGACCTTGTTGCCTTGCTGGTCAACGAGCTCGAAATCGGGGGCTTCTTCGCCCACCATGAATCGAATGTTTGTTGGCTCTGGTGTTGCTGTCGTCATGATTTCCCCTTTGATGTTTGACCATGTTGGATAAATGACCGCGTAAACAAAAATTCCCCGATCAGTTGCCTGATCAGGGAATTCTCTGTTGTGTGCGCCCCCCGGGACTCGAACCCGGAACCTAATGATTAAGAGTCATTTGCTCTGCCAGTTGAGCTAGAGGCGCATTTTCTCCGTTGCATTTTTCTCTTTCAAGCGTTCCTGCAACGACAGAAAACTCTACCGGAAGATTGCCGAAAATCAAAAATCAAGGAGGGGGTGATACTGCTCACGCCGTTTATTGGTCTGATCTGGGGGTTTATGAAAGTGCGCTCATGAAGTTATCGACGAACATTCCAAAGTCCGCAGCGTCCGAAGTTTGCTCGAGCGGGATGAGGACTTCGTGAGGAGTGGAGTTGCTGGAATCTAGCCAGCGGACCAAGGGGACCGCTGGCACCGTGAAACGGAAAACTTTGCCCGTGGTGGTGGAGAGCTGCACTTGATTCATGCCGTCCACACCAATTTCGTTGATATTAGTGAGGCTCACAGTGCGGGCCACGCCGAGCGGTTCGCCGCTGAGCGGGTCAATGGGCGCAACAATGCATTCGAGCGGTTGGCTCCGGTACCCAATCAAAAAACAGCCCCCTGAACCGGCAAGTCCGGTGGCGTAAACCACGTTGTAGCTGCCGTAGTTGGGGATCTGAGAATCGAAGGATTCCCGGAGTCGACGTTTGAGTTCAGCGTCTGAAAATGACTCGTTGTGGGGATCCGTCATGCGCTCAATTCTAGGGGGAAGCGAATGCTTCATGAATTGGTCACACGTTCAGAGTGGTCAATCGGCAGACGTAGGATCGTTGCATGACGCAGGAACCTACAGTAGATATCAAGCCCCGAAGCCGGACCGTTACGGACGGTCTTCACGCGGCTCCAGCCCGCGGAATGTTCCGCGCAATCGGCATGGGAGACGACGACTTCGCCAAGCCTCAGATTGGCATCGCGAGCTCTTGGAACGAGATTACGCCGTGTAACTTGTCGCTGAATCGACTCGCCCAGGGCGCCAAGGAAGGCGTCCACTCTGGCGGCGGCTACCCCATGCAGTTCGGCACCATTTCCGTCTCTGACGGCATTTCGATGGGCCACGAAGGCATGCACTTCTCGCTCGTTTCACGCGAGGTCATTGCTGACTCCGTGGAAACCGTCATGGAGGCCGAGCGCCTCGACGGCTCCGTCCTTCTCGCTGGTTGTGACAAGTCCCTTCCCGGCATGCTCATGGCAGCTGCCCGTTCAAACCTTTCCTCCGTGTTCCTCTACGCGGGCACCATCATGCCGGGCTTCGCGAAGCTCGAAGATGGCACTGAAAAAGAAGTCACCCTCATCGACGCTTTCGAAGCTGTTGGCGCTTGCGCTGCCGGCAAGATGAGCAAGAAGGACCTTGACGCCATTGAGCGCGCCATCTGCCCAGGCGAAGGTGCATGTGGCGGTATGTACACCGCAAACACCATGGC
Organism: Neomicrococcus lactis; assembly: GCF_014200305.1. Lineage (NCBI taxonomy): Bacteria > Bacillati > Actinomycetota > Actinomycetes > Micrococcales > Micrococcaceae > Neomicrococcus > Neomicrococcus lactis. The sequence continues at coordinate 589,092 of NZ_JACHBL010000001.1, forward strand.
GTGCATCGGCGAGGCCCTCGGCATGTCCTTGCCAGGCTCGGCAGCCCCACCATCAGCTGACCGGCGTCGCGACATGTTCGCCCGCCAGTCCGGCGAGGCCGTAGTTGAGTTGCTCCGCAAGGGCATCCGCGCTCGCGACATCATGACCAAGAAGGCTTTCGAGAACGCCATCGCCGTCACCATGGCTTTCGGTGGTTCCACCAACGCTGTCCTCCACTTGCTCGCGATCGCTCGTGAAGCTGAAGTTGATCTCACCCTCGAGGACTTCAACCGCATTGGCGACAAGGTTCCTCACTTGGGCGACCTCAAGCCATTCGGCCGCTACGTCATGTATGACGTGGACAAGATCGGTGGCGTTCCAGTAATCATGAAGGCTCTGCTCGACGCAGGCCTCATCCACGGCGACGCTTTGACAGTGACCGGCAAGACCGTTGCTGAGAACCTGGCCGGCATCAACCCACCAGATCCTGACGGCAAGGTGCTCCGCGCCATGGATAACCCGATCCACAAGACCGGTGGCATCACAGTTCTTCACGGCTCGTTGGTTCCAGAAGGTGCTGTCGTGAAGTCCGCAGGCTTCGACGCTGACGTCTTCGAAGGCACTGCTCGCGTGTTCGAGCGCGAGCAGGGCGCACTGAACGCTCTGGACAATGGCGAGATCAAGGCTGGCGACGTCGTCGTTATCCGTTACGAAGGCCCTAAGGGTGGACCGGGCATGCGCGAAATGCTCGCGATCACCGGCGCCATCAAGGGTGCTGGTCTCGGCAAGGATGTGCTTTTGCTCACGGATGGTCGCTTCTCCGGCGGCACTACGGGCTTGTGCATTGGCCACGTAGCTCCAGAAGCTGTTGACGGCGGACCTATCGCGTTCGTCAAGGACGGCGACAAGATCCGCGTTGACATAGCTGCTCGCACCTTGGACCTCTTGGTTGACGAAGCCGAGCTCCAAGCCCGCAAGGTGGGTTGGGAGCCGCTTCCTCCTCGTTACACCAAGGGTGTGCTTGCGAAGTACGCCAAGCTCGTTAACTCGGCAAGCAAGGGTGCTTACACGGGCTAAGGTCCGCGATCCGCAAGGAATGAGCGCAGGCTGAGCGGCGTCGTCGTCATTATTTTTTGATTACGACGACGCTGCTCGCCCAAAGCGTGCGTCCACAGAATGGACGCCGTGTCCAAATAATGAGATCGATGTAACGTCAATTGACGCGCTATCGATCGCGGGGGAAACTAAACACATGCAAAACCATGGAGTCGTCGTCCTAGTCATTAGCGAGCGCGTCGCTAAATGACCACTTCGTCGTAACCCGGTGACGCGCGAACCCCAACCGCCCAACGGCCGGAGGGGTTCTTTTTATGTGCAGGTCACAGAACAAGAAAAGGAAGAACACATGAGTCAGGTAAAACCTGTGAGTCCGCAGCAGGCAGCGAAGGCTGCCGGGTGGTCCAAGGAACCGACTCCGGTCTCTTCCGCCGTGGAAGCGTCGTCCCTTATCCAAGGGCCGAATAATATCGTTGCTCCCACGGAGATGACTGGCTCACAAGCCATCGTCCGCTCATTGGAAGAACTGGGCGTCACAGACGTCTTTGGGTTGCCAGGTGGGGCCATCCTCCCTACCTACGACCCGCTCATGGACTCCACCAAGATCAACCACATCTTGGTGCGTCACGAGCAAGGAGCCGGCCACGCAGCGCAAGGCTATGCCATGGTCACCGGACAAGTTGGCGTGTGCATCGCCACGTCTGGCCCGGGCGCAACTAATCTCGTCACTCCGATCGCTGATGCCCATATGGACTCGGTGCCCCTCGTGGCTATCACGGGTCAGGTCAACAGCGCTTTCATCGGCACTGACGCCTTCCAAGAAGCGGACATTGTGGGCATTACGATGCCCATCACCAAGCATGCATTCTTGGTGACTAACCCCAATGACATTCCGCGCATCATGGCGGAAGCCTTCTACTTGGCTTCTTCCGGACGTCCCGGACCTGTCCTCGTGGACATCTCCAAGGACGCTCAGCAGTCCAAGATGACTTTTGAATGGCCACCGAAGATCGATCTTCCGGGTTACCGCACGGTGATGCGCGGTCACTCGAAGCAGGTCCGTGAAGCTGCCAAGCTCATCGCGCAAGCCGAACGTCCCGTGTTCTACGTGGGCGGCGGCGTCATCAAGGGCCACGCTTCGCAGGAACTCCTTGAGCTGGCCGAATACGTGGGCGCCCCTGTTGCCACCACGTTGATGGCTCGTGGCGCGTTCCCGGATTCCCACGAACAGCATGTGGGTATGCCAGGCATGCACGGCTCCGTATCGGCGGTGACTGCACTGCAGCAGTCTGACTTGCTGATCACGCTGGGTGCTCGCTTTGACGACCGCGTGACGGGTGTCTTGAGCACCTTCGCTCCGAACGCCAAGGTCATCCATGCTGACATTGATCCGGCAGAAATTTCCAAGAACCGCACGGCCGATGTGCCGATCGTGGGTTCCGTCAAGGAAATCATTCCGGAGCTCCGTGAGGCCGTTGAGGTTGCTTTCGAAGAGTCCGGACGCCCGGACTTGAGCGCTTGGTGGTCCATGCTGAACCGCATCCGTGAGACCTACCCGATCGGCTGGACCGAGACGGCAGACGGACTTACGGCTCCGCAGAAGGTCATTGAGCGCATTGGTGCTTTGACCGGACCGGAAGCTGTCTATGTTGCAGGCGTTGGCCAGCACCAGATGTGGGCTGCGCAGTTCGTCAAGTACGAGCGCCCTCACCAGTGGCTCAACTCCGGCGGCCTCGGAACCATGGGTTACTCCGTACCAGCAGCAATGGGCGCCAAGGTTGGCAACCCAGACCGCGTGGTGTGGGCGATCGATGGCGACGGTTGCTTCCAGATGACCAACCAGGAGCTTGCTACCTGCGTCATCAACAACATCCCCATCAAGGTTGCTGTCATCAACAACTCCTCCTTGGGCATGGTGCGCCAGTGGCAGACGTTGTTCTACGACGGCCGCTACTCCAACACCGATTTGAACACGGGCCACGGCACCATCCGCGTGCCTGACTTCGTGAAGTTGGCTGACGCCTACGGCATGGTTGGTTTGCGGTGTGAGCGTGATGAAGACATCGACGCCACCATCCAGAAGGCTCTCGAAATCAATGACCGCCCAGTCCTCATTGACTTCGTGGTCAGCGCGGACGCCATGGTGTGGCCAATGGTTCCGGCCGGCGTGTCCAATGATGAAATCCAGATTGCCCGCGGCATGACTCCAACGTGGGAAGAAGAGGACTAAATATGTCTCGTCATACTTTGTCCGTCCTCGTGGAGGACGTGCCCGGTACGTTGACGCGTGTTTCCGGCTTGTTTGCTCGCCGCGCGTTCAACATTCACTCTCTTGCGGTGGGACCCACCGAAATTAGTGGCGTTTCCCGCATCACTGTTGTGGTGGACGCTGAAGGCGATTTGTTGGAGCAGGTAACCAAACAGCTCAACAAGCTCGTCAACGTTATTAAGGTCGTGGAACTTTTGCCGGATGCGTCCGTGCAGCGTGACCACATTCTCGTAAAGGTACGTGCGGATTCCGCTTCACGCTTGCAAGTAACGCAAGCGGCGGATTTGTTCCGCGCCCAGGTGGTGGACGTTTCTAACGATTCGCTCGTCATCGAAGCCACCGGTGGAGCCGAGAAGCTCAATGCTTTGCTCTCCGTGCTGGAGCCTTTTGGAATTCGCGAGATTGTGCAGTCTGGCACGGTTGCGGTGGCACGCGGCTCGAAGTCGATGTCTGATCGCGCGCTTCGTCAGGCTTCCGCGTAACTCCCGCGCGAATCTTCGACACGAATTTTTACCCTGTAAACAAATCTCAATAGTGTGTTTGGCAAGTGCTGACACACGCAAGATGAAGGACACATACTGTGACTGAATTGTTCTACGACGACGATGCTGATCTCTCGATCATCCAGGGCCGCAAGGTTGCCGTTATTGGATACGGCTCCCAGGGACATGCCCACTCTTTGAATTTGCGCGACTCCGGTGTTGACGTCCGCGTTGGTCTCAAGGAAGGCTCCAAGTCCCGCGCCAAGGCTGAGGCTGAGGGTCTGCGCGTTGTCTCCGTGGCAGAAGCTGCTGCAGAAGCAGACGTCATCATGATCCTCACCCCAGACCAAGTTCAGGCCAAGGTCTACGCAGAAGAGATCGCTGACAAGCTCGAAGAGGGCAACGCACTCTTCTTCGGCCACGGCTTCAACATCCGTTTCGGCTTCATCAAGCCCCCAGCAAACGTTGACGTTGCCTTGGTTGCTCCAAAGGCTCCAGGCCACACGGTTCGCCGCGAATTCGAAGCTGGCCGTGGTATCCCTGACTTGATCGCTGTGGAACAGGACTTCACCGGCAAGGCAAAGGAATTGGCTCTGTCCTACGCAAAGGCTATCGGCGGCACCCGTGCAGGCGTCATCGAAACCACCTTCACGGAAGAGACCGAGACGGACCTCTTCGGCGAGCAGGCTGTTCTCTGCGGTGGCGCTTCCCAGCTCATCCAGTACGGCTTCGAGACCCTCACGGAAGCTGGCTACAAGCCAGAAATCGCGTACTTCGAGGTTCTTCACGAGCTCAAGCTCATCGTTGACCTCATGTGGGAAGGCGGCATCGCCAAGCAACGTTGGTCCGTTTCTGACACCGCTGAGTACGGCGACTACGTTTCCGGCCCACGTGTCATCACGCCACAGGTCAAGGAAAATATGAAGGAAGTTCTTGCCGACATTCAGTCCGGCAAGTTCGCACAGCGCTTCATGGATGATCAGGCCAATGGCGCCAAGGAATTCCTTGAGCTTCGCAAGAAGGGCGAGGATCACCCGATCGAGTCCACGGGCCGCGAACTTCGCAAGATGTTCAGCTGGGTTGCCGCTAACGATGACTACCAAGAGGGTTCCGTAGCTCGCTAAGGCAGGCTCGATAATCGCATTTAGCGTTCCATACAGTAGTCAATGACGACGCCGCCGCTCCAGAAATACGGAAGCTGCGGCGTCGTTCTGTCTTGATTTTTTGAACCCCACCACCCCACAACCAAAGGTTTTCCCTCGTGACCGCAAAACCCATTGTTTTGATCGCCGAAGAACTCTCGCCCGCCACCATTGAGGCGCTTGGTCCAGATTTCGAGGTGCGCAACACGAACGGTGCAGACCGCACCGAACTCTTGCGCGATATCGCCGATGTAGACGCCATCTTGGTGCGTTCGGCAACGCAAGTTGATGCTGAGGCTATCGAAGCCGCTAAGAACCTCAAGGTCATCGCCCGCGCCGGTGTGGGCCTGGACAACGTTGATATCAAGGCCGCCACGGTTGCCGGCGTCATGGTGGTCAACGCTCCTACCTCCAACATCATTTCTGCGGCTGAACTCACGGTGGGACACATTGTGTCTTTGGCTCGCAACATCCCAGCTGCGAACGCCTCGCTGAAGAACGGTGAGTGGAAGCGCTCCAAGTACACCGGCGTTGAGCTCTTTGAGAAGACCGCAGGCATCATCGGCTTGGGCCGCATCGGCGCTTTGGTTGCCGCACGCTTGCAGGGCTTCGGCATGGAAATCGTTGCGTACGATCCCTACGTCACGCCAGCCCGCGCCCAGCAGTTGGGTGTGAAGTTGCTGTCCCTCGACGAGCTGTTGGAAACCTCTGACTTCATCACCATCCACATGCCAAAGACCCCAGAGACCCTAGGCATGCTCGGCGAGGATGCCTTCAAGAAGATGAAGAAGTCCGCGTTTGTTATCAACGTGGCCCGCGGTGGCCTCGTGGATGAGCAGGCGCTGGAAGCTGCCCTCGACGCTGGCGAAATCGCTGGCGCCGGCATCGACGTGTTCGTCAAGGAACCAGCAACGGATGTTCCTTTCCTTGGCCGCGAGAACGTCACCGTGACCCCGCACTTGGGTGCGTCCACGGATGAAGCACAGGAAAAGGCAGGCATCGCCGTTGCCAAGTCCGTGCGCCTCGCCCTTGCTGGCGAATTGGTGCCGGATGCTGTCAACGTCGCCGGTGGCGTCATCGCTCCAGAGGTTCGCCCGGGTATCCCGCTCATCGAGAAGCTTGGCCGTATCTTCGCCGCTCTCGCAACGGACCGCGTGGTCAACGTGGACATCGAAGTTGCTGGCGAAATCGCTGCCTTCGATGTCAAGGCTCTCGAGCTGTCCGCACTCAAGGGTGTCTTTATGGACGTTGTCTCCGATTCCGTTTCCTACGTCAACGCTCCTGTGCTTGCAGAGCAGCGCGGCATTGCTCACCGTCTCCTCACCACCTCGGTGTCTGAAGAGTTCCGCAACGTTTTGACCATCTCCGGCGCTCAGGCCAATGGCGATCAGATCTCCGTCTCCGGCACTTTGACCGGTCCTAAGCAGGTCGAGAAGCTTGTCGCTGTCGATGGCTACGAACTCGAAATGCCGTTGGCTGAGCACATGATTGTCCTCCAGTACCAGGACCGCCCAGGCGTGATTGGTAGCTTGGGTTCCTTGCTGGGCAGCGATGAAGTGAACATTGCTGGCATGCAGGTGTCCCGCAGCAAGGCGGGGGAGGCCCTCGCAGTGTTGGCCATCGACAACGCCCTTCCTGAAGGACTTCTCGAGCGCGTTCGCGAAAGCGTTGGCGCCACGGTGGCTCGCGAAATCAACCTGAGCGAGAAATAGCTACCTCGGTTCTTCGCTGAACGCTTCTTGTCAGGCCCGTTCTCGCCAGAACACTGAAGGCGCGGTGTGTACCGCTTGCCCAAAATCCCACTCTGTGAGCTGTGGGACGGACGGCATCCGCATACCGCGCCTTTGGCGTTTAAGGACCCTAAATTGAGCAGGTATGTGATGTTGCGGTCATGTGCGGCCTGAGCCGGGTGAAAATCCCTTTCCGGCCGCGCAATTGCGGTAGATTCTTAGGGTGACTGAGCAGCAAAAAACTTCCGCGCCAGAGCCGTTCTACATTACGACGGCGATTTCCTACCCGAATGGCGACCCTCACTTGGGCCATGCCTACGAGTTCATCGCCACGGATGCGATGGCTCGTTTCAAGCGGCTGGACGGCTATGAGGTGTTCTTCCTGACCGGCACGGACGAGCACGGCCAGAAGATGCTCCAGACGGCCACCAAGGAAGGCCTGACTCCTCGCCAGTTGGCGCAGCGAAATTCGGATCGCTTCCAGCGCGCTCAGCAGGGCCTGGGCATTAGCTTTGATCGCTTCATTCGCACCACCGACGATGACCACCAAGTGGCCTGCCAGGAAATTTGGCGCCGCATGGAAGCAAACGGCGACATCTACTTGGACAAGTACGCCGGCTGGTACTCGGTGCGCGACGAAGCCTTCTACATCGAAGATGACACGGAAGTGCGCGACGGCGTTCGGTACTCGAAGGAGACCGGTACCGAGGTTGAGTGGACTGAAGAGGAATCCTACTTCTTCCGCCTCTCGAAGTACCAGGACAAGCTTTTGGAGCTCTACCGCGACCAGCCTGACTTCGGCGCTCCCCGTTCGCGTTTCAACGAAGTCATCCGCTTCGTAGAGCGTGGCCTCGAAGATCTTTCGATTTCCCGCACCACCTTTGACTGGGGCATCCCGGTACCCGGTAATGACAAGCACGTGATGTACGTGTGGGTGGACGCGTTGACGAACTACCTCACGGGCGTGGGCTACCCAGATCAGGATTCGGAACTGTTCAAGAAGTTCTGGCCAGCGGACGTTCACGTCATTGGCAAGGACATCTCGCGCTTCCACGCCATTTACTGGCCAGCATTCTTGATGTCGGCCAAGATCGAGTTGCCCAAGCGCATCATGATCCACGGCCACCTGCACAACAACGGCATCAAGATGTCCAAGTCTTTGGGCAATGTGGTCTCGCCTGAAGATTGGGTGCGCTCCTACGGGCTAGACCAAATGCGTTTCTTCTTGCTCCGTGAAGTTCCTTTCGGAGCTGACGGCAACTACTCGCATGATGCCATTGTGGGCCGCATGAATTCTGATCTCGCGAACAACTTGGGCAACCTCGCGCAGCGCTCCTTGTCCATGGTGGCTAAGAACTTGGACGGCGTCGTGCCGGAACCTGGGGAGTTCACCACAGCGGACCAGGAGATCTTGGACAAGGCCGCCGAACTTCTTACGATCTCTCGTGGCTACTACGAGACGCAGGAATTCAGCCGTGCGCTCGAAGCAACGTGGGCTGTCCTGGGCGATACGAACGCGTACTTCGCCGAGCAGCAGCCGTGGGTACTCCGCAAGACGGATCCTGCACGCATGGCCACCGTGCTGTACGTGACATTGGAAGTTCTGCGTCGCGTGTCCTTGCTCGTTCAGCCAGTCATGCCAGATTCTATGAGCCTACTGTTGGACGCACTCGGTCAGGCCGAGGGTGCGGGACGCACGTTCGCTTCCTTCAATATCCCGCTCGCTGCCGGCACGCAGCTTCCTGCACCGCAGCCGATCTTCCCCAAATATGAGGAACCTGCTGAAGCAAAGTAATTATTGCTGACCTAGCATCATGAGAAGGGCCTGTTTACCGCGCCGTGAGGCGAAGCAAACAGGCCCTTTTCTTCGTGCACTGGCTCAGGCCACAGCCTCCCGCATGCCTGCGACGGGGCTGAGACGCACCGCGCGGCGGATCGGAACGACGGCCGCGAGCAATCCGGCGATCATTGCGCCCACGAGCACGAGTCCCAACATGAGCCACGGCAGGCTGATGACGAGCGGGGCAAAAGATCCCATGGCTGCTTGAGCTCCCGCGAGGCCGTACCCCACGCCCAAGAGCACTCCCAGGACGGCTCCGGTGACGCTGACCAGCAACGCCTCACGAGCAATCATGGAGCGCAGCTGGCGCGTGGTGAGTCCCAAGGCCCGCAAGAGCGAATTTTCTTGGGACCGTTCAATGACGGACAGGGACAGCGTGTTGGACACGCCAATCACGGCAATCAAAATCGACACCGCTAGCAAGCCGCTGACGATCATGAGCAGCATGTCGATGGTACCGCCAATCGAGGCGCGCATCATGGCCGCACCGCCGATATACATGGGTGGGATTCCCACAGCAGCAGAAATGTCATCGCGCAATTGGTTGATCGAGTTGGCGTCCAGTCCCTGCGCTGCCCGTGCATAAATCGTTCCGGAGTCACCGGCGGTCGGATCCGTAAACTTCATGGGTACAGTGAGTCCCAGGGCGCGAGCGGTTTCAGTGCTCATCATGGGTTGCAAGTAGTCTGCGCCAGCGTGAACCACCGGTACAGTGACCGAGCTGCCGTCGGTTTTCAACACGTCGAGGGTGTTTCCCGGCACCAGCTCCTTGCCAACAACCACGGAACCCTGAGGGGGAATGGTTGCTGGATCGTTGAGAACTTTCGCGAGATCGGTTGCAGACGCGGCCAAGACATTTCCCGAACCATCGGTAATCCCCACGGTTTGCATCAGAATGGCGGCTTCAATTCCTCTGATCTGTGTAAGTTTCTTGGCATCCGCTTCTGTCAGTGGTGTCTGTGTCGGGTCAACCGTTCCGAGGCTGAAATCGACGGGGTACTGACTGGACACGGAGCCGTCGAGGGTTGCCTTGGCCACGGTGCCGCCCGTTAGGAACATCGTCACCAGTGCTACGCCAATGATCAGCGCGGTTCCGGTGGCGGAGGTGCGGCGCGGTTGGCGCACGGCGTTGAGCGCGGCGAGCTGCGCGGGTGCGGACTTGCGTCCGGTCAACCCTCCCAGCGCGCCAACGGCACGCGGGATAAACACGGGAGCCAGTACGACGACGCCGCTCAAGGACACGATTCCGCTGAGGAAGGCGATGGTCAGGTTTGGGAAGAAGACCGAGAACACCACGAGGGCAGCCGTTCCCACCACGAACAACACGAGTCCGTAAGCAAACGTCCCCTTCGAGAGCCCCAGCGAGGGCCGCCCACGGTTGGAGCCATGAGCGAAGTCATGGGAGTCGGTGGACATGTCTTGCGGGCGCAAAGCTTCGAGAGGCGCGACGTTGGTAGCGCGACGCGCAGGGGAGCCGGCGGCCAAGACAGTCAGGATGGTGCCAACGAGTACCGGAATCCAGATGGACTGATGATTCGCCGCAAAAGTTGTATAGGCCGCGCCAGGAAGGGTCTTAGCCCATGTCACGAGGCCAAACATGACTGCCATGCCTGCAGCGACGCCGAGAATGCTTGCTATGAGTCCCAGCGCGAGTGCTTCGAGTCGCACCATGCGGCGTACTTGCTTTCGATCCGCACCGAGCGTGCGCAAGAGACCCAATTCGCGCGTTCGCTGAGCCACGATCACAGCAAAGGTGTTGCTGACCACTAGCGTCATGACGAAGAGCGCTACACCTGCGAAGATCAGGAGCACGGGGGTGAGCACATCGGTGCCACCGGAGAAGCGCGCAATGCTGTCCTTGACTGCGGCTTCTGGAGTCTTGAAGGTCACGAACGTGAGGTTTTCGTGCTGTGCAAGAGAAGTCAGGTTACCTTGAGCGGTGCTTGGCTGAATGCCGGGTGCTAGCTTGAGAGCAATGGCTTCAAAGCGGAGATCTTCTTTCTGCAGAGACTTGACGAGCGAAAGGTCTGCCCATACTTGTACGCCAAAGGAATTCGTGGGGTCGTTGCTGTTCGCCGCGATTCCCGTGACTTTCGCGGAGAGCCCGTCGAGCGTGAGAGTGTCGCCGATAGAGAGCTTGAGCCGGGCTGCTTGAGACTCGGGGACGGCAACTTGGGCGGCACCTTGAGGCGCTTTACCTTCAATGATCTTCATGGAGCCGAACTCAGGGTTCGACGGAGCAATGTTCACCGAGGCCATGTCAATAACCGTGCGCTGACCGCTTGAGCTGGCGGGATCCGGCTGGGTGATGTGAAGCTGCGCGGACGACGTGCCGATAGGCTGCGCCACACTCACCAAGGACGTTCCTTTGGCGAATGCAATAGAGGTCTCGTTGAGGGCGGTATTTCCGTCGGTGCTGACTGGTGTGCGTTCCAGTGCTTCAGCGTCAATCTGCATGACCAGGTCTGCTCCGCGATAGTTCTCACCGAGGCTGTTGCCGAACGAAGCCTGGGACACGGACTGAACCAAGAGGGTGGCGGTCAGGAAGGCGGCGCCCACCATAATGGCCAGACCCACGGCGACGTAACGTCGCCAATAGGCATTCAGTGTTGAAAGTGCAATGAGCTGCATGTTAGACACCCACTTCCGTGAGCGCGCCGGTGACGGACTGCACCGTAGGGGAGGTGATGGTGTCAACCAAGGAGCCGTCACGCATGACTAAGACTTCGTCGGCATAGGTTGCCGCAGCGGGATCGTGAGTCACCATGATGATGGTCTGACCTTCGTCGGCGCACGTCCGCAAGAAGCCCAAGACGCTTCGTCCCGAGTTCGTGTCGAGATTACCCGTGGGCTCGTCCGCGAAGAGCACGGCTGGGTCAGTTGCCAGCGCGCGAGCAATCGCCACACGCTGCTGCTGACCGCCGGAGAGTTCGTGGGGCTTGTGGCTCAATCGTTCCTGCAAGCCAAGCATCGTGGTGATGGATGCGATGCGTGAAGCATCCGGCTTCTTGCCATCGAGCAAGAACGGCAGCTCAATGTTTTGGCGAGCGTTCAGCGTGGCCACCAAATTGAAAGCCTGAAAAACAAAGCCGACGCGGCGTCGTCGTAATTCAGTTAACTGCTGGTCCTGCATCGCCGTGATGTTCTGGCCCTCAATGTAGACCTCGCCACTGGAAGGATTATCGAGGCCAGCGAGGCAATGCATAAGCGTGGACTTGCCAGAACCCGAAGGGCCCATGATCGCCACGAAGCGTCCCGAAGGAATCGACAAGGAAACATCGCGGAGTGCAAACACCACGTTTTCCCCGGAGCCGTACGTTTTAGTCAGTTGATGAGCGGAGACAGCGAGAGATTCAGTCATAGCATTCACACTATGAAGCTGTGCCCCCTCTAGGGATCAGCTCGGAGTTCCCTCTTGCTCGGAACTTTTGTCCACCCTTGGTATGAGAACCGCGGAGAGACCCCTAAGGGGAAACCACGCCTGCCTGATATGCGATGACCACTACGTGGACGCGATCTCGAGCGTTGAGCTTAGACAAAATGCGCCCCACATGGGTTTTTACAGTGGCCATGGACAAGAACAGCTCTTCAGCGATCTCAGGGTTGGACTTACCCTCAGCCACTTTGACGAAGACGTCATACTCTCGCGGGGTCAGCATGCTGACAAGCTCAGCAACGCCATCGGAGCACGCCTGGTTGCGAGACAGCAAGGGGGATACGTGCTCCAACAGTCGGCGCGTGGTACTCGGCGCGATGACAGCATTGCCCGTGTGAACCGTCCGGATACCGGACAAGAGATCCTCCGGTTGCACGTCCTTGAGGAGGAAGCCGCTAGCGCCAGCCTGGATGGCAGCGAAGGCGTACTCGTCATGGTCGAAGGTCGTGAGGACCACGATGCGCGGGGGAGTCGGGCGGCCATGAACAGAAGGCAAAGACAAGAGCTTCTCAGTGGCCTCGATGCCGTCCATTTCCGGCATGCGAACGTCCATCAGGATGACATCGGCGGAGAGGATCGCGGGGGACTGCAGTGCTTCACGTCCGCTCCCCGCTTCGGCGATCACCGTGAGATCCGGCTGAGAATCAATCAGCATCTTGAAACCGCTACGGACCAGCACTTGATCGTCCACAAGCGCCACACGAATGACGTCTGCGGCAGAGTGTTCATCAGTGGAAACGGTCATGAATTTAGCCTCGCATATGGAACTAGAACTTCTAGCCTGAACCCGCCCGCAAGATCCGGACCAGCAAAGACAGTGCCACCAAAGTGTTCCACGCGCTCGCGGACGCCGCGCAGTCCTTGGCCCAAACTGTCAGTGGAGGCAGTGAGTCCGCCGCGGCCGTTGTCCCGCACAATGAGTCGCACGCCGTCCACGCCCCACCGGATGATGACACGTGCGCTCGCAGCCGGTCCGGCGTGCTTGATGACATTTGTTAGACCTTCTTGAGTTGCCCGGTAGAGCGTGAGCTGGGAGCCTGCGGGCAACGAATGACGGCTGCTCGAATCGCGCAAGTGTTCTTCTTGGAACTCCACTTTGAGTCCGGATTGCTCGGCGTTGCGCAACAAATCTGGAATGTCCGCAAGAGTGGGCGCAGGACGCAGGGCGGCTTCGTCGTCGTCCTGTCTCAGAATTCCCAGCAGGGTACGCATCTCAGTGAGTGCACCGCGACCCGTGCTGGCGATAGTTTCGAGGGACTGCTTGGCGAGATCCGGGTGGGAATCGATCCCGTAGCGCCCGCCGTCTGCCTGGGCGATCATGACGGACAACGAGTGCGCCACGATGTCATGCATTTCGCGGGCAACGCGGTTGCGCTCATCCGCAGCGGCCAGTTCGCGCTCTACTTGGTTTTCGCGTTCCAATCGCTCGGCACGAGCATTGAGCGTAGCTACCATCTCACGACGATGCCGTGTCATTTCTCCCACCAACCAAGAGAGCCCCACAATGACGGCCAGTGCGCAAAAGATCACGACGGACTGCAGTAAGTCCGTCCGTGCAACCGGGGCATAAACGATCGTGGCAATTACTGCACCCAGAAGACCCAGACCTAGGCCTAACCACGACGCGAAGCGCGAGCCGTGAGTAGCTGCGGAGTAGACGGCGAGGGGAACTGCAATTTGAGACGGCAGCACTGTGAAGAGCGCAGCCACTTGAATGAGGCAGCCGGCCGCTACTAACAGCAGCATCAGTAACGGATACTTTCGGCGAATAGCCAGGGGTAATACTTGTAGTGTCACGGCGAGGGCGGTCACGCGGCTCACGTCATCCGTCCACCGCAGTCCGGCGCTCAGAATCAACACCACAAGCCACAGCAACACGGCGACGATCGCATCCAGCCACCATGGCCGGTGAGTCATCAATCGATCGAAAGTAGCGCGCCATCCCATGGGAATTAGCGTAGCGAACCCAGAAGCCACGGCGACGCGTTGCGCGAGTGAGAAACAAGAAGTTCACATATTGAGATCGGTTGCTCAGCATACGGGACGCAGTTCTAGACTTGAAGGCATGACGAAGAGCATCGATATTGCAGTAATTCCCGGCGATGGCATTGGCCCAGAAGTGATTGCGGAGGCAGTCAAGGTCCTCAAGGCGGCTGCGGCCGTGGATCAGCTCGATCTCTCTTTCACGGAGTACAAGCTTGGCGCCGCACACTGGCTCGAGACCCAAGAGACGCTCAGCGATGAGACCTTGGAGAAGCTGCGTGGCCACGAAGTCATCTTGTTCGGCGCCGTCGGCGCTGACCCGTCTGACAAGCGCGTGCCGTCCGGAATTATTGAGCGCGAACTGCTCTTGAAGCTTCGTTTCAGCCTGGATCACTTCGTGAACCTGCGCCCTGCCAAGTCCTACGACGGCGTGCCGACTCCGCTGGCAAACCCCGAAAAGATCGATTTCGTGGTGGTTCGCGAAGGTACTGAAGGACCATACGCTGGCAACGGCGGCGTCTTGCGCGGCGGCACCCCTCACGAGATCGCCACTGAAGTTTCCCTCAACACCCGTCACGGCGTGGAGCGCGTCGTGCGCGATGCTTTCCGCCGCGCTTCATTGCGTGAGCGCAAGCACCTGACCTTGGTTCACAAGCACAACGTGCTGGTTAATGCCGGCCGCTTGTGGAGCCGCACGGTGGAAGAGATTGCACCTGAATTCCCTGAGGTCACGCGCGATTACATGCACGTTGACGCCGCCACCATTTACATGACCACGGATCCGGGACGCTTCGATGTCATTGTCACGGACAACCTCTTCGGCGACATCCTGACGGACCTCGCGGGCGCCGTTACGGGCGGCATCGGCTTGGCTGCGAGCGGCAACATCAATATGGACCGCACCGCCCCATCCATGTTTGAACCAGTTCACGGCTCCGCTCCGGACATTGCCGGCAAGGGCATCGCGGATCCCACAGCGGCCATTTTGTCTGCTGCATTGCTGTTGGAACACGTTGGCCAGCACGACGCCGCAGCTCGCGTCGAGCGCGCCGTCGAAGCGGACATTGCTGCTCGCGCAGGCGGCGAACAGCGATCAACGTCACAAATTGGTGACGCGATCGCTGCACGCGTGGCGTAATCTGAACGTACTTAGAGGAGGAACCGTGGAAACACTGACATTTCGTCGCGACCTCTCGCAACATCCCAAGAGCGAGACGGAGCGAGCCGAAATCCTGGACAATCCAGGATTTGGCAACTACTTCACGGACCACACGGCAGTTGTCGATTACAGCGTCAATGCACAGGGCGAAGGCTCTTGGCATGATGCACGCATTGAACCGTATGGCCCCATTGCACTAGACCCATCCGCTGCCGTGCTGCACTACGGCCAAGAGATCTTCGAAGGTCTCAAGGCGTACCGCCACGCAGACGGAAGCATCTGGACTTTCCGTCCCGAAGCCAACGCAAAGCGCTTGAACACTTCTGCGCGACGTTTGGCGTTGCCGGAACTTCCAGAGTCCGTCTTCTTGGACGCTCTGCGCGAGCTCGTATCTGTGGACGCCGCTTGGGTGCCATCAGGTGATGGCGAGGCACTGTATTTGCGTCCGTTCATGATTGCCACGGAACCGTTCTTGGGCGTGCGCCCAGCGCGTGAAGTCTCCTTCCGCGTGATCGCTTCCCCTGCTGGAAACTACTTCGGCGGCGAATTGCACCCGGTCTCCATCTGGCTGTCTGAGCACTACGCTCGCGCTGGCCGTGGCGGCACGGGTGAGGCTAAGTGCGGCGGTAACTACGCTGCATCCTTGGCTGCGCAGCTTGAAGCGGAAGCCCATGGTTGCCAGCAGGTCCTCTTCTTGGATCCGTTCAACGACAACGCCGTGGACGAACTCGGTGGCATGAACGTGTTCTTCGTGTTCAAGGACGGACGCATCGTCACCCCTGAACTCAACGGCAACATCCTGCACGGTGTAACTCGTTCCTCCGTACTGGAAATCGCCAAGGAACGCGGACTCACCACGGAAGAGCGCAAGATCACCCTTCAGGAATGGAAGGACTCCGTCGCCGACGGAAGCCTTGCAGAGGTCTTCGCTTGCGGTACCGCTGCTGTGATCACGCCGATTGGTGAGCTCAAGACCACCACCGGATCCATCGTGACTCCGGAACCTGACGGCGAACCTCACTGGAAGGCAATTCGCGAAGAATTGCTGGGCATCCAGACTGGAACGCGCGAAGACACGCGCGGATGGCTCACGCGATTGGCCTAGCTTCACTTCGAGTGAAACTCCCATGATGAGCGCTTATCGCTAAGTGATGGGCAGACATTGTGTCGTAGTCGGTTCTTTCCATGCGAAAGAGCCGACTACGCTTTTAATGTGCGTATTTTAGTTACTGGGGGAGCTGGATACATCGGCTCGCATACTGTCCTGCAATTGCTCGTGGCTGGACACGACGTATGCGTCGTGGACAACTACTCGAACTCTTCGCCAAAAGCACTTGAGCGCGTCTACGAACTGGCCAGTGCTGAAACGGCAGGGGACCCGTCGCTACATGTCGCCGAGATTGATCTGAACGACGCCGACGCGCTGGATCTCTTGTTTGCTGATGTCACGCCGGAAGCGGTCATCCACTTTGCTGGCTTCAAAGCCGTGGGTGAGTCTGTGGCGGAGCCGTTGAAGTACTACCGCAACAACATCGTTGGAACCATCACGCTTCTGGAGACGATGTCTCGCCACGGCGTGAAGAATCTGGTCTTTAGCTCCTCAGCCACCGTCTATGGTGACGCGAAGGAGCTGCCAGTCGCCGAGGACGCGCCTCGCAGCGTGACTAACCCATATGGACGCACCAAGCTCATGATCGAGGAAATTCTCGAAGACTTGGTACAGGCAGATCCTGAGTGGTCTGTGGGAATTCTGCGCTACTTCAACCCCGTTGGTGCTCATCCATCAGGACAGATCGGCGAAGATCCGCAGGGTATTCCAAACAACTTGATGCCGTTCATCGCTCAAGTAGCGGTGGGACGCCGCGAGGCCGTCAACGTCTTCGGCAACGATTACCCCACACCAGATGGAACCGGCGTCCGTGACTACATTCACGTCGAGGACCTGGCCGAGGGGCACTTGCAAGCAGTCGATTACGTTGCCAAGAATTCGGGCTGGCGCGCCTGGAACCTTGGAACTGGCAAGGGCGTCTCGGTGCTGGAACTTATCGCTTCGTACTCCAGGGCATGCGGCCGCGAACTGCCGGTCAACATCACGGACCGCCGTCCAGGTGATATCGCAGAAAGCTACGCGGACGTGTCCCGAGCCGAGCGGGAGCTGGGCTGGGAAGCAAAGAGAAGCGTCGACGAAATGACCGTGGATTCGTGGCGCTGGCAATCTGCGAATCCGCAAGGTTACCGCGAAAGCTGAGCGGCGTCGTCGTACTAAATTTTTCACCGCATAGAATCTAAGCCATGCGTATTGCTCGATTTGTTGTTGACTCTGATCCTATGTACGGCGTGATTGAGGGGGACGAGGTCACCCAGATCGCGGGCGATCCCTTCTTCAACGGCGTTCAGCCCACCGGCCAAAAGTTTGCCCTTGACGATGTTCGCTTGGTGGCTCCCATCATCCCGCGCTCCAAGATTGTGTGTGTGGGTCGCAACTACGCCGATCACGTGAAGGAGCTCGGCAACGAAGTTCCAGCGTCACCGTTGCTGTTCTTCAAGCCCAACACCTCCGTGGTGGGTCCGAACGAGCCTGTCACCTTGCCTTCTTTCTCGGAAGAAACTTCCTACGAAGCAGAACTTGCTGTGGTCATTGGCCGCATTTGCAAGGATGTTCCGGTCGAAAAGGTCAACGACGTTATCTTCGGCTACACCTGCGCTAACGATCTGACCGCTCGCGATGCCCAGCGCTCCGACGGACAATGGGCGCGCGCTAAGGGCTGGGACGGCTCCTGCCCGCTGGGTCCATGGATTGAAACCGAACTGGATACGGATAACCTCCGTGTGACGTCGCGTCTTGATGGCGAAACCCGCCAAGACGGCAACACCGCAGACATGATTTGGGGCATCCCGGAACTCATTTCCTACATCTCCGAAGCCTTCACGTTGTTGCCCGGCGACGTCATCCTCACCGGCACTCCTGCTGGCGTGGGACTGGTGCGCGAAGGCCAGCGTTGCGAAGTGGAAATCGAGGGAATCGGCACGCTTCAGAACGTGTTCCGCTCGCACTAAGTCACTCTTAGATGACGACGACGCCGCGGTGTCGGGGATTTCATGTCCCTGTGCCGCGGCGTTGTCTGTTCTAGGGGACTAGAATGGCGAACATCATGGCTTCTGAAATTTCAATCCCCACCGTTGATGAATCTACCCCCGTGCGCGTGCGCTTTTGCCCGTCGCCAACGGGAACCCCACACGTCGGACTGATCCGCACCGCGCTGTTCAACTGGGCCTACGCCCGGCACACCGGCGGCAAGATGATCTTCCGCATCGAAGACACGGACCAAAAGCGCGACAGCGAAGAGAGTTACTTGCAGTTGCTCGACGCGCTGAAGTGGCTTGGTATCACGTGGGACGAAGGCGTGGAAGTGGGCGGCCCGCACGAGCCGTACCGTCAGTCGCAGCGCTCTGACATCTACCAGGACGTCATCGCCAAGCTTGTTGCTGGCGGACACGTCTACGAGTCTTACTCCACCCCAGAGGAAATCGAAGCCCGCCACAAGGCGGCCGGCCGCGATCCGAAGCTGGGCTACGACAACTTTGACCGCGAGCTCACCGCCGAGCAGATTGCTGCTTTCAAGGCCGAGGGTCGCGAGCCCGTCTTGCGCGTGCGCATGCCAGACGAGGACATCACCTTCAACGACTTGGTACGTGGCGAGATCACCTTCGCCGCCGGCACGGTTCCCGACTTCGTGGTGGTGCGCGCCAACGGGCAGCCGCTCTACACCTTGGTGAACCCGGTAGATGATGCTCTCATGGGCGTCACGCACGTGCTCCGTGGCGAGGACTTGCTCTCTTCCACGCCCCGTCAGATCGCCTTGTACCGCGCGTTGTACGCCATTGGCGTCGCGGAGTACATGCCGCTCTTCGGTCACTTGCCATATGTCATGGGTCAGGGCAACAAGAAGCTCTCCAAACGCGATCCAGAATCAAGCTTGTTCTTGCACCGCGAGCGTGGATTCATTCCAGAAGGCCTCTTGAACTACTTGGCACTTCTAGGCTGGAGCCTTTCTGCAGATGAAGATATCTTCACCGTGGAGCAGCTCATTGAGCACTTCGATATTCACGACGTGTTGGCGAACCCAGCACGTTTTGATGTGAAGAAGGCAGAAGCCATCAACGGAACCCACGTGCGCATGCTCGACGCGAAGGACTTCCGTGACCGCTTGGTGCCATACCTCCAGCACGAAAAGCTTGTGGGGGAGACGCTCACCGATCGTGAGAACGAAATCCTCGACGCAGCCGCTCCGCTGGTTCAGGAGCGCATTGGTCTGCTGGGCGAAGCTCCACACATGATGGCGTTCTTGTTCACCGCCGATGAAGACATTGTGGTGGCTCAGGACGCTCTGAAGGGCCTGCCTGGAAACACGGACGAGATTCTGGCTGCCGCTACCGAGGTTCTCAAGGGAATCGAAACCTGGGACGCTGCAAGCCTCGAAGCCGGACTGCGCGCCAAGCTCATCGACGAAATGGGCACGAAGCCACGTTTGGCCTTCGGCCCGTTGCGTACCGCGATCTCGGGACAGCGCATTTCTCCGCCGCTCTTTGAGTCGATGGAGATCCTGGGCCGCGAGTCCTCGATGAAGCGCATTGCAGCCTTCGGAGTGGACATCAACGAGGTTTAGGTCACATCTTTGCGGAGCAGGGCCTCTCGGTTTGGAATTGAGGCTCTGCTCCTGTAAAGTAGTTTGTCGTGCCGGGGCGCTGAAAGAACGGGTTTAGACCCACTTTCAAATTCGATTCCGGCGCATTGGGATATGGTGTAATTGGCAACACTACGGTTTCTGGTACCGTCATTCTAGGTTCGAGTCCTGGTATCCCAGCGATGAAGTTCCTCGGGATTTCACCGATAACGGGAAAGTAATTGAGTCTCCAAAAGATTCGAATACTTTCCCTTAATATATCGTGACGGCCCCATCGTATAGCGGCCTAGTACGTCGCCCTCTCACGGCGGTAACGCGGGTTCGAATCCCGCTGGGGTCACGGTCATATGCAGGACTTCGGTTCTGACGTATGTGTATCTTGGCCCCATCGTATAGCGGCCTAGTACGCCGCCCTCTCACGGCGGTAACGCGGGTTCGAATCCCGCTGGGGTCACTCTACAAAATCCTCCGGTCGCCCGGGGGATTTTGCTTTTGCGTAGCGCTTTTTGAATTCGCCACGCAATCTGCCTGAACATCTGGCGCATAACCGGGGTTATAGGACATTAAAGTGTGTCTGATGGGGCTTGGTTGCCTTTATCGGCGCGGCTAAACGGGTGTTGGCATACTTTTCGTTGTTTATTCGGGAAGCGTGGTTGACAACGAGCGTTTATGCGTCCTGTGTGGTGGCGGGCTGAAAAGGAACGGTTCCACGAGTGCTGGAGCTACCAGGTATCGCTGTAAATCGTGTGGCGCGAGTAGTTCTGAACGGATACAACGCGTCGACGTGCGTCGACGCCACGAGCTCTCCCGATTCCTGGAATGGCTGCTGGGAAACAAGACTCAATCCCAAGTCGCTCAGGGCGTGGATCCACGCTCGTTTCGTCGCTCCACACACTGGTGCTGGAACATTACTCCCGCGATCGAGGTCACCGGAGAGATCTATCCGGAAGTCCAGCTCGACGGCATCTATCTCGGTTCCTGGTGTTGCTTGATCGCGATCGCTGGCGAACACGTCATCGGTTATCAATGGTGTGACACGGAAAAACGCGTGGCGTGGGAACAGCTCCTAACTCGTTTCCCCGCACCAGATTTGGTCGTGATTGATGGTGGTTCCGGGCTGGCATCCGCGCTGAAACATTGCTGGCCCGAGACCCCTGTTCAACGCTGCCTGGTGCATATTCAACGCAACGTGCGCGTGCTGATCACGATGCGCCCCCGCACGACCGCGGGCCGCGAACTACGGGCTATTTCCCTTGCCCTGACACGGATCACGAGCCAGGATCAAGCGCGTGCATGGCTACTTGCACTCAACCAGTGGCACGGAAAACATCACCAGATGCTGAACGAGAAAACCTACCGTTCGCACCACCGTGGTTCGCTGCCGCAAAGCGTGAGGCCGCACCAGCGCTGGTGGTTCACACACGACCGGCTACGCAAGGCCTACCAACTCCTCGAGCGCGCCAGCCAACAAGAAGTCCTGTTCACCTATCTCAAAGACGAGCACCGCTCACGGAACGCCTCATCAACAACGAACAGGATCGAAGGAGGCATCAACGCGCAGCTACGCAATCTTCTACGCAACCATCGCGGACTGACCCCTGAGCACGCTAAACGAGCCGTGGAATGGTTCCTCTACAAGCACTCCCAGAACCCAGCACCAGCCCACCAACTCATCAAAAAAGAACACTACGAGCCCGTCGCCTACACGCAAGAAATCGAGGAACACATCGGACCCGCAGAACTCGGAACAGGACTCAACGCAAACGAAGGACTCTGGCACCGAAAAGGATGGGCCGGCCGCGCCTCCTAAAAAGACACGCCCGACCCAGACACACATTTATGTCCTATAACCCCATAACCGGGGCTGTCCTGACGCCGAGTTGCCACTTTAACGTCGTTATCCATGTCTTTACTGCGTTAAATTGGCAACTGGATGTGTCAAGAGTGGATTGCTGGACGCGTTGGATGTATTCGTCGTCTGTATGCGTCTCTCCTGGCACTTCGATCTATTTCAGAGTGCCAAGTCGGCGCAGGTCAACAAATGCCTTCTTTCCAAGCGCTCTAGTAATCTGATCTGGTGAGCTCTCTTCTTGTCACCGGCGGTGCCGGCTTCATCGGTTCAAACTTCGTCCGCTACGTTCTCGACAACACCGATCACCACGTGACGGTGCTGGACAAGCTCACGTACGCAGGGCACCGTGAGTCCTTGAGCGGCCTGGATCCGCAGCGTTTCACCTTTGTTCAGGGTGATATCTGCGACGCACCCCTCGTCGGTGAACTCATGACGCAAGCGGACGCCGTCGTGCACTATGCGGCTGAAAGTCACAATGACAACTCGCTCAACGATCCGCGCCCGTTCCTCGACACCAACATCATCGGCACCTACACGCTGATCGAAGCGGCCCGTAAGCTCGGCAAGCGCTTCCACCACATTTCCACAGACGAGGTCTACGGCGACCTTGAGCTGGATGATCCGGAGCGTTTCAAAGAGACCACGCCATACAACCCATCGAGCCCGTACTCGTCCACGAAGGCCGCCTCTGACATGTTGGTGCGCGCGTGGGTGCGTTCTTTCGGTCTCCAGGCAACGTTGAGCAACTGCTCCAATAACTACGGCCCTTACCAGCACGTCGAGAAGTTCATTCCTCGTCAGATCACGGAAATCATTGATGGACGCCGCCCCAAGCTGTACGGCAAGGGCGAGAACGTTCGTGACTGGATTCACGCAGATGATCACTCGTCTGCTGTGTTGACCATCTTGGATCGCGGAACCATTGGTGAGACTTATCTCATTGGTGCGGACGGTGAAAAGAATAACCGCGAAGTCGTGGAAACCATTTTGACGGCCATGGGCCGCGATTCTCAGGACTTCGAGCACGTGACGGACCGTGCCGGCCACGACCTGCGCTACGCGATCGATTCCACCCGGCTGCGCACCGAATTGGGTTGGCAACCGCGCTACACCGACTTCCAAGAAGGCATCTCCCGGACAATCGCCTGGTACCAGGACAACGAGCAGTGGTGGCGTCCGCAAAAGGAAGCCACCGAGGCGTTTTACGCAGCCCGCGGTCACTAATAACTCGCTATCACTTATAAGGGAATCCCCGTGGAATTTTCGCAACCATTGACGATCACGCCTGTCCCAGAGATCCCTGGCATATTTCTACTGAAGCTGCCCGTCCACGGTGACAACCGTGGCTGGTTCAAGGAGAACTGGCAGCGCGAGAAGATGCTGGCTTTGGGCCTCCCGGACTTTGGCCCGGTCCAGAACAACATCTCGTTCAATGACAAGACGGGCACCACGCGTGGCATCCATGCTGAGCCGTGGGACAAGTACATCTCGGTTGCTACCGGCCGTATTTTTGGCGCGTGGGTCGATTTGCGCGAGGGGGATTCCTTCGGTCAGGTGTTCACGGCCGAGCTGGATCCATCCACCGCGATTTACGTGCCGCGTGGCGTGGGCAATTCCTACCAGACCCTCGAAGACAACACGGCGTATGTGTACTTGGTCAACGATCACTGGTCCGCTGCAAAGCAGTCTGAATACACCTTCCTGAATCTGGCCGACGAGACCGCTGCGATTCAGTGGCCGATCCCGTTGAGCGAGGCGGAGCTATCCGCCAAGGACGAGGCGCACCCGCGTCTGGCTGACGTCACGCCGATGAAGGTTCCTTCGCAGAAATACTTGGTGATTGGCTCGAACGGCCAGTTGGGCCGCGCGTTGCGTGTTGCATTGACCGAAGATCAGGCCGTGTTCACCACTCGTGCGGAGCTTGATCTTGAACAGCAGGACGCGGACGCCGCCAATTCGCTGGCGCAATGGAACCTGAGCGATTTCGCGGCCGTGATCAACGCCGCCGCTTACACCGCGGTGGACGCTGCTGAGACCGCTGAGGGCCGCGTCGCCGCGTGGGCCGCCAACGCTGAAGCTGTGGCCCGATTGGCGAAGGCCTGCGCAGTTGCCGGGGTTCCGCTGGTTCACGTGTCTACGGATTACGTGTACGACGGCGCCGCTTCCGGAGAGCTGCCAGAGCAAGGACACTTCGCTCCCTTGGGGGTTTACGGGCAAAGCAAGGCAGCTGGCGAGCTTGCAGTATCCGTGACGGACAAGCACTACATTGTGCGCACGAGCTGGGTGATCGGCGACGGCAAGAACTTCGTGGAAACCATGAAGCAGCTTGCAGGCCGCGGCATCGAGCCATCGGTGGTGTCTGATCAAGTGGGGCGTTTGACCTTCACGGAAGACCTAGCCGCGGCGATCCTTCACTTGCTGAATTCAAAGGCGCCATATGGCATCTACAACGTGTCCAACGGTGGCGAGCCATGGTCTTGGGCCGATATTGCGCGCGAAGCTTTCGAAGCTGAGGGTGTCTCTCGCGACGCGGTCACAGGCATCACCACGGAGGAGTACTTTGCGGGAAAGAGCGCAGCTCCGCGTCCCCTCAATAGCGCCTTTGATTTGTCCAAGATTAGGTCCACCGGATTTGAACCGCGCGACCAACGCGAAGCTCTGAAAGCCTATCTAGGCGACTAGCCGTTAATTATTAAGGCAAGATAAACGAGTGACTACTTATAGTTCCTCGGAAGAGCACGAGTCGTTGGCACAGACGGCCATGCACGCGGTGACCACTCTTGAGACGGCGCGCGCTGAACTTTATGCAGCGTCATTCCCTCTTGAGCTAGGTTCCGCCGATCAGGCACGACGCGAACGCACGGCAACCATCCACCAAGTGGATGACTACGTGTTGCCACGCTACAGATCTCTCGATGCCCCACTGCTTGTGGTGGTTGGTGGTTCTACGGGTGCGGGCAAGTCCACGCTGGTCAATGCGCTGGTGGGACACCCTGTCACGCGTGCCGGAGCGATTCGCCCCACCACACGGCAGCCCATTCTGCTGCACCACCCGAGCGAAGAAGAGTGGTTTGCCACTCAGCGCGTGCTTCCTGGCCTCAAGCGCGTCAAGGGACGCCGGGCTCAGCCGGATGAGCGTATTCGCGCAACCGAGGCCGGCGACACGCCAGATCCGAAGGCCATTGGCTCCGTGATTCTCTTGGCCGAAGATCGAGTTCCTCAGGGCGTCGCACTGCTCGACGCGCCGGATATTGATTCCGTCTCCGATGACAACCGCGCACTCGCGAGCCAGCTTCTTGCGGCCGCAGACTTGTGGCTCTTCGTCACTACGGCAAACCGCTACGCCGATGCCATCCCATGGCGCCTGCTTGTTGATGCCGCGAGCCGCGACATCACCGTAGGTGTGGTGCTGGACCGTGTTCCGGCCGAAGCAAGCCAAGAAATCAGCACCCACTTGCGTTCCATGCTGAGCGCCGAGGGACTCGCGGACTCGCCACTTTTCGTAGTGGAAGAAGCTTCGCTTGACGCTCAAGGAATGCTTCCGGCAAGCACCGTGGCTCCGATTCACGACTGGCTGACCGAGATCGCCCAGACATCATCGGGTCGCGCAGATTTGGCCCGCAAGACGCTCAACGGCGCGGTACGCCATCTGGCAGATCGCATCAAGGTCATCGGCGATGCCGAACTGGATCAGGTCAATGCTGCCCAGCGTCTGCACGAGGATGTTGTCACGGCATACCAAGACGCCGCCGTGGAAATCGAAGGTGCTACCAAAGACGGCACGCTCTTGCGTGGCGAAGTACTGGCACGCTGGCAGGACTTTGTGGGAACGGGCGAGTTCTTCCGTTCGCTCGAGACGACCATCGGTCGACTCCGCGACCGCATTGGTTCGTTCTTTACCGGAAAGCCTGCTCCTGTCGAGACGGTAGAAGAGGCCATTGAAACCGGCCTCCACGCCGTGATCGTCAGTGCTGCTGCACGAGCCGCCGAGGTCTCCGAACAGCGGTGGAAGTCTGAGTCTGCTGGCCGTGCACTCATCGGCACCGAGGACCTCGCCACCGTATCGCCAGGCTTTAGCGAGAAAGTTGCCGAGGAAGTGCGTCTCTGGCAGGGCGACTTACTGGAGCTCATTCACCAAGAAGGTGAGGGCAAGCGCATGACCGCGAGAATGGCATCCTTCGGCGTCAACGGCGTGGCTGTTGCTCTCATGATCGTGGTGTTCGCTTCTACAGCTGGCCTAACGGGTCTTGAAATCGGCATCGCCGGCGGCTCCGCGATAGTGGGTCAAAAGCTTCTTGAAGCCATTTTCGGTGAGGACGCAGTGCGTCGCTTGGCGAAGACGGCCCGCGAGCAGCTGAACGGACGCGTCGACCGCTTGCTCAGTGAGGAATCTTCTCGCTTCACGCGTCGTCTTGATGACGTTCGCTCCGAGGCAGAGGTGAAGCAGCTGATTCAGGCAGGCCGCGAACTCACCGCGCTGTCGCAAGGCGCGGCACCTAAGTCGACGTCCGCACCGCTGAAGGAGAACGATGGTCAAGCATAGAGATCAAGTTCAAGACCAGTCGCCGCTCACTCTGCGGCTCGAGGCGCTCAATGAGGCTCGCGAGCTTGGTGAAGGACGCGTACAGGAAGCCACGCTCGAAGCGACGCTGGCGGTTCTGGAACGTGCTGCAGCGCGCCGTTCCTTGAGCGCCGAGCACACCGTCGTGGGCTTCTTCGGCGCCACGGGCTCCGGAAAATCCACGCTTTTCAACACCGTCACCGGTGAAAACATCGCACGCTCTGCAGCGACCCGCCCCACCACGAGCCAACCACTGGCTGGCATCTGGGGTTCCGAAGGCGCAGGTCCGTTGCTGGACTGGTTGGACGTTGCGGAACGTCACGTCCTCGATGACCCAGCGGTGGGAACTGGAGGTGGGGCGGCGTCGTCGTCCTCGGAAAATTCTGCGCAACCCACGAAGCGCGGCTGGTTCCGTAAGGATCCGGTAGCCCCCGGCGGTTTGATCCTGTTGGATCTTCCGGATTTCGATTCCACCGAGCTCAAGCACCGCGAAATCGTGGAGCGGCTGGCCGGCATGGTGGATGTCATTGTGTGGGTGCTGGATCCGCAGAAGTACGCAGATGCCACAGTGCATCACGACTTCATGCGCAAGTTCAGCGCGCACGGCTCCGTGACCATGGTGGTGCTCAACCAGATTGACCGCCTCGATGCTCGCGAGGTGCCGCACGTGATTGATTCCTTGCGTGGCATCATGGCCGACGACGGCCTGACCAAGGTGGATCTTTACGCGGTCAGCGCGCGCACAGGCGAGGGCGTGGACAAGCTTCGTGCCGCGATCCGTGGCGTCGCGAATGAACGCGCAGCCCTCTCGTCTCGTCTCCTGGCGGATGTTGAACGCACCTCGAATGCGCTGGCGGAAGGTGCCACGGGGGAGAAGCTCGCCAAGATCGAAAGCGTTGACGAGCAGCGTTTGGCGCGACAGCTCGCGCATTCTTCCGGCGTTGACGTGGTGGTTCGTGCCGTTGAGCGTTCCTATGCCCTGGATGCGGGTGCCAAGACTGGCTGGCCGGTGACGCGTTGGATGTCCCGGTTGCGTCCCGATCCGTTGCGCCGCTTGAACTTGAAGTCGAAAGACGTCAACCCGATTGTGAACCGGACGTCGCTTCCGAAGGCAGGGGCCGCCCAGCGCGCCGAAGCCGACGGGGCTGTGCGTGAATTCGCCGACCGTGCCAGCGCTGGCGCCCCAGACGCATGGCGTTCGTCCATTCGCCGTGCCGCGCGCGGGTCCGCGGAGATTCTGCCGGATCGCCTAGACCAAGCCATCGCCAGCACGGATCTGTCCGCGAATAAGGGCTCGTGGTGGTGGCCGGTTCTCTCGGTCATCCAGTGGATCGCGTTGCTTGCCGCCGTCGTTGGATTGGGTTGGCTCGGCGTGATCTTTGGCCTGCAGTACTTCCAAATTCAGCCGCCGGAAACGCCAATGGTTGAAGGGTGGCCAGTTCCCACACTGTTGGTGGCGTTCGGCGTGCTGCTGGGTATTGTTATCGGCATCGCGGGAAGCGTGTTCGCGCGTTTCGGGGCGAAATCGCGTGCACGGACGGCCCGCAAACGCTTGCAAGAATCCATTCGCGCCGTGGCCCACGAGTATGTTGCCGCCCCGGTCAGCGCTGAAATTGATCGCTACAACAGCTTCATCAGCGCAGTTTCGCGGGCCCGCGGCGAGAAGGATCGGCGCCGCTAGCGGATGACCACTTTTGAGAACGACGACGCAGCTCACCTCCCCGAAGAATCCTTAGCTGCCGCTGTGGTGCCGGATGCTTCGGTGGAGGACTCGGGTGAGGGTCGGCTCATTGGCCGCCTGCTGTCACGGTATCGCTCTGCTCCCGCGCTTTTGGGCCCGGGCGACGACGCTGCCATGATCGCCGCGCCCGATGGACGCTTCGTGATTTCCGTGGACACGCTCGTGGAGAATCAGGACTTCCGAGTTGTCTGGCCGAGCGGTATGCAAACTTCTGGGTACGACGTGGGCTGGAAGTCCGCGGCCCAGAACTTGTCAGACATCAACGCCATGGGTGCCGTTGCTACAGCTGCGGTCATCAGTTTGAGCCTGCCCACTGACACACCGATGGACTGGGTGGAAGGCATCGCGGAAGGATTCTCCGATGCTCTCGAGACATTG
Organism: Neomicrococcus lactis; assembly: GCF_014200305.1. Taxonomy (NCBI): domain Bacteria; kingdom Bacillati; phylum Actinomycetota; class Actinomycetes; order Micrococcales; family Micrococcaceae; genus Neomicrococcus; species Neomicrococcus lactis. Next base: position 617,386 of record NZ_JACHBL010000001.1, read on the forward strand.
GGTGCTCGGCAGTGTTCGATTGCCGGCGGCGATGTGGGCCGGTCTGGTGAAATCTCCATCACCGCTGCGGTGACGGGAACTCTCCAAGGTGCCGATCCACGCGTACGTTCCGGTGCGCGGGCGGGGGACATCGTAGCTGTGGCCGGGAATTTGGGCGCAGCAGCCGCGGGATTGTCCTTGCTGGATCAGGCTCCGGTGAACTCTGTGGCAGTTCCCGAGACGTGGAGCGAAACCGAACGTCGTTGTGTGGAGCTGCAGTTGCGACCAGAACCGCCGCTGAGCCAGGGACCTGTTGCCGTTCAGCATGGTGCCACGTCTATGATGGACATTTCCGACGGCCTGCTCCGGGACGCGAAGCGAATTGCCCGCTCGAGCGGGGTGGTGATGTCCATTAGCTCCGAGGGCGTGGATTTCGACGCCGCCCTATTGAAGGACGCCGCGGCACGGTGTGGAGTGGACTCTCGTGCGTGGTCATTGACCGGGGGAGAAGGGCACGCTCTTCTCGCGACCTTCCCTCGCCTCACGGACGTACCGCAGGGGTGGAACGTGATCGGCGAGGTTCTTGCGGGCGAGGCGAGCGTGCTCGTAGACGGTATGGCGCCTCAAGAGCTCGGCTTCGACCACTTTTCGTCTTAGTGAACTTTCCTAGCGGTCTTTCAAAGCGTCGCTGAGATTGTGCGCTGCCTGGACAACCACTTCTGAGTACAACCGACCGGGCTGACGGGTCAGACGTTCAATCGGTCCAGAAATCGAGACGGCCGCAACTACTCTTCCGGACGGACCTCGAACCGGCGCAGACACCGAAGAAACGCCGGGCTCTCGTTCGCCCAAACTTTGTGCCCAACCGCGGCGGCGGACCGCCGAAAGAATGGTCGGCGTGAAGCGGGCGTTGGTCAGCCCTTCCAAAAGACGTGCATGGTCTTCCCACGCCAGCAGCACTTGCGCCGCCGATCCAGCTCTCATAGAGAGCTTGGTGCCCACAGGAATGGTATCTCGCAAACCTACTGGACGCTCAGCACTCGCTACGCACACGCGGAAGTCGCCTTGGCGGCGGAACACCTGCGAGGACTCGCCCGTGGCGTCTCGCAAGCTGATGAGAATAGGTCCGGCAGCCGTGGTGAGCCGGTCCTCGCCGGTAGCGGCGGAAAGTTCAACGAGTCGCGGCCCCAACATAAAGCGACCCTGCATGTCCTTGGCCGCCATGCGGTGGTGGACTAGCGCTTGAGCAATACGGTGCGCGGTGGGTCGGGCAATCCCTGTCGCCGACACCAATTCCGCGAGGGAGACTGGTCCTGCTTCGAGTGCGTTGAGGATCGCGATCGACTTATCCACAACGCCTACGCCGCTACCGCGAGTGAGCGCGTCCAGGCCCTCATCGCTAGAGGTGAGCTGCGGCGTCGTAGTTTCATAAGGGAAAGTCATACCGCAATTGTCGCTTCTCAAAATGTGAGATGCAAGTCCGAATACTGGAATGGAGCCAAGAATTGCGAGACAGTTAAACCAAGCAATTTCACTCTGGAGGAATCATGTCTGGCATTCAGCAGCCCAAAACCTTGGCTGAGAAAGTCTGGGAACAACACGTCGTGATGCACGGTGAAGGCGAGGGCGACGCACAGCAGCCTGACCTCATCTACATCGACCTGCATCTGTTGCATGAAGTGACTTCCCCGCAGGCTTTTGAAGGCTTGCGCCTTGCTGGACGCCCGCTCCGCCGACCGGACCTTACGATCGCTACCGAGGATCACAACACCCCGACCTTGGACATCGACAAGCCGATTGCCGATCCTATTAGCCGCAAGCAGATCGAAACCTTGCGCGCGAACTGTAAAGAATTTGGCGTGCGACTGCACTCGCTCGGTGACAAAGAGCAAGGCATTGTTCACGTCGTGGGACCGCAGCTTGGTCTGACGCAGCCCGGCATGACCGTGGTGTGCGGTGACTCCCACACCTCGACGCACGGTGCCTTCGGTGCTCTCGCGTTCGGCATCGGTACCTCCGAAGTTGAGCACGTTATGGCGACGCAGACGTTGAGCCTGAAGCCGTTCAAGACCATGTCCATCACGGTCAACGGAACCTTGCAGCCGGGCGTTTCCTCGAAGGACATCATTTTGGCGGTCATCGCGAAGATCGGTACCGGCGGCGGACAGGGCTACGTCCTGGAGTACCGCGGCACGGCTATCGAGAAGCTCTCGATGGATGCTCGTATGACCATCTGCAACATGTCGATTGAAGCCGGTGCTCGCGCTGGCATGATCGCTCCGGATGAGACCACTTTCGAATATTTGAAGGGCCGACCGCACGCTCCTGAAGGCGAGGATTGGGACGCTGCGGTTGCCGCGTGGCGCGAATTGCGCACGGACGACGGCGCAACGTTTGACGCTGAAGTGGAAATCGACGCCGACACGTTGGAGCCATTCGTGACGTGGGGAACCAACCCAGGCCAGGGTGTTTCCTTGTCTGACCGCGTTCCTTCGCCAGAAGACTTCGCCGACGAGAACGCCAAGGCATCCGCCGAAAAGGCCCTCGAATACATGGGCCTCGAAGCCGGAACGCCAATGAAAGACATCCGTGTAGACACCGTGTTCTTGGGCTCTTGTACGAACTCCCGCATGGAAGATTTGCGCGCCGCCGCAGACATCATCAAGGGACGCCAGAAGGATCCTAACGTTCGCATGATTGTGGTGCCCGGCTCCGCGCGTGTTCGGTTGGAAGCTGAAGCTGCCGGTCTGGACAAGATCTTCAAGGACTTCGGTGCAGAATGGCGCTTCGCCGGTTGCTCGATGTGCTTGGGCATGAACCCGGACCAGCTGGCACCGGGGGAGCGTTGCGCATCTACCTCAAACCGTAACTTTGAAGGACGTCAGGGCAAGGGCGGTCGTACCCACCTTGTTTCTCCTGTTGTCGCCGCGGCTACCGCCATTCGCGGCACGCTGTCCGCCCCGAGCGACGTGGCATAGTCCGCCGGATCTTGTTTTAGAAGAGGAATTATCACCATGGAGAAATTCACTACTCACACCGGAATCGGTGTCCCACTGCGCTCTAGCAACGTCGACACGGACCAGATTATCCCGGCCGTCTACCTCAAGCGCATCACGCGTACGGGTTTTGAAGATGCGCTGTTTGCCGGGTGGCGCAACGACCCCAACTTCATCCTGAACAAAGAGCCATACTCGTCCGGCACAGTGCTGGTGGCCGGACCTGACTTCGGTACGGGTTCCTCACGCGAGCACGCCGTGTGGGCGCTCAAGGACTACGGCTTCAAGGTAGTACTGTCATCCCGCTTCGCCGACATCTTCCGAGGTAACTCGGGCAAGCAGGGGTTGTTGGCCGCGCAGGTGGCTCAGGATGACATCGAGATCATTTGGAAAGAGATCGAAAACAACCCAGGCACTACCGTCACGGTTGATCTGGAATCGAAGACCGTGACGTGTGGCTCCGTATCCGCGCCTTTTGATATCGATGACTACACTCGCTGGCGCCTGATTGAGGGCCTTGACGACATCGACCTGACGCTCAAGCAGGAAGCGGACATCACGGCTTACGAAGCAACCCGCCCGGCGTTCAAGCCGACGACGTTGCCAGCGAAGAGCTAGATACTCACAGGTAATTTTAAGAAACATATATGTGTTTCGCTATGATTGGTCAGGCGTCAGTTGGCGCCTGACCTTTCTTTTTGGGTTATGGTGTTTCGCGTGGGGGAGAAATGTGTGGTCATTCGTATGAATGGATTACGAAGGTCGGGGTGTGCTCTCAGCCTGGCAATCGCAGCTGGGATTGTCCTGCCGGCGGTAGCAATCGCTGCTCCTCTTGACCCTTCCTCGACACTTTCCACCACTGTTACGAGCCCTTCACCCGATCAGCCCGCTCCCGTTGAGACTCTCGAACCAGCGCCGAGTGCGGATCCCACTACTGCTCCTGCAACGACTTCAGCGCCAGCAACGTCGCGTGCACCCGTGATTCGCCCCACGCCGAAACCTACCTATGTTGCGCCCGCTCCAGCGACAAGATCAACGAGCGCGCCGCAACAAAACAACACCCGGTATGACGCCACGACTGGCTTCCAGATCGATAGCGCCACAGGGTGGCAAATTCACCCGCGTACGGGTCTGCTTATTCGTCCGTCTGACGGCCGCCTCATCGAGCGCGGGACAATGGCACAGAGCGATTATTACTATGACTTTTCAGTGCGACTGGTTAAAGCTGTAGTTCCTACGCCTACACCGAAAGTGGCGACTAGCAGCGCTGCAGCACCCACTTCCGAGGCGCCAGCGACCGAGTCCAGCCTGAGCGCGTCACCGTCGTCTAGTGAAAGTTCAAGTGCCGACGCGTCAGCCTCCAGCACAGAGTCTTCGGTGGCGTCTGAGTCGGGCTCAGCAGCGGCTTCTAGCTCTGCAACCTCGGAGGTTGTCGCGACTGACGCATCTGCGGCCCAATCTGAAAACTCATCTCAAGTAGTTGTGAACCTTTTGGTCGGCGCCCTAGTAGTGGCGCTGGGCGTCTTCTACTACTCCAAAGTTTTCCGTAAGAGGCGTCCTTGAGGGTATCGCAATGGGCGTATAGAAATCACTGTCTAGCATTGAGGCCTGCTCAACTTGGGTTGGCTTGCGAAAGCGCAGTGTCATGCTAAAGACGTCGAAGACTTCTAAAAAGCAGGTTCGCATTAGCGCCGCCACTGACTGGCCATTCTCGCTGAAGAATCTGTGGGCTATGAGAGGTCCGCTGCTGGAGACTTGGCGCGCGGAACCAGTGTCGATGATTGTCAATTTGCATAGGCGCCGAGGGAATCAACGCACGGCCGCCGTTATTGACTTTGTCAGCCAGCGAAGCTCTGGTTTTCCCTTGGTCGGTGTCTCCGCGTTGACAGCGTTGCTAGCTGAAGATGCCGCAACGCTGGAAAAGCGTTTGAATGTGGCCAAGAGCGTTAAGCTCACCTCCAGAGGTGCAAAGGTCCTCGCTGACATAGCTATCACTGCCGGCCATGTGGGTCTTGCTGAAGTGTTTGCTGCGTCGATGACTAACTCAAACTCGGGTGCACGTGTCACTCGCGCAAAGCTTCTCTGGCATAACGGCGAGCTCTCGAAGGCTATTGAGCAACTTTCAGGCTCCAATCATCGGGAGAGCCGGTTACGCGAGTTCTACTCAGCCGAGCGGGAAGTTTTCGGAGGCTGGCGGCCACGGCTCGAAAGTCTTGAAGATTTCTCGCCGATTCCCAATGTTGTCCTTCATCTATTGACGAATTCGTTGCCACATACGGAGTCTGGATATACGCAACGCTCGCATTCCATTCTCTTGGAACAAGCCAAATCCGGTGTGGAAGTTCATGCTGTGACCCGGCTTGGTTACCCGCAGAGCATCGGCGTCCCACATGCTCACGGTGTCGACATTGTTGACGGCATCAAATATCACCGAATGTCTCTTGATGGTCCACGACTTAACCTGCGGGATCATCATCAGCAAGAAGCCGAAAAGCTGTTAGATCTCGTTAGTACCATTCGGCCTTCTGTGATCCACACCACCACCCACTTTGTTAACGGTCTAGTAGCAGGTGCTGTCTCCAGAGCTGCAGGTATTCCCTGGATCTACGAAATCCGGGGGCAACTCTCTGATACTTGGGCCTCGAAGCGAGGACCAGAAGCGGTAAGAAGTGAGCGGTACCTCTCGTTCAAACGAGAAGAATTGGCCGTAGCTCGTTCGGCAGACGCGGTGATCACCATTGGCGAGCAAATGAGAGAACTCTTGATTTCCCGTGAGATGGACTCCAGCTCCATTTCCATGGCTCCGAATGCGGTGGGGGAGTCGTTTCTTGTCTCTCCGAGAAGCGCGGAGATGGTACGGGCTGAACTGGGGCTTGAGGTGTCCCCGATATTCATGGGGACCGTGAGCTCACTTGTGGAGTACGAGGGTCTGGAGACCCTGATTCAAGCCTATGCCCTCCTTCGGTCTAGGAGGGACGATATTCGTCTCCTGATAGTGGGCGATGGCGCATCGGGGCTGCGTTTGCGACGCGCAGCCACAGAACTTGGACTCGATCCCGCAACGATCTTCACTGGACGGGTGCCTCGAGAACAAGCAGTTAAGTATCACCAGGCACTGGACATCTTTGTTGTCCCGAGACAGGACCTCTTGGTTACGCGCGCAGTTACCCCGCTGAAACCAGTTGAAGCAATGGCCATGGAACGGCCTGTTGTAGCTTCCGATCTGCCCGCCCTTCGCGAAATCGTCACCGACGGAGTGACTGGTGTCCTCGTACCTCCTTCAGATCATGTAGAACTCGCAAAGGCTCTGGAGGAATTGGTGGATGACTCGGAATTGCGCCTTCGAATGGGGCGCGCCGGGCGAGAGTCGGTCTTGCAGAATCGCACATGGCGCAGCAGCGTACAAGCTAGCCTCAAGCTGTACAAACAATTTTCTGAGAGAAACACCAGCACAATAAATGACTGAACAACAGAGTCAACCCAGTGAGTTCAATCAGGTGCACCTTGATCTTTCGGGAATGCGCCATCTTTACCACCGTCCGCGGCTTGGCGACTACATTTCGCAAATGTGGCGCGCACGCACACTGGCGTTCAGTGAAGCTCGAGCAAGCGTTTTGCTCAAGAACCAACGTAGCTATCTAGGTGGCGTCTGGCTGGTTCTGAATCCAATCTTGAACGGGCTCGTCTACTTCGCTGTTTTTGGGCTTGTCTTGCGTGTGGGATCCCGTGTGGAAAACTACTTAGGTTTCTTGTTTATCGGAATGTTCATGTTTCAGATGACTTCCGGAACTATTACCCAAAGTGCTGACTCTATTTTCTCTTTGCGAAGAGTAATCACGAGCCTTTCCCTGCCGGTAGCTATGGCGCCTAGTATCAATACGCTTCGGCGGTGGCTCGATGGCTTGCCTTCGTATCTTGTTATGGTGCTTTTGGTATTGCTCATTCCTCCAATGGAAACGCTGAGTTGGAAAGCACTGTTCATCATCCCTCTCATCGCTCTCCAATTCGTTCTGTCTCTGGGAATGGCTTACGTGGCCGCCTACGTTGTGTCTCGTGTCCACGACTTCACCAATATTTTGACTGTCGGAATACGCGGCTGGATGTTTGCATCGGGGGTGATGTTCCCTGTTACGGATATCTCCAATCTGCATCCAACGTTGGGGGTGCTTGTGCATTGGAACCCCTTGCATCACGTTCTCGAAATCGCACGAAGTGTGTTGTTATATGACACTTTTCCGAGCTGGGGTTCGTGGGAAATTCTGGGAATTTGGGCTATTGGGACGCTCGTACTTGGACTTTTCTTGATTTGGCGGAGGGAAGGAAAGTATGACTTCAATGACGTCTGATTCTGCCGAGAGACGGCCCACACTCGTTGTTAAAAACGTCTACGCAGAACACCGACAGAAAACCTCAGGCCGGCAGCAATCCGCAGGAGGTCCGCGACTAGAGGACGTTTCTTTTCACGTCGTTGAAGGCGAGTCGATCGGCATTCTTGGAACGACGGCCGACGGAATCGGGCTACTGAGCGAGGTGATTTGCGGCCGCCTAGAACCGGTCCAGGGCGACGTCTATGTTCGGCCCGGTGCCTGTCTTCTTGAAGCTCCGACTCCTGCTGAACTTCAACAGAGTCTTTACGAAACAATTGAACGTTTTGCAATGACGCAAGATGTTAATGGGCGTGCGCTCAAGAAAGCTGTCCAACGAACTGTTCGTCAATCAGCGCTGGATGAAAACCAATTGTTGACTCGAGTGGCGGATCTAGAGGCTTCGGTCGTAGATCTCGCAAAGGTTTCAGCAGCGTTGAACACATCCCCTTCCGTGTTACTTGCGACCTCAAGTGTTGCCACCGGAAACGCGCTTTTAGCCGACCCGGGCAATGTTTGGTTCGAGAGATACATAGCGCGTGGGGGAGCGGCTGTTATCTTCGGACAGACGACTCGAACCATGGTTCGTGCGTGTTCCCGCATCATTTGGTTACATGAGGGCCGGGTCTTGATGGACCGACCAGCCGTAGAAGTACACCGAGCAAAGGCTGCGCTCGACGAGAATAAAACCAATAAAACCCTAATGGGCCAATATATTCGGCGCTATCAGCAAGAATATGTAGCCCCAAGATTCGGCACTTTCTAGACGACTAATTGAAATTGGAGCCAAGGTAGTAGATGTCCCAGGAGATAGATGACTTGTCCCTCGTCGAGCGAGCGACAAGATATGCCGTTGTCCAGCAGCATGGCATTGAGGACAAGGGCCAAGAGGAGCTTCAACAGGTAGTCACGGAGCTACATTTTGAACTTGAGCGTTTGAAGCAGGAATTAAGCCAGACTGAAGACGCGCAGAGTCTTTCAGCTTCCCAGTTGGCTCAGTCGCAAAAGCAACTGGCGGACATGCAGCGAAAGATGCAGAAGCAGCTTGAGCGTGCCACGAAGTTTAAGGTTGCGTACGAGAATCTTAAGCATTCCCCAGACGTGCGTATTGGACGCGCAGTCGTTGGACCAATGCGCAAAATTCGTGCCCTTGCCTCAAGTCCTGCCAAGCCTGAACTTGAGCAGCAGAAGACCCCAACTAAATTTGTGGTTGCACATGCTGACACAGCTAAGTCCAAAAAGACCGAACCAATCGAATCGGCGGTAAAGCAGAGAATTGCAGAAGCTAAAAGGCGCTATGTTCGCAGCGGCGACGTGAGTGAGCCACTCAGCATTCTCGAAGAACTAACGGATCACCTGACATCGGCAGATAAACGATTGTTGGCTCAGATTCGGGGCACCGAGCGTGTTATGGAGGCGTCGCTTCCGGTTCCACCGCGCCAATTTACACCCGGATATATTCCGAAGAAGGGCCGAATTCTGTACTGTGCCCACAGCACAGGCCATTTCAATTCCAACGGGTACTCCACGCGCACGGCTGGACTGACAGGAGCGCTTTCGAAGATTTCCGACATTGTAGTTGCTGCGCGACCGGGGTACCCTTGGGACTCTTCAACACACCATCCCGCGACTCGGAATCGACGATTCATCAAGAATATTGATGGCGTTACCCATGTGTTCAACCCAGGACCGTCGCTTAAGAGCGATCCAATAGACGTCTTTCTGCATCGTTCAGCGGACATCTTTGTTCGCGAAGCCATTGCACAGCGAGCCTCGCTTATTCAGTCGGCTTCTAATCATCTGACCGCGTTACCTGCACTCATCGCCGCCAGACGACTGGGGCTTCCCTTCGTTTATGAAGTCCGGGGGTTGTGGGAAGTCACAGAGGCGTCTACAAACATCGATTGGTTGGACTCCGAACGATACTTGGCTGCAATTCAGCTGGAGACCCAAGTCGCTAAAGAGGCGGATAAGGTCCTCGCAATTACAAGTCAATTGAAGGACGAGCTTGTTCGCCGCGGGGTTTCTTCCGACCGCATTGAACTCTTGCCAAACGCTTCGGATCCGTTCGATTTTGTTCCCTTCCCGGCTTCGAAAGCGCTGAAGAAGAAGCATTCAATATCAGATGAAGATATCGTTGTTGGCTATGCCGGATCGGTCATCGCTTACGAGGGGCTGGAACTTTTAGTCCATGGTTTCCATCAAGCGCTTTCGACCGCTGAAAACCTTAAGCTTGTTGTTGTTGGCGACGGTGCTGGACTGTCGAAGGTCCGTGATCTCGTATCAGATCTTGGTATTACCGGGAACGTCCGTTTCGCAGGTAGAATGCCCGCTTCGAAGGTTCCTGACTATGTGAATCTTATGGACATCGTGGCGTGTCCACGACTTTCCAACCCTGTCACGGAGATGGTGTCTCCGATTAAGCCACTCGAGGCTTTTGCTGCAGGAAAGCCAGTGCTTGCTTCGAACGTGGCTCCGCTTGTGGATCTCATCGGTCCTGATCAAGAACGAGGTCAACTTTTTGAAGCAGGAGATGAATCTAGCCTTTGTAACGCACTGCTTGAACTTGCTGCAGACAGTGAACTTCGTGCCGATAAGGGCAGGTCTGCTCGAACCTGGGTCGAAGCGAATCGCAGCTGGGAAGTCACCGCGAGTTCACTAAAACTGATTCATGACGAACTGCTAGGCCTGGAGCGCAACGATAGCATCATTGGCACCATCGAAAAGAGCCAGAAATCGCTGAGTGAAGTAACAATTGCGCTCATCTCTGACGAATTTACTCGTCGTTCAATTGAGTCGGAATGCAACATTGTTTTCCCGGAACCGAACACATGGCGAGAAGAACTCGAAAAGCAATCGGTTGACGCATTGCTGATCGAGTCGGCGTGGGAAGGAAACGGGGGAGCCTGGCACCGAAAAGTTGGCTACTACGATGACGAATCTTTCGCCGATCTCACTGAATTAGTCGACTGGTGCCGTACGCAAAAAATTCCCACCATCTTCTGGAACAAGGAAGATCCGGTGCATTTCCAGCGATTCAAGAAGACAGCTGCTCTTGCGGATCATGTATTCACGACAGATGAGAACATGATTCCCAACTACTTTGCGACCTCCACAGGCCTAACGAAGACCTACTCTACTTTGCCATTCTGGGCACAGCCGTCGCTCCATAATCCTCTCCCGCCGGCCGGTGAACGAACTGAGACTATTGCTTATGGCGGCTCTTATTACGGTGATCGATATCCAGATCGCTCGCGTACGCTTTCGAGTTTGCTGGAGTCAGTCTCGTCCTTCGGCCTGACGATTTATGACCGTCAGGCAAATTATGCAGATTCTCCATATCACTATCCGGAGAATCTGCGCGCATTTGTACAAGGTGGACTGAGCTACCCGGAAATGGTTGATGCATACAAGCGTCACCCGGTTCATATTAACGTCAACTCGGTAGTCGATTCACCCACCATGTTTTCGCGTCGAGTGATGGAACTAGCTGCCTGCGGAACGCCCACCATTTCAGGTGCCGGTTTGGGCGTGCATAACATCATGGATGGACTGATTCCAACGACGTCCGCGCGAGCAACTGTAACGGCCATCGCTAATCTTTGGATGACCAATGAAAAGGAACGTCTGCGCGACGCTTGGAAATTGCACCGCCACGCTTACAGTGCTCATCTTTCTGAACATCGACTTGCACTGATGCTGCGCACGGCAGGTCTGGAGATCCAGACAAGTGAAGTTCCTACTTATTGCCTTAAACTAGCCCTGCTCACGGAGCGTGAGGCGGACCATATTCTGGCCCAATCGCTTCTGCCAGCCACTGTGCTGGTTTCTTCGATAGATGAAGCTGATCAATCGGCGGTCGACCGTCTTCGCAGTAACGGAATAGAGATAGAAGATGCTCAGAATGGTAACTCCTCAGAGCTCCCAATTCTAGAAGCTGACGGCTATATTTCTGATCCACTTATTGCAGAAGACCTGGTGAGAACAAGCAAATATTGGTCGGGTCCCATTGAAGCTGTTGCACCCACGAACTACAGCCAACGTTTCTCTCTGTGGGAACCGCTGTCCGCAAATGCTGAGCAGGCACACGAAACCGGTCGCGGGATCAGAGCAGTACTGTCTGGAAGCAACTTAACGGGAAACAGATTACGACTTTGGCGGCCCAACTTTGGTTCGCAACTTGTTCCGGACAACAAGAAGTCCAGAATTGAGGTCTTCAAACCACAGCGCATTGTGATCGCCGGCCATGACTTGAAGTTCGCATCTCAACTCATCAGTCACCTTGAGATGCAGGGTCATCAGGTGCGGCTGGATGAATGGACTGGACATTCTTCTCACGATGAGCAGAAGAGCAATGAGTTGCTCCAATGGGGACAAGTGCTGTTCTGTGAATGGTCGCTTGGCAACCTCGAATGGTATGCAGCACGTAGAAAGCCAGGACAACGATTAATAACGCGATTCCACTCGCAAGAGCTTTTCACGCCACATATGCAACGGCTAGATGCTAGAAGTGTCGACAAGTTCGTATTTGTTGGTGAACTGGTCAAACAGGTAGCTATCCGGCGGTTTAATATTCCGGAGGAGCGAACTGTCGTGATTCCCAATACGCTTGGCGTCGCTGCCGAGAGCTTCTCAGCTGATGCTTCACGTAGATTTACCCTCGGATTAGTGGGCATAGTGCCGCAACAGAAACACCTTGATCGTGCTCTTGATTTGTTATCAAAGCTTCGGACAATTGACGACAGGTTTATGCTGCGAGTCAAGGGGAAGCAGCCCGAAGACTACCCGTGGATGTCTAACCGGTCAGCCGAAATGGAATATTACGAGGCACAACGTCAACGAATTGCGGGAGAACCTCTCTTGAAGGGTGCTGTGTTGTTTGATCCTCACGGTAATGACATGGCCGACTGGTACAAGCAAATTGGAGTTGTACTTTCAGTCAGCGACTTCGAATCATTCCACCTCACCATTGCAGATGGTGCTGCTACTGCGGCATACCCGGCGTCTCTGGCCTGGCCCGGTGCGAAGCATATTTACCCTAATTCGTGGCTCAGCAATGATATTCACGAAATGGCGCAGAAGATTCTGAGCGTCACAGGAAACGAAGACGACTATCTGTCTGCGGCTCACAGCGCTCAACGCGTTGCAAGTGAATCGTTTGGCAACAACGTTACTGTGCGTGCATTGTCTAGTCTTCTCACAGACGACCAGTAGTAACTTGGGGCTACTTCTACGCATTAAATAGATATTCCTGGTGTGGTCTTTAAAGGACCACACCAGGAATACGTTTAACAGACTAGATCTCTGTCAACATATTTCGGACTTCTTGCACAAATACCGGAAGATCATAATTCTCTGAAACATAATCTTGGCCGCGTTTTGAAGATCGTTCAAAGTACTCAACATTGCGACCCTCAAGAATTTCATCCCGCATTGAATATATGTCCGCGTGAATGTACTCACTTGGGTAGATATATTCAACTCCTGGCCAAGGAAGAAACAGAGCTTGATTTCCGCTGGCGAAAGCCTCTGCCGGTGCAACATGGAAACTCTCGAAATCACTAAGCGACAAAACATATCCGTAGTCGCACAGTGACTCGCGGGTATCCACCCACCCACCTACATGTAAGTGCTGTTCCAAGTTATTTCGCTTTATGAAGTCATCACACTCTTCAAAATAGGCGCGTTCAGCCGGATCGTTATAAACCCACGGAAGCTCCTTGGGCATCTTGCCAAAAACCGTCAATGAATATCTGGAATCTATTCGGACAAGCGAAGCGAGTAATTCTAGTGCTTTCCGATATCCCTTCCTTGCTGGCAGAATTCCGACAATGGCGAGCCGGAAGACGCGGTCGGGATCTTCGCTAGAGTTATAGGCGTTTACATCAACAAAGTTCGGGATGACACGCACTTTCTCACGCGGAAAACGGAAGACCCGCATCATGTCCTCGGTCGTCGGGACAGAAACTGAGAAGAAACTGTCGACTTTGCGATTGTCGATCTTATTTCCAAAGTCCCGGGTAAGTTCAAACAGGTGGAGCCTAACAACTAGCTTTTGGTTCCATCGCTTGTGCGACGCATACCAGACAGCGTTTCCAAGCAACCACTCACACCAGACTATTTCGGCCCATCTAAGCAACTCAAGACTGTGCTTTTCATCATGAATGTCGTGACCCTTCCATTCATCGACACGCACTTGATAGTGCTGCTCCAAGTCAGGCACAGCAGCCAGGATGAACTTGAGATCATTCCCGGCGATCAGAAGGCGCGGCTTGATGTCCAATAGAAAATTGGCATAATCGCCAGCCATGATAAAGCGGAAAGTTCCCGCAATTCGTGGCGCAAACTCATAGTTCGCCGTCACGTCGGAGTGCTGGTTCAAGAAGCGGGAAAGTTGCAGAAATGACTCTTCGCTAATGTCTCCAACATAGTGCTTGTGAAGAGATTCAATAGCGAATTTGAGCGCGACCTGCCCCCGAATCTTTAGATAGCTGGATCCGATAGAAGACAACAGAGACTCTGCCGTCTGCCATACATTGAGATGGGACTCTAACTCCCGCGCTCCATATTGCTGGGTTGCAGATTTCGTTTCCGTTATTGCCCGGTTGTAGATGATCGCTGGCTCTTCAACATAACCAATCTTCTCGGTATGTGAGAGCGCATTCAGCAGGAAAATTGTGTCTTCGCCCATATGAAGATGTTCGGGCCATCGAATATCCGAATCTAACAAATGAGAACGACGGATAAGCGTTGAATTGGTCGTGCTCTGGTGACGGACAATCGATTCAATTTTTTCAACCGCGTCACCGTCGTGGGGGAATGACGGAATTTGATTTGTTTCAAAAGGCAATTTCCCTCGTTCGCTGACGACTAGAGGTGCCCTCACAACATCCAAATTGAGTTTCTCTGCCACCTCTAGCTGGGACGACAAGGAGCCCGGAATGACTTCGTCGTCGCAATCAAGGAAGAAGATGTATTCACCCTGCGCAACACTTGTTCCGACATTTCGGGGTTTTGAAGGGGACCCACTGTTCTCATCCAACTTGATGAGTCGCCAATTGCGATGCTTACGACAGACATTTGATAGAACTTCCGCAGTTCTGTCCGTAGAAGCATCGTCTACGAATATCACTTCGAATTCGTTGGGATCGAGCTCGAGTTTTTCGAGCGAGCGAATAGACGCGCCGACTTTTCCCTCGGCATTGCATGCGGGAACGATGATACTAAGTTTCATTTATGCGCCTACTCCTTAGACAAGATAGAAGCTGCCACGAATCTCAGTACCTGCGTTGAGTATCGCAGTTCCGAGATACCAATTTGGGGCGACGATATTTGCCACCGCAGCACGGGTTTCAAACTGATATTTCTTTGTGGCACCGTGAATGATCGGGCCATCAACGTAACTTAGATGCAGCGACGCTTTTCTAAGCACTTCCTTATCAGGGAAGTCATGCAGGCTGACCAACGCGAAGTTAGACGTCCCGAGCACGGATTCAGGCCGTACCGTCTGTTTTCGCCACAATGAACGAGAAACGACTAAGGTCCCAAGTTTGTTGTATTTCGTGTAAAAGTGACGAACTTCGGAATCTGGCACGTCGTCGACTAGGACTAGAACCAACTTGCTCGCAACATCTGAGTAATATCTGAAGCGAGTGATAAGTGATCGTATTTCGTCTTCCGTCGATACCAGGCTTACGAGCGCGATTTGATCGTCTTCTGGTTCATAGACAAAACCTATTTCATCGAGAATCTGCTTGAATCTTTTCGTGTAAGTGTGCTCACTGAGAACGTGGTGAAGATTTTCGTCTCGAATGCGTTCGACATCCTGATCTTTCAATTCGCTAAGCACACTAGAGTCGTCGCGAACAGTAATTACGTTGTCACCGAAGAACTTCTCAATGCCCTCTGCATAGTTGGATATGACAAGTGTGTTGCTAGACATCAACTCGAAGACTCGTCGAGCAAACATAGTTGTGGATTCGGTCACCGTATTGATGTTTAGGCCGAAGACGCTCGATTTGTATACCCGAGCTAATTCAGTATGTGAAATCGCCGGTTTTGTGTACTTGGTGAAGCGCTCAGGGAATAGGTGATGTTCATCTGTTGTGCCAAAGTACCTATCGAATATTTCAAGATTCAGACCCGAGTCCAATATCGAATCGAAAATCGCTTCCATATCTGCGCTTCGTTCAACGTGATTTGCATACCAGCTTCCGGCGAAGATTACATCGCTTGAGCGAACACCGTCTGAAATTGGATTGAATAGACGCGGCTGAGTAGCAAAAGAAAGCGCCGACACATTCTTGAAATTATGTTCCGACTTATACCGTTCTACACAGTCAGCGTCGGTTGTGAACGCAAAATCGAATTTTGAAGCAGTGTCTACGAAGTTATGTACTTTGTCATCGAAATGAGAAGGGTCCTCTTTGTTCCAGAAAACTGTGGGAATTCCTTTGTCCTTGCAGTACTCAAGAATCTTGAGCAGCTCGGTCCGATTTTCCTTGTCAAAATTGATGCTTGAGTAGATCTGACCTTTCCAAGGCCGCGTTTCAGAATCCACGCCCGACCAGGCCGATTCACAAAAGAACAAGTCGGGCTTTTCATTCTCAAAAGTTTCAAGCCACGTTTTCGGCTCCAGAATGATTGGCCGGAACTCGTACTTGAAGCTGTTATATGTGAATTCGTCACAAATAAGCGCAACTTTGAGTTCGTGCGCACGTTTCGGCTGTGACTTCGCTACTTTCCGTGCACGCGAAGTGCTCACTTTTGAAGCGTTCGACTTAGGCTTTGAAACGTTCGATCGTTTTGCTCTATGGCTGATGGACAATCTGTTGCGCAAACGAATTGTCAGAGGTTTAGCGGCCCATGTTTGAAAGCCTAACCGTACTTTGACGCACCCTTGAGGCGTTGTAAGTTCGTATTTGTATGTCTTCGGCTCAGTTGCGTCAACATATATATAGTCACCGACCCTGTCGCTGCGCTTAATAGGCGCTTCACCGGGGATGATGGCCCCATCAGCGCTGAGAAATTCAATGCGAACAAGGGCGCTCTTCAGCCGCCAAGAGTCGTGGGTTCCTTCGATGTTCAGGCCAAAGCGGAGATCATTGTTTTCAACCGGGACGGTCACCCACCGCGGCTTGCTGGTGAGCGGCAAGTATGAGTCCTGGCCGAGAGATGGCGCCAGCTTGTAGATCGAATCCGTTGGAACGGAGGCATCCTCAGTCGTTTCTAAATTGAGATATTTCTCGTTGAGTAGGCGAATGCCAATCTTGCTAGAAATGGTGACGGCACTTTTGTTCCAGCTCGATACGCCAGCTCGTACAAAGGCGGTGCGTGGTGGCGTTGTAAATGTGACTAAGTTTATTGCAGGTCGCGCGGCATCAACATAACGAAAATATCCGAATTTTCCGCTGGATAGCTGCCCTGGAACGGCAAGTGGCAAATGATCTGCGTCAAAGAAATTGAGCCAAACCACGGCTGTCTTTTCACGAAAATCACTCTGAACCTTCAGCGACTGAATTGAAAGTTCGATGTCAGCATCGGCCGGCGCTTGGAAGCTTGCCCACATAGGTAATTCGTCAAGAATTACCTCATCTTCAGCGCGAGGGGTAGATAGCTCGATTTCGCCAGTATTGTGAACGCCGTCCACTGGCTGTTCGATAAATTTGGAAAGCGACAGGTGGTTCGTGACTTTAACTAGGCACCCTTCGCGACCCCACTTTTGGAAGCCGATTTTGATCGTTACAGCATTTGGAGGTGTCGAAAATCGGAATTTCCTTTCGGAAGCTTCTGTATCGTCAATATAGAGAAAATCCTCATGAATGCCGCTGTAGAACCCGCCACCTGATCTAATTCGCTTTCTTGAGCTGTCAAAGAACTCAAAAAGTACTAACGCGACCTTTTCTGACAATTTGTGCAACTTAGGGGAAATGTCTGCAGAGAAGGATAATAAGTACTCAGACGAGCCGTCGACTGCGAATTCAGCACATAAGGGATCTTCATCGACTACTAGCCATGCATCCCCAGGTTCACTTGGCCTTATCGGCGAAACGGCTATTTGTGCCACTTTTGACTCTCCACATCCGTAGAATCAACAAACAAGATCTTGCTGGCACCAAACCCGTACAGATGAGACGATTGATACCAACTGTTCTCAAGCAGTTCTTCGACTTAGTCTTCGTTTGGTTAACTTCCTGCAGAAGTTTATGCCGAAATAAAAAGAACGAATGAAAACGTTTGTCTTGACTTTACGTGAATGGCTGTGCTGCTATTCGCTAGAAATTGGCCTTAGGGGAAAAAGTGACATTGAATAAGTCTTCTGTCGAAGGACTTGGGGAGATAAATCAAGATCTCACCAAGCTTGAACTTAATAGCCTGCACAATCGTAAAGTCACCATCTACGGTGTCTCCGACGACCACATCACAAAGACAATTCAAGAATCAAACACGTTTTATGAGTGGTTCCTGCTTACCGCGCTCCAACCATTTGTCAGCGCTGGAGGACTCGTTGTTGATGTCGGAGCAAATATTGGAAATCATTCGATTTATTTCGCTGCTTCAAAAGGCGCGAAAGTAGTCGCTTTTGAGCCTCAGCCTCAGATTGCCAGAATTCTCCAGCGAAATATCGAAGTGAACTTCCTGGACAACCTCGTAGAGATTCGTCGGTGTGCGCTAGGTGAAGCTCGGGCGGTCGCACATGGTCAACTTTCGAAAGGGAACTTCGGAGCGACCAAAATGATTCTTGGAGAGGGGGACATTCAGGTTTCAACCCTTGACGACGAGAATTTCAACGATCGTGTTCGAATACTCAAAGTTGATGCTGAAGGAATGGACCTAGCCGTCCTAAGGGGAGGGGAATCGCTAATTGAACGAGATCGCCCAGTAATCTCATGCGAAGTTTCTAGCGCAAGCGATCTCTCGGAACTGACTAAGTGGGTGGGGGAGGTCGGCTACACTTTTGCGGGAAAGTACAACGCAACACCTACTTTTTTGCTTCTACCTTTTCGTTCAGCCACGGAAATCGCGGCATATAACCGATATGTCAGCACCAGTATGGTGAACAGTAACTTGATGGCAAGAGATCAGGCCTACCGAATTAACGTTCTTGCAAGCCGTGTTTCGGCTTTGGAAGAGCGGATCAAGCAACTGGAAAATCGGTGATTGTTTTTGGTGCGTCTGGAGAGTGATTCATCTTCGAAACGCTCCCTTATCTTGGCCAACTTGGTTCGAGGATTGACCGCGAATAAACTTTTAGATTTATCGCGAGAAAATTCACAGTTCGCAACCAAATTGAGTAAGGAAGTAACTTGTCTTCATGACAACCTTCGCCAGTAACGATTACGAAGTCTGGGATCAACCGATCTTCGACTGGGCTTCCGCAGACGCTTTCGACGACGCAAGCGTAATTCAGAATGGCATTCATCGGATTGGCATCGGAGGAGGCCCTTCACTGGACTATCTCGTTTCTGTCAGTCCAGAAACTGATGAAAACGGACCTCTCTTAGTATTTTTCAACGCGGCGATTGCGAATCGTGATCAGAAGACTCCACCGTTCTTCTCCGGCAAGGTGCTGGCTAACCGGCTAAATATGGATTTCCTATCGATTTCGGATCCATCCACTTCTTTGGACGATTCTCTCGGTTTGGCTTGGTACACAGGGAATCAGTACGGCAACGTTGTAGGTGCTCTCGAACAGTCGCTTAAGACTATTGCGCACAGATTCGGTCGCCGTTTACTTTTGATCGGTGGCTCCGGGGGTGGATTTGCCGCCATTCATTTGGGTGGGCTCCTCGGCGAGTTGGCTACGGTAATCGCTTGGAACCCCCAAACCGATATTTTTGAGTACAACGCAGATTTCGTGCAACGCTACCTCGGGATTGCTTTCCCGGAGGAACTGGGCGATTCGCTTGATCAGTCTGAATGGAAGGTCGAAGCTAAGGAACGGTTGAACCGCAGGGGTGTTCAGACAAACTTGCTCTCAGTTTCTTCGAAGCCTATGCAAGCCATAATCTTTCAGAATTCAAGCGATTGGCATGTCGCTGCTCATTTAGCCCCACTAATCGAATCATGGGGAATGGAGAATTTAGGTCGCGGTCTTTACCGAACTGCTCCAGATGTCATCGCGCTAATAGCTAACTTTGGGGAAGGTCATGCTGCGCTTCCCGCTGAGTTGCTGATTCCAGCCATTCATGCTCTATCTGGAAGCAATACCTCAGTGATGGACGTTTTCAAGAGTCAGGAAGTGGTGACTAAATTGTCTGTCGCGGACACTCGACTTTTGCCTCGTGACCTGCGCGGTATCTCTGACGCAATTTCTGAAGATATGTCGTTGGAACTGCAGTTCCTCCCAACTGGAATACTCAAGGTTGAAGCATTACATCGCCATTCGCCGCAAGGCATTGGACGTATGCGCTACAGATACTTTACGGAGAGTCAAACAGGTGAACGTACCTATAGGGCTAATTCATTTGCAGCATCGGCCAACATCAAAGTCGATGGGACCGATGTTTGCGCTGGTGTTGAATTATCAGACGGATTCCAGCATCATCTCATCGAACTAAGTAGTGAAATTCCTTGGGCGCGTCAACAAGTATTTATTCTTGGATCATGTGTTTCTCGCGACTCGTTTGAAGATCCGCGTGCCCCAAAACTTGCGGGATATGTGGCTCGTACTTCCCTGGCTAGCGCATTCGCTGAACATCCGCATATCGCAGTTGACTTGTTGCAGAATCCAAGTCCTTTTCAACGGCGCATGGTCCAGACGGATATCAATAAGGAACTTAAGGATCGACTCCAATCGACGCATTTTGACCTACTTCTCGTAGATCTCATTGATGAACGATTGGGTCTAATGAACGACGCAGGGGGGTATTACACAGACTCCCCGGAGCTGCGTGCTTGCAAATTCATTCCTAGCCGCGAAAACAATATCCCGCTCGGTTCGCAAGAGTATTACGACGCCTTTGATCGGGGTCTAGGGCAATTGCTTAAGGCCGTTCCCAGCACCAAGATTGTTGTCAACGAGGCATATTGGGCGGCGGTAGACACAGTGAACCAGAGTGTTGCAGACCCCGAAGTCGTTGAATTCAATAATGGAGTTCTTAAAGTGCTCTACGACAAACTTAGGGCGATTCCAGGCGTTCGTTTTATCAGCCACGAAGCTGAAGTCATGCGCGCCGACCCAAGCCATAAATGGGGCGTTTCTCCTTTCCATTTCGGGAAGGACTTCGAGTCGAGTCTGATTGCAGGTCTACGCACGATGTCAATCAGCTAGTAGGAGTCTTTCGAGCTGAGGCGTAACTGCAACTGATGCGGTTACGCCATTGGCCGAACGAGTCTCCACACGAATAGGGCCGTCGCAACGTATCCTTAAGCGTGCTCTAGATCAGGGGCAGAAATTGAGGTTGTTCATTCAATGCAAAAGGTACTTACCATCCAGGGTGGCAAGCCACTAAAGGGCACTGTTCACGTTCGTGGTGCCAAGAACCTTGTACCGAAAGCAATGGTTGCAGCGTTGCTTGGTGACGGTCCATCGGTTCTTCGGAACGTTCCGGAGATCAAGGACGTCGAAGTAGTTACTTCGCTCCTTACTTTGCATGGAGTTCAGGTCACCAAGGATCCTGTGTCCGGAGACCTCACCTTGGACCCTTCAGGCGCGAAGACGGCGTCTGCTCGCGAGATTGACGCCCACGCCGGCGACTCTCGCATCCCGATTCTTTTGTGCGGTCCATTGATGCACACCATCGGTGAAGCCTTCATTCCAGATCTCGGTGGTTGCCGCATCGGCGACCGTCCCATCGATTTCCACCTTGATGCCCTCCGCCAGTTCGGCGCGGTTGTTGACAAGGTTGACGGTGGTATTTCCATCTCTGCCCGTAAGGGATTGCGCGGCACCAAGCTCGAGCTCGAGTACCCATCGGTGGGTGCAACGGAACAAGTTTTGCTGACAGCCGTGAAGGCTGACGGCATTACCGAGTTGAAGAACGCGGCAGTCGAGCCAGAGATTCTTGACCTCATCGCCATCTTGCAGAAGATGGGCGCACTTATCACTGTCCAGACTGATCGCGTCATTCGCATCGAGGGCGTCAAGCGTTTGGGCGGCTTCAACCACCGTGCGTTGCCTGACCGCAACGAAGGTGCAAGCTGGGCTTCGGCCGCGTTGGCGACCAAGGGCGATATTTACGTCCAGGGCGCAGACCAGCAGGACCTCACCTCCTTCCTCAACACCTACCGAAAGATCGGTGGCGACTTCGAGGTAGACGACAACGGCATTCGCTTCTTCCACCCAGGCGGCAAGCTCAATCCGCTGGTCGTTGAGACGGACGTGCACCCAGGCTTTATGACGGACTGGCAGCAGCCTCTCGTGGTGGCGCTGACGCAGGCTGAAGGCGTCTCGATCGTCCACGAAACCGTCTACGAGAACCGTTTCGGATTCACTGACGCTCTGGTGCGAATGGGCGCAACCATTCAGTTGCACCGCGAGTGCTTGGGCGCTGTTCCATGCCGTTTCGGCCAGCGTAACTTCCTGCACTCTGCAGTCATCACCGGTCCTTCAAAGCTTCACGGAGTGGACTTTGTGATTCCAGATTTGCGCGGCGGTTTCTCGCACATCATTGCAGCTCTGGCAGCAGAGGGCGTCTCAAATGCTTCCGGCATTGACATCATCAGCCGTGGCTATGAACACTTCATGGATAAGCTGCAAGGACTAGGCGCAGACGTCACCCTGTCCTAACGCGAAGGAGCATCATGGCAGAGTCGATCAAAACCCGGGCTGTCTTCGGAGCGTTGGCAGCAATTGTGCGCCCTTCGATGGCCGCTCTCATGTCCCAGAAGTGGACAGGGTTCGAAAAGCTTCCGAAGGACGGCTTTATCGCATGTCCTAACCACACGTCCGAGATTGATCCTCTCGTCGTAGCGCTACCACTGTATGTAAAGGGCTACCTTCCTCGGTTCCTTGCCAAAGACTCGCTTTTCCGCGTGCCTGGCTTGGGACAGATCCTGCGAGCCACAGGCCAGATCCCGGTGGAACGTACTGGTCTCAGTGCCAACCGCTCGCTCAAGGCGGCTCGTAACGTCCTGGACAACGGTGGCGCCATCCTCATCTACACCGAGGGCACGCTCACACGCGATCCTGACCTGTGGCCGATGCGTGGCAAGACGGGCGCTGCTCGTCTTGCGCTGCAAACGGGCGCTCCTGTTGTGCCCATCGTCCATTGGGGCACGAACGATTTCCTTCCTCGCTACTCCAAGAAGTTCAGCTTGTTCCCCCGCAAGACCGTTCGCGTTCATGCGGGTGAGCCGGTAGACCTTTCCGATCTCCGGGACCGTCCTCGCACGAAAGAAATTCTTGAAGAGGCGACAGCGCGTATAACTCGTTCGTTGACGACGGAATTGGCAAAGCTGCGTGGCGAAGAACCGCCGGCGGTCGTCTGGGATCCTGAACAGCACGGCCAAGCAGCAGTTGGGCGTGGATCGTTCGACCGTGAGACGCGTGAGACGCGTGAGGCGGGCACGCCGAAGGGTGTTCAACAGTGAACGCACCAGCGCGCCGCATCGCGGTTCTCGGCGCAGGTAGCTGGGGGACGACGTTTGCCAAGCTAGCGGCAGACTCAAACCGCGACGCACAGGTGATTTTGTGGGCACGACGCAACGACGTCGTGCAGGAAATCAACTCGAAGCATACGAATGCCCAGTACCTTGGCGACACCGTTCTGCCCTCAAATATTGTGGCGACTGACGACATCACGGCGGCCTTGAAAGATTCGCCGTTAGTGGTCTTGGCAGTGCCTGCGCAGTCTCTCCGGGAGCAGTTGCAATCCGTCAAAGGGCATCTCGCGGACGATGCATGCATCGTGAGCTTGATGAAGGGACTGGAACGCGGGACCGACCTTCGCATGTCAGAGGTCATTTCCGAAGTCTTGGAGATACCCATGGACCGCATCGCGGTCCTGTCCGGGCCAAATCTCGCGATGGAAATTGCACGCAAGGAACCCACTGCCTCCGTGATTGCGTGTTCCGACACCGATCGCGCTGCATGGATTGCCTCATCCCTGGTTCCCGACTACTTCCGCCCTTACACGAACAGCGACGTTATTGGCGTGGAGATTGGTGGCATCGTCAAAAACGTGATTGCCCTCGCCGTGGGAATCTGCGACGGCATGGGCATGGGGGACAACACCAAAGCTTCCGTTATCACGCGTGGTCTGGCAGAAACCACTCGATTGGCCATGGCCCTTGGCGGCAAAGCAGAGACGCTGTCCGGGCTTGCCGGGCTCGGCGACTTGGTTGCCACGTGCGCTTCGCCGCTGTCGCGTAACCGCACCGCTGGCCGACTTATTGGGCAAGGACACGCCGTCGATGACTTGGCGAACCACATGACACAGACAGCCGAAGGCACAAAGTCTGCTGCCGCGGTTTTGCACCTAGCTCGAAAAAATAATGTAGACATGCCTATTACTGAAGCCGTGGTGGCGGTACTAGAAGGTACTCTCACGGTGGACTCTATGGCGAACCGGCTTCTTGGTCGGCGATTGAAATCGGAAGGTATTCCCTCATGACCACAGCGAGCACCCGTGTCCTTTTGTTGTTCGGGGGCCGCTCGTCTGAGCATTCGGTCAGTTGTGTCACCGCTGCCGGTGTCTTGCGCGCAATCGATCGCGAACGTTTCGATGTCATTCCCGTAGGCATTACTCCCGACGGAGAGTGGACCCGCGTCGACTCGAACCCTGATGAATGGACGCTTCGTGGCACCACCATGCCCGTGGTTCCTCACAGCGGTGAAAGCATTCGCTTGTCAAAGGTCGGCAAGCATTTTGAGGTCTTGTCTGACCAGCTGGACGAGAATCATGAGAACGTTGTCTCGACTACTTCGCTCGGCACAGTTGACGTGGTCTTCCCACTCCTTCACGGGCCATACGGAGAAGACGGCACGCTCCAGGGCCAGCTTGAACTGTTGGACATTCCTTACGTGGGTTCCGGTGTCGCGGCCAGCGCCATTGGCATGGACAAGCACTTCATGAAAGTAGCGTTCGAGGCTGCGGGACTGGAAGTGGGGCCATACGAGGTCATCACGAATAAGCAGTGGTTGCGTTCGCCAGAAGAAGCCCTTGATCGCTTGGACGAACTTGAGTACCCATTGTTCGTCAAGCCATCGCGTGCAGGATCATCGGTGGGCATCACTCGTGTGGAATCCAAAGAGCAGCTCACTGCAGCCATCGAAGAGGCTCGTCGCTTTGACCCAAAGGTCGTCGTCGAGCAGGGAATTGTCGGTCGAGAAATCGAGTGCGGCGTGCTCGAAGGGCGTGGAAGCGATCACGCTCGAGCCTCGTTGCCAGGCGAAATCGTGGTTGAGGCCGGCGCGCATTCCTTCTACGACTTTGAGGCAAAGTACGTAGACGGCGCGGCAGCAAAGTTGAGCTGCCCAGCTGAACTGACGGAAGAGGCCACTAAGTCACTGCAGGAACTTGCCGTCAAGGCGTTTGACGCCGTCGATGGTGAAGGCCTTGGCCGCGTTGACTTCTTCTACACCCCGGATGGCCGTTGGGTCATCAACGAAATTAATACGATGCCCGGATTCACACCTGTCAGCATGTACCCGCAGATGTGGGACAAGACCGGAATGAGTTACCCAGAGCTGATCACCGAACTGATCGATCTCGCCCTGAACCGCAAGTTGGGCTTGCGCTAAGGAAGCGTGACGTCCTTATCAACACTCAGGCAACGAGCCTGTTGAGGTAATTTACTCGCCGCCGTCGTCAGTGCTACAAGCGCCGAGCTGGATGAGACCTTATTTGGATCCAGCAGGACTTCGGCGGCGGGAGTACGCCCATAAGTCGTGAGAGTCCACGCTGGGGAACCTTCTCGGGTCAGCCAATCAACCCCGTTAACAGTGGCGCAAGGATCAGTCGACGGTGGGGGAGACGTCACTCCGCACCGAATGATGATGCTGGCAGGGTCGCCATAAGCCGCTGTTGCTTGGCTGGTGGTGTCGCGTCGTTCCTCGCCAGCAAGTTCATCCGGGAGCATCACCATGAAGTCTGCACACGTCGGATTATTGGCATCTGGTGCGGAATCGACGCTCACGGCGCTTGCGCAGCCGCTGACCGTTAGCGTCGTCGCGACAGTTACGCAAATAAGTAGGCTCAAGCTCCGCCGTGTATCTCTCACCTAAATACTCTATCGATTCTCGGTAGACTAAAGCCGTCCCCACACGCCCCGCGGTGAAACCAACGTGAAAGTGCACCATGTCTCCATTTGAAGATTCGTCGAATACCGATCCGCAGAATATGGACGGTTCTCGTCAAGAACCGAGGCAGCGTCGCCGCAAAAAGAAAACTGGTCGAAATGTTCTTTTGGTGTTTGGTTCCATCGTGGTGATCGCGGCGTTGGTGGCAGGCGGGTTCGTCTTCAACCTCATCAACAGTTTCGACAACAAGTCCGGCAAGATTGCTGACGCGTTTCCAGTTGAGTCCTCACGACCCACGAAGAATGCGGACGCTAAAGATGCTGTGAATATTCTGCTTTTGGGTGCTGACTCGGGCGGCGGCAGCGGAGAAAATGAAAACCTAGCCAACGTTCCCAACGCGGGCCGTTCGGACACCATGATGCTGGTGCACGTTTCTGGTGACCGCAAGAATGTGTACGTCACCTCGATCATGCGTGATACGTGGATCGACATTCCCGGTCAGGGCACTCACAAGATCAATGCGGCCTTCTCGTACGGTGGCGTCGCACTAGCGGTGCAGACCATTGAAACGCTGTTGGGCACTCGTATTGACCACGTTGCTTCCGTGGACCTTGCCGGTTTCAAGGGGCTCACTGACGCGGTGGGCGGTCTAGACATTGACGTCCCGCTCACTTTCAAGTCGACGCATAATCCGGGATACGTTTATCAGAAGGGCGTTCAACATATGGACGGCGAAACAGCCCTTGCCTTCGTGCGAGAACGCTACGCATTTTCTGATGGCGACTACCAGCGTGTGCGAAACCAGCAGGTTTACATGAAGGCACTGGTCAACAAGATGCTGTCCCGGGATGTCCTCACCAACCCTGGAACCCTAACCGGTGTTGTTGACGAATTGTCTCCGTTTATCCAGCGAGACGATAGCTTGAACGCGGCAACACTCGGCCAGCTGGGGCTTTCCCTCTCCAACCTCCGGAGCAAGGACCTGCACTTCTTCACGCTTCCCACGAGCGGCGTTGGCCGTTCGGCGGATGGCCAGTCCATCGTGCTGCCCAACGAGGCAGCCATTAAGGAACTGGCAGATGCGCTCCAGAATGATGATGTAGCGACCTTCGTGTCCAAGCACGGACTCTAAGGTGTCATGAACAAACATAAGATCGTCAATGGCCCTGTCGCTGCGAAAGCGTGGCTCAAGAAAGTCGTCCACGAGCTCGGAAATCACTCCGATCGACTAGACGCCATCAACATTTATCCCGTCGCTGACGGCGACACTGGATCCAACATGTTCAACACGGCTCAAGCCATGTTGATTGCGGTGGATGAGGTGTCTGACACCGAGCTTGCGGACATGGACCTGGGCGCAATCTTGCGGCTAGCGAGCCGAGCTGGCATGGAAAAGGCGCACGGCAACTCGGGCACGTTGTTGGCTGTTTTCTTGGCCGGATTCGCGGAGCCACTCAACGGCGTGCCTCGTCTCAACGGTCCGGCTCTCGCCGACGCTTTGGAATCTGGCAGCGTGCGAGCATGGTCGGCACTCTCTGAGCCCGTACCTGGAACCATGCTCTCGGTCATTCAGGCGGCAGCGAAGTCTGCTCGTCACAGCCTGCGCGAATCGGTGGCTGATCCGTCGAGCCGCGCATGCCTGATCGAAGTCATGACCGCCATTTATGACGATGTGCTCGCAGCAGTGCTGGCAACGGAAACACAATTGCCGCAGCTCAATAACGCCCACGTGGTGGATGCGGGCGCCGTGGGAATGATGTTGGTCATGGATTCACTCTCTGCGGTGGTGCTCGGTGAGCACGTCGTGGAAGCGCGCTACCAGCCGCTGCACGGGTACGGAATTCAGGACCCCCACATTCATGCCGAGGCTACGCATGAAGAAGGCTTTGAAGTCATGTGCACTCTTGAAGTGGGGGCACTCGAGGCGGCAACCCTGCGCGCCAAACTGGACGCCATTGGCACATCGGTCATCATGAGTCCTATGAGCGCGCCGATTGTCGGTACGGAAAGCTACCGCTGGCGTGTCCACGTCCATGTTGAGGATTCCGATGAAGCGTTAGAAGTCATTCGCTCGGTGGGTGAACCTTCCGCCGTCACGGTCACCGAACTGTCCTCGGTGCATCACGACTAATGACCTCAACCTTTAGTGGCCTCGAACCGCTGTCACCGCTGGCACGAGCACTCGCAGACAAGCGCAACACCTTCGAGAAGACCTTCGGCTACACGACCGTTGAAGATCTCCTCTTCCACTTCCCGCGCCGATATTTGGACGTCGCGGATATCTCGCCGATTTCAGCATTGGAGATCGGTGAGGATGCGTCGGTTTACGCGCGCGTGGAGCGAGTTAGCGAACGGAAGATGAACACCCGCAAGGGCTTCATCTTGGAAGTGATTGTCACTGATCTGCATCCCACCTCAGACTCGTTGCTGGGGGAGTCAGAGGAACTGTCGCTTACGTTCTTCAATGGCTACCAAGCCCGTAAGGATCTTGTACCAGGCGCCGTCGGCGTGTTCTCAGGCGAACTGTCTACCTACCGCAACCAGCGCGTACTCACTCAACCCGAGTACACCTTGCTGGCTGACGAAGAAGAAGCCGCAGCGCGGCCATTCCCCATCTACGCTCGGAAGCAGAACATTGCGCAAGAGCGGATCCGTGCGGCTGTCTCCACGCTGTTGGATCAGATTGATCAGGACTCGTTCCCAGATCCGATTCCACAGGAAGTGCTCAGCAAACATGGATACCCGGATCTCGTGACGGCCCTCAAGACAGTTCACCGGCCGGACAACGTCAAGGACGCCTACCGCGCACGCCGTCGCTTTGCTTTCCAAGAAGCCTTCTACCTTCAGGCCACGCTCGCTGAACGCCGAGCAGCGAACAGCGAAGAGCGAGCCGTTGCCCGTGAGCTGAAGTCTGGTGGAGTGCTCGAAGCATTCGATGCCTCCTTGCCGTACCAGCTCACTCCGGGGCAGCAAGAGGTCGGCGACATCCTGTCGAGAGACCTAGCGAACTCGAAACCCATGAACCGCTTGCTGCAGGGTGAAGTGGGTTCTGGCAAGACACTTGTGGCCTTGCGCGCCATGCTCCAGGTCATCGACGCCGGCGGACAGGCCGTCCTCGTGGCACCCACCGAAGTTCTGGCGCAACAGCACGCCCAGTCCATCGCAGCAATGCTGGGCCCACTGGGCATGGACGGCCAACTCGGCGGAGCGGAGACAGCCACGAGCGTCGAGCTGCTGACCGGTTCCATGGGCGCGGCTGCCAAGAAGAAAGCACTCCTGAACATCGCGAAAGGTGACGCCGGAATTATCGTCGGCACGCACGCACTCTTCAGCGACAACGTCTCCTTCTTCGACCTCGGCCTCGTGGTGATCGACGAACAACACCGCTTCGGCGTGGAGCAGCGAGACACGCTGCGCAACCGCGCTGAAGTCACCGCTCACATGCTCGTCATGACGGCCACGCCGATTCCCCGCACCGTCGCCATGACGGTCTTCGGCGACCTCGAGCCACTGGTCCTCCAAGGCCTCCCTTCAGGGCGCAAACCCGTCAAGAGCTTCGTGGTTCCGACCTGGAACAAGAAGTGGCTCACCCGCATGGTGGAGCGCATGAGCGAGGAAGTCGGCGCCGGGCATCAGGTTTTCGTGGTCTGCCCTCGCATCACGGAGTCAGACTCGGCTAGCAAGAGCGCCGAAGGCAAGGGCGGAGACGCTGCTCAGGCCCAGCGCACCACGGTAGACCAGATGGTCGCGTACCTCTCGAGCCGCCCGGAGCTCAAAAGCGCCCGCATCGCCGCTCTGCACGGCCAGCAGCACAGCGAGCTGAAGTCCACCACTATGGACCAGTTTGCGCGCCATGAAACGGACATTCTGGTCTCCACCACCGTGATCGAAGTGGGCGTGGACATCCCGAATGCCACCATCATGGCGATTATCGACGCCGAAAACTTCGGCACGGCACAGATTCACCAGCTTCGTGGTCGCATTGGTCGTGGCGGCTTGGACGGAACCTGCTTCCTCGTGACGAGCCTCGAGCAAGACCACGCGAGCTTCGAACGACTCGATCGCATTGCGAGCATCAGCGACGGCTTCGTACTCGCCGAGGAAGACCTCAAGGTGCGCCGTGAAGGAAACGTCCTGGGCACCGAGCAGGCAGGATCGCGCTCCACGCTGAAAGAGCTTCGCGTCATGCGAGACGCCGCGCTGATCAGCCAGGCCCGCGCGGATGCAGAAGAGCTCATCAGCCGCGGTAGTTTGGATAGCTACCCTGGCTTGCGCGCGGCGATTGACCGCTGGTTCGATCAGGACACGCAAGAATATTTGGAACGCGGATAAGGAGAACAGATCATGGGACGCATTATTGCTGGCGCAGCAGGCGGCCGTTCGCTCTCCTCGGTCCCCGGCACCGCCACCCGGCCCACCACGGATCGCGTCAAAGAAGCCCTCTTTTCACGCCTCGAAGCGTGGGATGTGCTCACCGACGCACGCGTGATTGATCTCTTCGCCGGGTCCGGCGGACTTGGCGTTGAGGCAGCTAGCCGGGGCGCGCGCTCCGTGGTTCTCGTGGATCAGGCGGAGGCGGCGGTCAAGGTCTGCCGTGCGAACGCGAAGATTGTGAACCAAGCTCTTGCGCGCGACGCCGTGACGGTACATCGCGGGACGGCGAAGTCTGCGCTGGACTCGTCCACCTTGGGCTCGAGCTTCACGCTGGCCTTTCTGGACCCGCCGTACCCTATGACCGAGGAAGAGCTCGCGGACATCCTCGAGCGCCTCGCGCTTCGCCTTGAGCCGGAAGCCACGATCGTCGTGGAACGCTCGCAGCGATCCCCGGAACCGCGCTGGGCCGCCGGAATGCAACGCCGCGCGGAAAAGAAATACGGCGAAGCGCGCGTCTGGTTTGCCGACTTTGACGCAACAGAGGACGACGACGCAGCTCGCTAAAGCGGGTTAGCTCGGCTTCTCCGCTACTTTAGGAAATCCAGCTCTGCTCCCGAGAGCACGACGCCGGGGTGTGGCCCCCGTGCACGCACGCGGGCCAGGACATCGCTTGACCACGGAACATCGGTGGCCATGAGGATCATGTTTCCGGGATAGCGGCGCGTGAGCATGTCTTGAGACGTGGACATATACACGCTTCCGAAAAGGCTCTCGAGATGAGCCACTTGTTGAGCAGCGAAGGTCAGCGGTGGATCGTCACCCACATTCAGCAGCATGATGCCGTCCGGCGCTAGATGATCCTTGATGGATTGGTAAAAATCCGTGGTGGCCAAGTGCGGCGGCGAATCCCAGCCCGTAAAGATGTCCACGAAGACCACGTCGAACACCTCATCGGCGAGCTCATCGTCAAACGCAGCAGCGGCATCATTGACCACTAATCGCAGGTCCGTGCCAGCCGGCAACGGGAGCTCTTCGAAGACGAAGTCCATGAGTTCGCGCTCGATCTCCACCGCTACCTGACGGGAACCGGGCCGCTTGACGCTCGCGTACCGAGCGAGGGTCAGAGCTCCCGCACCGATGTGCGCAATTGAGAGTGGTGCGCCGGGCGTCTTGTCAGCATGGTGCTCGTCGAGCAAGTGCGCCACTCGGGCCAAATACTCATAAGCGATCTCGGTGGGCTGAGCGAGATTCACATGTGACTGCTCAAAGCCACCCATCGCCAAGATCTTGGATCCGGGCCGCAATTCGTCGTCGTAGATCTCGGCGTGGAGACCGCCGAGGGACAACCACCGGTGCACTCCGGGATGCGCAGAACCGGCCACTACTTGGGGCTCCGCTCTGATACGTGCCGCTGGGAATCCCGCAGTACTGCCGCTGTCCGCGGGAGGCCCACCTTAAGGCGAGCTACGGCGTCGTACAAGATCTCGGGACGTTTGCAGAACGCGAAACGCATCCACGAAGCCAAAGGTGCTTGATGCTCAGGGATCGCGAAGACTTCCAACGGAATTCCGGCGACGCCGCCATGCTCGGGCAATAAGCGTGCCAAGTCCGCAGCGCTGCTGACCCCTAGAGACCGCGTATCGGCGATCGCGAAGTACGTTCCCTCAGGTTCAAGGACCGTGAGGCCGGCTTCGCGAAGTCCAGACACCAAAATGTCACGGCCGGCTTGAAGCTCGGCTTTGAGGGCGCTGAACCAGGCATCGCCGTTGTCGAGTCCATGCGCCACGGCTGGCTGGTACGCCGGGCCGGAGCTGTAGCTCAAAAACTGCTTAACGGACTTCACCGCCGCGATGAGCTCTGCCGGACCGCTGGCCCAACCCACCTTCCAACCGGTCATCGAAAATGCCTTGCCGGCGGAGGAGATGGTGATGGTGCGCTCAAACGCGCCGTCGAGAGTGGCGATGGGTACATGTGGGACGCCGAAGGTGAGGTGCTCATAGACCTCGTCAGAAATGATGAGGCAATTGTGCTCAATCGCGGCGTCCGCAATGACGCGGAGCTCTTCAGCCGTGAACACCACACCGCAAGGGTTATGCGGAGAGTTGAGCAGAATGATGCGGGTCTTGTCCGTCACGGCTGCGCGGAAACGGTCAAGGTCCGGACGCGTTCCCGTCTCAGCCAGGGTGAGTGGAACCGGTACCAGCTTCGCGTTGGCCAGAGCGGTAATGGCGGCGTAGGAATCGTAGAACGGCTCAAAAGTCACTACTTCGTCGCCGGGGGAGAGGAACGCAAGCAGAGACGCTGCCAGCGCCTCTGTCGCACCCGTGGACACGAGGATGTCCACCGCCGGATCCAGCTGAATTCCGTAGTAGCGCTGCTGATGCCGCGCGATGGCTTCGCGCAACGGAAGTATCCCGGAACCGGGAGCGTACTGATTGCGTCGAGCTGTGGCGTCGTCATTCACGATGAAGGAAGCAGCAATGTCCGCAAGCTCCGCGGGTCCGTCCGTATCCGGGAAGCCCTGGCCCAGGTTGATTGCGTTATGTTGCATCGCGAGGCCCGTCATTTCCTCAAAAATGGTGGGACGCAACGCGCCGTGCGGATCCACTAGATTGGCGGCGGCGGAGGTTCGGAACCATGGGGAATCGGCTGGAGAAAGCGGTAAAACGGACATTTGATCAGTGTAGTGTTCTGAATCCTTGCGCAAGCGTGCGTGTAATGTTCACAGCATGCGACGCGCTGTATGCCCCGGTTCATTTGACCCTGTCCACAAAGGTCACATCGAGATCATTGCTCGTGCATCAAACCTCTTTGATGAAGTGATTGTGGCGGTCTCCACCAACTACAACAAGAAGCACCTGTTTTCCGAAGAGGAGCGGGTGAACATTTTGGCTGAATGCGTGGGGGGACTTCGCGGCGTCACCGTGGAGCCGATGGGTCAAGGGTTGTTGGCTGAGTTCTGCCGAGACCACGGTGCTGAATCGATCGTCAAGGGACTTCGTTCCGAAGCCGATTATCAGTACGAAGTTCCTATGGCCACCATGAACCGTCACCTTACGGGCGTTGAAACGGTGTTCCTGCAAGGCGACCAAACCTACGCGCACGTTTCTTCATCGCTGATCAAGGAAGTACACAAGTTGGGCGGCGATATTTCAGATTTCGTGCCAACGGCGGTCCTGAAACGGCTTGAAAGCCAAAAATTCGGCTCCTAAGTGCTCATTTGTGAGCAACGTCCCAACACGCCAATCGCGTGTATTTGGGGCGATGCGAGATAACCAGCTAAGATGGTTAGTCGGTCAACGTTCTAATAGGTGGTCTCATGAGTGGCAAAAATTCGGGCACTGTGTCTCATGGCACGGTAGACCGGACGTCCCCTCTTGTGTTTCAGGTTAAAGACTTGGTTCTGAACCCGGGAACCATGAGAGAGCTCAAGGAGCGAGTTGCAGCCCCCGCTGAATTGGGGACGGCGATGATCGGCGTACAGGAAAATTCAGATCTCGATCTGGACCTGCGCCTGGAGGCCGTGCACGAAGGAATCCTGGTATCGGGAACCGTTTTCGCCGAACTTGCTGGCGAATGCGGCCGTTGCCTTGAGCCCATCGCGGATGACCTCGAAGTTGATCTTCAAGAACTTTTCTACAAGAACGCATCTGAAGTTGAGGGTGCGGACGAAGAAGAGATCTTTGAGGTAGTCGATGACTTTATCGACCTGGAACCGGTAGTTCGGGATGCCATTGTGACGGCACTTCCGTTCCAACCTGTGTGCCGGGAAGATTGCGCTGGATTGTGTTCTCAGTGTGGCATTCGTCTTGACGACGAGCCCGGGCACCATCACGAAGTACTTGACCCTCGCTGGCAGGCCCTTGCAGGGCTCGCTGGCACTCCGAATCACGGTGGCGACACCAACGATGCGGATGAACCCCTAAACGACGAGAAAGAAAAGAGATAACCGTGGCTGTTCCAAAGCGGAAGATGTCTCGCGCCAACACCCGCGCACGCCGCTCCCAGTGGAAGGCTACCGTGCCTACCTTGGTTAAGACCATTGAAAACGGCAAGGTTGTTTACAGCCTTCCCCACCAGGCAAAGGTTGTTACCGACTCTGCTGGTACGGAATTGTTCCTTGAGTACAAGGGACGCAAGGTAGCGGACGCCTAATTCGTCCTATGCCTCAAACTGAAGAGCTTTTGGAGCGTCTCGGGGTCAACATTGATCCCGAGACGCTTCGTCTTGCACTCACACATCGTTCTTACGCGTATGAGAACGGTGGCATCCCCACCAACGAGCGCCTTGAATTCTTGGGTGACTCCGTACTGGGCTTCACTGTCACCGATCACTTGTACACGAATTACCCGGATCTTCCGGAAGGCGATCTGGCGAAGAAACGATCCGCCGTGGTGTCTACTCGAGCGCTTGCTCGGTTGGCTCGCGAGCTTGAGGTAGGTCCTCATATTCTGCTGGGTCAAGGAGAAATCCTGACCGGTGGTCAGGACAAGTCCTCCATTTTGGCGGACACCATGGAAGCCCTCATTGGTGCTACCTATCGCTCCAATGGGTTGAAGGTTGCGCAAGAGCTAGTGCTTCGCCTTGTATTGCCGTTGTTGGTTGAGGTTGAAGACCACGGTTTGGGAATGGACTGGAAGACCACCATTCAAGAGACCGCGGCCGGCCGCAAGCTCGGCCCCGTTGAATATCTCGTGGTGGGTTCCGGCCCAGACCACGCACGCCAGTACGAAGCGACGCTGAAGATCGGCGAAAAGACGTACCAGTCCGGCACCGGCCCTTCGAAGAAGGAAGCCGAACAAATGGCCGCTGCTGCATCCTGGCCAGAACTTCAAAACGAAGGTTTGTAGGTACCGATGCCTGAGTTGCCCGAAGTAGAGGTTGTTCGTCGAGGACTTGCTGATCATGCTTCGGGCCGTTCTATTCATCGGGCCATCGTCTACGACCGCCGCTCCGTTCGCCGTCACCCCGGCGAAATGGAAGCCTTTGAAGCCGAGCTCTTCGGCACGCGCCTCGGCAACGTGGTGCGTCGCGGAAAGTACCTCTGGTTTGAAATCCCGTCCGGACTACCGGACGAAACTCCCCGTGCCGCGCTCGTGGCGCACTTGGGCATGAGCGGCCAGTTCCTCGTTAAGAGCACGAAGGATCGCCGCGAGCCGCACCTCAAAATTTCCCTCGCGCTGGATCCGCTGGACCAGCTACCCAACGTGGTGCGCTTTATTGATCAGCGCATTTTCGGGGGCCTCTTTATTTCCCCTCTCGTTCCCACGCACGACGGCGCTGCTGGCGGCCTGGGCACGGACCTTGCGTTGGTACCGGATGCGGTAGCGCACGTTGGGCGCGACGTGCTGGATCCCGTTTTCGACGGCCCGTATCTTGCTTCGTTGTTGGCCTCGAAGCCGTCCGCTATCAAGCGTGTTTTGTTGGATCAGAGCGTGGTGTCAGGGGTTGGCAATATCTACGCTGACGAAGCTTTGTGGCGCGCGAAAATTCACTATTTGCGCTCTGCGAATGCTCTAAAGAAGTCGCAAGTTTTTGCTCTTGCGGAAGCTTTGAAAGACGTCATGAATGCGGCGTTGGAGGCTGGCGGTACGAGTTTTGATGCGCTCTATGTGAACGTGAACGGCGCTTCGGGCTACTTTGATCGATCCCTCAATGCCTATGGACGCGCTGGAGAGCCGTGCAAGCGATGCGCAGCAGAAGGCCGAGAGACTCTCATGAAGAGAGACGCATTCATGGGCCGCGGCTCCTATTGGTGCCCTAAGTGCCAGCCGAAACCTCGCCCACGATTGGGCGCTGATCGTTAGTGCCGACCCGGGCGTGTTCTTCAGCCGCCATGCAGGTTCTTCCCAAGAAAGAACAATAATATTGATCGGCTCCTGAATCTCTGGGGGACCGTCCTCACTGTCTGATTGCAGCTGCCCGCTGTAGTTACTGCGGGACGGGACAACGCAGTGAATGATCAAGCGGAAAGTAACCATCGCCCATGACGAATGAACCAGACGAGTTCGGCGCAGCGCAACCCTTGGCGTCGCCGGATCCGGATGCTCAACTGCCAATGCGCCCGCGCAAAAAGAAGAGCCGTCGTATTTGGTGGATCGCTGGAACGGCGATCGTCGTCGCCGTGGCAATTGTTGCTGGCTACTTGCTGAACCTTGCCAATACTTATTCGTCTAAGACCACCACCATCGATGTGCGTACTCAGGGACAGCTTCAGAAGGACCCTAACGACCACTCGCTGAACATCTTGCTCTTGGGCTCAGACACCCGCGGTGAGGGTCAAGACACGGCAGAGAACAAGGGCGAAGATGGGGCCCGAAGTGACACCATCATGCTGGTTCATGTCTCGGCAGACCGTAAAAAGATGTACGTCATGTCCGTGGTCCGCGACCTGTGGGTTGACATTCCGGGGCATGGCGAACGCAAGATTAACGCCGCGTATTCGCTCGGCAAGTACCCGCTTGTAGTGAGTACGTTTGAGAGCCTCTTCGGCGTCCCGATTGACCACGTGGTTTCCATAGATTTCGAGGGCTTCAAAGGACTCACGAATGCTCTGGGCGGCGTGACGGTCAAGAACCCCATCGCCTTCTGCTCTGGTCAGGTGAATCCATCGTGCTTTGAAAAGGGCACCATTGAACTGAAGGACACCGCGGCACTTCGTTACGTTCGCGAACGCAAGGCCTTTGATAACGGTGACTTCCAACGAGTGCAGAACCAGCAGCGCTTCTTGCGCGCTGTGGCTCGAAAGCTGTTGAATCAGGCCACTCTCAATAACCCGATTACCGTGGCGAACATCGTCAACGAAGTCAGCCCGTACTTGAGCGTTGATAGCAGCCTGGACGCGCAGACGGCTGGCTCGCTGCTTCTGCAGTTGAAGGACATCAAGCTCGATGACGTGAAGATGTTCACTCTTCCAACCGGTCCAGCGGCAACGGGTCCTGGCGGTGCGTCCATCATCGAGCAGGACACCGCAGCGATGACCGCAATATCCGAAGCGCTCAAGAAAGATGACGTTCAGGCTTTCTTGGACGATCCAAATCACGGCACGAACGCGTTCGGCGGATCGATCACGGATGAGAGCGACTCGAGCGATCCAGCTTCGCCGTCGTCGTCCTCAGCCTCGCCCTCTCCCAGCAACTAATGCCGGATGACCGCGCCAGTGTGCGCGCCGAACCCGCGGCGAGCACGGCCGCAGTTTAGGATCGAATGGTGCGTCTGCTTCTGATTACCCACTCATATTCGCCGGAAAACACGCCTCCGTCGCGTCGCTGGATAGCGTTCACGAAAGCGTTGCGGGACTTGGGCTGGGACGTTGACGTGGTTGCCCCGCACCCTTCCCAGTACGACGCCGCAGCTTCCGCCGAGCAGAAAGCGTCGCTTACGCTGGGTGAATTTGGGGAACGGATTCACCGTGTTCCGTTACTGGATTTCGGTGGGTCACGGTCTGGGAAGCTCGCGTCGAATCTGTTGAGCGCGGGCTTGAGCGTCCCTCTTTCACTGATTTTCACCAAGCCAGACGTGGTGGCAGTGACCGTACCAGCGCTTCCAACAATCGCCGCCGGATATGTGGCGTCACGTCTTCGCAATGTACCCCTCATCGTTGACATGCGTGACGCGTGGCCAGATCTTGCGCGCGAAGCTCGAATCGTCACTTCCGAGTCCCCAGGCATCATGGAGCGCGTGGTTTCGGGAGTTCAGAAACGCGCCGACTTGGTGATCACGGTGACTCAAGGATTTGCCGATGTCATGCGTGCGCGCGGATCGCGTCGCGTCATTACCATCCCTAACGGAGTGCACATCCACCAGTTACCGGCGCTCGGTGCTCCCGACCCACACGAAGGTCCGTTGCGGGTCCTCTATATGGGCAACCACGGCGAAAGCCAGAATCTCCAGCTACTGATTGATGCTGCGAAACTCGCTGGTGATGACGTGCATGTGCGCATCGTGGGACAAGGTACTCAGAAGAAGTGGCTGCAGGACTATGCGGCATCCATTGGCTCGCCCGTGGAGTTCTTGCCACAAGTTGATTCGGCTGGGGCCGTTGAAATGTATCGCTGGGCGGACACGTGCGTTGTGTCGTTGCGCCCAGACTGGCCAAGCTTTGAATTGACAGTTCCTTCCAAGACATATGAATTGCTGTCCATCGGCCGGCACATCACGGCGATCGTGAAGGGCGAAGGCGCAAACATCATTCAGGAAGCCCAGGCCGGCGACGTCGTCCCCGCGGAAGCCGATGCCGTGGTGGCGCTATGGCGAGAGCTAAAGAACGATCCATCGAAATTGGATCGGGGCGTCCGGGGACGAGCTTGGGTGCTTGAGCATGCCAACTTTGCGTCCCTCGCTCAGCGGTTCGCTCACTCCGTCGAGGAACTTGTGTCGCCTCAGAAAGTAGCCATGGTGGATCAATCTTCGACGCGCTCGTCTATCAAAGGTCTTCAGGGCAAGGCCCGAACCCTTGCTCGAAACGCGGCCGTCGCCGCGCGGACAGTCTCACAGCACGTTGCAGACGATCCCATGGTGCTGGCCCTTCAAGTAAGCCGACGCTTGCCCCGCACTGCGGTGAGCGCCACGGCCAAGGCGGGACTGAAGATTTTCACGGCTGACAATTCGGTGCCCGGAGCTCTGTTGCGCGCCATCGATGGTGATGAAAAGGGACTCGCGACACGCCTTGAACGGGTGGCGCAATCGCCAACCGACGGCAGCTACCGGGACGCTTTGCAACGTGCTCTCTTGGCGGACGCGGCCGTTGCTTCTGGGCTCCCTCAGCATGCGGATCGTTTGCTGGACGGTGCGCCCCAGAACAATAACTGGGTGCGTGCCGCCGTTGCGCGGCGCGCTGCCTTCCGCGGAGATATGGATGCTGCCGCCCAGGGCCGCGACGAGCGATTAGCCGCAGAACTTCGCGTGTTTGAAGGCTCCAAACTGGAACTTCCAAAACAACCGAATTACCGGCCGCTTGACCACAAAACGGTGCATTTTTTGACGAACTCGTTGCCGCACACCGGCAGCGGGTACGCGCAGCGTTCGCACTCCATCTTGCGGTCGCTGGTAGGCGCTGGCTGGGATGTTCGCGCCGTGACGCGCATTGGCTACCCAGTGGTGGTCGGGAAGCTGCTCGCCCAAGACGAAGACCGTGTTGGCGAAGTGACATATCACCGGTTGATGCCGCCAAAGTGGTGGGGGACCACGGGCAACGGACTCGAGGAGCAGCTTCAGCTCAGTGCCGAAATGCTCCTGGAGTACGTGCTGAAAGAACGTCCAGCGGTACTTCACACCACCACGCACTTCGTCAATGGCATTGTGGTGCGCGCCGTTGCTGAAGCAGTGGGAATCCCGTGGGTCTATGAAGTGCGTGGGCAACTGGCTGATACCTGGGCATCCACCCGCGAAGAGTCCGCACGCGAGTCACAGCGCTACAAACTGTTTGTAGAACGTGAGCAGGAGATTGCTCGAAGCGCGAGTGCCGTCGTGACGCTTGGCGCCGAAATGCGAGACACACTGATTGCTCAAGGCGTTGACCCGGAGCGCATCATCCTCTGTCCTAACGCTGTTGGCGGTCCGTTCCTCGAGGCCCCTGGCACACACGAGGATGCTCGGCGTGCACTCGGTCTGGACCCGGACGCTCAATACATCGGCACCATTTCTTCGATCGTCGGCTACGAAGGCCTTGACGATCTGGTGACAGCCTTCGCAAAAGTTCGCAAAACGAATTCCCGTGTGAAACTACTCATAGTGGGCGACGGCGTCGTCCTCCCTGCCTTGAAGCGCCAAGCG
This sequence comes from Neomicrococcus lactis, assembly GCF_014200305.1. NCBI lineage: Bacteria > Bacillati > Actinomycetota > Actinomycetes > Micrococcales > Micrococcaceae > Neomicrococcus > Neomicrococcus lactis. Next base: position 657,057 of record NZ_JACHBL010000001.1, read on the forward strand.
CAAGAGCTGGGTGTCAGCGAGCACTGCATCTTCCCTGGCCGAGTGGACCGAGCGCTGGCGCCGACGTATCACCAAGCCATGAATATTTTCGTTGTTCCGCGAAAGGACCTGGACGTCACGCGGAATGTGACCCCGCTTAAACCCGTGGAAGCGTCGGCAAGCGAAAGGCCCGTTATTGCAAGCAATTTGCCGGCTTTGCGCGAGCTGGTTCATGACGGCGATAACGGAGTTACGGTTCCCGCGGAGGATCCTTCGGCCCTTGCTGATGCAATCACGGATCTGCTCGAAGATCCCGCGCGCCAACAGGAAATGGGAAGGGCTGGACGCGCGTGGGTCCTTGCGGACCGAACGTGGACTGCGAATGCAGAAAAGTATGCCGCGCTGTATACCCGGCTCACAGCACAATAGCCGTTGCCTATACTTGCTCTAGTTGAACGCCCGGAGGAATGCCGGGAGATAGGTGAAAAATGAAATCATTTTCTCGAGTCGTTGTCGTCGGACTCGGCTACATTGGTCTGCCCACCGCAGCGATTCTTGCATCTCGCGGTATCAAGGTATCCGGCGTGGATGTCAACGAAGCAACCGTTGACGCCGTCAACGCTGGACGCGTTCCCTTCGTAGAGCCTGCACTGGGTGACTTCGTGGAGAAGGCCGTTGCAGATGGCATGCTGAGCGCATCTACTGAGACGCCAGCTGGCGAGGCATACATCATCGCCGTGCCAACTCCATTCAACGCTGACAAGTCGGCAAACTTGGACTACATCAAGGCAGCGGCCGGTAATGTTGCTCCACTCTTGCAGGGCGACGAGCTCCTCATTCTTGAGTCGACCTCCCCTCCAGGTGCCACCGAGATCATGGCCGAGCACATCTACTCGATCCGCCCGGACCTTCGCGAGAGCAACTTGTTGTTTGCGCACTGCCCAGAGCGCGTATTGCCAGGTCGCGTCATGGAAGAGCTCGTGACCAATGACCGCATCGTTGGCGGTATCACACGTGAAGCTGCTGAAGCAGCTCGCGATCTCTACTCCGTATTCTGCGAAGGCGAAATGCTTTTGACGGATGCGAAGACCGCTGAGATGGCAAAGCTCGTGGAAAACTCTTACCGCGACGTGAACATTGCATTCGCAAACGAACTTTCCGTGATTTCCTCCCGTTTGGGCATCAACGTCTGGGAACTCATTGAGTTGGCTAACCACCATCCACGCGTCAACATCTTGCAGCCGGGCCCAGGCGTCGGCGGACACTGCATCGCCGTTGATCCTTGGTTCATCGTGGCAGCCGCTCCTGAAGAGTCCTTGTTGATTCGCCAGGCTCGCGAGACGAACGATGCCAAGCCAAACTGGGTTATTGAGCAGGTTCGCCAAGCAGCTGCTGGCCTTTCCCGCACGCCGAAGATCGCTGCTTTGGGTCTTGCATTCAAGGCAAACATCGACGACTTGCGCGAATCCCCAGCGCTCTCCATCGCTGCTCAGCTGGCTGATGAGTTCCCTGAGAGCTCCATCCTGGCTGTCGAGCCACACGTTTCCGCAATGCCAAAGGCTCTCGCCGGGAAGTCCAACGTGACCCTCGAAGAGACGGACGCCGCTTTGGAGAACGCTGACATTGTGGTGCTCTTGGTTGACCACGATCAGTTCAAGGCTGTTCCAGCAACCGCACTTGCTGGCAAGGCAATCGTCGATACTCGAGGACTTTGGCGCTAATGCTACGTCGACTGCTCCAAGGAACTACACGAGCAACATTAGGTTCCTATGTCCTCATAGCCGTTGCTGGCCTGCTTTTCTTGGTGCAGTTCTTGGTGCTCGGCTGGTGGTTTGCTGCGATCGCGGTCATTCCACTAGTCGGCTCCGGGATTATCAATACCCGCAAAATCCATGTGGCGGCGCGTGCCGGTGCCCCGTCGAACCTGTCCTTCCGATCCGCGCCTCAAGCTGGCGCGTCGCGTCCAGCCGGGGGCGCAGTTGCTCGATCACACGCCACATCGGCCGGTCGACTCGCCGCCGCAATGGAAGAAGACCCAGAACGGTCAGCTCGGTTGTTTGAAATGACTGGCGGGATGGGTTCGAAGTCGGCTGCTCAATCAGGGCAGACGGTGCTTGGCGTTGCTCGAGACTCATTGGCCGTTGCTCTCAAGTCGTCTGATCTCACTTTCGTTCCGTTGAATCCGTCCATCGCATCCACCCAAATTCAGGAGCTGGAGCCGCGCTGCATCGTTGTCGATCTCGGCGCCTTTGCTGTTGGTCCGTGGGGTGGCACTCTGGACGCCGGTGGCACGCCGCTCATGCGCGAACTCTTACAGGCGTTGGACGTCGCAAAACGCGAGGACGTTGACGTAGTAGTGGTCTCGAGTGATGAGACGAACGATCACGTTGGTAGCGAATCGCTGCGCCAGCGCGCATCCCGAGTCATCCATGATGCAACTGACGAATCCGCACTGGCCGCATCCGTGCAAGCAGTTGCAAACGCAAACTAAGGAATTTCCTTCATGCCACGAGTTGTTCTCTACGGAGACGTCAATCTAAACGTTCTTGACGGCTCGGCAATCTGGCTTCTTTCGATGGCAGAAGCGTTGTCTCTGGGTGGCTGTGAAGTCACCATTCCGCTCAAGTCAATTGTCAAGACTGATCGACTCAGCGCAAAGCTCGCGTCCATGCCGAACGTGAAGGTCATTCCGGCCAAACCGACGCGCGGCCGTGACTCCATCATTCGTTCTGAAGTTCGAGCAATCATTGAGAACTTGATTCGCAAGAATCGACCGGATCTGGTGATCGCGCGAGGCATTGATGTCTGCGACAAGCTCGTGGAGTCGGACCCGATCTCCGAGATCTTGTGGTCCTACGTCACTGAATATCACTACCCCATTTGGGATATGGATGATCAGCAAGTGGACAAGATTCAACGAGTCTGCAGCCGCTCGCAACGTGTATTTGCGCAGACTGAAGAAGCGCGTGCGCACCTAGAAGCCACCATCCCAGAAGCCGCTGGCAAGACTCTGATCTTGACTCCCATGGTTCCTGACGAGTTCTTTGCAGATCTGTCAGCCGTTTCTACGCAGGTCTCTACTCAGGAGAGCCCACGTGTCACTGGTGATCCACTCCGACTCATTTACTCGGGCAAGTTCGCCAAAGAATGGCTGACGCTTGAAGCTCCGGAGCTAGTCCAGGCTTTGGCTGAGCAAGGTGTCAAAGCTAATCTGCGCATGGTGGGGGATAAGTTCCAAAAGTCCCCAGTGGATCCAGAGTGGCCCTTGCGCATGAAGGCTTTGGCGAATACGCCTCCAGACGGCGTGACTTTTGAGGGTGGCGTGTCGCGTGAAAAGAGTCGCGAGCTCATTTCCCATGCAGACGTGGGCCTGTCTTGGCGCTCTGCTGCTCTCGATCAGAGTGTTGAGATTTCAACGAAGGTTCTTGAATACTCAGCCTCCGGCGTTCCACCGCTGCTCAACCGTACTGCTGCGCACGAAAAGATTTTCGGGGCAGACTACCCTTTGTTCTTGGGCCCGAATGAGCGTTCCGTGGATGGTGCCGCGAAAGTTCTGGCGGAAGCCGTCAATGAGCTTCCACAGTTAAGATTGCGCGCACAGGCGGCCGTTGAGCCGTATCGACTGAGCAATCGCGCGAAGGTGATCCGCGGTTACATTGATCGTTTCTTGGGTTCCTACCTCAGCGCCCATGGCGTTGCCCAGACCGGTCCGAAGAAGCACAAGGTGCTCGTTGCCGGACACGATCTCAAATTCGCCGGTGAGCTTCTGGACATGCTCAAGGGGCGCCCTGATGTCGAGCTGCGCATTGACCACTGGGAAACCCTTCACAAGAACAATGAGGCAGAGTCTCAGAAGCTTCTTGACTGGGCTGACACGATCTTCTGCGAATGGGCCGGACCAAACTCTGTGTGGTACTCGCAGCGCAAGAAGAGTCATCAGCGTCTCGTGGTGCGCCTGCATATGTTTGAACTTGGTGGCCCATGGTTGGGCAACATCAACTTTGATGCGATTGATCAGCTCGTGACCGTGTCAGAGCTTTACCGTGACATCACGGCGGAGCAGACCAAGTGGGACAAGTCCAAGATTGTGGTCATTGCAAACGGCATTGACGTTCTAGATTTGGACCGTCCAAAGATCGAAGGCAGCGAATTCCGCATTGGGCTTGTGGGCATTGTGCCGTGGCGCAAGCGCCCGGACCGTGCCGTAGAAGTCTTGCGCCAGCTCCTGGACAAGGACCCTCGCTTCACGCTTCACATCAAGGGCCGCATGCCGTGGGACTACGCTCACGAGTGGAAGAAGGAAGACCAACGCAAGGACTACGAGACGTTCTTCAAGGGCCTCGGTACTGATCCTCGGATCGGCGAGCGAGTGGTGTTTGAACCATTCGGTGCTGACATGGGTAACTGGCTCTCCAAGATGGGATTCATCTTGTCGCCGAGTACTTCTGAGAGCTTCCATCTTGCGCCGGCCGAAGGCATGGCATCCGGTGCGGTTCCTATTCTGTGGGAGCGTGACGGCGTTCGTGGCATCTTTGGGGATCACTTTGTGGTGGCGGATAACGACGCCGCAGCCGCACGGATTCTTGCACTGGTTGCAGACCCAGCGCTCTACGCAAGCGAGTCTAAACTGGCCAAAGAAAGCGCCAAGAATTTTGATATTGAGTCAGTCAACGTCAAGTGGCAAGAAGCTCTATTTCCCACGCGATAAGTCCTCCCGGTGGTAGTGTCAGTACTAGTTTTAGCATCGTCATAAGAATGGAAAATCCGTGAAAATTGCCGTCATCGCCCTCGGTAAAATTGGGCTTCCACTTGCTGTTCAGTTTGCGTCCAAGGGACACGAAGTGGTTGGCGTCGACGTCAACCAGAACACGGTTGACTTGGTCAACGCAGCGAAAGAACCATTCCCGGGTGAAGCGCACCTGCAGGAGAAGCTCACCGAGCTCGTCGCTTCCGGCAATCTCCGGGCCACCACGGACTACAGCGACGCTGTTCCCGGTGCGGACGCCGTCGTACTGGTTGTCCCGCTCTTTGTTGACTCTGAAGCCCGCCCCGATTTCGGCTGGATGGACGCAGCAACGAAGGAACTGGCCAAGCACCTGACCCCGGGTACGCTGGTTTCCTACGAAACCACGTTGCCTGTTGGCACCACGCGCACGCGCTGGAAGCCAATGCTCGAAGAGGTTTCCGGCCTGACGGAAGGCAAAGACTTCCACTTGGTCTTCTCCCCAGAACGTGTCCTCACGGGCCGCGTATTCGAAGACCTTCGCAAGTACCCCAAGCTCGTAGGTGGCCTCTCGCAAGAAGGCGCTGACAAGGCCGTGGAGTTCTACAACGCCGTACTCGACTTCGACGAGCGTGCGGACCTCAAGCGTGCCAACGGAGTCTGGGATCTCGGCAGTGCCGAGGCTTCCGAGCTAGCAAAGCTCGCCGAGACCACGTACCGCGACGTCAACATTGGCCTCGCGAACCAGTTCGCCGTCTTTGCTGCGAACAACGGCATTGACGTCTACCAAGTCATCGAGGCTTCCAACTCTCAGCCATACAGCCACATCCACCGCCCAGGTATCGCCGTTGGCGGTCACTGCATTCCGGTCTACCCACGCTTGTACTTGTGGAATGACCCAGAGGCGACGATCGTTCGCACGGCTCGTGCAGCGAACGCCGCAATGCCGAGCTACACGGTGGGACTGCTTGAAGGTGCCCACGGCGCCCTCGCTGGTCAGCGTGTTACCGTGCTCGGTGCCGCATATCGCGGTGGCGTGAAGGAAACCGCATTCTCCGGTGTCTTCGACGCCGTCAACGCTCTTAAGGCTGCTGGCGCAGAAGTACTCGTTGAAGATCCGATGTACACGGATGAAGAGCTCGAGAAGTTCGGCTTCACCCCGTACCACTTCGGAGAGCCTGTCGACGCCGCGATCTTGCAGGCTGACCACGCGGAGTACAAGACGTTGACCAAGGAACAGCTTCCGGGCATCCGTACTTTCGTTGACGGCCGCAAGATGATTGATTCGGCCAACTTCGAAGGCGTGACGTTCCGCTCGATCGGTATCCCTTCGGATTCCAAGGCGTGAGCGCTAACGTGAGCCAAGAATTTTTTGCTGCTCCCGGCGCGGACGTCTCTGACAAAGCGAACATCGGGAACGGCTCCAAGATCTGGCATCTCGCTCAGGTTCGCGAAGAAGTCCAGATGGGACGCGATTGCATCGTCGGACGCGGTGCCTACATTGGCACTGGCGTTCAGATGGGCGACAACTGCAAGGTGCAAAACTACGCGCTTGTCTACGAACCTGCTGTTCTTGAAAAAGGCGTGTTCGTGGGTCCAGCCGTAGTTCTGACTAACGACACGTTCCCGCGGGCCATCACTCCTACGGGTGAGCTCAAGAGCGCTTCTGACTGGGAAGCAGTCGGCGTGACGCTCAAGGAAGGCTGCTCCGTCGGTGCACGGTCGGTGTGCGTAGCCCCCGTGACTGTGGGCCGCTGGGCTTTGATCGCTGCCGGCGCGGTGGTGACGAAGGACGTACCGGACTTCGCGTTGATGGCCGGCGTTCCTGCGAAGCGCATTGGCTGGGTTTCACGAGCTGGAAAGCCTCTGGTCGCCGATGGGGACAACCTGAAATGCCCTGACACGGGCGCGCTATTCCGCGAAGACAACGGCATTTTGATTGAACTTGAGGAGACGAACGCATGAGCGAGCTTGAATTCATCCCACCGGCAAAGCCGATTATTGGCCAAGACGAACGGGACGCAGTAGATCGCGTTCTTGCTACCGGCATGTTGGCTCAGGGCCCTGAGGTCAAGGCTTTTGAAGAAGAGTTCTCTAAGGTTCTTCTCGACGGACGAGCAGCCGTTGCCGTGAACTCCGGAACGTCCGGCCTGCACTTGGGCTTGGCGGCCTCGGGCATTGGACGAGGCGATGAAGTGATCGTCCCTGCGTTCACGTTTGCAGCGACCGGCAATGCCGTTGCTTTGACCGGCGCTACTCCGGTGTTCGCTGACATTGATCCGGACACTTTCTGCCTTGATCCGAAATCGGTCGAGAGCCTGATTACGGACAAGACCAAGGCCATCATGCCGGTTCACCTCTACGGACACCCGGCAGACATGGTGGCTTTTGAAGCGCTTGCTCAGAAGCACGGCTTGATGCTCTTCGAAGACGCCGCTCAGGCGCACGGTGCAGCTATCGACGGCCGCAAGGTGGGTACGTTCGGTACCTTCGCAATGTTCAGCTTGTACCCCACGAAGAACATGACCTCCGGTGAAGGTGGCATGGTTTCCACGGGTGACGCTGAAGTTGAGCGTCGTCTGCGTTTGCTTCGCAACCAGGGCATGGAAGTTCAGTACCAGAATGAGCTGGTTGGCTACAACAACCGCATGACGGATATTCACGCTGCTATCGGACGCGTTCAGCTCACCAAGGTGGGGGAGTGGACCGAAGTACGACGCCGCAACGCGGCATTCCTTGACGCTCACTTGCAGGGGGTCAAGACTCCGAAGATTGCCGAGGGCGCGGAGCACGTGTACCACCAGTACACCGTTCGTCTTGAAGGCTTCTCTGTTGCTGATCGCGATGCTTTCGGCAAGGAACTCAAGGAACGCTTCGCTGTGGGCTCCGGTGTCTACTACCCGGTGCCAACGAACGAACTTCCGTCCTTCCACCAGCCAGCTGACTTGCCTGAAACGGCGAAGGCCACGCACGAAGTGTTGTCCTTGCCAGTTCATCCGTCCTTGACTCAAGAACACCTGGACCGAATCGTTGAAGCGGTCAACACGGTGGCAGGAGCAGGAGCGTGAGCGAAACCATTCGCGTAGGACTGATTGGCCTCGGCATGATGGGACGCCACCACGCTCGCGTGGTGCGTGAAACTGAAGGCCTCGAGCTGGTTGCCATGGCTGATGCTATGGGCGATGCTCACAAGGTTGCCGGCAAATTGCCGCTTTACAGCAATGTCAGCGACCTGATCAAGCACGGCATCGATGCAGCAGTCGTCGCTGTTCCCACCGGCTTGCACGAAGAAGTGGGACTGGAGCTTGCAGCGGCCGGTGTTCACACGCTCGTAGAGAAGCCAATTGCTGCTTCCACCGAAGCTGGTCAGCGTATGGTCGACGCTTTCGAGGCGGCAACCCTCGTTGGCGCCGTTGGACACATCGAACGATTCAACCCGGCTCTGCAAGAGCTGCGCCGTCGTATCGACGAAGGCGAACTGGGACGAGTTCTGCAGATTTCCACTCGACGCCAAGGGCCATTTCCAGCCCGCATTGCAGATGTGGGAGTGGTCAAGGACTTGGGCACACATGACATCGACCTGACCGCTTGGCTTGCTCGCTCTGAGTATGTTCAGGTAGCGGCTCAGACGACGCTCGCGTCAGGTCGTCAGCATGAAGACATGGTGGTTGCTGTCGGAAAGCTCGCTAATGGCATCATCACGAATCACCAGGTGAACTGGCTTTCCCCCATGAAAGAACGCGTGACCGTAGTCATTGGTGAAAAGGGCGCGTTCGTCGCTGACACTTTGACGGCTGATCTGACGTTCCACGAAAATGGATCCGTCGCTACGGAGTGGGCCAGCATCTCCAACTTCCGGGGAGTTACGGAAGGAAACGTAACGCGCTACGCATTCCCTAAGGCTGAACCGCTGAAGACGGAACACGAAGCTTTCCGCGATGGAATTCTGGAGATCGACCAGCGATATGTGACTATGCGCGAAGGGCTACAGACGCTTCGTATTGCCGAAGCGCTGATCGAGTCCGCTCGTGAAGGCCAAAGCGTCAGGATCTAACGCAACGTAGTTAACAAGAACCGAACTAATAGAGAGTCTCGTGAAGAAGCCTAAAGTAATCGCCAAAGGAATTGTCCGCGAAGCTCGAAAGCACTTCCCAAAACCTACGGATAAGTTAGTTCGAACCTCAAAGGAAGTTCTCAAGCGTTCGCAAGAGACGGCCGCACTTTGGAGTGCGCCTGTACCGCATGATTCAGGCAAAGAATCCAGCAAATCACAGGAAAAAGAACGCGTTCAGCGTCATATTCCGCTTGACTTGTTTGGCTCAACGTACACAGACGAAGAACGTTCAACGATTCTTCTGACTGAACACGCCTACTTGCTTGAAGCGCATCTCGAAACGCTTAGAGAACAAGAATCTGAGCGTTGGGAGACTGTGTTTGCCGAGGCAGAGCGACTTCGTGAGACGCCTCAGGCAGCTCTCGTTGGTGGGATTGATGGCACCAGCGACGCCACGATCGAAGATGAACAGAAACTTACTCCTCAAGAGCTGACGACTCTGTATTTGGGACGTCGTGACTCTAAGAGGGATGGAGCGCGGCGCTTGCTTGTGGTGTCGCCAAGTTATCCGGCACCAGGAAACGAATACGGTGGAGGTTTCCTTCACCGGCGCATCAAGCATTACCAAAAGTCTGGCGTAGCGGTTGACATGCTCAAGCTTTCCCGCAACGAAATGCGAGGCTTCTACAGCTTTGACGGTGTGAACGTCCTGGTCAGCAATGGTCTGGAGGGCTCACTTCTTGTTGAGCAAGGAGAATACGACGCCGTCGCAGTGCATTTCCCGTCTGCATTTGAATGGACATGGCTGCGTAAGCACGCCAAAGATAACCGTTTCTTCTTCTTCATTCACGGTTTTGAGGCTCGACGTTGGGTGCGTGAGATTCACAACCTGACCTCCTTTAGCGCTGCGAACGCTAGCATTCTGGCGACTTTTGATCGGCAACGTTTCTGGCGAGATGTTTTGGCCGAACCATATGGACCGGAGAAATTCATTTTTGTGTCTGAACATGCTCGGGCGAACACGCTTGAAGATATGCACGTTCAGATGCCAAACGCGAGGTCAGCTGTCATTTCCAACGTGATTGACACGGACCTGTTTACCTTCCAAGAGAAGCCTGCTGAACAGCGGTTCAAGGTCTTGTGGGTGCGGTCTGCCGGAAACATGAACTATGGAGCAGACCTCGCTGTCAAAACTGTTCAACTCCTGCAAAAGAGAGAGATCTTCAAGGATCTTGAATTCCGGATTATTGGCGACGGTCGACTCTTTGGCCAGTTCAAGGAAGCACTCGGTGGGCTCGACAACGTCCAGATTGAACAGCGGTTTGCCACGCAAGAAGAGATTGCCGTTCTCCACAAGGACTATGGAATCTTCCTCGTTCCATCCAGGCTAGACACTCAGGGTGTGAGCCGAGACGAGGCCATGGCATCAGGACTTGTTCCTGTGACTAACCGTGTGAGCGCTATTCCAGAATTTGTCGATGATTCGTGCGCCATCATGGCCGATCCTGAAGACGCCCAAGGACTGGCCGATGGAATTGAGCGACTTGCATCCGATGCGGCTCTCTTCCAGCAGATGTCTAAGGCTGCGGCCGCACGGGTGCGTTCTCAAACCGCGCCCGAACACACAATTGCGAAAGAACTCTCAGTGATGAATTTGGTTGATCAGGAGGTGACGCGTTCATGAAACTAGCATTGTTTGCCGAGGGCGTTGGCCCTGCAGAGGCGATGATTATCGACAACGCGAAAGCGAACGGTCACGAAGTTAGTATTTTCCGGCCTGCCGATAACTTCTGGCTCACCTTTGCACGAGGTCGTGCTCCGCAAGTACACCCTCAAGTTTTTCAGACCATCGCAACGCTGCCGTCGTCCATAATCCGGCGGACGGAGATCCAACGAGCGTTGGAGACTCTCGAGGTCGACTTCGTGATTGGTACCGGACTGGCTGGTGCGTCTGTCACCGCGGCCACGGTAGCTGGACCTAGCGCTTCGGTCCTCTTCAGAGGCGACTTGGACTTCTCAAGCGCACGTGGAAGCTTGTCTTCAGCGTTTCAGATGCTCAATGACAATGGCACTCGAATCTTCTTGGACGATGAATTCGAGATGGACAAGGCTTTGGGGAAGGGCTCGCGTCTTCCTCATCTGCTAAACCCAAGACCTATTCTGGGCCGGTCTCGAGTACTGGCCCGTCGTGTCGGCAAGCATGTGGGCATTCTCTTTGATCCTCAGCTGTCAGAAGAGTCCATTGATATCTTTGTCGACAACTTGAAGGCTGTCGTTGGCGATGAAGTCGACGAGATCACACCGCTCGCCATTTCTTCTTTGTACTCTCGCCACGAAATTCGACGCAAGAATTCCTTGAGCGACAATTTGCACTCGCGCCTTGGGCAATTCACCCACTTGGTGTTCCTTGGTTCATCGCGAGATGCCGGCCCAGTGCTGGCCGCGCTGAAGCCTGATTGGGACAAGATTGCCGTTGAGGCAACCGTCGGTATGCGTGGTCTGTGCGAGCGCATTGGGTTCACCAACCTGGCTCGTGGAGTGCGCCTCGTTCAAGTAACGGCTGACGTCCTGCACCAGCCAGAAACAGATCTCGGCGACCTTCCCCCGGCTATCGAGGATTCGTCCAACGAAGTCTCTCGTGACTTTGCTCAAGAACTTTTTGAACGATGGGCAAAGCCAGTCTCCTGGGATTACGAAGAGCTTGCGGCGCTTCAATCCGATCAACCTTTGAACGTCTTCTACTCAGTGGGTAGCCTCAGCGACGACTCGTCTGGAGCTCGTCCACAGCGTGTCCGCAACATGGCGCGGGAGATGGAAAAACTTGGTCCCACCATTCGCATGTTTTCTACCGGAAACAACACTGCTCGTAGGAGCCGACTCGTTTCTCAAGCTCTGGCCAAGGGGCGCAAAGCCGGAGTGTTCTACGGCGAAAATTCCACGTCACCGCTTGCTGAAGAAGATGTGCTTGAAGATCTCGTTTCAACGATTTCCAAGTTCCGAGCGGCCGGCGGCCAAACGGCATGGTTTGTTCGCGACATGCACTGGCTTGAAGAAAAGTTCGATATTTGGACGGACTCGAAGCGGGCGGCACTGGTCCGTAGCGGCCGCCGAGAACTTGAACGCCTAGAGAGCGTCGTTGAAGTTCTAGCAGCACCAAGCAAGGACTCCGGCGAGGGCTTTAACGAAATGCTCAAGGAACACAATCATCAGGCGATCGATTGGCTGCCGTTGCCCCCAGGGGTGGCGTTGGAGAATGTTCCAGAGGGTCGAACAGCTATCAAGCGCGAAGGTACCACGTTGCTCTATGCAGGTGGCATCGGCGACATCTACGGTATGGATAATTATCTTGAGGCAGCAGCCAAGTTGGCTCAAGAAGGATATTTCCTTGATTTCGTTGTCCGTGCTCGTGAAGTAGATTCGCTCTTCGCACGTCTCCATGAATTGGGGCTCAAGGACGATTCTGCAGTGAGAATCATTCACGCTGATCTAGAGAACTACATTCCGCGTACCGAGCTGTGCATCGGCACGATTCTGCTGGATTCTGACTATGCGCGATTCGCTTTCCCATACAAGACGATGAGCATGATTGAGCGCCGATTCCCGATTCTGACCTATGCGGATATGAGTATCGCCTCATTCGTCGAAGAGGCGTCTGTAGGCGTGAAATGCGAGCGATCTGTTGAGTCCATCATGGATGGTGTGAAACGAATCGAAAGCAGCGACCACAACTTCACATTCGAAGAGGCCCAGAAATTGAACTCTTGGGGCGAGCGACTTCGGTCGGTCTTCCAGAGCTAGACCATTGAAACACCAGAAGCGCGTCGAGAAACAGGTTGTTACCTTTTCCGGACGCGCTTCTGTGTCTACGACTGCAGCCAATTTCGGTGTGGCCTGCAAGCACTGCGGACTCTAGAAAGATCCAAGGATCACGTCCGCCAGTCGTTTCGATACTCGGGATTCCTCAAAGCGCGATGCAACGAACTCCCGCGCTTCAGAACGTCGTGCATTCCAGATGTCTTCGTCACGGGTTGCGGCAATGATCTTGGCGCATAAGTCTGAGGCATCTGAAGCAAGCCAGGAGGCGGGATAAATCAGGTCGGCGCCGGGCCATGCGATAGACAGCGGAACTGCTCCGCGCACGGCACCTTCGGGGAGCGAATAGTGAAATGCCTCGAATTCACTCGTAGAAAGCACCACGCCCTGAAGTTCGTACCATTCAAATAGTCCGTCGCCGTAGGGAACGAAGTTCACGCCGTCTCGGAGCAATGGGCTGGACTCAATCCGGGCGAACTGTTGTTCGTAGTATGTCCGTTCGGCGGTCCGGCGGTTCATCCATTCGTAGCTAGATGGCAGACGTCCCCGAATGTGGAGACGATAACGATCATCGACCGCTCTTAGTTCTTCGAGAGTGTCGAAAGCCGTATGGATAGCCTTATTGACCGGCACCATGCCTACCAAGGCCAGGCTGAATCTCTGCTCTGGCGTCGATGAGAAGTTCTGTGGGGGCACCCCAACCATGTTTGGGACCACGAGTGTCTTTTCGGCCTCGACGACGTGATCGCGCAGAATCTCTTGACGTGCGTGCTCGGCAACGAAAACGAGTGCGCTCAATCGTTTCCAGTCCAGCTGATCAACATAGTGTACGGATCGCTCCTGCATGTGAAAACGCGAGGTCACACGAACGCCTGCCGGAGCGTGCTTCGAGTACCAGGATGCGTTTCCCAAAGTCCATTCGCAGAACACGGCGTCGGCGTGCCGCAAAAGTTCGCGGGACCGCGCTTCGTCATGCCGTGCATGACCCGTCCACTGATCGACTTCGTAATGGACTTCGCGCCTATCTAGTTCGGCCAAGAGTCCGTCTGCAAATTTGAGATCGTGACTTGCAATCACCAGTCGAGGGGACTGGCGAACACTTAGTCGGTCATCCTTGAAGCGCGGGGGAACGCGGAGTTCATCGATCTTGCCAGCGCCACTTTCCAGTCCAGCAAGGGTGAGGGCGGCGAGGCGCTGGGCACGCCCTAGGGCCTTGAGCTTTGCGGGGTTACCTGCAATCGACGCAATTGTTTCGATGTCCTGTGGGTCAACAATTGGCGTTGCGCTGGCCGCGGCAATTTCAGCCCAACCCGGTACACGGGTACGCGTAACGTCAAAGGTCAGCGGCGAGATGAAGAGCTTCGCGAGAGAGAACAACGCGGCACGCTTGAGCGCATCCAGGGGGTCAGGGACCACACTTACGTGTTGCCCTAAGCGGCGTGACTTCAGATCCGAAATGGTCGAGTCACCCGTTCCGACAACCAGCCAGGTGTGCTGCGTCAGCGCTGATTCTAGGCGGATGAATTGGTCCACGGTGAGCGCGCCCGGAGTCTGTGTTGCGTCAGCAGGACCAACAACAGCCAGTACAAGGCCCTCGGCCGGCACCGTTGATTTGAGCGCACGAACGAGCGACTGAGAAGGAGGCAGATCCTGAACTTCTTGGAACAGGTCTATCTGCGAGCTTGAGGAACTCAGATGCTTTCGTAAGCCGATAGGCCAAGCGCTTCGAGGTAAGTCGGACCCTAGGAAACCCGGTAGAACTCTTTCAAGCGGAGAAGACCTCAGTTGCTTCGATACGCGCGAGTACTCGTCAACCAAAAGACGTTTGGTCTTGCGTGACTCGTTTGCCGCGATAGCCGTGACTCGTTGCGTGGCTGATCGTAAGCGGGATGTGAGACTCGTCATCAGGATCAACGAGGAGGTGCAGATTGCCAGTTGATGACTGTGGGCTTGAGCGTTGCTTGCGCTTCCTCGCGAAGAATGCGTGATGCTTTCACTCGATTTCGGCCCATGGCGTTGCTGTACAGCTGATACTTCTCGGTGACTTCTTCAGGGGAGCCGTCCATCAAGAGCTGCCCACGCTCAATCCATAGGACTCGCGAACACATCTGCTGAATGGTGCCTAGAGAGTGTGAGACCAAGAAGACGCAACCGGCTTGTTCCCGGACTTCATCCAAGCGAGCCGCAGTGCGGTCACGGAACTGTGCGTCGCCCGTGTTCAAAGCCTCATCGATGATGAGGATTTCCGGATCAACGGACGTAGCAATGGCAAACTGCAATCGCGCAGCCATGCCCGAAGAATAGGACTTCAGTGGCAAATGCAAGGAATCTTGCAGCCCGGAGAGGTCAATAATGCTCTGACGCTTCTCCTCGACTTGAGCCAAGGACATGCCCATGGCAAGGCAGCCCAAAGTGATGTTGTCGCCGCCGGAGAGGGTGGAGACCAACGCCGCATTGACGCCCAGCATAATGGGCGTGCTCGTTGCGTAGACAGCGCCCTCAGTCGGAAGTATCTGGCCCGTCAGGATCTTCATGAGCGTGGATTTTCCGGAACCATTCGTGCCGATGACACCAATGCTTTCGCCTCGCTCTGCAACAAATGAAATGGGATTCAGTGCTTTGACCTGAACCGTATTCACACCTGATGCGGACCGGAAACGGTCCATCAGGCCTTTCTTCTTTTCTGAGGCGTCTTCGCTGGCTTTGACTGTGTACGTCATACCAGCGCGGTCAGCAACGACGGCGATTTTGGACTGGGAATCCATACGTGATGTTGATTGAGTCATGAGTTCTAGCTCTCCCGCCCGTAGGATTCCTCAGCTCGCCAGAACACCCAGGATCCGATGATGAGAAGAACTACAGTCCAAGCGATGAGCACAAGCCAACGGTTGAGCGCCGGCAGTGTGCCGTAGAGAAGTGCGTCTCGAGCAATCTCTAGAACGCAGTACATGGGGTTTGCGTGCATGAACGCCATCAGTACGGGGTGATCAGCGAAACGGTCTGCGGCGAAGAATACAGCGGACAAGTACAGCCAGATTCGCGTTCCAAACGAAATGATGTGGATGAAGTCGCTAAAGCGAGTGACGATGCGAGCAAGTACTAAAGAGAGCCCCAGGTTAAACAGGAACTGAACAGCAACGAGCGGAATGAACAAAAGCCATAGCCAGGTGATCTTCTCGACCGGGGGAATAGCGAGAATGAGGATGATCATCACCACATAGGCGGGTACATTCGCCATAAATTCACGGAGGTTCGCGGCGACCGGAAGTGTTGCTCGTGGGAAGTTGAACGCCTGAACAACTGACTTGTTGTTGTTGATTGAGCGCGCGCCGCTGATGATGCCCTGCGTGGTGAATCGGAACATGAATGTTCCGATGATCAGATACCCGAGGAAGTTTGGAACTCCGGAGCCGGTTCCCAAAAGGAGTCCGAAGACGAAGTAGTACGTTGCGCCGTTCAAAATCGGATTGAGTACCAGCCATACTTTGCCCAAGCGATCCTCGTCGTGTCCTGCTGCCACGCGAGCTTGCGAATCGAAGTAGATGAATGAGCGATAGCGCCAGATTTCTTTCAAGTAGGCCCAGAAACCGGGGCGTGCACCAACTCGAAGCAGCTTCGCCGGGTCAATCGAGTATTCCTTCACAGACGAGTTTGAAGATGACTCGTCTGGTTGGGAAGTGGTGGGGTCTTGACCCGTAGGACTCATTGATGAACCTTTCACGGAAATGAAACTGCCGCGCAGGCAACAGCCTGATGATTCTATCAGCGGTATGTCATCCGAACAGGGAAGCTCTGGCCTGCTGAGCTATGATCGAGTCGTCGCTTATCACCACTGTAGAGGATGAATCTTGCTCAAAGTCATGCCGATTTATGGCACGCGTCCGGAAGCTATCAAGATGGCACCTATTGTTAAGGCGCTTCAAGAGTCAGAGCACTTTGAGTGCATTGTCACAGTAACTGGTCAGCACCGCGAGATGTTGGATCAGGTGAATGACCTTTTCGGAATCAAGCCTGATCATGATTTGAACATCATTCAGCCGCGCCAGACGCTGAACGGTGTGATGACTCGGACGATCGAGGGCCTCGACAAGCTTTTCGAAGAGGACAAGCCCGACGCAGTCATTGTGCAGGGTGACACCACCACCTCGACGGCTGGAGCTATCGCGGCGTTCTACCGCGGCATTCCAGTGGTTCACGCAGAAGCCGGTTTGCGTAGCTTTGACATCTTCTCGCCTTTCCCTGAAGAGGCGAACCGCAAGATGACCAGCCAGATTACGTCCCTGCACTTGGCACCGACCAGCACCAGCCGTGCCAACCTCGAGCGCGAGGCAATTGACCCCAAGACCATCACCGTCACCGGAAACACGGTGATCGATGCTTTGCTGAACGTGGTAGAGAAGAAGGTTCCATACTCGGAACCAGTCTTGGAAGAGATCGAGGCATCCGGAAAGAAGATTGTCCTCATCACCACGCACCGTCGCGAAAACCAGGGCGAGGCAATGCGCGGTGTAGGTCGCGCGCTCGGTCGCTTGGCCGACGAAAACCCAGATGTTGTCTTTGTGCTCCCAGCACACAAGAACCCAGTGGTTCGCGAAGCAGTGCTTCCGTTCCTCGAAGGCAAGGCCAACGTCACCGTGACCGAGCCTTTGGCCTATGGCGAGTTCACCCGCATGCTGGCCGCGGCAAACGTCATCCTCACGGACTCCGGTGGAGTTCAGGAAGAGGCTCCAAGCCTCGGCAAGCCGGTACTCGTCATGCGCGAGAATACCGAGCGCCCGGAAGCACTCGAGGCCGGTACCGTGAAGTTGATCGGTACGGACGAAGAGCGCATCTTTAGCGAGGTTTCCGCTCTCTTGCACGACGCCGCAGCTTACGAAGCCATGGCAAATGCCGTTAACCCATATGGTGACGGTAAGGCCGCGGCGCGTACCGTTGCAGCGATTGCCGAATTGTTGGGCGTCGGCGAGCGCCTTCCTGATTACGGAGCGTGAAACTTTCGGAGCGTAAGACTCACGGCGCATAAGAGCTCCGGAGCATCGAGCTCCAACATGAATTACGAGTTGCTGTAGCTACTCACCACGAGATCAGAGACTTCGGTCCACAGGGGTTGTGCCCATGGACCGAAGTCTCTGTCCGTTAACACCACGGTGGCAACGCCGATGACTGGATCCACCCACAAGAACGATCCGGACTGCCCGAAGTGCCCAAAGGTTTCGGGGGAGTTTGACGTTCCGGTCCAGTGTGGCGACTTGTGATCACGAATTTCAAAGCCCAAACCCCAGTCATTTGGCTTCCGGGTGCCATAGCCGGGCAGCAGTCCATCGAGGCCCGGGAATTGCACTGTCTTTACCTCGTTGAGCAAAGACGGATCGAGAAGCTTGGGTGCCAAGAGCTCGGAGGCGAAGGCGGAAAGATCGGCGACAGTGGACACGCCGCCAGCTCCAGGAGCGCCTTCAATGGTGGTTGAGGTCATGCCTAGCGGCTCAAAAACGGCCTCGCGCACATAGTCGCGCCAAGGGATCTCAGTAGCGCGCTCAAGAGCCTCAGCGACGTACACGAACCCCTGATTGGAATACATGCGGCGCTCGGCCAATCCATACCGGACGCGCTCGGAATCGAAATCAAGGCCCGCCGCATGCGCAACCACGTGCCGGACGGTAGCGCCCTCCGGGAAGGGGACGGCGTCGTCGTACTCTAAGGCACCCTCTTGGACCGCCAAGGCGAGGGCGTAGGCAACCAGCGGCTTGGTCACGGATGCCAGAGCGAAGGTTCGCTGCTGCTCGCCGGTGGTCTCAACGACCTGCGGGGAGCCGTCCTTGAGGAGGAGCACCGAGGCGGCGCTGTGGTCTACGGGCCAAGTGGAAAGAGCGTCTAGAGCAGTCACCGTTCCAGCTTAGTGCCGGCATCAGTCAGCGCCCGGCCTTGCCGCCATAATGTTGGGCTAGCCGTGCGAATCCTTCGTCAATGCTGACGCGCGGCGACCACTCGAGAAGCTCTTGCGTCTCACGCTGATCAAACCAGTGGGACGTAGAAAGCTGTTCGGCGAGGAACTCGGTCATCGGCGGCTCGTCCTGCACCCAGCCGCGCTTGAGTCCTTGCAACCAAACTTTTTCCACCACGGATCCAGCTACACGCGCCACGCGCCCCGGAACGTTGCGGTGCGGAGCGTCGATGCCCGCCGCAGCACAAATGCCGGCGAGCATTTCGGAGACCGGTCGTGGTTCGCCGTTGGTGATGACGAGCGCGCGCCCGTGCACTACATCCATGCGTTCCAGCCCGCGGACGATGGCTTCCGCAGCGTTATCCACGTAGGTGGTGTCGATGAGCGCCCGCCCGCCATCAAGCAACGGCAAGCGGCCTTGAGCGGCGCGGTCCATGACGCGTTCGACGAGTTGCGTATCTCCCGGACCCCACACGATGTGCGGACGAAGTGCGACGACACGGAGCTCAGGCGAATCCGCGGCTAACGCCTCGAGCTCGGCGCTCGCCTTGGAGCGTGCGTAGAAGCCTCGAGCGTGAACGGGATCAGCAACGTCGGCGCCAACACCTGCAATCGAGGTACCAAGATGCGCCACGGACGGCGAGGAGACGAATACGAGATCGCGGACGCCGTGCTCGCGGCACGCAGCGATGATGTTTCGGGTGCCCTCAATGTTGGTGGAGACGAAATCTGACCATTCGCCGGTGAAGGAGACCTTTGCGGCGAGGTGGATGACGGCATCCTGACCGGCGATAGCTGCAGAGACGGCTTCAGCGTCAGCTACCGAGCCAGCGACAACGCGTGCGGCAGAAGCTCCGCGTGATGGGGTAACGCTGTGCGCTTGCGTCACGCCACGTTGGAAAGCCGTGACCTCGTGATCACGTTCCACCAAGAGCTGCGCCACGGCTCCGCCCAGCATGCCGCTAGCGCCGGTGACAAGGACTTTCACGAGCGAATCCCGCCAGCTCGCGGCAAACGGCGAGGAACTTTCCCTCCCGAGAGCGCTTCCGTGGCCCAAGCGGCAACTGCCGTCCGGTCCACTTTGGAGTTATGACGGATATCGGTGGGAATTCGGGTGGTAACTACAGCGGACACCGGCGCCGGATCCGCGACGTGCTCCGCAATAGCCGCACGAATTTCAGCGGCCAGCGCTGCAGAGGCAAGGCCATCTTTCGCGCCATCAACTTCCACGGCGATCACGAGCGCTTGCGTTCCCGCAGGTCCCACACCCACAGCAGCAGCGCGCTGGACTGAGGGCACACTTTCGGCGGCCAACTCATACGCAACCGGCGTGATGGGCCCAGATGCTGACGTCACCACGTGCTGGAGGCGACCTTCAATCCAGAGGCGAGCTGCGTCGTCGTAATGTCCAACGTCACCGGTGCGGTGCCATCCGGGAATCCGCGCGCTTTCCGCTTGCGTGAGCGCAAGGCGGTCATAGCGCTCCTTGATATGCGGCGCTTGCACCACCACTTCGCCGCTGACGCCTGGCTCGCTAGTGAGCGCGGCCTCGGCGATCTCGGCGTCGGGCGTGCCAAAAGGCAGAATCGCGATGGTGGCGCCGGAAACGGCAGTGCCTACGCAAACACCGTTGGCTTGATTTTTTGAGGACGACGACGCCGCTCGCAAAGCCTGCAGGTCAATGTCCGCGATCGGCAAAGCCTCTGTCATTCCGTAAGGAGTGTGCAGAGACGCCTTCGGGAAGATGGTCTGGACCTTCTCGAGTAGGGGAACGGGGATCGGCGCACCGGCGGAGAGCACCAACTCGACGCCAGGAAGTGAGGCTCCCTGAGCAGTCGCCACGACGTTTTCGAGGGCTGCGGGGGAGCAGAAGACGGCCGTCGCATCGATGGCGGCGACCGCATCGGCGAGGGCCCTGGCGGTCAGCGTGCGCGGTGCGGTGACGTCCATGTCCGGAGTGACGGAGACAGCGCCGAGCGCTGGTCCCAAGAGTGCGAAGGGCGCGAAACCCGCGACGAGACCTGTGCCAGCACGCAAGCCATAGGTCTGTTGGATGGTGTCTCGCAAGCCGGCGAGGCGGCGGTGAGTGTACACGACGCCCTTGGCAGGACCCGTGGAGCCGGACGTGAACAGCACGGCTGCGTCAGCGTCAGGATCGAGTTGCGGAGGCGTCCAGCCGTTCGCGATAGCGTCCTGGCCGCGGCGTTCGAGATCCGCGAGGTCCGTCTCAGCATTGAGGGCCCTGCGCTTCGCCGTTCCCTTGACGCCCTCGGGAAGCATGGCGGCGGCAATCTTGCGACCGGGCCAGCCGAAGACGCGAGCACCGCTCAGTGCACGGTCGATGCCAATCAGGAAGTCCGGCTGGGCGCCCTTGATGGCGCGACCCATGCCCTTGGTTCCCAGGCCGGCGTCGGCGACAACGATGATCGCACCGATTTTCAAACAGGCGTAGACCACGGACGTGAGCTCCGTGCCCGGGGGTACCAGCAGGCTCACACGGGATCCGGGACGGGCGCCGAGTTCGTAAAGTCCTGCGGCGAGACGATCTACCCGAGTGGACAGATCCGCCCAGCTCACTCGCTGGACGTTGCCGTCCGGAAGAATGTCGGCGCAGGCCGTGGTGGTGTCGCTGCTGCGATTTTCCAGCTCGGCGCTCAAGAATCGGAGTGGCTCCTGCGAAACAGGGAACTGCGAGTTCTCACGCGATGTTCCCAGACCCTCAACCCACTCGAGAAGCGGCGTGGCAACGTCCCGATCTTCGGGCAGCATGTGGCTGGCGCCTTCGTAGCGGTGCACCTGCGCGTGAGGAATGCGGTCGATGAGGTCGTTGAGATAGCGATCTGAAAAGACCGGATCCTTAGGACCCCATTGGAAGAATGCCGGAACCTTGAGGTCGCGCAGTCCCTCAGAGACCTCGATGAGCTTCGCGTGGGACGGATGCGCGGGCGTCGCCGGAATGTCGGCAACAAACTGGCGCACCGGACGGCGTCGTTCACGGCCACGGTACGGAGCCTTGTATGCGGCGCGGATGTCCTTGGAGAGCGTGGGCTGCGCGAGCGCGAGCGTTACGTCAATGAACGCTGAGGTGTCCTGAGTTCCCCAGCGGTGAACCGCCGGGTGAAGTGCCAACTGCAGAGCGGGTGGAAGCTGGAACCCAGCGGGATGCACAGCGGTGTTGAACAGTGACACCGCCTGCAAATTCTCGCGGTGCTGGAGTGCCCATCCCAAAGAGATGATGCCGCCCCAGTCGTGGCCGACTGTGACTACAGGTGAGCCGTCGATGCCCAGCGCGCGGCTAAGGTCACCAAGATCGTTGATGCGATCAGGCAGCGTGCGGTCTTGGTGGGTGTCTTCGGAATAGCCCATGTCGAGCTGATCCACGGCGATCACTCGCACGGACGGGAAACGCTCGTTGGCTGCGGCCAACACGGACCGGTAGAGGTAGGACCACGTGGGATTTCCGTGGACACAGAAAAGCGTGACAGAGACGTTCTCGATGGCCTCGGCAGACGCCTGCGCGTGCGTGTCCAGAACATGCCAAAGGTAGGTGGAGTTCTGGGGATCCACACTCGAGGTCGAAGGAACCGCGACGTA
The DNA here is from genome assembly GCF_014200305.1 of Neomicrococcus lactis. Classification (NCBI taxonomy): domain Bacteria; kingdom Bacillati; phylum Actinomycetota; class Actinomycetes; order Micrococcales; family Micrococcaceae; genus Neomicrococcus; species Neomicrococcus lactis. The sequence goes on from NZ_JACHBL010000001.1 coordinate 679,161, forward strand.
GCGATCCCACGCCGGGTTGACGCCAGGCAGATTCACTGAGGGAAGATGCGCGGCCGGGCTCACCAGGCAAGCTCCATCATGGTGGTGTTCAGGCCGGAGCCCACCCCCATGCACAGCACGCGATCTCCCTTCTTGAGAGTCGCAGATTCCTGAGCAAGCGTCATCGGTAGCGAAGCCGGTCCCACGTTGCCCCACTTCGGGAACGTGATGGGAACGCGATTGCGCACCAAATCGACAGCCTTGATGATGGCGTTGGTGTAAGAGTTCGAGACTTGGTGGGTGACGTAGCGGTCCATGTCGCGCCAGTTCCAACCGCTGTCCTGAGCTTCCGTCCAGGCATCCACTACGAGCTTGAGGCCGTTATCCAGCAGGCCCTTGGTGTCGGTGAACATGCCGTTGGGTCCGCCCACGCAGAGTTCGTGGAATTCGGTACCTGCCCGGGACACGCCGCCCACAATGCGGTGAGAATCAGGGTGAAGATCGTGGCGGCCAATCACGGCTGCCGCGGCGCCACTGCCGAGCGTCAACGTGGCGAATTCGCGCAAGTAGTCTTCGCGAGTAGAGGTCTCGCTGTTGAGACGCTCGAAGGTCAGTTCTTGAGTGGGGCGGGAATCTTCGGACGCCACAATGAGTGCGTAGTCGATCTGCCCGGAGTCGATCATGCTGGCAGCCAAGGTCATGCCGTTCACGAAGCCCAAGCACGCGTTAGCCACGTCGAAGTTGATTGCCGAAGACGGCAAGCCCACACCGTGGTGGATGCGCACAGCAACGGAGGGCTCCAAGTTGCGGCGGGTCACCGAGGTGTTGATCATGAGACCGATCTGGTGCGGTTTAATGCCCGCCTTCGCGATCGCGTCCTTGCCAGCCTGAATAGCGCCTTCTTCGAAGTCCACGTCCTCGGGCCACCAGCGGCGTTCGGAGACGCCAGCAACGCGCTCGAGCAGTCGCCTCGAAAGGTGAAGTCGCTTGAGGCTAGGAGCAAGCCGTTCGTCGAAATGGTTCGACGTCATGACAAGAGGAGCTTCGACTGCGCTTACAGAAACGATCGCCGCGTTTTCATGTCGAAACGTCGCATTACCTACCAACAGAGTGCCTCAAATCCGTTTTCGCCTTGCACAAGAGCTTCAGTCTAGTGCTCTTAAAGAGCCCAGCCGTTCTTAACTATGCCCTGTTTGCCCAGAACTTAAAGCATTGAAACGGTGCGGGAGTTGTTGGATTTCACACTGAATTGCTCAATTCTGGGGCGAAATCAAGGTATCTTGATTGCCAATACCCACCGCCAAGAAAGCCGGAAGAGTGCACCTCAAGACCCTGACGATTAGGGGATTCAAGTCCTTCGCTTCTGCGACGACTTTTGAATTCGAACCTGGCGTCACCGCCGTCGTAGGTCCTAACGGCTCTGGAAAATCCAATGTGGTGGACGCGCTCGCCTGGGTCATGGGTGAGCAAGGCGCCAAGCAATTGCGTGGCGGCAAGATGGAAGACGTCATTTTTGCCGGTACGACGGCGCGTGCTCCCTTAGGGCGCGCACACGTTGCGTTGACCATTGATAACTCGGATAACGCGCTCCCTATTGAGTACTCCGAAGTGACGATCTCGCGCACCCTGTTTAGGACTGGCGGATCCGAATACTCCATCAACGGCAATGCGTGCCGACTGCTGGATATTCAAGAGTTGCTTTCCGATTCCGGTCTGGGCCGCGAAATGCACGTGATCGTGGGCCAAGGTCAGTTGGACCGCGTGCTTCATGCGACCCCCGAGGAACGGCGGGGGTTCATTGAAGAAGCGTCCGGCATTCTCAAGCATCGGCGTCGTCGTGAGAAAGCGGTTCGCAAGCTCGATGCGATGCAAACGAATCTGCACCGTGTGGAGGATCTGACCAAGGAAATTCGTCGCCAGCTGGGACCCCTCGGACGGCAGGCTGAAGTAGCGCGCCGTGCTCAAACGGTGCAGTTCGATGTGCGAGACGCAAAAGCACGTTTGCTGGCCGACGACATTGATACTGCCGTCAACGAGCTCATGGACATTGAAGAGCGCAGCCAAGGTGCCGCTCTCGCTAGTCAGGAGCTTGAAGCGAAGCTCCGTGCAGCGCAGGCTGAACTGGAGGCCGCTCAAGCGAAAGTAACTGCGGCGAGCCCAGCTGTATCTTCCGCACGAGCTACCCACGAAGCCCTCAAGGTGCTGGGGGAGCGTTATGCCGCTCTGGTAGCCGTGAGCCAGGAACGCGCAAACTCTTTGCAGCAACAGCAAGAAGCGCCGCGCCGCGATGAGCTCCCACAACTTGAAGCAGCTGTAGAGAGGCTCGTCGCTGAACTCGAGAACCAGCAAGCGGACCTTGAGACGGCGCAAGCGCACCTCGAGTCCATGATTGCGTCCCGTGGTGCGGCTGAGCATTTGGCCGCCGAAGAGGAGAAGCGGCTGACCAATGCGTTGCGCGCGCAGGCCGATCGCCGTGAAGGACTTGCGAAGCTACGCGGAAACCTCGCAGCTATCGAAGGACGCCTGCAAGGAATTACCGAAGAGGAAGAACGCCTCGCGGCTGATGTCGCGGACGCTAATCAGCGACGGGTAACGGCCGAACAAGAATTCCAGGTGCTGGAGAACAGCGCCGTCACCGTGGAGTCCGGCGAACGAAACCTCGACGAGGCGTTTGAAGCGGCCGAAGCCGAATTTGTTGCCATCGATAAGGAACTGCGCGAGGAGCTTGAACACCACACCGCGAGCGAGAAGCAACGCTCTGCGCTGTTGGCGCGTATCGGTGCTCTCGAAGAGAGCCTAGAACGTGCTTTGCCAAAGACTGCTCAAGAGGTCGAAGGTGCTCGCCGGCTCGCAGCGGAGCTGACCGTTACTGCCGGTTGGGAAAAGGCTGTTGAAGTAGCTTTGGGTCCTGCCGCAGGTGCGCTTATCGCGGATACCCAAGCCACTGCGATTGATCACTTGAATCGGGCGACGGCCGATGGCGCGTCAGCAAAGTGGGTTGTTCAGCACAAACCCGCTGAGGGACTCGGCGCGGTATCGGGCAAGTCAGCCACGCCAGAAACGCCGCCCGGTATTTCGCCAGCACTGACTCACGTCACGGCGCCCGCGGAAGTGAGCGGCGTCGTCGTGCTCCTCTTGGAAGACGTCTATCTTGCGGACTGCCTGGAATCCGCCGTGGCGTTCGCAGCGGAGCATTCCGGGGCGCGCGTAGTGACACGCGAGGGAACGCTCGTCACGAAGGCCTTGCTGGCGACGGCGGCCGGGGGAGCGGGAGACGGCCACGGCGCGCTGGAGCTGAAGAACGCCATTGCGGCTTCGGGCGCTGAATACGATTCCGTCACTGCGACTCATGAACGTCGAGCCTTCGCGCTCGCAGGACTCAAAGACCGTCAAGCTGCCGCTCGAGAGCGTCGCGATGACGCGCTGTCCGCACTGCATGAATCAGACGCTGAAATCTCTGCGCTCGAGGAACGGCTTGCCCAGCTGGGTGCCATGATTCGACGCGCCATCTCCGACGCCGAACGCGCGACCGCCGCTCAAGAGCGCAACGCCCTACGTGCCGCCGAGGAACAAGATAAGCACCGCGACATCACCGAGCGACTGGCGCTCGCAGAAGCCGGTCCAGCGGACGATACCGAAGAGCCATCACGTGCTCGCCGTGACGAACTTGCTGGTGCCGCAGCTCAGGCCCGTGCCGCTGAAGTGGAAGCGCGTCTCGCCGTCCGCGGTCAAGAAGAGATCGTGAAGAACATCAGCGGTCGCCTGGACTCCGCGCGCCGTCGTGTTTCTGCCGAACGCATTGCAGCATCCGAAGAGCAACGACGCATTGCCGCGCGCACCCAACGAGCTCAGCGTGCCGCTGATGTTTCCGAAGCCGCACGTGTGATTGAAGAATCCGTGCGTGCCTCCATCGCGGAATCTGAGACCGCGCTCGCAGCAGCGGAACAGACTGCGGCAGCCCAGCAGGCTCAGGTTCAAACCCTGCGTCAACGCGTTGAGGATGCTCGCGCGGAGTTGGCTCAAGCATCGCAGTCCATCCATGCGTTCGAAGTGGACATCGCTCGATTGCGGGCCCGGACGGAGAATTTGGCAGAGCGCGCGCTCGAGGATCTGAGTATGAGCGCCGACTACCTCGTGGACAACTACGGTCCGGAGCAGCTTGTTGACGGCGCACCTTACGTCCGCGCTGAACAAGAAGCGCGGCTCAAGCGTGCCGAAAAGGATCTGGCGTCGCTCGGCAAAGTCAATCCTCTGGCTTTGGAAGAATTCGCGGCCCTCGAAGAGCGACACACATTTATCTCCGAGCAGCTCGCCGACCTTCAGGCGAGCCGGCGGGATTTGCTGGACATGATCAAAGACGTGGACCGGCATGTGGAGGAAGTGTTTGCCGAGGCGTACGCGGATACCGCTCGTGAGTTCGAGCGAATTTTCGCGCGTCTTTTCCCGGGTGGCGAGGGTTCCTTGCAGCTCACGGATCCTGACAACATGCTCACGTCAGGCATTGAGGTCAACGCGCGGCCCGCAGGTAAGAACGTCAAGCGGCTCTCGCTCTTGTCCGGTGGCGAGCGTTCACTGACGGCGGCAGCTCTGCTGGTTGCGATCTTCAAGGCGCGACCATCGCCGTTCTACGTCATGGACGAAGTGGAAGCGGCTTTGGATGATGCCAACTTGGGACGCCTCATCACGATCTTCGAAGAGCTTCGCGAATCCAGCCAGCTGATCATCATCACGCACCAGAAGCGGACCATGGAGATCGCCGATGCTTTGTACGGTGTGTCGATGCGCGGCGACGGTGTGTCTGCCGTGATGAGCCAGCGACTATCCCGTGACGAGGAAGTTTCCGCCTAGGTACTTTCCTGCTTGTGAGCTTTCCTGCTTGTGAGCTTTCCCGTTTACGCGCTCTGACGTGGTGGGGTGCGCACCCAGAACCACGTAGCTGCTCCCGCCAAGGCCAGAAGGCCGGTAATCAGGAAACCGGTGGAGTAGTTGGATGCTTCGGCGATCACGCCCACCAGGATCGGTCCAATAATGGATCCGAAGTCCATGGACATTTGATACATGGCCATGACGCGTCCGCCGTTGCGCTTACTGCTGATGGTGTCAGCCACTGAGGCCATGAGGGACGGATTCATGATGCCTGTACCCATGCCAGCGACGGCGCAAAGCACCACGAAAACAATTTCGTTCGAGACATAGCCCATGGCGATGGTGGACAAACCGCCGACGGCAAGACCAGCCATGATGGGGAACTTACGGCCATAGGTGTCAGAGAGCTTGCCCGAGACAGTAAGCGCGAGGGCATTTCCGGCGGCGAAAATCGCCAATGCAAAGCCAGCGATGGCGTCACCATGCGTGAACGCTTGAGCCGCGAAGAGCGGAATGATGGCCACACGAACGCCGAAGTTGTTCCAGCCGTGCGCGAAGCCGGAAAAGATGGACGAACGGAAGGATGGCACTTGCCATGCCTCGCCCAGCTTCATGATGGTGCGGTTGTCTGGTTCGCGCGCCACTCGACGCTTGCCTACGCCCGCCAAGAAGAAGAACACGGTGGCTGCGGCGATGATGAGTGCGCCGCCGTAGATAAAGAAGGCGAGGCGGTAGCCGAAGCCCGCCAATGCGGCGCCCAGTACGGGACCGGCAATGTTTCCGATCAAGAACGATGCGGAATACCGGCCCGCAATCCGGCCGCGCATGTTGTCGGGAGACAGCCGAGCGATCAAGGCCATTGCCGAGACGGTAAACATCGTTGATCCGACGCCGCCAAGGGCACGGAAGATCATCAGCTGTGTGTATGACTCCGCAAAACCGCAAAGAATGGTGGAGGCAGCTACGATGCTCACGCCCACCACATAAGTCACGGGCTCGCCCCAACGCTCCGTCAACCGGCCGCTCACCGGAGCAAACAGCAAACGGAACAGCGCAAAGATGCTGACGATCGCGGCGGCCGCAGCTGGACCTACGTCAAAGGACGCTGCGAACTGGGGGAGGATCGGCGCAATGATGCCAAAGCCAAGGGCAATGACGAAGGCGGCCACAATAATGACCCGAATTTGCGCCGGAATTTTCTGTTGGGATCCCTGTAAGGATTGGCCACTCGGAGTACTCATCGCTTCGGAGTGTATCCCGTTTATGAGAAGCTGGAACCGTGCCTATGGACCAGTTGATCATCATCATTGTTGTTGCAGCCGTCGTTCTCCTTGTTGGCGTGGGAGCGGCCTTCCTCTTGCGGGGCCGTAAAACTCCGCCCGGAACCTACACTTCTACCCGTGATTCGGACGATCCACCGCTGATCTCGAAGCCCGGATCCGCGCAGGGATCAGTAGATACCCTCGAGCGTCCTGGTGCCCCTGGCTCAACGGACACAATCACCGACGACGGAACGGAACTCGTCGATGATCTGGGTGGCAAGGTTGATCTTGACGTTGAGCGTCCAGCCCCGGTTCTTGGCCGTCTGGCACGCTTACGTGAGCGCCTTGCACGCTCCAACAACGCTTTGGGCAAGGGACTTCTTGCACTTCTGTCCCAGGACAAGATCGACGATGACGTTTGGGACGAAATCGAAGAGACTCTCCTTTTGGCGGACCTCGGAACCGAACCAACCCTCGAGCTCGTTGATAACCTCAAGCGCCGGGTGAAGGTTGAAGGCAGCCGCGATCCTGAGCAGGTGCGTCGCATGCTCAAGGAAGAACTCCTGGCACTTGTGGATCCCACCATGGATCGTTCCCTCGCGGATGATCGCCATGACGGCCGCCCCTCGATCATGATGGTGGTTGGTGTCAACGGTGTGGGTAAGACCACCACCATTGGCAAAGTTGCTCGCGTTCTCGTGGCCGAAGACAAGGATGTTCTTCTGGGCGCGGCTGACACCTTCCGTGCCGCCGCTGCCGAGCAGCTTGCGACCTGGGGTGCCCGTGTTGGTGTTCCAACCGTGAAGAGTGACATCGATGGCGCCGATCCAGCATCGGTCGCGTACGAAGCCGTGAAGGCCGGCATCGACCAAGAAGTCGACGTAGTCATGATCGACACGGCAGGCCGCTTGCAGAACAAGGTTGGCCTCATGGACGAGCTTGGCAAGATCAAGCGCGTCGTCGAGAAGCTTGCCGAAGTCGACGAGGTCCTTCTGGTGCTTGACGCAACCACCGGTCAGAACGGTCTCAACCAGGCCAAGGTCTTCTCGGAGGTCGTGAAGGTTACTGGCATCGTATTGACCAAGCTGGACGGTACCGCCAAGGGTGGCATCGTGGTGGCTATTCAGCGCCAGCTCGGCGTGCCGGTCAAGCTGGTAGGTCTGGGCGAAGGCCCTGACGATCTGGCGCCATTCGATGCTCAGGGCTTTGTTGACGCACTGATCGACTAAGGGTCTGTCGGCAAGATATTTACGGGTGTGGCGTGAGCGAGTATTCGCTCACGCCACACCTCTTTTGTTGACTCAATGAAGAAGACCTAAGCCATAAACAACCCGGTCGGGTACCAACGGGTTTATCCTCGGAGCAGAATAAATGTCTCACGATGGAGTAGAACATGGCTCGCATTCTGCAACGCAGCCTGACGACCGCGATCTTGTCCTTATCGCTCGTAATGACGCTCTGTCCCGGCTCAGCAGCCGAAGCGAGCACTGGGAGAGCGGCTTCAAGTACGCAGGTAAATTCAGCCACGATGGCCGGTGGCACCACAGCATCTAGTTCCCCTGCCGCAGACGACGACTTCACCCCTCGAACTGTCGAGCCTCGCTATGATTCGGTGCCCGGGGAAATTTCTGCGCCGGAGGACGAAATCGCGCCTCCGATAGTTGGCTCAAAGCCAGAGCAAGAGAGCCCGGACAGTTCGGAGAGTCCGACCGCCACGGCAACCCCTGTGTACCAATGCGACAACTATGGTCAGTTGCCTCGTTACAACTCCGTGGCAACGAATGCAGCCGACTATTACAACTGGAACATCTTCCCAAACACCAAGGTCGGTGATGGGCGGGGAAACATCAATTGGAAGTTAGATCCCTACGCTGATTTGGGCTGGACGCTATGGTTCAGTTCCCTGCGATGGATCGGCCCCAGCATTGAGGCCGCCCGCAAAGGTGATGGCACGGCCTTCATCAAAGCCGAAACGATCATCAAAGACTGGATCAGGGATCACCCAGTGAGCTGGCTGAGCGACCTGGATGACATTGAAGCGAATACGCATCGGCTCAACGTGTTGATTTGTTTCCGCGAAGTAGTGATGCTTCGCAACGGAGGCATCTTTCCCTCCAGCTACCAGTGGTTGCTTGACTCCCTGAATCTTCATGCCAAACACAACATTGCACGCTGGTCAGGCGCCCACAATCATGGAACATCCGAAAACAAGGCGCTGCTGGGTCTTGGCTGTCTCATCAACCGCAAGGACTACCAAGAAATCGCGGTGTCTCGAGTGGAAGAGGCATACCCGTATCAAGTGGATTCGCAAGGGCTGAGCAACGAAGCTTCGCCGATGTACGCAGACTTCAACTATCGACTTTTCCGGCAGGTTCGAGACCTCATGACTCGCTGCGGATGGACCTCGACTCTGGTCAACAGCCGTTTGGGGCTGATGGGAGACGCGATAGGTCACATGGTCAACGGCACGGGAAAGTTCTTCCAATATGGGGACACCGAAGTGTCCAAGCCCTTGTCACCAGGCACGCCAGGAATGCTGTGGGCAGCAACCAACGGCCTACATGGCAGCCACTCGACGCCCCGCATTCGGATTTTCAAAGCTGGCCCTGTGTTTGGTCGGTCGTCATGGGGTACTCGAGAAACAGGGTTTGCCAATGAAGTCGCCTGGATGCTTCGTGGCGGCACCGGAAAAGAAAAGAAGGCCCATCGCGGGGATCTTCTCCAGTTACTCTTCACCGCACGTGGCCGAGACATCGTCATTGATGCCGGACATCCAGGAATCGTCGGTGCGCCCTGGGAGCCGTGGGGTAGGGGAACGCTGGCCCATAACACCATCAACATCCCCACCCTCGATATGACCATTGGTGGCACCGCTAGCGTGACGAGATACAGCTTCCCGACCAACGGCAAGGGCGACTACCTGGAAATGACACAGAGCTTCGGGGCGAAAGGAAACCGCACCCGAGGCATCCTCATGATGAAGGGACCCGATGCTGCGGTGGTTCTGGACCGAACGGTCATTGTGGACTCGACCAAACGCCACACCATTCAGACGCAGTGGGCGGTGCCTGCGGACCAGACAACGACCGTTCCGGGACGGTCCGTGGCTCGCTCAGCTGCCCCCTCCAACACGCTGACCACATTTGTCCACATTCCCTTCTGGGGAGTTCAAGAGGTGCAGCGTGGAGAAACCCAGCTCTATCGCGGCGTCGTGGGGACTACGCCACGTGGCCACTGGTACCCCCTTCAACAACAACGGCAACCAACGGACCAACTGGTCTTTAGTCGGTTTGGAAATCGTGTGGGCACCATCTCCGTGATTGTCCCGGCGCGAAAGACCGCCGGAGTGGGAGTTACACGAAGCAAATATCCGGACGGAGCCACCAAACTGGTGATCCGCATCGGCACAGATGTCATCGAAGTGCGGATTACAGCAGGTGGTTACATGAGCCAAGTGCGCTAGTCAGAGCTAAATTATGCGGAATTGCAAGGGGATTCAAGGCAGCCGGAAACAAGGCTGAAATATTTCCGGAACCTGCTTTTTACGTGCAGCCCCTCCTTCGTCACATCGCGGTAACAAGCAAAGGAACTTGCTGAAACAAACCTGCCGGAATCTTGAAGTACGTAAAACACGTACCTCAAAAGAAAGGCGAGGCGATGGAACTAACTGCCACCCACATATGGATGATGGTGAGTGCGGCGTTGGTGTTCCTGATGACACCGGCGCTCGCGTTCTTCTACGGCGGCATGACGCGCGCAAAGAGCGTGCTGAACATGATGATGATGAGCTTCATCTCTCTCGCAATTGTGGGCGTCGTGTGGGTCCTCTGGGGCAACTCGATGGCCGGTGGCGGAAGCAGCATCGGCGGACTGGTCGGCTCTCCTTTTGAGCAGTTCGGACTCAGCGGCCAGATCGGCACCGAGGACTTGATCTCCATCGGATACGGCTCCACCTTCGCGATCATCACGGTCGCCCTGATTTCCGGTGCTGTTGCAGACCGTATGTCTTTCGGCGCTTGGAGCCTGTTTGTCCCTGTTTGGGTCACGTTCGTCTACGCACCCATTGCCTTCTGGGTTTGGGGTGGTGGACTTCTCAGTGCAGAAGGCGCAATCGGCTCATGGGCTGGCGAAGCAATTGACTTCGCTGGTGGCACTGTGGTTCACATCAACGCTGGTGTTGCCGGCTTGGTCTTGGCACTCATGGTTGGCAAGCGTTACGGCTTTGGCCGCGACCCAGGACTGCGTCCGCACAACATCCCATTTGTCATGCTTGGCGCTGCTCTTCTCTGGTTCGGTTGGTTTGGTTTCAACGGCGGCGCTGCAGGCACCGCTGAGCAGGCTGGCCTGATCTGGATCAACACGCTTGTTGCACCTTGTGCTGCGGTCATCGGCTGGGTACTCACCGAAAAGATCCGTGACGGCCACCCAACGTCCTTGGGCGCTGCTTCGGGTGTTGTTGCAGGCCTCGTAGCTATCACCCCAGCGTGTGCTGACGTTTCCCCACTCGGTGCAATCGCACTCGGTGTAGTCTCCGGTGTAGCTTCGGCACTCGCAGTTGGACTCAAGTACAAGCTCGGATACGACGACTCGCTCGACGTCGTTGGCGTTCACTTGGTTTCCGGCATCATCGGCACGCTGGCCTTGGGCTTCTTGGCTCTGCCAAACGAGGAATCCGCTGGCGGCCTGTTCTACGGCGGCGGCTTCGGACAGCTCATCGCTCAGACAGTTGCCGTGATCATTGCCGTTGCTTACACCGCGGTTGCTACCTGGATCATCGCACTGATCATCCAGAAGATCGTTGGACTGCGCGTCACCCATGAAGCAGAAACCAATGGCATCGACTTCCACGAACACGCGGAGACGGCCTACGAATTCGGCGGCTTGGGCACCACGGGTCAGTTTGTCCCACACCCAGCCACTTCCGGTCACCTGAACACCCGCTTGACCAACCGCTCGGAAGGAGCCTCGGCATGAAACTTGTGACAGCAATTGTCCGCCCAGACAAACTCAACGAGATCCGCAACGCTCTGGAATCCTACGGCGTGCAAGGTCTGACGGTCTCTGCAGCAAATGGCTACGGACGCCAGCGCGGACACACGGAGGTTTACCGCGGTGCTGAATACACCGTGGACCTGCTTCCAAAGGCCCGCTTGGAGATCTTGGTTTCCAACGAATGGGTAGATGACATCGTGGATGTCATCATCGCCACCGCAAACACGGGCCGAGCCGGCGACGGCAAGGTCTGGGTCACCACCGTTGACGAAGTCGTTCGAGTTCGCACCGGAGAACGCGCAGAAGCCGCGATCTAAAGCACCAAACAAAACTGAATAACAGTCAGCACTTGTGGCCAGAACGATTCACAACGTTCTGGCCACAGTTGCGTCTACCCCTATGCATTGCACTAAAAGAGGCGGACAATTCGACGTAAGCCTTCTTCGGTGACGCAAGCTGCGTCGTCGTACTCATTCAGGAGACCAGAATGTCCGCAACGTCGCAACAATCTCATCCTCAGTCTTCTTGGTGGCGCAAAATGCGCACCTCGCTTGCCGCGCTCAGCGCGACGGCACTATTGGGTGTCATTCCGGCAGCGCCCCCGGCTCAAGCCGCTGATATGTACGGTCATGACATTTCATGGCCACAGTGCACGGCTGCGGAGGGAGGCTACGCATTGCCGATGCCGCCGGAAAGCACCCAGTTCGTGATTATTGGGCTGACCTTCGGTCTGGCCTACACGGAAAACCCGTGTGTTTCGCGACTGAATTCGTGGGCTAAGGATCGCGGAAAGCCCACGCAAGCCTACGGAATGGCGACCTACCCAACGGCAGCGCAACTGAGCACCTATGGAGCGGCTGGACCTTGGAAGGGAACCGGGCTGCAGGCGCGATTGGCGAACGCCGGATACGCACAAGCCAAGCAAGCCATCGGCACACTCGCCAAAATTGGCTGGAAGCCGTCCACGGTGTGGATCGACGTGGAACCACGACCCAAGCAACCGTGGCCCGCGGGAACAACGCCAGCGACTGCGGCCAACAACCGCGCTGTGGTTGAGGGCTATATGCGCGCTCTGCGGGACAACAACTTCGCCTACGGCTTCTACTCGTACACCAACGGTTGGAAAGAAATCGTGAGTACGTGGCGAGTGCCAGCTGTGCCCGTCTGGGCGACCGCGGGAACCTTGGATTACCCGAACGAAGCGTTGGATCGGTGCACGCAGCCCAGCTTCTCGGGCGGCAAGGTCTTGATTTCGCAGTGGTACAACACCACTCAGGATTTCGACCGCACGTGCCCCGGCTATGCCTTCACCACGCCAACGAACGTCCGGAACACCGAGCTGTTCATGGAGAAGGACTTCGATTCCACCAAGACCAATGACATCATCGCTCGAACTCCGGCCACGGGGGAGCTGTGGCGGTATCCCGGCACCGGAACCGGCAGCGTCACTGCCCGTGTCAAAGTCGGCACCGGATGGAACGGCATGGGACTCGTGACGTCAGCCGGCGACTTCAATGGAGACGGCATCCCTGACGTCATTGCCCGCGCCAATGCCAGCGGCGAACTCTTCATGTATCCCGGCAACGGAAGCGGCGGCTGGAAGCCACGGGTCAAGATTGGGACGGGGTGGAGCGCCATTAACCTCTTGAGCGGCGGCGCTGATCTGACCGGCGACGGCAACATTGATATTGTCGCCCGACACTCCCAAGGCCAGTTGTACGTCTACCCGGGCAATGGCAAGGGTGGCTTCGGCACACGAATACTGGCCGGAACCGGATGGGGCGGCATGAAGGACATCGTGTCGACGGGAGATTTCTCCGGTGACGGAAGAGCGGACATTGTCGCTATTCGTAAGTCTGACGGACTGATGTTCCGCTACAACGGAGTTGGCAATGGCAAACTCGCGTCCGGCGTGCAGATCGGCAGCGGATGGTCCACCATGACGGAGCTCTTCTCGCCTGGCGACTTCAACGGAGATCGACGCGCGGATCTGCTGGCACGCCGCTCTACCGGCGAGTTGTATTTCTACCCAGGAAATGGAACTGGGAGCGTCGGCGCCCGAACACTCGTCAGCACCGGTTGGAATATCACCAACGTGCTGGACTAGTCAGCACTAACGCTCCCAGTGAAATCGGCAGAGCAGCCTACTTAGGCCGACGCGCCTTTCGTGAGCGGCTTCGTGGTGCCGGTCAAGCTGGCTTCCTCATAGGTCACCCAGTCCGTGGGGCCCTCGGAGCCGGCCGGGTATTCCTCGAGAGGAACCTCGTTGGCCTCCCACGCGGCAAGGACGGGCTCCACAATGCGCCAGCATTCCTCGGCGGCATCCGCGCGCACGGACAACGTCGGCTCACCCGAAAGCACGCCGAGCAGGACTTCACCGTAGGGCAGCATGCCCGCCTGATTGAGCTTCGCCGAAAGCGTCATGCGGTCTAAATGGAACGGATCGCCGGGGCCGTTGACGTCGATTTCGAGCGCGAGCGTGTCCGGACCGAATCCGATGCGCAGCTTGGTAGGGAAGTCACAGCCTGTGAAGCCGGTAGGTAAGTGGCTCACGGGCTTGAACGTGACAATTGCTTCCTTGCGAACCCGTTCCATGGCTTTGCCAGAACGAAGCACAAACGGCACGCGGTTCCAGCGCGCATTGTTGATGTTGAACGTCACTTCGGCCAGGGTCTCCGTATTCCGCGCAGGATCAACGCCCTCTTCTTCGGCGTATCCCACGATGCTGCGGTCAAGAGACGTCCCGGCGCTGTAGCGAGCACGGCGCGTGTTTTCCGCCGACGGTCCCGCGATCTTCGTGGCGCGCAGGACTTCCGAAATCTTGTCGCGGAGATCTCGCTCACCGAGCGTGGCCGGCGGGTCGATGGCAATCAGTGCCATGATTTGCAGCAGGTGCGACTGGATCATGTCCCGCAGGGCACCGGCTTTGTCGTAGTACCCGGCACGTCCCTCGAGCGCGAGTTCCTCGTCATAGATCAGATGAACCGATTCCACATGGTCTGCGGTCATGAGCGGCTCCAAGAAGCGGTTCGCGAAACGCAGACCCAAAATATTGAGGACCGTTGATTTGCCGAGGAAGTGATCCACTCGGTGAATATTTTGCTCTGGAACCAAACGCGTGAGCTTCTGGTTCAGGGCCTTGGCGGCCTCAAGATTAGAGCCGAACGGCTTTTCCAACACCAGCACGGTGCCCTCGGGAAGATCCTCCGGGGCGGCGGCCACGAGCGCCTTTTCCGTCACGGCTGGGGGAAGCGCGAAGAACACGGCTACGGGCCCGGGCACGGAAGAAACGAGCTTGCCTAATTCTCCGGGGGCGGTCACGTCCGCAGTCTCGTACGACGCCGCAGCTTGGGTCTCGCTGAGAACCTTGTGTCCGGCGCTACGTGCGACATCAGACGCGGTGGCTGCGAGGCTTTCGGCGAACGCTTTCGCAACGCGTGTCGAGAACTCTTCGGCAGAAACATCCGGGGTTCCCACTCCTTTGACATGGAGCTGATCGACTTTGCCCGTGGCCAGAAGGCTCGCCAGACCAGGCAAGAGGAGGCGCTGGGTGAGGTCACCAGAGGCGCCGAGAATCAGCAAAGATTTGATCGTTGTGTCGCTGTTTTGAGTGCTCACATGGATACTCTGCCACGCATGGCCCAAGGAATTGGTAACCTAGAATGCTGAGTCCTATTGCGGCGCCGTCATTTGTTCGGAAAGCTCTTGCCGCACACCGAGAACAACAAGGAAGCACAATTCACTGTGTTTAACTCTCTGTCTGACCGCTTGACTGCGACGTTCAAGAACCTTCGTGGCAAGGGTCGTCTCACCGAAGCCGATGTCGACGGCACCGTCCGCGAGATTCGTCGTGCCTTGCTCGACGCTGACGTCGCCGTGCCCGTGGTCCGTGAATTCACGGCCGCCGTCAAGGAACGTGCGCTGGGTGCAGATGTCAGCCAGGCCTTGAACCCGGGCCAGCAGGTCGTCAAGATCGTCAACGAAGAACTCGTGACGATCCTCGGTGGCGAGACCCGCCGCATCACCATGGCCAAGTACGGCCCCACCGTGATCATGCTCGCTGGTCTGCAGGGTGCCGGTAAGACCACCCTCGCGGGCAAGCTCGCGAAGCACTTCAAGTCTCAAGGTCACACTCCGCTCTTGGTGGCGTGTGACTTGCAGCGTCCAAACGCTGTGAAGCAGTTGCAGATCAACGGTGAGCGCGCTGGCGTTCCCGTCTACGCGCCGCACCCTGGCGTGTCCTCCGAATTTGAAGAAGCTACGGGCGATCCCGTAGTCGTTGCCCGCAATGGTGTTTCCGAGGCTCGTCAGAAGCAGTTCGACATTGTCATCGTTGACACCGCCGGCCGCCTTGGCGTTGACGCGGAGCTCATGAAGCAGGCGCGCGATATTCGCGAAGCCATCAATCCTCAAGAAGTTTTCTTCGTCATTGACGCCATGATTGGTCAGGACGCCGTCAACACGGCGCTCGCGTTCCAAGAGGGCGTTGACTTCACGGGTGTTGTCCTCTCCAAGCTCGACGGCGACGCTCGCGGTGGAGCGGCATTGTCCGTGGCTTCCGTGACTGGCAAGCCAGTCATGTTCGCGTCCACCGGTGAGAACCTGGATGACTTCGAGGTCTTCCACCCGGACCGTATGGCTAGCCGCATCCTGGACATGGGTGACATCCTCACGCTCATCGAGCAAGCGGAGCGCTCGTGGGACAAGGGCGAAGCCGAGCGCATGGCCCAGAAGTTCGTTGATCAAGAGGACTTCACTCTCGATGACTTCTTGGCTCAAATGCAGCAGATCAAGAAGATGGGCTCGCTCAAGAAGATGCTCGGCATGATGCCGGGTGCAGCGATTTCCCGTCAACAGCTTGAGCAGTTTGATGATCGTCAGATGGACCGCATCGAAGCGATGATCCGCTCCATGACGCCTCACGAACGTGTTGCCCCGAAGATCATCAACGGTTCCCGCCGTGCGCGTATCGCCAAGGGTTCAGGCGTCTCCGTTTCTGAGTTGAACCAGATGCTGGTGCGTTTCGGTGAAGCTCAGAAGATGATGAAGAAGCTCGCTCAGGGTGGCGGCATGCCGGGCATGCCAGGCGGCCGTCGTCCGGCTAAGGGCACCAGCAACAACAAGAAGAAGCAGAAGTTTGGTAACCCGGCAAAGGCTGCACAGGCGGCGCAAGAGGCAGCCAACCGCAAGGCGCAAGCGCCAACTGGTGCCGCCTTCGGTCAGGGCATTCCTAAGGACTTCGATCCATCCAGCATGAACCTGCCTAAGGGCTTCGATAAGTTCCTCGGTAAGTAAGCCAGTGAGGTATTCCACACACTCGCCGCAAATCGATGTGGCGAGTGTGCACGGAAGCGTGACTTTTCTGGCATAATAGACAGGTACTCGATGACACCGGCCCCTCTCTCCGTGTGATCATCTTGTCCTCAGAACCCCCAAGTATGGCCCGCCCCACGGGAGCAGAACGGCTGGTTCGGCAATTTTTACAGAAACAGGAGTGACCACAACCGTGGCCGTAAAGATCCGTTTGAAGCGCTTCGGCAAGATGCGCGCACCGTACTACCGCATTGTCGTCATGGATTCTCGCGTAAAGCGCGATGGCCGTGCGATCGAAGAAATCGGCAAGTACCACCCAACTGAAGAGCCTTCGTTCATCGAGGTCAACTCTGAGCGTGCTCAGTACTGGCTCGGCGTTGGCGCTCAGCCAACCGAGCAGGTTGCTGCGATCCTCAAGATCACCGGTGACTGGCAGAAGTTCAAGGGCATCGAAGGCCAGGAAGGCACCTTGAAGACCAAGGTTGCTAAGGAAGCTTTCGTTGCACCTGAAAAGGGCTCCGTCATCATCCCAGAAGCAATCACCAAGAAGGCTGACAAGGCTGAGGAAGCTTCTGCTGAAGAAGCACCCGCAGCTGAAGAAGCTCCAGCTGAAGAAGCTACCGAGGCTAACTAATGTTGGCTGACGCTCTCGATCACTTGGTTCGGGGCATCGTAGATGCTCCAGATGATGTAGACGTTCGAGTCCGTAACGGACGCCGCGGTGAGACCCTTGAGGTTCGCGTGCATCCTGAGGATTTGGGTCGCGTCATTGGCCGCCAGGGCCGCACCGCACGTGCATTGCGCACCGTGATGGGCGCGCTTGATGGTGGTCGCGGCGTTCGTGTTGATGTTGTCGACACGGATCGTCGTTCGAACTAGCGAAAGCGATCGACAGCGCAAGAGAGCTTCTCTCAAGTAACGTAGACGGCGGTTTGGTACCTCGAAAAGGTGACCTGACCGCCGTCGTACTTTAAACAGCCAACCCTTAACCGCAAGGAAGAAAAATGCGCGTTCGCGTTGCCAGAATCGGCAAGCCCCACGGAATCCGCGGCGAAGTCACTGTGGAAGTCATGACGGATGATCCTGCCGCACGCTTTGCTCCCGGCTCCGTCCTCGAGGCGGAAAAGGGACCTCACGATCGTTTGACGGTTGAGGGTGCCCGCTGGAACAAGGAAATTCTGGTGGTGGCGTTTGAGGAGATTCTGGACCGCAACGCGGCAGAAGCTGCTCGCGGCACCGTGTTGTTCTTCGATGGCGACCTGTCTGACGACGACTCCGAGGGCTACTACGAACACGAGCTCGTTGATCTGCCCGTCCTCATTGGCGAGGAAAAAGTTGGCGTGGTAACTGGTCTTCGCACCGGCGCTGCCCAGGATCTGCTGGTGGTCAAGGATAACGAGGGCGAAGAAGTCTACGTTCCGTTCGTTGAGCAGATTGTTCCTGAAGTGGATCTTGAAGGCGGCTTTGTTCGCTTGACCCCGCCAGATGGATTGTTCACCGTCAACAAGGGCCAGACTGAGCCTGACGACGGCCTCGAGGAGCGCTAATGCGCATTGACGCTGTCACTATTTTCCCGGAGATCTTCAACGTTCTCGACGTGTCTTTGCTCGGCAAGGCGCGCGAATCAGGGCTGATCGATTTCACCGCCCACAACTTGCGCGACTTCACCTCCGACGCACACCGCACTGTGGATGATTCACCGTACGGCGGCGGCGCCGGCATGGTCATGATGGCTGAGCCGTGGGCGCTGGCGCTGGAAAGCATCCGTTCCTCCGCTGCTACCGAAAGCACAGAGGACGACGACGCCGCCCCGGCTCCCGTACTCATCATTCCGACGCCGTCTGGTCACGTTTTCAACCAGAAGCTTGCGCGCGCTTTGGCGCCTGAAGAGCACTTGGTCTTTGCGTGTGGACGCTACGAAGGTATTGACGAGCGCGTTTACGAGTGGGCGGCTCCGCGGTTCCGCGTCCTGCCCGTCAGCTTGGGCGATTACGTGCTCAACGGGGGAGAGGTGGCCGTGTTGGCGATGATTGAAGCCATCGGCCGTCTCATCCCAGGAGTCGTGGGGAACCCAGAGTCTCTAGTGGAGGAATCCCACGAGGATGGACTGCTGGAATACCCCGTCTACACGAAGCCATCCACATGGCGCGAGCTCGAGGTTCCTGAGGTGTTGCTTTCGGGCAATCACGGGAAGATTGCACGCTTCCGCCGCGAGACTCAACTGCACCGCACGGCCAAGCGTCGCCCCGAGCTTATTCTGGACATCGATCCTGCCAGCACCAACCGCAAGGACCGTGATTTGCTGTGGCACGCAGGGTTCATGATTGAGGACGGTCGGTTCGTTCCGAAACCGGAAAGTATGGCAGAATAGACAGCTGTGCTTAGCACGTCGTTTTCTGCCGCAAGGGAAGACGGTTCACCTGCTAAGACGCTAGAAGATCATTCGATCAACTAGAAATCTCACTTCGGTTCGGCCGCATCCACTTTTGTGGACAGCGCTATTGCTGCAGCTCCTCGGAGCCGGCTTGGAACCGCGATGACGATGGTTGACTTGCGGCGGCCTCGTAGGAGTAGCAACTATGCATATTCTTGACTCTTTGGACGCAGCAAGCCTGCGCAACGACGTCCCAGACTTCCGTGCCGGTGACACCGTCAAGGTTCACGTCAACATCATCGAAGGCAAGAACACCCGTGTTCAGGTGTTCCAGGGCTTCGTGTTGGGTCGTCAGGGTGGCGGCGTTCGCGAAACGTTCACCGTTCGTAAGGTTTCCTTCGGCGTTGGCGTTGAGCGTACCTTCCCAGTTCACTCCCCAGTGATTGAGAAGATCGAGCTTGTGACCCGCGGCGATGTTCGTCGTGCCAAGCTCTACTACATGCGCGATCGCCACGGTAAGGCTGCTCGTATCCGCGAGAAGCGTGACTTCGGCCCTTCCGCCAAGTAAGGAACGCTGTAGTTTATGGCAGAGCAGGTTTCTGCCGCTCCGAGGCGCCGCTCTCAGTTTCGAGGGTGGCGCCTCGCCATTTTCTTACTCGCCTTCGCGGCGATTATCGCGATCATCATCCGTGCGACCGTCATGGATTTCGTGTACGTCAGTTCGGGTTCCATGGAGCCAACGCTTCAGATCGATGACCGCGTCTCCGTCAACCGGCTAGCGTACAAGAGCGAACCCATTCAGCGCGGCGACATCATTGTTTTTGATGGCCGCGGCTCCATGCTTTCCTACGGCACCTCGAACTTGGTGCTCGACGCTATTCGTGCCGTGCGCTTGGCCGGGGATGACACGCTCTTCGTAAAGCGCGTGATTGGTACCTCCGGCGATCACGTTTCATGCTGCACCGCAGATGGGCGCGTGAGCGTCGACGATCAGCCACTCGACGAGCCTTACCTTTTCCCTGGCAACGCGCCCAGCGAACAGAAGTTCGACGTGGTGGTGCCGGAGGGTCGTGTGTGGGTCATGGGCGATCACCGCGAGATTTCTGAAGACTCCCGGGCGCTTTTGGGACGTCCGGGTGGCGGCATGATTGACGTGACTCGGGTCCTGGGGCGCGTTGACCGCATCATCCTCCCGTGGGATCGGGCTCGGGACGTGAACCAGTAATGGCAAGTGAAATCGTTGCCGAGCACAATCACGAGGCGCGGCGTTCCCGTGGTTTCCTCGGCGCGCTGCGCGAGCTCGCTCTCATCCTCGTGGTGGCGCTGCTGTTGTCCTTCCTGGTGAAGACCTTCGTTTTCCGCACGTTCTTCATTCCGAGCGAATCGATGGAACCGACCCTCCAGGTGAGCGATCACGTTGCTGTCGGGATTCTAGGATTCTCGCCGGAACAGCTTTCGCGAGGCGACGTCGTCGTCTTCCGGGACGATCGCCAATGGCTTCCGCAGCTGCCATCCCAGCCTCACACCCCGCTCACATCCGCACTGCAATTCGTGGGTCTCGCGCCGGAGAATGCTGACCAATATCTCGTCAAGCGGGTTATAGGGCTGCCGGGCGACACGGTCAGTTGCGACGGTGATGGCGGACCCGTTCTCATCAACGGGCAACCCGTCGAGGAACCCTATTTGGAAGCAGGAGTATTGCCATCCACTATGGCCTTCGAGGTGACCGTTCCGGAGCATGAGCTGTGGGTGATGGGGGATAACCGGACTGACTCGGCAGATTCGCGATTCCACCGCGCTGAGAACGGCGGTTTCATTGACGATTCTTCTGTGGTGGGACGCGCGCAGGTCATCTTCTGGCCAATAGACCGTTGGGGTGCACCCTCATGACCGGTGCAGCGAAGCCGTCCTTGCGCGTTGAACGCGCGTGGGGGCGTGAAGGTGTAGATCTTGTCATCGGCTGCGATGAAGTGGGGCGTGGCGCCATCGCTGGTCCCGTTAGCGTCGGCATGGTGGCCGTCAAACCGCTAGCCGCGAAGTCTTTTCCGGGTATTCGCGATAGCAAACTCATGACGCGTTCCGCACGCGAACACATGTATGACATTGCCGCTTCGTGGGGCCTCGCTTCCGCAACGGGTAGCGCCACTGCCGCCGAAGTCGACGAACTCGGCATCATGGAAGCGCTTCGCCTCGCAGGCCTACGTGCGCTTACTGGTCTCTCCGAGAACCCCGAGTTCACTGAGCTAGTACTCAGTTCTCGCGTGCGGATTTTGCTGGATGGCAGCTTCAATTGGCTGACTCCCGGCCCACGCCAGGCGTCACTTTTTGACTTAGATTTCTCCGAGGACGACGACGATGCCGAGCGTCCCGATGCCGTCTTGCGGGAGCGGGGAATCATGCTTGAGGATTTGGAAGTGACCGTCCGGCCCAAGGCGGACCGTGATTGCACCTCAGTGGCCGTGGCTAGCGTCATTGCAAAAGTGGAACGAGACGCCTTCATGCGCGAGCTTGCTGTGGCTCATCCGGAGTATGGTTGGGACTCCAACGTTGGATACGGTAGTGGAGCGCACTATGCGGGGATTGAAAGCTCCGGAGTGACGCCCTATCACCGCGTTTCATGGCTCAAAAACGTGGCAACAGTGCAAAAGGAGGACTCATGAGTGCGGAAGATCTCGAGAATTACGAGACCGACATGGAGCTACAGCTCTACCGCGAGTACAAAGATGTGGTCAATCTTTTCACGTACGTCGTCGAGACGGAGCGCCGCTTCTATCTCGCGAACTCGGTTGATTTACAGGCTCGCTCAGCAGACGGCGAAGTCTATTTTGATGTCACGTTGAACGATGCGTGGGTTTGGGACGTGTACCGCACCGCTCGGTTCGTGAAGAACGTCCGCGTCATCACGTTCAAGGATGTGAACGTCGAAGAGATCGCGAAGTCTGACGAGCTGACCATGCCGCGGGACGGAAGTCTCGGCAACTAGTTTTTTTGACTTGATTTTCACCCACAAGGGGTCGTTGTTTAGATACAACGGCCCCTTGTGCACATGTGAGCGCTATTGCTGCGGTGGGTGTGCCGGAGTGCTGAATCCTGAATGCAGACAACTGCAGGAGGGCACATGGCACACAATCAACGCCTTGGCGCGCACGGCGAAGAGCTCGTCACCGAGCTGATCGAATCGCGCGGAATGCGCGTTTTAGATCGAAACTGGCGGTGCTCCGCTGGTGAACTCGACATCGTCGCGGAGCAGGACGGCGTAGTGGTCGCCGTAGAAGTGAAAACCCGCAATGGGGTGGGGTACGGGCACCCTGCGACCTCCGTTGGCAGAGTGAAGCTTGGCAGGCTGTATCGACTCGTGACCCTATGGTGCTTGGAGCACGAGAGGGAGCGCTCACGCCGCCGGATAGATGTTGCCGCCGTGACTCTTCGTCCGGCAGCGGATCCTGTGGTTGATTACTACGCGGGCGTGACCATATGAAGCTCGGCAGAAGTTTGTCCGTGGCGCTGGTGGGGCTCAACGGATATGTCATTGAGATTCAGGCGGATATCGGCGGGGGATTACCAGCGTTTGTTCTTTTGGGACTGCCTGATGCGTCGCTGACCGAGAGCCGCGACCGGGTGCGCTCAGCAGCGAGAAATATCGGGCTGCCACTGAGCCCTCGGCGTCTCACCGTGAATCTCATGCCGGCGGGTCTGCCCAAACGTGGAACTGCATATGATCTCCCCATTCTTTTGAGTGCGTTGATGGCTGACGGAACGGTTCACGTTCCACCGGATGTCGTGTTTCTCGGGGAGCTGACCCTCGACGGTTTCTTACGCCCCGTGCCTGGTGTGTTGCCCGCCGTCGTGGCTGCGCGTAAGGCAGGTGCTCGGCACTTCGTGGTGCCCACCGAAAATCTTGTGGAAGCCCAGCTAGCGGTAGACGTCGAGGTTCGTGCTTTCAGCCATGTGAGTGAGCTGCTGGTGATGCTCGGTGTCGACGAGAAGACCCTGACCTTTCCTGTCCGCCGAACCCAAGACTTGCTCTCACAACGCGTAGAGCCAGCCAATGGTTCGTCAGTCGAGGCCGTGCAACCTGACCTGGGAGATGTTCTTGGACAGGCACATGCGAAGTTTGCGCTGCAGGTAGCCGCAGCTGGTGCTCATCACTTGCTCATGGTGGGTGCTCCCGGCTCTGGGAAGACGATGCTGGCCGAAAGACTGCCTTCGATCTTGCCCGATCTAGACCATCCTGCATCCCTCGAAACAACATCCATCCACTCCTTGTCAATGGGTGGGCAGCCATTGCCGGGTCTGATTACCCGGCCACCCTTTGTGAATCCTCATCACTCGGCAAGCATGGCGGCGATGGTCGGTGGCGGCTCCGGGATTCCTAAACCAGGTGCCATCTCTCGGGCTCACAGGGGCGTGCTGTTTCTTGATGAGGCACCCGAGTTTCAAGCGCGAACCTTGGACGCGCTGCGTCAGCCCTTAGAGCAAGGGAAGCTGACCATCCACCGAGCCACTGGCGCGGCGGAGTATCCCGCACGATTCCAGCTGGTGCTCGCGGCGAATCCGTGTCCGTGCGGCCTGTACTCAGGCTCTGGCAAAGACTGCACGTGCCGCCCAGATGCGAGACGCCGCTACTTTTCACGGCTGTCCGGACCGTTGCTGGACCGCATTGACCTACGCGTTGACGTTCAACCCCAATCCATCGCTCAACAAAAGGTGGCCGCTAAGTCATCGTCAAAAATCACGTCGAGCCAGATCCGAGAACGTGTGAAATTCGCTCGCGACGCTCAGGCTGAGCGATGGGCTCCCTTCCAAATATCCACCAATTCGGAAGTTCCTGGAAGCTTCCTTCGCGGAGCATTCGGACTTGCGCCCAAAGCACGGAGCTCCCTGGATCAAGCGGCAGACCGTGGGTTGATCACGGGCCGTGGATACGATCGCGTGCTGCGCATCGCCTGGACCTTGAGCGATCTTGATGGCACGGAACGACCGGATCCTGACCATGTTCAACAAGCACTCTCACTTCGACAAGGAATGACGGCATGAATCCATCTCTATCGACCAACGTTCAAGAGCACCTATCCGCGAGACCACAACCGTCCGCTACTTCGATCGCGGCCGCTGGGCTGTCGCGGATGATCGAACCAGGTGACGTCATTGGTAAAGCACTGGTTGAAGTATCAGGGATGGTGGACGCCTACGCGTTCATCACGCATTCAACGCAACCAATCTCTGGATCCTTGTTACAGTCCATGTCAGAGCTGCTGGAAGCCTGGGGTCACCGTAAGGGGATTAAGTTGCTGCGCGAAGCAACAGAAAGGTGGCGGACCCGCACCAATCATGAGGCTGTCCTGCAGTCTTTGCGCTACATGGAGCAACTCGGGGGAGGGCTGCTCACTCCGGATGAACCGTTGTGGCCGCAACAGCTCTCAGACCTAGAGTTCAATGCACCTTTCTGTTTGTGGTGGCGCGGTAGCAAGCCGCCGCTGCTTTGGCCGTCGGCGGAACGAATGGTCAGTCTCGTGGGTTCGCGTGATGCAACGTCCTATGGAAACTCGGTAGCAGTGGAACTCGGAAGCGGTCTTGCACAGGCCGACGTCACCGTTGTCTCAGGTGGTGCATACGGTATCGACGCTATGGCGCATCGAGGAGCGCTCACGGCTGAGGATCCGGAAGCAGCGACATTTCCCACCATTGCCGTTATGGCGGGCGGTCTGGATAGGTATTATCCGGCTGGCAACACTGATCTGATGGACGAGATCCGCACCTGTGGTGTGCTCATCTCAGAGACTCCGCCCGGAACAGCACCTACGCGGTGGCGCTTCTTGCAGCGTAACCGGTTGATTGCTGCTCTGACCGCGGCGACGGTGGTCATCGAAGCGAGGTGGCGCTCGGGAGCGCTGTCCACTGCTCATCACGCGCTGCTATTGGGAAGGGGCCTCGGCGCTGTTCCAGGACCCGTCACATCAGCAAGTTCTCAAGGGTGCCTCAAACTGCTCAAAGATGGAGCAGAGCTGATACGCGACGCTCAAGACATCCGACTGTTGATGAATGACAGCGATGGTTATGCGCCTCAGGAAACGGACCAGTCCTTCATGAAATCAGAGCCACGAGCGCACGATCAACTCAGCGTGAATGACCTCATGCTGATGGATGCCTTGCCGATCCGCGGGTGGTCAACAGTGGATCACCTTAGCGAAGTGGCTGGACTCAATATTGGAGGCGTCCTGAGCGGTCTGGCTCGATTGCAGATTCAAGGGTTGGCCGTCACCCGAGAAGGAAGCTGGCAAAAGGCGAAGTGATCGCCTGAGTGTTGGGAATTCACCTCCCGCACTGACCTGCCCAAGATGGCTAGAGTGAAACGGTGAGAGAAAATGCAGAGTCGTGGCTCGTGGGATTCGAGAGGTTTCTATCGCTCGAACGCAACGTGAGTGCCAATACTGCCCGAGCATACTTGGGCGACGTCAAGCACTTTCAGTCATTCCTGCAGACTCATGACCGTGGTGCCTTCACCACTGTTTCGCTGACAGATCTTCGCGGTTGGCTCGCCGTGCAACAGACGTCCGGAGTTTCTCGGACCACGCTGGCACGCCGTCAATCATCGATTCGTAGATTCTTTGGGTGGGCCAAGCGCGAAGGATTCATCGAGCTCGATCCGTCCCTGCGGCTGCAGTCTCCCAAACTGGACAAGAAGCTGCCGCCGGTCCTCCGTGCAGATCAAATGACGCGCCTCATCAACGATCAAGAGCAGGCTCAACCGCGGACTCAGAAGCTCGCAAAGGAAGGCCAAAAGCCGACACCACGAGCGCTGAACGCCGTGGACCATTCGCCTGCAGAGCAGCAAGCGCCCTCTGAAACGGATCGGGCGGTGGCGCTTCGCGACCAGGCGATGATCGAACTGCTGTATGCCACTGGTATCCGTGTGGGTGAACTCGTGGGAATCGACATTGATGATGTGGATTTAGAACGCTGCGTCGTCAAAGTCACTGGCAAAGGCAACAAACAGCGGACCGTACCGTTCGGTCTTCCAGCCCGTGATGCGATCGGAGACTGGTTGGCCCGTGGTCGTCAATTCTTGATATCTGAGCGTAACTCTGAATCGTCGGACCGATTCGCACTGTTCTTAGGCAAGCGCGGCAAGCGAGTGAATCAGCGGCAAGTTCGTGAGGTCGTTTCGCGTCGACTCGAGCATCTCGGCGACACTTCAGCACGTGGTCCACACGTGCTCCGACACACCGCGGCAACGCATCTATTGGACGGCGGCGCGGATTTGCGTGCTGTTCAGGAGCTTCTTGGTCACAGCTCTTTGGCAACCACGCAGCTCTATACTCACGTTTCCATTGATCGATTGCGACAAAGCTTTTCTCAGGCGCATCCGCGCGCTTAGTCATACCTCGAGGAACCAACTTAGCCTATAGCGCATTGAGAATGCTCAATGTGAATTCAAAGTTGGTGATTTTTCTCATCTTCAGGCAGAATGATTACTAGTTCATTCTGATTCCATCCCAGAACAGTGGTCGTAGGGGAAGACGCACCACCGGTTCACAGGAGGAAACATGAGTGATGTCAAAACAAGGGGAGTGCTGTTTATCCACTCGGCCCCTACTGCGTTGTGCCCTCATATCGAATGGGCCATCGGTTCTATTACCGAGCAACGCACCCATCTCACGTGGACTCCACAACCTGCTGAACCTGGATCTTTCCGTGCCGAAATTGGCTGGACTGGACCGCAGGGCACTGGTGCTGTTCTCGCTTCTACCCTTCGCGGCTGGGCTCAGCTTCGTTATGAAGTGACCGAAGAGCCAAGCGCTGGCGTTGATGGTAGCCGCTGGTCACACACGCCTGAACTCGGCATTTTCCATGGCACCACGGACGCTGCCGGCAACATCATGGTGAGCGAAGATCGCATCCGCTACGCCTATGAGTCTGGCGCAGGTCAGCCTGCCGTCGTTTACCAAGAGCTGTCGTTGGCTCTCGGTGAAGCATGGGATGAAGAACTCGAACCATTCCGCCACGCTGCAGACGGTGCTCCTGTTCGCTGGTTGCACCGCGTCGGCTAGTCGATTCCTTACCCATCTGCTGAACGAGTAGGAACAAATATCCCGGTTTCTATTCGACTAGGTTTGTGAACCCCTAGTTGGATAGTCCACTAGTTCTACGGGTGCGCGGAAGCGCAAGAGGAAGACTCGGAGAACAAAAAGCGGAGGGCCTGTCCTCACCATCAAGGTGAAGGCAGGCCCTCCGGCTATGTAAGTGCTACTACTTCTGTGCGTAGCTACGAATCGCTACCACCGCGTTGTGGCCACCGAAGCCAAACGAGTTGTTGAGAGCAACGATCTCGCCTTCAGGAAGCTCGGTTGGACCCGTGACAACCTTCAAAGGGATATCTGGATCCTGGTTCTCCAAGTTGATGGTGACAGGAGCCTTGCGGTGGTAAATCGCCAAAGCGGTCAGCACGGATTCCACAGCACCGGAAGCACCAAGAAGGTGACCCATCTGGGACTTGGTGGCGGACACCCACACGTTATCAAGGTGGTCACCCAAGGCAGCCTTGAGGGCCGTGTACTCGGGACGGTCGCCTACTGGAGTGGACGTTGCGTGTGCGTTCACATGAACAACGTCGGTTGGCACGATTCCGCCATCTTCCATAGCGCCCTTGAGTGCACGGGTGGCTCCCAACCCCTCTGGGTCTGGAGCGGTGATGTGGTAACCATCAGAGGTCACAGCAGCACCAGCAAGTTCTGCGTAAATACGTGCGCCACGTGCAAGAGCGTGCTCTTCTGATTCGAGAACCAGTGCGCCTGCGCCTTCACCCATGACGAAACCATCGCGGTCCGTATCGTACGGACGGGATGCACGCTCTGGCTCATCATTGCGCTTCGAGAGTGCCTTCATTGCTGCAAAGGAAGCCATTGGCATCGGGTGGATCGCGGCTTCAGCGCCGCCCACCATCACTACGTCGGCTTTGCCGGAGCGAATCAATTCAAGTCCTTGCGCCGTGGCTTCGGTGCCAGATGCGCAAGCGGAAACTGGGGTCTGTGCGGAGCCGCGGGCTCCCAAATCAAGGCTGACGGCTGCTGCAGGGCCGTTTGGCATCAGCATCGGGACGGTCATCGGCATGACGCGACGAGGGCCGCTTTCACGCAGGGTGTCCCAGCCGTCAAGAAGCGTCCAGACGCCACCAATACCGGTCGCGAAAGAAACGGAGAAGCGATCGTGATCGATCTTCTCGGTGTCGATGCCGGAGTCTTTCCAGGCTTCACGTGCGGCAATCACGGCGTACTGAGTGGACGGATCCATGCGCTTCATTTCGACGCGCGAAAGGTAGTCGCTTGCTGGCGAAGAAGTCTTCGCGGCAATGCTTACGGGAAGATCGTATTTCTCCACCCATTCATCGGTCAGCTTGCGGACACCAGACGTGCCCTTCAGCGCGTTTTCCCACGTGGTGGGAGCGTCACTTCCAATGGGCGTGAAAGCCCCGAGGCCGGTAATGACCACCTTGCGTGTCATGGATTGTTCTCCGTTGTCTGGAATCTGGCTCGAGCTAGGGGTCGAGATGTGGGAGTGACGAGTGCGGTGCGGAGATAGACGAAGCTAGAGCCCCGCACCACACGCGTCTGGTGGGCGGTCGAAGGCCCGGTATGAGGGGAGGATGCCTTAGGCGTCCTGTGCCTTTGCGATGAAGTCAACTGCATCGCCGACGGTCTTGAGGTTCTTGACCTCTTCATCGGGAATCTTCACGTCGAACTTGTCTTCAGCATTGACGACGATGGTCATCATCGAGATGGAGTCGATGTCGAGGTCATCGGTGAAGGACTTGTCGAGCTGAACATCGGAGGTCTCGAGACCCGTTTCTTCGTTGACGATCTCAGCGAGGCCGGCCAAGATTTCTTCGTTGCTTGCCATGTGTGTTCCTTTTCTTGGGCCGGTTTCCCGGCGGTCTTGCGCCGAGGTCCGGCACGGATCCATTCGCGGTTGCGACATGGACGGTCATTTAGCGGTTTTCACCAAGCGTTATGGGAGAACCACTACTTGAGCGCCGAACACGAGTCCAGCGCCGAAGCCAATTTGCAGTGCGAGCTTTCCGGAAAGCTCAGGGTGTTCCTTCAAGACTCGGTGCATCGCGAGCGGAATCGATGCGGCGGAGGTGTTGCCGGACTCTGCGATATCGCGAGCCACAACTACCGTCTCAGGGATCTTGAGCTGCTTCACCATCTCATCAATGATGCGCATGTTTGCCTGGTGCGGAATGAAGGCGGCCAAGTCAGCGGACGTAATGCCTGCTTCTTCCAAGGCCTTCTTCGCCATCTTGGCCATTTCCCATACAGCCCAGCGGAAGACCGTCGGTCCGTCCTGGCGAAGCGTCGGCCACAACTTTTCGGTGCCTTCGGCCGCGATGGCCTTCTCACCAGGGTTTGCTTCGGCTTCGAGGGCGATAGCACGCAAGTCAATCATGGAATGGGTCATGCTGATGGTGTCCCACTTGGTTCCATCGGAACCCCACACGGACGGTGAGATTCCAGCGAAATCAGACTTACCAACGACGACGGCGCCTGCGCCATCGCCCAGCAAGAAGGAGATGGAACGTTCCGTGTTGTCAATGAAGTCAGAAAGCTTCTCTACGCCCACCACCAGGACATAGTCCGCCATGCCGGAACGAACCAAAGAGTCGGCCTGAGCAACGCCGTAGCAGTAGCCAGCGCAAGCTGCAGAGATGTCAAAGGCAGGAGCTGGGCTTGCACCCAAACGGCCAGCGAGTGCTGCAGCGGCAGAAGGCGTAGCGAAGGGGAACGTGACGGTTGAGACGATGACAGCGCCGAGCTGAGACGCTTCGATGCCAGCCTTCTCGAGAGCTTCGCGAGCTGCGCCTTCAGCCATGTCCAGGACCGAAGTCTCTGCATCGGCGCGCATGCGGGTGATGATGCCGGTACGTTGACGGATCCACTCATCAGATGAATCGATAGCTTCAACCAAGTCGTCATTCGGCACGAGGTTCGACGGGCGGAAAGCACCGACGGACAGAATGCGCGAATATTCGTTGGCTTTTAGCTGCTTGAGAGTAGCGGTCACTCTAGGCTTCTTTCTCTTGGTGTGCGGTGTGTTCCGCAGCAAAGGCCTCAGCGGCCTCCAAATCTTCTGGGCTCTTGAGCGCCATGGAAGCGACGCCCTTCATGCCGCGCTTGGCGAGGCCAACAAGCGTGCCTGCCGGTGGGAGTTCGATGATGCCGGTGACGCCCTGTTCCAGCATGGTGTTCATGCACGAGTCCCAACGAACGGGACGGGACACCTGGGCCACCAACGACTCGAGGTTCGCGGCACCGCCGGCAACGGCCTTGCCGTTGAAATTGCTCAACAGCGTGGCGGCAGGATCGGCAGGGGAGAGCGACTTCGAAAGTTCTTCAAGAACGCTCACGGCCGGCTGCATGTGGGAAGTGTGGAATGCGCCGGCAACCTTGAGCGGGATCACGCGAGCACGAGCAGGAGGCTCTTCGGTGAGGCGAGCAAGCTGCTCCAGCGTTCCTGCAGCAACCAACTGACCGCCACCATTGGCGTTTGCTGGCGTCAGGCCAAGGGATTCGAGGTGTGCACGGACTTCGGCGTCGTCTCCGCCAAGAACAGCGCTCATCCCTGTAGGCGTCACGGCAGCGGCAGCAGCCATGGCGTTGGCACGTTCGCGGACAAAAGTCACGGCGTCAGCTTCAGACAGCGCTCCGGCGATGGCGGAAGCAGTGATCTCGCCAACGCTGTGTCCTGCGACGATCGCGGACTTCACGATGTCCGAGTCTCCGCCAAAAAGGGCACGAGCTGCGGCCAAGCCAGCAGCGACGATCAGCGGCTGCGCGACGGCGGTGTCCTTGATGGTCTCTTCGTCAGCTTCGGTTCCGAGCTGAATCAGATCGCGGCCCACGACGTCTGAGAGTGCTTCGAGGTGTTCTCTAACGCCGGGGACCTCCAACCATGGCTGAAGAAAACCGGGAACCTGGGACCCCTGTCCGGGGCAAACAATCGCGAGCACCATTTCACCTTCTCAAATTTTGAGCTTGAAGGCGTGCTTTTCGGGCACCAAGCTCGTAAATACAGTTTGTAGCTTACCTACAATTTCGCAGTTTTCCCGATACGGGCGTTCTCATTGTTGCGGAAGCGCTAAACGACCCGCCGTGAGCGCGCAATGAAGCACAAATGCGTCGCGAGGAATGAGTGGATCCCAGCTCGTGATGTCCAGCACGCGCTTGAGTCGGTAACGGACCGTATTGGTGTGAATGAACAATTCACGAGAAGCCGCTTCGAGCGAATGGCCCAGTTCGATGTAGGCGGCGAGCGTCTCAATGAGTCCATTGCCGGCGGCTTGCAGCGGCTGATACACGGCCTCCACCAATGCTGTTCGAGCGCTAGCATCACCATTCATGAGGCGTTCTGGCCATAAATCCGTAGAAGAGACAGGACGCGGAGCTTCGGGCCAACCGTGAGCGGCGGCAAGCGCAGCCAGTGCTCCCTGTGCGGACTTGGTGGCATCCTGCAATGTCTGAGCGATGGTGGAATGTACCACTGGTCCCGGGCCAAAGTAAGTGGCGAGACGGACGTAAGCTGCGGCGTCGTTCACTCCGCCCAAAAGTAGAATCAGGCGGTCGCCTTGAATACCAACGAGGCAATCTCTCGCGTATCGCGCGGCGGCCCGGCGCACGTCATTGACGAAGCCGGCCCCGGGATTTTCTGGCGTGTCGCCGATCATCACCACGATGTCAGATTGAGATTTCCACCCAATGGCAGAGATGCGTGAACGCAAAGAATCGGGATCCTCGCCGCGCATGATGGCGTCCACCACGAGGGCCTCGAGACGCGAATCCCAGGCACCGCGAGACTCGGCGGCACGCGCGTAAACATCGGCCGTGGCAAAGGCGACCTCGCGCGAATAGATCAGCACGGACTCGCGTAAAACGGACTGCTCGGCCTGAGGAGCCAAGTGCGGAACCTGGCTCTCCACCACGTCAACGATCGCGCGAATGAGCTGAAGAGCCATCTGGAGACTGATCGAGCGAGTGAGCTCGCTCGGGGCGGCGCCGAAGACGTCGTTGACCACCCACTGAGGCGCGCTGGGGGACTCGAGCCAAGAAACGTAACTCGAAATACCCTGCTGGGCTACAAGTCCCAAGGCAGATCGTTCTTCCGGACGTAGACCGCGATACCACGGCAGCGACTGGTCCATCTGGCGCAAGGCAACGGTGGAAAGCTGCCCCAAGTTTGCTCGCAAGCGTGCAAGCGTCTCTTTGCTGGCAGTCGGGGCGGACGTCGCGACGGGGTTCGGCCTGTCAGTGGATCGAGTGGGAGGCCGCGTGGAAGTCATACTTCACAAGGATACGGATGTGAATCGCGGATCCAAATTTGTGGGAAGTCTACAAAGAAGAGGGCGGAACCACTGTTCGTGACTCCGCCCTCTTCAGGTGCGTCAGCCTAAGCC
This sequence comes from Neomicrococcus lactis, assembly GCF_014200305.1. Taxonomy (NCBI): domain Bacteria; kingdom Bacillati; phylum Actinomycetota; class Actinomycetes; order Micrococcales; family Micrococcaceae; genus Neomicrococcus; species Neomicrococcus lactis. The sequence continues at coordinate 711,394 of NZ_JACHBL010000001.1, forward strand.
GCGCGATTGACGATCTTAAGCGTCGCCGCCTGCGTTTCCGCTGGTTCCAGCGTTGACGTTGTTGAGGTCGTACTTCTCAAACGCCTGGCGTGCCAAGTTCGCGTCGATCTCGCCGCGGCGACCCAGCATCTGCAAGGTCTTGACCACCATCGAGTGAGCGTCGATCTTGTAGTAACGGCGAGCCGCTGCACGGGTGTCAGAGAAGCCGAAGTCGTCGGCACCCAAGGTGGCCCACTCGTTCGGAACAAACTGACGAACCGAGTCAGGAAGCGCGGTCACGTAGTCGGTGGAAGCCACGATCGGTCCCGTAGCGCCAGCAAGCTGCTGAGCGATGAACGGAACGCGAGCCTCAGCACCGGGGTTGCTGAATGCTTCCATCTCTGCGGCTACACCATCGCGGCGAAGCTCGGTCCAGCTCGTGACGGACCAAACGTCAGCGGAGACACCCCACTCTTCGGCGAGGATCTGTTGTGCTTCGAGAGCCCATGGAACAGAAACGCCGGATGCAAGGAGCTGTGCGCGTGGGCCATCGATCTTGGCAGGAGCCAAGAGGTAGATGCCCTTGAGCAAGCCGTTGACGTCCAAATCTTCTGGCTCAGCAGGCTGAATGATTGGCTCGTTGTAGACGGTGATGTAGTAGATCACGTTTGGATCTTCATGCTGTCCGCCGTACATGCGCTCGAGACCATCACGCATGATGTGACCGATTTCGTAACCGTAGGCAGGGTCGTACGTCACTACAGCCGGGTTGGTGAGCGCCAAAAGTGGCGAGTGACCGTCTGCGTGCTGCAGACCTTCACCCGTCAACGTGGTGCGGCCAGCGGTAGCGCCGATCATGAAGCCACGGGTCATCTGATCGCCAGCTGCCCAGATCGAGTCACCCGTGCGCTGGAAACCGAACATCGAGTAGAAGATGTAGATCGGGATCAGCGGTTCGCCGTGCGTCGAGTAGCTAGAACCGGCGGCAATGAATGCAGCCATGGAACCGGCTTCGTTGATGCCGGCGTGCACAATCTGACCCTGAGGGGATTCCTTGTACGCGAGCACGAGCTCACGGTCCACCGAGGTGTAGTTCTGACCCTTCGGGTTGTAGATCTTCGAGGTCGGGAAGAAGGAGTCCATACCGAAGGTACGAGCCTCATCCGGGATGATCGGCACAACGCGCCTGCCGAATTCCTTGTCACGCATGAGGTCCTTGAGCAAACGCACAAATGCCATGGTGGTGGCAGCCTGCTGCTTGCCGGAACCGCGCTTGGCCACGGCGTATGCCTTGTCATCAGGCAACGCGAGCTTGGTGTGGCGGGAGCGACGCTCAGGAACGAAACCGCCCAAAGCGTGGCGACGCGTCATCATGTACTGGATCTCTGGAGCGTCCATCCCTGGGTGGTAGTAAGGAGGAAGGTAAGGATCCTTCTCGAGCTGCTCATCGGTGATCGGGATACGCAAGTGATCGCGGAACTGCTTGAGGTCATTCAGCGTGAGCTTCTTCATCTGGTGGGTCGCGTTGCGGCCCTCGAAGTGCGTGCCCAAGCCGTAGCCCTTGACGGTGTGCGCCAAGATGACGGTTGGCTGGCCCTTGTGCTCAACGGCCTGCTTGTAGGCGGAGTACACCTTGAAGTAGTCGTGGCCACCGCGCTTGAGGTTCCAGATCTCTTCGTCGGTCATGTCCGCAACCATTTCCTTGGTCTTTGGATTCTTGCCGAAGAAGTGCTCGCGAACGAACGCGCCAGACTCTGCCTTGTAGGTCTGGTAGTCGCCATCCGGGGTCTGGTTCATGATGTCAACGAGTGCGCCGTCTTCATCCTTTTCGAGCAGGGCATCCCACTCGCGTCCCCAAACAACCTTGATGACGTTCCAGCCGGCACCACGGAAGAAGGCTTCAAGTTCCTGCATGATCTTGCCGTTGCCGCGAACCGGGCCGTCGAGGCGCTGCAGGTTGCAGTTGATGACAAAGTTCAGGTTGTCGAGCTTCTCGTTGGCAGCAAGCTGCAACAAGCCGCGCGATTCTGGCTCGTCCATTTCGCCGTCGCCCAAGAAAGCCCAGACGTTCTGGTCAGAGGTGTCCTTGATGCCGCGGTTGTGCAGGTAGCGGTTGGACTGTGCTTGGTAGATCGCATCCATTGGGCCAAGACCCATGGACACGGTTGGGAATTGCCAGAAATCTGGCATGGAGCGTGGGTGCGGATAGGACGGCATGCCGTTCTTCTTGGACTTTTCCTGACGGAATGCGTCGAGGTCGTCCTCGCTCAAGCGTCCTTCGAGGAAGGCACGAGCGTACATACCTGGGGAAGCGTGTCCCTGGAAGAAGATCTGGTCGCCGCCGCCTGGGTGATCCTGGCCGCGGAAGAAGTGGTTGAAGCCCACTTCGTAAAGGGTGGCCGCACCGGCGTACGTGGAGATGTGTCCACCGACGGAGATTTCGGGGCGCTGTGCACGGTGCACCATGACAGCTGCGTTCCAACGAATGAATGCGCGGTAACGGCGCTCAAACTGTTCGTTGCCCGGGAAGTGTGGTTCCTGGTCTACCGGAATCGTGTTCACGTAGTCGGTGGTCGTCACCATCGGGACGCCAACACTCTTTGCGCCTGCACGCTGGAGAAGTGAGCGGATGATGTATTGAGCACGCTCAGTGCCCTGAGTTTCGACGAGATCGTCGAATGATTCAACCCACTCTGACGTTTCTTCCGGATCCACGTCCTTGAACTGGGACGTCAATCCACTGCGGATGTCAGAGATATGTGGTTCTTCGTTGGCCACGCTGAATTCTCCTTGGTACGGGTAGTCGTGGAGGACACTTCTTCACAACCGATGGGCGCAAAGATACGTTGGTTTCCTACTCTAGTCTCACGCAGGATTGTTCACAGAGGAAATAGTCCTCTCTAGAGTGAATTACGACACGCATCATTACCTGAAGTTGTGCTCTATGACCGCGTTTCGCTTGATAAGGGACGAAAATGGGTATTGGCTTGTTACGAATACTCACGAGTGTTAAGGAGATGTTGTGGGCGACGCCGAGAGCGCGCAGGTAAACGTTGCGTCAAAGATGGGGTTTAAATCGGGCGACATAGTGCAGGAACTGGGCTATGACGACGACATTGATTTTGATTTGCGCGACGATCTTGAGGACATCATCGATTCGGAGCTACTGACCGAGGAAGACCATGACGTCGCAGACGCCGTCATCCTCTGGTGGCGCGCCGAGGACGGCGATCTAGTGGATGGGCTGGTTGACTCGCAGACCACGCTAGATGAGGGGGGACCCATCTGGTTGTTGACCCCGAAAGCTGGCCGCGCCGGACACGTGTCCCCGGCGGATATTCAGGAAGCTGCGCCTACCGCGGGCCTGCACGTCACCAAAACCGAAGGCGTGTCGTCTGAGTGGGCAGCCACGCGACTCGTAGCGCGCCGTAAGAATTAGCTGGAAACGAAAAAGGAGCCACCGAAGTGGCCCCTCATATCGTGGGTCCTACCGGGATCGAACCGATGACATCCACGGTGTAAACGTGGCGCTCTACCAGCTGAGCTAAAGACCCATCTTGTTGGCTTCATCAGCGCAACGAGTAATTACTATACATAACAATTAAGGAAAATTGCGAATGCTTGCAAACATCGGTGTCACGGGCCTTGCCGTGATGGGGGCCAACTTGGCTCGAAACTTCGCGCGAAATGGCTACACCGTTGCGATCCACAACCGTTCCGTGGAGAAGACCGACGCACTGCTTGAAGCACATGGCGAAGAGGGCAATTTTGTCCGCACCGAGTCCCTAGAAGAGCTAGTTAACAGCCTTGAGAAGCCTCGCCGCGTCCTCATTATGGTGAAAGCTGGCGCCCCGGTCGACTCCGTGATTGAGCAATTGGTGCCACTTTTGGACGAGGGTGACATCGTCATCGATGCAGGAAATTCGCACTTTGATGACACGCGTCGACGTGAGGCATCTCTCGCAGAAAAAGGTCTCCACTTTGTCGGTGTCGGCGTGTCGGGCGGCGAAGAGGGCGCATTGTTGGGCCCTTCGATCATGCCGGGCGGCTCTCGCGAGTCTTACGACGCGCTGGGCCCCATGCTGGAGAAGATTTCCGCTAAGTACGACGGCGAAGCGTGCTGCCGCTGGATCGGCACGGACGGCGCCGGCCATTTCGTCAAGATGGTTCACAATGGCATCGAATACGCGGACATGCAGGTCATCGGTGAAGCCTTTGATCTCTTGCGACACGCCGCAGGCATTGAGCCAGCTGAACAAGCTGCCATCTTTGCTGACTGGAACAAGACCGAGCTTTCTTCTTACTTGATCGAAATCACGGCAGAAGTTCTCGCGCAGGTGGATGCGAAGACCGAAAAGCCACTCGTCGATGTCATCGTTGACTCCGCAGGACAGAAGGGCACGGGCCGCTGGACCGTTATTTCGGCACTCGAACTCGGCTCGCCGGTTTCCGGCATTGCTGAATCGGTCTTTGCGCGCGGATTGTCCTCGCAGCGCGAACAGCGGGCCGTGGCACAGACTGCTCTTTCTGCAGGCGTGGAAGAGATTCGCGACTTGCCAGCAGACTTCGTCGAGGACGTTCGCCAGGCTCTGTTCGCCTCGAAGCTCGTGAGCTACGCGCAGGGCTTGGACATGCTTAGCTCCGCTGCAGGCCACTACAACTGGGACCTCAAGCTGGACGAGATTGCATCGCTCTGGCGCGCAGGCTGCATCATTCGTGCTCGTCTCTTGGACGAGATCATGAAGGCCTACGCCGATGGAGAAGCTCCCAAGAACTTGCTCTTCGCCCCAACGTTCTCCCGTGTCATCGCTGACGCTGTGCCAGCATGGCGTCGCGTCGTATCCACCGCGGTACGCCTCGGTATCCCGGTACCGGTGTTTGCGTCATCGTTGTCTTACTACGACGGTTTGCGCCGCGACCGCTTGCCGGCAGCGCTCACGCAGGGACTGCGCGACTACTTCGGCGCGCACACCTACCAGCGTGTGGACCAAGAGGGTACGTTCCACACGTTGTGGAGCGGAGATAAGAGCGAGATCGAAGCAGTAGACACGCACTAATCAGCGCACAAAAAGGCCGCGTGCCGAAGTCACTCAAGACTTCAGCACGCGGCCTTTTTATATAAGAACTTAGATCCACATAGCCGGATCGATGTACTCGGCTGGGTCAACGGCAGGCTTGTGCTCGTTGGCCAAACGTGGACGGTTCGTCGCCGGAATTCCGGTGATGATGGAGTTCGCAGGGGAGTCCTTCACCACCACAGCGTTGGCGCCCACGGCCGAGTCCGCGCCGATGGTGATCGGCCCCAGAATCTTGGCGCCGGCACCAACCACCACGCGGTCTTCAAGCGTCGGGTGACGTTTGGTCTTGGCTAGCGAGCGGCCGCCGAGGGTCACACCGTGATACAGCATCACATCGTCACCAATTTCGGCGGTTTCACCGATCACCACACCCATGCCGTGGTCGATGAAGAATCGCTTACCAATGGTGGCTCCAGGGTGGATCTCAATGCCCGTGAGGAATCGCGCAAACTGCGAGATCAAACGGGCTGGAAACTTGAGCTCTTCCTTTTGCCACATGGCGTGGGTCAAGCGGTGCGCCCAAATGGCGTGGAGGCCGGAGTAAGAGAGAAAGTTCTCGAGATCGCCTCGAGCGGCGGGATCATGCGCCCGTGCCGCTTCGAGGTCCTCTTTAATGCGTGAAATGAAGGACATTATTTCCTTGTAAAAGGTAGATTAGCCGCGGATGTCGTCGTACAAGACGGTGGAAATGTAGCGCTCACCGAAGTCAGGAACTACAGCCACAATGAGCTTGTCGCGGTTTTCTTCGCGCTTGGCAACCTCGAGGGCGGCCCAGACGGCTGCTCCGGAGGAGATGCCGCCGAGGATACCTTCAAGAACGCCCATGCGACGAGCCGTTGCAACAGCCTCTTCAAGAGGTGCATCCATGACTTCGTCGTAGACGTTCTGATCAAGGATTTCTGGGATGAAGTTTGCGCCCAAGCCCTGGATCTTGTGAGGACCTGGCTTGCCGCCGCTCAAGATGGGGGAGTCCTTAGGCTCAACAGCAACAACCTTGACGCTTGGCTTGAGCTCCTTGAGCAAGTTGCCAACGCCGGTGATGGTTCCGCCCGTGCCGATGCCGGCAACGAAGATGTCTACCTCGCCGTCCGTGTCATCCCAGATTTCCTGGCCCGTGGTGGCGCGGTGAATCGCAGCGTTTGCTTCGTTGGCGAACTGACGTGCCCAAATGGCGTTGTCGGTGCTGGCCACGATTTCCTTGGCGCGCTCAACGGCACCACGCATTCCATCGGCACCTGGCGTCAAAACAATTTCGGCACCAAAAGCACGCAACATCACGCGACGTTCGGTGGACATGGTTTCTGGCATGGTCAAGATGACCTTGTAACCGCGAGCCGCGCCAACCATCGCCAAAGCGATGCCCGTGTTGCCGGAGGTGCCTTCAACAATGGTTCCGCCTGGCTTGAGTTCGCCAGCCTTTTCAGCGGCGTCAACGATGGCCACGCCGATGCGGTCCTTGACGGAGTTAGCTGGGTTGTAGAACTCGAGCTTGACGGCAACGTTGCCCGGGAGACCCTCGGCAATTCGGTTCAGGCGCACCAACGGAGTGCGGCCAACAACTTCAGCGATGTTGTTGTAAATATTGCCCATGCGGACATCCTCCAATGTTCTTTGGAAACTAACTACTTTGGAAAACTTCGTGGAGAGCAGCGATGCGTACTGGTGACGCAGCATCGTGGGAACGTCTCATTATCACTAGCCTATCTATGCACTGGCATTTGAGCGCTAGATCAAGCCACGGAATGTAACGTCCGATTATTGGGCGGTGGCCGGTTCCGTGATCCACGGAGAGAATTTCTGACGCGCCTTGGCGAGCTTCGGGTCAATGATGACCTGGCAGTAGCCTTCGCCCGGCTGCCGTGCGTAGAAGTTCTGGTGCACGTTCTCTGCAATGTAGAACGGTCCTACAGGCTCAATGGTGGTGACGATCGGGTCAGCCCACAGCTCGGAAACGCGCTCAATGGCGCTTTCAAAGTCAGCCTTCTGGCCGTCGTTCAGCGGGAACATCGCGGAACGGTACTGAGTTCCAATGTCGTATCCCTGACGGTTCAAAGTGGTGGGGTTGTGCATCGTGAAGAACATGTCCAAGATGACGTCGCCTGGAATCACGGACGGGTCAAAGCTCACGGCGACGGCTTCAGCGTGTCCGGTAGTTCCGGAGCATACAGACCGGTAGTCAGGATTATCGAGGTGACCGCCCGTGTAGCCGGAGACCACTTCAGCTACGCCGCGCACCTTTTGGTACAAAGCGTCAAGACACCAGAAGCAGCCACCTGCCAGAACATAGGTCTCGAGGTGTTCGGTTGATGTTGATTCGTCAATAGGCACGTCTATTACAAGTTAAAGTCGCGCCAAAAGATTCCTGAGATCCTCGACTACGTTAGACGTATGACTTCCCAGGCACCTTCAACTCCCACGCTGCGCCAGATTATGGATGGCATTGAACAGCTGTGGCCAGCGTCTTTGGCTGAGACATGGGACGCGGTGGGACTCGTTGCCGGACGGCCGGAACAACCCATCAATCGGATCATTTGGGTGGTGGATCCAACCCTCGAGGTAGTTGAGGATGCCATCGAGCGTGGAGCGGATCTGATCATTGCCCACCATCCGTTGATGCTGAAGCCTGTCAATGGCGTTTCGGCGCTGACTTCCAAGGGACGCGTGGTGCACCGACTGATCGAGAGCCAGTGCGCGCTCTTGACTGCCCACACGAACGGCGATTCGGCAGTGGGCGGCGTGAGCGATGTGCTTGCGGACATTCTTGGGCTCGTGGATTGTGAGCCGTTGACTCGCGCGGCGAATGGGCTTCCCGAAGAGGGGATTGGTCGTGTGGGACGGCTAGAGAGTACGACGACGCTGGGCGACTTCGCGGGCAAGGTTTACGGAATACTGCCGAAAGTTGCCGGTGGCGTGCGGGTTTCCGGGCCGCGGGACGCGATGGTGAGCCGTGTGGCAATCTGCGGTGGCGCGGGGGATTCGCTGTTTGATGCGGTGCGTGCAGCCAACGCGGATGTTTACGTCACTGCAGACTTGCGCCACCACCCAGCACTCGAAGCCAAAGAGGCGACGCTTGATGGCCGCCCCTACCTCGTGGACGTCTCCCACTTCGCGAGCGAATGGATGTGGCTGCCGGCGGCAGCGCAGTCCTTGATCAATTTTGCAGAAGACTCCGGCTGGGAAGTGGACATCCTGGTCAGCAGCGTGAATTCAGATCCTTGGGACTTCTGCCTCAACGGCTGATACTCAGTTGCCTTTGCCGAGATGAGCCCGGAAATTGACCCTCTCTTTCTGAGTCAAACGAGGCTATGGTTGGAGAAGGTTCTTGCATAGGAGGCATCATGGCCAAGGCACCAGTTGAAGACCAATTTAGGCTTCTCGAGCTGCAGCAGCTAGACAACGTTCTCGATGTAGCAAAGCGGACCTTTGAACAGACCCTCAAGCATCCGGACTTGGCCGCCGCTCGCGAAAAGTTGAGCGAAGCGAAAACTGTTTTGGACGCCGCTCGCGCGAAAGTTGCCGAAGAAGCACAAGCGGAAAAGGATCTGGAACATGAGATCGAGACCATCCAAGCTCGCATCAACAAGGATCAGACTGCTCTAGACCAAGGCAACGGTTCTGCATCGACGCTGACCAACTTGCAGCACGAAATCGAGACCCTGCGCGCCAAGAAGGCGGACTTGGAAAGCTCCGAGCTGGAGATCATGGATTCCTCAGAGAAGCATCACGAGGAACTGAAGAAGGCGGAAAAGCATTTCGCGGACGCGGAAAAAGATCTCAAACTCACGGAAGACAACTTGAGGATTACGTTGTCAGAAGTCCAAGAGCGTGGTCGGCATGCTCAAGAAGAACGCAAGCGACTCGCTGACACCATCGACTCCGGCTTGTTGACCATCTATGACAAGATCCGTGCTCGGAACATGGGCTTGGGCGCAGCGCGACTCTTCCAAGGCGTTTCCGAAGGCAGCAATGTGCGATTGCCACCGGGAGATCTGGCCGAAATCGCGAAAGCCGCGCCGGACGACGTCGTTCTCTGCCCAGATTCGGGCGTTATCTTGGTGCGATCTGAAGACTGGGAGTAATCCCTAGCTACTCGGCGGCCGGAAGCACAATGTGAATCTTGTGCTCGGCTTTTGCCGTGGCAGGTTCCAACGTGGAGTCTGGCCACACGGTCTTCACGAGCGCCAACAGTTCCTTCGGCGTGGTGGGCTCCTTGCGACGCGACGTTGCTAATTCCCGGACCAATTCACCGCGCGTGAGCTTGGCGGCGTGCGTGATGACCTTGAGCTTTCCGTCATGCCACTGCTTCACGCCGATGCTCACTGTTTGCTCGAGGGGCGCTTTCCACGCTGCCGCGTAAGAACTCGAGCGGCAGTCAATGATGAGCTGTCCTACGGCCCGGCGATCCATCGATTCCTTCATCTCCGAGCGCCAGTAGCTCGAGAGATTTTCGATGCGTCCCAATTTCGTCCCCATGGACAGGCGATACGCCGGGATACGGTCGCCGAAACCCACGGCTCCCCACAGCGCAGAAACTACGACGACGCTGCTCACCACTCGCTGTTTAGCTTTCGGACCCAGCGAACTCATGCTGAGCGCGTCGTAGAGAACGCCGTTGTAGATCTCATATGCTGGCGCCGCGGACGCTTCATGCAGCTCAAGATTGCGCCGAACCTCTTCTTCGAGCGACGCTCCCACACCCAAGAGTTTGAGTGCTTCCGGGTGCCGCGAAATCTCTTGAAGTTCTTCAAGGACGCGATGCCTGGCGGCGGAAAGCTCTGGAAATGAGAGCTCGTTCATTTCAAACGCTTGGCCAGTAGTGGCGACTTTCTTGGTCTCAGAAGGAGGAAGCAGGATCAGCACTGAGCCAGCTTAGTAGTTGACTAACGTAAACTAGGTGGTCGGATGGGTTGAGTGGACGGTCGCGTGTCGTAAATAACGACCCGAGGAACGTCCGGGCTCCACAGGACAGGGTGGTGGGTAACGCCCACTCGAGGTAACTCGCAGGAAAGTGCCACAGAAAACAAACCGCCGTTTCGGTAAGGGTGAAAAGGTGGTGTAAGAGACCACCAGCAGTTTGGGTGACCAGATTGGCTAGGTAAACCCCACTTGGAGCAAGGTCAAAAAGGCTGCGTTTGAGGGCTGTCCGCCCGAGCAACCAGGTAGACCGCTCGAGGTTGTCGGTAACGGCAATCCTAGATGGATGATCGTCACGGCTTCGGCCGAACAGAACCCGGCGTACAGCTCAACCCATCCATTCACCGGCGAGCCGCATCAAGGCGCCATGTTGTCATCATGTGAGCAAGAACTCACCTGATTCTTCAAAAAGCAGCGACTTCTTCTGAATGTATTTATCGCCTACGCCACTGGGTTGCCTATGATAAACGTGGGCTGTCAACCGAAACCCATCGGCTTGACCCCACCGTATGTGCAATGGTGCTTTCACGGTGCCAACCGGGAGATCCCGGCTGAAATGGAAGGATTGCCAATGACCGAGCAGTCTGCTGCCGCCCTCGCTGAGTGGAGCGGTCGCGAACAAAGCGCTGAAGAGATGATTCCGGTAATCGGCCGTCTTTACCGCAATAACAACGTCGTGTCGTCGCTTTACGGCCGCAAGCTCATCAACAAGTCCGCCGTCGACATCTTGAAGGCCCACCGTGCGGCCCGTCGCGTAGACAACGTTGACTTGCCAATTGCTGACACCCTCGCGCTGCTCGAAGGCATCGAAAAGCTTGATGTTGGAGCTGCTTCTGTTGACTTGGCGCGCTTGAACCGCAAGTTCAAGGAATCCGGTCAGAGCGATCTCGACGCCTTCTTGAAGGAAGAGTTCGCAGATGTCGCTGGTAAGAAGGGCGCTCACGAGGCAGAGCCTGTTGACGTTGTGCTTTACGGCTTTGGTCGTATTGGCCGTCTGCTGGCCCGCATCCTCATCGAGCGCGGCGGCTATGGACTTCGCCTTCGCGCCGTCGTAGTTCGCAAGGGCTCTGAAGATGACCTCGTCAAGCGCGCTTCGTTGCTCCGCCGTGACTCCGTGCATGGTCCTTTCGAGGGCTCCATCACGGTTGACACCGAGAACAACACGATGCTTGCTAACGGCACGTTGATCCAGTTCATCTACTCGAATGATCCAACGTCCGTTGACTACACCGAGTACGGCATCAAGGACGCCATCGTCGTGGACAACACGGGTAAGTGGCGCGACGCAGAAGGACTTGGCCAGCACCTTCAGGCCAAGGGTGTTTCTCGCGTTCTCTTGACTGCTCCAGGTAAGGGCGACATCAAGAACATCGTTCACGGCGTCAACGACTCTGACATCACCGACGATGACAAGATCCTCTCCGCAGCATCTTGCACCACCAACGCCATCACTCCAGTTCTCAAGGTTTTGAACGATGAGTACGGTGTGAACCACGGACACGTGGAAACCGTTCACTCGTTCACGAACGACCAGAACTTGATCGACAACTTCCACAAGGGCACACGTCGCGGCCGCTCCGCAGCACTCAACATGGTGCTCACGGAAACCGGTGCTGCTAAGGCTGTCGCGAAGGCACTTCCTGAGTTCGCCGGCAAGCTCACGGGTAACGCTATTCGCGTACCAACCCCGGACGTTTCCATGGCAATCTTGAACCTCAACTTGGACAAGGACGTCACGAAGGAAGAGCTCAACGAGTACCTTCGCACCACGTCGTTGCAGAGCGAGCTTCACCGCCAGATCGACTACATCGATTCCCCAGAAGTTGTTTCCACTGATTTCGTGGGATCCCGCCGCGCAGGCATTGTTGATGGTCTCGCGACCATTGCCAGTGGCAAGAACGCTGTTGTCTACGTTTGGTACGACAACGAGTTCGGCTACTCCTGCCAGGTAGTTCGCGTCGTTGAGACGATGGCCGGCACTAACGCGCCGACCTTCCCGAAGGCGTAACTTCATCAGGTTCAGGTCTTAGACCTCTCAAAAGAGAACTCCTCACGTTGCTCAACTGAGCAGGGGAGGAGTTCTCTTTTTTGTTGTGGAAAGTTTTAGTGGCCGAAAGGATCCGGATCGACGCCAGGCATCCAGGTCTTGTTGGGGACGCCCCAGCCGAGATTCCGCTTGGCCTTGGCCCAGCGGCGGTTCCACGGGCTCACCAAGCGGTCAACGTAGAGCGTGCTGTTGAGGTGGTCGAACTCGTGCTGCATGATGCGAGCGAACCAGCCAGTTGCCTCGAAGTCCACAGGATTGCCGTTACCGTCAAAACCCTGCACGCGGGCGTATTCTGCACGCTTGAGGGGGAAGCCTAAGCCAGGGACGGACAAGCAGCCTTCTTCTTCCTCGTCAGGATCAGGAGCGGCGCCGGAAACCTTGGAAAGAGTCAGCACCGGGTTGACCACCACGCCACGCGGAGCCACGCCGTCTTCGTTCTCATACTCGTAAGTGAAGATGCGCAGGCCAACGCCGATCTGAGGCGCTGCCAGACCCACGCCGTGGGCGGCGTCCATGGTCTCGAACATGTCGGCAATCAAGGCACGCAGCTCGTCGTCGAATTGGGTGACTTCTTGAGCGCGAGTGTGCAAAACAGGCTCGCCGTAAATGGTGACGGGACGAATACTCATGGATAAATCCTAACTAAGAAGAATCCTTGATTCGGGGGTTATAGGCACGAATGTGTGTACAGATTAGGCTTGCTTGCCTTGTGGGAGTAGGCGTGTAGGGTCCTGCTTATGCTTTGAAAGCATATGGGGTGCCTGTTGCTTCTCATCGGCCACGTTGTGGTGTATGTGATTGTGTTCTGGTCAAGAACGGTAAGACCTCGGCTGGTCGTGCTCGGTGGCGGTGCAAGTCGTGTGGTGCTTCGCAGGTTCGTTCACGATCTGATGTCACTCGTAAGAGCGAACTGACTCAGTTCTTGACATGGATCCTGGGTACTCAGTCGCAGGCAGCCATGGCAGGTTCAGCGCGTGGTTTCCGGAAGCGTATTCAGTGGTGCTGGCGCGTTGAGGTTCCACCGCCTGTGCCCACCGGCGTAGTGCATCATCAGCTCATGCTTGATGGCACCTATTTCAACGGGTGGTGCGTGCTGATCGCCTATAACGGCAAGTACGTGGTGGATTGGCAATGGTGCGATCGAGAGAAAAAGATCGCCTGGCAAGTCCTACTCGAGCGGATCCCGGCACCGGCGGTGGCGATCATTGATGGTGGTACCGGGCTACGTGCCGCGTTGAAGGAAACGTGGCCGGAGTCGAAAGTTCAACGCTGCTATTTTCATGTGTTCCAGAACATCCGTCGCGAGCTCACCTTCCAGCCACGGCTACCAGCCGGTAAAGAACTCGCAGCCCTGACGAGGGTCTTGATGAAGGTCAGCACCCAAGACGAAGCCATTGCGTGGTTGCGTGAATACGCCGCGTGGGAGGCGAAATGGGACGAGTTCCTCAAGCACCGAACCAAAGCGAAAACCGGTCAGGAACGCCCCTCAAGCGTCTCGAGAAACAGTCACTGGTGGTACACGCATCAACGCTTACGCCGAGCCCGGAACGTGTATCGACGCCTCATCCAAGAACACTGCTTATTCACGTGGTTAGACACTGACCTGCAACCAGACACCGGCGAGAAAATTCACCGGACCACATCCCCGTTAGAAGGCGGACCGAACAAAGCGATCAAAGAGCTCTTACGGCTGCATCGAGGACTCCCCGAAGAGCACGCCAGAACCGCTGTGGACTGGCTCCTCGAATCCCTCACCGAACACCCCAGACAACCCTGGAGCCTCGTGAAACCAGAACACCTCAACCCGGCCCAACGGACCAAAAACGCATCAATGGAAAGCGATGAATCGCAAGCCCCAGAAACCTACAGCAACCACTTCAGCTGGGAAGACGGAAACGGCATCCAAACCGGCTGGGCCGGCAGAAACCAACCATGACACGCCGAAACCTGTACACACATTTGTGCCTATAACCCTGATTCGGAAGAGATTCCGGAAACACAAAAGGTGGGAGGCGACTGCCTCCCACCTTCATCGTGAGGGTGAGTAACGGGGGTTGAACCCGCGACCTCCTGGACCACAACCAGGCGCTCTGCCAACTGAGCTATACCCACCATGGCTCTCAAAGAGCCGTTGTCAACAGTAGATTTTTGATCATCCTCTGTCTGAGCAACAGAGAATATCTTACACAGTTTTTGCAGGAATTTCTAAACGAGACTCCGCTGGGCCTGAGATGTCCGTCACGAACGCAAGCTGCGGCGTCGTCGTCATCAGGAATTCGCGTCCTCACTGGGCACCATAATGGCGCCACGGTAGTACGCCAATTCGGCAATGGAATCCTGAATATCGCCGAGCGCGCGGTGACCGCCTGTCTTCTTCGGGGACGCAGCGTAAGCGGCCGGGTACCAGCGTCGAGCTAGTTCCTTGATGCTGGACACGTCCACGATTCGGTAGTGAAGGTGCTCCATGACTTCTGGCAAGTCCCGGGTCAAGAACAACTTGTCTTGGCCTACGGAGTTGCCGGCAAGCGGAGCAGTGCGAGGCTCCGGAACCCATTCCTTGATGTAATCGAGGACCTGGCGGGTAGCTTCCTCCATGCTGATGCCACCTTCGAGCTCCGTGATGAGACCGGAGGAGGTGTGCATGCTGCGGACGAAATCGTCCATGTTCTCGATCGCAACGGCGGACGGCTTGATCACCACGTCAACGCCCTCACCCATGACATTGAGCTCTGAATCGGTCACCAACACGGCAACCTCAATCAGGGCGTCCTCGACAGCGTCGAGTCCAGTCATTTCACAATCGATCCACACGAGCATTTCTGAAGAATTGGCCATATGGACAATTTACCGTGCCGGGGGAGTGCCGCGGCCTGAGGAGAAGTGGCCGGTGCTAGCATTTGTAAAGACTTTGTGGCGGTGAGGAGGCGGTTTGGGGACCAGCAATGGCGCAGTGGCTCGCCCGAAATTAGCAACCGCCGGTAGTTTGCGCTGGAACATTGTTGAAGGATTCATCGGCGCAGTCCTCATCTTGATCGGTTCTTGCGGAGTCGGCTGGCTCGCCATCGTTTCGCCGCTCAACCGTCAACCATGGCTCATTAACCTGCGCACCGAAACGTGGGGCGTGGCGCTGTCCACCATTCTGCTCACCCTTGGCTGTTGGGTACTTTTCCGTGCTTGGCTCCGTTTGCGGCAGCTGCTGAGCGGCTGGCCAGAAGGAAGCCTGAAAGCGGTCACTCTTGCGGGCGGCATCTGGACCATACCAATGCTGTTCTGCGTGCCGATCTTCAGCCGCGACGTCTTCGCCTATATCGGTCAGGGTCGCTTGGTGGCCTCCGGGCAAGATCCGTATGTGGACGGCATCTCGACGTTGTCCAACTGGTTCCAGCTCGGGGCCGACCCACGGTGGGCGCAGTCTGAAACTCCGTACGGACCGTTCTTCTTGTGGATCGAATACCTGGTAAATCAGGTGGCCGGTACCTCGCCGGATATTTCCGTCTTCCTGTACCGCCTAGTGGCGCTGCTTGGCGTGGTCCTCTTGGCAATCTACGTGCCGAAGCTCGCGGCCCTGCACGGCGTTGAAGGCGCCAAAGCTCAGTGGATTACGGTGGCGAATCCGTTCTTGCTGGTGAACTTCGTAGCGTCCGCCCACAACGACGCACTCATGGTGGGTCTGGCTGTCGCCGCAACGTACTACGCGGCGACGAAGCGCGGATTCCTCGGTGTGGTGCTGTTGACGGCCTCGATCGGCGTCAAGCTCATCACTATTGTGCTGTTGCCGTTTATTGGACTGTTGTGGGCCGGTGCAGGCGCTAGCTGGTGGAAGAAGTTCCGCTATTGGGCGTACACAGGCCTCATTGTCCTTGCCCTCATGACTCTCACCGGAATTTTGAACGGCTACGGTTTCGGCTGGCTCAAGGTCATGCTGATTACCGGAACTGGTTATACCGTCTTCGCCCCGTTGGGCATGTTGGTGATGTTCTTCGAAGGCGCGTTCAACGCTTTGGGGTTGGACTCGAGCGGTGTCCTTCCCACCATCAAGCTCATCGGCCGCCTCTCTTCAGTCCTCGTTGTGCTGTTCGTAATTTTCCGTGGCAAGCACTCTCACTTGGTGCAGCGCATGGGCATCGCTTTTGCGGCTCTCGTGGTGCTGTCTCCGGTGATTCAGCCGTGGTATTTGCTCTGGATTCTGCCGTTCTTCGCCGTGACCGGGATTCGCGACGACTGGCAAATGGTCTTCACCATCTTCACGAGCGCGTTCATGCTTGCCTACGGCGCGGCTGACCAGATTTTCGTCTGGCAGTTCTTGAGCGATTCCGAGTCCTGGATCAAGCACATGTCCACGCTGATTTCGTGGGCGGGGATGGCGTACCTCGCGTTCCTGGATCCGCATACCAAGCACATGTTCCGAGGGGTCTTGCCGCCGCTGCGCCGGCCTAAATCAGAGCGACCCACCACCATCATTTCGCGCGATCAGGATTCCTGAGACCTCATGCCCCAGTTCCTGACTCAGCTCACTGATGCGCTCACCCGCGCCGAAGAGTGGCTAGCAAGTCGCCCTGTTTTCCGTCGCATTGCAGGTGGCGATGAGTCACATGCGGCCGTCGCGATTGCTCAGGGCATCATCGCTTCGATCATGGTCACGTTGGGCTCGTGGGGCGTTGGCTGGCTTGCTTCTGCGCAGAACTCGCTCTTTGCCCGCACCACGTTCCTGAATCCTCTGCGCGTTGAGCCTTTTGGCGTGATTGCGTGTGCGTGTCTCTTGGCGCTGGGTTCGCTCATTTTGGTTCGCGCGTGGCTACGACTAGGCCAGCGTTCGGGCAAGGATCACCAGCATTCGGTGCCAGTGATTCGCCGGGCGATCCTGTGGTGGTCGCTGCCCATGTTCTTTTCATTCCCAATTTTTTCGCGGGACGTGTACTCGTATTTCGCGCAGGGCCGGCTCATGCACTCGCGTCTCAATCCTTACGAGAATTGGGTGTCCCAGCTGCCGGGTTGGTTCGCGGAGGGTTCGGACGGTCTGTGGGCCGAGTCCGCTAGCCCGTATGGCCCCATCTTCTTGCTGTTCGCTCAGTTCGTCTTCTGGATTTCCGGCGGTATTCCGGAGATCGGCGTCTTGCTGTTCCGCGTCTTCGCAGTTGCTGGCGTGGCGCTGTGCGTCTGGGTAATTCCGCTACTCGCCGAGCGCCTGAAATCCAATCCAGGCTGGGCCCTGTGGGTGAGCGTCGCGAACCCCTTGTTCCTACTCATCATGATTCCCGGCGTCCACAATGACTCCTTCATGATGGGGGCCATTCTGTTGGCATTTTGGTATGGATTACGACGACGCCACGCGGCTTCCGTGATCTGGGCACTGATCGCTATTGGCATCAAGCCGATTGTCTTGATCGGTTTGCCGTTCTTGGGCCTCTTGATGGCTGGACAGGGTGCTTCATGGGGCCGCCGGATCAAGACGTGGGTGCTGTTGGCACTCAGCGTGGGTGTTGGACTCACGATCATGGGAGCCGTGACGCGTCTGTGGTTCGGTTGGATTCCCGGCATGGCGAGCTCCGGCTCCGCAGCCTTTCCTTTTGCACCCATCGGTTTGGTGGGGCAGGGACTGGGCTGGGTGGCATCGCTCTTCGGTCTGGACCATGCCGTGGTGGCTGGCGTGTTCTATACGCTGTGCCGCGTCCTCGCGGTCTTGTTCATCCTGTACTTGGCGCTGTTCCGCAATGATCTGCACCCGATGTTAGGCTTCGCATTAGGGCTGAGCGCAGTGGTGCTACTGGCGCCGATTATTCAGCCTTGGTACTTGCTGTGGATTGTGCCACTCTTTGCCGTGTACCGCGTGTATCGCGGGCTTATTGAAGAGCTTTTCTTCTTGCTATCCGCGATCCTGGTGCTTGTGGGAGTGGTGGATCAGCTCAGCGTTGCACAGTGGATTGACTTGACCCTCGTTCGCATCATTACGGGTATCCTAGGTCTCGTCTACATGGCGGTGTTGATCTTCGTTGATCCGAAGACGCGACATCTGTTCCCGTTCAACCGCTCCTCTTGGCTTCAAGCGCGGCTTAGCGCCACCGAGGAACGCCTCTAGGGTGCTGGTGTTTCGTCTGCTTCGGCAGCGACTTGGCGCTTTCGCCGATTGCCGACAGCCGGGATGAAGATTAGGGACAAGAGCAGTGATAAGGCTGGAAGCCAGAGCCCCGCAAGAATTCCCCAAGAATGCGCAAAGAGGCCCAAAATTGGAGGACCGGTCAACATGGAGGCATATCCGAATACGGATACCAGCCCCACGCGACGAGCGGAATCGGTGGGATGACTTGCAGCAGCAGAGATCCCGAGCGGGAAGCCAAGCGAGACTCCGAGTCCCCACATGACGGCACTCATGAAGAGCGTGAAGACATCGCTCGAGAAGATGAACAGAGCAATTCCGGCAATTCCTACAATCGTGAGCGCAAGCAGTGCAGCGGCGCGGCCCACGAGGTCCACAAAAGGCCCACCGAGTAGTCTGCCAACCATCATCGCGCCAACGAACGCGCCATAGACGAGGGCGGCGTCAGCGTCTGGTCGCTGGTGTCCTTCGTGAGCTGCGAGGGCAATCCAGTCGTTTCCAGCACCTTCAGCAAAGGCCATGAAGAGAATCAGCATGGCGATCATCCAGAGACTGTAGTCGCGTTTCAACGGGGTCGGCGCGGAAAAATGTTCGTCTAGCGTCAGGGGAGTGACGGTGAATGAATGAGAGGAATTGAGGGCAGGGACTGCCAAGATCGCAATCAAGATTCCCAGCGCAGCGATGATGACGAAGTGCGCAAAGACGCTGATGTGCTGCATGCCGACAAACCAGCCGATTCCAGCGCCAACGACGTTTCCGAAGCTATAGAAAGCGTGGAGTAGGGGGAGGAAGGTGCGCTTCAGGCTGCGTTCAATGCGGGCGCCTTCAACGTTCATCAAGACGTCCGTGCAGCTAAGACTCGCTCCATAAAAGAACAGCACAATGCAGACCAGGATGACGTTGGCCCAGAGCGTCGCGGCTCCGAGAGCAAAGATGAAAAGTGAAGAGATGAGAACGGTCCAGGCCAGTCCACGCTGGGCACCAAGGGAACTCTGCACTTTTCTGGCGACTAGGAGGCCGCCAACAGTTCCGGCTGCCATGCAGAACAAGAGAAGACCAATTTGGCTGATGTTGACGGACAAATCACTCTTGACGACTGGAAGTCGTGCGACCCACGAGCTAAAGAAGATGCCAAGCAGCGTGAAGATTGCGATGATCGCGCGAACTTCGAAGCGGATGGGGATGGTCGGATCAGCCGGTGTCGCAGAGCGGTATTTCTCATTTTGAAAGCGCAACAACAGGACGAATCTTAGAATAGAGGTGCGAGACGTAAGTAGGGGGCTCTCATCGGTATTACGCGAAGGATTACCGGACATCGATTCCACTAAAGGTCCGCCAAGCTGTCGTTTATCTAAGTCGCTTTGACAATATCAGGGTAATTGAACGATCGAATTGTGGTGCCCCCGGCGCGGCTCGAACGCGCGACCCGCAGCTTAGAAGGCTGCCGCTCTATCCAACTGAGCTACGGAGGCCAGTGCCAAAGGCACCCGTACATTGTAGAACATCACGCACAGGTCTTTGACACTTCGTGAGTTCTCGTGAGTTATCCCCAAAAACTGCCGTCCTCCCAAACGCCGTGCTGACCGCTTCGCAGACTGGTCATGTACCGCAAAACGTGCGGCGACAACTTGAGAGGAAAAAGCAATGAGTGAAGTGATGACGGTCCGCGGTTTCGTCGCGACGGATCCACGGTTGAAGAAGCTTGAAAACGGAACAGATGCCACTGACTTCCGGTTGGCCTGCAGCGAGCGCTGGTTTGATCGCGAGAAGAACGAATGGGTGGACGGCCAGACCAACTGGTTCTCTGTCACGGCCTACCGTGAGCTCGCAAAGAACTCGGTGTCGAGCATCAAGAAGGGTGAAAAGGTCATTGTGGTGGGACGGCTCAAAGTGCGTACCTTCACGCGTGAAGACTCAACCGTTGGCGCCTACGTCGGCTTGGAAGCCCAATCCATTGGCCATGACCTCACGTGGGCCAGTAGCGCCGTGATTCATAAGTCCTATCCACCGAAGTCATCCAACGACACAACTCAAGCGTCTAGCCCAGAGAGCGCCGGCGCTGCAGAAGAAGGAAACAGCATCACTGCTGAAGAAGAGTTGTGTGCCGACGCCGACCAACAGTTCGAAGCGGAGGACACCGACGATCGTGAATTGGCCATGCGCTGAACCCGCCTAGGCGGTCCTGCCCGTCACCAGAAAAGGGCTAAAAAGTCTTTCAAACCGGGGTGAGAACGAATTCACCAGGCCGGAGTGACCGTAAAACGCTCTCTAATAGGCTGCCGAATACAACTAACCCCGGTTTGGAAGATAGCCTAGAAGGCATGGCCGAATTTATTTACACCATGACCAAGGCGCGCAAAGCTGTTGGCGACAAGGTCATCCTTGACGATGTGAGCATGTCGTTCTTCCCTGGCGCCAAAATTGGCGTTGTGGGTCCGAACGGTGCTGGTAAGTCGACGATCCTTAAGATCATGGCGGGACTCGATACCCCGTCCAACGGTGAAGCACGTTTGAGCCCCGGATACTCCGTGGGAATCTTGCTGCAGGAACCACCTCTCAATGAGGAAAAGACTGTTCTTGGCAACGTCCAAGAAGGCGTGGGCGAGATCTACGAAAAGATCACTCGCTACAACGAGATCTCGGAAGAGATGACCCAGCCCGATGCTGACTTTGATGCTCTCTTGGAAGAGATGGGCAAGCTTCAGGAAGCAATCGACGCCGCTGACGCGTGGGACATCGATTCCCAGCTCGAGCAGGCAATGGACGCGTTGCGTTGCCCGCCAGGGGATAGCCCAGTCACCAACCTTTCCGGTGGTGAACGCCGTCGCGTTGCTTTGTGCAAGCTTTTGCTGCAGAAGCCTGACTTGTTGCTCCTCGATGAGCCTACTAACCACTTGGACGCCGAGTCCGTGTTGTGGCTCGAACAGCACTTGCAATCCTACCCGGGCGCTGTCCTTGCCGTCACCCACGACCGGTACTTCCTCGACCACGTCGCGGAATGGATCGCTGAAGTGGACCGCGGCAAGTTGCACCCATACGAGGGCAACTACTCGACCTACCTTGAGAAGAAGCGCGAACGTCTTGCAATCCAGGGCAAGAAGGATCAGAAGCTCGCAAAGCGACTCGCTGACGAACTCGACTGGGTGCGCTCCAACTCCAAGGGTCGCCAGACCAAGTCGAAGGCTCGTTTGGCACGCTACGAAGAGATGGCTGCCGAGGCGGAGAAGACTCGCAAGCTCGACTTCGAAGAGATCCAGATTCCACCAGGACCACGTCTTGGCTCTCTGGTGATCGAAGCCAAGAACTTGCAGAAGGGCTTCGACGATCGCACCTTGATCGACGGACTCTCCTTCACGTTGCCACGCAACGGCATCGTCGGCGTTATCGGCCCGAACGGTGTGGGTAAGTCGACGCTCTTCAAGACCATTGTTGGACTTGAAGAACTCGACGGCGGCGACCTGCGCGTTGGTGAAACGGTCAAGATTTCTTACGTTGACCAGAACCGCGCCGGCATCGACCCAGACAAGTCCCTGTGGGAAGTTGTCTCCGACGGTCTCGACTACATCAACGTTGGACAGGTTGAAATGCCGTCCCGCGCTTACGTTTCTGCGTTCGGCTTCAAGGGCCCAGATCAGCAGAAGCGCGCTGGCGTGCTCTCCGGTGGTGAGCGTAACCGCTTGAACCTCGCGTTGACCCTCAAGCAGGGTGGAAACCTCTTGCTCCTTGACGAACCGACTAACGACCTCGACGTGGAAACTCTTTCCTCGCTCGAAAACGCGTTGCTCGAATTCCCGGGCTGCGCCGTCGTGATTTCCCACGACCGTTGGTTCCTTGACCGAGTGGCTACCCACATCCTCGCGTACGAAGGCACCGAGGAAAACCCGGCCAACTGGTACTGGTTCGAGGGTAACTTCGAGTCGTACGAGCAGAACAAGATTGAGCGACTCGGCCCAGACGCGGCGAAGCCTCACCGCGTGACGCACCGCCGGTTGACCCGCGACTAAGCGCGAAACCAACGGTTGGCTGAAGTAGCCAACTAAGAGCAAGGCCCACAGGAGCATCGGTTCAACCGAATCCTGTGGGCCTTTTGCTGTCTGCAGCGTATTTTTGGTGCCGAATTAGATGCCGGCTTACTCGCCGGTGGCTTGTTCCTGCTCATCGGAAAGCTGAGGGATGCGAATCATGCCTTCCTGGGCAACCGTTGCCAACAATTCACCGTTGCGGGAGAAGATACGTCCCGTTCCCAAACCTCGTGCCTCGGAAGCGCTCGGCGATTCCTGCACATAGAGCATCCACTCATCGACGGCCACAGGGCGGTGCCACCACATCGCGTGGTCCAAGGACGCAATGCTCATGCCCGGCGTGGTCCACACCAGCTTGTGGCGACGCATGACTGACTCGAGCAGCGTGTAGTCAGATGCGTACGCGAGAGCAGCGCGGTGAACTGCCTGCGGTGTACCGGCTGGCAGGGGATCGCGAGTCTTGATCCACACCACGGTGCCTGCGAACGGATCGGCCGCAGGCTTGAAGAAGATTGGCTCGTCCACATAACGGAAGTCGAAAGGACGGTTCTCGCGCCAGTCCTTCGCCATCGGGTGGTCAATTCCCTCAAGCCACTTGGACGCAGTCGGCAAAGTCTCCGGATCCGGAATGTTGGAGGGGAAATCCATCTGGTGCTCAATGCCAACGGCAGGCACCTCGAAGGACGCGATCATCGAGAGGATCGGCACACCATCTTGATAAGCGTGAACCCGGCGAGCTGAAAAGGATCGGCCATCGCGCAAGCGCTGCACGCCGAAGGTGATGGGCTTGGAAATATCGCCTGGGCGAAGGAAGTAACCATGCAATGAGTGAATGGCACGGTCTTCCTGAACCGTACGCGAGGCCGCAACTACCGACTGGCCCAATACTTGGCCACCGAAAACGCGACGGTTCGGTTGTTTTGGCGAGTGACCTACGAAGATGTCTTCGTCGGTGCGCGCTTCAGGATCTCCATCTACATCCAAAAGATCGATGAGTCGTTCTGTTGGATTCATATCCGACACTATTTCGCTCCTTGCAGCTCAAACTACCTCGCGAGGCACAACACTTTCCCTAGAGATTATCCGTGGGATCCAGTGTCACCAAACATATTCACCGAGGACGTCGTCAACTGGTGGCAAGATTGAGGGGTGCCTTTCCCAAATCTCGAGTTCATCGACTCCGAATCCGTCCGTGACCTCGGTCAATTTCTCGCCCGTGCTCGTTCCATCAATGATGACGGCGTCATGCTTCAAACGGTCGGAACCGCGCTAGCAACCTATGTTCCGCTTCTTTCCGTGGGCAACTTTGGCCTTCAATTACTGGGAAAGAACGACGACGCAGCTTCAGCAGGAGAGCAACCAACGGACGCGATGCTCCTGTTGGGCATGCGAGTTTCTCGACTGGCTCGCGATCATGAGAGCCAGATTGGTGTTTACAGCATCGGCGATATTACGGATAGAACTGCACGGTTGGATGATCCGGTGTCTGCCGGTGCAGCGCCGGTCATCCCCGCTCCACCCGCAGAAAAGGTGGCATCATGGGCTCGACATGTTCCACCTCGCAGTGGCTGGGAACTGGTAGCGGAATTCTCAAGCGAGGAAATCGAAGAGCACGCAAATCAGGCGATTGAAGCGGTTGCGAAAGCTTTGCCCGCGAACCCGGGCGGCGCCGTCGTACAAACTGTGCGTGAACGCATTTGGACTTCCCGGCTGGAACAAACCTCGCTTGCGCTGGGAGCCGCAATCGCCATGAAAACTCTGGGATTCCTCACGCCCGGGGAGCCGGTGAGGCACACACGAACTGGTGCATGGCAGCGGTTGAGCGCCAGCAAGGGTCACGTGCTGGTTTTCTCGCGTTAACCGGGAATTCGCCTAGATTTTTCTTCGCGCAAGTAGCTTTCGATCATGCGTAAATCACTCACCGCCGCTGTAGCGGCGTCTCTCGTACTGTCCGTTCCTTTCGCCGCAACCGCTGCATCCGCGGCACCTACAAACAAGAATGCCGAGAAATCTGCTGCCAAAGCTGACCAGCAGCAGTCTCTCAAGGTCGCTACCTATAACTCGTCGCTCAACCGGAATGCCGAAGGCGATCTGGTTCGCGATTTGTCGACCCCAGACAATGTGCAGGCTAAGGCTGTGGCTGAAGTGATCCAGATGAATCAGCCAGACGTGCTGCTCATCAACGAATTCGACTACGACGCCGAACACCGTGCCGCAGATTTGTTCCGCACTCATTACCTTGCAGTCTCTCAAAACGGTCAGCCAACCGCAGATTACCCGTACGTGTACACCGCGCCGGTGAACACCGGTGTGCCTTCGGGTTTTGATTTGAACAACAACGGCGCTGTGGCCGGTGGTGACGATGCGTGGGGATTCGGACTGTTCCCCGGTCAGTACGGCATGGTGGTCTACTCGAAGTATCCGATCCTCGAAGATCAGGTGCGCACCTTCCAGAACTTCCTGTGGAAGGACATGCCAAACCACGCCATCCCTGAGAACTGGTACTCCGCGCAAGAGCTCGAGCAGTTCCCTCTGTCTTCCAAGAGCCACTGGGACATCCCGGTTCAGGTGGACAACAAGGTAGTCCACGCGCTGACCTCGCACCCGACCCCACCCACCTTCGACGGTCCCGAGGACCGCAATGGCCGCCGCAACCATGACGAAATCCGGTTCTGGGCTGACTACGTCGCCACCTCCAAGAAGCAGTCGTCATACATCTACGACGACAACGGAGAGTTCGGCGGACTCAAGGCTGGCGAGCGCTTCGTGATCCTTGGCGATCAGAACGCGGATCCGAAGGATGGAGATTCGTTGGATCAGGCGATTCAGCAGTTGCTCAACCACAACCGTATTCAGGATCCGTTGCCAACGTCCGAGGGTGGCCCGGAAGCGGCAGTCTTGCAGAACGGCGCAAACCTGACTCATGAGGCTGATCCTGCCTATGACACGGCTGACTTCGCAGATGGCGCTCCGGGCAACTTGCGTGCCGACTACGTTTTGCCATCTCGCAATTTGGTAGTTGAGGATGCCGGCGTTTTCTGGCCTAAGAAGGGCGAGCCTGGCTCAGAGCTAACTGGCGAATACCCGTTCCCGACGTCCGATCACCGCTTGGTGTGGGTTGAAATCAAGAAGTAGTTCAGCACCTTAAACCAAAAGCTGCGGAGGTCCTCGCCATGAGAACCTCCGCAGCTTTTAGTTGTCTGGCGTGTTCTGCAACGAATGCGCGGCACGCTCGAAGTAATCCCACAACGTCGCGTCCTGAAGCTGGGGGAGTGCCATCTCGTCAAGGGCTGTGCGCATGAACGCAAGCCACTTATCGCGGTTTATGGAATTCACCGGGAACGGGTGATGGCGCATGCGCAAGCGCGGGTGACCGCGGTGCTCACCGTACGTGGTGGGTCCGCCCCAGTATTGCTCCAAGAACAATTGAAGTCGTACTTGAGCGGGACGCAGGTCTTCCTCCGGATACATGGCGCGGAAATCGGGATCCTTCTCCACCTCGCGGTAGAAGATCTCCGTCAATTTCTTGAACGTTTCCTTGCCGCCCACGGAGTAATAGAACGTACCGGCGTAATCCTCGAGGCGGTACTCCTCAGCTTCTTTGGAAGCGCCCGCAGAGCCTGAACCAGTGGGTCGCAATTGCGAAATCTTCTGGCCCATATCGTCGCGGCGGGGGATCAGTGGAACATCATTCATGATTCGAGTTTAGGAGGTGCTTGCTTGCTTCCCGAATCGTGAGTGGCGAGAGTTCGTCACGGTGGGTTTTCAGGAAATCCTTGACCCAGGGCTCATTTGATTTGGCGTATTCACGCAGCGCCCAACCTGCGGCTTTGCGGATAAAGAAATCCTTATCAGCCGCATTCTCGGTGATGGCGTAGGCGAGGAGCTCGGTATCAGTGGATTTCTTGAGCTTCAGTTGGGCGATGATAGAAGTACGACGACGCCACTTATTTTCGTGGTGCACCCACTCCCGTAGGAGTTTAGTAAGTGCTAACTGGTGGGTGGTCAAGAGTTCGGAAAAATGGCCCTGAACTGCGTCCACCAATTCCCACCACTGGCCTGTGTCGATCATGTGGGTAAGCAGCGGAAGGACTTCGATGTTCCCGCGAATGGAAGCGATATCCAGCGTGTCTTGGGCGGCATAGAGGTGGTCGCGATGAGTGGCCTTGTTCCAGACGAATTCCGCGGCGGCAATGCGCTGCAGGGGATCGGTGCCGAAGTGCTCTTTCGCCAGCTGCATAGTGAGCTTGCGGCTCTGCGGTTTCGGGACGCCGAAATGCGGAATGTCAGACTTCATGTAAGCCTGCATCTTGGCAGCACGTTCTGGGTCTTGAAGAGCTAGGTGAGCCTCGGTGATTGCCTTGTAGAAGTCCTCAAGGGCTTCGTCGGATGGGGCTGTCGGCGCTGTAGGTTCTGTGGCCCTGTTGCTTCTCATGCCGGTGGCGATTCTGGCTCATGGTGGACGGGGAAATTCACGGATCGGGCGATGAAACATACGTCGCGTGCTTGATCGTGAAGTGAATCGGCGAGGGCACGCTGGGATTCATCGGCCAAGGAGACTCGTGGTCGCAACGTCGCGGAGGTGAGCTCACCGCTGCCGTCAGGATTCACGTTCAGTGTTGCGGTTGCATGGTCGTCGTACGCGGTGACCACCACGTTGTTCATCACGGCGACGTGAAGGTAGGACAGCATGTGGCACTGTGCCAGGGCAGCAAGCATGAGCTGCTCTGGGTTCCAGCGTTCTGCATCTCCCCGGAAGGGTCTAGCCGCACTACCCAGAATCTCGCCGGGACCGTCAGCTAGGACGTTGTGGGAGCGCGAGTAGTCACGGTAACCAGAGGTGCCAGTTCCCTGGTTCCCGGTCCAGTGCACGTCGAGTTCAAAATGATGCTCGTTAAAGGACATGTCTTCAGCCTACTTTCACGCTTATTACTCAGGTGACTGAGACCAAAAAAGAACTGCGCCGGAGTGGTGTCGTTGCGACGTCCACTCCAGCGCAGTTCAGATGTTGACTAGTTACCGATGTGGGCTGTGTCCAGATTGCCGAAGGATCGGTTATCTGGATAGCCGTACTACTTAGTGGTCAGCGGCACGAGCCGTCAACGCACGAGCAATTCCATCGCGGCTCTCGAGCACCAGGCGACGCAATGCCGGGATCTCGTCTCCGAGGTTCTTCAAGAACTCATCCGCGCTAGCAAGCGTGGATTGTGCAACTTGCGTGACAGGGAACAGGCCGAGGACGATCTGCTCTGCCGTATCAAACGACTTGGATTCCCAGACCTTGCGGATGGAACCGAAGTATTCCTCGGCAAAGCCAGCCAGCAGCTGCGAGTCGTGTGCTCGGTTGAAGCCCATGATGGCAGCACGTGACTGAGCGTTGGAGAGCTTCTCGCCGGAGCGAATCTCCTCGAACATGGCACGCTTTGCTTCAAGAGTTGGAAGTGCAGCACGAGCCGTGTGCGCGGACAAGTCACCGTTGGCGGTGTCATCCGTGGCCAACATCGCATCGATGTCGGCCTGGCCCTTGCGGCCGCCAGCAACAAGCGCGGTCAAGAGTGCCCACTTCATGTCAACGTCGAGGGACATTCCGTCGAGCTCTTGCGTGCCGTTCAACAGTGCTTCGACAGTGTCGAGCTGCGATGTCGTGCGGGAGCGCAACGCGAATGCCTTGACGAACTGAAGCTGAGCGTCGGATCCTGGCTGAGCCTGCTGAGACAGTTCCCACAAGCGGTCAGCGGCGCGTTCGGAAAGTTCCTTGCGAGCGTCGTCCGCAACGTAGGAATCCAACGTGGTTCCCAGCTGGCGCAAGAGCACCATGATGACGGTCGAGTCGCTCTCGTTG
Organism: Neomicrococcus lactis; assembly: GCF_014200305.1. Taxonomy (NCBI): domain Bacteria; kingdom Bacillati; phylum Actinomycetota; class Actinomycetes; order Micrococcales; family Micrococcaceae; genus Neomicrococcus; species Neomicrococcus lactis. The sequence continues at coordinate 739,370 of NZ_JACHBL010000001.1, forward strand.
CCGATGTTGTTGAGCACAAGCTCTACATACTGGCGAGCTGGCGTCTCAGCGTCACGCGTGGCATCCCATGCGGCGCCCCAGATGATGGTGCGGGGGAGTGAGGATTCGAAGTCCTTCAAGTGATCAACTGCGAAAGCAAGAGACTTTTCGTCGAGACGAATCTTTGCGTACGCGAGGTCGTCGTCGTTCACCAAAATAAGTGCGGGACGTTCGATGCCTTCGAGCTCCACCACGGTGGTGTCTTCGCCATCCAAGTCCAACTCCACGCGGTGCGTACGAGTCAGCTTGCCGGAGGCATCCAGATCGTACGTGCCAACAGCCAAGCGGTGTGGGCGTAGCGTGTTGTGGTTTTCCGGTGCGGACTGGCGAATGGTGAAGGAGGAAATCTTTCCTTCGGCGTCCTCTTCAATCCTTGGCTCTAACTTGTTGACGCCAGCAGTCTCGAGCCACTGTGCGCCCCAGTTAGAAAGGTCACGGCCCGAGGAAACCTCAAGCTCGGAAAGCAGATCCTTGAGCTCGGTGTTCTTCCATGCGTGCTTTGCGAAGTAGGAACGAACGCCGGCCATGAACTCTTCCTGACCAACCCAGGCAACGAGCTGGCGAAGGACGGAAGCGCCCTTGGCGTAGGTAATGCCGTCGAAGTTCACCTGCACGTCTTCAAGATCGTTAATAGGAGCAACGATCGGGTGCGTGGATGGCAGCTGGTCCTGAGCGTAAGCCCATGACTTCTCGAGCGAGGAGAAGGTGGTCCAAGACTGCGTGAATTCGGTGGCTTCTGCTGCCGCGAGCGTGGACATGAACTCTGCGAAGGACTCGTTGAGCCAGAGATCGTTCCACCACTTCATGGTCACCAAGTCGCCGAACCACATGTGAGCGAGTTCGTGAAGGATGGTGATGGCGCGGCGCTCAACAAGCGCATCCGGCACCTTGGAACGGAAGACGTAGCTTTCCAGGAACGTGACAGCGCCAGCGTTCTCCATAGCGCCGGCGTTGAACTCCGGGACAAAGAGCTGGTCATACTTCTCAAATGGGTACGGTGTGCCGAACTGCTTCTCGAAGAATTCAAAGCCCTGACGGGTGATCGTGAAGATGTTGTCAGCGTCCACGAATTCCATGAGGGACTTACGCGCGAAGACACCGAGTGGGATGACTCGTCCGTCAGAGCTGGTGAGCTCGGAGCGGATGTTTTGGTACGGGCCGGCAATAAGTGCAGTGACGTAAGAAGCCAAACGTGGAGTCGGTGCGAAGGTCCAGGTCTTCTTGGTGTCATCAACAGCAACAGGCTCAGGAGTGGTCTGGTTTGAGATGAGATCCCAGTGAGCAGGAGCGGTCACGGTGAACTGGAACGTTGCCTTGAGGTCCGGCTGCTCAAACACAGCAAACATGCGGCGCGAATCTGGAACCTCAAACTGGGTATAGAGGTATACCTCTTGGTCTACGGGGTCCACGAAACGATGAAGGCCTTCGCCGGTGTTCGTATAAAGGGCGTCTGCCTCAATGGTGACGACGTTCTCTGCTGCAAGCTCTGGAAGCTGAATGCGGACGCCATCAGAGTTCTGCTCTGGATCAATCTCAGCGCCGTTGACTGTAATGCGGTGAACTTTGTCCGTCACAGCATCGATGAAAGTAGAGGCTCCAGCTCGCGCGGAGAAGCGCACGGTGGTGGTCGAGCCAAAAATTCGCTCGCCACGGGTAAGGTCAAGGGAGACTTCGTAGCTGTCTACAGAAATGTGTTCTGCACGCTCGCGAGCTTCCTCGCGGGTGAGATTTAGTCCGGGCACGTTTGCACCTTTCGAAATGAAAGAGATCTTTGAGACTTTTATTGTGTCACTCGTCACGCGACTTTGAACAGTACGAAACGAACAATGGATCCAAAACGGTAATCTGATGGGAAATATCAGAACCATTCGAAAAGGATCACTATGCGTATCCACATTGCCACGGATCATGCTGGACTCGAGCTAAGCCACCACCTCATTAAGCATTTGACGGAAGCCGGCCACGAAGTCACGGATCACGGACCGCAAAGCTACGACCCACTCGACGACTACCCAAGCTTCTGCATTAACGCTGCTCTTGCGGTGGCCGCAGACCAGGCAAATGGCGTTGAGGCACTAGGAATTGTCCTTGGTGGCTCCGGAAACGGCGAACAGATTGCTGCAAATAAGGTCAAGGGCATCCGTGCTGCATTGGTCTGGAACCAGAACACGGCAAAGCTTGCGCGTGAACACAACGATGCAAACGTTGTAGCTGTGGGTGGACGTCAGCATTCTCTAGAGGAAGCAACTGCCCTTATTGATGCCTTTATTGCTGAACCATTTTCAAATGACGAGCGTCACGTTCGTCGAATTGGAAAGATCGCAACGTACGAAAACACGGGCGACGTGGTTTTGTGACGCGATAGCTTCATGAAAGATCCGTCTAGGCCTTGAGTAAAAGTTCTAGACGGATAAACGAAAAGAGCGGCCAAATGGCCGCTCTTTTTTCTTTATTTATATGGAGGGGACGACGGGAATCGAACCCGCGTAATCAGTTTGGAAGACTGAGGCTTTACCATTAAGCTACGTCCCCATTCCCGGATAAGTTCCGGAAAGGACTTGAAAAGATTAGCAGGGCTCAGCGTCGCCAGCAAATCGGAGATCAGGCGACGCGCCGAGACATGCCCGATTTCTTTTTTTGGGCAATGTCTGCGTAGACTATTCAAGCACCGAAACGGGGTGTAGCTCAGCTTGGCTAGAGCGCGCGCTTTGGGAGCGTGAGGCCGCAGGTTCGAATCCTGTCACCCCGACTCTGAACAAGACACCGCTCGGACCCTTCAAACGATGTGGTCCGGGCGGTGTTCATGTTTGGTCGTGTAGTTATCAACTATCCCAATCTCAGGAGTACTACGCCGTGAAGAGCGCCGTTGAAACACTCAACCCCACCCGCGTCAAGCTCGAGGTTGAGGTTCCACTAGAAGAACTCAAGCCGGAAATCGACAAGGCGTACAAGTCGATCGCCACGCAGATCCAGGTTCCTGGTTTCCGTAAGGGCAAGGTTCCTTCTCGTTTGATCGACCAGCGCGTTGGCCGTGGCTACGTCATTGAGACGGCCATCAACGAAGGCCTGAACGGTTACTACCAGCAGGCAGTGCTTGAGAACGAACTCGTTCCACTGTCTCGCCCAGAAGTTGAGATCTCCGAACTTCCTGATCCAGAGAAGAACGAAGGCCAGCTCAAGTTCCACGTTGAGATTGACGTTCGCCCAACCATTGAACTTCCTGACTACAAGGGTCTTGACATCGAAGTTGATGCAGCCAAGACCTCTGACGATGATGTTCAGGCTCAGCTCGACGAACTTCGCGGCCGCTTTGGCACGTTGAAGAACGTTGATCGCCCAACCGCCGATGGCGACTACATCACCATCGACCTTGGCGCTTCCGTCGAGGACGAAGAAGTAGATTCCGCAACGGGCCTTTCCTACCTCGTAGGCTCCGGCACTATGCTCGACGGCTTGGATGAGGCTGTTATCGGCCTTTCCGCTGACGAGGATGCAACCTTCACCACTGCTTTGGTGGGTGGCGAGCACGCCGGCAAGGACGCAACCGTCAAGGTTAAGGTCACCGCAGTCAAGGAGCGCGAGCTTCCTGAGGCAAACGACGACTTCGCCCAGTTGGCTTCCGAGTTCGACACGATGGACGAGCTCATGGCTGACCTCAAGCGCGTTGCTGACGAGTCCAAGGTGACCGAGCAGGGCATCCAGGCTCGCGACAAGGTCATGGACCGCCTCGTGGAAATCATCGAGGTTCCAGTTCCTGAGTCCGTCATCGAAGAGCAGGTTGCTTCTCACTTCGGCGACCACCAGCACGATCAGGAAAACGATCACGACACCCCAGAGCACCGCGCTGAGGTTCGTGAAAACACCGAGCGTGCTTTCCGCAACGAGATCATCCTTGACGCTATTGCTGAAAAGGAAGAAATCGGTGTCGAGCAGGCTGAGCTCATCGAATACATCGTTCAGGCTTCCCAGCAGTACGGCATCGACCCGAACCAGTTCGCTCAGATGCTTGACCAGCAGGGTCAGGTCTCCATGATGGTTGGCGAAGTTCGCCGCCGTAAGGCACTTGCTCACGTTCTTGAGCTTGCAGCCGTCAAGGACACCGAGGGCAACGAGGTTGATTTGACCACTTTCGTTCGCCCAGCCGGTGAGCTTGCTGAAGAGAACGACGACGCAGCTGAGGTGTCCGAGGAAACTGAAGAAGACGCAAAGGCATAAGTCTTAGCCTCATAATTTCTCACTCGCGAGAGTGAAATGTCCGACGCCGTGGCCCGCGAAAGCGAGCTGCGGCGTCGTTCTTTATTCCCCAAAATCACCCACAGCTGAACCATGAAGCGGGGGTATGCGCCAACAGCGAACAGTAGGCGCGGAAACCCCACATCAGGCGTGGATATGAGTAATGTCAAAGTCAATCAATTCGTCCGTCACGAGTGGTGTGCGGACACGATGGAAGAGGTACTCGGATATGTCTACGGAATCCCGTCCCTCGATGGCGTCGGTCGATCCGGCCGCGCGCGAGGATTACATTTACAACCGGCTACTCAAGGAGCGCATCATTTGGCTGGGCTCCGAGGTCGCTGATGAAAACGCAAACGCCATTTGCTCGCAGTTGTTGCTGCTCTCGGCCGAGGATCCTGTAAAGGACATCTACCTCTACATCAACTCGCCTGGCGGCTCCATCACCGCCGGTATGGCCATTTACGACACCATGAAGTTCATCCCGAACGACGTGGTCACCGTGGCAACCGGCTTGGCTGCATCCATGGGACAGTTCCTTTTATCCTCGGGTACGAAGGGCAAGCGCTACGCAACCCCGAACGCACGTATTTTGATGCACCAGCCTTCTGGTGGCATCGGCGGTACGGCTTCTGACATCCGTATTCAGGCTGAACTGATCCTTCACATGAAGAAGGTCATGTCTGAGCTGACGGCAGAGCAGACCGGCCAGCCACTCGAGCGAATCCTCAAGGACAATGACCGCGACAAGTGGTTCACTGCTGAAGAGGGTCTCGAATACGGCTTCTTCGACAAGATCGCAACGCACTCGACCTCCGTCTCTGGCGGCGGCGGAGTGAAGTAGCAGCGGCACACGGTTTATTAGGAGCAGGAATGAACTTCAATCCATCAAACATTGGCACCTCTGGTGCCTCTAACATGCCGTCGGCTCGTTACGTTCTTCCACAGTTCGAAGAGCGCACCCCGTACGGTTTTAAGCGCCAGGATCCTTACGCGAAGCTCTTTGAGGATCGCATTGTGTTCTTGGGCAACCAGGTTGATGACGCGTCTGCAGACGATGTCATGGCGCAGTTGTTGGTTCTCGAGTCCATGGACCCAGAGCGCGACATCACGCTGTACATCAACTCCCCAGGTGGTTCTTTCACCGCGATGACGGCCATCTACGACACCATGTTGTTCGTGCGTCCCGAGATTCAAACTGTTTGCTTGGGCCAGGCTGCATCTGCAGCTGCTGTGCTCTTGGCAGCCGGTGCACCAGGCAAGCGCTTGGCGCTTCCAAACGCTCGCGTTTTGATCCACCAGCCAGCAATGGGTGGCGGCGAACGCGGCACCGCAACGGATCTGCAGATTCAGGCTGAAGAAGTTATGCGCATGCGTTCATGGCTCGAGAACACCTTGGCGTTGCACACCAACCGTGCACCTGAGGAAGTCGGCAACGACATCGAGCGCGATCTCTACATGACCGCCGAAGGCGCTAAGAACTACGGCCTGATCGACGAAGTGTTGGCACCTCGCAAGGTCAAGCCACAGGCAATCGCAAAGTAAGCGCTCGGCATTTCGCCCACGGGTAAGTAATGAACGCGAAGGGGCGTGTCTTTTACAGGCACGCCCCATCTTTTTCACCTAAGTGTCCGTGTCCTGATCTACAGTTGAAGATAGTTTCCGCGGGCTCACGCTCGTTTGACGAGTCCGCACCATTTTTTGGAGGTTGAACCACATATGGCACGAATGGGTGAAAGCTCAGAACTGCTCAAGTGTTCCTTCTGTGGCAAGAGCCAAAAACTTGTTCGCAAGTTGATCGCCGGTCCAGGTGTCTACATTTGTACAGAATGTATTGAGCTGTGCAACGAGATCATTGAAGAAGAACTCGGTGAAGTCACCGAGCAGGGGGAGATGACCCTCCCTTACCCCAAGGAAATCTTCGACTTCCTACAGGAATACGTCATTGGTCAGGAAGGCGCCAAGCGCGCTCTGTCTGTCGCTGTGTACAACCACTACAAGCGTATCCAGACGCTCAATAGCTCCAAGACCATGCAACTGGGAGAAGAGCCTCATCCACTGGATGAAGTGGAAGTCTCCAAGTCCAACATTCTTCTGATTGGCCCAACTGGTTGCGGTAAGACGTATTTGGCGCAGACCTTGGCTAAACGTCTGAACGTGCCGTTCGCGGTGGCAGATGCAACGTCGCTTACCGAAGCAGGCTACGTTGGCGAAGATGTTGAGAACATCCTGCTCAAGCTCATTCAGGCTGCTGACTATGACGTCAAACGTGCCGAGCAGGGCATCATCTACATTGACGAGATTGACAAGATCTCGCGTAAGTCGGAGAACCCGTCCATTACCCGTGACGTATCAGGCGAAGGTGTTCAGCAGGCACTGCTCAAGATCCTGGAAGGAACGGTCGCCTCCGTACCACCACAGGGCGGACGCAAGCATCCTCACCAGGAATTCCTGCAGATAGACACCACGAACGTGTTGTTCATCGTTGCCGGCGCTTTCGCTGGTCTCGAAGACATCATTGGTTCGCGTGCTGGCCGCAAGGGGATTGGCTTCGGAGCTCCGCTCGCAAGCCTATCCAGCGAGACCGCGTCTTACGGCGACGTTCGTCCAGAGGACCTCTTGAAGTTTGGTTTGATTCCAGAATTCATTGGCCGTCTGCCGATCATCACCACCGTAGAAAACCTGGATAAGGAAGCTCTCATCCAGATCCTCACGGCTCCTCGCAATGCGCTCATCAAGCAGTACCAGAAAATGTTCATGCTGGACGGCGCTACCTTGACGTTCACAGAGGACGCGCTGGACGCCATTGCTGACTTGGCAATGGACCGTGGCACGGGTGCTCGTGGTCTGCGAGCAATTCTCGAAGAGACGCTCGGCCGCATTATGTTCGACCTTCCGGGACGCACAGATGTGGCAGAAGTGATCATTGACCGAAACGTCGTGATTGACCACGCAGAGCCAACCTTGATTTCACAAGAAGTGGCACGCAAGCGTCGGAATAAATCTGCATAATTTTGAGCTATTGCTCATAACGGGGGCAGGATGAGCAAACGTTCATCTTGCCCCTTTGCATGACGTCGCTAAACGCGGCGCACTATTTTTGATCAACCTCTGAGGAGAGACTTGTGACTGAGACCGTAGCTACAGAGCATTCCGTTGTTGATTTCTGGTTTGACCCAACCTGCCCGTTTGCCTGGGCCACCTCGCGTTGGATGCTTGAAGTGGAAAAGGTCCGTTCGGTCAAAACGAACTGGCACGTCATGAGCCTTGCCGTATTGAACGAGGGCCGCGACGAATTGCCAGAGGACTACAAGGCACACTTGAAGACCGCATGGGGACCAGTTCGCGTTTTGATCAAGGCTGCTCAAGAGCACGACGATGACGTCATCGGCAAGCTCTACACGGCCATGGGCACGCTGATTCACCAGGAAAAGGTTCAGGACCGCGACGAGGTTGTCCGCCGCGCACTCGAGATCGTCGGACTTCCGGCCAACCTCGCTGACGTCGCTCACACCGACGAGGTTGACGACGCCCTTCGCGTCAGCCACTCCGAGGGTATCAGCCGTGTGGGACAGGACGTTGGAACGCCAATCGTTGCCTTCAATGGCACCGCATTCTTCGGTCCCGTCATCACGCGCGTTCCTAAGGGAGAACTCGCTGGCGAGCTCTTCGATGCTTCGGTGACGCTGGCTTCGTACCCGCACTTCTTCGAGATCAAGCGCAGCCGCACCGAGTCCCCAGTGACTGAGCTCTAGTCACTGATCATTATTGACTGAGGTTTAGTTACTGATCTCTATTCACTGAGGTCTAGTCTCTGAGATCTGTTCACTGAGCTCAAGGTATTGAGGTCGACAGCAAAAAGTCGCCCGCACCTCCTCTTTCGAGGAACGTGCGGGCGACTTTTCTATTGCAGCCTGTGCGCGGACTGACTACTCGGCTGGAACTTCAGCCTCAGCCAAGACCACGTCGGAGATCGTCAGTTCTCCGTCAACGTTGGCGAAGTGCAGATCCTTCGCGTTACCGGCGGCAAGCAGATCGCCCAAGCCGTTGCGAATACGCTCGACCTGTTCGGCCGGAGCATTCACGGTGGCGCTGGTAACTTCGGTGCGCTGCTTAACCTTTGCCTCGGACTTGGCCTTACGCAGGCCACCCAGGGCCAACGCGACATCGGTCAAGACACGAGCGTCGGCGTCGGCAACGGCGTTCGCGAACGAATCGGCGGTTGGCCAAGCGGCACGGTGTACAGATCCTGCACGCCACCAGCCCCAGACCTCTTCGGTCGCGAATGGCTGGAACGGTGCCAAAAGACGCAAGAGTGCATCGAGCGTCGTGGCCAAGGTGGCAAGCACGCTGGCTTGCTCCTCTTCACCACGAGCACCGTAAGCACGGTCCTTGATGAGCTCCACGTAGTCGTCCGTGAAGGACCAGAAGAAGGACTCGGTGATCGCAAGGGCGCGAGCGTAGTCGTACTGCTCAAACGCGCGGGTGCTCTGCTCGATGACCTCGGCGAGGCGCACCAAGAGCGAGCGGTCCAGAGCGTTCGTGACTACGGCGGCGTCGTCAACAATAATGTTGGCTTCGGTGGCGCCGAGGTTCAGTGCGAACTTAGAGGCGTTGAGAAGCTTGATGGCCAGACGACGACCAATCTTCATCTGAGCCACTTCATACGCGGTATCCGCGCCGAGCTTGGCAGATGCTGCCCAGTAGCGCACGGCGTCAGAACCAAACTCGTCAAGAATCTCGTTCGGGACCACCACGTTGCCCTTGGACTTGGACATCTTCTTGCGGTCCGGGTCAAGGATCCAGCCGGAGAGTGCCGCGTGCTTCCACGGTGCGCAGTTGTGCAAAGAATCTGCACGAACGGCGGTGGAGAACAACCACGTACGGATGATGTCGTGGCCCTGTGGACGCATGTCGAACGGGAAGACCTTCGAGAAGTAGTCCTCGTCAACGCCCCACTTGCCCACGATCTGCGGGGTCAAGGAAGAGGTAGCCCACGTGTCGAGCACGTCAGGATCGCCCATGAAGCCGTTCGGCTGGTCGCGCTGAGACTCGTCAAAGCCTGGAGCAGTCTGAGCAATCGGGTCAACAGGAAGCATGTCTTCGGTTGGAAGAATCGGAGCCTCATAGCGTGGCTCGCCGTTCTCGTCCAAGGCGTACCAGACAGGAATCGGGACACCGAAGAAGCGCTGACGGGATACCAGCCAGTCGCCGTTCAAGCCAGCAACCCAGTTCTCGTAACGGGAACGCATGAAGCTTGGGTGGAACTCGATCTCGCGACCGCGCTGGATCATCTGGTTACGGCGCTCTTCGGAGAGGCCACCGTTGCGGATGTACCACTGGCGAGACGTGACAACCTCAAGAGGCTTGTCACCCTTCTCGTAGAAGTTCACGGCGTGCATGATCTTCTTTGGCTCTCCGTCAAGGAGTTTACGCTCGGTCAGCATGGAAACCACGGCTTCCTTAGCGGAGAACGCCGTCTTACCAGCCACCTGCGCGTACGCTTCGCGGCCGGCCTCGGTGGTGATCCACTCAGGAACGTCGCCGCTGACGCGACCATCGCGGCCAATGATGGCACGCGTTGGAAGCTGAAGTTCACGCCACCAGGTCACGTCGGTCAAGTCACCGAACGTACACACCATGGCAATACCGGAGCCCTTATCAGCCTTAGCCAATGGATGCGGGTGAACCGTAACAGGAACCTCGAACAACGGAGACGTCACCGTCTTGCCGAAGAGGTGCTTGTAGCGGTCATCGTCCGGGTTAGCTACGAGAGCTGCACACGCTGGCAAAAGCTCAGGGCGCGTGGTCTCGATGAAGACCTGCTCGCCGTCTTCAGCAGTGAAGGGGTAGCGGTAGTAAGCGCCAGCAACTTCGCGGTCCTCAAGCTCAGCCTGAGCCACAGCGGTGCGGAACGTGACGTCCCACAGCGTTGGGGCCTCGGACAAGTAGGCGTTTCCTGCGGAGATGTCACGCAAGAACGCGCGCTGCGAGGTGGCACGCGAGTGGTTGTCAATGGTGCGGTACGTGATGTCCCAGTCCACGGACAAGCCGAGGGTGGTGAACAAGTGCTCGAAGACCTTCTCGTCTTCAGCAGACAACTTTTCACACAGCTCAATGAAGTTCTGGCGGGAGATAACATCCCAGTCGCGCTGGTTCTTGGCTGGCTGCGCTGGTGGCTGGTAGTCAGGATCGTACGGCTTGGTTGGCTCGCAACGGACACCGTAGAAGTTCTGCACGCGGCGCTCGGTGGGCAAACCGTTGTCATCCCAACCCATGGGGTAGAAGACGTTCTTACCGGTCATGCGCTGGTAGCGCGCCAAAACGTCAGTCTGGGTGTAGGAGAAGATGTGTCCTACGTGAAGAGAACCAGACGCCGTTGGCGGGGGAGTGTCGATCGAGAAGACCTGCTCGCGCGTGGTGTTCTCATCGAACTTGTAAGTGCCCTCTGAACGCCAACGGGCGGTCAAGGACTCCTCAAGCCCTTCAAGAGCTGGTTTGTCTGGAACGGATACGGAAGTGGGCGTGTCTGTGCCCGGAATATTGGAGGACATGCCTTCTATTCTTCCACGTTCACATGGCGAGACTGGCAACCGCTCGCGCGCTAGGGTGGATTTATGAGTGAGACCACGTCAAATCTTGAAAACACTTCGTCCACCCGTGCAGCAGTTGTCACGGGAGCAAGCTCCGGAATCGGCGCCGCCAGCGTTCGTCAGCTGACCGCACAGGGCTGGAAGATCTTCGCTTTTGCACGCCGCGAAGACAAGCTCAAGACAATTGCCGAAGAGACTGGCGCCATCGCCGTGGTGGGCGACGTCAGCAAGCAAGAAGACGTAGACAACCTCCTCGCAATCGTCACGGAACAGGGCGGCGTAGACACCGTCATCAACATCGCCGGCGGAGCACTCGGCGTGGACACCGTGGGCAACGCAAAGGACGAAGACTGGGAGCACATGTACGCCAGCAACGTGCTGGGCACCATGAAGGTCACCCGCGCGTTCTTGCCCATGCTTCGCGCTAACGGCGAAGGAACCGTGCTGAACCTGACCAGCATGGCAGCGCTCGTCTCCTATGAAGGTGGTGGCGGATACAACGCTGCTAAGGCTGCCGAACGCGCAATGACGCAAGCACTCCGCCTCGAAGAAGCAGAGAACAACGTCCGCGTGATGGAAGTTCTCCCCGGAATGGTTTACACGGAAGAGTTCTCGCTGGTCCGTTTGGGCTCCAAGGAAGCAGCGGAGAAGGTCTACCAAGGCGTCGAGAAGCCGTTGCTTGCCGAAGACATCGCGGACATTGTTTCCTACGCCGTCAACGCACCTCATCACGTCAACCTTGATGAGATCGTCGTGAGGCCTGTAGCACAACCGGCGGTGCATAAGGTGATACGCAAAAAGTAGCGGTATCATAAAGAGAACTGCGTTGACCCGGCTATCACCGGTGAGCATTCGGAAGAACGGAAGCGCTCGCGTTTCTTATTAGACCCGAACGGGATCGCCCGACATAGCGAAAATCAAGCGGCGTCGTCGTACTCAAATATGGGTACGCATGACGCAAGCGGGGTGGTACCGCGACCCTTTCGCCAATGCGAAGGGAGCTCGTCCCCGCATCGAAGCGAAGACCCCACCGGGTCGCCGATGCCAGGACCGATCATGAGCTTTTACCCCAAGGCCACTACAGATCCCGAACGTGGAACTCCCGCGTCCCCACGATTCCCAGCGATGGAAGAGCGCACGCTCGCATACTGGGACAAGGACGGAACGTTCCAAGCCAGCATTGATCAGCGCGCCGCCGGTGAGAATGAGTTCGTCTTCTATGACGGACCTCCCTTCGCCAACGGCCTTCCGCACTACGGTCACTTGCTGACCGGCTACGTCAAGGACCTCGTAGCGCGCTACCAGACCCAGCAGGGCCGCCGCGTTGAGCGCCGCTTTGGTTGGGACACGCACGGTCTGCCTGCTGAGCTCGAAGCGATGAAGCAGCTGGGTATGACGGATAAGAACGAAATCCTTGCCATGGGCATCGACAAGTTCAATGACGCTTGCCGCGCGTCCGTCTTGAAGTACACCGACGAATGGCGCGAGTATGTCACGCGCCAGGCGCGCTGGGTGGACTTCGACAACGACTACAAGACCCTCAACGTTGAGTACATGGAATCCGTGCTGTGGGCGTTCAAGAACCTCAGCGATCAAGGCCTGACCTACAAGGGTTTCCGCGTTCTTCCATACTGCTGGAAAGACGAAACGCCGCTGTCAAACCATGAATTGCGCATGGATGATGACGTCTACAAGAACCGCCAGGACCCTACCGTTACGGTGGCTTTCGAGCTGGCGGGGGAGAAGGCTGATGCGCTGAGCCTAGGCGGAACCTACGCGCTCGCATGGACCACGACGCCGTGGACCCTTCCTACGAATCAGGCTCTCGCGGTTGGTCCTCAGGTCACCTACGTGACCGTTCCGGCTGGCCCCAACGGCGCTGGCATTGGCGAAAACTTCGCACCGAAAGCATTCTTGCTTGCGAAGGATTTGCTGGGTGCGCACGCGAAGGATCTTGGGTACGACGACGCAGCTGCCGCAACAGCCGCTGTCACTGGCGAATTCCAGGGCACCGACCTTGAAGACGTGGCCTACACGCCGCTGTTCGATTACTTCACGGACGACGAGACCTACGGCACGGGAACCGCTTGGCGCATCCTCGTGGCTGACTACGTGACCACCACGGACGGTACCGGCATTGTTCACCAGGCTCCAGCCTACGGTGAAGATGACCAAGCCATCTGTGAAGCGGCCGGCATCCCTGTGGTGCTGTCCGTAGATGAAGGCGCGAAGTTCCTTCCGCTCTTCGCCAAGCCAAGCCCCTCCGGCTCCACCGAGCTCGCCGAGATTGCTGGCGTGCAGGTGTTCGAGGCGAACAAGACCATCATCCGTGTCCTCAAGGACAAGGGTGTGCTGGCTCGTCAAGCAACCTACGAGCACTCCTACCCACACTGCTGGCGCTGCCGCACGCCGCTCATCTACCGCGCGATCTCCTCGTGGTACGTCTCCGTCACGAAGTTCAAGGAGCAGATGCTCGAACTGAATGAAGAGATCAACTGGATCCCGGGCAACGTGAAGCACGGCCAGTTCGGCAAGTGGCTCGAGAACGCTCGCGACTGGTCCATCTCCCGTAACCGCTTCTGGGGTTCGCCAATCCCTGTCTGGGAATCTGACAACCCTGAATACCCACGCACCGAGGTCTACGGCTCTTTGGCTGAGATCGAAGAGGCGTTTGGCCGTTTGCCGTTGAACCATGAGGGTCGGGTTGACCTGCACCGTCCGTTCATCGACGATCTGGTGCGCCCGAACCCGGACGATCCCACGGGACAGTCCATGATGCGCCGCGTGGAAGATGTCTTGGACGTCTGGTTTGACTCCGGATCCATGCCATACGCGCAGGTGCACTACCCGATGGAAAACCGCGAGTGGTTTGATACCCACAACCCGGCTGACTTCATCGTGGAGTACATCGGACAGACGCGTGGCTGGTTCTACACGCTGCACATCTTGGCTACTTCTTTGTTCAAGCGTCCTGCGTTCAAGAACGTCATCAGCCACGGCATCGTGTTGGGATCCGACGGACAGAAGATGTCCAAGTCCCTCCAGAACTACCCGAACGTCAACGAGGTCTTGGACCGCGACGGCTCTGACGCCATGCGTTGGTTCCTCATGAATTCACCGATCCTTCGTGGCGGCAACTTGATTGTCACGGAAGAGGGCATCCGCGAAGGCGTGCGCCAAGTGCTCTTGCCGCTGTGGAACGTGTGGCACTTCTTTAGCCTGTACACGAACGCTGCGAACAACGGCGCCGGCTACGAAGCCAAGCTGCGTTACACCTCGAGCGATCCGCTGGACTCTTACATGCTCTCCGCCACCGGAAACTTGGTGCGAGACGTCAAGGCCAACATGGACGCCTACGAGGTTTCGAGCGCTACCGAAGCCATCCGCTCCTACATGGAAACCCTGACGAACTGGTACGTGCGCCGTTCCCGCGAGCGTTTCTTTGCCGAAGACGAGCAGGCCTTTGACGTGCTCTACACGTGCTTGGAAACCTTGTGCCGCGTGGCTGCACCGTTCTTGCCACTCGTCACGGAAGAAGTGTGGCGTGGCCTCACGGGCGAGCGCTCGGTGCACCTCACGGATTACCCGAACGCCGAAGACTTCCCGCAGGACGTGGCCTTGGTGGAAACCATGGAGCTCACCCGCACCATCTGCTCCACGGGCTCGTCCTTGCGTAAGGCCTCCAAGCTGCGCGTGCGTTTGCCATTGCAGTCTTTGACGGCAGCCGTTCCAGAACCTGCACGCTTCGGCGACACGTTCGCGAACATCATCGCCGAAGAGCTCAATGTGCGCGCCGTGTCATTCGTGGACGCTGCCACCACGAGTGCCGCAGACTTCGGTCTTTCTCAGCAGCTCACCGTCAACGCTCGCGCGGCCGGCCCACGTTTGGGCAAGGACGTTCAGCGTGCCATCAAGGGCGCCAAGTCTGGCGACTGGAGCGTTTCTGACGCTGGTGTCGTGACGGCTGGCGGCCTGGAGCTTCAGGAGTCCGAGTACACGCTCGAGTCCGTGGCTGCCGAAGGCCCTGGAGCTGTGGCTGTTCTTCCTGCAGGTGGCTTCGTGGTCCTTGACACCGACGTGACCCCTGAACTGGAAGCTGAAGGCACCGCTCGCGACATGGTTCGCGCCATCCAGAGCGCGCGTAAGGAAGCTGACCTCGCAGTGAGCGACCGCATCCGCACCACGCTCACCGGACCGGCCAACGAGATCGGTGCAGTACGCGCCAACGAGGACCTGGTGAAGGGCGAAACGCTCACGCTGGAACTCGAATTGGTGGTTGAGGATTCCTTGGAGAAGACCGAGGTTTCTGTTCAGAAACTGAACGCACAGGTCAATGCCACGGAAGCTGGAGTCTAAGTATGAGTACGTATGACGAATACTCGGTAGCGAGTGTCTACACCGAACTCCTGGGCCGCGCGCCGGAGAACAAGATCGAGCCTCGCATGGAGCCGATGTTCCGTGCCATGGAGATCTTGGGGGAGCCCAACAAGGCCTTTCCGATCATCCACATCACGGGAACGAACGGCAAGACCAGCACGGCTCGCATGATCGAGTCTCTGCTCATGGCCCACAACCTCCGCACGGGCCGTTACACGAGCCCGCACTTGGCGAAGGTCACCGAGCGCATTGTCATTGACGGTGAGCCCGTGGACGATGAAACGTTCGTGCGCATTTGGGACGAGATTCGTCCTTACTTGCTCATCGTGGACGAAGAGCTTGAGGCTCGTGGCGAGAACAAGCTCACGTACTTCGAGGCCGTGACCATCCTGGGCTTCGCGATCTTCGCGGATCAGCCCGTCGATGCAGCGGTTATCGAGGTGGGCTTGGGTGGCATCACCGATGCCACCAACGTGGGCGATGGCCAAGTATCCGTAGTGACCCCAATTTCCTTGGATCACACGGATCTCTTGGGCGACAGCGTTCGCGACATCGCACTCGAGAAGGCCGGCATTATCAAGCCGGGCGGCTTCTTGGTGTCCTCCGAGCAGGATCCAGAAGCTGCACAAGTCCTTCTCGAGAAGGCCCGCGAAGTCGGCGCCGAGTTCCGGTTCGAAGGTGTTGAGTTCGGCGTGGAGCGCCGTGACGTGGCCGTGGGCGGCCAGGCGGTCTCCATTTCGGGACTGGCCGGACGCTACGAAGACATTGCTCTGCCACTCCACGGCAAGCACCAAGCTCAGAACGCAGCTGTGGCTTTGGCGGCAGTCGAAGCGTTCATCGGCGGCGGCGAGAAGATGCTCAACGAGGATCTGGTTCGTGCCGGCTTTGAAGCAGCTTCCAGCCCAGGACGCCTCGAGCTAGTTCGCAATTCTCCGTCCGTCCTGGTGGACGCCGGACACAACCCGGATGGCATTCGCGTTTCGGCGGAAGCTGTCAAGGAAGCTTTTGGCTTCAGCAAGCTGGTGCTGGTGGTGGGCATTCTTCAAGAGAAGGACGCTCGCTCGATGCTCGAGGAAATGTACCGTCAATACGGCGAACTGGTTGAGGACATCTGCCTCACGCAGTCCAACTCGCCTCGCGCTATTCCGGCAGGCGAGCTGGCCACGATGGCCATCGAGGTGGGCTTTGACGAAGATGATATGTTCGTCACCGAAAAACTGGATGACGCCATTGACTGGGCCGTTTCACGCGCTGACGAGGCTGAAGATTTTGGTGGGGGAGTTCTCATCACCGGATCCATCACGCTAGTAGGCGAAGCTCGAACGTTGTTGGGAAAGTAGGCCATGGCAAGAGAACGAAAGCCACGTCCAGCTCCGGGCACTCCTAAGCCTCGCCGCTCCACGCGCGTGCTCTTCGCATCCACCATCCTCACTTTCGAGGCCTTTGTGATGTTCTTCGCAGGCATCGCGATGGCCGGAACTCACCGAGACCAGCCAAGTGCACTTTGGATTCTTGGGGGAGCGTTCTTCATCGCGGCACTGTGCATCTACACGTGCACGCTGTTGAAGAAGCCTCTTGGCTACTGGATTGGTTGGTTGATCCAGATCGCCATGATCCTCTTCGGTTTCGTAGAGCCCATGATGTTCCTGATCGGCGTGCTGTTTGGCGTCACCTGGTGGTACGGCGTGACCAAGGGGCGCGCGGTGGATATCGAGAACAAGGAACGCGACAAAGCCCAAGCTGAGTGGGAAAAGGCCCAGGGCCTCAACACTCAGACCTCCGGGCCAGCCAGCACCGAGTCCTAACCCCGAAGCCAGACCCACTAGAATTTCCAGTAGAAAACACTATTCGTGAGGAGTTCAGCCATGTCCGCAGAACAATCCGTAGAACGTACCCTGATCTTGGTGAAGCCAGATGGCGTCAAGCGCCAGCTCAGCGGAGCCATCTTGGCTCGCGTTGAAGCCAAGGGCTACGCCATTGCTAACTTGAAGATGGTCAACGCTGACCGTGCACTCTTGGAAGAGCACTACGCAGAGCACCAGGGCAAGCCATTCTTCGAGCCACTCGTTGAGTTCATGCTTTCCGGCCCAGTCGTTGCCGCTATCGTCGAGGGTCACCGCGTCATCGAGGGCTTCCGTTCCCTCGCCGGCACCACGGATCCAACCACGGCAGCTCCAGGAACCATCCGTGGCGACTTCGGTCGCGACTGGGGCCTCAAGGTTCAGCAGAACTTGGTGCACGGATCTGACTCGGTTGAGTCAGCCGAGCGCGAGATTGGCATCTGGTTCAAGTAACCGCCTGGCCAAATTCGGCCAAGCATATATAAGAAATGCCCCGAGCAATACGCTCGGGGCATTTCTCGTTTCCGCAGCTATTCAGTCACCAACACCAACGAATTATGACGCTGGGAAAAACGCGTTCATAAAGCGGAAGAAAATGCTGGCCATAACAGCAATTGCGAGCAGCGCCACCAGCATCCACGTCCAGCCGGTGAAGAACCGCTTCACGCCATCGCCGGAGGGAATGACGTCCGTCAAAACATTGCGCGCCATGGTGGTGAAGAACAGGATGATCATCATGGCCCACACGATCATGCAGTAGATGCAGAGGGCGTTGATTTCGTAGACAGCTTGGCTCCAGAGCCACACGCAGAAAGCGAATGCCAACGTGATGCCGGTCTGGAAAGCAATCCAGTACCAACGTGGGAAACGCGCGCCGGAAAGCAGGGACATGCCGATAGAGATGACTACTGCAAAACCAATAATGCCGATGATCGGGTTCGGGAATCCGAAGAGCGCAGCCTGCCACGAACGCATGACGGTACCGCAGGAAACCCACGGATTAATGTCACAGCTCGTGACGTGACCGGGATCCTTGTACAGCGCAAAACGCTCGAGCACCAGGATGAACGACGCGATGAAGGACACGATTCCGGTGATCGTGACGATCCACCCAAATCCCTTGTCGCTAGCCCAAGCGGGAAGCGAGTTGTACGAAGAACGCACGCCGGCGCCGTCGTCCTCATGGTCTTGATACGTATCCGCTGCGCTCAAAGGCGTGGCATTTACGGAGTGAGACAAACGAAACTCCTCAGTCATCTTTTATCAATTGACAGGCTTGTTGATTGCCGCTGATTCTAGGTGATGAAGCTGGGCTTTAGATGGAAAACTTGTGACGTTATTCGATTGGTGATGCGAATAACTTGCAGGTATGTGAAAGAATAGCTCTTGGTCAGCAGTGGCCCCACACGTCACCACTGATCCAGCGACAGGCTTCCAGGATCCCTTGCGATGCAACGATTGAGCCGACGGACGAAGATTGAGGTCCGTGGCCCCGAAGACCGCAGGCATCCGCCGCATTTGTATCGCGGCCGGAAAAGCGCCGCTGTTCCTACGGACGGCCCGCGCCCACGAGTGAGCGCGAATCCGATGGAAAACCCAGACTTCCGAGGGTCGGAGGACATTAGTCCCGACCTCTCGACCGAGATGCCGGTGCTCTTGATGTGGCAAGGGTAACGGTAAGGAGTGCTATCCATGGACGAACAGTCCAACAGCTTGACCACACCCGAAAACGCTGAAGAATCAGCGGAAAACGTGAGTGTCGAAGCTACAGATTCCGTTAATACTGAAATTTCTGAGCACGACGACGCAGCTTCCGTTGCGCAGGAACCTGCGGAGACGACTGACGCGGCTTCCGAAGAAACCGTTGCCGAAGACGTTGCTGTTGAAGAAGCGCCAGTTGAAGAAACTGCCGCTGAAGAAGAGGCTGCTCAAGAAGATGCAGCTCAAGAGGCCGTCGCCGCAGAGACTTCTGCAGAGGCTTCGGTAGAAGCTTCTGCAGAAGAAGCAGAAAAGCCAGCGGACGAGGAAGCTGACAAGCCAGTAGATCCCGTTGCTGCTCTTGCTAGTCCTTTCGATTTGCCGGTTGCCCCAGGTGGCCTGCTGTTCCACGCTCCAGACTTGAGCGCGCTTCCACCGCTTCCATCCCGTGCGCCACAGTCGGCTAATGATGATGATGACGAAGACTTTGAGCCACGCGCCCCTCGCTCGCGTCGCCGTTCACGCGGTTCATCCAACCGCAGTTCCGCTGCGAAGGACAACGCCGTAGAAGGCAACGCTGACGCACCGGCGATCGATGGTGCTGACTCTGACGAGAACGAAACTGATGAGGCTTCCTCGAACGTGACGTTGCGCCGTCGTCGCCGTCGCCGTCGTGGAGACGCTGACATTGAACTTGAGGGTGGCTCGCAGGACGATCCGCCAAACACGGTTACTCGTGTGCGCGCTGCTCGTAGCGCCGCCGATTCTTCGACCAGCCAGCGGGTGACCGCTGTCAAGGGCTCGACGCGTCTCGAAGCAAAGCGCCAGCGCCGTCGCGAATCCCGTGAGGTGGGCCGCCGCCGTCACGTGATCACGGAAGCCGAGTTCTTGGCACGCCGCGAGTCCGTTGACCGCCAGATGATGGTTCGCCAGAACGAGGACCGCATCCAGATCGCCGTCCTCGAAGATGGCGTATTGGCTGAGCACTTTGTCTCCAAGACGCAGCAGGATTCCCTCATTGGCAGCGTCTACGTGGGCAAGGTCCAGAACGTTTTGCCTTCCATGGAAGCCGCTTTCGTTGACATTGGACGCGGTCGTAACGCCGTGCTCTACGCCGGTGAAGTGAACTGGGACGTCGCTGGACTTGATGGACAGCCACGCCGCATTGAGCACGCCTTGAAGTCCGGCGACACGGTCTTGGTGCAGGTCACCAAGGACCCAGTGGGCCACAAGGGCGCTCGCCTGACCGCGCAGATCAGCTTGCCTGGCCGCTACTTGGTGTTCGTGCCAGGTGGTTCCATGACCGGCATTTCCCGCAAGCTCCCAGACGTGGAGCGCAGCCGCCTCAAGAAAATCCTCAAGGATCACTTGCCAGAGAACGCCGGCGTCATTGTGCGCACGGCAGCTGAAGGCGCTAGCGAAGAAGAGTTGATGAATGACATCAACCGTCTGCGCGCGCAGTGGGAAGAGATCGAAGCCAAGTCGAAGTCCACCAAGACGCTCGCTCCTGAGCTGCTTTACGGTGAGCCGGATCTAACCATCAAGGTGGTCCGTGACGTGTTCAACGAGGACTTCTCCAAGCTCGTGGTCCAGGGTGAAGAAGCCTGGGACACCATCGAGGCATACGTTACGTACGTTGCTCCAGACTTGGTCAGCCGCCTCGAAAAGTGGGACGGCGACAAGGATATCTTCGCGAAGCACCGCATCGACGAGCAGATCAGCAAGGCCCTCGAGCGCAAGGTCTTCTTGCCTTCTGGTGGTTCCTTGGTGATTGACCGCACCGAAGCCATGACCGTGGTTGACGTCAACACGGGTAAGTTCGTCGGTTCCGGCGGCAACCTCGAAGAGACCGTCACCAAGAACAACCTCGAAGCTGCGGAAGAGATCGTGCGCCAGCTGCGCTTGCGCGACATCGGCGGCATCATCGTGATCGACTTCATTGACATGGTGCTCGAATCCAACCGCGACCTCGTGTTGCGCCGCTTGGTGGAGTGCTTGGGCCGTGACCGTACTAAGCACCAGGTTGCTGAAGTGACCTCGCTTGGCTTGGTCCAGATGACCCGTAAGCGCATGGGCACCGGCCTGCTTGAAGTGTTCTCCGAGAACTGTGAGGCCTGCGCTGGCCGCGGCGTCATCACGTATGACGAGCCAGTTGAGCACCGTCACCACTCGTCCCAAGAGCAAGTGAACAACTCCAGTTCGCGTCCTTCCCGAGCCGAGCGGCGTCGTCGTTCGCGTGAAAAGGACAGCACGACGGAACCGGCAAAGGACAACGCAACGCAGTCCGCTCCTGCAGGATCAGCTTCCAACAAGCCTGCAACTGAGCAGGTTGAAGCCGAGGATCCGGAGAAGACCGCACGCGCTCAGGCTGCCCGTAAGGCTCTCGCAAGCATTGCAGCGGCGACGCACGCAGCTCACGAGCACGAGGGTGAAGAGGCGCCAGCTGAGGAAGCTCAGGAGGCTCCAGCAGCTGCCGAGGCTCCTCGCTTCACGCAGACCTCGCGCCGTGGACGTTCGCGTGCCGCGGCTCAGGATGTTGCCAAGGCTATTGAAGTTCTTGCAGAACGTGGCAAAGATCGCACTGCGGATTCTGAAGAAACTGAGGATGCAGTGGAGACCGTCGTGGTCCATGGCGAGAAGATCGCTTTGCCACGCCGTCGCCGTAGACGTCGAGTTGCAAGCGTTCCTGCGCAGACACCGCAGCTCACTTTGGATGCCCTAGCAGCCGCTTTGGACGCCGTCACCTCGGCGCACCAGGATGACGCTGAGAACAAGGCGGAGGACAGGGCAAAGGACGACGCCGCAGCTCCAGCCGAGCGCGCTAGCTCGGTCACGCCTGAGCCGGCTAAGAACCCAGTTCCGGCAGCTGAAACCCCAGCTCTGGGCAAGGTTTCTGCGCCTGTAACTCCCGTCGTTGCTGAGAATTCGGGAGATTCGGCGGTACGCAAGCCTCGTCGTCGTCGTGTTGCCTCGAGCCAGCAAGGCGCCGGGGATACCGAGATTCGTCGTCACGATGGTGAGCTGTACGCACAGGGCTCTAGCTTTACCGCAAGCGTGGAGTCCGTCGGGAAAGATGCGAGTCCCGAAGCTCAGTCCGGACCGCAACCACAAGTATTGGGCACTGGCGTGCCAGCAAGTGAGCTGGCGAAGTAGTGTTCCACCAGGTGGCTCCGTCTGAAGCGCGGAGCCACCGCGTTACTTGCGGCGCGCCGGGGCGTGTTGTATTTGCCCAGGTGGCCGTCAGTAGCGTAAAGTAGAGCTTCGGTGCAAAGGCCTGGGCGCGAATTTTTCCCCTCGGCATTACGCACAAACCATTCCATTTTCCTCCATAGGTTTGGAATGGCGCGCATAAACGTTGCGCTGATTATTAGTTATAGATGTCGAGAGAAGTGAGTCCCAAGTGGTGTACGCGATTGTCCGCGCTGGCGGCCGCCAGGAAAAGGTTTCTGTGGGAGACCTCGTAACCCTTGACCGCGTCCCCGCCGAAGCAGGCAGCACCATTGAGCTTCCCGCTCTGTTGCTGGTTGACGGTGACAAGGTCACGTCTGCAGCGAGTGACTTGGCAAATGTCAAGGTTACCGCTGAGGTTGTCGAGAACCTCCGTGGACCGAAG
Organism: Neomicrococcus lactis; assembly: GCF_014200305.1. Classification (NCBI taxonomy): domain Bacteria; kingdom Bacillati; phylum Actinomycetota; class Actinomycetes; order Micrococcales; family Micrococcaceae; genus Neomicrococcus; species Neomicrococcus lactis. Next base: position 761,764 of record NZ_JACHBL010000001.1, read on the forward strand.
ATTGTTATTCAGAAGTACAAGAACAAGACCGGTTACAAGCGTCGTATGGGTTTCCGTTCCGCTTTGACCAAGGTGAAGGTGACCTCGATCGCCTAAGGCGAATCGAGCATCGATCCATCGATTCTTAAGGTAGGCATAATCAATGGCACATAAGAAGGGCGCAAGCTCCACCCGTAACGGTCGTGATTCCAACGCACAGCGCCTCGGCGTGAAGCGCTTTGGTGGTCAGACGGTTTCCGCAGGCGAAATCATCGTTCGCCAGCGTGGCACCCACTTCCACCCAGGCGAGAACGTAGGACGCGGCAAGGATGACACCTTGTTTGCACTCGCTGCAGGCGCAGTCGAGTTCGGCACCCGCCGTGGTCGTCGCGTTGTGAACATTCTCGCTGGCCAGTAATTTGGCCCGTGACTCAAGTGTCGCGTAAGCGGTAGTTGAGACAAGATTTACTAAACTGGAGGGTGGACTACATGTCCACTCTCCAGTTTGCTTTTTAGCTAGGTCTTGCGGAGATTTTCCGCCTGACTCGGCACCATTCTTTGATTTATAGGAGACACACTCATGGCAGCATTCGTGGACCGCGTGGTCCTTCACGTGTCAGGCGGCACGGGTGGCCATGGCTGCGTTTCCGTCAAGCGCGAAAAGTTCAAGCCACTTGGCGGACCAGACGGCGGCAACGGTGGTGATGGCGGCGACGTCATCCTGCGCGTTGATGACCAGACCACCACGCTTCTTGATTACCACCACTTGCCACACCGCCACGCAACCAATGGCGAAATGGGCCGCGGCGATCTGCGCCACGGCAAGAACGGCGAAACGCTGATTCTTCCTGTGCCAGATGGCACCGTGGTAAAGACCCGCGATGGCGAGATCATCACTGACCTCACGGGTGTTGGCGCAGAATACGTCATTGCCCGCGGTGGCATGGGTGGCCTCGGCAACGCGTCCTTGTCCTCGCAGAAGCGCAAGGCCCCAGGCTTTGCTCTCTTGGGCATCGATGGTGACTCGCGTGACGTGGTTCTTGAACTCAAGACCGTTGCTGACGTTGCTTTGGTGGGTTACCCCTCCGCTGGCAAGTCCAGCCTCATTGCGGCGCTCTCGGCAGCTCGTCCGAAGATTGCTGATTACCCATTCACCACCTTGACGCCGAACCTCGGTGTTGTTCAGGCCGGCAACGTCCGCTTCACCGTGGCTGACGTTCCTGGTTTGATCGAAGGCGCGTCCGAAGGCCGCGGTTTGGGCCTGGACTTCTTGCGCCACGTTGAACGCTGCGCCGCGTTGGTTCACGTCTTGGATACTGCGACACTCGAAGCGGACCGCGATCCTATTTCTGACCTTGAGACGATCGAAGCTGAGCTCGCGAACTACGCCGTTGACATGAGCTTTGCTGGCGCCGACGGAACCGTGGTGCCGTTGAACGAACGTCCACGCCTCGTTGCTCTCAACAAGACCGATATGCCTGACGGCGCTGACATGGCCGAGTTCGTGCGCAAGGAACTGGAAGGCCGCGGCTACCGCGTCTTTGAAGTTTCCGCATTGACGCGTGAAGGCCTGCGCGAGCTGTCCTTCGCCATGGCCGAGCTGGTCCAGAATGCTCGTGACGCTGCACAGACCGCACCAGCTGTTGCTCCGGTTGAGGTAGTGCGCCCACGCTCCGTGAACAAGGCTGAGTTCGTGATCCGCAAGGAAGAGCGCAACCTCGAGCCACTGTTCCGCGTCTTGGGTGAAAAGCCTGAGCGTTGGGTCAAGCAGACTGACTTCACCAACGATGAAGCTGTGGGCTACCTTGCTGACCGTCTTGCCAAGCTCGGCGTGGAAGATCAGCTCTTCAAGTCCGGCGCCAAGCCAGGCGACGCCGTAGCTATTGGCGAGGACAACGCTGTGCTCTTCGACTGGGAGCCAACCATGGCTGCCGGTGCCGAGCTCTTGGCTTCGCCTCGTGGTACGGACCTTCGCCTCGGCGAATTCACGCGTCCAACCCGTGACCAGAAGCGTACCGAGCACCAAGAGCGTCGCGATGCGAAGGAAGCCGCGCGCATGGAGCTCGAAGCGGAACGTAAGGCCGGCATCTGGACGGAGTCCGTCAACTACAAGCACCAACAGGGAAAAAAGTCCGAATGAGCGTAGCGAAGAAACGTCCATCGCCCGTAAGGTCTCGACTGGACATTCCTTCTGCCGATCTTGTGGTGGTCAAAGTTGGATCAAGCTCCATCACTAGCGTGAGCGGCGGCATTGATTCAGACGCCATCAAGCGGCTTGCAGACAACGTAGCTGCTGCCGTGAAGAACGGCACCAAAGTGGTTCTCGTTTCTTCGGGCGCTATTTCCGCTGGCCTGAAGCCGCTGGGTTTTGATTACCGTCCCGGTGATCTTGCTACCCAGCAGGCTGCAGCCAGCGTGGGTCAGGGCTTGCTCATGGCTCACTACACCGGTGCCTTTGATAGCCACGGACTTACCACCTCTCAGGTCTTGCTGACCGCCGAAGATCTCATTCAGCGACAGCAGTATGCGAATGCTTTCCGTGCTTTGACTAAGCTCTTGCAGCTTGGCGTGGTGCCGATTGTCAACGAGAACGACACCGTGGCGACCCATGAAATCCGTTTCGGCGACAATGATCGCTTGGCTGCTTTGGTAGCTCACCTCGTGAACGCCGACGCCTTGGTGTTGCTCTCTGACGTTGATGCTTTGTATGACGGTCCGCCGTCCGAAGGTGCGCAGCGCATTCCACACGTGAAGTCCGCGAAGGACTTGGCTGATGTTCGCATCGGTTCTGTGGGATCCGCTGGAGTAGGTACCGGCGGCATGGTCACCAAGGTTCAGGCCGCCACTATGGCCTCTGAATCTGGCATCCCGGCACTCATCACGTCCACCACCAACGCGGGTTCCGCTTTGGGTGGTCAAGACGTGGGCACGTGGTTCGACGCTTATGGAAAGCGCCGTCCGCTGCGTCACTTGTGGTTGGCACACTTGGCCAACACGCACGGCCGACTCACCTTGGACGCGGGCGCAGTGCGTGCCGTGGCCAAGGGCAAGGCATCTCTGCTGGCAGCTGGCGTGCGCGAAGCTCACGGTGCGTTCGAGGTGGGCGACCCCATCGAACTGGCTGACATGGACGGCGTCGTGTTTGCACGCGGTTTCTCGAGCTACTCTTCGGACGACATTCCGGAGATGCTGGGACTGACCTCGCAGCAGCTTCGCGAGAAGTTCGGTACGCAGTTTGAGCGTCCTTTGGTTCACGTGGATGACCTCGTGATTATGACGAACGGCGTTCGGAAAATCTCTGCTCCTAAGGCAGCCCACTAAACTAGGTGTCATGACTGACGCAGCACTTGAGAATTCACCTGAGACCGTGGCCGCAACTGCCGAGGAATCTCAGAACCCAACCCCGGTTGAAGAATCTCAGGCGTTGTCTCCGGAACAGGTCGCCGAGATGGTTGCAGCCCTCGCCGACCGTGCCCGCGTTGCCTCTCGTGTTCTCGCTAAAGCTGACCGTGATTGGAAAGACTTGGCCCTTCGCGAGATTGGCGCTCAAGTCAACGCTCGCCGTGCAGCCATCCTTGCCGCTAACGCACTTGACGTGAAGCGCGGTCAAGAAGACGGCACCTCCGACGCCATGATCGACCGCCTGCGCCTTGATGACGCTCGCATCGACGGACTCGTGGCGTCCCTTGAAGAACTTGCTGGCCTTCCTGATCCTGTAGGAGAAGTTCTCCGCGGACAGACGCTTCCCAACGGACTGCGTTTGCGCCAGGTGTGCGTGCCTTTGGGCGTTATCGGCGTCATCTACGAAGCCCGTCCCAACGTCACGATCGACATCGCGGGCCTTGCCCTCAAGAGTGGCAACGCCGCAATCTTGCGTGGCGGAACGGCGGCCGCCGAAACCAATAAGACCCTCGTTGGAATCATCCGCGATGCTTTGGGCAAGGTCGAACTTCCTGAAGACCTGATTCTCAGCACGGACGAATACGGACGTGAAGGCGCCAACGCCATGATGGGCGCACGCGGCAAGATCGACGTGCTCATTCCACGCGGTGGCCGTTCCCTTATCCAGTCGGTGGTCCAGAACTCGAAGGTCCCTGTCATTGAGACCGGCGAAGGCAACGTGCACATCTACGTTGACGAATCCGCGGATCCCGAAATGGCAACGGACATTCTGGTCAATGCCAAGACGCAGCGTCCTTCGGTCTGCAACACTGTGGAGACGTTGCTTTTGCACGAAAACGCCACCACCGCGGGTTACGAGATTTTCCGCGAACTGAACCGCCGCGGCGTCGTACTCCATGTCGACGAGAAGGCGAAGGAAATCGCGAAGGAAATCCCTACCGTCCCAGCCACGGAAGAGGATTACCAGACCGAGTACATGAACCTGGACATTGCGGTACACGTGGTGTCTGACATGGACGAGGCTATTTCTCACATCCGCAAATACACCACGGGTCACACCGAGGCGATCCTGACGAACGACCTCAAGAACGCCAACCGCTTTGTGGAAGAGATCGACGCCGCAGCCGTCATGGTCAATGCGTCAACTCGTTTTACCGACGGCGGCCAGCTAGGACTCGGCGCTGAGGTTGGCATCTCCACCCAGAAGATGCACGCGCGCGGCCCTATGGGCTTGCGCGAACTGACCACCACCAAGTGGATTGTGAACGGTGACGGACACGTCCGCAACTAGAACAAAGAGTTAGATACAGCGAAGGCCGGCCAAAAGAACTTGGCCGGCCTTCGCTGTATGAATTTTCAGAAGCGCGTTACTGCAGCGCCTTGATGACTTCCTTGGCAACGTCCTCGCTGGACTGTGGGTTCTGACCCGTGATCAGGTTGCCGTCACGAACAACGTTGGAACTCCACGGCGTGGAATTCTCGATGACTGCACCCTTGGCAGCGAGCTCGTCCTGAACGAACCACGGGGTGTTAGGACCGGTTCCTCCGCCGAGTTCTTCATCGTTGCTGAATACGGTGAGACGTCGGCCGGCAAAAGCGAAGGCGCCGTCGTCGTCTATTGCGCTCAACAAAGCCGCAGGACCGTGGCAGAACGGAGCAACAATCTTATCGTCCTTCGTGGCAGCAATCAGCAGCTTGCCCAAGTCCTTGTCCTTGAAGAGATCCTGCATAGGGCCGTGGCCGCCAGGGATAACGATGCCATCGAAATCAGCAAGATCAACGTCAGCCAAAACGAGCGGGGACGAAAGTTCGGCGTCGAGAGACGCGATGTAATCACGGAAGCTATCGGCACGCTCCTGACCACCTGCGGCTGCGCCGGAAAGGCTGACCTGATCGACGGTGGGCTTGACGCCACCGGGGGTCGCGATGGAAACGGTGTGCCCGGCTTCAAGCAAGGTCTTGTGCGAGACGACGAGCTCTTCGGCCCAATAGCCGGTGGGGTGTTCGGTGCCGTCGCGCATGGTGAGGGAATCAGCTGCGGAAACGACCATCAAAATGTTTGCCATGGTGTTGCTCCTGTCTTCGTGGTCTAAGCGGATCCATATGATCAACTTTCGACTGACGTTGATCACGGTATCCCGGGTCCCTAAAGGTGAACTGAAGAATACATCGGAAAATTTCCGAGTGTGGGGAGTGTGGTGCGGAACTCACCTGAATAGCCGCCTAAAGCCACGACACAATCCTGTGCCCGGTGCGTTGGAGTACTTTGGGCCGATAACATAGTGTGTATTCAATAAGAGCCGGTGTAACTGGCATGCTTTTTTGCACTATAGGGAGAAAAATGTTGAATATTGTCACCGCTGCAACGGCCGCAGCCGAAACTGAGAGCAACGAATCGTTGGCGTACTTGGTAGGCGGCGGCATCTTTATCTTCTTCATGATCCTCCTCTTCGTCACGTTGTCTTTCTCCCGTGTTGGCCTTCGCCATGACGCGCACACGCAGTTGCCTGACCCGCACAAGCCTGTCCCTCACCACCACCAAGACCAGGTTGAAAAGCGCGACGGACACTAGGATTCGCGGGATGGGCGCCAAGCGCCAGCGAATTGGTGTGATGGGCGGAACTTTCGACCCCATCCATCACGGACACTTGGTGGCAGCTAGCGAGGTTGCCGCCAAATTCGACCTTGACGAAGTGGTATTCGTGCCAACCGGTCAGCCGTGGCAAAAGAGCGGGACAAATGTTTCCGACTCCGAGCACCGCTATCTCATGACGGTCATTGCCACCGCATCGAACCCGCGGTTCACGGTGAGCCGCGTGGATGTGGACCGCGAAGGTCCTACCTACACGATTGATACATTGCGAGATCTGCACCGGCTCCGCCCCAACTCGGAGCTCTTCTTTATTACCGGCGCAGATGCCATGGCTCAGATCATGTCCTGGAAGGACGTTGACGAGCTGTGGTCCTTGGCTCACTTCGTGGGTGTCACGCGTCCGGGGCATGAACTCAACAGCATGGGACGCAAAGACGTTAGTCTTCTAGAAGTGCCGGCAATGGCGATTTCTTCTACGGACTGCCGTGCACGCGTCAAGAATGCACTGCCGGTCTGGTATCTGGTACCGGATGGCGTAGTGCAGTACATCGCCAAGCATCGGTTATACAGGTCCGCTTCAGATAGCGAGAAGGGGAATCCGGAAGGAGCATGAGATGAGCGGCGAAGAACCACAACCACTCACTCGACGCGAACTGCGTGAGCGTCGTCTTGCCGCGGAAGCAGGGAAGGACGGCGCAAAAGCCGCGCCCAAATCCACGGTCAGCACTCCCGAAGAAAAAGCTCCTAACGCACAACCCGTATTTTTTGCTCCGGAGGACGTTCGTCCTTCGGAACCTGAACACAATTCTGGTCCGGCCACCCGCCGCCAACGCCGGATCGATGCCGCCAAGGCCAAAGCTGCCGGAGCGCCGCCTCGAGCCGACAACGCCGAGAAGTTGGATGCCAGCCACGTTGACTTGTCCAAACTCAAGCAGGACGGTCCGGTCACGAATCACTTTGCCAAGATTCGCGAGAAGTCTCGTGGCGATGAGCCGAAGAGGATCGTGCCGGCGAATGACGAAGACGGTCACGACTCTGACCCGAAGGCCACGCCAACACAGGCGGAGAAGGACCTGTTCAACACGGGGCTGAATTCGCCGGACACGCGTTCCGTGCATGTGGTGATGCCAAAGCCTTCGGCGGCGCAGCAAAACTTCGACGCCGAGGATGACCCAGAACCATCGGACGAATTCGGAGCATCCAAGGCTCGCTATGAGACGCGCGCCCAGTTGCGCCAGCGTCAAGCAAAGCAGAACCGCAAGGACCTCAAAGCGTCGTCGACTGCGCCTGATCGTACAGAGACGGCAACGCCGTCTCCCGCTAAACCCGTTGCGGTAACGAACACAGGAACCCCAGAGCCTTTCAAAGCATCTGGCGCTCAAGGTTTGGAACCGCTTGGCTTCATGGACGGTGGGGGAGCGAGAGCTCGCCGCCAGTACGTGTTGTCCGTGTCAGCGCTCAGTCTGGGCGTTCTGACTTTCATCGTGGGTCTCATCATGATGTTGACCCGCTAATAATCATCTCTATTCAAGGAGTTACGTGACTGCTGCGCAATTTTCTATTGACATCATGCGAGTCGCCGCTGATGCCGCTCGCGACAAGAAGGCCAACAACATTGTGGCCGTTGATGTCAGTGAGCGCTTAGGTATCACGGACGCATTCCTCATCGCTTCCGCTGACAACGAGCGTCAAGTGAACGCTATCGTTGACGGCATCGAGGATGTCATCGCCGAAAAGTTTGACCTTCATCCTGTGCGCCGTGAAGGCCGCGGCGAAGGTCGTTGGGTGTTGCTCGATTACCAGGACGTCGTTGTTCACGTCCAGCATGACGAGGACCGCGTGTTCTACGCGTTGGATCGCTTGTGGAGTGATTGCCCGCTCATTGACGTCTCAGAGAGCACGACGACGCCTGCTTCCGTTTCAGAGGAGCCTGCGGAAACGCCTGAGGCTGAGTAAGTACCGATTAGTTGCAAGATCGCTAGTTCGCTGTTGCGAGCGCGGCTTGATGTTGTCTTCTTGAGAAGCCCCCTTCGTTGGAACTTCCACGAAAGGGGCTTCTGTGTGTCCAGAGTCTGGCAAGATGATGCCGCCACCATGCAGCCACAATGGCGACACGCCGAGTTTGAACGACACGCATGTGAATTCCGATTGTGCATTGCGAACACACAGCCTGTGGATAGTCGCCTTAAAAGGGTCTTAAACCGCAGAAAGACGCGGGTGCTTCATCCACAGGTCTTGTGGACTTCCTGTGGGCACGAATAACATTGATGTAAGACATGATGTTGGGGTTGATTGCGCAAGCGACCACTAGATGTAGTATTGAATCCAGTGAGGCGGTCAGCCGCTCAACGAAATTTTTTCGCTTCAGATGTTGTTTTAACTAGTGTCTGAGCGGCCCACGGATAGCAACCAAGGAGAAGGTCATGGCAGTAACGGTTTACACGAAGCCGGCATGCGTTCAGTGCAACGCGACGTACCGCGCCCTCGACAAGAAGGGTGTCGAATACAAGAGCGTTGACATCTCCCAGGATCCCGAAGCGCTTGAGCGCGTTCGCGCTATGGGCTACATGCAGGCACCTGTTGTCATCACGGACAACGATCACTGGTCCGGCTTCCGCCCAGACAAGATTGCTCAGATCGATGAGTCTTCAGCTGCAAGCTCCGTCGCCTAATAGCACGAAGCAACTGCCACCTTCTGAAAGCTTTACGGCGTCCCAGCTGGTCTACTTTTCCTCCATCTCGGAGAACACCAAACGGTTTGTAGACAAGCTGGGACACGAAGCGGCTCGGATCCCGCTGTATTCGAGCGAACCGCATCTCGTCACCACAGCACCCTTTGTCCTCTTGCTCCCAACGTATGGGGGAGAAGAAGGCAAGCACTCAATCCCACCCCAGGTCATGAAGTTCCTGAATGATGTCAGGAATCGCGAGAACATTCGCGGAGTTATTGGGGCGGGTAATACGAACTTTGGCACCGCCTACTGCCTCGCAGCGCGAAAGATCGCTGCCAAGTTAGGAATCCCGGAGCTGTACCGCTTCGAACTCATGGGGACGCCGGATGACGTGCGTCGCGTTGATGAAGGATTGGAAGAATTTTGGAAACAACAGTAATGGACAGCAACACCATCACGGATCCCAAGGAGTTGCCGGCCGCTTATCAGGGTCTGGGGTACCACGAGCTCAACGCTATGTTGAACTTGTACGACAACCAGGGCCGCATTCAGTTCGGTGCTGACCGCGCCGCTGCACGTCAGTACTTCTTGCAGCACGTGAACAACAACACCGTGTTCTTCCACGATCTTGACGAGAAGCTCGAATACCTCGTGAAGAACGACTACTACGAGCGCGAAACGCTCGATCAGTACACGATGAACTTCATTCGCGATCTCTACAAGCGCGCGTACCAGAAGAAGTTCCGCTTCGAGACCTTCTTGGGTGCGTACAAGTTCTACACCTCTTATACGCTCAAGACGTTCGACGGAAAGCGTTACCTCGAGCGCTATGAAGACCGCGTCTGCATGGCCGCTCTCCACTTGGCTCGCGGCGACGAAGATCTCGCCATGAAGCTCGTCGACGAAATCATCGACGGTCGCTTCCAGCCAGCTACGCCTACCTTCCTCAATGCAGGTAAGAAGCAGCGCGGCGAATTGGTCTCCTGCTTCTTGTTGCGCATTGAAGACAACATGGAATCGATTGCTCGAGCCATCAATTCCGCACTTCAGCTCTCAAAGCGAGGCGGCGGCGTCGCACTCTCCCTCACGAATATCCGTGAGCACGGCGCACCAATCAAGCAAATCGAGAACCAGTCCTCCGGCGTTATTCCGGTGATGAAGCTTCTTGAAGATTCCTTCTCCTACGCAAACCAGCTCGGTGCGCGCCAGGGTGCCGGTGCCGTGTACTTGCACGCTCACCACCCGGACATCTACCGCTTCTTGGACACCAAGCGCGAAAACGCTGACGAGAAGATCCGTATCAAGACCCTGTCTCTTGGTGTAGTCATCCCGGACATCACGTTCGAGCTCGCGAAGAAAAACGAGGACATGTACCTCTTCTCTCCATACGACGTGGAGCGCGTGTACGGCGTACCTTTCTCTGACATTTCCGTCACTGAGAAGTACTACGAGATGGTGGATGACGCTCGCATCAAGAAGAGCAAGATCAACGCTCGCGAGTTCTTCCAGACTCTTGCAGAGATTCAGTTCGAATCCGGTTACCCGTACATCATGTTCGAGGACACCGTGAACCGTGCGAACCCGATCGCCGGCAAGGTCACCATGTCCAACCTGTGCTCTGAGATCCTTCAGGTGTCGACCCCGTCGATCCTCAACGAAGACCTCACCTACGGCACCGTGGGCAAGGACATCTCCTGCAACTTGGGCTCGATGAACATCGCCAAGACCATGGATTCGCCGAACTTCGGCCAGTCCATCGAGACCGCAATCCGCGCTCTCACTGCTGTTTCTGACATGTCCTACATCAACTCGGTGCCATCCATCGCTGAAGGCAACGCGAAGAGCCACGCCATCGGCCTGGGTCAGATGAACCTTCACGGCTACCTTGCTCGTGAGCACGTCTACTACGGCTCCGAAGAGGGCATCGACTTCACGAACATCTACTTCTACACCGTGCTGTTCCACGCTTTGCGCGCTTCCAACGCCATCGCGATCGAACGCGGCGAAGTGTTCGGTGGCTTCGAGAACTCCACCTACGCTTCCGGCGAGTTCTTCGACAAGTACGTCAACCAGGAATGGGCACCTCAGACGGATCGTGTGAAGGAGCTCTTCGCGAACGTTGAGATTCCTACCCAGGCTGACTGGGTTGCGTTGAAGGAATCCGTCATGAAGCACGGTATCTACAACCAGAACCTGCAGGCTGTTCCGCCAACTGGATCTATCTCTTACATCAACAACTCGACCTCGTCGATCCACCCTGTTGCTGCCAAGATTGAAATCCGCAAGGAAGGCAAGATCGGCCGCGTGTACTACCCGGCTCCGTACCTTACGAACGAGAATCTGGATTACTACCAGGACGCGTACGAGATCGGCTACGAGAAGATCATTGACACCTACGCCGCTGCCACGCAGCACATCGACCAGGGCTTGTCATTGACCTTGTTCTTCAAGGACACCGCAACCACGCGCGATATCAACAAGGCACAGATCTACGCATGGCGTAAGGGCATCAAGACACTCTACTACATCCGTCTGCGCCAGCTTGCACTCGAAGGCACTGAGGTTGAAGGTTGCGTCAGCTGCATGCTCTAAGCATGTGAACCACTGACTCACACCATTCACCACACAGGACAAAGGGAACGAATCATGACTGAGAAAGTCAAGCTGCTGAGCCACGTTGAGGCCATCAACTGGAACCGCATCCAGGACGAAAAGGACGTAGAAGTCTGGAACCGTCTAGTCAACAACTTCTGGTTGCCAGAAAAGGTGCCGCTCTCTAACGACGTACAGTCTTGGGCAACCTTGACGCCAGAAGAGCAGCAGCTCACCATGCGCGTCTTCACGGGTCTGACCTTGTTGGACACCATCCAGGGCACTGTTGGTGCCGTGTCGCTGATTCCAGATGCGGTTACCCCGCACGAGGAAGCTGTCTACACGAACATCGCGTTCATGGAGTCCGTCCACGCTAAGAGCTACTCGTCGATCTTCTCGACGTTGGCCAGCACCAAGGACATCGACGCTGCCTTCCGTTGGTCGGTAGAGAACGAGAACCTTCAGAAGAAGGCCCAGATTGTCACCGATTACTACTACGGCGACAACCCGCTCAAGAAGAAGGTTGCCTCCACGTTGTTGGAGTCCTTCCTCTTCTACTCGGGCTTCTACTTGCCGATGTACTGGTCTTCACGAGCCAAGCTCACGAACACCGCTGACCTCATCCGTCTCATCATCCGTGACGAGGCCGTGCACGGTTATTACATTGGCTACAAGTACCAGAAGGGTCTTGAGCAGGTTGACGAAGCGACCCGCCAGGAGCTCAAGGACTACACGTTCGAGCTGCTCTTCGAGCTCTACGAGAACGAAGTTCAGTACACCCACGATCTCTACGATCCAGTGGGCTTGAGCGAAGACGTCAAGAAGTTCTTGCACTACAACGCCAACAAGGCACTCATGAACTTGGGCTACGAGGCCATGTTCCCGTCTTCAGTCACGGACGTGAACCCAGCCATCCTTTCGGCGCTGAGCCCGAACGCGGACGAGAACCACGACTTCTTCTCTGGCTCAGGATCTTCCTACGTGATCGGCAAGGCCGTGAACACTGAGGATGAGGACTGGGAGTTCTAGATCGTCCGGACTTTGGATTGGGTTTGAGCTGAATATTGCTCTGGACCCGCAACTCTAAGCGGGTCCAGAGCAATTCTGCTTAACCGAAGAGGCTATGTCCCTTTTAATTGATAATCAGGGCTGCGCGCAGTGCATTGACCTGCTGTTGCCAAAAGTCTTTGACCACATTTGCATCAGGAAAAACTTGATCAAAGCCGTGGGTCGCGCCAGGAACAACAAACGACTCGCAAGGCACGCCCGCATCATTGAGCCGACGGGCGTACTCGATGTCCTCGTCTCGGAAGAGATCGAGCGTGCCAACGCCAATCCATGCCGGCGGCAAGCCAAACAAGTCCTCGCGGCGGGCTGGTGCCGCATATTCGGAGACACCTGAGCGGCCAGGCACGCCGCCAGTGTAGGTGGTCCAGCCACGTTTGTTAGCCTTAGCGGTCCAGGCTCGGAGGTACTTTGAGGCTGCCTCTGGTTTGAGAACTGTTCGGTCGTCGAGCATCGGGTAGACCAACAGCTGAAAGACGGGCTGAATGCCGCCCTGATCAAGTGCATAGAAAGCTAGTGCGGCAGCCACACCGCCGCCTGCACTGGCGCCTCCCACGGCTATGCGCTCTGAATCGATTCCCCACTCTGAATCACGATCGGCAAGTGCTTTGAGGGCGACATAGCAGTCTTCAACTGAGACGGGTGCAGGCGCGTCGGAGCCGAGGCGGTATCGGACAGCTGCGACAGCGATTCCGAGCTCACGCACAAATGCAATGTTGTTCCGGTCATCCTGTTCCGGCACACCGAATAGGTGGCCGCCGCCATGCATCCACAACAGTGCAGGGATGGTTCGAGAAAACCTAGCAGGACGGAACAGACGGATGGAAACGGTGGGGGACAGAACGATCTCATCAACGGTGACGTCCGGACTTGGATCCAGTCCACGTGGCATCCGGCTTCGGATGAACTTCACCATCAGCTTGTTCGTGGGAATGCTTGGCATGAACCGGACTCGCGCGAGTTCCGGGTGATAGGGGAAACCCGACACGATAAGTCCTTAGATAGTTGTGGGGATGTCTGATTACTCGACGAAGACAGCTTCAACGCCGGAGGGCTTGAGCATTCCGGTGATCATGGCTTTGGTGTTCTCTGTGGCGCGGTCACGCAACTCAGATTCTTCTGCTGCAGAAGCGATGCGAGTCTCGGCCATCTCAAAGAACTTTGACTGGTCTGGAGTGGAGAAGGCATCGGAGATCGCCTTGCCTACGCCACGGCGCTGGTCGTAGATGTATGAGTCTTTGACGTTGAGGTTCGGCTTGTCCAGCTGTGCAGCAGGAAGCCGAATAGATGCCTTCTTGCCGTCCTCAGAGAGCTGGTAATTCTCACCCGTCAGGCCGCCAAGATCTACATACGCATTCACGGTTCCTTTGGCAAGGAACAACGTGCGCTCGCCCGAAACGAAATCAGGCAACCAGGAAATACCGTTCTCTTGGGAATCGATGATCACTTCAAAGTTGCCGACGGCCGCGTGATACTGGCTCATGTCCTGAATGGAGACCAGGAGCGATGGACGCTCAGGCTCTTTTGCTTCTGCAGCTGGACGGAACGGATTGACGCCAAAATAGTTGGCCGCCAGCAACGCCAGAAGGAGAGCAAGGGCTATCAAGCCAAACCCGCGCGAACCACGCCTTGAAGATTTTTCTTTCACTCGCTCATGCTAAAGCGTGAGTTGAAAGTTTCACGTATTCGCGTAAAAGAATTCGGGCGTCGCCTCAGAGGCCTCTAGTTAGAGCCGCCCAGTTCGCCTGAGAGCTTCGCATGGAAGCTTGAAGAGAACTCGTTCATGCCCACAAATTCAACGGTCTTTCCGTAGCGCTGATACTTGGTCTCGATGGCATCGAGCGCGGCCACGGTAGAGGCATCCCAGACATGGGAACGTGAGAAATCGATAACCACGTGATCGGGATCTTCTGAATAGCGGAACATTGTGGTCAGGTCATTGCTCGAAGCAAAGAGCAGCTGTCCTTCGACGGTGTAAGTAGCGACGTCCTGCCCGTCTCGCTCCACGACTGTCCGATCCACGGAGACCAAGTGCGCCACCCGGCGGACAAACATCACGCTGGCAACGAGAACGCCGAAGATGACGCCGGCGGCTAGGTTATGCGTGAGGACAACAACCAGCACGGTGGACAGCATGACCGCGGTCTCGCTCTTGGGCAATCTCTTCAGCGTGGACGGCGCGATGGAGTGCCACTCGAACGTCGTAATGCAGACCATGATCATGATGGCCACGAGAACAGCCATGGGGATCTGGGCAACGACATCGCCGAATGCCACCACAAACACCAAAAGGAAGAAGCCGGCCAAGAATGTGGAGATGCGCGTCCGCGCGCCGGAGACTTTTACGTTGATCATGGTCTGCCCAATCATCGCGCAGCCACCCATGCCGCCGAATGCGCCAGAGACAAGGTTAGCTACACCCTGACCCCAGCTCTCTCGAGTCTTGTTGGAACGGGTATCCGTGATGTCATCAACCAGCTTCGCGGTCATGAGAGATTCCATGAGTCCCACCAAAGCCATCCCGAGAGCGTACGGCGCAATGATCTGCAGCGTCTCAAGTGTCAACGGAACCTGGGGAATGAAGATCTCGGGCAGGCTGCTGGGCAGCTCGCCCTTGTCACCCACGCGCGGGACGTTGATGGCGAAGAGGATGACGGGCACGGTGACCAAGACGATGGCGATGAGCGGCGCGGGAATGACGGTGGTGATGCGCGGCATCAGAATCAGGATCACTAAAGAGACAGCCACCAGCGGATAAACCATCCACGGGACGTTAATGAGCTCCTTTAGTTGAGCAATGAACACCAGGATGGACAGCGCATTCACAAAACCAACCATGACGCTGCGCGGTATGAACCGCATGAGCTTTGCAACGCCTAAGACAGCCAAGAGGATCTGGAAAACGCCAGCCAACAGCACGGTGGAGACGAAGTAGTCCATTCCGTAGTCCCGCATTACGGGCGCAATAACCAAGGCAACCGCGCCGGTAGCGGCGGAAATCATCGCAGGGCGTCCGCCAACGAAGGCAATGGTCACCGCCATGATGAAAGCAGAGAACAGCCCCACTTTGGGGTCCACGCCGGCGATGACGGAGAACGCAATCGCTTCGGGGATCAAAGCCAGCGCCACCACCAGTCCTGCGAGAACTTCACGCGTCAACAGTCGCGGCGAGCGCAGCGCGCTCATCACGGAGTCGGCGGAGACTCGTGGTGTATGTGGCGCGATCGGCGAAGTCAAAGACGGCATGAAGAGGCTCTCGGAGAGGTGGGAAAGACGGTTGGCTGCAAAGCAATGAGGTGCAAAAACTTCGCCGCCAAGAGGATGGAGCAACTGACGTGCGCCGGAATCAATTTTAGGTGAGGTCAGGCGCCCAAAGACGCGCAGATACAGTCCAAATTCACTGAAACGCCCAGAATTGATATGTTGCAAGTGTGACTGCTACCACTTCAGAACTTCCAGAACTCGCGGTTGGCCCTTTCTTCTACGAAGACTTGGGCAATCACCGCTACCGCTCCACCGTCCACGCCCAAGGCGCTTGGAACGAACACGAACAGCACATGGGTCCAGCTACGGGCCTCCTCGTTCATGAGCTCGAAGCCTTCCAGCCCCGCGAAGATTTGCGGATGGCACGCGTGAGCCTGGACATTCTGGGAATCATCCATGGTGGCGAGTTTGAAGTGCAGACCCGCATGATTCGCCCCGGCAAGACCATCGAGCTGATCGAAGCTGAGATGATCAGCGGTGGCCGGACTGCAATCATTGCGCGGGCTTGGCGCTTGAAGACCGGCGATTCCACGCCTGTCGCCACCCTCGAAGATGCATCCGTAGAGCACCCTGAGAATCTTCCAGAGTTCACGGGTATGCAGGTGTGGCCCGGTGGCTACATTCAGTCTTTAGAGTTCCGTCAAGTAGACGGCCACCGTCCGGGCAAGGGCGTAGTGTGGCTGCGCAACCCGTACAAGATGGTTAGCTCGGACACCGTGACGTCTGACGTCGTGCGGATCCTTGGCATGGTGGACACTGCCAACGGTGTTGCGCCGCGCGTTGAGCCAGGACCGGAGTCCTGGATATTCCCCAACGTGGATCTACAGATTCATATGCACCGGGCGCCAGCCGGTGAATGGCTAGGACTCGAGGTCCAGCAAAGCTACGGCGATGACGGAATCGGCCTCACATCGGCAATCCTTCATGATGTCCACGGTCCCTTCGGCCGCAGCGAACAGATTCTCACGGTCCGCCCCATGCCAGGGTCAAAGAGAGCTAACGGGAATTAGGCAGCGAGGAAAGATAGGACTTCAAGTCCGGCTTGTTCATTTCCTGGAACCCCGCGCCCAAGTACCGGTTGCGCACGGAAGCCTCAGCCCGCCACAGGCTCAACCCCCGCTTGACGAGGAACGGCACTGGTTTGCGGCTTTCGGAAACGTCGCGCGCGAAGCGACGCAGCGCCGTCGTACTGGAAGGTTCTCGCACGTAAATTCCCTGCACCGGCACCTCTAATTGGCGCAACGGCTGCAGGATGCGGTCCGCGAAAATGCCTTCGGCAATGATGGGTCCTCCTGCGAGTTCCACTACTTCGGAGCCCACGTAGGAGGACGTCGAGATGTCGTAGGCGGGCACCGTGGTGCGGCCGTTTTCGAGCAGTTCCATCATGGAATCGAGCGCGGCGGAATCGTTCCAAGTTTCGTGGTGATCCCAGTCAATTTCGCCGTATGGGGTGCGCGGGAACGGGCGGTGCGCGTCCTCCGCGATCTCCCGGTAGTAGTTGTCCAGCTGAATATGGGGTGCGCCAAAGCGCTCAGCGAGGTAGGACTTTCCTGAACCGGAAGGGCCGCCGAGGATAATAAATTGAACGCCACTGGACTCAGACACGTATTCCATTATGTCTTGCCCCCACCCTTCGTTTTAGGATCGACTCATGTCTGTCACCGTTGATCTTGATCTCCTTCGCGAAGAACCTAGTGCTGATCCGGTGGCGGATCTAGCGCGCGGCATCGATTTGCTGAACGAGGTCAAGGGCAGCGAACGCGGCGCCACACTACGCATTTACCGGCCCTCACCCACCCTCGCTTTTGGGCAGCGTGACGTGCGCTTGCCCGGTTTCGAGGCTGCCCGAATGGCCGCATTGCGCCACGGTTTTGAGCCGGTGGTGCGGAAGGCCGGCGGGCGCGCGGCTGCGTACCACCAGGGCACCCTCATCATCGATCACGTGCAGCCTGAGCCGGACGCAATGCTGGGTCACACCCGCCGCTTTCAGGACTTCGGGGCGCTCTTTGCGGACGCGCTGCGCTCCCTGGGCGTCGACGCTCACATTGGCGAACTGCCCGGCGAATACTGCGCGGGCGAATACAGCGTCTATGGCACTTCTCACTCGGGTACCGCTAGCCAGTACGACGACGCAGCTTCCGTTAAGTTGGTCGGCACCGCTCAGCGGGTGGTCACCGGGGCATGGCTGTTCACCTCAGTTTTGGTAGTCACTGACAGTGCGCCGCTACGCAGTGTATTGGACGAGGTGTATCAAGCCATGGAGATTCCCATGGACCCGCGCACCGTGGGAGCCGTGGAGGATCTTGTTCCCGGGGTGAATGTGGACGCCGTGACGGAAGCGCTCTTAAACACGTATCGAGGCTCCGGAAAGTGGAACCTCGATACGTAGTGCTGTGATCACCAGCGGTGGTTAGTGTCTGCGGCGCTAGTGACCCCGGCTCTAGTGACCCCGTGCGATCCATTCTTGAAGGTGCGGCTTCTCTGCGCCGATGCTCGTGTCATCGCCGTGACCCGTGCACACTCGCGTGGTGTCCGGGAGGGTGAGGAGCTTTTCGCGGATGGACTCGATGATGGTGCCGAAGTCGCTGTAGGAGCGGCCTGTGGCGCCTGGTCCGCCGTCGAACAACGTGTCGCCGGAGAACACCGTGTCCAAGTCCTTCGCATAGAAGCACGTGGATCCGGGGGAGTGTCCCGGCGTGTAGATGGCATTGAGCGTGATGCCGGCGATCGGGAACTCTTCACCGTCCACAATCTCGTGATCCGGTGCCTGATCTGGGAACACTGCGTCCCAGAGCATGCGGTCCGCGGGGTTCAAGTGCAGTGGTGCGTGGACCAGCTGTGCGAACTCCTGAGCGTAGCGAATGTGGTCATCGTGGCCGTGGGTCAGCAGAA
The DNA here is from genome assembly GCF_014200305.1 of Neomicrococcus lactis. Taxonomy (NCBI): domain Bacteria; kingdom Bacillati; phylum Actinomycetota; class Actinomycetes; order Micrococcales; family Micrococcaceae; genus Neomicrococcus; species Neomicrococcus lactis. The sequence continues at coordinate 780,223 of NZ_JACHBL010000001.1, forward strand.
CTGCAACTACCGTGCGCTCGCCCACCTTCTCGGCGATAGCCTGCGGGTTGTGGGCCGGGTCAATGACGATCACCTTGGAGTCGTCGCCGACGATCCACACGTTGTTATCGACGTCCCACGTTCCACCGTCAAGAGAGAACGTTCCGGACGTGACGAGGTTTTCGATGCGTGCGCTCATGCGATTTCCACCACTGAGCGAAGCACCGTGCCGTCGTGCATCTTTTGGAAAGCGTCTTCAATCTGGTCCAAGGAGATGCGCTCGGTAACGAATGCATCCAAGTCCAGGCGGCCCAAGCGGTACTGGTCCACGAGCATCTTGAAGTCGCGGGAAGGGAGGCAGTCGCCGTACCACGAGGACTTGAGGGAACCGCCGCGGCCGAACACGTCCAGCAATGGCAATTCGAGGGTCATCTCCGGGGTAGGAACACCCACCAGAACTACACGGCCGGCAAGGTCGCGAGCGTAGAACGCCTGCTTGTAGGTCTCAGGGCGGCCCACGGCGTCGATAACAACGTCTGCTCCGAAGCCGTTAGTGAGATCCTGGATGGCCTTGATGGGATCCTGTTCCTTCGAGTTCACGCCGTGCGTTGCGCCGAGCTTCACGGCCTGGTCAAGCTTGTTCTGGTCGATGTCCACGGCAATGATGGTGGTGGCACCGGCAAGTTTTGCGCCCATGATGGCGGCTACGCCCACGCCACCGCAACCGATGACGGCCACGGACTCGCCACGCTTGACCTCGCCGGTGTTGATGGCTGCGCCAATACCTGCCATGACGCCGCAACCCAGCAATCCAACCGCAGCAGCATCGACGTCGTCGTCAATCTTGGTGCACTGTCCCGCAGCAACCAACGTCTTTTCCGCGAAGGAACCAATGCCAAGCGCAGGGGAGAGCTCAGTGCCGTCCTCGAGGGTCATCTTTTGGGTGGCGTTAGCGGTGTTGAAGCAGTACTGCGGCTGGCCCTTTTGACATGCGCGGCACTCGCCACACACAGCGCGCCAGTTGAGGATCACGCGATCGCCCACCTTGACGTTGGTGACGTTTTCGCCGATCTGGGAAACAACGGCAGTGGACTCGTGGCCCAAGAGGTACGGGTAATCGTTACCGATTCCACCCAGCTTGTAGTGAAGGTCCGTATGGCAAACACCGCAGGTCAACACGTCTACAACAACTTCGCCCGGACCTGGATCCGGAATGATGATGTTCTCGACGACCACTGGGGCGTCTTTGGCCTTCACAACAACAGCACGTACGGTTTGTGGCACTTTTTCTCCTCTAATGGGAACGCTCGGGCAACGGTTGGTCACTGTCGCTTCGCGTTCGGCTACACAGTGGGGCGTATACGTTCCAGTCAATCACGAGCGCCCAAGGTGAGGTGACCTCTTGCTACTTTGTGTCACTCTTTAAGCATGTGTGGACGGTATGTCATGGCTCGGGCCATCGGTGACTTGGTAGCGCTCGCGGAAGCCGAAGCGGATGAGAATCTGGAACTTCGCCAATCGTGGAATGTTGCACCCACCACTGATGTGCCCATCGTGTTGGAACGTTTGGTAGATGACAAGATGACTCGCCGCATCGAGGTGGCGCGCTGGGGATTGATTCCCGGGTGGGCCAAGGATCCATCAGTGGGCGTGCGGGCTTTCAATGCGCGCAGCGAGACCATCATCGAGAAGCCCACGTTCCGTTCCGCCATCAAGTCCAAGCGCTGCGCCGTCCCCGTGGATGGCTATTACGAATGGCTCAAGCCAGATACGCCCAAGGGCAAGAAGCGGCCGTTCTATATTCACCCGGCAGACGATTCGATGATCTTCTTTGCAGGAATCTACGAATGGTGGAAGGACAAGTCCGCCGAAACTGTAGAAGGCGAAGAAGCCTGGGTGCTCTCGTGCAGCATCATGACCATGGCATCGCCATCTGCTGACGATGCTGATCCCGTCCTTGCTGAGCTGGGCAATCTCCATGACCGGCTGCCGGTGCCTCTGGGGGCTGAGGCCATGAACGAGTGGCTCAACCCGGCGAACAAGGATGCCGTAGCCCTGGTGGAACTGGCGACAAGCCAAGCCTTTGAGGTTGCCTCCGGCTGGAACCTGCGCGAAGTTGATCCTGCCGTGGGCAACGTTCGCAACAATTCTCCCGAGTTGATCGAGCCTCTTCAGAGCCTGTTCTCGGAGTAATCATCCTCCGCAGTCTTCAGAGGAAGTCCTAGCCGAGTGATTCCATCTTCCCGCGAGGAAGAACCTTGATATATGCCAAGATCGCGGCAACAAAGAACCCTAGGAAGCCAAGCAACCCGGCGCCCACCGAAGCATCCGAAACGTCGTCGGGGGAGAGCCCTGCCGAGCTTAGGATCGTAGCCAGCGCTCTGCCAATCACCCCGTACCCCACGGCCAGAATGCTGACTGCGATTCCCGTTTCCTTTTGATTCCAGTGATCGGACGTCAGGAACTCCCGCGCGGTAGCCCCTCCAATTGCGAGCGCAGCGGCCGCAACAGCCCACATGATGAAAATGATCAATCTTGTGGAGCTATACCCCACGCCGTCCGGCCCCACATGCAGTGCTAGGTGTTCGGGGATCTTGCGGACCGATCGTTTTTCAATTCAGTCATTTGACCCGTTCACCGCTGTGAGTACATGTGCAGAGTCCCGAGTACGCTTTAGCTGCTGAGCCTGTTTTCTTAGTCACCCACCGTACGTACGCAGTTTTGCGTATAGAAACCAGGCGGCCGCATCGCTTGACTTAATACATCCGCACATTCCTGTGAACGGCACGTCACTTCAAGGATGAAAAATGTTCAAGCCATCTCGCCGAAAAATAATGCTAGCTGGCGCTAGCGCCACTATGGTCGCCGCTTTAGCTTTTGCCCCATCTGCCTCTGCCCACGAATGCTTCAAGAAGCAATGGAGCGATGCTGCCTACGCGAAAGCGAGCACCAGCGATAAGTACATTTCGCTTGCCACCATTGCCGATTTTGCTTTCGTCAACTCAATTGCACCGGATTGTGTTGGTGTTCTCGACTATGACAGTTTGTGGGCCACTTGGATGGAAGAGAACGGCATCTCTCATATTCCTTTGATCTGGATCAAGGAGAATCCAGAAACGTCCTTCAAGGCGTGGGAAAACGAGAACGGTAATTCCGGGCCGGGTCTGCTGGGAAGTGGTAAAGAAAGTTCTGCACTTGGATATCTGGGAAACCATATCCCGGTGTTGGAATCCACCATTATCGCCGGACTTCAGGAGGCCGTCGCGAGTGACCTCTGCGAGTTCCCCGGGGACTAGCTCATCGAGTTCGGCCGTTGGGGGTCTGAACTCTTGAGAATTCCCATCGATTGGGCGCGCAAGACTGCTGAAAGGCGGTCCTGGGCGCCCAGCTTTCTATATAGATGCTCTTGATGCTTATGAACCGTACGCGGCGAAATAGCCAAACGAGCAGCGATGCCCGTGGCTGTCTTTCCCTGCGCAATCATCTCTAAGATCAATATTTCGCGAGTGGTCAGACTCTGGTGTGGCGCGTCCTGCGCTGTGTTGGCCTGCGCTGCGTCCGTGGGTCGTAGGTCCTGCAATTCCCGCACCAGCCGGATGTGCGTTTCTAGCCCCACAATTAGCCGTTGCAGTTCTTTTGCGTCCTCGACGTCGCGTTCCTTGAAAGGCTCATCGCGGACCAGTCCGTAGGACGTGGTGTAGTGGCGAGTGACTACTGGCAAGGACAAGTGGTGCCGCCCTAGGTGATATTCGTCGAAGAGATCACGAGCGGTTTGAGTCATGTCTTTGCCGCGGTGGGTGACGTCAATCAGCAGGCTCGGTTCGAGGTGGCGTAGATCCATGTGAAATTGGGTCAGAGGATGATGCGGGGCCACGGTGCGTACGGCCGCATCCCAGTGTGGAGCGCGATTGAAAGAACTCGTGTCCGCGATAACAGCGGGGGATTGTGCGGTGGCGTTTCTCCAACTCACTCGTGCACCCATGAACACGTTGAAGGTGTCCGTGAGCCCGGTCGTGAGATGTTCCAAGGCGTGCGCGGGTTCTGGTGAGGCGAGTATTTCCGCGGCGGTGTCTAGCCACGTTCGCCGGGCGGTTTTATCCACGATGTCCTGCCTTGAAAGAACGCGAGTCTTTCCTGCCAAAGTCTACGGTTCGCGGGAGTTTTTCACGAGGGGTAGGGCACCCAGTTCTAAGTGTCAGGGGCGATTTATAGCTTGTTGGTTGTCGAACAAAGGTTCGATACACTAGTGAGTGACCGCCCACCGCTTCCCGGGGCGGGAACTTCCCACCAAAGCCGAGAAGGCTCACGCTCGGCTATGCGATGGAGGTTTTCATGGGTCTTTTTACACAGTCGGTCGAGGTCGAATGCACCCCGGCAGGGCAACCGCTGCGAGTGCATTGGCAGGGCCGTGAGTACCGTTTAGCTGCTGAGCCGGTGCGTTGGTTTGAACGCCGCAAGTGGTGGGCTGAGGACGTCCGCGCAGAGCGCGCTCGCGGCGCGGGCATGGTTGATCATGAGATCTGGCGCCTCCAAGTGCGCCTCGTAGGACGCGGCCCGTTGCAAACCCTTGAACTGAGCCACCACGTAGAAACCGGCCGTTGGCGATTGATTCAGGTAGGTGACGCCGCCCTCCGGCAATCGGCATGACCTTTACGCACCTTCACGTTTCCTCTGCCTACAGCGCCCACTACGGCGTCTCGTGGCCCAAGGATCTTGCAGCAGCTGCCGCGTCTCATGGCGCGGACGCTCTTGCGTGCACGGATCGCGATGGCCTCTACGGTTCCATCAAACACCTCAAAGCTTGCATGGAGCACGGTCTCGATCCCATTTTGGGGGTGGACTTGGCGCTCATTGAGGACGAAGAAATCCGCACCCCGCACGGCACGCAACTGGTCCCGGTAACGGTAGGCCGCGTCGTCGTACTGGCAAAAGGACACAGCGCCGGAGCCGGGTACCGCGCGCTCTGCCGCACGGTGTCCGCCGCGCATGAGGGCAGCGGTTCCGGGTCCAGCCGCACGCGGCCCGTGGGGATTCGGCTGGAGGAGCTTGCACGGCTGTCCCGAAATGACGACGGCGAAGCGGTGCTTGCCATCCTTGTTGGCCCGCGGTCCGATGTAGGGCAGGCTGCGCAGCGCCGCCAATACGGGCGAGCGCGCGCCTTGTTGCAACGGTGGAAGACGCTTTTGCCCGCGGGCAGTGTGTACGTGGAGGCCGTGTCTCATTTGAGCCGTCCGGGGGAGCGACTCAGCACGGCGCATGCGGTACGGATGATCAAAGCCGCACGTCAAGTGGGTGTTCCGTACGTGTTGAGTAATGCCGTGCGGTACCTGGACGTGGAGGGTGCCGCGACGGCGGATGTGTTGGATGCCGCGCGCACGCTGACTTCGCTGGATACGTTGCCGGAGAGTCAGCCCAACGGCCAAGGGTGGCTGAAGACGCCGGAGGAAATGAAGCATTTAGCGCGGGAGATCGGACGGGATCTCACGGATGCTTCCGGCGTGGCCAGCACCATGCTCAGCACTACGGAAGCGCTCGCAGATTGGTGCCGCATAGATCCGGTGGCGGACTGTGGCTACGGCATTCCCGTGGTGCCTGAAGCGCGCATCATCGGCATCACAGGTGACGCCAACCGGGAGCTTGCGGCGCGATGTGAAGCCGGGATTACCAAGTTCTTCCCGCCGCATGCGGGTCAGCAGGTCTTCGGTAAGCGCGGCCGGGTGGAATTGCGGGAACGGCTGGATGAAGAACTGTCCGTCATTCAGGATCTGGGTTTCGCGTCTTACTTTTTGACGGTCGCGGAAGTCACCAAAATGATCAACGGCATGGGGGTGCGTACGGCGGCGCGTGGCTCCGGCGCCTCGAGCCTGGTCAACTACCTCACCGGCATCAGCCACGTGAACCCGCTCATGCATGAACTGCTCTTTGAGCGTTTCCTCTCCCGGGACCGCAGCACGCTCCCGGACATTGACGTGGACGTGGAAAGCGCGCGGCGCCACGATGTCTATCACGAGATCTTCAAGCGCTTCGGCGCGCAGCGGACCTCGCTCATGAGTATGCAAAACGGGTATCGGGCGCGCGGTGCCGTGCGGGACGCCGGGCTGGCACTGGGGATGCCGGAGCCGGAAGTGGACGCCATCGCAAAACAGCTCTGGCGCTTCTCCGCGTCCAGTTTCCGCGAAGCCATGGAGCGCATGCCGGAGCTCAAGAATTTCTCCGAGCGCGTGGAATCCGGACGTTTGAGCGGCAATCAGCAACTGGATTTGTTGGTTGACCTCACCGAACGCTTGGACCGGCTGCCGCGGCACATCTCGATGCACCCCTGCGGTGTGATCCTGGGGGATGCCACCTTGCTGGATCGCACCCCGGTGGAAGCCTCCGGGATGGGACTGCCCATGAGTCAGTTCGATAAGCACGACATGGACCCCATGGGCATGCTCAAGCTCGATGTGCTCGGGGTGCGCATGCAGTCCGCGATCGCGTACACCCTCGAGGAAATTCAGCGCATTCATGGCACCGGTGAAGCGGTGGCGGAGGCCGGCGTGCACGGGGCTGCGGATTTCGTAGCCAGTGACGGCAAGATTGCGCTAGAAAAGGTCCCGTACGACGACGCAGCTACCTTCGAGCTCATACGCTCCACTCATACCTTGGGTTGCTTTCAGATTGAATCTCCTGGGCAGCGGGAGCTGATTGGCAAGCTGGCGCCGTGGGAGTTTAACGACCTCATCATCGATATCTCGTTGTTCCGGCCTGGTCCTATGCAATCGGACATGGTGCGGCCGTTCTTGGAGCAACGCCATGGTTTCCGCGAAGCTGTGTACCCGCACCCGGATCTAGAACCCGTGCTCGCGGAGACGCACGGCGTCACGGTGTTCCACGAACAAGTGCTGCGGATGATGCACGTCATGACGGACTGCGGTCTCGCGAAAGCGGATGTGTACCGGCGCCTCTTGGGGAACCCAAAAGCCGAACCTCAAGTGGAGGCGTTCTTCCGGGAGAAGGCGCTCGCGAAGGGGTATCCGCTCAGTGTCATCGACAAGGTCTGGCAGACCCTGCACGCGTTTGGCAGCTTTGGTTTTTGCAAAGCCCACGGCGCGGCCTTTGCCGTGCCCACGTACCACTCGGCCTGGCTCAAAGCGCACCACCCAGAAGCGTTTCTTGCCGCTCTCTGGGAGCACGATCCCGGCATGTATCCGCGGCGCCTACTAGTGGCTGAAGCCCGGCGCATGGGGATTCCCATCCTTCCTCTCGACGTGAACCGCAGTACCTCGCACTTCCGCGTAGAACGCGTGGGTCCCGAGGGAACGGATGGCCGCGGCAAGGACGCTGGCAAGCTAGGCATCCGCATGGCGTTCACCGTGGTGCACGGACTGAGCGAGATCGAGGTCAAGCGTCTCGAAGCGCACCAGCCCTATACGTCTGTAGCTGACGTGAGAGACCGCGCCCGCCCTACGCGCACCAACTTGCGTCGCCTCGCCGAACTTGGAGCGCTAGATCGCTTCAACAAGAAAGAACGCGTGAGCCGCACGGACCTGGTGCATCACCTGGATATGCTGCGCCGACCCATCAAGGGCAAAAAGGTTCCCGTGCTCGAAGGACAGTTGCCGTTGCCGTTCGAAGAAGACGTGGAGACCTCCAACCTCACGGCCGTCTTCCCCGAACCCACCCAAGCTGAAAAGGTGCGCACCGAGCTAGACCTCACCGAGATCGACGTCTCCGCACACCTCATGGAATCTCACCGCAAACTCCTAGACGCCTACGGGGTCACCTATGCGCGCGACCTCTTGAGCCTGCGCTCGCAGACACGCGTGCTGGTGGCCGGCGTGCGCGTGGCCACTCAAACGCCGCCCATGCGCAGCGGCAAGCGCGTAGTGTTCATCAGCCTCGATGACGGGACCGGCTGCGTAGACGCGTCCTTCTTCACCGAAGCCCAACACGAAAGCGGCGAGATGCTGTTCTCCACCCGACTCATGCTCATCGAAGGCACCACGCGCCGTACCGGCCCACGCGCCGTCTCCCTCCAAGCCATCCGCGCCTGGAACATACACCAACCTGAGACCCTGCCACCCGTGACCTACTTGAAAGACACCGAAGAGAAGTACTGGCAAAAACGCCGCGAAAGCGCCCGAAAGTTCCGCGAAGAAAAAGACCAAGAACGCTTGAGCGAACTAGCACGCGCGCTCGCAGGAACCCGTGCGGGAACCCCCGGAAGTAAGAGGGAGATTCCGCATCATGACACGGGATGGCCGGTGCGGGGGATTGAGGCTACGGAACAAGCGCCGTCGTCGTCCTCAAAACCGTACTTCCCGCCGGTGCCGGTACCGCACCCGGAAACGTGGGAGCTCATGCCGACGCCCCAACGGTAGCGGCGCCTGCTTGCCATGCAGACCGCACGCCACGTGCGCCGATGAAGAAACGATTTCACGTAGAATCGTGAGCGGCTGGCTGTGATCAACGTACGTCACAAGCTATGAAGCCGATACTGAAAAGAGGAATACGTGTCTGAGCAAATCTCGATCGTCGTCGACGGGCAAGAAAAATCCGTAGACGCCGGCACCACCGGAGCACAACTGTTTTTTGAACAGCGAGAGGTGGTGGTGATGCGAGTCGACGGTAGCCTCCAGGATCTCAGCCGCGAACTCGTCGCCGGAACCACCGTTGAATCCGTAGACATCAGCTCCGAAGATGGCCTCAACGTTCTCCGCCACTCCACGGCACACGTCATGGCGCAGGCCGTTCAGCAGCTCCGTCCCGACGCAAAGCTCGGCATTGGCCCGTACATCAAGGACGGGTTCTACTTCGATTTCGACGTAGCAGAGCCATTCACTCCTGAGGATTTGAAGACCCTCGAGAAGATGATGCTCAAGATCGTCAACCAGAACCAGCAGTTCCAGCGCCGCGTGGTGACCGAAGAGCAAGCTCGCGAAGAAATGGCGAACGAGCCATACAAGCTTGAGCTCCTCAACAAGTCCAGCGAAGCGGACACCGCAGGCGAAGGCGTCAGCGTTGAAGTGGGCGCCGGCGACATCACTATCTACGACAACGTGGACCGCAAGACCGGCGAAGCCGTCTGGTGTGACCTCTGCCGTGGCCCGCACTTGCAGAACACCAAGATCATCTCCAACGCTTTCGCGCTGACCCGTTCCGCTGCCGCCTACTGGTTGGGCAGCGAGAAGAACAAGCAGCTGCAGCGCATCTACGGCACGGCATGGCCTACCAAGGAAGACCTCAAGGCATACCAGGAGCGTCTCGCCGAGGCTGAGCGTCGCGACCACCGCAAGCTCGGCGCCGAGCTGGATCTGTTCTCCTTCCCGGATGCTTTGGGCTCCGGTCTTCCGGTGTTCCACCCCAAGGGCGGCATCATCCGTAAGGCCATGGAGGACTACTCGCGTCAGCGCCACACTGAGGCTGGCTACGAGTTCGTCTACACGCCGCACATCACCAAGGGTCATCTTTACGAGATCTCCGGCCACTTGGATTGGTACAAGGACGGCATGTTCCCTGCCATGCACGTTGACGAGGAACTGAACGAGGACGGCACGGTTCGCAAGCCGGGTCAGGATTACTACCTGAAGCCCATGAACTGCCCCATGCACAACCTCATCTTCGATTCACGCGGCCGTTCGTACCGCGAGCTTCCGCTGCGCCTCTTCGAATTCGGTAGCGTCTACCGCTACGAGAAGTCCGGCGTGGTGCACGGCCTGACGCGCGTGCGCGGTATGACACAGGATGACGCTCACATCTACTGCACCAAGGAGCAGATGAAGGATGAGCTCACCTCAACGCTGAACTTCGTCTTGGGCTTGCTCAAGGACTACGGACTCGATGACTTCTACTTGGAGCTCTCCACGAAGGATCCTGAGAAGTACGTGGGCGGCGACGAGATCTGGGAAGAAGCTACGCGCACCCTCGCCGAGGTTGCTGAGGCTTCAGGTCTTGACCTGGTTCCGGATCCAGGTGGAGCTGCGTTCTACGGCCCGAAGATCTCGGTCCAGGCTCGCGACGCCATTGGCCGTACGTGGCAGATGTCCACCATTCAGTTGGACTTCAACTTGCCAGAGCGCTTCAACCTCGAATACCAGGCCGCGGACGGCACGCGTCAGCGTCCGGTCATGATTCACCGTGCACTGTTCGGTTCCGTGGAGCGCTTCATGGGCGTTCTCACCGAGCACTACGCTGGAGCATTCCCGGCATGGTTGGCTCCTGTTCAGGTGGTCGGCATTCCGGTGGCGGAGGCGTTCAACGACTACATGCAGGGCATTCTTGATGACCTCAAGAAGCGCGGCATCCGCGTGGAGGGTGACTACTCCTCGGACCGCTTCCCGAAGAAGATCCGGAACGCGTCCAAGGACAAGACTCCGTTCGTACTCATCGCCGGTGGCGACGACGCGGACGCGAACGCTGTGTCCTTCCGCTACCGCGATGGAAGCCAGGACAACGGCGTGCCCGTGCAGGAAGCAATCGAGCGCATTGTTGCCGCCGTTCAGTCCCGAACCTTGCAGGACGGACCAGTTCGTTCTTCGGAGAACGACGACGCCGCTGCAGTTGCGCAGGCCGGCTCGGAAAGTGCCGCTGAGGCAGCAACGGCCGACGCGGTTGCCAGCTCAGCTGCGGTTGAGTCCTAAATAGCTACGCTGGTGGGGGAGTTCAGAGGAGATGGAGACGAGATGAGTAACCACGATCAGGACGTCACGGACGATTTCGAATCAGCCGGAGTGCCTGACTCATTCGGCCGCCTCTGGACCCCCTACCGCATGGCGTACATCAAGGGCGGTCAAGACCAAGTCAAGACTGAAGCTGACTGCCCGTTTTGTGCAGGTCCATCCCGGACCGACGAAGAGGCGCTCATAGTTCACCGTGGTGAACACGCTTACGCGCTCTTGAACCTCTTCCCATACAACCCTGGGCACTTGTTGGTGTGCCCGTACCGTCACGTTCCTGACTACACGGACCTGACGCAAGAAGAGACCATGGAAATCGCGCAGATCACGCAAAAGGCCATGACGGTCATTCGCGCGGTCTCGTATCCTCACGGTTTCAACTTGGGCATGAATCAAGGTGCTTCCGGTGGAGCCGGCATTGCCGCTCACTTGCACCAGCACTTGGTGCCGCGCTGGAGCGGTGACGCAAACTTCTTCCCGATCATTGCCCAGACCAAAGCAATACCCGCCACCTTGGGCGAGATTCGTCAGCAGATCGCCGAGGCTTGGGACGAGGTTCATGCTTAATCGCCATGCTCGTGAGTTCTTCACGAAGCTGTTTACGCCTCTGGCCAAATGGCTCCTCAAACGCGGAGTGACTCCAGATACCGTGACCGTTGTGGGCACGTTCGGCTCCGTGCTCGGTGCGCTCATCCTGTACCCCATGGGCTACCTGTTTTGGGGAACCGTGGTCATCACCGCCTTCATCTTCTCCGATGTGGTGGACGGAATCATGGCGCGGTTACCCGAGCGGAAGACCACCAACGATGGTCGCTGGGGAAACTTCCTGGACTCCACGATGGACCGCTTGGGCGACGGCGCAATCTTCACCGGCGTAGCCATCTGGTTCTTCACAGGTGGTCACAATCTGGCCATCGGTATCGCCGCCTTGACGTGCTTGATCAGCGGTTCCTTGGTGTCCTATGCCCGCGCCAAGGCGGAAGCTTTGGGCTTCGATGCCAATGTAGGAATCGCGGAACGCGCGGAACGACTCGTGGCAACGCTCGTCTTCACAGGATTGACGGGACTCGGTCTCAACGAATGGGTGCTGTTTGGCGTCTTCGTGTTGCTAGCTCTTGCTAGTGTTGTCACGGTGCTCCAGCGAGTCTGGAAAGTACGCACTCAGGCTCTAGTATGAGTCGGTAATAAAAACCCCTCGAATTTGTGAAAGGACCACTCGTGTCCGCAAATGAATCCAACGCTTCTACGGGCGTGACCGGCAGCTCGCGCGTCAAGCGCGGAATGGCAGAAATGCTCAAGGGCGGCGTCATCATGGACGTTGTTACGCCTGAGCAAGCTCGCATCGCTGAAGATGCTGGCGCTGTTGCTGTCATGGCTCTTGAGCGCGTTCCGGCTGACATCCGTGCTCAGGGCGGCGTATCGCGTATGTCTGATCCGGATATGATCGACGGCATCATCGAGGCTGTGTCGATCCCCGTCATGGCCAAGGCGCGTATCGGCCACTTCGTGGAAGCTCAAATTCTTCAGTCGTTGGGTGTCGATTACATCGACGAGTCAGAAGTGTTGACCCCAGCTGACTACTCCAACCACATCGACAAGTGGAAGTTCACGGTTCCTTTCGTCTGTGGCGCCACCAACCTCGGTGAAGCATTGCGTCGCATCAACGAAGGTGCCGCAATGATCCGCTCCAAGGGTGAAGCTGGAACCGGCGACGTTTCCAACGCCACCACCCACATGCGCCAGATCCGCGCCGAGATCAGTCGCCTCAAGTCCATGGCAGAAGACGAGCTGTACGTCGCTGCTAAGGAACTTCAGGCTCCTTACGAACTTGTCAAGGAAATCGCCACTACCGGCAAGCTTCCAGTGGTGCTCTTCACCGCCGGTGGCATTGCAACCCCAGCTGACGCTGCAATGATGATGCAGCTCGGCGCCGACGGCGTTTTCGTGGGCTCCGGCATCTTCAAGTCCGGCAACCCTGCCGAACGCGCTGCCGCAATCGTCAAGGCCACCACGTTCTTCGACGATCCAGATCAGCTCGCCAAGATCTCCCGCGGTCTCGGCGAAGCCATGGTGGGCATCAACGTGGATGAGATCCCTCAGCCACATCGCCTCGCAGAGCGCGGTTGGTAAATAGAGCGCAGCTGGTAAACAGAGCGCAGCTGGTAAACAGGGCGCAGCTTGTAAACACTCCAGCTCGAAGCTCAAACAAGCTCAAGCCATAAGGAGCGACGCCCGGACGGATTGAAAGATTCCGTTCGGGCGTCGCTGTGTTTGGGTGATTTGTTCCACCAAGCGCCTCGCCCCAAACGCACCTAGTATGCGCGGCCAATTCTCTACAAGTTTTTTGAATTTTCTTGTAGAGAATTGGCCTCACATGGTGGGGCTTGGGGGCTCAGACGTCTCTTGGCGCGCTAGCGCTCTGACGTTCTGGCGATCAATCGCTCTGACGTCATAGCGCTGCTTTGGCTCTAGCGCGGGATGCGGAGCTTGAGCTGACGGCCTACGCCTAGGGGCTGGAGGCCCAAGGAACGAAGAAAGGGCTGCGCGAGTGGTCCGGCGGCCGCGACAATCGGAAGCCTCGTGACCGAGTTTCCTGCGTCGGCGCCGTTCAAGGACTCGCCGTTGGCCTCGTCCGTAGAACCGAACTCGTTCAAGAGCCGCCGCACGAGAGCGGTACCTACGCGGCGTCGTCGTACATCGGAGGCCACGGCGATACTGTGCAGCGAAACCAGACCGGACGGCCCGCGTCGCGCAAAGCCGCGACCCACTGGCTGGCCAGAAGCGTCCAACGCGAGTGCATGGCGAACGGGCCACGCGCCGTTGGCGACATCGAGTTCATCAACGTCAGCACCGCGAGCACCAGGCACCGACGAAGCGATGGAGATGTTGAAGTCGGCCAACTTGTCCGTCGGCGTGGGCTGCAAGAGGCCATGCGTCCACATGAGCGGGGGACCGGGCTGGAAGCCAAACTCCTCAAGCACACCCGGGCGGACGCTCGCGTTGACCCACGCATAGACATCGCGAGCGCCGAGACGCACGCCTTCGGCAAGTCCCGGGCGAAGGCTCGAAGCCGTGGGCTTCTCGGGGAACATCAAGTGCAGGCGATTGCGTGCAGGCAACCACACCCATTGGCAGCCGCTGCTGGTGTAAGTGCGGCCGCCCGTGGCTGCAGCAAGATCGCCGTACCAAGCGGTCAGCGAGGATTGAGCATCGCGAATTGTGGTCACGCGACAAGCCCCCGGCGTTCAAGAAGGAACTGAGGGTTGACGTCGCGGCCGCGCAGGTTGCGGAACAACGAGAGCGGATCCAGGGAGTTGCCCGGTGCCAAGAGGACGTTGCGGAAGGTGTCTCCGGCGTCGCGGTTCAGTCCACCGTTTTCGGTGAACCATTCCACGGTGTCAGCGTCCAGCATTTCGCTCCAGATGTAGGAGTAGTAGCCGGCCGAGTACATGTGCACAAAGATGTGCTGGAAGTAGCCGGTGCGGTAGCGCGGCGCGATGATGGATGGATCGAAGCCCACCTCGCGAAGTGCTTGCTCTTCAAAGGCCAGCGGGTCCTCGACGGTCTGGCCGGGAGCCAGCTGGTGCCAAGCCCAGTCCAAGATTGCAGCGCCCAAGTACTCGGTGGTCGCGAAGCCTTCGCCCCATAGGGATGAGGCCTTCAACTGCTCGAGGATTTCGGTAGGAAGTGGCTCGCCGGTTTCTACGTGGTGGGCATAGTTCTCAATGACCTCTGGCCAGTGTGCCCACATCTCATTGACCTGGGACGGGTACTCCACGAAGTCGCGAGGAACGGCCGTGCCGGACAGCGATGGGTACTTGGCCACGTTGAACAGGCCGTGCAGAGCGTGCCCAAACTCGTGGAACATCGTGTTGACTTCGTCCAACGTGAGCAAAGCAGGCTGTCCTGCTGGCGGACGAGGAATGCCCATCGTATTGGTGACCACCGGCTTGTCGCCCACAAGCTGGGAGCCACCACGAATGCTGTTCATCCAGGCGCCACCGGTCTTGGTGGAGCGGGCGAAGTAGTCGCCGAAGAAAAGTCCTAGCGCCGATCCGTCAGCGTTGGAAACTTCCCACACGCGGATATCCGGGTGGTAGACGGGGATGTCATTGCGTTCGGTGAACGTGAGGCCGTAAAGCTTGTTGGCCGCGAAGAAGACGCCCTCGGTCAGGACCTTGTTCAGCTCAAAGTAAGGCTTGAGCGCGGCGGAGTCTAGCTTGTATTCGGACGCGCGAACCTGCTGCAGGTAGAACGGGAAGTCGCTCGCTGCAATCTCGCCGCCAGCAACGTCTTGGAGCTTCTCGCGCTCAGCAAGCGCATTGGTCCATGCGGCCTTTGCGAGAGTCTTGAGCTGCTGGTCCACGGCTGCGGTCGAGGGAGCCGTCTGCTTCGCTAATGCCAGTTCGGCGTAGTTCGCGAAGCCCAAGAGGCCTGCCTTCTCCGCACGCAGCGTGGCGATCTCCTGAGCCAAGGACAACGTCTCCGTCTCCTCGGTAGCGTCACCCACAGGCTCAATGCCGCCAGAATTCGGCAAGCCACGCGCAATGGAACGCTCAAACAAGCGAGCGCGCACAGCGGCGTTCTTCAACGAAGACAATGCAGGCTGCGCAGAGAACAAGGACAACGTCAGCAACCAGCCGTCCAGGCCCTTGTCTTGGGCAGCATCGCGAGCTGCAGAAATCTGGGACGCATCGAGGCCATCAAGTTCGGCCTCATCCGTCACCAACAAAGCGTGCTGATTCAAGCCAGCCAATACTCGCGCAGAAAACAGCGCGGACAACTCAGCAACCCGATCATTGATGGCACGGATTCGATCCTTCTGCACCTGATCAAGTCGCGCGCCGGCCAGTTCAAAGTCCCGCAACCGCTCGCTCGCCAAACGAGCATCCTCGCCGGTCAAACCCGAAGTGTCTACGGCAGAAATGCGCTCAAACAGCGAGGCGTTCTGCAGCACATCGTTCTGATGAGCCGTGGTCAGTGCGCTGATCTCTTTGTACGCGGCCTGGATCTCCGGCGTGCTGTGCGCTGGGTAGACATTTGAGAACGCCATCTCGGCATCCCGCAACAACGCACCCGAGCGCTCGAGCGCAACAAACGTGTTCTCAAAAGTCGCTGGCGAACTATCCGAAGCGATGTCAGCAATCTCGGCACGCTGGCGCCAAATGCCTTCCGTGATGGCTTCCACGTAGTCAGCGGCAAATAGTCTGCCAAAATCTGGAACCAAATAGTCGTTGGTGGGTGCTTCGAAGAACGGGTTGGTCATAAGCTCCAGCTTTTCACACAGAGTAGACACGCGCCATGAACGCCACAGGCCAGCTTGCATCGGACTACCCTCGGCAGTGTGACTGTCACCTCTCGCGCCGCCCTCGCCACCGCGGTTCTCCTCACCACAGCGCTCACGGGATGCTCTGCGGGGACGCAAGCTGCGCCGTCGTCCTCCGGAATTGCTACTCATTACGACGCCGCCAGCTCCGCTCCCAGCGCGGCCTCCGCTACCAGCCCAGCCGCGGAGGATTGCGCGGCCAGCTCGTGTGTCGATGTGGTGCTCTCCGGGGATGTTTTGCTTCATCCGGCGCTGTGGGAGAACGCCAAACAGTCCGATGGCAGCTACGACTTCGCGCCGCTGCTGGCCGGGTTGAAGCCGTTGCTCCCGGAGAATGCGATTGGCGTGTGCAACATGGAGACCCCGCTCGCGGAACAGGGCGGGCCGTATCGGGGCTATCCGAGTTTCACGGTGCCGCCGGAAATTGCCACGGCGTTGAAGCAGGCTGGCTATGACGTCTGCTCTACCGCGTCCAATCACACCGTTGATGCGGGCACTGAAGGGGTAGTGAGAACTCTAGAGACGCTGCACGAGGCCGGTATTGCGACGACGGGTTCATACGCGACCGCTGAAGAGGCATCGAAGCCGCTTATTGTCGAATCCAACGGCGTGAAGGTGGCGTTCGTGGTGGGCACCTACAGCCTCAATGGCTTGCGGGCGGATACCTCGTGGCGCGTGGACATGATTGATACCGAAGCGATGATCGCGAAGGCGAAAGCGGCGCGTGCGGCCGGTGCGGACGTTGTGCTCGCGGGTACCCACGATGGCACGGAATATGTGTCCATGCCTTCGGCCTCTCAAGAGCGCACTATGAAGAAGCTCGCGGACTCGGGCGAATTCGATGCGATCTATGGGCATCACACGCATTCGGTGCTGCCGATTGAGAAGTATGAAGACACGTGGCTGGTTTATGGCCTGGGAAATTCGGTGGCTCGGCACGCCACGAATCTGGCCGTTAACCGCGAAGGTTTGACGGTGCGATTCCGCTTCGCAAAGGATGCTTCCGGCGCGTGGAAAACGGATGCTCCGGCGTGGACGCCGCACATCATGGCGCGTCAGCCGGACCGCTGGTGCGCGCTGGGAACCTCGACTGTTTGTACCTCGCCAGAAGAGGACGCTGCGAGCCTCAAACGCACCACGGATACCGTGAACAAGCTCGGTGCAGATAATGACGGCGCGAGGAAGGATAATTATTCTTCATGACCACCATTGGAGTACTCGCTCTGCAGGGCGATTTTCGCGAACACATTAACGCCATTGAGGACTTGGGACTTTCTACCGTTCCCGTCCGGCGCGCCCGTGAACTACACGGGCTGGATGGACTCATCATCCCTGGCGGGGAGTCCACCACCATTGACAAACTGAGCCGCATCTTCGAGATCGCCGAGCCCATCAAGGAAGCCATTGCGGGCGGATTGCCGGTCTATGGGTCCTGCGCAGGCTTGATCATGCTGGCGGACCGCGTGGTGGATCCTGCCTATGATTTGCAGGGTAATCCGCAACAAACCTTTGGTGGAATTGATATGTCCGTGCGGCGAAATGCGTTTGGCCGTCAAGTGGATTCTTTCGAAGAAGACATTGAATTCAAGGGACTGGATAAGCCATTAAAGGCCGTCTTTATTCGGGCGCCGTGGGTGGAATCCGTGGGGGAGAACGTCGAGATCCTCGCGAGCGTCCAGGTACCGTCGCTCGATGCGACTAGAATTGTTGCAGTCCGTTCGCGGAATTTGCTCGCGACGAGCTTCCATCCCGAAGTTTCGGGGGAGCGCCGCGTTCACGAACTATTCATTAAGATCATACGAGGGGAAGCTTAGGCATGTCAGGCCATTCCAAATGGGCAACCACTAAGCACAAGAAAGCTGTTATTGACGCGAAGCGCGCCAAGTCTTTCGCCAAGCTCATCAAGAACATTGAAGTTGCAGCACGCGCCGGTGGCGCCGATATGGCTGGCAACCCTGCGCTCGAATTGGCAGTGCAGAAGGCGAAGAAGACGTCTGTTCCCAATGACAACATTGACCGCGCCATCAAGCGCGGAGCTGGTCTGACCGGCGAGTCCATCGACTACCAAGAGATCATGTACGAAGCACGCGGCCCACAGGGTTCCGCGCTCTTGATCGAATGTTTGACGGACAACAAGAACCGCGCTGCATCCGAGGTTCGCGTGACGGTTACCCGTAACGGCGGATCCATCGCTGACCCAGGTTCTGTTGCCTACCAGTTCACCCGCAAGGGCGTTGTCGGCTTGCCGAAGAACGACTTGACCGAAGACGACTTGCTCATGGCAGTCCTCGACGCTGGTGCTGAAGAGGTCAAGGAATCCGGCGAGAACTTCGAAGTTCACTCCGAGCCACAGGACTTGCGCGCCGTAGTTGCCAGCCTGGACGAAGCCGGAATCGCTTACGAGTCTGACGAAGTTGAATTCGTGTCCTCGATGAACGTCGAGCTCGACGCCGATGCTGCCCGCAAGTTCTTGAAGCTTGCCGACGCTTTGGAAGAACTGGATGACGTCCAGAACGTCTACTCCAACGTGGACATTTCCCCAGAGGTTATGGCCGAGTTGGAAGAAGACTAATTCAGTGACTCTTCGAGTGGTCGGGGTGGACCCCGGTCTCACTCGCTGCGGTTTAGCGTGCGTCGATGTCGAAACGAATCGGCGCACGCAACTCGTTGGAGTGGAAGTCATTGGCACCTCAGCCAATCAACCTTTGGATGAGCGGCTCTTGCGCATTGATCAAGGCATTGAGGCGTGGCTAGATAAGCACAAGCCAGACGTCGTGGCTATCGAGCGCGTCTTCGCCAGTACGAATGTCTCAACGGTGATGGGTACGGCTCAGGCCTCCGGCATTGTGATTGCCGCGGCCGCTCGCCGCAAAATCCCGGTGGCTCTTCATACGCCGACCGAGGTCAAAGCTGCCGTCACAGGCAGTGGCCAGGCATCCAAGGATGCCGTGGGAAAGATGGTCACGAAGATTCTTCGGTTGACCGAAGTCCCTAAACCGGCTGACGCCGCGGACGCCTTGGCACTCGCCATTACGCACGGTTGGCGAGGCGCGGCCCCTGGTTCTCAAGCAAGCGCATCCTCACGATCAGCCAGTGCGCAAACGCCTGCGCAAAAGGCCTGGGCTGCCGCGGAAGCGGCGGCGCGCCGCACACGCTCCCGCTAGTGGACGCGTTGTTGCAGTACCTTTTTCGTAGATGTGTTCTAAACTCTTGAGTGAGTACTTTCGAAAGGTGAACGGGTGATTGCAACGCTGACAGGCACGGTGGCGCACGTTGGGCTGTCCCATGCAGTGATCGATGTCAACGGTTTTGGAATGTTCGTCCACTCTGTTCCCAGCACTTTGGCCTCCCTGCACGTAGGGGAGAGCGCCACTCTTCACACGCACATGGTGGTTCGCGAAGACTCGATGAATCTCTATGGATTCGCTGATGCAGGTTCCCGAGATGTCTTCGAAGTCTTGATCAGCGTCTCCGGCGTGGGACCCCGCATTGGCTTGGCCATTCTTGCGGTGCATTCCGCCGAAGCCGTCCGCGTGGCCACCACCACCAAGGACGTCAATGCCTTCACTAAGGTCCCCGGCATTGGTCCTAAGGGCGCGCAGCGCATTGTCCTGGAACTGGCTGGAAAGCTCGCACCCACTGGCGAAGACCAGGGTGCCATTCCGTTAGCCATCGGCGAGAACGTGTGGGAGCCACAAGTCACCGAAGCGCTCGTTGGATTGGGCTGGTCTGAGAAGGACGCCAAGCGCATGCTCGCCAAGTTCCCAGAGACAGAACCAGAACTTGCCGAACGCGGTTCGGTCCCAGAAATTCTCCGCGCCGTGCTGCGCACGCTCGGTAACTCTGTAGCAGGTCGTAGCGCATGAGTGGAGAAGGTCCACTCACCACTGCCGGTGCTGAGCCAGACGAGCGCATCATTGAGGCCGCTCTTCGCCCAAAGAACCTGGATGACTTCGTAGGCCAGCCTCGAGTGCGTCAGCAGTTGTCCTTGGTGCTCGAAGCCTCGAAGATTCGCGAACGCGTTGCCGACCACGTGTTGCTTTCAGGCCCTCCAGGCCTCGGAAAGACCACGCTCGCCATGATCATTGCGGCCGAGATGAACTCGCCGCTACGCATCTCGTCCGGTCCTGCGATTCAGCATGCCGGCGACCTTGCAGCAATTCTGTCCTCGCTCAGCGAAGGCGAAGTGCTGTTCTTGGATGAAATCCACCGCATGAGCCGTCCTGCAGAGGAAATGCTCTACATGGCGATGGAAGACTTCCGCGTGGACATTGTGGTGGGTAAGGGCGCTGGCGCCACGGCCATTCCACTGGATCTGCCGCCGTTTACGTTGGTTGGCGCCACTACGCGAGCCGGCTTGTTGCCTGGCCCACTACGCGACCGTTTCGGTTTTACTGGCCACCTCGAGTTCTACTCCGTTGAGGAACTCGAACTCGTGCTGCGCCGTTCCGCGATGCTCATGGATCTCAAGGTCAATTCGGCCGGATTCTACGAAGTCGCATCCCGCTCGCGTGGCACGCCCCGTATTGCCAACCGTTTGCTGCGCCGCGTTCGCGACTGGGCGCTGGTTCACGGCATCGAACAGATTGATGCACGTACGGCCTCCGCCGCGCTCGACATGTATGAGGTCGACGCCAGGGGTCTCGACCGTCTTGACCGAGCCGTTCTTCATGCGCTCTGCACGAAATTCGGCGGGGGACCGGTCGGTCTTTCCACACTCGCCATTGCTGTGGGTGAAGAGACCGAAACCGTAGAAACTGTTGCCGAGCCGTTTCTGGTGCGTGAAGGCCTCTTGGGCCGCACACCACGTGGACGTATCGCCACCCCGCAGGCCTGGGAACACCTTGGCCTCACCATGCCGAAGGACGCGGTCTTCTCAGGTCAAAGCTACATTTCCTTTGACGACGAAGAATCGCCCATCGTTAGCGAGGACTAACCGCAGGCGGTGCGCGTGGCCGAGTTGCGTCGTCGTACTAAGTGAGCCTTCAAGGAAACTGTGAGATAAGACCTATAGAATGGCGAAGGCCGTCCTCTGCTTTTTGACCCGGACGGCACGCCGACGATTGACGAATAGGTACATTCTTGACTTCCCTTATGGTGGCGCCACTCGCCGTTGTAGCCCAGGCTGCTCAGCAGCAAGCAACCGGATTTGATCCTTTTACCTTGGTGCTTTTTGCCGCGCTGGCACTCATGATTTTCATGATGTTCCGCGGACGCAAGAAGGCTCGTGAGGCTCAGGAAAAGATCAAGTCCAGCTTGGCTCCGGGCGCACAGGTCATGACGACCTTCGGCCTCTTCGGAACTGTTGTTTCCGTGGATGAAGCCAACAACAAGGTGCAGCTGGAACTTTCCCCTGGAAACATCGCCACCGTGCACACGCAGGCTGTTGGCCAGGTTGTTACGCCTGACGAGGCCGCCGCTGTTGCTCAGGATGAGAACGTCGTTGTTCCGGATGACGCCTCTTCGCTGGATGCAGCACCGCGCACCGAAACCCCAGCACCGCGTGCCCAGGAAGACCAGCCACTTGATGGAACCCTCAACGACGAACAGCGTCGAGACGGCGACAACAAGTCCTTCTAATCTTTGAACCGAGCGCACTGTTTACCCAAGCAGTGCGCTCGTGTCCGTAATTGTGAAAGTTGTTTCTAGATGGCATTGACTCAACCAGTCCGCCACGCGCGTGCCGGGCTCACCTGGTTGGTGGTCATCCTCGTTGCTTTGAGCGGTCTGCTCACAGCGGGAGTGCTCACTAACCAGACCACGTGGGCCCCGAAGCTCGCGCTGGACCTTGAAGGCGGCACCCAGATGATCCTGGCTCCGCGCGTTCAAGGCAATTCGCAAGTCTCTCAAGATCAGCTGGACCAAGCTGTTGAAATTATTCGCCAGCGTGTGGACGGCACGGGTGTTTCCGAAGCGGAAATCACCACGCAGTCCGGCCGCAACGTGGTGGTTTCGATGCCCGGTACTCCGGACACGAAGACTCGCGAACTCATTCAGGCTTCCGCCAACATGGAGTTCCGCCCGGTCATCACCGGCGCAGCATGGACTGCAACTCCTGAGGCATCCCGCACCGCGGACAAGGACATTCCTGCTCCAACGGCTGAGCCGAAGAACGCCTCTGACACCAACTGGGTCTCCAAGGATCTGTTCAAGAAGTTCGAGGCCTACGATTGCCCCACTGAACTTGCCAAGCCGGAGCGTCCGCAGAACGATCCCACCAAGCCTGCTATTACGTGTGATCCCAACACGCAGTACAAGTACATTGTGGGACCGGTAGAGGTTCCTGGTACGGATATCTCCAACGCTTCCTTCGGCATGGCCAGCAACTCGCAGGGTATGAGCACGGGCCAGTGGGCCGTCAACCTTGAGTTCAACGGCGAAGGCGCCACGAAGTTCCGTCAGGTGACGGAGCGTTTGGTTGCAGCTACCGGCTTCCAGAACCAGTTCGCTATCCTCTTGGACGGCACTGTTCTCTCGGCTCCTACCGCCAACGCAGTGATCGCTGATGGCCGCGCACAGATCACCGGTAGCTTCACGGAAGAGTCCGCTCGCGCGCTCTCTGAGCAGCTCAAGTACGGCGCTCTTCCTATTAGCTTCGAGATCCAGTCCGAGCAGCAGATTTCTGCAACCTTGGGTCAGGATCAGTTGAAGATGGGTCTCATCGCAGGCCTTATTGGTCTGCTCTTGGTGGCTATCTACTCTTTGTTCCAGTACCGCGCCCTCGGCTTCGTGACCATTGCGTCGCTCATCATCGCCGGTATCTTGACGTACTTGGCTATCGCGATCCTCGGCTGGCTGCAGAACTACCGCCTGTCACTCGCTGGCGTCGCCGGCATCATCGTGGCAATCGGTCTGACTGCCGACTCCTTCATCGTGTACTTCGAACGTGTGCGTGACGAGTTGCGTAACGGCCGGCCGCTCACCGCCGCCGTGGAAACCGGCTGGGACCGTGCTCGCCGCACGATTCTAGCTTCCAAGGCAGTGAACCTTTTGGCTGCTGTGGTTCTCTACATCGTGGCCGTGGGTAACGTGCGAGGCTTCGCCTTCACTTTGGGTCTGACGGCAATCGCCGACCTCATTGTGGTCTTCCTCTTCACCCACCCGATGCTGCAGTTGCTGGCCCGCACGAATTTCTTCGGCAATGGCCACCGCCTCTCCGGCATGGATCCGCGCCTCTTGGGCGCTGAGCCGTTCTACAAGGGAGCGGGCAAGTTCCGCGAACCGGTCACGGTACCTGCAGGCAAGGGCTCTTCGGAGGACGACGGCGCAGCTTCAGTTGCGAAGGAATCGTCCCGCAAGGCTCGTGGCGCCGCAACCAACGGTGAACGCCTGACGATCGCCGAACGTCGTCGTCTTCAAGAAAATCAATCAGCGTCCGCAACCGCGGATCACGAATCGGGAAAGGGGGCTGACAATGCCTAGTCTCGCTCAATGGGGAAATGATCTCCACTCCGGCAAACGCTCTTACCCGTTCGTTGAAAAGCGCAAGCTTTGGTTCATCATCACTTTGGTGCTGGTGGCACTGTCCATCGTCGTTCCGGTGATCAAGGGCGGCTTCAACTTGGGAATCGATTTCCGAGGTGGATCTGAGTTCACGATCTCGCAAGTGCAGCACACCGATGTTGCACCGGGCGAGGAAGTGGTTCGCGCAGTTGCTCCGAACGTGGAGCCTCACGTCACGAACATTGCACCTGGCACCATGCGCGTCCAGACGGACCGTTTGTCTGACGACCAGACGCTCTCCGTCGCAAAGTCCCTAAGTGACGCCTACGGCGTTCCGGCATCCAACGTGACCTCGACCTTCGTGGGTCCTACCTGGGGACAAGACGTTTCCCAGCAGGCGCTCCTTGGTTTGGTGGCGTTCGTGGTGCTCGTGACCATCTTGATGGCGCTGTACTTCCGTACGTGGAAGATGTCCGTAGCTGCTGTGGTGGGACTCTTGGTAGTCGTCATCATTACGGCCGGCATCTACTCGCTGTCTGACTTCGAAGTGACGCCTAGCGCGATCATCGGCTTCTTGACCATCTTGTCCTACGCCTTGTATGACACCGTGGTGGTCTTCGACAAGATTCGTGAGAACACCGAGGACTACGAGAACCAGACGGAACACACGTTTGCTGACCGCGTGAACCTCGCGATCAACCAGACCTTGGTGCGTTCCATCAACACCTCGATGGTAGCGGTCCTTCCAGTGGCTTCCATCTTGTTCATCGGTGCATACTTGCTAGGCGCCGGTACGTTGCGCGACTTGTCCCTGGCACTGTTCGTGGGCATCATCGTGGCAACTCTGGCAACGATCTTTGTGCAGGCTCCGTTGTACGCAACTTTGCGTAGTGGCGAACAGGCCGTCAAGGATCAGGCTGCACGAGTCAAGGCTGCACGCGAGAGCTGGCCTGCTGAGGCATAGGCATTACTGCTGAATCGCAGGGGCTGTTTCACTCCGTAGTTTTCGGGTGAAACAGCCCCTTGTCTTTTAAGCGTCCGTTCTGGGGATGTTGGTCCCAGGCGGCAGATTTTGAGCGCCGTAGCCACCCGATTCCTGCGGCGATCATGGTTGTGCTTGCGGCGACCCACGCCACCAGTGCAACCCAGATCATGACGTGTCCAATGTCCGTCATGAAGTCCAACCCCTGGACGCTTCAAAATTTCATGCTGGCACTTGCATACATCCCCAGCGGGAAGACGATGCTCCAATAGCTCATCTCATAGCGCAGGGACTGACGCTTCATGAGGTGTCGCCAGACGCCGAAGATCAGGAGCAGTGGGATCAACCAGAGTCACAGCGCCCACAGCATGTAGCTGATACCTGAAACTATCGGCGCTGTTGCGGCCATAACCGGAAGCTCTGACGGTAGATGCAAGATCTGCGCTCCTGCGAGAACTGAGATCGCTGTGGCGCCCATGTAGATCCAATAAGTGGGGCTCAACGGCTCTTGCTCGATGGCATGAAGAAGCAGCCTGATGGTCACCAAGGTAGCCAAGATCAGATACAGGGCGACGCCCACGGCCCACAGGCCTACGGCTGCAGCAGCCATGAGGGCTGATTCGTAAACGCGTGCTGCCATGGTTGCGGTCAGCGCAACGGACTGCGTACCGACGGCCCACAGAAACCAGCTGCCGTTGATGTCTTCGATGATGGATCTCTGGCGCTCCGCGAAGAGCAACTGTGTCGGTACAGCGTAGGTGAGAATAAACCAGAGCAACGCGCCGAGAACCGCTTGCGTCAAAGCGGGAGCGCGCCATCCGAAAAGATCGAACCTGGTGCTCAGCATATTCGCCGCGGCAACGAGGGTGAAGAATCCAAAAGCTCGAGCTGGTGCGCGGAGGTCCGCCATCACGTCGCCGAATGATCGACCGAGCCGAATCATCAGTCCAACGGCCAAGATGGCGGCACCAAGGACTGCGATGACAAAGAGGATTCGCGAAGGTAACTCTGCATCAGCGAGCTTTAGTCCCGTAGACACAATTCCGGTGGCCATCACGAAAGCGAAGGACGCCGGAGGCATGCTGGCGAATGAGCGAGCTATTGACGTCTTACCGTCACTACTCAGCGTGCTGCGTGAGCTGAGTGGTCCTTGAGTAGAAGCGTCTGGCGAATGCATGACTTCACTTCAAGCGGCTAGCGGGACTCGTGCTCATACTCGCGTAAAGACAACTCTCATCTCGAGAAAGTGAGATATTGTTTCACCTATTCATGAATAGTTGAAACAGTTTTCGCGTTTGATAAGGGAAACTGCACAGCGAAAGGGTGTGATGTTCATGGCTGAGACCAGCTCGCCTACGAATCCGCCTCGCCGCGCGACCGGCCTGTCACGATTCGTTCGGTTCGCCGGACGCACCGCGCATGAGACGCCTCCTATTTTGGAACCTCTGTTGCGAACCGTCCGTGCCAACAGCCCGCGCGAAGATCTCGATCTCATTACTCGTGCTTACACGGTGGCTGAAAAGTGTCACACGGGCCAGAAGCGCAAGAGCGGCGATCCCTACATCACCCACCCTGTAGCGGTGGCTACCATCCTTGCGGAAATGGGCATGGGTGGAACCACTCTCGCGGCCGCGCTTCTTCATGACACCGTGGAGGACACGGAGTATTCACTCGAGAATCTCAAACGGGATTTCGGTGAAGAAGTGGCGATGCTGGTTGATGGCGTCACCAAGTTGGACAAGGTTCAGTTTGGTCAGGCCGCTCAGTCGGAGACTGTTCGCAAAATGGTCATCGCGATGTCCAAGGACATCCGCGTCTTGTTCATCAAGCTTGCCGACCGCCTACACAACGCCCGTACGTGGCGCTACGTGTCCCCGGAGTCGAGCGCCAAGAAGGCCCGCGAGACCCTAGAAATCTTTGCACCGCTGGCTCACCGCTTGGGTATGAACCAAGTGAAGTGGGAGCTTGAAGATCTCTCGTTCGCAGCGTTGCACCCCAAGGTTTATGACGAGATCGTCCGCTTGGTGGGGGAGCGAACCCCCGAGCGCGAAAAGTACCTCGCGAAGGTTCGTCGGGAAATCGACGATGATCTTTTCCGTGCCAAGATTCGGGCAACTATCACTGGCCGCCCCAAGCACTACTACTCCATCTACCAAAAGATGGTGGTGCGCGGAAAAGACTTTGATGAGATCCATGACCTCATGGGCGTCCGCATTCTGGTGGATACCGTCAAGGACTGCTACGCCGCTTTGGGTGCGTTGCACACGCGCTGGAATCCTTTGCCTGGGCGGTTTAAGGACTACATCGCCATGCCCAAGTACAACACCTATCAGTCGTTGCACACGACCGTGGTTGGTCCTGAGGGCAAGCTCGTAGAAATCCAGATCCGTACCCATGACATGCACCGCCGCGCTGAGTACGGCGTCGCCGCGCACTGGAAGTACAAGCACCGCGTCAGTACTAGCTCGGGCGACACGAACGACAGCGCGAACATCAACTGGTTGCGGTCGCTCGCCGACTGGCAGCGGGAATCGCGTGACCCGGAAGAGTTCCTCGATGAGCTTCGTTACGAGATCGGCTCGGACGAGGTTTATGTTTTCACGCCTAAGGGCGACATCATGGGTCTGCCAGCCGGTTCCACCCCGGTGGACTTCGCTTTCGCCGTGCACACTGAAGTGGGTTACCGAACCATCGGTGCGCGCGTCAACGGCAAGCTAGTTCCGCTGAGCTCAACGCTTCATCACGGCGACTGGGTAGAGATCTTCACGTCCAAGGCCGAAGGCGCTGGACCTAGCCAGGACTGGCAAAACTTCGTCAAGAGCGCCCGCGCTCGCACGAAGATTCGTCAGTGGTTCACCAAGGAACGCCGCGAAGAGTCCATCGATCGCGGTAAGGAGCTGCTGACCAAGGCACTCCGTAAGTCCAACATGCCGCTGCAAAAGATCATGTCTCATGACACGCTCACCGCGGTGGCTCACGAGCTACATCTCAATGACATCGCGAGCCTCTATGCGGCTGTTGGCGACAACAATGTCTCCGCGCAGAACGCCATTGAGCACCTTCAAATGTTGGTGGGTCAGCAAGATCCGCAAGAGGCCGAAGAAGAGATCTACCCGGTCGAGGCACCGAAGCGTCCCCGCATCGAGTACTCAGACTCGGGCGTCATGGTTCGTGGCGCAGGCGATGTGCTGGCAAAGCTTGCTCGCTGCTGTACTCCGGTCCCACCGGATCCTATTCGTGGATTCGTGACGAAGGGTTCCGGCGTCTCGGTGCATCGCGAGGATTGCCCTAACATCCTCCAGCCAGGACTCGATCCGGCACGTCTCGTGGACGTCGAATGGGCTCCTACGAAAGAATCTGTGTTCCTCGTGGAGATCCAGGTGGAAGCCTTGGACCGTAAGAGTCTTTTGTCTGATGTCACGCGCGTTCTCTCCGAGAACCACGTGAACATCCTTGGTGCCAACGTGCACACCACTCGCGAGCGTACTGCCTTGTCCCGCTTCTCCTTCGAGATGACGGACACGAAGTATCTTGACCACGTGCTCAATGCGGTTCGTCGTATCGACGGCGTGTATGACGTGTATCGAACCTCCGGCGGTACCAGGCGCGCGTAGACAAGCTCTGTCTGTCGCTGAGGCTCAGTTACTCGGTGAATCGTTGTGAGTCGCGTACAGCTGCGATCAGGTGCTTGTGAATCGATGCTCTGCGCTGCGTCACGAGATTTGAGAGCAGCCGGTCCGTATCGAGCGTCTCCGGGTACTTCCTGATCAGCCGTACCAACGCTTGGTGGCTATCCTGCCCCTCAGGGTAGGCCGCCAGGTCTAGAGCTGTACGCCGCAAACTCGTGACGGACAGCTCTCCTAGCACCCGTTTGCCCCTCACACCGACCGGCGCTTGCAACGTCAACAGCGGCAACGGAGAGTTATTCGGCAGGGGCCGGTGATATTGCTCTACATGGAGCGTCAACCGCTCGGGCAAAGGTGCACACCCAAAAACCCAGGAAGCCGTCAGTCGCGCAAAGACGCCTGCTCGTGCCGCCTTGAGACCCACAGAAGCACCAAGCGCGCGAAGCCGGACGCTCGGGTCTATCTGTGTATGACTAGCGACGAAGGTTCCCGGCAAGATTTCGTAGACGTGAGCATCAAGGGACAGCGCGGCCAATTCATGGGAGGTGTGCCCGTGCTTGGACGCGGCATAAAGCTCCACCGGTTCGGCAGTCATTGCCTCACCCGCGGATAGTGCGTGAACAGTCATGGTTTGCCCTTCGCCCCAGAAAGCTTGTTGCCCTCAACCATGCCAAAAAGAACCAGACGTGAGGCCAGAGCCGGCAAATGTGTTGATAACTCACGAAGACGGGGTGGCTTGTGAAAAAGTGGAATATCCGACGCTAAGGTTTTGTCGAGTGAAGCGCACTAGGTTTTTTGCCGCTTTCATGCGGGTTGCGGCTCTCGGTTGAAGGTCGCGTAGTGGGCGGTTTCGAACTCCATAGGGGGAATATATCCCAAGCTGGAGTGGAGGCGTCGGTTGTTGTACCAATCGATCCAGCCGGCGGTGGCGTATTCGACGTCGGCGAGGGTTTTGTAAGGAGCTGAGTGGAAGATCGTGGTGCGGATGCACTCGGCCTTGTAAAGGCCGTTGATGCTTTCCATGAGCGCATTATCGTAAGCGTCCCCGACGGACCCGATCGAGGGCTGGATCTGCTCGAGCGCAAGGCGTTCGGTGTAGCGCAGCGACGTGTACTGGGACCCGGCATCGCAGTGGGCCCGAAACGAACGGGGCTGGATCGGGTGACCGTCTCGCTCACGCTGCCATACAGCCATCCGTAACGGGATGAGCACCAGATTCGTGTGCATGCTGGTAGCGGCATGCCAGGCAATAATGCGTTGCGAGAACACGTCAACGATGAACGCGACGTAGCAGAATCCTGCCCAGGTCCTCACGTAGGTAAAGTCCATGACCCAGGTGTGGTCTGGCCGTGGGGCGGTGAAATCCCGGTCGAGCAGGTCACCGGCCCGAGTGCCGTCTTTGGCCGGTATCGTGGTGCGGATTCCCTTGTCCCGGCGTACCCCAGCGAGCCCCAGAAGGGTCATCGCCCGATCAACAGCCCCTGCGGAAGCGTTCACGAAACCGGGCTGACGGCGCACCAGTGCGGTCATTTTCCGCCGACCGTAGAGGCCCTCAGGCGTCATCGTGCGCTGCCCGGACGCAGTGGTGGTCCATGCCAGGTCGCGGACCTTGTCGACCACGAGCGCGTCGGCCATCGTTCTGGCCGCCACCGCATCCTGTTTCCAGTAGCGGTAGGTTCTCGCGGCGATCTGGTAGCCCTGCTCGCGCAAGACCCGGCAGATCGACTCGACCGCGAACCCAGCTGCGTTCATCTGATCAATGCACGCAGCCATCAACGGTTGCGGGGGTCGAGTTCCCCCGCGAAGAAAGATGTTGCCGCTCGAAGGATCGCCACGTCTTCTCGCAGCCGCCGGTTCTCGGCCTTGAGCCGCTTGATCTCAGACTGCTCGTTCGTTGTGACGTCTCTGCGTTCGCCGGTATCGACTTGGGCTTGGATCACCCAACGACGCAACGACTCCTTCCCCACACCGAGCTGCTTCGCTACAGCCGTGACCGCGGCCGTCAACGACGGATACTCCGGCGAGTGCTCCGTGACAAGACGCACGGCGCGCGCTTTCACTTCCGGATCGATGATCTTAGACATACTGCTCATTCTCCTAGACTCAAACAGGAGCGGCATCAAACCTAGGACGCTTCACCCTTGGCGGGGTTCGGGTCGATTCCGGAACTCATCGCGAGGACTGCCGCCAGCGTTGGCCCGATGCAGGGAGCCCAGCCCAGGCCGAAGGTCACCCCGAGCACCGGCGCCCCCCAAAGCCCTGCGGGTGGTTTGCGATGGATTTTCGCATCGCGTTGCATGAAGGAAAAACCGCCCATGAACACCACGCCCATGAGGATCACCAGCACGCCCAGGAGTTGGGTGACCCAAGAACCTTCGAATCTCATCCAGACGGCGATCTGTGAAAAGACCACGCCCGCCAGGACAAAGACGGCAGTGAAACCGAGGATGAACAGCCCAATGCCCGCGACCATGCGACCACGCTTCTGTTCGGCGAGGTCGGCGCCGGACAGGCCGGTGACGTAACCCAGGTAGCCAGGCACCAAGGGCAGCACGCACGGGGACAGGAAGGAGACCAGTCCCGCAAGGATGGCGACGGGGACCGCGAGGATCAGCGAACCGTCCTGCACAATCTCTGCAAACTGGTTGCCCCCCTGTGCAGGAATTGCGAGGCAGGCAACGAGCGATGAAAGCATCACAGGGCCTCGGTGAGGGCGGTATCGATCAGGGCCTTGAGCGTACTTTTTTCTGCAGCACCCAGAATGCGTGCCGCGACCCTGCCCTGCCTATCCAGCACCAGGGTGGTGGGCACCGCTTGCAACGGAACGTACTGGGTCATGGCCAGCTGGATCGCGCCCTGGGTGTCCTGCACCGAGGGGTAGGTGATGCCGAAGGTGCGCTCGAACGCCTCGGCGGCCTCCTTCTCGTCGCGCACATTGATGCCAATGAACTCGACCTTGCCCTCATATTCGCTGCTGAGTTCCACCAAGTGCGGGGCCTCGATCCGGCACGGTGCACATGCCGCGTACCAGAAGTTCAGCACCGTTGCCTGGCCCACCCAGGTGGCCGAATCAATGGTGGTTCCGTCGTAGGCCACCGCGCTGATCTTGACCGGTGCGGTGCGGGATTCCGGACCGTATTCCTCCACCGAGCCATCGCCGGCTATGTAGTTCTTGTTGTTTCCCTCCCGCGCCTGCTTGGCCAGGGAGTCCTCATCTCCCACACATGCCGCCAGTGGCAGGACAGCGGCGCCAAGCACGGCTGCACGCAGGAAAGCGCGGCGTCCCGCATACTTCAAGGGGGACGGAAGGTGGTCGGCCATGATTTCTAGCTCCTGGGATGTTAGCAGCGTTGGCCAAGAGGTCCACGCTGGGTATATACATTGCGGACTGCGAGGCGGGTTCCGGTATTACCGGCACCGTCCCCACCGTGGATTGCTGGGGTTATGTGGCAACCTGTTCCAGTTCGGTTTCGGGGTTCGGGGATTGCGGTGACGAAAGCGTGCCGGCCCTGTCCTTGCCGGAGGTGGACTTGTTAGAGTCCAAAGGCCCCTCCCTCGACGAGGATGAACACCCCGAGGCCGATGAGGACGAGAGGGAACAAGATGTCTTCCCAGCGTTCCAGGACCTCGGCAATCGGCCGGCGCGTGGCAAGGAACTTGGCCAGCACCACGAGAACTGCAACCAGTGCGAGGAAGGCGATGCAGTATGCCACCACGGCGGTCGGTCCCACGCTGAGGAAAACCGGAACATAGACCCCGATGTTGTCCCCGCCGTTGGCGAAGGTGACAGCCGCGACAGTCAATACCCCCACGTTCTTGCCAGCGACTTTGGCATCATCGTCGTCGTCGGCTGCCCGCCAGGCTCGCCAGGCTCGCCATGCCGCCCACAGGCCGAGGAACAGGGGGATGAGGCCGAAGTAGGGGATCGCCTGGGGAGGGAGGAATACCCCTGCGCCTAGCGCCACGAGGACGGCCGCGGCGAGGATTCCGCCAAAGCCGAGATACTGGCCCGCCAGGATCCGGGCCGTTGTCCCGCGCTGTCCGGCACCGCGGGCGAAGAACAATGAGAGCACGATGATGTCGTCGATGTTGGTGGCCATGAACAGGCCGATGGCCTGCAGGATGGAGGGGATGAGATCCATGGTGTCCTTTCAGGGTGGGGGATCGGTGGCGCCACCGGTATTTTGTCCGCGCTGCGCCGGATTGCGGCAGGGCGAGTCGGACGGACTATCCGGGATTTTCTTCCGGTTGGCG
The DNA here is from genome assembly GCF_014200305.1 of Neomicrococcus lactis. Taxonomy (NCBI): domain Bacteria; kingdom Bacillati; phylum Actinomycetota; class Actinomycetes; order Micrococcales; family Micrococcaceae; genus Neomicrococcus; species Neomicrococcus lactis. The sequence goes on from NZ_JACHBL010000001.1 coordinate 812,491, forward strand.
CCTGAACGCCCCGAGGACCATCAAGGCGGCACCCCCGGTGACGAAGACGTCTGCGAGGTTGAAGGTGGGGAACCATCCGCTGTGCAGGAAGTCCACGACCCCGCGCCCGTCCAGCCGGTCAATGAAGTTCCCCGATGCGCCGCCGAGCAACAGGGCCGCCCCCGTGCGGGAGAGCCCGGTCATGGCCGGTTCGGAAGCCAGCAGGAACCAGAACAGGGCCGCGATAATCAGCCCGGTCGCGGCCGCGACCGTCCAGGGCGGGAGGGACGCGCCGAGGCTGAAGGCCACCCCGGTGTTGTAAAACAGCCTGATGTCCAGCGGCCCCAGGCCCAGGGACTCGCCCACGGTCAGGTTTCTCTCCGCCACCCACTTCGAGACAAGGTCGGTGGCGGCGAGCAACGCCGCCCCGCCCAGCATCACGGTCCGGGACCGGGACCGGAAGTGGCCGGACCGCCCTCCTGTGGTCCGCTCGGCTGCCGCGCTCATGCCGCAGGCTCCAACACGGGGCCGGGCTGCCGGGCGTCAAGCTGGTTTTTCCGTGCTATCCGTCCGGCACGAACGCCGTTGGCGATGACAAGGATCTCGGCCAGCTCGTGGATCAGGACCACGGCCGCCAACCCGAGGATCCCGAACAAGGCAAGCGGGATCAGGAGGGCGATCAGCAGCAGGGACAGCCCGACGTTTTGCAGCATGATGCGGCGGGTCCGCCGGGCGTGGTCCAGCACCTGGGGCAGGTGGTTCAGGTCCTCGCCCATCAGTGCGACATCGGCGGTCTCGATGGCGACGTCGGTGCCCATGGCACCCATGGCGATGCCGGTGTCGGCCGTGGCCAGGGCAGGGGCGTCGTTGACGCCGTCACCGACCATGGCGGTGGGCCGGTTCGCCTTGAGCCGGCGGATGATGTCCGCCTTGTCCTCGGGGCGCAGATCGGCGTGGACCTCGGTGATGCCGGCGTCCTTCCCCAGGGCGTTGGCGGTGATGGTGTTGTCGCCGGTGAGCATCACTGTCGTGTAGCCGGACCGGGTAAGCCGGGCGATGACTTCTCGGGCTTCGGGGCGAAGCTCGTCGCGGACCGCCACGGCTCCCACTACCTGGCCGTCCTGTTCAATCAGCACCGCCGTGGCACCGGCCCGTTGCATGCGCTCCACATCCGCGGCCAGTTCACCGGGCTCGATCCAACCCGGGCGGCCCAGGCGCACCTTTTGCCCGTCGAGCAGGCCTTCCAGTCCGGCTCCGGGGACCGTGTCCACGTCGGTGACGTTGGCCCGGTCCGGGGTCGCGGCGAGGATGGCGCGCGCCAGCGGGTGCTCGCTGCGTTCTTCGAGCCCGGCGGCCAGCGCCAGCACCTGCGTGCGGGTCGCCGGGCCGGCGGTGGCGACGTCGATGACGGCCGGTTGGTTGCGGGTGAGGGTGCCGGTCTTGTCCAAGGCGATGGTGCGGATCCTGCCCAGGGTTTCCAGCGCCCCGCCGCCCTTGATCAGCACGCCGATGCGGCTGGCCGCACCGACGGAGGCCACGACGGTGACGGGCACGGAGATCGCCAGCGCGCAGGGCGAGGCGGCGACCAGCACCACCAGGGCGCGTTCGAACCAGAGCACGGGTTCCCCGACGATGAACCCGAAGACGATGATCAGGCCCGCGACGATGAGGATACCCGGGACGAGCCGCTTGGCGATGGAGTCGGCCAGGCGTTGGCCGGGGCCCTTGCGGGACTGTTCGGCCTCCACGATGTGCACGATGCGTGCCAGGGAGTTGTTCTCCGCGGTGCTGGTGACCTCGACCTCCAGCGGGCCGGTGCCATTGATGGAACCGGCCCAGACCTCGGTTCCCGGACCGGCTTCGACCGGCACCGATTCGCCGGTCAACGCCGAGGTGTCCAGGGAGGTGCGCCCGGTGACGATCCTGCCGTCCGTGGCGAGCCGTTCCCCCGGGCGCACGACCATCCGATCCCCGGGGACGAGTTCTGCCGGGGATACGGTGAACTGGGTGCCGTGGCGCAGCACCGTTGCCTCGGCCGGGACGAGGTCCAACAGGGCGCGCAGACCCCGCCGGGTCTTGGCGAGGGAATATTCCTCCAGGCCTTCGGAGATGGCATAGAGGAAGGCGAGCATCGCTGCTTCCTCGATTTGTCCCAGCAGCACCGCGCCCACCGCGGCGATCGTCATCAGGGTGCCGACGCCGATCTTGCCCCTAACCAAGCTCCGCAGCGTGGAGGGAACGAAGGTCCAGGCCGCGACCAGCAACGCGATGATTTCCAGCGGCAAGGTCAGCCACTGCGGGCCCCCGACCAGGGAAGTGATCCAGCCAGCCAGCAGCAGCACCCCGGACACGGCGGCGGCACGGACCTCTCTCACCTGCCAGAAGCCTTCCGCTTTCTCTTCGCCTGCCGTGCCGGGGGCCATTGTTTCGTCGCTGCAGCCGCAGGCGTCGCTCATCGGGCACTCTCCTGGATGGTGTCGTTTTCCCTGGCGGCGGTGCCATAGGTCGGGCACAGGCTCACCGCGTTGCCGGTCGCGGCCAAGAGGATTTCGGCCTGGGCCAGCATGTCCATGAGCTCGGGACGCGTCAGCGAGTAGTAGACACTGCGGCCCTCTGCGCGGCCCTCGACGAGTCCACAGTCCCGCAGGCAGGCCACGTGCGTGGACACGGTCGATTGGGCCAACCCCAGCTCATGGGTCAGTTGGCTGACCCTGACCTCACCATGCGCCATCCGCTTGACGATGGCGAGGCGGGCTGGATCGCCCAGGGAATGGAACAGGGCGGCTGCCGGGTCAAGCCCCTTGCAGCCGTCTTCACCGCTATATTCAATCGTCATACATCGATCATATCGTAAATTACGATATATCGAGTTTGATGAACGCAGTGGAGGCTTCCAGGGCACGCTCCTGACCTCGACTGACGGGAGCGTCGGGGATCGAGAAGGCGTAGTCGGGCCGAATGCTGGATGCCGAGTGAGGTGGCTTTCACCCGACCTCGGAAATGGATCACTATACATTGGATCATGTACCGTGGTGTTTGATGAAAAGCGCAACCCCCACGCATACCTCGGCCTTGACGCAATTGGGCCACGCCCTGTCGGACGGGACCCGGACCCGGATCCTGTTGGCCCTGCGTGACGCCCCCGCGAGGCCCTCGGACCTGGCCACGGAGCTGGGCGTCTCCCGGCAGTCGATGTCGAACCAACTCACCTGCCTGCGCGGATGCGGACTGGTTGCGGCCCAGCCGGAGGGCCGCAACACCTGGTACCGGTTGGCCGACCCACGGCTCGGATCGGCCTTGGGTGATCTGCTGGAACTCGTCCTCACCGTGGACCCGGATTGCTGCACCCCCGAAGGATGCACCTGCCGGTGACGGGACAGCCGATCATCAGGGAACCGCATTCCTCCTTGCCACGGTGCACCGAACAGCCGCGCCCGGCTACGGCCATTCCACCCCACACTCCCCACCCGTCCGGCCTGCCCTAGTGCACGCCGGCCACAGAACGGAACACCACGTGAGCACTCCGATCCCTCCCAGCACCCGATCCCCGAAGAAACCCAAGATCGTCGTCTGGATCCTGCTGGCCGCCGCCGTTGTCGCTGCGATCATCGGCTACGCCGTCGCCCAGGGAAACTCCAAGGCCGCTTCCCCCCAAGCAGCCGACGCCGCCACCACCGAACAGCAGGTCGTCCGGGAGAACAGCCGGGTGCTTTCCCAAGCACCAAGCGAGAAGGCGGTCCTGGTGGAGTTCCTGGACTACGAATGCGAAGCCTGCGGTGCGGCCTACCCGTTCGTCGAGGAGCTGCGCGCCGAGTACTCGGAGAACGTCACCTTCGTCCACCGCTACTTCCCGCTGCCAGGGCACCTGAACTCCACGAACGCCGCCGTGGCCGTGGAGGCCGCAGCCCAGCAGGACGCCTACGAACCGATGTACAAGAAGATGTTCGACACCCAAGCCCAGTGGGGCGAATCCGCCGACAATAAAAGCGCCCTCTTCCGCACCTATGCCGAAGACCTGGGACTGGACATGGCCGCCTACGATGCCGCCGTCGCCGACCCGGCCACCGAGGAACGCGTGAAGCTCGACATCGCCGACGGCAAGGCCCTGGGAGTCAGCGGGACCCCGACGTTCTTCCTCGATGGAAAGATGCTCAATGTGCAAACCCTGGAACAGTTCAGGGCCGCCGTCGCAGCAACGGCCGCCAACTAATCCGCCGTCGCAGCAACGGCCGCCAACTAATCCGCCGTCGCCAGATCCGGAAGAAGACTCCATGAGCACACCGGCCACCGCTGATCCCGTAGCCGGCCCCCGGGACCCGGCGATCCGGGTACCCAGCTTCGCCCGCCCCCGCACCTTCGGCCTCGTGCTGCTGGTCACCGGGGCCGTGGGCTGGGTCGCCTCGGCCATCCTCGTCCTGGAACGCCTGGCCCTGTATGAGAACCCCGGCCACGTGACCAGCTGCGATGTGAACCCCTGGGTGTCCTGCGGGCGGGTCATGGGAACCTGGCAGTCGGAACTCTTCGGCTTCCCCAACCCGCTGATCGGCATCGTCGCCTTCGCCCTCATCCTGGCCACCGCCATGATGGTGCTCTCCGGAGCCTCCCCGGGGCGCTGGTACTGGGCCGGGATGCAAGCCGGAGTGACCTTGGGCGCGGTGTTCGTGGCCTGGCTCTGGAGCCAGGCCCTGTTCGAGATCTACATCCTGTGCCTGTACTGCATGGTGGTGTGGGCGGCGATGATCCCCTTGTTTATCCTGCTCACGGTCCGCAACCTCGTCCACGGCGTCATTCCCGCGCCCCGGGCCGTGACCAGGCTCGCCGCCGAGTGGGCAGGCACCCTCGTGGCCATCGCCTACGTCTTGGTCGCAGGGTCGGTCTTTCTGCGATTCCTGCCCGCTTTCATCGGCTGACCGGTCAGCCAGACAATCGGGGCCGTCAACCGCATTTTCTGCCAACCCATGGAGAGCCTAGAGATGTCCGTCGAATTAAACTCCGTGGTGTCGTGCCCGTCGTGCGGCGTAGCCACTTCCGTTCAGATGCCGACCGACGCATGCCAGTTCTTCTGGGTATGCCCCGGCTGCGGGGAGCGTCTACGCCCAGCGGTGGGGGACTGCTGCGTTTTCTGCTCCTATGGAACGGTTCCCTGCCCACCCAAACAGCAGGAGCGGGGTCTGCTCTAAGCGGGATACACCGCGACTGGACGTAGCATGTCGAGAAACGGTCATTTGACGACATCCCGAACCTGTCGGCGACACGCCGCGGAAACAATGTCTGAAATCCGTGCCGGAAATCAACGTCGTCAAACCATGCAGCACCGGTATTATCGACACATGTTGATCGGATACGCGCGGGTCTCCACCGCCGACCAAAACCCTGACCACCAAACGGATGCCCTGGCCCGCGCCGGCGTCGACCCGGCAAACATCTACCTCGACCATGCCAGCGGTGCCAAGGCCAGCAGGCCCGAGCTCGACAAGGCCCTCGCCTCGGCCAACCGCGCAGGCGACCAGCTGGTCATCACCCGCCTGGACAGGCTCGGACGCTCGGTGCTCCACCTGGTGACCCTCGGTGCGGCCCTCCGCGAGCGTGGTGTGGGATTACGTGTCCTTGAGCAGGGCATCGACACCACGACCGCGGAAGGACGTGCGATGTTCGGAATGCTCTCAGTCCTGGCCGAACTGCAACGAGAACTCATCGTCGCCAACACCCGCGACGGACTCGCCGCCGCCCGCGCCCGCGGGCGAACAGGAGGAAGACGCCCGAAACTCACCCCCGACCAGGCCCACCACGCCCAGCAGCTCTACGACGCGGGGACCCATACGGTCCAACGCATCGCCGACCTCCTCCAGGTCCCGCGCTCCACCATCTACGGGCACCTCGACAAGGCAAGCATCGGACGGCGCCCCACCGCCAAAGCGACCCTGGAGGCTTAGCGCTCAATCCGTCCCCATTACTACCAAGACCCCGTGTCAGCCTCGGTGAAGGCGGGACAGTTCCCCATGGTCCAAGACGTGCCGTCGCCGTCCCACTGGACCGGAGCACAAGGGTTTTTTCAGTCTGGACGAAGCACGACGCGTGGGACGCAGCGGGTCCCAGGCGCGGCATGAATCAACAAACCATCCCAGAAAACCCACACAGAAGCAGCCGCCTAACTCCCACTGGCCCCATTCACCTTGAGAAATTCCGTAGCGCCGCACTCCACTCCGAACACGCCTAGGGGCTCATGTTTCCGCGTCGGGCGCCAGCTTTTATCACTAAGCTGGCAATGACCATACCTACGAAGGCGTATGAAAGCATGGATTGCGAGCTCGCTATTACGACGATTTCCCACCAGGGCACTACCCCGATATTGCGGTAGTACTGCTCGTCGTACTGGAGTCTTCCCACGACGATGACGGCTACTGTAATCGCTCCCGCAGTGATACGTCCGGCGACGGGCGCCCACCAGATTTCCTGTGATGCAAACAGGAGGGCTGCGGCAGCACAAACGACCAAAGCTGGCACCACAGCTGGAGCAGAGCTGCTAATCGTCTAAGTACCATTTGCACAAGCTCCATGAGTTGCTATAAGGAGCATGCGTCATGGTTACCGGTCCTCCATATTGGCCTACGGCATAGGCAAGGATGCTGTAGGTGCTGGCGGATCGGGTCTCGACTTGCGCGTACAAGAGGGATGCGTTGCCAGAGACGAACCCCCGCCCACCAGTGTGCGACCCAATTATGCTTGAAGCGGCGTATGAATCTTCAATACGAGATGTTGAATTTGCGTATTGTGACTCTGCAGCATATGCGGCTATTGGAGCGGCAAAAAGGGATAAGGCGAGAGCGCTTGTCAAAGCGATTGACGCTCGACCGGGCTTTGATCGCTTGGGTTTTTCGTTCACGTCCTGAACCACTGATCCCCCTCATCATGTGATCCACCTCACTGTGGATTGGAACTGATTACCTTCTGAAGTGGCAAGTCTTGTCAAGGCGATTGGATGAGGATGTTCCCGCGGTCCGCAGACGATCGCATGGAAGACGCCGCCCGAGGCGCGGATGTAGCCCTGGATTGTAGAGGTTCTTGATGTATCGCCTGTCGTGTACGCCAAAGTAATGGCCTCCGGGCTTTGCAATAAACAAGGCCTACGAAGATCAGGCCCAGCGCTACAAGCCGGAAAGAATGCTGGTCAACGGCTGCACTTGGCAGGAAATCGCACTATCGTCGGATATTTCACTTTTTCACAAGCCACCCCAAGACAACGCCGCGTTGGAAACAGGGTGTGCATAGACAAAAAGAAGCGGGCCCACTCAATGAGTGAACCCGCTTCCGCAGTAGCTAAGTGACGCTGACGTCTCTTGCTACAGGACCTCTAATAAGGCTTAGGCAAGATCCTTGGCAGAACGCGTCAAGGTTTCCAACCAAGAACGGCGAGCGGCAAGAGCCTCTTCTGCCTGCTTGATCTTCTTCTCGTTGCCCTGAGCCTTAGCCTTCTGCAAATCATCTTCAAGATCTGCAATGGCATCTTCGAGCTGGGACAGCATGGAGTTGCTGCGAGCCTTCTTCTCAGGGTTGGAACGGCGCCACTGGTCGTCTTCGACGCCCTTGATTTCGGCCTCAACCTGGCGAAGGCCGGCTTCGATGCGCTGAATGTCCTTACGAGGAACCTTGCCAGCAGCTTCCCAGCGCTCACGCACGGAATCAAGCTTCTTCTTGGCCTCGTTGAGGTTCTTCACGGGAAGGATGGCGCGAGCCTCTTCCAACAACGCTTCCTTGACCTTCAAGTTGACTTCGAACTCTGCCTCGACAGCCTTGTTGGCAGCCTGGCGAGCCTCAAAGAAGACATCCTGCGCTGCGCGGAAACGGGACCACAAAGCGTCGTCGTCCTTGCGGGACGCACGCTTGGACTGCTTCCACTCATCCATGAGCTTGCGGTACTCGGTTGCCGTAGCAGCCCAGTCCGTGGAGTTCTGGAGAGCTTCTGCGCGAGCAATCAAGGATTCCTTCTTTTCCTTGGCTGCCGTGTTGTCAGCATCGAGCTGGCTGAAGTACGCGCGGCGGTGACGGTCAAACGTGGTGCGTGCACCACGGAAGCGCTTCCACAGCTCGTCCTCGGTGGCCTTGCCCAAGCGCAGGCCGGACTTCTGAGCCGTCTTCCAGGCATCAAAAAGCTCCGTCATGCGAGCGCTAGCGTTCTTCCACATCATCTGCGATGGGTCCTTGCCAGCAATCTCTTCAGCCTCGGAGACGATTGCTTCGCGGGACTCAAGTTCCTTCGCGCGGCGCTCTTCAAGATTCTTGCGCTCTTCGTTGTGAAGGTTGGAGATCGCCAACTTCACATTTTCCAAACGAGATTCGAGAGCGGCGATATCGCCAACCATCAAACGCTCTGCCACCAAAGCGGACAGGTGCTCGGCTGCCTTGTTCATGTCGCCAGCTGGAGCCTTGGCAACAATGCGCTGCTCCAACAACATGACCTGAGAAACGACGTCGTCGTGCTTACGCACAAAGTAAGCGAGCGCCTCTTCCTTGGTTGCGTCCGGGTACTGGCCCACAGGGAATTCCTGACCATCGACGATCACGAAAACGTGGCCGTCCTCGGTAACGCGGGCGAACTTCTCTGCTTCGTCAAGAGGCGTGGAGTAAGCCGGTGGTGCGGCCACGGGTGCCTGCGCGGGCTTCTCTTCTGCTGGCTTGACCGCAGCAGGCGACGGGTGAGGGGTTGCAACTGGCTTCGCTGCAGGCGCCTCGGTCACCTCTTCAGTTGCGGTGGCCTCTTCAGGCTCCGTCGCTACGGGCTCCGCCACAGGAGTCGCCTCTGGTGCAGATACTTCTTCGGGGGAGGACGACGCCGCAGCTTGCGTTTCCGCTTCTGCCGTTACGTTGGTCTCTTCTGACGTCGGCGATTCCGTCGACGAAGCTTCGTTCGACTGGTTGAAATCGTCGGATTGCTGACTTGTAGTCACCGCTATAACTCTCTCATTCTCGGAAGGCTCACGAGTTCGTGTGCCAACTAACACGCCCACTTTACCGATTCTCGGCGCTTTATTCTCGCTTGTTGTGAGAACAGTCTTTAGTTCGTCACCGGAAGTGCCAACTTCAAGAACAATCGCAGGCTGGACATAGAATGGGGAGGCCGAAAGACGACGACGATAATGTCGCATGTAAGGAGCATCAATTTAATGGCACGCAAAGCCTCCCTGTCAGGATTTCCCGAATGGTTGCCAGCAGAGCGCCTCGTGGAACAACATCTCTTGGACGTCTTGCGTCGCACCTTTGAGCTCCACGGTTTCTCCAACATTGAAACTCGAGCAGTGGAACCCGTTGGTCAGTTGCTCCAAAAGGGCGAGATCGACAAGGAAGTGTACGGAGTTGGCCGTTTGCAAGCCGGCGAAGGCGAAGCGATCTCGGCAACGGACCCGAACGCTCTCGCCCTCCACTTCGACCTCACGGTGCCGTTCGCCCGTTACGTCGTAGAGAACGCCGGCTACTTGGCGTTCCCGTTCCGCCGTTACCAAATGCAGAAGGTGTGGCGTGGCGAGCGTCCTCAGGATGGCCGATTCCGCGAATTCACGCAGGCAGACATCGACATCGTGGGTGACGGCTCGTTGCCATTCCGCTATGACGTTGAGCTCGCCCTCGTCATGATCGAGGCGCTGACCAACCTCAACATCGGTGACTTCACTGTTCGTGTGAACAACCGCAAGCTCTCCGAAGGCTTCTATTTGGGTCTTGGTCTCACTGACACGGCGGGCGTGTTGCGCAACATCGACAAGCTCGAAAAGATCGGTGCCGAGAAGGTCAAGCAACTCTTGATGAGCGAAGTCGGTGCTACGGACGAGCAGGCTGAGAAGGCTCTGGCCCTCGCAAGCATCCGCACTCCGGACACGAGCTTCGTAGAGCGCGTTCGCGAACTCGGCGTTTCCCACGAGGTCTTGGATCAAGGTCTTGCCGAGCTGGCTGAAGTGGTGGGCTCCGCCGCTCAGCGTTCCCCTGGACGCATTGTGGCCGACCTCGCGATCGCTCGCGGGCTGGACTACTACACCGGCACTGTGTACGAGACGATGATCACCGGTCACGAACAGTTGGGCTCCATCTGCTCCGGTGGACGTTATGAGTCCCTCGCCAGCAAGGGCAGCAAGACGTATCCAGGTGTGGGACTCTCGATCGGCGTGTCCCGTTTGGTGTCCCGCCTCTTGGCTACTCAGACGCTCTTGGCGAACCGTTCGGTTCCAACCGCCGTCTTGGTGACGCTCGAAAACGATGACTCATGGAACCAGGCTCAGGATGTAGCGACCGCTCTTCGTGAACGCGGCATCCCGGTTGAGGTTGCCCCGAGCGCCGAGAAGTTCGGAAAGCAGATCAAGTTCGCTGACCGTCGCGGCATTCCGTTCGTCTGGTTCACGAGCGCTGAGAAGGGCCACGAGGTCAAGGACATCCGCTCGGGTGAACAGGTTCAGGCTGACCCGGCCACCTGGATGCCTCCAGCTGAGGACATGCACCCGCAAATCCTTCGTCCAACCACGGACTCGGCCACGGCCTAGACCATTGACGGACTAGACCGCTGACGGTTTAGCCCTCTGTCGGTTTTGGGCTGCGTTGCAAAAGCCAGCGCAACCCAAGACCGACCGCAAAGACCATTACCATCACCAAGATGCTGGTCAGTGGCAACGTGATCACGAGCGCCAAACACAGCGCCAAGCCCAGAACATTGAGCCACTTCGGCGAGAAGCGTGGACGTTCGCTGCCCGAGAGCTTGAGCGCCGAGGCATTGGCAATCGCGTAGTACAAGAGCACGCCGAAGCTTGAGAAACCAATGATCGTGGTGGGATTCGTGGCAATAATCAGCACTGCCGCAAGAAGTGCCACCATGATCTGTCCAAACCACGGCACATGATGTGACGCGCTAATGCCGCCAAACGCTTGAGGGAGATCTCCCTCGCGAGACATTGCAAGTGCGGTTCGAGAAATACCGGCAACAAGAGCCAACAAAGCCCCGAAAGCCGCAACGCCAGCAGCGACCGGTACCAACCACTCGGGCCAGCCCACAGCGCGGGAGACTTCTACCAATGGGGCCTTGCTCTCTCCAAGAGCCACGATGCCCACCCGGTGCACCGACGCTATCCACACCAGCGCATAAATCACGAACGTGATACCCAAGGCGCCGAAGATGGCCCGCGGAATGTTCCGGCTGGGATCGCGCACTTCTTCACCCATCGTGGCAATACGTGCGTAACCGGCAAATGCAAAGAACATCAACCCCGCGGCCTGGAAAACCAGCCACGGCGATCCGGCCAGTGAGGCAGTGAGTCGAGCTGCGTCGTCGTACTGGAAGGAAGGCCCTGTCAGCGCTACGAGAGCCAAGGTCAATAGAAGTAGGAAAACCGGGATCACCACGAGGCGGGCGGCGAATGCGGTGCGCGTGATGCCGAGCAAGTTGATGGCTGTGACCACGAGGATGGCCGCAAGGCCGAGGTAAACGGCATAGCCTGGCGCCAAATAGAGGCCAACCGTGTAGGCCATCGCGGCGCAAGAGGCAGTTTTGCCGGTGACGAAACCCCAGCCCGCAATGAATCCGGCAACCGGGCCGAGTTCACGGTTGCCATAGAGGTACGCGCCACCGCTACTGTGGTGCTTCATGGACAGCGCCGCCACGGCCAGTGCGTTCGCCACCGCCGTGACCGCAGCGAGCAACACGGCGATCCACCAATTCCATCCAGCCAGTGCAGCGACCGGCGCGAGCACCACGAAGATGCCGGCGCCCACCATGGACCCCACCCCCAAATTGACGGCGTCGAAGAGTCTCAGGCTGCGGTCGAGGGAGGGAGATGTAGTGGTCACGAGGGTCATGATACGGAGTAAGAGTGGCCCCAAAGTGAACCGTGGGAGACTTACGGGTCCTCGAGAACCGGTAAACTCATGGGAAACTACTGCAACGGCAACTTGCGCGCGCCAATTTTGCGCCCTGTTGCTTCCACTGTTTCGAAAGGACAGCTTTGCTGCGCACTCATGGCCTGGGCACACTCCGGGCGGAGAACATTGGGGAAACCGTCACTCTTGCGGGCTGGGTAGCCCGTCGTCGCGACCATGGAGGTGTGGCCTTCATCGATTTGCGCGACGCCAGCGGTGTGGCTCAGATCGTGATTCGTGATGAGGCGGACTTCCACCACTTGCGCAACGAGTTCGTTCTGAAGATCACCGGAAAGGTGGAGCGTCGCCCAGAGGGCAACGAAAACGCTGCCCTCGCTTCCGGTGACGTTGAAGTTATCGCTGACGAAGTTGTGGTGTTGAACACTGCAGCTCCATTGCCGTTCCAGGTGGACGAGCACGTAGAGGTAGGCGAAGAGGCTCGCTTGCGCCACCGCTACCTCGACTTGCGTCGCCCCACCCCGCACCGCAACATGTTGCTTCGCTCCGAAGCCAACCGGGTGGCACGCAACTTGCTCCACGAGCAGGGCTTCGCCGAAATCGAAACCCCAACGCTGACCCGCTCCACTCCAGAAGGCGCTCGCGACTTCTTGGTTCCAGCTCGCTTGGCTCCGGGATCCTGGTACGCGTTGCCCCAGTCTCCACAGCTGTTCAAGCAGCTCTTGCAGGTGGGTGGCTTCGAGAAGTACTACCAAATCGCTCGTTGCTACCGCGACGAAGACTTCCGTGCAGACCGTCAGCCAGAATTCACGCAGTTGGATATTGAAGCCAGCTTCGTGGATCAAGAAGACATCATTGCTTTGGGCGAGTCCATTGTGAAGGCACTCTGGAAGCTCATTGACGTTGAGATCGAAACCCCGATCCGCCGCATGACCTACGCCGAGGCCATGGAGAAGTACGGCTCTGACAAGCCAGACCTCCGCTTCGGACTCGAGCTCACCGAGCTGACCGAATTCTTCAAGGACACCACCTTCCGTGTGTTCCAGGCTCCATACGTTGGCGCCGTGGTCATGCCAGGCGGCGCTTCCCAGCCTCGCCGTACGCTCGATGCGTGGCAGGAATGGGCCAAGCAGCGCGGCGCTAAGGGCCTCGCATACGTGCTCATCCAGGAAACTGGTGAGCTTACGGGCCCAGTGGCCAAGAACCTCACCGATTGGGAGCGCGAGAACCTCGCCGCAACCGTTGGCGCCAAGCCAGGCGACTGCGTCTTCTTCGCAGCCGGCGACGCTTCCAGCTCCCGTGGCCTCCTCGGCGCAGCCCGCGTGGAGATCGGTCACCGCACCGGTTTGATCGACCCCAAGGACTGGGCATTCGTATGGGTTGTTGACGCACCGCTCTTCGAAGCTGCTGACGCTGCTCGCGCCGCTGGCGACGTTGCCGTGGGTGCTGGTGCATGGACCGCTGTGCACCACGCGTTCACGTCCCCGAAGCCAGAATTCATGGACACCTTCGACACCGATCCAGGCTCCGCACTGGCCTTCGCTTACGACATCGTCTGCAACGGCAACGAAATTGGTGGCGGTTCCATCCGTATCCACCAGCGCGAAGTTCAGGAACGCGTCTTCAAGGTCATGGGAATTGACGAGGAAGCAGCGAATGAGAAGTTTGGCTTCCTGCTCGAGGGCTTCAAGTTCGGTGCTCCTCCTCACGGCGGCATCGCTTTCGGCTGGGACCGTGTAGTGGCTTTGCTCGCTGGCGAAGAATCTATCCGCGAAGTCATCGCCTTCCCGAAGACCGGCGGTGGTTACGATCCGCTGACCGCAGCTCCAGCTCCTATTACGCCACAGCAGCGTAAGGAAGCCGGCGTTGACTTCAAGCCTGAGGTCAAGAAGTCCGTCAAGACGGACGAGGCTCCAGCAGAAGCAGCTGACGCCAAGTAGGCATAAATGATGGGCAGGTTCCCGAGTTCATAGTGAACTTGAGAACCTGCCCATTGTTGTCTCTTGATACTTTGGGAAACATGGCGGGCTATGCCGGAAGGTCGTCCGTATCCACAATCAGCGTGAACGGCCCTGAGTTCACGAGTGACACTTCCATCTCGGCGCCAAATACGCCGGTTTCCACGCGCGCGCCGAGCTTGCGCAGGTATTCCACAAAGTATTCGTACAGCGGTTCCGAGTGATCGCGCCCGGCGGCCTTCGTCCAGGACGGCCTGCGGCCCTTGCGCACATCGCCATAGAGCGTGAATTGGCTGACCACCAGCAGGGGAGCGTTGGTCGAGGCGCACGATGCCTCATCCTCCAGCATCCGCAGATTCCAGATCTTCTCCGCCAGCACTTCCGCCTGACGTTGCGTATCCGCGGGCGTCACGCCCAGCAGCACCAGCACGCCCGGTTCATCGATCGCTCCAACAACTTCTCCCACCACGTTCACCGACGCTTGGGTCACTCTTTGGGTAACAGCTTTCACCCTGACACGGTATCGAATATTTTCCGTGCGCCGGTGCCGATAGGGTTGAACGGTGAGTGATTTGTTTTCGTCGGATATTGAGGATGAGGATTACGACGACGCCAGCTCGGCTTCCAGCGCCAGCACTACGTCCCGTAGGCCTCGCTTGCCGCTGCCTGTGCGCATGCGCCCCAAGTCCATGGACGAAGTTGCGGGCCAGCGACACTTGCTCAAGCCAGGCGCTCCGCTTCGCCAGCTAGCGGGTGAAGACACCGGGGGACCGGCAGGACCGACGAGCGTCATTCTTTGGGGTCCTCCAGGCACGGGAAAGACCACGCTTGCTCACGTCATCGCAAACCGCGAAGGCCGTAAGTTCGTTGAGCTCTCCGCCATCACCGCTGGTGTGAAAGATGTTCGCCGCGTCATGGATCAGGCGCTCCAAGACCGCGACCTGCGTGGCATCACCACCGTGCTGTTCCTCGATGAGATCCACCGCTTTAACAAGGCGCAGCAAGACGCGTTGCTTCCGGGCGTCGAGAACCGCTGGGTGGTTTTGGTGGCGGCCACGACGGAGAACCCCAGCTTCTCCGTGATTTCTCCCTTGCTCTCGCGTTCCCTGCTGCTCACACTCAAGCCGCTTGAAACTGCAGACATTCATGAACTGATTGAGCGCGCCGTCACGAGCGAACGCGGGCTAGCGGGAAGCGTCCAACTAACTCCCGAGGCGCTCGAACACATTGTTCGGCTCTCCGGAGGCGACGCTCGACGCGCCCTGACCGCGCTCGAAGCCGCGGCCGGCGTCGCGTGGGGCGAGGCCCATGCCAACGGAACGCCTAAGAGCGCGGACGCGAGTGGCGTCGTCGTAGTGGAAGTCACCGCCGAGCACGCCGAGCGAGCCATGGATGCCGCCGTGCAGCGCTACGACAAGAACGGGGACGCGCACTACGACACCGCAAGTGCTTTCATCAAGTCCATCCGCGGCTCTGATGTTGATGCGGCGTTGCACTACACGGCGAAAATGCTGGAGGCGGGGGAGGACCCGCGCTTTATTGCGCGGCGCCTCATGATTAGTGCTAGCGAGGATATTGGCATGGCTGATCCCACCGCACTGCAAACAGCCGTTGCGGCGGCCCAAGCGGTACAGCTGGTGGGCATGCCCGAAGCACGGATCATTCTGGCGCAAGCCGTGGTTCATCTGGCCACCGCGCCGAAGTCGAACGCGTCCTACAACGCCATCGGTGAGGCCATCAGTGATGTGCGCGCGGGGAAGGGCCGCGGAATTCCGGCCCACTTGCGGGACGCGCACTATCCGGGTGCCAAACAATTAGGCCACGGGAAGGGCTACATTTACTCGCACGATGAGCCTCACGGCATCGCTCATCAGCAGTACGCGCCGGACGATTTAGTGGGCAAGGACTACTACCAACCCACCGCGAATGGAGCCGAACGCGCCATTGGGGAACGGCTCGAGCGCATCCGCCAAATCCTGCGTTAGTTTCTGGTAAGATTGATCCTCGGCTGGCAAGCAAATCCCCTTTTTTGAAGGTGGCATTGTGCTGTAGTACGAGGGCAGCGGTTGTCCCTCACTCTCCGTACGGGAGGCCAGATATGACACACACCGCAAGTACAGAAAAGGAAACACGTGGCTAACAACACCCGTGCCCGCCGTAAGGTTCGCATTTCGCGTGCCCTCGGTCTTGCCTTGACTCCTAAGGCAGAAAAGTACATGGAGCGTCGCCCCTACGGTCCCGGCCAGCACGGCCGTGCCCGCAAGAAGGCTGACTCCGACTACGCAGTGCGTCTTCGCGAGAAGCAGCGTTTGCGTGCTCAGTACGGTATCCGCGAAGCTCAGATGACTCGCGTGTACGAAGAAGCAAAGCGCACCGCTGGCTTGACTGGTGAAAACATCATTGAGCTTTTGGAAATGCGTCTCGACGCCTTGGTGCTTCGCGCCGGCTTTGCTCGCACGATCTCCCAGGCTCGTCAGCTCGTTGTGCACCGCCACATCATGGTTGACGGCGCACGCGTGGACATCCCGTCCTTCCGCGTCAAGCCAGGCCAGATGGTTCACGTTCACGAACGCTCTGAGACCATGACCCCATTCCAGGTTGCTGCCGCCGGTGCACACCGCGACGTTCTTCCTGCAGTTCCGGGTTACCTTGACGTCAAGCTTGAATCCCTTCAGGCTACGTTGGTTCGCCGTCCAAAGCGCTCTGAGGTTCCTGTAACCTGCGAAGAGCAGCTCGTGGTCGAATACTACGCTCGCTAAAACTGAGCTTTTTAGCGTCATCTTTGATGATGCAACCCTGATAATGGAGTTCGTGGCACGTGCCGCGGGCTCCATTATTATTTTTACTAAAAACCTGCTGAACCCGGAGGCGGTAAGGTGGGATAGCTACAAGTGTGCCCGCGCGCGCTGAGCTGGTTTTGTTTAACGATTGGGTCCCGACCCCCGAAGGATCACGACTACACATGAAATCGCAAGAAATTGCACAGCGTTGGATCGACTTCTTTGTCGCTAACGGACACCGTCACGTGCCAAGTGCCTCGTTGGTGTCTACGGACCCTTCGTTGTTGTTCACGGTGGCGGGCATGGTTCCGTTCATCCCTTACTTGACCGCACGTGAAGAGCCTCCGTACCCACGCGCAGTTTCGGTGCAGAAGTGTATTCGTACCGGCGATATCGACGAAGTGGGTAAGACCGTTCGTCACGGCACCTTCTTCCAGATGGCCGGCAACTTCTCCTTCGGTGATTACTTCAAGCGCGAAGCCATTACTTTTGCCTGGACCTTGCTGACCACGCCGGTCAGCGAAGGCGGTTACGGTCTGGAAAAGGACCGCTTGTGGGTGACTGTTTACCTCGACGACGACGAAGCAGCCGCACTCTGGCAGGAAATCGCCGGACTCCCTGTTGAGCGCATTCAGCGCATGGGCATGGAGGACAACTACTGGTCCACCGGCCAGCCAGGCCCTGCAGGTCCTTGCTCCGAGATTTACTACGATCGTGGCCCTGAGTACGGTCAAGACGGCGGCCCTGCCGTTGACGACACGCGCTTCATTGAAATCTGGAACCTCGTATTCATGCAGTACCAGCGCGGCGAAGGCACCGGTAAGGATAACTTCGAGATCCTGGGCGAGCTGCCGAAGAAGAACATCGACACTGGTTTGGGCCTTGAGCGTCTCGCCATGATTCTTCAGGGTGTCGAGAACATGTATGAGACGGACCAGGTTCGTCCCGTGCTCGATAAGGCTGCTGAGCTGTCCGGCAAGACCTACACCTCCACCGAGGATCCAGCCGATCCGAACCACGCCGACGACGTTCGCATGCGTGTGGTGGCTGACCACGTTCGTTCCTCGCTCATGCTCATCAGCGACGGTGTTGTTCCATCCAACGAAGGCCGTGGTTACGTGCTGCGCCGCTTGATGCGCCGTGCCATCCGCGCCATGCGGCTCATGGGTGTGCAGGACATGGTGATGCCGGTTCTCTTGCCAGCATCCCGCGATGCCATGAAGGGCGTCTACCCACAGGTGGAGACGGACTTCGAGCGCATTTCCCGCATTGCCTACGCCGAAGAACGTGCCTTCTTGCGCACCATCGCTTCCGGCACCACGCGTCTTGAAGAAGCTATTGGCGCTTCCAAGTCCGCTGGCACCAAGCTTTCCGGCGAGGATGCGTTCACGCTTCACGACACCTACGGCTTCCCGATTGACCTGACGTTGGAAATCGCTTCTGAAGCTGGCTTGTCCGTGGATGAAGAAGGCTTCCGCTCGCTCATGAAGGAACAGCGCGAGCGTGCACAGAAAGACGCCAAGTCCAAGAAGGCCGGCCACGCCGACCTCACGGTCTTCAACAACCTTCACGCCACCGGCGACACCGTCTTCACCGGCTACACCGAGTTGGCTACCGAATCTAATGTTCGCGGCATCGTTCGCAATGGCGAGCTCGTTGACTTCGCAACGCAGGGTGATGAGATCGACTTGGTCTTGAACGCCACGCCGTTCTACGCCGAGGCCGGTGGCCAGGCAGCTGACGTGGGACTCATCAAGGGCGACGGATTTGTGGTGGAAGTTCTTGACGTACAGGCACCTATCAAGGGCCTGAGCGTTCACAAGGCTGTAGTCCGCGAAGGTGAACTTCCTGCAGACGCTTCGGTGCTGTCCGAGGTTGACCGCATTCGCCGCATGGCTGGCGAGCAGGCTCACTCCGCAACGCACATCATTCACGCCGCTCTCCACGAGATCCTCGGCCCCGATGCTTTGCAGTCCGGCTCCTTCAACAAGTCCGGATACTTGCGCTTCGACTTCACGTGGCAGGACCAGATCTCTGCGGCTGCGAAGAGCGAAATTGAAGAGGTCGCCAACCTCGCCATCCGTAACAACTTCCCGGTGACCACCAAGGTCATGAGCCTTGATGAAGCAAAGGCCATGGGCGCTATGAGCCTCTTCGGTGAAAAGTACGGCCAGACCGTGCGCGTCGTCGAGATCAATGGCGAGTGGAGCCGCGAACTCTGCGGTGGTACCCACGTGGGTGCCACTTCCCAGATCGGCTCGCTGACCCTCTTGGGTGAGCAGTCTGTGGGCTCCGGAAACCGTCGTGTGGAAGCACTCGTGGGCATGGAAGCATTCCGCCACGGCGCCGCAGAACGTGCTCTCGTGAGCGAACTCTCCGAGATGTTCCGTGCTCCAGCTTCCGAACTGACGGACCGCATCGGTCAGACCGTTCAGAAGCTGCGTGCCGCTGAGAAGGAACTTGAGCGTTTACGCGCTGCCCAGTTGGTGGCTCAGGCTGGCGAACTCGTGGCTTCCGCGAAGGATGCCAATGGCGTCAAGATCGTGACCCACCATGCGGGCGAGATCTCTTCCGCAGATGACCTCCGCACGCTTGCCATGAACTTGAGGGATCGCCTCGGTTCTGAACCAGCTGCTGTTGCCCTCACCGGCGTCTCGAAGGACCGCCCTGTGGTTCTCGTGGTCACCAACCAGGCTGGCCGCGATGCTGGTCTCAAGGCTGGCGCCTTGGTCCGTACCGCATCCGGCGTTCTTGGCGGCGGTGGCGGCGGCAAGGATGACATGGCTCAGGGTGGCGGACAGGATGCCACCAAGGTTGAAGATGCTTTGCAAGCTATCTACAACGCCGTGCGTGATCGCTAAGTCCTCGAGACAGCAACGATGACATCATTTTCCGCGAACGGTCGAGGGGACGAATCACTGTCCAGTGAGGTCCTCTCGACCGACGCTCGCGCTCCACGCGCTGGCGTTGACGTTGGCCTCGCCAGAGTAGGCGTCGCCTTCAGCGACCCCGATGGTCTCTTGGCCAACCCGTGGAAAACGTTGAAGCGTAACGCTTCCAAAAATCAGGACGTACACGTTCTCGCGCGCGAAATTCGGGCTCGAAACGTCAATCGCGTTTATGTCGGCCTGCCGCGCTCTCTCAAGGGCAACGACACGGCTTCCACCGAGATGGCACGTGAATATGCCAGAATTCTTAACGAATACTTGAATTCCCCTTCAAGTGTGTTGAGTATGGGGCAGAGCGCCGAAGATGATAATCTCCCGGCACAAGATCACGATGAGGCGCAAGCCAGCGTCGTCGTCATTCCCATTTTCTTGATAGATGAACGCCTCTCGACAGTGTCCGCACACAAGACACTTCGCGAAAGCGGCATCGAAACCCGTAAGCATCGTGCAATTATTGATCAAGCCGCGGCAGTCAATATCCTTCAGCAAGCCTTGGATATGGAAAAGTCGCAGCACCGCATTCCCGGCGAGAGAGTTCCTTCTCCCGAGATTGCGGGTGTGAGGCATGATGCGCCTGAAGCGAAGGACACTTAACTGTGAGCGATCCGAATGCTGACGAAAGTCAGTTTGTGAGCCGACGAGAGCGTCGCGAAGCTGAACGTCTTCACCGTGAACGCGATGCTGCACGCTCTGGCGCTCCCGAGGAGCTCAGCGACGCAGTGGTAGCACCGTTGCCCGACGATGCTGCTGAAGAACTCCCGCACGACGACGAAGCGCGCACGGAACTTCATCAGGTGGTCTCATCAGCTGATTCAGAAAAGCATCCTGCCATCGAGCCTTATATTGAAGCCGACGAGCGCCAGTACCCTGAGCGCGAAGACGTTGATCACAACGAGGGTCACGTCCTTTTCGACAAACTGCCTCCAACGGTAGTTCCAGTACCCACGGGAACCGCTCCCACCACGAACATTCGCCAGCAGCGCCGCAAGCGCCGCAATAAGATCATGAGCATCACCTTCGGCATCTTTGCCGTGGCGCTGGTTGGCGTGATCTTCCTAATCCAGAGCCTTGTGGCTGGCACGCAACCCGCTGACTATGCCGGCCCTGGTACCGGTGACATGACCTTCGAAGTTAAAGAGGGTTGGGGTCCTATCCAGATCAGCCGTCAGCTACAGCAAGAGGACATTGTTGCTTCTGACAAAGCGTTCCTGAACGCACTCGAAGAAAACACTTCTGGTTCCAGCGAAATCCACCCGGGTACTTACGATCTCAAGAAGCAAATGAAGGCTTCTGACGTCGTCGGCGTCCTGACCGCGGTTGGTCCGAAGTTGAGCTACATAGCTCTCAATGAAAACTCGCGTAAGAACGAAGTTTTCCAGAAGATTTCTGAAGCTACCGGTGTCCCAGTTGAAGACATCAGTGCTTTCGATACAAAGGGCACCGAGTTTGGTCTGCCTGCAACCGTCAAGACCCTTGAAGGGTACTTGCACCCAGGTGAGTACCGCTTCCCAGTGGATACGCCGATCAAGGACATGCTCCAGCAGATGATCACGGCGACCACTGACGAGCTCAAGCGAATTGGCATCACGGATCCAGCGCAGCAGTACCGCGTTCTGACGATCGCTTCCATCCTCCAGGGTGAAGCCACGGCCAAGGATTACCCGATTGTTGCTGGCGCCATCGAGAACCGTTTGAATCCAAATAACCAGGAGACCTACGGTTTGCTGCAGCTCGACTCTACGGTGACCTACGGTCTTGGTACTCGTAGCTTGCAGTTCACGGAAGAGCAGAAGAAGGACGCCAGTAACGAGTACAACACCTACGTTCACAAGGGCTTGCCTCCAACGCCAATCGGTAGCCCGGGCAACTCGGCTATTGACGCCGCTGCCAAGCCACAGTCGAACGAGTTCTACTACTGGGTCACGGTGAACATCGAGACCGGTGAAACGAAGTTCGCGAAGACGTATGCCGAGCACCAGGGTTACCAGCAGCAGTTCCGCGACTACTGCGCCGCGAACCCAGATAAGTGCAAGTAGTGGCGGGACAGGAATTGCGACGGGCGGCCGTGATTGGGTCGCCCATCGCTCACTCCAAATCTCCGCTTCTTCATAACGCCGCCTACCGCGCTTTGGGCGTGGAGCTCGACTATTCGCGCATTGAAGCGACCGAAGGCGATGCTGCGAAGCTCAATGAGATGCTGCGCAATGAACCGGGCTGGGTGGGTTTGTCTTGCACCATGCCCATGAAGCAAGCGCTCATTCCATTCATGGACTCGCTGTCACCACGCGTGGCTGAACTTGGTGTCCTCAACACTGTGGTGGTTCACCGCAGTGAAGACGGAACTGTCACGCTGTCCTGTGAGAACACCGATGTTGATGGCCTCATGATGTCCATCGCTGCGATGGGCGCTCACAAGCTCGAGCGCGTCGTCATTTTCGGAGCTGGCAACACAGCTTATGCGGCAATCATGGCTATGGCCGAAGCTGGGGTCTCCCACGTTGACTTCGTGGTGCGCAGCGTCGAGCGTGCAGCCAGCGCTATTGAGCTCTCGGAGCACTTTGGCATGACGGCGTCCGCAATCTTGGTCCCTGAGTTCGCGCAGAGCGTCTCCCACTATGACGCCGCCATCAGCACTCTGCCGCCACACGCGGCGGATGGCTTTGTAGCGGATTTAGGTCTCGAGAACCTGACGCCTGGCACGCCGCTCATGGATGTGACGTATGACCCGTGGCCCAGCGCCCTCGCTGATGCATGGATGAGTAACGGGGGAGTAGCCGCAAACGGGCTGACCATGCTTTTGTACCAAGGAATCGGGCAGGTAAAGCTTTTCTCAGGCGTGACGGAAGCCGATTGGGCACACGTCACAAATGTGATGTGTGACGCAGTAGGCTTGCCGCGTCCCGTCAACTGACCGTTGAACGTGGCAAGATATGACGCATGCTTCGTTGGTTAACTGCGGGTGAATCACACGGTCCCGCACTAGTAGGAATCATTGAGGGGATGCCAGCCGGCGTCCCCTTAATCACGGATGACGTCAAAAAGGCGCTCGCTCGCCGCCGTCTCGGCTATGGCCGTGGCGCCCGCATGAAGTTTGAGCAGGACGAAGTCACGTTCCTCGGCGGTGTCCGCCATGGCCTCACTCAGGGCGGCCCCATCGCCATTCAGGTGGGCAACACCGAGTGGCCCAAGTGGGAAAAAGTCATGTCCGCTGATCCAGTGGATCCCGCTGAGCTCGCCAACATGGCACGCAATGCGCCTTTGACGCGTCCTCGCCCTGGCCACGCCGATTTCACCGGCATGCAAAAGTACGGTTTTGATGACGCACGCCCAGTGTTGGAGCGCGCCTCGGCTCGTGAAACCGCTGAACGCGTTGCCCTTGGCACTGCCGCCGCAAACTTCTTGCGTGAAGTGAGCGTTGAGTTGGTTTCCCATACGACGGCGGTGGGTACCGTTGCTGCACCTGTTGACGCCGCGCTCCCGCTTCCTTCGGATGTTGAGGCGTTGGACGCTGATCCACTGCGCTGCTTCGATGCCACCACCTCGGCCGCAATGGTTGCTGAAGTGGACGCCGCTCACAAGGAAGGCGAAACCCTCGGCGGTGTAGTCGAGGTACTTGCCTACGGCATGCCTCCAGGAGTCGGCTCCTACGTACATTGGGATCGCCGCCTTGACGCGCGTCTCGCAGCAGCTCTCATGGGCATTCAGGCCATCAAGGGCGTTGAAGTTGGCGACGGCTTCCTCACGGCATCTCGCCGTGGCTCTGCCGCTCACGACGAATTGCAGCGCAACGAAGACGGCACCATCGTTCGTACCTCGGGCCGGGCCGGAGGTATTGAAGGCGGCATGAGCATCGGAGAAACCCTCCGCGTGCGTGCTGCGATGAAGCCAATTGCAACCGTTCCCCGCGCGTTGAAGACCATTGACGTGGCCTCTGGTGAAGCCACCACGGCTCACCACCAGCGGTCGGACGTCTGTGCGGTGCCCGCTGCGGGTGTCGTAGCAGAAGCGATGGTGGCTTTGGTTCTTGCCCAGGCGGTGCTCGAGAAGTTCGGCGGAGACAGCTTGGCTGAGGTCAAGCGCAACATCGACTCTTACCGGGCAGCCATCCCAGGGAACCTTTCGTCGTTCGGCATCGCTTCTGAGGACAACGAAGAATCGTGAATCGCGGGCCCATCTTTTTGATCGGACCCATGGCGAGCGGCAAGACGTCTGTTGGCAAGGCTCTTGCCAAGCTACTCGGCTGCGAGTTCATCGACACCGATAAGATCGTGGTGCAACGACATGGCACCATCGCGGAAATTTTCGCGCGCAGCGGGGAAGCCGAGTTCCGACGTCTCGAAACGGAGACGCTCAAGGAAGTGGCGGCGTCGTACTCCGTTATTGCTACGGGAGGCGGCTCGATTCTAAGCCCGGAAAACCGCGCGCTCATTTCGCACAGCGGCACCCCGGTGTACCTGGAGATTGACGAGGCAGCTGTTACCCCACGCTTGCGAGGACAGGGCGCCCGTCCGTTGCTGGCCGGAGATGATCCGGTGGTCCGGTGGGTTTCCATCTTTGCGGAACGCGAGCAGATCTATCAGGAGCTCGCGGAGCTAGTGGTGGATGCGCGCCGTAAGCCGCCGCGCGTACTGGCCCGAGACATTGCCGAGCGCTTGGATCTTTTGCCCGGCACGGATCTGAACACCGATGCTGACCTGGACAACGCGGCGCCTGCTGGCAATGACGAACAAACGAACTGAACTAACGAGGATTTTTTGATGACTGACGCGGTAAGCACTATCAAGGTCACGGGCAACCTGCCCAACGAGAACTACGACGTCTTGGTAGGCAGGGGATTGTTGGGGCGCTTGGCTCCGTACCTCGGTGAACGCGTGCGCCGTGTTCTCATCATTCATCCACGTGCCTTGCGCACCACCGGTGAGGCCGTCCGCGAGGATCTTGCGGCTCAAGGCTTCCAGTCCTTCACGGCAGAAATTCCTGATGCCGAAGAAGGCAAGCACCTTCAGGTTGCCGGCTTCTGCTGGCAGGTTCTGGGCCAGAACGACTTCACACGTTCGGACGCGATTGTCACGGTTGGCGGCGGCGCTGTCACCGACTTGGGTGGCTTCGTAGCAGCGACGTGGCTTCGCGGTGTCAAGGTCATTCACATTCCAACGAGCCTTTTGGGCATGGTGGACGCAGCCGTTGGCGGCAAGACCGGCATCAACACGGCTGAGGGTAAGAACCTCGTGGGCGCTTTCCACCCGCCGGCTGCTGTGCTCGCGGACTTGGACGCTCTCAAGACGTTGCCAGCCAACGAACTCGTTACCGGCATGGCCGAGTCCGTGAAGAGCGGTTTCATCGCAGACCCACGCATCCTCGAGCTGATCGAAGAGGACTTGGCAGAAGCAACGAACGCAGAGTCTGACCGGCTGCGCGAAATCGTGGAACGCACCATTCAGGTCAAGGCAGACATCGTCTCCACGGACCTCAAGGAAAGCGGCCGCCGCGAATTCTTGAACTACGGCCACACGATGGGCCACGCAATTGAGCTCACGGAGCGTTACCAGTGGCGCCACGGTGCTGCGGTTTCCATTGGACTCGTTTTCGCCGCAGAGTTGGCACGCACCATGGGCCGCATCGACGATGACCTCGCAGCCCGCCACAAGAACATTCTGGACATGATGGGCTTGCCGACCACGTACCGCAATGACCGTTGGGCAGCTCTTCTGGACGCCATGCGCCGCGACAAGAAGTCCCGCGGCGACTTGTTGCGCTTCGTGGTGCTCGATGGTCTAGCCAAGCCAGCCATGCAAGAAGTGCCTGACACCGCCATCTTGTTCGCGACATACCAGGAGATCGCCTCCTAGTTTTAGCGCTTTTCATGTGGTGTCCGCGAGGATTTCCGGCATCCTGTAGAATTGCGTTTGGTTTTTTGACACAAAAGGTCAGCGCTTGCCCGCAACTTCCATACTGTGAGTCGATTTCGTGACTGTGAGATCGCGGCGGGGCAGAGCCTGACGTTCAACGGAAAGGTGCCTCGTGGCAACGAGTAACGACATTAAGAACGGTACTGTGCTGAAGATTGATGGCCAGTTGTGGACCATCACGGAATTCCAGCACGTGAAGCCGGGTAAGGGTGGCGCATTCGTCCGCACGAAGATGCGCAATGTCGTTTCCGGCAAGGTTGTGGACAAGACCTACAACGCTGGTGCAAAGATTGAGACCGCGACGGTCGACCGCCGTGACTACACCTACCTGTACCAGGACGGCGCTGACTACGTCTTCATGGATACCTCTGACTACGATCAGATCACGGTTCCTGCTTCCGTAGTGGGCGACGCAGCAAACTTCATGCTCGAGAACCAGCAGGCAGTTATCGCTATGCATGATGGCGCTCCGCTGTACATCGAACTTCCACCATCGGTTGTTCTCGAAATCACCTACTCTGAGCCAGGCCTTCAGGGCGACCGCTCTTCCGCTGGCACCAAGCCAGCTACCTTGGAGACGGGTTACGAGATCCAGGTTCCACTGTTCGTTGAGCAGGGCACCAAGGTCAAGGTTGACACCCGTACGGGCGACTACCTCGGTCGAGTCACGGAGTGAATGCCCGCACCAAAGCGCGAGTCCGCGCTGTCGAGGTATTGTTCGAGGCCGAGGCTCGCAATGTTCCAGTGGTCGACGCCATGGAATTGCGCCGCCGGGTAACGGACCAGCAGATTGCTCCTTACACGGAGAGCATCTTGCGCGGCGTTGATTCGATGTTGGATCAGATCGACGAGTACTTGGAAACTTATTCCAAGGGCTGGTCGCTGGATCGCATGCCGGCCGTGGACCGCGCCATCTTGCGCGTTGCCACATGGGAGCTCTTCTACAACGATGACGTTCCTGACAAGGTTGCCGTAAAGGAAGCTGGCGACATCGCTCGCGAGTTGTCCACGGATGACTCACCGGAGTTCGTCTCCGGCTTGTTGGGCCGTTTGCTGGAGCTCAAGCCAACGCTTTTGGCCTAGGTTTAGGCTTGCCTAGTTTGTAAAAACCGGAGGGTGAAGCGATTCGTTCGTTTCACCCACCGGTTTCTTTTTTTAAGTACGACGCCGCCGCCTAGCGTTTAGTTCCAAAGCTGCGGTGCGCTTGTACTTGCGCAAAGAGCTGCTGCCGTTGACGGACCAAGAGGCTGAGCATGCGCTGTTCCTCGGAGGCGTCTTGCGGTAGCGCGTGACCTCGCACGATGCGGTGCCGCGTGGCACCCAAGCGAGTGGCGGTACTCGTGAAGTCCTTCATAATCCCGCCTGCGCCAGCGGCAACTGCCCACAGCCGCGCACGGCGGCGACCCTGCGGCGTCGTAAACATCTCCACTTCCTCACCAGAGAGCCAACCGGCCTGTGCGTAGTCAGCGAGGCGCGTGGCCAGAAGCTTGCGCTCCACGCGGCGCATGTACCAGACACCCACGATCGTCAAGATGAAAAGCGGCACCTGGAAAAGGAAATAGAAGGAGAGGAAGTCAGAGAAGAACAGGCTCAGCCCGCCGTTCCAGAAGAAGTGGGCGATCATTGCAGGGATCAAGCCGGCGAGGAAGTACCAGAGCCAGTGAGCGCGCTTTCCGCGTTGCACAGCCAGACCCAGCATGAAGCCCGTCCACGCGGTGAAGAGCACGTGTGCGAACGGCGAGAAGAGACCGCGAAGAATAAAGATCTGCATGAGGCTCGCGTCATGGTCTTCGAAAGAGCTCATGAAATAGAGAATGTTCTCGGTGAAAGCGAACCCAGCGCCCACCAGACCTCCGTAGACAACGCCATCCACGGTGCCGTCGAAGTGGCTCTTGCCGAGCATGAAGATCAACAGGACGCCCAGGCCCTTCGAAATTTCTTCGATGATGGGCGCTTGAACAATGGCGCCGAAGAGTTCTGGATCTTCAAAAGGGGAAAGGCCGCCGAACGCCGCTTGAAAAACGCCGCCGAAAACCAGCGCCATAATCACCGAGACGCCAGCGCCCCACAGCAAGGCGATCGTCACAAAGACGCGTGGTTCCGGATCCCACCGGTCCACCCAGCGCAGACCCACGAGGCAAATCACGAGAGGAATCAGTGCCAGCAAAGTCGTGAGCGTTAGCCCGGTGGTCCCGTAGCTCGACCACAAGAAGAAAGCCACAACACCCAAGAACATGAAGAGCGCAATGAGAGCGATGGTGACAGCGACACCGGATCCGGCGGGTCGCGGAGATTCTTGCAGAGATGAGTAAGGCGATTGTGAGGGAAAGCTCATGATACCTAGCGTAGTGTCCTGCTACCGAGCTCTTGCCACGTGGTAGTTTAGAGGTCGTCAGACAACCTTTAAAGTCCGTCCTGTGAGGCGGGGAAGGAGTCGGCATGAAGGAATACAACACCGAGTCCACGGATTCGAGTGCACCCTCGCCGCGCAGTGAACGAGTAGTACTCAACGGCTCAGATATTGAGCGCGTTTTGAAAAGAATCTCCTACGAGATTATCGAGGCCAATAAGGGCGTCGATGACCTCGTCATTCTAGGAATCCCACGCCGCGGCTTCCCGTTGGCACAGCGCATCGCGCGCAACATCGCTGCTGAAACCGGAATCGATGCAGAGTCCCTCGTGGGACAGCTCGATGTCACGATGTATCGCGATGATCTTCGCCGCAGCAAATCCCGCACCCCGGCACCCACAAAGCTTCCTGCTCAGGGAATTGACGGTAAGACAGTAGTTCTCGTGGACGACGTCCTGTTCTCCGGTCGCACCATCCGCGCCGCCCTGGACGCCATGGTGGACTTGGGCCGTCCCCACGTAGTTCGCCTAGCTGTCCTAGTTGACCGCGGCCACCGCGAGCTTCCTATCCGCGCGGATCACGTCGGCAAAAACCTTCCCACGGCCCAGTCCGAGCGCGTGGAAGTTCATTTGGAAGAGACCGATGAGATCAATGGCGAGCCCGTCAACGAAGTGGTCATCGTGAGCGCAGGGGAGCAGCACTAATGAAGCACCTGTTATCCACCAAGGATCTGTCGCGCGATCAGGCCATCAACATTCTGGACGTCGCCGAGGAAATGGCCGCCGTCTCTCAGCGGGAAGTCAAGAAGCTTCCCGCCCTGCGCGGCCGCACCGTGGTGAACCTCTTCTTCGAAGACTCCACCCGTACCCGCATCTCTTTCGAAGCTGCGGCAAAGCGCCTCAGCGCAGACGTCATCAACTTCGCCGCCAAGGGTTCCTCGGTCTCCAAGGGCGAAAGCCTCAAGGACACTGCACAGACTCTCGAAGCTATGGGCGCTGACGCCGTGGTAATTCGTCACTCGGCATCTGGTGCACCAGCTCGCTTGGCTGTCACGGACTGGATCTCCGGTGCCGTGGTCAACGCAGGCGACGGAACCCATGAGCACCCAACCCAGGCACTCCTGGACGCCTTCACGTTGCGCCGCCACTGGTCACAGAAGTCCGGGAACGCGTCCACCGGAAGCGCCCTTGAAGGCATGCGCGTCACGATTGTCGGCGACATCCTTCACTCGCGCGTGGCTCGCTCCAATGTCTGGTTGCTGACCACCCTCGGCGCCAAGGTGACCCTGGTTGCTCCGCCAACCTTGGTTCCGGTGAACGCACAGTGGCCATGCGAGATCAAGTTCGATCTCGACGAAGCTCTTGCCGAAGAGCCGGACGCAGTCATGATGCTGCGTGTTCAGGCCGAACGCATGAACGCAGCGTTCTTCCCGAACGAACGTGAATACTCACGCCGTTGGGGACTCAGCGATGACCGCTTCACGCAGTTCATGAATGCCACCCAGCAAGAGTCCATCATTTTGCACCCGGGTCCTATGAACCGTGGCTTGGAAATCTCCTCTGCCGCGGCGGATGCCAAGCAGTCTCAAGTCCTTCAGCAGGTCACGAACGGTGTGTCCGTGCGTATGGCCGTTCTCTACCTCTTGCTCAGCGGCGAGCTCGACGAATCGTAAAGGTGAATCAATTGACCACGTACCTCGTACAGGGCGCCTCCATTCTGGACGGCGAAACCCAAGACATTCTCATCGCTGACGGACAGATCCTTGCTGTTGGCAGCGAAGCAACAAACCACAAAGACGCTAAGAACGCGCAAGTCGTCGACGCTGCTGGACTCGTCGCCCTCCCAGGCTTCGTTGACCTGCACACCCACTTGCGCGAACCAGGCCGCGAAGACGCAGAGACGGTGGAAACCGGAACTCGCGCTGCGGCGCTGGGTGGCTTTACCGCCGTGCACGCGATGGCCAACTCCCTCCCGGTGGCTGATACCGCCGGCGTCGTCGAACAGGTCTGGAGCCTTGGCAAGCGCAGCGGCTGGGTGGATGTCCGCCCGGTTGGTGCTGTGACCGTTGGCCTCAAGGGCGAGCGCTTGAGCGAAATGGGCGCCATGGCTGATTCCCGTGCTCAAGTTCGAGTGTTCTCCGACGACGGCATCTGCGTCTTCGACCCCGTGCTCATGCGCCGCGCGCTCGAGTACGTGAAGGCTTTCGACGGCGTCGTCGCGCAGCACGCTCAAGAGCCACGCTTGACCGAGGGTGCCCAGATGAACGAAGGCACCGTGAGCGCCGACCTCGGCCTCGCCGGATGGCCTGCAGTCGCGGAAGAAGCAATCATCGCCCGTGACGTCCTGCTCGCTGAGCACGTGGGATCTCGCTTGCACGTCTGCCACGTCTCCACCGCCGGTAGCGTCGAGATCATTCGCTGGGCCAAGTCCCGCGGCGTCAACGTGACCGCGGAAGTCACCCCGCATCACTTGCTCCTCACGGACGAACTCGTCCGCACTTTCGATCCTGTCTACAAGGTGAACCCACCGCTTCGTGCGGACAAGGATGTTCAGGCACTTCGCGCTGCTGTCGCCGACGGAACCATCGACATCATCGGCACGGACCACGCACCGCACCCCAGCGAATCCAAGGACTGCGAATGGGCGCAGGCAGCCATGGGCATGACTGGTCTCGAGACGGCCTTCGCGATCGTCAACGAGACGCTCGTGAAGACTGGCCTCATTGGCTGGGATACGGTTGCCCGCATCATGTCCGAAACCCCGGCAAACATCGGCCGCGTGGCCGATCAGGGCCGTCCGCTCGCAGCTGGCGAGCCAGCCAACATCACGTTGGTTGATCCGCAAGCATCCTGGACGGTCGATCCAGAAGCTATGGCAACCAAGGGCCGCAACTCACCGTTCAGGGACATGGAAGTTCAGGGCGCCGTCCGCCACGTGTTCTTCCACGGTCACCCGACGGTGCTTGATGGCGCGCTCAATGATCCGCATCCTGCGGCTACTCGCGAAGGGACGTCCGCGTGACGGAACCAAATTACGGTCCCGCGATCTTCATAACCCTCGGAATTATCGTGGTGTTGATCGGGCTCATGGCACTTGGCTGGCGAAATCGCCTCAAGCGCCAGGCTGACGTTACAGCGCCACCGGCAGCTCCGGCTGATCTTGGTGCCGCTATCGCAACGGGTGAAGGCACCTACATTACGACGACGACTGCTCACGATTACTTGGATCGGATCGCAGTACACGGCTTGGGAATTCGGACGACTGCCGTCTTGTCCGTTCATGAAAGCGGTGTGATCTTCGACCGATCCGGAAGCGACGCCCTGTTCATTCCGCGGGAGTCGCTGCGAGACGTTCGTCTTGATTCCGGCATGGCTGGAAAATTTGTTGAAAAAGACGGCCTGATCGTGATCGAGTGGAACATTGGCGCGCACGAAGGTGCCGCAGACTCCGCAGAGACCAACGTGGACACTGGATTCCGCGCTCGGTATCACGAGCAACAAGCAGAACTTTTCGCGGCAATTGAATCCATCTTGCCGCGCACCACACAGAACGAGAGGAAGTCGGCATGAGTACCGCAACCTTGCAACCAGCAGTTTTGGTGTTGGAGGACGGCCGCACTTTTCGTGGACAGTCCTACGGCGCTACCGGCACCACGTTGGGAGAAGCAGTCTTTAACACCGGCATGACCGGCTACCAGGAGACGCTCACGGACCCTTCGTACGCTCGTCAGATCGTGGTGCAGACCGCGCCACACATCGGTAACACGGGTGTGAACCAGGTCGACAACGAGTCCCGCAAGATCTGGGTGGCAGGCTACGTGGTGCGCGATGCAGCGCGTCGTCCTTCCAACTTCCGCTCAGAGGGTTCCCTCAATGACATGCTTCAGGCTCAGGGCATCGTAGGAATCCAGGGCGTCGATACGCGCGCTTTGACCCGTCACTTGCGTGACCGTGGCGCGATGAAAGCCGGAATCTTTTCCGGCGAAGCCGCTCAGCGTGCGGAAGCCGATCTCCTTGAAGAGGTGCGTAACCAGCCAGCGATGGCCGGTGCCCGCCTCGCGGAAGAGGTCAGCGCTGACGTAAGCTACGTCGTCGTACCTTCTGACCACGGATGGGAAGGCGAGCCGATCTTCAAGATTGCCGCCCTCGATCTGGGCATCAAGGGAATGACGCCGCAGCGTTTCGCCGAGCGCGGCGTCGAAGTCCACGTACTTCCTGCGAACTCCACCCTCGCCGATATCGAAGCCATCAACCCAGACGGCGTCTTCATGTCCAACGGGCCTGGTGACCCGGGAACTGCCGACGCTCAAGTCGAGCTTCTTCGCGACGTCTTGCGCAAGGATCTGCCGTTCTTCGGTATTTGCTTCGGCAACCAGATTTTGGGCCGTGCACTCGGCTACGGAACGTACAAGCTCAAGTTTGGACACCGCGGCATCAACCAGCCCGTCATGGATCACACCACGGGCAAGGTGGAAATCACTGCGCAGAACCACGGCTTCGCCGTCGACGCGCCGGTAGGGGAGCCCACCACGGCACCACTCGCCGAATTTGGACGCGTACAGGTCAGCCACACCTCGTTGAACGACAACGTGGTGGAAGGCCTCAAGTGCCTCGACATCCCAGCGTTCTCGGTGCAGTACCACCCAGAGGCCGCAGCCGGACCGCACGACGCCGCCTACCTTTTTGATCGATTTGTAGACACGATGCGCGCGCATCACACCGCCACGAATGTTTCTGGCCAGCAGGAGGACAAGAACTAATGCCCAAGCGCAATGATTTGAAGTCGGTTTTGGTCATTGGATCCGGACCGATTGTGATTGGCCAGGCCGCAGAGTTCGATTACTCCGGCACCCAGGCACTCCGCGTTCTGAAGGAGGAAGGCATCCGTGTCATCCTCGTGAACTCCAACCCCGCCACCATCATGACGGACCCAGAGCTCGCGGACGCTACCTACGTTGAGCCCATCACGCCAGAAGTGGTGGAGAAGATCATCGCCAAGGAACGCCCTGACGCGATTCTTCCAACTCTGGGCGGCCAGACCGCGCTGAACACGGCGATCGCTCTGGACAAGTCCGGCGCGTTGGAAAAGTACGGCGTGGAACTCATTGGCGCCAACATCGCTGCCATTGAGCTCGGCGAAGACCGCGAGAAGTTCAAGGGTGTTGTAGAGCGTTGCGGCGCCGAAAGCGCGCGCAGCCACATTGTGCACTCGATGGAAGAGGCTCTCGTAGCCGCTGCAGACCTCGGCTACCCGCTGGTGGTTCGTCCGTCCTTCACCATGGGCGGTCTCGGTTCAGGCATGGCGTACAACGAAGAGGACTTGCACCGCATTGCCGGCGCCGGCATCCAGTACAGCCCAACCTCCGAGGTTCTTCTCGAAGAATCCATCTTGGGCTGGAAAGAGTACGAGCTCGAGATGATGCGCGATAAGAACGACAACGTAGTGGTTGTCTGTTCTATCGAGAACTTCGATCCGGTAGGTGTTCACACGGGCGACTCCATCACCGTGGCTCCTGCCATGACGCTGACGGACCGCGAGTACCAGAACCTTCGTGACATCGCGATCGCCGTGATCCGCGAAGTGGGCGTTGATACCGGCGGCTGCAACATTCAGTTCGCGATTGAGCCGTCCACCGGCCGCGTTGTGGTCATTGAAATGAACCCGCGCGTGTCCCGTTCGTCCGCGCTGGCTTCCAAGGCCACGGGCTTCGCCATCGCCAAGATCGCCACGAAGCTCTCCTTGGGCTACACCCTGGACGAGATCCCGAACGACATCACCAAGAAGACCCCCGCGTCCTTCGAGCCAACCCTCGACTACGTAGTGGTCAAGGTTCCACGCTTCGCGTTCGAGAAGTTCCCGGCAGCTGACCCAACGCTGACCACCACCATGAAGTCCGTTGGCGAAGCCATGGCCTTGGGCCGCAACTTCACCGAGGCTCTTCAGAAGGCACTGCGCTCGCTCGAACAGAAGGGTTCCGAACTCACGTTTGATGCCCCAGCTGCGGAAGAGATTCCAGAGCTCGTTGCCAGCACGCGCATCGGCACCACAGGACGCTTGCGAAACGTTCAGCGCGCGCTCTTGGGCGGAGCTTCCCTCGAGGAGCTCTACGAAGTCAGCGGCATTGATCCATGGTTCTTGGATCAGTTGGTGCTCATCAACGAAGTCGCTGCTGAAGTTCGCGCCGCACAGAACCTCACCCCAGAGGTCCTGCGTCTTGCCAAGCGTCACGGCTTCTCGGATGCACAGATCGGTGCTCTCACCCACACCGCAGAGGACGTGGTGCGCGGAGTGCGCCACGCTCTCGGTATCCGCCCGGTCTTCAAGACGGTGGACACGTGTGCTGCTGAGTTCGAGGCCTACACGCCGTACCACTACTCGAGCTATGACGAAGAGACCGAGGTTGGTCAGCACGAGGGCAAGTCGGTCATCATCTTGGGCTCCGGTCCAAACCGTATTGGTCAGGGCATCGAGTTCGATTATTCATGTGTTCACGCCACGCTCGCTTTGCGCGAAGCCGGCTACGAAACCGTGATGGTCAACTGCAACCCTGAAACTGTCTCCACGGACTACGACGTCTCCACGCGTCTCTACTTCGAGCCGCTGACCCTCGAGGATGTCCTCGAAGTCATCGCAGCTGAAGAAGCAACCGGCGGCGTCCTCGGCGTCTTCGTACAGCTCGGCGGTCAAACTCCGCTCAAGCTTGCACAGGACCTTGCAGACGCTGGCGTGACCATCCTTGGTACCAGCCCAGAAGCAATCGACCTCGCAGAACACCGTGGCGCGTTCTCTCGCGTTCTCGAGCGCGGCAACTTGGTATCGCCTCGTAACGGCACGGCAGTGTCCTTCGAGGACGCCAAGAAGATCGCTGACGAGATTGGCTACCCAGTCCTCGTACGCCCGTCCTACGTACTTGGCGGCCGCGGCATGGAAATCGTCTACGACGAGGCCAACCTTTCCCGCTACATCGAGAACGCCACGGAGATCACCCCAGATCACCCAGTTCTCGTGGACCGTTTCTTGGAAGACGCCATCGAGATTGACGTTGACGCGCTCTTCGACGGCACCGACCTCTTCGTCGGCGGCGTCATGGAGCACATCGAAGAAGCCGGCATTCACTCCGGCGACTCGGCGTGTGCACTTCCGCCGATCACCTTGGGCCCAGACACGATCGCCCGCGTGGTGCAGGCAACTCGCGTCATCGCCGAAGGCGTTGGCGTCCGCGGTCTGATCAACATTCAGTTCGCTCTCGCTTCTGACGTTCTCTACGTCATCGAGGCCAACCCTCGCGCGTCCCGCACGGTGCCGTTCGTTTCGAAGGCAACGGGCGTTCAGCTCGCGAAGGCAGCGGCTCTCATCGGCGTGGGTGCAAAGATCGCCGAAATGCGCGGCAGCATGCTCCCAGTAGTCGGCGACGGCTCCACCTTGCCTGCCGATGCTCCGGTTGCTGTCAAGGAAGCCGTGTTGCCGTTCGCTCGTTTCCGCACGATCGATGGCCGCGCCGTTGACTCCTTGCTGGGCCCAGAAATGCGCTCCACGGGCGAAGTCATGGGCATTGACGAGAGCTTCGACATCGCCTTCGCGAAGAGCCAGGCCGCAGCGAACAACCCATTGCCAACCTCCGGCAAGGTCTTCGTCTCCGTCGCTAACCGCGACAAGCGCGCCATGGTCATGCCAGTCAAGCGCCTAGTGGATTTGGGCTTCGAAGTTGTCTCCACCGGCGGCACCGCCGAGGTTCTGCGCCGCAATGGCGTCAAGGCCACGGTTGTTGCCAAGGTCCACCAGGAGACGGGCGAGCAGACCATCGTTGACCTCGTCACGAGCGGTGAGATCGACATGATCCTCAATACGCCATCCGGTGGCGATTCCCGGATCGACGGCTACGAGATCCGTGCGGCAGCCACGAGCGTGGGCACCCCGATCATCACCACGGTCGCCGAGTTCTCGGCAGCCGTCCAGGCGATCGAGTCCATGCGCAAGACCGAATGGGACGTGCGGAGCCTTCAGGAACACGCAGCCCGTCTGGCCGCCTCCACCGAGGCAATGCTGGCAGGAAAGCAAGCCTAATGAGTAACTCTGCTAGCGAGCGGCGTTCGTTCGGTGCCCGGCTGACGCAGGCAATGCAGGATCGCGGCCCACTGTGTGTGGGCATCGATCCGCATCCAGCCCTGTTGGCACAGTGGGGATTAGCGGACGACGCCGCCGCCTTGCGGACATTTTCACATTCCGTTTTGGAGGCCACGGCTGATATCGCTGCGGCGATCAAGCCTCAAGTGGCCTTGTTTGAGCGGCATGGTTCGCGCGGTCTCGGCGTGCTGGAAGAAATTCTTGCCGAGGCCCGTGAACTTGGAGTCTTGACCATTGCCGACGCGAAGCGTGGAGACATCGGTTCCACCATGCAGGCATACGCCGAAGCATGGCTGGCTGATGGCTCTCCGCTGGCCGCCGACTCGTTGACGGTCAGCCCGTACTTGGGCTTTGAGTCTTTGCGTCCCGCACTTGATCTTGCAGCCGAAACTGGCCGCGGCATCTTTGTGTTGGCGCTGACCTCAAACCCTGAAGGTGCCTCGGTACAGCATGTTGGGGGACAGGACTCAGTTGCTCGGCGCATCATCGAGGCCGTGGCCCAGGAAAACTCGAGGGTGACAGCAGGTCTGGGATCCGTGGGCCTCGTGGTGGGCGCCACAGTGGCTGCAGTAGCTCGGGATCTTGGAATCGACTTGCCTGGCTCATTTGCTCCGCTTCTTGCTCCAGGGCTCGGAGCGCAAGGTGCCACCGCAACGGACATGCGTGAAGACTTTGGTCATGCTTGGAGCCAGGTTCTGGCCAGCAGCAGCCGCGGAATTCTCAAAGCGGGCCCCTCGGTAGAGGGCTTGCGAGCAGCTACTTTGGAGACAATTTCGAGCCTCCAAGGCTAGTGAAATCAGTGGTGTACTGGCGAGTTCAATAAATTAGACCTGAAATTCCTAAAATTGTTCGGAAAATGGGTTGATTAGGGACGATGAATTCGCTAGGTTCAATTCATGCTTTGACGTACGCAGTACTTTGCGTTATTGCATCACCGTACCGTCACCACGGATTACATTTGAGGAGCTGCCAATGGTACTTAAGGACCTCTCAGACGAGGACCGCGCCAAAGCTCGTGCTAAAGCATTGGAAGCGCGTACTCGGCGGGCAAGCATCAAGAATGAATTTGCTACCGGAAACCTCACAATTTCCCAGATTCTGGAATTGGTGCCATCGGATGAGGCAGTTGGACGGCTCCGTGTCGGCGAACTACTCGAAGCACTCCCTGGCGTCGGTACCGTTCGCGCTTCAACCATCATGCACAAGTTGGGAATTTCAGAGTCCCGGCGCATGCGTGGATTGGGTCGCAAGCAAAAGAATGCGCTCACCGAGTATTTCAGCACCGATTCGAAGTCGAATTCCCGCGCCCGCTAGCGTACTGTTGACGATCTATAAGTTCGCGTCAGTAAGAGCGCGGTAGGTCTATTGGTGCGCGCCGAGGAGTAGAAGTGAGCCAGCAGGATTCCACAACGTCACACCCCGATTCTTTGCCTCAGGATTCTTCACAACAGGGTGAGACGTTGCCCACGGACACTTCTGTATCTCGGCGCGTGCCAGTGACTGTTCTTGCCGGACCCACGGCCGTGGGCAAGGGCACTATTTCTACCTATATCCGGGAGAACTACCCGGAAGTGTGGCTGTCCGTTTCAGCCACCACTCGTCCAGCACGACCAGGAGAAGTGGACGGCGTCCACTACTTCTTCGTGGGACACGATGACTTTCATCGCATGGCCGAGAACGGTGAGATGCTCGAGTGGGCCGTGGTTCACGGCCGCAACTCCTATGGCACTATTCGCAAATCCGTTGAGGACGCAGCCACTCAAGGCAAGGCCGTTCTCCTGGAGATCGATCTCCAAGGCGCACGGCAAGTCAAAGAGACCATGCCGGAAGCCAAATTTGTCTTCCTCGCCCCTCCAAGTTGGGACGAATTGGTCCGCAGGCTTGTGGGACGCGGCACGGAAACGGCCGAAGAACAGCAGCGACGGCTAGAAACAGCTAGAATAGAACTCGCTGCTGAGCCGGAGTTCGATGTCACCATCATTAATGACGACGTTAAACGCGCCGCTGATGAACTGGTCACCCTCATGGGATTGACTCCGAAGAGCGATCACGAAGAACACTCAAAGTAGCTAGCAGCGTGGTTCGCCGCGGACTGCAGCAGCACGAAACACACTAAAGAAGGTATGGAGACGTAGTGCCCAACGAACTTGAAGGCATCATCAACCCGCCGATCGACGATCTCTTGACTCGCACTGATTCCAAGTACGCCTTGGTGATCAACTCTGCGAAGCGCGCACGTCAGATCAACGCGTACTACTCGCAATTGCACGAGGGACTCTTCGAGTATGTTGGACCGCTCGTAGACACCAAGCTCAACGAGAAGCCACTCTCCATTGCACTTCGCGAACTCAACGAAGGCATGCTTGACGTCAAGCCCAAGGCACCTGTTGCCGAGGGTGAAGAGTCCAACGAAGCCTAAGAGTCTGTAGACGTATCGTGGCGGCTCGCATTGTCCTAGGTGTAAGCGGCGGTATTGCCGCTTACAAGGTTGCTTCATTGCTTCGCTTGTACCGCGAAGCCGGCCACGAAGTCGACGTCATTCCTACCCCGAACTCTTTGGAGTTCGTGGGTCGTGCCACGTGGGAGGCCCTTTCTGGCCGCCAAGTCACTGAATCCGTTTTTCAGGAGATCGATTCCGTGCGTCACGTGCGCTTGGGACAAGAAGCTGACCTTGTGGTGGTTGCTCCGGCAACCGCTGACATTCTCGCGCGAGCAGCGACCGGCCAGTCCAACGATCTTCTGACGGCTACGTTGTTGACCGCGCATTGCCCGGTGGTCTTTGCACCCGCGATGCACACTGAAATGTGGTTGCACCCGGCCACCCAAGCGAATGTCGCCACGTTACGTTCACGAGGAGTGACGGTTCTTGATCCTGCCGACGGTCGCCTCACCGGTAAGGACTCTGGCCCAGGGCGTTTACCCGAGCCAGCTGAACTGTTTGAGAAGACGTCCGCCATCTTGGCAGCGTCGCTGAACCAGCGCGCAACGGCGACGCACAATCAGTCCGGGGCTGCGTCGTCGTCCTCAGGGATCGATGGCGCTGAATCTTCTCCCGATGCGGCACGTCCGCTAGAGGGCAGAATCGTCACGATTTCCGCAGGCGGTACGCGTGAGCCGCTGGATCCAGTGCGATTCCTCGGCAACCGTTCGTCTGGTCGTCAAGGTGTAGCAATCGCGCAAGCTGCACGGGATGCTGGCGCGGACGTACGTTTTGTTGCGGCGCACATGGATATTCCTACCCCAGATGGCGTGATTCTCACCACTGCCTCCACGGCGCTGGAGCTTCGAGATGCTGTCTTCGAAGCGGCTCGTGGCGCAGATATTCTCATCATGAATGCGGCCGTCGCGGACTTTAGGCCCAGTGAGTACGCAGATACGAAGATCAAGAAGAAGGATGACGTGGCTGATCCCGTCATTCACTTGGTGCGTAACCCGGACATTCTGGCAGAGGTCGTCGCCGAGCGAAACGCGAATGATTTCTCAACGCTTCCCCCGTTAATTGTGGGTTTTGCCGCGGAAACTGGCGACGCTGAAACCTCCGTTGTGGAGCATGGTGCCGCGAAATTGGCACGCAAGGGCTGCGAAATGCTGGTGGTGAATCAAGTTGGTTCGTCGCTGGTCTTCGGTCAAGACACTAACTCGGTGACCATTCTCTCGGCTGACGGCACACAACCCGTCGAGTTCTCGGGAACCAAAACTAGCGTGGCTCAAGTTCTCATCGAAACGATCGCGGCACGGGTAGACTCGCTGGACAAGTAAGCGACTGTCACGCCCACTTCTTCCACAGCCGCGATCTATCCACATTGTTGGTGACCTCAAACAGAGGTTGCTATCTGAGCTATTAGGATTGGTTCGTGATTTCCCAAAAGCAAAACCTGCGATTGTTCACGTCCGAATCGGTGACTGAAGGTCACCCGGACAAGATCTGCGATCAGATTAGTGACGGCATTCTTGATGCCCTCTTGGCACAAGACCCCGAGGCCCGCGTGGCCGTTGAAACGTTGACCACCACTGGGTTGGTCCATGTTGCTGGTGAAGTCACCACGAGCGCTTACGTAGAAATCCCGCAAATCGTCCGCGAGACCATCCTCGGCATTGGCTACGATTCTTCCGCCAACGGATTCGATGGCGAGCGATGCGGCGTTTCGATCTCTATCGGCCAGCAGTCCGCAGAAATTTCCGACGGCGTGACCCACTCTTTGGAAGTCCGCGAAAGCGGCTCCGTGGATCCTATGGATGCACAGGGCGCTGGCGACCAGGGCCTCATGTTCGGTTTCGCGAGCGATGAGACGCCGACGCTCATGCCGATGCCGATCTTCTTGGCACACCGCCTTTCTGAGCGACTCACGCATGTCCGCAAGCAGGGCATCCTTCCTGAACTGCGCCCCGATGGAAAGACTCAGGTCACCATCGGATACGACGGCGACAAGCCTGTCAGCATCGATGCCGTCGTGGTGTCCGCTCAGCACGCCACCTCTTACGAGCTGGATCGTCTCAAGGCAGACCTCAAGGCTGAAGTCGTTGATCCCGTGATCTCCCAGTCCGGACTGGACATCAGTGACACCAAGATCATTCTTAACCCGGCCGGCCGCTTCATCATTGGCGGTCCCGTGGGTGACGCTGGTTTGACCGGCCGCAAGATCATCGTTGACACCTACGGCGGATTCGCTCGCCATGGCGGCGGTGCGTTCTCCGGTAAGGATCCTTCGAAGGTGGACCGCTCTGCTGCGTACGCCATGCGCTGGGTAGCAAAGAACATCGTGAGCGCAGGCCTTGCTCGTCGCGCCGAGGTTCAGGTTGCCTACGCCATTGGCCAAGCCGCTCCTGTGGGACTGTACGTCGAGACGTTTGGCACAGAGCAGATTGACCCGTTGCGGTTGCCAGAAGCAATCCGCAGTGTCTTCGACTTGCGCCCGTTGGCGATCATCCGCGACCTTGACCTCAAGCGTCCTATTTACCAGCGCACGGCAGCTCACGGTCACTTCGGCCGCGAAGAGCCTGACTTCACGTGGGAAAACACGGATCGCGCCGACGATTTGCGATCCTTCTTCAACGCATAGTTGTGGCACTCGAGGCGCGCGGTACACCGGAGTCACTTCCGGGGCTTGACGTCGTTTCCACCACCCCGGAAACGAAGCAGTCGACCTCCGGTGTAGCGCTCGCGCCCGAACTCCCGTATGCCCGGGTGGTGCTGGATCAACCGGTTCCGCACTTGGACCACCCCTTTGATTACTCGGTTCCGCTTTCCATGCACGACGACGCCGTTCCCGGCGCCCGCGTGAGCGTCCGGTTCGGTGCCCAGAAATTGAATGGCTACATTCTGGAGCGTCGCGCTGACGTTGAAGCCGGAGTGTCGCCGATCCCGCTGCTCAAAGTCCTCACGCCGTTCCCAGTCCTAAATCCTCTCGTGGCAACGGCGGCTCGGGCCGTCGCAGATCGCTACGCAGGAACGCTCTCTGACGTGTTGCGTGCGGCAGTACCGCCGCGCGCCGCGAGCGTTGACAAAGAATTTCGTACGGAAGCCGAGGTCTCTGAAGCGGAGGCTGGTAGCCGAGCTGCGTCGTCGTCCTTTGATAGTTCCGAATCCGCATGGCGGCACTATGAAGGCGGCCCGGATTTCCTGGCCCAACTGGCGGCGGGCGAATCTCCGCGAGCCGTGGTGACGGTGCTTCCGCAAGCGGCGGGGGACTGGACTCAGCTTGTCACCGACGCGCTGACGGCCACTCATGCCTCCGGTCGCGGCACCACAGTGGTGGTGCCCGACGCCCGCGATCTTCAGCTTCTCGAAACGCGCCTTGCCGAACACGAGCCTGCGATCGATGTTGCCCGCTTGAATGCGGAAGATGGGCCGACGCCGCGGTATCGAAATTTCATGAGCGTCGCGCTGGGACGAACCAATGTTGCCATCGGCACGCGATCTGCCGCGTTTGCGCCGCTGAAAGCGCCGGGGCTGTACATCTTGTGGCAAGACGCGGACCAGAGCCTGAATGAGCCGCGAGCTCCGTATCAGCATGCACGCGAAGTACTGCTGCTGCGCGCGAGTCTTGAGGGCGCTGGCCTGTTGATTCTGTCTACCAGCCGAAGTGCCGAAGCCCAACGCCTCGTGGCGACTAAGTGGGCGCTTGAACTCGCTGCTGCGCGCGACGTGCGCCGCTCGTTTTCGCCGCGCATTGTGGTGACCGGTGATGACTTTGAGCGTGAGAAAGATCCTTTCCTGCACGCCTCACGTCTGCCGCGTGCGGCGTGGACTGCTGCGAAGGACGCGCTCGAAAAGGGGCCCGTCTTGATTCAGGTGGCCCGGACCGGGTTTGTGCCCACGACCTCGTGTGAGCGATGCCGTGCTGCCGCTTCGTGCAAGCACTGCCACGGGCCGTTGTCGCTCTCACACGCGTCTGCCGTGCCGACGTGCCAGTGGTGTGGCCGCGTGGCCAACGCCTGGAGTTGCGATGTCTGCGGCTTTACCAAGCTACGCGCTCGAGCTATCGGCGCGGACCGTACTGCCGAAGAATTGGGTCGGGCCTTTCCGAAGTTCCCGGTGGTCTCGGCGACCGGCGCGCAACCCAAGTATGAGGTCTCGGATAAGCCCCAACTCGTGGTGGCCACGCCTGGTGCGGAACCACGCGCACATGGTGGCTATCAGGCCGCTTTGCTGCTCGATGGCGATCGATCCCTCATGCGCGAAGGACTGCGTGTGAGCGAAGAAGTGGTGCACCGCTGGTTTGATGCGGTGTCTCTCGTGAAGTCAGCCTCCGAAGGCGGACGAGTGGTCATTGCTGCGTCACAGACGGACGCCACTCAGGCACTAGTTCGAATGGATGCTCCGGGGTTTGCGTGGCGCGAATTAGAGCAGCGCCGCGACGTGAATCTGCCGCCGGCATGCCGTTCGGCTGTTCTTGAGGGCCCTGCGCGTTCGACGGATGAATTCGTGGAGTCTTTGTCTCTGCCGGAGACCGTGTCCGTCTTGGGACCAGTAGCGTTCGAGAACCCAGGAACTTCGGGGGACTACCTGCACCGGTGGCTGCTGTTCTTCACGTACGCGGACGGCCCCAACGTTGCCAAGGAACTCAAGAACGCGAAGATTCGATCCAGCACGCACCGCAAGCCTGTAGTGTCCGTGCGGGTGGATGATTCGCGCGCGCTCTAGTTTGTTTGGCAGTTGCTACTGCAGGAATCCGCGAATTGCGGCAGCGGCTGAAAACGGGGTCTCGTAGTGAATCAGGTGTCCCACGTCTGGGATCACGTGTAGCTCTGAACGTTCAAAGAGGGTGGCCAGGTGCTGTTGCTTCGCGACGCTTCCCAGCTCATCCAACGCACCCGCGATGAGCAGGGTGGGGACTGAAATATCGGCTGCGAAGTCCTTCACCGAGTCAGTAATGGATGACTCGTAGCATTGGCGCAATACGTCCAAATTGGCGAAGCCGCCAAAGTACGTGCGGTGCTGATTGACCACGTACTTGCGGATATCTGGATCCTTGGACTTCGTCATGGCCAGCGACGTTAAATCCGTGGCCACTCGCAAGCGAATGAAAGCCTCGCCCAATTCTCGGGGGAGCAGGCTCGCGAAACCGTAGTACCCCTGTGCCACGTAGCTGAGGAGCCTTTGATCGCTCTCCAGCGCGGGCTCGCAAATGGGGTTGATGAGAATCAGCGATTGAAATGCGTCCGGGTGCTTCGCCATATAGGACGAGGTCACGATGGAACCGTAGGAGTGTCCCAGCAAAATTGAATTGTCGCTGATGCCGAGGACCTTCTTGAGGGCCGTGATGACCAAGCCATATCCGTCGGTGTCATGGTTGGTTCCCCAAAACGCGCTCGAGGCGCCGAAGCCTGGGAGGTCGGGGACCACGAAGGTGTATTCGGGAAGCGCGTTGATGACGCGGCGCAGCCCGTGGTGATCTCCGCGGAAACCGTGGATTGCCAGAATCACGCCGTCGCTGTGGGCCGCGAAGGTCTGCGTCTCTTCGTTGAAGCGCGCTACCGGGTGTTGAACAGTCGCGGGATAGGTGAAGACGCGGACATCCGATTCTTCGATCCTGATGGTCGTGGCGAGAGCAGGTCGATCGTCGTTAAGAGGCTGATCAGGTTCCACATTCACAGCCTACGGTGTTTCTG
Source organism: Neomicrococcus lactis (assembly GCF_014200305.1). NCBI lineage: Bacteria > Bacillati > Actinomycetota > Actinomycetes > Micrococcales > Micrococcaceae > Neomicrococcus > Neomicrococcus lactis. The sequence continues at coordinate 856,498 of NZ_JACHBL010000001.1, forward strand.
TCGTTGACTCACAGGCGTGCTCCGCATAGTTTCGGAAGTATGTCCTCCTTCATGCTGGCGATTGATCAGGGAACCACTTCCACGCGTGCCGTCATCTATGACGTCGCTGGTGAATCAATTGCGAGCGGTCAGAAAGAACACCGCCAGATCTTCGCGCATCCAGGTTGGGTTGAGCATGACGCCACCGAAATCTGGAACAACACCCGCGCCGCCGTGGGACTGGCACTAGCGCAGGCCAACCTCACGCGCCACCACATCGCAGGCGTGGGCATCACGAATCAACGCGAAACCACCGTGGTGTGGAACAAACTCACGGGTGAGCCGCTGGCACCCGCGATCGTGTGGCAAGACACCCGCACACAGGGCTTCGTAGCGACCCACGAAGCAGACGGTTTGGCGACAGTCATCAAGGACATCACCGGTTTGCCGCTGACCACCTACTTTTCCGTTTCCAAACTCGCATGGATCCTAGAGAACGTTCCCGAAGCACGGGAGCTTGCCAATAGCGGAGCGGCGCTGTTTGGAACCATCGATTCATGGCTGCTGTGGAACCTGACGGGCGGTCCTGATGGGGGAGTGCACGCAACGGACGTCACCAATGCGTCCCGCACTGGCCTCATGGATATCTACAGTTGCCAGTGGTCCACAGAGATTTGTAGCGAGCTGAACATTCCGCTGTCGATGCTCCCGGAGATCAAGACATCGTCCGGTCACTCTGGAATCTGCCACGACGATCAGTTGCTTCGCGATACGCCCATTACCGGCATCCTTGGCGACCAGCAGGCGGCAACCTTTGGTCAGGCCGTCTTCACCCCGGGCGCCGCGAAGAACACGTATGGCACCGGCTGCTTCCTCAACCTTGTCACCGGCAATGAGCCAGTGACGTCGTCCGAGGGTCTTCTGACCACCGTCGCGTATCAACTTGAGGGTCAGCCTCCGGTCTACGGTCTCGAAGGATCCGTAGCGGTAGCGGGTTCTCTGGTCCAGTGGCTGCGCGACAATCTCGGGATCATCTCGACGTCCGCTGAGGTTGAAGAGCTCGCCGCGTCCGTCCCGGATAACGGAGGCGTCTATTTTGTGCCGGCATTCTCTGGCTTGTTCGCGCCGTACTGGCGTCCTGAGGCGCGCGGTGCCATTCAGGGGCTAACGCGCTTTGTGACGAAGGCTCACATTGCGCGGGCGGCTCTGGAGAGCACTGCGTATCAGGTGTACGACGTCGTAGCTTCCGTTCAGACGGAACGCGGAGAGGACACTGGGGCCCTGAAAGAGCTCCGTGTTGACGGCGGAATGTGCGTGAACGATGGACTCATGCAGTTCCAGGCTGACGTGCTCAATCTGGACGTTATTCGGCCAAAAAATGTTGAGACAACGTCCTTGGGTGCCGCGTATGCCGCCGGTTTGGCGATCGGTTTTTGGGACAATCTTGAAGCCCTTCAGAGCCTCTGGAAAGAAGAACGCCGCTTCACTCCCAATATGGATGCGGATCATCGGAAAGAACTGTTGGGCCGGTGGAATCGCGCGGTGGGGAACACAGTGGGATGGCTCGAACCGCTCGCGTGAGACAGACTTTCGCGAAATAGCGCCCTTCACCCTAGTATTGAAGGGTGAATCGACACGTCCTTCTACCGTAAAGCGCGCTTCAACGCGTGCATGCCCTTGCACTTTCTGCTTAGCGGAAGGCAGGGGTTTTTCTTTGGATAAGGATTGCGGCACCTACGGCACGTCATTTACCAGCACCAAAGTGAACGAACACTCGTTCTCAGGATTTTCAGGAGTCACACGTGAGTACGGAAGAGACCGGCACCTACGATTTCAAAGCGGCCGAGTCCAAATGGGCACAGGTTTGGGACGATTTAGGCGTCTACAAGCCGCTAGATGACGGGTCTAAAGAGCGTCGCTACGTGCTCGATATGTTCCCGTACCCATCCGGTGACTTGCACATGGGCCACGCAGAAGCTTTCGCTATGGGCGACGTCGTAGCTCGCTACTGGCGCCAAAAGGGATTCGACGTCCTGCACCCCATCGGCTGGGACTCCTTCGGTCTTCCCGCAGAGAACGCCGCTATCAAGCGCAACGCTCATCCTGCCGAGTGGACCTACAAGAACATCGATACCCAAGCTGCGTCCTTCAAGCGTTACGGCATTTCCGTTGACTGGTCACGCCGTCTCCAGACCTCTGATCCGGAGTACTACCGCTGGACCCAGTGGCTCTTCATCGAGCTCTTCAATCGTGGTTTGGCGTACCGCCAGAACTCTCCGGTGAACTGGTGCCCAAAGGACCAGACTGTGCTCGCAAACGAGCAGGTCGTCAACGGAGCGTGTGAGCGCTGTGGCACCTTGGTCACCAAGAAGGAATTGAACCAGTGGTATTTCAAGATCACTGATTACGCGCAGCAGTTGCTCGATGACATGGAACAGCTCGAGGGCCACTGGCCAGAGCGCGTGTTGGCCATGCAGCGTAACTGGATCGGCCGTTCCGAAGGCGCCCACGTGAACTTCGTGATCGAAGCTCTCGAAGGCTCCGAGGACACCGGGCGTCAGGTCACGGTCTTCACCACGCGCCCAGACACCTTGTACGGCGCAACCTTCTTCGTGGTTGCAGCTGACGCTAAGTTGGCGGCCGAGATCGTGGCTCCTGAGCAGGCAGCTGCCCTCGAGGAGTACCGCGAGCAGGTCAAGGCTCTGTCTGACATTGATCGTTTGGCCACGGATCATGAGAAGACCGGCGTTTTCTTGGGTCGTTACGCTATCAACCCGCTCAACGGCGAAAAGTTGCCTGTGTACGCAGCGGACTACGTGTTGGCCGACTACGGAACCGGCGCCATCATGGCCGTTCCTGCACATGACCAGCGCGACTTGGATTTCGCGAAGGCCATGGGCTTGCCTGTTCGCGCCGTCGTAGATACTGGCGAAGAGGATCCTGCCGTCACCGGCATCGCAACCTCCGGCACTGGCACCCTCATCAACTCGGGCGATCTGAACGGATTGACCAAGGAAGAGGGCTACGCGAAGGCCATCGAAATGGTCCGCGAGCAGGGTACCGGCGACGCTTACATCAACTTCCGTTTGCGCGACTGGTTGGTTTCGCGCCAGCGCTTCTGGGGTGCTCCGATCCCGATCATTCACTGTGACTCCTGTGGCGCAGTGCCTGTCCCAGACGAGCAGCTTCCAGTTCGTTTGCCTGAAGACATGCGTGGTGAGCAGCTCGCTCCGAAGGGTCAGTCGCCGTTGGCGTCCAACGCCGCTTGGGTTAACACCGAATGCCCAAGCTGTGGCAAGGCTGCCACGCGCGATACGGACACCATGGACACGTTCGTGGATTCCTCGTGGTACTACTTGCGCTATATGTCCCCGAACAACTCGGAAGCGGCATTTGACCAAGAAGCCATGAAGAACTGGATGCCGGTTGACCAGTACGTGGGCGGCGTGGAACACGCCATCCTGCACTTGCTGTACTCCCGCTTCATCACCAAGGCGCTTGCCGACTTGGGACACATCAACTTCACGGAGCCTTTCAAGGCGCTCTTGAACCAGGGCCAGGTCCTCAACGGCGGCAAGGCGATGTCCAAGTCGCTCGGCAACGGCGTGGACTTGGGCCAGCAGCTGGACGAGTACGGCGTTGACGCCATTCGTTTGACCATGGTCTTCGCTTCTCCTCCAGAGGATGACGTGGACTGGGCCGACGTTTCCCCGTCCGGTTCCCAGAAGTTCTTGGCCCGTGCCTGGCGTTTGGCTCAGGACGTGACGAGCGCTCCAGGCGTGGACTTCGCAGCGGGGGATAAGTCCCTGCGCTCCGCGACTCACCGCACCGTCGCCGAAGCTCAGGAGCTCTTGGACGCCGGCAAGTTCAACGTGGTGATCGCACGCATCATGAGCCTCGTGAACGCGACTCGTAAGACGATCGACTCCGGTGCTGGCGCAGCGGATCCTGCCGTCCGCGAAGCCACCGAAGCCGTCGCCATCTTGCTGAGCCTTGTCGCTCCGTACACCGCGGAAGACATGTGGGCGCAGTTGGGTCACGAACCATCCGTCGCGCTCGCCGGCTTGCCAGCAGTGGATCCTGCCCTCTTGGTTGAGGACACGGTCACGGCTGTCGTCCAGATCCAAGGCAAGCTTCGCGATCGTCTTGAGGTCTCCCCAGATATCTCGGAAGAGGATCTCAAGGCTGCAGCTATGGAATCGGCGAACGTGCAACGCGCGCTTGAGGGCAAGGAAATCCGCACTGTGATTGTCCGTGCTCCAAAGCTCGTGAACATCGTGACGAAGTAACTAGCGCAGCCGCGAAAGTAACTGCGTAGGCTTTTACGATGACCGAGAAGAACCCTAAGACTCGAGTACCGAGCTGGCTTGAACGCCTGCGTCAGTCTCGAGCTACTGGGCCGGACAATTCTGATGGACCAGAGCATCCGTCACCGCGCATTGCCGTGGTGACGGACTCTGGTGCGTCGTTGCCGTCCGAATTCGTGTCACAGCATGCTGACCGTCTCGTCGTCGTGCCAATGCCGCTCATGATTGACGGGCAAATCTACGCTCACGATCCAGAGAATATCGAGCGCGAACTCGCGTTGGCTCTCGCCCTGGGAAAGCCCGTCAAGACCTCGCGTCCGGCACCGGGCCAGTTCTCGCAGATCTACGAAGAGCTCGCGAATCGCGGCTTTGATGGCATCGTTTCGCTTCATCTTTCAGGAGAGCTGTCCGGTACCAGTGATGCCGCGCGGCTAGCTGCGGAGTCCGCTCGCATTCCCGTCCAGGTCATCGACACCCGCACCGCAGGTCTTGCGGAGGGCTACCTGGTCATGGACACGGTGGATTTCTTAGAGAATTACGACGACGCAGCTTTCGCAAGCGCCACATCCCCAGGAAAAGGTGCTTCTGATAGCGAGCCGTCTGAAGATGCTCGTGCGTCTTCGAAGTTGCAGTCGTCTGAATCACAGGCGTCAGCTACGTCTGTGCCGACCGATGTTTCCGGAGCATCGCTCGAAGCGGCAACCGTAGCCGATCAAAAGAACCAGCCAAGCGATCCTGTTCAGCGTGCGTTTGCTGGCGTTCGGGCTTTGACTGGTTCGCTGGTTCCAACCATCGACTTCGCCGTTCCGTCATTGGATCAGCTCCGTGCGGGCGGTCGTATCTCCATCGCCGCCTCCGTGCTGGGGTCACTTCTTTCGGTCAAGCCCATCCTCAACATTGTTGATGGAAAGCTGCAGGTAAGAGAGCGCGTGCGTACCGCTCCCAAGGTCTTTGCCCGCTTACTGGAACTGGCGGTTCAAGAGGCTGAGAAGCGGGGCGTTCCGTGCCGCTTTGGCGTGCAGTCTTTTGGCAACGAGGAGATGGCTCGCCAGCTAGTGCGAGATCTCGAGGCTCACACCACGTACCCGGTGCTACTCACTAGTGTGTCGACGGTTCTTGCTGCGCACACCGGCGCCGGCGTGCTCGCCATTTGTTGCGCCCCTGCGCGGTACTGATACCCCGCAAAACACGTCAAAAACACCCACAGGCAATCCTTTCGCGCGCCGTGGGCGGACTTTTCAACATTTCATTAGCTCCAGGGCATCTGCCTCTTCCATGACTCCTAGCCTTGAAGCATGGGGCGACATCTTTGGGAAGAATCCAGACCATCATCAGCAGTCCAACCACCTCCAGACGACCACCAATCAGCCGATCTCGACGAGCACACTCCTGTCCTCTTCACGACGGGCTCACGGTTCGCTGGCTTGCGCGATCGTCTCTCTGCGCTCTTTCGGGTTGCTCCACATCAGGGAGACGAACCCCGGGGCGTTGACATCGCGTGGCGGGTCAAAAGAGGGGCGGTTCTATGCCTTCTGGTCGGAGCTTTGCTGTGGATTGGGGTGAGCTTGTGGATTCGTCCCCTTCCGCAGGCTCAGGACCTCGGCAGCATCAAACGCGATGACCCGCCCATAGTTTCTGATGCCCCAGAAGATCAAGCGTCCGCGGCAACAGCAGCAACAGCAACAGCAACAGCAACAGCGTCGTCGAAAACAAGCGCAACCACAAACGCATCCGCGTCTGAAAATGCGTCCGCCTCCGCACCAGGATCTTCATCTGGCTCTGGCTCCACGGTGACGGTTTCTGTTCAAGGATCGGTGAAACATCCAGGCCTCTATACAGTTGCGAGTGGAGAACGCTGGGGAATGGTGCTCACAAAAGCAGGCGGTGTTCTCAAAGATGCAGACATCCGATCCATCAACCTTGCCGAGCAGGCACAAGATGGCCAGCAGCTCTACGTTCCCAAGGTCAACGAGACCGTTGCACCCGCTGCTGCGCCCACTACGGGATCGCCCGCCCATGTACCAGGCGCACCAGCGGCTGCGGATGCTACTGTCGGCGCCACTCGTCAGGTGACGTCGACGGTAGTCAACATCAATCTTGCTACTGCAGCAGAGCTGGAAGCCTTGCCCGGCGTGGGTCCCGCGTTATCCCAACGCATTGTCGAGTTCAGAGAACAAAATGGCCCGTTCAAATCAGCTGCTGAACTCGATGCCGTCTCTGGCATCGGCCCCGCGATGCTGAAGAAGCTCGAAGGCCTCATCGGTTTCTGATGAAGGAGAAACTTCCCAAGCTCGAGCTGCGGACTGCATGGCTGGCCATCGGCTCTTGGATCACGGCGCTCATACTCTTACCTTCGTCGCTAGAAGTCACCATCGCTGTCTTCATTGGGGGAGCTCTTTCCAGTGCGCTGTCGATCTGGGTTCTTACTCGTGGAGTAGGGCTCGTTTCATGGTTCGCTCCGCTGTGGTCGCCGATGGCACTAGCTGTCGCCGGAGCTACCGTCATTGCCGGAGTCATTTGCCTGCATCAGCAGGATGCCCGTAACTCGCCGCTAACTGGGCTCATTCAGAACTCAACCGTGGCGCGTCTTGAGATCGAACTTCTGGATGCTCCACGAGCCACCACTATGAACACTCCAGGTGGCAGGGAAAGCACGGGGCTCGTCAAGGAGCTCTCCGGCAATGATTCTTCAACGCTGTCGGGAGATCCGCACCACGATAGTTCGAGTCCAGCACGTGCCGGTGAAGGAGCCCACGCCGGTGAAGGAACCCGTGCAGGTGAAGAAGCCCGTACAGGTAAAGCAATGAGTCCCGGCACGCAAAAGAAGCCGAACGCGTGGCTCGCAAACGTTCGAGTGCAGAGGTTCTCCCAAGAGGGACGGTGGTTCTCCGCTCATCAATCGGGAACGATATTGCTCTCGGGTGCGAGCATCCGAAATCTCGATGCTCAGGACCTTAAAGTTGGGGATCGTTTCGAAGTACTAGCTAAGCTCTCAGCGGCTGAGCCCGGAAGTCGAAGTGCGATGTGGATCAGGCCGCAAACGGAACCAGAAGCACTCGGACGAAATGAACCATCGAGCTTTCAGACGTGGGTCGAAGGGATTCGTTCCACCTTCGGCACGAGCTCGCAACAACTTCCCGGAGATGCTCCTGCACTCTTACCAGGAATGGTCATGGGGGACAGGTCAGGCCAGAGCGACGAGCTAGAACAAGCAATGAAGGACGCAGGACTAGCTCACCTCACTGCCGTCAGCGGTGCGAACTGTTCGCTCATCCTCGGTTTCATCGCGCTCTTGTTGCGATCCATGTCCTTGCCGCGGTGGGTCGTCGTCCTCGGCTGCATGCTGGGTCTGTTGGCGTTCGTGTTCATCGTGTACCCCGAACCAAGCGTCGTTCGAGCAGCGGTCATGGGCAGCATTGCCGCCCTCGCCGTATTCGCGGGCCGTTCTCAGCAAGCTCTAGCCGCATTGAGCGTTAGTGTGACAGTTCTGCTGATGATCGATCCTTTGTATGCCAACGAACCTGCATTCCAGCTCTCCGTGTGTGCAACGGCAGGCATCGTCATCATAGGTCGCCCATTAGCCGCACTCATGGCCAGATTCTTACCCGACTGGCTCGCACAAGCACTCGCGGTGGCCCTAGCGGCTCAGATTGCTTGCCTTCCAGTACTGACGCTGCTCGCTCCGCAGTTTTCTACATGGTCCACCGTCGCCAATATTGTGGTGAGTCCACTCATCCCCTTCATCACGGTACTTGGAACGCTTGCTCTGCTCCTTGGCGCACTTTCGCCGGCTCTGCCGCTACCGCTCATCTGGGTGTCCGGGATTCTTTCAAGCATCGTGGGCGCCATCGGCAGGTGGTTCGCTGGACTCCCATTTGCCGTACTGGAATGGCCGGAAGGGACACCAGGAGCGCTCGTCGCGTGCACCATCACGGCACTTCTGGCGGTGGGACTCTGGAGTGTTCATAGACCAATGCTCCGTGCCCTCCTGATCACAGGATCCGCCGCAGTGCTCCTTGCGGCACTCGTGCCGCTGTCGAAACTCGTTCCTGTATCCGTTGGGGAGTGGAGCATCGCGATGTGCGATGTTGGTCAAGGCGACGGGTTCGTCATCAGGACTGGCCTACAAGAAGGAATCGTGATTGATTCTGGCCCGGATCCGGCGCTCATGGATCAATGCCTCAAACAGCTGGATATCACCACCGTGTCAGTGCTGTTCATCACCCATCTGCACGCCGACCATGCTGGAGGCATCAGCGGTGTCATGCATGGACGTACGGTCGAGAGGATCTATTACTCGACGGCAGAACCGCTTGGGCTCGCGTCAAACGAAAAGCCAGGCACCACCGTGATTGAGCAGATCCACGCAAGATCTCAGGGAGGAATCGCAAATGTTTCATGGACGGTGATCTCGCCAGAATCACCCGCCAGCACTGAAAACGATGCCTCCTTGGTCATCCAATTCAGCATCAGAGGTTGGCAACTCTTGGCTACTGGGGATATCGAGGCGGACGCCGTGCAATCGATCATCCGGAGCCAACCGGATGGAACACTGAAAACCAACATCTTGAAGATCAGCCATCATGGGGCACGAAATGGGGGAACAGCAATCTTGGAGGCGGCCCATCCTGGGTTGGCGCTCATCTCGGTCGGCGCCGATAACACCTATGGACACCCGGCACCCAACATCTTGGAGAAACTCGAACAACTAGGAATCCCAGCAGTTCGAACAGACCTTCAAGGGTTGGTCTTGCTGACCATCAACGATGAGCAGAGTCTGAATTATCGCTCCGTCCCAACTCGAACTAGGATCGAATAACACCAGTAGAGGAGAGCTTTCGTGACACCCGCGCCCGCTTCACGCGGCAAAGCTAAGGCTTCTGATGCCATGAACTGGCGCCAGGCAAAGCCAGCGCCGATCATCTTATTGAGTGGCTCTGATGACTACATCGTCTCGCGAGTGCTGGATCAGTTGCGCAAGGCTATCCGCGAGTCCCATGAAGATCCTCAACTCGTCTCTCTCGACGCGAGCAAGTATCAGTCCGGTGAGATCCTTTTGTCGGCCTCGCCGTCGCTCTTCAACGATTTCACCATCATGGAAGCCAGTAACGCAGCGACCATGACGGACGCGTTTCTTGAGGATGCTCTCGCTTATCTCAAAGCACCGTCTGACGATGTCATGTTCGTCGTTCAGCACAGCGGAGGAAACCGCGGAAAGAAGTTGCTGGACGCTCTCAAGAAGGCCAAGACTCCAGTCATCGATTGCACGGCCCCAAAGTCGGATGCCGAGAAGTTCGACTTCGTCGCCCAAGAGTTTCGAGCGCATCAGCGGCAAATCCATCCAGAAGCCGTCCGCGCGTTGGTTGCAGCATTGGGCAACGAGCTTGGTGACCTAGCGGCCGCGTGCCGTCAGCTCGCCGAAGATGTGGGACGCGACATCACTCTGGAAGATGTTGATAAGTACTACGGCGGACGCGTCGAAGCCACAGGGTTCAAAGTAGCTGACGCTGCGTTGGCCGGCCGCTCCACGCAGGCGTTGAGCACTCTTCGACATGCACTGTCTACCGGAACTGATCCGGTTCCGATCATCGCATCGGTGGCAATGAAGCTTCGTCAGGTGGCGAAGGTTGCCGGGCGTCGAGTCAGTAGCGGCGAACTCGCCAGTGAGCTCGGAATGGCTCCATGGCAGGTTCGTCAGGCACAAGAGCTTGCCAACTACTGGACTCAAGAAGATCTGATCAAGTGCATTGCTCTGGTCGCCGAAACCGATGCGATGGTCAAGGGGGAGTCCCGCGATCCTGAGTACGCGGTGGAACGTCTCGTCACGCAGATCGCCCTCGCCGCACGTCACTGACCCTTCTCCGCTTCGTTTATCGGATAGGACTCGGTCCAACGAAATTCAGTACCTACAGAAGGTCGTTGATTTATAGACAATCTGCACAGAGAGTCGGCGCAGCGCTGATGTAGGACGCCAAACAAAAAGTGACCGCCTCCCGAAGGAGACGGTCACTTGAAGTTCTAAAGAACGTAACTGCTTAGAGAGCAGCAACCTTCTTGGAGATCGCAGACTTGCGGTTAGCAGCCTGGTTCTTGTGGATAACACCCTTGCTAACAGCCTTATCAAGCTTGCGGTTAGCAGTGCGCAACGCCTTCTCGGCGGCTTCCTTGTCAGCGGCAGTTACTGCTTCGTTGACGGCGCGGACGAGGGTCTTGAGTTCGGAACGAACTGCAAGGTTGCGAACGCGGGACTTCTCGTTGGTGAGAATGCGCTTCTTCTGGGACTTAATATTGGCCACGAATGAATTTCTCTCTGATGATTCGGACAGGATCGTGAGGGTTCCAAGCCGACACTGGACCGGCTGCGTGGGGATGCAGTTGAAAGGTCGGCTCGGGTGCCCGTCGATCTGCGCGGACACACAGCTGTCAATATTAGCAGGAATTACCCACGGTTTCCACTGAAACGGAACGCTTGCGGCGTGTCAGCGAAGACTGCGCAAGGCGTGAGCAACGTCGTCGTACCGTTCTTTGCCCAAGACCGCACCTTCGCGACGAATGCCGTCCTGACGAAGTCGAATGACGCGATCAAGCTTCGCCTCGCTCGGTCGACCCTTGGAATCCCAACCGCCAGTGCCTACATCCATGTAGTTGCTGTTGTGACTTTGCGAGTTATCGCGGTCCTTCGTGGTGAGCATGAGACCCAGCAACAATTCGCCGTCGCGTCCCACGATCAAGACCGGACGATCCTTACCGCGGGAGTAGTCCTCTTCATAAGGAACCCAAGCCCACACCACTTCACCAGGATCGGCGTTGCCGTTCGGGTTAGGGGAGTAGCTCGCCACCGAGTTAGCGGCGTCGTTCGCGGAATAATCACCGGGGTAGCCGCCGAATTGCCAAGAACCGCGGGGAGCGTCGTCGTAATTAGAGGACGACGACGGCGCTGAATTGGGCGTCGTCGATTGAGGCCGCGAGGTTGGCGCCGAAGATCGCTTGCCGTCGTTCATCCGCTCCCGAATGATCGGTTCGGCAATGCGGAAAATCTGGCGGGCCACGCGGAAGATGGCGTTCGCATCAAATTTCATGTCATCACGGTACCAGCGGTGCAACGAACAGATGGTGCTTCATGGGACAATAGGAAATCTGCCACCTCCACAACGGTGCGCGGAATCCATCAAAAATTCGTCGCAAGCGAGGCTATTTACGTGTCACCTCAGGCCCGCACCGCACCGGTGCCCGCCGCCACCGATCCGGCGCTCATTCGAAACTTCTGCATCATCGCGCACATTGACCACGGTAAGTCCACCCTGGCCGACCGCATGTTGCAGCTCACCGGCATCGTTTCGCAACGTGACATGAAGGCTCAATATCTTGACCGCATGGACATCGAGCGCGAGCGTGGCATCACCATCAAGAGCCAGGCCGTGCGCATGCCGTGGGAAGTGGATGGCACCGCTTACGCCCTCAACATGATCGACACGCCGGGCCACGTGGACTTCACCTACGAAGTCTCTCGTTCGCTGGCCGCGTGCGAAGGCGCCGTATTGCTGGTGGATGCAGCTCAGGGCATTGAAGCCCAGACGCTTGCCAACCTGTACTTGGCGATGGAAAACGACCTCACCATCATTCCGGTCCTGAACAAGATTGACCTTCCGGCAGCGCAGCCAGAGAAGTACGCGGCTGAATTGGCCAACCTCATTGGTGGAGATCCTGAGGACGTGCTCCGCGTGTCTGGTAAGACCGGCGAAGGCGTCGAGGCCTTGCTGGATCGCATCGTGGGAACGCTGCCAAGCCCTGTGGGTGACGCCAACGCGCCGGCCCGCGCCATGATTTTTGACTCCGTCTATGACACCTACCGCGGCGTGGTCACCTACGTTCGCGTGGTCGACGGCAACCTATCTCCGCGCGAGCGCATTCAGATGATGTCGACGCGTGCTACCCACGAACTCTTGGAGATCGGCGTCAGCTCGCCCGAGCCCGTCCCGACGAAGGGCTTGGGCGTTGGCGAAGTGGGCTACCTGATCACGGGCGTGAAGGACGTACGCCAGTCGAAGGTGGGCGATACCGTCACCAACTTCGCTAAGCCAGCCACGGAATCCCTCGGCGGCTACGAAGACCCGAAGCCAATGGTGTTCTCCGGCCTGTACCCGATCGACGGCTCTGACTACCCAGCACTGCGCGATGCACTGGACAAGCTCCAGCTCAACGACGCTGCGCTTGTCTACGAACCAGAAACCTCTGTGGCTCTGGGCTTCGGCTTCCGCGTTGGCTTCTTGGGCTTGCTGCACCTTGAAATCACCCGCGAACGCCTCGAGGCAGAATTCGGCTTGGACCTCATCTCCACCGCACCAAACGTGGTGTACCAGGTGAAGACCGAGGACAAGAAGATGACCACCGTGACGAACCCCAGCGAGTTCCCGTCCGGCAAGATTTTGGAAGTCCACGAACCAATGGTGGCAGCAACCATCCTTGCCCCGAACGAATTCGTGGGCGCCATCATGGAGCTGTGCCAGTCTCGTCGCGGCATCATGCGCGGCATGGACTACCTGTCTGAAGATCGCGTGGAGATCCGTTACCACTTGCCGTTGGCTGAAATCGTCTTCGACTTCTTCGACGTCTTGAAGTCCAAGACCCGCGGCTACGCCTCCCTGGACTGGAAGGCCGACGGTTCGCAGATCGCCGACCTCGTCAAGGTGGATATCTTGCTTCAGGGCGAGCAGGTGGACGCCTTCAGCGCCATCACCCACAAGGACAAAGCGTATTCCTACGGCGTCATGATGACCGGAAAGCTGCGTGAGTTGATTCCACGCCAGCAGTTCGAGGTGCCCATCCAGGCTGCCATCGGTTCCCGCATCATTGCCCGCGAATCCATCCGCGCTATCCGCAAGGACGTTCTTGCCAAGTGCTACGGCGGTGACATCTCCCGTAAGCGCAAGCTGCTCGAGAAGCAGAAGGAAGGCAAGAAGCGTATGAAGATGGTGGGCCGCGTCGAGGTTCCTCAGGAAGCCTTCATCGCAGCACTCTCTTCCAGCGACAGCTCCAAGGACAAGAAGAAGTAATAGCGAATGCCATCCATTTTGCCTGACGGGGATCCGGCTCCATCTGACGGTCGGCTCCCCGAAGGCACTGCCGCGCGCTCAGCCGGTCGCGACTTCTCGCTCTACGTGCACATCCCTTTTTGTGCGGTTCGTTGCGGCTATTGCGACTTCAACACCTACACAGCTAGCGAGTTGGGCGGCGGCGCGTCTCAAGCGACGTACGCCAACGCGGTCAGCCGTGAACTGGAGTTTGCTCAGCGTGCGCTGACAGAATCTGGTATCGAATCGCGCCATCTGTCCACGGTGTTCTTTGGTGGCGGTACGCCAACCCTCTTGCCAGCCAATGACCTCGCCAGCGTGCTGCGCACGGCCAAGGACCTGTGGGGCTTCAAGGACGGCGCAGAAATCACCACCGAGGCCAACCCTGACTCCGTAACCAAAGAGTCTCTGAAGATTCTCAAGGACGCCGGCTTCACGCGGGTTTCTTTTGGCATGCAGTCGGCCGTTCCTCACGTGCTGAAGGTGCTTGACCGCACCCATCAGCCCGAAAACGTGGGTCTCATGGTTCAGGCAGCCAAGGACCTTGGACTGGATGTCAGCGTAGACCTCATCTACGGAACGCCGGGGGAGTCGCTCGAGGACTGGAAGACCAGCCTCGAGACCGCCATTGGCTACGAGCCGGACCACATCTCGGCATACTCGCTCATTGTTGAGCCCGGAACGAAGCTAGCGGCTCAGATGCGCCGCGGCGAAGTGCCGGAAGTGGACGAAGACGATCACGCCGAAAAGTACGAACTGTCTGACCGCATGCTCGCGGCAGCTGGCTTCACTTGGTACGAAGTTTCCAACTGGGCCAAAACTGAGGACCAACGCAGCGAGCACAACCTTGCCTATTGGCGCGGCAACGATTGGTGGGGCGCAGGCCCTGGCGCGCACTCACACATTGGTGGAACGCGCTTTTGGAACGTCAAGCACCCGACTGCATATCAGGGGCGCGTTGACGCATTGGTGTCGCCTGCGGCTGCCCGGGAAATTCCGGACGAAGATGCCCAGTATCTGGAAGAACTCATGCTGAAGGTGCGCATCGCCGAAGGCTTGCCACTGTCTGCTTTGCGGGATGATGCACGACGACGCGTGGCCGGCTTGATTGCCGATCGCTTAGTTGAGCCGGGGCCTGCATTGGGTGCGTCGGGGGAGAAGCGTTTGGTCTTGACGCTCAACGGTCGCCTTCTGGCGGACCGCGTGGTCAAGATTCTTGCCGACTTCTAGTCGATCAGTCGCAGGTTGAAGCGGTAGCGGTAAGGGCGACCCTTGTTAACCTCGATGCCTGCGATGACACCGTTGATGGTCAAGAAGAGCCACAGCAGAACTGCGATGAAGGCAAAGAATCCACCGATGATGGGGATCATCGACAAGAGGTTCGCGACGATTGCCAGAAGGGTTGGTGGAAGCGTGAAGTTGAACGCTTCCTTGGACTCCTGAGCCGTGAATGGTCCACGATCGCGGAAAACATAGTGAATGATGCCGGAAGGCACACATCCCAAGATCGAGCCGAAGTGAGCAATAGTGGCCCACTGGCGATCTTCACTTGGAGTCAAGTGGCGTGGCTGTTGCGCAGACGCTTCAAAGCGGGAATTGTCCTGAGGATTCCTAGGGTTCCCACCGCCGTTGTTTGGCCCGCCGTTCACCGTTGTTGACTCCTTGAAAGTGTTTTCATGTATCAAAAATGCTCGGCAGGTGCCGATGAATTCTCGCCCATCTTAACCTGCCAGCACCGCAATAACCGCATGGCTCGCGGAAACCAGGCGCATCTTTGCCTCAATTGCCGCGGGAAAGCACGACGACACATAGCCGCCGCCTTTTGGATAAGGACATGCAGATATGTGAATATCTACAAGTGAAACTTGTTACGGCACTTCAATCTGAAGCTGAATCCAGCTGTTCGAGCCAAATGGTTCGGGCCGCCGTGGATGACTCAGCATCCGCAGATCTCGCAAACACCTTTAAGGCATTGAGCGATCCTTGCCGCGTCCGGCTCCTGTCCATCATTGCCGCCCACGAAAACCAAGAAGCCTGCGTGTGCGACTTGAACGAGTCCTTCGAGCTTTCGCAACCCACCATCAGCCGTCACTTGAAGATTCTTGCCGACGCTGGTCTAGTCACTCGCGATAAGCGTGGTGTCTGGGTCTACTACCGCGCTAACAACGACGCGCTCGTCAAGCTGGCCGACTTCCTCTGGCCAAGTCAGCCTGCCGAACCGGTATCGAACCGTCGTACAGCTGCCCCTGCAAAGTTGGCGGCAAGAGCGTGACACCTACGGGCCTTCAGCGCGTCGTCGCAGAGTTCCTCGGCACAGCCTTCCTCGTGATGGGCGTGATCGGCTCGGGCATTTATGCCTCGAAGCTATCCACTACCGATGACGGACTAGCGCTTCTCGAAAACAGCATCGCCACGGGTGCAATTCTGGTTGCCTTGATCATCGCGTTCCAAGGAATTTCTGCCAGCTTCAATCCCGTAGTGACCTTGGTGGACCGTTTCCTGGGACATCTGGACACGAAACTCATGTTTGCCCTCATGGGTGCGCAAATGGCAGGTGGAATCACCGGCACGTGGCTCACGCACACCATGTTTGAAAAGCCAGCGTTCACCATTTCCACGAATGATCGCTTCGGCGGACATCTTTGGATTTCCGAAGTCATTGCGACGATAGGGCTCTTGCTCATCATCTTCTTGACGATCAAGAGTGACAACGCGAGATATGTCTCCGTGGCCGTGGGTGGTTACATCGCTGCCGGGTATTGGTTCACGTCATCCATGAGCTTCGCCAACCCAGCCGTGACGTTCGCTCGCGTTTTCACGGACACCTACGCCGGAATCACTCCAACTTCCGCGTGGCCCTATATCGCTGCGCAGCTAGTGGGCGCCGCCCTCGCAACCGGCCTCATTGTTTTCCTCATCAAAAAGCCAACCCACTCTTCGAAGGAACTCTCATGACTGACAACTCTGCAACCGCTGAAACCGCTAACCAGGCTGACCGCCCCAGCGTCCTTTTCGTCTGCGTGCACAACGCGGGTCGCTCGCAAATGGCCGCAGGCTACTTGGAACATCTCGCCCAGGGTGCCATCGAGGTTCGTTCGGCAGGCTCTGAGCCAGCAGACAAAATCAACCCTTCTGCAGTAGAAGCCATGCTCGAAGAGGGCATCGACATCCGCGATCAGAAGCCGAAGATCCTGACCACTCAGGCCGTCAAAGACTCAGACGTGGTCATCACCATGGGCTGCGGCGATACGTGCCCCATCTTCCCGGGCAAGCGCTACGAGGACTGGAAACTGGAAGATCCAGCAGGCAAGGGCGTCGATTCCGTGCGCCCCATCCGTGACGAAATTCGCGCGCGCATCGAGACGCTGATCAGCGAACTTCTTCCCACGCGCTAGTTATCCACTTCCGTCAGGAAGTCGATAATCTCCTCGACGCGACCCAGCAGGGCGGGTTCAACGTCGGCGTAGTTGGTTACGCGCGACAGAATGCGCTGCCACGCCAGGCCCAGGTCTTCGGGCGTGGAAGCTGGCCATCCAAACGCGGTGACGATTCCGTTCTTCCAGTCTTGGCCGCGGGGGATAACTGGCCAGGCGGGAATTCCCAGAGCGCTGGGCTTGACCGCCTGCCACACGTCAACGTACGGGTGACCCACAATCAGGACATTGCCGGCCGCGCCGGGAACTTTCATGGCGCGCTCGGCGATCTTCTGCTCCTTGGTGCCCATGACCAAGTGGTCTACAAGAATTCCCAAGCGACGCTGTGGGCTGGGCGCGAAGTCGGCGATCACCGCAGCCAAATCGTCGACGCCGTGGAGCGGTTCCACCACAATGCCTTCCACGCGAAGGTCGTGGCCCCACACTTTCTCCACCAGCTCGGCGTCGTGCTTACCTTCAACCAAGATGCGGCTGGCACGTGCGGTGCGCGCTTTCAATCCCTGGACCACTACGGATCCGGAGGCAGAGCGCGCGACGGGAGGCAGCGTCGTCGTCTTCACGGGAGCAATGATGCGGACGGGTTCGCCATCCAAGAGGAAGCCGTAACCGGCCTTGAAGGAACGGGTCTTTCCGCCGCGGCCCTCCAAGTGGAGCACCAACATGCCGCCGGATTTCTCAATCCGCATAATTTCACCCACAAAGCCGGTCTCGACGTCCTCGATGACCATGCCTTGCGCGGCGGGCACTTCTCGCAATGATTTCCGAACCGGCTTTCCAATTGCTTGCGGTCCCCATGAGCTGTAGTCCACATCTCTCCTCTCCGGCCCTTGATGCTAGCAATGCCTCAAGAAGTATTAGACTTAGCACTTGATCGTGTCGAGTGCTAAAAGTATGAGCACTAGAGGGAGGTGCCGCATGGATCAGTTCAAAGCTAGCCGACGAGATACGTCCAAAACGGAACCTCGTCGCCTCGAAGTTCTCCGGGCGATCGTTGAGGATTTCGTGCAGACCCGTGAGCCAGTGGGCTCCAAGGCTCTCGTGGAACGTCATCTCTTGGACGTCTCTGCTGCCACCATTCGTAATGACATGGCGGCGCTTGAGGACGAGGGCTTCATCGTTGCACCACACACGTCGGCCGGCCGCATTCCCACGGAAAAGGGCTACCGCCATTTCGTGGACATGATTGAGGAAGTTCGCCCGCTCTCGGCGGCGGAGCGACGTGCCTTCCAGGTCATGCTCGAGGGCGCTGAGGATGTTGACGAAATCCTGGACCGCACGGTTCGCATGCTGGCTCAGATTACGCAGCAGGTTGCGGTTTTGCAGGTTCCCATAGTGAACGACGACGCTGTTCGGCATCTCGAGCTCGTTTCGTTGGGTGCCACTCAAGCATTGATCGTGCTCATTTCTTCGACCGGCAAGGTGGAGCAGCGCGTCATTGTGGCTCCAGCGAGCACCACGGACGAGTTGTTGAGCGAAGTACGCACGGCCATCCTGAGCACCATTCAGGGCAAGCCGATGATGGTCGTGGGAGCCGAGGCTCGCGTGGGCGTCACCACGTTGCCTTTCCCACTGCGAGAGCTTGGCGAGCTGGTTGCCGCCGGGCTCGAAGTCATGGCGAATCAGGGCAACAGCTCGCGCTATTTGGTAGCTGGCACTGGAAACTTGGCACGCTCTACAAGCGACTTCCAGCAGACCATCACACCGATCTTGGACACCCTTGAGGAACAAGTTGTCCTCTTGCGGTTGTTGTCAGAACTAGAACAGGACGCGCATGGAATCGCTGTGTCCATTGGACACGAGAATTCCTACGGAGGACTCTCCGAAGCTTCCCTCGTGACGTCCTCCTACGGACCCGGGCAGCTCGCGAAGCTCGGCGTCCTTGGCCCGACGCGCATGGATTACCCCGCAAGTATGGCTGCCGTGAGAGCGGTAGCCCGATACTTGTCACGAATTTTGGCCAGCTAGCACCTAGCTGAATCGCTAGAAAGGAAACTGCCACCACATGGCAACCCACTACGAGGTATTGGGCGTCTCCCAGGACGCCACCGCGGAAGAAATCAAGAAGGCGTACCGCAAGCTCGCCCGTAAGCTCCACCCGGACATCAACCCGGGCGCTGAGGCTGCTGAAGAGTTCAAGCTCGTCACGCGCGCGTATGAAGTGCTCTCCGATCCGGATAAGCGCAACATCTACGATCAGACGGGTAACGAGAACGGCACGTCCCAAGGCTTCGGCGGCGGCGCTGGTGACTTCGGTTTCGGCGATATCTTTGAGCAGTTCTTCGGTGCTGCATCCGGCGCCGGTCAGGGTCCCATCCCACGCACCAGCCGTGGACGCGATGCACTCATCACGGCAACCATCGAGCTCAAGGACGCCGTGCAGGGCACGGTTTACCCCTTGGACATCGAAACCGCCGTCACCTGCCCGGTCTGCGATGGCTCGTGCTGTGAAGCCGGCACGCAGCCGGAAACCTGCACCATTTGCCGCGGCCGCGGTCAGGTTCAGCGCCCGGTTCGTTCCTTCTTGGGACAGATGATGACCCTCGAAACCTGCTCCGCTTGCCGCGGACACGGCACCATCATTCCTAGCCCGTGCCGCGAGTGCCAGGGCCAGGGCCGCATCCGTGAGCGCGTCACCAAGCAGCTCAAGATTCCAGCAGGCGTCAGCACGGGCACGCGTATCCGCTTGGACAGCCAAGGCGAAGTCGGCCCCGGCGGCGGACCAGCCGGTGACCTCTACGTGGAAATCGACGTCAAGCGCCACGCCGTCTTCGAGCGCGAAGGAAACGACCTTCACGCCGAAGTCACGTTGCCAATGACCGCTGCTTCGCTCGGAACCACCGTCAAGTTGGACACCTTCGATGGCTCGAAGGACGTCACCGTGGATCCAGGTACGCAGACGGGGCACACGGTCCGCTTGCCAGATCTTGGTGTGCCTCGTTTGCGTGGCTCGGGACGCGGAAACATCGTGGTTCACATCAACGTCGAGACTCCTACCAAACTCGACGACGAACAGCGCGAGCTCCTCGAAAAGCTCGCCGCACTGCGCGGCGAAGAGTTCGCTGAGGGCCGCGTGGAACAGCGCGGTGGCTTTTTCTCCCGCATCAAGGATCACCTGAACTCTCGCTAGAGCCTTCTCAAGAGAAGAGAATCATGAGCAACCAGGCATTTTGGTTCGGTTCGTCGCTGGAGGACGTAACCTCCGGCGACGAGCTGGACCTTGAAGGCCCCGAAGGACACCACGCCGCCACGGTGAAGAGAATTACCGTGGAGGAATTGGTGGACCTCTTGGACGGTGCCGGTCACCGCGCCGAGTGCACGGTGTTGAGCACGTCCAAGACGGGCCTTCACTTGCGGGTTGAAGAACTTCGTACCGAAGACCCACCGCGCTTTCCCATCACGCTCGTGCAAGCACTAGCTAAGGGAGACCGCGATCTGCAAGCCGTGGAGTCCGCGGTGGAGCTCAATGTCAGCCACGTAGTGCCCTGGCAGGCCGAGCGCAGCATTGTGAAATGGCCAGCAGATCGCGCCGCGAAGGCACTCGCCAAATGGGAATCCCTCATTTTGGCTGCCACCAAACAGTCGCGCCGCAGTTTCCGACCCAGCATTGAATCAGCGCTGACGACGCCGCAGCTCACCCGCCGCATCGAGGATTGGGTTGCGAACGGCTCACTTGTGGTGGTGTTGCACGAGGCCGAAGAAAATGCCTTGGGCGCGGTAGTTGGCACTTACGTGCGCGAACCGCGGGAAACGAGCGGCGGCGTCGTACTCATTGTGGGTCCTGAAGGCGGTGTCTCACCGCAAGAAATCGAAAAATTCACCCAAGCGGGAGCCGTTCCAGCGCTACTCGGCAAGAACGTTTTGCGCAGCTCGAGCGCCGGTCCGGCGGCAATGGTGCTAGTGCGACACCTCGCCGGTGAGCTCTAGACGCTAACGAGCTCTAGACCCTAACGAACCGTGAAGGTCTTGGTGTCCGTTGCGATATGGATGTCAGAATCCTTGTTCTGCCCCCACACTGACAGCTGGTAGGTGCCCGGCTTCAGGGTGACTTCAAACCGGAATTCGCCATCATTAGGAAGCTGATCTGGTTCAGCAAGGACGCCGTCTGCAACTTGAGCGCCCACCGTCCCGTTGTTCACCGTCGCCACGCTATAGAAGGAACCGCCACTGAACTTGGAGGTAACGCCGAAAGCCTTGATGGGGGAGCCGTAGGAGGAAGCCTCGGACGGATCGACCAGCCAGACCGGCGCACGCATGCTGTCGGTGCGGGCCAATGGACGGTCAAGTTTCACGAGGCCCCACGCGTCATAGCCTTGGCGGCCATCCACCACAATGCTCACGGCTGGCTTTTGCTTGCCGGTCAACAATCCCGAGTTCGCGGCAGCGGCAGTGGCCGTGTACACCAGCTGCTGAATACTGCGCTCGGCGAGGCCCTTGTCCACGGACTTGTCGAAGGCATCGGAGGAAATGTCCACCGTGATCACGTTCTCGGCAGAAATGGTGGCGCCAATGCGCTTTGCGGAAGACCAGACGTTGAAGTAGTCCGGATCCGCGGGCTCCGCCTCAAGCATGTGCTTGACGCTGGTAACCACGGGATCGCCTTGGTCCGCTACCGGCAAGAACTCGCGGTACAAAAAGACGTTGTCCCCGTTTTCGCCCAACCAATAGACAGGCGAAAGCTGATTGACGCCGAGATCTTCGAGCTTGGCGTCCGTCGCCGTTGGGACGGCAACCGATCCTGACGCAGAGGATTTGGTAGGCATCGAAGATTGGCCACCAGGCAGGGTTGAATCGCTGATTGAGCAACCGACAGCAGCAAGCAGCACTGTTCCGGTAGCTACCGTTCCCGCAATCACAATGCGGGCACGGCCTTTCAACGATGGCATCAACAAATAATCCTCTTTAACGGTCACTGCGCTGGGGGAGGCGCGTCCTTTAGGCTACACACGAGTAACAACCAGAAACAGTGTTATCTGTAAACGTAATCATTCCTTAATCAATTCTTGACCGTTTGAGCATTGCTCCAAGTGCGCACTTGCCCAGTGAACTACAATCAAAAAGGCGCGAATTTATTCGTTAAATCAGAGAAGATAGGTGTCCATCACGCATGGCAGATGAGCTCGAAACTCCAGAGAGCTTCAGTGTTCCATTCGATTCCACCGCAGAAATGGTTGCGGCACTCGGTGCGCAAGACCAACTTTTGAGGGTGCTCTCGGGCGTATACCCGAACGTCAGCGTTACCCCGCTTGACCAAGAACTCACCGTTAAAGGACCTCGCTCTGACGCCGCTATGGTGCAGTCAGTCTTGGAAGACGCGCGGCAATTGGCCCGCACCGGCACCACGGTGACGCTGGAAATTATTGAAGAGCTCGTCCGGCACCGCACGCGATCAGCCGGTTTTGCCCCTGAGACGACGTCTCGCATCAAGCACGACGCCGCAGCTCACCTGCCGACGACACCTTCGGCTTTCAGCGGGCTTCCGACCCAAAGCTACGGCCTGAATATTTTGACAAGTCGCGGCCGAAGCATTCGCCCAAAGACAGTGAACCAGCAGCGCTACGTCGACGCGATTGACGAGAACACGGTCATCTTCGGTATTGGCCCTGCAGGTACCGGCAAGACCTACTTGGCTATGGCGAAAGCCGTCCAAGCATTGCAGGCCAAGGAAGTCTCGCGCATTATTCTGACGCGACCGGCCGTTGAAGCCGGCGAAAAGCTGGGCTTCTTGCCGGGCACGCTCACGGACAAGATTGACCCTTACTTGCGGCCTTTGTATGACGCGCTACATGACATGGTGGATGCGGAGACGATCCCACGGTTGTTGGCGGCCGGAACCATTGAAGTGGCCCCGCTGGCCTACATGCGAGGCCGCACCCTCAACGATGCGTTCATCATCTTGGACGAAGCACAGAACACCACCCCTGAACAGATCAAAATGTTCCTGACGCGTTTGGGCTTCGGAGCGAAGATGGTCATCACGGGTGACATCACTCAAGTGGATTTGCCGGGCGGAACTCGCTCGGGGCTGCGCGTGGTCACCGAGATTCTTGAGGACGTGGACGGAATTTCGTTCCAGTACCTCGAGGCATCCGACGTGGTGCGACATCGTCTCGTCTCCGAAATTGTGAGCGCGTACGAAAAGTGGAATGACCAGCAGGGTTCTCTGCCTGGACCAGGATCACGAGGAACACGGAAGAGCGGGATGAAAAATGTCAATTGAAATCAGCAACGAGACGTCGGTTGACATGGATCTCGACGAAGTCCGCAAACTAGCTCGCTTTGTCCTCGACAGCTTGTGGGTTCACCCCGAAGCTGAAGTGGGTATCACGCTCGTGGATGAAGAGGCTAGCGCCCGCCTTCACGTGGAGTGGATGGATCTTGAGGGACCAACGGACGTCATGTCCTTCCCCATGGACGAGCTGACTCCCGGCACTCCCGGCAACGTGAGCAGCGCCGGCATGCTGGGCGACATCGTGATTTGTCCTGAAGTGGCAAAGCAGCAGGCCCAGGCCGGCGGCCACTCGTACCTCGATGAAGTCCTGCTCTTGACCACGCATGGTCTCTTGCACCTGTTGGGCTTCGATCACGAGGAAGCGGAAGAGCGCGAGGAAATGTTCTCCTTGCAGCGTGAGCTCTTGGAGAAGCACTTGGGCCGCCCTGCGCCCAAGGAGACCATCGCATGAGTCCAGCATTACTCGCACTCGGTGCAATTGCTTTCCTATTGATTGCCGGTCTACTGACCGCCGTTGAAGCTGCCTTCCTCTACTTGAGCCGCCAAGAAGCCGAACAGCTGCTAGCCAATAGGCCCAAGCACAAGCTACGTGCCATCCTGGATGATCCAGTGCCACACACGAATGCATTGCGTTTGTGGCGACTGTGGTTTGAAATGGCATCTGCGGTTGCTGTGGCGCTGTTCTTCTATTTCGTCATCGCGAACATGTGGATTGCGGGTCTCGCCGCCACACTCACGATGGCTGTCATGGCCTTCGTAGTGGTGGGCGTATCGCCACGACGAATTGGCCGGAACCGTGCTGCATCCTTCGTTTCCGGAACCGCATCTCTCATCCGCTTCTTGCGCGTCATTCTTGGACCAATTCCACAGTGGCTCGTCGGCATTGGAAATCAGCTCTCCCCAGGGGAGACCGCTGCAGACGAAGCGTTCTTTTCCGAAGAGCACTTCCGCGACATGGTGGACCGCGCCAACGAAGCGGACATGATCGAAGACGTGGAAGCCGAATTCATTCACTCCGTGTTTGACCTCGGCGATACCCGAGTTCGCGCCGTGATGGTGCCGCGAACAGACATGGTGACCGTGGACTCCGGCACCTCGCTCGCGGAGTGCATGACGCTCTGCTTGAAGTCCGGCTGCTCGCGCATCCCCGTCATTCAGGAATCGAGCGACCACATAGTGGGCATCGTTTACCTGAAGGACATCGCTCGGGAACTGCACTTCCACGACGATCCGCAGTCTCCCGTGGACAACATCGCACGCGATGTTCGCTATGTCCCTGAATCCAAGTCCGTTGCTGAGCTCTTGAAAGAGCTACAGATCGAATCGACCCACGTGGCCATCGTCATTGACGAGTACGGCGGAACCGCCGGTCTTGTGACGCTCGAGGACCTCATCGAAGAAATCGTGGGCGAGATCGACGACGAATACGACCGTTCGCGGCCAGACATTGAAGAAGTACGTCCCGGCGTCTTCCGCATTAGCGCACGCACGCCGTTGGACGATCTTGGTGAACTCTTCAACAAGGACCTCGAAGACGACGAAGTCGACACCGCTGGCGGTCTTCTCGCCAAGCACTTGGGCCGTGTGCCGATTGTGGGCTCCGAAGTTACTGTTGAAGGCATTCACTTGCATGCAGAAACCCTCGAAGGTCGGCGCAACCGTATTGGTTTCTTGCTGACGTGGTTTGAGCCAGACACTGAAGACACTGACGATGAACCGCAAGGGTCCACGGGACGCCGTGACTCTGATGACCTCCACCAGCACGAAAGTGGGCAACACTCATGAGCTTGACGCCAGAAAATTACCCGAAGGATTACCGGGCGGGCTTCACCTCGTTTGTGGGACGTCCGAATGCCGGAAAGTCCACCCTCACCAACGCACTCGTGGGTCAAAAAGTAGCGATTACCTCGAGTAAGCCACAGACCACGCGCCACACGATTCGTGGCATCGTGCATCGTCCAGAGCACCAGCTCGTCATCGTCGACACTCCAGGCCTGCACCGTCCGCGCACGCTTCTTGGTCAGCGCCTCAACGACCTCGTGGCCGAGACCTTGGGCGAAGTGGATGCGGTGGGCTTCTGCTTGCCAGCAAACGAGAAGATCGGCCCCGGCGATAAGTTCATTGCCCAGAAGCTGGGTGGACTGCCACCACGCACTCCGATCGTCGCGCTCGTCACCAAGACTGACCTCGTGACCCCGGCGCAACTGGCAGAGCAATTGCTTGCCGTCAGCCAGCTGGGAGACGAACTCTTGGCACCTAAGGGATTTGCCGCCGTCGTACCGGTATCCGCGAAAGACGGGTATCAGGTAGAGGAAGTCATCGGCGTTCTTGCGAAGCTCATGCCACAGTCGCCACCGCTGTACCCAGACGGTGAACTCACGGACGAGCCTGAGATGAAAATGATCTCGGAGCTCATTCGCGAGGCCGCGTTGGAGGGCGTCCGTGACGAGCTTCCGCACTCGCTCGCCGTCGTGGTGGAAGAAATAATTCCGCGCGAAGACCGCCCGGCTGACAATCCGATGGTGGACATCCACGTCAACGTTTTCGTGGAACGCCCCAGCCAGAAGTCGATCATCATTGGCAAGGGCGGATCGCGTCTGCGCGACGTTGGAACTCGTGCTCGTAAGGAAATCGAAGCGCTTTTGGGCACCAAGGTGTACCTGGATCTCCATGTGAAGGTTGCCAAGGAATGGCAGCGCGACCCGAAGCAGTTGGGTCGTCTAGGTTTCTAGCGAGAATTCAAACCGGTTTCAATTTTTACGACAAGCGACCGTCAATAAATCGCTAAAAGGCGGTAGGGGAGTGTTAGGGTCGAACCATGCTTTCGGGATTGCTACTTCTTAGCCGCCGCGGCGGGGCCTAACGAGCCATTGTGCTCGGGCCGAATCCCCGTTGCGGAGCCTGCGTACCCGGCCATCGCCTCGAGCGATCGTAAATTTCTCAGAAATAGAAGAAGGCAAAGCCATGCAGAATTTTCAAAAGCCCTCCGGAATGCCCATCCACAAGTATGTGCCGTTCCAGGATCAAATCTCCACGAATCTTCCTGACCGCACGTGGCCAGACAAGGTCATCACGAAGGCCCCACGCTGGTGTGCGGTTGACTTGCGTGACGGCAACCAGGCTCTGATTGAGCCCATGAGCCCAGAGCGCAAGCACAAGATGTTTGATCTCTTGGTACGCATGGGCTTCAAGGAAATTGAGGTCGGTTTCCCGTCCGCTTCCCAGACTGACTTTGACTTTGTTCGTCAGCTGATCGAGCAGGATCGCATTCCTGAGGATGTCACCATTCAGGTGCTGACGCAGGCTCGCGAGCACCTCATCGAGCGCACGTACGAAGCGATTCAGGGATCCAAGCAAGCGATCGTTCACTTGTACAACTCCACTTCGATCCTGCAGCGTCGCGTGGTCTTCGGCGAAGATCAGGACGGCATCATGGACATCGCCACCTCGGGTGCGCGCTTGTGCAAGAAGTACGAAGAAGAGCTCGCTGGCGACACCAAGATCACCTACGAATACTCGCCGGAGTCCTTCACGGGAACCGAACTCGAGTTTGCTGTGCGCGTGGCTAACGCCGTCGCCAACGAATTTGGCGTCACCCCTGAGAACCCAATGATCTTGAACTTGCCGGCAACGGTGGAAATGGCGACGCCTAACGTCTATGCCGACTCCATCGAGTGGGTACACCGCAACATTGCCAACCGCGAGTCCATCATCATCTCGCTGCACCCACACAACGACCGCGGAACCGGCGTCGCCGCTGCCGAGCTCGGCTACATGGCTGGCGCAGACCGCATTGAAGGCTGCTTGTTCGGCAACGGTGAGCGCACCGGCAACGTTGACTTGGTGACCCTCGGCATGAACTTGTTCAGCCAGGGCATCGATCCAGAGCTGGACTTCTCCGACATGGACGAAATCCGCCGCACCGCCGAATACTGCAACCAGCTGCGCATCCCAGAGCGTTCGCCATACGGCGGCGACTTGGTGTTCACTGCCTTCTCCGGCTCCCACCAGGACGCCATCAAGAAGGGCTTCGAGCACATGGAGCGCGATGCCGCAGCGGCCGGCAAGACCGTGGATGAGATCGTCTGGGCCGTTCCTTACTTGCCGATCGACCCTAAGGACATCGGACGTAGCTACGAAGCAGTGATCCGTGTGAACAGCCAGTCCGGCAAGGGCGGCGTGGCGTACTTGCTCAAGAACGAACACCAGCTGGACTTGCCACGTCGTGCGCAGATCGAGTTCTCCTCCGTAGTGCAGCGCCGTGCTGATGCCGAAGGCGGAGAAATCTCCGGCAGCGAACTCTGGGGCATCTTCAAGGATGAGTACTTGCCATCCGCTGATGCTGACGCGCAGTGGGGCACGTACCGCCTCGGCGGCGTGAAGACGGACACGGGAGAAAACGGCGAGTTCGAGCTCTCTGTGAAGCTGTTCGTCAATGGCGAAGAGTCCGTTCGCACCGCCACGGGCAACGGTCCTATCAGCGCATTCGTGAATATCCTGACGGAAGACGGCGTGGACATTCGTGTCCTTGACTACTCCGAGCACGCACTCAGCCAGGGCGGAACCGCACAGGCTGCCGCATACATTGAGGCAGCTGTGGGCGAGCGCGTCCTGTGGGGTGTTGGTATCGACACGAACACGGGGACTGCTTCTTTGAACGCCGTCATCTCTGCGGTGAACCGCGCGCTTCGCGAATCCGCTTCCACGGCATCGTCGAAGTAAGTAAGGGCCGTACCGCCCTCAGTGACCACCTCTGTAATGTCTCGCAACGCGTCCTTCGCGGCACGCTCTTATCGAACCCACGGGATTGTGCTTCGCACCTACAAGTTAGGCGAAGCTGATCGCATCATTGTGATGCTCAGTCCCGAGTATGGGCAGATTAGGGCCGTCGCGAAGGGCGTGCGGCGGACATCCTCCAAGCTGGGAGCAACGCTAGAACCGTTCATGCTGGTGGACGCGCAGATTGTGCATGGCCGGACACTGGATATCATCACTCAAGCGCAGCTTCAGCGGCCCTACGGTCAGTTGATAGCCGCGGATTACACTCTCTTTACGACGGCGAACGTCATGGCCGAGACCGCCGAGCGTCTGACCCAGACTGACGACGAATCCTCTGCGGTCCAGTACCGGCTCTTCCACGGCGCCTTGGCCGCCTTGTCTCGAAACCAGCACAATCCTTCACGCGTGTTGGACTCTTATCTTTTGCGTGCGCTTGCCGCCGAAGGCTGGGCGCCGAACTTCTCCGAATGCGTCAAGTGCGGACGCCCTGGACCGCATGCTTCCGTCAACATCGTGTTGGGCGGCAGCGTCTGTGTAGATTGCAAGCCATCCGGTTCGTTGTCTCCTGGTCCATCCGCGGTAATGCTGCTCGCGGCGCTCTTGGCCGGCGACTGGGATCTGATTGACGCAGCGGACATGGCTGACCAACGAGCTGCCTCCGGAATCGTCACAGGTTACGTACAATGGCACCTCGAACGCGCACTGACGTCGATGCGTCATATTGAAAGGACCACCTGAGTGACCGGCACCTACCAAGCTCCTTATACGCATCCTTCGGGTGCGACGGTGCCGAAGATGGATCCACGCTTCGTACCTCAGCACGTGGCAATTGTTATGGACGGCAACGGTCGTTGGGCTAATCAGCGCGGCTTGCCACGCACCGAGGGTCACCGCGCCGGCGAGGCCGCTTTGCTCGACGTCATGGCCGGTGCCGTGGAAATGGGCATCAAGTATGTCTCCGTCTACGCGTTCTCCACCGAAAACTGGAAGCGCAGCCCTGAAGAAGTCCGTTTCCTCATGGGCTTCTCCCGAGACGTCTTGCGACGCCAGCGCGACACCTTGAATTCGTGGGGCGTCAAAATTCGATGGGCTGGTCGCAAGCCGCGCTTGTGGTCCAGCGTCGTCAAAGAACTGCAAGACGCTGAGAAGCTGACCGCAAACAACACCGGCACGCAGCTGACGATGTGCGTGAACTACGGCGGACGGGCCGAGATCGCCGATGCCATCTCCAAGCTGGCCGAAGACGTCAAACGTGGAAAGCTGTCTCCCAACGGCATCACCGAACGCACGCTAAACCGATACTTGTACGCGCCCGAAATGCCGGACGTCGATTTGTTCTTGCGAACCTCGGGGGAGCAGCGCACTTCCAACTTCCTGCTGTGGCAGTCGGCTTACGCCGAAATGGTGTTCATGGACGTGCTGTGGCCAGACGTTGACCGCACCACACTCTGGGCGGCCGTGGAACAGTACGCTCAGCGCGACCGTCGCTACGGCGGGGCCGTTGACCAGGCGAGCCAAAGCTAGCGTAGGTAGCCGTCCGCCCACCTCGTGATTTCTTCATAGGCGCTTTCTCGAACGAGAGCGGTTGAGCTGAAGATGTCATGCATGCCGTCAGAGATACGCACCACCGTCACCCTGCGGCCGAGGCTGAGCACCCGTTTGAGGTTCACGTCCACATCCAGCACCGAATCCGCTGACATCATTTCGGGGACAAAACTGAGCCCCAGCTTGGACCGCTCCGCGTAGAGCGCCAAGATGGGCACCTCAATATTGAGACCTTTACTGACGAGCGTGTGCCCGTTGAGAATCGCCAAGAGCCACCCTGCTCGAATGGGGAAAGCCAAGCGCGGTCGCCAAAGTGGATGAAGGTCCCATTCACCTTCTGCTTCTTTACTCAAGGAACGCCAATAGTGGTCCACTTCGGGAAGTTTCACGAGCTGCCGCGGATTCCTCCGCGCTAGGGGAGTCAGCACGGAGGCCACAGTGTTTCGCAGGGGACTGGAGCCATAGAACTCGAGCCATGGCGAGTTGAGGATCAAGGCTTTAAAGATCTCTGGATGTCGCGAAGCAAAGAGCGAAAGCACTAGTCCACCGGTCGAATGCGCCATGCCAACGATTTCCACCGATCCTTGGTCCGCGAGACTCTCACGAATGGCGGATATGGCTGCGCTCAGATCCTCGTCGTACTCGCTGAGGTCCGTGATGAAGCCGGGCGTGGACCACTCCCGCAGACTCCTTCCAAAACGGCGCAAGTCCAGCGCGAAGAAGTGATAGCCACGCGCATGCCAGTATTCGGCGAGCCGCCGGTGGTAGAAGTAGTCGCTCCATCCATGGATGTACAGAACCGCCTGTACACGTGTGGAGTCCGTCTCTTGCGGTGCGTCCGGACGGTACCGGACGATCGTTGCGGAAACCGGGCCTTCGTCGTCGTCCTGAAAATGCAGTGAACTGTACTCAAAATCCTCACCCAAAATATCGGGGCGCCATTCGCCCGCAAGAGTGTCTGCGGCAAAGCTTCCGCCGACAACCTCCTCAGGAACGGAGTTTGCATCACTGGAATCTGACATACGTTGAGCCTACTGGCGACGGCAACGTATTTGGATGCATTCGGGCCCGCTGGAAGAATACAGAGCATGCGTTTTTATCCCACGTTCTTCAAAGTTTTCTTTTCCGGCATGGATCCTGAAAAGGCTCACCACGTGGGATTCTCCATGGTCCGCGCAGCAGAGAAAGCTGGCGCTTCAGCAGTGCTGCGCCGCCTGACCTCACCAGACCAGTCCCTCGAGCGCACCGTCATGGGCCTGCGATTCCCGTCGCCTTTCGGGTTGGCCGCCGGCTTCGACAAAGAAGGACACGGAACCACCGCCTTGTGCGATCTCGGTTTCGGCCACATCGAGGTAGGCACCGTGACCGCTATTGCGCAGCCGGGTAACCCACAGCCACGACTCTTCCGCCTCGTCGAAGACAAAGCCGTCATAAACCGCATGGGTTTCAACAATCCAGGTGCCGTCGCTGTAGCCCCGCGCATCAAAGAGTCCCTCAAGCACCTCTCACGCCGTTTCGGGGGAACCCGCCCCATCATCGGCATCAACATTGGCAAGAGCAAGGTGGTGGAGCTCGAGGACGCCGTAGAAGATTACCGCCAGAGCACTCGCACTCTCGCTCCGCTCGCCGACTACATGGTGGTGAATGTTTCGTCGCCGAACACTCCCGGTCTTCGCCTCTTGCAGTCCGTGGAAAGCTTGCGTCCCATTCTCGATGCTGTGCGCGAGGAGTCTTCGCGCAGTGCCGGCCGACACGTCCCGCTGCTCGTGAAGATCGCTCCGGACCTGGCCGACGAAGACATTGCGGACGTCGCACGCTTGGCAACGGAGTTGGAGCTGGATGGCATCATCGCCACCAACACCACCATTTCTCGTGAAGGCCTGAAGAAGGACGCTCAAGAGGTAGCCGAAATCGGCGCCGGCGGACTCTCCGGTGAACCGTTGAAGGCCCGCTCGCTCGAAGTACTGAAGCAACTCCGCGCCGTTCTGCCACGTGAAACCACCGTTGTCTCGGTTGGTGGTGTCACGAGTGCAGAAGACGTGATTGAGCGCCTGCAGGCCGGCGCCAACTTGGTTCAGGGTTACACCGCGTTCCTCTACGAGGGTCCATTCTGGGCATGGCGCATCAACGCCGGACTCAAGAAGGCGCAGCGAACCGGACGTCTCAACAGCAACAAGGCGCTGTAGCGGCGCGAGGCAGCGTCGTCGTACTCAAAAAATTAGCCGGATCGCTCATCAACGAGCAGGTCCGGCTAATTTTCTATCGAGCCAAATAGTTACTGAGGGTATTCGCCGCGCGCAACCTGTGGCTTCGGCAAACGGAGCTTGCGGAACTGCATGCCGCGGGTAGCCGCGTACCAGAGGACGCCGCGCTCTACCTGGCCGAACTTCTCGATCAGGCGCTTCTTGAGCTTGCGGGTCATGATGAACGTGTCCACCACGGTAATGAGCAAGACAGCCCACATAGCCAACGTGATGTAGGTCTGGACGTTGATGTCCTGAATAACCAAAGCAACGATGATGAACGCCAAGAGAACGAACATCAAGTACTCAGAAATCATGTAGCGGGCGTCAACGAAAGCACGCGCGAAACGGCGCTGCTCGCCGCGGTCCTTAGGCAAGAGGTAACGCTCGTCGGCGGTCTCGTTCGCGAGGCGGAACTGGCGCTGGCGCTCTTCGCGTTCCTTGAGGCGCTGCTCTTTGCTGAGCTTGCGATCGCTTGGAACCAGCGGACGCTTGTTTTGAGCCTGCTGCACAGAGCGCTTAGGCGTGGGTGCACCCTTTCCAGCCTGGGCGTCACGCTGCGTGACTACCGGCTCAGGAGTGACAGGGGAATCGGTCTCATTTTTCTTACGTCCAAACACCCGGCAATCCTACCGGTCAGTGGATAGAGTGAAGAAATGGCATTGAATCCTGTTAACCCTGACACCACTGTAGATATTGACGCCATCCGTCAGATCGTGTCCCAAAATTTCCCTGAGAGCTTGGACCAGCTCATTGCGCTCGCGCGGATTCCGTCCGTCGCGTGGGAGTCTTTCGACGCTTCCAAGGTGCAAGAGAGCGCCGAGGCCGTTGCCGCCCTCGCGAAGTCCGTCGGCTTTGACGATGTCCGCATTGCGACGGCCCCTACTGACGAAGGCAAGCAGGGATACCCCGCAGTCCTCGCTCGCAAACCAGCCGCAGAGGGCAAGCCCACCATCCTGCTCTACGCGCACCACGACGTGCAGCCGCCGGGGGATCGCGCCCTCTGGGATTCCGAGCCCTTCGAGCCAGAACTCCGCGGTGATCGCTTGTTTGGTCGCGGCGCGGCTGATGACAAGGCCGGCGTCATTGCTCACATTTCTGCGGTGCGAGCGCTTGAAGTTGCGATGCCAGGCCACGGTCTGGGCATTTCACTCTTTATCGAGGGTGAAGAGGAAGCCGGCTCGCCGTCCTTCCGCAATTTCTTGGAGGAGAACCGCGCTGACCTCGCCGCTGACGTCATTGTGGTGGCCGACTCCGCGAACTGGGCCGTTGGAACGCCGGCACTGACCACCTCGCTGCGCGGAATGGTTGCCGGGGAGTTCGAGATCCGCGTCTTGGAGCACGCCGTGCACTCAGGCATGTTTGGCGGTCCCGTTTTGGACGCGCCGCTACTCGCCGCGCGTTTGGTTGCTTCCTTGCACGACGACGATGGCAACGTCGCGATTAAAGGCTTGCTTTCGAAGGAAGAAGCGGACGTTGATTACGACGACGCTCAGTTCCGTTCCGATTCATCCGTAGTGTCTGGCTATCAGTTGGCGGGCACCGGAAAGCTCACGGACCGCTTGTGGAATAAGCCAGCGATCTCTTTGATCGGCTTGGACATGGTGAGCGTCGCAGAATCAGCAAACGCATTGATTCCGAGCATTCGAGGCAAGCTCAGCATGCGCCTTGCCCCCGGCCAGGATGCCGCCGCAGCTGGCGCCGCATTGAAGAAGCACATTGAGTCCTTGGATCTGCGCGGCGCTCACGTGTCGTTCAAGCTGACGGAAGAGGGCAGCTCCTACTTCCAGGACGCAGAGAACGACGCCGCAGCTCGCCTCATGAACGACTGCTTGCGGGACGCTTGGGGAACCGAGCCCGTGAACACGGGTATTGGCGGAAGCATCCCGTTCATCGCGGACCTCAAGGAACTGTACCCGTCGGCGCACATTCTGATCACGGGCGTTGAAGATCCGGACTCGCGTGCCCACAGCGCTAACGAGTCGTTGCACGTTCCGGAGTTTGAGAAGGCGATCGTCGCGGAATCACTCTTGCTGGCGCGTTTGGCCAACAACGGTCTCGGCGAATAGTTCATCCCAGAACTAGCGCGAGCTAGTACGGGAACAAGCCGCTGGGTCGAGGTGTTACACACTATGCGAAGGTTTGGTGCGGCAACTCGACCCTTGCGGACGTAAGATTGATGCAACAACGCGGCCTTTGATTTATGGGCCGTGAGAAAGAGAGTGAACTAGATATGAGTACTGTCACCAACGATGTTCAGGCCTCCGCTGAGGAGATGCCAACTCACGAAGTACAGCTCTCCGAGGTAGCAGCTGACAAGGTACGTAGCTTGCTCGAGCAGGAAGGTCGCACTGACCTCCGCTTGCGTGTAGCTGTTCAGCCTGGCGGCTGCTCTGGCTTGATCTACGAGCTGTACTTTGACGAGCGCGTCTTGGATGGCGACGCCGTTCGCGACTTCGATGGCGTAGAAGTCATCGTGGACAAGATGAGCGTTCCGTACCTCAACGGCTCATCTATTGATTTTGAGGACACGATCAGCAAGCAGGGTTTCACGATTGATAACCCGAACGCAGGCGGATCGTGCGCTTGTGGTGACTCATTCCACTAAGCGAACCTGACTTGGGACTACGCTCCGGAATGTCATTTAGGCGTGCCGGAGCGTTGTTTTCCTTTTTCTGCGCGCAGAAGAGGGTAAGCTCTACAGGGAGTAGTAGAAGAACAACGAACGATTGAAGATTCCAACGAGTCAGGGAGTGGGAAAGTTCCCACGGTCTCGCTGGGAACTTCATCGGAATCGCCGCACCAACGAAGAGGAAGGGCCGTCTGTGAGTTCGCAAGATCGAACCGGTAGCCGCCGGACGGTAGCAAAGGTCACCGCCATTGCCGCCGCGGGCACGCTGCTGTTGACGGGTTGTTCGGAAGAAGTTCAGCGAGGCTGGCTTCCGAACGTCGTAAAGGACACCACAAACCACACTGGAGCAATTCAAGAGTTATGGGTTAACTCATGGATCGCGTCTTTGATCATCGGTTTGCTCACTTGGGGTTTGATGCTCTGGTGCATCATCGCCTACCGTCGCCGTAAGGGTGACGAAGGCTACCCACGCCAGTTGAGCTACAACCTGCCAATGGAAATCTTCTACACGGCAGTTCCGATCGTCATCATTCTTGCTTTCTACAGCTTCTCCAACTCGGTTCAGCACAAGATTGACGCTCCTGTTGACTCGCCGCTCGTCATCGACGTTCGTGCAAAGCAGTGGGCTTGGGACTTCAACTACAAGTACGAAGGCGAAGAGAAGTACTTCGCTGGCGTACAGGCACACTTGGATGGCACTGAAGGCACCAAGGAAAAGCTCCCAACCTTGTACTTGCCAGTGAACGTCCCAGTGACTTTCGAGTTGAACTCGCGCGACGTCATTCATTCTTTCTGGATCCCGGCCTTCTTGCAGAAGCTCGACATGATCCCAGGCAAGACCAACCACATCTACCTCACTCCTCAGACCGAGGGTACGTTCGACGGTAAGTGTGCAGAGCTTTGCGGTGAATACCACTCGGAAATGCTTTTCAACGTCAAGGTTGTCTCTGAAGAAGAGTTCAAGCAGTACTTGGCAACGCTTCCTGACGGACAGATCGGTGAGGAATACGACCGTAAGCCGGACGTCGTCAACAGCACTACCCAAGGCGAAGGGGAGTAGACACAATGACTACTTACGAATACGCCACGGATGAAGCGAAGGCCATCTCGCCTCGCGTTGTCCCGGTGTCGAAGGGTCGTATCGTCGTTGACTGGATCACGACGACAGACCACAAGAAGATCGGTTACCTCTACCTGATCACCTCGTTCTTGTTCTTCTGCATCGGCGGTGTCATGGCTCTCATGATCCGTGCCGAGCTGTGGGAACCAGGAATGCAGATCCTTCAGACGAAGGAACAGTACAACCAGCTCTTTACGATGCACGGCACGATCATGTTGCTCATGTTCGCAACGCCATTGTTCTCGGGCTTTGCCAACGTTTTGATGCCACTTCAGATTGGTGCTCCTGACGTTGCGTTCCCACGTTTGAACGCTTTGGCCTACTGGCTGTACTTGTTCGGCTCTGTTATTGCAGTCGCCGGCTACATCACCCCCCAGGGTGCTGCATCGTTCGGTTGGTTCGCATACGCACCGCTTGCCTCCACCACCTTCAGCCCTGGCGTGGGTGGCGACCTCTGGGTCTTCGGTCTGGCACTGTCCGGTTTCGGTACCATCCTTGGTTCCGTCAACTTCATCACCACGATCATCACGATGCGCGCTCCTGGCCTGACCATGTGGCGTATGAGCATCTTCACGTGGAACACGCTCATCACGGCATTCTTGATCATCATGATCTTCCCGCCGTTTGCTGCTGCACTGTTCGCGCTAGGTGCTGATCGCCGCTTCGGCGCACACGTCTTCGACCCTGAGCACGGCGGTCCAATCCTCTGGCAGCACTTGTTCTGGTTCTTCGGTCACCCCGAGGTTTACGTGTTGGCCCTGCCGTTCTTCGGTGTGGTTTCTGAAATCTTCCCGGTCTTCTCTCGTAAGCCAATCTTCGGCTACAAGGGTCTGATCTTCGCGACGATTTCCATCGCTGCACTGTCCGTATCCGTATGGGCACACCACATGTACGTCACCGGCGCCGTCTTGCTTCCGTTCTTCGGATTCATGACGATGCTCATCGCAGTTCCAACCGGTGTGAAGTTCTTCAACTGGATCGGCACCATGTGGCGAGGATCCATCACCTTCGAAACGCCAATGCTTTGGTCGATCGGCTTCTTGGTGACCTTCCTCTTCGGTGGTCTGACCGGTATCACGCTCTCGGCTCCGCCACTCGACTTCCATGTCTCTGACACCTACTTCGTGGTTGCACACTTCCACTACGTGGTCTTCGGTACCGTGGTCTTCGCAATGTTCGCTGGCTTCTACTTCTGGTGGCCAAAGTGGACGGGCAAGATGCTCAACGAGCGCCTTGGCAAGATCCACTTCTGGCTCTTGTTCATCGGCTTCCACATGACGTTCCTCATCCAGCACTGGTTGGGCGTTATCGGTATGCCACGTCGCTACGCCGACTACATGGTTGAAGACAACTTCACGGCAATGAACCAGGTTTCCACGGTGGGCTCCATGATCTTGGCGCTCTCCATGGTTCCGTTCTTCTGGAACGTCTACACCACGGCTCGCAATGGTCGGAAGATCGAAGTTGATGATCCATGGGGCTTCGGTGCCTCGCTGGAATGGGCAACGTCTTGCCCTCCACCACGTCACAACTTCCACTCCATCCCACGCATCCGCTCAGAGCGTCCTGCGTTGGATCTGCACCATCCTGAGTTGTCGGCTTTCCGTTCGACTCCAACGAACCCCGCCGCGAAGATCTTCGGCCCAGCTGATCAGGGAGACAAGCGCTAATGAAAGTTGAAACTGGCATCTTTTTGGGTGGAGCCCTCTTCTTCCTTCCGATCGGAATCGTTTACGGTTTCTTGACGGACTTCAAGGAATGGGTTGGCTTCCCGGCCATCTTGATGGTCTCGATCATGTCGGCCTTCATCGGCTTCTACTTGTACAAGACCGCCAAGAGCGTCGGAATGCGTCCAGAGGACCGCGCTGACGGCGAGATTCACGAGAATTCGGGAATCGTCGGCGCGTTCAGCCCTTGGAGCTGGTGGCCAATCGCCCTCGCCGGCGGTGCAGCTATCGGATTCCTCGGATTGGCAGTTGGCTGGTGGATTCTCTTCATCGGCGCTGGCTTCTCGGCGATCGGTCTTGTCGGCTGGGTTTACGAATACAGCCGCGGAGATCACGCACACTAAGAATTCCGCAGTAAAGGGTGGGGCCCTGACTCAATAACGAGTCAGGGCCCCACCCTTTTTCGTACCCCGACAAAGTCAACTGCCATCCGCCAGAGAAGCAGTCCTTCAGTCACACGTCCATCGCCACACGTGGGCTGTAGATGATCAATAAAAGGGGAACGCCACTAGGGGAGTAGGTGCCCTTAGGATTGATGCATGCCATCCTCAATGCCGAAGTATCAACGTATTCGCCTTGAGCTCAAGCAGATGGCCGAGGAGCGCGCTACAAGTCGCGATCCCATTCCCAGCGAGCGTGATCTCAGCGTTCACTTTGCTGCAGCCCGTATGACCGTCCGCCGAGCTATTGACTCACTTGTTGAAGAAGGCGTCTTGGAACGTGTGGTAGGCGTTGGCACGTTCGTCTCCAGACCGAAGGTCGATCTACACGCGCGACTGACCTCGTACTCCGAAGAAATGCAACGACGTGGCATGGTGCCCACGGCTCGAGTGCTCCATTTCGACGAACGGTCCGCAAACACGGTTCTAGCGCGCGAAATAGAACTCACCGAGGGTGAACCCGTAATTCGCCTCCAGCGCCTTCTACTGGCCGATGGAGAGCCTATGAGCCTCGACGAGAACTATCTGCCGGCCAAGTACGTGCCGGGGATCCTCGATGAGCCTCCACCGTCGTCCCTCTATAACCTGCTGGAGGTCCGCTACGGCATTGTTATGCAGTGGGGTGAGGATCAGGTCGAGGCGACCGCTGCAACGCCCTCAGAGGCGCGTTTGCTGGGTATCGACGTAGGCATGCCACTCATGCGCATTCAACGCCATGCATTCGTGGGCCAACGGCTCATGGACTATTCCGTATCGCTGTACCGGGCTGACCGCTACAAGCTCTGGGTGCCACTCGAGCGCGTGAGGACAAGCACGCGGCGGCCTGCAGCCAGCCGCGATCTGTAAGCCCGTCTCAGAGCTGTATTTCTAGAACACGAGTCTTCCCTGACCCGCTTCGAGTATTTGTTGGTGTTGAGCTACGCCGGTGCAACGTAACGGGGTGGCTTGTGAAAAAGTGAAATATCCGACGATAGTGCGATTTCCTGCCAAGTGCAGCCGTTGAACAGCATTCTTGCCGGCTTGTAGCGCTGGGCCTGATCTTCGTAGGCCTTGTTTATTGCAAAGCCCGGAGGCCATTACTTTGGCGTACACGACAGGCGATACATCAAGAACCTCTACAATCCAGGGCTAGGGGTCTTGGTAGTAATGGGGACGGATTGAGCGCTAAGCCTCCAGGGTCGCTTTGGCGGTGGGGCGCCGTCCGATGCTTGCCTTGTCGAGGTGCCCGTAGATGGTGGAGCGCGGGACCTGGAGGAGGTCGGCGATGCGTTGGACCGTATGGGTCCCCGCGTCGTAGAGCTGCTGGGCGTGGTGGGCCTGGTCGGGGGTGAGTTTCGGGCGTCTTCCTCCTGTTCGCCCGCGGGCGCGGGCGGCGGCGAGTCCGTCGCGGGTGTTGGCGACGATGAGTTCTCGTTGCAGTTCGGCCAGGACTGAGAGCATTCCGAACATCGCACGTCCTTCCGCGGTCGTGGTGTCGATGCCCTGCTCAAGGACACGTAATCCCACACCACGCTCGCGGAGGGCCGCACCGAGGGTCACCAGGTGGAGCACCGAGCGTCCGAGCCTGTCCAGGCGGGTGATGACCAGCTGGTCGCCTGCGCGGTTGGCCGAGGCGAGGGCCTTGTCGAGCTCGGGCCTGCTGGCCTTGGCACCGCTGGCATGGTCGAGGTAGATGTTTGCCGGGTCGACGCCGGCGCGGGCCAGGGCATCCGTTTGGTGGTCAGGGTTTTGGTCGGCGGTGGAGACCCGCGCGTATCCGATCAACATGTGTCGATAATACCGGTGCTGCATGGTTTGACGACGTTGATTTCCGGCACGGGTTTCAGACATTGTTTCCGCGGCGTGTCGCCGACAGGTTCGGGATGTCGTCAAATGACCGTTTCTCGACATGCTACGTCCAGTCGCGGTGTATCCCGCTTAGAGCAGACCCCGCTCCTGCTGTTTGGGTGGGCAGGGAACCGTTCCATAGGAGCAGAAAACGCAGCAGTCCCCCAACCGCTGGGCGTAGACGCTCCCCGCAGCCGGGGCATACCCAGAAGAACTGGCATGCGTCGGTCGGCATCTGAACGGAAGTGGCTACGCCGCACGACGGGCACGACACCACGGAGTTTAATTCGACGGACATCTCTAGGCTCTCCATGGGTTGGCAGAAAATGCGGTTGACGGCCCCGATTGTCTGGCTGACCGGTCAGCCGATGAAAGCGGGCAGGAATCGCAGAAAGACCGACCCTGCGACCAAGACGTAGGCGATGGCCACGAGCGTTCCGGCCCAGTCGGCGGCGAACCTGGTCACGGCCCGGGGCGCGGGAATGATGCCGTGGACGAGGTTGCGGACCGTGAGCAGGATAAACAAGGGGATCATCGCCGCCCACACGACCATGCAGTACAGGCACAGGATATAGATCTCGAAGAGGGCCTGGCTCCAGAGCCAGATCACGAACACCGTCCCCAGGCTCACCCCAACCTGTAGCCCTGCCCAGTACCAGCGTCCCGGGGAAGCCCCGGAGAGCACCATCATGGCGGTGGCCAGGATGAGCGCGAAGGCGACGATGCCGATCAGCGGGTTGGGGAAGCCGAAGAGTTCGGACTGCCAGGTGCCCATGACCCTCCCGCAGGAAACCCACGGGTTCACGTCGCAGCTGGTGATGTGGCCAGGGTTCTTGTACAGGGCCAGGCGCTCCAGGACGAGGATGGCCGAGGCGACCCAGCCCACGGCCCCGGAGATCAGCAGCACGAGGCCGAAGGCACGGGGGAGGGCGAATCGGGGAACCCGGACGGATGGTTCCCGGGGGCCTGCCGCGTGGTCATCGGTTCTCGGTGTGGTCATGGTGTCTTCTTCCGGTTCCAGGGACGGGGTTTAGTTGGCGGCGGCTTCGGCGATGGCGGCCTGGAACTGTTCCAGGCTCTGGACCGTGAGCATCTTGCCGTCGAGGAAGAAGGTCGGGGTGCCGGTCACGCCCAGGGCCTTCCCGTCGGCGATGTCGAGCTTTACGCGTTCCTCGGTGGTCGGGTCGGCGACGGCCGCGTCGTAGGCGGCCATATCGAGTCCGAGGTCTTCGGCATAGGTGCGGAACAGGGCGCTCTTGTTCTCGGCGGATTCGCCCCACTGGGCTTGGGTGTCGAACATCTTCTTGTACATCGGTTCGTAGGCGTCCTGCTGGGCTGCGGCCTCCACGGCCACGGCGGCGTTCGTGGAGTTCAGGTGCCCTGGCAGCGGGAAGTAGCGGTGGACGAAGGTGACGTTCTCCGAGTACTCGGCGCGCAGCTCCTCGACGAACGGGTAGGCCGCACCGCAGGCTTCGCATTCGTAGTCCAGGAACTCCACCAGGACCGCCTTCTCGCTTGGTGCTTGGGAAAGCACCCGGCTGTTCTCCCGGACGACCTGCTGTTCGGTGGTGGCGGCGTCGGCTGCTTGGGGGGAAGCGGCCTTGGAGTTTCCCTGGGCGACGGCGTAGCCGATGATCGCAGCGACAACGGCGGCGGCCAGCAGGATCCAGACGACGATCTTGGGTTTCTTCGGGGATCGGGTGCTGGGAGGGATCGGAGTGCTCACGTGGTGTTCCGTTCTGTGGCCGGCGTGCACTAGGGCAGGCCGGACGGGTGGGGAGTGTGGGGTGGAATGGCCGTAGCCGGGCGCGGCTGTTCGGTGCACCGTGGCAAGGAGGAATGCGGTTCCCTGATGATCGGCTGTCCCGTCACCGGCAGGTGCATCCTTCGGGGGTGCAGCAATCCGGGTCCACGGTGAGGACGAGTTCCAGCAGATCACCCAAGGCCGATCCGAGCCGTGGGTCGGCCAACCGGTACCAGGTGTTGCGGCCCTCCGGCTGGGCCGCAACCAGTCCGCATCCGCGCAGGCAGGTGAGTTGGTTCGACATCGACTGCCGGGAGACGCCCAGCTCCGTGGCCAGGTCCGAGGGCCTCGCGGGGGCGTCACGCAGGGCCAACAGGATCCGGGTCCGGGTCCCGTCCGACAGGGCGTGGCCCAATTGCGTCAAGGCCGAGGTATGCGTGGGGGTTGCGCTTTTCATCAAACACCACGGTACATGATCCAATGTATAGTGATCCATTTCCGAGGTCGGGTGAAAGCCACCTCACTCGGCATCCAGCATTCGGCCCGACTACGCCTTCTCGATCCCCGACGCTCCCGTCAGTCGAGGTCAGGAGCGTGCCCTGGAAGCCTCCACTGCGTTCATCAAACTCGATATATCGTAATTTACGATATGATCGATGTATGACGATTGAATATAGCGGTGAAGACGGCTGCAAGGGGCTTGACCCGGCAGCCGCCCTGTTCCATTCCCTGGGCGATCCAGCCCGCCTCGCCATCGTCAAGCGGATGGCGCATGGTGAGGTCAGGGTCAGCCAACTGACCCATGAGCTGGGGTTGGCCCAATCGACCGTGTCCACGCACGTGGCCTGCCTGCGGGACTGTGGACTCGTCGAGGGCCGCGCAGAGGGCCGCAGTGTCTACTACTCGCTGACGCGTCCCGAGCTCATGGACATGCTGGCCCAGGCCGAAATCCTCTTGGCCGCGACCGGCAACGCGGTGAGCCTGTGCCCGACCTATGGCACCGCCGCCAGGGAAAACGACACCATCCAGGAGAGTGCCCGATGAGCGACGCCTGCGGCTGCAGCGACGAAACAATGGCCCCCGGCACGGCAGGCGAAGAGAAAGCGGAAGGCTTCTGGCAGGTGAGAGAGGTCCGTGCCGCCGCCGTGTCCGGGGTGCTGCTGCTGGCTGGCTGGATCACTTCCCTGGTCGGGGGCCCGCAGTGGCTGACCTTGCCGCTGGAAATCATCGCGTTGCTGGTCGCGGCCTGGACCTTCGTTCCCTCCACGCTGCGGAGCTTGGTTAGGGGCAAGATCGGCGTCGGCACCCTGATGACGATCGCCGCGGTGGGCGCGGTGCTGCTGGGACAAATCGAGGAAGCAGCGATGCTCGCCTTCCTCTATGCCATCTCCGAAGGCCTGGAGGAATATTCCCTCGCCAAGACCCGGCGGGGTCTGCGCGCCCTGTTGGACCTCGTCCCGGCCGAGGCAACGGTGCTGCGCCACGGCACCCAGTTCACCGTATCCCCGGCAGAACTCGTCCCCGGGGATCGGATGGTCGTGCGCCCGGGGGAACGGCTCGCCACGGACGGCAGGATCGTCACCGGGCGCACCTCCCTGGACACCTCGGCGTTGACCGGCGAATCGGTGCCGGTCGAAGCCGGTCCGGGAACCGAGGTCTGGGCCGGTTCCATCAATGGCACCGGCCCGCTGGAGGTCGAGGTCACCAGCACCGCGGAGAACAACTCCCTGGCACGCATCGTGCACATCGTGGAGGCCGAACAGTCCCGCAAGGGCCCCGGCCAACGCCTGGCCGACTCCATCGCCAAGCGGCTCGTCCCGGGTATCCTCATCGTCGCGGGCCTGATCATCGTCTTCGGGTTCATCGTCGGGGAACCCGTGCTCTGGTTCGAACGCGCCCTGGTGGTGCTGGTCGCCGCCTCGCCCTGCGCGCTGGCGATCTCCGTGCCCGTCACCGTCGTGGCCTCCGTCGGTGCGGCCAGCCGCATCGGCGTGCTGATCAAGGGCGGCGGGGCGCTGGAAACCCTGGGCAGGATCCGCACCATCGCCTTGGACAAGACCGGCACCCTCACCCGCAACCAACCGGCCGTCATCGACGTCGCCACCGCCGGCCCGGCGACCCGCACGCAGGTGCTGGCGCTGGCCGCCGGGCTCGAAGAACGCAGCGAGCACCCGCTGGCGCGCGCCATCCTCGCCGCGACCCCGGACCGGGCCAACGTCACCGACGTGGACACGGTCCCCGGAGCCGGACTGGAAGGCCTGCTCGACGGGCAAAAGGTGCGCCTGGGCCGCCCGGGTTGGATCGAGCCCGGTGAACTGGCCGCGGATGTGGAGCGCATGCAACGGGCCGGTGCCACGGCG
Organism: Neomicrococcus lactis; assembly: GCF_014200305.1. Lineage (NCBI taxonomy): Bacteria > Bacillati > Actinomycetota > Actinomycetes > Micrococcales > Micrococcaceae > Neomicrococcus > Neomicrococcus lactis. The sequence goes on from NZ_JACHBL010000001.1 coordinate 899,935, forward strand.
GTGCTGATTGAACAGGACGGCCAGGTAGTGGGAGCCGTGGCGGTCCGCGACGAGCTTCGCCCCGAAGCCCGAGAAGTCATCGCCCGGCTTACCCGGTCCGGCTACACGACAGTGATGCTCACCGGCGACAACACCATCACCGCCAACGCCCTGGGGAAGGACGCCGGCATCACCGAGGTCCACGCCGATCTGCGCCCCGAGGACAAGGCGGACATCATCCGCCGGCTCAAGGCGAACCGGCCCACCGCCATGGTCGGTGACGGCGTCAACGACGCCCCTGCCCTGGCCACGGCCGACACCGGCATCGCCATGGGTGCCATGGGCACCGACGTCGCCATCGAGACCGCCGATGTCGCACTGATGGGCGAGGACCTGAACCACCTGCCCCAGGTGCTGGACCACGCCCGGCGGACCCGCCGCATCATGCTGCAAAACGTCGGGCTGTCCCTGCTGCTGATCGCCCTCCTGATCCCGCTTGCCTTGTTCGGGATCCTCGGGTTGGCGGCCGTGGTCCTGATCCACGAGCTGGCCGAGATCCTTGTCATCGCCAACGGCGTTCGTGCCGGACGGATAGCACGGAAAAACCAGCTTGACGCCCGGCAGCCCGGCCCCGTGTTGGAGCCTGCGGCATGAGCGCGGCAGCCGAGCGGACCACAGGAGGGCGGTCCGGCCACTTCCGGTCCCGGTCCCGGACCGTGATGCTGGGCGGGGCGGCGTTGCTCGCCGCCACCGACCTTGTCTCGAAGTGGGTGGCGGAGAGAAACCTGACCGTGGGCGAGTCCCTGGGCCTGGGGCCGCTGGACATCAGGCTGTTTTACAACACCGGGGTGGCCTTCAGCCTCGGCGCGTCCCTCCCGCCCTGGACGGTCGCGGCCGCGACCGGGCTGATTATCGCGGCCCTGTTCTGGTTCCTGCTGGCTTCCGAACCGGCCATGACCGGGCTCTCCCGCACGGGGGCGGCCCTGTTGCTCGGCGGCGCATCGGGGAACTTCATTGACCGGCTGGACGGGCGCGGGGTCGTGGACTTCCTGCACAGCGGATGGTTCCCCACCTTCAACCTCGCAGACGTCTTCGTCACCGGGGGTGCCGCCTTGATGGTCCTCGGGGCGTTCAGGCGCCAACCGGAAGAAAATCCCGGATAGTCCGTCCGACTCGCCCTGCCGCAATCCGGCGCAGCGCGGACAAAATACCGGTGGCGCCACCGATCCCCCACCCTGAAAGGACACCATGGATCTCATCCCCTCCATCCTGCAGGCCATCGGCCTGTTCATGGCCACCAACATCGACGACATCATCGTGCTCTCATTGTTCTTCGCCCGCGGTGCCGGACAGCGCGGGACAACGGCCCGGATCCTGGCGGGCCAGTATCTCGGCTTTGGCGGAATCCTCGCCGCGGCCGTCCTCGTGGCGCTAGGCGCAGGGGTATTCCTCCCTCCCCAGGCGATCCCCTACTTCGGCCTCATCCCCCTGTTCCTCGGCCTGTGGGCGGCATGGCGAGCCTGGCGAGCCTGGCGGGCAGCCGACGACGACGATGATGCCAAAGTCGCTGGCAAGAACGTGGGGGTATTGACTGTCGCGGCTGTCACCTTCGCCAACGGCGGGGACAACATCGGGGTCTATGTTCCGGTTTTCCTCAGCGTGGGACCGACCGCCGTGGTGGCATACTGCATCGCCTTCCTCGCACTGGTTGCAGTTCTCGTGGTGCTGGCCAAGTTCATTGCCACGCGCCGGCCGATTGCCGAGGTCCTGGAACGCTGGGAGCACGTCCTGTTCCCGATCGTCCTCATCGGCCTCGGGGTGTTCATCCTCGTCGAGGGAGGGGCCTTTGGACTCTAACAAGTCCACCTCCGGCAAGGACAGGGCCGGCACGCTTTCGTCACCGCAATCCCCGAACCCCGAAACCGAACTGGAACAGATTGCCACATAACCCCAGCAATCCACGGTGGGGACGGTGCCGGTAACACCGGAACCCGCCTCGCAGTCCGCAATGTATATACCCAGCGCGGACCTCTTGGCCAACGCTGCGAACATCCCAGGAGCTAGAAATCATGACCGACCCCCTTCCGTCCCCCTTGAAGCATGCGGGACGCCGCACCTTCCTGCGAGTCGCTGCCCTGGCCGCCGCCGCACTGCCCTTGGCCGCATGCTCCGGTGGCGAGGACTCCCTGGCCAAGCAGGCGCGGGAGGGAAACAACAAGAACTACATAGCCGGCGATGGCTCGGTGGAGGAATACGGTCCGGAATCCCGCACCGCACCGGTCAAGATCAGCGCGGTGGCCTACGACGGAACCACCATTGATTCGGCCACCTGGGTGGGCCAGGCAACGGTGCTGAACTTCTGGTACGCGGCATGTGCACCGTGCCGCATTGAGGCCCCGCACTTGGTGGAACTCAGCAGCGAATATGAGGGCAAGGTCGAGTTCATTGGCATCAATGTGCGCGACGAAAAGGAGGCCGCCGAGGCGTTCGAGCGCACCTTCGGCATCACCTACCCCTCGGTGCAGGACACCCAGGGCGCGATCCAGCTGGCCATGACCCAGTACGTTCCGTTGCAAGCGGTGCCCACCACCCTGGTGCTGGATAGGCAGGGCAGGGTCGCGGCACGCATTCTGGGTGCTGCAGAAAAAAGTACGCTCAAGGCCCTGATCGATACCGCCCTCACCGAGGCCCTGTGATGCTTTCATCGCTCGTTGCTTCCCTCGCAATTCCTGCACAGGGGGGCAACCAGTTTGCAGAGATTGTGCAGGACAGTTCGCTGATCCTCGCGGTCCCCGTCGCCATCCTTGCGGGACTGGTCTCCTTCCTGTCCCCGTGCGTGCTGCCCTTGGTGCCTGGCTACCTGGGTTACGTCACCGGCCTGTCCGGCGCCGACCTCGCCGAACAGAAGCGTGGTCGCATGGTCGCGGGCATTGGGCTGTTCATCCTCGGTTTCACTGCCGTCTTTGTCCTGGCGGGCGTGGTCTTTTCACAGATCGCCGTCTGGATGAGATTCGAAGGTTCTTGGGTCACCCAACTCCTGGGCGTGCTGGTGATCCTCATGGGAGTGGTGTTCATGGGCGGTTTCTCGTTCATGCAACGCGATGCGAAGATCCACCGCAAACCGCCCGCAGGACTCTGGGGTGCCCCGGTTCTCGGTGTCACCTTCGGCCTGGGCTGGGCACCGTGCATTGGGCCCACGCTGGCGGCAGTCCTGGCGATGAGCACAGGCATTGATCCCAACCCCGCCAAGGGCGCCTTGTTGACGTTCTTCTACTGCATGGGCTTGGGCCTGCCGTTTGTTTTCATCGCACTTGGTCTGCGCCGCGGAATGGGCACCATGAAGTTCTTCCGCCGGCACCAGCTGGCGATCATGCGCTTCGGCGGCGGCATGTTAATACTGCTGGGACTCCTGATGGCCACCGGCCTGTGGGGTTCGTGGGTCACGCAATTGCAGGACTGGTTCACCAACGAGGTCAGGTTGCCCATCTAATGGCGAAAAAAGTTTCTAAAAAAGACATTGCGGTCCCGGCCCTCGGGTTCCTTGGGATGCTCCGCTGGGCCTGGACCCAGCTCACCAGCATGCGCACCGCACTCTTCCTGCTGCTGCTCCTGGCGGTGGCGGCGGTGCCCGGCTCGCTCTTTCCCCAGCGCTCGGTGAACCCGGAGCAGGTGACCACCTATCTGGCCAACAAGCCGGTGCTTGGCCAGTGGCTTGACCGCTTCCAGCTCTTTGATGTCTATTCCTCGGTGTGGTTCTCGGCGATCTACCTGCTGCTGTTCATCTCCCTGATCGGGTGCATCCTGCCCCGGGTCAAGAAGCACGCCAAGGCGCTGCGCACACCGCCGCCACGGACGCCTTCGCGGCTGGACCGCCTGCCGCAGAATGGAGCCATCCGGATCCAGCCGGCCTCCGAGTCCGGTCTCAGCGACGCGCAAATCGCCAGGGAAGCCGCGGCGCTCTTGAAGAAACGCGGATACCGCTCCGAAGCCCGCACCGAGGGGGCCAACCCGTCGGTCGGCGCGGAACGGGGATACACCCGGGAAATCGGCAACCTCCTGTTCCACACATCTCTGGTGGGACTCCTGGCCTCGGTGGGTATCGGTGGGGCGTTTGGCTACAACGGGCAGCACCTGTTGGTCGAGGGGGACACGTTCGTCAACTCCCTGGTGTCCTACGACGCTTTCACGCCCGGCACTTGGTTCCAGGAAGACTCCTTGGACCCCTACTCGGTGAAGCTCGAGAAGTTCAACGTCACCTTCGACCGCGAATCGACCACGCACTTCGGCCAGCCCCTCGATTTCACCGCCGAGGTCGAAACCCGTCGCAGCCCCGGTGCGGAACCCGAAAAGGAAACGATCCGAGTCAACCACCCGCTGCGCATCGATGGCGCGGACATGTACCTGGTCGGCAACGGCTACGCACCGGTGGTCACCGTACGTGACGGCAACGGTGACGTTGCCTTCAGCGGCCCGGTGGTCTCCGTGCCGCAGGATGGCATGTACACCTCCCTGATGGTCATCAAGGCCCCCGATGCGAAGCCGGACCAGCTGGGGTTCCAGGGATTTCTGCTGCCCACCGCGATGACGGACGAGACAGGGTTCGCGATTTCCGGGGACCCGAACGCCATTAACCCGCAGCTCCAGCTGAATTCCTACTATGGGGACCTGGGGCTGGATGACGGCATGCCGCAAAACGTCTACGTGCTGGAAACCGACCGGCTCACCGAGATGAACAACCGCGACCTCGAGGCCGGCGGCATCGTGCTAGGTGCCGGGCAGACCTACGAATTGCCCGACGGCAAGGGAAGCATTTCCTTTGACGGACTCAAGCGCTATATCGGCGTGGACATCGCCTACGACCCGAGCAGGCGCCCCGTCGCGGTCTTTGCAGCCCTTTCACTGTTGGGATTGGGCATCTCGCTCTTCACCCCGCGTCGCCGTGCTTGGGTGAAAATCAAGACCTCCGTTGACGGCTCGGGCCGTGAAGAGCGGGTCATCGAATACGGATTGCTGGCCCGCGGAGAAGACCACGGACTTGAATCCGAGGCCAAGGAGCTGCGCAAGCTCCTTGAACAGCAGTGGCCCGCCGTTGAGCGAGCCGGAGTCTAGGAGACCGAATGGAAAACGACATGCCCACGATCAACGTGGCCCTGGGACAATACAGCGACCTGTTCATGTTGCTGTCGGCTCTTGTGTATGCGGCAGCCTTCGTCGCCTTCGCGTGGGACCTTGCGAAGTCAAGCAAGCTCATCCGGGAGATCGACGCCGCCACCCTCGCCTCGGAAAAGAAGGTGCTGGTCGCGGCCGGGGCGACCGACTCCCCGCCTGCGGACAGATCGACCCATGAGTTGGTCAACGATTCCATGGACTACACCGTCGCTTCCACAAAGCGCATGGCGGCCAAGGTCGCGGTCTCACTGACCTGGCTCGGTGTGCTCATGCAGGGCTTTGCCGTGGTTGCCAGGGCCATTGCGGCGGCCCGGGTGCCGTGGGGCAACATGTACGAATTCTTGTCCACCGGCTCCTTCCTGGTCGCCCTCGTCTTTTCGCTGGTGCTGGTGAAGAAAGACCTGCGCTTCATGGGCACTTTCGTCATCGGCCTGGTCACCGTGATGCTGTGCGGCGCCACCATGGGCTTCCCCACCCCGGTTGCCCACCTGGTGCCCGCCCTGCAGAGCTACTGGCTGATCATCCACGTCTCCATTGCGGTGTTGGCCTCGGCCCTGTTCACCATCACCTTCGCCATGAACGTCCTTCAGCTGGTGCAACACGCCAGGATGGATGCGCTGGCTACCGGCAAGAGCGACAAGCTGCCGTTCATGCGCCTGGTCCCCGGTGCCGCCGCCCTCGAAAACTTTGCATACCGCATCAATGCCGTGGCGTTCGTGATGTGGACGTTCACCGTGATGGCCGGTGCCATTTGGGCCGAGGCCGCATGGGGTCGCTACTGGGGCTGGGACACCAAGGAAGTCTGGAGTTTCGTCATTTGGGTTGTCTACGCCGGCTACCTGCACGCCCGTGCAACCGGCGGCTGGACCGGTGCCCGCTCGGCATGGCTGAGCATTATTGGCTACCTTTGCTTGGTCTTCAACTTCACCGTCGTGAATCTCTACTTCAACGGGCTGCACTCCTACGCCGGCGTCTAAATGCCCTCGCAGCGCTCACCAGGGGCTCCGGATCCCCCGACAACGGGTCCGGGCCCATCGGTGCGCGAGGCCACGCTCCCGAGCGTGGCCTCGCCTAGCAATCGCAGGCCAATCAGCATCATGCCTTGGTCCCCTTGGTGGACTTCACCGCCCGGAAAAGTGTCATGACACAGCGAGCGTAGGCAAAGCTGTCCCGTTCAAGGTTCCCCTTGCGGGACTGGTTACTTTCAGAGCAACGTTGGTCCATACCAGTATCAGACCCCGCTACCTATGGTTCAGTCAGCACTATCAGGGGAGATACGCAGGGGGCGGAGCCCGCTTGGTGTGGTGGTGGTGAAGGCGTAGCGACCGAGCATGTTGACGTGTTGATCGCCGAGCGGGGACAGGCGGGCGATATCGGCGTCGTCCACGAGGTTGCCGGCCTCGCGCAGTGCATTGATGGAGGCATCGGTGTAGCGGGTGTTCCAGAGCACGATGGCGTTCAGGACCAGGCCGAGTGCACCGAGCTGGTCTTCCTGGCCTTCACGGTAGCGCTGGTAGATCTGTCCGCGCCGCCCGTGGAAGATCGCGCGTGCCAGGCGGTGGCGTGATTCCTGGACGGTCTGCTGCGTATGGGTCGTTCGTCGGTAGGTTTCCTCGAGTGGGTCGATGAGGGCGAGCAGGTGGATGGTCTTGTCCATGCGCCCATATTCGGTGATCGCGGCACCGAGTGGGGACGGGCTGCCGTCACGGGAGAGCATGCGCAGCAAGTCGTAGGCGCGCACCGTCCCTGTCGCCAGAGACGCAGCGACGCGGGTCATGTCATCCCAGTGTGCGGCGATCCTGGCTAAGTTGATCCGGTTGCGGGCGACATCGTTCAGCGACCCGTAATCGGAGTCCGTGGTGCCACGCGGGGTTGCGCGCCAGAGGCGTTGGTCGGACAGGTTGGCGATCCGTGGCGAGAACCGGTAACCCAGAAGGGCGAAGATCCCGAAGACCATGTCGGAGTAGGAAGCCGTGTCCGAGGTGATCGTTTCTGGTCGGGGACCGCCGTCGAGGTTCAGTATCGTGTCCAGCGCGTAGAGTGAATCACGCACGGTGCCGGGCGCGACAGTGGCGCCGATGCCGGCCACCTGGTCGTTGACCGCGTTGAACCACGTCAGCCCGCGTCCTCGGCCGAAATACTTCGGGTTCGGGGCAGCGTTGATCGTGCGTACCGGGACCACGAACCGCAGACCATCGACGGAGGCCAGCAGCCCACCACCCCACACCTGGGCGACAGGGATCTCACCCTGGGCCTTGATTAGGGTCGCGTTTGCGGCGGAGTGGGTCTCGCTGCGCAGGTAGTTGGCATCCACGTGTCCGAGCCGAGCGCGCGTCAGGGACGGGTGTCCCTCGGCAACCACGGGTGTCAGGCCAACTTTGCAGGCCTCTGCGACCAGCAGCGCCGCAACCGAGCGCGGCAGATCATCCATGCGGGCCTTGGACTGCCCGATGTGGGTGTAGGCGTCGAGGAACCCGGTCCAGGAATGAACCTCCAGCAGCAGCTCGGGAAGATCCACCCGTGGCAGCATCGAGGCGACCTGCCCACGGAGTTCACGCAGCGAGTCCGGGATCTCCAAGGCATCCAGACGGTCAACCTTCAAACGTGTGCGCCCGTCCGTACTTGAGGGTTCCAGCCGTACCGAACCGTTCGGGCCCACTTCCTCGAGGCTTGCCGTCAAGCTCCTCCAGGCCGTATCCAGCACCTCAACACGATCGTTCATGTGCTCGGCAGCCGGCCCTTCCAGGCCCAAGCTGGTCAGCGCCCGATCGCGTACCTGCTCCCACTGCTCACCATCGAGCAGCTGGGCGCGTGGGTCGCCCCACCGGGTCGATGGTGTGGCAAACACGTCCCGACGGCGCAGGCAAACGCGTAGCTGCTCCAACACGCACAAAACCCATGCTTCCCGGTCAACTTCTACCCCGTCGCGACAGAACACCGCCGCGCGCCAGGCAGCCGGTACCAAGGCCTCGGTAACGTCGTCCTTGTGGAGCTGCCGGCGGCCACGCAGGGCTTCCAATCCGGCCAGGGCATCAAGCACAGGCTGTCCCGTTGCCGTTGCCCGCAGTGGCAACACGGTAGCCAACAACCCCAGGAATGGGGCAACCGTCCGGTATCGGCGGGCCACCTGCACACGCATCGCGCCCTCCAGTCCCGAGGCGTCCGGGATGAGAGCACCGACCGTGTCGGCGTACTGCGCGATCTGATCCCTTGCGGCGACCTTCTCCAGCCGGGCCCATACCGTCGCTACATCGACTTGCTCGCCCGCTTCCTCCAGCAGGCAGACCAATTCACGCCCGACACGGGCAAGAACAGCCGAGGCTTTCTCCAGCTCCGGCAGTGTCTCCAACCGTGCCGCGACCGCAGCCCTCTTCGAGGGTCCCAATACCTTCGAGGCCATCAGTGCATCGAACAAGTCCAACGCATCATCGACCGCCGCCACTGACAACGCTTCCACTGTCGCAACCAACGTGGCCGTGCGGCGCGGCTCCGCCAACCGGCGCAGCGACTGCGCCTTTGCTTCCACCCCATACCGTGCCAGCGCCCGTAACCGGGATGCCGGCATTCCTGAAGTCTCCACCGCGCCAATACCCAGGGCCCTGACTTGCTCGACCCGCGCCAGGGCCTTGTTCAAGGCAGGCCCGGACAACCTCACAGGCCCTGCGCGTAATGCTTCTAACCTGGACCCACGGGCACCCTCATCAACGGCCAGCAATCCAAGCAAACGTCCCGGCAACTGAGGATCCGCGGCCATTGCTGCCCCAGCCAGTCGCTCGTACAGCTCCGACCCTGCACGTTCACGGGCAGCCTGAACCGACTTCAATAGTCTCGTCACTCCAGGAAGGAGTATCTGTTTCCGACGCAACCAGGCCACCGCATGGGCGAACAACGCCTTCGGCCCCTCACCGTGCGTCCAGGCGCGCGAGTAAACGAACTCGCTCAGATCCTCGACCGCAGCTCCCGAGAAGTCCCCATAGCCATAGAGCCGGCGGATCTCCCGCGCATGAGCGTTCGGAGTCGCAACCCGCTCGGGGTACCGCTTGATCACCGACGGATCATTGATTCGGAGCTGTGCCGCCAAATATTCCACCACGGACCACGGAACATCCAGCGGATCCGACAGGAACGCCCCCAGGAACCGCACTGTCCCAACCTGAAGCGCAAAACCGAGCCGATTATGCTCACCGCGACGCTCAGCAATCCCTTCCAGGTCAGCCGCGTCGAGATAGAAGAACTGCTCCAGCTCCGCCGGAGATGGTTCGCCTACGAACCGCCCGAACACCACCGTTTGTTCCTCGGTCAAATATTGATCAGTCGGCATATCACCACGCTACCTCGCGCCCGAGCAGGGCTTAGCGCTCAATCCGTCCCCATTACTACCAAGACCCCGGCTACATCCGCGCCTCGGGCGGCGTCTTCCATGCGATCGTCTGCGGACCGCGGGAACATCCTCATCCAATCGCCTTGACAAGACTTGCCACTTCAGAAGATGATCACTTCCAATCCACAGTGAGGTGGATCACATGATGAGGGGGATCAGTGGTTCAGGACGTGAACGAAAAACCCAAGCGATCAAAGCCCGGTCGAGCGTCAATCGCTTTGACAAGCGCTCTCGCCTTATCCCTTTTTGCCGCTCCAATAGCCGCATATGCTGCGGAGTCACAATACGCAAATTCAACATCTCGTATTGAAGATTCATACGCCGCTTCAAGCATAATTGGGTCGCACACTGGTGGGCGGGGGTTCGTCTCTGGCAACGCATCCCTCTTGTACGCGCAAGTCGAGAGCCGATCCGCCAGCACCTACAGCATCCTTGCCTATGCCGTACGCCAATATGGAGGACCGGTAACCATGACGCATGCTCCTCATAGCAACTCATGGAGCTTGTGCAAATGGTACTTAGACGATGGAAAAACAACAGCGGGCACACTGAATCTGACTTGTTGGAGGTCATACTAATGAAGACACGAAGAGTTGAGGTAGGGGGTAGGCGAATAGTGTTCGCAGGCTGCGCGCTCCTGGTCGGATCTTGTCTTATCTGGGGTGGGGCGAGCGTAGCAAGTGCCAACTCTCGATCAGCAATTAGTGAGAAATTCACTGTTCTGAACGAGGCGCGGAAAACTGTAGATATTCCTCCAGCGTCGGTTTTCCAGGAACAAGGCCACGGTCAAGGCGGTGTGAAGTCCGACACCGCCCGGTTGATAGGCGAAGTTCAAACAACTAACTTCTATGTCGCTACAGATGTCGTAAATAACGTCTGCCTCATAGTGGTCGACGATATTCAGCAGTTCACAGCGTCGACCTGTGCACCCCCCGACTTTGTCTCTCAGGAAGGACTAGCCCTAAAGTCCGTGTACCTGGGAAAGAGCACCGAGGCGTTCTTGGTCCCTGATGACGTGACCGTGCAACTTCCCGCTATGTGGAAGCGCATCAGCGAAAACCTTGTCGTAGTGACTGGCGCAAACTCACAGGACCGCCGAGCGACAGCGGCTACCTCTGACGGGAAAAAGTTCGAACTGAAAAGGTACGACGACCCTGCCTCGACTGAGAAGCTACCAATACCGGCAAAGCCATGACCACGATGACGGGCCGAAACCGGAAGTTTCCGCTGTATGCATTGTGCGCTGCCTTAGTCGCGTGCCTACTGATACCCGCAACCACTGCATTCGCGTATACCGAGGTTCAATACGCGTATGGCACTCAGTCAGGATGGGGGGTCATCCGTGCCTCTACACAGGGCACCATCGAGGGCGGACGAGTTTACACTGCGGGCTCGCTCTGGACCGTTCAGGTCGACACATGGAGACCCTTCCCTTACGACTCGGTTGCGTGGTCTGCCGTGGGCATCCGGTCAGTAGCGGGAAGCCACCTCCCTGTTTCATCTTCTAAGAGCCGCTGCTGGTGGACCTACGGACACTACGTCTCAGGTACTCAGCCGCTCTTTTGCTGGAAACGGGTTTAAAGCCCGTGAGTGAAGACCGAACCGTGGAAGCAAGCCCGACCTCGGAGAACCGTATAACTACCACTAGGGCAATCCTGGGTGGGGCCGTGGCAAGCCTCGTGATTGCTGGAGGCTTCGGAATTGCCGTACTTATCGCGACGGGACTCAATATGGGGCTCGTGTTAGGTATCGACGGTAGAGCCCAGTCGGTTAGCAGCTCTGCTCCAGCTGTGGTGCCAGCTTTGGTCGTTTGTGCTGCCGCAGCCCTCCTGTTTGCATCACAGGAAATCTGGTGGGCGCCCGTCGCCGGACGTATCACTGCGGGAGCGATTACAGTAGCCGTCATCGTCGTGGGAAGCCTCCAGTACGACGAGCAGTACTACCGCAATATCGGGGTAGTGCCCTGGTGGGAAATCGTCGTAATAGCGAGCTCGCAATCCATGCTTTCATACGCCTTCGTAGGTATGGTCATTGCCAGCTTAGTGATAAAAGCTGGCGCCCGACGCGGAAACATGAGCCCCTAGGCGTGTTCGGAGTGGAGTGCGGCGCTACGGAATTTCTCAAGGTGAATGGGGCCAGTGGGAGTTAGGCGGCTGCTTCTGTGTGGGTTTTCTGGGATGGTTTGTTGATTCATGCCGCGCCTGGGACCCGCTGCGTCCCACGCGTCGTGCTTCGTCCAGATTGAAAAAACCCTTGTGCTCCGGTCCAGTGGGACGGCGACGGCACGTCTTGGACCATGGGGAACTGTCCCGCCTTCACCGAGGCTGACACACGCCGCCTGAAGGCTGGGTGTGGGTTGGGTCGGTCACTCCAGCTCCCCCAGAGGAGGAGTAGGGGCGCCTTGTAAAAAAGTGAAATATCCGACGTTAAGGTTTCGCCGCGCGTCGCAGCGGCCATTATTTACCGGACTTGATCTGGTTGGCCCGTGAACGTATCCAAAATCGCCGCGCACTGTTAGACATGATCCGCGTCACTGCGTCCCTCGCTATCGGGACAGCGCGCGCCGATGACTTGCTCCGCATTCTCTCCCGTGACGGCAGCGCGCCTCCGCCCGATGAAATATACCGACGAATGGACTACACACAGCAGACAATCCAGGAGTCCCGCCACCGACTGGCCCCTGCGATCTTCCACGGTCGCTGCGGACAGATCTACCCAGCGCTGCCGTGAAGGCCAGGAATAAGACCAGTTCTGCGCGCTGGGCCTAGTACCGAGAACCATCGTGCTCTGGAGCACCCTCTACACCGACGTCGCCATCATTACGCTGCGAGGTTGGAAATCACGTTGATGAAACCGATGTCGCTCGTATATCATCGCTCGGCGACCAAAACATCAACATGCTAGGGTGCTATGCCTTCACTGCATCCCCGTCGACCGGACTCCGGCCTCTCCGTATGTCTCGAGTCAGCTTGCAATTACACCGTACCGTCTCAATTCCAAGTTCTGCGCGGTGTCGTTGGCTATGTCGATTGCCTCTTCAACATGTACGGAGAAAAGTCTCAGTTTTCCCTCCAGAGGTGAGGGATCGTCAGGTTGGGATAGGACTTCACCATCGGTTTGCTCCACAGCTGCGTAGAGTTCATCGAGGCTCGCCAAGAAGGTGAGCCGGCGCCCCAGAGGCGTCACAAAAGCAACCTTGGCTTGACCGTTACTGCCGTCGACTTCGATGGCACCTACTGGAGAAAGTACTGCCTTTAGGGCGCGTACGAAATAGTCATAGTCTCGCACGCCCGTTACCTGACGTTACTCGGGTAGGCGGTGATGATTCGATAGTCACCTGCGGAGACCGCAACGACTGGGTAGAAGGTGTGTACGGTGCGGCCGTCAAAGCGTCTCAGCTCTACGACGCCGCGGTATTTGTATGTCTGGTTAGTTGGGTTGTAGACGCCACTGTAGACGTGCTGGAGCGCATCAGTGATGGCAAAATCAGCCATGTCACGCCAATTCGCACCCACATAGATAGCCTTGTTTGCCCAGTCATTCATGTGAGCGTCTTTGATGTGGCGGTATCCCCACCCAGTGGTCCCGCACTTCAGATAGATGGCGCGGTAAGCATACGGAACCGAGTTCAGGTAAAAGGTTCTGACATTTTTGGTAGATGCGTCGAATGCGCCACAGGCACCCCAAGTAGTTGGTACATATGCTGCTGTGGTGGACATTGCTGAAATGGAACGGATACCACCAGGTGCCGACGCTTGCACGGACCCGGGATCGAGTTGTTTTCCGTTCACCCAAGCGGTCAGTTCGCCGTTTTCAAGTTCCGCATCAAGGCTCTCCAGTTCATCTTGGGAGAGGCCGCTTTCAGTAGACGCTTCTTCGGAAAGCTGGTCGGCAATTTCTGTCATTTCCCGGTCCGTCAGCGGGTGAGCAAGTGCCTCACTGTCCGCCTGCGCGATGACTTCCGGCGTGATGGGGACGACCTCGGCGGCCGACGCTTGCGTAGCACCCGAAAAGGTCAGTAATCCGGCCAAAAGCGCAGCGGCAAGTGATGTCGCAAATCTACCTGATTTCAATTACTTCTCCTCACAGTATTCGTATTATTACTGCACCGCCAATGAGGTGTGATCAGTTTCGCATAAGTTGGTCGCAAATCACTGCATTGGCGGTATAGATCTCCAAAGCCGGATATGGTGGACTGCAGATTCTGCTGGCGATCATGAATACTGGTGGGTAGTCCTGGTCGTTGTCCTATTCCCGCGGGCTTGCCAGCCGTCATTCCAGCTTTCAAGGAGCTGCACCCCCCGGCGGTCGGCCCGAAACGCTAATGCCATCCGGCTCTGGCGACGAGCACTGCCCTGCCAAGTCGGCCTTCCTCGCCATGCAACCACAAATCCGCAAAAGCCTCGCCTTCGGCAAGGCGGTCATAGAGGCGGCGTGTGAATCCTTCGGATATCCGACGCCAAGCCTTCGCGATGTCCGGTAACGATGCTCTGTGCGCCAATCCTCGGATTCACGACGCCCATCGCCAGGGTGCACAAAAAAGTCCGCCCCCACATCAACTAAATGTTGAGTGAGGGCGGACTTTCTAGGTGACAGAAGAACTGTTAGTGCTTCAATTCCTTGGCGTCGTCGTGGCCAGCTTCAACTGCATGGTGACCATGAGCCTTAGCTTCCTGGAGTTCGCGTGGAGTAACTGGAGCAACGCGATCTTCGAAGAAGAAGCGAGACAGCTTGCCGCGTTGCTTCTCCCAGAAGGTGACCTTGCCATCAGCGTTTGGAAGGGCTGGGATGACCTCTGGGGACTCCCAAGCAACCAACTTGTAGCGCTTGTACTCATCCAAGTCCTCGTGACGCTCGGAGTAGCCACCAACTGGCGACATCTCGATGATGCCAGCCTCGCGCCCGTGCAAGACGATCTCACGATCCTTGCGCTGCAGCGAGAGGCAAATGCGACGAGTGATGATGAAGCCGAGGATCGGGCCGAGGAAGAAGAGGACGCGCAACCAGTAGGTGACGTCATTCAAAGCAACGTGGAAGTGCGTTGCGATCAAGTCGGACGATGCAGCTGCCCACATTACGCAGTACCAGATGAAGCCAGCAACGCCGACGCCGGTACGGAATGGAGCATTACGTGGACGTTCTGCGAAGTGGTGTTCGCGGTTGTCCTTGGTAACCCAGCGTTCGATCCATGGCCAAGCCATCATCGTGCCGATGAGGATTGCAGCCGGAATCATAGGAGCCAAAACGTTCAGGATGAGGTTGTTGTGTCCCCATGGAAGCGGAAGGATCCACTCGAAGGAGAAGTCACCCAGAACACCTGGCATCAAGCGAAGTGCGCCGTCAACCCAGCCGATATACCAGTCAGGTTGCGTACCTGCGGAAACAGGGGATGGGTCATATGGACCGTAATTCCAGATCGGGTTGATGGTGAAGAAGCCCGAGATAAGAGCAACAACACCGAACACGATGAAGAAGAAGCCGCCAGCCTTCGCACCGAAGACAGGACCAACAGGAGCGCCAACAACGTTCTGGGCGGTCTTGCCTGGGCCTGCGTACTGGGTGTGCTTGTGCAAGACCACGAACATCATGTGCAAGACGATCATCAAGATGATGAGAGCAGGAACAACCATGACGTGGAGAATGTACAAGCGGCCGATGATTGCCGTACCTGGGAACTCCCCACCGAAGAGGAAGAACGAGATATAGGTACCAACAACCGGGATGGCCTTGATAACACCGTCGATAATGCGCAGACCGTTACCGGAAAGCAGATCATCGGGGAGGGAGTAGCCGGTGAAGCCAGCTGCCATGCCCAGAATCAACAAGACGCAACCGATAACCCAGTTGAGTTCACGAGGACGACGGAACGCGCCCGTGAAGAACACGCGCAACATGTGCACAGACATTGCTGCAACGAAGAGCAGAGCGGCCCAGTGGTGGACCTGACGTGCGAACAAGCCGCCGCGGATCTCGAAGGAGATATCCAACGAAGATGCGTAAGCAACAGACATCTCTACACCCTTGAGTGGGTTGTAGGAGCCTTCGTAGATCGTCTCTGCCATCGAAGGGTTGAACCAGAACGTCAAGAACGTACCGGAGAGCAACAACACGACGAACGTGTAGAGAGCAACTTCACCGAACATAAACGTCCAGTGGTCAGGGAAGACCTTGCGGCCAAATTCCTTGACGAGTCCAGAAGCCGCGACACGCTGATCAACGAAGTTCGCGATCTTGCCTGTCTTGGTCTTCGGCTCGAAAACCTGGGTGCTAGTACTCACCGCTCACCACGCTCCCAATAGCTCGGGCCAACAGGGGACTGGAAATCGCTCTGTGCAACCAAGAAGCCATCTGGATCGACGGTGATTGGGAGCTGTGGAAGAGCGTGACCGGCAGGGCCAAAGATAACCTTGCACTCCTGGGTCAAGTCAAAGGTCGACTGGTGGCAAGGGCACAACAAGTGGTGCGTCTGCTGCTCGTACAAAGCAACCGGGCAACCAACGTGCGTGCAGATCTTGGAGTACGCAACGATGCCGTTGACGTGCCAGTTTTCACGACCTGGAGAGATCTGCATCTTGGAAGGATCGAGACGCATCAAGAGGACGACGGCCTTAGCCTTTTCGTTCAGCTTGCCCTCGTGCATTTCATTCAAGCCCTCTGGGATGACGTGGAATGCAGAACCGATCTGAACGTCAGACGCCTTGATCGGGAGACCGGAAGGGTCACGGACCAAACGAACGTCCTTGTCCCACATGGTGTAACGCAGACGATCAACCATCTCGTTGGCGCTGAGCTTGGAGGTATCCAAGTCGCGGAACATGAAGATTGCCGGAATCGGCGCAAGAGCCATAGCACCGATCAAGGTGTTACGGATCAATGGACGACGCTTGATGCCAGACTCGTCAAGAATGTCGTTGACCATCTGTGCTGCTTCAGCACGATCTTCTTCTTTGGTGATCTCGTGACGCTCTTGTACCCACTCGTGGTCAGGCATCAAGGTCTTCGTCCAGTGGACGATACCTACACCAATGCCGAGCATTGCGAACGCGGTGCCCAGACCGAGCAACATGTTCTGCAAGCGAAGGTCAGCAATGGAGGTGGTGTGTCCAATTACGAAGTAGGACACAAAGAAGAGGAGTGTGCCAAGAATCGAAACGATGAACAACAGGGAAACCTGACGTTCTGCTCGTTTCTCGGCTACTGGATCGGTGTCCGCAAGCCGAGGCCGGTGCGGCGGAAGACCCGGATCCCGGAACTGCTCCGGGTTATCCTGGCCAGCCGTAGCAACGGTGCCAGGCTCGTTCGGCCCCCCGTGACTATGGTTGCCCATATTCTGTCTCATCCTTCTCTCAATAGGAATGTTTTCAAGTGATGTTGGTAGTGAGACTACCGAAAGTGCAAGGAATTACGAGGAGCGCGAGGTGATCCAGATGGTGAAACCAATGATCATCGCAAGACCAGCAGTCCAAATGAAGAGACCTTCAGACACTGGGCCGAGCGATCCGAGCTTTTCTCCGCCGGGGGAGCCCTGAGCTTCAATTTCCTTCAAGAAGGTGATGACGTCACGCTTCTCTTCAGGGGTGATGTTGGAGTCATTGAAGACCGGCATGTTCTGCGGGCCGGTCGCCATTGCTTCGTAGATGTGCTTTTCCGATACACCAGCAAGGGTTGGAGCGAACTTACCGCGGGTCAATGCACCGCCAGCAGCTGCTGCGTTGTGGCACATTGCGCAGTTCACGCGGAAGACGGTTCCACCGTTTGCCGAGTTACCGCCGTTGTCCAAGTACTTCTCCTCTGGGATGGCTGGGCCAGCACCGAGGGAAGCGACGTATGCAGACATCTGGGAAATCTGCTTTTCATCAAACTGAACCGGCTTGGCCTGAGCCTGCGGTCCCTGCATCTGCATCGGCATACGGCCGGTGCCAACCTGGAAGTCAACAGCAGCAGCGCCAACGCCAATGAGCGAAGGTCCGGAATCAGAGCCTTCGGCGTTCAGGCCGTGGCAGGTAGCGCAGTTTGCTGCGAAGAGCTTTCCACCCTCCTCGACATCCTGAGCGGAGGCCGTGGTGGACGCTTTGGCGCCACTCAAGCTTGTTGCGGCGAAATACAAACCACCGGTGACCAACAGACCAATCATGAGAAGCGCAAATGCGGCGAGCGGGTGGCGACGCCGTTGCGAAATAGCCTTCACGAGCTTTTTCCTTACCTAGTGCGAGCGATAGCAGTCTTGAGTGGGCTTCTACTTCAAGAAGTAGATGATTGCGAAGAGCGCAATCCACACCACGTCGACGAAGTGCCAGTAGTAGGAGACAACGATGGCTCCGGTTTCCTCAAACTGGCCGAAGTTGCGTGCCAAGAACGCGCGGCCGATGATCAGCAAGAACGCGATCAAGCCGCCAGCAACGTGAATTCCGTGGAAGCCAGTGGTGAGGTAGAAGGCAGATCCATAAGCGTGGGAGCTCAGGGAGATGCCATGGCGTACGAGTTCGACGTATTCAAAAGCCTGAACAGATACGAAGATCGAACCCATAATGAAGGTGAGTACGAACCATTCGACCATTCCCCATTCCTTGAACTGGAACAGGCCGCCAGAACGGCGAGGCTTATGACGCTCAGCTGCCCACACGCCAAACTGGCATGTGACAGAGCTGAGAACAAGGATGATTGTGTTTAGAAGAGCGAACGGGACGTTCAGCTTCGCCGTTTCCGATGCCCACAATTCGGGCAGGGCTGCGCGCAAAGTGAAGTACATAGCGAACAGGGCGGCGAAGAACATCACCTCGCTTGAAAGCCAAACAATGGTGCCTACCGAAACGAGGTTCGGACGATTAGGCACCGGATGGGCCGGGGCATTTAGGGCATGAGTTGCAGTGGTCACCCACCTATTATGGCTGTGACACGCCCAAACTCCCAACGCAATTTGCTTCGCGTCGTGTGTGTTTCTTCGCTTATATGGGGGTAATCCGCGAAATTCCGCGGGAGAAACAATTCCTCTGTTTCTACGAAACGTAGATAACCTATCGGTGTGTCAACGATTCAAGCCGCTCAGAAGTTTCCGAATTGGTCAACCATCATCACTCGATTGATCTCTCACGACGATCTTTCGACAGATGAAGCCAACTGGGCAATGGCCGAGATTATGGCCGGAAATGCCTCAGATGCTCAGGTTGCTGGCTTCCTGGTTGCCCTGCGGTCTAAAGGCGAGACGGTAGACGAGCTCACCGGTTTGGTCGAAGCAATGGTTGGCGCCGCCCGGCCTCTCGATATCGGGGGAGAGAAGCTGGACATTGTCGGCACCGGTGGCGATCGACAAAACACTGTGAACATTTCCACAATGGCTTCACTCGTGTGCGCAGGCGCAGGTGCGCGAAATGTTAAGCACGGAAATCGCGCTGCTTCATCTTCGTCGGGTTCAGCTGACGTCATGGAGGCACTTGGCATTCGCCTCGACGCCCCGGTTGAACATCTTGAATCCATCTTGGATTCCTCGAATATTACTTTTTGCTTTGCTCAGGTATTCCACCCGTCAATGCGATTTGCGGCTCCTGCACGTAAGCAGCTTGGCGTTGCGACCGCATTCAACTTCATGGGTCCATTGACGAATCCTTCCCGCCCCACGGCCTCTGCCATTGGTTGCGCAGACGCCCGCATGGCTCCTCTAATGGCTGGCGTGTTGGCGAAGCGCGGTTCACGCGCACTGGTCTTCCGCGGTGCGGACGGGCTTGATGAACTCACCACCACGGCCGAGAACACGGTGTGGGAAGTTCGCGATGGCGCCGTTCAGGAATCCACCTTTAACGCTCAGGACATTGGAATCGCTCGCGCAACGCTCGATGATCTGCGCGGCGGCGACGCTCAGCACAATGCCCAGGTAGTTATTGACGTGCTCAAGGGCGCCCACGGACCGGTGCGAGACGCCGTCGTACTCAATGCCGCCGCCGGACTGGTTGCTTTCGATGAAACCGCAACCGGAGGCCTGACTGAGCGACTTGCCGCCGCCGCTGACCGTGCCCGAGACGCGATTGACTCCGGTGCCGCGCTTCAGGCCCTTCAGCGCTGGGTTGAGGCCTCTTCAGCCGCAGCTCCCACCTCGTAGCTACAAACTCTAGGGCTTGTAAACCTTAATACAAGGTTTTAGACTTGTTGAATGATTGTTCTGACGATCGACCAACGAGGCTCCCGTGCGAGCGAAGATAAAGTTCAAGCACTTCTTGAACAGCTTCGTGGAGTTCAGACGGTACGGCCCTTCCAGCGAACTGCCGGCGACGAACTCCAGGCAGTCCTCAAATCTGCCCCTGACGCGATGGGCATTGCCCTGCATCTCGCGCAATCAGGGGACTGGAGCGTCGGCATTGGCGTTGGCCCGGTGAATGAGCCGCTCCCGAAAGAGACTCGCGCCGGTTCCGGCGATGCCTTCGTGTATGCCCGCAGCGCCGTCGAGGCCGCAAAGAAGAGTCCCGCCAACCTCTGCCTGCGTGCCTCAGAGCATGAGTCCGCAGGGGAGCGGCTTGATGCCTCGCTCCAGTTGGTTTCGCTTCTAGAACGACGACGCAGCTCGCCTTCCGCGGAAGCCGGTAGATTGCTCGCTAGTGGACTCACGCAACGCGAGATCGGCGATTCGCTAGGAATTTCACAACAAGCCGTTTCCTCGCGGCTCTCGAGCGGATTGTGGAATGAGGTCGAGCGCATGAAAGCATGGATCGCCGACGACCTTCAGGAGCTCAGCCAATGACGTGGATAGCGCTAATCATCTTCGCCCTCATCATCCCGGCTTCCATACCGCTGGTTCTCAAGCGCTATCAAGAGTCTTCTCGCATCTTGGTCTTCGGAAGCGCCTCCCTCATTCTTGCGCTGGGCCTCGCTGCCGCGGCTCTTGGCGCGCTTGACCCAATAGCCTCAAATATCCCGCTGGCACTACTCGTCGTGCTGGGTGTCCTAGTGTCAGCCTTCGGCGGCGGACCCATGACGGTCGCCATTTTGCGCGCTTCGCATCGCGTTGACGTCGAGCAGAGCACTGAACCCACGGTTCCTGCGGTGTCTCAAACCGTTCCTGGCGCCGAAAGCATCTCCGTTCCAGAACTCGAGTCTCTGGCCGAAGACAATACGGAACACGACCCTGTGCTGCGCGGCGGACTCTGGATCGGACTCCTGGAGCGAATTGCCGTCACCACCACCTTATTCATGGGGTGGCCCGAAGGAATTGCGCTAGTCCTCGGCGTCAAAGGCCTTGGACGGTACAAGGAACTCGGCAAAGAAGGTGCCGCAGAACGATTCATTCTGGGCACCTTCGCAAGTGTGTTGTGGGCGTGCGCTTGTTACGGCATCGTCCAGCTTTTGATTTAGGAATAGTTCTTTTGGGATCTGAAGCTGAGGGCTCGTCTTACTCGAGGCCCAAGGAGAAGGCAGCTTCGAGATCGTGCTGGGAGTACGCGCGGAAAGCGATCTGAGTATTCGTTTCCAGCACACCCTCGGCCTTCGACAACTTGTTTGCAATGACCTCAGCGAGATCTTCATGCTTCCGAACGCGTGCAATGGCAATCAGGTCCCAGTCGCCAGCCACTGAATAGACCTCGCTGATGCCCTGGATCTCGGAAATTTCCTGCGCGCACTCTGGAATGCGATCTGCCTCAACCTGAATCATGACAAAAGCGGTAATCATGAGAGAGCCTTTCTACGTCGAAAAATCTACTTCGAGCTTATTGCAGAACGGCGAGATTTCGCCCGAATAAGCGCTCGTATTGCGGCATGCCCCACGAGGAAGAGACCCAAAGTCACAAAAGTGACGATCTGGAACGCCGGAGCCGCCGTGGCACCAAACAAAACTCGAAGGATCAAGCCGAGCCCCGCCGTCGTAATCCATACAACGACAGCGTCCGGCCAAATTGAACCCACGCGCGACGGCCACGCAAAGTGTCCCACCACGCGGATGATGAGATAGGCCAAGAGGAACGGGGCGGCCGTCTGTGCAATGCCTAGGGGAGTGAGGCCGTGTTCGTGCGTCTGACGCCCAAGCATCGTGAACACCACGATCAGCACGACGTCGATGAGATATCGAGATCCTTGAGAAAGCTTCATGACTCAACTCTAGAGAGCAAAACATCACCGAAGCTGACAGCCCCACTCAGTGCTAGCACTTAACACGGTTATGTTACTCATTAGTTCGATCCGCCGAAGTAAAGAATTAGTGGTCAGGCTCTCGAAAATGTATTGACTGCGCGAAATTAAGGGCGCACCATGGGCATGTTGATTCGTCTCTCACATTGCACTTTCGAGGTATCACTTCACCGAAAAGAGGCAGCGATGCGTATCGCTTCCACCACGGTTGGCACCACCACTTCACCCAGCCTTCCTCAACGGCCACTGCTGATAGTCACCTTCTTCGCTGGACTTTGGATTGCGCTCGGCGAAGTAGATCGACTCATCACTATGGTTCCGGCCGGAGTTTTCTCAGTCAGTTTCAATGCGGCCAGTTCGTTTCGCCTCTCACTCTCAACTCCCAGTGAAACGGCAAGCCCGTGGGCGAATTTTCCTGCGCTCGAACCCATTGCTCACCCGTTCGTATGGGCTTATTTCTGGCTCGATCTGCTGTTCATCCTCACGTATGTCCTGGCATTAGTTCTTGCCGCGCGATTCGTTCGCGCCCTGACGCCTGGCAGCCCACGGTTCACTCTGCTCACCCGACCGCGGTGGCAATTTGCGATTGCCGCCGGAGCCATGGACCTCGTAGAGAACATCGCGCTGGTGCTGTTGGTATTTAGTGATCCCACCATACCGGCGCCACACGCATTCATCATCATCGCGTCACTGTCCACCACGCTGAAGTGGATCCTCATTCTGCTGGCACTGCTTCCGAGTCTTCTGGGTCTCCTCGGAACCCGCGAAGGCAAAAAGTGGATGTCGCCACGAGCCAAAGCGCTGCTGGCTCACCGTTACTCGTTGCTGGCCTTCCTTCCCATCGCGGGAATGGGGCTTATTCCGGCTTCTGGGGTTCTCGAGCAGCTACCCGACGTGCAGCGTTCTTGGTTCGACTTCACGCAGGGAACCGGCGACTACGTTGGACTGCAACACGCGGGCGCTGCCGTCATCACGCTGCTCATGGTCATATTGGGTGTTTTCATCATGGGTCGCATAGTCACTGACCTCATAGTTCGCCGCTCGGTGTCCACAGAAGTCCGCCGAGAACCCACACCACTTTGGCAGTGGCTCTACGCGCCTTTGATTGTCGGTGGGCTGGCGCTCCTGGTACTTGCCTCCGGTCGCGGCGATGTTCGGTTCCTGTCGCTCGCTGCGTTTCTCCTCATGCCACTTGGGATAGCCGGTCTCTCTAGAGTTCTTCGTGGTCGCCTCGGTTTTCGTCCAGAAAATGGGCCGGATCCACGGCGATATACAGCCGATGAAGCACGCCTTGTCTGGATCGTGGGGGGGCATGCTGGCGTTGGCTACCGCCGTCGTCGCTTCCCTGACTCTCATTCGATCCCACGCAGTGTTTACGATGCTCGGCCACGGCTCCCTTTTCCAGGCGATGATTCCCGTTCTTGGATTCGCTTTGGCCGTTGCCGCGTGGCCCTCAGGCCGGCCTGCACTCGAAAAGGTCTGCGAACTGGCCCACATCACGGCGCTGACTGATCCCAACCAACGCCCAGACATCACGCTCAACATGCCTCACGGCGATACCTCTGGCGCTCTTCGCATTCCCGCCCAGCGTCAGCAAAGGAGAATGTGGGGCACGGCGTGGTCACTCATCATTCTCAGCACTGTGGGCCTCGGCGCGGTGTATATCCGGCCTGTCGACGTTGCTGATTCTCTCGGTGTTTTCGGTTCACTCATGTTTGCGTTTTCACTCGTTGCGCTTCTGATTGGAGCCACGGTGATTGTTCACACCTTCTACGCTCCGCCGGAGGTGTTCTGGTCCAAGTGGTTCCGGCTTCGCGAATCGCCAATCGCCACCCTGTTTGGTGCGTTCGTCGTCGTGGCCCTCTTCGCCGGTAGTAATACAGAGGTTCACGGAGTTCGAACCTTCTCCGAATCTGCAAGCCCTCAATCCGCAACCATCCAGCGACACACCCCGCAAGAGACGATTGACGCATGGTGGAGCCGGACCGAGAAGTGTCGCGTTACGCTATCTGACGGTGTGACCAGAGCTCGGCCGCTTGTCATGGTGGCTTCGAAGGGTGGTGGCATTCGGGCCGCTTATTGGACTGCTATAGCTCTTCAGCGCATGTCTGAAACGAATCCCTGTGCTTTGGCTTCGATTGCGGTGGCATCGGGTGTATCCGGTGGCTCGATGGGACTTTCCATCAGCCGATTCAACGGGGCTGGTCAGGCTAACGCCGTGGACGAAGTCCGTTCGATGGGCCAATCGAGCGCTCTATCTCAAGCGACTCTTGGTCTTCTCCTGCGAGACCCTCTGTACACCGCTACGGGCGTTCCTGCGCTGACTGGTTTCGGTCCGAGCGATGGCGGATGGAATATCACCGACATACCTGAAGCTCGGTGGGTCGATCGAGCCGGACTGATGGAACTCGACTGGGAAAAGCGCTCGGCAACGTCTCTATCGCAGGATTTCTGGAACCCACCCACCGAAAACCGCGAAGACAAGCTCAGCGCAGACCTGATCCTCAACTCAACTGACGCCATTACCGGTTGCCGAGTCTTGGTCTCCCACATCAACGCGACAGAGCCTCAGCGCTCAGCCGATGAAGTCGCCACCACTACGCGAGGGTGCTCAAACAGCTCGGCTCCGTTGCCTTTTTCCATCGATTTCTATCGCCAATTCGTGCAGAGTCCCACGCAGGTGCTGGATCGCTGCAACGGAACCCTGACGGCCGCCACGGCTTCCATGCTGTCCGCTCGTTTTCCATACGTGACCCCCTCGGGCGTCGTTGGCCCATGCCACAGCAGTCCTCAAGCGCAGCTGATTGATGGGGGATACGCGGAGGTGACGGGCTTGGGATCCATTATTGACTTGGGCCCGGAGCTCCTTGAGGCCGCCGCGCAGAAATCACAGGTCGAAAATGGTGACCCGGTCATACCGATCGTGATCTATCTGGATAACGACCGTGGCGGAGACTTGCTCCCTGCCCCACCCAACGCGATCTCCGAATTGATGATCCCGATTACTGGCAATTCGAATGCCGCAACCTCGCAGGTATCTGCCGCTTCGCTGCTTCAGCGGGCCGCACACTTGGTTGGTTTTCAGTCCCAGAACGACGACGCCGCTAAGGTCAGCGAAACAGCTTCGGCATTATTGCAAGGCAGCGTGATTGTGGTTTCGCAGCGTTCGGAGCCATCGGTTGCCGCACCCTTGGGCTGGATTCTTTCCTCCGCAAGTACGAAGCAAATGGATAAGTCACTCGAGCAAGAAGTCACTCGTGGCTGCAGCGTTGAATCGAACAACGTGAATGGATATCCGAGCCTCGGTTATCTCGTGAATCTCTTTGGAGCCTGCCCTGCTGGGGTGCCAGATGGGGGCGCGGGGAGCGACACTGCTATCGAAATTTGGCCCCCTAGTGCTTTTTTTGTCCGCAAATACCCCCACTGAATTTGAGCACCCCATATAGGCACTCGCTTTTTTCGACTCAATGATTTCCACATGTCAGAAATACGAGCGAAAAACCATTGCCGATCTACGGGAAAACTGCTTGGATCAGTTAAGTCCCTATGGGTTTAGTGAGATTCATAGCGGGCTGATCTATTAGTTCAACAATGGAGTTGTCATGACACAGCAGTTGGCAGGTCAAGCGGTCCACACAGATCTTTACATCAACGGAGAGACAGAAGGCGCGGAAGGCGGACTGACGATCAAGGATCCCGCGAATCCAACAGAAGTCGTTGGTGTTGCAGCCGCAGCGACGAGGCAGCAAGCCCTAGATGCCGTTGCAGCCGCAAAGAAGGCGTTCCCAGCTTGGTCGGCATTGGAACCCGAAAAACGTGCTCGATACCTCAGCGAAGCAATCAAGGTTCTAGCGGAATTCCAGATGGAAGACGCCGAAGTATTGTCTCGAGAGAACGGAAAGATCCTCCAAGAAGGCATTATCGATCTCATCGTCTTCAACATTCGATTCCAACTGGCCTGCGGCCTTGCCGATAAAGTCAACGAAACAACCGTGCTTGCAGGCCCGCCCACCGAGACCGTCGTCGCCTACAAACCACTTGGCGTCGTGACGTTGATCGTGCCTTTCAACTGGCCGCTCGCAATTTTGGCCGCTTCGCTTCCTTACGCCCTGGTCGCCGGCAACACCGTGGTGGTCAAGCCACCACCATCTGCACCACTGGCAACAGCGCGTGTACTTCAGCGCGTGGCGCAGCAACTTCCCGCAGGCGTTCTCAACGTTATTACCGGGGAAGATGCCGTCGTTGGAGAACCTCTCATTGCTAATGATGATGTGGCCAAGGTGTGCTTCACCGGAAGTAGTAACGGTGGAAAGCGCATCATGGAAATGGCCTCACGAAACCTCACGCGAGTGGCGTTGGAACTCGGAGGAAATGACCCTGCGCTCATCCTTGAGGACGCCGAAATTGACGACGCCTCATTAGACCGCTTGTTCCACGGCACATTCGACACCACGGGCCAGGTTTGCATGGCAGTGAAACGCCTCTATGTTCACCGGTCTCGTTACGAGGAAGTCGTGGAAGGATTGAAGGCACGGCTCGAGAACACGGTTCTTGGCCGCGGCACCGACCAAGGAACCACCATGGGACCACTGCATTCGCCACTCCAGAAAGCACTCGTTAATGAGTTGGTTGAAGAAGCTAAAGCCTCCGGAGCAGAGGTTTTGGAGTTCGGAAGTCTGCCCGAAGGTGAACTTGCCGCAGGCAACTTTGTTCGCCCATCATTGGTGCTGAATCCAGACCCATCACTGCGAATCGTCACTCTGGAGCAATTTGGGCCAACACTACCGATCTTGGTCTTTGACGATGTTGAGGAAGCAATAGCTGCCGCAAACGACACCTGGGCAGGACTCTGCGCCTCAGTGTGGACCAAAGATGACGCGAAAGCACGCAGCATCGGCTCTCGACTCGAAGCAGGCTATGTCTTCGTCAACTCACACGGTCCAGCCACGCTTGATGAGAGAGCCCCATTTGGAGGCTTCAAGGCGTCTGGCATGGGACGAGAAATGGGCACAGAAGGCCTCCGCGAATTCATGGATACTCGCAGCGTAGGTATCAACGTAGGGGGATTCGAAGCCCACTAAATGTGCATGGGAGCTACACGAACCTAAATTGTGTAGCTCCCGTCCATCTAGACAGGTAAGGATCTGGGGGAGCGGCGCTCATTTCAAGATGCCCCAATCAGCAGTTCAAGTGGTCTGACCAAGGCAGCCCGATACTTGGGTCCCACACAAGAAAACTGCTAGCAGTGCTGCACAAATGAACAGCTGAGTTCTCAAGATTGTTTGAGGTGCTTTCATCCGGAGAGTCATGAGTTATTGACGGCGTCTAGGAACCGACAAATGCAAGGGGACAAATGCGTGGGTCTCGGTTCCAGCGCCTCGCAGAAGATATGGAATAGGGGCTACAGGTCAGCCGACCCCACTCAGTCAGATTCATGCTAGTTGACATAATGTATATTATCGGCGCTCCAATATAGTCTCTAGACATGTACAACTAAGTGGCTTGGATGCCGGTTACTCTAAGTGAATCTAACGTCTTACATCGAGCAAAGACTGAGCAACATCACCATGGAACTTCGACAGATCGAAGCATTCATCGCCGTCGCCGAAGAATTGCACTTCGGACGCGCAGCTCAACGCTTGCACATGGCTCAGTCGCCACTCAGTCAATCCATCAAGAAACTTGAGAAGGATTTAGGCGCACAACTCGTTGAGCGCAATACACGGACCGCCTCATTGACTAAGGCTGGACAGTCTTTTCTGCCACATGCTCGAAATGTACTCACAGAGCTGGATCTCGCGCGACGATCCACGAACTCTGACGATGGTGCTATCTACGGTCAGCTGTCCATCGGATTCTCCGGCGCGTTGAACCATTCCACATTGCCACCTCTGACAAGGGCTTTGCGCGCCTACTACCCCGGCCTGGATTTAATTCTAAACGGTGGGCTTTTGACTCAGGATGCTCTAGATCAATTGCGCCAAGGAAGCCTCGATCTTGCCTCTGCGCACTAGCCCAGCTGGATGCAGGTGCCTTCAGAAATGACGGTTCGTTCTCCGTTCACCACCGAGACGGCCGACTGGTCATCGAGCGCATATGCGTCATTGTCGATCTGCTGAAACCATTTCTGAGCGGCGTCGAGGGTGTTCGTCGGCATGTCCGGATGATTCAGATGTGGGAAAAGTGAGAAATTCACAAGGCCCAGAGTTTGATCAGCGGGCGCCGACGGATCCTCGACGCTTGCTTCAAGGCCCTTTGATCCAGAGGTGACGAACTCGCGCCCAATGCGCGGCGTCAGAACCATACTGCCGGCGCTCACGCCGACCCACACGAGGTCTGGGAAATTCAGCAGCTCTTCCCACAGGCCGGATGCGTGCAACCAGTGACGCAAGTACACGGCGTCGCCACCATCCACCAGCAGGACGTCGGTGGCATCCAGCCATGGGAGCCACCGACTCTTGTTCATCGTCGGCAAAGCCAGCAGCTCCAACAAGCCCACAGATGACCATCCGAGCCCCGTCATATGAGTCGCTTCCTGGCCCGACACAAAATTCCACATGGTCTTCGGCGTGCACCACGGATGCCCGTATTGAGCGGTAGGAATGCACAAGGCTGAAGATTCAGAGATGGTCTTCCCTAAGAGGTTTTCGAGTCCGGTGCGAATGCTGCCGTTCGTCACTCCACCCGAGGTCAACAGCAGTTTCATGCTGCACCACCTTGAAAAATCGAGTCCAGCTGGGAGCGGCATTCGCGGAAGACCAGAATAGGATCCACGGCCTCACCCTCAGCCGCCAACTCCCCCCAGCGAATCCAACTCGTTCGCCACAGCGCCAGGTAAACCTCGGCTACCAAAAGTAAGCGAGCGTCGTCGTGCTCCGGAAAATTTCTTTGGAGTGCCACCCTCAAGGCCTTGCTTAAGTCTTGCTCTTGCGCCGCGGCGAGCGAGCGCATGTCACCTTCCATTGCAAGGAGACGGGCAATGCGACGGTGCTCCCCCAGGCTCGCCGTATTTTCAGAAAGCATCACGCGTTCAGCAGCATCGGCAATGAGATGCATCGGATCGACAGGACGCGGCATGGCGCTCACATCAAGGGACTCAATGACGTCCAACATGCGGCGATGTCCAGGCAACGCGGCCTGATCTTTGCTCGCAAAGTATCGGAAGAAAGTACGCGAGGAAATGCCGGCGCGGTCCGCAATGTCCTGAACCGTCGTTGCGGCGACGCCCTTCTCTTCAAACAGAGAAATGGCCGCCTCGTGGATCTCGGCCTCCGTCTGAAGACGACGCCTCTCACGCAATCCAAGTGGCGCGTCCTCAACTGCTCCGGGGCGCATTGCCCCTCCCCTCACATCGTTGTGTTGAAAAACACTATTCTATGACACTTATGCCAAACTGTCACAGTATGCCATAATTTCGAAGCGGAAACTTTCGTTGTAACCCATGATGACACCCCTTTGCACAGAAATAGGTAACTGTATGCCCTCGTCCCTCGCACAAGAGGAATCCGCTCCACCACAAACGAAAGCGGAGCAGCAACTCAGCACTAAGGGTGTCACCACCATCATCACCGTGCTGGCGCTCTCCGCGTTCTTGATGATTCTCAATGAGACCGTGCTCTCCGTGGCACTTCCCAACCTCATGGCCGAATTCAACGTGAATGCCGTGAGCGTTCAATGGCTGACTACCGGCTTCTTGCTCACGATGGCCATCGTCATTCCCACCACGGGTTTTTTGATTCAGCGCTTCACCACTCGAAGCCTGTTCACCGTGGCCGTTTCACTTTTCCTCGTGGGCACGTTCGTGGCCGCCATTGCACCGAATGTTGGTGTGATCCTGGTGGGCCGCATCATTCAGGCAAGCGGCACGGCCATTGTTCTTCCGTTGCTCATGGTGACCACGTTGACGCTCGTTGCACCCGCCCGTCGCGGTGCGGTCATGGGATTGAACTCCGTGGTGATTTCGGTTGCGCCGGCTATCGGCCCCACCCTTTCCGGCCTCGTTGTTGAAGCCTGGGGCTGGCGTTGGATCTTCGGCGCGCTGGTCCCTCTGGCTGCCATCTTGCTTATTGCGGGTTTCGTAGCGCTCAAGCACAAGACTCCAACCCGTCGCGCTCCGCTGGATATTCTTTCCGTCATTGTTTCGGCTATCGGATTCGGCGGCTTGGTCTACGCACTCGCTTCTATCTCCGAAATCATCCACGGCTCGATAGCTCCTCTGATCGCCTTCGTCGTGGGTCTGGCTGCTCTCGCCATCTTCGTGAAGCGTCAGATCGCACTGAACCGCGACAACGGCGCCACGCTCTTGAACTTGATGCCTTTCACGCGTCACAACTTCCGCCTATCCGTGGCACTTCTCATGATCGCGATGGGCACCATGCTGGGAACCGTCATGATTCTGCCAATCTATCTCCAAAACGGACGAGATATCAGCGTTCTCGAAACTGGTCTCATGCTGCTCCCGGGCGGCCTGATCCAAGGTATTGCTTCGCCGTTCGTCGGCCGCATCTTCGACAAGGTGGGTGCACTCCCCCTCGTTCTGCCCGGCTCGATTCTGCTTGCAGGAAGCATGTGGTGGCAGACCACTTTGAGTGCTGACACTCCCCTTCGTCTGGTCATCGCGATGAACGTGGTCTTCTGCTTGGGTCTGGCCCTACTGATGACCCCATTAATGACGACGGCGTTGGGTGACCTTCCGCGCAACATGTACGGACACGGTTCCGCAATTTTGAATACGCTCCAGCAGTTGGCTGGCGCGGCGGGCACGGCGGCTTTCGTCGCAGCGCTCTCGATTGGTTCGGCTACCGCAGCGATGCGCGGCTCGAGCGATGCCGATTCCGTGATTGCCGGCGCTCACGCCACGTTCACTTTTGGTGGCATCTTGGCCACGTTGGCAATCGTGCTGGCGTTCTTCATCAAGAAGGCGGCTCCAGCCGAGAAGCACTAGTCCGTTATTTCAAGGACACAGCTGAAATAGAGCAGACAGAAGGGATCTCCACCCTCCGTCACCAGAGCGGATGGGCCGGAGATACCTTCTGTTTAGGCCATAAAAGCCAGCCGATAAAGGAAGGCTAAGCGCCCACATACTCCTTCAAGTACTTACCCGTGAGCGTTGACGCATCTTTGACGATCTCAGCCGGGGTTCCTTCGAAGACCACCTTGCCGCCTTCGTTACCTGCACCCGGACCCAGATCAATGATCCAGTCCGCATGGGCCATCACCGCCTGATGATGCTCAATGACAATCACGGACTTCCCGGACTTTACGAGTCGATCAAGCAGTCCCATGAGCTGCTCAACGTCTGCCAAGTGCAGGCCCGTTGTGGGCTCATCCAGAACGTAGATCTCACCCTTATCCGCCATTTGGGTTGCGAGCTTGAGTCGCTGGCGTTCACCGCCAGAGAGCGTGGTGAGTGGCTGGCCCAGGCTCAGGTAGCCGAGACCAACATCGGCCAAGCGCTGCAGAATCTTGTGCACCGCCGGAATTTTCGCGTCCCCGGCTCCAAAGAACGCCTCGGCCTCATCCACTGGCATGGAAAGAACTTCGTCGATGTTCTTGCCGGCCAAACGGTACTCAAGGACCTCGGGCTGGAAGCGCTTGCCCTCGCAGTCTTCACACGTGGTGCCCACGGTCGCCATGAAGCCAAGCTCCGTGTAGACCACGCCGGCACCATTACAGGTAGGGCATGCCCCTTCAGAGTTCGCACTGAAAAGCGCGGGCTTCACACCGTTCTCTTTGGCGAATGCCTTGCGGATGGGTTCGAGCATCCCGGTATAAGTCGCGGGATTGCTGCGGCGCGATCCACGGATGGCGGTCTGGTCGATAGATACAACGCCCTCATTCTTGGCGATTGAACCATGGACCAGCGAGCTCTTTCCCGAACCAGATACACCGGTGACAGCCACAAGAACGCCCAACGGAACGTCGATGTCCACGTTCTGCAGATTGTTCTCCGAAGCACCACGAATCTTGAGCGACCCCTTGGGCTTATTCACGTTCGGCTTGAGCTGAGCACGATCATCCAGATGCTTGCCGGTGACAGTGCCGCTCTTCCGAAGATCCGCCACAGAACCCTCGAAGCAGATCTGTCCGCCGTGAGAACCCGGGCCAGGACCCATGTCCACTACGTAGTCGGCGATCTCGATCATCTCCGGCTTGTGCTCCACCACGAGGACGGTGTTGCCCTTGTCCCGAAGTCGTTGCAACAGCTCGTTCATGCGCTGAATATCGTGTGGGTGCAGTCCCACTGAAGGCTCATCAAATACGTACGTCACGTCCGTAAGCGCGGACCCCATGTGGCGGATCATTTTCACGCGCTGGGATTCACCGCCGGAGAGAGATCCAGAAGGACGGTCAAGGGTCAGATATCCCAAGCCAATCTCCACGAACTGATCCAAGGTGTGCTGCAGGTTCTCGATCAAGGGCGCCATCGACGGTTCCTTGAGATCACGAATCCAGGCAGAAAGTTCATTGATCTGCATGGAGCACAGATCGGCGATGCTCTTGCCGTTGACGAACGAATTGCGGGCCGGTTCAGCAAGTCGAGTGCCATCGCATTCCGGGCACTTCTTGAAGGTGGCAATGCGGTCCACGAAAGCTCGAATGTGCGGTTGCAGGCCGTCGCGATCTTTGGACAGAAAGGACTTCTGAATCTTCGGGATCAGGCCTTCGTAGGTCAGGTTGATGTTGTCGACCTTGACCTTGGTTGGTTCCTTGTGGAGCAGGTCGTTCATTTCGGTGGCGTTGTACTTCACGATGGGCTTGTCCACATCGAAGAATCCGGAGCCAGTGAAGATCCGCATGGCCCAGCCGTCCGCCGTGTAACCGGGGATCTTGAACGGTCCCTCGGCCAGAGACTTCGAAGAGTCGTAGAGCTCGTCGAGATCAATGTCGGAGACCTGACCGCGGCCCTCGCACTCGGGGCACATGCCGCCGGTCTGCGTAAAGGTCTTCTTTTCGGCGACCTCCTTGCCGCCCTTCATGACCTTCATAACACCGCTCGCGCTGACGGATGGCACGTTGAAGGAGTAAGCGTTGGAGGAACCAATCCGTGGCTCCGCGATGCGGCTGTAGATGATGCGCAGCATAGCGTTCGCGTCCGTCACGGTGCCCACGGTCGAGCGCGGGTTTGCACCCATCCGCTCTTGATCCACGATGATGGCGGTGGTCAGGCCTTCGAGCAGATCAACGTCCGGCCGGCCAATATTGGGCATGAAACCTTGCACAAACGAGCTATAGGTTTCGTTAATCATGCGCTGGGATTCCGCAGCGACCGTCCCAAACACAAGCGATGATTTACCGGATCCAGAAACACCCGTAAACACCGTGAGCCGGCGCTTGGGAATCTCCAGTGAAACATTCTTGAGGTTGTTCTCATTCGCTCCGTGAACGCGAATCATTTCGTGGCTATCCGCCAAAGGCACGGTGGTCATGGACGCTCCAAAAGTTCAGCTAAAACGCGGTCTGGTCTGGGGAGTGATCCTACCGGCAGCCACCCTGAGATCTCACCATTCACCCGCATAAACAACCACCGGAATGCCGGTTCGGCTGACAGTCTCACGATCAACCTGCATGCCAACCTTTTCCGCGACGCGGCGGGAGGCGATGTTGTCTGGATGAATGATTGAAATCAGCCGTCGATGACCTAGCGAAATCGCGAGATCACGGCTCGCTTGCGCGGCTTCCGTCGCAAGCCCTTGCCCCTGTAGTTCCGGCCGCACGTGATACCCGATTTCGAGATCCTCGTCTCCGTCGATGCGCTGCCAGGTCAGTCCGCAATCGCCTATAAAGTACGACGACGCAGCTCGGCTTTTCGAGTTCTCCTTCAGTGCCGCGAGACGCGCCGAATTCACGGTGTCGCTCGCGGGATCTTTCAAGCGCAGAGTCCAGAGTCCCAGCCCATCACGGGCGTAGTTGCGTTGATTCCAGCTGATCCAGTCGAGCGCTTCGTCGCGAGTCCTGGACCGCGGATAGAACTGCATGGTGGTTGGATCGCCCAAGAGTTGCGCCAACTCGTCGAGGTCCGAGTCCTGCATGCGCGAGTATTCAATGCGTTCTGATTCCGGCAACACGATGGACTCGCTCATATACCGAATGCGGCCGCGTAACGGACAGTTCCGCACGGGAATTCTTCCTGGTCTTGCAGGCTCAGGACCATGAACGCTTCTTCTGGGATTTCGATGGAGAGACGGACTCCGTGGTCCACCGCCCGCTTGAAGCCAAAACGTGGGTAGTAGTCCGCATGGCCCAGGACCACCACGAACTTCTCCCCCATCGCTCGGGCTGCGTCGAGGGCACCGTTGATCGCTGCCGTACCCGCACCCGTGAATTGGAACTCGGGCAAGACTGCGCACGGCGCCAGCGCCAGTGCCGGAACGTCATCAATGTAGCAACGCGTCAACAGCGCATGACCCACAGGACGGTCTCCATCAAACGAGAGCATCGATAGCCCGTCGATCCATGCATCAGGATCGACGCGAAGGGCGTCGACGAGCTCAGCCTCTTCGAGCGTAGGAAACGCTGCGGCGTTGATCCCGTGCACGTTTGCTTGGTCGCCTGCCTGTTCTGGACGGACGGACCAGATTTTGTGCGCGCCTTCTTCCACGAGGTCCTCGCGATGGAGCATCGCTTTGGCTGATTCGTCGTCAATCGGTGCCGAGGTGTGTTCGTGGACAATGAGCCACTGCCCGTCCACGCGTTCCAGCACCCAAGTGATCCGGTTGTCCTGATGCCGGACGGGAGTGAAGTGACCGTTCGCATCAGGCGTGCAACCGCTAAACCGGACGTAGGCACTCACTAAGGCAGCGTCGTCGTACTCCCGAATGTGAACGTCATAGAAGGAGGCCGCGACCTTCTCCCCTGCCGGAATGCTCGCAAACCAGACCGATGAAAGCGTTCGCGCGCCGTCGTGGCCCAGCAATTCCCAGGCCTTCCACATCTCAAAGATGCGCACGTTCGGGCTATACAGGGCGATGAAAGCATCGACGTCCTGGTCGTACACCGCATCGCGGTATCGTGCCAGGACGTCGTGAACTTCTGTGATCATCACACCACAGTAGCGATCTCTGCCGAGGCGAGCACCTAAGCCACCGGCAGGTGACGGTTCCACCACTCAAGAATTGCCTCGAAGCGCTGTTTACGGTGCCATGGCGTACCGGCGCGTGAGAGCTCGTGGTTCTCGCCCGGGAACACCAAGAGTTCAGCCTCGGTGCCTTGGAGCTTGAGCTTGGCAAAGTACTGCTGAGCCTGCTCAAGCGGACAGCGGTAGTCCTCTTCGGAGTGGATGATGAGCGTTGGCGTCTGGTTTTCGTCAGCCGCAGCGAAGGGGCTCTGCTGGCGCTGCAGCTCAGCGTCGCGTCCCATGTATTCGCCCAAGAAGAACCATCCGATGTCTGAAGAACCCTGGAACGCGTACGGTTCCAAGCATCCGCGCTCCACGATGGCCGCCTTGAAACGGTGGTCATGACCGATCAACCACGCGGAGAGATAACCACCGTAGGAACCACCCATGACGCCCAAGCGCTCGCCGTCCAGCGACGCATTCGAAGCAACTGCCTGTTCCAAGAACGCGAGCACATCGCTCGCGTCCACGGTTCCCATGGCGCCCTTGATGGCCTGACCGTGCTCGATGCCGTAACCGGCGGACCCACGCGGGTTGCAGTGAAGCACTGCGTAGCCGGCGTTCGCGTAAACCTGGGGCTCGTCAAAGTAGGCCCAGTCATGCGCACTGAATGGACCACCGTGAATGTTGAGCAGAACCGGGTGTGGCCCATCTCCTTCTGGCACGAAGATCCAGCCGTGGACCTCATGGCCGTCGGCCGCAATTGCGGTGAATTCCTGAGGTGCGATGACGGTGCTCTGTTCGCGGAGCTTGGCACCGAAATCCGTGATGCGTGTGAAGGCACCATCTTTCACGAGAGCCAGATCGCTTGGCGTTTCAGGATCTGAATACGTCACCGCAACGCCTGCCGGCGTCTCCACGGCGGCCTTCACCACTCGCTGTCCCACGTCGAGTCGCTGAGCACCCTCCGCCGTCACGTGGAGCGGCGACGAGCTTCCCCGGTGGCGGCTCAGCGCCCAAACACCGGCGGTGGCTCCACGTTCCAGCTTGGGGGTTTCCGTGGCATCGTCTTCACCAAGATCCGTCAGGAGCTTCAACTCGGCACCGGGCGTGCCGTCGCCCAGCGAATACACGCCCGCTGGCTTACCGACGAACTCGACGCCCGTAGCCCCAAGGTCCCCGCCCAGCCCGTACAAGACGCCGTCAACTCCAAAACGGACCGCGTCAATAGCGACGTCGCCGGAACCTGTGGTCACCAATTCTGGATGAGTGAAAGTTGCGTCAGCCGTTTCGGAGCCACCGAGCACACCGGAGACATTCACGCGGTAGACATCGGCGCGAAGGTCGGCCTCGGAGCCCTCGTGAAGTTCGGCGGTGAAGTACAGCCACTGGCCGTCGGGGCTAAATTCAGGAGCCGAAGCATCCGCATCAATGCGCGTGACCAAGGTTGCCTTCGGCATGCCCTTCTCGCCACCCAAAACGCCCAAGTGATACTCGGCCTTGGACGCAGCATCCGCGGATTCGTCAGCGGCGTTGCCCTGATCTTTGCGCTGATCCTTCCCGAGCTTGGCTGCACGGCCAGTTGGCTTCACGTACGGCACATCATCAACGGCGGGAATTTCCATGACGTAGATTCCGCTGCGCTTGTCCACGATGAAGCCGGCACCATTCATGCGGTATTTCAGCGTGGTGATGTGCCGCGGATTCTCTTGAGCACCGGAAACACCTTCCGTGGTGCCATAGCGATCCTCTTCGGGTCGGGCTGCCTCAAAGGCGATAAAACGACCATCGCGGGAAAACGTGAACGAGCTAATGCCGAGCGGCGCCGTCGTAATGATGCGAGCTTCTCCCCCGGTGCCGGGCGCGATCGCAATCTGCGGCTTGCCGTCCGCGTCGCGGCGTACGAAGGCCAAAATGCTGCCGTCTGGCGAAAATTGTGGCGCACCGTCCGCGGTTCCTTGCGTGATGCGGCGTGCGCCCGAGCCGTCCAGCGCCACATCCCACAGCTGACCTGTGTAGGAATCGTTGTCAAAGTTTGGACGCTTAGCGGCAACCACTGCGCGCGTTCCGTCCGGATGCACGGCTGGCGCGGATAGGGTGGTCAGTAGATCGATGTTCTCCGGTTTCATGTCGCGAGCCTACTCGATCACCACCATTTATGAAACAGTTATTGAACGGTATTTTGTGACTTCTTTGAACGTGACCAACTGGTCCGATTGCCTCGTCTGCCCCGTGTGTGGAGATGAGATGTTGCTCAAGGGCGAACGCACCTTGCACTGCGTCAATGGTCATGAGTACGACGCCGCTCGTCAGGGATACTTCAATCTCTTGACCGGCCGGGGTACAAAATTCCGCGAGGACACTCCCGAGATGGTTGCCGCGCGCTTGCGGTTCCTCGAAGCCGGGCACTACTCCCCCATTGCTGATGCGATCGTTGCCGAGGTGCCTCGCGAGGCTCAGTTCGTAGTGGACGCAGGTTCCGGTCCCGGCTATTACCTGAATTCCGTCGTGTCTTCGCTTGAAGATTCCGGGCAGTCGTCGCAGTCTTCAACTCAGCCGCGAGCAGTCGCCCTGGACATTTCCCGTGCCGCCGCCAAGCACGCCGCGAAGATCTCCAACACCCTCTCCTTGGTGACGGATTTGTGGAGCGTCTTGCCGCTCGCGGCCAACACGGTCGATGTAGTCCTCAACGTGTTCGCTCCGCACAACATTGAGGAATTCCGGCGCGTCCTGAAGCGCGGTGGCCGAGTCATCGTCGTGACGCCGGCACCTCACCACTTGCAAGAACTGCGCGACGCTGAGACAGGTCTCTTGGGAATGCAGTCAGGAAAGCAGGAGAAGCTTCACCACACCTTCAGCGAGGGATTTACGCTGCTCCACGAAACCAATGTGGATTTCAGCCTCAGCCTTGATACTCAAGCCATCGCCGATCTCGTCGGCATGGGACCTGCGGGCCATCACACATCGGCGTCGCCTGACGAGGAATCTCCCACTGAAAGTGCACAGGCAACTGACGGCGAACCGCGCACGGTGAGCTGCGGCGTCGTCCTTTCTGTCTTCCAGAAATCCTGAACCTCAGACGCCCCTTTTTGAGAACTGCAGGATAAATACGCCCCAAGGCGGACGGAATCGCGCGCCTGAAACGGCATAGTAGAAGCAATGACCTCAATCTCGCGGGGTCGATTGATGCAAAGGACCAAAATGTTTGAGTGGATTGTCGCCAACGGATGGGTGTTTTGGCTTGTCCTGTTTTTGGTGCTCGCCGTGATCGAGATGATGTCCCTCGATCTGTTCTTCCTCATGTTGTCCATCGGCGCTTTGGGCGGCGTGGCAACGGCACTCATCGGTGGCGAATTTTGGCTTCAGACAGTCGTGTTCTGCGTCCTGTCATTGCTCCTGATTTTTATGCTCCGACCGGTCGCTTTACGGCACCTGCGGAAGGCTCCGGAATCTCACCGCACCAACATTGACCGGCTCATCGGCGAAGAGGCCCTCGTGCTCGAGCCCACCAGCCGTCTCATGGGCAGCGCCAAAATCGGTGGCGAAGTCTGGACGGCCCGTGCCGAATCAGGCGCACCACTCCAGCCCGGAACTTACGGTTCCGTGGTTCGCATTGAAGGTGCTACCGCGTACCTCGCGCCCCGCGACACCCACTAATTTTTCATCACCAACAAACAATCGAAAGGGGGACGGATGTTTCAGAACGGAAACGGTACAGCTACCGGCATTGTTCTAGCGGTACTTGCGATCTTCGTGATCGTGGTCCTCATCCGGTCAGTTCGAATCATCCCGCAGGCGCGCGCAGGAATCGTGGAGCGCCTCGGAAAGTATCAGCGCACGTTGGGCCCAGGCCTGACGCTGCTCATTCCATTTGTGGACCGACTCTTGCCACTGTTGGACCTGCGCGAGACCGTTGTGAGCTTCCCGCCGCAGCCCGTCATCACGGAAGACAACCTGGTAGTCAGCATTGACACCGTGGTCTACTTCCAGATCACGGAGCCACGGGCCGCCACGTACGAAATCGCGAACTACATTCAGGCCGTGGAGCAGTTGACCACCACGACGCTTCGTAACGTTGTGGGTGGTTTGAACCTTGAAGAGGCACTCACGAGCCGCGACCAGATCAACGGCCAGCTCCGTGGCGTTCTTGACGAAGCCACAGGCAAGTGGGGCATCCGCGTGTCACGCGTGGAGCTCAAGGCCATTGATCCGCCACTCTCCATCCAGGACTCGATGGAGAAGCAGATGCGCGCTGAGCGTGATCGCCGCGCCGCCATCTTGACCGCTGAAGGCACCAAGCAGTCTCAGATCCTCACGGCCGAAGGTCAGCGCCAGGCGGCGATCTTGGCCGCTGAAGGCGACGCCAAGGCTGCGATTCTGCGTGCAGACGGTGAAGCTCAGGCCATTCAGAAGGTCTTCGACGCCATCCACGCTGGACGCCCTGATCAGGAACTTCTGGCCTACCAGTACTTGCAGACGCTCCCGAAGATCGCCGAGGGAACCGCAAACACTTTGTGGATCATCCCGAGCGAAGTCGGAGATGCTCTCAAGGGCATCGGCGGGGCTCTAGGAAACTTTGGTGGTGTCGGCGGTGCTGGCGCTACCAGCGGTGCGGGTGCTACGGGCGTTGCGGGCAATGCCGGTAACGCAGGAACCACAGGCAATAATCCGGCCGGTTCTGCCAACTCATAGTCACGCAAGCTCAAAGGCTCTTGCTTTATCGGCTTACATACCCGGTAAAGCAAGAGCCTTCGCTATACTTGAGTGTCTTTGCGGGAATGATTCCAGGATCTTGCTCGTTGACTAAGGACGAGTAGTTTATCTATCGGAGGGAAGACAGTGAGCGATCGCAGTTTGCGAGGTATGCGTCTTGGCGCACAGAGCATGGAGACGGAAGCTGGCGTAGAACCAGCTCCACGCCAGCGCGTTGAATACCGTTGCGAAGACGGAGAGCAGGTCTTCGTGATGTTTGCAGCCGAGGCTGAGATTCCGCCGACGTGGACCTCTAAGACCGGCAAGGAAGCCGTTCTTGTCAATGGCGAAAAGCCAGTTGATAGCAACGAAAAGCCAGTGCGTACGCACTGGGACATGCTGTTGGAGCGTCGTTCTGTAGACGAGCTTGAGCAGATTCTTGAGGACCGCCTCAACAAGCTTCGCGAATCGCGCGGGGAAAAGGTTTCTGCAAAGAAGTAAGACTTCTCTGCAGTAGGTAGCTAAAGAAGCAATAAAGGAAGGCCGGGGCATTTCGCCCTGGCCTTCCTTTTGCGTATGTGTCGGCTACGTACTACTTGCCGAGCTTCGACTTGATCTTGGCGCTCAGGGTTTCTGCACGTGCAGAAAGTCCCCAACGAACCACGTTCACCATGGCTTCGGTGACAATGTTGCCGCTCATCTTGGAGACGCCAAGTTCGCGCTCCACGAAGGTGATGGGAACTTCCACGATGCGGCGGCCCATACGTGCCACACGGAAGGTCATGTCCACCTGGAATCCGTAGCCCACAGAATCAATCTCGTTGAAGTCCATAGAACGGAGGGTGTCAGCGGTGTAGGCGCGATAGCCGGCCGTGATGTCGCGCAGCTTCAATCCCAACATGATGCGGGAGAACTGGCTGCCACCCAGGGAGATGAACTTTCGGTGGAGTGGCCAGTTCACCACGGAGCCACCCTTCACCCAGCGGGAACCAATGACCAAGTCGGCGCCGCGAGGAATCTCCGCCAAAAGACGTGGGAGCTGTTCTGGCTGGTGGGAGCCATCGGCGTCCATCTCTACCAGGACGTCGTAGTCGCGATCGAGTCCCCAACGGAAGCCGGCGATGTACGCCGCGCCCAGTCCTTCTTTGCCCTTGCGGTGCATGACATGGATGTTGGAGTCCTGTGCAGCCATCTCATCGGCCAGCTGGCCGGTGCCGTCCGGCGAATTGTCATCGGCGATCAGGACATGAACGTCGGCCGCAGCGGCGCGAAGACGGTTCACGGTAATCGGCAAAGACTCCCGCTCGTTATAGGTGGGAATAATCGTCAGTACCCGCACGGGCGGAATCCTCCTGATGAGACAAATACACTTCGCCCGGCAGCGTTAAACCAAGACAGGGCACTAGATACCCTACAGGTTGAAACGAGGGAGTCCGCGAAACTTCGGGCCAAGGCGTGACAGTGTGACACAACTTGTTTTCTAAGGTTCCGCGGACTTCCTCGTAGATTGCTGGCTTTTTCCAGCTTGGAAAGCCAAAAAGGCTTCCCGTGAACTTCCACATTAGTGGCTCTGTGGAGCCTGTCAACCCTTGGCTGACTAGGTGATAAGTAAATACCACCTAGTCACCACGGCGTGGCGATGGGATTTAGTCTATTACTTCTACAATTTATCGAACAGCGTGACGCCGTTCTTGACCGTCCGGAGGCACTCAGGGCTTCCGTGCTCAAGAGTTGGCAGCACTGGCGTGCCTGCGCGCGTGTCCGTGCTCCATGCCGAGACGCGCTCATCTGGCGTCTGGACGGAAAGCTCCCACGGCTCCCAGATTGCAAAAGTCGCTGGCGAGCTTGGACCCAACTGGCCAAGCAACGGGTTGCTTTCGCGCACCGCACGGTAGCCAGCACGAGTCTGGGCAATGAACGCAGCCTTCGACGAAATCCGAGCGCTCGAGGCGTGCAGGTTAAACGCCGCGGCCGCGATTTCCCACGGGCTGTGATTGGTCACTGGCGCATCGGATCCGAAGGTCACCGGAATGCCAGCAGCAAGCATGGTTCCTACGCGGTTCATGATGGACGCGCGCTCTGCGCCAACGCGTTGCTCATACATTCCACCGGGAACGCCCCAGTAGGCGTCAAAGAGCGGCTGCATGGACACCGTCACGCCGAAACTCGCGAGCGCTTCGATGTGGGCGTCGTCGGCCATCTCCACGTGCTCAAGACGGTGATTAGCACCCTTGAGCTTCTCAATTCCCACAATTCCGGCAGCCTTCTCAAGCGCCTCGATGACTACGTCCAAGCCACGTTCACCGATGACGTGGAGGCCGCCCTGGACGCCGGCCAAGGTGCAAGCAACGAAGTGAGCTGCGGCGTCGTCCGCGGAAACGTACAACTGGCCGGTCTCGCCGGGTGCGTCAACGTAAGGCTCGCGCAAAGCGGCCGTGCGGGAACCGAGCGATCCATCGATCCGCAGGTCGCCAGCGAGGCCGCGCACCACGCCAGGTCCGAAAGAGTCCACGAGTTCGCGAGCGTGCTGTTCGTCGCGAGCCAGCTCGCCCCACAGCGCGTACACGGTGGGAAGGCTCTCCCCTGATTCGCGAGTCAGTGCTGCCAGAGATTCGAGGTCTTCACAGCCAGCAATGTGAGGCGCGGCGTTCTCCACGACGGCGGCAAAGCCACGCGAAGCGAAATGCTCCAGAGCCAACTTCTGCATCTGTGCGCGCTCGGCGGCGGTGTAGTTGGCAATGGACTGACGTGCAGCCACGTGCTGCTCGCCGGTCAGCGAACCGGTGTCCGTGGGAAGGCCCAGCTTGGCGGCAAAGCCAGCGCTGGCGATTCCGGAATGTGCATCAACGCGGGTCAGGTACACATCCTTGCCGCCCGAAGCGCGCTCGAGTTCTTCAGCGGACGGCACACGGGCTTCGTCCCAGCCGGATTCATCCCAGCCACGTCCCACGACGCGCTCATGCTGAGCTGCATGCGCGGAAACGCCATCCAAAACGTCCTGGACGCTACGCGCAGAGCCGAGGTCAAGACCAGAGATGGAATGCGCGGTCTCCGTGACATGCACATGCGAATCCACGAACGCCGGCGTAATCAAGGCGCCGTCAAGGTCGATCACATTCATGCGCGCATCTTGTAGCGAATCCGCGGCCGCTTCCCCACCAATCCACGCTACTTGACCGTTCTCCACGATCATGGCGGTTGCATACGGGTCCACGGTCGAATAGACGGAACCGTTGCGGTACAGCGAAATCTCACTCACTTTTTTCTTGCATCACTTTCGTTAGGTGGCTTAGTCCACTTCACCTAAGCCGGTATGGGTTACGACGCCGCGGCGCACCAGATCTACTGCCTTGCGGCAGGTCTTGGCGAACTTCGGCGAAAGACCGGGCACC
Source organism: Neomicrococcus lactis (assembly GCF_014200305.1). Taxonomy (NCBI): domain Bacteria; kingdom Bacillati; phylum Actinomycetota; class Actinomycetes; order Micrococcales; family Micrococcaceae; genus Neomicrococcus; species Neomicrococcus lactis. Next base: position 942,716 of record NZ_JACHBL010000001.1, read on the forward strand.
TTCGCGAGCTGGTCGAGCGAATCGATGACCTGCTTGGCCCACCGGACAAAGTCGCCGGCAGCGAGGTCAGTGCCGTTGAGCGCATCGCGCAAATCCTTGCCGCGCGCCCAATGGAACATGGGCCAGACGAGGCCCAGCTCAGGGGCGGCCGTCTGCGGCAAATGGTGTACTTCTTCCAAATCAGTCAGCTCAGACCACTCGCGGACGGTGATGTCCCACGCGTCGTGGATGGCTGGGCTAGGAAGCTTGACATCCACCAAGCGTTCTTCGCGCTTGGCCTGGAAAACAAGGGTGGTGATGAACGCGGCGAGTTCTTCTGGATCCAGGTTTTCCAGCACGCCGGATTCAAGAACCAACGAAGTGAGCATGTCGCGTTCGCCGTAGATACGACGCAAGCGCTGCCCGGCCTGAGAAATCAGTGCGGCACCATCGGCAGCCAAAGCGGCCTCCGCCGTTGCTGCAGATTCCTCTGCTGCACCACCGGGGTTGTTGAGCCCCAAGTAGCCTTCGTTGTCGAGTTCGTGATCGAGCTTCAAATAGCCGTAGTGGTTAAGCACGGCGCACACACGATCATAGGTTTTCGCGATGGTGTTGGTGCGGCCGCCAATTTGAGCCTTGATCTGGTCCGTTTCTTTGCGCAGCGTCCACCAGCGTTCGGCCCAGCGAGCATGGTCCTCTCGGTCCGAGCAGCCGTGGCATGGGTGCTGGCGAAGTGCCCTCTGAAGACGCGCGATTTCGGCGTCGTATTGCTCGGAACCAGAGAACTTGAACGCACGGTCAAAGTTCTTCGGGGGGCGCTTGTCTTGCAGGAGGTTGCGCAGACTTGATGCGAGGTCGCGGCGCTCGCGCGGCGAACGGCCCGTGAAGTTCTTGGGCATGCGCAAACGCTCATGGATCACCACGGGCCCGTCGATGTCCATGGGGCTCAATCGCTTGATCTTGCCGTCGTCCGTAAGCACGGTGGGGCGTGGGTCCCGCAAAGACTGCGAAGTCTCAATGACTACACAACGTACGACGCCGCGTGGTCCCTTTGCGAGGAGAACGTCGCCTCTCGAAACACCTTCGAGGCTTGCGGCTGCCGCTCCCCTACGAATCCTGCGTTCCGAAGAGCTTGCGTTCTTTTCAGCATTGCTCAATTGGCGGCGCAGCTCTGCATACTCCGAGAAGTCTCCGAGATGGCACTGCATGGACTCCGCGTAGCCAGCCAAAGACTCCTCGCGGCTGCGTACCTTGCGTGCAAGGCCAACCACGGATCGGTCGGCTTGGAACTGAGCGAAGGACGACTCAAGGATCCCGCGACCGCGTTCACGGCCGAACTGCGCCGTGAGGTTGAGGCTCATGTTGTAGGTAGGGCGGAAGCTCGAGTTCAACGGGTACGTACGCTTCGAGGCAAGACCGGCGACAGCGGCAGGGTCTGTGCCTGGCTGCCACAGCACCACGCCGTGGCCTTCCACGTCGATGCCGCGTCGGCCAGCTCGGCCAGTCAGCTGTGTGTACTCACCAGGGGTGATTTGTACGTGTTCTTCACCGTTGAACTTCACGAGCTTTTCAAGGACCACAGAGCGGGCTGGCATGTTGACGCCGAGCGCCAACGTTTCCGTGGCAAAAACGGCGCGGATGTAGCCCTCAGCAAAGAGCTTCTCCACGACTTCCTTGAAGACGGGAAGCATGCCTGCGTGGTGGGCGGCGAAACCATTGATGAGGCCGTCGCGCCATGACCAGAAGCCGAGGACATCGAGGTCGCTCGGGTTGAGGTCTTTTGCCGCGTCGTCGACGATGGCGGCAATCTCGCGAGACTCGCGATCAGTCGTGAGCTTGAGTCCGGAACGGACGCATTGGCTCACCGCTCCGTCGCAACCCTTACGGGAGAAGATGAAGACAATGGCTGGGAGCAGTCCTGCTTTGTCGAGCGCACGAATCATCTGCGGACGCGACACGTTGAATCGTGGGGACTCTTCAGTGGCCTCCCACGAATTGCCGCGCTCGCCCTTGTCATAGCGACGATCGTTGCCAGGGCGTCCACGGTCATCTCCGCGACCGCCTCCGCGTCCCCCGTTCCGGGAACGGTCATACGCTTTTCCACCACGCGAGGCGCGGAATTCTTCACGGTCTCGGCGGGACGATCCGCCACGGCCACTCCGCGTCAGTGTGGTGGCACGGTCATGACGGGCAATGCGCAGCAGCTCTGGATTCACCGTCAGGGACTCACGGCGTTGCTCCGTGCCGGCTTCGTCGAAGGAGACATCTTCAGCGAAAAGATCAACAATGCGTCCGCCCACCATGACGTGCTGATACAGCGGAATGGGGCGGTGCTCGGACACGATAATCGCAGTGTCGCCGCGGACGGCGTCGAGCCAGCCACCGAATTCTTCGGCATTGGAAACTGTCGCGGACAGCGATGCCACCTGCACGGTCTGTGGCAAGTGGATGATGACTTCTTCCCAGACGGCGCCACGGAACTTGTCCGCCAAATAGTGGACTTCATCCATCACTACGAAGGACAGGCCGCGAAGCGTGTCAGAGTCTGCGTACAACATGTTGCGCAGCACTTCGGTGGTCATGACAACAATGTCGGCTTCGGAATTGATGGACGTATCGCCGGTCAGCAGGCCTACGCGGTCTGCGCCGTACTTCTCCACGAATTCCTGGAACTTCTGGTTAGAGAGCGCCTTGATGGGGGTGGTGTAGAAACACTTTCCGTCCCGTTTGAGAGCAAGATAAACAGCAAACTCACCGACGACGGTCTTACCGGCACCAGTCGGTGCAGCAACCAGAACGCCGCGGCCCTTCTCGAGTTCTGTGCAGGCTTGAATCTGAAAATCGTCAAGCTCGAAAGAGAGTTGTTGGCGGAAACCGTACAGTTCGGTTTTGGCTTCAGCAGCGCGTTTTTTCGCAGCTGCGTACCTTTCGGCCGGAGAGGACATGTGTTTCCCTTTCCGGTCCGGGCGAGGACCTGATGTGTGCGCGATCCATGAAGTGATCGCTGTAGTTTGACCCTACCCGTGGCCACGCGAGGTTGAGGGGATTCACTCGCGGGCCGCGGCTAGTTAGTCAATTGCTTCCGGTGCCGGAAGGCTGGAACCTTGGCCTTTAGCCATGCGCTCATTCTCTGCTTCTTGAGTGGCGCGCTTCTTTGCAACACGCTTATCACGAACCAAGCAGAAGACGGTGGCGCCGAAGAAGAGCAACAGCAGCGGACCGGCCAAGACAAACATGGTGAGCGCGTCGCCGCCTGGTGCGGCCATTGCTGCAACCAAGCAGATCAGGAAGACCGTGATGCGCCAGTTTTTGACGATCACCTTGCCCGGCAAGATACCAATCATGTTCATACCGACCATCAGGACGGGAACGATCATGGCCAAGCCGAAGGCCAAGAGAAGTCGGAGGACAAACGGCAAGTAAACGTCGATACCAATGATGTTCGTGGCGTTTCCAGGCGTTAGACCCATGAAGAACTGCAACGCATGAGGCAGTACCCAGAATCCCAAGTACAAGCCCAACAGGAACAGCGGCAACGCTGCAGCGATGAAGCCGAGGGCATACCGCTTCTCGTTCTTGTGTAGACCCGGGACAATAAATGCCCACACTTCATAAAGCCACACTGGAGCCGAGAGCACGACGCCCAAGAAGACGGAAACTTGGATCATCGTGTCAAAAGGCGACACGGCGGTGGTGAAGTTAACTTCGCCGCCGAAGCTCTTGACAGGCTGAATCAGCAAGTCCAATACCGGGAAATACAGGAAGAACCCGGCAATCGTTGTAACAAGAAGCGCACCCAGAGAGACGAATAGCCTGTTGCGGAGCTCAATCAAGTGCTCCTTAAGGGCCATCCGCCCTTCGGGGTTATCTACACGCTCTTTACGCGAGGCCACCGAGACTTAGAGGTTAGGGGTGTCGCGCTTGCGCTCAGGGTCAAGAACTTCGCCCTGAACGGTTTCGCCGTTCTTGGCGCGGGTTCCATCTGAGTCCACGCCGTCCTTTTGATCTTCGTCCTTCATCTGACGTACTTCAGACTTGAAGATGCGGAGCGACTGGCCCATCGAGCGAGCTAGTCCTGGAAGTTTTGGCGCGCCAAAAAGCAAAAGTGCCAAAACGATGATGATGACCAAATGCCATCCCTGAAGTCCACCCATTGCGCAGTCCTTTCGTCGTATTCAGTTTACGCCACAAAGCTATGTCTAAATAACGTACGCGCTCCGTGGTGTAACGGTGTTGTGATTCAGCTCTCGGCGTGCGTCGCCAGTGCAATCTCAAGCCATTCGATGATTTCCGCGCGTTCTTCGGCGGGCGCAATCACTTCAAAATGTCCCGCGTGCGAGGTCACCAGATCTCGCATCGCCTGGTCCCCCGCGCTGGAGATTTCGGCGATCACGGAACCGTCCGGCCGTTTCGTGGTCACTCTGGTCGGAGAGAATTCCGGCAACAGAGGACGCAAGCGCGCCGCAAATTTCGCCTCAATCAAGTCTGCATTCGCAAGCGGCGAATACAGTTCGGTGGGCACCTTAGCCAGCTCGGCGGCGTCGTGCTCAAAATGTTCATCCTGAACCGTCAGCGAACGCACCCGATCCATGCGGAAGACGCGCGGGGCATTCGCCGTGGTGCACCAGGCCTGGAGGTAAATGCGGCCGGTCTGTTCTTTGAGGCGCACCGGCCAAATGACGCGTTCGGTCAGGGCGTCGCGGCCACCCACGATGTAGTGAAGTTTGACCACCCGATGATGTTCAATCGCATCATGCAGCTGCGCCCAGCGCTCCGGCTCTTCGCTCGCCACAAACCGTGCGGTCACGGCGTTGGACAAGTTACTGAAGTGACCCGTCGCGACCTCAATCTTGGCGCGCGCACTCGCCACCACGGAATCGTCGCCGACCCCGGGCACCGCGCTCATGAGATCCAGCGCCACCATGAGCGAAAAAGCCTCTGCCAAGTTCAAGCGCACCTTATGGCTCAAGTGCTCGGCATTTTCGATGTTGACGTAGTCATCGTCGATGATCACGTCAAGAAGCTCATCCGGCAGACCTTCAGGTAGACCACAGAGCGAGAGCCGGTCCAGCTCGCGTTGCAGCGCTTTGCGATCCAGGTCAAAGCGCTCTTGAAGCTCCCCGAAGGTCGCGCCGCCGCGATCATGAATGAAGGAAACCATGTCCAGCGCGCGGGCGACCTTGACCGTCTCTGGCACTTTGCCTGCGGCTTTCTTCGGCTTACCCAGTTCGTAAGCGGGCACCGGCTCGCGGTGCGCTTGAAGGGCTCGTTCCAATAACGACGCCGCAGCGCGCCTCAGATTTGTCGGCTCGAGGACACGCACATTACTTCCGAGCGCGGCCACGTCTTTGGCCATGTCCTCAAGGTTCACGTAGGAGACTTTGACGATGTCCCATGACTCGTCGAGAGCCTGAATTTCCTCGGCACGTGTGCGTAGCGCGTAGCCGCGACCCTCGCGCAGGTGCAACGTGGCGGTGCTCGTGACTGAATCCAGCTTCATACGATTGAGCGCTTCACTCATCGAGAACTGGGCTGGGCGATCGACGGTAGGAGCACCGTCAACGCGTTTGACCTCATCGAGGATGCGCGAAAGCCGAAAGATGCGCTGAGCTTCACGATCGCGATCAAAGCCCGTGACGTACCAGTGACCGAAACGCTGGCCGAGGCCCCACGGTTCAATCACTCTCTTGCTTTGCTCCCCCACGGGATTGGCGTACGTGAAGGTGACTGCGAAGCGTTCCGTGATGGCATCCAGAAGCTGCCCGAAGGCCGGCTCCGAGCTCGAGACACGTGGCTCAAAAACCGAGTTGTCGAGTTCAGTGGCTGCCACGCCCAGTCGAGCGAGAGCTCGCTGAGCGGCGTTACCCAAAGCATCTTCACCCCAATAGCTGGCGGCCATGGCAATAGCGGCGGCCTCTGGCGGGGTGAACTCGATTTCTTCGAGGCGATACTTCTCCGGCAAGATCCGGTAGTACGTGGTGTTGGTGCCGGCCGCGTCTTCGCGAATGACTGTCTCGATGGGAATTCCCAGGCGTTCAAGTTCTTCTTTGTCGCGCTCGAAGTAGCGCTTGAAGGTCTCGGACTCGAGGCCCTTGTAACGATCAACGCGCGTTCGCAAATACTCAGCAGAGAAGCCGTTCTTCTTGCTGAGCAGCGTATAGACGAGGCTTACTAAAACCTCAGTTAAATCAGCAGGCACGGATCCCACCTTACTAGGGATCCGTGCCTGACTAGGCTTATTTACGCCTTCGAAATTAGCGCACGTCGACGAGGTCAACCACGAAGATCAACGCTTCGTTCGGGCCAATAGCAGCGCCGGCGCCACGGGAGCCATAAGCCATCTCGGAAGGGATTTCCAGACGACGGCGTCCTCCGACCTTCATGCCCAAGAGGCCCTGATCCCAACCGCGGATAACCTGGCCGATGCCAACGGTGAAATCAAGTGGTGCGCCACGATTCCACGAAGCATCGAATTCTTCGCCGGTGGACCAAGCAACACCCACGTAGTGAGTGGAAACGGTCTTCCCTGGAACTGCTTCAGCACCATCGCCCACGATGATGTCTTCAATGACGAGTTCTTCCGGTGGGTTCTCCCCCGGGAACTCGATTTCTGGCTTCTGGCGATCGTATTCACGCTGACCGAAGGACATGTTCACTCCTAAGTGGGTGGTGTTCTAACTTTGCTACGCAGGCAAGATTACTTGACGTCGGTGATGTCCACGTAGAACACCAGCGGGCCAGCCGGACGGCCGTTAGCGCCGGAGTCTCCGTAAGCCATCAACGAAGGGATGGTCAGCATGACCTTTGCACCCTTCTTCATACCGGTGAGGCCCTGGGTCCAGCCCGGGATCACCTGGTCAAGGCCGAACGAAGTAGGCTCGCCGCGGTCGTAGCTCGAGTCAAAGACTTCGCCGTTGGACCACTGAACGCCCGTGTAGTTTGCGGTCACCGTCGAGGTTTCCGTGGCAACTACATCGCCGGTGCCTTCCGTGATGACCTGAACTGCGAGGTCCTTAGGAGCTTCCTTGCCTTCAGGAATGGTGATGGTTGGTTTGCCCTTGGAATCCGTCTTCACGGTAGGAAGAGCGCCTTCGTCAGAAAGCTTCTTCACATCTTCGTCAGACATCTTCTTGGCAGGATCCTGGGCCGCAGTCACTTCCATGATCAGCACCTGAGTAGCTTCTGGAGAAGCGCTGGCAGATGCCGAAGCACTTCCGGATGCGCTACCTGAAGCATCGGCGGAACCACTCGGCGCGACGGAGGACTCAGCAGCTGCCTCGGTGGGACGCGTGTAGGCGATCCATGAGCCGACCTTGCTACCTACCAAAACGTTGTAAATCTCAGGGTCAGCAGCCTTAAGTTCTTCGCTCAACTCAATCTGATTAGCGGCCTGGCTAAAGGTGTTGCCAATCTCGGAGCCATCTTCGGTCTTGTATCCAGCGAGCTTGTAGGAAACTAGCTGTCCCGCTTTGATCTCTGCACCTTCGCCATTCTTGATCACCTTGGCGCCGGCCTCGGTGGCCTTGAGCGGGGTATCGAATTTCACGGCGGGTGGAGTGGTGGCATTCGCGCTAGGCGAGGTGATCTCCACGGAGTTCAATGGCGTGGGATTGCCTGCGGTCTTCGTCTCCTGGGCAGCACAAGCCGTCAGGGACAACATTCCAATGACGACGGCGGAAGCGAGAACTTTTCGCACAAAAACAACTTTCGACGGGGACGGTTTCGGCCAAAGGCCTCATTAAGCGTAGCGGCCAAAACTGTGTATGACCTGAGCAGCACTGCTACCGCAAGGCATCGATAAGTTCAGTGGCCGCAGCATTTTCTGTCTCGAAAGGATCCTTCAAGACCACGGTGGCGCCTTGAGCGTCGTTGACTTTCAAGTGCAGCCAATCAGCAGTCACGTCTCGGCCGGAGGCCCGTGCCACCTTCATGAATTCACCGCGAATCTTGGCGCGCGTGGTTTGAGGGGCAACGGTTTTCGCCTCTTCGATGCTCTGTGGATCCACCACTTGAGTGGCAGCCCCACGGCGCTCCATTACATGGAACAAGCCGCGTTCCAATGAGATGTCATGGTAGGTCAGGTCCAGTTGAGCCACGCGAGACGAATTGAGTTCCACACCGTTCTTGGCCATGTAGGAATCAATGAGGCGCTTCTTGATAGCCCAGTCAATGTCTCGGTCAATCAAAGAGAAGTTCTGCGTCTCGATAGCGTCGAGAGCGCGACCCCAAATTTCGAGAACACGGGACACGTGATCGTGGTGCGCACCGTTCTTCTCTACAAAGGCAGTCACGGCGTTGAGGAAGAAGCGCTGGATTTCCAGGGCCGTCATGGTGCGCCCGGATGCCAACCGAACCACTTGCTGTCCGGTCAGGTCACGAGAGATTTCACGAATGGAACGAATGGGGTTCTCGAGCTTCAAATCGCCGAGAATCGCACCGGATTCAATGAGTCGCAGCACCAAATCGGTGGCCCCGACCTTCACGAGCTGCGTGGTCTGGGACATGCTTGAGTCGCCAACAATCACGTGCATGCGACGGTATTTCTCGGCATCGGCATGCGGCTCGTCGCGCGTGTTGATGATGGGACGGGAGCGCGTGGTGGCGCTTGAAACGCCTTCCCACACATGATCAGCGCGCTGGGAGAAGTTGTATCCGAAGTACTCCCCCGCCACATTGACCTTGCCCGCGCCGCAAATGAGCTGGCGCGTGACGAGGAACGGGATCATGAGCTCAGACAAGCGAGAGAACTCGAGCTTGCGCGGGATCATGTAGTTCTCGTGGCAGCCAAAGGAGTTTCCGGCCGAGTCGGAGTTGTTCTTGAAGAGATAAATAGAGCCTTGGATGCCATCGGCATGCATGAGCTCCTCTCCGCGTTTCACGAGGTCCCGCATGATGGACTCGCCGGCGAGGTCTTGAGCGATGAGGCTCAAGAGGTCATCGCACTCAGCTGTTGCATATTCGGGGTGGGATCCCACGTCCAAATACAAGCGGGCACCATTGGTCAGAAAGACGTTCGAGCTACGCCCCCACTCCACTACTGGCTTGAACAAGTAGCGAGCGATTTCTTCAGGCGTGATGGAACGAGCACCCGGGTGCGAGTGCGCAATTCCATATTCGGTCTCAATGCCAATGATGCGACGATCCAAAACTTACTGACCGCCCTTTTGCACGAAGCCACGCACGAATTCTTCGGCGTTGGTTTCTAGCACTCCGTCGATTTCAGCAAGCAAGTCGTCAACTTCTTGCACTTGTGCCTGTGTGGCAGCGGATGCTGGGGCTGGAGTCGGGATTCCCGGCTCAGCGACCTCGTCCTGCTTCTGCGGCTGAGGCTTGATTTGTTCTTGTGACATCGTTGCGTACCTTTCCTAGACCACCATCATGCCCCGCGGTCACCGCGCGGCAAAGCATCAACAAATTCGGCAATATCGTTTTGCATCTCAAAGAGCTTTTCAACGGTCGCGCGCGAACCCCAGTACGGATCCATGAGCGAGCGGCGCTGAACGCGAGCTCGGCCCGGAACGCTAAAACTCAAGGCGTCCCAGTTCGCTCCCACCACATGATCCGGGAACGCGCTCACGGCACGGCCGCGCAAATACGCGCGAGTGTCCTCTGGCGGGTTCCCGACGGCTCGCTCAATCGCGGCGTCGTCGAACAAGCGCTCCACGCGACCACGGCCGGCCAGTTTAAAGAACAGTCCCTTGTCACTCCGTAGATCAGACCACTGCAGGTCCATCATGGCGAGTCGGGGATCGTCCCAGTCCAGCCCATTTCGGTCACGATACGCGGACAGCAATTGGTACTTAGCCACCCAGTCCACTGTGCTGGCGACTTCGAGTGGATCACGCGCGAGAGCATCCAACGTGGCGCCCCAACGCTGGAGCACGTCCGCCGTCTGGGGTTCCGTGTCCGCGCCGGTATCCGCACACAGCGAGGCTGCGGCGTCGTAATAAATTCTCTGGATATCGATGGCAGTCAGCCTGCGGCCGTCCTTGAGGCGTACGACGGTGCGAGCTTGCGGATCGTGGGAAATCGTTTGGAGCGCTTCGACCGGGTCGAGCAACCCAATTTCTGGTGCTCGGCCAGCCTCGATGAGCGCGAGCACCAGGCTCGTTGCGCCCACGCGAAGGTAGGTCGAGACCTGACCCATGTTGGAGTCGCCGATGATCACGTGGAGGCGGCGGTATTTTTCCCAGTTGGAGTGCGGTTCATCGCGCGTGTTGACGATGGGGCGGCGGACCGTGGTCTCAAGGCCGATTTCGGCTTCAAAGAAGTCCGCGCGCTGGCTGATCTGAAATCCGGGATACCCGCTGCGCATGCCGATTCCCACGCGTCCCGACCCACAGAAGACTTGGCGGGTTGCGAAGAACGGAATGAGCGCAGCTGCAGCCTTATCGAAGTCCACCGAGCGAGGCATGAGGTAGTTCTCGTGGGCGCCATAGGACTGGCCCTTGCCGTCAGTGTTGTTTTTGTACACCAACAGCTCGCCGAGACCCCATACGTCCCGCACGTGGTCGGCGGCGCGGCGGGCAATGACGTCTCCCGCTTGGTCCCAGAGCACCGCGTCCGCTGGCCACAGCGTTTCGGGTGAAGAGTATTCGGGGTGCGCATGGTCCACATAGAAGCGCGCGCCGTTGCCGAGCACCATGTTCATGCGGACATGCCCCACATCATTGGCGTCTTCGCGATACATCGCGGCCAGCATGGAGGCTTCTTCTTTGAAAATTTTGCCCGGTTGAGCATCCGTGCTCAGCGCAATCTCCTCGGCCGTCAGTTCGCGCGGGGTATCCGTGAGCTGGCTGGGGTGCGCTTGATCGCGATCCATCTCGAAACCACGCGCGTCCTGCAACGGGCGTTCGTCCGTGTAGTCCCAACTGGTCGCTGCGACGTGATGGCGCTCGCGCGCCACCAAGTCCGCGTGCGCGTTGATGAGCCGCGCCGACAGCACGGTGGCGTTCGCGGTCAGGTCTTGCGGGGCCAGGATCCCAAATTCGGTTTCGAGCCCCGCGAACCGTTTGACCGTCACGGCGTGACGACCGTTGGCTGATCGGCGGCGTTGACGGCCGGATGAGCAGCGGGTTGCGAGTGATCGATAGTGCGCAAGTGCGCAATGCGCTCACCCTTGCGGCCCGAGATACGCGCCCATTCGTCCGGGTTCGTCGTGTTGGGCAGATCCTCATGTTCGCGGAATTCGTCCGTGACAGCGGTCAGCAAGTGCTCGCGGGTGATGCCGTGTTCGCCGGTAGACAGCAAGCTCTTGATCGCGGACTTTTTGGCGCGGTCCACCACGTTGCGAATGACCGCACCGGAGGTGAAATCACCGAAGTAAAGCATCTCGTGGGAGCCGTCCACATAAGTGATTTCAATGAACTGATTCTGCTGCGTCTCCGCATACATCGCGTCCACCGTCTCATCGATGAGCGCGTTGATGGCCTGCTGCTTGTCGCCACCGAAGCGAGCAATTTCCTTCTCATGCACCGGCACCGCTGGAGTGAAGTGCTTCGAGAAGATGTCCGCTGCGCCGTCACGGTCTGGGCGGCGAATCTTGATCTTGACGTCCAAGCGACCCGGGCGAAGGATCGCCGGGTCAATCATGTCTTCGCGGTTGGAAGCACCAATGACAATGACGTTGTCCAGCTTTTCGACGCCATCAATTTCGCTCAGAAGCTGCGGGACAATCGTAGTTTCGACGTCCGAGGAGACACCGGTACCGCGGGTGCGGAACAGCGAATCCATTTCGTCGAAGAAGACGACGACGGGGCTGCCGCCACTGGCCTTTTCACGCGCGCGGCTGAAGATGAGGCGAATATGACGTTCGGTCTCGCCCACGTACTTGTTCAAGAGCTCTGGGCCCTTGATGTTCAAGAAGTACGAACGAGCTTCGCCAGTGCCTTGGATCTTGGCGACATTTTCAGCGAGCGAGCTCGCGACCGCCTTGGCGATCAACGTCTTACCGCAACCCGGAGGGCCGTAAAGCAAAATGCCCTTGGGCGCTTTGAGGCCGTGATCGCGGTACACGTCTGCGTGCAAGAACGGCAGTTCCACAGCGTCGCGGATTTGGTTGATCTGCGGGCCCAGGCCACCGATGTTCTCGTAGGAGATGTCCGGAACTTCTTCGAGAATGAGGCTCTGGACTTCGCTGAGGTGCAAGCGCTCCACGGCATAACCAGACTTCGGTTCGAGCACCAGGGAATCGCCCACGCGGATCTTTTCACCCTTGAGGGCGCCACCGATCTTGACCACCTTCTGGTCATCGGCTTTGCCGACGGTGAGAACTCGATCAGCGTCGAGAACTTCCTTCACGGTGGTGACTTCGCCGACCTTTTCTGGGTCAGCGATAGCCACAATCACGAGTGCTTCGTTGAGGAGAACTTCAACGCCAGGCTGCACGGCGTCCCACGAAATCATGGGGCTCACGCCGACGCGAAGCTTTCGTCCGGCCTGAAGAATGTCGACGCTCTTGACATTGGCAGCGTCGATCGAGTGTGTGGATTTGGCGTGGCCGCGCTCATGCTTGGCAATGACCGTTCCGTACCCGAAGGGGAAATCACCGTCGCGCTGCAAAGCGCTCTTGAGTTCAATGATTTCTTCACGAGTACGCTCGAGAAGCTCAACCATCCGCTTGTTGTTGACGCCGGCTGCCTGCAGCTTGGCGTCAATCTCTCGCGTGCGGTCTCGCTGTTGAGCAAGCTGTCGCTCGGCAACGATGATTTGGTTCTCTAGTCTTGCGAGCTGATCCACCTTGGGGTTCCTCTCACCGTCACCGTTTGTAGCGGGTTGGTTATCGGCCATCGCTATCACCCCTTCTTCAGTTGTCCTTCAGAATTCACGCGTCGTGAGGACTAGTTAATCCTAGTCATCCTGTGGCTCTTCGAGATGCCTCAAAGCGCCACGTTGCGTGGTGGACGCGGCATCCTTGGCGGCGCGACGGAGCTTTCGATCCGAGACATTACGTTCGCCGAGCCCTTCGGCGTTCCATGCCTCGGGGTCGTGACCCGCGGTCCAGGATGCAAGATCCTCTGCAGAAAACTCGGTGTTCTTCACGCGCTTCTGACCTGGAATGCCGCTCATGCCATCGGCCAAGCGACGCGTGGTCATCAAGAAGCCCGTGTGAGCCACCATGCGGTGATCCGGACGAACAGCAAGACCTTCAACGTGCCAACCGCGAACCATTGACTCCCACGACTCAGGCTGAGTGAAGCGACCATCCTGGCGGATAGCTTCAACGGTGCGGGACAACTGCGTCACGGTAGCGACGTAGTTCACCCAGACGCCGCCCGGAGCCAAGACTGTGGCCACTGCGTCAACGCACTCCCACGGTGCCAACATGTCTAGCACTACGCGGTCGATGCTGCCGGGTTCTTCGAGTTCAACCACACGGTCCTGGAAGTCGCCGATGGAGATCTGCCATGCAGGATGTGGACCGCCAAAGATGGTCTCCACGTTTCCGCGTGCGATGTCAGCGAACTCTTCGCGGCGCTCGTAGGAGTGCAGGTAGCCCTGGTCTCCCACTGCACGGAGTAAAGAAATGGAGAGCGCACCGGAGCCAACGCCGGCTTCCACCACGCGAGCACCCGGGTAGATGTCACCCATCGTGACAATCTGACCGGCGTCCTTCGGGTAAACCACGGTGGCGCCGCGCGGCATGGAGAGCACAAAGTCTTTAGCCAACGGGCGGAGTGCTTGGTAGCGCACGCCCATGGAGTTCTCCACGATGCTTCCCTCGGGAGCGCCGATCAACAAGTCATGCTTGAGGACGCCCTTGTGGGACTCAAACTGACCATTTTCCGTGAGGGTAATGGTGTTGATGCGTCGTTTTTCATCCGTCAACTGCACGCGATCGCCCGCGCGGAATGGACCGCGTCGGTGTGCTGCGCCTACTGGCTCGCTAATGAGAGTCTCCTTATTTCTTTCCAAGAACGGCATCAACAATACGTTCTTGCCGCATGAGTCCGCATACTTTGCCCGCTTCGTCCACGACTGCAATCTCTTGAGCATCGAATTTCGCGAGGAAATCCACCATGCTGCGCCCCGATGAGGCCGCTGGAACTACTGGAATGCGGGACGGGAAGCGAGAGACTGATGCGAGCGGCGTCGTCGTCCTCAATGCTGTGGGAACGTTGCCAGCGGCAGAGGGATCCACCACTGCAATGGGTTGATTTTGCGGGCTGACCAAGAACACCGTTCCGGCAAATGCCCCGTAGTTGGCGTCCAGCTGGGCCAGCGAAACGTCTTGAGAAATACCGACAGCCGGTTCCATCAGGTCGGCGGCACGAATGCCATCCACGCGGCCGCTGATTCCTGCGAACTTGATCGCCTGGCCAGCGCCCATCCAGAGGAAGCCGCAGACCAGCAGCACGATCAGCAGGAACTGCAATTGAACTGGCTCATTCATCAGTAGAGGCCAGACCAGGAAATATCCCACCAACCCCACCACGATGACGCGACCTGCCCAGCCAGCCGCCACGGTGCCCTTTGATTGGGAGCCCGTAGCGCTCCAGACAATCGATTCCACGAGGCGTCCACCATCGAGGGGAAGACCGGGAAGCAGGTTGAAGATCGCCACCAAGAAGTTGGCCCACACCAGTACGCTCAGCAACAAACCGCCCGGACCCGAAGGCTGCACGGTAATGCTGACCAAGTGGCCAATGCCCGCGAGGACCAAGTTTGCTGCCGGACCAGCAAGAGCCACGGCGAGCGACTTCCACGGAGTGGCATGTGCAGAGGTGAATTGAGTGTGGCCGCCCCACAACGTCAAGACAATCTCCGAAGCGCGCCAACCGAACGCACCCGCGGTCAGCGCGTGTGCAAGCTCGTGAATGAGCACAGAGACAGCCAAGAAGACCGCGTACAAGAACGCAATTCCGTAAGCGCCCACGCCCAACGTAGGAAAGAGCCGCTGGATGTCCGGTCCGAACATGAACACGATGATGGCCGCGATCACGAACCATGACGGTGCCAAATACAGCGGGACAGAGCCAACTTTGCCCAGCGGAATATTGAAAGATCTTCTTTCGACGGTCTCGCTACTCACTAGCAACCAAACCTGCGCGGGAGCGCACCAGTTCGTCGAGGTCAGCGATGGTCTTGCCATCCAAGGTGTCCCACGTCGACCAGGTGTCGCCCGCTGGAACAGGAACGTGGTGAGGTACGCTCACGGTCACTACGCCGCTGGCGACTGCGGAGGCTACGCCTGGGACCGAGTCTTCGATCGCCACCACGGTGTCCTTGGTGATCTCGTCATGAGCTTCAGAGAGGAGCTCGAAGGCGGTGTTATACGGCTCTGGGTCAGGCTTACCCTTGGTCACCTGTTCACCGGTCACCAAGAACTCAAAGGTTCCATTAGGAAGCGCTGCGGCAATGATGCGCGCGAGCGGGCCTTCGGACATGGTGACCATGGCGCAAGGAACGCCAGCCTGGTAGAGCTCTGCCAGCAACTCACGGGCACCCGGACGCCACGGAACTTCAACCGCAACATGGGCGCTGACGCGATGAGTGAGCCAGTCGATGATCTCGCGAACTTCCATTTTGACGCCGTGAGCCTGCAGGTACTCGGCGCTCTTGGGCAAGGCGTTGCCTACCAATTTGAGACCGTCTTCTTCGGTCCACGTTCCACCAAACTGCTCTACAAGTTGGCGTTCTGCATCGATCCAATATGGCTCGGTATCAACGATTGTTCCGTCCATATCCCACAACACGGCACGAACTTCACTCATGACAGGTCCTCTCCGTGAGGGTCCAGTGACGGCTGGGTGTCAACCGTCTGCTTGGCAAAAGTCTACGGTGGGTTACCTAGGACACGCCTGTGCTTTGACTCTAAGTGGACAAAAAGGAGTTGATAGTCACAGGGAGTACTAGTGTGGATATCGTGGCAGATGAATCAATGGATAGCACTGATTTCCTCGCTTGGATTGCCGGACGCGGCACGGAAAGCGAGAAACGAGCCGCCGTCATGTTGGTGGCGTTTGAAGGCTGGAATGACGCCGGTGAAGCCGCATCTGATGCCGTCCGGGCGTTTTCCGACACGTGGCACGCCCAGCTCATTGGGCAAGTACCTGCCGATGATTTTTATGACTACCAGTTCTCGCGACCAACGGTTCGGCGTGACCGACACGGCAAGCGTGTGGTGTCTTGGCCTTCTACTCAGGTCTACCGCACCACAATCCCAGATTCGCCCATTGATGCCGTGATCATTCGAGGAGTCGAACCTACCTACCGCTGGCAGGCATTCACTTCCTACCTGTTGGGCATTGCGCAAGAACAAAACGTTCAAGCCATTATTTTCGTGGGCGCGCTCCTTGCGGACGTTCCCCATTCGCGACCTATTCCGACGACGCTGTCTAGCGAAGAGCCCGAGCTGCGGGACATGCTGGGTGCGCAAGAGGCAACCTACGAAGGACCTACGGGGATTATTGGGGTGCTCGCCGAAGCATCAACGAACGACGGAATACCTGGACTGTCCTTGTGGGCAGCAGTCCCCCACTATGTGGGTCAGTCACCGTCTCCCAAGGCCTCGCTCGCACTGGTCAAGAAGATCGAGAAGATGCTGCACGTCAGCATCGATGAGACCGAAATGCGTGAATACGCGGAAGCATGGGAACGCGGCGTCAACGAACTCGCGCGCGAAGACCCAGAGGTCGCAGCTTACGTCAAACAGCTCGAGGACAATCAAGACGCCACTGAACTCCCCGAGGCCAGCGGTGAGTCGATTGCGCGCGAATTTGAGCAGTACTTGAAACGACGCGACAAGAATCGGCGTGACAATTGGGGAGACAACGGACCGGGCGACACCCGGCCGTCGTCGTAATCAGTTTTCTCTCGAAAACTAAGCCCTATCCCTCTACAGAGCCAAGCCCAACAGGGAATCGAGTGCCGTGCGGACCACGGCGCTGCCCTCGGAATCTGGCACTTCACTGGAATCAACCGAAGATGCCCACGCATCGATCGCGGCCAAGGCTCTTGGAGCGTCCAAGTTGTTCGCCAAAGCTCCACGAACATCAGCGATCAGCTGGTGAGCAATCTCTACGCTGCAACCCTTCTCCATGGCGGCACGCCAGGTCGCGACGCGCTGCTGCCCCACAGCCAACTTCTCGCCAGTCCAGAACCAGTCACTTGCGAAGTGCTCAGCCAGCAACGTCGCACGAATAGCCACAGGCTCTACGCCTTGCTCGCGAAGCTGCGAGACGAGGACCAAGTTGCCCAGCGACTTGCTCATCTTTTCGCCGTCGAGGCCCACCATTCCGGTGTGCACGTAGTGGTTTGCGAGCGGCTTGCCATCAGATGCGGACGCATGGCCGGCGGAGAACTCGTGGTGCGGGAAGATCAGGTCACTACCGCCACCTTGGATGGTGAACGGCGCTGGCAAATACGTGCGAGCAATGACCGAGCATTCAATGTGCCAACCGGGACGTCCTTCACCCAGCTGTCCACCCTCCCAGTAAGGCTCTCCTTGACGGGCTGCGCGCCACAACAGTGGATCGAGCGCATCATGCTTGCCTTCACGCTGCGGGTCTCCGCCGCGCTCCGCGAAGAAGCCCATCATTTGCTCTCGGTCGTAGCCGCTGACGTCCCCCAAGGTCCAGCCTTCGGAGGCTGCTCGCTCTGAATCGAAGTAGAAGTCGTTGGCGCCTTCGTGCACGGCAGTGCCATTCGTGACAGGCACGGCGTAGGCGATTCCACGGGAAAGCAGGTCCTCGAGAACCGGTGTGATGGTGGGGATAGCTTCAACTGCGCCGATGTAGTGGTTTGGCGCGATGATGTTCAGCGCCTTCATGTCAGTGCGGAAGAGCTCCGTCTGATCCTCGGCGAGCTCGCGCCAATCCAAGCCACGATCGTTAGCACGTTCCAACAGAGGATCGTCGATGTCCGTGACGTTCTGGACGTACGTAACCGTCTTGCCCTGGTCCATCAGCTGACGGATCATCAGGTCAAAATTCAGGTAGGTCGCAGCATGGCCCATGTGCGTTGCGTCGTAAGGCGTGATGCCACAAACGTAAACGCCAGCAGTGTCCCCCGAAGTCTGAATTTCGGTGACGGCCATTCCGCGCGAAGAGTCCTGAAGTGCGAGCGCCGGAGCAGTGCCCTCCACCTTAACTACCGGTCGAGTTTCCCAAGCGTGCACGATTTTCCCTTCGTAGAAAGAACAAGTTGACGGAGGTGATGCTGGCAAAACAAAGCCGCACCCCTTCCGTCGTGAGGAGCGCGACTCAGTCTAATGACTAATAAACAAGTTATCCGATTACGCGGAGATGACGCCGGTCGCCAACAAAATGTAAAGGATGACGCCCAACGCAATGCGGTACCAGACGAAGGCCTTAAACGAGTGCGTGGAGATGTAGCGCAAGAGCCATCCGACCATAACGAAGCCCACAACGAATGCAATCGCGGTTGCCAAGAGGGTCTCGCCCATGCCGTACGGCCCCACGATGCCCTCGCCTGACAGCGTCTTGTAGAGCTTGTACAGACCTGAAGAGAAGACTGCCGGGATGGCAAGGAGGAACGAGTACCGGGTAGCGGCTTCACGGGTGTAGCCCATCAAAAGTCCACCGGTGATGGTGCCGCCGGAGCGTGACACACCCGGAATCAAAGCTAGGGCCTGGAACAAACCAAAGAAGATGCCGTGCTTGAAGGTCAGGTCCTGGAGGTGACGCTCTTGCTTGCCGATTGCATCCGCGACAGCCAAGAAGAGGCCAAAGACAATGAGCATGGTCGCCGTGATCCACAACGAGCGGAAAGACGTGTCAATGAGGTCCTGCAACAGGATGCCCAGGATGCCGATGGGAATGGAGCCGATGATGACCAGCCAGCCCATGCGTGCGTCTGGGTCGTCGCGAGAGACCTTTCCGGTCAACGAGCCGAACCAATGGCTAATGATTCGTACAATGTCGCGCCAGAAAAAGATGATGACGGCCAGTTCAGTACCCAGCTGCGTGATTGCAGTGAACGCGGCTCCTGGGTCCTGCGCTGAAGGCAAGAACTCACCAACAATGCGCAAGTGTGCACTCGACGAAATGGGCAAAAATTCTGTCAGGCCTTGTACTAGACCCAAAATAATGGCTTCGATCCAACTCACACGTGAACACTACTGCACAACCATGGAGAAATCGTTGACATAAACCACAGTCAGAAAAATGCTCGGGGTGTCTTCGCGCACAGTCTGCGAAAACACCCCGAGGTACTACCTAAAAAACTAACAAGTGACGCTAGGCCTTGACGTCTTCGTCGAACAAATCATCAGGTTCGTCGAGCTCATCGACGTCGTCAGAGTCGTCATCGTCCGATTCGTCGTCGTTCTCATCCGAATCGTCATCATACAAATCCAACGGCGTGACTTCTCCATACGCCTCGTACAGTGCGTCCTCATAGTCCTCGAAGGCGTCAGCAATTCTCAAGAACGCCGCGTCAACTGCCGGGTCATCTTCGGCTCGACGCGAAACAATTGCCGAGAGATGCTCTTCAAGCGAGGACACTAGTACTTCTAAAGCAACACGCGGATCCTTGGTCATGTACTAGACGTTACTAGGGTTTTGGGCAGAATGGACAGGTAATGAAAGAAATTGCTCATCCACAGACGCAACTGAAACGGGATCCTTCGAAGCCGTTTGAGTATTTGATCGTTACTGCGCGCCCCGATCACGACCTCGAAGCGGTGCGTCGACAGCTCGCGGAATACGCCGAATATGGCAAGTGGGATCTACACCGAACGCGTTTGTACATGGGCGGCGCACGCCGTTATTGGATGCGCCGCCGCATTCTGCGCGTCGAACGGACGCTACCTCCTATTCAGTAACAATGGGGCCTACGAGCCAGTTCGCGATCGTATTGTGAGCGGACTCGGCATCTGACGGATGATAAAGGCTCGCTAGAACGTCGCGGTAGAGACGTTCCAGCTCGCTGCCACGGTAATACTGACCGCCTCCGGACACCTGCAAAGCCAACTGCACGGCTTCGCGTGCCTTGTTGCCTGCATCCGTACGGAACGCCACGAGTCGCGGGAACCAGGATGCGCCATGGTCCACGCGGTCGTCGAGATCGCGCGCGATCATGCGAGCGTGAGCGTCCAGCGCCAGCTTGAGGAGTCCCGCATCCGCGATTTGCCAGCGTATCGTGGGATCGTTTGAGTAGGCCGCTCCCCCATTGACTAGAGAACGACGACGCCGCGGGATTTCCGCTGCCAGCTCGGTAGCGCGGTCCACAATTCCCACATACACGGAGGCCGTCAGCGTCAAGAAGGATGCAAAGATTCCGAAAATCAACGGATCAGCATTGGGACCCACCGGCAGTTTCGAGTGAATGCGACCAGCGGGGACTCGCGCGCCGTTGAGCTTGGTGGAGTGCGACTGGCTAGCGCGCATGCCGAGCGTGTCCCAGTTTTCGATGGTTTCGACGCCTGGATCTTCACGATCAACGAAACCGTGAATCAAGCGTGGTTCGCCGTCCTCCTCGGACTTTCCAAAGATTCCCAATTTCGTCCAGGCCGGGGCAAGGCTCGTAAAGATCTTGAGCCCAGTAAAACTGTAGGAGCCATCCTCGGCGAGCTGCGCCGTCGTCATGGAATCAAACAGCACCGCATCATTTCCGGCCTCAGAAATGCCGAACGCCATGATCTCGCCGTCCGCAACCCATTCGTTGACCATCGCGAGCCGGGAATCCCCGCGCTCCGCGAGCAAACGCGCAACGCCCGTCCACACCAAGTGCATGTTGACCGCCAACGCGGTAGCCGGCGCATGCGAAGCGAGCAAGCGCTGGGACTCCACCACTTCGCTCATCCCCCAGTCGAACCCGCCCATGTCGGTGGGCAACATTGCTTTGAGGTAGCCGGCGGCTTTGAGTTCCTCGAAATCCTCCGTGGGGAAAACGTTGGCGGAGTCGTAGCCCGCCGCGCGTTCGCGGATTCCGTTGAGGAGTTCAGGGGTCAGTACTTCGGAAATTGGTCTCCGGGAATTCACAAGTGCCTCACTTCGTAGTGTCTCTAGTAGGTGGACAACAAGCGATGCAGCACTCGCATTCCAAAGCGCAAAGATTCGATGGGTACTCGTTCGTCGACGCCATGGAAGAGGCCCGTGAAATCCAATTCCTTGGGCAGACGCAACGGAGCAAAACCGTAGCCAGTAATTCCCAATCGCGAAAGTGACTTGTTGTCCGTGCCGCCGGAAAGCATGTACGGAAGGACTACCGCGTCAGGATCCTCCTTACCGAGCGCAGCCACCATGGAATCCACGAGGTTTCCGGAGAACGTCGTTTCCAGAGCAACGTCCTCATGCACTGAACTCAGGTCAACGCCCTCGCCGGCCAGCTCGCGAATCTTCGCAATCACGAGTTCTTGCTGCTCCGGCAGAGTGCGAGCGTCAATGAGCGCCTCTGCGGTTCCTGGAATGACGTTGTGCTTATAGCCAGCCGTCAGGACCGATGGGTTTGCCGTGTTCTGCAGGGTCGCGCCGACGAATCGGGCAACCGTACCGAGCTGATCGAGCAAGACCTGCGGATTGGACTCGTCGAAGGCCACGCCCGTGAGCTCAGAAACTCCCTCGAGGAAAGCACGGGTGGTCTTCGTGTAGGACAGCGGCCATTCATAGGCGCCGATCCGCGAAACTGCACCAGCGAGCTTCGTCACCGCGTTGTCGTCGTTGACTTGCGATCCGTGGCCCGCACGCCCATGTGCCGTGAGCTTGAGCCAAGCTATGCCCTTCTCAGCAGTCTGCAAGAGGTAGGTGCGCTGACCGTTGATATCGGCTGAGAATCCACCGACCTCACTGATGGCTTCCGTGGCGCCCTCAAAAAGGTGTGGATGCTTCTCCACCATGTAGCCGGCGCCGTACTCACCGCCCGCTTCTTCATCAGCAAAGAACGCAAGGATGAGATCTCGGCGCGGCTTTTCCTGGTTTCGAACCATGTGACGGACGGTGGCCAGCATCATGGCGTCCATGTCTTTCATGTCCACCGCGCCACGGCCCCAGATCATGCCGTCTTTGACTTCAGCCGCGAAGGGATCAACGCTCCAGTCATCTGCCATGGCAGGGACAACGTCGAGGTGACCATGAACAATCAAGGCCGGAAGAGAAGAATCCGTTCCCTCGAATCGTGCGACAAGTGACGCGCGGCCCTTCTCAGACTCCTCGATGGTGCACTCAAAGCCAACCTCGGAGAGCAACTCTGCGACATACTCAGCCGCCTTGCGCTCACCCTTGGTATTATTTCCACCAAAATTCGTTGTGTCATGACGAATTAGTTGTCTACAGATATCAACAACTTCATCATCAGCAATCGAATAGTCTGTTTGGTTCTCGGCCATCGGAGCACTCCTTCGATCAAGCGGGGTATCCCTAACACTATCGAGCTTTTGCCTGACTAGGTCTTAAGACGCAAATGTGCCGCTTTTCGTGATGTGCAGCACAAGTAGCCCCAAAGGGACTCCTCGAATTGGAACCTCACCAAAAGCTGTGTTAGAGTTTTACTCGCTGCTTTCGAGCCGCAGAGTTGAAATAAACAACTCCACGGAACGAAAATCATCACCTGCGCGGGTGGCGGAATAGGCAGACGCGCTAGCTTGAGGTGCTAGTCCACGTATAGTGGGTGGGGGTTCAAGTCCCCCCTCGCGCACAAATGAACGGCCTCCGATTTTGGATGAAATACCCCAAGATCGGGGGTCATTTTTGTATTTCCGGAAGTTTTTAAAGACTTTTATGGGTTATAGGCCAAAATGTGTGTAAATGTCTGGCGTGTCATTGGTGGCGTCGGCCTCCCCATCCGTTTTGTAGGCCGTTTCCGTCTTCCCAGCTGAAGTGGTTGTCGTAGGTTGGTGGCGTGTCAGTTTCTTCGTTGACTGCTTGTTTTCTTGGTGGGTTGAAATGCTCTGGCGACACTAGGGTCCATGGTTCTCGTGGGAATTCGGTGAGTGAGTCTAGGAGCCAGTCCACCGCGGTTCGTGCGTGGGCCTCGGGTAGCCCGCGATGAAACCGTAAGAGGTCTTTGATGGCCTTGTTAGGGCCACCCTCTAGTGGGGAGGTCGTGCGGTGAACTTTCTGCCCCGAGTCTGGTTGAAGGGTGGTTTCTAACCACGTGAACAAACACTTGTCCTTGATCAAGCGTCGGTAAATGTTCCGGGCTCTGCGGAGGCGTTGATGCGTGTACCACCACTGGCTGGTTTGGGGAACGCTCGAGGGTCGTTCCTGCCCGGTACGCGCGTAGGTGCGGTGGCGTAAGAACTCGTCCCATCTCGCTTCCCATCGCGCGTATTCACGCACCCACGAGGCGGCTTCTTCCTGGGTGCGTACTTTCATCAGCGCGCTCGTGAGAGCGGCAAGCTCTTTCCCGGCAGGTAAACGTGGCTGGTAGGTGAGTTCACGGCGGATGTTCCGAAAGATATGGAAATAGCAGCGCTGTACCCTCGTGCTCGGCCATGAATCCTTCAACGCAGATCTGAGCCCGGTACCACCGTCAATGATCGCGATTTTTGGTGCTGGGATGCGTTCGAGTAATGCCTGCCACGCGATCTTTTTCTCGGTATCGCACCACTGCCAATCAATCACGTGCTGACCGTTGAATGCGATCAGCACGCACCACCCGTTGAAATACGTGCCATCAAGCATGATCTGATGATGAATCTGTCCCGTCGCGGCCGGTGGCGGTACCCGAACATTCCAGCACCAACTGGTGTCGCGTCGAAAAGAGCGGCTCGAAGACCCAAAATCGGATTGAGAGCGGGAGCTCAAGATCCAGGACATGAACGCAGCCAATTCGGCCTTACGGGATACATCAGAACGAGTTCGAGTCGTTGACGCCCCACAGTCCAGACAACGCCACCGCGTTCGGCCGGCCGTCGTTTTCCCGTTTTTGACCAACACACGATCACATACACCACAACGTGGCCGATTCGAAGCAACAGGCACCCCATATGCTCCCAAAGCATATGCACACCCGTCTTGCCCTACTCACACAAGGGAAGCAAGGCTATTCGTTACACACTTTCTGGCCTATAACCCACTTTTATAGGTTCGCTGCGTTTTCGTCCAGCCAGTCTTATCAACAAAACGGTTGATCTCTTTTTCAGTCGACTTTGCGATGATGTTCGGCGCCATCCTTGATGAACTAGATGCATTGGTAATAGTTCTGCTTGGAAAGGCACCCACAATGCGTCGACTCTATTTCGCTTCACTCGCCTACATGATCACTGGAGTTCTCTCCGGATTGTTCTACCGCGAGTTCACCAAAGCCAATGACTTCCCTGCAGGTCAGTTCACGCAGCTCGGTTTAGTCCACACGCACTTGTTGACGCTCGGGTTCATCGTGTTGCTCATCGTGCTGCTGCTCGAGAAGGTCTTTGCTCTGAGCCAGCACGGCAAGCTCTTTGACTGGTTCTTCTGGCTCTACAACGCCGGCCTCATTGTCACCTCCGGAGGCTTGGTATGGCACGGCACCCTGACGGTCCTCGGCCGTGAGTCTTCTGCAATGACTTCGGGAATTGCCGGCCTCGGTCACATGCTTCTGACCGCCGGAATGGTCATCTTCTTCATCATCCTGGGCCGCAGCCTCAAGACCACCACCATCGCCGCCCCTGCCGCACAGCGAGTGGAGGCCTAGCAAACATGTCTTCACCTGAAGGATTGACGATGGATCGCCAAGCGGCGCCTTCACGTCGCGACTGGTTGGGACTGGGTGTTCTCTCAGCCGGATTGGGACTAATCGTCCTCGACGGAACGATCGTTGGCGTTGCACTTCCCAACATCATGGCTGATCTTCGCTTGACGTTGAGCGATGCTCAATGGGTCAGCAGCATCTACGCCGTGATTTTGGCGGCGCTGCTTTTGACCACCGGTCGCCTCGCGGATCGCTGGGGCCGCAAGCGCGTCTTTCTCGCAGGCCTCGTGGTCTTCGCGGCGGGTAGCGCCTTAGCTGCGGCAGCGGCGTCGTCGTCCTTCCTTCTCTCTGCCCGCGCCCTTCAGGCTGTCGGTGCGGCACTCATCATGCCGTCGACACTGTCCACTGTGAATGCGGTCTTCCGCGGCAAGTACCGGGCAACGGCCTTCGGCGTCTGGGGTGCGGTCATCTCTGGCGCCGCGGCGATTGGCCCCCTCGCGGGCGGTGCGCTGACGCAGTGGCTTTCGTGGCACTGGATCTTCCTCGTCAATATCCCGCTCGTTGCACTGATCATCGGGCTCGCGATCTATGCCGTTCCGGAAACATCCAGCGATCGCAGCGAACACGGCACGGATGTCCTCGGCGCGGCACTGAGCGCCCTCGGTTTTGGACTCCTAGTCTTCGGCATCATTGAAGGACCGGATATTGGATGGTGGGCACCTACCGCTTCCCTCCCAATTTTCGGACTTGAATGGAGTACGACGGCGCCGCTCTCCCCCGTGCCTATTGCCCTGATGGGTGCCGCCATCAGTTTGGTGACGTTTGTAGCTTGGGAGTCGCGTCGAGCAGAGTTTTCACGCACAGCGATCCTCAACGTTCGTCTCTTCAAGTTGCCGACGTTCTCGTGGGGCAACCTCACCGCAACGATCGTCACTATGGGCGAATTCGCACTAATCTTCGTATTGCCACTCTTCCTCATCAACGTTCTGGACTACAGCGTCCTCAAGGCCGGCGCCGTTCTCGCTGCATTGGCCATCGGCGCTTTCTTGTCTGGCGCAGCTGCGCGTCACTTGGCTGCGAAGTTCGGTGCACCCGAAACCGTCCTAGTGGGTCTGGCACTCGAAGTAGCCGGCGTGGTAGCGCTCGGCCTGTTCCTCTCCGCTGAAATGTCCGTGTGGGTGTTGGCCGTGACGCTGGCAATCTATGGGCTGGGGCTGGGGCTGGCTTCCGCTCAACTGACCGGAACCGTTCTTCGTGATGTCGATGTTGCAGAGTCGGGTCAGGCCTCGGCAACGCAGAGCACCGTTCGGCAAATTGGTTCAGCAGTGGGAACGGCAATTTCTGGCGCGGTCCTGTCTCTTGCCCTAGCACTCGTGGTGCCGTCTGCACTTGCGAGCGTCGCCGTCGCCGATCCCGTGGCGAATCAACTGACGGACACGGTGCGCCAGTCTGCTGGAGCCGTCATTGTGCAGCTTCGGGCGCAGGGGTCAGCTAGTCCATTCGGCGATAATTCCGGCGACGTGATTCGCGTCCTTTCGGATGCATTCGCGAGTGCAACTCAGTGGTCTCTCGCGGTATCGGCCATCATTTTGTTCATCGGTTTGATCGGTGCTTGGAAGCTTCGTCAGGCCAGCCGAATCGGTGCCACCGAAAGTTAACGGTTTTGTCATCAGACATTCATCAAATCGCTACCTTTTTGTCGACGGGAAGCATAAGCTGGGTGAGTCGGGCCGGTCGCTGATCAAGTGAGCGACTGGACCACGAATACCGGGAATTCAGCCGAATTCATGGGGCCGGAGATGTTGGGACACTGCAGAGATGAATGAGTACGTCGCCGTCACGGACGCGACCACCTCAGTACGCATCAGTCGATCGCGAGCTTTCATAGTTACTGGCGCCATCGCTTTGGGTGCACTTGTCCTCCCCGTGACCGCAGTTTCGGCACCGTATCTCTTTTCAGAGCAGTCCCGCCGCGATGTCCTTCCGGAACCAGAAATCGCAACCACTAACCTTGTCTTCAACACTCTCGAGAGCGCCCCAAATCTCCAAAGCGGCGTGGACAACAGCTATCTTGATCCGCTGCTGGGACGCAGTAGCGTTAGCTCCGCCGCTGCCGCAGCCGCCGAAGTCAATTCGGATGGTTCGGCGGCGGACGGCGAAAGCGTGGTGCAGGCCGCGAAGGTCAAGGTGGATCTCAGTCCGCAAGTGGCGGATATCGGCGATCATGGTCGGTTCCAGCACCCGGTCTCTAACATTCATCTCACGAGCGTTTTCGGTTGGCGGCATAACCCCACCGGCACCGGTGTTCAGTTGCACATCGGCCAGGACTATGGAGTTGCCTGCGGAACTCCCGTCACGGCAGCGGCGGATGGAAAAGTTATCCAATCCGCATGGGCAGGTCACTCCGGAAACCGCGTCACCCTGCAACACAAGGATGATTTCCGGACTGCGTACAGTCACAACACCACGTTGTTAGTTCGTGTGGGCGATACCGTCCGACGCGGCGATGTGATTGCACTTGCTGGCACCACGGGAAACTCCACGGGTTGCCACGTTCACTTCGAAGTACAGAAGAACGGCAAGTGGGTGAACCCAGCGCTCTTCTTGCCAGTGGTTCCCGGGCAGCCGGTCTCGTTGGAGACTCCTGAGTCGATTTCCATGGGTGCCGCCTATAACAATCTCGGCGAGTATGGCCGAGATTCTGGCAAGATCATCAATCCCGAGGACGACGTCCTGGCTGCCAGCAACAAGATCGAGAAGAATCCAACGAGTCGTAGCAAGAAGGACGTAGCCGCGTCCGCTGCGCCAGTACCGCCAAGTGCCGCGTCCAACGCTGATTCTGATGTTCTAGCTAGCCCATCGTCTGTGATTCCGAGCGCCACGAATTCGCCTGCGTCTGAAGCTCCGGCATCGCAACAGCCTGCTGAGCCAAGCGCAAGTCCTTCTCCAAGTGCTTCCCCAACGCCTTCGCCAACACCAACCCCTTCGCCTTCTCCTTCGCCGTCGCCAACTCCAGCTCCGTCTCCGAGCCCAACTCCGGAGCCAGAACCGACACCCGCGCCTTCACCATCTCCAACACCAGCTCCGGAGCCGACTCCAAAACCTGAGCCGAGCCCAACGCCAAAGCCTGCTCCTTCACCGGAGCCCGCACCGGCGCCTAAGCCTTCACCGAGCCCAACGCCGACTGCCAGCCCTTCTCCATCGCCAAGCCCGGAGCCAGTGCCAGTGCCAGAACCATCGACGACACCAGCCCCTTCGCCGAGCCCGACGCCTGCCCCTTCGGCAACGCCGACTCCCAGCGCTACAAATGATCCTTCTCAGCCAGCAAAGGATCAGCCAGCAAAAGTTTCACCCGCTGAGGTCTTGAGCCCGGCTGTTTTCGCAAATCAGTGCGCGGCGTTGGAGGCAGCATCGCCAAGTGACCAGTTGGCCATTCATGATGCGTTTTCGCAGGAGTATGGCTTGGAGTTCAGCTTGAAGGCCTTCTTACGCGCGTGTGGTCTAGCCTGAGTCTCACTCAGAATTTGAGTGGAAGTACCTCTCGTCACGATCCTTCCTCTCAACGTATACAACACTTCAGGTGGCGTGAAGCTGAGATAGTGTCTAATCGTGAATGATTCGGGTGAGCTACCAACATTGCGCATTGCCATGGTGTCTCTCCACACGTCCCCTTTGGATCAGCCAGGACGTGGGGATGCGGGCGGACTCAACGTCTACGTCCGTCAATTAGCCACGGCCCTGCATGCTGCTGGCCACCACGTTGAAATTTTCACGCGCGGCGAGGGCGATCCAGACTTCTTGAGTCCAGAGATCCCCGTGCACTATTTGCCGGCCGGTCCCCCAGGTCCGCTCGAGAAAGAACGACTTCACGAGCACCTCGACGAATTTGGTCGTGCACTCTGCGCCGCCACTCACGGCCATTTCGATGTCATCCACACGCATTACTGGATGTCAGCGGACGCAGCCCTTTGTTGCCGCGATTCTTTTGCGATCCCCATTGTTCACACCATGCACACTATGGGCCGGGTCAAGCTTCACGATCATCCGGAATCCAGCGAGCTGCAGGAACGGCTCGACGCCGAAGACAACATCGTGGACCTAGCCACCAGGCTGACCGCAAATACTCCTGCGGAACGCGCCGAATTAGTGCGTTTCTACAACGCTCCGCTGGCCAAGATCGACGTGGTCCCGCCAGGTGTCAACCTCGAAATTTTCAATCCACACGGCGACCGCGCCATCTGGCCTTCAGCCTCGAGTTCTTCAGCCCTCAAGGTACTCTTTGCCGGACGCATCCAAGAGTTCAAGGGCCCGCAGGTTCTCTTCAACGCGCTCCTCTTAGCCAAGACGAAGAGCCCGAATGCGTCCATCCACGCGGTGTTCATTGGAGACAACAGCGGTCCGGAGCAACTCAACCTGCCGCAGATGGTTGAGCGGCATCACATGCACGACGCCGTCTCCCTCCTCCCAGCGCAGCCTCCAGAACGCTTGGCTGACTGGTTCAGGGCTGCGGATATCGTTGCCGTACCTTCGTTTTCTGAGTCCTTCGGATTGGTGGCGATGGAGGCGCAGGCCTGCGGCGTACCAGTAATCGCACATGCGTCTGGCGGGCTAGCCCACACGGTGTTGAACAACGTCACGGGCGCACTCATTATGGACCTCGATCCGAATCACTGGGCGGACAAGCTCGTGGAACTAGAAAGCGACGGCATTCCGGAGACTTGGTCTCAGAATGCCGCCGCTCACGCACGCGATTTCAGTTGGGAACGAACCGCAACCAGCGCTGTTGCCAGCTACCGGCGTGCCACCCAACCCACGAAGTGACGTCGCTGGTTCTTGGCGTTCCAACCTGAGAATTCGGTCTTCCCAGCCTCACCTGACGCGTGTGCTTCAAAAGCCACAATTGCGGGGAGGAACACGGGAGCCTCGAACTCGATGGACCACTCGTATGGCTGTCCATGTGGAGCAGTTGCAGCGAGAGCCCTGCCCGCGGAATACATGCCGTGGACAATCGCACCCTTCATGCCAGCGATCTTCGCCGGGATGGTTCCCAAATGAATCGGGTTGAAGTCACCGGATACCTCTGCATAATCGCGTCCCGTGTCACCCGATAGTTTCCACGTAGCGATGGACTGAGGAGTGTCGGTGTCCCGCGCTTCGCGCTCCGGGCGTTCAGGCTTGCCTGCGAGGAACGTGCCCTTAGACAAATACGTCGAGACACCACGCCACACAACCTCATCCCCCACCGAAATCTCGGCGACGGCATCAAACTGCGTTCCGGCATAATGTGCCTGAAGGTTTTCAGTCCATGCGGAAATATTGAGAACTTCCTCAGGAGCAACAACACGGCGATGCTCCACCACGTTCTTGAGGTGAACCATACCCATGAGCGGGAGCGGGAAGTCCGCCGTGCTCATGGCGGCCAGCGCCACCGGGAAAGCGGCGGCGTGCAAGAACACCGATGGGAGTTCATCGCGCACGGTGTCCTTCATGAGTCGCTGGTAGCTTACGAGCTTTTGGCGCTCGATCGAATGACCCGAAACGCTCACGCGCTCGGTCGGCAAGACTGCGTTTCCGTGAGCTTTGGAAGATCCACCCAAGGGAACCTTCTTGAGCAGGCCGCCAAGTGGCGTTCCCGTGAGAGCACTTTTGAGTTGATGGCTTGCACCCTTAGCCGCCGCTTGTGCGTACAGCTTGGGGATGGATGGCATCGACGTCAGTTCAGCCATGTTTAGGCTCCGATCAGGCTCTGACCACACACGCGAAGCGTCTGGCCGTTGATTCCGGATGCTTCGGGTGAGGCTAAGAAGGAAACTGCTTCAGCTACATCCTGCGGCAATCCGCCTTGCATCAGCGACGGCATGAGGAGGCGACCCACGGCACGAGTAGCCACCGGGATCTTCGCCGTCATTTCAGTCTCGATGAAACCTGGAGCGACGGCATTCATGCCACCGCCGCGAGCTTCAAGAGCCGGTGAAGTTGCCGCGACAACGCCCATAAGTCCGGCCTTGGACGCCGCGTAGTTGGTCTGACCACGGTTGCCTGCAATGCCACTGGTGGATGCAAGGGTCACGATGCGCAGACCCTGAAGATCAGCTGCCAAGAATGCTTCATTCATGCGCAACTGAGACTCGAGGTTCACGGCAATGACGGAATCCCACTTCGCCTGATCCATGTTGGCGAGCAGCTTGTCGCGCGTAATGCCGGCGTTATGGATGACGATGTCCAGTCGTCCGTGACGGCCCAGAGCATGCTTGAGGATCACGTCGCCGGCATCTTCACGCGTGATGTCCAACTGCAATGCGGTTCCGCTGAGCTCGTTCGCGACCTTCGTGAGAGCGTCGCCTGCGGCCGGAACGTCCACCACTACGACCTTCGCGCCGTCACGGTGCAAGACGCGAGCAATAGCAGCGCCAATACCGCGAGCTGCACCCGTGACCACCGCAACTTTGCCCGCGAGAGGTGCGCTGGCGCCGTCGTAATTGAGGGTGCGCACATCCGGAACCGTGGATCCGGACGCTTCAACGCTCAAGAACTGGCCGTCAACGTACGCGCTCTTTCCGGAGAGGAAGAAGCGGATAGCGCCGAGCAGTGACGCGTTGTGTCCGTCGACGCCGTCGCCCAAGAACAGTCCGTTGGCCGTTGCGCCGCCGCGTAGTTCGCGAGCCACGGAGCGGATGAAGCCCTCGAGGCCGCGACGTACTGCAGCTACGGATGGCTTGTCCTGCTCGGTGGCCTGCTTGGACAACGAGATCACACGAGCCCCTGGCGCCAGAGTCTTCAGCGCGCGGCCCATTTCAAGTGCTGGCTCGCCCAATTCGCTGGGCGATTCGAAGGAATCAGCCACGAGGAAGACGGCACCGTAGCGCACGTTGTCCGTGAAGTGGCGGCGGACATCCAGTTCCCATCCCAGCAAGACGTCGGCAAGCTGTTGAGCCGTGGCTCCGCTACCGAGCAACAGGACAGGTCCGGGAGCAATCGGCTCACCGCTCTGGTATCGACGGAGTTTCGGCGGCTGCGGCAAGCCCAGCTGTTTCGCGAGCACCTTACCGAAACCGCTGCCGACAAGATCCATGTATGCGTCTGCCATTTAGCGTGCCTCCAAAATTGCGACGACGCCCTGGCCACCGGCGGCGCACACGGAGATCAAACCGCGTCCGCTGCCCTTTTCGTGGAGCATCTTGGCGAGTGTTGCCACGAGGCGTCCACCGGTTGCGGCGAAGGGGTGACCTGCGGCCAACGAAGAACCGTTGACGTTGAGCTTGCTGCGATCGATCGAGCCGAGTGGCTGATCCAAACCGAGCTTGGTGCGGCAGAACTCTTCGTCTTCCCAAGCGGCAAGCGTGGAGAGCACGGTGCCAGCGAAGGCCTCATGGATCTCGTAGAAGTCGAAGTCCTGCAGGGTGAGGTTGTTGCGCTTGAGCATGCGGGCAACGGCGTAGGCCGGAGCCATGAGGAGGCCCTCTTCGCCACTGACGAAGTCAACGGCAGCGGCTTCGAAGTCAACGAACTCAGCAAGGATCGGTAGGTCCTTGGACTTCGCCCACTCTTCGGATCCAAGAAGAACTGCCGAAGCGCCATCCGTCAAAGGCGTGGAGTTGCCGGCTGTCATGGTGGCCTTGTCGCCGAGGGACTTGCCGAAGACCGGCTTGAGCGTGCCCAGCTTCTCAACCGTGGAGCCCGGACGCATGTTGTTGTCCTTGGTCAGGCCCGCGTACGGGGTGACGAGGTCATCGAAGAAGTGGCGATCGTAAGCGGCAGCGAGGTTGTTATGGCTTGCTGCTGCCAACTCGTCCTGAGCTTCGCGAGTGATGTTCCACTTCGCGGTGGTCAAGGCCTGGTGCTCGCCCATGGACAAGCCGGTACGTGGCTCGTTGGTGCCCGGAGCAACCGGAGCAAGATCCTTAGGGCGCACCTTGGAGAAAGCGGCAAGCTTCTGTGGAAGGGTCTTTGCGCGGCTTACTTCGAGGAGTGCGTGGCGCACGCCGTCAGAGAAAACGATGGGTGCGTCAGAAATGGAATCAACGCCGCCGCCGATCGCGGATTCTAGCTGGCCCAGCTTGATCTTGTTCGCGAGGGAACCGAGGGCTTCCATGCCAGTTGCGCAGGCCATCTGGACGTCAACCGCTGGAGTGTCCTTGGCAAGGGCGGTGCCCAAGACGGACTCGCGGGTGAGGTTGAAATCCTTGGAGTGCTTGATGACCGCACCGGCTGAGACGAGGTCAATACGCTCGCCCTGCAAACCGAAGCGGGCCACAAGGCCATCGATGGCTGCGGTCAAAAGGTCCTGGTTGCTGGCGTTCGCGTAAGCGCCATGCGAGCGGGCGAAAGGAACGCGGTTACCGCCAATGACGACGGCGCGGCGTACGGTCTGCGGGGAAGCTGGGGTCTGGTTCTGCTCGGTCATGAGTAACCCTTTCGGCGAGAGTTGTTGGCGACTTGCCAGAAGGTCTAGCGAGGCGGTGCCCCACTAACCAACGTACCAAGGTCGGTGTGACTTTAGTTACTGAAACCAAGCGTACCTGATACGCTAGGTATCGTGAACTCCGCCACAACAACTACTTATCCTTATTCACGTCCAGTGGATGGCCGTTCTTCCCGTTGGGAAGAGCACCGCGCCCAGCGCAGGCTCGAGCTCATTGCGAGTGCGCGCAAGGCTGTGCACCGCATTGGACCTTCCGCGTCGATGGAAGACATCGCCGCCGCCTCACACACCAGCAAGTCTGTGTTCTACCGATACTTCGGCGACAAGGACGGACTGCGGCACTCCATGGGTGAAGTGGTCATCAATCAATTGCGCGAAGCAGTGATTGAAGCCGGTGAGTCTAAGGACAGTCCGGACGAGGCACTTTTCAGCATGGTTCACGCCTATTTGGCTCAAGCAGAACGTTCTCCGAATACCTACGAGTTCGTGACCGCCAATTTGGAAACCGGCGCCTCCGGAGCATTGGCGCACTTTTTCAATGAGCTCACCGTCATGATGCGCGAACGCATGGCTGACTACCTTCGGGTCAATCGCACGCAGAACGCGTCTATGGAGTCCTTGAAGTACTGGCCGGACGGCGCGCTCGGGATGATCCGCTCGGTCGGCGAGTCCTGGTTGCGCGTTTCCCCTCATGACCCCGCACGTCCCAACGCCACTGAGCTCGCTCGCCAAGTCACCGCCTGGCTGGTCTACGGCATCTCTAGCGTTCATCGCACAGCGCGACAGCCGTAAACGCTGTCGACCCACACCCATCAACAAATCTTCTTTTAGACATTCACAGCGATTTGAAAGGTCTCACGATGTCACACCCAGAAGCCACTATTCCGGTTCCCGACCTAGCCCACGGTTCCATCAATAAGGAACTGTTGGCCGAGGCCCAGCTTGGAAAGTGGGGAGATATTCGTAAGCAGGCTCGCGCTATGGCAGCCAAGCCGGAACTCCATAAGGCTGAGGGCGCCACGATGGCAGAACAGCGCGCTCGCGTCTTTGAGCAGCTCGGCATCCTGGTTGAAGCCCAGTCCGTACACCGTGCTTTCCCGAAGCAGTTCGGTGGCGAGGACAACCACGGCGGCAATATCGCCGCTTTCGAAGAATTGGTGATCGCTGATCCTTCCCTCCAGATCAAGGCTGGCGTGCAGTGGGGCCTCTTCGGCTCCGCCGTCTTGCACTTGGGTACGCAGTCCCACCACGAGCGCTGGTTGCCCGGCATCATGTCGCTGGAAATCCCCGGCGCCTTCGCCATGACGGAGACGGGTCACGGTTCGGACGTTGCGAGCATTGCGACGACGGCGACCTACGATGTCGATGCTCAAGAATTCGTTATCAACACCCCGCACCGCGCGGCGTGGAAAGACTACTTGGGTAACGCTGCGATTCACGGCAAAGCCGCCGTCCTGTTCGCACAGCTCATCACCAAGGGCGTCAACCACGGCGTGCACGCGTTCTACATCGACATTCGCGATGCAGAAGGAAACTTCTTGCCCGGAATCGGCGGCGAGGACGATGGCCTCAAGGGTGGCCTCAACGGCATCGACAATGGCCGTCTCCACTTCAGCAACGTGCGCATTCCACGCGACCACCTGCTCAACCGCTACGGCTCGGTCGACGAGGACGGCACGTACTCCTCCCCCATCGAATCCCCGGGTCGCCGCTTCTTCACGATGCTCGGTACCCTGGTTCAGGGCCGCGTTTCCCTCGATGGTGCTGCAGTGACGGCCTCCAAGATGGGCCTCGCGATTGCCATCACTTACGCGAACCAGCGCCGCCAGTTCAACGCGAGCTCTGACACGCATGAAGAAGTCCTCATGGACTACCAGCGCCACCAGCGCCGCCTGATCCCACGCTTGGCTCAGGCCATGGCGGCGGGCTTCGCACACGAAGTACTCCTCGAGAAGTTCGATGAGGTCTTCTCCGGCGCTCACGACACGGACGAGGATCGTCAGGACCTCGAAACCCTGGCGGCAGCCCTCAAGCCATTGAGCACTTGGGGCGCATTGGACATCTTGCAAGAGTGCCGCGAGGCGTGTGGCGGTTCCGGCTTCTTGGGTGAAAACCGCATGACGAGCCTGCGTGCTGATCTGGACGTCTACGTGACCTTCGAAGGCGACAACAACGTGCTCTTGCAGCTCGTC
The DNA here is from genome assembly GCF_014200305.1 of Neomicrococcus lactis. Taxonomy (NCBI): domain Bacteria; kingdom Bacillati; phylum Actinomycetota; class Actinomycetes; order Micrococcales; family Micrococcaceae; genus Neomicrococcus; species Neomicrococcus lactis. The sequence goes on from NZ_JACHBL010000001.1 coordinate 977,882, forward strand.
GCTAAGCGTTTGCTCTCCGACTACGCCGCGGAGTTCCGCAACTTGGACGCTGGCGTTCTGGCCCGCTTCATGGTGCGCCGCGCAGAGAGCCTCGTCATCAACCGCTCCGGTTTGCGCCAGCTTGGTCAGACCGTGATTGACTCCGGCTCCGAGAAGCGCTCGGCAAACTTCCTCAAGGAAGAACGCAGCCAGCGTGAATTGCTGACCTTGCGCGTTCAGGACATGATCGCCAACGTTGCTGATGACATGCGCGCTGCTGCGAAGTTGCCACAGGCAGAAGCCGCAGCAGTCTTCAACGAGCACCAGGACGATCTCATCGCTGCCGCTCGCTCCCACGCTGAGCTCCTCCAGTGGGAGGCCTTCACGAAGGCCATCAGCACCATCGATGACAAGACCACGCGTCAGGTGATGACGTGGTTGCGCGATGTCTTCGGTCTGACCGTGATCGAAAAGAACCTCTCCTGGTACTTGATGAACGGCCACTTGTCGATGCAGCGCGCACGCACGCTCACGCCATACATCAACCGCTTGCTGACCCGCTTGCGTCCGCACTTGCAGGACATCGTGGATTCGTGGGGCTTCACCGACGATCACTTGCGTGCTTCGATTGCCAGTGGCGCCGAAGCAACCCGCCAGGATCAGGCAGCCGAGTACGCTCGCAAGATGCGTGCATCCGCTGATGCGCCTATCGAGGAAAAGGTCTTGCTGAATCGTCGCCGCGCCGAGCGCAAGGCCTCTGAGAAGGGAACCGTGAAGGCCTAACCTGGCCCCACACGCTTTCTCACCAACTCAATACAACAACGACGCCAGCTGCGGATTGTCCGCAAGCTGGCGTCGTCGTAATAACTATGCTGAGGCGATGGAATCCGCCTCAGGGGGCTACTTCTGGCGGTCGGCGAATCGAGCCTGCGCCGCGCGATAGACCTCAATGGTCTGATCCGCGATCGCGTCCCAGCTGAAGGACTCGATGGCGCGCTTGCGGCCGGCCTCGCCCATTTCCTGAGCGCGAGCCGGATCAGCCAAAGCCTTGTTGAGCGCCGCCGCGAAAGTGGCCACGAACTCGGCCTCGTCGAGCGGCGTGCCCGTGCCATCCTGAACCTGTTCGAGCGGGACCAAGTAACCAGTCTCGCCATCGACGACCACCTCAGGAATGCCGCCCGTGGCGGAAGCGACAACGGCGGTACCGCATGCCATGGCCTCAAGGTTCACGATGCCTAGCGGCTCATAAATCGACGGGCACGCGAAGACCGTGGCGTTGGTGAGGACCTGCAGGAGCTCGCGACGCGGCATCATCTTCTCAATCACTACGACGCCTTCGCGCGTGCTCTTGAGTTCTTCGATGAGGCCATTGACGTGCGCGGCCAGTTCCGGCGTGTCCGCGGCCCCAGCGCACAGTACGAGCTGAACTTCGGGCGCGAGTTCACGAGCGGCCTGGAGAAGATACGGGACACCCTTTTGGCGAGTGATACGGCCGACGAAGACCACGGAAGGCTTTTCCGGATCAATGCCGTAGCTCTTGACCACATCAGTACCCGTGTCCGGCTTCCACGTCTCAGTGTCCACACCGTTGTGCACTACATGGATCTTGGACGCATCCACCGTGGGGTAAGCGCGTTCGATGTCTTGGCGCATGCCATCGGAGACAGCAATGATGGCGTCGGCTGCGTGATACGCCGTGGACTCAACCCACGAGGACAGCGCATAGCCGCCGGCCAACTGCTCGGCCTTCCACGGACGCAGAGGCTCCAAAGAGTGCGCAGAAATGACATGCGGAACGCCATGCATCAAGCTGCCCAGATGACCGGCGAGGTTCGCGTACCACGTGTGCGAATGGATGACATCGGCCCCAGCCAGATCATCCAGCATCAGCAAATCTGTGGCCATGGTCTGCACGGCTCCATTGGCGGCGTCGAATTCCGCAGGCGCCGAATAGCTCGAGACTTTGGCCCCGTGGTAATCCTCAGGACGTGGATCTCCGAAGGCCCGCACGTGAAGATCTAGCTTGGGAGCTAGCACTCGCGAGAGCTCAGCGACGTGGACTCCAGCGCCGCCATAAATGGTCGGCGGGAATTCTTTGGTAATAATGTCAGTTCGCACGCTTCCAACGTAGTCGCAAAGTGAAAGTTGTCATAGTGTGAAAGCACAAGGTTAACCCGTTGATTGTTGGCTAGAAAAGGCGCGCAGTCGCGCCGGTTGCACTATGAGGGGATATAAATGTCCGGCCGTAAAGTACTAGCAATCGTTCTCGCCGGTGGAGAAGGCAAACGCCTCATGCCACTCACCGCCGACCGCGCGAAGCCCGCCGTGCCATTTGCGGGTAATTACCGTCTCATTGATTTTGCGCTCTCCAATGTTGTGAATTCCGGCTTCTTGAAAGTTGTTGTACTGACTCAGTACAAGTCGCATTCTTTGGACCGCCACATTTCCGAAACCTGGCGCATGTCCACGTTGCTGGGCAATTACGTCGCTTCCGTGCCGGCACAGCAGCGCTTGGGCAAGGATTGGTTCCTGGGCTCCGCGAACGCTATCTACCAGTCCCTGAACTTGATCCATGACGCGCGCCCCGATTACGTCGTTGTAGTGGGCGCCGACCACGTGTACCGCTTGGACTTCTCAGACATGGTGCGCGAGCACATCGAATCTGGCTTCAGCGCCACCGTTGCCGCCGTCCGCCAGCCGATGCGCATGGTGGACCAGTTTGGCGTGGTGGAAACGGATCCGAACAACCCTCGCAAGATCCAGCGCTTCGTAGAGAAGCCGAAGACCACTACCCCGCTGGCTGATGATCCAGACTCCTTCCTGGCGTCCATGGGTAACTACGTCTTCAACGCCGATGCCCTGGTCCAAGCGCTCCACGAGGACAATCAGCGCGAAAATACCAAGCACGACATGGGCGGAGACATCATTCCGTCCTTTGTGGAAAACGGCGACTGCGGTGTTTATGACTTCTCGGCGCACCCGGTTCCCGGCGAAGCGCCGACCACCAACCGCTACTGGCGCGACGTAGGTACTCTCGATTCCTACTACGACGCTCACATGGATCTCATTGCGCCGATCCCAGAGTTTGACCTCTACAACCGCGAGTGGCCACTCTACACTCGCCAGCACAGCTCTCCCCCGGTGAAGCTCGTGCGCGGCGAAGACGGAACTCAGGGTGAGTCCCACAACTCGATCCTGTCCCAGGGCGTCGTCATTTCCGGTGGTCTCGTCGAAAACTCGGTGGTCTCCGTAGACGTCACCGTTCGTCAAGGCGCCCACGTAGACGGCTCCGTCTTGCTGGATAACGTCTACATCGGCGAAGGCGCTCAAGTGCGCAAGTCCATCATCGACAAGAACGTCATTGTTCCTCCGGGAGCTCGCATCGGCTTTGACCGTGAGGCTGACCTTGCTCGCGGTTTCACCGTGACGGATTCCGGACTGACGGTCCTTTCAAAAGACCAGATCATCGCGCCATAGCGGTACGAAAAGAGACCGGTGGATCGCGGCCAGCTTTCCACCGGTAAAATTGGTGCGCTATGCACAATGACTTATCCAACGTCTCCTTCGACGATGTCCCCTTTAATCGCACTGATCTCGAGGCGTGCCTCCGAGTCCTCGGTGGGATCCACACGCTGGACAATGAAGATCCCCGCTTCATCGCCGTGCGGCGAGCTACCTCCAGCATGTTCAAGGACGTCAAGAAGCATCGGCGTCGGGAAGCGCGCGAGGCCATTCTCGTTGCGGACCGCGAGACGATGGAGCGCACCGCAACTGGTGCGGCGGATCGCTTGGACGACGAGACCCACGGTCGCGACCTGCATAGCTCGCTGCCGGACGAGGTCGCCGAGCGCGGCGCCACGGTAGGCACCTATATTCAGCCGCGCGGTTGCTACATCTGCAAAAAGGACTTCGTCGAGGTGGACGCGTTCCATCACGCACTCTGCCAAGACTGCGCGACGTCCAACCGTGCGCGCCGCAAGGATCACGCTGATCTGACTGGAAAGAAGGCCGTTCTCACGGGTGGCCGCGCGAAGATCGGCATGCATATTGCCTTGCGCCTGTTGCGCGACGGCGCGCATTTGACCATCACCACGCGCTTCCCCAAGGACGCCGCACGTCGCTTTGCGTCCCTCGAGGATTCCGCCAATTGGCTGCACCGCTTACGGATTGTGGGCATCGACTTGCGCGATCCAGGCGCCGTCACCGCTTTTGCGAAGCGGATCGCCGCCGAGGGTCCGCTCGACATCCTGATCAACAACGCGGCTCAGACGGTGCGTCGCACGGCCGGTTCCTACTCGCAGCTCCTTGCGGGCGAAGACGTTCCGCTCACCCCCGAACTCGAACCCGGAAACGGCGGACCGGAAATTTGGGGCGCGGAAGCACCCCCACAAGAACACCCGCGCTCACTTGCGGCAGCTTTCCATCTGAGTACGACGGAGCCGCAACTTTCCAGCGGGACTCTTGCGGCGGCGTCGTACTCCATTAATAGTCCCGAAGCGCGAGCGAGCGCAGACCGCGCGCAGCAGGTCGCCGATCTGGCCATGACCCCGGGTGCGGCTTCGATGGAGCGCATTGCGGCTGGTACTGCGATCGACGCGGGCGGGCTTATTCCGGACATCGTGACGCAGAATTCGTGGACGCAAGTGATCGGCGAAGTGGACGCACTCGAGATGCTCGAAGTGCAGCTGTGCAACGTCACGGCACCGTTCTTGCTGAACTCGATCCTGCGGCCAGCGCTCGCTGCATCGCAGGCACGACGCAAGTACATCGTCAATGTGTCTGCGATGGAGGGACAATTCTCGCGGCGCTATAAGAGCGCGGGACATCCTCACACCAATATGGCAAAGGCAGCCCTCAACATGATGACGAGGACTGCCGCCGAAGAACTTTTTGAAACGGACAGAATTCTCATGACGGCCGTGGATACCGGGTGGATCACCGACGAACGTCCGCACGATGCGAAGCTTCGCAAGGCGGACGAAGGATGGCACGCACCCCTTGATCTCATCGACGGAGCCGCCCGCGTCTACCATCCGATTGTGGATGGTGAGCGCGGAATCGACCTCTACGGATGCTTCATCAAGGATTACGTGCCATCACCGTGGTAAACATCTGGGCCTAGGCGACCCTCGTCACGAGAACGGAAACCGTCAGTGACGAGTGGCGTCCGCCCGTCTGAATGCCCTTCAATGGGGTGACGTCGCGATAGTCGCGGCCACGAGCCACAGAAACGTGCATGTCAGAAGCGGCTTTGTGGTTCGTCGGGTCCCACGAGCGCCATTCACCATCAAACCACTCGAGCCACGCGTGCGACTGGCCGGCAACTTCTTCGCCGATCGCAGCGTCTGGGCGCGGGTGAATGTAGCCGGAAACGTAGCGGGCTGGAATGCCGAGCGAGCGCAAAGCACCGATACCCACGTGGGCAAGGTCCTGACACACGCCACGCTTTTCTTTCCATGCCGACTCAGCGTTCGTGTGCACGCCGGTCACGCCCGGGACGTACTCCATGTGCTCGCGCAAGAAGCTCATCACCGCGTGTGCTGCAGCGTGCGGGGTGGGCAAGGAGCGGTATTCCGCAACGATTCCCCGAACGTCTGCTCCGGGATCGCTGAGCTTTGACTGCGGCAAGAAGTCAGACTGTGCGTCCTGGGTTTCATCCGAGGCAAGCTCTTCCCAGGACAAGGTCTCGTCCGGGTCAACAGCCCGTTCTACGCGGTGCACCTCAACCGTTGCCTGTGCGTCCACTTCCAGGTAATCGTGAGATCCGGACATGTCGAATCCGGTCACGCGCGTACCCCAATAGTCACGATAATTGCTGACCACCGCGATGTTCGGGCTGACCTTGATGTTGCTTTCCAGCACCACCTGATGGGTGTCCGTGAGCGGGGACATGCGCGCCTCGTTGTAGGACAGTGAGACGCGGCCCTCGTAGTCGTAGCGCGTGCGGTGACGAATGCGTAAGCGGGTCATGCTTTCTCTCCAACCCATGCGTTGTCTGCCATATGCGAGAAGTAGCGACGCGTGACGGCGTCACTGGCCTGAGCAACGGTGCGCTGCACGCGCTCCATGTGCTCCGGCAATTCATCCAGGATGTTCTCCGAGTGGTGGAACTCCAAGAAGGATCGAGCCTGACCCACAATGCGGCGTGCGTCGTTGTCGAAACCGACGCGGTGCACGCTGGGATCCAGCTTGATGAGGCAATCTTCGGCCATCGCGAAAGAAGACACGATCGAGCGTGGGAACCAACGGTCCATCAACAAGAACTCGGCCGCGCTCTTTTCACCGAACGCCACATCCGGAGTGCGCAAAAACGACTCGTAGGCACCGGCAGAGCGAAGCATCGTGACCCAAGACAGACCGCTGGACTGCGTATCCACGGCGGCCAACATACGGGCCGTCATATCGGCGGTCTCGAGCGAACGTCCCAACTGCAAGAACTGCCAGGAATCGTCCTTACTCATGGTCGAATCGCTGAAGCCACGCATCATGGCGGTGCGTTCCAGAACCCAGTGGCAGAAGCGGAACGCGCCTACGACGTCCTTACGGTGCTGATTCAGACCGTAGTAAGTGGTGTTCAGCGTTTCCCACAAGTTCGACGACACGGTTTCGCGAGCACGGCGCGCGTTTTCACGAGCCTGAACTAACGCGCCAGCAATGGACGCGCCGCTCTTGCGGTCATACGCCATGTACTGGAGAAGGTCCTGCAATCCGTACTCTTCATCTGTAGGCCACGAGCCCATGATGGTGAGCATTTCTTGAGACGCTTCGCGCTGCTGAGATTCCGGCAGCTGGTTCAAACGTTCCAAATGCACGTCGAGAATACGCGCGGTTCCGTCGGCACGTTCTATGTAACGGCCAATCCAAAAGAGAGATTCGGCAATACGGCTCAGCATCCTGGGACCTCCTGAATCTCTTGCTGCTGCTGTTCTTCTTGAACTTGGTTGCGGGCGGCGCGACCACCCGTTTCAAGCGGCCAAACCTTGGTGCGTTCGCGCAAGTGCGGGACGCGCTCTTCGCTGTTGTTGCGTGGCAAGCGGTTCTCGCCGTCCACCACCCAGGTGTCCTTCGAGCCGCCACCTTGCGAAGAGTTCACAATGAGTGAGCCCTCCGTCAATGCGACACGAGTCAAACCACCCGGCAAGACCCACACGTCTTCGCCGTCGTTCACGGCAAACGGACGCAAGTCCACGTGACGCGGCCCGAATTTATCGTCCGCAACGGTAGGTACGGTGGACAGCTGCAGCACCGGCTGAGCAATCCAGCCACGCGGGTCCTTGATGACTCGCGCGCGCAACTCGTCCAGCTCCTGCTTAGACGCCTGCGGGCCAATCACAATGCCCTTACCGCCGGAGCCATCTACCGGCTTCACTACGAGTTCGTCGAGGCGGTCGAGGACTTCCTCCCGAGCTTCCTTTTCCTCAAGGCGGTAGGTATCCACGTTAGGAACAATCGGCTCTTCGTTCATGTAATAACGAATGAGGTCCGGCACGTAAGAGTAGATGAGCTTGTCATCGGCAACGCCGTTGCCCACTGCGTTTGCGATGGTGACGTTGCCGGCGCGGGCCGCGTTCACAATGCCCGGGCAGCCCAACACGGAGTCTGCGCGGAATTGCTGAGGATCCACGAACTCGTCATCAATACGCTTGTAAATCACGTCAACACGGCGCTCACCCGAGGTGGTGCGCATGTAGACGCGGTTACCGCGGCAAATAAGGTCGCGGCCTTCCACGAGTTCAACGCCCATGAAGCCTGCCAACAGCGTGTGCTCAAAGTAAGCGCTGTTGAAGACGCCCGGCGTGAGCACTACTACCGTTGGATCATCGATGCCGCCGGGAGCGGTCTTGCGCAGAGCCTGCAGGAGCCGGCGAGGATATTCCTCAACTGAGCGGATATTCTGTTGCACAAACGCTTCGGGAAGACCCTTCTGCATAGCGCGGCGGTTTTCGAGAACGTAGGACACACCAGACGGCACGCGCACGTTGTCTTCGAGAACTCGGAAGGTACCTTCTTGGTCTCGCACCACGTCAATACCGGAAATGTGGACACGCACACCGCCGGCGGGCCGGAAGCCTGCTACTTCGCGGTGGAAGTGGGCTGAAGAGGTGATGAGCTTGCGCGGCACCACACCGTCAGAAACCACTTTCATGCGGTCATACACGTCATCCAAAAACAGCTCAAGAGCTTTCACACGCTGTGCGACGCCCCGCTCCAGCACTTCCCATTCCGTACTAGGAATAATGCGGGGCACGAGGTCCAGTGGGAACGGGCGCTCCTCGCCAGCAAAATCAAAAGTGACGCCTCGGTCAAGGAACGTACGCGCCATCGAATCGGCGCGAGCCGCTACGTCATCTGGTCCCAGTTCTCGAAGCGCCGCCGCCACATGCGTGTAGGCGGGACGCACCGAATGATCGCGGTCGAACATCTCGTCCCACGCCTCGGATCGCCCTTGAGCGGCTGGATATCCTTCGAATAGATCTGCCATTCCCATACCTTGTCATGAAGTTACTCAGCAAGAAAAACCAACCATCACGTGGCAAGCTACTCACCATGCATCAAAATGTACCGGGAGTCATCGCCGCCGCCGTTGGAGTGACGTGCGCGTTCCTGGTACATCAACTCGTTCCTGCCATCCCTGCGATGACGTGGTGCGTCATCGTCGGAATGCTTGCGTCCAATGTTATGGCTTTAGTGCCAGCTAACCTACGTTTTCGCGATTTGTTGACTCCCGGTATGTCATTTTCCGGAAAACGATTGATGCGCTGGGGAATTGTGTTCCTCGGTTTCCAACTGGTCTTCGCGGATATTGTGCAGTTGGGCTGGTTATCCGTTGCCCTCATTGTCGCTTTGGTGGCCGTCGCTTTCGGTCTGACCTACGGAATTTCGAAGCTCTTCCGGCTCCCCGGAGACGAGCCATTTCTCCTCGCGAGCGGTTTCGCTATTTGCGGAGCCAGCGCCATCGGAGCTGTCTCTCATGCGCGCGGAACTGAGAAGGACGCTCCGCTGCCCGTAGGTCTCGTCACGCTCTGCGGAACGCTGGCGATCTTCGTCTTGCCCGCCCTGAACGGGTTCCTCGGTCTGAGCCCGCAGGAGTTTGGCTGGTGGGCGGGGGCGTCCGTACATGATGTCGGGCAAGTCGTGGCTACCGGCGCCACGCTGGGCTCGGTGGCGTTGAGCACCGCCGTAGTAGTTAAGCTCGTTCGCGTCCTGACCCTAGCGCCCGTCGCAACCCTTGCGGCCCTTTCAGTACGACGACGCAGCTCCACTCACGCTTCCGCAGCTACTTCCAGCGGGGCAGGAAAGATGCCGCCGCTAGTACCTGTCTTTATTGCCGGTTTTATCGCAGCTTTTGCGGCACGCTCGTTGGGACTGGTGCCAGAGGCCGCTCTCCCCTTCCTGAAAATTGTTCAGGAGGTCCTTTTGGGCAGCGCACTTGTTGGATTGGGTTTTGGCATCAACCTCCGCACGCTCTTTACGAGCGGAGCGAAAAGCACCGCCGCGGCGCTTACTGCGTGGTGCGCGCTCATGGTGGTTTCTTTGGGAGCTCTCCGGTTGGTCTTTCCGAATTGATGCGTTCGTGACTGTTAGTATCGCCACGTGCGTAACGAAAATTTGACTCGAGACGAAGCCGCTAGCCGATCCCGCAGCCTTGAGGTGTCCACTTATGACGTCACTGTCGACGTCAGCAACGCGACCCAAGCGTCCGAAGAAACCTACCCATCCATCTCCCGCATTTCCTTCACGTGCTCGGCCCCTGGTTCCAGTACCTTCCTGGACTACATCCACGGCGGCATTGAGTCCGTCACGATCAACGGCACCGAGTATGCAGGCGCGGAGCTGAGCGACATCGTCGACGGCGCCCGGATCCATCTGCATGATCTGCAGGCTACTAACGAGGTGGTGGTGACGGGCCAGTCCGTCTACAGCACTTCGGGTGAGGGCCTCCACCGCTTTGTGGATCCCACCGATGAGCTCACGTACCTCTACACGCAGTACGAGCCAGCCGACGCTCGCCGCGTCTTTGCCAACTTCGAACAGCCTGATCTCAAGGCAGAGTTCACCTTTCACGTCCGTGCCCCGAAGGAATGGCACGTCGCCTCAAACGAGGCGATCGTGTCCGTCGATGAACATGACGACGGCACCTCGACTCGCCACTTCGCGCCGACCAAGCGCATGTCCACCTATATCACCACGATCCTCGCCGGTCCGTACTTCGAAGTGCGCGACGAGTGGCGCGGAACCGTCAACGGCGGCGAAGAGCTCGTCATTCCGCTCAATGCCACCGTGCGTCAGTCGCTGGCTCGCCACCTCGATCACGAGGAAATCTTCACCGTCACCAAGCAGGGACTGGACTACTACCACCAGAAGTTCACGTTTCCTTATCCATGGGGCAAATACGATTCCGCCTTTGTTCCGGAATACAACTTGGGCGCCATGGAAAACCCGGGCCTCGTGACCTTCACGGAGCAATACATCTTTGAATCTCATGCCACGGAAGCTCAGCACGAAGGCCGCGCGGGAACCATCCTTCACGAGATGGCGCACATGTGGTTCGGCGACCTGACCACCATGACCTGGTGGGACGATCTGTGGCTCAAGGAGTCCTTCGCGGACTACCTCGGTACGCTCGCAACGGACCGAGCCACCGACTTCGAAACCGCGTGGATCAGCTTCGCTAACCGCCGCAAGGGTTGGGCCTACGTTCAAGACCAGTTCCCCACCACGCACCCAATCGTCGCTGACATCACCGATCTTGAGGCCGCGGACCAGAACTTCGACGGCATCACCTACGCCAAGGGCGCTTCCGTGCTCAAACAGCTCGCTGCGTTTGTGGGCGAAGATGCGTTCTTCGACGCTGCGAACACCTACTTCGAGAAGCACGCTTTCGGGAACACCTCGCTTCAGGACTTCCTCGACGCGCTCGCCACGGCATCCGGTCGTGACATGAACGCGTGGACCGAGGCATGGCTGAAGACCAGCGGCCCGTCCACTTTAGGAATCGAGCTTGAGGTTGAGGGCGAGGGCGCTGGCGCCGTCGTATCCCGAGCCGTCCTCAAGCAGCACGGAACGGACCCCGCAACCGGCAAGGACATCGCCCGACCGCACGTCATCAAGGTGGGACTGTTCTCCCCTCAGCCCTCGCACGGCGGAATGCTTGAGCTCACGGAAACGCTCGATGTCCGCCTTGAAGGAAGCGAAATAGAGCTTCCCGAGCTCGTGGGTAAGCCGCGTCCGGCGCTGATTCTGCCGAACCACGAAGATCTCACCTACGCGCTACTCGAGCTCGATGAGGCCTCCCAAGCTGCGTTCATCGAGAACGGCGTCGACGATGGTCTTGCCCGCGCCACCATCTGGGCAAGCCTTTGGAATCAGGTCCGCAGTGGACGTCTAGACCCGGTGATGTTCGTTCGCACCGTGGCTCGCCATGGCGCGATGGTTCCCGAAGCCGGCATTCTCAGTGGCATCACGCTCAACGCCACCACTGCCCTCGAGAACTACGTCGCCGCAGATCGCGTTGGCGAGGTCGCCGCGCTCTTCAACGACGCAGCATGGGAACTCACGCAACGTACCTCCGGTGACATCCGCCGTATTTGGGCCCGCACTTTTGCCCGCTCGGCCAAGGCTGTCCCGGAAGCCACGGAAGAATTGGTGCACCGCCTCGAACTCATGGTCAGCACGGATCAGGACTTCGCTCCGGACGAGCGCGCCGACTCGGAACTGCGTTGGTTGGCTCTCATCACGCTGAGCGTGCACGGTGCGGCCGATGTTCAAGATTTCGAGCAGGAAATTGCGCGCGAAGATTCTGCGAAGGCTCGTGTGAACCGCACGCACGCCGTCGCAGCGCTCCCCGATCCTCGTTCGAAGACCTCGGCATGGACGCAAGCCATGTCCGGTGTTGATGGATCCGGCGCCAAGCTATCGAATGATCACCTCAGCGCGGTAGCAGCAGGCTTCTCTGAAGGATCGTGGACCCTTCGTGCTCCGTTCTACGCGTCCTTCTGGTCCCGTTTGGAAGAAGTCTGGGACACCATGACTCAGTCCAACGCCACACGCGTCATTGAGGGTCTCTTCCCGCAAGGCGTCGAAGGCGACCGTGAACCGCTCGAAGCAGCGGGTGCATGGCTCGATGAGCATCAGGATGCCCCTCAAGCGTTGCGTCGCATCATCATCGAGGAAAAGGACGCTCTCGAGCGCGCGCTCAAGGGACAACAGTTCTCCGAAGCCTAAGAAAAGTGGCCCCTAGTCCCCCGCGTCACAGCGGAGGCTAGGGGCCACTTCTTTTCAGTTCTGAAACGCGCACCGCCGCTACGGCAAACGGTACGTCCATTCGTGGGTACCGAACTTGGATTCCACGAGTGCCTCAGCCTTCGCAAGGGATTCTTCGCCAATGGTGGATGGCGTCGCGTCGTAACGCTCCGTGAAAGTCTCCATCATGACGTCTATGATGGCGTCTCGCGTCATGCCCGTCTGTCTCTTCAAAGGATCCACGCGCTTCTTGGCGCTCTTGATGCCCTTGTCTGAAATCTTCTCCTCGGAGACTGTGAGGACTTCGGACATCTTGTCTGCGTCGATGTCGTAGCTCATGGTGACGTGGTGCAGTAGCGCACCTGAAGCCAAGCGCTTCTGAGCGGCTCCGCCGATCTTGCCCTGCGGCGTCGCAATGTCATTGAGCGGCTTGTAGAAGGCTTCAATGCCCACGCGCTCGAGTGCTTCCATGACCCAGGCATCAAGGTATGGATAGGAGTCAGCGAAGGATTTTCCGTCTACGAGTGACGGAGGAGCGTAGAGCGAATACGTGATGCAGTTGCCCGCTTCCATGAACATGGCGCCACCGCCCGAGATGCGGCGAACCACGCGAATACCGTGGTGCTCGGCTGCCTCGAGGTTCAGTTCATTGTGAACGGCTTGGAAGGATCCAATGACGACGGCGGGAGTGTCCCAGTTCCAGAAGCGGATCGTCGGCGGACGGGTGCCTGCAGCGACCTCGCGAGTCAGTACTTCGTCGAGGGCAACGTTCATTTCAGGAGACATGACGGACTGCGGAATGATGTGCCAGTCGTGATCGCGCCAGCGGGTTGCATGACCCAACGCGCGGCGCACGCCCATCGCGACAGCTTGAGCGTCGAAGCCAATCAGGTGGGTGCCTTCGGGCAAACCGTTGTGGATTGCTTCGCGGATGGTCTGGTGATCAGCGTTGACGCTGAGTCCAATCAAAGACCGGTTGAGATCTTCAAGGGCAGTGTCCGGCTCAAGAAAAAAGTCGCCGTTGATGCTCGCAGCCGAAATCACACCGGATTCCGACTCGAGATCAACGACGACTAATTTGCCTCCCGGAACCTTGAATCCACCGTGGTGTTTTTGAGGTTCTTGTGAAGAGGCGTTTGAAGTCATTACCTCAGTATATTTACTTCTTGCCGCCGAAGCCCTTGAAGCGCTGGTTGAAGCGCTCAACGCGACCTGCGGTGTCCATGATGCGCTGCTTACCGGTGTAGAACGGGTGCGATGCAGCGGAGATTTCCACGTCAACGAGTGGGTAGGTGTTTCCGTCTTCCCATTCGATGGTGCGGTCAGTAGAAACCGTCGAGCGGGTGAGGAACTTTTCGCCGGAGGCAAGGTCGTGGAATACAACCGGGCCGTACTGCGGGTGGATATCAGCCTTCATTTTTAAACCTTCGCGTCAAGGCCACTGGATTTTGCCAGTGGCCATTGGGGACGATACTGCCCTACGAGTGCAGGGCCAGCTAACAATCTTACACGAAAATGCCCTGCAGAGCGCATCTGCGCGCCGTGCCTTAGCCCGTTGGATTACCGCGGTATCGCAGCTCCCACATTGCAACGGACGACGCCGCAGCTACATTGAGCTAATCAACGCCCACTCGCATGGGGATTTGGAGGGCAACGTCCGCCAGGTCTAGCGTGCGTTGCGAAATTCCCGCGCCTTCAGTTCCGAGAACGAGGGCCAAACGTTCGACGACTCCGGAGTCGAATTCATCAATGTTGATTGAGTGGGGCGTGAGCTCCATGGCGGCAATGACGAAGCCAGCGTCTTTGAGCTGGCTCAGTGCTTCATCCCACGGACCGGTGCGCGCCCACGGGATCTGGAAGACGCCGCCCATACTTACGCGGATGGAGCGACGGTACAGAGGGTCTGCGCAGCGTTCACTGACGAGGATTCCGTCCACCCCAAGCCCGGCCGCACTCCGGAAAACAGATCCCAGATTGGTGTGTTCCACGATGTCCTCAAGTAGGACGATCCGACGAGCGTTGGCCAAGACATCCTGGACCGTCAAAGGCTCGGGCCGATTCATCGCTGCCAAAGCGCCGCGGTGCAGATTGAAGCCTGCGATCTCTTCCAGGATCTCTGGCGACCCCATCAAGACGGGCACGTCCGGGAACTGCTCGATTTCGGTACGAAGTTTGGGCAGCCACTTCTCTGTCAGAAAGAAGCTACGAGGAGTGTGGCCGGCGGCGATGGCACGCTTGACCACGTTCGTGGACTCGGCGATATAGAGGCCGCGTTCAGGGTCCGTCTTCTGGCGAAGGGCCGCGTCAGAGAGGGCAACATAGTCCTTCACTCGCGGATCCGCAGCCGATTCCAAACGCACCACGTTAGGCGGCATGAACGGTTCCCCGTCCGCCTGGACGATGGTGGGATTTGGTTCGCTCATGGACTAGGAACCGTTGATGAGCTTGATGATCATGTTGATGAACGCCACGGTTCCGAGTAACACGATCACGAGGCGCAAGAGATTCGGAGAAAGCTTTCGGCCGATCTTCGCGCCGACGAAACCGCCAATGAGGCTGCCGACAGCAATGAGCAGGACGGCCTCCCAGTGAATACGCTCCCACGCGAAGAGCAAGTACGAGATCGCAGCAACGAGGTTCACCACGAGGGAGAGGATCACCTTGACGGCGTTGGACTGTTGCAGGTTCGCATGCAAGAACACGCCAAACAAGCCCATGAGGATGACGCCCTGCGCCGCTGTGAAGTATCCCCCGTAGATACCCGTGAGAAACACCAGGATGTAGAGGATCAAAGGCAACTTTTGGCGGTCCGCATCTGCCGGGTCAAAGTTCCTCTCACCGGCACGCTGTCGCGCCCAGGCAGAGAGCGCTGGCTGGAAAATCACCAAGAGCACTGCCAACAAAATCAGTGCGGGAGCCACGTATCCGAAGACGGTGTCCGGCAAGTGCAAGAGCAAGTAGGCGCCAATCAAGCCACCTACCAAGGACACTGGCAAGAGCTTCAACAACACCGTCTTGACGGACGCGGCTTCGCGCCGGTAACCCCAGGCGCCGGAGAAGCCGCCGGCGACGAGACCCATGGCGTTAGAGACCACGGCGTTAACAGGCGCGTAGCCCAGCGCCACCAAAATCGGGAATGTCACGAGTGAGCCGGAGCCCACGATGGTGTTGATGGTTCCTGCCCAGAGTCCACCGAGCAGGATGATGAGTTCGCGCCAAAAATCCATTACTCGGCGGCGACCGCCATGAATCGACCTTCGGTCTGCATCAAGCGCAGCTTCGTATCAAAGGTCTTCGAGAGGTTCTCTTCGTTCATGACCTCGCCGAGCGGTCCTGCCGCGACAACTTCGCCTTCACGGATCATGAGCGCGTGCGTGAATCCCGGTGGGATTTCTTCGAGGTGGTGCGTGACCAACACGAGAGTCGGCGATGCCGGATCCTTGGCAAGCTGGGTCAAGCGCTTCACGAGGTCTTCACGGCCAGCAAGGTCAAGGCCAGCGCCTGGCTCGTCCAAGAGCAAAAGTTCAGGGTCCGTCATGAGTGCGCGGGCAATCTGCACACGCTTGCGCTCACCCTCGGACAACGAACCGAACGTGCGGTTCATCATGGTGGACATGCCCCATTCGTGCAGCAAGCGGAAAGCACGGCGCTCATCGAGCTTCTCGTACTCTTCACGCCAGCGGCCGGTCATGCCATAAGCAGCCGTCAACACCACGTTGAGTACACGCTCGTCTTCACGAATGTGAGTTGTGAGAGCTGCAGAGCTCAGGCCGATCAGCGGGCGAAGTTCAAAAACATCAACCTTGCCGAGCTGCTCTTCAAAGACGGAAACAGTGCCGCGAGTCGGGTGCATTCGCGTGGCAGCAAGCTGCAAAAGCGTGGTCTTTCCGGCGCCATTTGGGCCCAGAACTACCCACCGCTCACCTTCGGCAACATCCCATGATAGGGACTTCAGGATCTCTTTGCGGCCACGGACCACGTCAACGTCAGCGAATTCAAGCACTTGCACCATGATCAAAACAGTAGGCTAGTTGGCACCCATACCGCGAAATTTTGAGGTGCGGGTCATAAATCTTTTATGCAGATCACATGCACCGGAGAATGAATTGATGAGCACCGATACCAACTTCACCGCACCTCGCACGCCGCAAACCATCGTGGCCTGGAAAATTTCGGAGGTTGGGGAAATCTCCGGCACCCGTTGGGATTACGACGCCGCAGCTAGCGACGCGCAGATCACTTCGGCTCTCGCAGAATTTGGGGTGGGCGGAGAACATTCCTCATTCGACGGCTTCGCTCAGGTGCCGACGAGCCTGCTTGCCGCCGAGAAAGTCCTCGTGGTGACGGACGTCGACTCCACGCTGATTGAGCAAGAAGTCATTGAGATGCTCGCAGCTCACGCTGGCAAGGAAGCCGAAGTCGCTGCCGTCACGGATGCTGCCATGCGTGGAGAGCTGGACTTTGCAGAGAGCCTGCGTGAACGCGTCGCAGTACTGGCCGGGCTTCCTGCGAGCATTATCGACGAGGTCGTGGCCAAGGTTGAATTCACCCCTGGTGCTGCACAGTTAGTACAGGCGCTCCACCTGCAAAACAACAAGATTGCCGCTGTATCCGGTGGTTTCAATCAGGTCTTGGCTCCCCTTGCCAAGAAGATCGGTCTTGACGCATTCGCCGCCAACGAGTTGGAGATTGTTGATGGAAAGCTGACCGGCCGCGTGGTGGGTGAAATCGTGGATCGCGCCGCCAAGGCCCGCTACGTCCACCAATGGGCCGAGGAATTCGGCACTCCATTGAGCGCAACCATCGCGGTAGGCGACGGCGCCAACGATATCGACATGATCGAAACTGCCGGAACCGGTGTGGCGTTCTGCGCTAAGCCTGCCCTCGAAACGGTAGCCGACGTCGTCGTACGTCAACGACGCCTCGATATCCTGCCGCTACTCTGGGGAATCTAAGCGAACCTCCCGGGAGACCAAAAAATAACAGTGTGGTCTCATTTGGGTGGCACCCGGCAAATTGACACGGATCGTTCGTTACAGGGTTTTATCCTGAAACGAACTGGACACCTCGCCGTCCCCAATCTGTAGAAAAGCGTTTGTAACAATATGACTTCACACAACAATGCATCCGATGCCGCTGCTGGCGCTCCGGGGCAAAAGTCCGAAGCGTTAGGTACCAACGGTGACTACGGGCGCGGATCGCGCAAAAAGAGCGGCTGGATCATTGCCGGTGCCACCATCGCACTGCTAGCTTGCGGTTATGGCGGTGCCGCCTACGCGCTGCAAGACCGCGTACCTACCGACGCCAAAGTTGAAGGCGTCGAAGTGGGTGGCATGTCTCGGGCGAAGGCCGTCGAAAAGCTCCAAGAGTCTTTCGATCCCGTCACGGAAGAGACCTTTGCCGTGGTGGCTGGGGACAATCGCGGGTCAGTCACACCAAAGGATGCTGGCCTCAGCTTTGACTACTCCGGCACGTTGGACGGACTCACTGGTTTCACGCTGAATCCGGTCACGCTCTATCAGCGCGCTTTCGGCGGTGCGGAATTGCAGCTCAAGAACGCCGTTGACACTGCTGCGTTGGAGAACTCGCTCAAAGAACTTTCTGGCAAGCTCAATCAGAAGGCAGTTGAGGGCTCGTTGTCTGTGGCCGGCGCTCACGTGACGTACAAGGCCCCCGTTCCAGGTCATCAGGTTGATCTTGAAGAAACCAAGGACGCCATCTCCCAGCAATGGGGCACATCTACTGAAGAGATTGAAGCCGTGGTGGACACGTTGAAACCCGCTACCCCGGAATCCGCTTTCACGGAGGCAAAAGAGTCTGCTGAAAAACTGCTCTCCGGGAACATTACCGTTGCCGCAGGTGACTACAGCTCCGTGCTGACGCCTACAGCTCTCGCCAATGCCACGTCCTTCACCACGAAGGACGCTGAGGTGAATTTGGTGCTGGACAACACGAAAATCAATAACGCCGTGGTTGCCGCCAATTCCAAGCTCAAGTCAACGGCGCGCGATGCCTCCGTACAGTTCAAAGATGGCGAGCCCGTTGTTGTTCCTGGCCAAGTAGGACGTGCCATCGATAGCGACGGCCTCAATGAAAAAGTCTTGACCGCGAGCACTACTAGTGAGCGCAAGACCACTGTTGACTTCAAAGAAGTGAAGCCAGAAGTCACTACTGAAGAGGTTGAGAGATGGGGACTGACCAAGAAGATCGTGGAATTCTCCACGCCGTACCCCACCTACGACACCACTCGCACCAAGAACCTCGTTGCCGGTGCCAAGAAAATTACAGGCGACATTGTCCAACCCGGCGAAGTGTTCTCTTTGTCTAAGGCTTTGGGGCCAATTACCAAGGAGAATGGCTACTTCGAATCCGGTGTAGTGGAAGACGGTTTCTCGTCCAAAGCTGTTGGCGGCGGTTTGTCTCAAATCTCCACCCAGATGTTCAACGTGGGATTCTTGGGCGGCATGGACGATGTCACTCACCAGCCTCACTCGCGCTGGTTTGATCGTTACCCCGCAGGCCGGGAGGCCACCTTGTGGTCCGGACAGATTGATATGAAGTGGCGTAACTCCACGGACCACCCGGTACTGATCCAGACCTTCGTCACGGACTCACGCGTGGTGTCAGTTCTTTGGGGAACTAAGAAGTGGGACGTCAAGGTCTCCTCGTCCGGTCCGTACAACCAGACCAACCCCAAGACGGTCTACAACTCCTCGGACAAGTGCGTTCCGGAAAGTGGTGGCCAGAAGGGCTTCACCATTGACACCACGCGAACGCGAACCAACGGTTCCACGACGTTGCCTAAGGACAGGCTCCGCTGGACCTACCAGCCATGGAACAAGGTGGTCTGCGGCGAGGACCCCAACAAGAATTAGCGTCTTCGCTCCCTAACGAAAAAGTTCTTTAACGAACTGTGGGGCGGTGTTCACCCATCAAGGTGAACACTGCCCCACTCGTTTGAGAAGCAGAAAGCTCTAGAGCTACTCGGCGGAGTGCTGCTTCAAGAAGTCCTCTGCGCCACCCACGTATTCGGTATGTCCGCTCTGAACGTCTGCCGTGACCATCTTGGCGACCTCAGCAGCGAACTCCTCAACAGAGTAGAGCTTGCCGGCAGCCTTGCGACGCTCTTCGATAGCACCTGGCTCGGCACGGTTCAAGAGAGTCGCGGTGATGGTTCCTTCGATCATGTCGCCGGAGACAACCACAAGCTTGACGCCAGCCTTCTCGAATTCCGGAGCCATATTGCGAAGTGCAACTTCGCCGGCACGCTTGGAGCGAGCAACTGGCTCGTAGGCATCCATCGTGGCGACCTTGTCAATGAAGTGCGCCTGGTGGCTCGTGACGAAAACAATGCGTCCGCCGCTCTTCAACGCTGGAAGAGCCGTCTTCACCATGGCCACCTGCGCGTCGCGGTTCAAGCGCATTGCGTAGTCTTCGCCAAGGTCAGATTCCATACCGCCGGAAGCGTTGAGGATCAAGATATCCAAGCCACCGAAGTTCTTCACGGCAGCGTCAACGAGTGCCTGCGAACCTTCGGGAGTGGTCAGGTCTGCACCCACGGCCACGGCGCGGCCGCCAGCCTCGGTGATTTCCTTGACGATCTTGTTGGCACGCGGTGCCTTCTGGCGGTAGTTGATGACCACTGCTGCGCCGTCCTCGGCGAGAAGCTTCGCAGTTGCGGCGCCAATGCCGCGCGAAGAACCAGTGATGATGACGGACTTGCCCTCGAGAGTGCCCATGAATTTCCTACTTTCTTCAGTCAAAAATTTGCCGCAGTGCGGGTGTGGTTAGTGGCCCATTCCCAGTCCGCCGTCAACAGGAATCACGGCCCCGGAGATGTACGAGGCTTCATCCGAAGACAACCAACGCACCACCTTGGCCACCTCGGAAGGATCGGCAAAGCGACCGGCTGGGATGCTCTGCATGTACTGCTTCTTGGTGTCTTCTGGCAGAGCAGCCGTCATATCCGTGTCGATGTAACCCGGAGCCACAACGTTCGCCGTGATGCCACGGGAGCCAAGCTCGCGGGTCAAGGAGCGTGCAATACCAATGAGGCCGGACTTTGACGCCGCGTAGTTGATCTGTCCTGGTGAACCAAAGAGTCCCACCACGGAGGAAATGAGCACGATGCGGCCCTTCTTGAGGCGAATCATGCCCTTGGAAGCGCGCTTGATGACGCGGAAAGCGCCGGTGAGGTTGGTGTCGATGACCGAGGTGAAATCGTCCTCGCTCATGCGCAACAACAAGGTGTCCTTCGTGATGCCAGCATTCGCAACCAGCACCTCAACGGGGCCGTGCTGTGCTTCGACTTCGCTGAAAGCTGCGTCGATCGACTCGGCATCCGTGACGTCAGCTTTGACGCCGAGCATGCCTTCTGGGACGTCGCCGGAGCGGTAAGTCACTGCCACCTTGTCGCCGTTCGAGAGGAACGCTTGTGCGATCGCGAGACCGATTCCGCGGGTTCCTCCAGTGACGAGGACGCTACGCCCCGATTGCTCTTGATCGTTAGCCACAATTTCCTCCTCTGAGTACCGCAGTCGCGGCGATTCACTGAGCCATCCTACAAGTTGAGGACTTCACACGTGGTGAAAGTGCGCGGTGGGTTAAGAGAGTGAGACAATGGATACTCACAGTTGGAAGGCCCATGAACAGAATTTCACGACCGATACGCGCGCGCTCCGCGGAGCAAGACTCGGCATTTCTGATCACAGATGCCCGTCCTGGTGCTTCCGTCGACGAACATTCGCGAATCGTCAAGTACAGCATTTCCATGGGCGTTCGTGTGCTCTGCTTCGTCTTGGCGTTCTTTGTCCATGGCTGGCTCCAGATTCTGTGCTTGGTCGCCGCAGTGGTGCTCCCCTATTTCGCCGTCATTATTGCGAACGGTCGTCCCAGCGTGGGACCGGAAGAGCGGAACGCTCGCTTCATGGATGAACTTCCTGAAGAGGACGACGACGCCGCGGCTCACGAAATACTCGTTGGCGAAGTAGTGCCGCCCTCCGAAGAATCCCGTCAGGACAAAGCATGAGCTCCTTCGATATTTTGGGTTCGCTCGGATCCCTCGGATCTTTAGACGCGCCTCTACCGTCAGCCCCCGAAAAGTGCAGCCGCAAGGGTTGCCGAGCGGCGGCGTCGTACCAAATTTTGTGGAACAACCCGAAAATTCACACGCCCGAACGCCGCAAGGTGTGGCTTGCTTGCGCGGAGCATCGGGACTGGCTCGCGAACTATTTGAAGCAGCGCGGCATGCTTAAAGACGTTGTGCCTTTCGAGGCATCACCTGACACGGAAGGAAACCAGGCGTAGGTGTACCGGTTTTTATTATCGACTCGCTGGTTTGGCTGGTTCATTCTGGTCTGCATTCTGACGACGATTTTTGTTTCCCTTGGAAATTGGCAGCTTGACCGACGCAACTCGGTGGTAGCCGAAATTCAGAAGGTCGAGAACAACTACAACGCCAGCCCTGTTCCGCTGAGTAGTGTGCCAACGATTTTCGAATCGCTTCCGGCCGAGAAAAAGTGGACGCCGGTGACGTTGCGTGGTGAGTACCTCACCGAGAAGACCACCCTCGTGCGTAACCGTCCGCTCAACGGAACCCCGGGCTATGAAGTGCTGGTGCCCTTCAAGACCGAAGACGGCACCATCATTGTGGTGGACCGCGGATGGCTGCCGATCGGTAACAACACCGCAGGCCAGCCGGACACCGTGCCTGCTCCACCGTCCGGAACCGCAACTGTTGTGGTTCGCGCGAAGGAAGGCGAGCCGTCTGTGCCTCGCGAGGCTCCAGCCGGTCAGATTGCTTCCATCGAGCTCCCCAAGCTCGCTGAGCAACTCTCCCTGCCCATCGAAACGGGTGCGTACGGAATCGTTGTCTCCGAGTCACCTGCCGTGTCCAACATGCCGACGGCGCTCCCGAAGCCGGAAACGAGCGAGGGCACACACTTGTCCTACGCTGCTCAGTGGTTCGCGTTCGGTGTCTTGGCGTTCATCGCCCTGTTCTACGCGGCACGCCAGCAAGTCCGCATCAATCGTGAGGACCGCGAGGAAGCCGCGTTGGCAGCAGAACTGGGCGAGGAAGCTCCCGTGGTGCACTCGGCCTACCGGACGCGGCGCAAACCCACCAAGGCACGCCGTGATGGAAAACTCTCTGATGAAGAGGCTGAAGATCAATGGGTGGAAGAGAACTTGTCTTCCTAGTACTTGAGCCCACACAACAGAAAAGCTCCGCGAGCAGTGCGTCGCGGAGCTTTTCTGTTTCCTCGGCCTTTAGGCGAGGGTTACCAAATCGAGGTAGTCGTCGTTCCAGAGGTCCTCGGCGCCATCAGGCAAGAGGACCACGCGTTCTGGATTGAGAGCTTCCACGGCGCCTTCGTCGTGGCTCACCATGACCACAGCGCCGGTGTAGCTGCGCAAGGCACCCAGGATTTCGCGGCGCGATGCCGGGTCCAAGTTGTTGGTGGGCTCATCGAGGAGCAAGACGTTGGCACTTGAAGCCACGATGGTGGCCAAGGCCAAACGGGTCTTCTCGCCACCGGAGAGCACGCCAGCAGGCTTGTCCACGTCATCGCCGGAGAACATAAAGGAACCCAAGATGCCACGCACATCTGCGTCACCCAGGGACGCCGGAGCGGCGGAGCGCATGTTTTCCAGAACCGAACGATCATGGTCCAGGGTTTCGTGTTCCTGCGCGTAGTAGCCGATCTTCAGGCCGTGACCCGGAACGAGCTTTCCGGTGTCCGGCTTGTCCACGCCAGCCAGCATGCGCAAAAGCGTGGTCTTACCGGCACCGTTGAGGCCCAAGATCACAACGCGTGAACCGCGGTCGATCGCCAAATCCACGTCCGTGAAAATTTCGAGGGAGCCGTAGGACTTCGAGAGACCTTCGGCCACGAGAGGCGTCTTGCCACACGGTGCTGGATCCGGGAAGCGCAGAGCTGCAACGCGATCGGTGGCACGCTCTTCCTGCAAACCGGAGAGCATCTTCTCGGCACGCTTGATCATGGACTGAGCCGCAACAGCCTTCGTTGCCTTGGCACGCATCTTGTTGGCCTGGTCCATGAGGACCTGAGCCTTCTTTTCCGTGTTGGCACGTTCGCGCTTACGCGCACGCTCATCCGTCTCGCGCTGCAAGAGGTAGCGCTTCCAGATCATGTTGTAGATATCGATTTCGCCGCGGTTAGCGTCGAGGTGAAGCACCTTGTTGACGGTGGCTTCGAGGAGGTCGGTGTCGTGGGAAATCACGATCAATCCGCCCTGGTAGTTCTTCAAGAACTCGCGCAGCCACGTAATGGAGTCAGCGTCCAAGTGGTTGGTGGGTTCGTCAAGCAGCAGCGTGTCGGCGTTCGCGTACAAGATTCGCGCGAGTTCAACACGGCGTCGCTGACCACCTGAGAGAGTCTTCAACGGCTGCTCAAGGATGCGATCCTCAAGGGCCAAGTTGGCGCAAATCGTTGCTGCTTCGGACTCGGCAGCGTAACCGCCGCCCGCAAGGAACTCAGCTTCCAGCCGGTCATAGCGGCGCATGGCGCTATCGTGAACTGACTTGTCATCGCTAGCCATATCGACCTGCGCCTGGCGCAGATCGCGAACTACACGGTCCAGACCGCGCGCCGAAAGAATACGGTCGCGAGCGAGCTGCTCCATGTCTGGCGTGCGAGGGTCCTGTGGCAAGTAGCCGATGGTGCCCGTGCGAGTGACGGTGCCGTTAGCCGGCAACCCCTCGCCTGCGAGCACTCGCGTCAAAGTAGTTTTGCCTGCGCCATTGCGGCCCACGAGACCGATTTTGTCGCCTTTGTCGATTCGGAAGGAAACATCCTCCATCAACAAGCGCGCACCAGCGCGCAGCTCCAAGCCGGAAACGGAGATCACAATATGCCTTTCGAACGGAAGTCAACCTGTCTAGTCTACCGAGCGCAGCCCCTTACCACTTCTCCACGTGTCATAGGGCACCTTTTGCTTCTCCGTCACCTCGGTCATCTGCTCGGGGAATGTGCCACATCTCATTATTGAACAGTGATCAAGTATGCTTTCCGCATGACTTCAAGCACTCCTTCCACCACGCGATCTTCCGCTACGAACCGCCGCCGTTTCGGCGCGCAGGACATCGCCCTCATCGCTGTTTTCGCGGCGCTCATTGCCGCTCTCACCCTGGTTCCCGCCATCCCCGTCGGCCCACTCGGCGTACCCATTACTTTGCAGACCTTCGGCGTCGCCGTGGCCGCGCTGGTTCTCGGCGCGTGGCGTGGTTTTTGCGCCGTGGGCTTGTACTTGATTGCCGGCTTCGCTGGCCTTCCGGTCTTCGCGAAGTTCTCCGCTGGTCTCGGCGTTCTTGCAGGACCGTCGGCTGGCTACCTCATTGCGTTCCCCATTACCGCTTTGATCACGGGCGCCTTGGCGACCTACTACTTGCGCCGCACGGGCTCCCTCAGCCGCATCATGCTATTCGTCGCAGCGATCGCCGGTTCCATCATCTCCACGCACCCGCTGGGCATTCTCGGCATGAGAATCAACGGCCACATCCCCTTGGACAAAGCATTCCTCGTGGACATGGCGTACTGGCCAGGTGACATCATTAAGTCACTTCTCGCGGCATTGATCGCCGCGATGGTCTTCAAGGCATTCCCGCGATTTGCCCACCGTACCTTCAGCTAACCCCGCGGCGAAAGCCGCTCAAGGATCATGAGTCACTTTAGATTTTCCGGAGTTTCTGTCACCACACCTGCAGCAATGGACTCCCCCACGTCCGGCGATACTTCCGTTCGGGACCAGGTCATCCTCGCGCCCTTCGATCTGGAACTGACGGAAGCACGCGTCGTCGTACTGGGTCCTAACGGCTCCGGAAAATCGACGTTCCTCCGCCTCCTGAACGGGCTGAGCGCGCCGTCAGCTGGCACGGTATCGGTAGACGGCTTCGACACCGTGGACGCGGTGCGTGACGTCCGCCAACGCGTCGCGTTCCTCTTTACCGATCCCATGTCCCAACTCGTGATGCCGCTCGTTCGCGAGGACGTGGAGCTCTCACTCAAGGCCACCATCAAGAATTCCGCGGCTCGGCGCGAGGCTGCGCTGGCCGCGCTGGATTCCGTGGGAGTCGCGCACTTGGCTGAACGCAGCGTCTATGACCTTTCTGGCGGCGAACGGCAACTAGTAGCGCTCGTGAGCGTGCTGGCGGCCGGTCAGCGCGTGCTCGTCGCGGATGAACCCAATACGCTGCTGGATCTGCGCAACACAAATCGCTTGCGCAGGATCTTCCGCTCACTCCCCCAGCAAATTATTTTTGCCACGCATGACTTGGACTTCGCGCAAGATGCGGACCGCGCTTTAGTTTTTGACGGCGGAAAGATCGTGTACGACGGCGCCGCGCCCGGCGGGCTTGCCGCTTACCGTGATCTGTGCTCGGCTGAGGACCTCGATGCGCGGTAACGCTATGAAGATCGGGCTGTTTGTGCCCGGCAACAGTGTGGTGCACCGGGCGCCGCTCTGGCACAAGTATGTGTTCGTGCTTGGCGTTGGCGTGCTGTTGCTCGTGTGGCGCAACCCGTGGGTCTCTCTGGCCCTCGTAGTGCTGTCCTACGTTTTCTTCGCACTCGCTGGCTCGCGGATTCGCCGGAGCTGGTGGGTACCGATGCGCGCACTCTGGTGGATCTTCGTCCTGTTGGGGATCTACCAATGGTGGCTCAACGGTTGGCAAGACGTGATAATGGTGCTCGGGACCATGATTGCAGCTATGCACTGGGCGCGACTGCTGGTCCTAACAACACCGCTTTCAGAACTCATGGAGGGACTGGAGCGAGTGCTCTCGCCGCTGCGCTATGTAGGACTGCGTCCCGCCGTGTTTTCGTTGGCCATCGCCATCATGATCAGATCTATTCCGATGATCATTGGCGCGGCCCAAGATACGGTCGATGCGGCCAACGCTCGGGGACTCGGAAAGAACCCCATTGCCCTCGCCGCCCCGACCATCATCACCACTATTGCCACCGCTCGCACCACGGGCGACGCGCTTGCGGCGCGCGGAATTTTAGAAAGCGATTACTAATAGGTAGTTTGGCCGCTACTCTTTCATCATGAGCTTCAATGACAATGCACAACTAGACCCGGGACGTGTCAACGATTCTCGTGGCCGATCTGGCGGCAAAATTGCTGCCGGCGGTGGCGGAATCTTGGTGCTTATCTTGGCTGCACTCTTTGGTATCAACCCGCAGGTTCTGAACGATTTGGGACTGGGCGGTACGTCTTCGTCGCAATCGCAGACGCAGAGCACTGATGGCGCACAAAGCCAGGACTGCAAGACCGGCGCTGACGCCGACCAGCGTTCTGACTGCCGCATCATCGGTACCGTACAGAGCCTAGATGCCTTCTGGGGCCCCTACCTCGCAAAGTACAAGGTAGAGCACGCTGATCCAGACATCGAGATCTTCTCCGACGCCGTCAACACTGGCTGCGGTCAGGCCTCCTCTGACGTTGGACCGTTCTACTGCCCAGCTGACCAGACCGGCTACTTCGACGTAGGGTTCTTCGATCTCTTGCGTGATCGCTTTGGCGCAAGCGGTGGACCGCTCGCCGAAGAATACGTAGTTGCCCATGAATACGGCCACCACATCCAAAATGAGATCGGAACGCTCCAGTACTCACAGCAGGGCGGCACTGGCCCAACCTCTGGCGCCGTACGCGTAGAGCTTCAGGCTGACTGCTTCGCTGGCTTGTGGGCCGCCTACGCTTCCGAGACAAAGGACTCCCAGGGCAATAGCTTCTTGGAGCCGTTCACGAAGGCTGACCTTCAGGACGCACTATCCGCAGCTCAAGCTGTTGGCGACGACCGTATCCAGGAAGCATCCACCGGCCGCGTGATGCCGGAAGCGTGGACGCACGGCTCAGCAGCCCAGCGTCAAGCATGGTTCATGCAGGGCTACGAAACCGGCGACATCAACAAGTGCAACACTTTGGAATCCAAGGATCTCAACAATCCTGCCTAATAGCTTGTCTTGAGTCTTGCATAAACTGGGGCGCTGCATCCGAGAAAACTCGATGCGGCGCCCCAGCTTTTTTGTGTCTCGATTGGGGCCCGGTTCGACACTGTTTAGTAGAAGTGTGAACCGTGATGGCTCTTAAACCACTTCGGGCTGGTCAACACTCGCGAAAGTGCTGACCAGCCCGAAGGATGAAACGATGGACTTAGATGTTGAATCCAAGCGCGCGCATCTGATCACGTCCGTCATCAGTGATGCGCTCCGGACCCCATGGTGGCATCCAAACCCAGTTGAGACGCCATTCGTCCACGAGGGACTCAATGTTGGAGCCGACCTGCTCTTCGATCATGTCCGTCAACGGGCACGCGGCCGTCGTGAGGGTCATGTCGATCAGCAGCGCGCCATCCTCGGCGTACTTGAGGCCATACAACAGGCCCAAGTCCACCACGTTGACGCCCAATTCGGGGTCAATAACTTCTTTGAGAGCCTCTTCGATGTCCTCGAGAGGCGTCTGCTTCTGTGCAGTGTCACTCATTGATTAGGCCTTTGCCAAGTAACGGTCGTAGCCCTCTTCTTCAAGACGGTCGGCCAGTTCCGGCCCGCCTTCTTCTGCGATGTGGCCGTCAACGAACACGTGAACGAAGTCAGGCTTGATGTAGCGAAGAATGCGGGTGTAGTGGGTGATGAGCAAGGTGCCCATGTTGTTCGCTTCGTGAGCGCGGTTGACGCCTTCGGAAACGATGCGCAGTGCGTCAACGTCAAGGCCGGAGTCGGTCTCGTCGAGGACTGCGAACTTCGGCTTGAAGAGTTCGAGCTGAAGGATTTCAACGCGCTTCTTCTCGCCACCGGAGAAGCCTTCGTTCACGTTTCGGTTCGCGAAGTCGGCATCGATCTTGAGGTTTTCCATGGCGCTCTTGACGTCCTTGGTCCAGTGACGCAAAGAAGGAGCTTCGCCGTCGATGGCCGTCTTGGCGGTGCGCAAGAAGTTGGTCATCGTGACGCCTGGAACCTCAACTGGGTACTGCATGGCCAAGAAGAGGCCGGCGCGAGCACGCTCGTCAACGGACATCTCGAGGACGTTTTCGCCGTCAAGGAGGATTTCTCCGCCGGTGATGTTGTAGCGAGGGTGGCCAGCGATGGACGAAGCCAAGGTGGACTTGCCGGAGCCGTTAGGGCCCATGATGGCGTGGGTCTCGCCGGACTTGATCGTCAAGGTTACGCCCTTGAGGATCTCCTTCGGGCCCTGCTCGGTGTCGATCGATACGTGGAGGTCTTTGATTTCAAGTACAGACATTGTGTTCTTTCCTCAGGTCTGAAAGTTAGTGAAGTGTGCTTTAGGCCTTGGCAGCTGCGGCAGCGGCGACGGCGTCAGTGGCTTCCAATTCCTTATCGAGCGAAGCAATGATTTCTTCCTCGATAGAAGCAACACCGATCTGCTGAACGATCTCGTTCAAGAAGCCACGGACCACCAAAAGGCGGGCCGTCTTCTCGTCGATGCCACGGGCCATGAAGTAGAACAAGTGCTCGTCATCAAAGCGGCCGGTGGTGGATGCGTGTCCTGCACCTTCGATAAGACCGGTTTCGATCTCAAGGTTAGGCACGGAGTCTGCGCGGGCGCCGTCCGTCAACACGAGGTTGCGGTTGGCTTCGTAGGAACTCGTGCCTTCAGCCTGCTTCTGGATCAGCACATCGCCAACCCATACCGTGCGTGCGCCAGCACCCTGGAGAGCGCCCTTGTAGAGGACGTTCGAGGTGTTGCGTGGAGCGTTGTGGTCCACGAAGCTGCGGTGCTCGAGGTGCTGGTGTGCGTCTGCGAAGTAGAGGCCAAACAGCTCGGCTTCGGCGCCTTCGGCGGCAAAGCGAACGTTGGAGTTCAAGCGAACCACTTCGCCACCCAGGGAAACAGCGACGTGACGGTAGGTCGCATCGCGGCCCACAACCGCATCCGTCTGTCCTGCGTGCCTGGCGGTGTCATCCCACTGCTGCAGGGTGACGACGCGAACATTGGCACCGTCGCCGACAATGATTTCCACATTTTCGGTGAGGTTTGCGGAGCCACGGTGATCGAGTACGACGACGGCACTTGCGTGGTTGCCTACCTCGATGACATAGTGCGCATTTCCGCGACGACCAGCGCCCTGACCCGTAGCGGTGATGATGACAGGCTCGGTGAGCTCGGCATCCGCTGCGATCTTGACGTGGAGAGCGTTTTCAACGTTCTTGGAAGCAACAACAGCCGGGCGATCCGCAGGAACCAAGACGGTTCCGCGCGGTGCTTCGCCGATGGCGAGCGTAGAAACGCTCACGCCATCGATGTTTTCGGAAACAAAGTAATCAACTGCTTCCTGGCCATCCTGAACATCCGTAGCGGCGTCTTCGAACAACGGAGCAAGCTTCTTGAGAGGGCTAAAGCGCCACTCTTCTTCGCGGCCCTTCGGCAACGGGAAGTCTGCAACGTCGAAGCTTTGCACGCGCTCAGCACGCGAGTTCATGAGTTTGACGGCTTCCTTGGAGTTGCCGATCAGACGCGCTGCCGGATTGTCTTTTGCGGCATGCTCGATATCAACATTCGCCGAGTTGAGCTTCTCGCCCTCTTCGGTCATGCCATCAATCATTGGCTTTGCGTGAGTAGTCATGTCCTTCTCTGCAATAACGTTCGTCATTGTTAGCCCACCGACCCTTCCATCTGAAGTTCAATGAGTCGGTTGAGTTCAAGCGCGTATTCCATTGGAAGCTCGCGAGCGATTGGCTCGATGAAGCCACGGACGATCATCGCCATTGCTTCGTCTTCGGCCAGGCCGCGGGACATCAGGTAGAACAGCTGCTCTTCGGAGACGCGGGAAACCGTTGCCTCGTGGCCCATGGTGACATCGTCTTCACGAACGTCAATGTATGGGTAGGTATCGGAGCGCGAAATGGTGTCCACCAACAAGGCGTCACACACTACCGAGTTCTTGACACCCTTGGCGCCTTCGCGAACCTGGACCAGACCGCGGTATGCGGAACGGCCGCCGTTACGAGCCACCGACTTCGCCACGATGGAGGAAGAGGTGTTCGGAGCGATGTGGACCATCTTGGAACCGGTGTCCTGGTGCTGATCCTTGCCGGCGAATGCAATCGAGAGGGTTTCGCCCTTCGCGTGCTCGCCAACCAAGTACACAGCTGGGTACTTCATGGTGACCTTGGAGCCGATATTGCCATCGATCCATTCCATGGTGGCGCCTTCTTCGCAGATGGCGCGCTTGGTCACGAGGTTGTATACGTTCGTGGACCAGTTCTGGATGGTCGTGTAGCGAACGCGAGCGTTCTTCTTCACGATGATTTCCACAACAGCAGAGTGCAAGGAGTCCGACTGGTAGATCGGAGCCGTGCAGCCTTCGATGTAGTGCACGTAAGAATCTTCGTCAGCAATGATGAGCGTGCGCTCAAACTGACCCATGTTCTCCGTATTGATACGGAAGTATGCTTGGAGTGGGATTTCCACGTGAACGCCCTTAGGGACGTACACGAAAGAGCCACCGGACCAAACGGCCGTGTTCAGCGAAGCGAACTTGTTGTCGCCAGCAGGAATCACGGAGCCGAAGTATTCCTGGAAGATCTCCGGGTGCTCGCGCAGACCGGTGTCGGTGTCAA
This sequence comes from Neomicrococcus lactis, assembly GCF_014200305.1. Lineage (NCBI taxonomy): Bacteria > Bacillati > Actinomycetota > Actinomycetes > Micrococcales > Micrococcaceae > Neomicrococcus > Neomicrococcus lactis. The sequence continues at coordinate 1,008,706 of NZ_JACHBL010000001.1, forward strand.
GGAAGATAACGCCCTGAGCTTCGAGGTCTTCACGGATCTGATGGTATACAACCTCAGATTCGTACTGGGCTGCCACACCAGCAACCAAGCGGGAACGCTCAGCCTCGGGGATGCCCAGCTTTTCGTACGTGTTGCGGATGTCTTCCGGAAGGTCTTCCCAGCTCTGGGCCTGCTTCTCGGTAGAACGCACGAAGTACTTGATGTTGTCGAAGTCGATGCCAGAGAGATCTGCGCCCCAGGTTGGCATTGGCTTCTTTTCGAAGTACTTCAGGCCCTTCAGACGAAGATCCAGAATCCACTGGGGCTCGTTCTTCTTCGACGAAATGTCGCGAACAACTTCTTCGCTCAAGCCACGACGAGCATTGGCGCCGGCGTCGTTCTTGTCAGCCCAACCGTATTCGTAGGTACCCAAGCCCTGTAGCTCTGGGTTCTTCTCAAGGATTTCGGCGATAACGCCAGGATCCTGAGTGTCCTGTGCCAACTGATCAGTCATCTCAGTTTCTCCTGCCTGGTGGACTTCACTCTGACTCTCTTCTCCCGCGCGTTAGCCGTGTAAAAGCGCCCGACGGGGATATGGGTAGTGCACACATGTCCCCCGGTGGCTAACGTGGAGAGTCTTCTCACGTCAACACCAAGAAGCCGGGAAAACATCCCCGTTTCGTGTTCACAAAACTGTGGGAACTCTTTCGCGAGTCCCAAAACCGGGCAATGCCCTTGGCACAACTGCACGGCAGCCATGGCCGCTTGCAAGGCCGGGTTGATGGGTTGATTGAGGTTATTGAAACCGATCAACCCAGCTTCGCGGGTATAGCCCACAAATCCATCTGCGGACAGTAGTTCCGCGAGTTTCGTGGCCCGATCCTCGAGAGAATCGATGCCTTCAAGCTCACGAGCGTAACGCGTTTCGAGATCTTCAAACCGCCTCGCGACAAACTCGTCAACTGCTTCTGATCCACCATACTTTTGGAGGTCCCGCAGAGCGTCGACCGCGATATGGAGATAATCGTCACCAAGGCGGGCTTGACCACCCTGGGAAACCACGTAGCGACGTGCTGGTCGACCAGCACCGCTCGCTTGGCGAGCCATAGATTTCACTTCAACCAGGCCAGAATCCGTCAGTGCATCAAGGTGCCTGCGGACTGCAGCGGGAGTCAATCGGAGGGCTTTGCCTAATTCGGCTGCAGAAATTGGTCCGTCTTCAAGCACCATCGAGAGGACGCGATCGCGAGTGCGATCCTCCCCCGCGGGCGCGTCAGTGGAGCCCTGAGGGCTGTCTGCGGCCGAGGCTGAAGATGAATACACAACACAAGTATGATCTATTTGCCCTCAAAGTTACTAGTAAGGCGTCGCTAACCTCACTACTACGAGAGGTAGAAGACAAATTAGTCAATCTCTACGTCACGTAGAATCGATGGGTGCTTCAACCGTCTGTACTCGTCCGGGACCTTCACAAGGACTTCGGGCCAGTCCCCTCCCTCAATGGCCGCATGGTCAAAGTCCTGCGTAGCGTGAATTTCGAAGCAGCAGCTGGCGAGGTCACCACGCTTCTAGGATCCAACGGCGCCGGTAAGTCCACGACGCTCGCTTGCGCTCAAGGTTTGCTCAAGCCTGATGGTGGGACTGTCTCTGTCCTCGGCCAACAGCCGTATCGCTCTGGAAGCGCCTTGCGCTCCCGTGTCGGCGTCATGTTGCAGGACGGCGGACTGCCGCCGTCGGCCAAACCGCTCGCTCTTTTGGGCCTGGTTGCCAAGATGTATCAGAACCCGGCGTCCATTGATGATCTTGCCGAGCGTCTCGGGATCACCGGCTTCGCGCACACCAACATCCGTCGCCTCTCGGGTGGCCAGAAGCAGCGTGTCGCCTTTGCAGCCGCCTTGCTGGGCCGTCCAGAAGTCTTGTTCCTGGATGAGCCGTCCGCCGGCCTTGACCCACAGTCGCGCCAAATTGTCTTCGACATGATCCAAGAACAGCGTGCACAAGGCACGTGCATTGTGTTGACCACGCATCTCATGGATGACGCAGAGCGACTCTCGGACCGCGTGTTCATCATTGACCGCGGCCAGACCGTCGCCGAAGGCACCGTTGCACAGCTGACCTCCTGGAACGCGGACGCCGCTGATTCCGCTGAGTTGGACTTCGAGGCACGTCCCGGTCTTCCGGTTGCCGAATTCACGACGCCGTCCGGTGGCGTTCTCACGGAAGTTTCGTCGGGTTGCTATCGCCTATCGCGGTTCATGGCACCGTCCGATCTCACAGCGTTGAGCTCGTGGCTCGAGACCGAGCACGCCATGGTGTCCTCTATGTCCATGCGCAAGCGCACGCTTGAAGATGTCTTCTTGGAAATCGCAGAAAAGAGTCGCCATGAGTGAGATTGCCGCAACCACTCAGAATTCAAGCAACGCCGCTTCCTTGCTCAAGCGCATCGCGGCTCAAGGTGGCTACGAAGCCGGCATGATGTTGCGCAATGGCGAACAGCTGTTGCTTGCGATTATCTTGCCGCTGCTCGCCATGATCGGCTTGGTTCTCACGCCACTCATTGACGGCGTCTCTGACACTCGTATCAACGCCGTGGCGCCAGGCGTCCTGGCGCTGTGTGTCGTCTCTACGGCTTTCACAGGACAGGGCATCACCACTGGTTTTGATCGCCGCTACGGCGTGCTGCGCTTCTTGGCAACCACTCCCCTTGGCAAAGCCGGTCTGATTGCTGGCAAGGCACTCGCTGTTCTTATGGTCGTAGCCATTCAGGTCGTCGTTCTAGGCGCCGCCGCGTTGATCATGGGTTGGCAGCCATTCGCCCACGGAGACCCAGTTTCCATCATCGCAACGGCGATTGTCTTCATTCTGGTGGGGGTCCTGACGTTCACCGCACTGGGACTCTTGATCGCCGGATCGGTTCGACCAGAAGCCACCTTGGCCATCACCAACTTGGTGTGGGTTCTCTTGGCGGCTGTCGGCGGATTGCTCATGCCTGTCCGTCACCTCGGCGGTATTTGGGGTCCGATCTTGGAGTTCCTCCCCTCAGCTGCGCTCGGCGACGGATTGCGTTCGGCGTTCTATCACGGGGAATTCAACGGGATTGCATTACTTTCCCTCGTTATCTGGGGTGCAATCGCTACCCTTGGAGCATCACGTTGGTTCAAGTGGGACTAACAACCATGCCCACTGAGTCACGCATGAAAAAACAACTAGGAGTCATCCGATGAGTACGGTGTCAGCGAATCGATCCTCGTGGACGGACCGATTGCCGCTCGAAATCACGCGAGTCAATCACCGTCTCGCAATCGCTTCCCTCGTTTCACAGATCGGCATCATCATCACTGGTGGTGCCGTGCGACTCACGAAGTCCGGCCTCGGTTGCGCCAACTGGCCCAACTGCATGCCCGGATCCATGACGCCTACCCCCGAGATGGGCATTCACGGTGTCATCGAGTTCGGCAACCGACTTTTGACCTTCGTGTTGATCGTCATTGCCGTTGCGATGATCATCTCTGTGTGGCGCATGCGCCGCACACAACGCACCATCTACTTGTTGTCGCTCTCACTTCTTTCCGTCATCCCGGTGCAGGCTGTGATCGGCGGCATCACCGTATGGACCAAGCTCAACCCGTGGGTCGTGTCTTTGCACTTCCTGGCGTCTGCCGTACTCGTCGGCCTGGCAACGCTCTTGGTCAACCGCACGGGCATGCAGCTCAAGGGTGAGCGCGAAATCATCGCCATACCTTCGTCCGGAACTCAGCGTGCTCTCGGCTGGACGATTTTGATTGCCGCGGCAGCCGCCGTCGTACTGGGAACCATCGTCACCGGAACCGGACCGCATGCTGGCGACGCCGCCGCCCCGCGCCATAATTTCAGCGCGGATCTCGTGACGCGCATTCATGTGGTGCCCGTGTATCTCCTCGTCGCCGCGACGGCTCTGGCTGTCTTCACAGCCTACCGCTACAACACTGCTAAGCACCTCAAAACTGCACTTTTGCTGTTGGTTGCGACCGTCCTCGTGCAGGCCGCGATTGGTTACATTCAGCACTTCAACGGACTTCCGATTCTCCTAGTGCTCTTCCATATGCTCGGCTCCGCGCTCCTGGTCAGCGCCGCGACCAACGTGTGGGATCGCTCTACGGGACGCTTCCCCGTCTAGGCGGGCACAACTGCCCTGAAGCACAGAGAGCGGCTGCCCGGACTTGAATCCGGAACAGCCGCTCTCTTCTTTGTGCGGAATTACTTCGCGAGGGCACCCTCGAAGAATGCCGTGAGCCCCGCGGTATCTTCAAGGCTGAAGACACCAGAAACATACTGATCAGGGCGTACGACGACTACCGCACCGGAGCGCGAAATTCCTCGCTTTTCAAAGATGTCATCTTCCGGAAGCGCCGCATACACGTTTTCGAGAACGTCCAGCTTGAACGGGCCACACTGCGGGACGAACGCCTTCGGCGCACTCGTCACTTCAATTTCCAGGTGAGGCTGCTGGTAGATGACCTTCGTGTCGAATATCGCATCCTCATCGCCATCAGCCGGCGTGAACTGATTCAGCGGCGACGTGGCGTCTTCCTTGAACCACTTCGCCCACGCATTGAGCTTGGAGGTTTCGTCCGTTTGAGTAGCGTCGTCAGCGAAGACGTAGATACGCCAGCGACCGTCAGCCGTGTGCTGGTGGCCGATCTCGAGCGGGTTGGCATCTCCCCTGCGCACGGCACGAGCCGAATGGAAACGCTTGCCCACTGGGAATCCGGAGGCCAACTCTTGGTGTTCCTTGGTGCCGGTGATCATGGACTCGGTGTATTCAGTCATGAAGCCAGCGGGGAACTCGGCCGTCTTGACGTAGAACTCTTCAAGGTACTGAGGGTCTGGAAGGTCCTCAGGCCGGGTAGCCATGAGCGTGGACCATTCCTTGTCGAAGTCAATGAGGTTCTTCGCGATGACCTGACGTTCGCGCGAGTAGGTGTTCAACAAGCGCTCCGAGCTACGTCCGGACAAGACGTTGCCGAGCTTCCACGCGATGTTCCAACCGTCCTGCATGGACACGTTCATGCCCTGGCCGGCCTTGGCGGAGTGCGTGTGGCAAGCATCGCCCGTGATGAAGACGCGCGGGGTCTCGTCATCGGTCGAATCATTCGGGAGGTCATCGAACTTGTCCGTGAGGCGGTGGCCCACCTCGTAGACCGAGTGCCACGCGACGTTCTTCACGTCGAGCGTGTATGGCGCGATGATCTTGTTGGCGCGGGCAATGATCTCGTCGATGGTGGTCTGACGGATGGTCTTGCTCTGCTCTTCAGTCACCACACCGAGATCCACGTACATGCGGAACAAGTGGCCGCCTTCGCGTGGGATCAACAGGATGTTGCCGCCCTCGTGGGACTGGATGGCGCACTTAAGGCGGATGTCTGGGAAGTCCGTGTTGGCCAAGACGTCCATGACGCCCCAGGCGTGGTTTGCCTGGTCACCTTCGAGCTTGCGGCCGATCGCGCGGCGAACACCGGAGCGAGCGCCGTCGCAACCGATCACGTACTTTGCGCGAACGGTGCGCTCCTGACCCTCGTTGGGGCCCGCGGTGTAGCGCAAGCGAGCCTCTACCGGGTATTCCTGGCTGCGATCGATCGTCAGATCCAGGAACTCGTAGCCGAAGTCCGGCTCCATGCGGGTCGGTGACATCTTCATGTACTCAGCGAAGTAGTCCAAGATGCGAGCCTGATTCACGATCAAGTGAGGGAACTCGCTGATGCCCGTGGGGTCATCCTTCGGCTGAGCCGTGCGAATGATGTTTTCTGGGTTCTCTGGATCTGGCTTCCAGAACGCCATCTCGGTGATCCAGTAAGCCTCATTGATGAGCTGGCGAGCGAAGCCGAAGGCCTGGAACGTCTCCACGCTTCGAGCCTGAATGCCGTCTGCCTGACCGATTTCAAGGCGGCTAGCGCGGCGCTCAATGATGCGCGTGTTGATGTTCGGGAACATGGACAACTGAGCTGCTGCGATCATGCCGGCAGGACCGGTGCCAACGATCAGAACGTCCATTTCATCCGGCAACTCTGCCGAACGATTCAGACCGATTCCTGCGGCTGGCTGGACTCGTGGGTCTGTTGAGACGTACCCGTGATGGTGAAACTGCATTGTTACTCCTCAAGGTGTGTGGCGGAGCCACTAAATCTTTATGTATGTCGCCTATTCGCTACGGAAATCGGCCAATAATTGCTGCGAAGCCTTCGCCAGCAACTGCACGTCCGCGGCGATCAGGATGAAGTCAACGCCCATGTTCACGTAGTCGCGGGCTTGAACGGGATCAAAAGCGTTGATGCCCACCTTCTTGCCTGCGTCTTTTGCGACCTGGATGCAGTGACTAATGGTTTTCACGACCTCCGGGTGGTTTTGCTGGCCGAGGTAACCCATGGACGCCGCAAGATCAGAAGGGCCGATGAACAGCGAATCCACGCCCTCGAGGGTAGAGATCGCCACGATGTTGTTCACGGCTTCCACCGACTCGATCTGTAGCGTGAGCGAAATGAACTCGGGTGCCCGGTTCAAGTAATCGTTCACCAGATTCCAGCGGGACGAGCGCCCCAGTGCACTACCCACCCCACGGATGCCATGAGGCGGATAGTTCACGGAAGCGACCGCAAGCTCGGCTTGCTCCACGTTGTCGATCATGGGAATGACCAGGTTCTGCGCGCCAAGGTCCAAGAACTGCTTGATCAGCACGGGATCGAGCGCTGGCAGCCGCACCACTGACGTTGCAGGGTACGGTGCCATGGCCCTCAGGAGGTCGAGGGTCGATTCCAAGCCAACTGGTGAGTGCTCGGCGTCGATCATGATCCAGTCAGGTCCTGAAGCAGCCAGAATCTCCGCCGTCGTAGGGGAACCGGCACACGCCCACATACCGACGAGCGGTCCGGTGGCGTCTTCGAGGCGCTGTCTGAAGTTCTGCGGAAGTTCTACACGAAACGACATGTCACACTGCCCAACTCTCGGTAATCGGCGTGAACGGTGTCGCCTGGATAAACCCACATGGGGCGGGTGAACGAACCTGCAAGCACGATTTCTCCGGCTTTTAGCGAATCGCCGTGCTGTGCAAGTTTGTTGGCCAGCCACACCACACCGGAAGCCGGGTGGTTGAGCACGGCTGCTGCCACGCCCGATTCCTCGATCGTTTCATTGCGATACAACAAAGCCGAGACCCACCGAAGATCGACTTCGTCAACCTTCACCGGCCGACCGCCCACCACCATGGCTCCCATGGCAGCGTTGTCGCTGATGGTGTCCACGATGGTGCGGCCCTGCATCTCGATGCGAGAGCTCAAGATTTCCAGAGCCGGAACCACGTATTCGGTGGCTCGCAGGACGTCGTACAGATTGACGTTCGGCCCGGCCAGCTCCTCATTGAGAACGAAGGCTAGCTCCACTTCAATGCGCACGCCGGTGTACTGGCCGTGTTCAATGACGGAACCGTTCTCGTACACCATGTCATCGAAGATGGCGCCGTAGTCTGGCTCCGTGATTCCCGTTGCTTCTTGCATGACCTTGGAGGTCAAGCCGATCTTGCGTCCCACGAGGCGGCGACCCGCGGCTTCACCGCGACGTCGCCACTCGTTCTGGACGGCATAGGAATCTTCGATGGTCATCTCTGGATACCGAGCGGTCAAGCGCGGAACCATGCTCCGATTGCGCTCGGCTTCCGCGAGCTCGTCGGCGATTGCAATGATCTGATTCTGATCCATGTGTGCTTCTTCCCAGCGCCAAAAGGCCTAGAGCTGATTCCCCAGCTTGTATTCGCCCTTCTTCCAGTCTGGCATTTCCTCTTCGTCCGTAGCACGGGTGTAAGAGAAGCCATCTGCACCGATGGTGACAGCCATTTCGGAAGCGTCTTCGCGCTTTACGACTGGGACTGGGTTGCCGTCGAGGTCAAGCACCACCGAGGCTTCGGTGTACCAGGACGGGACAACCGGAGTGCCCCACCAATCACGACGCTGGTTGTCATGAACGTCCCACGTCACCACGGGATTGTCAGGGTCACCGGTGTAGTAGTCCTGCGTGTAGATTTCCACGCGGTGCCCATCGGGATCACGCAAGTACAAGTAGAATGCGTTCGAGACGCCGTGACGACCTGGACCGCGCTCGATGTGGTCAGACATGCGCAGCGCGCCGAGCTTGTCGCAGATGGCCAGAATGTTGTGCTTTTCGTGGGTTGCGAATGCGACGTGGTGCATGCGCGGGCCGTCGCCACCGGTCATGGCCGTGTCATGCACGGTTGGCTTGCGACGCATCCATGCCGCGTAGACGGTGCCGTTTTCGTCCTGGATGTCTTCCGTGACACGGAAGCCCAAGTCCTGCATGAACTTCGTGGCGCGTGGGACATCCGGCGTGACCTGATTGAAGTGGTCCAAACGCACCAAGGCGCCTGGGGTGTAGAGGTCGTAGCGCCAAGCCAAACGCTCCACGTGGTCGACGTCGTAGAAGAATTCGTAAGGGAAGCCCAACGGATCTTGCACGCGAACCGAATCACCAATGCCCTTGGTGAAGCCATCAGCCTTGCGTTCCACGCGGCAGCCGAGCTCCTCATAGAAAGCAATAGCCTTGTCCAAATCCTCTGGAGTGCGAACGCGGTAGGAGAACGCTGCCACCGCGGCAATGTCACCCTTGCGAAGCACGAGGTTGTGGTGGATGAATTCCTCGAGCGAACGAAGGTAGACAGTGTTTTCGTCTTCTTCAGTCACCGTGAGGCCCAAGACCTCCACGTAGAACTTGCGAGACTTCGCGAGGTCCGTGACGACAAGCTCCATGTAGGCGCAGCGCAGGATGTCTGGCGCTGGCACAGAAGGGGTCTTCACCGGATTGTCGGTGTGGATGGGAGCTTCTTCCGTGACGTAGAAGCCGGATGAGGTGGGGGTTCTATCAAGCATGTTCAGCGTCCTTGCTATCGATGAGTTGGCTCGTCAGTGAGCGAATTAGTGTGAGGAATCGGCGTCGGCTTTGCCGAACGTCGGGTTATGGACCTTGCCCAGGGTGATGTGGACTGCCTGCTGGTCCGTGTAGAAATCAATCGAGCGGTAGCCGCCCTCATGTCCCAGACCAGAAGCCTTCACGCCACCGAATGGAGTGCGCAGATCACGGACATTGTTCGAGTTGAGCCAGACCATGCCGGCCTCGACCTTCTGCGAGAAGTTGTGGGCCCGCTTGAGGTCGTTCGTCCAGATGTAAGCGGCCAAGCCATACTTCGTGTTGTTCGCAAGGGCGAGTGCTTCTTCGTCGGTGTCGAACGGGGTAATGGCGACAACGGGTCCGAAGATTTCCTCTTGGAAAATGCGTGCGTCCGGCGAGACATCTGCGAAGACGGTAGGTGCCACGAAGTTACCGGTCTCGAAGCCTTCTGGACGTCCGCCACCGGCGACGAGGCGGCCTTCGGACTTGCCGATCTCGACGTAGCTCATAACCTTGTCGTAGTGCTCAGGGTGTACGAGCGCACCGACTTCCGTCGCGGGATCGCTTGGAAGACCAACCTTGACGCGCTTTGCTTGGGCGGCGTAGCGCTCCACGAAATCGTCGTAGATATCGCGCTGTACCAAAATGCGTGCACCAGCCGTGCAGCGTTCGCCGTTGAGCGAGAACACACCGAAGATCGTGGCGTCCACAGCTGCTTCAATGTCAGCGTCGGCGAAGACAACAGCTGGAGACTTGCCGCCGAGTTCCATCGACAGGCCCTTGAGGAATGGAGCGGCGTTGCCGAAGATGACCTGGCCCGTGCGGGACTCGCCGGTAAAGGAAATCAGCGGCACGCCTGGGTGCTTCACGAGAGCGTCACCAGCGGTCTCACCAAAACCATTGACGAGGTTGAAGACGCCCCGCGGAACGCCAGCCTCTTCAAAGATTCCGGCCCACAAGGATGCGGACAGCGGCGTGAACTCTGCAGGCTTCAACACCACGGTGTTACCGGTTGCCAGAGCAGGTCCCAGCTTCCAGGACTCCAACATGAACGGGGTGTTCCATGGGGTGATGAGGCCGGCGACACCAATTGGCTTGCGGTTCACGTAGTTGATCTGGCGGCCTGGCACTTTGAAGGTGTCATCAGACTGGGCAACGATCAAATCTGCGAAAAAGCGGAAGTTTTCTGCGGCACGGCGAGCCTGGCCCAATGCCTGCGCGATTGGCAGACCGGAATCAAAGCTTTCCATTTCGGCGAGCTGCTGGTCGCGGGACTCCACGATGTCTGCAATCTTGTGCAGAACGCGGGAGCGTTCGCGTGGCAGCATGGTCGGCCATGGGCCTTCCAAGAAGGCAGTTCGAGCTGCAGCAACGGCTGCCTCGATGTCTTCCTTCTTGCCGGATGCCGCCTGAATGTAGGTCTCGTTTGTGACCGGATCCAGCACATCAAAGGTCTCGCCATCGATCGAGTCAACAAATTCACCATTGATGTAGTGACGGATCTTATCTGGCAGGTTTGCTGGTCTTACGGAGAGGTTGTTTTCCAAGATGGTCTCCTAGATTTCTGCGGAATTGGACTTAGTGTTTTGGCGGCTTGCGAGGTAACTGCGCAGGGTTGCCGCGCGGTGCTCTCGAGCCAAGTTTTCTATGACCGCTGCCGGGGATCCGGCGGTGATGGCATCAAGAATGAGGTAGTGCTCAGCGACAGAGTTTCGGGCTCGGCCAGGAACGAACGAGAACGTCGACTCTCGAAGATTTCCCAGACGGTCCCACTCGGAAGCGACGAGATCGCATAAGCGGTTGTTGGGGCAACGGTCGAACAACACTTGGTGGAGTTTGTGGTTGATCTCGGTAAACGCATGGGCGTCGAAATCATCCAAGAGCGTTTCCAGCTGCTTGTTCAGCTCTCGCGCTAGGGCGATGTCTTCTGCGGTCACGAACGGGGCCGCCAAGGCCGTAGCCGCTCCTTCCAGAATTCCGAGCGTCTCCATGCTGTGCTCGTAAGCGGAAGCATCCAGCATCGAGACGTGGGCGCCAATGTTCTTCTCGAAAGTGACCAGACCTTCGGCCTCCAGCTGGCGAATTGCTTCGCGCACTGGAACCACGCTGATATCGAGCGAATCGGCGATCGTGCTGAGCACCAAACGGTGACCCGGCATGAATTCGTGAGTGGAGATGCGCTCTTTGATCCACTGGTAAGCAAGCTGAGCCTTGCTCAACCGTGGATTCACCAAGTCCTGCACCGAGGATTTCGAGTCCATGGTTAATTCCCTGACTGCTGGTCGCGGTAGGCCTCGAACTGTGCTTTCCACTCACCGGTCGGCGGGAAAAGTCCGTCTACTGGGTGGCCTTCAGCAACACGCTCGGCGACCCACGCATCTTCAAACTCCTTGGCGTGAGCGGCCTCAACGACTTCCTCGACCATGCCTCGTGGAATGACGATGACACCGTCGTCGTCGCCCACGATCACGTCACCCGGAACCACCGTGGCGTTGCCGCAGGCGATAGCGATGTCGTAGTCCCAAGGCACATGCTTCCGGCCAAGCACTGCAGGATGAGCGCCGCGAGTGAACACCGGCAGGCCGATCTCCGTGACAGCTGCGACGTCACGAACGCCACCGTCAGTCACGACGCCGGCGGCACCATTGAACTTGGCACGAATCGCGAGGATATCCCCCAGCGTTCCTGAGCCAGACTCGTTGCGAGCCTCAATGACCAGAACTTCACCGGGCTTGACCGCATCAAACGCGCGCATTTGAGCGTTGTAGCCGCCACCATGTGACTTGAACAGATCTTCACGGCCCGGCAAGAAACGCAACGTCTTGGCGAGACCTACCAGCTTGGTGCCCGGAGTCAGTGGGCGGACTCCTTCGATGACAACCTGGTTGAGGCCGCGAGCACGCAGCTGAGCGGAGAGGCCGGCCGTGGGGGTGGACTTCAACTTCTCAAGAATCTCTGGAGACAAAGCGTCTTCAGCCGAAGCCGCGGTTTCTTGATCAGCCGACGTCTCATCAGCTGCCGCAACAACTGGCAATCCGGCAGCTTCGCGTGAACCCCATGCCTCTTCGCGCTGCTTGTCGTCGACGAGCGGCAGGTTGCCCAGCGATTCATCGAACTGAGCAGGGGCTTCCACCACAGCGGTCACCAACTTTCCGGAGGAAAGTCCCAAGTCAGGAGCGTCAACTTCGACTTCCACCACGTCTCCGGGGACCACCACGGATGAGCCGGCGGGGGTTCCGGTAAGAATGACGTCTCCCACTTCAAGCGTCATGTGCTGGGACAGATCCGCAACGAACTGCGCAAGCGGGAAAATCATGTTTTCGGGACGAGTGACATCTTCTTGAGCGATAGCACCATTGACCCACGTGCGAACCCGAAGATTGTTGGGGTCTACCGACTGGGCGTCGATCAGCGAAGGCCCTACAGGCGTGTAACCATCGCGCCCTTTGGATCGAACATTCGAACCTTTATCTGCTGCGCGGAAATCGTATATTCCAAAGTCATTGGATGCAGTCACCCAACCAACATGGCCCCACGCCTCGTCGAGCGAAACATTACGAGCGGTTCGGCCAATGATGAGCGCGATTTCGCCCTCAAAGGCCAATAGTTCGGTGCCGGCCGGACGAGCAATGACATCGCCAGACCATGACAATGAACTTGAAGTTTTCAGGAAATAAGAGGGTTTTTCGGGTCGGCGTCCCCGCTGAGCAGCCCGGGATTCGTACGCGACATGAATCGCGATGATCTTGCCTGGGCGGGTAGGCAGTGGGCCGAATGCGGCCGAATTTTCTGCCTCTGTGAACTCAGTATTCATGGAGCCTCCTCGTTGATGCTCTTGCACGTTTGGAAAGATCGTATACGATAGTTCACGAATGAACAAGTGCTCCATTTCACATTTTGAGGCGCGCAGTTACCCCTGCAAATTCGCCCTCGAGCACCAATCCCGCCACCCATCTCTTGGCAGTACATTCACCACGCTCAATCCCCCGCTCGCAGATTGAACTCATCAATAACCGCGCCTGACAAAGGAGTCTTCGTGCCAGAAATCTATTCGGCCGAGTCCAAAGACATCAGCCCATCCAGTCCCAAAGAACAACGACGCGTCATTTTCAGCACCGTTGTTGGTACCAGCATCGAGTGGTACGACTTCTTCCTCTACGCTTCAGCCGCCGGCCTCGTCTTCAATGAGCTGTTCTTCAAGGGTCTCGGCGCCCAAGGCTCAGTCATCGTCTCCTTCGTGACGGTGGGTTTGAGCTTCCTGTTCCGCCCTCTCGGTGCGTTCCTCGCCGGACACTATGGCGACAAGATCGGCCGCCGCAAGGTTCTCATGATCACGCTCATCATGATGGGTGTGGCCACCACGCTTATTGGCGTTTTGCCAACCTTCGGCCAGGTCGGCGTTATCGCGCCGATGCTGCTGATCCTCCTTCGCATCCTCCAAGGCATTTCGGCAGGTGGCGAATGGGGAGGCGCGGTCTTGATGGCCGTCGAACATGCCCCAGTGAACCGCCGCGGTCTCTTCGGCGCGAGCCCACAGGCTGGCGTACCTATCGGGTTACTTTTGGCTTCCGCAATGTTGGCAATCATGGCAGCCGTTGCTCCAGGGGAAGCCTTCATGCAGTGGGGCTGGCGCATTCCGTTCCTCTTCTCGATCGTTCTGATCGTGGTGGGCTACTACATCCGCCACGGCGTCGAGGAGTCACCCGTCTTCAAGGAAATTGCCGCTCGCGCTCAGCAGACCAAGCAACCAGTGGGAGTTCTCTTCAAGAACCACTGGCTTCTGGTGATCATCGCTGCGCTCGTCTTCGTGGGAAACAACGCCGTGGGCTACATGACCACCGGCGGCTTCGTCCAGCGCTACGCAACGGATCCCAACGGCCCAGTTGCCATGGACCGCGGTTCAGTTCTGTGGGTCGTTACCGCATCCGCCGTCGTATGGCTCATCACTTCGGTGCTTGCTGGTTGGGTTTCTGACAAGATCGGCCGCCGTAATACGTACATCCTCGGCTACGTCATGCTGTTCGTGGGCGTCTTGCTGTTGTTCCCACTCGTGAATGGCGCAACCACCACGTCCCTCTTCTGGGCACTCGCAATGCTGTCGGTTGGTCTTGGCTTCACTTACGGCCAACAGTCGGCGCTTTACACCGAGCTCTTCCCAGCGTCGATCCGCTTCTCCGGCGTTTCTATCTCCTACGCCATCGGCGCCATCTTGGGCGGCGCTTTCGCCCCGACCATCGCAGCAGCACTGTTGACGGCCACAGGTTCCACGACGTCCATCACCATCTACTTGGGCATAATGGTGCTCATTGGACTGGGTGCCGTCCTGATGCTTCGCGACCGCACCGGCATTCCGCTGGGCCCGGACCACGAAGCCGAACAAGCCCAGAGCCCCATTCGTGGAGTATCCCGCGTCTAGGGTTCGCGCCATCAGTACTTAGACTTCCCACGTAGGAAGCACAGCGGCGAGGCTGGGATTTGTCCCCAAGCCTCGCCGTCGTACTTTAAGCGGGAACCAATCCCCCGCTTACATAAATTCGCGCATGTACGGCGCAACAATGTCCTTCGAAACGCGGCAATCCAGCACAAACACGCCGTCTTCGTCCAGCGCCAGCCAGCGCTCAAAATCAGCGAGATCGCTATGGCGGCGGATGATCGAGGACCGCGCGCCGAGGGCTTCCAACATCCCCGCGAAGTTCACATCCGGAATCAGCACCGGCCGTTCCGCGAGACCCTTCGAGACATACTGGTGAACTTCCGCGCCGTACGCGCCGTCGTTGATCACCACTACTACGCCGCGCTGCGTCAGCCGAATGAACGTCTCGGCATCCGCGATTCCCATCAGACCGCCGCCGTCACCGCAGAAGAGGACGGGAAGCGAATCCGGACGGCCAATCACTGCGCCGGCTGCGGACGGGAACCCCAGCCCAATCGATTGAAACGCCGTGCCCACCATGACCATGTGATCAGCGTCCGGCAGATCCAGATAAGTGTTTGGCCAGCCAATAAAGTGCCCGCCGTCCACAATGACCGTGCGCTCTCGCGGCAAAGCCTCATTGAGCTGAACCATCAGTCCGCGCGGATCCAGCCGCCCGTCCGGCGCCACTTCCTGACCCGGATCGCGTTGCGTCAGTTCATTTGTCTTTGAGTACGACGACGCTGCCTCGCGCCGCGCTTCAAGCGTCGCGGTATGCGATTCATTCGTCAGGCGACGGGTGTGGCTCAGAATCGCGGTAGCGGCGAGGGCGGCGTCGCTCGAGTAGAAGTTGGTCACGGAATCGTGGGTGGCTTCGTTCTTGAGGTCGACCTGGATCAGGGTCGCTTGGGGCGAGAACGCGTGACCCAGAGCGCGGGTGAACTGGTTGAGACCAGCTCCCACCACCAGCACGAGGTCCGCGCTGTGAATTTCGGCGGCCGATTGCTCTGCGGCGAAACCGCCACAGACCCCAAGATCGAGGAACGTGTCTGATGGCTGCTCAACGTTGAACAGTCCCCTTGCCGGAGCGGAGGTTGCGACACCAGCACCGAGGTGCGCAGCGAGTGCACGAAGTGCTGCTCGAGCTTGCTTGGCGCCACGACCCGCAAGGATCAGTGGACGGTCAGCTAGGAGCAGTTGGCGTGCAATGTCAGCGGCCTGCGCCTCATTGAGCGAGGGCTTTGGAGCAACGGCTGGAAGTTCGTGCTGCGGAGTCTCGGTGCCGGAATAGGTCGCTGCCGGAATGTCATACGGGATGGACAGAACCACGGGAACGCGCTCGTCCCAGGCAACCGTGAGCGCTTCGCCGGTGACGCGAACGGCGTCTTCGCGAGTCACCGTCAGGAATCGAGCCCCTACGGATTCGGCAAGTCCGCGCTGGTCAACATCCCATGGACGGCGTCCCGTTCCTGGCTCATCACCCACCACCAAGACCATGGGAATTCCGGCCTGCGCAGCTTCTGCGAGAGCCGTCAAAGTGTTGGTGTAGCCGGCACCGTAGGTGGTGGTAGCGACGGCAAGCTTGCCGGAGACACGGTAATAGGCGTCAGCCGATGCGACGGTTGCTACCTCGTGACGGACCTCGATAATAGGCTGACCGATGCGCTCTAGCGCATCAACAAAGTAAGCATTTCCGTTGCCCATGAGCCCAAAGAAAGCATCAACATGCTGCGCGAGAGTTTGGGCAATTGCCTCGGATACAGAAATCAAAATGAGCCACCTCGATGACAAATATGAGCTAAAAATCGTCCATATTTGTCTCCCCGCTCAGACGTGCTGAAAGCGGTTAAGGTCCCCTTTTGAGAGCCCCAGCGTCAGTGACGCCGGACACCTCAAAAATAGGTTGTCGCCGTGATTTTGGCAAGCTGGCTAGAGCAAGGGGATCCGGTTGACCCGGTGGCGGACCGAGGTGCTGCCCTGTGTCTTGGTGACCGAAGTCTTAGTGACCGACGCCTTAGTGCCCGAAGAGCGGCTGTCCTACGAAAGGATCGATTGCGAGGGCCACAAAGAGAATGGTCAGGTAGGTAATCGAGATGCCGAATACTTTCATGGCCTTCTTGTTAATGACCTTGGGTTCGTGATCGCGCTGAGCCTCGCGGTACAACACGTGGGACTCGTAGATGAACCACGCGCCGGCAACTGCGCCGAGCACGGTGTAGACGATGCCTGCGTAGCCAAGCGGCGTCAGCAAGAGCGAGCACACCACGGTGGCCCATGCGTAGAGCACAACCTGAACGGAGACGGTCCGAGCGTTAGCGATGGCGCCAAGCATTGGCACATCAGCGTTCTGGTAGTCGTCTTGGTACTTCATGGACAGCGGCCAGTAATGAGGTGGCGTCCACAAGAAGATGATGAGGAACAGGATGATGGCTGGCCATTCAATCTTGTTCGTGACTGCAGCCCATGCAATAAGCACTGGCATACATCCGGCGAGGCCGCCCCACACAATGTTCTGAGAGGTACGGCGCTTCAAGATGAGCGTGTACAGCACTACGTACAAGAGAATGGCGACGACGCCGAGAGCAGCCGTGAGTGGGTTGGTGCCGATCCACAACACCGCGATCGAGATGATGCTGAGAACCCAGGAGAAGACCAGAGCTTCGCGGTCCGTCACATCACCTGTCACCAGAGCACGCGTCTTGGTGCGGTCCATGACCTTGTCGATGTCGCGGTCAATGTAGCAATTGAAGGAGCTAGCTGCAGCTGCAGCGAGAGCGCCACCGACCATCGTGGAGAGGATCAGCCAGATGTCTGGGAAGCCACGCTGCGCAAAAATCATGGTGGGCAACGTGGTGACGAGCAAGAGCTCCACCACGCGAGGCTTGGTCAAGGAGATGAATCCGTTGAGTCGACGCTTGGCATAAGCGCCCGCCGATTCCCCGGGTTGACGCACGTGTCGAGCCCTCTCAGCTGGAGAGTGCGTTTCCTCGACATGAGGAGCGGGGGAATTTACAGACATTAAACTCACGGTTTCGCTTGAAATAAGTCAGACCTATCCATCATACCCAGTCAAAACGAAGCAACATCAAAGCTGTGACTCACGTTTCGTGTGATAGAAGGCATCACTGGCCAGATTTCAGTCTCTCCATCACTCACATTTCACAAGTTCGCCAAAGCGTGAAGAAAAGTATGCGTCTCGTGTCCATCAGGGGCGTGAGTCACGCTAGTGTTGAAGACGATCAATAAAGATCCACTCCACCGCCTGTATTTGTCGGCGCTTGGACGTGCGATCTCCGTCGCGTAGGTATGGAACCTCCGTAGGAAAGTAGGAGCCTCAGTGCAGCAACCCGCCAGCGAAACCCCATTCGAATGGACGGAACTCGACGAGCGCGCAGTAGACACCATTCGCGTCCTCGCCGCTGATGCCGTTGAGAAGGTCGGATCCGGACACCCGGGTACCGCCATGAGCCTCGCTCCCGTTGCCTATCTCTTGTTCCAGCGCCACTTGCGTCAGGACCCTACCGATCCTGAATGGATTGGCCGGGACCGCTTCATCCTCTCCCCCGGTCACACCTCGTTGACCTTGTACTTGCAGTTGTTCTTGTCCGGCTACGGCTTGGAAATGAAGGACATTGAGGCTCTCCGCACGTGGGGCGCTCTGACTCCAGGTCACCCTGAGTACAAGCACACCAAGGGCGTTGAAATCACCACCGGTCCTTTGGGCCAGGGCTTGGCTTCAGCTGTCGGCTTTGCGTACGCCCAGCGTCGCTACCGCGGCATGTTTGATCCAAACGCTGCTCAGGGCACCAGCCCGTTCGACCACACGGTCTATGTCATTGCTTCCGATGGCGACCTTCAAGAAGGCGTCACGAGCGAAGCATCCTCGCTTGCTGGCCACCAGCAGCTTGGCAACATGGTGGTCATTTACGACTCCAACCACATCTCCATTGAAGATGACACGGACATCGCGTTCAGCGAGGACGTCCTCAAGCGCTACGAGTCCTACGGCTGGCACGTCCAGACTGTTGATTGGACCAAGACTGGCAAGTACGTCGAAGACGTTGCCGAGCTCGATGCCGCTATCCGAGCCGCAAAGGCCGAGACGGATAAGCCGTCCATCATCTCCCTGCGCACTGTCATTGGTTACCCTGCTCCGAACAAGCAGAACACCGGCGGCATCCACGGCTCCAAGTTGGGCACGGATGAGGTCAAGGCGCTCAAGGAGCTTTTGAACTTCGATCCCGAGCAGCACTTCGCTATCGAGGACAACGTTTTGGCTCACGCTCGCGAGGTCGTGGAGCGTTCCAAGGCTGCCCGCGAAGCGTGGGAACATGATTTCTCCGCTTGGAAGACGGCGAATAACGACGCCGCAGCTCTCCTCGAGCGCGTCGAATCCCGGACACTTCCCGAAGGTTGGGACAAGTCCCTTCCGGTCTTCGAAGCTGGCAAGGCTGTTGCCACGCGCTCGGCATCCGGCAAGGTCATCAACGCAATTGCCGAAGAACTTCCTGAGTTGTGGGGCGGATCCGCGGACCTCGCTGGTTCCAACAACACCACGATCGAATCTGCAAAGTCCTTCGTTCCTACCTCGCACAGCACCAGCACATGGTCCGGCGATCCGTACGGCCGTGTGTTGCACTTCGGTATCCGCGAGCACGCTGCCGCTGCCATCGTCAACGGCA
Organism: Neomicrococcus lactis; assembly: GCF_014200305.1. Lineage (NCBI taxonomy): Bacteria > Bacillati > Actinomycetota > Actinomycetes > Micrococcales > Micrococcaceae > Neomicrococcus > Neomicrococcus lactis. The sequence continues at coordinate 1,027,708 of NZ_JACHBL010000001.1, forward strand.
TCACGCTGGGCTCCAAGACGCGTGCCTTCTCCGGCACCTTCTTGATCTTCTCGGATTACCAGCGCCCAGCCATCCGCTTGTCTGCTCTCATGGGCATTCCGAGCATCTACGTGTGGACGCACGACTCCATTGGTTTGGGCGAAGACGGTCCAACCCACCAGCCAGTCGAACAGCTTGCAAGCTTGCGCGCCATCCCGAACCTCGACGTGGTTCGCCCAGCTGATGCCAACGAAGTTGCTGTCGCTTGGAAGACCATCCTGGAGAACACGGAAAACCCTGCGGGCATCGTCTTGACGCGTCAGAACGTTCCGACGTTCGACCGTTCCGAAGAAGGCGGCTTTGCTAGCGCCGATCTCGTAACTCGCGGCGGATACATCTTGATCGACGCTCAGCGCGATGGCCAGACCGTCACTCCAGACGTCATCCTCATCGGCACCGGTTCTGAAGTTCAGCTCGCTGTGGAAGCACGCGAAAAGCTGGCACAGGAAGGCATCGCTGCTCGCGTTGTCTCCATGCCAACCGTGGAGTGGTTCCACAAGCAGGACGAGGCATACCGCAACGAGGTTCTGCCGGCAGAGATCACGGCACGTGTATCTGTTGAAGCGGGAATTTCCATGCCATGGCGTGAGTTCTTGGGTTCAACGGGACGCGCTGTAGCCCTCGAGCACTACGGTGCATCCGCTGATTATGAAACGCTGTACCGCGAATTCGGAATCACCGCAGACGCCGTCGTCGCAGCTGCCAAGGAATCCATCGCCGCCAGCAACACCTCGAAGTAAGTCGAGTCAAGGAGAAAACATGAGCAACAAGAACACTCAGGCACTGTCAGACGCTGGCGTTTCCATCTGGATCGACGATCTTTCTCGCGGACAACTCAACGATGGCTCTTTGCAGAAGCTCGTTGACGATTACAACGTCACTGGCGTGACCACCAACCCCACGATCTTCGCGAACGCGCTGAAGAACGGCCATGATTACGCGGAGCAGGTTGCAGAACTCGCTTCCACCGGTCTGTCCCTCGATGAAGCCGTCGTGGAAATCACCACTCGCGACGTCGCCAACGCCTGCGATCTCTTCTCCGGCATCTACGCCTCCACGAAGGGCGTGGATGGCCGCGTGTCCATCGAGGTCGATCCTCGCTTGGCTCGCAAGACGCAAGAGACCATCGACGAGGCACAGAAGCTCTACGCGAAGGTTGCCAAGGAAAACGTCCTCATCAAGATTCCGGCAACGGTTGAGGGCCTCGAAGCCATCACGGCAACCACGGCCGCTGGCATCAGCGTCAACGTGACCTTGATCTTCGACCTCGAGCGCTACCGCGCCGTCATCAACGCCTACATGCTGGGCCTCGAGCAGGCTCGCGAGGCCGGCCATGATCTGTCCAAGATCCACTCCGTGGCATCCTTCTTCGTTTCCCGCGTGGACACCGAGATCGACAAGCGACTCAACGAGATCGGCACGGATGAGGCAAAGGCTCTCTTGGGCAAGGCTGGCGTTGCTAACGCGCGTCTCGCGTTCCAGGTATTCGAGCAGTCCCTCGAGACCGAGCGTTGGAAGACTCTCGCCACACAGGGCGCAAACCCACAGCGTCCGCTCTGGGCATCCACTGGCGTCAAGGATCCTTCGTACTCAGACACGCTCTACGTAGATTCCCTCGTTGCTGCGGGCACGGTCAACACCATGCCTCACAAGACGCTCATGGCTGTCGCCGACCACGGTGGAGACGGATCTGACGCGGTTGCCGGTTCTTACGAAGAGTCGAACGATGTCTTGGACTCGGTGGCTCGCGTTGGCATCAATTACGACGACGTCGTGTCGCTTCTTGAGGCCGAAGGCCTTGAGAAGTTCGATGCTTCGTGGGAAGAGCTTTTGGACGGCCTCCAGCAGTCGCTCGACGCCGCACGCTCCAACTAATCCCGGCTCTGGCCTAGGTCTTCTTGACCTAGGCCATCACGAGCTAGCTCATTACTAGTCAGTTCGAATCAGATGGTTGGTCAAATGAAGGGACCTGTCATGGCATCACTCGGTTTCAAAGCATCCGGTGCCGCACAAGTAGCTGTCGAGAACAATGTTTCCCATATGGTGGCCGATCAGGTTGCCAGCAAGATTGCCGCAAAGGACGCCACGCTGTGGGGTCCCGAGGCTGAGTCCGAAGCATCCATTCGCTTGGGCTGGGTTGATCTCTTCGAGGCATCCCGCGCTTTGGTTCCATTGATCGCTCAAACGCGTGACGAGCTCGCTGCTCAGGGCGTGGACCGCATTGTGCTTGCTGGCATGGGCGGTTCCTCCTTGGCTCCCGAGGTCATTACCAAGACCGCTGGCGTCACGCTCCATGTGCTCGATTCAACTGACCCTGACATGGTGTCTTCCGTGCTGAGCCAGGACCTTGAGAAGACCGCCCTCGTGGTCTCGTCAAAGTCCGGCTCCACGGTAGAAACCGATTCACAGCGCCGCGTCTTCGAAAAGAACTTCAAGGACGCCGGCATCGATCCTGCCGAGCGCATCATCGTGGTGACGGACCCAGGTTCGCCGCTCGAGGCATCCGCTCGCGAAGCGGGCTTTCGCGTTTTCGTTGCTGACCCCACTGTTGGCGGACGTTACTCTGCGCTGACGGCGTTCGGTCTCGTTCCTTCGGGACTGGCCGGAGTCGATCTCGATACCTTGCTCAACGAAGCCGAACAGGCGTCGTCGTCCTTCGGAGAAGACAGCGAAAGCAACGTAGCGCTGCAGCTCGGCGCCGCTCTCGGCGGCACCCGTCCGCTGCGCGACAAGCTCATCTTCGTCGACGAAGGATCAGGAATCGTAGGATTCGCCGACTGGGCCGAACAGCTCATAGCGGAATCCACCGGCAAGGAAGGCACCGGTCTGTTGCCGGTCGTTGTCAACGCCACCGATCCAGAGTCGCTTCAGCCACAGGCCGATTTCCTTGAAATCCGTCTGGTAGCGAACGTCGATGATCACGAAGCCGCCAACGAAGCCGCGGCTGCAGTCGAAGTATCCGGCAGCCTCGGCGCGCAGCTGGTGCTCTGGGAGTACGCCACGGTCATCGCTGGCTACCTCTTGGACATCAACCCGTTCGATCAGCCAGACGTTGAGTCCGCAAAGATCGCCACGCGGGGTCTCCTCGATGCGCAGCCTGGACCTGAGCAGCCACTGTTTACCGACGGCGGCATCGAAGTTCGCGCGACCAAGGGACTGCTCCCAGAAGGCGCTGCCACGGTGACGGATGCCGTCAACGCGCTCCTTGGAGAACTGTCCATGAGTGGGTACCTCGCGGTTCAGGCCTACGCCGATCGACTCCACATGACGGATCTCGAGAAGATCCGCCCTGAGCTCGCTCGCATCTCGCGCCGCCCGGTCACTTTTGGCTGGGGACCACGGTTCTTGCACTCCACCGGTCAGTTCCACAAGGGTGGACCGGCAGTTGGCGTGTTCTTGCAGATCACCGCTGATAGCGACGCAGACATGGAAATTCCAGGACTTCCGTTCACGTTCAGCACGCTCATCAACGCTCAAGCCACGGGCGATGCTTCGGTTTTGGCCGAGCTCGGTCAGCCGGTACTTCGCCTTCACTTGAAGGATCGCACGGGCGCCGTCGCACAACTGATCGCCGCTATTTCCGCAGCGCAGGCAGCGCGCGGTGAGCAGGCGTCGTCGTAATCAATATCTATTGAGGGCCTGACGCGTACGCTTCGGCGTCGCGTCAGGCCTAAACTCATGGGGCGGACCCGCCTCCCCCTCACAGTGAAAGCCGTATTAGATGCCTTCGAGCTTCAACCGCTCCCCTCTCGGAACGAGCTCCTCCATTACCGACAATCCGCTCAGAGACACGCGTGACCGTCGCCTGAGCCGCATTGCCGGCCCCAGTGCCCTCGTATTTTTCGGCGTAACCGGTGACCTCGCGCGCAAGAAATTGCTGCCCGCCGTCTACGACCTCGCACATCGCGGACTATTGCCTCCAGGATTCTCGGTGGTCGGCTTCGGCCGCCGCGACTGGACGAATGAAGACTTCGTCGCGCAAGTCCGCGAGTGGGTCACCAAGAGCGCGCGTACCCCGTTCAACGAAACCGTCTGGCGCCAGCTTTCCGCAGGCTTCCGTTTCGTGTCCGGCGGATTCGACGACGACGCCGCCTTCGAACAATTGTCAGAGGTCCTCGACGAGCTCAAGCAGTCCCGAGGCACGCGCGGAAACCACGTCTATTACCTGTCCATCCCACCAAACTCCTTCGACAAGGTCTGCGGAAAACTCTCCGAACACGGCCTTGCCTCGCGTGACGATCTCGCCAAGAGCGACGAGATTCCGGACGAGGGCGAAAGCGGCTGGCGCCGTGTGGTCATCGAGAAGCCATTCGGACATGACCTCCAGTCGGCGCGTGCGCTGAACGAGATCGTGGAGTCCGTCTTCCCGCCTGATTCGGTGTTCCGCATTGACCACTACCTCGGCAAAGAAACCGTGCAGAACCTCTTGGCGCTGCGCTTTGCGAACCGGCTGTTCGAGCCGCTGTGGAATTCCCACCACGTGGATCACGTCCAAATCACCATGGCGGAGGACATCGGCATTGGCGGACGTGCGGGCTACTACGACGGCGTAGGCGCGGCTCGCGACGTCATCCAGAACCACTTGCTGCAACTCCTTGCCTTGACGGCCATGGAAGAGCCCATTTCTTTCGATGCCAATCACTTGCGCTCCGAGAAAGAAAAAGTGCTCGCGGCCGTCAGCTTGCCGGAAGACCTGTCCAAGCATTCTGCCCGCGGTCAATACGCCGGCGGCTGGCAAGGCGGCACCAAGGTCAAGGGCTTCTTGGAGGAAGAGGGATTCAATCCAGATTCCCAGACTGAGACCTTCGCAGCCATCCGCGTGGACATCAACACGCGTCGCTGGGAAGGCGTGCCGTTCTATTTGCGCGCCGGCAAGCGCTTGGGCCGTCGCGTCACGGAGATTGCAGTGGTGCTCAAGAAGGCGCCGAACCTGTTGTTCTTGGACTCCGTCATGAGCGACTTCGGCCAGAACGCGATTGTGATCCGTATTCAGCCTGATGAAGGCGCCACCATCCGCTTCGCGTCCAAGGTTCCTGGAACCCAGATGGAAGTCCGCGATGTGACGATGGACTTCGGGTACGGCCACTCCTTCACTGAGTCCAGCCCTGAAGCGTACGAGCGCCTCATCTTGGACGTGCTGCTCGGCGAGCCGCCGCTCTTCCCTCGGCACGAGGAAGTTGAGCTGTCTTGGAAGATCTTGGATCCATTCGAGCAATACTGGGCCTCACTGGACGAGCAGCCCGAGCAATACGCTCCCGGAAGTTGGGGACCCTCCTCCGCCGATGAACTTTTGGCTCAAGATGGAAGGACGTGGCGTCGTCCATGATTGTTGATTTGCCCAACACCACCACCGGCACCGTAGCCAAGGAGCTCGTCAATCTTCGAGACCGCGGCGGCGTCGTTGCTCTCACCCGCGTGTTGACCCTCATTGTGGTCACCAAGCCCGAGTCTGTGGAGAAGGCCGTGGCGGCCGCAAACTTCGCAAGCCGCGAGCATCCGTGCCGCGTGGTGGTCATCGTTGAAGGTTCCCCCACCGCCGAGACGCGTCTTGACGGTCAGATCCGTGTAGGCGGTGACGCAGGTGCATCTGAGGTTGTCATCCTGCACACCTTCGGCGAACTCGCCGTGGCTGACGAATCCCTCGTCGCCGGCCTGCTCTTGCCGGACGATCCCATTGTGGTGTGGTGGCCAGACGAGGCCCCATCCAACGTTCATCTCACGCCTTTGGGCAAGATTGCTCAGCGTCGCATTACCGATGCCGCGTCGGAAGCGAACCCCCGTGAAGCGCTCTTCCGCATTGGCCAGTGCCACGTGGCAGGCGATACGGATCTCACGTGGACGCGACTCACGCTGTGGCGTGCTCAGCTGGCTGCCGTTATGGATCAAGAAGACGCCGGCAGGATCACCGGGGCTACTGTTACTGGGGCCGTTGATTCGCCGTCCAACGTCTTGTTGGCTGCTTGGCTCACGCTCAAGATGGACATCCCTGTCACGCTTGCATCCGCTCCCTACGGCACCGGAGTGCAGAGCGTGCGTTTGACCGGACTCGATGGAGACATCGTCTTGGCTCGCCCCACCGGCGAAGTCGCCGAGCTGTACCAGCCGGGCCGTCAGATGCAGCGCTTGTCGCTCCCCCAGCGCAGCCTTTCAGAATGCTTGGCTGAAGAGCTCCGACGTCTCGATCCTGATGAGGTTCTTGCTGAGGTTCTCCGCGATGGGCTGCCTCGCACGAACCTCCGAGCCGTTCGCCCAAGCCAGCGGTAATTGCGGCTCGCTCACAACAGCTCACAAAAGTAGTTCAGAACAGCGGATTACAAAAGAGGAGGCTTGTTCTTGCACCGTAGCGGTGACAAGAACGAGCCTCCTCTTTGTTGAGAAGTCGTTGCCTCTAGCTCTCGATGTTGAATCGAAGAATCAGGCCGAGGGCAATGATCACGGCGCCCCAGAGGATGCCGAGGAACACGGTAATGCGATTGAGGTTGCGCTCCGCCACACCCGAGGATCCGAGTGAGGACGTCATGCCGCCACCGAACATGTCTGACATACCGCCACCGCGACCCTTATGCAGGAGGATGAGAAGCGTCAGCAAAATGCTCGTAATGCCAAGGACTACTTGGAGAACCACCGTTAGTACGTCCACAATTACCTTTCACAGTGCACGCGGCGAAAGCCAGCATGCTTGAAACTCCGCTTGAGCCTGACTCAAACGATGAAAACTCGCGTGTCGAGACCAGCTAACGCGCTATGCGCTTCCGAAGTGTTTCTCGAACCTGACAATGTTAGCAAACTCGCCTGCGTCCAAGCTGGCGCCACCAACGAGCAGGCCGTCAACGTCCTTCTCCTGCATGAGCGCTGCGGCGTTAGCCGCCTTCACGGATCCGCCGTACAACACGCGCACGCTTTCACCAGCGGCTTCTCCGAAGAGTTCCACGAGCTCGGCACGCAGTGCACTAGCCATTTCTTGAGCGTCTTCTGGACCCGCTACTTCACCGGTTCCAATAGCCCATACCGGCTCATAAGCCACCACGAGTTTTTCGGCTGCGGACGCCGGGTAGCCTTCGAGGGACTCACGGAGCTGTTGCACCGTGAAAGCCACGTGTTCACCCGACTGGCGCACTTCGAGACCCTCGCCGACGCACAGAATAGGCGTCAACGAGTGCTTCAAAGCAGCCGCAAGCTTCGAGGCGACTACCTCGTTGGATTCACCATGGATCGAGCGGCGTTCGCTGTGACCCACCAAGACGTAGGAGCAGCCCAAGCGGGACAAGAACTGTCCGCTGATGTCGCCGGTGTAGGCGCCTTCATCGAACGGCGAGAGATCTTGGGCGCCGTACACAACATCCAGATCATCGCCAGCGACGAGCGTCTGCACGCCGCGCAGATCGGTAAACGGTGGGAAGACCGCTACCTCAACACGCTTGAAATCATGCTTGGCATCATCGAGCGTCCACTCCAGCTTCTGCAACAAGGTGATGCCCTGGACATGGTCCATGTTCATCTTCCAGTTGCCAGCGATAAGCGGGCGACGTACGAATTCTTTGTTTCGAATAATTGCCATGAATTAGTTGCCTTCAAGAGCCGTCAGGCCAGGCAATTCCTTTCCTTCAAGGTATTCTAGGGACGCGCCGCCACCCGTGGAGATGTGGCCGAAGTTGGACTCGTCGAATCCCAAAGCACGGACGGCTGCAGCGGAGTCGCCGCCACCCACCACGCTGAATGCGGCGGAGTCGGCTAGTGCCTGGGCCACGCCGCGGGTTCCGCCAGCGAATGCCTCTATTTCGAAGACGCCCATAGGACCGTTCCAGAACACCGTCTTGGCGTTCGTGATTTCCTGAGCGAATGCTGCGGTGGTGTCCGGTCCAACGTCCAAGCCAAGGCCGGAAGCGCCGAACGTTCCGCCTTCGAGGTCATCCGAAGCACGAACCTCAGACTCGGCGTCGGCGCCGAACTTCGAAGCCATGACGATGTCCGTTGGCAATACAATCTCGGTGCCCTCAGAAGCTGCACGGTCCAAGTAACCCTGAACCGTCTGCAACTGGTCCTCTTCCAACAAGGAAGATCCCACAGCGTGTCCCTGAGCCTTCAAGAACGTGAACGCCATACCGCCGCCGACCAGCAGCTTGTCAGCCTTGCCAATCAGGTTGTCGATCACAGCGAGCTTGTCAGAGACCTTGGAACCTCCCAAGACCACCACGAATGGGTGCTCGGTGTTTTCGGTGAGCTTCTTCAGAACCTGAACTTCGGTGGCCACGAGGTCGCCCTGGTATGAAGGCAAAAGAGCAGCGATATCAAAGACGGACGCGTGCTTGCGGTGGACGGCGCCGAAAGCGTCATCGACGTAAGCGCCGTTTTCACCCGTGAGGGCCTTCATTTCCTCGGCAAGTGCGGCACGGTCGCCAGCATCCTTACTGGTCTCGCGAGCATCGAAGCGAACGTTTTCCAAGATCAAAACGTCACCATCAGCCAGTTCGGCAGCCAGCTTCTGAGCCGACTCGCCCGTGACATCATCAGCAAGAACAACGTTGAGTCCGGAAAGTTCACGCAAACGATCAGCTGCGGGCTTCAGGGAGTACTTAGGATCGGCTTCACCCTTCGGACGGCCCAAATGAGCCATCACGATGACCTTTACGCCAGCTTCCGCGAGCTTCTGGATCACCGGCAAGGAAGCGCGAACTCGGCCGTCATCCGTAATGGTGGAACCATCCAACGGGACGTTGAGGTCGGAACGGACAAGGACAGCGCGTCCGGAAACGTTTTCGGACAGCAGGGCGTCAAGTGTCTGTGCAGTCATACCTTCAATCTATACGAAATCCCCGGTCAATGACCGGGGATTCGCGGGGTGTGAAGCGGGATTTTTTTAGTACGACGATGAAGCGCGGCTTAAGCGGCTGAGTTCAGCTTTTCTGCCACGAGCTTCGTGAGGTCTACGAGACGGCAAGAGTAGCCCCACTCGTTGTCATACCAGGCAATAACCTTGACCGTCTGACCAATGGACTTGGTCAACGGAGCATCGAAGATCAAAGAAGATGGATCCGTGACGATGTCAGAGGAAACAATCGGATCTTCGCTGTACTTCAAGTAACCCTTGAGCGGTCCTTCTTCAGATGCCTTCTTGAACGCGGCGTTGACCTCTTCAACTTCAGCGTGACGCGTCAGCTCAACCGTGAGGTCCGTTGCCGAACCCGTGATGACAGGAACGCGCATCGCGAAGCCGTCCAGCTTGCCCTTGAGCTCTGGGATGACTTCGCCGATGGCCTTCGCAGCACCGGTCGAGGTAGGGATCATGTTCTGAGCGGCTGCACGAGCGCGGCGCTGGTCCTTGTTGTGCGCGTTGTCGTGCAGGTTCTGGTCGCCCGTGTAAGCGTGGATGGTGGTCATAATGCCGCCCACGATTCCAAAGTTCTCGTGAAGCACCTTGACCATTGGGGCCAAGCAGTTGGTGGTGCACGATGCGTTGGAAATGATGTGCTGCGTGGCGCCGTCGTACTTGTCATCGTTCACGCCCATGACGAACGTTCCGTCAACGTCCTTACCGGGAGCGGACAGAACGACCTTCTTGGCGCCAGCGTCAATGTGCTTCTGCGCATCGGCGCCCTTGTTGAAGTGTCCCGTGCATTCCAGCACGATCTCGACAGCCAACTCGGCCCATGGCAAGTTTGCGGGATCTTTTTCTGCGGAAACCTTGATCGACTTGCCGTCGAGAACCAAGGTGTCCCCTTCAACAGCGATGCTCTTGCCGTAGGCACCCAAGATGGTGTCGTACTTTACGAGCATGGCAATGTCATCGATGTCGGTGAGGTCGTTGATGGCGACAAGTTCCAATTCCGGCGCGTACTTCTCAAGTACTCGAAGTACGTTTCGACCGATGCGGCCGAAACCATTGATGGCGATACGGGTGGTCACTAATATCTCTCCTTGAAGAGTTGAGGATGGCAATCAATAAGAAAGGCCCTGCCCTGAGAAAACTCTCAGAGTCAGGGCCTCGACGCCTATGTACATCCTACGCTAACGAATGACGCAGGATATGACCAGCGTCACAAAAATTACTTAACTGGGACGATCAGCTGCGATGCACCGTTGCGGGCTGCTTCGAAGCGAGCAGAAACGTCTGCCCAGTTCACGATGTTCCAGAATGCCTTGACGTAGTCAGCCTTCACGTTGACGTAGTCGAGGTAGAAAGCGTGCTCCCACATGTCCAGCATGAGCAACGGGGTGGTTGCTACTGGGACGTTGCCCTGCTGATCGTAGAGCTGCTCGATGACAAGGTTGCCGCCGAGGCCTTCGAAAGCCAAGAGTGCCCAGCCGGAACCCTGGATACCGAGGGCAGCCTGGGTGAAGTGGTTCTTGAATGCGTCGAACGAACCAAAAGCATCGTCAATCGCTGCTGCGAGCTCGCCTTCTGGCTTGTCGCCGCCTTCTGGAGACAAGTTGTTCCAGAAGATCGAGTGGTTGGTGTGTCCACCCAAGTTGAATGCAAGATCCTTGGAGAGCTTGGCGATGTTCGCGAAGTCATCCTTCTCGCGAGCTTCTGCGAGCTGCTCAAGTGCCTTGTTGGCGCCAGCAACGTAGGTTGCGTGGTGCTTGGAGTGGTGAAGTTCCATGATGCGTGCCGAGATGTTTGGCTCGAGCGCAGCGTAGTCGTAAGGAAGTTCTGGAAGTGAATACGTAGCCATTCTTTTCTCCTGTACTGCCTCGCCAGTGCGGGGCTCTTTTCTTACCTTACTGACAAGTGAACTCACTTCTCCACTGCATCGCAACGTACTTTGCGCAACGTCTCTAGCGAAGACTCAGTTCACCGTACAGTCCAACAATGGGCGGCGCCTTAGCCGTCCATTACATCTAAGGGAACGCTATCTTCGGTGCCCGGTATTCCCAATTCAGCTGCGCGCTTATCTGCCATAGCCAAGAGCCTGCGAATACGGCCAGCAATAGCGTCTTTGGTCATCGGAGGATCCGCCAAGCGACCCAATTCGTCCAGGCTGGCTTGCTTGTGCTGAACGCGCAATTCGCCCGCATATTTGAGGTGGTCTGGAACGTCGTCGCTCAGGATCTCCAAAGCGCGCTCGACGCGAGCACCGGCCGCAACCGCAGCCTGGGCCGAACGACGCAAGTTGGCGTCGTCGAAATTGGCAAGACGGTTAGCGGTAGCGCGAACCTCCTTGCGCATGCGGCGTTCTTCCCACGTCAACAACGTTTCGTGGGCACCCATGCGGGTCAAAAGTTCAGCGATAGCATCGCCGTCACGGATAACCACGCGGTCAACGCCGCGCACTTCGCGAGCCTTCGCAGTAATGCCCAATCGGCGAGCGGATCCCACCAATGCCAACGCAGCTTCCGCGCCAGGGCACGTGATTTCAAGGGCAGAAGACCGGCCTGGTTCCGTCAAAGAACCGTGTGCAAGGAAGGCACCACGCCAAGCAGCCTCGGCGTCTGCAACAGAGCCGTTGACAATTGCCGGCGGCAAGCCACGAACAGGACGTCCGCGAGCATCGAGAAGTCCGGTCTGTCGGGCCAAAGCCTCGCCGTCGCGCACTACGCGAATGACGTAACGGCTGCCGCGGCGCAAGCCGCTTCCGGTGACGACAACAATATCTGCGGTGTGCCCGTACATCTCGCCAATAGCCTGACGAAGACGTCGAGCCGTTGCGGCGAGATCTACCTCGGCCTCAATAACAACTCGACCGGAAATGATGTGCAAACCACCAGCAAATCGGAGAAGAGTCGATATCTCGGCCTTACGCACCGAAGATTTGGTGACTTCCAGCCGGGACAGTTCGTCCTTGACTGAAGCAGTCAATGCCATGTACTTACTCCTCTTCTGGGGCTGATTACTCCCCCTGACAGCCATCTCACTCTAGACGAACGCGGTAAACACGTTGTGATATGCAGCCGTCAACCTTAACGGATCATGAATAGCACTGCCCAATCCAACCCCCACTCTATCGAAGAACACTCGAGCGCAAATGCCCTCGGCTGCCTTCTCAAAAGCGTCAACATCTTCGACTGCAGAATTATCTGCTAGCACCGCATCTACCCGCAGGTCAGGCGCATAACGATGAATCGTCTGCAAGTGCCCGGCCGCGTCCATGCCAACGGTTTCTTTGGTATCTGTGGTCAAATTCATCGTGACCAAGATTCGCGCATTCGTGTTCTGGAGCGCTTCGCGAATACCCGGCAACAAGATGTGGGGCATGACCGAGGTGTACCAAGAGCCTGGGCCCACAACGCACCAATCTGCATTCATGATCTCATTGACCGCTTCTTGGCATGCGGGTGCGTCGGCGGGAATCAAGTTCACGTCCGTGACGGTTCCTTGGTTGCCGGCCTTGGCCAATTGTGCTTGACCCGTCACTCTTGTCTGCTTGAGCTGGCCGTTGCCGGCATCACCCATGATGACGCCTGAAATCGCTAGCGGCTCCACGCTCATGGGAAGCACTTGGCCGCGAGCTCCGAGGAGCGCGCCAGCCCATCGCAGACCCTGAACCGGGTCGCCCAGAAGCTCCCACAATGCAGTGATCAGCAAGTTGCCCATGGCGTGACCGTCCAGGCTCCCCTCAGAACCTGGCTTGGACTTGAAGCGGTGCTGCATCACGTCGCGCCACGTGCGGCCCCAGTCCGTATCGTCACACAGCGCAGACAGCGCCATGCGCAGATCGCCGGGCGGCAAGACATCAAGCTCTTCGCGAATGCGGCCCGAAGAACCGCCATCGTCGGCAACGGTGACCACAGCGGTCAGTTCGCTGGTCAAGCGTCGCAGGGCTTTCAACGATGCAGACAAGCCATGCCCGCCGCCAAGCGCAACCACCTTGAGAGGATCTGAATCTCCTCGAGGGGTCGGCAAAGGCACGAGTGGCATCATTCCTGTCATGAACGACAAGGCTACTCCCGCCCTAGATCGCGGTGAGCAACCGTCACGCGGACCGAGGGCAAAGCGGAGAGGCGTCGACCAAGTTCTTCCGCGATAGCCACTGAGCGGTGCTTTCCGCCCGTGCAGCCCACGGCAAGCGTCGCGTAGTGCTTGTTTTCACGGCGGTAGCCCTCGAGCACTGGCTCAAGCGCTGCTACGTAGTGCTCAATGAACTGCTGCGTTCCGTGGCCTTCCAAGACGAACTCGGCCACCTCTGGATCTTGGCCAGTGTGGGCACGCAGTTCTGGGACCCAGTGCGGGTTCGGCACAAAACGTACATCGGCGACGAAGTTGGCGTCCGTCGGCAGTCCGTATTTGAATCCGAAGCTCATGATGTTCAGACGAAGCACAATGGGCCCATCGTCGGAGAACAACTGGGTGATCTCACGATTCAAATCATGGACGTTGAAATTCGAGGTATCGAGGACAACGTCGGCACTCGAGCGGATTTCTGCCAAAAGCTCGCGCTCCGCGGCGATGCCTTCAGAGATGCGGCCAGATCCCTGCAACGGGTGCGGCCGGCGACCCTGTTCGAAGCGACGAACCAACACAGGTTCCGAGGCTTCCAAGAACAGCACCCGGTACTTCACTCCAGCGGCCGTCAGTGCGTTGAGGCTCTCACGAATCGACTCAAAAAGATGCTTGCTGCGCACGTCCATGACCACCGCGAGACGCGGGATGGACATGGGGTTACGCGCTACGAGATCAGCCAAAGTACCGATCAGCTGCGGCGGCAAATTCTCCACCACATACCAACCATGATCCTCAAGCGCGTGCGACGTTGTAGTACGTCCTGCTCCTGACAACCCAGTCACTATGAGCAATTCAGACTCCTGTGGTTTCTCAGCCACTAGCTCATTCGCGGTACGTTCACTCGACATACAACAACCCTATCCCGATATTCGGCGCATCATTCCGAAATTTCTTGAGCGCTCTCGGTCTCCTCTTCAGCCTCTCCAGCGTTGGACTGTGCCACGCGTTCGTGCACGTTCGCGGCGAGCTTAGGGCCGAAACCTGGCACGGCCAGCAGCTCCTCGAGGGAAGCAGCCCGGATCTTCTTGACGCTGCCAAAGTGCTTGAGCAGAGCTTGCCGCTTCGCTGCGCCCAAACCAGGGATGTCGTCGAGCACGGAAGAAATCATGGACTTGGCACGACGTTCGCGGTGGAACGTGATGGCAAAACGGTGAGCCTCGTCGCGGATTCTCTGCAACAGATACAGGCCAGCGGAGGCACGCGGGAAGATCACGGGGAACGGATCCTCCGGAACCCAGACCTCTTCCAGACGCTTTGCAAGCCCGATAACCGGCATATCCATGATGCCCAAGTCAGCCAACGCGGCAACGGCGGCGCTCACCTGTGGTGGACCACCATCGACCACCACAAGGCTTGGCGGGTACGCGAACTTCTTTGCGGGCGCCTGCCGGGCTTCCTCCACGGAAATCTGACCGGATGCCTGCTCTTCGTTGGCAGAAAGATCCGCGAGGTAGTGCTGGAAGCGTCGCGAAATGACGTCATACATCGAGGCGGTGTCGTCCCGAGCGGCGTCGCCGGTGATCTTGAACTTTCGGTACTCGCTCTTCTTCGGAAGGCCGTCTTCGACCACCACCATCGACGCCACCACGTTCGTGCCGGACACATGCGAAATGTCGAAGCACTCAATGCGCAGTGGAGGTTCGGCAAGTCCCAGATTCTCTTGAAGTTCTTGAATACCTTGGGATCGCACAGTGATGTCGCCAGAGCGGCGAGACTTGTGCAACGCCAGCGCCTGGACTGCGTTCTCTCGAACCGTTTCCATCAGGATGGCCTTCTCACCGCGTTGCGGAACCCGAAGCGACACCGCAGAACCACGCAGGTCGCGCAACCACTGAGTAACGTCCGCCTCGTTAGCGGGCAGGGTCGGTACGAGAACCTCGCGAGGTATGCGATCGGCGTCGTCCATCTCGCCATAGACCTGCTGTAGCAAGTGCTCAATGAAATCTTCCGGCGCCGCGTCCTCGACCTTCTCCACGACCCAGCCGCGCTGCCCGCGAATCCGCCCGTGCCGCACATGGAACACTTGCACGGCGGCTTCCAATTCATCTTCCGCGACGGCGAAAATATCCGCTTCGGTACTGTCATCCAGTACGACGGCGTTGCGTTCAAACACGCGGCGAAGTGCGGCAATTTCATCGCGCAAGCGGGCGGCAGATTCGTAGTCCATGACTTTCGCGGCCGCGGCCATTTTCGCTTCCAATTCGCGAATGAATTTGCTGCCATCACTCGCCATGAATTGAACAAGGTCTTCGGCGAGTTTCCGGTGCTCTTCTTCGCTGACACGGCCGACGCACGGAGCGGAGCACTTGCCGATGTAACCCATGAGGCATGGACGGCCCGCACGCTCGGCACGGTTGAAAATCCCTCGCGAACACGAGCGGATCGGGAAAACTCTCAGGACGGTATCGAGGGTTTCGCGAATGGCCTTCGCCGGGTAAAACGGGCCGAAATACTTGGTGCCCGGTAGCTTGTCACCGCGCATGACGAGGGCACGCGGGTACTTGTCCCCCATCGTGATGGCCAGGTAGGGGTACGTCTTGTCATCGCGGAACACGATGTTGAAGCGCGGTGAATACTCTTTGATCCAGGTGTATTCGAGCTGGAGCGCTTCGAGCTCACTGCCAACCACCGTCCACTCCACCGAAGACGCGGTATGGACCATCGTGTACGTCTTCGTGGACAGCTGGGCCGGGTTCGCGAAATAGCTGTTCAGTCGTGAGCGAAGGTTCTTCGCCTTACCCACGTAAACCACACGTCCGCTGGGGTCACGGAATCGATAAACACCAGGTTGGGTAGGGATCTCCCCCGTTTTTGGTCGATAACTCGACGGATCAGCCACTCTCGACTCGCTTAAATGGGTGTCTGCGGCGACTGGTTGTAGTGCTCCACTCGCTCTTGACCGGTGATGGCGGCAATGGCGTCCATGATCTCGTCCGTAGCCTTACGGCGCATCGGCAACGGATGCTTGGCGCCAACATGTTCGAACTGCAGGGGCTTGCCAACAGTCAACGTGAACTTCGAGAACTTGATGCCGTTGCTGCCTGCGGGCTGGAGCTTCTCAGTACCAGCAAGTCCAACAGGGACAACAGGTGCGCCCGTCGTGAGGGCCAGCCAGGCAACACCCGTGCGACCACGGTATAAACGACCGTCGCGGGAACGTGTGCCCTCGGGATAGATGCCAACGCCTTCGTTGTTTTCCAAGATGTCTACGAGCGACGCCAACGCAGCAACGGAGGCTGCTTGTTCACCGCGCTGCACGGGAATGGAACCGACCGACTCAAAGAAGGTCTTCATGAGCTTGCCTTTGAGGCCCGGACCCGTGAAGTACTCAGCTTTCGCGAAGAACGCCACTTTTCGAGGCATGAGTGCCTGAATGATCACACTGTCCAAGAAGGACAAGTGATTGCTGGCGATGATGAAGGGGCCGTCCTTGGGAACGTTCTCCAAACCCGTCACGGTAGGGCGGCACGTCAGCTTAATCGTGGCAGAAAAAGTCGCACGAACTGCATCAAAAGTTTCCACGAAAGCTCCTTGTGCTCCTTTGCAGCTTATGAGGAATGGGCGGGAATGAGCATATCGCGCAATTCGGCTGCAGTGGTGACAATTGCGTCCGGGTGACTTGCTTCGAGTTCGCCTTCGGGCGCAAATCCCCACTTCACGCCGACCGTGACCAGCCCGAGTTCGTTGCCGGCATCGAGGTCGAAATGACGGTCGCCCACCATGACGGTGCGTTCCGGTTCAGTTCCTAGAGCGTCGAGCGCTGCTTGCACAATGCGGAGCTTGCCGGGGCCATGACTCCGGATCACCGACTCATCCATTTCAGCGCCGTGAAGGGTCGTGAAGAACGGTGCCAGATCCAGGTTGTTGATGATCATGGTTGCAGGAACGATTGGCTTCGACGTGGCTAAAGCCACCTTGATGCCATGTTCGTGAGCGTCCTTGATGAACGCTTCCATTCCGTCATACGCTCGAGCAATTTTGAGGCCCTCATTCCAGTACCAAGCTCGGTACTCTTTCACGAGTTTGTCAGCCATGTCAGCGTCCACACCATCGAGGCTCGAGAACCCGTAAAACAGCGGCGGGCCTACGAGATTTTCGAGCTCCTCCTCAGACGGAACCGGCAAGCCGCACTGCTCCAGCGCACGAGCCATGCCATACGTAATGGCGCCCGCTGGGTCTGCAACGGTGCCATCCAAATCCAAGATGACGGCGTCGTAATTTCCCGGCGCTTTCCCGGCTGCACTCTTCATGTCCTGCTCAACACC
This sequence comes from Neomicrococcus lactis, assembly GCF_014200305.1. Lineage (NCBI taxonomy): Bacteria > Bacillati > Actinomycetota > Actinomycetes > Micrococcales > Micrococcaceae > Neomicrococcus > Neomicrococcus lactis. The sequence goes on from NZ_JACHBL010000001.1 coordinate 1,044,952, forward strand.
CATTTCCAAGCTGATTGTCTACTTCTCTCGCACTACTTTTTGGCAGGCAATAGCTCTGCAAGGAACTGACCCGTGAAGCTCGCTTCGTTCTTCGCGACTTGCTCCGGGGTTCCTTGGGCGATGACCATACCGCCACCAGATCCGCCTTCAGGACCCATATCGATGATCCAGTCAGCGGACTTGATCACGTCAAGGTTGTGCTCAATTGTGATGACCGTGTTGCCTTTATCCACGAGTCCTTGAAGGACCAGCAGAAGCTTTCGAATGTCTTCGAAGTGCAGGCCGGTGGTGGGCTCGTCGAGAACGTAGACGCTACGTCCGTTGGATCGCTTCTGAAGTTCGGCAGCGAGCTTCACACGCTGTGCCTCACCACCGGAAAGCGTGGTTGCTGGCTGGCCCAACCGGACGTAGCCCAATCCCACGTCAACGAGCGTGTTCAAGTGACGCGAAATCGGAGTGAATGCTGCGAAGAACTCAGCGGCTTCTTCAATTGGCATATTGAGCACTTCAGCGATGTTCTTGCCCTTGTAGTGCACTTCCAACGTTTCGCGGTTGTAGCGCGCGCCATGGCAGACCTCGCACGGAACGTAGACGTCCGGGAGGAAGTTCATCTCGATCTTCAGCGTGCCGTCGCCCGAGCAAGACTCGCAGCGGCCGCCCTTGACGTTGAAGGAGAAGCGTCCTGGCAAGTAGCCGCGGACCTTCGCTTCATTCGTCTCGGCGAAGAGCTTACGGATGTTGTCGAAAACGCCCGTGTACGTCGCCGGGTTGGATCGTGGCGTACGGCCGATCGGGCTCTGGTCAACGTGAATGACCTTGTCCAGCTGGTCAAGACCTTCGACGCGCTTGTGGCGTCCAGCCACTTGCTTTGCACCGTTGAGCTTGTTGGCGAGCGTCTTGTACAAGATGTCGTTGACGAGCGTCGACTTTCCGGAACCACTCACGCCCGTGACGGCCGTCAGCACGCCTAGCGGGAAATCGACCGTGACATTTTGCAGGTTGTTTTCGTGGGCGTCGATGACACTCACGAAACGGTCCTTGTCCGTCTTACGACGCTTCTTAGGAACCTCGATCGACTTGCGGCCGGACAAATAGGCACCCGTGATGGATTCCTGGTTCGCTTTGAGGTCCTCGAGGTTTCCCGAGTGAACCACTCGTCCACCGTGCTCGCCTGCGCCCGGTCCAATATCGACGATCCAGTCCGCCTCGGCGATCGTGTCTTCGTCGTGCTCCACAACAATCAGGGTGTTGCCCAAGTCGCGCAATCGCGTGAGCGTCTCGATCAAGCGACGGTTGTCGCGCTGGTGCAAACCAATGGATGGTTCGTCCAACACGTACAGCACGCCCACGAGTCCAGAACCAATCTGCGTAGCCAAGCGAATACGCTGTGCTTCGCCGCCGGACAGTGTTCCTGCCGCCCGCTCCAGGTTGAGATACTCGAGGCCAACGTCCAAGAGGAACGTCAATCGAGCCAAGATCTCCTTCAAGACCTGAGCTGCGATCTGGGCTTCGCGGTTGGTGAGTTCGAGGTTGGAGAAGAACGCTTCGCAGTCACGGAGCTGAAGTGCGCTGACCTCGGCAATGGACTTGCCGTTGATGAGAACGGACAACGACGTGGGGTTGAGCCGCGCGCCTTGGCACTCAGGGCACGGCGATAGACGCATGTATTCTTCGTAGCGGTCACGTGCACTGTCAGATTCAGTCTCTTGGTGCTTGCGCTCGATGTACTGAATGGCGCCTTCGAAGCCGGTGGAGTACTTGCGCTCACGACCAAAGCGGTTGCGGTATTGCACCACAACCTTGTGATTGCGGCCGTGAAGAATGGCAGTCTGCGCTTCCTTGCTCAGGTCCTTCCACGGCGTATTGAGATCAAATCCCATTTCCTCGCCAAGGCCTTCGAGAAGACGATTCCAGTACTCGCTTGTGGCCTTACCAAGGTTCCATGGCGCGATTGCGCCTTCGGCCAGCGTGGCATCGTGGTCAGGGACCACCAGTTCCTGGTCCACCTCAAGGCGAGTACCAATACCAGTACAGACCGGGCAAGCGCCGAAGGGATTATTGAACGAGAAAGACCGCGGTTCAATCTCATCGATCGTGAGTGGGTGTTCGTTCGGGCAAGCCAAGTTCTCGCTGAAGGAACGGACGCGTCCTTCGTCAGACTCATGGAGATCAACAAACTCGATGAGAACGCGGCCATCCGCTAACTTCAAAGCCGTCTCTACCGAGTCAGTCAAGCGCTGACGAACACCGTCACGAATAGCGAGACGGTCAATGACTACCTCAATCGAGTGCTTGTACTGCTTCTTGAGGGTTGGAGGGTCGCTCAGCTGAACAGTCTCTCCATCCACACGAGCTCGCGAGTAGCCGCCCGCTGTGAGCTCCTTGAAGAGATCAACGAACTCACCCTTACGTCCGCGAACCACAGGTGCCAGCACCTGGAAACGGGTCTTTTCTGGAAGCTCCAACAGCTGGTCCACAATCTGCTGCGGAGTCTGCTTAGTAATCGCCTCGCCACATATAGGGCAATGCGGACGACCCACGCGAGCCCACAACAGACGCATGTAGTCGTAAATTTCGGTGATGGTGCCGACGGTCGAGCGAGGGTTCTTGCTCGTGGACTTCTGGTCGATGGACACCGCAGGAGACAGACCTTCGATGAAGTCCACATCTGGCTTATCCACTTGCCCCAAGAACTGACGGGCGTACGCAGACAAAGACTCAACGTAACGACGCTGGCCCTCGGCAAAGATAGTGTCGAACGCGAGCGAAGACTTGCCCGAACCGGAAAGTCCGGTGAACACGATCATCGAGTCGCGCGGCAGATCCACGTCGACGTTTTGGAGATTATGCTCGCGCGCACCTTGAACCAGAATGCGCGTCAGGTCCGGCTTGTGCAGCGGCGCATCGCCGCCACCTAGAACGCTGGATGATCCGTTCTTCGAAGGTGCGTGGACCTTCGGGCTCTCGGCTTGCCCCTGGATAACTTCTTCAACACGACTTCCCACGCGTGCAACAATATCCGGTTCGCGTTCGAAAATCTGTACGAATCACCTGAAAGCGAAAGAATTTGCGAGAAAGCGAGCCAGCGTCGTCGTAATCTCGGCAAATTGAGATGAGCGGTTAGCTGCGGGCCTTCGCCGAAAATGCCGCCGAAAGATACAGAATTGCCCGCTTTTCATCCACTCCGCAAGCCAGGGCTTCGTCCACAAATTGCTCGGCCGCTTCGCGCATTCTGTCAGCAAATTCGTCCACGCTTGCGCGCACAAACGAACCCAGGCGACCATTCGTTTCAATGATCCGTTGCTCTTCCAGTTCCTTATAGGCACGCGCCACGGTATTGACCGAAAGTCCCAAGTCGCTCGCCGCTTGGCGCACGGTGGGCAGCTTCGTTCCGCTCAACAGTTTTCCGTTGCGCACTCGAAGAATTATCTGATTTTTCAATTGCTCATACGGGGGCACCGATGACTGATGGTCGATGACCCCGAAATCGAAAGTACCGGTGCTCTTCATAATTCGAGCCTATGCCATTTATCACAACGATTGCGTGAAGCCGCCCTAGAATGGGCTCATGGATACCCTTTTGGAGAACCGCGAACTTGTCACTTTGCGCGGCAGTTCCGTGAGCGAACAGGACAACCGCAGCTACGTCATCACGTCGAAGCAGACGGGCGCACAGGTCCTCGTTGACGCGGCGGACAACATCGATCAAATCAAGGCGCTACTAGCGTCGGCGCAGGATGACTCCCCCGAGCCGTTGAATCTCGTCATGATTGCCACGACGCATCAACATTGGGATCACGTTCGAGCGCTGCGCGAGCTTGCGGAAGACACCGGCGCCACGACAAGCGCCGGCGCGGCGGACCTCGAAGCGATTGAAAAAGAGTCCGGCTTGCGTCCCGCGCATGCTCTTGAGCACGACGACGTGGGCAACTTTCCCGGTTTCGACCTCCGCGCGATTCACTTGCGAGGGCATACTCCCGGCTCGATCGCTTTCGTCTACGAGGATCCTTCCGGCAGCCCAATTATTCTCAGTGGCGACTCGTTGTTCCCCGGCGGAGTCGGCAACACGTGGGAAGACCCGGAGCGATTCACGTCCCTGTTTAACGACGTACGCGAACGCCTCTTTGACCGTTACCCGGACGACTCCGCGGTGTACCCGGGGCACGGCAACTCGACCACACTCGGCGCCGAACGTCCGCACTTAGACGAATGGCGCGAGCGAGGTTGGTAACTACTGTGGGCTAGTTCTTTTGCCCGACGACGAAAATTCGACGGAAGAAGAACACAGCCTCACCGGTCTTGGGATCGAGCGGGTAGGCGTCCTTGAGATGGTGCTCGTACTCGCTCTCATAAGTTTCGTAGCCCATTCCCTCCGGGAGCTGGCCACTTTCTTCAAGCTTCTGGAAGGCTGCCATGAGTGGCCGGAGCGTGGTGCCGCGAGTCCATTCGAGGACAGGATGGCGCTCCTTGTTGGCCGGGAGAATGTGCGAGTACGTGGTCTCCCAGACGTCGGCCGTCATGCCGTGGTTGCGCAGCAAGTGGAGGTATTCATCGGGCTGGTGCACAACATCTTTATGGCGAAGCACGCCACTAACGAGCGGGCGCCAACGCGGCGACTCCGCGAGATCATGCATGATCACGTGTGACTGAGCACCAAAGTTTCCGGGAATCTGAACGGCAAACCAGGCGCCCTCAGTGAGGTGGTCCAGCCACTTTGCCATCAGATCTGCGTGTCCTGGAATCCACTGCAACATGGCATTGGAGACCACTCCGTCAACATCTGAGTCCGGGAGCCACGCATTGGCGTCAACCACGTCAAAGCTCAGGTTTTCGATGTCGCTGAAGCTATGGCGCGCCTTCGCCACCATCTCTGGGGAGGAGTCCAAGCCGAAGACCTGCGCCTCCGGCCAGCGCTCAGCGAGCGTCTTGGTGAGATTTCCTGGGCCGCAGCCAAGGTCCACGACTTTCCTCGGCGAATCCGCAAAAACTCGCCCCGTGAGATCAAAGTACGGGCGGTCTCGGTGATCTGAAAACTTGAGATATAACTGAGGGTCCCACTTCATAGTCTCAGCCTAAGTCTTGTAGTGCAGATCACGCACAGCCGTCGGCACATAGCGAAACGTAGCATTGATATGCCCGTGTTCCACCGTTGCGAGAAGTCGGTGGAAGGTGTTTGGGAATAGGGTGGAGACATCATGAATCTCGCTGAACTTGTGCCTGCCGCCCCATCCAACGAAGTCCTTCCCGAAGCCACCTATGAGAAGTTCTTGGAATGGGTTTCCTCACGCGGCCTGACGCTGTATCCGGCTCAGGACGAAGCTGTCATGGAAATCGTGCAAGGCAACCACGTCATCCTTGCGACGCCTACGGGCTCAGGCAAGTCAATGGTGGCCATTGGCGCGCACTTCCACGCGTTGTCACGCGGCGAGGTCTCCTATTACACGGCGCCGATCAAGGCACTCGTGTCTGAGAAATTCTTTGATCTCTGCAAGATCTTTGGCGCCGAGAACGTGGGCATGGTGACGGGCGATTCTTCCGTCAACCAGGACGCCCCCATCATTTGCTGCACGGCCGAGATTCTCGCGAACATTGCCCTGCGTGAGGGCACCAAAGCAGACGTCGGCGTCGTCGTCATGGATGAATTTCACTTCTACGCGGATCCGCAGCGTGGCTGGGCTTGGCAGGTACCGCTCCTTGAACTGCCCCAAGCGCAATACTTGCTGATGTCTGCGACCCTTGGTGACACGAGCTTCTTCGAGGACGAGCTGACGAGCCGCACGAATCGCGAGACGGTCACCATTGCACACGCGGAACGGCCTATCCCGCTTCACTTCTACTACTCCGAAGATCCCATTCACGAGGCGATCCAAGAGCTACTCGAGACTCGTCAGACTCCCATCTACGTAGTCCATTTCAGCCAATTGGCAGCGATCGACCGTGCCTCTGACCTCATGAGCATCAACGTCTGTTCGCGCGAGGAAAAGGACCGCATCGCCGAAATGATTGCCGGCTTTCGGTTTGGGGCTGGCTTCGGCAAAACCTTGAATCGATTGGTCCGCCACGGCATCGGCGTGCACCACGCGGGCATGCTTCCTAAGTACCGCCGGCTCGTCGAGCAACTTGCGCAGGCCGGCTTGCTCAAGGTGATTTGCGGAACGGATACTTTGGGCGTCGGTATCAACGTTCCCATCCGTACCGTCCTGATGACGGCACTTACCAAGTACGACGGCGTTCGCCAACGTTTACTCAACGCGCGCGAATTCCACCAGATATCGGGACGTGCCGGCCGCGCAGGTTTCGACACCGCTGGCACCGTGGTGGTGCAAGCGCCCGAACACGATATTGAAAACAAGCGAGCTATGGAAAAGGCCGTCGCCAAGTTCGGCGACGATCAGCGCAAGCTCCGGCAAGTAAACAAGAAGAAGGCTCCAGAAGGCTTCCTTACCTGGAGCCAGAAGTCCTTCGACAAGCTCGTCGCTTCTGAGCCTGAGAAGCTCTCATCTTCCTTTACTGTTTCTCACTCCATGCTCTTGAACTTGTTGGAACGCGAAGACGATTCTTTCGCAGCGGCACGCAGGCTTCTCACAGAAAACCACGAGCCACCGGCAAAGAAGCGCCAACTCCTGCTGCGTGCACTGGGCATCCTCCGCGAGCTTCTCGCTACGGGCGTCGTCGAGCGCCTTGAGACGCCGGATAAGCACGGTAATCGACTGGCACTGACCGTGCATCTTCAGCCGAACTTCGCTTTAAACCAGCCGCTCTCCCCCTTCGCTCTTGCAGTTCTTGATGTGTTGGATCCTGAGGCACCTTCTTATGCGTTGGACGTCGTGTCCGTGATCGAAGCGACCCTCGAGAACCCACGCCAAGTGTTGAGCGCCCAGGAGAAGAAGGCCCGCGGCGAAGCCATCGAAGCGATGAAGGCCGAGGGGCTCGACTACAACGCGCGCATGGAAGCGTTGGAAGACGTCACCTACCCGCAACTACTGTCCGAGCTCCTTGATCAGTCGTTCGAAACGTACCGCAAGGGTGCGCCGTGGTTGGCGGACTTTGAGCTTGCCCCTAAGTCGATCGTGCGCGACATCTACGAACGTGCCATGAGCTTTGGTGAGTACGTGAACTTCTACGGCATTGCGCGTTCCGAAGGTGTGCTGTTGCGCTACCTGACGGATGCTTACAAGGCGCTCCGGCAGACCGTACCTCGCGATGCTCTGCGCGAGGACCTTGAGGATCTCATCGACTGGCTGGGCGAAGTGGTTCGACAGACTGACTCGTCCCTCCTCGACGAATGGGAGCAGCTCACCGGCGATAACGTCACAGCTGACTCTTTGGTTGATCCGTCCGAGGTCCTACCACCTGCTCCCCCACGCGTCACCGCTAACGAGCGCGCTTTCCGAGTCATGGTGCGCAACGAGATGTTCCGTCGCGTTCAGCTCTTTGCCAACGAAAAGGCCGCCGATTTGGCCGACCTCGATGGCGCGGAAGGCTTTGATATCGATCGTTGGAACGACCTTCTCGATGACTACTTTGACGAACACGACGACATCGACGATGGTCCTGCCGGTCGCGGACCAAACCTGCTCATCATTGATACCGCGCCTGCGAACAAACCACGCACATGGCACGTTCGCCAGATCTTCGCAGATCCTCGTGGCGACCATGACTGGGGCATCGAGGCAGACATCGATCTGGATGCTTCGGATGAAGCAGGCCAGGCAGTCGTTCGGCTGACATCCGCGGGTCGACTGGGATAGCACTGCCATGAACGACGGCATGAACTACGCCTTGAACGACGCCAAGAATGATGACATGACGAAGACCATGCAGGGCATGGAGGGCACAGAGGGCACTATGGAGCACGTCGCGGAAGACACTGTAGGCGAAGTCGGAGAGACAGCAGACGAACTCGGAGAGACAGCAGCGGAGGACATCCTGGAATCCACCGTGAAGGTGCCACATCGTCAAGAGGCTCCCATTCAGCTGCGCGGCATGACGGCCATCAGCCATCGTTTTGAGGTTCCGCTTGATCATCTCAATTCCGGCTCGCGGACTTTGGAAATCTTTGCGCGTGAAATCAACGCTTCAAGCGATGTCGAACGCGAATCAAAGAAACCATGGCTGTTGTACCTGCAAGGCGGACCAGGTTTTGGCGCGCCTCGGCTGACCACAAATTCGGGCTGGCTCAAAGAGGCCACCGAGTCGTTCAGAGTGTTGTTGCTTGATCAGCGTGGAACGGGCCTCAGCTCGCCCGTCAATCATCAAGTCTTAAGCGGCTTTGCCAGCGACGACGAACGTGCCGAGTACCTCGCGCATTTCCGGGCGGATTCGATCGTGAGGGACGCCGAGCTCATCAGGCTGACCTTGGGCATTGACTCGTGGTCCACTCTGGGACAAAGCTTTGGTGGCTTCTGCACTCTCACGTATCTTTCACTGTTCCCCGGGTCCCTCAATCGCTCGATCATTACCGGTGGACTCGCGCCGCTGCATGGTTCGGCAGACCGTGTCTATCAGGCCACGTTCGCCCGCATGCGGGCGCGCAACGAGGAATACTTCGCGAAGTACCCAAGTGATCGTGTGATCCTGGACCGCGTCATTGACCACGTGAGAAACCGTGAAGAATTCTTCAGCGACGGACGGCGACTGTCGGTCGGTGCAGTGCAGATGTTAGGCATGTTCCTGGGCGGCAACACTCGTGTGGACCAACTACATTTCCACCTTGAGGGCGCATTCATAGAGACTGCGAACGGCCCCGTTTTGAGCGATGCATTTAAGGAAACGATGCGCTCAAACGCATCCTTCCTCGGAGGCCCGCTCTATGCCGTCCTGCACGAAAGCATCTACGCGCAAAAGGATGCAACGCGGTGGTCGGCCGCTCGAGTTCTCGCTGAGAACCCAGACTTTGATCCCGCGTCTGAGTCTCCACTGCTGACGGGCGAAATGATCTACCCCTGGCACTTTAATGAAGATCCGGCGCTCACCTCACTCAAGGGCACGGCGGAAATTCTGGCCACCAAGTCAGATTGGCCGGAGCTCTACCGGCTGGATACGCTCTCCAACAATTCTGTTCCCGTGGTGGCAGCCGTCTACACGGACGATGTGTATGTGGATCGTGATCTGAGCCTAGAGACCGCCAACGCCGTCAACGGTTTGAAAGTCTGGGAGACCAAGGATTTCCACCATGACGGTCTCGCGGACGACGGTGCCAGCATTTTCAAGCGTCTACTCGCCATGACCAACGACGAAGACGTTACGCCGTAACAGCCTGCTTCGTCCTGTCGCGCTGTGAGGACAGAATCCATAGTGCTACAGCCGCCGCAATCCCCAGCCCGATCCACGCAAGTCCCCCAAACCCCCAGGTAGCCAACACCAGACCAGCTAGACCTGATCCGGCCGCTCCAGCCACGCCCATCATGGTGTCGCTCAGGCCCTGAACAGGGACGCGTGATTCTTCGGTCACGGATTCGCTGACGAAAGCTGATCCTGCCACCGTGGCGAGCGACCAAGCCAAGCCCAGCAGCACCAACGCGACCGTGATGGCTGCTTCGCTATCTCGACCGAACACCGCGGTCACTGCGCACAACACGAACACGGCTTGGGCCAGGAACATCGTTTTTTTGCGGCCCCATCGGTCAGCCAACATTCCAAAGACCGGCGACAGCGCAAACATTCCCGCGATGTGCAACGAAATGATGAAGCCAATAACCACGAGAGTGTCCAACTGGCTTCCGGACGCATTAGCGTCAGCGCCGTGCATCGCATGCTCTTGAACCGACAGATGCTGAACATGCACCGGGGTCATCGACATGATGCCGACCATCGTCAAGTGCGCGGCAACAATGACGCCAATGCCCAAGCGCGCGTCCGGTAAATGTTTGAGGGCGAGAAGCCCGTCTTTGAGAGATGAGCGACGCTGTGGCGGCTGTGAGCTCTCCACTGCGTCGTCTGATTCAGAACCAGACTGGGCGTCTCGGAGGTCTCGAGCGTAGAGCAATGGGTCGGGTCGAAGACCCACATTGAGAACAATGATTGCTGCGATCATGCCCAGCAACGAGAAGACAAAAGGTCCGCTCATATCGGGAAGACCTAAGAACGCGCCGACAGCTGCGCCTGGCCCAATAAGGTTAGGTCCCGTCACGGCTCCAATGGTGATGGCCCAAACTACGAGCCCAAGATCACGGGCTCGATGTTGAGGCAGCGCCAAGTCAGTTGCTGCGAAGCGCGCTTGGAGATTGGCAGCATTACCGACACCCAACAAGAATGCGGACACCATGAGCAGAACGAAACTTTGGGTTGGCGGAGTGAAAATCATACCCACTGCCCCGAGCGCCGCAAGGCTATAGCCCAAGTTGAGCGAGCGTCGTCGTCCTCTCTGAACCGCAAATGACGCTAGCGGCAATGCCGAAACGGCACCCGCAACGCTAATGGCCAGCGTGGCGGCTCCCGCAAACGCTTCCGAACCAGTGACCTCAACGGCCAGAAGGGAGCCGACGGCGAGGCTCGCACCATTGCCGATGCCGCTGAGTAGCTGAGAAACGGACAAGGTACGCACGACGCGTCGTTGCGCAGAGCTCTGCTCGATGGGAGGTGTTGATAAGGGGCTTTCCACCACCTGAGTCTAACTGCGCCATGGCACTCGGTGAGGGATCCACTGAGCCGAAAAACAAGAAGGGCCGGAACGCGGTTTGTACACCACGTTCCGGCCCTTCGAACTCGATTTATGAAACCGAGAACTGAACCTGAAAAGGAACTACTGGTCGTCGCTGAGAACGCGCTCGGCGTCGGCCTTGAGGCGCTCGTCGACGCGAGTTCCCTTGCTTGCAACAAGGCTCGCAACAATCGCGATGACCAAGATGCCCACGATGATGCCGAGGGATACGAAGGTCGGGATTTCTGGAGCCCATTCGATGCCGTGACCGCCATTAATGAACGGAAGCTCGTTGGCGTGCATCGCATGGAAAATGAGCTTGACGCCAATAAAAGCGAGAATCGCGGAGAGTGCGTGCTTCAGGAACACCAAACGTTCCATGAGTCCACCGAGCAAGAAGTACAACTGGCGAAGACCCATCAACGCGAAGATATTCGCGGTGAAAACAATGAACGGGCTCTGCGTCAATCCGAAGATTGCCGGGATGGAGTCGAACGCGAACATCAAGTCAGTCATACCGATGGTGATGAACACGAGCACCATCGGAGTGAACAAGCGCTTTCCGTCAACGGTGGTGCGCAGCTTGTTGCCATCGTAGTTCTCAGAAACTGGAAGGCGCTTCGTGAGCTTGGCAATGAAGCCTGGCTCAGTTTCATCTTCTTCGTCTTCACCGGAGTCAGTCGCTTGCTTCCATGCGGTCCACAGCAAGAACACGCCGAAGAGGTAGAAGATCCAGCTCATGTGCTCGAGTGCAACAGCACCAACGGCAATGAAGATACCGCGCAGGATCAGCGCGATGATGATGCCGAACATCAAGACTTCTTGCTGGTACTTACGTGGAACAGCAAAGCGAGCCATGATGATGATGAACACGAACAAGTTGTCCACGGACAGCGAGTACTCTGTCACCCAGCCTGCAAGGAACTGTGCGCCGTAATCCGGGCCAGCTTGCCAGAACATGAGACCGGCAAAGATCAATGCCAAGGCCACATAGAAGCCAACCCAGAGGCCGGCTTCCTTCATGGATGGTTCGTGTGGTCGCTTGACGACATATAGAAGGTCAAAAAGAAGCACAAGACCAAGCACCACAAACGTGATGATCTGGAACTGCGCTGAAAGCTGGTCTGTCAAAAGACTGGCCTTTCGCTCTTGGCCGCGCGACAGAAAGAATAGCGCGGGTACGAATGATGGTCGCAAGTCTCTCCGCCGCTAAGAATCGCGGCTACTGCGTCCGGCTTCGCTCCACGATCAAGATCATGAGCTCAGCGTGTTGACGTTCACAGTATTGGGATACTCCCCTACGCTGTTGAAAATCATACCCGGTTCGTCCGCGCGCAAAAGACATAAGTAACTAACGAACAAGCGGTTTTTGGCCACTCGTTTCGCAGTCTTTTGGCAGTATTTCCTCAGGATTCCGGCGCTGGCGGGCTGCGGCGTCGTACTGGAAAATTTCTTTAAACTACGACGACGCAGCTCACCTTTTACGCGTGGCCCGCCTTTTGCATTTGGCGAAGTTCCTTCTTGAGATCCGCAATTTCGTCGCGCAGGCGGGCGGCGAGTTCGAACTGCAAGTCCTCTGCCGCGCCATGCATCTGCTGCGAGAGCTGCTCAATGAGGTCCACGAGGTCCTCAGCGGGAACGGCAGCGAGGCCATCGCGCCTGATACCTTCGGCGGCCTTGCTGGCACTAGCGGACGATCCGCGGGACTTCTTGTTTCCTTCGAGAAGTTCCTTCGTATCCGCATCTTCACGAGCCAACTGATCCGTGATGTCCGCGATGCGCTTGCGCAACGGCTGCGGATCGATGCCGTGCTCTTTGTTGTGGGCGACCTGGATTTCACGGCGGCGGTTGGTCTCTTCGATCGCCTTCGCCATCGAGTCCGTAATCCGGTCCGCATACATGTGGACTTCACCAGAGACGTTACGGGCGGCACGACCAATGGTCTGGATGAGGCTCGTTGCTGAACGCAAGAAGCCTTCCTTATCCGCGTCCAAGATCGCCACGAGGCTGACTTCTGGCAAGTCGAGGCCCTCACGGAGCAGATTGATACCCACGAGGACGTCGAAGACGCCGAGGCGTAGTTCCCTCAGGAGCTCGACGCGACGAAGCGTGTCCACGTCAGAGTGCAGGTACTGGACCTTCACACCATTTTCCGTGAGGTAGTCCGTCAGGTCTTCCGCCATGCGCTTGGTTAGCGTGGTGACGAGTACGCGCTCATTCTTTTCCGTGCGCGTGCGGATCTCGTCGAGAAGGTCATCGATCTGGCCCTTTGTGGGTTTGACGATGATTTCAGGATCCACCAGACCTGTGGGACGAATGATCTGTTCAACGAAACCATCTGCTTTGGCGAGTTCGTACTTGCCAGGGGTGGCGCTCAAGTAGACGGTCTGACCGATGCGGTCCAAAAACTCGTCCCATTTGAGTGGTCGGTTATCCATGGCGCTGGGCAGGCGGAAGCCGTGCTCAACAAGAGTGCGCTTACGGGACATGTCGCCTTCGTACATGGCACCGATCTGCGGAACGGTCACGTGGGACTCGTCGATCACGAGGACAAAGTCATCCGGGAAGTAGTCCAAGAGACAGTGCGGCGCGCTTCCCGCGTTACGACCATCGATGTGTCGAGAGTAGTTCTCGATGCCGTTGCAGAAGCCCATCTGCTGCATCATCTCGAGGTCATAGGTGGTGCGCATCCTGAGCCGTTGAGCTTCGACGAGCTTGTTTTGGCTTTCGAGTTCTTGGAGTCGCGTCTGAAGCTCGTCCTCGATGCTGGTGATCGCACGATTCATGCGGTCTGCGCCGGCCACGTAGTGCGACGCCGGGAACACGTACATTTCCTCTTCTTCTCGGATGATTTCACCGGTTAGAGGGTGGAGCGTGTAAATGTTTTCGATCTCGTCGCCGAAGAATTCAATCCTGATGGCCTGCTCTTCGTACATCGGGATGATTTCAACGGTATCGCCGCGAACTCGGAACGTACCGCGGTGGAAGTCCATGTCATTGCGCGAATACTGCATTTGAACGAACTGCCGAAGCATGACGTCCCGATTGAGCTCGGCACCCTTTTTCAGCGTGACCATGCCCTTGATGTACTCTTCCGGCGTGCCCAAGCCGTAAATGCAAGACACGGTGGCAACGACTACGACATCGCGCCTAGTCAGAAGGGCGTTTGTGGCGGAGTGACGAAGGCGCTCAACCTCTTCGTTGATGCTCGAGTCCTTCTCAATGAAGGTGTCCGTTTGAGGAACGTAAGCTTCCGGCTGGTAGTAGTCGTAGTAGCTCACGAAGTACTCCACCGCGTTATTCGGGAGAAGTTCGCGGAACTCATTGGCCAGCTGCGCTGCCAGAGTCTTGTTCTGGACCATGACTAGCGTGGGGCGCTGAATCTTTTCGATCAACCATGCGGTGGTAGCGCTCTTACCGGTACCGGTGGCGCCCAGTAGTACAACGTCCTTCTCACCATTGTTGATGCGTTCAGCAAGTTCCTTGATGGCTTGAGGCTGATCGCCTGCCGGCTCATATTCACTAATGACCTCAAAGGGTGCAACGACGCGGTTAATCTCTTGGGCCAGACTCATGTATCAAAGGCTACGCCTTTCCCCCGTTGGAGATCCCTCACAGGTGGGGCTTTTCGCTGAGAGAGGGGAAGTTTTCCACAAAATTCTCCTGTCCTCGCTTTGGGGTTTTGATTGTGGTCAAAGCTGTTTGTATGAATGGTCACGAGAACACGGAGCAGGCCGGTGAAGACTCATCCGAAAACTCATCCGCCCCTGTTGAAGACGCACTGAGCGTCGAGTTGTTCGACGAGCTATTTGCCGCTCTTCGAGATGCGGAGGTAGCTCGCCGCAAAGCTGATGCTGCACTCTTCGGCATCACCGCTGAAATTGTCGAATTGAGCGCGCGCTATTCCTCGCAACTGAACGAACGTGGAATTCCTGACTACGAACGGCTGGCCATCCCTCCCCGACCAGGAATGGTCACCTCCGTGAAGTCCGGAGTGGGCCCCGGCCGGATCGCCGAACTCGCCGTGACGTACCACCTTGCTCAAGAGCTCGAAGTTTCGGAGTACGCCGCAGCCGCACTTATGCGGCACGCCTACACCTCCGTGCACAAGTACCCGTTATTTCATCAGAAGATTGCGTCTGGCGATGTGCCGCGAGGCGCAGTCGAGCACGCGCTAGATGAAATCGACAAGATCACTCCCGAGGTAGTCGAACGTCCGTTGCCTGATGAGTCGGGCGACGTCAGTAGTGAACAAATGGCCGAGTACGAAAACGAGGTTCGACTTGCGGCGGAGCGCGCTGATGGCCTCAAGGAAGGGCTGGCAACGTATCTGGATCCGCGATTTGCGGGAAAGACGGCGTGGCAGGTCAAGAAGCTGGCCGAAAATTGGCGCAAGCGTCATCACCTCAAGACCCCCGCTGCCGCTCATAAGGTCGCTCGAGAGGGTCGATACGTGAATCTGCAAGCGAGTGACGATGGGATGTCATACCTCAACGCATACATTCCCACAGTTGCTGCAGAGGCGCTTCAGCGTCGTCTCGACAAGGCCGTCGAACAATCTCGCGCTCAGGACCGCAAAGATGCACGAACCACCGATGAGATCCGCACCGATGCCTTTCTCAATCTCCTACTGCCGCGCCCAGCAACGCGAAGAGAGCAGACAATTCAAGAGGCAGAAGGGCACGACCCTGAATGGGTCACCGACGACTCCTGGCTCCAGCAGATCACCGCGAACATTGCCGTCTTGATCCCAGCGTCGGTGCTGAGCGAGGGAAATATGGGCTTGGAAGGTTTGAGCAAGCGAGTATCGGCCGAGCGATTTGCAGCCGAGGGTACTGCAAACGAGGGTTCTCCAGCCAAGCATCCTGTCGACGAAGGAGCCGTGGACAAAGGTGCGGTCCATGAACTTGTCGCAGACGAACTCGCCGCGGACCAACTCGCAGTGGACAAGTCGGGGCTTCCCGGGATGGACATTGAACGTTCAACTCTTTTGGACCATGAAATATCGCGAGCTACTAGTACTTTGCCGCAGGTTGCCTCTGTCTGGGCCGAAGGAGAACGATTTGGTGCTATCGACCCCGAGTCAGCGCGCGAACTCGCCCGACGCGCAAAGGTATGGCGCAGGCTGATCACAGATCCACTAACTGGCACGATTCGCGATGTTGATACGTACCGACCCTCGCGGGAACAACGAGAAGCGCTGGTATGGAGAGACCGATATTGCCGCATACCTGGTTGTCAGCGACCCGGCAGATCCTGCGACGTCGACCATGTCCAAGAATTTCAGGATGGCGGACAGACAACCCTCGAGAACCTCACGCTGCTGTGTCGAAAACACCATCGGCTCAAGTCTCTAGGACACCTGCGAATCAGATTTACCGAGAATGGTGAACTACGAGTGACTGATCGTTTTGGACTCAGCGTGGTTAGCGTGCCCTGGGAATCTGCCAACGCCGGTGGTTCGAAGGTCTTTCAGCGTCAAAGAATGAGCTCGCGAAATGAGGCCGCATAGCGGCTTCGACAGGACACTTAACGCGAACGCCTTTTCGAGCCCTTCGGGTTGAGGAGAGGCCCTTCTGAGAGACGTTCCATCGTGGCGCCTGCCAGACTCTGCGCAAAGGTCAAGGCACTGGCGACAGCAAAAATGAGTCCAAGACCAGCCAAGATTGCGCTCAGGTAGACGGTGATGGAGTAAGGTCCTGGCCCACCGACGAATTCGGCTCTTCCTCCGAGAAAGAGCCAGAAGATGAGTGCAATGGCCCAGCAAACAGTCATCGCTGTGGCGAAGCGGCGGACCCACTTCATGCTGGTCAGCTTGTAAGGTCCCGGCGCATTATTACGACCGGGCACTACTGGTTGCTGCTGGCTCACGCGCCTTGGCTCCTTGTTTTCGACGTCTCTAAATATTCAACAACGTGTTGGTTCCAAAAGTCGTCAACCTGTTCCAGCAGAGACTCAATTGTCGTGGAATTGTCCAAGACGACGTCCGCGACTTCGGCTCGCTCGGCGTCTGAGGCTTGAGCTTCAATCCGAGACAGCGCTGCATCGCGTGTCATCCCGCGGTCCTCGACCATACGTCGGATTCGCTCCTCGAGTGGTGCCTGGACTACGAGCACCTTGTCGAAATTCTTTGCCTGCCCCGTCTCAACAAGAAGTGGAATGTCTTGGACAATCACCGATCCCCTTGGAGCTTCGGCGATCCGTCGAGCCGACTCGGCACGCACTCGCGGATGAACAATTGAATTGAGAGCTTCGCGTTTCTGCTCATCGGCAAAGATCAGTGCACCGAGCGCAGGACGATTTAGGTCTCCGTTCTCAGTGAGAATGTCCCGTCCGAAAACTTCAGCGATCTCTGCCAGCCCTTCGGTGCCCTTCGCCACGACCTCACGAGAAAGCTGGTCAGCATCAATGAGAACAGCCCCGAGTGACTCGAGATAGCGAGCGACAACAGACTTACCGGAAGCGATGCCACCGGTAAGGCCGATCATCAAGGGTTTCTGAATCTGAGATTCGGTATTCACTCAATAGACTCTAAGGCATGTCTTCTTCGAATCTTCCTGCAAGTGCGAACCTGTACTGGGTTCCGAAAGCCTACGAAGAAGTGGTCCATGAGATTGAGATCAAGCGGTCACGCTTCATTGCGTACGCAAACAGGATCGATAGTCCGGAAGATGCGAAAGACATACTTGAATGCTTGAGGCGCACCCACTTCGACGCACGGCATCATTGCAGTGCGCTCGCAATCGGCCCGCGCCGAGAAGTGCAACGAAACTCCGACGACGGAGAGCCTTCAGGCACTGCCGGCGTTCCTATGATGGAGGCCATCATGCAGCGTGACATGCCGGATGGTTCCAATACCTTGAGCGACGTATCTGTGATCGTTGTTCGATACTTTGGAGGCACTTTGTTGGGCGCAGGCGGGCTCGTTCGTGCTTATTCAGAGGCTGTATCTCGCGTGCTAGATGGAACACCACTGGCAAAACGTGTTCTCATGCAGAAGTTCGTGGTCACCACTAATGCGGCAGATGCAGGTCGACTGAATTTCGATCTGCGGAACCACGGAATCGAAGTCTTGGACACGTCTTACGGTCCTACAAGTGTCGATATTCAAGTCGGTGTTCTCCACCAACCTCAGGCGATATCAAAGCTCCATGAGACCGTCGCCCACGTCACGTCAGGATCCGCAGAAATCACCATGGCTGACTCCGATTGGGTCGATGAGGAAGGACAAGCAGTCTGATGGTTCCTAAACCTACTGATATTGATCTTGACCTCTTTGCCAGCGATATACCGCGTGGCCAAATTTCAATGGTGTTCGATTTCGATTCGCTTCGTCGCTGGCCCGAACCGGAATCGGAAAACTTGCAAGCTCACGATGCCACCGATGAGCTACTACTGGACGCGGCTGAGGTTCTAGGTGCTTTTACCCATGCCCCAATTGATGGTCCTCTCAAGGTCGTCGCGCTCAATGACAATTTCGGTGCACTGGCCCTTCCGATCCAACAATTTGCGGACAAGGGCGCTCTTCCCTGGCGAATCACTTCGTGGAACGATTCGCTCTCCCGTGAGCAAGCATCGAACAGTAACGCCGAAGCATTCGGCCTGCCATCGCCAATTGCAGCGCAACCGAGCTTGCTTGAAGTCTTAAGCGGCGCCGTCGTCATCCTCATTCAGGCGCCACGCTCTCAAAGCGAACTGCGGCAGTTCATCCAAGCAATCCACTCTGCCGCGCATCCGAATGCGTTGGTCCTGATCGGCGCAAGACTCAAATACCTCACGCCCTCCGTCAACGACATATTGGGCGAGTACTTCACCGCGCTTCGCGCTTCCCGAGCTCGAAGCAAGTCGCGAGTGATTGTTGCCAGAGGGAAGAAGCCCACTTCGACAGCTGAATCTGCATTTCCCCTTCATGCGACAGCCAAGGACTTGGCTGGTGTCCCTTTGCAGCTAGCTTCCTACGGGGCCACCTTCGGCGGAACGAATATTGATCCGGGAACCCGATTCTTTCTGGAAACGCTCCCCCGCAAGTTTTCCGAACGAGCGAGCATCACAAACTCGATCGTCGATTTAGGTTGCGGCAACGGCACCATCTCGAGCTACGTACCTCTCAAATTCAAAGAGTTTGTTGGAACGATGATCGCTACCGATTCATCTCGTGACGCAGTGGCCGCCACCGCCGAGACGGCAAAGCGAAATGGTGTGGACAGCAGAGTTGACGTCATTCGGGATGATGCAATGTCTACTTTTGCCCCGGCATCACAGGATTTGATTCTGCTCAACCCACCATTCCATGTGGGGAACACCGTAGACCCGCAGATCGCGCTCAAACTCTTCCGGGCTTCGGCCAGAGTCCTTACCCAAGGCGGAGAGCTATGGTGTGTTTGGAATTCTCATCTTCAGTACAAGCGAGAATTGAATCGAATCGTTGGGCCGACAACAGAGGTTGCGCGAAACCGGAAGTTCACGGTGACTCGTTCCGTACGGCAGGGCTAATCCCCCGTCTGTCCGTCGATTCGCTCTCTAAGGAGATCCGCATGGCCGGCGTGCCTCGCGTACTCCTCGATCATGTGAACCAACACCCAACGGTAGGACATGTCTTCTTGGCCGTTGATAGGCTGTACAACTTGGGCATCCAGATCCGAAGTATCAAGTTGGACCTTCCGCGAAGCATCGACACTCTCGTCATAGAGCGCCATTATTTCTGCTCCCGTATCAGTAGCAGCTGACGACCAGTCCCAGTCAGGATCGTCGTCCCAGGGTGCACTTCGCCATGGCTCCGATGGTTCCTGTCCAAGAAGCCGAAACGAGAACCAATAGTCTTCGACGAATGCAAGATGCTTGAGAAGGCCGCCAAGCGTCATGGTGCTTGGCGAAATAGACTGCTTCAGCGCTTCATCCGATACACCTTCAACCTTCCGTCGAATCACTGCTCGGTAGTAGTCAAGAAACTCCGTAAGCATTTGACGCTCACCTGAGCCGACATTGGGATCAGGTGGCAAATCTGTGACTTTAGGGATCGAGACTAATCCGGTTTCCTGATGCATATCAAGAACTCTGCATCAACGTGAGCGCATCGTCAAAAGCGAATTGAGGCACCATCCGCGCGTGCAAAGTCGAGTACAAGCACATCAAGGTCGGGCCCACCGACAAAAAGTGACCGCTTAAACGATTGAGGGTCACCCGGAAACCGGATGACCCTCAATAGATAATTTGGAAATCTGCCTCAGCGGCAGATCAACAATTAGTTGCCCGTGAGCTTCTCACGAAGTGCTGCAAGTGCCTCGTCAGATGCCAAGGTGCCCTGTTCTGCGGCTGGAGCGTCAGAAGAGTAGCTGGTCTGAGCTGGCTCGGAGGAACCGGACTCAGTCGTAGCTGCTGCTGCATCTTCAGCGAGGTGCTGTGCAACCTGCTTCTTGTGGGATTCCCAGCGTTCCTGAGCCTCAGCGTACTGCTGCTCCCAAGCTGCGCGCTGGGTCTCGAAGCCTTCGAGCCATTCGTTGGACTCTGGGTCGAAGCCTTCTGGGTACTTGTAGTTGCCCTCTTCGTCGTACTCTGCGGCCATGCCGTAGAGAGCTGGATCGAATTCGGTGCCTTCTGGATCGACGCCTTCGTTTGCCTGCTTGAGGGAAAGCGAGATGCGGCGACGCTCGAGGTCAATGTCGATAACCTTGACGAAGAGCTCGTCACCAACGGAGACAACCTGCTCAGCAAGGTCAACGTGGCGAACTGCAAGCTCGGAGATGTGAACAAGGCCTTCGATTCCGTCTTCAACGCGAACAAATGCGCCGAATGGAACGAGCTTCGTAACCTTACCTGGAACAACCTGTCCAAGAGCGTGGGTACGAGCGAAGGTCTGCCAAGGATCTTCCTGGGTTGCCTTGAGGGAAAGCGAAACGCGCTCGCGATCCAAGTCAACCTCGAGAACCTCAACGGTAACTTCCTTGCCAACTTCGACAACCTCAGATGGGTGATCGATGTGCTTCCAGGAGAGCTCGGAAACGTGGACGAGACCGTCTACGCCGCCAAGGTCCACGAATGCACCGAAGTTGACGATGGAGGAAACGACGCCCGGACGAACCTGGCCCTTCTCAAGCTTGTTGAGGAAGGTGGAGCGAACCTCAGACTGGGTCTGCTCGAGCCATGCACGGCGGGAAAGAACAACGTTGTTGCGGTTCTTGTCGAGTTCGATGATCTTGGCGTCGATCTGCTGACCGATGTATGGATCAAGATCGCGAACGCGGCGCATCTCAACAAGCGAAGCTGGGAGGAAGCCACGAAGACCGATGTCCAGGATGAGGCCACCCTTGACAACCTCGATAACGGTGCCGGTAACAACACCATCTTCTTCCTTGATCTTCTCGATGTCGCCCCAGGCACGCTCGTACTGTGCGCGCTTCTTGGAGAGAATCAGGCGGCCTTCCTTGTCTTCCTTGGTAAGAACAAGGGCCTCGACGGAATCGCCGACAGCTACAACGTCATCTGGATCAACGTCGTGCTTGATGGAAAGCTCGCGGGAAGGAATAACACCCTCGGTCTTGTATCCGATGTCGAGCAGAACTTCATCGCGGTCAACCTTGACGACGGTGCCTTCGACGAGATCGCCATCATTGAAGTACTTGATGGTTGCGTCGATGGCGGCGAGGAAGTCTTCTTCGGTTCCAATGTCGTTGACTGCGACTTGTGGAGTACCGGTCTTCTCGTTGGTGGTGATGGTCATGTAGTAGGGGCTCCGATATGGATAGGATTGGTCAGTCGGTAGCCGGAAGTCCCGGCATCCCGAGGTTGGATCATGCATTGTGCACGCGCGCGAAAAGACGCACTTTGTGCCTTTCCAGTCTAGTTACAACTGGCAATACCCGCAAATCGCCAATATCCGCAATTTTCCTGAATTACGACGGCGCAGCTCGCCTCACGCGAGCCGCCGCGGACACTCAAATTGGCAGGCTTAGCCGTCGGTGCAGCCGATAGCTTCTGGATTCGCGATGCAGTCTTCTGCTACTAGGTATCGCTTGGTTTTCCAGACTTCCATCGACTCCGGAGCGCTGGAAACTCGAGCAACTCCGTCGATGGGAATCCAAGGTCCACCATTGACCGAAAACTGGCCCGTGTAGACCGTCGTCAGGTTGATCGGAAATGAACCGGTCTCTTCAAACTGATGCGAAGTTTCGGTCTCAACGTCGAATGGATCGCCACCGATCGCTTCTCCCGGTTTCCATGTCCGACGAGTTGTTCCGTCACCGTAATCCCAGATGTATTCAATGGGGATCGCTCGAACCCGCACGGGCTGCCCGAGAACGGTGGTGTTCAACATCTTCACGCCGGCGTTTGCATAGATATTCGTGTGAGCAGTACGGAGCGTATTTCCACCTGTGTCCAGCTTGATCGTGGAAGGCGGGATAACGAGTCGCTGGAAATCAGCAGCCGTCACCACGATCACGACAGGGGGTGCAGTAGTTCCCGTTGCTCCAGCGTTTCCGCCAGCCGGAGCTGCAGCCGCTGTTGCTCCGCCAGTGCAACCATAAGAACCCGTCTCTGAAGCGACACCAGCAGCATCGATCGAAAGAATCGCGCCGTAGTACTCACCAGGAGGACAAACATCTGGCGCAGCTACCGCGCAGGCAATGCTGATGTTTCCGGAGGAATTATCGGCGCAGAGATGTCGCCAGGTATATGTTTCCTCCGTTCCACCGGCACTTTCGCTCGCTGCCGGTGCACCGGTATTGCCGACTGTATCGACGATGCTGTCTTTGGGTCTTGTGCCAGCTGCACCTGGGGAGACTTGAGTTTGATTCGAAAGGTGTCCACTAACTTCGATGCCGTTATCGTGGGCGACACCACCCCATGAACTATCTCCGTTTTCAGCTACGGAACTGTTTGAAAAAGTGACAGCTATCCCAACGATGAGGATCGAAACCAGAAGAAAACTTAAGAGGCGGTGCGCACGGTTTGGGAGCAATATGGTCGAATTCATTTTTTGTATTCAACGCCAGCGATTGACTTTATGCCCAAGTACTTCCACGAGCCGTTGTCCCAGTATGAATAGGACTCAAAATGATCCTTACTAGCTGGACGATCAGCTTCGGGGACGTGACCGTGACTCTGATAGACCGTACGCGCCCGTTGATCAAGTTCAACAAGTGCATGGATGTAACCGCCTGGTGTCTTATTCATCTGGGTATAAAGCGTGCCGATATGCGCGTCGCCGCCAGTCATCCACGCTTTACGATCTGAAAACTGGTCGATCGACTTTTTTCGTTCCTCACAAAATGCACTGTCTTCAATACAAAGCGCCATCATTTGCTTGGTGTCGCCGGTTTTTTGCGCGTAGTTGTGAACCTCGAACCAGTACCTCGTAAACGCCTCCAGACCCTTAGCCGAATGCTCTTTCGCTTCCTTCGGCATGACAGGCTCCGGAATGTTCTTCGCCGGCGAAGTTGGCGTGGCTTCTTGCGGCGAAGCAAAAGCGGTGCTGGAAGAAGCGGCACTGGATGCAACCCCGGAAGACAAAGCACTCGCGTGACTTGAACCATTCGATGCAGCGCTGGTTGGGTTCTCCCCGTTCGCACTGGCGCTGCACCCGGTCAGGGCCACAGCACCACAAAGTGCAAGTACAGAACCAATAGGCACGAAATTCTTGCTGGCCGCATGTTTTAGAGACGTCACGCGAGCCCCTCCCCTAATTCGGAATCGATGACCCTTTCACGGTATCGGAACCAATTGGAGAAAAAGGAGTTATCCACAGGACATCAAAGAAAGTTCGGAAAGAATCCGCCTGTGAGTTACCTAGAGTTCACCTACGAAGCAACAAACAACTGCGAGTCACTAGCGGCGCATTCTCGCGCCCTAGAAGCAATAGCCAAACGTCTAAAAACCGGTGCTGCAGAACGGACGACGAAGCGTCGACCACATCATGTCCAATTCACGAACAGATCCAGCTACGGAAACAAGCCCAGCCCGAACCAATTGGCTGATGCTAACTTCGCCTAGCAAAAGCGATCCCAAAGCGGATATGTCAAGAGACATATCCGCCTGACGCTCATCGCCAGATTCAAGCGAGACAGTCGCAACGCCATCAAGCACGGAAACGACATAGAACCCCGCCGCATAGTCCAACGAGTCCTGGACAGAAAGGCTGAACGTGCCATCCCGGAGCCAAGAACGTGAAGACAAAGTCCGCGGTACGTCCAGCACGCGCACCCAAAGATCGTGACCCACAGACACGGTGCCCAAAGCTTCGGAATCCTCCAATGCATGGAAGAGTGCCGTATCAACCGGCCCCTTCGGCCACACGACCTTCTCAATCAGATCCATGTTGGTCAGATACCGGAACAGTTCACGCTCGGCCGTATCGCTCGCCGCCACAAGATTTCGGATAGATACCGTCGGCGGCTTCCAGCCCCAGCCGTTGAAGGCGTAGGTGGCTAAGCCCTCCGGCGCACCGGACTCGCCGCGATAGATGAGGGCCCTCAAGGACTTGTTAGGCATCGTGATGTCGTCGCTCCACGCACCGGTCTTGTACTCGCGGTACGACGATTGACGGTCAACGGAACCCGGAGTCGCGGCGTGATAAGCCGCAAAAATCTCAGCAGCAACATCGCCGATCTTCGAAGGGTCCACATTAGAAACAGTTCCTACACGCGGAGCTTTGAAACCCAATCCGCGCGCAGTGCTGAGTTCGTACTTCGCCGCACGCGTCGCGATTCCAAAACCAAACCGCCCGTAAATCACGGATTCCGAGGCCGTCAGAAGAGCGACAGGCCGATCAGCTGCAACAGCCGTCTCAAGACTTTCGCGCATCATAGCTGACAGAATCCCCTGACGCCGATGCGTTGCGGCAACCGTCACTTCGGTAATCAAATGCGCCGGGATCAGCGATTCGCCACCAACGTTGAAGGACTTTTCATAGTGACCGAACGTCGAAATCGGATACGGCCCCGGGTAGGAAAATTCTTCGGCTTCGTGAAAAGCGTCATCGTAGACAGCAATGAATTCCAACGAATCCTTGGACAGCGCAACAGCCTTCCGGCGCATCTCTTCTTGAGAAGGCTGCTTTTCGTGGAACCCGGCGCGCATGGCTCGGATCAGCCCCACGGTTTTCTCGGTAGGTTGCCCATCCGCTTGGAACTCCATACCGAGTTTCTCTAGCCGCAGACCCTCACGGAGCGCTGGCTGAGATGAGTTGTTGGCAAAATCTTGGGTGGTCTTTTCGGTCATTTCTGAAATTTCCTCAATCCTCATCATTCGCAAATCTGCCTACGGAACGGAAGCGGCGGCGTCGTACTGAAAATTTTTGAGCACGACGCCGCAGCTCACCAAAGTGCCCAACCTTAGTTGAAAGCTACCTGCGACGGTAAAGGCTTTAGTGCCCTGCCGCGTTCCAGTTCTTGCCGATTCCAATATGCACTTCGAGCGGAACGGAAATCTCCACGGCATCACCCATTTTGGCGGTGACGATTTCGCGAATCTGTTCCAGCTCGCCTGGTGCAATCTCGAATACCAATTCGTCATGGACCTGAAGAAGCATGCGCGACTTCACTTGCTGCGCGTCAAATTCCTTCTGAATGTGCAACATCGCGAGCTTGATGACATCCGCGGCGGAACCCTGAATTGGCGAGTTCAATGCCACGCGCTCGGCAATTTCGCGAAGCTGGCGGTTGTCGCTCGTGAGGTCCGGAAGATAACGACGGCGGCCCAAGATGGTCTCCGTGTACCCCTCAGAACGAGCCTTCTCAACGCCGGAGCGGAGGAAGTCCCTCACGCCACCGAAGCGCTGGAAGTAGTCCTTCTGCAAAGTGCGCGCTTCGTCGACAGAGATGCGCAGCTGCTTGCTGAGACCGAACGAGCTCAAGCCATACGCCAAGCCGTAGGACATGGCCTTGACCTTGGAACGCATCGCCGGAGTAACCTCGTCAGGCGAAACATTGAACACACGCGAACCCACGAAGCGGTGCAAGTCCTCGCCGGAGCGGAACGCCTCAATCAGGCCCTCGTCTCCTGAGAGGTGCGCCATGATGCGCATTTCAATCTGCGAGTAGTCGGCGGTCAGCAGAGTTTCGTAACCTTCGCCGGCCACGAAGATTTCGCGGATGCGTCGGCCTTCTTCGCTACGCACCGGAATGTTCTGCAGATTCGGGTTCAGCGATGACAAACGTCCGGTCGCTGCAATGGTCTGCCCATACGTGGTATGAATGCGCTTGTCATCGGCGATGGCCTTGGCCAAACCGTCAACCGTCTGCTTCAACTTCGTGGCGTCGCGGTAGTCCATCAAAGCACCCAAGAACGGGTGGTTCGTCTGGGCATAGAGCTCAGTGAGAGACTCAGCGTCCGTGGTGTAGCCGGTCTTGATCTTCTTCGTCTTCGGAAGTTCAAGCTCCTCAAAGAGCACCACCTGAAGCTGCTTCGGCGATCCCAAGTTCACTTCGTGGCCAATCGCCTCAAACGCCCGAGACTTCGCATCGTCAATAACCTTGGTGAAGTCCTTGTTCAGCACCTCGAGCTGCGGCAAATCAATGGCGATGCCTGCCCGCTCCATACGCGCCAGAACGCGAGACAACGGGAGCTCAAGATCATCAAGCAAGCTCGCAGCGTTTCGCTCCGAAACCTGTCCGGCAAGCATCAGGCTCAGTTGACGCACCACAAAAGCGGCACGCGTCGCCTGTGCCGAGTAGTCCTTGGTCTCGAGTCCGAGGTCCAGTTCGCCCTTGCTCTCCGCTTCGGAGAGGTCCAGGGACATCTTCAAGTAGTGCTGAGCAACGTCCGGCAAAGCGTGGCTTCGGCGGTCAGGTGCAATCAGGTACGCGGAGATCATGGTGTCATCCACCACGCCGCCCAAGGTCAAGCCGCGCTCCTGAAGTTGCTTGTACGCGAGCTTGTAGTCGTGTACAGCCTTCTTGTAGCTGGCCGATTCCAATGCAGAAGCAAGAGCCTCATCTGCTGCAGGATCCAAGTCCGCGAGCTTGATGTACGCGAGCTGATCTTCAGACGCAAGGCCCAAAGCAAAAACATCATCCGGCATTCCCGGGTTGTTCTCGGCGGGCGCCTCCGTCACGAGATGCACGCCAATGACGTGGGAGCCCTCGGTGTGGAACCACTGAGAAATCTCATCGGCCGTTGTCAGCGTCTGAGGCTCTGGAAGTTCCTCTTCTTCAACCTCTTCTTCTGGCTCAGTAAAGACATCCCAAATGCGCTTTCGAAGTGAGTTGAATTCCAGCGTGTCGAAGATTTCCTCAATCGCCTCGCGGTTTGGTGCTTCCAGCTCAAGCGCTTCGAGCGACACCGGCAAGTCAAGATCACGCAAGAGATGGTTCAAGCGGCGGTTTCGCTTGACGTTGTCGAGGTGCTCGCGGAGCGAGTCGCCGACCTTGCCCTTGATCTCGTCGACGTTCTCCAGAATTCCTTCGAGTCCGCCGTAGAGGTTGATCCACTTTGCGGCCGTCTTTGGACCCACACCGGGAACGCCCGGAAGGTTGTCCGCAGTTTCGCCAACGAGTGCGGCAAGATCCGAATACTGGTGAGGCTGAACGAAATACTTCTTTTCGATAGCTGCTGCATCCATCGGCGGAATCTGCGAGACACCCTTGGTTGGATACAGAACCGTGGTCTTCTCGGTGATCAGCTGGAAAGCGTCGCGGTCACCGGAAACCACCAGTACCTTCAAGTCTGCAGCCTCGCCAATGGTGGCAAGCGTCGCGATGATGTCGTCAGCTTCATACCCGTCCATCGAAATGGTGGGGATGTTCATGGCCTCAAGAACCTTGCGGATCAGGTCAATCTGGCCCTTGAACTCTTCTGGAGTCTTGTTACGGCCAGCCTTGTATTCGTCATATTCCTGTGAACGGAACGTCGGAGTATCAAGGTCAAAAGCCACGCCGACATAGGTGGGATGATGCTCGCGAATCATGGTCAGCAGCATGGAAATAAAGCCATGCACGGCGTTGGTGTACTGGCCTGACGCGGTTAAGAAACTCTCCACTGGCAAGGCATAGAACGCCCTGAATGCCATGGAATGACCGTCAATCACGATCATTTTCTGTGTCTTCTGGTCCGCTTCTTGAATTTCCGGTTTTGCTACATCACTCACAAGTGCAAGCCTAGTTGTCATGAGCAAGAATCACACGACCGCCCCAGAGGCCAACGAACTTTCGTCTTCGGAGCACGCTTCAGAAGTTTCCACAGATTCCAGTACGACGGCGCAGCATCCGTTCGCGGATCAGCTCACTTACCACGGGGTTCCGGAAGAAATGTGGACCCGGTTCTCAAAGTTCGGTGTGGGCACCCTCGTGCCGAAGCTCGACATTATCTTCAAGGAGATGACCGCGGATCGCGTGGTCGCCACAATGCCCGTTGAAGGCAATACTCAGGTTGCTGGAATTCTTCACGGTGGAGCGAGCGCGGCACTCGCGGAAACCTTGGGTTCTTTCGGCGCAGCACTGCATGTCATGGACCGTGGAATGAACAAGAAGCCGGTTGGCGTGGATTTGAACTCAACGCATCACCGTGCCGGCGTTTCAGGCCTCGTGACCGGCGTCTGCACGCCAATCTTCTTGGGCTCCCGCATCACCACTCACGAGATCGTGATCACCGATGAATCAGGCAAGCGAGTCTGCACGAGCCGCATCACCAACATGCTGATCGACTAAGGCTGATCGACTGAGATAGATCCACTGAGTAGAACTAACGAGATCAACTCAGTCGTCTGCGCCCAATCAGCAGATTAGGCACCCACTCAATGTAGGCAGTCACTCAATGTCGCCGCCTACTCAGCGTCAGCGTTGCGCTGGTTGGCGCGCCAGCGGATGCCTGCGTCGATGAAGTCGTCGATCTCGCCGTCGAAGACAGCCGAGGTGTTACCAACTTCATGATCCGTACGCAGGTCCTTGACCATTTGGTAAGGGTTCAGCACGTAGGAGCGCATCTGGTCGCCCCAGCTTGCCTTCACGTCGCCGGCTAGGGCTTTCTTCTCCGCGTTTTCTTCTTCTTGCTTCAGCAAGAGCAAACGCGACTGGAGCACGCGCATGGCGGCAGCACGATTTTGAAGCTGGGACTTTTCGTTCTGCATCGACACCACGGTGCCCGTAGGGATGTGGGTCAAACGAACAGCCGAGTCAGTCGTGTTCACGGACTGACCGCCAGGACCCGACGAACGGAAGACATCTACGCGGATCTCGTTTTCTGGAATCTCGATAGAGTCCGTTGATTCGATGAGTGGAACTACTTCCACAGCGGCGAAGCTGGTCTGGCGACGTCCCTGATTGTCAAAGGGGCTGATGCGAACCAAACGGTGCGTACCGGCTTCGACAGACAATGTGCCGAAAGCGTAAGGCGCGTTGACTTCAAAGGTGGCGGACTTCAAGCCAGCTTCTTCGGCATAGGACGTATCCATGATTTTCACGCTAAAGCCGTGCTTTTCGGCCCAACGCGTGTACATGCGCAGGAGCATTTCTGCAAAGTCAGCGGCATCGACGCCGCCCGCGCCTGAACGAATGGTGACCACGGCTTCGCGCTCGTCGTATTCGCCGGAAAGCAACGTGACAACTTCCAATTCGGCAAGCGCCTTTTGGAGACTTGTCAGTTCCTTTTCCGCATCACGCAAGGCTTCGTCGTCGTCATCCTCTTCGGAAAGCTCGACCATCAGCTCGACGTCGTCAATGCGCTCTTCGAGCTTCTCAAGGCGTTCGAGCTCCGACTGCCGGTGTGAGAGCTTTGAAGTCACCACCTGAGCGCTGGCCGGATCATCCCAGAGGTTTGGCACGCCAGCCTGAGCGGAAAGTTCAGCGATGTCCGCTTTGATCTTGTCTATGTCTGAGACTGCCAGAATCGATGCGTACGTATTTCGAAGAGCCGCGATCTCCGCGGGAAAATCAATGGAAGCCATGGTCTAACTAGGTTACGCCACTGCCTAGGTGTTTATCACTTAGGTGTTGGTCATGTGGATGTTGCTCACCCAGTGGTTGCCCGCGCAGGTGCAACTCACGCTGGCGATACCCCGCGCAGGTGCAACTCACGCTGTCGATACCCCGCGAAGTTGCGACTCACGCACGCTTTACGTCTGGAAGTTCGCGACTCATTGTTCGAGATGCACTCGCGCATCTGACTCAACGCTGACGGTCACGCCTTCCGGGACAATCCAGTTGACTAGCGGCGGGTGAACTCGAGCGCTGAGTTTAAGGTGCGCGGTGCGCCCGTCCGGACTGGCCGAGGCTTCTTGAATACTCAAACCAGAAAAGTAGGTACCCGCTCTCGTTTGAGAAAGGTACTTAGCAGCGGACTCTCGGACGGTTGCATCTGTCAGTTTGAGGCTTAGATCTCCGCCGCTCAGTTGGACCAGATAGTCATCGGCAGCAGCTGTGGACGCGCCATCGGCGACTCCAAGAAGACGCCTGGCCTGACCGTTGATCTGGGTGGCTGCCAGCATGACGGTCACAGCCAAGAGAGCAACAGCGATCAGACCAATGATCAGCGGTGTCGCTTGACCAGATTCATTGGTACCCACTTCGCCGTTGCAGTGCTCATTAGTGTCCGTCTTTTGGGGTTGCATCATCCGAACCGATCTACTCGGTGCGTTGCCTCTGAGCTGGTGGTCATGACGCTAGCTCCCACACCTTCCGGCAACATCGGCAACGGAACGTTGATATGAACTGAGACTGTGACGGTGCTTCCCGGCTCTAGACATGCTTCTGAACAAGAAATCGACGTGGTCGCATTTTCAGCCGGAACGCCCATATTCGTCAGTGCTGTTGAGACAGCGGAGGAGGCTCGTGCTCTTGCTTCTCCCTCATTTTCTGCGCCAACAAACACCTTGGCTGCGTGATCAGCCGCACCGATAGCCGCGAGTGAGGACGCTTGAAGCTGAGCGACGGACAGAATGACGTAAATGATGGGGATCATCAGACCTATGGAAAGGAAGATGAATTCGACAACAGCCGACCCTTCTTCGTCGTCTCGTAGTCGCTCCGCTAGTGACATCACTCGTACCTGACAGCCTCTCCCACCACGCTGATCTCTCCGCCGACGGAGAAAAACCCCAACAAAGGGAATCCCGCAGAAATGTGAATCTGAAGGCCCGGCTGTCCCCCGACACTGGTTTCTTGGGCCCCGATGTTCGCGGCGAATCCAGATCCGAGCGACGTGCTGAGAAGCTCGCGAGTCCGCTGCGAGCCATCTGAGGCGTTTCGGTCTGCAAGAGTTCCGTAGCGCGCTCCGGTTGCAGCGGCATCCAACATGACGTTTCGGACGTGAAGAACCAGCGTTAGCTGAAGGATTGAGATGAAGAGGGCAATGATGAGCGTGCTTACCATGACGAACTCAGGGATGCTTGATCCCTCTTCATCTCGAATCGCGAGGTGCCTGTCTGCTCGCTTTGCAAAGAGAGAACGAGGAGCCTGAATCTTCATCACGTTTTGGAGCGAACAGGGTGTCTAGCCCAAGCCCGCTACGTTGTCGATGGCCTGGTTGAAGAGCTGGATCAAACGTGGTCCGGCGATGGCCAAGAGACCGGCAACGAGCAATGCGGACATGATTGCCAACATCACCCAGCCCGGCACGTCGCCGCGTTCCTGGGTGCGAACTTCGTTCGAGGTTCCCTCGATAAATACTCGGATAGAAGCAAGTACTGCTAGGAATGCGACTGACAACTTTTGAAACGTAACCATGATGGTCCCCCGTGGTTTCTGATGGTGTGAGAGCAGTAAATTGATGTGGTTTCTGAAGTGGATGCGTGGCGTATTTGCCAGACTTCACGAACCTATCGATCAAAGGTTAAGTTTTGGCAAACTAATAAATAATCTTCGGCAACTAAGTGGTTGGTTCGCGTGAATTATGGGCATTTAGCCATACCCACGCGCTGACGTTCATAGGCTATTGAAGAAATCGAACTCGCGCTTGAGGAACTCTAAAACTGTGGATAAGTCACTTTCCGACTTCGGTTCACTGCCCCTGCGCGTGAAACAGTCCCCCTGCGATGTAGCTAAACAGCATCGGCAACTTCTTAGAAGCTGAAGTCAAACAACGTAATTCCAGGGAAGACCGCGAAGATGACCGTCAGCGGAAGAATTCCGAAGACCACGGGAAAGAGCATGCTGAGCTCCTTCTTGCCGGCCGTTTCCATGAGTTCGCGTTTGGCCGCATCTCGCACATCTTGCGCTTGGTCACGCATGACCTGAGCCAAAGGTGTTCCACGATCAGTGGCCACCAGCATCGCATCGACAAAACGCGTCATGATGTCCTGATCCACACGCTTGGCCATTGATCTGAGTGCTTCACCTAAACCTCGTCCGGACCGAACGTCTGCCAGCACTCTTCCGAACTCTTCAGAAAGTTCGCCGTCGGTGCTTCGCCTGACTCGTTCGAGTGCTCCAAGCGTGGACTCTCCCGCAGCAACGGATAGCGCCATCAATTCGGCGACGTTGGGAAACTGCCCCAGGATCTTCTGGGCGCGGCGAGAAATGGTCTCCCCCAACCACCAGTCCCTGAGCAAGAAGCCGCAGATGGGCAAACCAATGACGAGCACGAGCGAGAGCATCGGGTTGAAGTTCTGATTGGGGACCGAGACGATCGTGAAGAAGATCGCTAGCCCCAGTCCGATGCCTGCCCACATCAACTGCTGGGCACGGAACTCGGAGACTGAAAGTTCTAGTCCAGCCTTTGCGATCCGCCGTTTGAGCTGTTCGCCCATCGGACTTATGCCCGACGACCGGCGAATCAGGTCCTGAACGAATGGGGCAAGAATTCGACCTAGCGGTCCGAATGATCCGCCCACGTCGCGACTGCTGAGCAACGCGGAGTGCATTCTGCCGGCACGAAGTTGGGGTGCGATTCTGTCCGCAAAAGTTGACCGACGGAAGCGTGGAATCCGTGTCAGGAACAGAAACAGACCAGACCCAAGACCAAGACCGCACAGCAGCCCGGCAAATTCGTTTGCGCTCACTTGAGGATCCTTTCCTCGTCAGGCAGTTCGCCAAGTCGGATCATGAGCTGATAGCAGACCACCGAGACAATGAGTCCGCTGATCAGCACCAACCCGCCGAAGCCACTCGAGTAAGCTTCAGCGACTGGCCGTTGAGTGGACATCAACAACAGAACAATCCATGGCGCTGCCACCGAAAGTCTGGCGGCATTCACGGTCCACGACTGACGTGCCTCCAACTCCCCACGCGTTCGAACGTTGTCGCGGAGAAACTGTGCGAGTGTCGTCAGCATGTGTCCCAAGTCGGACCCACCAACCTCACGTGTCAGCTTCAACGCGCTCACGATCTTGTCGGCGACGGGATCAGCAAGACGGATGCGCAGGTTTTCGATCGACGTATCGAAGCGACCGCTCACGCGATAGTCTCGCGCGAACTCGTCAAAGGCTGGCCGCAATGCCACGGGTCCTTGCTCGCTCAGCTGCGATAGCGCCTCTGGCAATGACATTCCTGCTCGGACGCCGGAACGAAGATGATCCACAACGTCCGGCCATACTTCGCGCAGGCTCTTGGTGCGCTGATGTGCCCGCCAATTGACCAGAACCAACGGCAGAGCAGCCCCGAAGATGCCAAAGATCAGTGAAATGAGCGGCGCGCCCGTGAAGATGAAGACCACCAGCATCGTGATGAAGCTGGCGATTCCGCAGGCCATCATGAGCCCAGATGGCGTGACATTGTCCAATCCGGCTCGGAGCAAGAGATTTCGGACTCGTTGGCTCTTTGCACGCGTCGACTCGGGCTGAGGCTCGTGCCAAAAGGACCAATAGACAAGAAACAAACCTAGGCCGAGGGTGAGTCCAAGTAAGGCACTCATGCAGCCTCCCGCAGGATGGAGTTGACGTCATATCCAGCATGAGAGAACTTCTCGATGGGCACGTCCGCAGAGTCCTTGAGGACCAACTCACCATCTTCTCGCCCAAAAATGATGGAGGTTTCGATAATGCCGTTTTCGACTCGTTTGCCCAAGGCCAAGATCTCAGAGATTCGACGTTGTCCCGTCCGCGAGCGCTCACAGTGAATGACTAGGTCAATGCTGGAGGCGACTGTTTGCGTAACGAAGTGAGGCGAGATGTTGTCGCCGGCGAGCAGCGGGAGAGTGCAGATCTTGGTTACTGCGTCGTGTGCACTGTTGGCGTGCACACTTGCCATTCCAGGTAATCCTGAATTCAGTGCGATCAGCATGTCCAAGCTCTCCGCTTCGCGGACTTCGCCAACGATGAGCCGGTCCGGCCTCATGCGGAGGGACTCTTTGACGAGCCGTCGCATGGAGATCTCGCCTTCGCCTTCAAGATTGGGCTGCCTGCACTGGAGGCCCACGACATCTCGAAGGGGCACTTGAAGCTCAAAGATCTCTTCCACGGTAATTACTCGTTCGCGACTTCCGATCGACGCTGATAGGCAGTTCAGCATCGTTGTCTTGCCGGCCTGAGTTGCACCGGACACCAGGATATTGAGCCCGGAAGCTACCGCAGCATCGAGGAAGGCCGCGGCTTGTGGAGTCATTGATCCCAGCTTCACGAGCTGCTTGAGCGAAGCTGCTCGCGCAATGAACTTTCGGATGTTGACTGCCCAGTCCTTCCGCGTGACATCCGGGATGGCGACGTGCAGTCGGGAACCGTCCGGAAGAGCCGCATCAACGAACGGCGAGCTCAGGTCCAGCCGTCGTCCAGAACTCTTGAGCATTCGCTCCACAAGAAGACGTACGTTCTCTTCTTCGAGCCGGATCGACGTCAGCTCGGAGGCGCCGCGCCGTGCGGAGAAGATCTCCTTCGGTGAGTTGATCCAGATTTCTTCAACTTCCGGATCATCAAGTAGTGGTTGGAGCGGCCCAAAACCTGCGACGGAATCAAAGATCAGCTGAATAGTCTGATCAAAGTCGATGATTGGCGGCAGATTGCTGCGGAGCGTGCGCTCTTCGTAGTCCAGGGCAGCTGCCAAGATCAGGGATCGTACATCGTCCGGTTGTGTGAATGGATCCAGTCCGCGCCGACGCAGGATCTCGCGAACTTCCTCTTCCAACCATTCAATTGCTTCCACGTATCCCCCTCGATGGATTACCCGATCGTCGAGCAGCGAGTTCAGACCCGTCACTCGGTGTCACGCTAGATGACTATTTCGGATGCTCTCAACCCCACACAGAATTCTGTGGACAAGTGAATGAACGAGTTATCAACAGAAAGTGAATTATTGGAAAATCAATCTTGAGTTCGCCCTATCCTCAAGCTAGGTCGTCACAGTGGAAAGGATATTTGTGCGAACTTTGGTAATGATCCGCGATTCGGATCCGCGAACGAGCGATCCGCAGTTCGTGGAGATTGTTGGCGAGCATGCGCCTCTCCCCCGCGCGGCCCTTTCACTTGCACTGCAAAATGACGACGACGCAACTGACGAACACGGTCAGCTCTATTGGGGGCGTATTTCGGAATCTCTTCCTGATCCGTTGCCTTCAAGCGGTTTGATTGATCTAGATCTAGCGCCCGAGTGGAACTCCACTAGCCCGGCTGATTCTGACTCTTCGATCGGGTCATCGCGTTCTGACCGTAGCGTGTGTTTGCTGACAATTTCGGGACCTGACGCTGGTCGACGCTTTCATTTGCCACGGGGAACATTCACCGTTGGCCGTCGGGCAGCCGATATTTGTGTTCGGGACGTATCAATCCCGGCGCAAGCTGGCGTCGTCGTACATTCGGCGCAAGGATTCAGCGTAAGCGAATTCGAAACCACCACCGACGGCGTACAACCCGGAGCACCCAAGAAACGACACCTCGTCTTTGGAGAGTCATTTCGACTCGGCGAGACCGTCTTTCGGCTTGAAGACACCAGCACACCACTCGATGATGCTAATGATCTGGGAAGCTGCGCGTGGCCGCCTCCGCCGCTCAAAGTGACGGGAGCTCAGCGTCCCGGTCGCCCATTCATGATGCTCACCGCAGCGCTTATGCCAGTAGTTCTGGGACTCATACTGGCCATGGTCATGGGTTCGTGGCTATTTATGCTTTTTAGCCTGATGAGCGTTGTGACAGGCGGCGTGCCGGCAATCCTTCAATGGCGCGACAAGAAAAAGCTAGAGCGGCAGATCGACGACGCGCTGGCGCAGGATCGACGGCACAGAGAGCACTCGGCCCCCGATTGGGGAATGGTGAGGCGGAGTCTTACGTCCAATCCTGCGTCCTACTTCGCTTCTCCCCGCATGCCCTCACCACAAAGTGTTCCTAGCTCTGCGGCCGCAGTAGCAGGAAAGCGTCCGGCCGATGTTCAACCGTCCTGGGCCTTGCCGCTTGGAATGGCATCGGAAATTCATGTGTCCGTTGACCTTGGATCCGCCAATGAACTGCGAGCGCGAACCCATGTGAACGTCCCGGCCATCGCGACTCTTTCTCCACTTTATCGAACACTTATTCGAGGTAGGCTTTCGAGAGCGACCGATGTTGCACGGGCGATGGTGGTGCGAGCCCTACTACTGGCACATTCTCACCGAATCAATGTCGGTGTTCTTGGCGACGGATCCTGGGTACCAACACCCGTCCGGGCGCTACGTTGCTTTGAGTACTTCAGCGATGTCCCACAACTCCTGCAGTTTCTTGAGGCAAGCCCTGACATCCCACTGATTCTCTTTACGAGTCGTGGAATGGACTGTGAGTATTTGGCTGGGTCCGCTATCTCGGCTCACCGTGACGCGTTAGCAAGATTGATCCTGGTTGAGATCGACCACGTGGAAGACGAAGCTTGGGGCTCAACGTCTCCATCCAGCGATCAGGAATCAGGGGGTTTCGATGATCTGGACCACCGGTATTCACACGAGATACTGGTGGATTTGGGGGTTTGGCGAGAAGAGACATCCAACGGTGAGACGCAGGACATCTTGACCGACGTCGACTTCGATGGCCTGTCATTCGAGACTGCCCAGGTACTGATCGAACATATGGCAATGATCGCCCTGCCCAGCACCGTTGGTGGCAGCACTGGTCGAGTTCTCGATTCAGGTACTGCCAGCGCGATGTTGGTTCAAAGTGGC
The DNA here is from genome assembly GCF_014200305.1 of Neomicrococcus lactis. Taxonomy (NCBI): domain Bacteria; kingdom Bacillati; phylum Actinomycetota; class Actinomycetes; order Micrococcales; family Micrococcaceae; genus Neomicrococcus; species Neomicrococcus lactis. The sequence continues at coordinate 1,081,571 of NZ_JACHBL010000001.1, forward strand.
GACAATGCGAATAATCACGCGGCTGTATCGACGCATCAAACAGCGTCCTATTTGTTAGTCGATACCGGGACACTGCTTTCGGCGGACAGCGGCGCCACGAGACCTGACGACGTCCTATTCACGGGTGGTTCCGCATCACCCGATAGTGGATCAGTGGTCACCATCGACTTGGTGGCGGACGGCCCTCACATGTTGATTGCGGGCACTACGGGTTCGGGTAAGTCTGAGGCTCTCAAGTCCATGTTGTGGTCCATCGTCAATCGCTATGCGCCAGAAGAGGTCTCCTTCTTGCACTTTGATTTCAAGGGTGGCTCCACGCTTGGCGAATTCGCCTCCCTTCCCCACACCATCTCCGTGGAGACTGACCTGACACATGCAGATGCCGCTCGCATGTTGCGTGGAATCAGAGCGGAGTTGTCCCGCCGCGAGTCGATCTTCCAAGGGATTGGGGCCAGCGACTATTCGAGCTGGCGTTCGCTCTCGGCCGGTGACGACTCGCTTCCTCATATTGCCCGCTTGGTCATCGTTGTTGATGAGGTGCGCATGTTGTTGTCGGCGCTGCCTGAGGCAATGATGGAATTGGCGTCTATCGCCACGATCGGCCGTTCATTGGGAGTTCACCTCGTCTTGTCGACCCAACGCCCGCTGGGTGTCATCTCCCCTGAGATACGGGCCAATATTGGCGTGTGCGTGCTGCTGCGGGTCGCAAGTGTTCAGGAATCGCAGGACGTCTTGGGATCTTCGGCGGCGGTGTCTATTTCTCACAAGAATCCGGGCCGAGCGTTTATCAAGGCCGGCGCTACGGTTCCCCTACCTGTGCAGTTTCCCTCGCCACTCGGTGCTCGCAGGAGCTGGGTTATTCATCGATATGGCGCCAGGCTTGGTCCCCCTAGTGCGTCCCTCTTGCTCTCAAGCGAAAACGAAGAGAAGAGCCCGTACGAGCGCTGGCTTCGAACTCACGGACACATGCAGCATCGACGCGCACCGCAGACAGCCTTTCCTGCCAGACTGCCCGAATCAGTGCATCAGGAAGACCTCAACAACGTGGCGGCGCAAACTTCAGATGATTCGATGCCCTTCGAAGCAGGACTGGTTGAATCGAGCCCTAATCTTCTCGACCAAAGAGGACACCTCGGATTGGGGATCGGCAACCACCCCACCCTGGGGCATCTAGAAGTTGTGGCATGGAATCCGGAGACGCTCTCCCGCTTCGCCATCATTGCGGGCCGTGATTCCGGCGCAGAAGAGTTGGCAGCCGGCCTCATCAATCAGCATCAAAGTATCGGCGGCACAACGTGCATTATCGACGGCAGTGGCCTGCTCGCTGGATATGAGAAATTGCGAACCGTATTCGCCTACGGATCCCTCGATGACGCGCTCTCAATTTCCGAGATCCTGAACCATCTCCTGAACGAACTCCAGACGGAGGCATCACGACTTTCAGATTCAGATACAGCTACATCCTCCGACTCAGGTTTAGACTCCGAATCCGACTCGGCCCCACACATAGACCCTTTGTCGGGCGGTATTCGTCCCGCAGTTCGACGTCTGGTGGTCATCACCGGCTGGAGCCATATCCTGACGCGAGTCGGACCCCATGAGGCAGCAGCGCTCGAGCAAATGATGACGTCTCTCATGAGAGCTACCAGTGCTCAGAACCTGGCAATCGTCGCGATCGGAGCCAGAGATCTCACCGGAACATCGCTATTCACTCTCCTGGAAACACGCCTCTATCTTCCGTTTGGTCTCGGGCCGGAAATCACCGCGTTGTGGCCACGGATCGTTGAAGTTCCCGAACATCGTGGACGTGGTGTACTCATGATTCCCGGAGAGAGTCCTCAAGGCCGCGAAATCCAATGCCTTCAGGCAAGCCCCGATGAGCTCGAAAGATCATCCATGCATGAGCATGCCAATCCCGCGGAAGTGCTCCGTGGACTTCCACGAAGAGTCTCCGGCGAAACAAGAGCGGCGATAGTTCATGACCTGCAGCTCAGTACTGAGCTCGCCACAGCGCAGACACATGGACTGTCGGAATCCGATGGACTCGTGTTGGGAGTCTCTTCGCCGGATGGTTCCCCTTTCACCTGGCATCCGAAACAGATCGGGTTGATCATCGGAGGACCTGGGAGCGGCAAGACCCGATTGCTGGAGAACATGGTGGACATGATCAACGGCGTATCGAAGAGTGCGGTCAACAAGAGCGAAACGAACGAGAAGAACTGGGCGGCTGAGAAGAGCGGTACTACGGAGAAGAACGCATCAGCTGAGAAGACCTGTTCAGCCGAGGAGACCTGTTCAGCCGAGGAGAAAGAGGCGGCAACTGAACTGAATCGTTGCAAACTCGTCAACGGGCCCGATCTTGATGCCAACGACATTTCGCAGCTTCAAGACGCTACCCCGCGAATTCTGCTCGTCGACAACGCAGACATGGTCGAAGATTCGCTCAAACCAGCACTCGAACGATTAGTCGATTCGGGAACACAGTTGATCATGACCGTGAGCGCGACCTTCAAGTCAATTCAGCGCATTCCGTGTGCGCATCGCCAGCGAGGTGAAGGCAGCGAAATCTTGCTCAGCCCTCGGACTCCGCAAGAGGCCGACGTACTGGGATGGCACGGCTGTCCAGTTGATCCTGTACCGGGTCGCGGAATTGTGAGATTCCACGGTGGGTTCAGACGTTTTCAGGCTTGGGGCTGAATACCGTCCAAGTTCGCGGCAAAGAAGTCATGGGTCGGCTTGATAAACATCAACAACAAGGCCAACGCCGCAGGAATGATCAGGAACAGACCAATCGGCCAGTCGAGAGAGAACAAGATTTGCGTGGCAAGAATAGTTTGAAAGAGGTGCCACATCACGATGAACGCCCGAGTCCAACGTCGGGCCTTCAAGATCTTGAGTCCTGACAGTGCAGCAAACACTCCGGCAGCGAGTGGCAACAGCAAGAAGAAAATTCGACCACCCATCGGGATGGGGCTGCTGGACGAGAAATCCAGAACATACAAAACGACAACTGCCAACATGACAAGCGCCATGAGGAACATGACGCCCGAAATCACCTTGACCGTCCACGGTGGGCTCATCAGAAGCTGCTCTTCTTGCCGAGCACCACTTGGCTCTGCCGAGTTTTGCCGGGCACCATGTGCTCCAAGCCCGTCGCGATTCGCCTGCACACGGCTATTCGGCTTCTTTGTCGAATTATTCTCCTGAGAACTCACACTGAAAACCTACCCGAACTTCCTGACAGCCACTGTGGAAACGGCCGGAATTCTAAGCCCAAAGATGCTCTGGTGACAAAAACCACACAAAGATTCAACATATTTCTGTGTGAAACCTCTTGATTACATCATCAAGTCATGAAACCCTAGTTTGGCAGTTGACGCGGGAGTAGCAAGCTCCCGCTTTCGCGTGTTTGAGGCAATGTGCATCAAACAAACGAACTCCGGGAATACTTCGGAGCAACTATGAGTTTTCACGTTCTACGTAATTACTGACCATCAGAAGGAGCACTAACGAGCATGAGTTGGCGTAGCCGCGCAGCATGCCTGGACAAGGATCCCGAACTCTTTTTCCCTGTGGGAAACACGGGTCCGGCATTGCTCCAGATTGAAGAAGCTAAAGCTGTTTGTCGCACGTGTCCTGTCATTGACACTTGCCTCCAGTGGGCCATCGAAACCGGCCAGGACGCGGGCGTCTGGGGCGGAATGAGCGAAGACGAGCGTCGCGCTTTGAAGCGTCGCGCTGCCCGCGCACGCCGCGCTTCTTAAGGGGTCAAACCCAAGGTTCATCCGTTTGAACCACACTTGAAAACGAATATAGCGATAGCTTCAACGAAGTTGTCGACTCGCTATCAGGGCGGGGCTGAACCGTGTTGCTTCAGCCCCGCCCTTGCGTATCTGGCTACTATCGGAAAGGTGGAAGAGAGAACCGTGGATCCGCTTGAAGGCCAGCTCATAGATGGCCGGTACCGTGTTCGTCGTCGACTCGCTCGCGGCGGCATGTCTACCGTCTATTTGGCTACCGACGAACGTCTCCACCGTGATGTCGCCTTGAAAGCGCTCTACCCCTACCTCGCGGAAGACCAACGAGTGGTCCGTCGTTTCGAGGAAGAAGCCATCACTGCAGCAAAGCTTTCCCACCCTCATGTCGTCAACGTTCTAGATCAAGGCGTTGATGGGGACACCGCGTACCTCGTCATGGAATACCTGAAGGGCAAGACCCTCCGCCACGTCCTAGAACAACAAGGGCGTCTCACGCCGCGTCAAGCACTCAAGGTGCTCGAAGAAATTCTTGACGGACTCGCAGCCGCTCATAGCGCCGGACTCGTGCATCGCGACATGAAGCCGGAAAACGTTTTGCTGACCGAAACGGGTCGCGTCAAGGTGGCTGATTTCGGTTTGGCGCGCGCGGCATCCAACCACACGCAATCAGGAACGCTCGTAGGAACAGTGGCGTACGTCAGCCCCGAACTCGTGACCGGCGGCAAAGCCGACAAGCGCAGCGACCTTTATGCCATCGGCATCATGCTCTTCGAAATGCTCACAGGTGATCAGCCATTCCGCGGCGAGAGCTCTATGTCCATTGCTTTCAAACACGTCAGCGAAACGGTTCCGCCGCCCTCACGATTGATTCCCGAGCTCTCTCAAGATCTCGACGAATTGGTGGAATGGTGCACGGCGAAGGATCCTGAAGCTCGACCCGTCGACGCGAGCGCACTCTTGGGCGAATTGCGTCATGTGCGCGCCGCCTTGAGCGAAGATCAGCTGGATCTGGGGGCTGCCGAGATTGCCACTTCGCAAAAAAATTACGACGCCGCAGCTGCCGCAGCCGCTCCAGTCTCGGTTGATCGTGACGTGGAGGAAAAGTTCGCAGGGTATTGGGATGATAGCGAGCAGGCGCCGTCGTACTCCGAAGAAGCGGACGTAGACGAGGACGCGACCACCGTTATCCCCACGCACCACAACGAAACCCAAGCTTTTTCGCGGCTCGACGAACCGGACGTGGCGCCAAATCAGTACACCGAAATTATCGATGCTCATGACATCCCGGCTCATGAGACTGGCGAGATTTCCGCGGTGACCAAAGCTGCGCCGGCCCCGCGGCCGCTCAGCCCAGCCGCTGCCGCGAAGCAAGCCAAGAAGGACGCGAAGATCGCGCAGCGCGAATGGAAGCGAGATGCGCAAAAGCCTCTCGTCAATCTAGACAAGAAGGGCTCGCGCGTTCGCAGGTGGATCCTGGCGATCGTCCTGGTGATGCTCGTGGCGTTGGTGGCCGCCGCTGGCTGGTTCTTTGGCTTAGGGCCAGGTGCGCCGGTGAGTTTGCCGAGCGTATCGGGGCAAACCGTCGCGCAGGCGACGCAAACCCTCGACAACGTGGGGGTAGCAGCGCGCCCAAAAGAAGTATTCAGTGACGATGTAGAGCGCGGGCTCGTCGTCGGCACTGAGCCGAGTGATGGCACCACCATTCGCCGCTTCGAAGGCGCCGATCTCCTGGTATCTAAGGGTCCTGAACTCTTCGAAGTACCTAAACTTGCGCAATTGACCACTGCGGAGGCGAACGAGCAGCTCGATGAGCGGTCTTTAGCGCTCGGGAAAGTCACTGAGGAATATAGCGAGACGATCGACGACGGAAAGATCGTCGAGCAATCTGTGAATGTCGGCACTCAAGTGCGTCGCGGCACGGCCATCAACGTCACCGTATCCAAGGGCCCTGCACCCGTTGCCGTTCCTGACCTCAGCGGTATGACGGTCGAGGAAGCGAGCGCCGCACTGGAAGAGATCGGGCTTTCGTTGACGGAAGACGGCGAAGAATTTTCCGCCAAGGTCCCAGCAGGCGACGTGTCCTCACAAGGTGTGAAGACGGGCGAGAAAGTGAATCGGGGAACCGAGATCCCGGTGACGGTTTCGAAGGGACCGCGCATGGTTGAAGTGCCGCGCGTGGTGGGACAGCAGCTCGACGAAGCGAGTGCCACCCTCGAGGAGCTCGGCTTCAAAGTAGAGGTCAAGTACCCGCTGGGCAACATCTTCGGAACCGTTCACGGACAGAGCGTTTTCGGTGAAGAGGTACCTGAAGGATCAACGATCGTTCTGACGGTGGTCTAGGCAGGACAAAAAGAAGGGCTGGAACCGAATAACGGTTTCAGCCCTTCTAGGTTTAAGAGATCAACCTACTTGCGGTGTGCCAACGAATCAGCAACCAAGAACGCCATCTCCAGAGACTGGCGGTGGTTCAAGCGAGGATCGCAGACGGACTCGTAGAGTGCGTCGAACTGGTCTTCGCGGATTGGGTCGGAGCCGCCGAGGCACTCGGCTACATCGTCGCCGGTCATCTCAACGTGCAAGCCGCCAGCCACAGAGCCAAGCGAGTTGTGGACTTCGAAGAAGCCAGCAACTTCGTCCATGACATCGTCGAAGCGACGAGTCTTGTAGCCGTTCTGGCTGGTCACGGTGTTGCCATGCATTGGGTCCGTCACCCAGACAACCTTCGCGCCTTCGCGCTGGACTGCCTCAACGATTGCCGGAAGCTTCTCGCGGATGTTGCCGGCGCCCATGCGAGTAATGAAGGTCAAACGACCTGGCTCGCGGTTTGGATCCAGCTTGTTGATCAAAGCGATAGCGTCATCACCAGTGGTGGTTGGGCCAAGCTTCACGCCGATCGGGTTGCGCACGCGAGACAGGAAGTCCACGTGAGCAGCGTCGAGCTGGCGCGTACGCTCGCCGATCCACAAGAAGTGTGCGGAGGTGTCGTACGGAAGTCCCGTGCGGGAATCGGTGCGCGTCAAGGCACGCTCGTAGTCCAGCAACAGAGCTTCGTGAGCGGCGAAGAATTCAGTGCGCTTGAGTGCTTCGAAGTCAGCGCCGCATGCAGCCATGAAGCTCACCGCCCGGTCGATTTCGCCTGCGAGATCGTCGTACTTGGAGTGAGCAGGGTTGGCCATGAAGCCTTGATTCCACTGGTGCACCGAACGTAAATCGGCGAAGCCGCCCTGCGTGAAGGCACGGATCAAGTTCAAGGTGGAGGCAGCTGTGTGGTACGCCTGCACCATGCGCTTCGGGTCATGGCGGCGAGATTCTTCGGTGAATTCGTAGCCGTTCACAATATCGCCACGGAAAGCTGGCAACGTCACGCCATCGCGGGTCTCGACGTCGGAAGAGCGAGGCTTCGCAAACTGTCCGGCCATGCGGCCCATCTTGATGACGGGCATGGATGCGCCATAAGTAAGGACTACAGCCATCTGCAAGATGGTTTTGATACGCGCAGAGATCTTATCTGCCGTTGCGCCGGCAAACGTCTCGGCGCAGTCACCACCTTGCAACAGGAATGCTTTGCCTTCAGCTGCGGCTGCCAAGCGCTCTCGCAAAACGTCCACTTCACCGGCGAAAACCAGTGGTGGGAGTGATCCGAGTTCGGCGACAGCCTGCTCATACTCTTCCGTGCCGTGCCACGAGGGCTGCTGGGCGATAGGAAGATTGCGCCAGAGATCGAGCTGTGGGTCTGCGGCTGGTCCGGAAACCGTGCCGGTTGGCGAAGAAGATGAGATGTCGAATTGAGGTGCTGTCTGAGTCACCCCTCAAGGGTAATGGTCAGCACTTCACACTCCTAAAGCATGTCCACAGAATGAACAATGCGAAGTCATACGGAGCGGGCTTTAGCCCCGCTTGTGTCCGTGTGCCGCGCGTGCCTTGATCTTCTGCGCGTACTCGTCAACGTACTCTTGGCCGCTCAAACGCATGATGGCGTCCATGATTTTGTCCGTGACTTCGCGCTGGGCAAAGCGGTCTTCTTCGCGTCCTGCATACGCAGAGAAGTCCAACGGCTCGCCCACAATCATGCCCACTCGGCGAATATTCGGAACCGTCTTGCCAATTGGCTGAACCTTATCCGTTCCGATCATCGCGATAGGAATGACGGGCACACCCGTGGCGATCGCCAGGCGAGCAACGCCGACTTTGCCCTTGTGAAGCTTTCCATCAGGGCTGCGCGTACCTTCCGGGTAGATGCCTAGGAGCTTTCCTTCACGAAGCGCTTGCTCGCCAGCCGCCAGTGAATTCATGGACGCGGTTCCGCCGGAGCGGTCCATCGGCAGCTGGTTGCTCAAGCGGAAGAACGCAGCGGTCAGGCGACCCTTGAGACCCTTGCCAGTGAAGTACTCCATCTTCGCAAGGAAGACCACGGGGCGATCTACGGCAACCGGGAGGAACACCGAGTCGGAGACTGACAAGTGGTTAGACGCCAGGATGGCGGCGCCTTCCTTGGGGATGTTGTCCAACCCTTTCACCCAGGGGCGAAACAGCACGTTAGTAACAGGGGCAACGACGAACGTCTTCATAAACCAGTAGAACACTCTGCAAGAATACTGGGCAGGGCAGTAAAACGCTGGCTTCTGACCCACCAAGCTGACAGGACATGGAATGGCAACGCCTCTTCCCCAACAACAACCGCCACTTGACCCCACTCAACCCTTCACGGTGTTGCGGCCCGGCGACACGGCTGTCCTGGTCATTCATGGCTTCACCGGCTCACCGTTGTCCATGCGCCCACTCGCGAATGCTTTTCTCGACGCTGGCTACAGTGTGAGCCTTCCGTTGCTTCCCGGGCACGGCACGAAGTGGGAGGACCTCAGCAAAACCAGCCACAAGGCACTGTTGAATTCCGTCACGTCGAATTTTGATCGTCTCCAGCGGGAGCATCAGCACGTGTTCGTCGTCGGTTTGTCGATGGGCGGAACGCTCGCGCTGCGTCTCGGCGAAGTCCGCGAGCCCGCCGGCATCATCGTCATCAATCCTGCACTGACGTTCGCCTCCCCCGTGGCGCACTTTTCGCCGGTTCTGCGGCACTTCGTGAAGTCCGTGGACGCAATCCGCGATGACATCTCCAAGCCAGGCATGACGGAGAACGCGTACCCGCGCACGCCGGTGGGTGGCGTTGCTGAAATCAAGGCACTCATGGCGCTGACGCGCAAACATTTGAGCGAAATTAAGGCACCCATCTTGGCCTTCCGCTCCGCGACGGATCACATAGTTCCGGATTCCAGCATGAAGGCGCTGAGCCGCGGCCTCGCCAAAAATACGGCGAAGGGCAGCAACATCACGGTGCAGCCGCTGGAGAACAGCTTCCACGTTGCTACCTTGGATTACGACGCCGCAGCTATCGAAAGCGGCTCCGTAGAGTTCGTGAGGGGTTTGATTAAGTGACGCAGGGTCGCTCACCGTCAGATGACGAGTGGAACGATTTGGTTCAACGATTCTTTGAGTCCTCGGACGAATCACCTGAATCGCGCGGCTCGCACAGAGAAAATGAGCCATCACCACAACGTGATCTCTCGGAGTATTTTGCGGACCAGAACTCGCTGGCCGGCGAACCGGAGCAACTGCGTGGGCAGTCGGAATTGCAGGAGCCTGCTGAGCTCGAGGAATACCCAGACGAACTGGAAGAGCACTTCATCCCACCTGAGCCACGGCCCTTAGGAACGGGAAATCCGTTGACTGTTCTCGCCTGGATCGGTGCCGCGGGCGGACCGTTGCTCTTGGTGCTCTTCGCCATCGCATGGCGATCAGCTCCGTTTGTGGCGTGGTTTGGCGCCATCGCCGTCGGAATCGCTGGCATCGCCTATTTGTGGTGGAGCCTTCCCGCCGAAAGAGATGATTACGGAAACGGCGCCCAACTCTAATTAAGTGGGCCCTGACGCGAACTCACGAGAGTTCCAAGAGATCTTAGATTTCCAAGAGCGAAAGCAAAGCCGCTCCCAGAGCACCAGCCTCCGCACCGAGTTGAGCAACTTCGATACCCACAATCGGTCGAGACTCCGGATGAGGTGCGAGTTGCGCATACTGGCGACGCAGGGTCTCCAAGAAGTACTCAGAAGCGGACCCAAATCCTCCACCGATGACCAGAACGCCTGAGTCCAAAGCACCCACCACCATCGTGAGCGCTTGAGCCAACGGCGCAGCGACTTCGTCGAGAACCGCTTGAGCGTCACTCCGGCCAGCCGCGGCCGCAGCCACGAGCTCGCGCCCTGTCATGGTTCGCTGGGAATCAACATCGCTGAGTAGTCCTGCCCGCTGCGCCGCCCGCTCAGCACCAGTTCCTGAAGAGAAGATTTCGAGGCACCCGGTTCCACCGCACGGGCACTGCGGCCCGGCAGGATCAATACAGATGTGGCCCAGTTCGCCAGCCATTCCTAGATGTCCGCGAACCAACGTGCCGCCCGCGATGATGGCCGAACCCAACCCCGTTCCCAAGGTGAGGCACGCGGCGTCGTCGTACTCGCGCGCAGCGCCCAACTGGAATTCCGCCCAACCGGCAGCGTCCGCGTCATTCGCAACCACCACGGGACGCCCCAGCTGAGCTTCCAGCTCGGCACGGATGTGAACGCCGGTCAGCGGCAAGTGCGGGCTGAATCGCACGTAGGTGCTCTCGCGGTTGAGCCAACCTGCCACGGCAACCCCAATACCGCACTGCGCGCGCATCTCGAGCGGCACACTTTCAAGCAAACTGAGCGCCATGCCGGAAATCGTGGTCAGCAAGGCATCCGTGGAATCTTTCGCCACGAGGACTGTAGCGCGGGTCACAATTTCTTTGTTACCATCGAGTAACAAACCTGCGATCTTGGTTCCACCAACGTCGATCCCTATAGAGAATCGCTCGTCCGCTTCTTGCGGAAGATCGATTCTTTGTGCGTGAATTTCGTGGTTCTTTATCATGCTGTGATCCAAGACATATAGGGTTAGATAAACGGCATTGCAGGTTCCCATTTCCCGCCAATGCACCAACGCTGACAGCACCGCCAGTGACAAAAGGAGACCCCGTGCGCGAATTCAGAGTACCCGCCCTGATTGAGTCCTCGCCTGAATCTAACGCCACCGACTTCGTGTTGGTTCATGCGCGAAAAACCCCAGACCTCACGTTGTTCTCCGTCCGCAAGACGCAGGCCACGCCAGGCGAGTCCGAGTGGTCCCCAATTTCTGCGGTGCAATTTCGCGACGACGCGATCGCCATCGCCAAGGGCCTGATCGCCAGCGGCATTGAACGGGGCGCACGCATCGCCATCATGTCTCGCACGCGCTACGAGTGGGCACTCGTCGACTTCGCTGTCTGGTTCGCCGGCTGCACGTCCGTTCCCATCTACGAGACCAGCTCACCAACGCAGGTGGCGTGGATCGTTGGAGACTCCGGCGCAGTGGCTGCCATCGTGGAATCCGGAAAGCACGAGAACGTAGTGCGCACCGCCGCGCACAACGAAGGCTTGGATCACCTCAAGCACGTGTGGCTCATGGAAGACAATGGCCTGGATATGCTCCGCGAAGCTGGCAAGGACGTCAGCGACGAAGAGCTCGAAGCACGACGCACCTCCATCAAGCTTGATTCGCTCGCCACCATCATTTACACCTCCGGCACTACCGGACGCCCTAAGGGTTGCGAGCTCACCCACAAGAACTTCGTGGATCTATCCAAGAACGCGCAGCTCGAGTTGCCTGAAGCGGTCAACTCTAATGCGTCCACCATCATGTTCTTGCCGCTCGCACACGTCTTTGCGCGCTTCATCTCCGTGCTCGCTGTCGCAGCCGGCGTCAACGTGGCGCATACGCCTGACGTCAAGAACCTGTTGCCTGATTTGCAGAGCTTCTCGCCTACGTTCATCCTCGCCGTGCCCCGCGTCTTCGAGAAGGTCTACAACTCCTCGATGCTCAAGGCCGAGGACGGCGGCAAGGGCAAGATCTTCCACGCCGCTGCAGACACCGCAATCGAGTGGTCCCGTGCCACCGAAAAGGGCTCCGTGCCACTTGGCCTGAAGCTCAAGCACGCGGTGTTCGACAAGCTCGTGTACGGCAAGATCCGCGAAGCCATGGGCGGCCGCGTGAAGTACGCGGTGTCCGGCGGCGGCCCGTTGGGTGAGCGCTTGGGCCACTTCTTCCACGGCATAGGCTTGCTTGTTCTGGAAGGCTATGGACTGACGGAAACCACTGCGCCTATCACGGTGAACACTCCAAAGCGCATCAAGATTGGCACCGTCGGCAAGCCGCTTCCGGGCAACGGCGTGAAGATCGCTGACGACGGCGAAATTCTCGCCACCGGCGTCTGCGTCATGCGCGGTTACTACAACCGCCCCGACCTTCAAGACGAGACGTTTGACGGCGAATGGTTCCGCACCGGCGATATTGGCTCGCTCGATGAAGACGGCTTCTTGAAGATCACAGGCCGCAAGAAGGAAATCATCGTCACCGCCTCCGGCAAGAACGTGGTTCCGTCCATGCTCGAAGACCAGATCCGCGCCGACGCTCTCGTGTCCCAGTGTGTGGTGATTGGTGACAACCAGCCGTTCATCTCGGCGCTCATCACCCTTGATCCTGAAGCACTTCCGGGCTGGTTGCAGCGCCACAACATTCCAAGCATGTCTGTGGCTGAAGCGTCCAAGTTGCCTCAGGTTCGCGCAGAGCTCCAGACGCTCATCAACAAGGCCAACGAGACCGTCTCACGCGCTGAAGGCATCCGCGAGTTCCGCGTTGTGGAATCGGACTTCACGGAAGAGTCCGGCCACCTGACGCCGTCGCTCAAGATCAAGCGCGCCCAGGTCCTCAAGGACTACCAAGCTGAGGTTGACGCGATCTACGGAGCGCAGTCCAAGGAATAGTAGCTAGCTAGAAACGATTCCGGGGAACTGGGGCGAGAGCCTACAGGGCCCCGGAATCTTTCGTATTCAGCGAAAGAAGCGCGTTCTCCACGACCTCCATGAGGGCAGGGTGGATCCAGAATGGTGCGCGCGCAAGCGAATGTGCGTCCGTGCCGAAGACCATGGCCTGAACGAGTGGCTGAATCAGGTTCGACGCTTCATGACCCATGAGGTGCGCACCGAGAATCTCGCCCGTTGAGCGACGGGCAATGAGCTTCACGAAACCAGTCTGATCCTCCATCGCCCACCCATAAGCGGTGGATCCGTAATCCTGAACGGCAATCGCGAGTTCACCCTCGGGCCATTGCTCTTGGGCTGCGAGCTCTCGCGCTTGCGGCTCGGTCAGCCCGACGCTCGCAACCTGCGGATGCGTAAAGACGGCCGATGGGACAGCCCGGTGATCCGTGGCACGCAAGTCATCGGGGTGCTCCAGATTGTGAATGACCACGCGAGCTTCGCGGTTGGCAACGTGCTTGAGCTGGTAATCATTGGAGACATCGCCGAGCGCAAAGACGCCCTCGAGCGGTTCTCCATTAGAAAGCACGCGCTGGAAGTCATCGACGCTCAGGATGCCGTCGGCGACATCGAAGCCCGCGGCTTCTGGATCAATTCGATCCACGTTGGAAACGCGGCCAGTAGCGAAAAGAACCACGTCAGCGGGAATTTCGCTCGCCTGGCTTGCGCCGTCGCTGGGGTCTTCATACCGTACGACGACGCTGCCATCCGTTGCGCTCTCAATGGCAGTGGGCGTTGCGTGACGTACGGACCAGCGCTTGCTGGCATCGGCCGTGTAGCGCTCGGAAATGAGTGGATCGTGACCGCGTAGGAGCTGGCCGGAGCGCGACAGCTGAGTGACGTTGGCGCCGAGGCTGTGGAAGATATTGGCGAACTCCGCCGCGATAAAACCTGAACCCACCACCACAACGCGCTGCGGGAAGTCCACTCGCATGATGGTGTCAGACGTGTGAACTTGAGGCAGATCGATGCCCGGAATATCTGGCAAGACTGCGCGTGAACCCGCAGCAATGACTACCTTGTCTGCCGTGATCTCTTTGCCGGTGGCGGTGACCATCGACTTTGGCGAGGTGAAGGTGGCGAACTCGGCGTAGAGGTCAACGTTCTCAAGCTCTACGCGATACTTCCGGCCGCCTTCGGAAATCGCGTCAATGCGTCCGAAAATGCGGTCTCGGATCTCTTCCCAGCGGGCGCCTTTGAACTCAAGATCGACGCCCAATCGCTTAGCTTCAGCCGTGCTGCCAGCCAGCTGCGCTGGGTATACGAACATCTTGGTGGGGATGCATCCCACGTTGAGGCACGTACCGCCGAAGATGCCCCCGTCTACGATCGCTACTTTCTTGTCGTCCCAGTACGGGGTGATCAATGAGTTTCCTGAACCGGATCCAAGGATGAGCAAATCGTAGTGAGTCATAAAAATAGGCTAGCCGCCTCTCGCGAAAGAGGCGGCTAGCCTATGACATCGTGACGCTCAAATTTTCTTGAAGCGTAACCTGTGATCTCTTGTGTTGCTGGTCAGCGTCTACTCGACCACGAGGATCAAATCGCCACCTTGCACCGGTTGCGTTCCGGAGATGGCGATACGCTGCACCGTTCCACCGGTCGAGCACGTGATAGCAGCTTCCATCTTCATGGCTTCGATCGTCGCGATCGTGCCGCCTGGAGCCACCACGTCACCCTCAGCAACAGTCACAGTGACGGCACCCGCGAACGGAGCAGCCACATGGTTCTTGTTGTTGGTGTCAGCCTTCTCAGCGGACTTGACGGTGGACTCGACCGAGCGGTCACGCACGGTGATCTGACGCATCTGGCCGTTGAGCGTGAGCATGACTGTACGCATGCCCTTCTCGTCGGGTTCGGAAATTGCCTGCATCGTAGCCAACAAGCGAATGCCCTTGCCCAGCGAAATCACGTGCTCGCGGTTCTTCGTCAGGCCGTAAAGGTAGTCGCGCGTGTGGAGCACGGAGATGTCACCGAAGTCGGCCACCGTCTTCTCGTAGTCCCGCGTTGGGCCAGGGAAGAGCAAACGGTTCAGGGTGGCTCGGATCGTCTCCGAATCACCGTTGAGCGCAGCAGAATCCTCTGGGGAGAGCTCTTCGACGTGCGGCTTGATGGTGCGGCCTTCAAGCGCCTTCGAACGGAATGGCTCGGGCCATCCTCCCGGAGGATCGCCCAGCTCGCCCGAAAGGAACTGGATGACGGAATCCGGAATATCGAATGCTTGCGGATTTGCCTCAAACTCGGCAGGATCCACGTTCATGCCCACGAGCTGCAAAGCAAGGTCGCCAACGACCTTGGACGAAGGCGTCACCTTCACCACGTTGCCCAGCATCTTGTTAGCGGCCGTGTACATGTCCTCGATAGCTTCGAAGCGCTCGCCCAAGCCAAGTGCAATCGCCTGCTGACGCAGATTGGACAATTGTCCACCTGGGATCTCGTGACGGTACACGCGACCAGTTGGGGACGTTAGGCCGGACTCAAACGGCTTGTAGATGGTGCGCACGGTCTCCCAGTACGGCTCCAAAGAAGCAGCGGCGTCCAAATCAATGCCTGTATCGCGTTCGGTATTGGCAAGTGCCGCAACCAGCGCGGAGGAGCTGACCTGCGACGTCGTACCCGCCATAGAGGCAACGGCAACGTCAACCGCGTCAACGCCCGCATCAATCGCGGCCATCAACGTAGCGAGCTGTCCGCCAGCGGTGTCATGCGTGTGCAAGTGCACCGGGAGGTCGAAGCGCTCCCGCAGAGCAGTGACGAGCTTCTTCGCAGCCATCGGGCGAAGCAAGCCAGCCATGTCCTTGATCGCCAAGATGTGCGCGCCGGCCTCGACAATCTGATCCGCAAGATTTAGGTAGTAATCCAGCGTGTACAGCGCCTCGTTGGGGTCCAACAGATTGCCGGTGTAGCAGAGCGCAACCTCAGCAACCGCGGTGCCGGTCTCGCGAACGGCCTTGATCGCCGGAGCCATCTGGTTCACGTCATTGAGAGCATCGAAGATACGGAAAATATCGATTCCGGACTTCGTGGCTTCCTTGACGAACGCGTCGGTAACCTCGGTGGGGTACGGCGTGTAGCCCACCGTGTTACGGCCACGCAAAAGCATCTGAAGCGGGATGTTAGGAAGTTCAGCGCGCAAGAGCTCGAGTCGCTTCCACGGGTCCTCGCCCAAGAAGCGCAAGGAGACGTCATACGTTGCCCCTCCCCAGACTTCCATCGAGAACAGCTGAGGCATCACGTGAGCGTACGCTGGAGCTGCAGCGAGGAGCTCACGCGTACGAACGCGCGTGGCCAAGAGCGACTGGTGCGCGTCGCGGAACGTGGTGTCCGTGACGGCAACGGCGGTCTGCTCGCGCAGTGCCTGCGCGAATCCTTCAGGACCCAGCTCATCGAGCTTTTGCTTCCAGCCCGCTGGTGGCACGTGGGTGGACGGGCCATCGAATGGGCTGCGGTCCGGCTCGTCGCGCTTGTCGCCTGGGTAGTGCGGAAGCTTGTCGCGCGGGTCAATGCCTTCTACGCGATCACCGTTCGGCTTGTTCACGGTGACATCGGCCAAGAACTGCAGAGCCTTAGTACCGCGGTCTTGAGACCTGTTGCCTTC
This sequence comes from Neomicrococcus lactis, assembly GCF_014200305.1. Classification (NCBI taxonomy): domain Bacteria; kingdom Bacillati; phylum Actinomycetota; class Actinomycetes; order Micrococcales; family Micrococcaceae; genus Neomicrococcus; species Neomicrococcus lactis. The sequence continues at coordinate 1,097,851 of NZ_JACHBL010000001.1, forward strand.
CAACAGATCCGGGCGAGAGTCGATGAAGTCCGTTGCCACATCGCCGGCCACGAACTGAGGATCGCTCAGCACGTTCTGCAAGAACGGGATATTGGTGGACACGCCACGCACGCGGAACTCGGCCAGCGCACGGCGGGCACGGGCCACAGCCGTCTGGTAGTCGCGCCCACGGCAAGACAGTTTGACCAGCATGGAGTCGAAATGAGGGGAAACTTCAGCGCCTGCGTAGATGGTGCCACCGTCGAGGCGCACACCGGAACCGCCAGCAGAGCGGTAAGCGGTAATGGTTCCCACATCTGGGCGGAAACCGTTCTGTGGATCCTCGGTGGTGATACGGCACTGGAGGGCCGCGCCGCGGATGCGAAGATCCTCTTGGCGAATGCCCAAGTCTTCGAGAGACTCGCCAGCGGCAATGCGCATCTGAGCGGCCACCAAGTCAACGTCCGTGATTTCCTCGGTGACAGTGTGCTCCACCTGGATGCGTGGGTTCATCTCGATGAACACGTGCTGTCCAGCGCGCTCACCCACGGTGTCCACCAAGAACTCCACGGTGCCGGCGTTCTGGTAACCCAGTGCCTTTGCGAACTTCACGGCATCGGCGTAGAGCGCCTGGCGAATGTTCTCGTCAAGGTTTGGTGCCGGAGCAATTTCAATGACCTTCTGGTGGCGACGCTGCAAAGAGCAGTCGCGCTCGAAAAGGTGCACCACGTTGCCCTGCTTGTCAGCAAGGATCTGAACCTCAATGTGGCGAGGGCGCAGGACAGCCTGCTCCAAGAACACGGTGGGGTCACCGAAAGCGGAATCCGCTTCGCGCATGGCAGCGGCGAGAGATTCTGGCAGAGCGTCGCGAGTGTCCACTCGGCGCATGCCACGTCCGCCACCGCCTGCAACAGCCTTGACGAAGATGGGGAAACCAATCTTGTCCGCTTCAGCGATCAGGAAGTCGGTGTCTTTACTGGGTTCAGAGGATTCCAGCACTGGAATGCCGGCTTGGCGCGCAGCTTTGAGCGCCGCCACCTTGTTTCCCGCCAGTTCAAGAACTTCTGCAGGCGGACCCACAAAAGTGATCCCAGCTTCAGCGGCAGTACGCGCGAGATCTGGATTCTCGGAAAGGAATCCGTATCCCGGATAAATAGCGTCTGCCCCAGACTCCTTGGCAACACGAACAATCTCGTTCACATCGAGATAAGCGCGGACCGGGTGCCCTTCTTCGCCAATGCGGTAGGCCTCGTCGGCCTTCTGGCGGTGGATGGAATTACGGTCTTCATAAGGAAAGACGGCTACCGTCTTGGATCCTAGTTCGTAGGCTGCACGGAAAGCACGGATTGCGATTTCTCCGCGGTTTGCAACCAAGATCTTGGAAAACATATGTCCCCTAAGGTCTGGAGTCTCAATATTTGCATCAACGCGTTTACGCCCTGTTGGGTCGTCATTGATCCCTGCACAGGCGGGAGCCTAGTGCTTCCAGTCACGTTATCGCGTCAGCCGGATCACACCTATTTCATTGCGTCGCTTGTTACACGGCAGACACTTTGCCCGTCTCGTCCCGGGCTTATCAGAGGCTAATGAGAGGAAGAACTCGCGAAACGACCCGAGAATTTCCCTCGAAATGCGCGGCGCCATGACTACCATGGGGAAGGTTTATCTGTGAACGTCCCGCGATATTGGCGGGTTCCAAGCGAAGGGCGTGGTTTATCCCGTGCAGGTTGTTAGCATTTCGAGTCTCAAAGGCGGAGTCGGCAAGACGTCCGTGACCCTCGGCTTAGCATCTGCAGCTCTTGATGCTGGTCTGCGAACCCTGGTTGTTGACCTTGATCCGCATGCGGATGCAAGCACCGGCTTGGGCATCAATCCTGCAGGCCGCGAGCCCATTGGCCTGATGCTGAAGAACGTTCGCCGTTCTTCGATCAACGCCAACGCCGTTCCGAGTTCGTGGACTGAGCGTCATCAGGAAATCGTGCGCTCCGTTCAGGCGAGCCAGTCGGATTCAAAGGACGACGCCGCAGCTTCAGACAGCGAAGAAGCTGCCGCTGGCGAGTCCAAGACTGCCGGATTGGCCGAGGGCCGTTTGGATGTCGCTTACGGTTCCGCTTTCACCGGCATCTACGATCGCCCGGACCTGCGTTTGCGTGATTTGAAGCGTCTCAAGACCGTACTCTCGCGAGTGACCGGTTACGACTTGGTGCTCATCGACTGCCCACCGTCACTCAATGGCCTGACCCGCATGGCGTGGTACGCATCTGACAAGGTGCTGCTGGTAGCTGAGACGTCCTTGTTCTCGGTAGCTGGAACCGAGCGCACCATGCGTGCATTGAACATGTTCCGCCGCGAATTCGCGCCAAGCATTCAGACTGCCGGCGTCGTGGCCAACAAGTACCGCCCGGAGTCCGGTGAACACCAGTTCCGTCTTCAGGAAATGTCAACCATGTTTGGCGATGCCCTGCTCTCCCCTGTTCTTCCAGACATCCCAGACTGGCAGCAGATCCAGGGCGCTGCGCACGCAGTGCACCAGTGGCCTACCGAGTCCGCCCGACTGAGCGCCGTACTGTTGAGCGAGCTGCTCGAGGCTGTACGCAACAAGTAATTTTCAGCCCGCATCTTTGCGGAATAGAAAAACCGCCGATCACCTGCGATGTGCAGAGGATCGGCGGTTTTTTGTTAAGTCTTGAATTCGCTCTAGCGCGTTTGACTTAGCTCGCGGACTTCTTCGCCGCGCGGCGCTTCGAGAGTTCGTCTTCTGGGTATTCCTGAATTCCTTCGGCGTCTACGCGCTCGGAAGGAAGCTCAGCAAGGGTACCTTCAACTTCACGCCAGACGCGGCCCACGGCAATGCCGAAAACGCCCTGGCCACCCTGCACGAGGTCGATGACTTCGTTGGCGGACGTGCACTCGTAGACCGAGGCACCATCGCTCATGAGCGTGATCTGCGCAAGATCTTCAACGCCGCGTTCGCGCAAGTGGAAGACAGCGGTACGAATCTGCTGCAGAGATACTCCGGTGTCCAAGAGTCGCTTGACGACCTTGAGCACCAAGATGTCGCGGAAGCTGTACAAGCGCTGCGATCCAGAGCCCTGTGCGTTGCGAACGGTGGGTTCTACCAACCCGGTGCGTGCCCAATAGTCCAGCTGTCGGTACGTGATTCCGGCAGCGCGGCACGCCGTTGGTCCGCGGTAGCCAGCAGTCTCATCCAAGTCAGGAAGGTCGTTATCGAACAACAGGCCTTGGCCGTTGCTCAAGCGCACTGGGACCAATTCAGGCACGGTAGGGCCGTTCTCAGTGCCGCGTGTGCCATCCGTGGGACTCACGTGGACCTCCTTTGTTGGCTCTTCTAAGGCTTCGCCTGAAGCTTTCGTCTAAACATTCACCCAGTCAGGTGTGGTAATGCAATTACTAATAAAGACGGTAAGCTCCTTTGGGCCTTCCGTCAAAGACCTTCGACCTTAACTTGAAGGCGTGTCGCTCACAAAAGTCAGCGGGCACCGAATTTGGCCACATTTACGACGCGAAATCGTCCGGATCGATCGTGTCCAAAAACTCGCGAAATTCCTTGAGTTTCTCTTCATCTTCAATCACGTCGTCACTCACATGCTCTGGGACGATGCCCGTTTCTTCCATGACCTCCTCGTCACAGAACACCGGAATATCTCCACGCAGAGCGAGCGCCAACGCGTCTGAGGTTCTTGAGTCTACGCGCGCACCATTGGTCAGCACGAGAGATGAGTAGAAAACGGCGCCCTCGACGCGCGTGATCTCAACCCGCTCAATGGTCACGCCCGTGGCGGCCAGGGTGGTGATAAAAAGGTCATGGGTCAGCGGGCGCTCGGTTTCAATGCCCTGCTGCGCCATGGCAATCGCAGACGCTTCAGGAGCACCAATCCAGATCGGGATCTGACGCTCGCCGTCAGCCTCTCCCACCAAAACGACAGGTTGAGTAGAGGGCAGTTCCACCCGGACACCGGTGACATTGACGCGAATCATGCTCTAAGTCTGCCGCTTAATGGGGTTCTGTCGCTAGCGACACCGTGCCAGCAGACCAGAACCTTGCGCGAAATCAGTGATCCAGCTCTGAAATGGCAGAATCCACGAGCGACGAGTGGATGGTCAAGAAGGCTTCGCTGATTTCACGAGCCGTTTCCGCAGTGCGTGCGCGTGAGGCGACGTCGCGGCGGCCGGCCAACGGAGTCACAGCGTGCTGCACGAGGGCCACTTCGCGGTCCGCGGACTGGCGGAAGATACCCAAGTGGCGCGGCTCAATTCCGTGCTGCACCAAAGCGACACAGGAACGCGTGATCTTCACCGAATACTCGCTGAAGCGCCCTTCAGGCGTCTCCTTGATCAAGCGGTACTGCAAGAGTGCGTCGACCAGGTCTCCGGTGGCGTTAGTGGCCCCGATCAGTTCTGAGCGTGTCAGATCACGACGGCGCTCGGTTGCTTCTTGAGCGATCGTTTCCGTGACAGATTGCGGGCTGAGCTTCAAGCCGCCTGGAAGCTGCTCGGGCTCTTCGCCACGATCAACTGCATCGAGGTAGTCCTTGATGACGCGCAACGGCAAGTACTGGTCCCGCTGAAGGGCAAGAATGAAACGCAAGCGATCGGCGTCGTTCTTGGTGTATTTGCGGTACCCAGCAGCCGTGCGCTGCGGAATAATCAGACCCTTTTCCTCAAGGAATCGGATCTTGGACGCCGTGATCTGCGGAAAGTCCTCTGCCAGAAGGGAGAGGACTTCACCAATATTCAGTACGGAATTTTTGGACGCGATAGCGCCTTGGGATGCGGCGCTCGCGTGGCGCCCGCGAGCCGCAGCAGAAGAACCCATAGTGGCCATCTCGCCCCCGTTTCTGAACAAAATAAATAACAGCGCTGACTAACAACGCACAAAGGCACACCCCATGCCCTTGGCGTTGCGAAAAAGAAAAGATCTAGCTATGAACCAGCGTAGGAATCGCTGGACTCATTCTAGCCGTTGACGACACCCTGACGTGCGGGACGAGTTCCCACGTAGAACGTCAAACGGAACTTGCCGATCTGCACTTCAGCACCCGTGCGCAATCGTGCCGCATCAACGCGGTCGTGGTTGACGTACGTGCCATTGAGCGAACCGGAATCAACTACTTCGAACTGGCCATTTTCGCGGCGGAACTCTGCGTGACGGCGGGACACCGTGACATCGTCCAAGAAGATGTCAGCAGATGGATGACGACCAGCACTTGTAATGTCCTGGTCCAACAAGAAGCGAGCACCGCGGTTAGGACCAGAGTGCGCAATCAACAACGCCGAACCTTCGGACAAAGCGGCAACGAACTCGCGCTCAGATGGTGAGAGCTGGTAGTCAGCAACCTCTTCTTCCTGATGAAAAGGAGGCAAGGAAATGCTGGTGGTCTCGGAGGCGCTTTCGGGGCTCACGGCCGAGTTGCCGTAAGTCTCTTCGCTCATGATGTGCTGTCCTTTCCCCGCTGCGGGGGCTTGTCCTTGAGATGATTCGGTGGTGCGCTCATGCGGCATCACAGAACGTGGCGTCTTATCACCGGAGGCTTTATTGGCAGGTGGTACAGGCCAACAATCCGTGATGTTTGTTTCCCAGCCCTCCTTGACCTCTGGAGCGGGGTCTTTCGGGACGAGTTTGAGCTCTTTATTGTCCTGCGAATCCATCAACGTATGCTACCTCCTTTACCGGAATGTTACCTAAGAACAGCGCGTCGTGAACACCCTTGTGGAAAGCAATTTTCGATTGCCGTCCAAATATCAATCCGAATTAGAGATCGTTCTGCAAGAATTTGAGTATGACTCAAGGCTCAGCACAGTCCTCAGGCGCATCGACGCCACCAGCTCGCGAACCCCGAACTAACTGGGGAATGCGCATCATTATCGGCATCGTCTTGGTAGTTTTCGCCGCGATAGCCTTCTGGCTGCTGTCGGCGTTCCTACCGATTTGGTGGGCAAACACCATTGCACAGCAAGTCGGTGGAAATCTGGGCGGCGGCGTTTTGCTCGGTTTGATCTACGGCTTCGCTTTCACCTTCGTGCCCTTGTTGGTCCTGTGGCAGATTCGGCACCGTCGCGTATCCTGGGCGTGGAAGGGTGTGCTCACCGTTCTGGCGGTACTGCTCTCTTCGCCTAACCTGCTCACGCTCGGCATCATGGTGGGCAACTCGGAAGCTGCTCACAACGCCCAGCGCATCATCGGCACCAGCGCAACGTGGTTCCCACAGTGGACCATGACCGGCGCCATTATCGCCGGCGTCTTGTTCTTCATCTTCATGATCTGGTCGCTCATGTGGTCCAAGCGTGGCCGCGATATGCGCAAGCTCAAGGAGCAGAAGCACGCCGCCGAGCGAGATCGCGATGAACTCCGCGCTAGCGTAGCCACCCGAGAGGAATCTGCACCCACCACGGCGCTCCCGGAAACGCAGACGCGCCCAGATACGGCCCGTAACAGTGGATCGCCGTCGGCTTCAGATTCCGCGCCTCAGCGCGACATTGAACTCTAGCCTGCTCCCGAAATATGGCTCGAAGCTGGTCCACCTGAGGTGAACGCTTAGTTCGCAGCTCGCCTCAGCGCTTCGTTCACAGAACGAACCCAGCCTCACCTTGCTGGAATACCCCGTCCATCCTTGGTAAACCTGAACCATGGGCGGGGTATTTTCATTTCTCAAGCGGTATCCATTCGTGCTTGCCACAGTGCTGGTAGCGATTTTCGCTGGGATTCTTGCTGTTGGCCCAGCCGCTGAAGTTGTTCCATGGGTCCTAGGGACTTTCGCGCTCTTGATGGCTGGCCGCTCTTTCGTTGGCATGGTGCGGGAGCTTCGGTCGGGCTCCTTCGGAGTAGACCTTCTCGCGATCACGGCCATCTCGGCCGCCGTGGCCGTGGGCGAATACTGGGCGGCTCTCGTGATTGTCCTCATGCTGACCGGTGGCGAAGCGCTTGAAGACTATGCCGCGCATCGCGCTAAGAAAGACCTCACCGCTCTACTCTCAAAATCCCCGCAGTCCGCCTCGCGAATCAACGCGGACGGGAGCGTGTCCGTAGTACCCATCAATGAACTTGCCCCCGGAGACGAAGTCCTGGTTCGCGCTAACGAGGTAGTCCCCGTTGACGGAACACTGACCTCCGCGACAGGCGAGTTCAACGAATCATCGCTCACCGGCGAAAGCTTGCCGGTTGAGTTTGTCCGAGGCGAAGAAGTACTTTCCGGCGTCGTCAACGGTTCTGGCTCCGTCACGTTGATCGCCACGCGCGCCGCAAAAGACAGTCAATACCAACAGATTGCTGCGCTCGTCGAAGAAGCTGCAGCCAGCAAAGCACCGATGGTGCGACTTGCCGACCGATTCGCGGTTCCTTTCACGCTCATCTCTTTGCTCATCGCAGGACTTGCCTGGTGGTTCTCTGGTGATCCGGTGCGCTTCGCCGAAGTCCTGGTGGTTGCCACGCCTTGCCCGCTGATCATCGCTGCGCCGGTGGCATTTATGGCTGGCATGAGTCGCTCCGCCCGAGGCGGCGCGATCGTCAAGAGTTCGGCCACTTTAGAGAAGTTCCACCGCGCCCGCTCGATCGCCTTCGATAAGACCGGCACCCTGACCTATGGTCAGCCGTCGTTGACGGCAGTCCGAACCACGCTGGCACAGTTCGGGGCAGGCATGAGCGAGAATCGTTTGCTGCAATTGGCGGCCTCTGCCGAGCAGACCTCCGCTCACACCCTCGCCGCTGCCGTCACTCGTGGCGCGAAAGATCGTGGCATTTCTTTGATCACGCCCGAGAAGTCAGAGGAGTCGACCGCCAACGGCGTCATTTCCGTCATTGATGGCCATGACGTGTGGGTAGGAAAACGCTCGTTTATCGAAGAAAAAGTTGGAAAACCCCTGACCCGCACGGAGCTGGTCCCCGGTGAGCTCGCCATTTACGTTGCGGTCGATCGTCAACACGCAGGCGCGCTCGTGTTAAAAGACGAGGTGCGGGAAAACTCTGGCTCCACGCTGGAAGTCCTCAAAGACCAAGGTATTGAGCACTTCACGATGCTTACGGGTGATGACCAAGCCACCGCGAAGCATGTGGCCGCCGAACTGGGAATTGACCGAGTTCAAGCGAACTGTCTCCCAGCAGACAAGGTAGCCGCAGTCCACGGCATCAAAGAGCGTCCCGTGATCATGGTGGGCGACGGGGTCAATGACGCCCCCGTTCTTGCCGCAGCGGATGTTGGCGTGGCGATGGGCGCCCGCGGCGCCACAGCGGCCAGTGAGTCTGCGGACGTGGTGATCCTAAGAGACGACATTTCCCGTGTTGCCCACGCGGTGGTCGTGGGCCGCGAGACCGTCAATGTCGCACTGCAGGCCATCGCGGTGGGAATCCTGCTGAGCCTGGTCTTCATGACGATCGCTGCGTTCGGTAATCTCCCGGCAATTGTTGGCGCATGGATGCAAGAAGTCGTGGACGTGGTCGCGATCTTGTGGGCGCTTCGCGCTTCGCGTGGCAAGGAAGTGGTCCCCGAGCTCAAAGCGTCCTCCTGGAAGAGTCCGGCTGTCACTTCTCAACCAAAAGTTTGATCGCAAGAACCACCACCTAGGCGATGTTTGGGACACCGATTTTCGGTGGAATTGAAAGCATGGAAAAACTACGTGCTCTCCCCCGGACACTCTCGTCCAAGCGCGGATCTTGGATCTGGCTAGGAATCGTCCTCATTGTCTTCGTCGCGATGTTCGGCGCCTTTGGCCGCGCCACCGCGCCAGCCCTCAACGCCACCGCGCCGGCGAACTCGGAATCAACGCAAGTCGCTGAACTGCTCAAGCAATTCCCGAACGCTGACCAGCAATCCGTCATTGTGGTCAGTACCGCGAACGACGGCGCCGCGCTCAGTCCCGCTCACTTGTCGGCTATGAAGGGCTTGCTCCCCGCTATCGAAAAGGAAACGGGACTTGCGCCGAGCGGCCCGGTTCCCAGCGAAGACGGCAAGGCTGCGGTCATCATCGCACCGATGACGCTGACCTCTGACAACTCGGAGAATGCCGATCACCTCAAGGCACTGCGCGCGGTGATCGCAGATAAGAAGACCTCCTCATCAGACTTGAACGCCATGCAGCTTCAAGTCACCGGCGGCCCCGCCTTCGGCGCGGACATTGCCGGAGCGTTTGAAGGTGCAGACATCCAGTTGCTCTTGGTCACGATCGCGATCGTCGCCGTGCTGTTGATGCTCACCTACCGCTCCCCCGTTTTGTGGCTCATTCCGCTCATCGTGGTGGCATTCGCTGATCAGCTCGCGGGCAAAGTCACCGCATGGCTCGGTACTCAAGCAAGCTTGCAGTTTGATACCGGAATCATCAGCGTTCTGGTCTTCGGCGCCGGCACCAACTACGCCCTGTTGTTCATCTCTCGGTACCGTGAAGAACTCCCCCGCTTCGCCGACCACCGTCAGGCGCTGGCAGAAGCATGGAAGCGAACGGCACCCGCAATTCTCGCTTCCAACGTCACCGTCGTAATCGCGCTGGCCACCTTGGTCTTTGCGGCAATTCCCGGCACGCGCGGACTGGGCATCGCCTCGGCCGTCGGTCTCCTCATCGCCCTTGCCGCGGTGCTCTTTGCCCTTCCACCAGTCCTGGCGATCTTCGGACGCAAGATCTTCTGGCCATTCATTCCACGCTTCACCGAGTCCACGGTTGAATCCGTAGTCGAGCTCCCTGGCGAACTTCAGGAAGAGAAGCCAAAGGAGTTGGGTAAGCTCTGGCGCTCCATTGCCACCAACGTGGTTCGCCGACCGGTAGTCTGCTTGACGGCAGCACTTGCCCTCTTGGCCATCATGGCGACAGGTCTGATCGGCTCATCCGTAGGCCTGAACCAGATCGAGAAGTTCCGCGTTCAGTCTGAATCTGCCACGGGCCTTCAGGTTCTTTCGGAGCACTTCTCACCCGGCGAAGCGCAGCCGATGATGATCGTTTCCAATTCAGCCCAAGCGAAAGCTGTCGCTGATCGCGCGGCTGAAGTTGGCGGCGTCGTACGCTCCCAGATTGCGGGAGAAACGGAAGACGGAAAGCTCACCAAGATCATGGTCACCAGCGAATACGCCCCGGGCACCCCGGAGAGCTTGGCCCAGGTGAATGACCTGCGCAACGCTGTTCATGATGTTCCGGAGGCGAACGCGCTAGTTGGTGGAGCCGTGGCGACGGACGCCGATGCTCGCACGGGTAACATTGCAGACTTCCTCTTGGTAGCGCCCCTTGTCCTCGGTGTCAGCTTCTTGGTCCTGCTCATCCTCTTGCGGTCGCTCGTGGCTCCGGTCTTGTTGTTGGCAGCAAACATCGTCAGCGCAACGGCAGCAATTGGAGCCGGCGCATGGTTGAGCCGCTCGCTCTTCAACCAGCCCGCTTTGGATCTGCAGGTTCCGCTGTTGGCCTTCTTGTTCTTGGTTGCCCTCGGCATCGACTACACGATCTTCTTGGTGCACCGCGCTAAGACGGAGGCCGCTACCCACGGAACCCGAGAAGGCATGGTTCGTGCCGTGGCGAGCACGGGCGGCGTCATTACGAGCGCCGGAATCGTGTTGGCAGGCGTCTTCGCAGCCCTCGGTATCCTGCCGCTCGTGACGCTTGGACAGTTGGGCCTCATCGTGGGCATCGGCGTAGTGGTGGACACCCTCGTGGTCCGCACCGTCTTGGTGCCCGCCATCTTCAGCCTGCTTGGTGACAAGATCTGGTGGCCAGGCAAGGTGCCGGCACAGGCAGTCGACGCTGAGGAAGCATCCGCTCCATTAGGCTCAAATGCAAACCTGACCGCAGCTCGCAGCGCTCACCCCGCCGCAGCAAACGAATGGATACGCAGTCCCATGACGAGTCCGCGCGAACCAGTGAGTTCATTGACCGCTAAGAATGCGCATACTGCTGTCACCAGCACCGTGACGCCGTCCGCGCCCTCCTCCCAGGGCCGGGCGGTGTCCGCCATGCAGTGGGGTCAGCACGTCATCGCAGTGGTGCTCTCATCCGTTGCCGCGATCCGCGCCGTCACCGATGGCACGCATCCGGGGCTGGCCATCGGCGCAGCCGTCGCCTTGCTCGCGTGGTACGCCGTGGGTATTTTGAACACCCGATTCCGTCAGGACCGCAAAGCCTCTCAAATCTGGTTGCTGGTCTTTACCGCGATCTGGGCCGGCGGCGTAGTGGTGTCAGCTGAGTTCATTTGGCTGGCCTTCTTGTTGTGGTTGTTGGCTGGGCATTTGTTCCGGTGGCGTTCGTCCATTTGGTACGCGTTGGTGGTCTTTGCCGTGGTGGTCCTGGCGCCCGTCATGCACCACGGCACCACGAGCTACGCGAATGTCCTGGGCCCTCTGATTGGCGGCATCTTTGCACTCGCTATTTCGCGCGGATACCTCGAGCTCCTCAAGGACGCCCGCGAGCGCGAAGCGTTGGTAGCTGCCCTGCAGCGCACGCATCATGAGCTATTGGATGTTCAAGACGAGTTGGCTCTCTCGCAGCACCATGCTGGCGCGATTGCCGAACGTACCCGCATTTCGCGCGACATCCATGACACTGTGGCGCAGTCGTTGACCTCTATCCGCATGCTGGCGTTGGCGCAGGGCACGAAGCTCGCGGACGCCGATGGTGCCTCTGCAGAAGCTCGGGCGACGCTCCAGCAGATCGAGACGATTTCACGCGAGAGCATCGCTGACGTGCGACGTATCGTGGCAGCGCTGGCTCCGGCCGAGCTCGAACACAACGCGCTCGGTGAAGCGCTCGAGCGCATTGTGTCGCGATTCCGCGAGGAGACCGGCCTCCGCGCCGATCTCACCATCGACGCAACGCTCCCCGCTCTTTCTACGGAATACGACGTCGCGCTCTTGCGTGTCGCCCAATCAGCCCTCGCGAATGTGAGGCTCCATGCGAAGGCGAGCCGCGTCGTCGTCAGCTTGCTTGATTCTGATGACAGCGTGCGCCTCGATATTCTTGACGATGGTCAGGGAATGGACGTTTCGTCGGTGAATAATGCGCCGAGAGATGCCGATTCCAGTTTTGGTTTGGGATTTATTCGCGCCCGTTTGCGCGAGTTGAGTGGCGGTTTGGACCTCGAGAGTACACCCGGCGAGGGCACTGTCCTGAGCGCCCATTTGCCGTTGCGGAGGGAGTTTTAATGTCCGCGAAAGTCATGTTGGTCGATGACCACCCGGTGGTGCGCACGGGATTGCGCGCCGTGATTGAGTCGCACGAATCCGTGATCGTGGTGGGAGAAGCCAGCACGGGCGAGGAAGCGATTGAACTCGCGCGCGAGGTCCTTCCGGACGTCGTGCTTTGCGACCTGCGCTTGGGGGAGGGTATTGACGGAATTACGACGACGGCCGCCTTGCGTGCGCTGCCTCATCCCCCGGCCGTGCTCATCCTGACGACGTTCGATCGTGATGCCGAGGTGCTCGGTGCCATCGAGGCCGGTGCCGCCGGGTACCTTCTCAAGGATGTGCCGCCGGAGACGATCATCCGGGCTATCGAGGTCGCAGCACGCGGCGAGGTCTATATGCCGCCGGAACTTGCGAGCCGCGTCATGCGTGGACTGCGGTCGCCGTTGCCGAAGCTTACCGATCGCGAGCTCGAGGTGCTGCGGCATCTGGAGCAAGGCAAGTCCAACCGCGATATCGCGAAGGCGCTCTTCGTATCCGAAGCCACGGTGAAGAGCCACTTGGTGCACATCTTCACGAAGCTCGATGTGGACAGCCGTGCCCGCGCCATCCGCGTCGCCCACGACACCGGCCTACTCTAGGTGTCCGAATCCCTGAAAGACCGCCTCGAGGCGCACCATGTGTGGGTGTATCTCCTCGGGGCGGCTTGCGGAGTGGGATTGTCACTCCTGTTCCCCGGGTTCTCTGCCGTGGCGGACTTCCTGGTGTGGCCACTTCTCGCAGTGCTCTTGCTGGCGACCTTCGCGCAGACCCCGCTCGAACGAATCCCCGAAGCGTTCACGCACCGGAAGTTCTTAGCAACAGCACTGCTCGCGAATTTCGTCCTGGTGCCCGCATTCGTCTGGATACTGCTGCGGTTGATGCCCGCCGATCCGGCGATTCGATTAGGCCTCGCATTGGTTCTGGTGGTGCCCTGCACCGACTGGTTCCTGACGTTCACCCAATTGGGCAAAGGGAACATGCCGCTTGCCCTCTCCCTCACGCCGGTGAATCTTGTGGTGCAGCTGCTCCTGCTGCCGCTCTACGTTCCACTCCTCGTTGGAGAGGACCTGCCGCCGCTAGATCTGTCCGTCATTCTTCCCGCGGTCTTGGTACTTCTGATACCGCTGGCCGCATCAGTCCTTGCAGAATTCACCCTCTTCAAGACACCCGCTGGTGCGTCCGTCCGAGAAGGACTCAGCTGGCTGCCCGTCCCGCTACTTGCTGTGGTCTTAGCTTGTGTCACGGGCGCGAATGCGTCACGGTTGCCCCTCGCGGCAAGTGCCGCGCCCTCTGTGGTGGTGGCAACCGTGACGTTCGCTCTCTTCGCCGTCGTGGCGGGTGTGGCGCTGACGAAAACGCTGCGTTTGCAGGCTTCTCACGGGCGCACGTTGACCTTCACGCTCATGAGTAGGAACTCCTTTGTGGTGCTACCGATCGCACTCGCACTCCCGGCAGGCTGGGAGCTGACGAGTTTGACGATCGTGACGCAGTCCTTTGTAGAGCTCTTCGCGCTAGCGCTCGCCGTTCACCTCATTCCACGCTTCATCAAGGCGTAGCACCGGACGTAGAGTCTTCGGCGAATAGCGTCTCCCCTACGAAGCCACCCTCCTGACAGCCCGGAAGAATCGCGAAGACTGCGGACCCTACAGGCGCGGTCCACTGATTCAGCAGATCCAGCTCATCCAGTCGCCGTTGAATCGGCACATATTGCCGGTCCACATCCGCTTGGAAAGAAACGAAGATCAAGCCTGCGTCAGAGATCTGCGAACCGGTGGCGGCGTCGTCGTAGTTGTAACCGCGACGCAGGATCCGCTCACCTGGATCCGAACTGCGCGACCGGGCCACATGCGAAAATTCCGGAATGATTTTCAGGCCGCCCGCTGTTGTCGCGTCGAAGTCCGGCGCATCAAACTCCGCCTCGGGTGCCTCCGGTGAACTCGTTAGCGGCGCCCCGTTGGAGAGGTACCGCCCCACGGATTGTTCGCGGCCGTGCCGGTCCAGTTCGTCCCACGTGTCCAGATTCATCTGAATTTTGCGTACGACGACGCTGGTTCCGCCCCGTAGCCAACCTTGCGGTTCCCATATGAGTGAGTCAAAATTCGGGTCACTCGGTTGCGGGTTGCTAGTGCCGTCCACTTGTCCGAAGAGATTGCGCATAGTGGTCCCGGACGCGTGCGATCCGTATGCCTGCCGGAATCCGCGGTGAGACCATTTGATGGTTGCGAAACTTCTCGCATCCTTGAGCAACATGCGCGCGGCGTGGGAAAGCGTCACAGGGTCATCTGAGCAAATCTGGATGAAGACGTCGCCGCCGGAAAGATCCTCATCAAGCTTGTCGATGCTGAACTTCGGTAGCGGCTTGAGCCAGGTCGGCACCTGTTGGCCCGCCAGTTCCACTGCTTTGGACCCCACACCGAACGTCACCGTGAGATTCGCCGGTGTCGTCGCCAGCTCCGGTTCGGAGTCCGCAAGAGCGCTGCGGCCTTGCGTCAAGGTGGCGGCGTCGCCGGAGAGCACTTTGAACATGCGCCGCACGGAGTCCTTATCCGCGTCTGGAAGCAAATTCAGTCCAATGAAGAGCGCGTGCGCCGGTGCCGCGATGGTGATCCCCGCTTGATGTTCTCCGTAGAACGGGACTGTCCCAGCCCCATTCAGCTCCGGCTGCGTCGCAACGGCCTCAGCTGTCGAAACGAGTTGGTGAATTCCTAGCGCTGCGACGGCGCCGAGGCCGGCAGCTCCTCCTCCCACAAGGAGCTGACGGCGCGACGTTCCACGACGAATGGGGGTGTTACTTGGTGCCATGGGAGTACGACTCGTTCGCACCGGCAAAGTCCTTGACCGGGGCCGTGAACTCGAACGTTGACGCATCAGCAAATTCAAGGGTGACGGTGACGTCATCGCCTGGCTTGAGCGCCGTCTTCACGCCCATGAACATCAAGTGATTCGCGCCTGGCTCCAGGGTCAACGTGCCATGGGCAGGGATGGTGAAACCGCCTTTGACTTCGCTCATCATCATGGCGCCGTTGGAGTCGGGCTTGGTTTCGTGAAGTTGCACTTCTCCGGCCGCGCTCGAGCGAGCGGCGACAACCTGTATTGGCTGATCGCTCGAATTCTCGATCTCGCCGAAGGCCGCAGTCATGCCACTGCTTGCCGCCTTCACCCACGCGTTGTGAATGACAAGAGCGGCCGTCTTGTCCGCTGCGGCAACAGTCGTAGATGCCGTAGATGGTGAGGCCTGCTCACTCGACGCAGCTCCACATGCCGTCAACGCGAACGCAGCTGCCGTCGCCAATCCCAACACTCGAACGAGTCGCGAAGGACGGGAAACAGTGGTGCCTGAATTGATATTGAAGTACTGCAAGGTAATGCCTTTCGCAAAGTTTTTGGCGCACCAAAGAGAGAAATGTATGTGGTGCGTTTTAGCCAGAAGAAGATGTGACTAAATGGAAATAACGTGTACGGAAATTAAGCCGCGAGTGCGAAAGGTGGGCCGCGGCGTCGTACTGCATGAAAAACGTCTTGAGACGTCAGCGGGTGTTCTGCAAACTTCGAGTGTGCGCGGGGAATCGTAGGAACTGGAGTTACCACTAGCACTACGAGCCAGCGGAGGTCCGCCAGCAAATCGCGCAGGCCAAGAGCAAGACGCTTGACGTGCATCGCCAGCTGAGCACCGCAGTGAAGGTACGCCACGGTGATTATTCCCGCAATGACGTGCCACAACCACATGACCGCGCCAGCGTGAAGCAAATTGACCGAGCCCTCCGGAAGGCCTGGATAATAGGCCGCGTGGTGCGCGTGCTGTTCCAGCAATGCTGCGCGAACAGCCGAAGCAGGAGGCAAAGGCGTACCCAGCACAAACAGACTGTGGAAGAGACCTTGACTTACTGCAACCGCAAGGGACAGCCGGAAAAGAGATAGTTTCTTGACAGTTAATGCCAAACAGAAGGGCAGAGAAATGACCAGCGGAATAATGATGCCCGCAGGCCCCGGCAAGTCACCGCCGCCAAGAATGTGAGAAACGAGCGCTACAAATGTCGCTCCGAAGGCAGTGACGAACCCACGAAACACTCGAGGGGACGTCGCTGATTGCACACGAATATTATTCCAAAGAAATTCCCACTACCGAAATTGCGAATTGTTACATGTCGAACCGTGAGTGACGCGTCCATCCTTCGGCGTCGAGGCACACGGATCGCCTACAGCAAACCGAGTTTCTGCATGGCGCGGCGAACGGCTTCCCGGTCATCGCCTTGCAACCCACGGATGGGCAACGGCAAGCATGGCGAGGACACCAGGTCTAGCTCTTCAGCAATCGCTGCGATGACGCGCAGGCTGCCGAAGCGCGCGTTGAGATCCCACAGCGGCTGAAGCTGTTGCGACGCCTTGACGGCACCTTCAACATCCCCTTGCGCAGCGGCGCGCACGATAGGCACGGCGAGGTCCGGCAGCGTAGCGGCCATAGAGGAATACCAGGCATCGCAGCCCGCGTTCAGGCCAGTTGCTGCGAACATGTCGCCCGAGACACCGAGCGTCACGTCTTCTGGCAAGATGCTCCGCAAGTGGTCGATTCGTGCCTTGGCTTGAGCGGCGTCTTCCGGGACTCCCGGAATTTTGAAGGATCCGACATTCTTGAGCGCCGCGATAGATGCATAAAGCTCATCGGTGAAAGTGAAGTGCGTGGTGGTCGGGTTGTCATACACAATGACCGGCACGGAGACCGCGGCGTTCACATCGGAGAACAGCCCGAAGACATCGTCATTTGTAAGAACTTGGTAGGAGACGGGAGCCAGCAGCAACGCGTTCGCGCCAGCTGCCTGCGCGGACTCAGCGTTCTTCAATACGTCCTTGGTCCGCAACGCTCCGATTCCCACGATGAGAGGCTTCTCACCCACATTCTGAGCGGCAATTTGCGCCACCTCAGCGCGTTCGTCGGGGTTCAAATACGTGTAGGAACCGGTGGATCCCAAGACAGCGATCGAATCGACTCCGGATGCAGCTGCTCGGTTCACGAGCCCAGCGAAAGCTGCCTTATCAACACCGTGACCGTCGAAGGGCGTTAAGGAGAAAGCACTTAGTCCAGTGAGCATTCGGGATCCTTCCAGAGTTTCCATGTTAGTAGTACAACACAGTACGACGCCGCAGCTAGGGTCGTGCGGTTCGGTCTAGGGAGCGCTCGGGTGACGGAGCGGAGTCTTGAGTCGCCGGCTGGACCGAGTTGCGGTGCTTGAGTTCCCGAACGACCGTGGCGACCGCCGCGCGGCCGGCCCGGTTAGCACCGACGGTCGAGGAGGACGGGCCGAAGCCAATCAGGTGAATGAGTGGCTCGCTCACGGGGTGAGTGCCCTCAAGGTGAATCCCGCCGCGTTCATTCGTCAGTTGGAGTGGTTCCAGATGTTTGATGGAAGGTTTGAAACCGGTGGCCCAAATAATCGCGTCAACGCTCGTGAACGTCCCGTCCGCTTCGCGCACGCCAGAGGGTTCAATCGCCACGAACATAGGACGCCAATTGAGTGCGCCATTGGCCTGCGCTTGTTTTGCGTAGCGGTTTTGGAGCGAGAGTCCTGTGTATGAAACAACGCTTCCGGTGGGTTTTCCTTGCTCGACATCCGCCACAACTTTCGCGATGGTCTCGCGGCCTGCGAATTCTGACTCAAATTTTCCCGTGCGGAAGTTAGGTGGCCTACGGACGTACCAGAGCGTCGTCGTCATCTCTGAAACCTCCGCAAGATGTTCAACCGCTGAAATTCCTGCCCCGACGATGGCAACGCGTTTGCCGCGGAAGTGCTCGGCTGAGACGTACTCGCGGGTGTGGAACTGTTCGCCGGTGAACGATTCGGCTCCCGGGACGGAGGGACGAATGGGGTTATCCCACGTTCCCGTGGCGTTGATGATGGCCTGCGTGCGCCAAGTGCCATGTGAGGTTTCCACGATGAATTCGGCCTCTGGTGAGTCCCCTTCACGAGTGACGTTCAGGACCTTCACCGGCCGCTCGATCGGTAGCTGGAATTCCTTTTCGAAAGCTTCAAAGTAAGCAGGAACGGCTTGGTTGCTCGGGGTCTGCGGATCCACCGGTGGTTTGGGGTATCCGGGGAGATCGAAAATTCCGTTCACGGTGTCCATGAGAAGTGAGTCCCACCGGTGCTGCCACGCTCCGCCTGGTCGTGAGCCGGCATCGAACATGACGAATTTTCGCTCCGAATGCTGAACCGCGTTATTCAGGATCGCATTCGTCTGAGGCACAAGCGCGCTGACGAAGCCACGCTTCTTGAGGTGATAGCCCGCCGAAAGTCCAGCTTGGCCAGCGCCAATAACAATGACCGTGGCAAAGCGGACAGGTTCATTCGACGATTGAGACTCCACGAGTCGAGGTTATGTCATCGGGAATGAAATTGAGTGGTGCGGCGCTTTTGAGTGCGTGGCATAGTAATCCCAAACGCTCGCCTCCGATTAAAGGAAAACCCATGACCGTTGTTGCGTTTATTCTCGTGGCCATCGCCGCACTCTTGCACGTCTATATCTTCACGATGGAATCGGTGACGTGGACGCAACCAAAGACCCGGAAAACTTTTGGACTCACGGAAACCCAAGCCGAAGCCACGAAAGAAATGGCGTTCAACCAGGGCTTCTACAACTTGTTCCTAGCCATCGTTGCAGGCGCAGGCGTGGTGTTTTACATGGTGGGCAAGACCGACGTGGGCATTGCCCTCATCTTTGCCGGTGCGGGATCGATGCTTGCCGCGGCTCTCGTGCTGGTGTTGTCCAGCCCAGACAAAGCCGCGGCAGCCATCAAGCAGGGAACCATCCCTCTCTTGGGATTGGTAGCCCTGACGATCTCCCTGTTGGTCTAAAGACCGTCACGCGTGCTTACGGGCAAGGCTTCCATGTTTGTCCGCCTGGCGCGTAGCAACGAGGTCCCGTGTAACCCGGGTACGGGTTGCTGCTGGACTTCTTCGGCTTCTGCTGCTGTTGCTGGCGCGCCTTTCGCTGCGCCTCTGCACGAGCCGCTGCCTTTCGGTTTGCCTCGGCAACAGCCGCCTTACGAGCAGCTTCCGCCTTCGCGGCCTTACGGGCGGCTTCAGCTTGAGCCGACTTGCGGGCTGCCTCAGCCTTAGCCGCCTTACGGGTTGCCTCAGCCTGAGCGGACTTTCGTTCTGCCTCCGCCTGAGCTGCTTTTCGATTGGCTTCCGCTTGTTCTGCCTTCCGGCTAGCCTCAGCTGCTGCTGCCTTGCGCTCAGCCTCATCCTTCATGGCTTGCTCAGCCGATTTAAGTTGCGTCAGCTTCGCATCCAAATTGACACGCTTCTCACGGGCCTGTTCAAGTGCCTTCTCAAGGTTCTTGGAGTCTGTCCCCTTGAGCGCTTGGTGCACCCAATACAACGGACCATTCTTGGCATCGATGTTCGGAACGACCTTGCCAATGAGTCCTAGCAACTTATTGCCGCTCGCGATAGCCGCATTTAAGGACGCGAGTGCGGCAATGGTGCCTGCGATGTCCGCTGGATCCACCGGCGGCTCCGTCAAAGGTGCCAGCGGGCCTGCAAGCTGACCTGGCAAGGTGCACTCAATTGCAGGGTTGAAGAGCCCCTGTAATTGATCCTTCGCCTTGTTTTGTGCGTCCAAGACCTGCTGGTAGAACCGCTTGTTGGGCTCGAAAAGAACGGCCACACCCAAACCCATCGCGGCGATATCAGCGTTGACAAGCGAGTTCGATTCGTAAACTCCGGCGAGCGTTCGGCCGTAGCGATCAAGGCGCTCGATGTCATATTCGAGGCCAATCTCATCGCCTGGCTCGAGACGGCTCTCCAAGTACGCAGTCGCTTCAGGACCCAAGCACTGAATCGGCTCGTTTGGATGCTTAGTCTCTGGAGTATCGATGTTGAGCAGACGGATGGTCTTCTCTTCACCGTTCACCGTTGCGGCGATCGTGTCGCCGTCGATCACGCGAACAACTACGCCAGTATCGGCATAGTTTTGCTGATTGTTGTTTGCAGATTTCTGTTCTCCTGCAAGTGCTGCCGCAGACGCGGTCTGCGTTTCTGCAGACGCGGACCCTCCTGAACAACCGGTCAATACCAGAGAACCGATTGCCATAGCGGCAAGAATCTTCGCACCAAATGATACAGAAGTTGATCCCACATTTCCCCCATTTTTGTTTTTCACACGACTGACGACGCCGTCAGCCACAACAATGTATCAACATTCAACTATCGACTGTAATTAGTGATCCCAGATGTCACTTCTGGAACTGTTACCTAGTCCAGTCAATAAGTTCTTGAAGAAATGGAGAGTCGCCTTCCACAAGTTCCATGTGTCCACGACCG
This sequence comes from Neomicrococcus lactis, assembly GCF_014200305.1. Taxonomy (NCBI): domain Bacteria; kingdom Bacillati; phylum Actinomycetota; class Actinomycetes; order Micrococcales; family Micrococcaceae; genus Neomicrococcus; species Neomicrococcus lactis. The sequence continues at coordinate 1,118,300 of NZ_JACHBL010000001.1, forward strand.
GGATAGGTGCGGAAATCGACCTTCTGCCCGTCTTCCTTCAGTTGAGCGACGTAATTCTCTTGGATCTCAGGCTTGATCAGGCCGTCGGCTTCGCCTTGAGCCACCAAGAGTGAGTCAGAAATCAGAGCGCTCGGTTAGTTCTGGTTGAGTCGCTCCCCCAAGGCTCCTGCCAGTGGATCGCGATAAAAGATCTGTGGATCGCGACTCATCGAGACGGCGTCCAAGAGTGACACCAGCAAATCTGGGCTGGCCAAGCACCGCTCCGCCATGCTTCGAATGAAAGGTTCAAAGCCCGGGCGCACATACTCGTGGAACGTAACGTCTGGGTAGATCTCGGTAAACGCCATGATGGCAAAAGATGCGACGACGCTATCGCCGGTAATACCGCTGAGGCTGCCGATGAGCGCCTTGAGATCGCTCGCTGGAGCCATCGCGGCCACGCCGCTCAGTGGTACGTCTGGGGCGTAGGTAGGAGCGATCTTGCCAGTCCACAACGCTGATCCGCCGCCTTGAGAGTGTCCCCACGAAACGGTTTTGTTGCTCAACTTGAGGTCTTGAAGCTGTCGAGCTGCGCGAACTGCGTCCAGTTCAGCCCGAGCAGACTCGGGTCCCATCAAATACGGATGCAGGCCAGGCGTTCCCAAACCGGTGTAGTCCGTGGCCACCAGAGCCCACCCCTGGTCGATGACCTGCGGCATGACCCTCAAGCCGCCAGATTCAAAAGGTTCTACTTTCAACGACGATGCGCTTTTGCGCGCAACCCGTAGTTCCATGGCTCCACGCGATGACCTGAACCGGGTCGGAGCTGTTCTCCGGCGCAACCACCAGACCACTGGCTACGATTGCGGTGCCGTCACCCATCGTCGTCGTATACAAAATCCGCCATGCCTTCGCGCCGGAAGGAATCTTGCGGGTGAATTCTTCGGCGCGAATCAGCGAGCCCGGAGTCTCCGGCACATCGCGCGGTGCGGCGTAGAACTCGTCAACGACAGGGGCTCCGCCGCGCACGTTGAATGTGAAAACCGCGGCAGCGATGACGACCGCAAGGGTGACGATCGCCGTCGTAGTCCGGGCGAACCGACGCCAGAATCCATGTTCCTTCGGCGCTTTCGGGGTACGCGTAGCAATGAGCCGCCGCGCTTCACGGATGCAAGTCAGAATGAGCTGCGCACCGAAGACGAGCGACTGCACCAGCAAGGTGACGCCAATCCAGAACAGAGACAAGATGCCAAAGCCGATGAATGAAACACCGAAAGCACCGTTGGCGATGCGTGCGTCCAGCGAATCGCCCTTTGCGAAGGCTAGAAGGCGCCGGATGCCATTGATGACGAGGCCCACGGCAATAGAAATGACCAAAAGCCGGACGGTCAGGCCCGAAAACAGCAAGATGAAGAGGCCGCCCGCGCTTCGGAACCACGGTGAGACCCACTGATCTCGAGAAGCGGGATAACAGCAGTTCCAACGGGCCGGTGCCTCGATACCGCGTCCAGAGGACCGAATAATTCTTGCTGAGATCGACGACATTGACGAAGCTCAAAAGCAGCAAATAAAGCGTGAGGGCCATGGGTCCCATTGCCACAAACAGGCTCAACCAACTCAGACGATATTTATTCAAGATCAGCACTAGGCCCGAGACGAACACGGACACTCCGGCGCTATAAGCAAGAGCGAACGGTAAATTTGTATGAGGTGCAAAAAGGGCCAGCCGCACCAAGGTGGTGAGGTGAACCTCGCGTCCCGCCCTCTAAGGCAGTCGCGTCAGGAAACCCAATCACCGTTTCCCGAAAGATCTCAATCATAGTTTGGGGGGCCACAAGCTCATCCGCTCCGAAGATGCTGCGCATTCCGCATCATCTTCGGAGCCATTCGACGTGATGCTGAAGAGTTATCCCAGCTCTTCAACGTACGGATCTACCGCATCACTTTCGCCATTCAAATCTGCGGTGATCCCGCAGAGGACTCAAATACTTACAGCGTAATCTACGGGTATAAAAACAATTAATTGTTTGTCAAGTTAATGGTCAAATCTGTGACTGGAGTTCGACTGAATATCAAGTCAACGAGGAAAGACTCAAGATCATGGATTCGACTTGAACGCCCTACTTTTATCAGGCTATTCCTCTATTAGGTGACGTGAGAGCGCCAATCGGCATCCGCCTTGCGGAAAAGGCGATTTAATAACGTGGATCCGGAAGTGGCCGATCTGGAGTTACTCGGCAAACAAAAAGTCCTGAGCCACAACTCATTCGAAAATGATGTCGTGGCTCAGGACGAAATGTCGGGCTAGCGGGATTTGAACCCACGGCCTCTTGACCCCCAGTCAAGCGCGCTACCAAGCTGCGCCATAGCCCGCGGTTGTCTACGCTCGAAATTTTCTCAATTCCGGCGAAACAACTTCACAAGTCTATATGACCTGCGAATTGTTCGCGAATTCGTAGACGGTCGATTGCAACACTTTTGACAGTGCGAATTACTTCTTACGGGAGCGCTTTTCACGCACGCGCATAGAAACTTCGATCGGCGTTCCTTCGAAGCCGAAGGTCTCGCGCAAACGACGCGTGATGAAGCGGCGGTAACCAGGATCCAAGAATCCGGTGGTGAACAGCACGAACCGTGGCGGACGTGCGGATACCTGCGTTGCGAAGAGGATACGAGGCTGCTTGCCGCCACGAACCGGGTGCGGATTTGCAGCTACGAGTTCGCCAAGGAACGCGTTGAGCTTGCCGGTTGGAATGCGCTTGTCCCAAGACTCGAGCGCGATATCCAAGGCAGGAACCAAGCGGTCCTTGTGCCAGCCGGTCTTCGCCGAGATGTTGACGCGCGGCGCCCATTCAACGTGCGCCAAATCCTGTTCGATTTCGCGCTCGAGGTAACGGCGACGGTCCTCATCCATGAGGTCCCACTTGTTGAACGCAAGAACGATGGATCGTCCTGCTTCAATCGCCATGTTCAAGATACGGATGTCCTGTTCAGACAAACGCTCGTCGACGGCCAAAAGCACCACAGCAACTTCTGCCTTTTCCAAGGCAGCCTGGGTACGCAAGGATGCGTAGTAGTCGGCACCCTGGGCCATGTGCTGACGGCGGCGAATACCTGCGGTATCCACGAAGCGCCACACTCGGTCACCGAGCTCGATGAGTTCATCCACCGGGTCACGCGTGGTGCCGGCCATGTTGTCCACGACAACGCGGTCAGAGCCAGCAAGCTTGTTCAGCAAGGAGGACTTACCCACGTTCGGGCGGCCAATCAGGGCCACGCGGCGCGGTCCGCCGATAGGGATCATTCCACCGTAAGCGGAGTGCTCAGGCAGCTTCTCCATCAAGTCATCAAGGAAGTCGGCAACGCCGCGGCCGTGAATAGCGGAGACCGGGTATGGCTTGCCCATGCCCAGTGCCCAGAGAGCTGCCGCTTCTGGTTCCTGGTTGAAATCGTCGATCTTGTTGGCGATCAAGAAGACTGGCTTCTTGATACGGCGCAACAACTTCACGACGCTTTCATCGGTAGCGGTGGGGCCAACGGCTGCGTCCACCACGAACACCACAACGTCGGCAAGATCAGCGGCGATCTCGGCCTGTTCGGCAACGCGAGCGTGGATGCCCTTGGCATCGTGCTCCCATCCACCGGTATCAACGATGGTGAACTGGCGTCCGGCCCACTCAGCAAGATAGGAAACGCGGTCACGGGTCACTCCCGGGACGTCTTCTACAACGGCTTCGCGGCGGCCCAAAATACGGTTAACCAGCGAAGACTTACCAACGTTCGGGCGGCCAAGGATGGCAACGACCGGCGGGATAACTGCTTCGCGCTCTTCGAATTCGTCGCCGTCAGCAGCCCACAAGAGGCGCGCGTCGTCTTCTTCGAGTTCGTAGTCTTCAAGACCCGCGCGCAGGGATTCGGCGCGTAGGTTGGCTTCTTCGTCAGAAATGGCTTCGAGTCGCTCAGCAAGCTTGTCATCCCCCTCCGGGACGTACTCCTCGCCAGGCGCGTCGTGGAACGTCGAGTCGGTCATAAGGTGTCCTTTGGATGTTGGAAGGGGTAATACGTCAGCTGTTCGGGTTTTGAACAGACCTTCTAGTCTACCGGTTTTTCGCGGCCACTTGGTGCGCTACTGAGTTGAGCACGGCCTCAACCGTCTGCCCAAAATCTAATTCAGTGGAATCCACCGTGTCCACACCGTCTGCGGCCTCGGTGAAACTTGTGGTGGCGGAGTCCTTCTTGTCCCGTTCGGTCACAATTTTCTTCAGGTCCTCTTCGGAGTACGACGACGCCAGCTCACCTTCAGCGGACTCCGTTGCGGTGGTATTCAACTGCAGTCCGCGACGAGCTAAGCGAACTTCTTCGCTTGCGGTCAGGAGAATGCGCGCTTCGGCGTCCCGGGCCACCACGGTGGTGATGTCTCGGCCTTCGGCAACGATGCGTCCGGCGTTCGTGATGATGGCGCGCTGTTGCGCGATGAGGAACTGGCGCACTTCGTGGATGCCGGCAACGGCAGATACGTTCTGGCTCACGCGTTCCGAACGAATGGCTTCGGTGATGTCCGTGCCATTCATGACCACGCGCTCAACATCGGGATCCGTGGAGAGCTCCAGCTGGCCGGCGGTGACGGTGTCGATGATGAGCTGCTTGGTGGATGCGTCGGTAGACGTGAGGTCGATGCCCTGTTCGAGGCACAGCCACGTGGCGGCACGGTACATCGCACCGGTGTCCAAGAATTGAGCGTCCAGGCGACGCGCAGTCTCCATGGAGACGGACGACTTGCCAGATCCCGAAGGACCGTCGATGGCAACTACTAGCGTGTTGAGTGCTGACAATTCGCTCATTACTTCACAACTCTCCACTTCAATTTCTGCAAAACGGCTTCAAGCTCCGCCTCTTTGCCTGGCAGCACGGAAATTTCCACCATGCCCACCGGACGGCCACTCGCGTGATCCATGCGGAGGTCTTCAAGGTTGATGTTGGCGTCGCCCACATCCTTGAGCAAGCGCGCAATCTGACCGGGCTTGTCATCGACAAGCACTGTGACAACGGCAAAGGACTGCGGTGGAGCGCCGTGCTTGCCTGGGATACGTGCGTGGCCTGCGTTTCCTTCGCCGAACAATTCGGCCAGGTCCAGCAAGGCGCCGTTCGCTTCGGGGTGGTGCAAGGTCGAGATCAGACGGTCAATGTCTTCGCGCATGCCCTCAAGGTGACCCACGATTTGAGGAGCGTTGTGCGCCAAGATCTGGATCCACAAACGAGGATCGCTCGCCGCGATGCGGGTGGTGTCCCGCAAACCGTTTCCTGCGAGCGCCAACTGAGTGGACTCGGCGTTGAGCAGTCGGCTCGCCAGGAGCGAAGCGGTAATCTGCGGCATGTGAGAGACCAGCGCTACGGCGTGGTCATGGCTCAATGGATCCATGTAGGTGGGAACGCCACCGAGGTCTGCCACGAGTGAGCGTGCCGTACGAATGGCTCGTTCGCTGGCGGTGTCATGGGCCGTGATAACCCAGGGGTTGGCCACGAAGAGTTCACCGCGGGCGGCAGCGGGACCGGACTTCTCACGGCCGGACATCGGGTGCGTGCCGACGTAGCGGGTCAATTGTTCTGCGGTCAGTGAGTCATCGGCCAGCAAGGTGTTCAGAATGCTGGACTTCACGGACGCAATATCAACCACAACGGCGTGTGGGTAATCCTTCAGGGCTTGGGCTACTGCTGCCGCCGTCACATCCGGCGGAGCTGCACACACCACGAGTTCAGGCGAGAGAGTCTCCCCCGACTTGAGGATGGTGCCGGCCCCTACGTCCTGAGCAATCTGCTGGGCGCTCGGCGAAGGATCCTGCAGGCGTACGTCGAGTCCAGCTCGGCTCAAGCCCAATCCTACGCTGGCACCCAAAAGGCCGGTGCCGATCACGAGGATCGGCCCGTTTAGGTACGTTGCGGCAGTCGGCACAGCGGAAGAAGCAGTGACAGCGGAAGTCGCGGCAGCGGCGTCGTCGTCCTTGAAGATCTCACCCACTGCAGGCTTACAACCCTACGGAAGCCAACAAGTGGCCTACTTCTTGTGGGCCGAGTGGGCGCACGTTGCCGACCTTCTGGTTGCCCAGGCGGATAGGTCCAACCTCGAGACGAACCAAGCGGACAACCGGGTGGCCTACGGCGTCAAACATGCGGCGCACAATGCGGTTCTTGCCGGAGTGCAGCACTACTTCGCACAGCACCTTGCCCGGGGATGAGTCCACGAGCTTGAACGAATCAACCTGTGCAAAGCCGTCTTCCAGATCGATGCCTTCGCGAAGCTGCTTTCCAATGCCGGGGCCCATGGGTCCCTTGCACTGCACCAAGTAGGTCTTCGGCACTTCGTAGGACGGGTGCGTCAAACGGTTTGCAAGCTCGCCATCGTTGGTGAGCAAGAGCAAGCCTTCAGTGTTCTGGTCCAGACGACCCACGTGGAAGAGACGATCGGCCTGGTTCGGCTTGAGGAAGTCGGTGATCGACTTGCGGCCCTCAGGATCGCCCATCGAAGACACCACACCCTTGGGCTTGTTGAATGCGTAGTAGCTCAAGCGCTCATTGAGCTGCACGCGCATGCCATCGACGTGGATGACATCCTTTTCAGGATTGACCTTGGTGCCGAGCTCCATGACGATCTCGCCGTTCACTTCAACGCGACCAGCGGCGATGATCTCTTCACACTGGCGGCGGCTAGCTACGCCCGCGTTGGAGAGCACCTTCTGCAAACGAACGCCTTCTGAAGAATCCGCGCGGGAGTCCCAGTTAGGCTCGGTCTTGCGGACAGGACGCTTCGCGTTGGGAGTCTGTGGGGTCTTGGCAGGGCCGAGATTGCGGCCGAAGCGCTCTTGGCCGAAAGCCTTAGGTCCCTTCGGACGGCTTGGGCGGCCAGCGCCAGCCTTGCCACCAGCACCGCCCTTACCTCCGGCGCTCGACGCACCCTTTCCGGCACCTTTGCCCGCGCCGAAACCCGAGCCCTGACCATTTCCGGCAGGCTGACCTCTGTGTCCGCGTCCTTGACCGGATGCGGAGTTGGAGCGTGGTCCTTGGCTCATGAGAATTGTCCTTCAGGGTTGTCTTCGAATTCGTCGAGTGCATCAAGGCCCGGCAAAAGCGGGGAGATGGGAGGCAACTCGGAAATACTGCTAATACCTAATCTTTCCAGAAAAGCTGGAGTTGTTTGGTATAACGTGGCGCCGCTCTCAGGATCGGCCCCCGCTTCGGTCACTAAACCGCGCGTTACAAGGGTTCGGATCACCGAGTCAACATTGACTCCGCGAATGGCCGCAACACGACTGCGGCTGACAGGTTGACGGTACGCCACAATCGCTAATGTTTCGAGTGCCGCCTGTGTCAGGCGGCTTGTCTGGGCTTCAAGAACGAACTTGCCGACCACGTCACCGTATTCGGGACGAGAGAAAATTCGCCAGCCGCCGGCGATTTCTCGCAGTTCAAAGCCGCGTCCTTCGTAGTCCTGGACAAGCTCTCTCAGCAAAACGTCAATCTCGTTCGCCGGAGCTTCGAGAACTTCGGCAAAGCGATCCGTAGTGACCGGAATGTCTGTGACCATGAGGATTGCTTCAAGAGCGGGTTTGAGTTCACTCGCCATCTGGGTCTCCTCCTTCGTTGGTCCCTGCTTTGTTGGTCTCCACTGATTCTGCCTCATCGAATTCGTCTGTCACCGCGGTGGCATCGAATTCCTTCTCGCCAGCGCTCCACCGCACTACGAGGTCACCCAGCGGTGCGGCTTGATCAAAGGAGATGAGCGCTTCTCGGAACAGTTCCAAAATCGCGAGGAATCGGCCCACTACAACTCCCAAAGAATCCGCATCGGCCACGATTTCGCGAAAGGCCATGGGGCGGTGGCCGCGGAGCATCCCTGCGATGATCTCAGCCTGCTCTCGAACACTCACTTTCGGAGCGTGCAAGTGCGTCAGGGACACGTGATCCGGATGAACTGGTTTGGGCTCAAGCGCCTTGCGTGCGAACTCCCCAAACTCTTCAAGGCTGAGCTTCCACACGAGCTCTGGAAGTAGGTGAGCAAAGTGCGGTTCAAGGCTGACGGACCGCGGGAAGCGCACGGATTCTTCTTGGAGCCGAAAAGACATGAACCTGGCTGCTTGCTTGAATGCCTTGTACTGAAGAAGCCGCGCAAACAACAAGTCCCGTGCTTCAAGTGCCGCGACGTCCTCATCATTTTCCGTCTCGCCGCCCGGGATGAGCCGGGCAGCTTTGAGGTCCAGAAGCGTCGCGGCAATGACGAGGAACTCGGTGGTCTCATCAAGAACCTTGGTCCCCCACTGATCTCGCATCGCACGGATGTGGGCAAGAAACTCGTCAGTGACCCGCGCAAGCGCTACTTCAGTAACGTCGAGCTCGTGTTTGCCAATGAGGTTCAGGAGGACTTCAAACGGACCCTGAAAGTTTTCGAGCGACACACTAAAAGCCGGAGCTTTCGGTGTCTCCTCTACCGTCATCGAGCTGTTTACGGTGCGCCGCCGCGGGAAATGAGTTCCCGTGCCAGCTGGCGATACGCGGCTGCACCAGTGTGGTTAGACGCGTAGGAGGTAATCGGTTCAGCAGCAACGTTGGCGTCAGCGAACTTGATGGTTCGGCTGATCACGGTTTCGAAGACCTGATCACCGAAGGCTTCTACCAAGCGGCCAATCACTTCACGAGAGTGCAACGTACGAGCGTCATACATGGTGGCCAAGACGCCATCGATCTTGAGGGCAGGATTCAAACGATCCTGAACCTTCTCAATGGTTTCCACGAGTAACGCGACAGCACGCAAGGCGAAGAACTCAGCGATGAGCGGGATAACCACGCCGTGAGCAGCCGTCAACGCATTGACAGTCAAGAGACCAAGAGAAGGCTGGCAGTCGATCAAGATGACGTCGTAGTCATCGGCGACCTTGCGCAGCGCGCTCGAGAGCACCTGCTCACGGGCCACTTCGTTAACCAACTGGACTTCAGCAGCAGACAAGTCAATGTTCGCGGGAAGAATGTCGATGTTCTCGTATTCAGTCTCGAGAATGGCATCGCGGATACCGACCTTGCGGTCCATCAGCACGTTGTAGACGGTGACGTCCAGCTCGTGAGGGTTGGTGCCAAAACCTGCGGACAAAGCGCCCTGTGGGTCGAAGTCCACCAAGAGCACTTTGCGTCCATACTCGGCGAGTGCCGCGGCCAGGTTGATGGTGGAGGTGGTCTTACCAACGCCACCCTTCTGGTTCACCATCGCAATAACGCGAGCTGGCCCGTGGGACTCAAGAACTGGGGGTTCTGGGAACGTCGTTAACGGCCTGCCGGTAGGTCCCATGACAGGAGGCTCCTTCAGGAGACCGGCTTTCCGCTTTCGCGTTGTCGTAGCCGTACCCTCCGTCATCGTTTCCACCACGTTTCCATCGCTGTTTTCTACGCTCATTTGCCAACAACGTTAGTCCGTTTTCCGCAGGACGTATGGAAATTCAGAAAACTCACGGCGAGCCTTTACCTTAAAGCTGAGGTGGAAGGTTGAGCTTTCTGCTCGTGATGCTTTTCCACCCACTATCCGCGCGACGCCAACGAAACCGCCGGAACTATTCGCCACCCAAAAGACGTTGTCAGCGAGGACTCCTGTCATCGTTCCGCGTAGGTTGCTCAAAGAGAATGTGACACAACTAATAGGACAACACGTTGCCTTGCCAGCATCCCTGTCATTGAGCAACGAAGCTCACTCCACCATGGTGGAGAACTCCAAGTACCTCCACCAACACCCAGAACTCTCCATGGGCGAATCGGCAACCGCCGACCGGCCGGATGAACAGTTCAGTGCGATCGGTTCCGAGACATTCCGCTGTGGCGGCACTGGCGCGGTGGCGGTCATGTCACGCACATGTCGATGGCCCTAGCGACGGCACCAGGCCGTGTTCTCCTTGAACGGGTGTACGTTTGAGCCCAAGGTTCGCACCAAGGTGCTGGAGGCAATTACGCGAATCATCAACGCGGAAGCTGCGGCGTCCGGCGCACCGAATCCACTCATGGAAGAGATCAATGCGTTTCCGCTGCGCTTCAACCACGTGGAGGAATCGGAGAAGTTTCTTTCGATCGCTCGCGAAGAGCTAGGCGAAGAAAACGCTTCAATTTGCCAGTCCCTCATGGGCCCTGAAGACGTCGGGGCGCTCGCGGCGGCCTTGGACGTGCCGCACGTGTATTGGGTGTTGGGCGGATTCGAGCTGGATCAGCATTCGGAGGAAAATCCGGTTCCGGGAAATAACAGCCCGTTTTTCGCCCCGGTCATCGATCCAACCTTGCGCACCGGCGTTCGCGCAGCGACTGCAGCCATCTTCTCCACAGTGAGCGCGTAACCCTCTCCCCTACGGAAATTTCCGTCCCTCACTGAACTCAAAACAAAAAGTACGACGCCGCAGCTTGGGGGCGGATTCTAACGGTCGTTGCAACACCTTGAATTTTCAGGAGTTGCAACGACCGTGTCTGTTTTTTCCGAGAACCGTTTAACGAGGTCGTTAAGATCGCGTGGGGCCAGGATCACTGTTGAAGAGAAGCAGCGCTTCGCTGTTGTCCTTGGTCAAACTGGGCGTGTTAAGGACGCTGCCCAAGTTATCGGGATATCGTTGCCCACGGCGTACCAGTTGGCTAGGAAATATGGGTGGGGATCTTCGGGTCCGGGTTCCATTGGTCGGTCGCGTTCGAAGTACACGCCGGAACAAAAAGCTGCGTTTTTCGCTGCTTTTGAAAAACACCAGAACGTCAGTAAAGCGGCTGGCGAAGTGAATATTCCTTACCCTACTTGTTACCTGTGGGCCGCGGAAGCCGGGTTGAAAACTATCAGACGCGGTGCGCGTCAACGCGAAGAGTTCGTGCGTTTACGAGCCCAAGGCATGAGCCGTCGTGAGGCTACCGAACTGGTAGGCATTCATCCCAGCACGGCCAAGGACTGGGATAACGGTGTTCGCAAGAATGGAAACGGGAGGGTCTATCCCGATGGTCGTGTAGTGAACTACAAAAGTGGGGTGACCACCTATACCCATATCGCCGGCCAGCATCAAACGAGTGCCAGTCCGAGCTTGCGTGCGTTGGAGCAACAGATTGATGCGCGGTTCCTGTCCATGACTGAACGGGAGGAAATCTACGCGATGACCGTTGCAGGACATTCATATCGTCAAATCGCCGTGAAGCTACAGCGTTCACCGTCCACCATCAGCAGAGAGGTCCGCAGGAACTGCTCTATAGGCGGTGCTTACTATCCTCATACTGCGCACCGGCAAGCGGTCGCTCGCAGGTCACGACCGAAGGAAGCAAAACTTGCGCGCCCAGGACGGCTGCGTGATTACGTTGCTTATGGTTTGCGCCTAGGGTGGTCTCCGGAACAAGTCTGCCGTCGGATGGTGGCTGATCACCCTGATGATTTGGAGATGCAGGTGTGTCAGGAAACGGTGTATCAATCGATCTATCTGCAGGCTCGTGGCGGTCTAAAACGGGAAGTCACGCAAGCGCTACGTTCTGGCAGAGCACGACGTAAACCACAGAAAAAGATTGATGAACGTCAGCCGCGTTTCCGCGATGGAATGATTAACATCAGCGAACGACCCGCCACTGTCGAGGACCGTGCGGTGCCTGGCCATTGGGAAGGCGACTTGATCATGGGCGCCGGGAATCTGTCCGCGATCGGAACCCTAGTCGAGCGCACCACCCGGTTCGTGATGCTCGTGCATTTACCCAGAGATCACACCGCCCAGACGGTGCGCGACGGTCTGATCAACACGATGCTGAAGCTACCTGAAGCCCTACGCGGTTCACTGACATGGGATCAAGGAATCGAAATGGCGTTACACAAGTCATTCAGCGCCGCTACAGACATGGACGTGTATTTCTGTGATCCCCACAGCCCTTGGCAACGTGGTTCGAACGAAAACACCAACGGGCTACTACGCCAGTATTTTCCAAAGAGTACAGACCTAAGTCAGTACGGTCCGGAAGATCTCGAACAAGTGGCGATACTACTCAACGGGCGCCCAAGAAAATCGCTCGACTGGAAAACTCCAGCCGAGCGATTACATGAATTACTATCAGAACCCTAGACCGCTAGTGTTGCAACGACCGATAGAAACCGCCGGGTGAGCTGCGGCGTCGTACTTTATTCAGTGGCCCCGAAGGGGACGATATTAGTGCTCGTTTTCAGGAAGCAACGTGTTCTCGTCGAATGGCGAGGTTCCAGCGAGCGTGGCGCGGGCCTGCTCGATGTCGAGTTCGCCGGTCCACTTTCCAATGAGGAAGGAAGCGACTGCGTTACCGGTGAAGTTCGTCAAAGCGCGAGCTTCAGACATGAACTTATCGATACCCACGATGACGCCCATGCCGTCGAGCAACTCGGGGCGGTGTGCCTGAAGGCCTGCAGCCAAGGTGGCCAAACCAGCGCCGGTGACGCCTGCAGCGCCCTTGGAAGCGATGATCATGAAGACCAAGAGGCCAACCTGCTCGCCGAGGTTCATCGGCATGCCCATGGCGGTAGAGACGAAGAGTGCTGCCATCGTCAAGTAGATCGCGGTGCCATCAAGGTTGAAGGAGTAACCGGTAGGAACAACGATGCCGGCAACCGGCTTGGAAACACCTGCGTGCTGCACCTTGGCGATGAGTCGTGGCAAGGCAGACTCGGAAGACGAGGTGGAGAAGATGAGCAAGTATTCGCGGCCCAAGTACTTCATGAGCTGGAAGATGTTCAGGCCCGTCACGAGGCGGAAGAGCGTTCCGAGGACCAAGACGATGAACAGTGCACAGGTGATATAGAAGGCACCCATGAGGATGAGCATCGAGCCGATAGCGGCCCAGCCGGTAGCACCGACCACTGCTGCGATAGCGCCGAAAGCACCAATCGGAGCAACCCACATGATCATCATCATGAGACGGAAAACAACGCCCTGGATGTGCTTGATGCCGGTAAGAACAGGCTCACCAGCCTTACCCATGGACTGAAGTGCGAAGCCAACGAGAAGAGCCAGCACCAAGGTTGGAAGAACTGGGATGTCACCTGGGATCAGGTCAAGCAAGAACTGGACCGTAGGATCCTCGGCACCGCCCGTTGCGCTCTTGTATGGCTGAAGCTTGAGGCCCTCACCTGGGTGGATGAGGTTGCCGACGAAGAGGCCGATAGCCAATGCGAAGGTGGACATGGTCAGGAAGTACGCGAGGGCGAGGCCGCCGACCTTACCAACCGTGGCTGCCTTAGCAACAGAACCAACGCCCAAAACAATGGTGCAGAAAATGATCGGGGCAATGACCATCTTGATCAGTGCGATGAAGCCCGTTCCCAGCGGCTTAAGAGCCTTGCCGAGATCCGGTGCAACGAGACCAACAATGGCACCTGCCACCACGGCGACGATGACCATGATGTAAAGCCAGTGCGTGCGGTCTACATTTTTCTTAGAATTTTCGCGGGTAGGTTCCGCATTCATTTCGGGATCTAATGCTTCCCGCTGATCGATATTACTCAAAGTTACTCCTCATTGAGACAGCAGTGATGATGATCTGCAATGCAACTATCTTCATGCGGAGTGGGGCTCGAAGTACCTTTGCGGTCATAATGGTCATGATCCAAATCACTTAAGGACGGTGTTGTGCACCCCTGGAGCATCGCCCGTCGGCTTTTCGTCGGGCAACTCATGTTCATTGTCTTTGCCACCATGCTGGTGACATGGGCGGTTTTCGTGCACAACCGGGACACGGTCTTTAACCTCGAGCAAGACCGCATGCTCCACACCGCTCGCCTCATGGAAGGCGAGACGGAAGTGATCCGGGCGTATTCCTCCGACAATCCCACGGAAATCTTGCAGCCGTACTCGCTGCGCATCATGAAGAGCGCCAATCTGGCCTTTGCAACCTTCATGGACACCAAGGGCACCAGACTTACCTACTGGGATCCGTCATGGATCGGCACGCAGTACCCCGGAACCATTCAGCCGGCGGTCAACGGTCAGGAATTCACCGAGGTGAGTTCCACTGGTCGGGCGGGGCTCTCAGCGCGCGCGGTAGTCCCCATTCGAGTGGACGGCAACGTGGTTGGCATCCTGACCGTGGGTTCGCGAGTCTCCGAATTGGATATCTTGGCGCAGTCTCAGATTCCCGCCATCCTGATTGGTGCCGGGGTTCTCTTGATCTTTTCCTCGCTCGCGAGTTACTTACTCTCGCAATATCTCAAGAGAGTGACCTTTGGGATGGGGCCAGAACAGATGAGCGCATCCTTCAACTTCATTGACACTGCTCTCCACAACGTCACTGAAGGCATTGTGCTCATTTCCCAGCACGGTCGGGTCCGTTTATATAACGACAAAGCCGCCGAACTGTTGCGCTGGCCCATCATTCAAGCTCGCGAGCCAGGCTTTGATCCTCAACGCACCACGGTGTCCCCCAATGCTTCAGCCACGGGAGCTGTGGGACTACTCGTCAATGACATCGACCTACCCGAAGCGCTCAAAGCGCTCATGATTGAGGGCCGAGATGCCGAAGACGAACGCTACTTCGCCAACGGCCGCATTCTGGTGGTCAACCAACACACGATCGATCCGTCCTCGCGCGGAGCCGTGCGCGGAGCCGTCTCCGGAACCGTCATCACCCTCCACGACGCCACCGACGTTCAAGCGCTCTCCGGCGAACTGGAAAACACTCGCTCTCTCACGGACGCGCTGCGCTCGCAGACGCATGAGCACGCCAATCGACTCCACACGGTCCTTTCCCTTCTGGAGCTGGGCCATACCGAGCAAGCCAAGGGTGTAGTCAGCGAAGCCGTCGGTGCGAGCGACCAGCGTGAGGGATCCGCGGGCGTTGCGCCCGTCATGGAAGCCGTACTCACGGGCAAGGCGGCACAGGCTCGCGAACGCGGCATCGACTTGGACTTCTCGATTGAGCTGACCCGGCGCACGAATTTGGGTTCCCACATCCTCATCACCATCTTGGGCAATCTGGTGGACAACGCGATGGACGCCATCGATTCCATTGGTTCCGTTGGTGCCGCTGACTCCGTTGGTTCCGTTGACGCCGTTGTTGACTCCACAGTGAAGAACGCTGCGCAGGACGGAGCGCAGGACGGAGCGCTGGACGCTCAGAACACCGCGGATGTCGGCGAAGAACAACAACGCTGGATTGAAGTAGACGTCTACGACTCCCCCGCCGAAGAAGGGCGCTGGCTCACCATCATGGTGGCGGATTCAGGCCCGGGCGTCCCGCAAGCGTTGATCGACAGGATCTTCGAGCGCGGCTTCTCCACGAAGGATCGCGGTGAGACGGGCCGCGGCCACGGACTGTGGCTCGTGAATTCAACAGCGAAGCGACTGGGTGGAACGGTGTCCATAGCCCAAGACTCAGGCACTGTCTTCACCGTGGAAATCCCGATTCCGGACACTTTGACGCCGGCCGCCACAACGCGTCCGGCCGTGGTCAGTCACTCCGGTCAGAACTTGGACGAAGAACTCGCTGCGAGCGCCGCCTCCACCAAATCTGTCGACGGAAGCGACTACCGTGGGTGACATGCGCGTTTTAGTGATCGAGGATGATCCCACCACGGGTGCCGCGTACGTCGAGTACTTGCGGAGAGTGGATGGCTTTACGCACGAGTTCACGGCAGGCTCCGTGGCTGAGGCCCAACGTTTCCTTGGTGCCCGGTTACGAGAGACGGGTTCGTTCGGCATTGAACTCGTGCTGATGGACGTTCATTTGCCCGATGGCACGGGCCTCGAAGTGGTCCGCTCGATGCGCAATGTTGGCTACGAAGGTTCCGTGCTCGCCATGACGGCTGCGACGGACCGGGCAACGATTCTCTCGGCGCGTAATCTGGGGGCCGTGCAGTACCTCATCAAGCCATTCACCTTCGCCGACTTTGAATCCCGCCTCGTCGCCTTCAGACGGCTCTCGAGCGAATACATCGGCGGCGGAGAAATCTCAGACCAAGCCGAACTCGACCGCATGTTCGGCGCCTCGACGGAAGCTGCGGCGTCGTCCTCTCTGCCCAAAGGGCTCACGGAAGCAACGCTGGTAGCCGTCAAGGAACTGCTGGCCAACGCCACCACGCCGCTGTCCGCAGGCGAGGTGGGTGAAGCACTCGGGATCAGCCGCGTTACCTCACGCCGGTATTTGGAGCATCTCACCCGCCGTGAGGAAGTAACGAGGCAACCTCGCTACGGCACGCCGGGGCGTCCAGAACACGAATATTCGAAGAACCCCGAGCTCTAGCCGCGGCGGCCAACCACAACAGCTACCCGCGCAAGACGTCCAAGAGATCGTCGATGACGGATGCGTCCTCAATGGTGGACGGCACCACGTACTCTTCGCCATCTGCGATCTGACGCATAGTTTTGCGTAAGATCTTGCCGGAGCGAGTCTTGGGCAGGGCTGCCACCACGGCGACATCCTTGAAGTCAGCAACCGGCCCAATGTCTTGACGCACCAGCGCGATGAGTTCCTTGCGCAAGTCCTCCTCGGCAATATCCACGCCGGATTTCAGCACCACGTAGCCGGACGGACGCTGACCCTTGAGCGGATCCGAAACACCAATCACGGCGCATTCGGCAATGGCCGGATGGCTCGCCACAACTTGCTCCATGGCGCCGGTGCTCAAGCGGTGACCGGACACGTTGATGACGTCGTCCGTGCGGCCCATGACAAAGAGGTAGTTCTCATCGTCCTTGAATCCGGAGTCGCCCGTGGCGTAGTAGCCAGGGAACGCGTCCAGGTAGGAGGACTTGTAGCGCTCGTCGCCGCCCCAAAGGGTCGCGAGTGTGCCCGGAGGCATGGGGAGCTTGATGGCGATATTGCCTTCCGTGTTCGGCTCCGTCAGCTCTTCGCCGAAAGCATCCAAGATGCGGACGTCGTAACCCGGCACCGCAAAAGTTGGCGAACCAATCTTGCGCGGCAGCTCTTCCAGACCAAACGGATTGGACGCGATGGGCCAGCCCGTTTCCGTCTGCCACCAGTTATCGATGACAGGAACTGCGAGCGCGTCTTCAATCCAACGGCTCGTGTCCGGGTCTAGGCGCTCGCCCGCGGCAAAGAGCGCCTTGAGCGTTGGCATCGGCGTGGACTTGATGAACTCGCCGTGAGGATCGTTCTTACGGATAGCACGCAAAGCGGTCGGGGCCGTGAAGAGGACCTTGGCACCGTGCTGCGCAACCACGCGCCAGAAGGCGCCGGCGTCCGGTGTGCCTACAGGCTTGCCTTCGTAGAGGACGGTGGTGGCACCGGCAATGAGCGGCGCGTACACGATGTAGGAGTGCCCCACTACCCACCCGACGTCCGAGGCCGTAAACATGGTCTCGCCAGTGCCCACTCCATAAATGTTCTTCATGGACCACTGCATCGCCACGGCGTAACCGCCGGAGTCGCGCACCACGCCCTTCGGCTTACCCGTAGTACCGGACGTGTAGAGAATGTACAGAGGGTCCGTCGCCAGCACCGGCACTGCCGCATGCGGGGCAGCCGCTTGCGTGGCGGCGTCGTAATCAATCCACTGCGCGCCCGCCTGATCAATGTTCTCCGGGGAATGCTGGAATCCTTCGCGGGCTTTTACGACGACGTAGCTCACCTTGTGTGCGGACGTTGCGATGGCCTGGGAGACATTTGGGAGATATTCGACGCGGCGCGCCGGTTCGATGCCGCCGGTGGCGGTCACGATCACCTTCGGAGTGGCGTCTTCAATGCGGGCCGCGAGTTCCTTGGGAGCGAAGCCGCCGAAAACCACCGAGTGCACAGCGCCGAGGCGAGCGCAGGCCAGCATGGAGATGAGAGCTTCCGGGATCATCGGCATATATATAATGACGCGGTCGCCTTTGACCACGCCAAGTTCTGCGAGCGCGCCGGCTGCCTTTTCAACTTCACTCAAGAGTTTCTTGTAGGAGTACGTCTTGACGGTACCGAGGACGGCGGAATCATAGATCAGCGCTGCTTGGTCTCCTCGTCCGGCGGCAACGTGACGGTCCAGCGCGTTGGCAGCCACGTTGAGCTCGGCACCCGGGAACCAGCTGTACATCGGGGCTTTGGATTCATCGATGGCCACCGTCGGCGGGACGGTCCATTCGATGTCTTGCGCGGCATCCAGCCAGAACTGGCCGGGGTCTTGCTGACTGCGCTGGTAGGTGGCTGCGTAGGTGGTCATGAAACCCTCCGTGGTGATCTAGCGCCATTGCTAAAGAACTGCCTCTTTCTGAGAATTACTGTATGACTCCCGTCACAGACAAACAAGAGTTCTGTATACACAATTAGCCGCTTTGCGCCGAAAGGTAGGTGAAATGGGGTAAAAGGTCTAGACGTTTCACCGTCGATGTATACAATGGATGTCATGAGAGCGAGCGATAAGGCGTACGAGCAGTTACGCGACGAGATCCTCGACGGCGCCATCTCGCCCGGTACATTGCTGGGCGAAGTGGAGCAGTCTGAGCGACTCGGCGTTTCTCGCACGCCCATCCGCGAGGCTTTCGCTCGATTGGCTGCCGACGGCCTCGCCGTCCAGCAACGTGGACGCGGAACGGTTGTCACCGACGTATCTCTGGATCACGTCGAAGACCTCTTTGAACTGCGCACCGCACTTGAAGTTCAAGCCGCACGCTTAGCTGCGGCCCGCGTTTCCCCGGAGCAGGCCGACACCTTCATTTCGCTCGCTGCACGATTCCGTGCGGCGTCCCATGTGGAGGCTGGCTTCGTTCCCACCGATTACTACCAATTGGCTTCCTCGCTGGATACCGCCATCGACGAAGCCGTCCACAATGACTACCTGGCCAACGCACTACGTGGCCTGCGTACCCATCTGGCTCGAGTCCGCCGACTAGCTCAAGACAACCCGGAACGGCTGGCAGCATCCTCGAACGAACACGCGCTCATCGCTGAGTCGATCGCCAAGGGATCACCGCAGCTGGCCGAAGCTGCCACGCTAGTGCATTTGAGCCAATCGCTTCAACACATTCAACATCAGCAACATCCTCGGCAAGCCGCCGCCGTCTAGACATCTTTTCCAAGCTTTCAACCCTTACGAAAGGCAACCATGAAACTGCACGAAGTTCGCGTCTACAAGTCCGAAGAAAACCTGCCCCGCGAGGAGCAGCTTGCGCACAAGATCGCCGAGGTCGCCGCTGACCCCGTAGAGGTCTCCGCAGAAGTAACGGACATGATCATCAACCGCATCATCGACAACGCTTCGGTTGCCGTCGCCTCGCTGAACCGCGGACCGATCATTGCCGCTCGCGCCCAGGCCATCACGCACGCTCCATCCACCGGCGGACAGGGCGCGTCCGTTTTCGGCATCACGGAAAAGGTTTCCCCTGAGTGGGCTGCTTGGGCCAACGGTGTAGCCGTTCGCGAGCTCGATTACCACGACACTTTCTTGGCAGCCGAGTACTCCCACCCTGGCGACAACATTCCGCCGATCCTTGCAGTCGCTCAGCATGTTGGTTCTTCCGGCCGCGACCTCATCCGCGGTATCGCCACTGGCTACGAAATTCAGGTGGATCTGGTCAAGGCCATTTGCTTGCACAAGCACAAGATTGACCACGTAGCTCACCTCGGCCCATCTGCATCCGCAGGCATCGGCACCTTGTTGGGCTTGCCGGTTGAGCAGATCTTCCAGGCTGTTGGCCAGGGCCTCCACACCACCACCGCCACGCGTCAGTCCCGCAAGGGCGAGATCTCCACGTGGAAGGCTCACGCTCCTGCATTCGCCGGCAAGATGGCCGTTGAAGCAGCCGACCGCGCAATGCGCGGACAGACCTCTCCAGTGCCGATCTACGAAGGCGAAGACGGCGTCATCGCCTGGTTGTTGGACGGACCGGACGCTCGTTACGAAGTGCCACTTCCTGAGGCCGGCGAAGCCAAGCGCGCAATTCTCGATACCTACACCAAGGAACACTCCGCCGAGTACCAGGCTCAGGCATGGATTGACTTGGCCCGCAAGCTTCACGGCGAACACCCTGAAGCCACGGATCCGAACAACGTGGAATCTGTCCTCATCAAGACCAGCCACCACACGCACTACGTCATTGGCTCCGGCGCCAACGATCCTCAGAAGTACGATCCAACCGCATCCCGCGAAACCTTGGATCACTCCATCATGTACATCTTCACGGTGGCATTGCAGGATGGCGCTTGGCACCACGTGGACTCCTACGCTCCAGAGCGTGCAGGCCGCGCCGACACGGTGGAGCTGTGGCACAAGGTGACCACGGAAGAAGACAAGGAATGGACACGCCGCTACCACTCGCTGGACATCAGCGAGAAGGCCTTCGGCGGTTCCGTAGTCATCACCCTCAAGGACGGAACGGTTATTGAGGATTCCATCGCCGTTGCCGACGCTCACCCGCTGGGCGCCCGGCCATTCGCTCGCGAACAGTACATCAACAAGTTCCGCACCCTGGCTGAGGGCCTCGTGGAGCCAGCTGAAATCGAGCGCTTCTTGGACACCGTGCAGCGCTTGCCAGAACTGAAGGCTGGCGAACTGGATCAGCTCAACGTGGTGGCAGCTCTTGGCGTCATCAACCTCGAAAACGCCCCGAAGGGACTTTTCTAAAATGCTGTACTCCACCAAAACGCCGAACGAGAAGCGGAAAGCTTTTCGTGACGCAGTGAAGCCGGGAGCTGCCGTGCAGTTCCCGGGAGCCTTCACTCCCCTATCCGCCAAGCTCATTCAAGAAAAGGGCTTCCAGGGCGCCTACATTTCCGGTGCTGTTCTAGCGAACGAGCTGGGTCTTCCGGACGTTGGCCTCACGACGCTCAGTGAAGTCGCTCAGCGCGGACGCCAGATTGCTGACGCCACGGATCTGCCCACCTTGATCGATGCCGACACCGGATTCGGCGAGCCCATGAACGTGGCCCGCACCATCCAGGAGCTCGAGAACGCTGGCTTGTCCGGCTGCCATATCGAGGACCAGTTCAACCCGAAACGGTGTGGTCACTTGGACGGCAAGAACATGGTGGATCTGAAGACCGCCACCATGCGCATCAAGGGTGCCGTGGATGGCCGCCGTGACAGCGACTTCGTCATCATGGCTCGCACGGACCTGCGTGCTGTTGAAGGACTGGACGCGGCGATTGCCCGCATGAAGGCCCTCGTGGACTCCGGCGCAGACATGATTTTCCCGGAGGCTCTCAAGGACCTCAGCGAATTTGAGCGTGTCTGCAACGAAATCGACGTCCCCGTCCTCGCCAACATGACAGAGTTCGGTAAGAGCGAGCTGTTCACCAAACAGCAGCTCGCGGACGCCGGCGTTGCGATGGTCATCTACCCGGTGACGTTGCTTCGTATCGCGATGGGAGCCATCGAGCGTACGCTGGACACGATTGCCACAGAGGGAACGCAGGACAGCAAGGTCGAAGAGATGTTGACGCGTTCACGTCTCTACGAACTCGTTGACTACGAGGCCTACAACCAGTTCGATTCCGGAATCTTCAACTTCCAGGTTCCGAGCTCCGATATTCAAACGAACAACGCGAACCTCTAAGGCCGCGGAACAGCTATAAGGAGAAATCATGACTGAAACTGAGGAGATCAGGAAGGGTCTTGCGGGAGTCGTCGTTGACTACACCGCGGTATCCAAGGTCAATCCTGAGTCGAACTCGCTGCTCTATCGCGGCTATCCGGTTCAGGAATTGGCTGCGCAGAAGTCCTTCGAAGAGGTTGCGCTCTTGCTCTGGAACGGCGAGCTTCCAACGGAAGCTGAGCTTCAGGAGTTCGTGACCTTCGAGCGTTCCAACCGCGCGCTTGATGAGAACGTGAAGGCAGCCATCGACTTGTTGCCAAAGAATTGCCACCCGATGGATGTGGGACGCACCGCCGTTTCCGTCATGGGCGCCAACCACCCGAAGGCCGAGGATTCCTCGCCGGAGGCTGAGTTGGAGAAGGCAAAGCACCTGTTTGCGAAGTTCCCTGCTGTGGTGGCCTATGACCAGCGCCGCCGTCGCGACCAGGATGTCGTTGAGCCGCGCGAGGATCTGGATTACTCCCAGAACTTCTTGTGGATGACCTTCGGCGAAGAAGCTGCGCCAGAAGTCGTGGACGCCTTCCGCGTCTCCATGGTCTTGTATGCGGAGCACTCCTTCAACGCTTCCACGTTCACGGCTCGTGTCATCACCTCGACGCTGTCTGACCTTCACTCAGCTGTCACGGGTGCTATCGGCGCTCTCAAGGGCCCACTCCACGGTGGCGCCAACGAGGCCGTCATGCACACCTTCCACGAGATCGGCATCCGCAAGGAAGAGTCTCGTGAAGAGGCAGCTGCCCGGGCCAAGGCGTGGATGGAAGACGCTCTCGCGCAGAAGAAGAAGGTCATGGGCTTCGGCCACCGCGTCTACAAGAACGGTGACTCCCGCGTGCCAACCATGAAGGCTGCGCTGGACAAGATGATTGAGTACTACGGTCGAAGCGAAATGCTGGGCCTCTACGACGGGCTCGAGCAGGCCATGGGTGAGGCTAAGAACATCAAGCCAAACCTTGACTACCCTGCCGGCCCTACGTACCACTTGATGGGCTTTGACACGGAAATGTTCACGCCGATCTTCATCGCCGCTCGCATCACCGGCTGGACTGCTCACATCCGCGAGCAGCGTGCCGCCAACGCGTTGATCCGCCCGCTGTCCGCCTACAACGGACCGGAAGAGCGTCACCTTTCGTAGGTCGCACCGCTTTTCTTAAAAGTACGACGACGCAGCTCGCCTGGGATTTCCGGGCTGAAGCTGCGTCGTCGTACTTATTTATGGGCTCAGTTGCCGCGCAAGCTGCGAGCGAACTGAACGACGTCTTTCCAATATTGCGAATTTGCGAGGTAGTTCTCCACGCCGCTGGTCATCGTCATTCCGCTGTCGACGAGTTCCGCCCGGATCTTTGCACCGTTGGGCAACTCGACGTCAGTGAGAAGGTCTTTTCGCTTGCCTTCGTCTGGCAGGTCTTGAGGAATCAGGGAGAGCATCACGTAGTCCTTCATTTCAGCCGTCTTCTGAACCAAAGCCACGGCGAGAGGTCCTTGAGGACTACTGAGCTCGATGTTTTCCCGTCGGAGAACCTGATAAGGGGCATCCCCGAAGATCTTGTCCGTCACTTCGTTTCCGGATTCCGGCCGAAGCGCAACGGCCATTCCGCCGTAGGTATCAAAGAAGTAAGCGCTGTCCTTTTGGGCATCGTTCAGGCCACTCGCTTTAGTGACTAGCGTCCAATCACTCCGCTTCTCAGCAGTCAGCCCCAGCCCCTCGCTCAAATCAACGGCTTGCCATGATGCCGCAGCCTTGGTTGGCGCCCACGTTGGAATGTTTGGACCTAGCAGATTCCAAACGTTGTCCACCTCCACGTCCATTGCTTTCAGCGTGGCATCCACCCAGCTGCTCATGTTGGGGTAGGGATCCGCAAATGGCTGAGCACGAAGATCCGGGTATGCCGGAATCCAGTTCGGGTAGGTCTGCTGGCTACCGATGTCCTGATAAGCACCTACAGCCCACTTGCCCTCTTGCCAGGTAGCGATGAAGAGACTCCGATTCCCTTCGATGATCCCACCCACCAAATCCTTCGCAAAGTAATCACGGTCGGTGGTCCCGACAAAGGCTGCGTATCCCTGATAACAGCCCACCACTGGATGTTCCTCAGGGGTACCTTCCACCAGCTCAGTCTTGTTGGTATCCGGGTTGTCGATCGTTAGCTTGCTGATCTCGAACGCCTTGCACGCCGTGGAATCTTCCCAGAACACGTTCTCGTGCGCTGGCACTAATCCGTTCGGCAAGGACGAAGCTCCCGGCGCCGGCGCCGTGGACCCGCCTGAGCTCGCCGGAGCCGACGAAGTTGGCGACTCGGAATTCGTTGGAGCTGCTGAAGAGCCCGACGGTGTACTCGAACCACTGGACGGCGACTCTGACGCTTGCGTCGGAGAAGCGCTGGTGCTCATCTTGGTTGCGTCCGGCGCGGTGACGCCAGGTAGCGGATTGTTGACACGTGATTGGAACGGGTTGATCACCAGAACCAGTCCAACGGCGGCTGCAGCCGCAACGCCTGCAATCCACACAGCCGGCTTCTTGAACCAGACCACGTTGTTCTTTGTATCTTCCGGCGCCTTGTCGGCCGTCTCAACAAAAGTTGGGGCGAAAGTTGGCGCGTCAGAGCCGTCGGGTCCCGTGAAGGACAGATTCAGCGGTCCTGGAGCTGGCAAGCCTTGCGCCGGGTCCGACTGTTTCATCAGATCTTCAATGCGTCTCATGGTGTCACGCCTCCTTTCCGTTGGTGAAGTGCTTTCCTGATGGTTGGTTCATCAGATGTGGTGGGGCCAATTTGGCGAATGCCTGACGTGCCCGCGTCAGTCGCGTAGCAGCCGAGGCCTCCGAGCATCCAAGTACCTTGGCTAGATCGGAGCCGCGAAGTCCGTCCCAGTAAGAGAGGATCAGCACTTCGCGATCCTTCTCCCGCATTTGGTCCAGCACTTCTCCAACGTCTGCACTGATGCCAAAGTGATCGGGGCGGCTCGTCAGAACTACCGATTCCCTCAGCTTGTCGCGAAGCCGGACTTGGCGCTGCGAACCGCGGTGCTGATTCAAAATCATGTTCTTCGCGGTCACAATGAGCCACGCGATATCAACCGCCGTGCCGTCCTGAAGTTTTTGCCATGCAACGCGAAAAACATCATTTGTCAGTTCATTAGCGTCTTCAAGATTGAAGACGCGTCGATAAATGAATCGCTGAACGGTGACGGCATGCAGGTTGTACAACGTGTCGATCTCTTGCTCTATCTGCATGCGCATTACCAAGCCCCCTTTGAAGCACTACGTCGACGCGGACCGCAATTTGCCGCATGACCTATTTATCGAGAATCCGAATTCCTCACGTTGTCCGTCGGTCCTTCTATTTGATTCATGTCCAGTTGAAACGAAAACTTGTCACAAATCCAGAAACTTTTTTCGAGGGGTTTTGCACGCGACCGCTAATGAAAGCGACCTTTGGCATTCAACCTACCGACGCATAAGTCCATTGTCTAGATTGAATTGGGGAATATCGCGGAAAAGTTCGCCTGACATGCATCAAGACGTGCCTCCAAATACGACGACGCAGCTCGGCTCGATTTCTCAAGCTCGGGCTGCGTCGCGCTTTCCTGAATTTCTGCGCAGTTCCTGGCGGAAGTTACTTCACTTTCAGTCCCCCCGCGAAGTCCACCAGGTCTGTCCAGTACTGAGAATTCAGGAATTCTTGCTGCTCGTTTGCAGTCTCAAATCCCAGAACAGGTGTGATTGAAAATTCCAGTGATTTCCCGTTGGTCAGCTCGATCCGTGCCGGGAGGTCACACGCTTTGCCGGACTTCGCGGCATTGCGGTCTACGAGGCTAACCGCACTCAGCTCTCTTCCCGACTCGTCTGTGCTCGTGACGAGAGCAACCGATAACGCTCCGGCCTTGGCCTTGAGATCGATGTCTTCGCGCGCCAGGATTTCGTACGTCGTACCCGGGTCATAGCACTCGGCCTCTGGCGATGGGCTCCAGACCGTAAGTGATGCCGCAGTGGCGCCGTATTGGTCAAAGAATCTGAGTTCGTCAATGATGGTGTCGTCCTGTTTGCGGTCGCGCGTCACCAGCTTCCAGTCACTTCGCTGATTGCCGCTCACGCCCGATTCGTTGAAGTCAGCCGTACTTGCTGCGGGTTCGGTGGGCGCCCACGCGGACCTATTCGGACCGAGAAGCTTCTCAGGATCGTCGACGGAAACTTCCAAGTCATCAAGTGTCTTCTGTATGACCACTGCCGCGGTCCGTCCTTCCGGATCAGGGAACGCTCGAGTAAGCGGATAAGTGGACAAGCCGATCAAGGACTCGACGCCGTCCGTTTCGTCCATGTGGTTCACGAGCCAGCGTTTGCCATCCCACTTGGCCACATACAGGCCAGTGAAAACATCCGACAGCTCCTTCTCGTAGAGAACCCGATCAGGCAAACTCACGTACGTGGCATAGCCTCCGTAGCAGCCAGCTACCGGATTGTCGGCAGGTTTCCCGTTCAGCGGTTCAAACTCTTTGGCGCTGAAGCTGTAGACCATCACTTTTTCTACGTCGAAGGCTTTGCACTCCGCCGAGTCTTCCCAGTAGACATCCGGGTGGGCAGGTTTGAGTCCGTTGGGAAGGCTCGACGTACTGTTAGTCGACGAAGCTTGGGTTGAAGTCGATGCACCGCTAGAGCCTGAAGGACTCACTGACGTGGAGGACGCCGTACCCGACGCGCTTGATGCGCTTGACGAGCTAGAAGCACCGGATGGTGAACCAGAGACTCCTGGCAAGTGGTTGTTCGCTTGTGGTTGGAACGGGTTGATGACTAGGACCAACCCGACTGCGACTGCCGCTGCAACCCCAGAGATCCATACGGCTGGCTTCTTGAACCACACCACATCTTCTTTCGTATTTTCCGGCATGTTGTGAGCTGCTTCCACATAAGTAGGGACAAAGTTTGGGGCTTGAGCGCCTTGGGCACCAAGAGAGGTCAGATCCGGCGGTCCCAACACCGGTAGGCTTTGGACCGCTAACTAAAACTTCGGTGAGAGGAAGACGCAGCTCGCAACCCACCCTCAACTGAGGTTGCCTCATGGCCGCAAGCTGCGTCGTCGTCATCAAAACCGCACCGAATCAGCTGAACTGCAAGCTGCCCGCGAAGCGAACAATGTCCTTCCAAGCCACTGACTTCGTGAAAGCGTTGATTTCCTTTTGAGAAACAAACCGGAAATTCCCCTTGATCATGGGGTTCAGGTATCCGTTACTACCGACGCTCAGCCACTGGTCAATATCACAGAGCAGACCCGACTTTGAAGCCGATTCTGGTACCAGCATGATGCGGTATGAAATTTGGCCCAATTCAGCTAGCTCGACAATGGCCACGTTGAGCTTTTGGCCATTAGCCGTCATCTCTGTGGATGATGCCTTCTTGATCCGGTAGGTCGAATCAGCCAAATAGCATTCGCCAGGTACCTCGTCCGTAGTAGTGGTGTAGTCCAGGGACAAGTGAAAATTCCCGAATCGATCCGTAATCATGTCAGGAGAGTCGTCGAACCAACGGTTTTCGTAGATCTTCCAGTCGTCACGAATTTCAGCCGTCACGCCTGGCTGCCCGGGGAGCTTTTGTCGTTCCCACGATTCAGCGGGAACGTTCGAAGTCCAAATAGCAGCATCTGGGCCCACTAGGTGCTCAATATTTGAAACCCACACTCCTTGAGGTTGGAGTTGGCTGCTCATTTCCTCTTGAAGGGCCGCACCCGAGGCGTTTGAGAAGACGCGCAATTGCGGATAACTCCACGCACCGTCGTAGTCAGAAAGGAGAATCCATCGAGATCCATCCCACGCGGCAAACATGGCGCCTTCGTAGCTTCCGTCGATTTCATCCTGCGAAAGCTGGATGTAGTACTCGTCGCTCTTGTTATAGAAAGCAACAAAGTCTTCAGAGCAACCGAGTACCGGGCTAGACGCGTTGGTGTATTCGACCGGCTCCTCGTCGAAGCGCTCCAACGTATCGAAGGAGAATGAGGCACACGCTTCTGAGTTCTCCCAGAAGACCGATTCGTGTGCTGGCTTCAGTCCATCCGGCAAAGGAATGGTGTTTTCTTGCGGCGCCGGCTTAGCGGCCGCCGTTACTGCAGGAGAGAGAGTTGGAGCGGCGGTGGGCGTAGCCGTTGCCGCCGAAGGGAAGAAGGACGCTGCGAGAAGCGATGATGCCACCGCTCCAGCTAGGGCATAACGCGCGCGCCGACTTTGAGTGGATCGTTCCGTCATGATCTTGCCTTTCAGAGAGTGCGGAAGACCTTGTGTATCCCCCGTCACTTTGTATATGTCTGGCGAAAGTACTTTTCTGACAGTTCTCAGAATATTTTTTCAAATACAACGACGGCTCTGGTGGCGGCAGAGAACTACTTGGTGTTCTGCAGGGAATTGGCAAGTCGAATCAGATCAGCCCACTCTTGGGAGTCAACGAACTGCTCGATTTCATCGTTTGACTTGAATCCGAAGAAGCGGCCAAAGTCTGCCGTCCACGAGCCGCTTGAAGTCTCGATAAGCCCAGGGAGCTCGCAGCCTGATCCCGTCACGGACTGATCATGCGGTACGAATCGTAGATTCGTACGTTCGTTGCCATAAGTGTCCTTGAGTGTCACAAGCGCGAGATCAAAGGACGCGGCGAGACCCTCGGTCAGCGGTGCACGCGCGACCACTCGGAAGGTGAGATCCTCACTAAAGCACTGATCCTGGCCGTCGGGTTCCGGACCCATGAACGATGCCACTTTGGTACCGTGTGCATCGAAAATGAATATCTCTTGGCGACCAGAATCGGCGATAGGAGCCGGGGT
The DNA here is from genome assembly GCF_014200305.1 of Neomicrococcus lactis. Lineage (NCBI taxonomy): Bacteria > Bacillati > Actinomycetota > Actinomycetes > Micrococcales > Micrococcaceae > Neomicrococcus > Neomicrococcus lactis. The sequence goes on from NZ_JACHBL010000001.1 coordinate 1,146,597, forward strand.
TAAGACGCTCCAATCAGCTCGCTTTTCTCCCGCGATTCCAGCCTTCTCACTGGAGAATCCTTCCCATGCAGCGTCGCTTGAATACACCCAAGATGGAATGTTCGGCCCCATGAGATGTGCCAAATTCTCGGGCTGCACACCGTAATTCTTGAGAACCTCCAAAGTGCGTTCTTCTGGAGTTTGACCTTCCATGGCGTAACTGATCCGAAGGGCAGGGAACGGAAGGAGCTGAAGTGGAACCTCGGTAGTGGAGTCGGTCGATTCTTCAAGCTGAATCCAGCGTTCGCCATCCCACTTTGCAACGAAAGCGCCCACAAAACTATCGTTTGGCTGTTCATAACTGATTTGATTCGTGACATTGAGGTAACTCGCAAAGTTGCCCGAGCAGCCAATCACCGGACGCTCTTCGGTGGGACCGCTAAAGGGTTCGAGCTTGGAGGAGCCTAGTACAGCAGCCAAGACAGTTTTCACGTCGAAGGCACGGCATTGAGCCGAGTCACCCCAATGCACGTAGGGGTGCGCAGGAACAAGACCATTTGGAAGTTGATCCGCTCGTGAAGTGGCGGTGGAGCTGGAGCTCGATGCTGCCCCGGAAGAAGTCCCCGCCGAAGAACTGGACGACGGACCAGCAGATGAAGAGTTCAGCGTCGAGCTAGACGACTGCGTGCTCTGCGTTGGCGAAACGGCCGGAGGCCTTTGATCTTGTTGCGGCGCGAAAGGATTGGTGATGATCACTCCGGTGACCACTGCCGCAGCAGCGGCACCAGCAATCCAAACTGCTGGCTTCTTGAACCACACCACGTTATCTTTCGTGTTCTCCGGCATGTTGTCAGCTGCTTCCTCATAAGTAGGGACAAAGGTTGGGGTGTGTGTGTCATCAGCACCTAGAGATGACAGGTTGAGAGGACCTGGCGCTGGCAAGCCTTGGGCCGGGTCAGCCTGGTTCATGAGTTGTTCAATGCGATCCATGCTCCTCACACCTCCTTCGTGCCGTGGGTTGATTCTGAGCCTGGGAAGTGCTGCACCAAATGGGCTGGCGCTATTTGGGCAAATGCTTGGCGTGCTTTCGTCAGTCGTGAAGTTGCTGACGCTGCGGTACATCCCAGCACTTTGGCGAGATCGTCGCCGCGCAGCCCGTCCCAATAAGCAAGGATGAGGACTTCTCGGTCTCTTTCGCGCAGTTTGTCTAAGACATCGGCTACTTCGGAGCAGATACCTCCGCTCGAGGCTTGCCCGTCTTGATTGGCCGAATCCTTCATCTGTTCGGCCAACTTAAGTGCACGCCCGGATCCAGGATGGAGGTTTTGAATCAAGGTCTTGGCGGTCACGATGAGCCAGGCGATATCTACTTGCCGGCCCGCTTGGAGGGTGCTCCACGCAGCGCGAAAGACGTCGGTGGTCAGTTCGTTTGCGTCTTCAAGATTGAAGACTCGGCGATAAATAAAGTGCTGAACGGTCACAGCGTGACGTTGATACAACGTGTTGACCGCTTGCTCATATGGAACGCTCACTGCTCCCCCCTTCATGGGCAGCTGGCTATCCCCATCGATAACCACTCTTAGCTTTACTGATGATGTGTCCAACAACCATGAAAATCTTTCAGTTCAACCAAAAGAATCTTGGAAACACTGCACATCAGTGCAAGACAGTGAGCTAAAGACGAGCGCGCGGGTGAGCGGAAGCGTAGATTTCGCGCAGTGTATCCACGGTGACGTGCGTGTAGACCTGTGTCGTAGTGACGGAGGCGTGGCCCAGAAGTTCTTGGACCACACGGACATCGGCGCCACCTTGCAACAAGTGGGTTGCGAACGAATGTCGCATCGTATGCGGCGAAACCTCTTTGCCGATCTGAGCCCGTTCCGCCGCTTGCTGGATGATGGTCCACGCCGACTGTCGAGAGAGCCGACCGCCGCGCAGGTTCAAGAACAAGGCAGGCGTCCCACGACCCTTAGTCACCAACAACGGACGCGCGCGCACCAGATAGTTGTCCAAGGCCTCCACCGCGAACTTTCCCATGGGAACAATGCGCTCTTTGGAGCCTTTACCGCGTACTCGAACCATTCCTGGTCCATCGTTAGATCGATCCACGAACAAGTCATCGACGTCCAACGAGGTCGCTTCTGAGATACGCGCGCCAGTGGAGTACAAAAACTCCAGTATGGCTCGATCACGTAATCCGGCAGGTGTCTCCGGCTGCGTCGCTTCAAGTATTCGGCGTACTTCGTCGATGGTCAGGGCCTTGGGAAGTCGCTGACCTACGGCTGGTGGTTGCACCTCCGCCGCAGGGTTGTCCGTCGTCGTACCTTCAAGGACCCAAAATTTGTGCAGCCCACGGACCGCGACCACGGCGCGTGCCGCAGATCGAGGACTGAGCGGCGCTCCCCCGTCAGCTCCGTCCCGCACGTCTTGCGAATACGTGGTGACGTCTTTACGAGTGATATTTTCGGCGCGCTGAATTCCCCGACCTTCAAGGAAGTTGATGTATCGCTCCAAGTCACGGCGATATGCGGCAACAGTATTCTTGGCGAGCCCTCGTTCAATGGCCACATGTTGCAGATAGGCCTCGAGCTCTTCTCGGAGCAGCGGCATCAGTCGCGATAGAGATTGGTGGCTTCGGCCCGAAATTTGGGGTGTGCATTCCACTCAACGTGCGCGTCCCGCAAGGTCTCCATGCCACGCTGACGAGCCACGGCCAAAGCCATGATGCCGCTGACTGCACTTGGATTGTGGATACGCCCTTCAATGACAGCGGTGAGCGCTTCGTCGAACGGTACCCATTCGATCTTCATGCTGGCTTCTTCGCCGTCGCGCACGTGGCGCTTATCCTCCGGGATTTCATGAATCCCCTGGGCAAGGAAAATGCGGAGTGCTTCGGCAGATGCCCCTGGCGAATTGAACTGATCCACCAAGACATGCCACGTGTCAGCGCGGACGTCTGCCTCTTCAAACAGCTCCCGTTCGGCAGCCGTGACGGGATCTTCACCGTCAATGTCCAAAAGACCAGCCGGAACTTCCCACAAGTACATGCTCACGGGGTGCCGGTACTGCTCGATCATCAAGATGCGGTCGTCATCGTCAAGAGCGACGACGGCTACCGCACCCGGGTGATCGATGTAATCTCGCCCCAAGACTTCGCCGGTCTCGGGGAACACGAAGGAGTCGTGGACGATGTCCCAGACTCGTCCCTCATAGACGACGGACCGCGAGGTCACGTCTAAGGTCACCGCGCGGTCCTGAATCGTCATGAGGAGCTTCTCTCTGGGAGGATCTTACTTCGTGGTCTTTACTCGGCTCTTCTGGTGAGCCAAGCCTGCCTTGATGAGGCCAGCGAACAACGGGTGAGGACGCGTTGGACGCGAGCTCAACTCAGGGTGGGCCTGCGTTGCCACGTAGTACGGGTGCTGGTCCGCAGGAAGTTCCACGTACTCCACGAGCTTGCCGTCAGGCGAGGTTCCGGAGAACACCAAGCCGGCTGCGGCAATCTGATCGCGGTAGTCGTTGTTGACTTCGTAGCGGTGACGGTGGCGCTCAGAGGCTTCAGTCTTGCCGTAGGTGTTAGCTACGACAGAACCCTTGAGGAGCGTTGCTGGGTAGAGGCCCAAACGCATGGTGCCGCCCAAGTCGCCGGCGCCTTCCACGAAGGACTTCTGCTCAGCCATTGTGGCGATGACAGGAACCTTGGTCTCAGGATCAAACTCGGTGGAGCTTGCACCCTTCAAACCAGCTACCTCGCGTGCGTACTCAATGACCATGCACTGAAGACCCAAGCACAAGCCAAGGGTTGGAATGCCGTTTTCGCGCACGTACTTCAACGCGCCCAGCTTGCCCTCGATGCCACGGATGCCGAAGCCACCTGGAACGCAGACTGCGTCAACGCCCTCGAGGGCAGCCTTCGCGCCTTCAGGCGTCTCGCACAAGTCAGAAGCAACCCAACGCACGTTGACCTTTGCGGAGTTGGCGAAACCGCCAGCGCGCAAAGCTTCCGTCACGGAGAGGTAAGCATCTGGCAGGTCGATGTACTTGCCCACCAAGGCCACGTCGATCTCGTGCTTCGGGTTGTGAACAGCGTCGAGGAGTTTGTTCCACTTGGTCCAGTTAACGTCCTTGAACTTCAAGCCGAGTGCTTGGACGATGTAGGCGTCAAGGCCCTGGCGGTGAAGTTCCACCGGGATGTCGTAGATGCTTGGAGCGTCTGCAGCGTTGACCACAGCTTCGGCGTCAACGTCGCAGGTGCGGCCAATCTTTTCGCGCATATCGTCTGGGATAGGACGGTCAGAGCGGATGACCAGAGCGTCTGGCTGGATACCAATCGAGCGAAGCATCGCGACGGAGTGCTGGGTCGGCTTGGTCTTGAGTTCCTGGGATGGGCCGATGAACGGAACCAAGGAAACATGCAAGAAGAACACGTTGTTGCGGCCAATGTCCTGACGCACCTGACGTGCCGACTCGAGGAATGGCTGGGACTCGATGTCGCCTACGGTGCCACCGATTTCCGTGATGATGACATCCGGAGCCTTCTTGCCTTCGGCAGGGAGGCGCATACGGCGCTTGATTTCGTCGGTGATGTGCGGGATGACCTGAACGGTGTCGCCGAGGTAATCACCGCGACGTTCCTTCTCGATCACCGTCGAGTACACCTGACCGGTGGTGACGTTTGCAGAACCATCGAGGTTCTCGTCGAGGAAACGCTCGTAGTGTCCAATGTCGAGGTCAGTTTCGGCCCCATCATCCGTGACAAACACTTCACCGTGCTGGAAAGGATTCATTGTGCCTGGATCCACATTCAAGTACGGATCAAGCTTCTGCATTGTGACAGTTAGACCGCGAGCGCGGAGAAGATGTCCAAGGCTAGAGGCGCTAAGCCCCTTACCGAGGGAGGAGGCAACGCCTCCCGTGACGAAGATGTGCTTCGTCTGCTCGTTGGAACGGGAAAACCGGGAATTAGTTCGTTGCACCACGGAGTTCGAGCCTATCACTTAACGGTCTCAGCGCGAGCATCACTCAAGAGCTCTTTTGCGTGTGCTTGCGCGGTTTCTGAGTCTTCTTGCCCGGCAAGCATGCGGGCAAGCTCACTAACTCTTTCATCTTCGTCCAGCAAAGCAATGTCGCTGGCGGTAACGCCGGTCTCACCGGAGGACTGTTTCATGACGCGAATGTGTCGATCCGCGTACGCTGCCACTTGCGGCAAGTGCGTGACCACAATGACTTGCACGTGCTCAGCGAGCCGCGCCAGACGCCGTCCAATGTCCACTGCAGCCTTGCCGCCAACACCGGAGTCAACTTCGTCGAACACAAACGTCGGAACAGGATCAGTGCTCGCGAGCACCACTTCGATTGCCAGCATCACGCGCGACAGCTCACCGCCAGAAGCACCCTTGCCGAGCGGACGCGGTCCCGCACCTGAGTGCGGCTTGAGAAGCATTTCAATGCTGTCCGCTCCGTAACGGTGGGGTTCCGTTTCTTCCAGTACGACGACGAGGCTTGCGTCCGGCATAGCAAGGCCGTGAAGCTCGGTGGTCACCCGGGCTGACAGATCCTTCGCAGCGGACGTCCGTAGTTTCGTGAGGCTTGCGGCGAGCCCGTCCCGCTCAGCGGTCAGAGTCTCGATGCGCGCGGTCAGTTCATCGATGCGCAGAGTGTCATCGCCGAGCTCCAAGGATCGCTCGCTCGCAAAGCTCGCCCACGCCAACACCTCGTCAATCGTGGGGGCATACTTCTTCGTCAAAGAGTTCAGCGCAGCGCGGCGAGCTTCCACCTCAGCCAGGCGTGCCGGCCCCTCGGAGTCCAGCGAGCTCGCGTAGCTCGCCAGATCACTCGAGAGATCGGACATGAGGTAGCCGATCTCCGCGAGGCGGTCCGCCAACGCCTTGATGTCCGGATCATCGTCACTCACCATCTCGAGCGCACGATGCCCTTCGTTCACGAGCGTCGAGGCGTCAACCGAGGTGCCGAAGTCTTCAGAAACCAGTGCCGAATGCGCTGCCATGGCGGCCGTGCGCAGGCCTTCGACGTTGGCCAACTTCGTGGCTTCAGCTTTGAGGGTTTCGTCTTCGCCAGGTTGCGGATCCACAGCGTTAATCTCTTCGAGAGACACACGCAAGGTCTCCGCTTCAAGTGCGCGCTCCCGAGCCTGCGTCACGAGTTCATCGCGCTGTTGTTGCGTCTGGCGCAGCTCGTCCCACACCGCTTGGTAATCGGCGAGCGTCGAGGCAAGTTTTGGACCGGCAAAACGGTCCAACGATTCCCGCTGCTCCGTGGCGCCTTTGAGTCTCAATTGGTCGGACTGACCGTGCACCGCGACGAGAGCGTCGCCCAGCTCCCCCAGCACGCCAACGGGAGTCGTTCGCCCGCCCACGGTGGCCTTGCTTCGTCCCTCGGACGAAACCGAGCGTGAGAGAACGAGGTGAGCTACGGCGTCGTCCTCTTCGGAATCCGTATCGAAGGAACCGCCCGCATCCGCAGCGCGCATAGCGACGTCGCTGTTGGCGCGCGTTTGAACGATGGCCTCCACGGACGCGCTCTTGGCTCCGTGACGCACGGAGCCAGCGTCTGCACGCTTTCCGGTCAACAGACCAAGCGCCGAGGTGACCATGGTTTTACCGGCGCCGGTTTCACCTGTGACAACGGTGTATCCAGGGCCCAGCGGCAGCACAGCGTGCTCAATGACGCCGAGGTCCCAAATGCTGATTTCTTCGATCATGGTTAGTCGTTGTGATGCCCTGGTAGGAATTGCAGTCGTTCGGTGTTGTGCGGCGGCTCCACCACTTCGGCTTCCCGAATGACGGGAATGGCTGTGGTTTCGGTGTCGCGCGAAGTCGGCGGGACGGGGCCGCGCCAACCCTTGATAGGAAGTTCGAATTTGCGCACCAGACGCTCGGCGAATGGCGTCTCGCTAATGCGGGCGAGTCGTACCGGGAAATCCGAACGCGTGACTTCCACTCGGGATCCCGGCGGCAAGTCCACGGTGCGTCGGCCATCGCACCACAGCACGCCCTGAGCGTCCGTGCGGTTGAGGACTTCCACTGCCATCGTCGAGTTCGGGGAAACGACCAGCGGCTTAGCGAACAGAGCGTGTGCGGCGATGGGAACCATCACCAGCGCGGAAACTTCGGGCCACACCACGGGTCCGCCAGCGGAAAATGCGTAAGCCGTGGATCCGGTGGGGGTTGCCATGACTACGCCATCGCAACCAAAGGTGCTGATGGGGTTCGCATCCACTTCGATGACTACTTCGAGCATGCGCTCTCGGCTAGCTTTTTCCACCGTGGCCTCATTGAGCGCCCATGTGTGCGCGATCTTGGTGTGATCCAGCCAAACCTCAATATCGATGGTCATGCGCTCTTCCACCGTGTACTGGCGGTTCACTACCCATTCCACGGCCTGGTGTAGCTCTGTGCGCTCGCTTTCTGCAAGGAAGCCCACATGGCCCAGATTCACGCCGAGGAGGGGAACGTTGGCGGAACGAACAATTTCGGCGGAGCGGAGGATGGTTCCGTCGCCGCCCAGCACCATGCCCAGCTCAATTTCCTGAAGGCCAACATGCTGATCCAGCACGCGCACTTCATTGATGAGTTCAGGGTGCTCCGGCAACAAATTGGCAAGATCAGGCTCGCGAAGTACGGGCACCAATCCAGCGGTCACTAGTTGGTGGCACGTATCAACGGCTGCCTCCACCGCCTCGCTTCGACCAGTGTGAGCAAGGACCAAAATGTGCCGCATTCGTGCCTTTCCATTCGAAGCTACGTTCCAAACCTACTGAAACTCTATCCCGTCAATGTTTCGTCTCTGGAAATCTATTGCGCGTTGATTCGAGGTCAAGAGTAATCAAGATTATCGAGCAATGCGGCGATCCGCTCCGTGGCGACCGCTTCTGTGGATACCGTGAACCACGCAAAGAATTCGCGGTTGCCATCTTGGCCCGGCAAAGGGCTCCGCTCCAGCCGATTCACGCGCAAGCCCACCGTGTTCGCATGGTTCACGACCTTCTCCACGGCTCGCCTGCGCTCGGTTGGGCTGCTGACTACGCCGTCCTTAGCGAGGGATTCGCGGCCCACTTCGAATTGGGGTTTGATCATGAGTACGACGTCGCCGCTCGGCTTGGTTGCCTTCGCTAGCAGCTCTAGGACAAGCGTGAGCGAGATAAAAGACAAATCACCCACAGTGAGGTCTACCGGTCCCCCGATGTCCTCAGGAGTCATGTAGCGGACGTTCATTCCTTCGAAGACGTGGACCCGAGGATCGTGGCGCAGCGAGTCGACGAGCTGGCCGTGGCCAACGTCAACGGCAGCTACTTCTTTCGCACCGCGCCCCAAGAGCACCTCGGTGAATCCGCCGGTACTGGCGCCAGCGTCGAGGCAGCGCTTTCCAGTCACGGTCACTTCAGTAAATGCTTCGAGCGCGCCGTGAAGCTTATGGCCTGCTCGTGAGACGAATTCTGTGGTTTCACTGTCGGACACGGTGATGGTGTCCGTTGCGGCGACGGACTGAGATGGTTTCGTGGCCACGTCTCCATTGACGCTCACGGAGCCTTCTGCGACGAGCTTGGCGGCCACCGTGCGAGAGCGCGCTAATCCTCGCGCCACGAGCGCTTGATCGAGGCGTTCTTTCACTGATGTACCTTTGCTGCGAGTGGTTCTAGCTCTGGCTTGGCAGGCCAGGAGTTTGAGGGTTTCGATTCAGGTGAGCTTGGAGCTCGTCGAGGATCTTGTGATATTCCTCTGGGCGTCCTTCAAGAGGACTCTTGCCCAGCTCTTGAGCGCGGTCGATCAGTTCATTGAGTACTGGATCGTTGATACGAATCGCTTCCTTTTACTGCGAGTTATTTGTTGGGAAAACTAACGTGCGGGACGTGCTGTTCTTCCTGCTCGGGCACCGCATGCCAGTACGCGGCACACGCTGCGCGCCACGCACGAACATCCGGATCGTCCGAGTTGTCAGAATTGCTCGTCATCGCAATCGTGTCACTCGAGGCATCGAATTGGGCTGTCCACGGGCCGCATGTCCAAGAATTACCGCCATTTTCTGACGACAATTCTGGCGTTTCATAAGGCTCGAAGAGCGAGTCCAAAGTCTTCACCATGAAGGTAGGACGTTCCGCAGTCAAGGCACCCAAGGCGGTCTCCACCGTGTCGATGCCGGTGAGAACCAGAATCGTGGGAATGCTCGCGGCATTTCCGCCACGGATGTCAGTATCCAGGCGATCACCCACCACTACTGGCTGCTTGGATCCCAGCTGCTGTGAGGCTTGCTCAAACATCACCGGAGCCGGTTTTCCGGCAACCACGGGGTACTGGTTGGTTGCCATCGCGACAGCATTGACAAGGGATCCGTTGCCCGGAGCAATGCCTTCAGCGCGAGGAATCGTGTAATCCGTGTTGGTAGCCACCCAGATGGCACCGCGGTTGATGGCATAGGAGGCGTTCGCAAGGTCAGACCACGTCAACGACGGATCAAAGCCTTGGATCACCGCACCGTAGGTGCCATGTCCGTCGGCGTCCTTCGCCCGAAGGGCAGTGAAGCCTGCTGCCTGCACCTGTTGCTCCAAATACGTGGAGCCAGCTACGAGCACCGTGCCAGTTCCATCAGGCGTCAGCCCACGTTCGGTGACGACATCGAGGAGCAAACGAACGCCGGCGTCAGCAGAACCAAAGACGTTGTCCGTGGTCGCGGGAGCGCCAAGTTCTTGCAAGTGCTCCGCGACTTTTTCAGGCGAGCGGGAAGCGTTGTTGGTGATGAAGGCGACCTGGAGGCCGCGCTTCACGCACTCAGTCAACGCTTCCGGGGCGCCGGCAATTGCACCGGCACCCGCGTAAACAACCCCATCCAGATCAGACAGGATCGCGTCGAAGCTCAGTAAGAGAGCGTCAGCTCGGGTCACTTTTCAGTAGACTCCGGGTCTTCGTCATTCTCTTCTGCGTCCTCTTCATCGTCTTCGTCAGACTCTTCCGACTCGTCTTCTTCATCATCAAGGATGTCGAATTCGTCGTCTTCGTCCTCGGAATCATCGGAGCTGCCGTTGTCTTCTGGACCATCGCCATACTTCGACGGTTCGTCACGATCGGAAGCTCCGGCGTCGTCATCCGGCTCGCCCGCAATGTCCTGAGCGTTCTCGCCTTCGGAAGCTTCGTCGTCGTCCTCAATCAAATCCAGAATTTCTGGCTCTGCAGAGTCCTCGTCGATGCCGAGGGCAACTTCGGCGACCTTGATCTGGTCACGCCACTTCTGCGCTTCCTCGGTACGGCCAGCCTTCTCGAGTACGTCTGAGTACGCCTCGAACAAGCGTGGGCTGAAGGAGAACGCGCGGTTGATATCCAACTGCGGGATCTCCAACTCAGCGATGGCTGCCTCGATGTTGCCGAGGTCCTGCTGGGCGCCAGAAGCAACGATCGCAAGCTCAACGCGAGTTGGCACGTCAAGGTCTTCCGCAGCGTCACTGTGGATGGTTTCGAGTGCCTTTTCTGGGCGTCCGAGTCCACGTTCGCAGTCGGCCATGATGGCCAAATGAATGTTGGAACCGCTGATACGACGGAACGTACGCAATTCGCGCAAAGCCTCATGGTAGTCGCCCTTGTTGTAGGCGGTCAGGCCCACAGCTTCGCGGACAACAGCCACACGGCCTCCACGACGGCTCGCTGCTAGTGCGTGCTGGTAGGCAAGCTCCGCGTCTTCGTCGATAAGGCGTCCTGCCATGACGAGGTGCTTCGAAACCCACTCGGCGTTCTTGTCATCGAGGTAGCGCAGCTCGGCACGCGAGAAGCGGTCGAGCTCCTTGCCCGTGACGTCAGCGTCGATGTCTGGCGACTTTGGACGGTCTGGACGGTTAGACGCGCGCAAGTCCGCTGGATTGTGCGGACGTTCGCCGTTAGCACCGGCCTCGAGCTTGCTGAAGTCTGGGCGGTCCTCGCGAACCACTTCACGCTTGTTGTCAGAGAAACGGCCCCGCTCGCGACGCGGTTCGCGGTCGCCAGAGAAGCTGCGGCGGCCGTTGTCTTCGCGCGGCTTGAAGGAACGCTGACCACGGTCATCGGAGCGCTCAAATGGGCGGCCCGAACGCTCGCCGGAACGCTCTCCACGATCATCGCGACGCTGGAAGCCACGGTCTTCACGGTTCTGGAATGCTGGGCGTTCGCCACGGTCGTCGCGACGCTGGAAGCCGCGATCTTCACGGTTCTGGAACGAAGGACGATCCCCACGGTCATCGCGACGCTGGAATGCTGGGCGTTCGCCACGGTCTTCGCGCTTCTGGAACGCGGGACGATCCCCACGGTCGTCGCGACGCTGGAAACCACGATCGTTACGGTCACCGAAAGAACGGCGCTCTCCACCGTTCTCACGACGGTCGCCGCCACCAAAGCCACCACGGCTTCCACCGGCATCATCACGACGCTGGAAACCACGGTTCTCGCGATCGCCAAACGAGCGACGCTCGCCGCCCTCGCTACGTCCCTGGAAACCACGGTCATTACGGTCACCGAACGAGCGGCGTTCTCCGCCACCGAAACCTCCGCGGCTATCGCTACGGTCGTCGCGACGCTGGAAACCACGATCGTTGCGATCACCGAACGAATGACGTTCCCCACCATTCTCGCGACGGTCGCCGCCGCCGAATCCTCCACGGCTTCCACCCGCATCATCGCGACGCTGGAAACCACGGTCATTGCGGTCACCGAACGAACGGCGCTCTCCACCGTTCTCGCGACGGTCGCCACCACCGAAACCTCCGCGGCTGTCGCCACGGTCATCACGACGCTGGAATCCGCGGTTCTCGCGATCGCCAAACGAGCGACGCTCACCGCCTTCGCTACGTCCCCGGAAACCACGGTCATTACGGTCACCGAAGGAACGACGTTCCCCACCGTTTTCACGGCGGTCGCCGCCACCAAAAGCACCACGGTTTTCGCCGCCAAATTCACGACGTTCACCGCGTCCTGCGCTGAAGTCGCGACGGCCTCGGTTGTCACCGTCACGCTGTGGCCGATCACCACGGGCCACAAATTCTCGGCGTGGTCGCTCGGAGCGTGATTCGCCAGACTCGCGTCGTCGCTCGTTGGCGGCGTCGGAGTTGTCAGAATCGTGACGTGACATGTAAAACCTTTCGAAGAAAACACAGGCAAGATGCCCGGTGAACTCCATAAATTCTAGTGCACTCGGCCTAATCGCGCCTGAGTGAGCCTAGATCACAGGGATGCAAGCCGAATCCACCGCTATGTCCGATTTCCGCTAGCAAGTGGTGTACCCACCAAGGCACACTATTGAGGTGAGGGAAGATTCTGGACTCGACCGCGATGTTTGTTATGTCGCCGTAGACAGTCGCGACGCGCGTTGGGACGGACGCTTCTTCCTTGGCGTACGAACTACCGGAATCTATTGCCGCCCATCCTGCCCGGCCCGAACTCCGCTGCCCCACAATTGCGAGTACTTTCGTACGTCGGCGGCGGCCGTATCGTCGGGGTATCGGGCATGTAAGCGGTGCCGCCCGGATGCACTTCCTGGGTCGAGAGAATGGGATTCAGGAACCGATGTAATCAGCCGTGCCGTTCGCGCCATTCGCGATGGCTATATCGATGAGCATGGAGTTTCTGGACTTGCCGCAAAACTGGGGTTGAGCGAAAGGCATTTACATCGTCTCTTTATTGAGAAGATGGGAGCCTCGCCATCCGAGCTCAATCAGACACGCAGATCTCAAACAGCTCGGCTTCTCATCGAACAGACATCGCTGTCGATGGCGGATATCGCATTTTCGGCCGGATTTGGAAGCATTCGTCAGTTCAATGATGCGGTGCTATCGGAATACGGTACGACGCCGACGCTCTTACGTCGTGCGGCCATCGCTACGAAACCAGACACTCACCAGCGCAACGAGAGTAGCGACCATCTCTCCCTGTCTTTGCGCCTGAAATTCCGGCCACCGTACGACATTGACGTTCTATTGGGGTTCTTGAACAGGCACCTTGTTGCCGGCCGAGAGCAACTTTCCGTCAATACTGACACCGGCGAAACCGACGGGGTGATCCGTGCGTTGGACACGCCTCATGGGCTAGGCAGCGTCACGGTTCCATCAATGCTCGACGCTCCAATGTTGACGTTGCGACTGAACCTGCCGACGCTGGCTGATCTGACAAATGTGTTGCCTGCACTACGGCGTTGGCTGGACCTAGACACAGATCCAGCCACCATCAACGAGTCGCTTTCCAGCTCGGAAAGAATGGCATCCATCATTCACCAGCACCCTGGAATACGAATTCCAGGAACTCTGAATCGAAATGAGACGGCCATATTTACAGTGCTGGGACAGCAGGTATCCCTAGCGGCGGCCAGAACATTTCAATCAAGATTCATGGAACGCTTCAGTGAAACTGACGCTACAGGCCTTCGTGTATTCCCACAGCTGCAGGACTTACAGCACATAAAGGCCACCGACTTTCAGTCGGTGCTCGGACTCACGAATACTCGTGCCTCAACTCTCGCGACACTCATAGCCGCTTTGGCCAATGATGTATCGCTCGATGACTATGAGGACAGAGACCTCATCAAGTCCAACTTGCTGGCGCTCAAAGGAATCGGCCCCTGGACCGTGGAATACATCGCCTTGAGATGCCTGGATGACCCAGACGCATTCCCTTCCGGCGACCTCGTTCTCAAACGAGCCTTAGGTATCAGCGCCGTGAAGGACGTGGAACGACTGGCCGAACAGTGGCGTCCCTGGCGAGGATACGCACTCATGCACTTATGGAACCAAGAACTTTCCCGAGAGAAGAAGCCTGTATGAAAAACCTAGAAATAGTCACCGAAGAAATCCTGGGTCATCCCTTCCACGCCGTCATGCTGCGACCGGACAACGCGGTAGTAGCTTCAGGATTTGGAGATCTGGGCGACCTGATCGCCAGGCTCAGTCCACAGGATCAATCCTTAGCGCAGACTGAGGCTAGCGAAGAAGCTATTGAACGCCAATGGCTCAGAGAATACGCCTCAGGGAACATGGATTCACTGAAGAAATTCTCCGTGCAGCAAACTGGATCCGAGTTCTACCAGCTCTGCTGGCAGACGCTTCGGGACGTCGCACCGGGCCAACCATTGTCCTATAGCCAGTTTGCTCAGGCAGCCGGCCGACCGTCGGCTGTTCGTGCAGCGGCAAGCACGTGCGCCAGGAACCTCGTAGCGCTCATCGTTCCGTGCCATCGCGTCATCAGAACCGATGGAAGCGCCGGCAATTACCTCTTTGGCACAAAGATCAAAGAAGAACTGCTGAAATTCGAATCGGAATCAGCAGCGTAACTAGTGGCAGCTCCCCCACGATTCTCTTAAACAAGCATGGGCCTACACGTCAAAGGATGTGTAGGCCCATTGCTCATTCCAGTGCTACTGAGCTCACTCAACTGGACTGTTTTTCTTGTTAAGTGTTGGAAGACCCGCACGTCGTTGTGTGGGTCTTCCTTTTTAAGGGGTGTCCGGCGGTGTCCTACTCTCCCACACCCTCCCGGGTGCAGTACCATTGGCGCTGTGGGTCTTAGCTTCCGGGTTCGGGATGGGTCCGGGCGTTTCCCCCACGCTATGGCCGCCGTAACTTTGGCGAACCAGCAACGTCCACAATTGTTGTGGTGTTGGGTTCAAGTATTTATTTATGGTTGGTGTCTGCCCCTCTACAACCGCCAGGTTATTTCGTTGGTTGTGGGGGGTGTTTTGTTGTTTCGGTGCTGTATGGTGGACGCGGCAGTTTCTGCTGTTTTGTTCTTCCCCACTCATAATCAACCAGTCCTGTTTTACTAGGGTGGTGTGTGGTGGGTGTGTTGTAAGTTGTTGGCCTATTAGTACAGGTCAGCTTCACGAGTCTTTAGTTCTCGCTTCCACATCCTGCCTATCAACCCAGTGGTCTAGCTGGGGGCCTTCAACACTTATGTGTATGGAAATCTTATCTTGAAGGGGGCTTCCCGCTTAGATGCTTTCAGCGGTTATCCTGTCCGAACGTAGCTAATCAGCGGTGCACTTGGCAGTACAACTGACACACCAGAGGTTCGTCCGTCCCGGTCCTCTCGTACTAAGGACAGCTCTTCTCAAATTTCCTGCGCGCGCAGCGGATAGGGACCGAACTGTCTCACGACGTTCTAAACCCAGCTCGCGTACCGCTTTAATGGGCGAACAGCCCAACCCTTGGGACCTACTCCAGCCCCAGGATGCGACGAGCCGACATCGAGGTGCCAAACCATGCCGTCGATATGGACTCTTGGGCAAGATCAGCCTGTTATCCCCGAGGTACCTTTTATCCGTTGAGCGACGGCCGTTCCACAACGTGCCGCCGGATCACTAGTCCCGACTTTCGTCCCTGCTCGAGATGTCTCTCTCACAGTCAAGCTCCCTTGTGCACTTACACTCGACACCTGATTGCCAACCAGGCTGAGGGAACCTTTGGGCGCCTCCGTTACTCTTTAGGAGGCAACCGCCCCAGTTAAACTACCCATCAGGCACTGTCCCTGACCCAGATTATGGGCCGAAGTTAGGAATCCGGTACGGTCAGAGTGGTATTTCAACGATGACTCCACGAGCACTAGCGTGCCCGCTTCACAGTCTCCCACCTATCCTACACAAACCGCACCGAACACCAATACCAAACTATAGTGAAGGTCTCGGGGTCTTTCCGTCCTGCTGCGCGTAACGAGCATCTTTACTCGTACTGCAATTTCGCCGAGTTCATGGTTGAGACAGCGGGGAAGTCGTTACTCCATTCGTGCAGGTCGGAACTTACCCGACAAGGAATTTCGCTACCTTAGGATGGTTATAGTTACCACCGCCGTTTACTGGGGCTTAAAGTCTCCGCTTCGCTTGCGCTAACAGGTCCTCTTAACCTTCCAGCACCGGGCAGGAGTCAGTCCGTATACATCGTCTTGCGACTTCGCACGGACCTGTGTTTTTAGTAAACAGTCGCTTCCCCCTGGTCTCTGCGGCCCCGATCCGCCTCCACCCAGCAAGTGGGTTTCACGGTTGGGGCCCCCCTTCTCCCGAAGTTACGGGGGCATTTTGCCGAGTTCCTTAACCATGATTCTCTCGATCGCCTTGGTATTCTCTACCAGATCACCTGTGTCGGTTTGGGGTACGGGCGGCTAAAACCTCGCGTCGATGCTTTTCTTGGCAGCAGAGGATCACCGGATCACCCACGATTGTGGGCGCCTATCAGGTCTCAGCCTTATGTGAGTCACGGATTTGCCTATGACTCGGCCTACACCCTTGGACCAGGTCATTTCCATTGCCTGGCCCGGCTACCTTCCTGCGTCACACCTGTTAATACGCTGACCTCACATTCCCGGGTCCCACGCCGCGAATACAACCATCTCCCGAAGGAGAAGAAAGTATCTTTGGGGTGGTTAGCAGAAAACGATATTGGTATGGGACGGTTTTTCGCCGGTACGGGAATATCAACCCGTTGTCCATCGACTACGCCTGTCGGCCTCGCCTTAGGTCCCGACTAACCCAGGGCAGATTAGCTTGACCCTGGAACCCTTGATCATTCGGCGGACGGGTTTCTCACCCGTCATTCGCTACTCATGCCTGCATTCTCACTCGTGTACAGTCCACCACATCGGTTACCCGGCAGCTTCACCCCATACACGACGCTCC
The DNA here is from genome assembly GCF_014200305.1 of Neomicrococcus lactis. Classification (NCBI taxonomy): domain Bacteria; kingdom Bacillati; phylum Actinomycetota; class Actinomycetes; order Micrococcales; family Micrococcaceae; genus Neomicrococcus; species Neomicrococcus lactis. Next base: position 1,163,205 of record NZ_JACHBL010000001.1, read on the forward strand.
CCTACCCATCCAACAAAAGTTGAATGATGCGACTTCGGCGGTGTGCTTGAGCCCCGCTACATTGTCGGCGCGGAATCACTTGACCAGTGAGCTATTACGCACTCTTTCAAGGGTGGCTGCTTCTAAGCCAACCTCCTGGTTGTCTAAGCAACTCCACATCCTTTCCCACTTAGCACACGCTTAGGGGCCTTAGTCGGCATTCTGGGCTGTTTCCCTCTCGACTATGAAGCTTATCCCCCACAGTCTCACTGCTACGCTCTCACTTACCGGCATTCGGAGTTTGGCTGACGTCAGTAACCCGGTGGGGCCCATTAGCCATCCAGTAGCTCTACCTCCAGTAAGAAACACGTAACGCTGCACCTAAATGCATTTCGGGGAGAACCAGCTATCACGGAGTTTGATTGGCCTTTCACCCCTACCCACAGCTCATCCCCTCCATTTTCAACTGAAGTGGGTTCGGTCCTCCACGCGCTCTTACACGCGCTTCAACCTGGCCATGGGTAGATCACTCCGCTTCGGGTCTAGACCGTGCCACTCAAACGCCCTATTCAGACTCGCTTTCGCTACGGCTTCCCCTCACGGGTTAACCTCGCGACACAGCACTAACTCGCAGGCTCATTCTTCAAAAGGCACGCCATCACACCTACAAGGATGCTCTGACGGTTTGTAAGCACATGGTTTCAGGTACTATTTCACTCCCCTCCCGGGGTACTTTTCACCATTCCCTCACGGTACTAATCCGCTATCGGTCATTGGGTAGTATTTAGGCTTACCAGGTGGTCCTGGCAGATTCACACGGGATTCCTCGAGCCCCGTGATACTCGGGTATCACCACAAAAACCTGTACACACAGACCAGTTACCGGACTCTCACCGTCTACGGTCGGGCTTCCCAACCCATTCACCTCAGTGCATACACATTTCACGACCCAAAACGGTGATCGTACGTGGTAACCCCACAACCCCCATGATGCAACCCCCGTCAGGTATCACACACCACAGGTTTAGCCTCTTCCGCGTTCGCTCGCCACTACTAACGGAATCACTTTTGTTTTCTCTTCCTACGGGTACTGAGATGTTTCACTTCCCCGCGTTTCCCCCAATACCCTATGAATTCAGATATTGGTTACACGTCATAACACGTGCAGGGTTTCCCCATTCGGAGATCCTGGCATCAACGCTCGGTTATCAACTCCACCAGGCTTATCGCAGATTCCCACGTCCTTCATCGGCTCCCAATGCCAAGGCATCCACCATGCGCCCTTAAAAACTTACAAACACAAAAAGCTCATAAGCAAGAACAAACACTAAACAAACACAAGAACAATCAAAATTATTACTCGGATATATTTGCAGAAAACAACAACCACAATAAATTGTGATTGTTAGATGCTCGCGTCCACTATACAGTTCCCAAACAACAACCCACACACCCCACACCAGAAGAAACACTATGGTTTCAACCGTGTTAGCAGCATGCAGACACCTTCAAAACAACAACCCTCCACACACTCAAAAACCCCAAAGGATTCTCTTGTTTGTGGATGGCCTGTTGTTTCAGGCCCCAATAATGTGTCATAACCACCCATCCATTCACCAGCTCGTCTTGTGTTCCTCACCCTGACCTCCCACCGAAATGGTTGGTCCTGGTTGTACTAACAAAGCGTGCCGGCACGAGAATGCGCAGCAAATTTGTTGATATTCCACCCATGAGCACCACGCCCTCGCAACACAAGTACGAGATAGCGGGTAACTTCTACCACCACACACAAACATCATGTGATGCTGTGTGACAGGTGTTAGATGCTCCTTAGAAAGGAGGTGATCCAGCCGCACCTTCCGGTACGGCTACCTTGTTACGACTTAGTCCCAATCGCCAGTCCCACCTTCGACAGCTCCCTCCCACAAGGGGTTAGGCCACCGGCTTCGGGTGTTACCAACTTTCGTGACTTGACGGGCGGTGTGTACAAGGCCCGGGAACGTATTCACCGCAGCGTTGCTGATCTGCGATTACTAGCGACTCCGACTTCATGGGGTCGAGTTGCAGACCCCAATCCGAACTGAGACCGGCTTTTTGGGATTAGCTCCACCTCACAGTATCGCAACCCTTTGTACCGGCCATTGTAGCATGCGTGAAGCCCAAGACATAAGGGGCATGATGATTTGACGTCGTCCCCACCTTCCTCCGAGTTGACCCCGGCAGTCTCCTATGAGTCCCCACCATAACGTGCTGGCAACATAGAACGAGGGTTGCGCTCGTTGCGGGACTTAACCCAACATCTCACGACACGAGCTGACGACAACCATGCACCACCTGTGAACCAGCCCCGAAGGGAAACCGCATCTCTGCGGCGATCTAGTCCATGTCAAGCCTTGGTAAGGTTCTTCGCGTTGCATCGAATTAATCCGCATGCTCCGCCGCTTGTGCGGGCCCCCGTCAATTCCTTTGAGTTTTAGCCTTGCGGCCGTACTCCCCAGGCGGGGCACTTAATGCGTTAGCTACGGCGCGGAAAACGTGGAATGTCCCCCACACCTAGTGCCCAACGTTTACGGCATGGACTACCAGGGTATCTAATCCTGTTCGCTACCCATGCTTTCGCTCCTCAGCGTCAGTTACAGCCCAGAGACCTGCCTTCGCCATCGGTGTTCCTCCTGATATCTGCGCATTTCACCGCTACACCAGGAATTCCAGTCTCCCCTACTGCACTCTAGCCTGCCCGTACCCACCGCAGATCCGGAGTTAAGCCCCGGACTTTCACGGCAGACGCGACAAACCGCCTACGAGCTCTTTACGCCCAATAATTCCGGATAACGCTCGCGCCCTACGTATTACCGCGGCTGCTGGCACGTAGTTAGCCGGCGCTTCTTCTGCAAGTACCGTCACTTTCGCTTCTTCCTTACTGAAAGAGGTTTACAACCCGAAGGCCGTCATCCCTCACGCGGCGTCGCTGCATCAGGCTTTCGCCCATTGTGCAATATTCCCCACTGCTGCCTCCCGTAGGAGTCTGGGCCGTGTCTCAGTCCCAGTGTGGCCGGTCACCCTCTCAGGCCGGCTACCCGTCGTCGCCTTGGTGAGCCACTACCTCACCAACAAGCTGATAGGCCGCGAGTCCATCCCCAACCAAAAAATCTTTCCAACACCCACCATGCGGTAAATGTTCATATCCAGTATTAGACCCAATTTCTCAGGCTTATCCCAGAGTCAGGGGCAGGTTACTCACGTGTTACTCACCCGTTCGCCACTAATCCACCTAGCAAGCTAGGCATCATCGTTCGACTTGCATGTGTTAAGCACGCCGCCAGCGTTCATCCTGAGCCAGGATCAAACTCTCCGTAAAAAAATACAGACACCACCAACACAACACGGGAAAACGCGTTGCACGATGGCACCAAATTCAAACCCAGCAATAAAAAACCCAACAACAAACAACCCCTAAAGATTGTTCACCATCAGGCAGTTATTACCGATATAAAACAATCGGTATCAACAAACATGACACACTATTGAGATCTCAAACAACAGACACCTACCAAACATTCACGAAATCTTTATTTCGTTTCCGCGTTGGCGACTTATCTAATCTACAACCCTTTTTCTCTTCGGTCAAATTCACTTTATGTGATCCTGACCGCATCGAATTTCTTTCAGATTTCCACCTCGGTCGCAGCAAAGCGACGATGTTTTCATCGTAAGAAATTTGGGGGCTGGCCACCCGATTCGACTTGCCTCTCGGCCCGTCCTCATCGCGGCGACAAGGGAATACTTTACGCAGGTTTCCAGCACTCCACAAATCGGGCTGCATCCCGGGCGTGTCGCACTTGACTTGAAGCGTCCGGTGTTCCCGAAATCCGCGGAATCTTGCGGAATTGGGCAGGAACGGATGAAGAGAGCCTAAGGCGAGCTGCGGCGTCGTACTGAAATATGTAGGCCTGCGAACTGGCTCACATCCCATGGCTCTGTTGGGACTCCCCCCGCAGGCGACCTGGAGCCGAAAACAAAAAAGGACTGCGGCCGGCGAGAGAATTCCCGCGACCGCAGTCCTTATTTGAATTTAATTCAATTATTGATTCCTGGAAAAAGAAACCTCTTAGTTATTTGCATCAGCTTCTTGAACTTCAACGAATGCCAGATTCTTCTTTCCACGGCGAACCAGCAAGTACTTGCCATGCAAGAGCTGTTCATCAGAAATCAGCTGCTCTGGATCAGCGATCTTCACGTTGTTCACGTAAGCACCGCCTTCTCCAACCGTGCGGCGTGCTTCGGACTTCGATTTCGAGAGTCCGGAAGCAACCAACAAATCAACGATGCCCGTTTCAGACGTGGAGACCGTGGCGAAAGGAAGCTCCGACGTAGCGGACTTCAGCGTCTCTGCATCAATTCCCGTGAGGTCACCCTGGCCGAAAACGGCGGCAGAAGCAGCGATCACGTTTTCGGTTGCCTCGACGCCGTGAACAAGCGACGTCACCGCAAATGCGAGAGCGCGCTGCGCTTCACGAGCATGCGGACGTTCGGCAACAGCCTTCTCGAGCTCTTCGATCTGTTCACGAGTCTTGAACGTGAAGACCTTGAGACGGGAAATCACGTCAGCATCGGAAGTATTGAGCCAGAACTGGTAGAAGGTGTACGGCGAGCACATCTCGGCGTCGAGCCAAATGGCGTTGCCTTCGCTCTTGCCAAACTTGGTTCCATCCGAGTTGGTGATGAGCGGAGTGCCCAGAGCGTGAACGTGCTTTCCTTCAACCTTGCGGATGAGCTCGGTTCCGGAAGTGAGGTTGCCCCACTGATCCGAACCGCCGGATTGCAAGACGCAACCGTACTGACGGTGCAGCTCCAAGTAGTCCATGCCCTGCAGGATTTGGTAACTGAACTCGGTGTAGCTGATGCCCTCGTCAGAATTCAGGCGAGCAGCAACCGTTTCCTTCTTGATCATGGTGCCCACGCGGAAGTTCTTTCCGATGTCACGCAAGAAGTCCAAAGCAGAAAGCGGTGCGGTCCAGTCAAGGTTGTTCACCATGCGTGCCGCGTTCTCTCCCTCGAAGGAGAGGAAGCGCTGCACTTGTGCCTGAAGCTTCGCGACCCATTCGGCCACGGTTTCTTTCGTGTTGAGCACGCGCTCTGCGGTCTGGCGCGGGTCGCCAATGAGTCCCGTGGAACCGCCGACCAAACCGAGTGGCTTGTGGCCAGCCAGCTGAAGCCGGCGCATCACCAAGAGCTGCACCAAGTTGCCCAAGTGCAAAGACGGAGCGGTGGGATCGAAACCGCAATAGTAGGTAATGGGGTCTCCAGAGAGCGCTTCTTCGAGCGCGGCCTCATCCGTGGAAACGTGGATCAAACCACGCCACTTGAGTTCCTGCCATACATTCGCAAATGAAGGATCATTGCGAATTTCGTCTTCTACTAATTGAGTTTCAATCACTGACACGTCTCCAAGGGTACCAACGCGGTCCCCCAATCTCGCTAATCCTTAACGATGCCTGACGGGATCTCCCGCTCGGCGATCAAGTGCAATCGTTGCGTAGGTCGCGTCATAGCGACATACAGAGATCCAACAGATCCGCCGGACTCTTCCACGATGGCGGCCGGCTCCAAAATGATGACGGAGTCATACTCAAGACCCTTGGCATCGTTCGGTGAAGTCACCACGATGTCCTGGTCCAAAGCACCGGATCCGCTACCGACGCGCTTTCCGTAAAGCTTGGTCGCTTCAACTCGAGCTTCTTGGAAGAGATGCTGCGGCGCGATGATGGCCACCATGCCGCCCTCGACGATCTCCACTTCGGCAGGCAGCTTTTCACAAAGCGTTGCCATGAGTTCGCCTTCGCCAACACGAGTGACAACTGGTGGCCACTCGCCCTTGCGGACAGCTTCTGGCGTAGAGACGGAGAGTCCCGCTGCTCGAGCCATACGGGTAGCCGCCTTCGCAATCTGCTTCGGGGTACGGTAGTTGACCGTCAACTCTTCAAGACGGAAGCGTTCATCCACGAATGGCTTGAGCGCTTGTTCCCAGCTCTTCGACGCGCTAGCGGAGCTTGCCTGCGCAATATCGCCAACAATCGTGAAGGACTTCATGGGGCAACGGCGCATGAGCAACCGCCACTGCATCGGTGAGAGCTCTTGAGCCTCATCCACCACTACGTGTCCATATGCCCAAGTGCGGTCCATGAAGGCACGCTCAGCGGCAGTCAGTGACGTCTCCGTGACCTGGTTGAAGGCAGCCAACTCTTCGGCGGATAGCACGCCGTCAATTCCGTACTCAGCGAGCATGGCGTCAACGTTCTTGAGCGTTTGCTCAGCGTTCGCGAGATCGCGAGCGTCCTCGCTTTCCTTCTCGGCTTTCTGGCGGCCGTTGGATGGATCGAATTCACCCAGTAGCTCGGCGGCCTCGTCCAAGAGAGGAACGTCCGCTTCAGTCCACGCACTTCCCCGCTCGCGATACAGCGCTGCGCGCTCCTTCTTCTTCAAGTGCGGAGCGGTCCATGCAAGGCGTTCAGGATTCGCGAAAAGATCGGACAGCAACTTCTCTGGCGTCATGGGCATCCAGCACAAGTTCAATGCAATGCGCACGTCACGTGAAGCCCGTACGTCTTCGGTCAAGTACGAACGGTCAACGTTGTTGCCGCCACCTGAGGACTGTTCGAGCTTGTCTTTCATGTGCTCGGCGAGCTCGCGCACCATGATCTTCACGAACGTCTCGCGAGCCTGGTTGTACGGTTTGCCGGTGGCGCGGGCTTTATCACGCGCGCGCTTCACGAGCTTCGGCGAAATCTTGAGCGTGGTGCCTTCGACATTGACGAGTCGCGGTGCGGAGAACGTGCGCTGACGTTCCGCCACGGCGTTCGCTACAAAATCCACCATGTCCAGACGGCCCTTGACGCGAGCGGTTAGACGGTTGGTTTCCGGCACCGCACGGATACCCGGCATCAGTCGACCCACGCTCGCCATCACCACGCCGGTTTCACCCAGCGACGGCAACACGCGCTCAATGTACGTCATGAAGGACGCCGAAGGTCCCACCAACAAGACGCCGGCAGACTTCAAACGATCACGGTGTTCATAGAGCAAATACGCAGCACGGTGCAGCGCAACTGCCGTCTTACCCGTACCGGGACCACCCTGGACCACCAGCACGCCGGGTTGCGGCGAGCGAATGATGCGGTCCTGCTCGGACTGAATAGTGGCGACGATATCCGCCATGCGTCCCGTGCGTCGCTGCGTCACGGCGGCCAAGAGGGCTCCGCCGCCCTGGAGCACTTCACCGTCGGCAAGCAACGAGGAGTCAAGGACATCGTCCTCAACACCAATCACTTCGCGGCCCTTGAGAATCAGATGCCGGCGACGTCGCACATTGCGGCGATCAAAAGCCGTGGCCTGATAGAACGCGCTGGCTTCCGGGGCACGCCAGTCCACCATGAGTCGCGTCTGATCTTCGGAAGTCAAACCAATGCGGCCAATATAGCGCGGGGTGACCGCAGCGCCGTCGTCCTTTTGATCGAAATCGAGGCGCCCAAACACCAAGCGATCTTCAACAGCATTGAGCTGCGCCAAACGATCTTCATACATCGTGGCAAAGGCATCACGCTCGGTGGCGTTCTGCATGGTGCCTACTGCGCCAGCTTTGCGAACCTTCGCTAGTTGGTCCGTCTTCTCCGCTCGCAATTCATCGAGGCGTTCATAAAGTTCGTGAACATAGACCCGCTCGCCCTCAATCGATCGTGCGTGATCGGTTGGCAAACTATCGGTGCGGTCCATCGCTCCCCTTTGCTTATGCTCGCGGACAGTCAATTTTACGTTCTCTACACTGCGCTGAGGGAATGGACATGCCTGCCGGACAATCTGCCGCGGCCACCCAAATCTTCAAGTTCAAGCACCACGCCGATTCCCACGACGATTCCGCCTGCTCGTTCTACGAGCTTGGTGGAGGCTCCGAGGGTGCCGCCGGTGGCTAGCACGTCGTCCAGAATGAGGACGCGGGTTCCGGTGGGCACGTCGTCGCAATGCACTTCGAGCGTGGCCTCGCCGTATTCGAGTTGGTAAGACTCGGCGAAGGTTTCGCGGGGCAGCTTGCCCTTCTTCCGAATGGTGAGCATGCCCGTGCCCGTGGCATAGGCGGCTGCGGAGGCGAGAATGAATCCTCGAGCCTCGAGACCGGCAATAACATCAAAGGTTCCGCGGAACGGATCGACGATGGCATCAACGATTCGCTTGAAGCCCTGGGCGTCCGCGAAAACCGGCGTCAGGTCCTTAAACGAGATTCCTGGCTCCGGATAATCCGGAACAACAGCCGCCAGCCGATCAATCAGCTGCGAAATAGACTCAGTCTCCAATTGCACCCGTCTACCCTACAACCTCAAGGCAAATCGGCTGTTTACCTTGGATTCACCCGGAGGTCGCTTGCGTGGGGTAATTGACTGAATTTTTGAGTACGACGACGCCGCTTCAGTTGGCTGCGAGGGCTCGCTCTTCGTCTGGGGTGAGCAAGACGGGCTTTGGCCAAGGCAACAATTCGGGAAGGGTCACACCGTCCGCAGCTGCCGTGGCACGCACCTGACCTGAGGGTTGACGGCCCGTGAGCCACGCGGCGATGTCAAAGTCCATGCCTTGAACCACGATGGTCCGAGCACCCGTGCCGATGGTGTGTGCTTGTCCGCCGACTGGCTGCAGGTTGAGCTTGAGTGCTTCCGGAACGCGTGCCTGCGCGAAGTCGAAGAAGTGCCGCACCATGTCCTGAGTCCAGTCGATAGGCTGCGCACCCTTTGTGAGGTCGATCGAGTGCACCGCGTATTCGCGAATGCAGGCAAGCATGATCCGACGCACCGAGCCCTGAAAGCGGGTGGGTGTATCGAGGAGTGCATCATCGGCATCGCTGAGCTGTGCGGCAACCCCGTTGAGGGACTCGAGTGCGCGTTCGCGCAGTGCCTCGGGCTGCATGAGAGCACCCAGTTCGATGCGACGATTGCGCTCGTCTTGGCCGCCTTCGTAGAAGTCCCGGAACTCATGGTTCGCGATGGCGTCGAGCTGGTTCAGCACGCCTCGGGAGAAACCGTCCACATGCGCGATGACATGCGCGTTCGTCCACTCAGGCAACGTTGACTTCTGCCCGAATCCTTCCGCTGGGTACCGTTCTAGGTACTTCTTATAGAGCCCGAGGGCATCCCGAAACGTGCTGATCAAGCGTGCGGTGTCCTGCGCATCGAAAAGTGGTGCCGAAGTCATGCACACAGCCTAATCAATCCGCACTGTGATGTCCGCAACGTGCTCGCGCGAGGCGAGCTGCGTCGTCGTACTTCGTGGAAATTATTCGCCCACGAAAGAGCGCACGGCATCCAACTGGGCAGTCAGCTCAGCCAACTGCAGCGCTACTGCGCTTGGAGCGGTACCGCCCTGACCGGCGCGCGCGTTAAGCGAGCCCTCGGTGGACAGCACGCTGCGAACCTCTGGGGTCAAGTGCGCGGAAACGCTCGCGAATTCTTCATCCGTGAGATCCCAGAGTTCTGCGTTGCGCTGCTCCGCAATGCGGACGCAGGCGCCGGAGAGCTCGTGCGCCTCGCGGAATGGAACGCCCTGGCGAACCAACCATTCGGCAATATCTGTGGCAAGCGCGAAGCCTTGAGGCGCGAGATCGGCCATGCGCTCCGTGTTGAAGGTGAGGGTCTCGATCATGCCGGAAACCGCAGGAAGCAAGACCTCGAGGGTGTCAGCGGAGTCGAAGACCGGTTCCTTGTCCTCTTGGAGGTCGCGGTTGTACGCGAGCGGAAGCGCCTTGAGCGTGGCGAGCAGGCCGGTCAGGTTGCCGATGAGACGGCCGGACTTGCCACGAGCCAGCTCGGCGACATCCGGGTTCTTCTTCTGCGGCATGATGGACGACCCCGTGGAGAACGCGTCATCGAGGGTGACGAAAGAGAATTCCTTCGTGGCCCAAATAATGATTTCTTCGCTCACGCGGGACAGGTCCACGCCCAGCATGGCCGTGATCCATGCGAACTCCGCGTAGACGTCGCGGGAAGCCGTGCCATCAATCGAGTTCCAGACGGCGCTGTTGAAGTTAAGGTCCTTCGCGACGGCGACTGGGTCCAAGCCCAGCGTGTTGCCGGCCAATGCGCCGGAACCGTACGGGCTGATGCCAGCGCGCTTGTCCCAATCCTGGAAACGCTGCACATCGCGCAAGAGAGCCCATGCGTGCGCGAGCAAGTGGTGGGACAACAGCACGGGCTGAGCGTGCTGCAAGTGGGTGCGGCCCGGCATCGCTGCATTCGGATGGGTCTGAGCCTGGTGAATCAGAGCCTCGATGGTGGCGACGACGCCGCGAGCGATGATGCGTGCGTGGTCGCGCAAGAACATGCGGCCCAGTGTGGCGATCTGGTCATTGCGGGAGCGTCCGGCGCGGAGCTTGCCGCCGAGCTGCGCGCCTGCGCGCTCGATCAAGCCGCGCTCGAGGGAGCCGTGGACGTCTTCGTCGCTCTCCGCGGCGGTGTAGGCGCCACTGACGACGTCCGTTTCGAGCTGATCAAGAGCCTTGATCATGCCGTCGAGCTCTTCGTCCGTCAGGAGGTTGGCACGGTGCAGCACGCGAGCATGAGCGCGCGAGCCTTCGATGTCATAGCGAGCAAGGCGCCAGTCAAAGTGCGTGGACTTGCTCAAGGCAGCGAGAGCGTCCGCCGGTCCCCCAGCGAAACGTCCGCCCCACAAGGAGCCTTCATTGGTGCTGGCTGATTTCTGGCTTGCATCCTGCATGCGGGCTACTACTCCTGAAAATTCGTGGGTATTGCGGCGTTACGTATAAGTTACGCCTCGACGCAGCTGCAAATATACAGTGCGTCGAGGCGTGACCTAGGTGCGCTGTGAAGCGCTGTTGAACTACTTCGCTTCGTTAGCGGCGACGCGCTCGTCGCGCTCGGTGGCGACCTTGGAAGAGAGACCGAAGATGTCGATGAATCCGCGGGCGCTCGCCTGATCGAAGGCATCGCCTTCGTCGTAGGTGGCCAAGTTGAAGTCGTAGAGCGAGCTCGAAGAGCGGCGGCCCTGAACGGTAGCGCGGCCACCGTGGAGTTCAAGACGGATTTCGCCGTTCACGTGCTTCTGGGTGTCTTCGACGAAGGCATCGAGCGAACGCTTGAGCGGCGAGAACCACTGGCCGTCGTACACCAGCTCGGTCCAGCGCTGACCAACGGTCTTCTTGAAGCGAGCCAACTCGCGCTCAACGGTGACGTTCTCGAGTTCCTTGTGGGCGGCGATGAGTGCCATCGCGCCAGGAGCTTCGTAGATTTCGCGGGACTTGATGCCTACAAGGCGGTCTTCCACGATGTCGATGCGGCCGACGCCCTGAGCGCCTGCGCGGCGGTTCAGTTCTTCAATAGCCTGCAACGGAGTTACCGGGTTGCCGTCGAGAGCAACAGGGATACCCTGCTTGAATTCGATGGTCACGACGTCCGGAGCCGGTGGGAACTCTGGGCTCGCGGTGTAGTCGTAAACGTCCTTGGTAGGACCGTTCCAGATGTCCTCGAGGAAGCCGGTCTCAACTGCGCGGCCCCAGACGTTCTGGTCAATGGAGAAAGGGTTCTTCTTGGTGGTGACGATCGGGAGGCTGTTCTTCTCCGCGTAATCGATAGCCTTTTCGCGGGTCAGCGCGAGGTCACGAACCGGTGCGATGCACTTGAGGTCTGGGCCAAGAGTCTGAATGCCGACCTCGAAACGAACCTGGTCATTACCCTTGCCGGTGCAACCGTGGGAGACCGTGGTGGCGCCGAATTCCTTAGCAGCCTTCACGAGGTGCTTGACGATCACTGGGCGGCTCAACGCCGAGACCAGCGGGTAGGCGTCCATGTACAGGGAGTTCGCCTTGAGTGCTGGCATGCAATATTCTTCAGCGAATTCATCGCGTGCATCAGCAACATAAGCTTCTACAGCGCCGCAGCCAAGGGCGCGCTGGCGAATGGTTTCGAGCGACTCTCCACCCTGTCCCACGTCAACTGCAACAGCAATGACTTCAGCGCCGGTTGCTTCAGCAATCCAGCCGATGGCGACGGACGTATCAAGTCCACCCGAGTAAGCGAGGACAACGCGATCCTTCACTCCACACCCCTTTGATCAGTAGTAAATTTCGTGACCTCAAGGCCACCGTATGGTTATGCACGATTATACATATATATGCAGTGGGGGCGTCAACTGGCACCCGAAGAGGGCGTAATCTGAAGATATGAGCACAGCGGATACCCAGCACGATTCACAGAACGATGACGACTATGAGCGCGCAATTAGCATGCCTGCCGACAATCCTTCCGGCCTCTCAGAAGAACAACTAGCTTTCGTCCAAACCACTTTCGACATGGCTCGGGCCGGCGACGAACGCCTCGCCGAGCTCATTACTCAAGGTATACCCGCAGATATCAAGAATGAGAAGGGCGATACCTACCTCATTTTGGCTGCGTACAACGGCCACATGTCCTTGGTTCGCGCTCTGGTTAAAGCAGGCGCCGACGTCAACGAACTCAACGCCCGGGAGCAGTCGGCACTGACCTGCGCGGTCTTCCGCAAGGATCGTCCCATGATGCAGTTCCTCATGGATCATGGAGCGGATCCAGCACTCGGCGCCCAAAGCGCCCGTGCCACGGCTGCCGCTTTCGGCGTCGAGGCCAGCGACATCATCGGCGCCTAATCAGCGCGTCATCAGTGTGGCGCTTCTTGAGCTACGGAACTGACGCAAGCTGGCGTCGTCGTACTTAAAGAAGCGCTACTGAACCGCAGCCATTTCGAGGAATCGATTGGCCACGGCCTCGCCGCCGTTGGGATCGCGAGTGATAACCATGACCGTGTCATCGCCGGCGATGGTGCCGAGGATGGCCGGCAGGACTGAATGATCGATCGCGAGCGCCAGGAAGTTGGCGGCGCCCGGCGGGGTCCGCAACACCACGATGTTCGCGGAAGATTCTGCGGTCACGAGCAGTTCGGCGCAGAGCTTCGCCAAGCGAGCATCCAGCACTTCTTGAGCCACGCCCGCCTTCGGCGTGGGGTCGCCGCCTTCGGAGCGCAGCGCATAAACCAGCCCGCCGTCCTCGCCGCGCACTCGAATGGCACCCAGCTCCACGAGGTCCCGCGAAAGCGTTGCCTGCGTGACCTGCACGCCTTCTAGGGCGAGAAGCTCCGCGAGCTCCGACTGCGAGCGCACATACGTCGCTTTGAGGAGCGCCTTGATGCGGGCCTGCCGTGCAGTCTTGGTAGCGGGCTGCGCATTCGCTGCCGGGGCATTCATTCCCAAGCCGAGGCTCGGGAAGTTTCCGAGGTTATCGTTGGCTTTCATCGCGCGAGACCCGACTTTTCCATGAGCCACACCATGAGCGCCTTCTGCGCGTGCAAGCGGTTTTCAGCTTCGTCCCAGACCACAGACTGTGGGCCGTCGATGACATCTTCCGAGATTTCATAGCCGCGGTATGCAGGCAAGCAATGAAGTACGACGGCGTCTGCTTTCGCGTGCTTCATCGCTTCGGCCGTCACGGAGTAGTCGCCGAAGAGGGTGAGGCGGAGTTCTTTTTCCGCTTCCTGGCCCATGGAGATCCAGGTATCCGTGGCGACGACGTCTGCGTCCTTGAGGGCTTCGACCGCATCCGTGGTGATCAAGACCGATCCCCCGGTTTCGGCGGCACGCTGCTGAGCAGCTTCAACGACGTGCTCTGCAGGCAGGTAGCCCTCAGGGCCAGCGATACGAACGTGCATGCCTGCGGTGACGCCAGCAAGCAAGTAGGAGTTGGCCATATTGTTGGCGGCATCGCCCAGGTACGTCATGGTGAGGCCCGCGAGTTCGCCCTTGTGCTCACGGATGGTCAAAAGATCCGCGAGGAGCTGGCACGGGTGGTAGTCATCGGTCAGCGAGTTGATGACGGGAACCGTGGAGTACTGCGCCATTTCCTCGACGTTGGACTGCTCGAACGTGCGCCACACGATGGTCGAGACCATGCGGGACAGCACGCGTGCCGAGTCGGCGATGCTTTCCTTTTCGCCCAGCTGAGCTTCGCCCGGGTTGATGATGAGCGGCTGGCCGCCCAGGTCTGCAACGCCTGCGGAGAAGGAGACACGAGTTCGGGTTGAGGTCTTGTCGAAGATGATCGCAACCGTCTGCGGTCCCTTGAACGGAGTGCGCGACCAACGATCTGCCTTCAGCTCCGCGGCGAGATCCAAGACTTCGCGCTGCTCTGCCGGGGACAAGTCCGTGTCAACCAGGAAGTGCCGAACAGTGGTGGTGTTCTCGGTAGTCATAGTGGTCTCCCTTACTTGGACTCAGCGGTAGTGGACGCGGGTGCGGGTGCGGAAAGGTTCGCAGTCGCGCGGCGGTAAATGGTGGGCAATTCAGTAATGAAGGTTTGCGCTTCGTCTTGCGTCAAGATGAGCGGTGGCGCCAAGCGAACGGTACGTGGGGTTGGCGCATTGACGATGAAGCCGTGCTCCAGAGCCGCGGTGACCACGGCGGCAGATGCTTCAAGATCCAGATCGAAGCCGATCAACAGGCCACGGCCGTGAACGCTCGTGACGAAGTCCAGCTGTTCGAGTTCTGCCGTGATCCATTTGCCGAGCTGCTGCGCGTGATCGACGAGACCGTCTTGCTCAATGGTGGTGAGCGTTGCGAGTGCGGCGGCTGCTGCGAGCGGGTTGCCACCAAACGTGGTGCCGTGTTGGCCCGCAGTAAGCAAGTGGGAGTTCGCGTCGCCGAAGGTGACGAGGGCTCCGATGGGGAAACCTCCACCGAGTCCCTTAGCCAAGGTCATGGCGTCCGGAGTAACTGATGACGATGCAAACCACTGGCCGGTGCGGCCAATGCCCGTTTGGACTTCGTCAACGATGAGCAGCGCGCCAGCGTCACGAGTCAGCTCGCGGGCAGCCTCCAAGTAGCCCTCCGGAAGTTCCACGACGCCCGCTTCACCCTGAATGGGCTCCACGAACAGCGCTTGAACGGTGTCATCCAGTGCGTTCTTGAGCGCTAGGATATTGCCGGCTTCAATGAACTCCACGCCACCAGGGAGTGGCTCAAAGGGAGCGCGGTACGCTTCCTTCCACGTCAGCGAGAGCGCGCCCATGGTGCGGCCATGAAAAGAATTCTTCAAGGCAAGGATTCGGGTGCGTGGCTTCTCAGGAGTTCCGGCGTTGCGACGGGCCAGCTTGAAGGCGGCCTCATTGGCCTCGGTGCCGGAGTTCGTGAAGAAGACGCGGGAGCCTTCTGGAGCCTGAGCGAGCTCAAGAATCTTGTGGGCCAGCTTGATCTGTGGCTCCGTGGCAAAGAAGTTGGAGACGTGAGCCAGCGTGGCAGCCTGCTCCGTGACGGCCTTGACCCAGGCGGGGTGCGCGTGGCCCAAAGCGTTGACGGCGATGCCGCCCAACAAGTCCAGGTACTTGTTGCCGTCGGCGTCCCAAACATGCGCGCCCTTGCCCTTGGTCAGGACACTTTGCGGCGTTCCGAAGACGCCGAGAAGGTTGTGCTGGTACTGCTCGGTGAGGTCAGCGTTGGTCATGCTTGTGCACCACTTTCTGGCGTCGTCGCTGGGGCTTGTGACTCTGGGGAGCCGGGGACCAAGAGGGTTCCGATGCCTTCGCTCGTGAAAATTTCCAAGAGGATCGAGTGCGGTTGGCGCCCGTCCACAATGTGGGTCTGCGGGACACCGGCGTCAAGTGCCTTCAGGCACGCAGCCATCTTCGGGATCATGCCGGATTCAAGAGTTGGCATCATGTCTCGCAACTCGTCGGCGGTAAGCATCGAGATGAGCGAGTTCTTGTCCGGCCACTTGGCGTAGAGACCCTCGACGTCCGTCAGGATCACGAGCTTCTCGGCACCCAAGGCTGCGGCAAGCTCGGCCGCTGCGGTGTCCGCGTTGACGTTCAAGACGTCCCCGGTCAACTGACCGTCGTCGCCAACTTCTGGCGCCACGGAAGAAATGACCGGGATGCGGCCAGAATCCACGAGATCCACGATCGCGCTGGGATCAACTGCGGTCACTTCACCAACGAGTCCAAGGTCAACTTCTTCGCCATCCACGATGGTGCCGGTCTTCTTGGCGCGCAGCAGCCCAGCGTCTTCACCGGAGAAGCCCACGGCATAGCGGCCGTGAGAGTTGATGAGTCCCACGAGTTCGCGGCCTACTTGGCCCGTGAGCACCATGCGGACCACGTCCATGGCCTCGCTCGTAGTGACGCGCAGGCCGCCCTTGAACTCCGACTCGATACCGAGACGATCCAGCATGGAGTTGATCTGCGGCCCACCGCCGTGCACCACAATCGGGTGGATTCCAGCGTGGTGCAAGAACACGATGTCCTCAGCGAAAGCTCGTCGCAGGTCCTCGTTGATCATGGCGTTGCCGCCGTACTTGATGACCATGCGCTTTCCGGAAAAACGCTGGATCCACGGAAGTGCTTCGATGAGCGCTTGCGCTTTCTTTTGCTCTTGCGTTTCGGGGGAAATTTCCATACTGCTTTCCTGAGGGTGTGAAGAGTGGTGCCTGAAGATCGGTCCGGGCAGGTTAGCTCGAGTACGCGGAGTTCTCGTGCACGTATTCGTGGGTGAGGTCGTTGGTCCAGATGGTCGCTTCGGCATCGCCGACGCCGAGATCGATATCGACAGTCACCGTGCGTCCGGTGAGGTCCACGTTGGAACGGTCCTCGCCGAGTCCGCCGTTTCGGCACACCTGGACGCCATTCATGAAGACGTTGAGGTTCTCCGGCTCAAAGGCTGCCTTGGTGGTGCCTGTTGCGGACAAGACGCGGCCCCAGTTGGGGTCATTGCCGAAGATGGCCGTCTTGAACAGGTTGGAACGGCTCACTGCGCGAGACACCTCGAGTGCGTCCTCTACGGAAGCAGCGTTGAACGTACGCACCGCGACCTCGTGGGAGGCGCCTTCGGCGTCGTGCATGAGCTGCAACGCGAGATCAACGCACGTCGACGTCAGGCCCTTGGTGAATTCTTCGAGATCCGGGGCGACTCCAGAAGCGCCAGAGGCCATCAAGATCACGGTGTCATTCGTGGACATGCAACCATCGGCATCTGCGCGGTCAAAGCTCACGGCCGTCGCGGCACGGAGCGCCTCATCAAGCTGCGCAGGTTCCAGCACGGCATCCGTGGTGATAACTACCAACATGGTGGCCAGAGCAGGCGCCAACATACCGGCACCCTTGGCCATGCCGCCGATGCGGTAGCCGGCGCCTTCAAAACCAGCACGCTTGGACACGGTATCCGTGGTCATGATGCCCGCGGCAGCGCTTGCACTAGCGGCCTCACCGGAGGCCAACTGTGCGTGAGCATCCGTCGCGCCAGCGAAGATCTTGTCCATCGGCAGCTGCTCGCCGATCAAACCGGTGGAGCACACCAAGACGTCGCCGGCGGAAATGCCCAAGAGCTCCGCCGTCTTCTCTGCCGAAGCGTGGGTGTTCTGGAAGCCCTCGGCACCCGTGCATGCGTTGGCTCCACCAGAGTTCAAGAGCACAGCGTCCGCACGACCGTCAGAAACAGCCTGCTTCGACCACAGCACAGGTGCTGCGGCAACGCGGTTGGTGGTGAAGACGGCTGCCGCGTTGTGCAGTGGGCCATCGTTGACCACGAGGGACACATCCGGCTTACCCGTGGACTTTAAGCCTGCAGGAACGCCGGCGGCGCGGAATCCCTGCGGATCCGCAACGCCCAAGAGGACGGTGGAAGGCAAGTTGTTGTCTGCAAGAAATGCTTCTAAGAAACTCATGGGGCGAGTCCTACTCCGTTCAGGCCTAGAGTCTCTTCGAGGCCCAGCGCAATGTTCATTGATTGGACGGCACCGCCAGCGGTGCCCTTCGTGAGGTTGTCGATGACGGTGGTGACGACGACGCGTCCTACGCGCGCATCCACGGCAAGCTGCAAAGCGACGTGGTTGGAACCGATGACCATCTTGGTGCTTGGCCACTGACCTTCCGGCAACACGTGCACAAACTTCTCGTCGGCGTACGCATCCACCCATGCCTGACGCACGCGGGCTGGGTCTACTGACTTGTCCTTAAGGCGAGCAGTCGCCGTCGTAATAATTCCGCGAGGCATCGGCGCAAGAGTAGGCGTGAAGGAAACCGTCACCGGCTCCCCCGCTGCGGCGCTAAAGCCTTGCTCCATTTCCGGGGTGTGGCGGTGCACGCCGCCCACGCCGTACGGGCTCATGCCGTTCATGACCTCGGAGCCCAGCAAGTGCGGCTTGAGAGATTTGCCGGCGCCGGAGGTTCCGGACGCGGACACGATCACGACGTCTGCGGGTTCCAGCAATCCGGCTGCGAAGCCTGGGACGAGCGACAACTGAGCGCTCGTGGGGTAGCAACCAGGAACGGCGATTCGCTTCACACCGCGTAACTTGTCACGCTGGCCGGGTAGCTCGGGAAGTCCGTAAGGCCACGTGCCAGCGTGCTCGGAACCGTAGAACTGCATCCAGGCGTCGGCCGATTCGAGACGGTGATCCGCGCCGGCGTCAATGATCAAGGTGTTCTCCGGAAGCTGCGCGGCGATTCCGCCGGAGGCTCCGTGCGGCAGCGCCAAGAAGACCACGTCGTGACCCGAGAGAACCTCGGCAGTGGTGTCTTCAAGCACTCGATCCGCAAGGGAGAACAAATGCGGTTGGAGCGAGCCCAGTTTCTGGCCCGCGTTGCTATGCGCGGTGATCGCGCCGATTTCTACTTCAGGGTGCTGCGAAAGCAATCGCAACACTTCGCCACCTGCATAACCAGAGGCACCTGATACAGCCACCCGTAATCTCATGAACAAACCTTATCCGAATTTATGCACGACCACTAATATTTATGCAGTGCGCGACATGTCATTCAATGCTTCAACGAGGCGGCTCGGATAAGTTGGGATCATGAAAGCTATTAGCGTGTCCCAAGCGGGCGGACCCGAGGTTCTTCAATACACCGACGTTGCCGATCCGACCCCCGGCCCCGGCCAGGTCCTCATTGAGACCTTCGGCACCGGCGTCAACTTCATTGAAACGTATGAGCGCAGTGGCGTCTACAACATTTCTTACCCGGCCATTTTGGGTACGGAAGGCGCCGGACGCGTGGTGGCGCTCGGCGAGGGCGTGACGAACGTTCAGGTTGGCGATCGCGTGGCGACCGCGCAGGGCATCAGCACGTATGCCGAACTTTTCTTGGCTGAGGCCGGGCGCGTTGTGGTTGTTCCTGACAACGTCAGCGACACCGTGGCCGCGGCGCTCCCCCTCCAGGGCATGACGGCGCACTACCTGACCAATTCCACGTTCCCCGTTAAAGCGGGAGACGTCGCGTTGACGTACGCGGGAGCCGGCGGCGTGGGATTGCTGCTGACTCAGATCCTCAAGCTCAAGGGCGCAACCGTGATTACGACTGCGTCTACCCCGGAAAAGCGCGAGCTCGCGAAGGGCGCTGGCGCGGATTACGTACTCGAATATGACGACATTCCTGGCAAGGTGCGCGAAATCACGAATGGTCGCGGCGCCGACGTGGTGTACGACGGCGTGGGTAAGGATACGTTCGACGGTTCACTTGCGTCTTTGCGCACGCGAGGCATGCTAGTTCTCTTTGGTGGCGCTTCAGGACAGGTGCCTCCAGTGAACCTGCAACGCTTCAACGCGGCAGGCTCTTTGTTCTTCAGCCGCCCCACCCTCAAGGACTACCTTTTGGACGCCGAAGAGGTCTCCTGGCGCGGGAATGAGCTGTTTTCCCTAGTGGCACAAGGTAAACTGGATGTCCGCGTCGGTGGTTCGTATCCACTGAGCGACGCGAAGAAGGCGCATCAGGATCTTGAGTCACGTGGCACCACGGGCAAACTAGTCTTAGTTCCGTAACCATTTCTCCACGACTTTCTTGAGCTAGTCCCCCGGCCCTTGGTTAGGCCCGCTGGCTGGGGTTTCACTTCTTTCGCTAAACCGTGATCCCCAACTGGGGCTGTTTACACATTCCCTCAATGTGAAGCGCTACCGTACGGGACCTTGACCAAGGACTTGTTTTCGTGACCACTTCGCCCGTTTATCCACCACAATTTCCGGGTTCTGAGCGTGCACCAGAAGAGCGCACGCTCGTTGACATCCTCGCAGCGACTGCGAGCGCATATCCTGACGCAGCGGCCCTTGATGACGGCCAGACGGAATTGACGTATTCCGAACTTCTGAGCGCCATCAAGGCCACTGCGCGGAACCTACATGAGGCTGGCATTGGAGCTGGCGACCGCGTGGGTATTCGGATCCCCTCGGGGTCCAAGGAGCTTTACATCGCCATTTTGGCGACCCTCTGGATTGGCGCGGCCTATGTTCCCGTCGATGCTGATGATCCTGACGAACGCGCCAAGACGGTGTTCTCCGAGGCAAATGTTCGCGGCATCATGCGCGGAAGCTCCGCAAAAATCGTGGTGCCAAAGGGCCTTCCGAAGCCACACCCCTCTCCTCGTTTGCCACGCCTCGATGACGATGCGTGGATTATTTTTACGTCCGGTTCCACGGGCACGCCGAAGGGTGTTGCCGTGTCCCACCGTTCGGCAGCGGCGTTCGTTGACGCCGAGGCTCGCATCTTCCTGAACAAGGAACCTCTGGGCCCGGGCGACCGAGTTCTCGCCGGCCTCTCCGTAGCTTTTGATGCTTCGTGTGAGGAAATGTGGCTGGCATGGCGCCACGGTGCGTGCCTGGTTCCTGCCCCACGCTCGTTGGTGCGTTCCGGCATGGACTTGGGCCCATGGCTCATCACCAAGGGCATCACTGCGGTGTCTACCGTTCCTACATTGGCTGCCCTCTGGCCGGCCGAGGCTCTCGAGAATGTTCGCTTGCTGATTTTCGGTGGCGAAGCATGCCCTCCTGAATTGGCTGCACGTTTGGCTACCGAAGACCGCGAACTGTGGAACACCTACGGCCCTACGGAAGCAACCGTGGTGGCTTGTGCCGCGCGGATGAACGGCGACGGACCTATCCGCATCGGCTTGCCGTTGGATGGTTGGGACCTCGCGGTAGTCAACGAAGAAGGCATCCCGGTGGCTGACGGTGAATCCGGTCAGCTCATCATCGGCGGCGTGGGTCTTGCGCGCTATCTTGACGCCGAAAAGGACGCTGAGAAGTACGCGCCGTTCCCCACCTTGGGCTGGGAACGCGCCTACCGCTCCGGCGACTTAGTGGTCAACGATCCCGAGGGCTTGCTGTTCTTGGGCCGCATGGATGAGCAGGTCAAGCTCGGTGGACGCCGCATTGAACTCGGCGAAATTGATGCCGCTATGCAAGCCTTGCCAGGCATTCATGGCGCGGCAGCTGCCGTGAAGACCACGGCGGCGGGTAACCAAATCTTGGTGGGCTACCTCGCTCCGGAAGCATCTTTGATCGACTCCTACGATGTCGGCAGCGCGCGTGATCAGCTCTCCGAGGTTTTGCCAGCACCGCTGATTCCGCTGCTCACCGTGGTGGATTCCTTGCCGACCAAGACGAGCGGCAAGGTTGATCGCAATGCGTTGCCGTGGCCGCTGACCGGCGCAGCTCAGACGGATACGTCTTTTGATCTGAATAGCCTCGACGAGTCCTCTCGATTCGTTGCCGAATCTTGGGGCAACGTCCTGGGCACCCCAGTTGCTAGCCTCGACGATGATTTCTTCACCGCGGGCGGCGGCTCGTTGTCCGCGGCTCAGTTGGTGTCCGTACTGCGTCAGCGGTACCAAGAAGTCACCGTGGGCGATATCTACTCGCACGCTCGGGTGGGTTCGCTCATTGAATTTGTCACCGGTAGCGCGGCATCTGCCCCAGTGGAACCTCGCGATGTTGCCCGCACCGAGCGCAAGGCCCAGTTCTTCCAGACGCTCATGAGCGTTCCGCTCTTCGTCCTGGTTGGCATGCGCTGGCTGACATATTTGATGGCTGGCAACAACCTGCTGGCCATGTGGGGCATCTTGCCGGCGGCACCGCAAGTGTCCTGGTGGTGGGTCCTGGCTCTTTGGGTTGTCTTCGTATCTCCTTTCGGACGCATGGGAATGGCCGTTCTTTCGGCTCGCCTATTGCTACGCGGACTCAAGCCCGGCACGTATCAGCGTTCCGGAAAGTGGCACTTGCGCTTGTGGCTCGCCGAGCACATCGCAGACCTCATTGACCCGGTCTCTCTCGCGTCTGCTCCTTGGGTTCCGTATTACGCTCGGGCGCTCGGCGCGAAGATTGGCCAGGACGTCAATCTGCACTCCGTACCGCCGGTCACCGGAATGCTCACGGTAGGCCGTGGCGCCTCGATCGAGCCGGAAGTTGATCTCTCCGGTTACTGGATCGACGGCGACAAGGTTCACGTGGGTGCAGTCAAGGTTGGCGCTTTTGCTAACGTCGGCACGCGCTCCACGCTGATGCCAGGATCCGTTGTTGGAGACTACGCCGAGGTCCATCCCGGCTCCGCCGTTGAAGGCCACATCAAGGGCAGCTTCGCCTACGCTGGCTCCCCTGCCCGCCGCGCAGGCAAGGCAAAGACCCCGTGGCCAGAAGAAGCCGTTCCCACCGGTTGGTGGCGCACCGCGCTCTTTGGCGCAGCCTCCGCAGTGTTCGCCCTGTTGCCTTTTGTCTCGGTCGTTGCAGCCGTCGCCGTTATCCTCCCGTTCTTGGACGGAAACCTGTCCTTGGCTCACTCTTGGGCACGAGTCTTCGCCGTGGTTCCCCTCGCCGCTGTGGTGTGGTTCTTGACGAATCTCGTGGTCATCATGCTGACAGTGCGCTTCTTGGGACTGTTCATCCACGAAGGCTGGCATCCCGTACGCAGCAAGACCGGCTGGGCAGTCTGGGCCACCGAGCGTTTGCTGGACATGGCACGCGACTTGTTGTTCCCGATCTACGCTTCGCTCTTCACCCCGATCTGGCTCCGCTTGCTCGGCGCCAAAGTCGGCGAGAACGTTGAAGCCTCGACGGTTCTTTTGGTTCCAAAAATGACCACGATTGGTTCCGGCGCCTTCTTGGCCGACGACACCATGGTGGCGTCCTACGAACTCGGTGGCGGCTGGATGCACGTGGCTCCAGCGAAGGTTGGTAAAAAGTCCTTCTTGGGCAACTCCGGCATCGCTGCCGCAGGTCGCCGCGTTCCGAAGAACTCCCTCGTGGCGGTGCTTTCAGCAACGCCGAATAAGGCGAAGGCCGGTTCCTCGTGGCTCGGTTCCCCTCCCACCCGTTTGCGCCGTACCAACGTCGAAGCGAACGTGGAGCTCACGTACAAGCCACCAATGAAGCTCAAGCTCATGCGTTCCGCGTGGGAGCTGTGCCGCGCTATCCCGATGATAGTCACCGTTGCCATCGCCGCCGGCGTACTGATGGCCATTGACCTGATTGCCGAACGCACCAACTACTTGGTGGCCGCATTGCTCTCCGGCGCGGTATTGGTCCTCGCGGGTGCCGTTGCGGGCCTCATCGCGGTCCTCGCGAAGTGGCTCTTGGTAGGCCGCATCAAGCCAGGCGAACACCCACTCTGGAGCTCCTTCATCTGGCGCAACGAAGTCGTCGACGTCTTCATTGAAATGGTCTGCGCTCCATGGTTCGCTCGCACCGCGTCCGGCACACCTGCACTCGTGTGGTGGTTGCGTGCGCTCGGCGCGAAGATTGGTCACGGCGTGTGGTGCGAAAGCTACTGGCTCCCCGAGGCTGACCTCGTCACGCTTGGCGATTCCAGCACCGTCAACCGTGGCACCGTGGTGCAGACGCACCTCTTCCACGACCGCGTCATGGCCATCGATACGGTGGTCTTGCAAGACGGCGCCACGATGGGCCCCCACGGCGTGATCCTTCCAGCCGCCGAACTGGCCAGCTCCGCCACCGTGGGTCCTGCTTCGCTCGTCATGCGCGGAGAATCCATTCCCGCTTCCACTTACTGGATGGGTAACCCTGTCCACCCGTGGGCCGGTCCTACATACATCAACCCTCAGACGGGAGCTCCGCTTCACAGATGAGTCCTAAGAAAAAAGCAACCCGAGCCAACAACGCACCGTTGATCCCTGACCCGTACCTGCCCACAGCCGGTAGTAACGGGTACTCGGTAGCGCACTATGACATCGAGCTCGAAGCCTCGCTCGCCGGCAACCGCCTCGACGGCCACGCCGTCATCACGGCGCGCGCCGAGGAAAAGCTCACGAAGGTCGAACTCGACCTCGTCGGCCTGACCGTGGTGCGAGTGAACGTGGACGGCAACAAGGTCAAGAAGTTCTCCACCAAGAATGACAAGCTGGTCATCCAGCTCCCCTCCGCGTTGAGCGTGGGCGAGAAGTTTGTGGTGGACGTTCGTTACGGCGGCAACCCGCAGCCGCGCCGCGGTAAGTGGGGCGAGGTCGGTTGGGAAGAGCTGACGGACGGCGTGCTGGTTGCAGGCCAGCCCAATGGCGCTCCCACCTGGTTCCCGTGCAACGACCATCCGAGCCAGAAGGCGACGTACCGGATCTCCGTTTCCACGGATGCTGATTATCGTGCCGTCGCCAACGGCAAACTGGTCAACCACTCGCGCAAGTCCAGCCGCGAAGTGTGGACCTACGAGGTACGGCATCCTATGGCCACGTATCTCGCGACCATCCAGATTGGCCGCTATAACCTCGTGGACATTGGCCGCACCCAGGTGGGCGCGAAGACCACCGTTCAGCGCGCGGCCGTTGCGCCGTCGCTCTTGGCCGCCACGAAGCGTGCTTTCGCGAAGCAGCCGGACATGATTGCTGCCTTCTCCAAGATGTTTGGCCCATACCCCTTCACGGAATACCAAGTGGTCATCGCCGATGATGTTCTCGAGATCCCCCTCGAGGCACAGGGCATGTCCATTTTCGGCCGCAATCATTTGACCACCGGCTGGGAGTCGCAGCGCCTGATCGCTCACGAGCTATCCCACCAGTGGTTCGGCAATTCCCTCACGGTGAGCCGCTGGGATGACATTTGGCTCCACGAAGGCTTCGCGTGTTATGCCGAATGGTTGTGGTCTGAGGCTTCTGGCGACGTGAACGCTCACACGCGCGCACGCCGCGCTTGGGCTGGCCTCTCGGTTCTGGAACAAGACATCACCGTGGGCGATCCAGGCCCCGAGGATCTCTTCGACGACCGCGTCTACAAGCGCGGCGCTCTGGCCCTCCACGCGCTGCGCCGCAGCATGGGTGACCAGAGATTCTTCGGCATGATGCGCGACTGGACCCGCCGCAAATTCCATGACAACGTCACCTACCGGCAGTTCGTCAAGCACGTCGATTCCCACGGTCCGCGCGGTTTCTCTGCGAAGGCCGTCTTGAAGCCGTGGCTATTTGAGGAAAAGTTGCCGCCGTTCCAGTTCTAATTCGCCGGATTTTTCATACAGTACGACGCCGCAGCTCACGTGCCCGGGCACGCTTGGCATGGCGGGGCTCACGTGAGCGCGGTTGATGTCTGCAGGGGTGAATCCACCGGGATCGAAGATGTTAGGGACGGTCGGCACGATGCCGGTTCCCCGCGCCTTCCCGAGGGCTTCTTTCATGGCCCACCACTGCGCGCGCGTGGGAACGGACCAGAGGCCCTCCTCCTCGAAGAAAGAAACATCGAGTGCTCGTAGCGTGCTCTCGCCTTTCGTGTCAGTGCTCGTCAGGTCAACGCCGATGGACACGCGGCCATCTAGTTGTTGGCGAGGCGTCGTCACCAGGCCGACGAGCACATGGGTCTCAGAGCGGGATACGCTCATGGCCCATCGCGGTGCTTGGTACTTAACGAATCCTGGGGCGTCAGATCGTGTCAGCACTAGCTCCGGCGTCCCGTGGAGCGTGGAACTGCACGTGGCACACGACGTCTGAATCGTGAGCTCTTCGGCCGGAAGCTGGAGCATCGTGCTCGCCAGCTGGCGCGCCAACAAACGGCCTGCGACGAATCGTGCCCCGGAAGCGCCCAAGGAAGCGGCACGTTCCTGTTCGGCCCGGGTGAGCCACGTGTCCGGAAGCTCGCGAGCTAGGACGAGAGCTGCGGCGTCGTATTGGGAAACCGGGAAAATTTCCGCGTCGATGTTCACCTTTTGTTCATGTCCTTTTTCTACGATCTGGCTTGTGACTGAGACTAAAACTATCGCGCCAACCTTGGATCCCAAGTTCTTGGGCTACACGGTGGTGGATGATGACGACGACGATCCCATCCTCCTGACGCCTGAAGGCAACATGGTGGAGACCTGGCGCGAAGACTATCCGTACGAGGAGCGCATGGCGCGCGACCAATACGAATTCGAGAAGCGGCAGCTCCAAGTCGAATTGTTGAAGCTACAGAACTGGGTCAAAGAGCACGGCCACCGCATCATTTTGGTGTTCGAAGGCCGCGACGC
Organism: Neomicrococcus lactis; assembly: GCF_014200305.1. NCBI lineage: Bacteria > Bacillati > Actinomycetota > Actinomycetes > Micrococcales > Micrococcaceae > Neomicrococcus > Neomicrococcus lactis. The sequence continues at coordinate 1,189,455 of NZ_JACHBL010000001.1, forward strand.
CGCCGGTAAGGGCGGCACCATCAAGCGCTTCCAAGAGCACCTTAACCCGCGCGGCGCACGCGTGGTAGCACTCGAAAAGCCCAGCGAGCGCGAGTCTACGCAATGGTATTACCAGCGCTACATCAAGCACTTCCCATCCGCCGGTGAAATGGTCATGTTTGACCGTTCTTGGTACAACCGTGCCGGGGTGGAGCGCGTTATGAATTTCTGCACGCGGGAAGAATATGACCTCTTTGTGCGGCAGACTCCAGCTTTCGAGAAGCTCATTGTTGACGAGGGCATTTCGCTCATCAAGTTCTGGTTCTCCGTGTCCAAATCAGAACAGCTCACGCGCTTCACCATCCGCCAGATTGACCCCGTGCGCCAGTGGAAGCTCTCTCCCATGGACATTGCGTCTTTGGACAAGTGGGACGACTACACCGAGGCCAAAGAGAACATGTTCGTCCAGACGGACACGCAGCATGCTCCATGGATTGTGGTGAAGTCGAACGACAAGAAGCGTGCCCGTCTCGCCGCCATGCGTCACGTGCTCAGCCAATTCGAGTACACCGGCAAGGACCACTCCGTCGTCGGTTCGCCAGATCCTAAGATTCTTGGCCCAGCCGCGAACGTGATTGCCGAGGGCGAAGAGTTCTAGGCGTTCGCGTTTTTCGCGACACTCACAATTTCTTGTATTGAAACTGAAGAAGCCGCTCACCACCACGATTGCTTGTGGTGATGAGCGGCTTCTCTATGCCTTGCTGAGCGATTCAGCAGCGAGCGACTAGCGCTGCACTGCTCCGAAGCGCTCGTTGGCCAGAGCCACAGCTGCGGCGCGGGATTCTGATGCTTCGTCAGCGGTCAGGGTGCGATCGTTAGCGCGGAAACGCAGACCGAACGCAAGGGACTTCTTGCCTTCGTCGATGCCTGGGCCTTCGTAGACGTCGAACAATGCCACGTCCTCCAAAAGCTCGCCGGCTCCTTCTCGCAGGGCAAGAAGGACGTCCTGTGCCACAACGGAGCGGTCCACGACCAAGGCCACGTCCTGCGTGGTGACAGGGAAGGTGGACAGCGGCTTGGCGACGATGACGTCAGCGGCCGCATCAAACATGGCATCTGCGTCCAGCTCCAGCACCACGGTGCGTGCAGGCAAGTCCAGCTCTTCGAGGATCTTCGGGTGCATTTCGCCCGCGTAGCCCACCACTTCGCCGCTTGGAAGCGAGAGCTGTGCGGTGCGTCCTGGGTGGAATGCGTGGTGCTGACCTTGCGAAACCACCAAGTCAACACCCAAAACGTCGCCCAAGCCGAGAGCGGTGTCGAGTGCATCGGACCATTCCCACGCGCGTGGCGTCACGCCAGCGCCCGGTGCAGAGTCGTGGCCGATCAGTACGGCGGCAACGCGCCAAGGCTGGTCAGGAACACTCGAGAAGAGGTCTTCAAGAACTTCCTCAGATGGGAGTTCACCCAACACTGGAAGCGTCGGGGTGCCCACGGTCTCTCCCGGCAAGAACACGAGTCCGCCCTCGTAAAGAGCAAGATCGCGGAAGCCACGCGAGTAGTTGCGGCGCGCGGTCTCGAGGAGGCCCGGGAGCAAGGACGTGCGCATGAAACCGAACTCAGCAGAGATCGGGTTAGCGAGCTTGATCGCCTTGACCGTTTCACCCGCGGTAGGCGTGCCGAAGAGGTTGTTCTGCGCGGTCGAGACGAACGGGTAAGCGAGGGTTTCCGTTAGGCCCGCGTCTGCGAGCGCTTGGAGAACACGACGACGCTGGGTCTGGACGCGCGTGAGGCCACGGCCTGGAGGGGCCGTAGGTAGCGTCGAAGGGATCTTGTCGTAGCCCACAAGGCGTGCGATTTCCTCGACGAGATCTTCACGGGTCTCAAGGTCTGGACGCCAAGATGGCGCGGTGACCTGAAGCGTGGTGCTCGAGGCATCACCCTCCACCGTGGCTCCCAAGGAGGTCAGCACGTCGATGATCTGCTGCGTGGTGTATTCGATGCCGATGAGCTTTCCTGGGAACGCCGTATCCAAGGAGATGACGGTGGCCGCTGGGCGCTCGCCTGCGTCGGTGACAGCCACATCTGGAGTACCGCCAGCAAGCTCAACGAGCAAGTCGATGGCGCGCTGCGCTGCTTCGTCCGCGATCTCCCAGTCCACGCCGCGCTCGTTGCGCTTAGAGGCTTCGGAAGGAAGCTTGTGACGACGACGCGTGCGTCCCATAGAGACAGCGTCAAAGTGCGCCGACTCGATGAGAACGTTGACCGTAGAGTCTCCAACTTCGGTTTCAGCTCCACCCATTAGGCCGGCGAGACCGATAGGCCCGCGGTCATCCGTGATGAGTAAGTCCTCGGTGTGGAGCTCGCGCACCTTCTCATCGAGGGTGGTGAGCTTTTCACCAGCGTTTGCACGACGGACCACGATGGGGCCCTGCAGCTTGTCAGCATCGTAGAAGTGCAACGGCTGACCGTATTCGAGCATGACGTAGTTGGAGATATCGACGATCAAGGAGATCGAACGCATTCCTGCCAAACGCAAACGAGATGCCATCCATGGTGGGGTTGGCTTGCTTGGGTCGACGCCGCGCACCACGCGTGCGACGAAGCGGTCGCAACCTGGAACTCCGTAGATCTGGTTCTGGTCCTCAAGACGAACCTGGTAGCCGTCGTTCGTGGCGGCAGGAGCACTGACCTGTGCAACAGGATCCGTGAACTGGGTGTTCGTGGCAAGAGCGTATTCACGAGCGACACCACGGATGGAGAAGCAGTAACCGCGGTCTGGGGTGACGTTGATTTCTGCAGCTTCATCACGAAGACCCAGAAGTTCAAGAACGTCCGTGCCCAGCTCTGGATCAAGACCGATGCGCGACAGCACCAAGATGCCGTCGTGGTCATCGCCGATGCCAAGCTCGCGCACGGAAGCGATCATGCCAGCGGACACGTGACCGTAGGTCTTGCGAGGTGCAATGCGGAAGTCGCCGGGAAGTACCGCTCCGGGAAGCGTGACAACGACCTTGTCCCCGACCTCGAAGTTGTGAGCACCGCAGACGATGCCCTGAACGCCCGAAGGATCGATGCCGTCACCGGTGAGCGTCTGCTCTTGGCCTTCTGGAACCACGCGAACGTGGCACCAGTTGATGGTCTTGCCGTTGCTCTGTTCTTCCTTGACGAGGTCAAGAACCTGACCCACCACAATGGGACCAGACAGCTCGTCCATGGGACGGTGCACGTCTTCTTCTTCGAGGCCGACCTTCACGAGGTCTGCCATCACGTCTTCAGCAGTAGCGTCTGCTGGAACCTGCGCGTATTCGCGCAACCAAGAAAGTGGAATTCGCATGAATTAGATCTCCATCCCGAAGTGCTGGCTGAAGCGGACATCGCCTTCGATCATGTCTCGCATATCAGAAACGTCATTGCGGAACATGAGCGTGCGCTCGATGCCCATACCGAAAGCGAAGCCGGTGTACACGTCAGGGTCGATTCCCGAAGCGCGCAACACGTTGGGGTTGACCATGCCGCAGCCACCCCACTCAATCCAGCGTGGTCCGCCCTTGGCGCCTGGGTGCCAAATGTCGAGCTCCGCGGAAGGCTCCGTGAACGGGAAGTAGGCGGGACGCAAACGAATCTTGGCTTCTTCGCCGAACATCTGACGAGCGAAGTGCTCGAGCGTACCGCGCAAATCTGCCATGGTGAGGCCCTTGTCTACGGCAAGGCCTTCGAACTGGTGGAAGACAGGGGTGTGCGTGGCATCGAGTTCGTCGGTGCGGAAGGTGCGGCCCGGGCACAGTACGTAGACCGGAAGTTCACGGTCCAGCATGGAGCGGGTCTGCACAGGAGAGGTGTGTGTGCGGAGCACCAAGTGTGCTTCCGGTGGATCCACGAAGAACGTGTCCTGCATTTCGCGTGCAGGGTGATCCGGCTTGAAGTTCAAGGAGTCGAAGTTAAACCATTCGTGTTCTACTTCTGGCCCCTCGGCAATTTCCCAACCCATACCCACGAAGATGTCGGAAACACGCTCTTGCAAAACGGAAAGTGGGTGACGGGCACCTACACGACGACGGCGAGGCGCAGCCGTTACATCAACGGTCTCTTCAACCAGCATCTTTTCCGCGTGCTCGGCTTCGAGCACTTCGGTGCGTGCGGCCAAAGCCTTCTGCACGCGTCCACGTCCACCGCCCAGCAGCTTGCCGGCGATGGCCTTTTCTGACTTATCGAGCTTGCCGATCTCACGGTTAGCGAGAGTCAGTGGGGCTTTCTCCCCAGTATGTGCCAGACGAGCCGTCTTGAGTTCTTCAAGATCGCTCGCCGCGTCAAACGCCGCAATCGCTGCTTCGACCGCAGCGTTGATGGCGGACTCGTCAGTGGGATGCGGAATTAATGCTGTGGGGTTCTCAGACATGCGTCATTAGCCTTTGAGACGTGGATAGGTGCGTTTCAAGTTTAGTCGCGCAAAGTACCGGCGCTAAATTCAAGCGCTCTGAGAACACCAAATGGTTATGGGGTGTTCTTCTCCGATGACTCCGCGCGCCGAGGCTCATGGTCCGGCAATGCCGGAATGTCATCGCTCACCACTGCGGTATTTCCGTCGGCCTCCGCTGGGATGGAAGCTGCGGCGTCGTCCTTCCTATTACGGCGCAAGAGGAACCAGACCAAGCCAGCAATTAGCAGTACTGCGAGCGCACCGAGTACCCACCACAGCAACGTGAGGTTAGGGCCGGTGCCGTCTTCGGCCTCGATCTTGAGCACAGTGCCGTTGGGAAGATCGAAGATCTGATAGGTCACCTTGTTGCCCTCAATGACGCCGCCTTCTGTGGCATTGACGATCTTGCCGGGGAAGGCAAAGGACATGGTGGCCTCGGAGAACATCGTCTTGGCTTGACTAGCGTTCTCACCCATGTCGAGCGACGTGGTTTCCACAAAGAACTTGCCATCGCGATGTTCAATCTTGCCGTTGGCGTTGGTAGCGGACTCGTTCATGACGTCCTTCAATGGCTGATTCAACATGCTGACTTTGTAGCCCTCATAAGTGTCATCCGAATACGTTTCCCTTTTCGCCTCGGCAGGAAGGTCTTCAAAAGGATCGGCACCGTTGCCAAATTGCTGCAAGAAGTCATCAACGGATTGACCGTTCAGCACGTCTTTCTTAACGGCCATCACCATGGCCAGGTCAGCCGTATCATCGGCGCGAACCACAAAATCCATGTTGAGTTTGACGCAGCCAGTCAATAGGAACATCACCGCCACAAGTAGTGGGAGGATTTTCGCCGTCTTTTTCATGATTCCCCCTGTGAGCCACCTAAAGGGTGCCTTGGAGTTTCCACACTAGTGGACAAGCGGCTTAAGTACACCCCCTGTGGATACTGGATGTTTAGACTGATCACGTGCGCTTTTCACATGTGCTGCGGGCGGGATGCAATACGCTCAACCTGACAACGCCGCTGGGCACGATCCTCGCGTCGCTCACGCACTGTGACCTGGAGCTTGGGCCCGATGGGCTCATCTTGGCGAAAAATTATGAGCGCCGCTTCCCCGTCGCTGGAGCGTTCACCGTGGGAAACGTCATCTTCTTTAGGCCGCACTACACGGACCCTCGCGAAGTTCCAGAACTCATGGCACACGAAGCGCGCCACTCGTGGCAGTACGTCTTTTGCCTCGGCTTACCGTTCTTGCCACTGTATTTCGCGTCGGTCGCGTGGTCCTTGCTCCGCACCGGAGACCCCGCCTCCAGGAATCCATTTGAACGTCATGCTGGACTTCAAGCCGGCGGGTATCGTGAACAACCCACTCGAAGTTTGGTCGCGGCCCTGCGGACCCGACGTCACCCCACCTCAACAACAGGCCCCTCTGAAAGGCGACCATTATGAGCCCCAACATTTCAACAGCACCGGCAAACACCATCACCGTGCGAGGCACCGGATTTGCCATGTCTGCACCTGACAAGGCCACTGTTTATATTCCGTTGGAAGCTCGTGCGGACAATGCCGCAGCCGCCTACGAAAACGTGTCCAAGGTGGCCCAACAGGTAGTTCCAGAAATCAGCTCGGCCGCGCCAACCGCGAGAATTTCCACCGCCTCGATCGCTTTGAACACAGACGTGCAATGGATCGATAACAGCTCTGTGCTGGCGGGCTACATTTCCAATGTCACGGTGACGGCAACGGACGTGCCATTGACGGGCGTCTCTCAGGTCCTGTCCGCCGTGGTGCGTTCCGGTGGTGACGGTGCACGAATCGGTGGAATTGAATACTCCTCCTCAACAGTGGGCGAGGTACTCAGTGAAGCCCGCGAAGAGGCGTTTCAGGATGCTTTCCGCAAAGCCGAACAGCTTGCTGGTCTGGCACAGAAAACGCTCGGCGGTGTGGTGCGAATTCTTGAAGACGTGGAGCCATCCTCCCCTATCCGCTTCGCCAGGGAATCTAAGACAGTTGCGAGCTATTCAGCGGACATGCCCGTACTGGGTGGCGAACTGACCCACAGCGTTGATCTGCAGGTGGAGTTCGAGCTGCTCTAGTGTTCGGCACCAGCTGAGACTTTGAGGTCCTTGAGCTGGGAGCGCCGGGCGCGGAGGGTCGTTTCAACCAGCGCTACGAGGGCTGTCGCCGCATCCTGCGCGCTCAGCATTTCCGCAACCGGAATATGCACGAAGCCTGCCGGGATCTCTGGCTGGTCCCGCAGCGCGTGCATGAGTTCATAGAACACGTGGTTACAGACGTAGGTGCCCGCCGTATTGGAAACCTCAACGGGAATACCTGCCTCCTGAATCGCCACGAGTCCACGCTTCAGAGGCAAACGTGAGAAGTAGGCATCCGGGCCGTCCGCAGCAATTGGCTCATCGATGGGCGAAGCGCCGTCGTTGTCAGGAATACGTGCATCATCAACGTTGATGGCCACGCGTTCCAGGCTCACCTTGTCGCGTCCGCCGGCAACTCCCACGCAGACGATAAGTTCCCAGTCGCGCGAATCCACGAGTTCGCGAAGCACTCGGGACGATCCCTCAAAAGTGACGGGCAAAATTTCAGCGCTGACGTCAGTACCGCGCTGAGCCAATTCCCTGGCTGCGATCTGCACTGCTTGGCGGCTGGGGTTCGTGTCATGTTCGCCGAAAGGCTCAAATCCTGTCAAAAGAATCACTTTTGAATACTACTGACTGCCACTCCGGTGTCGAGATTTTGGACGTCTGACGTTAGATACCAAGCGACGATCCCGCTGACAGCCAAGGATGGAAACAGCTCAAAGGTAGGCCTCGTCCCGTAGTAGCCCGGACATCCAGCCGATGGCGACGATGAAGCCAAGCACGAAAACTGGTACCCACATTGAGACGGAACGAGAGGCGTCGGAGAGCCATATCTTGAGTTCGCGTGTGAGTAGTGTCAGAGACATCACGATCCCCAGTGGAGCAAATGCCCAGAATAGCCAGTCCGTCTATTGGCTTCCAACAGTCGATGCGCGAATGAGAACTGGGCCCAGAAAAAGCACTAGAACGTCGGCTAATATTCCTCGTCCATGATGAATTGCGGCCTGGCAGCGGTTGCCGCTTTTAGCACAAGAGCACAGGACAATACGACAACAATCAGCACCCACATATCATCGATTCTTCCCGGATCAATCGTGGCCGGCTGACGTTGAAAAATTCCCATTGAGATTTGTGATTCAAGATTCGCGACTAGCCCCGCGACAAGAGATATGAAGAGCACGAAGCCCATCCGCGCTATCCTTGGACCATTAGGCATCGCCTTGGTCATCGCACGCTCCCTCCTAGAGGTTGCTCACTACTGATGCGAAGCACTCTAGTAGTTTTCATGCCGGGGCACACGAGCTATTCGGTTTCAATCTCTCGTTGCAGGAGCGCTGAAACTTGAACATAGCCCGCGCCATTCAAGTGCAGACCATCCAAGGCATGAAGATTTCCATTCTGGAAGATCTCGGTGACATCGAGAACGGTCGCTCCGTGCTTTGCCGAGACGGATTTGATTATTGCGTTGACCGAGCTGACATCCAGAAGCGTTGTTGGTGGTGCCGTTATGGCAATGATCCGAGCGTCGGTGGCGGCCTCAATGGTTGAAAGTAAGCGGTCATAATCGTTCGCAAAAGAATCATGGCCCGGTGCATCGTTGGTGCCAGCCCACACAACCACAGTCCTGGTTTCCTCTTTGATCTTCGAGGCCCAACTCGTAATTTCTGCTGTTCGTGCCCCGTACATCCCACGGTTGGCGACCGGCCGGTCAAGTAACTCGCTCCAGCGACCTTGTTCGACGAGCGAGTCACCAATGATCAGAATGTCTGCACCAGGGAGATCGTTGAAGCGTTCGTCTGCATATGTTTGAAATGCTGGACGACGCGGTTCTAAGATCCCCGCTTGCTCCGCTACGGTGCGTGGCCCTACGTGCGAAACATACATAACGACGGCTATGAGTCCAAGTGCGTTGAAAACCAACGAAACGGCTAACACGATCTTCCCCAACTTACCCATGAGACAACAGTAAGCGAACTCTTGTACCTTGCAGCCAGCAGGTTACGTTGCTCAGCCCCGCTGCTCTGAAAGAGAATCCCCGAACTATCCACATCAGAATCTTGTTCTAATGAGGGTTGACTTTGGCTAGTACACTTGTTCTAATAGAAGTGTGAGAAGGGAAGCTCAGCTTCGAAGGATCTGATCCTTCGAGCCGGCGGCGGGTCCTGTCATTTACCGGTTTTTCCGGGCTGACAAGACCCGCCGTTGCACGTTAAAAAGTGAACTTGTCGTGAATTCATGTAGAACACAGGCCATATGTGCGCCAGTGACGGAATGCCTGACCTAGGCTCACAGTATGGCTATTCTGCAATCCTCAGCAGCTGTCTTTCCGGTGTCTGATCTTGAGCGCGCCGTCAAGCACTATGAGCTCCTCGGCTTCCGCGTCACCACTTACGCAGGCGAAGAGGCATACGCGTATGCACGCCGCGATCACATCAATCTCCACTTCTGGGAGTTTGACGAACTCGACCCACTGAAGAACTTCTCGTCAGTCTTCGTCTACGTCGATGACGCGGATCGTCTGGCCGAAGAATGGCAAAACGCCACCTCAACACTCGAGTACGAATGCCCCACCATGTTGCCGCAAAACACGGAGTACAACCTCCGCGAGGGCGCTCACGTGGACGGGGACGGAAACCTCATCCGCTTTGCGCACTCGCTCGAAGCTGACTAAGAGCAACGCAGACTCAGCGGGTTAACGCGTGATGGCGCTCAGCTCACGCGCCGCAATAGCTCCCGCAGAATCGGATAGTCGGCAGGGATCCAGTCGAGTTCGAGAACTTCTTCTGTCTCGAGCGAGAGCCACCGCAGTTCATCGTGATCTTCAAGTGGCTCGGGAACGCCCTCGTCAGCAATCTCGGCAAACCACACGCGCATGGCCGCGCCTGGATTCAGTTGCCAGCCTTGTTCTAGCGGACCTTCGAGTTCAGAACCGAGAGTCACGGCCACACCGAGCTCTTCGCGAATCTCGCGCTCCAACCCGGCTTCGCAGGTCTCCCCCGGTTCCACTTTTCCACCAGGGAATTCCCACATGCCCGCAAGGGACGGCGGCGCAGAACGGCGTGCTACCAATAAACGGCTTGGCGCCGCGAGTGAGTCAACAATCGCGGCGCCAACAATCTGTTTGAGATTAGACATTCTGTGCTGCGATATCCTCGCGCTTGATGTCTGGCTCTAGATAAATAATGCGAGCAATCGGTACCTCGTCACGAATACGCTTCTCGGCGTTATCGATCGCTTCCGCAATCTGCTGTCCACTGGCATGAGCCGGAACAGAAATCTTGGCCGCTACCAAGAGCTCCTCAGGACCCAAGTGCAGGGTTTTGAGGTGAATGATCTCGGTGCCGTCCGCCTGAATCGCATTCTCGATGGAGCGCACGTTTTCCTTAGTTGCAGACTCACCGAGCAACAATGACTTTGTCTCCACTGCCAAGACGATCGCGATGATCACCAGCAACACACCAATCATGCCGGTGCCGAGAGCGTCAAAAATGCCGTTACCCGTCACGAGCGTCAGCGAAACACCTGCCAGTGCAAAGATCAGGCCGAGCAACGCACCGAAGTCTTCAAGCAAAATCACGGGAAGTTCGGGAGACTTGGCCGTTTTGATGAACTGCCCCCACGTCCGCTTACCGCGCACATGATTGGACTCGATGATGGCCGTACGGAAGGATAGGCTCTCCGCGATGATCGCACCTACCAGAACGGCAAGCGGCACCCACCACCATTCACCTTCAATACCGTGCGGATGCTGCCACTTCTGGTAAGCCTCATACAGCGCAAACAGGCCGCCCACAGAGAACAGCACGATGGCGACGATGAACGAGTAAATGTAGCGCTCGCGACCGTAGCCGAACGGGTGTTGCGGGCTGGCCTGCTTGGTAGCCCTCTTGCCGCCAACCAGCAAAAGCACCTGGTTACCGGAGTCAGCGACCGAGTGAATAGCTTCCGCGAGCATCGATGACGAGAGCGTCAAGAAATACGCAACGAATTTAAACAGTGCGATCGTCAAGTTAGCGGCGAGTGCCGCGACAACCGCTTTGGTGCCCCCTGAAGCAGCCATGTGTAATCCTCAATTTTGTTACGAAAAAGTTATTTACTACCCAATATTATCGGCTCGCAACACATTATTTGTTTGCACGGCGCTGAGCGCGCGCCGAGGCATAGAGGCACACGGTTGCAGCGGTACCCACGTTGAGAGATTCCGCGATTCCGTACAAAGGCACGGCCACGCGTGCGTCAGAAAGTGCCAATTCTTCTTCGCTCAAACCACGGGCTTCGTTACCGAAGAGCCACGCGGTTGGATTATCGAGGACGACGACGCCACCCTCCTCCGCCCCTCCCCCTGCGTCCGGAGCGGACTCGCTTGAGGTGAGCCAGCGTCGTCGTACGCTCTCTTCCTGTAGCTCATCCAAATCCAAGGACCCGTAACCGTCCGCGGCAAGAATCTGAATGCCAGCGGGCCCGAACACTGCCGCTAGGTCAGTCACGCTCACGCCGGTGGCCACAGGAACGTGGAACAACGAACCAACGGTGGAGCGAACGGCCTTGGGATTGAAGATGTCCACGCTCTCGCTCGTGATGATCAGGGCGTCCGCGCCGGCAGCATCGGCGGCACGCAAAATAGTGCCAGCGTTTCCGGGATCCTGCACGCGGCACAGCACAGCAATGAGCTTGGGCTTGCGCGCCACGAGCTCTTCGATAGAAATCGTCTCTGTGCGGCACACCGCAACCATGCCCTGCGGCGTGACGGTGTCAGCCATGGCAATGAGCACTTCTGGCGTGACTTCACGAACCAGCGGACGGTTCCGCAGATCATTCAGCTCATCCAGACGGTCCAACCCCACGCTCGTGGCATAGACAGCCTGAACAATGCCCGGCTCCCCGGCGGCCTCCAACGCGTGGTGACGGCGCAGCGCTTCACGGATTGCCTGCGGGCCCTCAGCCAGGAACTCGCCTCGCTTGGAACGCTCCTTCGCCGTGCTCAATCGCGCAACATCCCGGACGCGATCAGCGCGAGGATTGGACATCACTTCATGATTTCCGAAAGACATAGTTCCACCTTAGGTGTTGGGCCTGCATAAAAGTTCCGGACATAAGTGAAGGACGAAATCCTGATGCGGATTCCGTCCTTCACCGTGAGCGCTATAGCGCTCTAAACATCAGACTAAGACTTGAGGTCTTAGGCCTCTGGCATCTGCTGGCGAGCTTCGCCACCGGCTGGCTCGAAGCCAGCAGCCTTGGCGGCTTCGATGGACTCGAACCAGTACTCAGCCTGGGTCTGCTCGTACCAGGTGGAGCCTGGAACGTGGTACTTGTTGGACTGAGAGTTGCCCTTGACGACGAATCCTTCAGGAGCTGCTTCACCGTCAACAGCCTTGACGGCGCCAGCGATCTCAGACTTGGTGGACGAAGCTGCAGGAGCCTCATCCTTTACTTCAGCCTTAGCAGCAGGAGCTGCGGAAACAACCTTGACGGCAGCAGCCTTCGTTGCCTTAGCGGAAGAAGCCTTCATGGCGGTCTTGTCAGCTGGAGCGTTAACGTCTGCTGGAAGAGCGTCCTTTGCAATCTTCACCAATGCGGTGAAAGCGTTGGCGTCAGAAACAGCCAACTCAGCAAGCATGCGGCGGTCAACCTCAACCTCAGCAGCCTTGAGGCCCTGGATGAGACGGTTGTAGGTCATGCCGTTGGCGCGGGATGCAGCGTTGATGCGCTGGATCCACAAGCGACGGAAGTCACCCTTACGCTTACGGCGGTCATTGAAGCTGTAAACGTACGAGTGGAGCAACTGCTCCTTAGCCTTGCGGTACAAGCGGGAACGCTGTCCGCGGTAGCCCTTTGCGCGTTCCAGAACGACGCGACGCTTCTTGTGGGCGTTGACCGCCCGCTTCACACGTGCCACGTGTGTACTCCTTTACTCCGGCCTACTCGGCTTCGCTGCTTTCAGCGATAGCCCTCGGCGATCGATTGAACTGGGGCAAACACCCCAAAAATGGTGGTTAGAGACCGAGCATCCGCTTGATGGTCTTGGTGTCTGCCTTCGAGACGATGCGATCGCTCGCAAGACGACGGGTCAACGTCGATGGCTTGTGCTCGAGGTAGTGACGACGGTTAGCCTGCTGGCGCTTCAGCTTGCCGGAACCGGTGAGTTTGAAGCGCTTCTTGGCGCCACTGTGGGTCTTGAACTTCGGCATATCCGCCGTTCTCCTTACGTGTTCTCAATACTGCTCGCAGTACCGAGGATCTTGAGCGGCTCTCATGCGAGGACCGCTTGGTCTGGCGAGGGTTTCCCCTCGGGCAAGTCTTTGACTCCAGAATCAACTCCTGTGCGAGCACAGGTTGCGTTGACTCCTTAGGAATCAGACTTTGGCTTAGGTGCTGGCTTCGAGTCCGGGCGAGCAGCAGGCTTAGCTGCGGCTGCTGGCTTCGGGGCCGGCTTAGGAGCTCCGACTGGCTTAGGAGCCGCTGGCTTCGCTGCGCTAGCCGAAGGCTTCGGCATGGCGCTTGAATTCGATGCGACGCTTGGCTTTGGCGCTGCAGCCGGGCTAGCAGATGCTGCGCTGGCTGGACGTGGAGCCGATGCCGGACGCGGTGCACTTGCCGGACGCTCAGAGCGGTCCTGACGTGGTGCGCTTGCCGAACGGTCCGTACGATCCGAACGCTCTGGACGATCGGAACGTTCCGGACGATCTCCACGTGGACCACCCGTCGATGGACGCGATCCCGTGGAACGCGGTCCGGACGAGCGTCCGCCGCCTGGAGCAGCCTTGGTGACGCCTGCTGCACGCGGTGAAGCGGCAGACGGACGAGACGAAGGACGCGTCTGAGCGCGAGGAGGCAAAGGTGGCATCGACGGATCGAGCTCGAACTTTGGAACCTCAAACGCCTTTGGCTTTTCTTCCTCAGCCTTAGCTTCTGCTGATGGTGCCTCTACCGTTTCGGCAGGGGTCTCAGTCTCAGTGGCTTCAACTGCGGTGGCATCTGCAGCTTCGGTTTCAGCAACCTCAGCGTCAGCGCCGGACACAGCTGCGAGCTTCGCCAGCATGTCCTCAGACAGCGAATCTCCCATGGTCTGCCCGATGCTTTCCGGGTTTTCCGTGTCGATCTTCGCCTTTTCGCCATTTGCCTTTGCGCGATCATTTTCGCGCTGAGCCTGACGACGAGCTTCAGCCTTAGCTTCGGCCTTGTTCTTGAGCGGGCCGATCACCATGACCATGTTGCGGCCATCGATGCGCGGGCTGGACTCAACAATGCCTACCGAAGCAACGTCTTCAGCAAACTTTTCAAGCAAGCGAATGCCCATCTCCGGACGCTGCTGCTCACGGCCACGGAACTGAATCATGGCCTTGACCTTGTCACCGGCGCCCAAGAAGCGCATCGCGTGACCGGTCTTGGTCTCGTAATCGTGCTTGTCGATCTTCAGACGGAAACGGATCTCTTTGAGGATCGTGTTCGTCTGGTTCTTACGCGCCTCGCGCGCCTTGACAGCGGCTTCGTACTTGTACTTGCCAAAGTCCATCAACTTGCACACAGGAGGGTTGGCGTTAGGTGCCACCTCCACCAAATCAAGATCAGCCTCAAGGGCCAGGCGAAGAGCTACTTCAATCGGCTGGATGCCGGCCTGCTCGCCGTTTGGCCCAACCAATCGAACCTCTGCGGCGCGGATTCGATCGTTAATGCGTGGATCGCTGATGTGAACTCCTGATGTTCGGTACAGTTTGAGTGCTTTCTGCAACGGAAAAAGGCCCCCGCTGCAGTGCAGACGAAGGCCTCAAATATCGGTGGTAGCTCAAAATTCTACCGCCAACGTGAACGTTGGTCCGAATGACCCGGACGCCCTGAGGCGACTGCGGGTGGGAGAAGGCCTCCACTTGCTCGGTCAATTCTACACAAGACGGTTCTTACGCGCGAATCGGCGGTCTCTGGCGTGCCGTAGGACACCTTCATTCATATTCATGGATTGAGTGTGAAAAACTTGGGCTCATGACTTCACCTTCCGAATCCCGTTTTGAGTTCGACGCCGCAGCTCACCAAGAGACGCACGCTCACACCGCTCCACACCCGTCTGCATCCGCTACGGATGCGGACAAGATCCGCGATATTTCGGAGGTGCCCGCTGTCGAGGTGATTACGACGGCGGCAGTGCACTTGATGAGCGCCGCAGCAGTGAAGCTCGGTCTTGCCGAAGGCGCAGACGCTGAAGAGCTCAAGGACCTCGACGAGGCTCGCAAGCTCATCACCGCCCTCGCTGGCCTGATTACCGCTGGCGCTCCTGAAGTTGGAAACCAGCACGCACGTCCATTGCGCGATGGCCTGCGCACGCTGCAGCTCGCCTTCCGCGAAGCCTCGATCATCCCTGATGAGCCAGGCAAGGGTCCCGGCGAAAAGTTCACCGGTCCTGTCAACTAACTGATTTCCCTAACGAGCTATCGCGCTCGTTAGTCTCTTATTTCTGATAGCCCTCGACGCCGTCGGTTTCGCTCACGAAGCGAGCCGGCGGCGTCGTGCTTTACCGGCAAAAATGGCAACCAACGCAAGAATGACGCCCGCGACGCCTACCGCCATGAATCCGTGACCGGGACCCAAAGTATCGATGAAGATGCCAGCGCCTGGAGCACCGATCGCTGAACCTGCCGTCATGGCCGAGCCGTACCAGCCCATGGCCTCGCCCCGACGTTCTTCGTCCACGATGTCCGCGAGCTTCTCAGAGGCCGAAGACAACAGTGGTGCGCACACCAAGCCGGGCAAAATGAGGAGCAACCCGAGCTGCCAGACGTTATCGGCCATCAGCGCGGGAATAGTGAAAGCGGCCATCGCCAACAGCAACCACACGGGGTTGATGCGCCGCGACTGTGCCCCATAGATCAGGCCACCAATGAGGGAAGCGCCGGACCAAAAGACGAACACGATCCACAGCTGGGACGACTGATTCGCTGCACCACTGACGGCTACGATGTCCACGTCGGAACCTGCGAAGAGCAGTCCCGCGGCGGCGGAAATGACCAAAAGTCCCAGGACGGCAGGCGTCACCCAACCAAACTGCGACGTCACCTTGCTACCGACTTGGCGACGCACTCGATGCCGCATCTTCTGCAAGCGGCGCTGCCGTGGAGAGAGTGGGCGTTGCACGGGGATGGTGCCCGTGACCGCTGCGACTTCGTCAGAAACATCGGCGCTAGCGGTGGCTGCACCGCCCATCGTGGTGGATGCCGTGACCTCGTTGAAGGCGCCCTGATCCGCGGTGTCATCCTCTGGGAAGGTTCCGTCACCGGAGCGCATCGGCGGATTGGCGATCATGAGAACCACGCCAGCGAGCGAGCTGGCGATACCGATTGCCGTCAGGCCCACCACACTGGAGATCATGGTGGCCACGAGTGCGGCGACTCCGGGGCCGGTCATGAAGACAATTTCGGTGACGATCGCGTCCAACGCGTAGGCGGAGCGGCGCTTGTGACCGCGCGCCATGATGCTGAGCGCTTGGCGCATGACGGAGAAGACCGGCAGGGCAAAGACGCCGCCTACGAAGACCAAAAGCAAGAGCCACTGGAAGCTGACGTGCGGGGCGATGCTCCACACGGTGACTTCAGAAATGATGGACGGGATGAGCGCTTTGCGCAGTCCCTTCATGTCGATCGAGCGGCCGCGCCATGGGGAGCCGATTGCGATGCCGATCGTAAAGATGGCACCGGCCAGTCCAGCACTCGCCCAGTCCATGCCGAGCGTCTGCGCGACATGCAGCGTGAGCATGACGCCGGCGGCCGCGTGTGGGAAGCGTGCAATGAGACCCACGAACAACAGCAATGGAACGCCGGGGATGGCGAGGACTTCTTTATAGCGCTCGAAATTCAACGAACGACTCCACATTTCTCCCCAGGATATTGGGGTTCGATCTTCCTTGATCAGGGTGTGAACGAGGACGGATTGCTAGTGAATAACGCTGCGGGAAGCTTAGAGATGCGAAGAGGTGCCGCGAGCCAAGCTGAGCTCCACGGTATCCACGGCGAGTGCGAAGTCTTGTTTCTCACCAAGTTTCCGAGCGACCGATTGCGCAACAAGCTGAGCCTGCTCCGCGGTGATTCCATCCATGACGTGAACTGTGACCATCACTTCTGGGCCCGGACCGCCACCGAGAAGCACCTTGCCAGCCCGGTCTTGAGAGGTCACTCCGCGCCCCGGAGACAACTCTAATCCCTCCACAAGAGGCTCGCCCTGTGCCAGATCTTGGAGCGTTTTCTGTAGCTGGGTGTCCGCGTAGCTCGGCGTCCAGTCCTGCTGCTGGGCAAGTGCCCACATGGCTGGTCGGCGGACTACGAACGTTGCTTCACTCGCGGGGTCAAGCACCAACAATTGCGCTTCTTCCGCGACAGCACTCAGGGCTGCACGCGCCGCATACACCGCCACGGGACGTGCCTCCGGGTGCCACTGCGTGAGCTTTGCGACCTCGGAGAAAATCGGAAGCGCTTTGCGGCCGTCCGGAGCATTCAGCCAGACCAGAGCCATATCGGCTTGCTTGTCTTCGGCAAAGCCGTGTTCGCCGAGGCCGCCTTCAGCGAGTTGAGCGACCACGGGAACAAAGACTCGTGCACGTGCGAGCGCTTCAATGACCTTCTTTTCAGCGGCGGCAACGCCCTCAATGCTGAACGGCGGCTCACCGCCTTCAAGGTTGGCGATCGCTTCCGCGAGCTGCTGATTGGCGAGGCCGTTGTCATTTTCGAACTGGTGCTGCGGATCCGCGCTGTCTGAGAGATCTCGACCCGCCCATGGCACACCAGCAGAGTCGGTAAACTGACCAGCCTTCGCAAGAGCAGCCGCAATGTGGCCCGGGAGGTGACGCTGCGCGCCCTCGCCGTTCTGACCGTGGGCATGACTCTGGTTATGACTGTGCCCTTCGGCATGGTCATGGCCGTGATGATGACCGTGGCCTGAGTTGTGGCCGTCGGTGCGGTCAGCGTTGTGGTCAGCGTGCTGATCAGCTGATGATTGGTGCGACATTGCGGCTTTCGTAGCGACGGTGAAGCGAGTGCCAGTGGCGGGAAGTGCTAGCGGCCAGCCAAGTTAGCCGCCGCTAGCGGAATTAGCGACGGCCAGCGACGTCGAGAGCCTCGGGAAGCGTGAAGCGGCCGGCGTAAAGCGCCTTGCCCACGATCGCGCCTTCGACACCGAGTGGAACGAGTTCGCGCAGCACGCGAAGGTCATCGAGGCTGGAGATGCCGCCGGAAGCCACGATTGGCTTGTTGGTGCGTTCGGTCATCTGCTTCAAGAGTTCAACGTTGGGTCCGCGGAGCGTTCCGTCCTTGGTGACGTCCGTGACCACGTAGCGAGCGCAGCCTGCATCTTCGAGACGCTGCAGCACGTCCCAGAGGTCGCCGCCTTCCTTGGTCCAGCCGCGAGCGGAAAGCGTGGTTCCGCGAACGTCGAGGCCCACAGCGATCTTGTCGCCGTAACGCTCGATGGCGCGAGCAGTCCACTCTGGGTTTTCGAGAGCTGCCGTACCCAAGTTCACGCGCTCCGCACCGAACTCGAGAGCGCGGTCCAAAGACTCGTCATCGCGAATACCGCCGGAGAGCTCCACCTTGATGTCCAGCTGGTCAGCCACGCGACGCAAGATCTCAGTGTTGTTTCCGCGACCAAAAGCGGCATCCAAGTCAACCAAGTGAACCCACTCGGCGCCGTCGTTCTGCCAAGCCATGGCAGCTTCCAGCGGATCGCCGTAACCGGTCTCGCTGCCAGCTTCGCCCTGTACAAGGCGTACGGCTTGTCCGTCCGCGACGTCAACGGCGGGGAGCAATTCAAGAATCGAGGTATTCATAGTTCTTCCGTTCTATCCGATGCCGCCGAGCACTCAAATGTTCGGCGACTTCTCCCGGGAATACCCGGTTCTGCTTCTAAGGTCTGTTGGTAATCAGGTGGTGTAGGTCAGTGCCCACGCTGCGGCAAGCGCTGCGATAGCCAGTACGACGGCGGTGATGATCCAGGAGATGTGAGCCTTTTGCTGTTTCAGCGACCACGCTCCACCGAGGAGAATTCCACCCAGAGCCATGAGAACGATTGACCACATTAGAGCGTCTCCAGCCAGTTCTTCAGGAGTTGAGCTCCGGCGTCGCCCGACTTCTCAGGGTGGAACTGCACAGCGCTCAGAGGGCCGTTTTCAACACCAGCGATGAATCGGCTCTCTCCGTGCTGAGACCACGTGACAGCCGGCGGCTTCATGCGTGGCTGAGCAACAGAGAAGTTCCATTCCTGCACCGCGTACGAGTGGACGAAGTAGAAGCGCTCGTTTTCGACGCCCTTGAAGAGCTGAGAGTCGGCCGGAGGCTCGACGGTGTTCCACCCCATATGAGGGACAACGTCTGCCTTGAGAAGTTCAACCGTTCCCGGCCACTCCCCCATACCTGGCGTTCGAACGCCGTGCTCCACGCCTTCTTCGAACAAGATCTGGTGTCCCACGCAGATGCCCATCACGGGACGGTTGCCGGCAACGCGGCGACCAATCCACTTCAGCGCACCAACGCTCTTGAGAGCATCCATGACGGCTGCGAACGCGCCCACGCCGGGAACCAAGAGTCCCTGAGCGTTGAGGACATCATCGGCATCGCGGCTGAGCTTGACCTCGGCGCCGACGTGCTCGAGCGCGCGGACGGCAGAGCGCACATTTCCGGAACCGTAATCAAGAACGGTCACCGTTGGCTTGGACATCTTAGAGCGCACCCTTCGTGGACGGAATGGCGTTGCCAATGCGTGGATCCAACTCAGCGGCCTGACGCAATGCGCGAGCAAATGCCTTGAACTGAGCCTCCACGATGTGGTGCGGGTCGCGGCCGGCGATCACGGTGATGTGCATGCAAATGCCAGCGTGCAAAGCGATCGATTCAAAAATGTGACGGGTCAGCGATCCGGTGAAGTGTCCGCCGATGAGGTGGTATTCCTGGCCAGCAGGCTCTCCCGAGTGAACAATGAATGGACGTCCCGAAATATCCACGACGGCGTTGGCCAGCGCCTCATCCAAAGGAACCGTTGCTTCACCGAAGCGACGGATACCGGCCTTGTTGCCCAGTGCCGACTTCAAGACCTCGCCCAGCGTGATGGCAATGTCTTCTACCGTGTGGTGAACGTCGATGTGAGTGTCGCCAGTCGCCTTGACCGTGAGGTCAATCAGGGAATGCTTCGAGAGCGCCGTGAGCATGTGGTCGTAGAAAGGCACGGACGTATCGATGTTGGACTGTCCGGTGCCATCAAGGTTCAACTCAACGACGACGCTGGATTCGCTCGTGGTGCGTTCCATACGGGCGCTGCGGCCACTCAACAATTCGGCAGACATGGATTCCTTTGGTTGGTTCGGTCTGGCGACCGATGGTTCTCGCGCTCTAATACTTCTGGCGTCGACAGCTATGGCTATTCTATCGGCGCCTCTTCTATCTCAGTTGCGCCGTCTAGTTCTCGCAAAAACGGAGAGTTGCCTAGCCGGGGCTAGCTCTTGGCTGACTCGTTCAAGATCTCTTCGAGGCTGGTCAAGAACGCGGTGGTTTCCGCTTCCGTACCGGCCGTAACGCGAAGATGGCCGGGAATGCCCACATCGCGAATTAAGACTCCACGGTTCAGAAGCTCTTGCCACACGTGGGCTGGATCTTCAAGGCCTCCGAAGAAGACGAAGTTTGAATCACTCGATGCCGGGTGCAGCCCCATGCGCTTGAGCTCATCAACGATTCGGTCACGCTGCATCTTGATGTCTTCGACGTTCGCCAAGAGAGCATCAACGTGCTTGAGGGCTGCGTTGGCGGTCGCCTGAGTGACAGCAGAGAGGTGATACGGCAAGCGAACCAAGCGCATTGCGTCGGCGACGGCTGGAGCAGCTGCCATGTAGCCGAGGCGTGCGCCGGCCAAAGCGAAAGCCTTACTCATGGTGCGGGAAACGATCAATCGTTCGCGACCTTCGAGCAAAGTGAGCGCCGACTGCGTGCCCACCTGAGAGAACTCAGCGTAGGCCTCATCAACAATCACCATGGCGTTCGAGGCGGCTCCGGCCTCGTAGACAGCCTCAATGACGTCGAGTCCCAGGGCGGTTCCTGTCGGGTTGTTCGGGGAGCACAGGAACACCACGTTGGGCTGAGCCTCAGTAACCTGGGCCGCGGCAGATTCGGCGGTGAGCTCGAAATCGTCAGCGCGGAAACCTTTGATGTACTCGGTGTCCGTTCCGGCTGCCAACAGCGGGTACATCGAGTAGGTGGGAGGGAAACCCATGGCACTACGGCCCGGGCCACCAAATGCTTGGAGAATGTGTTGCAGGACCTCGTTGGATCCGTTGCCAGCCCAGATGTCGGCTGCAGTGAGATTGTGGCCCAAATACTGGGCAAGACGTTCGCGCAGTTCGGTGAACTCGCGGTCCGGGTAACGGTTGAGTCCGGCTGCGGCCTCGCGAACGTCGGCGGCAATCGTGTCACGAACAACGTCCGGAAGCGGATGAGTATTTTCGTTGACGTTCAGCATGTTGACGACATCAAGCTGAGGCGCGCCATACGGCTTAAGGCCTCGCAAATTGTCGCGAAGAGGAAGTTGGGCAAAAGGATCCATCGGCTGACTCACCCGTCAATTCTAGGCAACGGTCTTGGTACGCCGGAATTGGAAGACGTCATATCTGGACTTCCAGCCCGTGATTTCAGTCGCTAATAGCGTCAGTCCAGCCGCGAAGCTGCCTGCGCCTGGACTAAATCGCTAGATCCTGATGGGTGAAATCGTTATGGGTGAACAGGAACAAAAATCTCTTGGCCGGCCTTGAGGTGCTTGCCGTCGATGGAGTTCAGTTCTTGAATCTGCTCGATCGTGGTGCGTGGATCCTGATTAGGAGATACGGACTTGGCGATGCTCCACATGGAGTCACCTTCCATGACAGTCACCTTGACGGCCTCGACCGTCGAAGGAGCGTCCGTTCCTGCGAAGACGGGCGTGGTGAACATTCCAACGAAGGTCAGAACAGCCGCAGCCAACAGCATGAGCGGAAGGCCGATCAAGACGAGACGGCCACGACGCGTGAGGTGCAAGTGCCGCTGGGATGCGCGAGGAGCGCGACGGGCATTCGAAGATCCTGCGAATGACGAACGGCTAGCGGTCACCTGGAATGGAGACGAAATTGCGGCGATAGTCATTGTTCTTCCTTTCATCCCTTCGAACACTTTGGCGAGTGATGACCTTGTGTCGAAGACTGGTTCGAACTTCTTCGTATATTTGTAGCACGTATCTTCGAAGAATGTCGAGACACGCTCGAACAAATCTTTTATAGCTACCTTCAGATGCCGTAGGGTTGGTCTTACGAAATCCGATAGAACTAGTGTCCTGATCAGCTCTGACACTTAGAACTGAGGATGAGAGATCAGCAGCATCTCAAGGGGATATTCGCCGGGATTCGAAGAGTTGTTTGGCGATAAAGAGACGGGACCAGAACATGACACGACGGACCATGACCAAGATCCAGGAGCGCGCCAACGCGCACTTTCCTGGCCTATCCAGCCGACAGCTTCAGATCATTGATGTCATTCATCGGCTCATGGAAGAAAAGAGCTACCCGCCCACCATGCGAGAAATCGGAGACGCCTCCGGACTCGCATCTCTTTCGAGTGTCACGTATCAGTTGGCACAGCTCGAAGAGCGTGGAGTGCTCCGCCGCGACCCGAACCGCCCCCGTGCCATTGAGCTGCTAATCGATAAGGCTGAAGCCAAGAAGTGGGCGGCTGAGCAAAAGGCTCTCGCCAAGGAAGCGCCCGTCGCTGAGACGTCAGCCCCGCTGTCTGCTGCCGAAGAGAAGCTTGCCGCTTTGGCTCAGGACAACCTGGTTGAGGTTCCCCTCGTTGGCCGCATTGCGGCAGGTGGCCCGATTCTTGCCGAGCAGTCCGTGGAAGACACCATGCTCTTGCCACGCACTCTGACCGGCCAAGGCGAACTTTTCATGCTGAAGGTCGCTGGCGACTCGATGGTGGACGCAGCTATCGCTGACGGCGACTGGGTTGTAGTGCGTCGCCAGAATTCGGCGAACAACGGCGACATCGTGGCTGCATTGCTGGACGATGAAGCCACCGTCAAGACCTTCCGCCAGCGCGACGGTCACACTTGGCTCTTGCCCCAAAACACCAACTACGAACCGATCCTGGGCGATCACGCCACCATCATGGGTCGCGTCGTGTCAGTTCTCCGAGCGCTCTAGTCTTCTTCCCCAAAGTTCTGTCTCTGAGGACAGCGGCTGTTGCTAAGTTCTAGTTTCTAGTTCTTAGCGGCAGCCGCTAGTCGTTTAAGCACTCCGGTCACTACATCCGGATCCGTCGTTGACCACATCGGTGGAAGCGATGCCTTGATGAAGCCGCCATAGCGCCGACTCACCAACCGTGAGTCCAAAATCGCCACCACTCCCCGATCGTGAGATGAACGGATGAGTCGTCCTGCGCCCTGCGCAAGTTTGATGGCCGCGCTAGAGACGGAGACGTCCATGAATCCGCTGCCACCGCGACGGTCCACATCTTGCGAACGGGCCTTGATCAGCGGCTCGTCAGGTCGAGGGAACGGAATGCGGTCGATGATCACTAAACGGCATGAGGTTCCCGGAACGTCAACGCCTTGCCACAAGGACATGGTGCCGAAAAGACACGTCGCTTCGTTCTCCGAGAACTCTTCGACAAGGGCTTTCATGCTTGATTCGCCTTGGCACAAGATTTTGTAGTCCACGCGCTTGCGTAGTTCGGCCGCGGCTTCGTCGGCGGCGCGGCGCGAGGAGAACAGCGCCAACGTTCCACCCTCAGAGGCGTTGATGAGGCGCTCGATTTCGTCGTAGGTCCGCGGATTCACATCGCGCGTCGGCGCATCGAGATGCTTCGCGACATACAAGACGCCTTGTTTTGCGTAGTCGAACGGGCTTCCCACGTCGATTCCAGACCACGACGGCGCACCCTCGCCTCGCAACCCCAAGCTCCCGGCAGCGTTATCGAACGCAGCGCCGATCGCTAGAGTCGCGCTGGTGAGGACCACCGTGCGGTCCTCAAACAGTCCTTCGCGCAACTGAATACCAACAGACAGCGGGGCAACGTACAGAACCCCCGGCGAATCTTCCGCTGCGGTCTGATACCCACTACCGGGCACAAACTCGCGCGGACGAGCCGCCCAGACGACGTCGTACTGTGGGGACGCTTCCAACAAGCGTTCCGCTTGCTCAATGACATACAGGACCTGCGACTTTGCCATTTGCATGGCGCCATCCGCAGCGTTCGCGTCGATCTTGATATCCGAGGCGACCACGCGAGCGGCTTCACGAACCATCGTGAGCGCTTCGCGTTGCTCGTCCGTGACGCCACGAATCAGCAAGCCGTCCGAGACGTTGGAGACCGAAGCTTCAAACGCACGATTCGCGCGCTCCAAGGGTTCCACGATGACCTTCGCGTGCTTGCGGGCTGCACTCGCGGCAGCGGCGATCGTGGCGACAGACAGTGGCTTGGTCACCGAGTTGGTGACGCGGTCCTGCAGCTCATGGGCTTCGTCGATCACGACGGTGTCGAATTCGGGAAGGACCGCCAGACCTTCGAAAGCGGAGATCGCGAGCAACGCGTGGTTGGTCACCACGATGTCCGCTTCAGCTGCCTTCTTACGTGCAACTTCACTGAAGCAGGCTTCGGCGACTGGACACTTTTGCGCGCCGAGGCATTCAAGAGCGCTCACCGACACTTGCCGCCAGGCCCTGTCCGAGACGCCCGGAATCAGTTCGTCGCGATCGCCGGTGTCCGTGTTCTCAGCCCACTCTCGCAAGCGCACAATTTCCTGACCCAGCTGGCTGGTGGGTGAGGCCGCCTGATGAGGCGCGGCTGCGCCACCGTCCACCCACTCGAACAAAGCGTCGCCCGGTTCTTCCGGATAACCGCCTTCGAGCTTGTGCTGGCACACGTAGTTGGAGCGGCCCTTGAGCAGCACGGCGTCTACTTCGCGGGGAAGATCGGGTTCCAAGTGCTTAAGCAACCGCGGCAAGTCACGACCAACAATCTGGCTTTGGAGCGCCAACGTTGCCGTGGAAATGATAATGGGCTTCTCGGCGGTGAGCGAGTGATAAATCGAGGGCACGAGGTACCCCAAAGACTTTCCGGTTCCCGTTCCAGCCTGGACCAGCAAGTGACCGCCTTGTTCAAAGGACTCAATCACTTTGCGGGCCATCTCATGCTGGCCGGGACGTTCTTGACCGCCCATTTTGGAGACAGCAGTCTTCAACAATTCATCGACGCGCTCAGCGCCGTTCAGCTCCTCTTCATTCATGCCTGCGCGCCACCCGATTCATGCGGCACCACAAACTGCTCGAGATCCGCAGCCAGGTCCTCACGAACCTTGACCTTCATGTGCGTGCCTTCAGCCAAATGCTCCGTCGAGAGAATCTCAGCGGACTGCGAGTGCAGCTTGCTGACCAGATCTCCGCGATCGTAAGGAATCACCAAATCCAGTTCCACACCAGGGCGCGGGATGGACTCGGAAACCACCTGAAGCAGCTCGTCGATGCCATAACCCGTGCGGGCAGAGACCACGATGGTTCGTGGCTCGTGGTTCTTGATGCGTTCCAGCACGTATGGATCCGCGGCATCAGCCTTGTTGAGCACGATAATCTCAGGGATGTTCTGCGCGTCAATGTCCCGAAGAACCTCACGCACAGCCCGAATCTGTCCTTCAGGATCCGGGTGGGATCCGTCCACGACGTGCAGAATCAGGTCCGCGTCGCCGATTTCCTCGAGGGTAGACCGGAAAGCTTCCACGAGCTGGGTGGGCAACGAACGCACGAAACCGACGGTGTCCGTCAGCGTGTACTCGATGCCGTCTTCGGTCTGCGTCCGACGCACCGTGGGATCCAGGGTGGCAAAAAGCGCGTTCTCCACCAACACGCCAGCGTTGGTCAAGCGGTTGAGCACCGATGACTTTCCGGCGTTAGTGTATCCAGCGATCGCCACTGACGGTACGTCGTTTCGCTTACGGTTGGCACGCTTGGCTTCGCGAGCAGGCTTCATGCCAGCAATTTCGCGGCGCAGCTTCGCCATGCGGGTTCGAATACGACGGCGATCGAGCTCGATCTTGGTTTCACCAGGACCACGTGAGCCGATGCCGCCGCCGGCAGCACCTACTCGGCCACCAGCCTGACGAGACATGGAGTCACCCCAACCACGAAGACGTGGCAAGAGGTATTCCAGCTGTGCGAGCTCAACTTGAGCTCGACCTTCACGACTCTTAGCGTGCTGGGCGAAGATATCCAGGATCAGCGCGGTGCGGTCAATGACCTTCACTTTGACGATGTCTTCCAAGCTGCGTCGCTGGGACGGTGCCAGCTCCGAATCCACGATCACTGTGTCGGCGCCTTCGGCTGCCACGATTTCGCGCAGCTCTTGAGCCTTGCCCGAACCAATGAACGTGCTTGGATCTGGCTTCATTCGACGCTGGAGCACGCCGTCGAGCACCTCGGAGCCAGCCGTTTCAGCCAGCGCCGCAAGTTCGCGCAACGAGTTCTCAGCGTCTTCAACAGTGCCATCAGACCAAATACCGGCAAGCACCACGCGCTCGAGGCGCAACTGGCGGTATTCGACTTCGGTAACGTCTTCGAGTTCGGTGGACAGACCGGCAACACGGCGCAAAGCACGACGCTCTGCAAGATCTTGCTGATCGCCGTCCCACTCGGAGTGCTCGCGGTCTAGGTGTGACAGAGCCTGCGCACGGCCGCGAGACAACGCGGATCCGTGTGCACGGTCGTCGCCTTCCGCGGACGCACCCTCTAAGGCTTCGTGCGAAACCGGGGCTGCGTCGTCGTTCGCCAAAATGCGGTCAATGACCGCTTGGATGTCACGTTCTGAACGCTCTGCCGCTTCATTCGCGGCCTGAGAATCAGAATTCTGAGAAGAATTTTGGGAGGTCATGGGGTCCTTTGTGATGCTGCATTTCAGGATACCGGCGTGGGCGGCACGAGAGCCGTTGACAGCCCGGGAATGAATGAGAAATGCAGGGGTCTAAGAAAAATGTGTGGACAAGTTTTTGCAGGTCCAACGCCCGCGAGAAACCCGAGTGATGCGTGTTCGTTTATCAATGAGAACCACGCAAAACCGTGAGTTGTGCCCCGAAATGGAGCGGAAAGTGATGGCGCCGGATGCGGCGCACATGACTGCGGCGCCGCGCTAACCTACGAATCGGATGCGGATCAATACGCGCTGAGTCAAAATCATAGAGAAAATTCTATCACTGCCGTCCTAGACGCGTCCATTCATTCTGTTCGCTCTCAGCCCCTCTCTGCGGGGCGAAGTGGGCTAATCTGAAACAGCTATGAGTCAGGAACATTACTTCTCGGATCAACCGAACGCCCCGGAAAAACGCCGCACCATCACTGCCGATCTCGGTGGCGGTCATTCGGTTGCCGTGCAGACCTCGAACGCCATCTTCTCTCCGGGTGGAGTGGATAAGGGCACCGCGATCCTTCTCAAGCACGCACCTCAGCCGCCGTCCGACGGACATTTCCTGGACATTGGTTGCGGATGGGGTCCGCTGACGTTGCGCATGGCGTTCGAGTCTCCCTCGGCTACCGTCTTTGCGGTGGACGTCAATGAGCGTTCCCGAAAACTGACCGCTGACAATGCGGCGTCTTTGGGACTGACTTCGGTGAAGGTGTTTTCGCCGGAAGACTTGCCTGCTGACGAAACCTTCGACCTGATCTGGTCCAATCCCCCGATTCGTGTGGGCAAGGAAGTGCTTCACGCGATCTTGCTGCAGTGGCTCCCTCGACTGAGCGTCGGTGGAATCGCTTACCTGGTGGTGCAGAAGAACCTGGGATCCGATTCCTTGCAGCAGTGGATCGCGACGACGCTCGGGATGTCATTCACCGTGGATCGTCTGACGACAGACAAGGGATTCCGCATCATTTCCGTGCTCCGAAACGCGTAGCTTCACGCCCTTCAAGGGACGGCTATGCGCCCGCGATCACGCCGCGCGCGACGATCTGCGCAGGACCGCTGAGCTCAACGTGCTCGCGCCCGTCCGGCGACGGAATGAACTTCACCACGACGGTTCCACCGGGAACCTGAACGTTCCACTCATCGGCCTGATGCTGGTCCGGGCCATCGCCGGCAGCCCAGCGACGCGTTGCCACGACGGCAGCGCACGCGCCCGTGCCACAAGACTGCGTCTCCCCCACGCCACGCTCGTGAACACGCATGGAAATGTTGCCAACGCCGTCGGTCACAAGGGGCTCGGAAGGAACCACAAACTCGACGTTCGTGCCCTGCGGCGGGACCGGTCGCACGCTAGGGATATGTGTGAGATCAAGCTCTTTGAGTTCATCGTCATCCGCCAGCGCCACCACGGTGTGTGGGTTGCCCATAGAGACGCTCAGGGCCGGACGGTTCACATCCAGGCCACGCGTCTGCACGAGGGAGTCGATGGCTTTCTCTTGGGCTGCCTCCGGGAAGACGAATTCCCAGGGGCCCATGTCCACGGCGTAGCCGTTGTCCGTGCGGGCTACCTGCTTCACGCCGGCACGGGTACCAATGGTGAGTGCGTCGCCGTGTTCGAGCGTGACGTGGCCCTGAGCGATGAGGAAGTCGACGAAAACGCGGACTCCGTTGCCGCACATTTCCGCGATACTTCCGTCGCCATTGCGGTAATCCATGAACCATTCGGCGCGCTCGTCCGCTGACAAGATGGCTGCGCCTTCGGGGATGCTGTCAGAGCGCACGGCGCGGATCAACCCGTCGCCGCCAATTCCTTGGTGACGATCGCACAGCGCCGCGACGGCGGATACGCCGATCGTGATTTCTCCGCGCGGATCATCCACTAGCACAAAGTCGTTTCCGGTGCCGTGGCCTTTCGCGAAAGCGAGACCGGCGAGCTGGTTCAGTTCGTGCTGTGGAGCGGAAGTCATGAGCCCAAGTTTAGCCATGTCACCCGAGGGTCCGCTTTGAACCAGGTCACTTGACGACGTGCAAACTGCCGTGTCGCCACGATCGTGGACTCGATGGCGGCATCCACGCTCATCTCCCCGTCCAAAACCGAGAGGAACTGTTGGTAGCCAATCGCGCGACTCGCGGTCTTGCCGTCACGCAGGCCTTGCTTTCCCAGCCGCTCGACTTCGTCCAGAAGCCCAGCCTCGGCCATGCGGTGCACGCGCAGTGCCAGCCGTTCGTGCAGTGCCGCGCGGTCCATGTCGAGGCCAATCTGAACCGTGTCACGCAAGTATTCGCGCTGCGGCATGAACGAGGTGAATGGGCGTCCCGTCAGTTGGAAGACTTCAAGGGCACGAATGATGCGGCGTTCATCGCTCAGCCTGCTCGCTGATTCAGGATCCACCTGTGCCAGCTCGGCTTTCAGTACGTCTAGACCTTCGGCTGTCGCCCGGTCCTGCAGCGTGGCTCTGACCTCGGCGTTGGTGGGCGGGAATTCGAGATGGTCGATCGCCGCGCGCACATACAGCCCCGACCCACCCACCAGAATCGCCCGCTTGCCACGCGCAACAATGTCATCGATGGTCTCGCGCACTTGCGTTTGGAACGTCGCAACTGAGGCTTCTTCAGTGACGTCAAGAATGTCCAAAAGGTGATGCGGTAGCCCGCGCCGCTCGGCAACCGAAAGCTTCGCCGTGCCAATATCCATGCCGCGGTAGAACTGCATGGCATCCGTATTTACGATCTCGCCGTCAAATTGCTCGGCAAGATCCAGCGAAAGATCAGATTTCCCGGTACCGGTTGGACCCACAATGACGACGACGCAGCTCGGGTTGAGCGCGATGCGTTCAGTGAGTTCGGGCGTGAGTGCGGGACGCACGAGTCCTCCTTGCGGCGCTATTTGCGCACCGGGATGGTTGGAAGACCCAGCGACACCTTGACCGGTCCGCCGTCGGAGTTTGCAGAGCCAGTGGAAGGTACTCCACACGACGCAGCCTGCGCGCGATCCCATGCGTCGCCAGCACGCGTGCGGCGCAAGTGGTATTCGGCAGGGGTCGCAGGATCGGCGATGAGGTGGAACGGTGCGGCCTGCGTGATCTTGGTGGTGACCATGTCGCCAGGGCGTGGGATTTCGGCACCTTCTGGAACGCTGAAGTGCACCAAGCGCTGGTCCTGCGAGCGGCCGCTCAAGCGGTGCGTCTGTTCAGCCTTGCGGCCCTGGTTTTCGGTTACGAGGATCTCCACCTCGGTGCCCACCTGGCGCTGGTTCTCCTCGGCAGAAATGCGGTCCTGCAGAGCGGTCAGGCGCTCATAGCGTTCCTGGACCACTTCCTTGGGTAACTGGTGTTCCATGGTGGCAGCCGGCGTTCCCGGACGCTTTGAGTACTGGAACGTGAAAGCGCTCGAGAAGCGAGATGCTTCCACGACGTCGAGGGTTGCTTGGAAATCTTCTTCGGTCTCTCCCGGGAAGCCCACAATGATGTCCGTGGTGATGGCAGCGTTCGGAATGCGTTCGCGCACCTTGTCCAGGATGCCCAAGAACTTCTTGGATCGGTAAGAGCGGCGCATCTCTTTGAGCACCTTGTCGCTGCCGGACTGCAATGGCATGTGAAGCTGCGGCATGACGTTGTGAGTCTCGGCCATCGCCTCGATGACATCATCCGTGAAAGCTGCTGGGTGAGGGCTCGTGAAGCGCACGCGCTCCAAGCCTTCGATTTCACCGCACGCGCGAAGCAATTTGCTGAACGCTTCGCGGTCGCCGAATTCGACACCGTAGGAGTTCACATTCTGGCCAAGCAACGTAATTTCCACGGCGCCGTCGTCAACGAGGGCCTGAATTTCGGCAAGAATCTCACCTGGACGGCGGTCACGTTCCTTGCCACGAAGAGAGGGCACGATGCAGAACGTGCAGGTGTTGTTGCAACCTACGGAGATGGAGACCCAACCGGAGTGCAGGGAATCGCGCTTCGTTGGCAAGGTCGACGGGAAGACGTCGAGAGACTCAAGAATTTCGAGCTGCGCCTCGTTGTTGTGACGAGCGCGTTCGAGCAACACCGGCAGAGCGCCAATATTGTGGGTACCAAAGACGACGTCCACCCAAGGCGCCTTCTTCAGGATGGTGTCCCGGTCCTTTTGCGCGAGGCAGCCGCCCACGGCGATCTGCATGTTGGGACGCTCTCGCTTCAACGGTGCAAGGATGCCGAGGTTTCCGTAGAGCTTGTTGTCGGCGTTCTCACGAACCGCACAGGTATTGAAAACCACAACGTCAGCGACGCCGTCGTTGGGGTCGCCCAGTTCCAGCCCTGCGTTCTCGAGCAGGCCAGAGAGTCGCTCGGAATCGTGAACGTTCATTTGGCAGCCGTAGGTGCGCACTTCATAGGTGCGGGGGCGGCTGTGGTCAACGTCTACAGATTCAGACACGTCAGGCACTATCAGGCTCTCAGAAGTAGGGATGGATGTGGAAGTCACCGATCTATTCTAGTCGGCTACACGTATTCGGAGACTACGGCCATGGCGAGCGAACCAGAGTAGCCCTTACGCATGAGCATGGAGACCAAGCGTCGAACTTGTTTCTCGCGCTCCTTGAGCTGCGCTTGTCGAGTTTCCCACGGAGCTGAGTCGTCGACCTGCACTCGCGTGGATTCCTCAGGAGACGAGACTCCGAGCTTCTTCTGGACCAGAACATGGCAGGCATCGCGTTCGTCGTCTTCACTGACGTTCTCGAGTGCCTGTTGTGCCAGCTCTTCGTCGATGCCCTTTTCGCGCAGCTCCCGCCGCAGGGAACGTTTGCCGAGTTTCCGGTTTCCGTGGCGGCTCTCCACCCACATGTGGGCGAAGGTCTCGTCGTTGACCAGATGAACTTCTTCCATCCGGTCCAAGACTTTGATCGCTACGTCTTCTGGAACATTCTTCTCGGCGAGCTTCTTCGCCAGCTGCTGCCGCGACTTCATCGACATGCTGAGCTGTTGCAACACGATGTTCTTCGCGAATCGTTCCTGCCGCTCCGGCGTCATCTCTGATGGCTCTTCACGGCCCTCCGCTTTCTCGCCGCCAAACGAACCAGCACGCCGCCGTCCGCCAGCGCCTCGCGATGATCCCCGGCCACTACGTGCTCGGTCACTTACTCGGCCACTCGCTTTGCTACCCGCTTGGCTACTCTCTTGCCCCGAGCCGAGCGAGTCGCTCAGCGGATCACCAAACAACGAACCTTCGAACAGCGAGGACCCGTTGTCTTCATCCAGAAGATCCAGCGCAGGTTTTTCGCTCTTGCGAGACCGGCGAGGCTTCCGGGTCTTCTCCGAAGAGTCCTCCGCAGCTACATTGACTCCCCAATCCACGGGTCCGTCATTAGCCATGTTGTTTCCTCCTCGAATCCTTCAGTCGGCCCCTCTCGGGGCTGACTCCTTCACGCCTGCATCGCGTTCATTCACGCTTGCATCGGGTTTTGCTCGTGCACGCCTGGTCAAACCCGATGCAAGCGTGGTTATAAAAAGAACAACGCGGTGTTGCTCGGAGCCGCTTTCACGCTCTAGGAACAACACCGCGCTGCGCAGTGAATCTACTTATCGCCAACAGCCTTGAGCGTTGGTTCGCCCTCAGCGGCGTTCGCTTGGACACCAATGCCGAGCTTCTCGCGGATCTGGCGTTCCAGTTCGTTGGTGAGGTCTGGGTTGTCCTTCAAGAACTGACGGGCGTTTTCCTTACCCTGACCCAGCTGGTCGCCGTCGTAGGTGAACCAAGCGCCGGACTTCTTCACCAAGCCGTGTTCCACACCCATGTCGATCAAGCCGCCTTCGCGGGAGATGCCCAGGCCGTACAGGATGTCGAATTCTGCCTGCTTGAAAGGAGGAGCCATCTTGTTCTTGACGATCTTGGCGCGCGTGCGGTTACCCACGGCGTTCGTGCCATCCTTCAAGGTTTCAATACGGCGAACGTCGATACGCACCGATGCGTAGAACTTCAGCGCCTTACCACCGGTGGTAGTTTCAGGTGAGCCGAAGAAGACACCAATCTTCTCGCGGAGCTGGTTGATGAAGATGGCGGTGGTCTTGGTCTGGTTCAAACGACCCGTGATCTTACGAAGCGCCTGGCTCATCAAACGTGCCTGAAGTCCCACGTGGGAATCGCCCATGTCGCCTTCGATTTCAGCCTTAGGAACCAACGCGGCAACGGAGTCAATGACCACGATGTCGATAGCGCCAGAGCCAATCAGCATGTCCATGATCTCGAGGGCTTGTTCACCCGTATCTGGCTGCGAAACCAAGAGCGCATCCGTGTCCACGCCAAGCTTCTTGGCGTATTCAGGATCGAGAGCGTGCTCGGCGTCGATGAAGGCTGCGATGCCGCCGTTGCGCTGCGCGTTTGCTACAGCGTGAAGAGCGACGGTGGTCTTACCGGAAGATTCCGGACCGTAGATCTCCACGACGCGACCGCGTGGAAGGCCGCCAATACCCAGAGCGACGTCCAGCGCAATGGAGCTCGTGGAAATGGTTTCGATGGGTGCACGAGTCTCGTCACCCAGGCGCATAACGGAGCCCTTACCGTACTGCTTATCAATCTGCGCGAGTGCGGCTTCAAGAGCCTTTTCGCGATCTGGTGCTGCTGCCATGATTCACCTCTGTTGGGAAGGGGCGTGATGCCCTGTTGCGATCTGTGAACCACGCTACGGGTTTCGTCTGACACTTAGAACCAGCGATGCACTTCTGTGGAAAAGTACGGTCCGGTGGGCGTGAATTCCTTACTTGTGTATAAGAATATGCTTCCCGTACATATTTTCGAATAAGATGGTTCCGCGTGTCTTACATTTTCTACAAAAACCGCGCCGTCGTGCAGGCTATCCGTCAATAATTCGGTCGCGACCACTTGCCGGCGGGACGTCTTTGCCGAGCCTGCGCTGCTGCGGAACATCCTGGGCGTCGCACACAGCTTCCCATATTTCGCGAGGCTCAAAATGATCGCCCAACGCTTCATTGACGGTTCGTCCACCCAGGCTCGTCAACGCCAGCTGATTAGCCAAAACGTAGGCGTAGCCGCTTCCGAACTCGTCTTCCATCAGGGACCAAAAGTTACTTACTCGCACCCTGCCAGTATTTCACGCAGTCTTGAGCAACAGCCGCACAGACCCCACCCCAAGCCCCAGTGCGCTTAGCCACAAACAACAATGGGCCCACCTCGTTTGCGATGAACCCATTGTTTACTGCTAACCCGCGCTACACCGGTCGCGGTCGCTTGATGTCTTTGAGATTAGTGACGTGCTGCGAGGTCCTCAGAGAATTCCTCTGGAAGTTCGTCAGGAATAACGGACGTGAATGCCTGCGTCATTTCGGCAGGAACAGTATCCGGAATCTGCAGTCCTTCAGCGATCGCAATACGGTCAGAGACCATACGCAACATCACTGAGACGGGCACGCTGAGTGCCTCGCAAATGGAGGACAGTAGCTCGGAGGAAGCTTCCTTCTGTCCGCGTTCGACTTCTGACAAGTATCCCAGCGAGACACGCGCGCTGTGCGATACCTCGCGCAAAGTGCGGCCCTGACGCTGGCGGATTTCGCGAAGAACATCTCCGATTTCGTGGCGAAGTACAACCATCTTCTTCTCCTTTGGGTGGTTGTTTTCCGGAACCGTCATAGCCACATCACGCCAACGGACAATGCCGTTTACGGATACTGGCTGCTTGACCATCTGAATAGTCGTCTCCTCTGTCGGTCACCTAAGTGACTGTAGTACAGCGCGGGTTGCGCCTACTTGACTCAACTCTCGAACTGACTGTTTTGTTCCCTACATACTCCATCACAGGAACTTATGAGAATCCATTGAGGTTTTTCTCAACTACGAGTTTGCTAGCAAACTCCCAGACTTCATACGTTCCCGGAGAACGGTGAGCGCGGCATCCCGGCTTTGTCGCCGAATACTGGCCCGGTCCCCCGAGAAATGTTGCTCCACACTACCTGAGCCAGAGGCGTCTGCCCACCCTATGTAGACAGTTCCCACCGATTTCCCATCATGCGCATCAGGTCCGGCAACACCGGTGGTGGAAATTCCGAAGTCGGCGCCGCACTTGTCCCGAGCGCCGGCAGCCATCTCTTCAGCGACTTGAGGATCCACGGACCCGCGCTCCGCCAGCAGGTCAGTCGAGACGCCCAACAAATCAGCCTTGACCGCGTTGTCATAAGACACCACACCACCGCGGAGGACAGCGGATGCTCCAGGAATATCGGCGATGGTGGCGGCGACCAGTCCCGCGGTGAGGGATTCGGCAGTTGCCACGGTTTTCTTGAGTACGACGCCGCAGCTCACCACGTCTGCCGCAAGTTCAGTTGCGCTGAACTGGTCCGCGCGAGGTACTTCAGGAGCAGCGTCAGTTGGCTGGGCGGTGGTCATCTGTTTGGTCCTTGCTGATCTTGATGGCCTGGCGCACGTAGTCAATGCCCGTGACCACCGTGATCGCCATAGCGATCAGCATGATGATGGTTCCGATCCACCAGAGCCACGAAAGGTCGTGGCTGATGGGAAGCAAGAGAATCGCGATACCCACGGTCTGCAGAACGGTCTTGAGCTTGCCACCCTTGTTGGCTGGCATGACGGCACGGTTCAGCATCATGAAGCGCATGAGGGTAATGCCCCACTCGCGCACCAAGATCACGATGGTGACCCACCACCACAAGTCGTTCGTGATGGACAGCATGATGAGCGCAGCTCCCGTGAGGAGCTTGTCAGCAATCGGGTCAGCGACCTTGCCGAAGTTCGTGATCAATCCACGTGCCCGCGCAATATCGCCGTCGAGCTTGTCCGTGTACATGGCCACGGCGAACACTGCGAGTGCCCACCATCGCCACGGACCGCGCTGCTCCGCGTCCAGAATCAAGAACCAGACGAAGAACGGCACCAACACGATGCGAAGCGTCGTCAGGATATTGGGAAGGTTGAGAGCCGACGGTTCAGTGTTCTGCTGCTCCCCCGCGGGAACGTTTTGGTTCGTCACAGTCTCAGCCTATCGGCCCGTCAGATTCCACGCGTCTTCGCTGTCACCGTCGTCGTCCCCGTCGTAGTACTCCTCGACAACGGGAAGCGAATCGAGATCTGCAGCGACGGCGTCGTACGGGATAGCCGTAGTCTCGGCGCTGTCGAAGTCATCGCCCGAATCGCGCGGCGCAATGTTGTGGTTGACGTTGGCGTTATCCACCAAAGCGCTTTCGCGCGCGTCAGCGGGACCGGACACCGACGTGGGGTCCCCGCCCTTCATCGCGGCGAGCACGGCAGGAAGATCATCCGGCTTGACTAGCACATCGCGCGCCTTGGAGCCTTCGGACGGCCCCACGACGCCACGAGATTCCAGCAAGTCCATCAAGCGGCCCGCCTTGGCAAAGCCCACGCGCAGCTTGCGCTGCAGCATGGACGTGGAGCCGAACTGCGAGGTCACGATGAGCTCGGTGGCCTGCAGCAAGAGCTCGAGATCGTCTCCGATGTCGTCGTCGATCTCCTTCTTCGGCGCTTGAACCTCAATGTCTTCACGGTATTCAGGCTGGAGCTGCGTTTTCACGTGCTCCACCACGGCGTGCACTTCAGATTCTGTGACCCAGGCGCCCTGAACACGCATCGGCTTGGACATGCCCATCGGCAAGAACAGTGCGTCACCTTGGCCCAGCAGCTTTTCGGCACCAGGCTGATCCAGCACCACGCGGGAGTCAGTCACAGAGGACGTCGCAAACGCCATACGGGATGGAACGTTGGCCTTGATCAGACCAGTCACCACGTCCACGGACGGACGCTGCGTTGCAAGCACCAAGTGAATACCGGCGGCACGGGCGAGCTGGGTGATTCGAACAATCGAATCTTCCACGTCTCGCGGAGCCACCATCATGAGGTCGGCGAGCTCGTCCACGATCACCAAAAGGTACGGGTACGGCTTCATGACGCGCTGGCTGCCAGCTGGCGGACGCACCTTGCCAGCACGCACGGCCTTGTTGAAGTCGTCGATGTGCTTGAAGCCAAAGTTCGCGAGGTCGTCGTAACGCGTGTCCATTTCGCGGACTACCCACTGCAACGCCTCGGCGGCCTTCTTGGGGTTCGTGATGATCGGCGTGATGAGGTGCGGGACGCCTTCGTAGGCGGTCAGTTCCACACGCTTCGGGTCAACCATGACCATGCGCACTTCGTCAGGCGTCGAACGCATGAGGATCGAGGTGATCATGGAGTTCACGAAGCTCGACTTACCGGCACCGGTTGCACCGGCCACGAGCAAGTGCGGCATCTTCGCGAGGTTTGCCACCACGAAGCCACCCTCAACGTCCTTGCCCACACCCATCACCATTGGGTGATCAGTCTTGCGGGCAGCGTTGGAGCGAAGCACGTCGCCGAGCGCCACAATTTCCTTGTCGACGTTCGGAATTTCAATACCGATTGCACTCTTACCAGGGATCGGGCTCAAGATACGCACGTCGCTCGAAGCCACCGCGTACGCGATGTTCTTGCTCAGCGCGGTAACCTTTTCAACCTTCGTGCCCGGCTCGAGCTCAATCTCGTAGCGCGTGACCGTTGGGCCGCGGCTAAAGCCGGAAACCGTAGCATCCACCTTGAACTGGCGAAGGGTCTCCTGCAGGGCTTCAACCACAGCGTCGTTGGCTTCCGTACGTTCCTTATGGACCGGACCGGTAGGCAACAGTTCAGCGCCTGGCAACGTGTAGGTGACGTCGCCGGAAAGCTGCAATTGCTCGCTGCGCTGCGGGATAGGAGGACCGAACGACGGCGACGCAGCGATCGCTTCGCTGCTCTCTTGCGCAGCGCTTGGCTGAGCATTTCCGGCACCGGAGCCGAGCCCTACCTGACGCTTGATGTCTTCCATCGCTTGCTCGTCGCGCGTGGGGCGGCGAACTCCCGGCGGAATGGCAGGGGCTGCAGGAGCCTCGTCTTCGCTCTCACCAGCGGAATGTTCGAAGTCATTCGCGCCGTCGTAAGCTTCGTCGTCGTAATCCTTCGTGTTTCTCGGCGTACGGCCCAACACCGTCGTGGGAGCCTCTGAACGGCGCGCGTTGAGGGCCTGGGTGGGAGCGTCGTCGTCGCGATCGTCGATCACGGCACGGTCATATGCCGGCGTAACCTCACCGTCGACGGCGGAAATCGATGCGTCGTCGTCGTCAGAATCCTTGCCGAACCACTTGAACTTCTTGCGTGGCTTCTGCGGCTTCTTGCCATCCTTGGCGTCGTCGCCGTAGAGGTAAGACTGATCGTGCGGCTCCGTGCCGTCAGCGTTGAGCGCTTCGTCGCCGTTCAAGTCGCTGCGCGCACGGCGGCTCTCGATGTCCTCAGGGCTCTGGCCCATGATGCGCTCGTAGCCCGCGCGCAAGCGGCGCGGAATGTGGCGGAAAGGCGTGGCTGTGACAATGAGAAGGGCCAAGAACGCCAACACAATGTTGAGGACCAGAACGCCCCATTTAGTGATCAGCGCACCAAGCGGAACGGTGGCGAGATAGCCCACCACGCCGCCACCTTCAAGCAAATTCAAGAAGGAATCGGAGATGGACAACATGCCGCCGTTGACGTGGGCGATGCCAGCGCCGGCGATGGTGCCCAGCGTGAGGCCGATGCCAATGCGGTTGTTGGCGGCGTGATTCTCCGGGTAACGGAAGAGTCGGGCAGCACCAATGAAGAGGAAGAACGGGACGACGACGGCCATCCAGCCGAGCGTGCCAGCGGCAACGTTGTGAACGCCCTGGCCGAACCAGCCAACGCCACGCAATCCCCACCACTCGACGAGAGCGATGAGGACAGCAATGACCACGAGGAACAGAGCGGTGCCGTCACGGCGGACGTCAAGATCAGGACGGACGTCTCGGCCGATCTGCCGGAACGCACCGCCCACCACTCGAGCTATGCCCAGCCAGAGGGATCGGATCCATCGCAAAACCAATGGAAGATCATGCTGGTCAGCGGGCATTTCAGTCACCTTCGCGGATCGGGATGACGTGCTGCGCCCCGCGGACCCGCCTGAGCCCGACGCATTTTTCGCGCCGGAACGTGACGTGGAGCCGCGCGAAGAGCCAGCGTTCCCCTGTCGAGAAGCTGGTGTTTTTCGCTCAGCGGTTCTGGTGGAACCGTTAGAAGTAAGCGTCGCCATACGCGCCACGCTACCCCTGATGGCAAGTATTTCCGCGAATTTACACGCCCTTCGAGCGAACTCTCAGGGCATGCAAGCGGCGACTAGACCTCGAGAACAACCGGCACGATCATTGGGCGACGGCGCAATTTGCGAGCCACCCAGGTGCCGATCGTGCGGCGAACCACTTGCTGCAATTGGTGCGCGGTGTGGTCCGGATTGTTGGTCACAGCCTCTTCGAGAGCCTGTGCAATCTTCGGCTTGATCTCATCAAAGACGGAATCGTCTTCAGCCACGCCACGTGCGTGGATGTCTGGGCCGGAGACGATCGTGCCGGTCTGACGGTTGACCACGGAGATGACCGAGATGAAGCCCTCTTCGCCAAGCGTGCGGCGGTCCTTGAGGTCATCATCCGTGATGGAACCAACGTTGGAGCCATCCACGTAGATGAAGCCGCAATCCACTTGACCCACCAGGCGGGCGTTGCCGTCCTTGAGGTCAATGACAGAGCCGTCTTCACACAAGAGCACGCGTTTGGGATCGATACCTGATTCCACGGCAAGCTTGCCGTTGGCGGCCAAGTGACGGGTTTCGCCGTGCACTGGCATGACGTTCTTTGGCTTGAGGATGTTGTAGCAGTACAACAGTTCGCCTGCCGATGCGTGACCGGAGACGTGCACCTTCGCGTTGCCCTTGTGAACAACGTCTGCGCCCAAACGAATCAGACCGTTGATCACGCGGAAGACCGCGTTTTCGTTGCCTGGAATCAACGAGCTGGCCAAGATGACGGTGTCGCCTTCATTGACCTGGATCTTGTGATCGCCGTTGGCCATGCGGGAAAGCGCGGCCATCGGTTCGCCCTGAGAACCCGTGGACATGAGGACTACTTGCTCGTCCGGCAAGCGATCCACGTGCTTGAGGTCAACCAAGATATTCGCTGGGACGTGCAGGTAGCCGAGCTTCTCGGCGATCTGCATATTACGGACCATCGAGCGGCCCACGAATGCAACCTTGCGGCCATGCATGTGAGCGGCGTCGAGCACTTGCTGCACGCGGTGTACGTGAGAGCTAAAGGAAGCCACGATGATGCGGCGCTTCGCGCGGCCAAAGATGCCCTGAAGTACTGGGCCAATTTCCTTTTCGGCCGTAGTGAAGCCGGGGACATCGGCGTTCGTGGAGTCCGGCATGAACAAGTCCACGCCTTCTTCGCCGAAACGAGCGAAAGCGCGCAAGTCAGTGATGCGGCCGTCAAGAGGGAGCTGGTCCATCTTGAAGTCGCCCGTGTGCAGAACGGAACCAGCCTCGGTGCGGATGAGCACGGCAAGAGCGTCGGGGATCGAGTGGTTCACCGCGGCGAACTCGCACTCGAACGGGCCGAACTGCTCCACATCGCCTTCACGCACAGTAAGAGTGAACGGACGAATCTTGTGCTCTTGAAGCTTAGCTTCCACGAGTGCAAGGGTCAGCTGGGAGCCCACGAGTGGGATGTCTGCCTTGAGACGAAGCAAATATGGAACCGC
The DNA here is from genome assembly GCF_014200305.1 of Neomicrococcus lactis. Taxonomy (NCBI): domain Bacteria; kingdom Bacillati; phylum Actinomycetota; class Actinomycetes; order Micrococcales; family Micrococcaceae; genus Neomicrococcus; species Neomicrococcus lactis. Next base: position 1,229,475 of record NZ_JACHBL010000001.1, read on the forward strand.
ACCGATGTGGTCCTCGTGGCCGTGCGTCAGAACGACGGCGACGATGTCTTCGAGACGGTCGTGAATGTAGGAAATGTCCGGCAGGATCAAGTCCACGCCGGGCTGATATTCCTCGGGGAACAGCACGCCGCAGTCAACGATGAGCAGTTTTCCGTTGAGCTCGAAGACGGCCATGTTGCGGCCGATCTCTCCGAGACCGCCGAGCGCAACGATGCGCATGGTGCCATTTTCTAGCTTTGGTGGCGCGTTAAGGCGACCGGTGTCGGCGAAACCCGCAGCGGTTTGTGTCATTCGAGAGAATTACCTTTCTAGATCTCCCATCCGGCCTCACGTAGGTCAGCCAGAACGGGTTGTAGTTCCGCGTCCGAAGGTTGCACAAGCGGCAACCGAACCACGGCGTTCGGCAACACGTGCTGCCGATGAAGAATAGTTTTGGCAGCGACAGCACCCTGAATGTGGGTCATGATGGCGCGCTGCACGGGGTCAAGCTGGAAGTGCAGCTTGCGAGCGGTTGCAAGGTCGCCAGAGTGCATGGCGTCAACCAGCTGGCGGTACTGCTGCGTAGCGACGTGGGCCGTCACACTGACGAGGCCTACGGCGCCGGCTGCCATGAGAGGCAATGTGAGTCCGTCGTCTCCCGAGTAGTAGTCGAGATCCGTCTGGGCCATCACGCGGGTGGTGGCGAGGTAGTCCGCCTTCGCGTCCTTGACGGCCTTGATGTTCGGATGCTCGGCCAAGCGAATAAGGGTTTCCGAGCTGATCGCGATGCCGGAACGTCCCGGAATGTCATAGACCATGACGGGGAGATCCGTGGCGGATGCGATGGTTTCGAAGTGCGCCTGAACGCCAGCCTGGCTGGGCTTGTTGTAGTACGGCGTCACGATCAACAGGCCGTGAACACCCAAGTCAGCAGCTCTCTTAGACAAGCTCACGGAGTGGGCCGTGTCATTGGTGCCAGTTCCCGCAATCACCTTCGCGCGGTCACCAACAGCCTCAAGGACGGCCTTGAACATGCCGAGGTTTTCTTCGTCGGTCAGGGTAGAGGTTTCACCCGTGGTGCCCGTGACGACCAGCGAATCACACCCGTCATCGACAAGCTTCGACGCCAACTTCTGAGCCTCGTTGTAGTCAACCGCACCGTCAGTGGTGAACGGAGTGACCATCGCAACCGAGAGGGTGCCAAAAGTGTAGTCGTACTTGATCGAAGAAGTTTGAGAATCGGCCATGACTCCAACGTTACACGGGACCGCCTCCAATCTCCCGCACCAGAGCCGCCCTTGTGGGACGTATTACGGCGGCATTCTTCACTACAGTAGTGATGTGGCTACCTCGAGACTGACCGGCGTTGATGTTGCTCGAGGTCTCGCACTGATCGGCATGTTTGCCACGCACGTGATGCCACTCGTGGATATGAGCGGCTCGGAAAAGACACCCACCTGGGTGGCGTACCTATTCGCGGGCAAGTCCGCGGCACTCTTTGCAACGCTCGCCGGAGTGGGCCTCGCGCTGCTTACAGCTAGAGCTTGGAGAGCCCGAAACAGCGCCAGCAAAGGCAAAGCTGGCAGATCCTCATCACGCAATTCTGCAAGTACATCGCCCACCAGCCTTAGTGCAGCGCGAAAATCAATTGCCGTTCGGGCGCTCAGCATCATGGTTCTCGGGTTCCTCGCCGGCGAGTTCTCCAGCGGAATCGCCGTCATTTTGGTGCACTACGGCGTGCTGTTCCTCATGGCGTTGCTCTTGATTCAATGCAGTATCAAGCAATTGCTGTGGCTGGGTTCGGGGTGGCTATTACTCTCCCCCATCGCACTGTTTTTTGCCCGGGCGTGGGCCTATGACAATGTTGCCCCGTACCGCACTTCCGGTCCGGTCCTCATGGATCTCCTCCGTCCGGAAACGCTGCTGGCAGATCTCTTCGCCACTGGTTACTACCCGCTGATCGTCTGGCCGACGTATCTCATAGCCGGGCTCGCGGTGGGGCGGTTGCTCCACGAAAACCCTGGTTCATGGAGGCTGCCTTGGCAGCTTGTCCGTGTGGGATTCGCGATGACATTTGTTGCATACCTGGCCTCATGGACCATCGTGAACCGAAACTGGGCTCACGTCGCGGAGGCTGCCGAGGTGAGGAGCCAAGACCTTCAATCAGCCCTTGTCTCAGGTCAAGGACTCAACTCGCTCGAATTTACTCCGTGGTGGTTCATCTCCTCCGCGCCGCACGCTGGTACGCAACTGGAGCTGCTGCTCACCCTCGGCACCTCGTTGTTGGTCTTGGGCCTCTGCCTCATCCTTTGCCGATCTCTGGAGACAGGTCTCAAACAAGTCGGCGACGCACTCCTATGGCCATTAGCCGGAGCTGGCACTACAACGCTCACTTTGTACGTGGGCCACATCGTTGCCCTTGACGTCTTTTCCACGGGTTTCGCGTCCCTGGAACCGATTCATCGCTGGATCTTGCTGGTAGTGATCGCCCTTCTCTTCGGCGTCTTCGTGAAGGCAAAACAAGTGCGAGGGCCGCTGGAGTGGATGATCCACTCACTCGCGACCCTCGCATCTGGTCAAGACACCGGCTCAAAAACTCGCCGGGGATAGTTCCATACGTCGTCAGTTAGTTCCGTACGCATAAGGTTAGTTCCAGACATAGTCGGTGCCTACTGGGCCTGGCCGGCTGAGTCTACGCGAACGCTAAGCCTTCCGAGCCACATCCGGGCTAGAGAGAAAATACCCAATGGCGTCCTTCATCACGGAGCGTGCCCGCTTACGATCGCCAGCGGCGTCGTACGCCAAAGCCAAGCGGTGCAAACTGCGCCACGAATCCGGGTTCGCCTCCGCCTCCGCGCGGTACTGCTCGAAGTCCGCATCAGCCGCGGCCTTTTCGATGCGACCGGACGGAGAGCGCGGCAGATCATCCTCTGGCAAGAGGCCTTCGGATTCCAGAATGCGCGCCATGCGTTGGGTGCGCGTGCCGAACAGGATCTCGCGAATCAGGATGTACGTGCCAACGATCGGCAAGATCAGCGCTGCGTAGCCAATAATCTTTGCGGTTGGCTCTTCAGCTTGAATGAAGCTGAGCGAGGAGCTGAACGAGGCCCATAAGTACAAGACCATCAGCGCAACGATGGCACCGACCCACACTTTTGTCTTCACGCTTTAGAGCCCCAAATCCAAGTAGCCGTCGAGTCCGTAGGTCAGACCCGGGCGGGATGCGACAGTGCGCAGGCCCAAGAGGACGCCCGGCATGAAGGATGCGCGGTCGTACGAGTCGTGGCGGATGGTGAGCTGTTCGCCCTCGCCGCCGAGAAGAACTTCCTGATGAGCCACGAGCCCGCGCAAGCGCACTGCGTGCACGCGAATGCCGTCAACATCGGCGCCACGAGCGCCGTCAAGCGAGGTTTCGGTGGCATCCGGGCTGAGGCCAACGCCGGCGGCAGTGCGCGACTTCGCGATCAGTTCCGCTGTGCGGACGGCCGTGCCGGATGGAGCGTCCACCTTATTGGGGTGGTGCAGCTCGATGAGCTCCACAGATTCAAAATACTGGCTGGCTTTGGCAGCGAAAGCGGTGGCGAGCACGGAACCCAAGGCAAAGTTTGGAGCGATCAGAACGCCCGTCTCAGGGTACTGCGCGAGGAGCTCCTCCAAGGATGCACGCTTGGCGTCATCCCAGCCCGTGGTACCCACGACGGCGTGCAAATTGTGCTCTACTGCGAAGCGGACATTGGCCTCGGAAACAGCAGGAACCGTCAGGTCAACAATGTGCGTGGCGCCAGCTTCCAGAACGGATTCAATCGAATCCTTGCTCCCGAGGGCTGCCACGAGTTCCATGTCTTCGGCGTTGTTGACGGCCGTAACGGCTTCACTGCCCATTCGGCCGTGCGCGCCAAGAACGGCAACTTTAAGAGGAGGGGTCATAGGTTCCACTTTATCTTTCGAGGTTTCAATCAATGGTCAATCGCGTGCACGGTTGGTCACACAAGGACGTCCGCCACGTAAATACTTAGGCTGAGCCAACCCACTCCGAGGTGCCGTCTGCGAAGAACTGTTCTTTCCAGATGGGAATGCCGTGCTTGATGGTTTCCACGAGGTCCCGGCACGCCTCGAACGCTTCTCCGCGGTGAGCCGCCGCGGCCGCTGCCACCAACGCAGCGTCGCCGATCTGCAATTCACCAATCCGATGAGCCGCCCACAGTCGCGTTCCCGGATGCCGCGCCGATACCGCGTTGATGAGCTCGGCTAGGTGCGCATCCACGTCAGGGTGCGCGGTGTAAGACAGCCGCAGTACGTTCCGCCCGCCGTCGTGATTACGCACAATTCCGCCGAAGGTAACCACAGCGCCAGCGGTTTCTGATTCCACCGCGTCCCACGCTTCATCCTGCGTGATGGGGGTGTCCCGAACTCCGCAGAAAATAACCTCGCCGGCGGAAGCGGGGATGGAAGACGAAGAATCAGTGACCATGCCCGCCCTCGATCTGCTCGCAGATGTGCCCGATCAGCGGATCCAGGACTGCGAGCGCATCCATGACGCCGCGCGGGGAACCGGGAAGATTGACCACAAACGTGCTTCCAGCAACGCCAGCAATCCCACGGGACAGCGCCGCGTACGGCGTCTTCGAGAGCCCCGCAGCGCGGATCGCTTCAGCAATTCCAGGGACTTCCTTATCCAAGAGCGGCCTGGTCATTTCCGGCGTCTTGTCATCGGGAGCTAGGCCCGTGCCGCCGCTCGTAATGATGACGCGCGGCTCAACGTGCAGGAGCGCTCGCAGCGCCTGCCCCACGGGTGTCCCGTCCGGAACGATCACCGGTTCAGACACGATGAATCCGTGTTCAGCCAGCCAGTCGCTCACCACAGGTGCCGTCTGGTCCTCGTATTGCCCGGTTGCAGCGCGCGTCGAGGCGATGAGGATCGCTGCGGTGCGCGGCGCGGGCGCTGGCTCGCACGCGGTCATGCGCCCGCCTCCCAGTCGCCGCTCTTGCCGCCGGATTTCGCGAGCACACGGATGCCGTCGATGATGGCGGCCTTGTCAACAGCCTTAATCATGTCGAAGACGGTAAGCGCGGCGACACTCACAGCGGTCAGCGCTTCCATTTCCACGCCGGTCACGCCGCGCGTCTTCACGAGCGCTTCAATGCGAATGGTGCCGTCGGCGGCGTTCGGCTCAAAGTCCACCGTCACCTTGGAAATCGGTAGAGGATGGCACAGCGGCACCAGCTCGGGCGTCTTCTTAGCCGCCATAATCCCGGCGATGCGGGCCACGCTAAGTGCGTCACCTTTCGGCAGATTTCCTTCAGCAAGGAGTACGACGACGTCGCCCCGCGTCCGCACGATCGCTTCAGCGCGTGCCACGCGAGTGGTCTCCGACTTTTCGGAAACATCAACCATGTGCGCGGAGCCGTCCGCCCTCACATGAGTCAGTGATTGTTGTTCTTCCACTACCCTCTTACCCTTCTTCAAGCATCAAAACTTTGACGATCTCGCCGTCGGAAACCTGGTCAATACTTTCGGGAATGCTCACGAGCGCGTTGGCTTGAGCCAGCGCAAACACCAAATGCGATTGCTCCGATCCAATCAAGCGCACGTGCTTCTCCCCCGTCGCCGAGTCGCTGGAGACGATCCCGCGCCGCCACTGAGACTTCTCTCGAGGCGAGGTGATGAATTTCTGCGCACCGTCGAGCCGCAAGACGGCGTCTCGTAGCTCTCGCGGGCGCACAGCGTGGGACTCGGTAAAGAGCGAGACGAGAATGGGGCGCACAAACATTTCAAAACTGATAGCGGTGCTCACGGGGTTTCCCGGAAAACTCAAGAGCGCTACCGGAGTAGAAGCTGTCGAATCTGCTCCTTGCAGGACTCCACAACCTTGCGGGCCGCCAGGCTGCATCGCCACTGATCCAAAGTCGATCCCGCGCTCTTCCAGCGCCACCTTAACGACCTCGAACGCACCCTTGCTGATGCCACCGGTGGTGATGACTGCGAGCGCGTCCGGGTATTGGGCAAGTGCTGCGTCGAGGTGCGCCTCGAATTCGGCGACCGTGTCTGACGAGATGCTCACACGCACGGGATCTATGCCGATTTCGCGAAGCGCGGCAACCAAGAAGGCGGAGTTCGAATCATAAATCTGTCCAGGAGCTAGCGCCTCCCCCGGCGTTTTCACTTCATCGCCGGTCACGAGGACCAGCACTTGTGGCATGCGCTCCACGGTGACTTCGGGAATTCCGAGCGCCGCCAGCAGTCCAATGTGCCGCGATGTCAGCCGGGTGCCGGCCTCGATGACAAGAGTTCCTTCGGCGACGTCCGAGCCAGCCTTGCGCACAAACTGTCCGGCTGGCGGCCGTGGCAAAGTCACTGTAGATCCAGCGAGGTAGTCGTCCGTGGAAAAGTCGGGGAATGACTGCGGGTCGGTACCGGTCGCAGCGATGACGGCTTCAATGGGTACGACGGCGTCTGCTCCCGCAGGCACCATGGCACCAGTCATGATGGGGGCCGCGAAACCAGATTCAAGAGGTGCCGGAGCAGTTCCGGCAGGAATCACCGGAGCGAACTGCAGGGTCTGAGACTCACCGGTGAAGTCAGCACAACGCACGGCATAACCGTCCATTTGCGAGTTATCGAAACCGGGAAGCGAGGTAGGCGCAACGATAGGCTGTGACGTGCGCCGAGCGGCGGCGTCGTACACCGAAACGACTTCAGTGACGTGTCCCGAGCGTTGCGCGAGAACGCTAGCGAAAATTCGGCGGATCTCCTCACGATGCTGCGCGACGGAGCGGCGAAAATTCTGGGCCATTCGTCCATATTAGCCGCGCGAGCTAGCCGGGGCGCCGGAGCGTGAAGTCATCACGAAGCGCAGCGCCCAGCCGGACACGATCACGACCACCAGATACATAGCGATCAGCATGAGGGCGATGCCGAGTGCTTGTTCGGGATTGTTGGAGTTCAGTGCGAGTTCAATCTGCAGTGGAAGCGTGCGCGTGCGGCCTTCGACGGATCCCGCGAACGTGATGGTGGCGCCGTATTCGCCGAGTGCCCGTGCGAAGGCGAGCAACGTGCCGCCGAGGATTCCGGCGCCAGCGAGCGGCAGAGTGATGTGGGTGAGGATTTGGCGCGCGTTGGCGCCTGCGTTGGCGCCGGCGAGTTCGAGGTCGCTGTCCACGCTTTCGAGCGAGCCGAGGGTAGCGATGACGAAGAACGGGAGTGCCACGAAGACCTGAACCAGCACTACGGCAACGGGCGAGAAGCCCACCTGGATGCCGAGGTGGTTGAGCAGCTCGCCGAACATGCCGCGGCGGCCCCAGAAATACAAGAGCGCTAAGCCTGAGACCACCGGGGAGAGCACTAACGGGATGACGAGAAAGCCATAGATCAGGCTCTTCGCGAGGCCGCTCAGTCTGTGCAGAAGAACCGCGAGGGGCAAACCGAGCACTACGCAGAGAAGCGTGGAGACGGCTGCTGTGCTCAGCGAGAGACCCAGTGAGGTTTGCACTTTGGGATCGCTCAGGACGGTACCGAGCTGGCTCCACGGGGCGACGGCGGTGAGCGCCACGAGCGGACCCGCAAGCAGGATGAGCGCTAGGCCAGCAGGTATCCAGAGCCAATGAGGCGTGGCGATGCGGAAGAGGAGCTTCTCAGACATGGGGCTCCATGGTCCGCTCCATGGCTCGCGCTGTGGCGGTCGATGTAGTGCGCGTCGTCGTGCACGTCCCAATCGTTGGCAATCGCACCTCTGCTGCTGTATTCGACGGTGCCATGGGCGTCTCTATCTTGGGCGTCTTCATCATGGCGTCTCGAATCCGGCGTCTTGGAAGATTGCCCGGGTGTCCTTGCCAGTGAGCCATGTAGCGAAGGCTCGCCCGGCTTCGGACGCGTCTTTTCTCACGAGGAGCGAATACGTATTGGTGGGTGCGTCTTGTAGTTGCAGTGTCTTGACGTTCTCCCCTGCACTCTTGGCATCGGTGGCGTAGACGAATCCGGCGTCAACTTCCCCGCTGCTGACTTTCGAGAGCACCGAGCGGACGTCCGATTCTTCGGAAACATTGGTGAGGTTGAGTTTTTGCGCGTCCACGAAGGTTTGGGTGGCGCGGCCGCATGGAACATCTGAAGCGCATCGCGCGACGCGAGGTTCCTGCCCACTCGAAAGGTGGGCCATGAAGTCTTCAATGCTGTTGAGGGAAGAATCATGAGGGACCACCAGCACCAGCGTGTTTTTGGCAATGATGCCCTTGTTCTCGAACGCGGCTTGGTCCTCAATAGCTGCGATCGATGCTTCATCCGCGGTGATGAGGACATCCGGCATAGTGCCGCCATTGACTTGCTGAACGAGGCTTTGCGAGCCGGCCACGTTGGAAATGAACTTCACGCGCGAAGTCGTGGTTGCTGTTCCCGGACTCGATGACGCTCCTGGACTAGTTGCCGTTCCAGGGCTGGTCGAAGTTCCCGAGATATAAGACTCGAAGGCTGCCTCAAGCTTTTCCAGAACGTCGGTGAGTGAAGCCGCCGCGAAGACGCTGACATCGCCAGACACTGTTTGCGTGCTCGAACGAGTTTGGCCCGTTGAAGAGTGCTCACTCGATGGTGCGCTCGCAAAAGCACAACTCGTCAAGACGCAAAGCCCTACCGCCCCCAGCGCCGCTGACTGCAAAACCTTGCGGCCCATCGCTGCGGAAGAACGCGAGATCACCACGCCTTCTCCTGCTCCGCCGACTCAATGACCACATTGGTGCTTTTGACGACGGCTGTGGCAATGGAGCCGGGCTCCAGACCCAGCTCATGCGCTGCCTCGGCGCTCATGAGAGAGACCACTCGGTATGGTCCACACTGAAGCTCCACTTGCGCCATGATCTGATCCGCGCGCACCTTCGTCACGATGCCCGTGAAGTGATTCCGGGCGCTGGATTGCACACCGGTTTGGGTTTTCGGCAGGCGCGCACGTTCGCGCAAGAGCGCCGCGACCTCGGCACCGGGAATCACTGTCCGGCCAGACCCATCCTTATCGGCGGTCAACGTCCCACCATCGATCAGACGACGAACCGTGTCATCGCTGACACCTAAGAAAATAGCGGCTTCAGAAATCCGCAATTGCGACATGATTACAGGCTATGTTTCCGCAGATGCTGAAGCAAGTGCTAAATCCTCTCCTTTTAGACCCGAATTCGCGTAACCTCGAGGAATGACTGTTCATTTGGGTCTCCCCGCGATTCCAGGCGCGAGCTCAAGCGACGCCTCCGTTGGATCTGTGGTGCCCCGAGCCGAACATCAGGAGAAGGCACTGCTTGATCGCTATGGTCGCCGCGCAACGGACCTCCGCATTTCCCTCATCGACAAATGCAACCTCCGCTGCACCTACTGCATGCCGGCAGACGGACTCCCCTGGCTCGCGAAAGAACAGCTCCTCACGCTCGAGGAAGTCACGCGAATTGTCCGCGTGGGCGTCCGTGATCTCGGCATCCGCGAATTGCGCCTCACTGGCGGCGAACCAATGGTCCGTAAGGACTTAGTGGACATCATCGCGGCGATCCGCAGCGAACACCCCGACCTCCCCATCTCCATGACCACCAACGGCGTGGGCCTGGATACGAAGGCTCAAGCTCTCAAAGACGCTGGCCTCACGCGCATCAACGTCTCGCTGGACACTCTCCACGCAGAAGTATTTGCCGAACTCACACGCCGCGACCACTTCCCCCGTGTCCTCGCTGGCATCGATGCCGCGCTCGCAGTTGGGCTGACGCCGGTCAAGATCAACGCCGTCCTCATGCGAGGCGTCAACGATCACGAAGCCGGCCCGTTGCTCCGCTGGGCGCTCGAGCGCGGGCTTGAACTGCGATTCATCGAACACATGCCGCTCGACGCAGACAAGAAGTGGGTGCGCGACGGCCTCGTCACCGCAGCCGAAATCCGCGAACAACTGAGCGAAGAATTCCATCTAAAAGTCTCCCCCGAGCATCGCAATGGCGCTCCCGCTGAACGCTTCATTGTCACGGACGCATCCGGCCAAAAACTCGGCACCGTGGGCATCATCGCGTCCGTCACCGAGCCCTTCTGCGCCGATTGCACGCGCACGCGCATCACGGCCGAAGGCAAAATCATGAGCTGCTTGTTCTCATCGGACGAGATCGAACTCCGCGACGTCCTACGCAGCGGCGCCGACGATGCCGCACTCGCGCAGCGCTGGAAAGACGCAATGTGGATCAAGCCGCGCGCGCATGGCGCCGACGAGGGCATCGCCCGCGATGAATTTGTCCGGCCAGATCGCTCCATGAGCGCCATCGGCGGCTAGACGCAGCTATTGCCTCAAACTTCGAATTTTCCAGCTGACCGTTTTTCCAAACGCAGACTGACTTTCCACACATTGACCCGCGATTTACCCAAGGATTGAGATTGCGCATTCGCTACTTCGCCGCGGCCGCCGCGGCCGCTGGCACCAAAGAGGAACAGTTCGATTTGTCGTCACTGCAGTCTGAAAATACTGCTGATTACGACGACGCTGGCTCACCATCATCGGCAACGCTTGGTGCCGTCTTGGCATACTTGAGCGCCCACCGTGCCCCGGAAACGGTCAAGGAGACCGTAGGTGGCGATGGGCATCCGGTGCTCCAGCGCATTCCGTCACTTGCCCGGGTTCTTAGTCAGAGCACGTTCCTGATCAACGGCAAAAACGAGCGAGATCAGAACCGCATCCTCGTAGACAGCGACGTACTGGACATCCTGCCGCCGTTTGCGGGCGGGTAAAGGCCGAGTTAGGCAGGAACGATTTCGCTGCCGGTCTTGAACGGACCCACCACGGTAATGGTGCGCGGTCGAGCAGCGAGCTCTTGAGCCAATGCCTGAATGTCTTCACGCGTCACCGCACGCAAACGCTCGAGGGACTCGTCGATGTCGCGGAATTCGCCAAGAATCAGTTCGGCAGTGCCCAATCGGGACATGCGAGATCCTGGATCTTCAAGCGCTAGCACCAAGCCACCGGACAGCTGTCCAACGGCCTTCGCGAGCTCTTCTTCCGTGACGCCTTCTTGGGCGAGAAGATCGAATTCACGTCCCAAAATCGAGATCGCCTCTTCAACCTTTGCTGGGCCACAACCGGCGTACATGCCGAAGTATCCGGCATCCGAATAGCCCGCTGAGAAAGAGTACGTCGCATACGCTAGGCCGCGCTTTTCGCGGATTTCCTGGAAGAGTCGCGAGGACATGCCGCCACCGAGGATCGCGTTGAGCACGTTCATAGTGAAACGGCGTTCGTCAGTTGCCACAATGCCCGGGCAGCCCATGATGATGTGGGCTTGCTCTACGGGTCGGTGGTAAACGTCGAGCATGTGCTGTCCGTGAATCTCGGCCGGCTCCTGCGGACGACGTGGCGCAGGATCTGCGCCTTCGTCGAGTTCCCAACCACCGCGTTCGAGCGCTTGCTGCACCAGTGTGCAGACATCGTCGTGATCAAGAGAACCTGCAGCGGTAATGACCAGCTCTGACGGCACGTAGTTGCGCGCGTAGTGCTTGAGGACGTCCTCGCGGGACACGGCGGTGATGATTTCAGGGGTTCCGCCGATCGGGCGGCCCAAGGGGTGGTCACCGAGGACGGCGGCCACGAATCGCTCGTGCGCATAGTCGCCAGGATCGTCAGCGTCCATCGCCAATTCTTCGAGGATGACGTCGCGCTCTTGCTCGAGGTCAGCCGGATTGATCTTGGCGGAAGTAATCATGTCGGCGATGACATCGATCGCCATGGGGAGATCGGAATCAAGCACACGCGCGTAGTAGCACGTGGATTCCTTGGCAGTCGCGGCGTTTGATTCACCACCGACTTCGTCAAAGGCCTGCGCAATTTCCAGAGCGGAACGGCGCTCAGTGCCTTTAAACAGAAGATGTTCAAGGAAGTGCGTGGAACCAAACTGGCCCGGCACTTCGTCTCGCGAACCAACTCCAATCCACAAACCAATGGTTGCGGAGCGCTGACCGGGCATCGCTTCGGTGAGAACTCGGACGCCGCCGTTAAGCACGGAGCGTCGAACTACCGAGCCGCCTGGCTCGCCATAAATCAGAGTGGGATCGCCCGCTTCGATCGGGGCGGAAGCACTTGAATCAAGTACGTTCCGCCCCGCCGTAGCATCGGCAATTCCGGTGCCCCTGAGGGGCAAAGGAACAATAGCCATTGAGTGTTACGAGACCTTACTCAGCTGCTGCCGGGGTGGTCTCAGCGGACTCTTCGTTGCCGGAAGCTGCTTCGGTGGAAGCATCTTGGTCAACAACTGGAGTCAAGGAGAGCTTTCCGCGGTCATCGATCTTGTTGATTTCAACCTGGATCTTCTGGCCAACGGAGACAACGTCTTCAACGTCATCCACGCGCTTGCCACCGGCGAGCTTACGAAGCTCGGAGATGTGCAACAGACCGTCCTTGCCCGGGGTCAAGGAAACAAACGCACCGAAGGTGGTCAGCTTGACGACAGTACCAAGGTAACGTTCTCCAACTTCTGGGACCTGTGGGTTCGCGATCGCATTGATCATCGAACGAGCGGCCTCAGCAGAAGAGCCTTCGGTTGCACCGATCAAGACGGTTCCGTCATCTTCAATCGAGATGTCAGCGCCGGTCTCTTCCTGGATCTGGTTGATCATCTTGCCCTTCGGGCCAATGACCTCGCCGATCTTGTCCACTGGGATCTTGACCGAGATGATGCGTGGAGCGAATTCGCTCATTTCATCTGGGGTGTCGATCGCAGCGTTGATGACAGAGAGGATGTGCAAGCGAGCTTCGCGAGCCTGCTTCAAAGCAGCAGCCAAAACGGATGCTGGGATGCCGTCAAGCTTCGTGTCCAGCTGGATAGCCGTGACGAACTCGGAGGTACCGGCAACCTTGAAGTCCATGTCACCCATAGCGTCTTCGGCGCCAAGGATGTCGGTCAATGCTGCGTACTTGGTCTCGCCATCAACCGTGTCAGAGACAAGGCCCATTGCGATGCCAGCAACCGGTGCGCGCAGTGGCACACCAGCGTTGAGCATGGACAAGGTGGAAGCACATACGGAGCCCATCGAGGTGGAGCCGTTGGAGCCCAATGCCTCGGATACCTGACGGATGGCGTATGGGAATTCTTCACGCGAAGGCAACACTGGAACCAAGGCGCGCTCAGCAAGTGCACCGTGGCCGATTTCGCGGCGCTTTGGCGAACCAACGCGGCCGGTCTCACCGGTGGAGTATGGCGGGAAGTTGTAGTTGTGCATGTAACGCTTCGTCTTTTCAGGCGAAAGCGAGTCGATCTGCTGCTCCATCTTGAGCATGTTGAGCGTGGTAACGCCCAAGATCTGGGTCTCGCCACGTTCGAAGATGGCGGAACCGTGCACGCGAGGAAGAACCTCAACCTCGGCAGTCAGCTGGCGGATGTCAGCCAAGCCACGTCCGTCGATGCGGACCTGGTCGCGAAGGATGCGCTGGCGCACAACCTTCTTGGTGACGGAGCCGTAAGCCTTAGCGATTTCCTGAGCACGCTCAGAGAAAGGCTTGCCTTCCCCAGCGAGTTCTTCAGCAACTTCGCGGTAGTAAGCGTCAGAAGCGATTTCGCGCTCCTGCTTGTCAGCGATCGAGAAGATCTCGGTCAAGCGAGCTGCAGCCAAAGACTCAACAGCGTCGAATGCGTCCTGTTCGTAGTCCTTGAAGACTGGGAACTCAACGGCTGGCTTTGCAGCGCGGGAAGCCAAGTCAGACTGAGCCTCGCACAACACGCGGATGAACGGCTTAGCCGCTTCAAGACCCTCAGCAACAACCTCTTCGGTTGGAGCCTGAGCGCCGCGCTCCTTGATGAGTGTCCAAGAGTTATCCGTAGCTTCGGCTTCAACCATCATGATCGCCACGTCGTCGCCAGCGATACGGCCAGCAACAACCATGTCGAACACAGCGTTTTCAAGCTGCGAGTGCTTCGGGAAAGCAACCCACTGAGCACCGTTTCCGTCATCGATCAAAGCAACGCGAACGCCACCGATAGGACCGGAGAACGGAAGGCCGGAAAGCTGAGTGGACATCGAGGAAGCGTTGATCGCTACGACGTCGTACAACTCGTCAGGGTTGATCGCCATCACGGTGACAACAATCTGAACTTCGTTGCGAAGACCCTTGACGAAGGCGGGACGCAATGGGCGGTCCATCAAACGGCAGGCAAGGATTGCTTCGGTCGATGGGCGGCCTTCGCGACGGAAGAACGAACCTGGGATGCGGCCAGCTGCGTACATACGCTCTTCGACGTCCACGGTGAGTGGGAAGAAGTCGAAGCCCTCGCGAGGGGACTTGCCGGCGGTGGTTGCGGATAGAAGTGCGGTGTCATCATCGATGGTCACCATGGCAGCACCTGCTGCCTGCTTGGCCAAACGGCCGGTTTCAAAACGAATAACTCGCTGTCCAAAGCGACCGTTGTCAATAACGGCCTCAGAGAACTGAAGTTCAGGGTTTTCCAAGTGAAAATCCTCCATGTTGGGTGGAGACACCTAAGCGTTGCGGTTCCCGAGTGGAACAATCGGCAACTGGTCTTCGATCGAGGCCCGCCGGTCCACTTCGCAGATGCGAAATGTCCAGAAAGCCACTACCGAGGACCGCGTTTGCCTGCCGCTAGGTCTCTCACGGTGTTTATTTTTGTGAGCTCTAAGGAGCCGAAACTAGCGAACTAGCTTCGATTCAAGCCTAAAGCCCTTTTAAGACTAAAGGCGGTATTCGAAACGGTGAATTTCCCGGATCAAATACCGCCTCGGGTCTTAAGCGATTGCCAACTTATCGGCGCAAGCCAAGACGCTCGATGAGCGCACGGTAGCGTTCGATGTCGGTGTCCTTGAGGTAACCGAGCATACGACGGCGACGGCCCACAAGGCCCATCAAGCCGCGACGAGTGTGGTGATCATGCTTGTGCATCTTCAAGTGCTCCGTCAGATCGGAGATACGGCGCGAAAGAACAGCAATCTGTACTTCCGGTGAACCCGTGTCGCCCTCGTGGGTAGCGTATTCCTTGATGATGGCAGTCTTTACTGCGGCATCCAATGCCATGAAACTCTCCTAGAGTTTGTACCGCGAACATGAAAAAAGCGCCGCCACCGCGGACTGCAGCGGACACCAACGTTCAGTCTAACATTTTCGAGCGGCCCATGCGTGCGTATGGTACGGAAGCCCTACCTCGCCGCCTGGCGCAAACGCCAAATTCTCGTACAAGTACCAGCGCAGGTTCGCTTCCACCTTGGCGCGGATCGCTTCCGAAGAACGCAAATAGTAACTCCGCGTTTTCGCGAGCTCGATAATACTTTCCGGCGTCATCGCTTGCTCCCAGCGCTCCTCGTAAGAGGTCAGCTCACCGAACTGCTCCCCCACTTCTGGGCGAAAGTCCGGGCGGTGCACATCACCGGCATGCATGATCCGAGACAACCTGTGCACCCAGGGAATGGTGACGTCGAGCTGATTCCAGATCAGTCCCAGCGCGCCGTTCGGCGTCAGCACGCGGGCAGCTTCGGCGCTCGCTTGCACCGGATCAACCCAATGCCAGGCCTGGGCGTAGGTCACGAGGTCAAATCTCTCTGCGGCAAAAGGCAATTCCTCGCCGCGCGCTACCACGCGCTCCCCCACTACGTTCTCGCCGGCTCCGGCAGGAGCCTCCGGAATTTCCGACAGCATCTCGGCGGAAGGATCCACAGCGGTCACCCGGAAACCGGCCTCAGCCAATTGCGCCGAGAAAATTCCGGTCCCCGCGCCAACATCCAGCGCCGCCCGCGAAGTGGCGGGAAGCGTTTCGGGAGTGGACAGCGGGAGGCGAGCTGCGTCGTCGTCCTCCAAAAAATTTTTCAGAAAGAGTACGACGCCGCCAGGGTAGTCCGGACGTATCCTTGCGTAAGCGCCCGCCCCGGCACCGAAAGAGGTGCCAAATTCGGCGCGGTGAGTCGCGCGAATATCCGGCGCCGTACGCGGAAGTGGCGGGATGTTTGCGGCGGGACGAGAAGTGGGTTCCACTTACTGACCGGGAGCCAGCACGTCGCGCGTGCGCTCCACGTCCTCCGTCATTTGCTCAATGAGCGCCTCGATGCCGCGGTAAGCGACCATGGGGCGCAAACGCTGCACGAATTCCACCACCACGCGCTGGCCGTAGAGGTTGAAGTCCTCGACCTTCGCGTCAGTGCGGTCAATGACGTGAGCTTCCACTTGGCGCGGCACGTCTTCGAAGGTGGGGTTTGAGCCCACGGAAATCGCTGCGGGCCAGCGGCGACCCTTGTCATCGACCAGCCAGCCGGCGTATACGCCGTCTGCAGGGATGAAGCCTTCGGCTTCCGGGCTCAGGTTCGCCGTAGGGAAACCGAGTTCGCGACCGCGCGCGGCGCCGTGAATGACTTCGCCGACCATGCGGTGCGGGCGGCCCAAAATCTCTGCAGCAGCTTCAACTTCGCCATCGGCCAAGGCCTCACGGACCCAAGTGGACGAGCAGCGGCGATCCTCGCCGAAGTCGTCGATGCCAATGACATCGAAGCCCAGCTTCTTGCCGAGTTCTTGCATGCGGCGGAAATCGCCTTCGTTGTCGCGCCCGAAGCGTACGTCATGCCCCACCACTACGGCGCACGCGTTGAGCGGCTCCGAGATATAACGGGTCACAAATTCTTCAGCTGTCTGCGAAGCGAATTCCAGCGAGTAGTGCAGGACCAACAGGGCGTCGACACCCACGCTCTCAATGAAGATCTTCTTGTCTTCCAGACCCATGATCTGGCTGGGCGCAGCGTCCGGGCGGTGCACCACGGCAGGGTGCGGGTCAAAGGTGATAACTACCGAGGTGGCGTTACGTTTCTTTGCTTCTGCCACTACTCGGCTCAGCACTTCACGGTGGCCGCGGTGCACGCCATCAAAATTGCCGATCGTCACTACGGACGGTCCTGAGCCGGCCGGAATGCCACCCAGATCTTCCCAGTAGTCCACGATTCTCCTTTGCACGCGAAAATAAGCCCTTCCCATTATGTCCGAAGTTTGGCGTTCGCTCGATCTGCCGATCTCCGCTAGTGTTCAGTTCTAGCGGGGTGTGATATGCGATACACAAATCACGTTCCACACGAGTTGAAAGTTTGAAGCAAGAAGCAGTAACTCGACAACAGAAAGATCATGATTATGTCTGAACTCAATGACATCTTGAGTCTTGTCCCTACGGACCAGGTTGCCCAAGCACTTGGCGTCGACGAGCAAAGCGCCGAAGCAGCCATTCGTGCCGCCGTCCCTTCGCTTCTCGCGGGACTGCAGTCCAACGTTGGTTCGTCCGAAGGCGCCGACTCCTTGGCAAGCGCCCTTTCTGATCACTCCGGTGATCTTGCCAGCGGCTCCGTGAACATCGGCGACATCGATACGCAGGACGGCCAGAAGATCGTGAACCACGTGCTGGGCGATCGCGAAGAATTGCTGGCCAACCAGCTCTCCGGCGCCAACACGGCCGCTGGTCTGGACTTGGGTTCCCTCGTCCGCAAGGCATTGCCGATCATCGCTCCTATTGTCTTGAGCTACCTCGCCAAGAAGTGGTCTGAGCGCGGCGGCGCCACCTCTTCCCCAGTGGACGCGGGCCAAGGTGCCGGCGGCGGCTTGGGCGATTTGCTCGGTGGTCTCTTGGGCGGCGTCTTGGGCGGCACTGCTGCTGGCCAGAGCACCACTCAGAGCGGTCAGGCGTCCAGCAACCCGCTCGATGACCTTTTGGGCGGCCTTCTTGGCGGTGGACAGTCCACGCAGTCGGCTCCGTCCCAGACCAACGTGACCGCTGAAGAGACGGATCAAAACGGCGGCTTCTTTGGCGATCAGCCAAACGTCAGCAGCAATGATCCGCTCGCGGGTGCTCGTGGCCAGAGCGGCGCAGGCCAGCCTGCCAACACTCAGTCCAGCGCGGGCAGCATCGACCTCGGCTCCATCTTGGGTGGCTTGTTCGGCGGTCGCTAAGCCCTGAGGTAACTACCTCAATCGCGGGTTATAGGCACGAATGTGTGTACAGATTAGGCTTGCTTGCCTTGTGGGAGTAGGCGTGTAGGGTCCTGCTTATGCTTTGAAAGCATATGGGGTGCCTGTTGCTTCTCATCGGCCACGTTGTGGTGTATGTGATTGTGTTCTGGTCAAGAACGGTAAGACCTCGGCTGGTCGTGCTCGGTGGCGGTGCAAGTCGTGTGGTGCTTCGCAGGTTCGTTCACGATCTGATGTCACTCGTAAGAGCGAACTGACTCAGTTCTTGACATGGATCCTGGGTACTCAGTCGCAGGCAGCCATGGCAGGTTCAGCGCGTGGTTTCCGGAAGCGTATTCAGTGGTGCTGGCGCGTTGAGGTTCCACCGCCTGTGCCCACCGGCGTAGTGCATCATCAGCTCATGCTTGATGGCACCTATTTCAACGGGTGGTGCGTGCTGATCGCCTATAACGGCAAGTACGTGGTGGATTGGCAATGGTGCGATCGAGAGAAAAAGATCGCCTGGCAAGTCCTACTCGAGCGGATCCCGGCACCGGCGGTGGCGATCATTGATGGTGGTACCGGGCTACGTGCCGCGTTGAAGGAAACGTGGCCGGAGTCGAAAGTTCAACGCTGCTATTTTCATGTGTTCCAGAACATCCGTCGCGAGCTCACCTTCCAGCCACGGCTACCAGCCGGTAAAGAACTCGCAGCCCTGACGAGGGTCTTGATGAAGGTCAGCACCCAAGACGAAGCCATTGCGTGGTTGCGTGAATACGCCGCGTGGGAGGCGAAATGGGACGAGTTCCTCAAGCACCGAACCAAAGCGAAAACCGGTCAGGAACGCCCCTCAAGCGTCTCGAGAAACAGTCACTGGTGGTACACGCATCAACGCTTACGCCGAGCCCGGAACGTGTATCGACGCCTCATCCAAGAACACTGCTTATTCACGTGGTTAGACACTGACCTGCAACCAGACACCGGCGAGAAAATTCACCGGACCACATCCCCGTTAGAAGGCGGACCGAACAAAGCGATCAAAGAGCTCTTACGGCTGCATCGAGGACTCCCCGAAGAGCACGCCAGAACCGCTGTGGACTGGCTCCTCGAATCCCTCACCGAACACCCCAGACAACCCTGGAGCCTCGTGAAACCAGAACACCTCAACCCGGCCCAACGGACCAAAAACGCATCAATGGAAAGCGATGAATCGCAAGCCCCAGAAACCTACAGCAACCACTTCAGCTGGGAAGACGGAAACGGCATCCAAACCGGCTGGGCCGGCAGAAACCAACCATGACACGCCGAAACCTGTACACACATTTGTGCCTATAACCCTCAATCGCTTCATCAAAAAAGTTTGCCCCCGTACCTGTGAAGGTGCGGGGGCAAACTTTGTTGTTGCGCGGTATTTCTATTTCGTCAGGCGAGGCCGCGTGCGGTACAGCCACCACAGTCCCACGATCGGCAAGATCAGCGGAATGTATGCGTAGCCCTGACCAAAGTGAGACCAGACGGCTGGATGCGAAAAGTGCTCCGGAATGATGTAGCTCAAAGCTCCCACTACCAGCACGCCCACCAGCTCAACGAGCACGGCATAACGGGACACTAGCCACGAGCGAACACTCGATGAACCCAAAGCCACGGTCGCCACAATGTAGACCACTGCGGCCAGCGCAGAGAGCGAATACGCGAGCGGCGCTTCCTCAAACTTCGTCAGGATTTGGTAGCCCGCACGCGCGGTCGAGGACAGCGCAAAGATGCCGTATACCGCCACAATGATGGCGCCCAGTCCCTTGTTCTTGCGGCTCTTCGCCGCCGGGACGGTACCTTCGCTAACGGACGACGACGCAGCCTTGCGCGCCGCAGCACGCTCAGCAATGCGTCCGGTTGCGGGGGTCTGAGAGTTTTGGGGTTCAGGAACGCTCATTTACTGTCCAAATCCAATTCCGTACCAAATCTGATTCATGCGGAAGAGCATGACGAACACGGTGGCCGAAGCCGCCGCCATAATGATGTTTGAAGCGCGCGACTTATCCGCAATAGCCCACCAAAACGCGATGGCCGGGACAAACAGAGCCGTCAAGAGATAGCCCCAGAACTCCCAGATCTCGCCGCGGATGGTCTCACCGTTGGCTAGATGGACCGCAGCGGCGATGCCATACGCCACGAGGTAGAGCTCCACGATTCCCATCGCGATGATCGCGAAATCATCTGGGTACGTGCGAATAATGGCGGCAATAACGCCCACCACAACGGCAATGCCACACAAGATGGCACCGATCGTGAAAAACAATTCCATGCTTAGTGCGCCTCGAAAACAATCTCCGGAACGGCCTTTGAGCCCTTGTTCTTGAGCAGTGCTACCAATTCGCCATCGGGCGAGAAAGCAGCCGTAGTCTCATCCGACTCATTACGCGGAATGCGACGGCCGAAGGACAGCTCAGTGGTTTCTTCTTCCGTGAGCTCACGGTTGGGGAACAACGCGCGAGCCGCATCCGCCAACGGCAAGTAGTCCACGTGCTCAGCAAGCTGCTCGAGGGTACGGGCTCCAGAAATGTCGTACGGTCCCACTGACGTGCGACGCAGCGCGGTCAAGTGACCGCCAACGTCGAGGGCAGCGCCCAGGTCGCGGGCCAACGCGCGAATATAGGTGCCGGATGAGCACTCCACCGTCACGTCAACATCAACGATCTTTCCGGCTCGCTCGCGGCGCACATCGTGCACCTCGAACCGGTGGATCGTCACGGGACGGGCAGGGATTTCCACTTCTTCGCCCGAACGCACGCGCTTGTAGGCACGCTCGCCGTTGATCTTGATGGCGGAGACAGAAGATGGCACTTGAAGAATGTCGCCCGTGAGCTTTGCGATCTCGCGGTCAAGGTCTTCGCGAGTGACCGCGGCAGCAATACGTGATTGGGTGATGTCGCTCTCGGCGTCATCCGTCACGGTGGACTCGCCCAAACGAATGGTGGCCTCATAGACCTTCGAGGCTCCCACAATGTAGGTTAGCAGGCGCGTGGCCTTGTTCAGCCCCACAATGAGCACTCCGGTAGCCATGGGATCCAGAGTTCCGGCGTGGCCCCACTTGCGGGTCTGCGCGAGGCGTCGCATCTTCCCGACGACGTCGTGGCTCGTGAAGCCTTGAGGTTTATCAACGATGACAAGGCCGGACCCGGGAGCAGTTTCCTGCCCCGAGTCCGGCGTTGTTGCGGTGTGGTTCGAACGCATTAGTTCTTGTCCGCGTCCTCGTCACCGTCGTATTCAGTGACGTCCTCATCGGCGTCATCGTCCAAGTCATCAGCGTCAGCTGGCTTCTTGTACGGATCAGCGTCGCCCGCGTGCTTCGCGCGCTTTGCCAATTCAGCCACTTCGGCGTCCTTAGCGCGAGCCTCCCGCAAGACTTCCTCAAGGTGGGAAGCGTTGACTGGGATCTCGTCAGCGACGAATTCAACGGTGGGCGTGAGGCGAGCCGTCAGATTACGGCCCACTTCCTTGCGGATCGCGCCACGAGCGCTGTTGAGCGCTTCCGCGGCATCCGCCTTGGCAGCCTCGTCGCCAAAGACCGTGTAGTACAGCGTTGCGTGCTGCAGGTCATTCGTGACGCGAGCGTCCGTGATGGTGATGTTTTCAACCCGAGGGTCCTTGATGATCTTGCCCAGAGCCTGAGCTACAACCACCTTGATGCGTTGCGCCATCCGTGCGGCGCGTGCTGGATCGGCCATTTGTCCTCCTACGTCAGCACAGAAAAATTGAGGGGTACTGCAGTGGTGACGCGGCGTCGTCGTCCTCTAGAAGAAATTATTCCTCAGAAGGACGACGACGCCGCTCACCTAACAATCAAAGCGTGCGTGATTAGACGCGCGGCTTCTCCTGCATTTCGAAGGTCTCGATGATGTCGCCTTCCTTGACGTCGTTGAACGAGCCAAGACCGATACCACATTCGAAGCCTTCGCGGACTTCGGTGGCGTCATCCTTGAAGCGACGCAACGAATCAATGGTCAGGTTATCGCCGACAACGTTTCCGTCACGCACCAAGCGCGCCTTGGAGTTGCGCTTGATGGTGCCCGAACGCACGATCGAACCTGCGATGTTGCCCCACTTGGAAGAGCGGAACACTTCGCGAACCTCTGCGGAACCGAGCTGAACTTCCTCGAATTCCGGCTTGAGCATGCCCTTGAGAGCAAGTTCGATGTCGTCGATCGCCGCGTAGATGACCGAGTAGAAGCGCATGTCGACGCCTTCGCGGTCTGCCAATTCGGCAACGCGCTCGGCTGGGCGAACGTTGAAGCCGATGATGATGGCGCTGTCCACGGTTGCGAGGTTGACGTCGTTTTGGGTGATCGCACCAACGCCGCGGTGAATAACGCGAAGCTGGACGTCCTCTCCCACATCGATCTTGAGCAAGGAGTCTTCGAGTGCTTCGACAGCACCGGAGACGTCGCCCTTGAGGATGAGGTTGAGGGTATCGATCTTGCCTTCTGCGACTGCCTGATCGAAGTCTTCGAGGGTGATGCGCTTACGACGCTTAGCAAGCATCGCGTTACGGTCAGCAGCCTCACGCTTTTCAGCGATCTGGCGAGCCGTACGCTCATCGCTCGTGACCAAGAAGGTGTCACCAGCACGTGGGACCGAGGACAAGCCAAGGACCTGGACGGGACGCGATGGAAGCGCGATGTCCAAGTTCTCGCCGTTCTCGTTGAACATGGCACGAACACGGCCATGAGCCGCACCGGCCACGATCGAGTCACCCACAGCAAGCGTTCCGGACTGAACCAGAACGGTTGCCACGGCGCCACGGCCACGGTCAAGGTTGGCTTCAATGGCAACGCCACGAGCAGCCTTGTCCGGGTTGGCCTTCAGTTCGAGAGCTGCGTCAGCGGTCAGCAAGACTGCCTCAACGAGGTCGTCGATGCCCTGGCCCTGCAATGCAGAGACCGGTACGAACATGGTGTCGCCACCGTATTCTTCAGGAACCAAACCGTATTCGGTGAGCTGGCCCTTGACCTTTTCAGGGTTAGCGTCTGGCTTGTCGATCTTGTTCACGGCCACCACGATCGGCAGGTTAGCTGCCTTCGCGTGGTTGAGAGCTTCAATCGTCTGCGGCATGACACCGTCATCAGCAGCGACCACGAGTACGGCGATGTCCGTCACGCGGGCACCACGAGCACGCATAGCGGTAAACGCTTCGTGACCCGGGGTGTCAATGAACGTGATGGCACGATCTTCGCCTTCGTGTTCGCGGTGGATCTGGTAAGCACCAATGTGCTGCGTAATGCCACCGGCTTCGCCAGCAATCACGTTGGACTTACGGATAGCGTCCAAAAGGCGCGTCTTACCGTGGTCAACGTGACCCATGACCGTCACTACTGGAGGACGAGCCTCAAGCATGTCCTCGGTCTCTTCTTCGAGCTCGTTTTCGAGGTCGATATCGAAGGTCTCGAGGAGCTCGCGCTCTTCGTCTTCCGGCGAGACAATCTCGATCTTGTAGCCGATCTCAGCACCAAGGAGCTGGAACGACTCTTCGTCGAGGGACTGAGTGGACGTTGCCATCTCACCCAAGTGGAAGAGGATCTGCACCAAAGATGCTGCATTTGCATTGATCTTCTCAGCGAAGTCAGCGATCGAGGCACCACGGCGCAAACGAATGGACGTGTTGCCGTCGCCGCGAGGTACGGAGACGCCGCCTAGCGATGGCTCATTGAACGTCTCAAACTCTTGGCGCTTTGCGCGCTTCGACTTGCGCTGCTTGCCACGGCCACCTGCGCCGCCGCGACCAAAAGCACCCTGAGCGTTGCCACGGCCACCGGCGCCGCCGCCGCGAGGACCGCCGCCACCGCTACGTGGGCCGCCACCTGGGCCGCCAGTCGTGCCACCCGGACCGCCACCTGGGCGTCCGGCGCCGCGACCTGGACGGCTACCAATTGGTGCCGTGTTGTTGCGATCGATCTGTTTAGGCATGTTGCCTGGCGTTGGACGGTTTCCGCCGCCTGCACCAGTTCCAGCGCCCGCGCCGGAGCCCGCACCTGGGCGACCTGCACCCGGACGTGGAGCGCCTGGACGAGCGCCACCCTGGCCGCCCTGACCTGGAGCACCTGCACCCGGGCGTGGACCGCCTGGACGTGGGCCACCTGGGCGTGGTCCAGCCGCGCCTGCAGAACCTGAACGCATGCCCTGCTGGGAAGAGAACGGGTTGTTACCTGGGCGTGGGGCACCTGGGCGTGGACCGCCTGGGCGTGAGCCGGAGCCGGCATCGCCGGAGCGCATGCCCTGCTGCGGAGCGAAAGGATTGTTTCCTGGGCGCGCGCCACCTGGCTTTGGTGCACCCGGACGTGGGGTGCCTGGGCGTGGAGCGGTCGCAGAGTCAGTGCCACGAGCCGTTGGCGGCTTCGGTGGGCGAGCCGTATCAGCGGCTGGCTTCTCCGTTGCTTTGGGAGCTGACGAAGCAGCTTCCGGAGCCTCGAACTCTACGGCTGCGGAAGCGCCGTCCTGAGCAGCTGGACGTGCTGGGCCTGGAGTTGG
Source organism: Neomicrococcus lactis (assembly GCF_014200305.1). NCBI lineage: Bacteria > Bacillati > Actinomycetota > Actinomycetes > Micrococcales > Micrococcaceae > Neomicrococcus > Neomicrococcus lactis. Next base: position 1,253,888 of record NZ_JACHBL010000001.1, read on the forward strand.
AGCTCCGGGACGAGCAGATGCTGGCTTAGGTGCATCGGATCCACCGGCAGGCTTTGCCGCTGAAGACGTTGCTGGCTTGGCAGCTGGCTTTGCGGAAGCGCTTGGCGCTGCCGTTTCTGCTGCACTTGCACCGGTAGACGTTGCGGCACCTGCAGCAGCTGCTGTTGGTGCGGACGCTTCGGGGCGTGCTGCCGGCTTGGATGCCGGCTGTGAAGCGCTGGCACCTCCCGCTTGAGGGAAGGCGCTGCGAAGTTTCTTAACTACGGGAGCCTCAATTGTTGAAGAGGCTGAGCGAACGAATTCGCCCATTTCTTGCAGTTTTGTAACCGCTTCCTTAGAGCTAATTCCGAGCTCTTTTGCGAGCTCATGAACGCGGAGCTTGGCCACATTTCTCCTGTCTCGGCCCGCGTCCCAGACAGGAAACGAACCGTCGTTATTCGTGAATCGGCTTAACGCACAAAGACATGGTTAAGCCCTGATTGCCGCTCAGTTGAGTTTTCATCACTGGGCGTTCATCGCTTGGTACTCATCGGGTTTCCATCAGTTTTCTGACCCGCTTTCATATCGGACGGTGGTGGTGTGAGCTATTGCGGTATTGAGCGCGTCTTCCGGTGGGCTAACAACGTTAGTTCGGAAGGCCCGCGCAAAGGCTCGCTTTTTCACGGCGAGCGCTACACACTCCGGGGTGGGGTGCAACCAAGCACCCCGCCCGGACTTGCGGCGGTCAGGATCAGCAACCACTTGCGGCACACCACCGCGAGCGTTGTTCTGTTCTGATCCCGGTTGCTCCTCAAAGGCTTCTTCGAGGACCCATCGCATCAAACTCTGTTGGCTCTCCACGACCCGGCAACCGATGCAGGTGCGGCGAGGTTCAACCTTCGAACTCACGCCAAATCTCCCTACGTCAAAAGCCGGCCCGCTCATGGAGCCGCAGTCCAGTCTATCCCTTTTTACTCTTGAGTTCTTTCAGGACAGGCTGACATGCACTTGGTGCTACTGTTCGCGGACGGTTGCCGGATCAGCACCGATGTCGATTCGCCAACCGGTGAGCTTCGCGGCAAGACGCGCGTTCTGGCCTTCTTTACCGATGGCCAGCGAGAGCTGTCCCTCAGGAACCAGGACGCGTGCAGAACGCGTTGCTTCGTCGACGACCGTGACGTTGGTTACGCGTGCCGGAGACAATGCGCTAGCAATGAACACAGCCGGGTTGTCCGAGTAATCAACAATGTCGATCTTCTCGTCGTTGAGCTCGTTCATGACGGCTCGCACGCGGGAACCCATTTCGCCGATGCAAGCGCCCTTGGCGTTGACGCCCTGCTTACGCGAGCGCACCGCGATCTTGGAACGGTGTCCGGCTTCGCGAGCCAAGGACACGATTTCCACCGTGCGGTCAGCGATTTCCGGAACTTCCAATTCGAAAAGCTTCCGGACGAAATTCGGATGCGAACGGGAAACGGTGATGGAAGGACCCTTCTGGCCCTTACGTACGTCCACGACATAGGCGCGCAAGCGTCCACCGTGTGGGTACTTCTCCCCCGGAACCTGTTCTGGTGGCGGCAAGATCGCTTCAACGGTGCCCAAATTCACCAAGACGGTGTGAGAGGACATGCCCTGTTGAATCTGACCGGAGACGAGTTCGCCTTCCTTGCCACGGAATTCGCCCAAGATGTTGTCATCTTCGGCGTCGCGCAGCTTCTGAAGGATGACTTGGCGCGCCGTGCTTGCGGCAATACGGCCAAATCCGGTGGGGGTGTCGTCAAACTCCCCTACCTCTTCTTCGTTCTCATCGTATTCCATCGCCCAGATGGTGACGTGACCGGTCTTGCGGTCTACTTCGGCACGAGCCTTGTCGATTGCGCCAGGGCTGCGGTGGTACGCGAGTACTAGAGCCTGCTCAATCGTGGGCAAGAGCACATTAATGGGAATGTCGCGATCGCGCTCCAGCTCGCGCAATGCTGCCATATCAATGTCCATTGCTGTCCTCCTCAGATTCGAGCGTGTCCAAGTCTTCCTCGTCCAACGCTTCTAGGTCTTCATCACTCACTTTATCCGCAGCGGAGAAATCAATCTCTACGTTGCCACGGCGGATGTTTGCGAAGTCGATGACTTGTGGTTCTCCACGCTTGGCCTTCATGCCCTTCTTGGGCGGCTCAATCGTGGGGATGATGGTGATTCCGGTTTCAGACACCTCGGTGAGTTCGCCCGAAAGGTTGTCTTGTCCCATGACATTGACGCGCACCGTGCGTCCCACGTTGCGGCGCCAGTGGCGTGGCTCGGTGAGGGGACGGCTGACGCCGGGGGTGGAAACTTCGAGTTCGTAAGGGCTCTGATCGAGCGCCGTGTCTGCGTCAAGAGCAGTAGAAATTGCTTGGGAAACTTCGGCGATTTCGTCGAGGGTGACGGCCTGTGTGCCCTCTTCGTAGTCCACCAAAACCTGCACAATGCGGTCCTTGCCTTGACCTTTAATGTCAACGGCTTCAAGGAAGAGGCCAGCTGCTGTGACGGTTGGGCGGAGATAGTCCGCGATTCGATCTGATTCCGTCTGATTCATTCCGGCCTCCCGCTATGTTGTTGTGAAAATTCTAGGCACAAATCATGTGTAAAACGGCCTAATCGGAGCAGTTCAGCATACCTGACGCCGCTGTTACCGGGGAAATCACTGGATTTCTGCCAGAATCGAGGAGATGACAATTCCTCCACGCCCTGATCGCGCCCCTGAAGTCGCTCGTCTCACGCGAGGCGCCCGGCTCAGGCGCACTGCAGTGGTATTTGTGGCTGCCGTGGCCGTGGGGGTTTCAGTTCCTTTGGTGTACGACGCCGCGGCTCAGCAAAGTGCCGCCGCGGAGCGCTCCGCTGCCGCCGCGAAAGAGACGGGGCCTGCCGCGTCCAACCCGGACAATTACTTGGTTCATCTGCTCTCTTCCGTCGATGCCCTCAAGGCATCCGGGACAGTGACCGATAGTGCGTCGATCGCCAAGTTGGATTCTTTGCGCGCGTCCCTGCGCGATTCTGCAGGTTCGCTGCTGAGCGATTCCGCGCTTCGAGCTCTTCAGAACTCGGAGCAGCCGCCAGCTTCCGATGAGGGACAGGGACAGGGTCAAAACCAGAACGCTCAGCAATCGTCAGCTGCGGCGTCGTCGTCCTTGAATAACTCAACCCCAGCGCCAACCGCGGATCCGCTGGAACTGCGCGTGGCAATTGCCCAGGCCTCACAACCTGCCTACCGCGAAGCGCTGACTGCCGAGCCTGGACGCGCGCTGCCGTTGGCTCGGCTTGCGGAGAATCTGCGTTTTGCCGCTCGAGATCTCGGGAAGAAGCCGTCCATTGGTGGTGCCCCCGCCGCCGATCAGTCGGCGCTGTTCAAAGATCCACTCAAAGAGTTTTCGCCGCAGGGATTCACCGCGGAGAAGGTGAACGCCGTGCTGGCTTCGCTCCCTCAGGGTCGGCTGAAATTCCCAGGAGACGCCAACGCGACGGATCCGTGCGCGGCGACGCCGACGGCCGACATTGCGTATCGGCTGGAGTACGCCTACAGCGTCGCCGCGGCCGATGCTCGCGGAACCACGCGTGAACTCTACGTGTCCCGCACTCAACCGTTGACGCTTTTGGGTCATGGTTTGGAGCAGCACAACGACGAGTCGTGCGGGCCGGTTCGTAGCGGCGGCTATGTGTTGCCGAAGGATTTCACGGAGAATTCTGGTACCAGCATTGACGCGGGCCTCAAAGAACTGTCTGCAGCGCTGACCGATCTCGCGAGTGGGCAAGAAGCCAATTCCGAGTCCCGCAAACAGTTGCTGGGTTTGGCCTTGCAGGTGCAGGGAATGGCGATGGGCGCCTAGCCAGCAATGACGTCCCAGCCTAGGCGGACGATCAGCACTGAGACCACCACCAAGAAGATCACGCGCACAAAGTTCGCACCCTTGGAGATGGCCATGCGCGCACCAATGTAGCCGCCCACCATGTTGCTGAGGCCTAGAATCAAGCCCATTCCCCACAGCAAGTGACCGCTGGGCAGGAAAAACATGAGGGCGCCGGCGTTCGTGGCGAGGTTGACGATCTTTGCTTTCGCGGAAGCCGCGAGAAACGAATAGCCGAGGAACATGACCATCGCGATAATCAGGAATGAGCCAGTTCCCGGACCCAAGAGTCCGTCGTAAAAGCCCACCGAAAGACCAATCAAGGCTGCGATCGAAAGGTGCTTGGCGCCGTCGTACTTCAGCTCAGTCAGTGTGCCCGCGGTCGGTTTGAGCGCAGTGAAAATGAGCACCGCTATCAGGGCGACGACAATCACTGGTTTGATGACCGAAGCCGGGAGCATGGTCGCCACAATGGCGCCCGCGAAAGATCCCACGAGTGCGATGACCGCCATGGGAATCGCGGTTTTGAGGTCAGGATGCGCACGTCGGTAGAACGTGATGGCCGACGTGGTAGTTCCAAAAATGGAACCCATTTTGTTCGTTGCCAGCGCTTGTACCGGGGTAATTCCCGGTACAAGCAGCAACATGGGCAACTGGATCAAGCCGCCACCGCCCACGACCGCGTCCACCCAGCCTGCCGCGAGACCGGCAAGAACAACCATCAGCACAGTGCTGAGTTCGATGTTTTCGAGGCCTGAACCTTGGAGACTGGTGAGCCACTCGATCATGGGGAATGGACTACTTGATGAGGTCGGTCAGGAAGTCGCCGATCTTCTCCAGCTCGACATTCTGAGCTTCGCCGGAGAGACGATCCTTGACTTCCACGACGCCGTCGGCGAGGCCGCGGCCCACCACGACGATGGTTGGAACACCGACGAGTTCGGCGTCGGAGAACTTCACGCCAGCCGAAACCTTTGGACGGTCATCGTAAATCACGTCGAGTCCGCGCTTCTCGAGGTCTGCCACGAGGTTGTCAGCGGCAGTGAAGAGCTCTTCACCCTTACCCGTGACCACGACGTGTACGTCAGCCGGAGCCACAGCGCGTGGCCAGACAATGCCCTTGTCATCGTGGCGAGCTTCGACGATCGCAGCGACCGCACGGGTCACGCCAACGCCGTACGAGCCCATCGTGACGGTGGTGAGCTTTCCGTTCTGGTCAAGCACCTGCAGGCCGAGCGCCTCAGCGTACTTGCGGCCCAGCTGGAAGATGTGTCCCATTTCCATGCCGCGAGCCAGCTCAAGTGGGCCGGAGCCGTCTGGAGCCAAGTCGCCTTCGCGAACCTCGGAAGCTTCAACCACGCCGTCCCAGGTGAAGTCGCGTCCGGCGATGAGGCCGAAGACGTGCTTGTCCTGCTCGTTGGCGCCGGTGATCCATGCGGTTCCGGGAACCACGCGTGGATCCACGAGGTAAGGGATCTTGGTCTTCGAGCCTTCTGCACCAAGCAAGACGTTGTCTGAGCCCAAGGCAGGGCCGAGGTAGCCCTTGACGATGAGTGGCTGCGTCTTGAGGTCTTCTTCGGTTGCTTGCTCAACGGCAACTTCGCCAGCAATACCCAAGATGTCGCCAATGGTGGCTTCCATGCGCTTGGTGTCGACGTTACGATCACCTGGCAGGCCGACCACCACGAGGCGGCGTTCGCCTTCCGGCGTGACCACGGCAAGAACCACGTTCTTCAACGTGTCAGCGCCAACCCATGGGCGGTCCTCGCGAGGCTTGACCTCGTTGGAGGCAGCCACGAGGGTCTCGATGGTTGGGGTGTTCGGGGTGTCGTGAACTTCGAACGCAGGAGCGTTGGTGAAGTCGATCGATTCAGGCACCACAGTGGTGACAGCTTCAACGTTGGCTGCGTAGCCACCCGCCGAGCGAACGTAGGTGTCTTCGCCGGCCTCAGATGGGTGCAAGAACTCTTCAGACTTAGAGCCGCCCATAGCGCCAGCGGTTGCCTTGACGACGACGATCTCAAGACCCAAGCGAGCGAAAATGTTCAGGTAAGCATCGCGGTGTGCTTGGTATGCGGCGTCCAGACCCTCGTCATCAATGGTGAAGGAGTAGGAATCCTTCATGACGAACTCGCGACCGCGGAGCAGACCTGCGCGTGGACGTGCCTCATCGCGGTACTTGGTCTGGATCTGATACAGGTAAACCGGCAGGTCCTTGTAGGAGCTGTAGAGGTCCTTCACCAAGAGGGTGAACATTTCCTCATGGGTTGGAGCCAAGAGGTAATCCGCTTCCTTGCGGTCCTTGAGGCGGAAGATGCCGTCGCCGTACTCGGTCCAGCGGTTCGTGGCTTCGTAAGGTTCCTTCGGCAGCAACGCTGGGAAGTGAACTTCTTGTCCACCGATCGCGTTCATTTCTTCGCGGACGATGTTCTCCACCTTGCCGAGCACCTTCAAGCCCAGCGGCAACCAGGTGTAGATCCCTGGTGCGGCGCGACGGATGTAGCCGGCGCGAACCAGGAGCTTGTGGCTCGCTACTTCGGCGTCAACAGGATCGTCTCGCAGAGTGCGCAAGAAGAGTGAGGAAAGGCGTAGTGCCACGATGAGTTAGTCCATTCTGCGATGCGTCCATCGCGTCAAATGTTTAATGCGTGCAATGCTCGGGATCAACGGTAGTTAGAGCCCTAGCGATTCACGCGGCGCAATGAGAACTACTTTAATGCAGTTTCGCCGATACACCGCCACGGGGAACGCGCTACACCGATTTTGCGGACTGCTCTGCACTGTTTACGGGGAAGGCTCTGCAGCGATTGCGGGAAGCGCGCAACGCGCACGGTGCCCCCGGAGGAAGATCTGCTCGCGGCAGGGCGCCGTGAGAAGAGCGAAAGGAACATCTCTATGTCCCAGCAGGAAACTTCCATGGCAAGTGTCGAAGTGACCGGCGTTTCGGAGGGTCGAACAATCACCGTTTTCGACATGCCAGTACACGATTGCATCTCATACAGAACCGGGCACAATGTTCATTTCATCCAGGCACGTCTTGCCATGTCAGAACCCTTTATACCAGCGGTGAAAGACATCGAGATTCTGGGAAAGCATTCGTTTCCTGCTCCGTCAACGGTGAGCGCGAGGTCTTTTTCACCCACGATGCACAGTCACTCCCCCTCAACCACACGGCCGTGCTCCGCGGTCACTCGGTCATCTAGTTTCTAGATGAGGCAGGAAGCTCGTCAGTCATGAGCTACACAAAGCCTGACAAATGGGAGCCGTGCATGGAGAAAACTGCTGACTCGTAGGAACTCAGCTATTCAGGCCATGCCGGAAGTGCTGATTTCGAAGTGGTTTTTGCTCGGGGTCCACAGATTTGGGCGGAATCCAATAAGGAACGCCCTGCGCGATGTTGATGATCCAGTCAGACTCGTGGACTAGCTGGTGATGGTGATGGCACACGAGCGCACCGTTGTCGATAGTGGTGGGCCCACCTTTCGACCATTCCAAAACATGGTGGGCATCGCAGCCATCTGCTGGGACCGTGCACCCTGGCGCAGTGCAACCCAGGTCCCTCGCATACAGGATTCTGCGTTGCTGCGTAGTGAACAATCGTTTCGGCTCTCCGACATCGAGCACTTTGCCTTCGCCGTTGAGCATCACCGGCAACAGTTGCGCGTTACACGCGAGCTGCCGAATCATGCCTGGATCCACCGGACCTAGCTGCGCCGAATGGGAAAGGAAAGTTCCTTCCGCGGCGAGACGCCCTTGGAGAGTGTCTAGATCGATGGCGACCATGACTTGCGGCCGCAGTCCACCGTTGAGCGGCAACTTCGCAGATTCCAGCGCCACCTTGACGCTACGAACCAGCCCGTCTGCAAGTTTCTGCGGACGAGTACGACGATCCTTCAGGTCCTCCGGCACGTCTTCGTCGCCACGAAAGCATGCATCCGAAGCACCCTCGGCATCTCGATCAGCCCCAGCAAGTGAATCGGAATCCGGATCCACAACAGCGCCCTCGGAATCAAAGTTGCTCTTAATGCGCGGATTCGCCTCGAAAGAGGACCCGGCCATGAGCGTGGCCCACTGCTCGTCGTCAAGATAGAACTCTCCGTGGTTGAGCCCATACTTACGTCCCAACCAATGCAGACCTTGGAACTGCCGCTTGATCTCCTCAGTGGGTTTCATATCCGGCGTGTTGAGCCGGTTCAACCAGTTCTTAGCGACAGTGTTCACCAATGGGCACCCGCCAGTCTTGTGTGCACCGACGAGAGCAGCTTCCATTCCTTCACGCGTTGCCTCAACGTCTACGCCCTCAACCCCATCGGCCACCGTCGCTGCTTTGTTAATTTCACGAACCATCGTGGATGCCGCCAAGAGGGACATGTCCCCGTTCATGAAGACGTCGGCAACGAGGGGCAACCGTGACCCCACGGATTCGCCATACCCGTCCAACCGGTCTCGCAATCCTTCGGCCACACCCAGTCGGCGTCGAATTTCAGATTTGGATACACCGAGATGCGCAGCGAGCTCTTCTTCTGGCGACTTAGTTCGCAAACGGCTACCGATTCCAGCCGCCGCTTCCTGCGTGGCTATATCAACGAACTGATCGGCCGCATGAACCTGGCCTCGCGCAATTTGATGCGAAATCTGCTCGATCAACAAGGCGCACTCTTTCCACGTCGCCCTACTCATGGATTCGTTCATCAACGAGTCCATCGCGGATCGCACCGCGTCGTGAATGAAGCGGTACCGATCCAGCCCTTCAGACCCCGTACCCGCGTCCGCAAAAACACCGCCCGGCGCGGTGTCTAAAGTCGTCCCAGTAGTCATGTCGATCAGGCCCCCAGCCCTCGAACCATTCGATATCAAAATTCTACCGAAAATAAATTCGAGACAACCACAAAGACACGCAACTGTTGAAAACTTTTATCCTGTGCGTGAAACCAATAGAACATAAAAACGACGCCGCACACACTCCCGGAAATCGCCCCCCACAACGAAAGGGCAACTTCGGAAGCCGCTATGCGGCGTCGTACTAAAAAGCGGAAATTTACTTCAGTTCAGCAACGGCAGCGTCCACGAGCTCTGCCAACTTCTTGGCGCCTTCCTTCGCGTCAGCTCCGGTGGTGGTCGCCGAAATGGACACGTTGCCCTTGGAAGCCTGCGCAATGAAAGTGCTAACCTTCTGCCCCATGATTTCCAAGTCCTGCTGCAATGCTTCGGTCTTGTCTGCGGTGCTGGAAACATCGAGCGTCGAAACATCCGCCTTGACGGAAACTCCAGACATTTCCAGCGTGTAGGACTTGCAGTCTGTGGCCATTCCAGAGAACTTGGACGCATCACTATCGAGCGTTCCGGTGTCCGGGTAAGAGGTCAAAGTAATTCCGGAGGACTCCCCCGTGGTCTCGTCGGCGGCTTGGTAGCCCGCGAGATTAACCTGGTTCAGCTTCGAGGTGATGTCCGTCATTGCCTGCAAATCAGCGCACTTGGCTGGCGTGATCTTCATGCTCTTGATGAGTTCTTCGCTCTGCTTCGCCGTAGAAGCAAGCTTGGATTCACTCATCACCACAGCGCCCGTTGCACCCTTGGAAAGCTTGGTCACGATGGCTTCCAGTTCATCCGCCGTGTAACCACCGATAGAGTCACCAGCGGACGCGGACGACGACGCAGCTGCAGTCTCGCTGGATGCTGCGGATGAGGAGGTGGCTTCGGAGGCGGAGGACGACGACGCAGCAGTGCTGGCCGCAGACGAGGCCGTGGAAGCCGATGTAGAGGACGCGGACGAATTTCCGTTTGAGCTACAACCGGTCACGGCGAGTGCCACAGCAAATGGGACTGCCAGAAAGAGTTTCTTGTTCATGATTCCCCCAAAAAGACGTTGAGATGACCCTCACAGCCTACTGGAAACCACACCCGCCGCACTTAAAAACCTGCTGACAAATCGCAGAATTAAAAGAGCACAGTGGCGAATTCGCCGATCTCCTCAAAGCCCACGCGACGGTACACGTTGAGGGCTGTGCGGTTGTAGTCGTTCACATAAAGGCTCACCACAGGCGCCACTTCGAGGGCCATATCCACCACAGCAGACATATAGGACTTCGCAAGGCCCTGACCGCGAACGGATGGGTTCATCCAGACACCCTGAATCTGGGTGGCGCGCGGCGACACATTGCCGAGTTCAGCCTTGAAAATGACGCGGCCGTCGGGGTCGCGATCTACGAGCGAGAACCCTCGCTCAATGAGAGTGCGCACGCGCTGTTCGTAATACGCGCGCCCAGAAATCAACGGCGAATAGCCGAGTTCTTCTTCAAACATGGCCGCGCACGCGGGCAACATGACGTCGAACTCGTCAGGACGCGCACGGCGCAGGGTCGGCTCAGGAGGAATATCAGATGGCGCAGAACGCGCCATGAGCGGCTGATGAGGCCGCACATCCAATGCTTGTTGATGACCGCGCTGCAACGTGGACCAAATGCCCATGACACCGTCGGACGGCCCAAAGATCGAGGAATACCGCAACCCCACGCGCAACAGAGCCGCGCCGTATTCCGCACCGGAATCGTAATCCACGTTGACCGGAACCACGTTGGATCCCACCCAGCAAGCGGAACGCAAGCCGGCGTTGTCGTACTGGCCAAGAACCATGGCCCGTCCACCAGAGCGGTTCATGGGGTGGCCGTTACGAAGGTATGAATCGAGGAAGATGTTAGAGACCGGATCCAGCGCCACCAGGGCTTCTAGATCCGGGCGCTCCAACTCACTGAGCACACGAACGCTGGGGGTAACCTGCTCACCAGGTTCGCCGCGGAACCTAGTGGATCGTGACCACGGGGCCACCTTGGACAGTATCTTCGCCATCCGTTCCCCCGCTTTCCTCTGCAATTCGGAGTGCTTCTTCGATCAAAGTCTCCACGATTTGGTCCTCAGGCACCGTCTTGATGACTTCGCCCTTCACAAAAATCTGACCCTTGCCATTGCCCGAAGCAACACCCAAGTCCGCTTCGCGAGCTTCGCCGGGACCGTTCACAACGCAGCCCATGACCGCAACGCGCAGCGGAACCGTCATGCCTTCAAGGCCGGCAGTCACTTCTTCAGCCAGCTTGTAAACATCCACCTGAGCGCGGCCGCACGAAGGGCAGGACACAATCTCGAGGCGGCGTTCACGCAAATTCAAGGACTGCAGGATCTGCAAGCCCACCTTGATTTCCTCCACGGGAGGCGCGGACAAAGACACGCGAATGGTGTCGCCAATGCCCTGCGAGAGCAACGCACCAAAAGCCACGGAGGACTTGATGGTTCCCTGGAACGCCGGGCCGGCCTCGGTCACACCCAAGTGCAACGGCCAATCGCCGCGCTCAGCCAACATCTCATACGCGCGGACCATTACTACCGGGTCATTGTGCTTGACGGAGATCTTGAAGTCGTGGAAATCGTGCTCTTCAAACAAGGACGCTTCCCACACCGCGGACTCCACGAGGGCTTCGGGGGTGGCCTTGCCGTACTTGTCCATGATGCGCTTGTCCAAAGAACCGGCGTTGACGCCGATGCGGATGGAGGTGCCGTGATCCTTGGCAGCCTTCGCAATTTCCTTGACTTGATCATCAAACTTGCGGATGTTGCCCGGGTTCACGCGAACAGCCGCGCAACCGGCCTCAATCGCCGCGAAGACGTACTTCGGCTGGAAGTGAATGTCCGCGATCACCGGGATCTGGGACTTCTTCGCGATGATCGGCAACGCCTCAGCGTCATCGGCGGAAGGGCACGCCACACGCACAATGTCACAACCGGCAGCGGTAAGTTCCGCGATCTGCTGGAGCGTGGCATTGATGTTCGTCGTAGGCGTGGTGGTCATGGACTGGACGCTGATCTGCGAGTCCGAACCCACACCCACCGAACCAACCTTGATTTGACGCGTCTTACGGCGCGGAGCCAAGACGGGTGGTGGTAAGGACGGGATGCCAAGGTTGACGGCTGTCAAAATTCCTCCGAAAAAGACTGACTGAGTATCTAAAGTTTACGCGTACTGGGAAAGCTCGCCAGTGACGGGCTCCCACTCAGTGACCCGGAGATTCTTCACAAATCCAAGCCGGTTGAACGGATCCTGGGCCAGCACGTCGCGAAGCTTTTCTTCGGTTGCGGCGGCGAAGAGCAAAAGCGCTCCGGAACCATCCGTGTACGGACCAGATGCCACCAATTTCACGTTCTCAATATCCGTCAACGAGGCCAGCAACGCGCGGTGATCTGCACGGTTTTCGCTGCGGCCTTCTTCAGATCCGGGCTCATAAACGTATTCGACTGCGTAAACACTCATGCATCTAGGCTACTGGTAAGAGACAAACCAGGGCTTCGGTGTGACTGTTTCAAAGGTCTCTTCAGGGGTAAATGTGGGCGAATCCTCATCAATGAAGTTCTTCCAGGCCAGCCATATGCCGTCCGGCAGGTCCTTCTGCAGCGCATTCCACGTAGCGAACTTGGACTCATGCGTGCCATTGCCATCCGCGTGCATCACCGTGGCAAGTTCAGGATGATCCACCTTCACCTGATCACGGTTTTTTATCATGGAAAGCCGGAATTGGTGCAACACAAGAATCTTCTGCGGGAGTTTGTTCTCACGCGTCAGTGTGGCGAGCCACTCAGAAACCTCGTTGACCTCCGCGGCTTCCACGGACCCGATTTGCACCATGTGCTTCTGTCCCGGTCCCAGTCGCCATTCCGGATCCAGAGCCAGTCCCACATGAGGTTTCTTCAGAAGCTCCTCATACAGCTTCGCTTGCGTGAGGAAATCATTGCGCCCCGGTTGCAAATCCAACACCGCATACACACCGGCTTTTTCAGCCGCGTCAATGTAGGGCATGAGCTTAGAAATGGGCGTTGCCGACGAGTACTGTCCGTCTGCTCCCGGCGCGGCTGAAGCGATGGTGGTGATGATCTCGAACGCGGGCTGCACTGGTTCGGTGCTGAACGGCTGATATTCGGCGGCCAGCTCCTTGACCCGCGCTACGGATTCCTCGGGGCCCTGCTCGCCGAGCAGCCCCAACGCTCCCGTTCCCGGGTGCCCATAGAGCGCTACAAAGCGACGGTAGGGGAAGACCACTTGCCCGCCTCCGGGCAGTTCCACTCCTGCGATTGCGCTCTCGGCGAGACCCGCGAATTCCTCAGAAGACGCGAAATCAGTTCCCACCGCAATCGAGTGTTTATCGCCCACGTTTTTGATTGCCTCGATGGTGCCGCTGGTGGCGCGCGGATCGGCGGATTCCAGCTCCACGAGTGTGCCACCTGCGCCTTGCAAGCTGCCCAACGCGGCCGCCGTGCCCACTTCCTTGCGGGACGCGGCGGTGGTGAAGATGGTAAATCCATCCGGCCCGGTGGCAGCGGAGGCAGAGGCGCTGGCCGAAGACGTATCCTGCGCGATCGCTACCTCATTCACGCTGGCATCCCCAAAGAGCGCCTTTTCGGCGTCAGAGAGATTCGAGTTCTCAGGGAGAATTATTTCTGTTGCTTTGAGTCGCTGAATTTCGGTTTCCAACGCTTTTTGCGCCGCGGAGGAGGAATCCAGGAGCAGCATCGGCGCACCCTGGCGCGCAGCTTCAGCGGCAAGGATTACGACGGCGTCTGCTTGGCTCGAGCGCGCCACATACACTTTGGGGCTACTTGCGAAGACGGCCTTGCTCGCGGCGATTGAGGCCGCGGAGCCCTTCGAGTTGATGCTGGAGAAAGCCGCTGAGGGCTTCTGTGTCATGGCGCCGGCGGCGGTGACGTGGTGATCGCGGGAGAGCTGACTTTGGGTCTGATTCTGCTTTTCCGAGGTCTCGTCAATTCCCCCGGTGCAGCCGCTGATTCCCAGCGCGGCAACCAGAGCAATGCTGGTCAAAAGTACAGATTTTCGTGCCACGATCTCCCCCTTGAAACGTTCACCATTCACGCTACCGGCAGGGCCAGATGAGGCGAAGGCGGCGCACCGCTTATGACAAGAATGGCAAGAACGACGAGATTGGGACGCCTTCTCAGAAGCGAGAGATGACTCTAGAAGAGCGAAATCGGCTTCACGATGTCTGCGTAAATCAGCAGCCCACCCATAGCGAACAGTGCGATGGCCACCACGTAGGTCAGCGGCAGCAACTTGGCGATATCCACCGGTCCCGGGTCCTTGCGCTTGAAGAGCTTTGCGAAGAAACGGCGAACGCCTTCCCACAAAGCGCCCAAGATATGCCCACCGTCGAGAGGCAGCAGCGGAATCAGGTTGAAGACAAACAGGGCAATGTTTAGGCTGCCAACTAGGCTCAGCAACGTAGCAAAACGATCCTTGAGCGGGATTTCCTCCATCGCTGTAATTTCACCCGCAATGCGTCCTACGCCCACCACGGACATGGGGCCGTTGGGATCGCGAGGGGCAGATGAGAAGGCCGCATTCGCCACCGCTACCAAGCGTGCCGGCAAGTCCAGCACGATTCCTGCCACCGCGCTGACGTTTTGCCCCACCATGGCGGGAACTTCGGTAATAGGTAGCGTCATCAGTTTGGTTTGAGACCCCATTCCTACAAAGCCAACGTTCACGGTTTGGTAAGAACCGTCGGCGTTGGTAATGGCCCGCCCGTTGATGTCCACAGCGGGACGTTCGGTGAGCAACGGCTTGATGGTGGTCTCGTGAGAAACACCGTCACGAACGTAAGTAATAGGAACGGACTGACCAGCAGCGGGACGAATGAGGGACGTCAAGGCATTCCAGTCCCGCTCCCCGACGCTCACACCGTTAAAGCTGGTAATCACGTCCCCGGGCCGCAGGCCTGCCACGTAAGCAGGTGCAGCTGGGTCGGACGCTAAACACTCAGAGGAATCCCCGGCAGCTTGTCGCTGCTGCTGCTCTTCTTGCGTCACCACGCACTTGAAAACTTCAGAGACGGTTGTAGTGCTTTGTGCCGTGCCAAAACCGGTCACCACAATGGCAATAAAGATGAACCCCAAAATGAGATTCATCAGTGGCCCGCCCAGCATGATGATGATGCGCTTCCACACCGGGAGCTTGTAGAACATCCGGTTCTCATCGCCGGGCTGCACGCGTTCGGCTTCGGCTTTGCGGGCGTCATCGGCGAGCTGTTGGAACAGTCCCGTTGACGCCTTGCGAACGGCTCCGTCCCGGGTTGGCGGATACATGCCCACCATCGAGATATATCCGCCCAAAGGAATGGCTTTGAACCCGTATTCTGTCTCACCCTTCTTGCGGGACCACACGGTGGGACCAAAACCGATCATGTATTGCGGCACGCGCACGCCAAAGATTTTCGCCGGCACCAGGTGCCCCACTTCGTGCAGGGCGATGGACACCGCCACACCTATGGCGATAACAAGAACACCGAGAATAAACAACAAAACCGTCACAACGTACCCCAACGTTCGTGGGCCGCATTTCGTGCCCACCGCTCAGCCTCTAGCACCGCGGCAACTGATAATTCGCGCCCAACTATAGCGGCGTCGTCGTAATTACTGACAACCTCCGCCACGGTATCCACGATGTCAAGGAAACCAATTTTCCCGTCATGGAACGCATCCACGGCTTCCTCGTTCGCCGCGTTGAAAACCGCCATGTGCGTAGCGCTGGTTTGCGCGGCCTGCTTCGCCACCGTGATTGCCGGAAAAGCCTCGTGATCCACGGGCTCAAAAGTCCACGTGGCAGCTTGACTCCAATCGCACGGCGCGGTGGCACCTGACACGCGATGCGGCCAGCCCATCCCCAACGCAATCGGCAAGCGCATATCCGGCGGGCTCGCTTGGGCGATCGTGGATCCGTCCACAAATTCCACCATGGAATGCACCACGGATTGCGGATGCACTACGGGCTCAATTCGGTCCAACGGAATATCGAACAAGAGATGCGCCTCAATCAGTTCCAGCGCTTTATTCACAAGCGTGGCCGAATTGGTAGTCACCACCCGGCCCATATCCCACGTGGGGTGCGCGAGTGCTTGTGACGGAGTAACCTGCACCAAGTCGGCGCGCTTTTTTCCGCGGAAGGGCCCGCCGGATGCCGTCACGATCAGCCGGCTCACTTCAGCGTGGGTCCCGGACGTGAGCGCTTGCGCCAACGCCGAATGCTCCGAATCAACGGGGACAAGCTGCCTAGGCGCGGCCGCCTGCTTGACTAGCGCGCCGCCCACAATCAGCGATTCCTTATTAGCGAGCGCCAACAATTTTCCAGCGTTGAGCGCGGCGAGCGTAGGTGCCAAACCAATGCTTCCCGTAATGCCATTAAGTACGACGCCGCCGCTTCCCTCCCGCGCAATCCTTTCCGCCGCGTCGGGGCCCGCGAGAATTTCGGGACGATAATTAATTGCCCCAGCCTGCTCGCTCGCTTCCTTGATGGCTTGGGCCATTGCGTCCGTGGAAGCACTCGCGGCACCAACGAGGGGCGCTTTGGTGCTCACTGCTTGTTGCGCCAAAAGCGGCAAGTTCGAGCCGCCGGCTAGGGCGGCCACCGTGAATCGCTCAGGATTTTTGGCAACAACGTCTAGACCTTGCGTACCAATGGAGCCCGTGGACCCTAGAAAAATGACGCCGCGTTGGCCGGAACTAGATTCGGGAGCTTGGAAAGTCACTCACCCATTATCCCTTTGTGGCTGCCCACTCTTTTCCCTTACGTTCAATGTCCATGGGTTTGGGTTGAGGGCACGCGCGAAGTGCGGCATCGGCATCCCCGCCAGTGTTCATGATTTCTAGCCACGGATACCAGGAGGTTCCACTATATGTTTCAACCCAGACGTCCTCGCTGGGTGCTTCCGAAACACGGAATCCCTTGCTTCTAAGACACGTTGCGCTTTCTTGAAGTAGCGCATACAGACCATGGAAATAGCTTTCGTCAGCGGGCGGAAGTGGCGGCTCTTTGCCCACTTCTTTGATGCAGTCCGCATCCAAGCCTTCTTCGGAAAGAGGCCGCCCCTTTGCATAGGGCTTATCGATGCCTTCGCCGTCCGCAGATATTTTTGCATCCGCTCCGTATCTTCTGGCGCACTCAATGTATTTTGTTCGCCAATCGGCGTAGAGCGCATTGTATTCGTCGTAGTTGCTGGGAGTGGTGCTCGCCGCCTTTTCTTGGGGTGCAGAGCAACCAGTCACCGCAACACCAGCGGTGGCAATGGCCACGAATACAAACGCAAGCTTTTTCGCGACTCCTTGCAGTGGAAATCTGCTCATCGACTCTTCCCTTCACCTACGGCACTCGAAGAATTTTGACCGGGTCCATATATGCAGCACGAACTGCAGGCGGAATCGATCCAAAAATCGCGGCCAACACCATCAAGATGCCAACTCCCACACTGAATCCGAAAGATGGAATTCCGCCGGCGAGCATCAACGTCAGGATGGATCCGGCGACGATTCCGAGGAAGGCTCCTAACACCCCAGAAAGTCCTGCGTTGATGAGAATTTGGGCCACCACAGCACTTCGAGAACCACCGAGCGCCCGTGTTCTGCCGATATCTTTTGCAAGACCCGACACGCGCCCAAACTGGACTGCGCTCAACAACAGAGCTGAAGCTAACAGAAGGCCGGTCACCGTCTGTCTTGCGGTACTCGCCATCTCGTTTTGAACGTCCTGGCTCAACCTGGCAAGCTCGCTTGTCATGGTTACGCGCAACTTTTCCGGCTGGGTGGACACCAGTGTTTCCATCACGGCTTTGGATGTCATTTCCAAGCTACGAACGTCTTTGACGCTGACCCAAAGAGTCATAATGTTGCTACCGCTTGATTTGCCGTCCGAGACCACCAGGACATTCTTGTTGAGCGCTGTCAATGGCGATTCGGCATGAAATTGACCAGCAATGTCTCCCGTCAGCGTGCGGCTGGAGACCGTTCCCACGTCATCCGCCATACCTAGTTTCCTCAGCACTTCAACAGGCGCAACGGCCTGACCGTCCTTCAGGTTCATGGCAACCGGCGAGTCAATGACAGGCGGGAAGTCACCAAAAACCCGCCGCGCTTGCACTATTTCGCCATCAGAAACGTTGAGGTTATGGACATCTGTTGCCGGCCCCATCCCAAATACCCATTCCACGTCTTCCAGGCTAGAAATTAGCCGAAGAGATTCCGTGGAGATCCCGGCACTTCCTTGAGAGTCAGTGATAGTGATAAGACGTCCCTCTGGGGAATTGATGTTGTCCAGCGCTCGTTGCTGACTCGCCATTGCCAAACCAGTGGTGGCAAAAATTGCTAGCGTAGCCGCGAAAACAATGAAGATGGAAACGATCGTCGGGACAAGAGGTCGACGCAGTCTCAAAAGCGCGTCGCGGACAAAATAGCTCGGTTGAGGGTGACCTGAACTTGATTTTGCGCTCATTCGCTGAGCCTCAAGTGATGCGTATGCTTTTCCGCCCGGTCCCTGTCATGGGTGGCGACGATTACCGTTGCACCAGCGTCGGCAGCTTGATGAAGCGTATCCCAAACAATTTCGGCTGATTCAGAATCTAGATTTCCCGTGGGTTCGTCGGCGAAAATGATATCCGGATCTTTGACCAGAGCCCTGCATAATGCAATTCGTTGAGCCTGACCGCCTGATAGCTCAGCGGGCCTGTGCTGGGCGCGATGCGCGACGCCGAAGCGTTCTAAGAGACGGGACGCATCCTCAACGGCCACGTTGTGTGAGATTCCTGCGATCCGAGCGGCTTCCACAACATTGTCCAAAGCTGTTCTAGACAAGTCCAGCATTGCGTCCTGAAAAACAAATCCCGCGTGCATAGCCCGCAATCGCGAACGTGAAGCATCGTTGAGTTGCTGGACTGATGTGTTTCCCCACTGAATAGTTCCGGCACTGGGAGTGAGCATCAACGCCATGATGTAGAGCAGAGTAGATTTTCCAGACCCAGACGGCCCAGTGATACATGTCAGGGTACCTGGTTCAAAGGTATGTGAGATCGCGGAAATCGTTGGAGTCATACCAGGCTGATAGCGGTGTTCGAGTGTAGAAATGCTGACCTTCAAGGCGTTTGCTCTTCGCTCGCGTCACCAAGCAGGACTCGATTCCCCACATTAATTCCTTCAACAATGCTCTTTCCTTGGTCCGAAACTTTAAGCGTGATGTCACGACGAACGCCATCGGAAATGAAGACAAAGGTCTTGTTGTTAGCATCCGTTCGTACTGCTGCCGTAGGAATTTGAACGCCAGTCTGTTCTGGAATCAATTCAATAATTCCCGGCAAAACTGTCTTGTCTCCAAGCTTCACCGCTCTAGAACACTCACCCCCACAGATGGAGGCTTGTCCTTGTTCTGGCTCCAGTATGGCCACGGTCTCGGACACGTCGCCGGCGGTATTTTCCAAGCGAGAAACACGTCCGGACCACTGCTCGCCGGAAGTATCGATAACCACCTTGAGCCCGGGAGTGATCTTTGAAACGTTTTCGGGAAGCACCCGGAAACTGAAGACGGGATCCGCCACAGGTCCTTGAAGTAGTTCTTGACCTTGTGAAATTTGCGCTCCCACACGAAGGGATTCCAGAGGAACGAGGACCTTTGGGAGATCTGGCACATAGATCACTCGCCATCGCGGTAATGTGCCGTCATAGCTGAATCCCGCATCCTTAGCCCACTTGGAAACAGCAGTATTGGTGGCATTGTCGAAACGCGTTCTTGTAAAAGTTGTACCGAGGTATCTCTTGCTGACAAGGAAATCCTGAAGCTGCTGAACGTCCGCTCCGCTTACCCCGCTCGAGAGATCACGGAAGGACGGAATCTTGCCATTAATGACAAAGATTGGTTGCAAATCCACCGAAAAGACGCGGCTACCGGATACCGTTGACTGACCGTCCAACGGCATATCGATTGTAGTTATTGTGCCCGTGTTACCACCAGTCGCCACAACTGATGAAGCCCAAGACGCATCAATTCCGTAGGACTGTCTCACGCTGACGGAACCGTTGACCGCTTCGACACTCGCTCTCGTATGAGCGGGTGCGGCAATAGTAGGAGGATTTGTTGCCTGGAGGGCACCCCACCATCCAACCCCGAGAGCAACTACAAGTGACAGCGCCCATGCGATGCCAACCTTCCACCGTCGGGAGGTACCTCGGCGGACTGATTCCCCGCTTGTCGTCATGAGCTTTGGCCTGCCAATTGCTGACCTTTTTCTTCAGCTTCGCGCGGTTTCGGCTGCGGACAACTCCGAAGAGCCTCATCAAGATTTCCGCCGCTTTCTACATGGACCGCATACATACCCTGCCAAAATTCGGGTGACGAAGGTGGCAGCTCGGGCGGAGCGCCCACTTCTGAAACGCATACCTGGTCGAGCCCGTCTTTCGAGGTTGGGCGCCCCTTGATTATGGCCCCCACAATTCCTTCATTGTCTGCGGCTACCTTCGCATCTCCACCATATTTTCGGACCCACTCAATGAAATTAGACCGCCAATCTCCGTATTGAGACTCGTACCCTGCGTAGTTTGAGGGACGCGTGGAGTCCGTAGCAAGTTTAGGAGCTGCGCTAGATGCACTGGCTACAAACGCGACAAAAGCGAGACCGACCCCACCTGCAAAACAGTGCTTTTGCATATAGCGCTCCCCCAATTTGAAACATTCAAGATGTGATTCACATCATAGAATCCAAAGCGGGGATCGTCAAAGAAATGCAATAACAGTTCGCTTTTCAGCCGTTTCAACGATTCAACGGCACGCCGCTGGGTGTTCCGGAAATCGGAAATTTCGGCACCCCCGTTCAAAGGTTCCTCAGTAGACACCGACTGAATCCCAACAACGGGTGATCAAACGCACTCTGTCTTCAAGCCAATATCCGATGGTAACCGCGACAGACAGGAACGCCCAGTATTCGAACACAAAACAACCATCAAACCACATGCGGCTCACTGAATATTAGGCCACGCGGAGCTCACGGATGGGATCGCGTCGGGCCGCCGATAGTGCTGGAAGTACGGCAGCGATGAGCGCGGTGATGACCGCGAGTATCGCGACTCCTGCAAAGTACGGGGTCGGCGGAAGAGGGTCGCCTGTTGAAGACAGCCAAAGTGCCGAAACCAAGGAGCCGAGCACGGCACCGCCCGCTGCCAAAATTCCTATTTGAATCATGATGAGCGCCAAAATGAGGGTTCGGCTAGCGCCGAGGGCGCGTCGTCGTCCAAAATCCTTGCGCCGCAAGAAAACCAAAGCGTAGAGGACCGCGGCAACCAGCACCCCTGTGAGGCCAAATATTGCCGCGACCAGCCCCGAACTGAAGCTGCCCAACTGATCGTCTACCGTAGCCCGCAATTGCGCGACAGACGCGTCTTTTTGAATGCTGACACCCTGCATTGATTGCACACCTAAGACCGTTGCTACATATTCTTCGACCCGATCAAGGTCCGCCACAGATCGGGCCGTGATCACAAGCGTCGCGATCCTCTCATTGGCGTTTGCATGCTTTTCAGACACTAACAGCGGTTCAAAAGGCTCTGTAAATACGGACTGTTCGAAAGAGCCAACTACGCCCAGCAGATCACCGGAAGCGGTAACAACCGCGCCTGCAGGAAGCTGCATTCCCAAAGTTTCTTGAGCTGGGGTCGACACCCTGGCCGAACCAAGTGCGTCATTTGCGCTGTGCGTTGCTGACGGCTGAAAAAGGACGCGGAAAGGGACGGCATCTCCTCCTTGAATTACCGTGTTCCTTGCGTCCACAGCAGGGCCAAAAGCAAATACTTTGGACACTAAGCTGTACTGCGCAATGCGGTCGATGACGGTGGAACGCAGCCCGGCGTCCTCCGGAGCCGTGACAATCAGTTGTCGAGCCGAAATGTTATCAATGCTGCCCAGTACGGACTGTTGCGCACCCACGGCACGCCCCGATGTCAAGAGCACCGTCACGCACAAGCCTGCGATGAGCAGAATTGCTAGTAGCGAGGGCACCTTCTGGCTACGTGCGCTCCTGAGCGCCTCCCCGAAGAGCGGACCAAGTTTCATGTCAGCTCCACTCTTCGGTCGCAATGGTCCATGAGAAAAGGGTCATGGGTTGCAATGATGACTATGGCACCGCTGGCAGCGTGATCTCGAATGCCGCTGATAACAGAGGATGCCGAAGCAGCGTCCAGATTTCCGGTTGGTTCGTCGCATAGCAACACTTGAGGGGTGGGCAAGAGCGCGCGACACAGAGCAATGCGCTGTGCCTGACCACCTGAAATTTGTCCTGGTCTATGGGTAGCTCTCAACGAGACTCCAAAAGCGTCAAGAAGTTCTAACGCGCGCGGCGTCTCCTCTTCCCGGCTGACACCACGATACAAAGTTGTTTCCAGCACGTTGTCCAGGACTGTTCGAGTGGGATCTAGTGCAGAGTCTTGAAAGACAAATCCGTATTTTTGGGCTCGCCGAGCGGCTCGTTCGGCGTCGTTGAGGGCACCTACGTTTTCACCGTCTAGCACAATGTGGCCGCTCAAAGGACTGAGCATCAGGCCCAAGAGGTACAGCAAGGTGGATTTGCCTCTGCCGCTAGGGCCAGTCAGTGCTACTACTTCTTTGCCCTCGAAGTCTTGCTCCCAGTCGCGAATAATGAGGTCCTGAGAGGTGTAGCCAAAGTTCAAATCCCTAACGGTGAGCTGTAAGGCGTCCACTACGGCGCAATCCGGGATGGAACTTTGACTTCTTGTCCTTCACGAGCCCCCGTAATCAACGATATCCCGTTGGCTTCTTGGAGTACCGAAACTTCTAGAACCTCTCCGCCCACGGTTTCAAGAACAGTCTTCCCTGTTGGCGTGCTCATCAGAGCAGCTGTTGGAACAGTCAGCCCATCTTGTGACGGAAGAACTAAGACTTTGGCCTGTAACTTGGTGACCTCGGTAGAAGGAAAGGCACTGCAGTTGTCTTCACAAACGTTTTTGGCGTCACCTGATGAAAGGACCGTGGCCTGACTATTTCCAGCTTCTTGATTTTCGCGCGCGGGACTCAAAATGCCTTTGAAGTCATGTCCACCAAATTGGAAAGTGACTTCCGCTTGTTCAGGTAAACGCGCCAACTGAGCGGACGTTCCCGATATTGTGAATGTTGGCTGGCTAGATATTGCTGCCAGCGGGTGCTCTCCACCCACGAGGCTGGATCCAAGTTTCAACTCGTCCGCCCCAGCACGAAGAGTCACCGGCAACTGCGGAAGAAAAATAATAGATTCACGAGACACGGTTCCAGTTTGCGGTTGTTTGTGGGCCTTTTGCCACTGTTTGACGGCCGTGACAGTGGCTCCATCTGCGGAACCACTTTGTGCTTCTCGAGTCAAAAATCCAGCTTCCTGCAATAACTGCTGAAGCTGGCCCACGTCACGTCCCCGCGTGCCAGGAACAATGTCTCTAAACATGGGGATCACGCCCTGAGCTGCAATGACCGGCACCTCGTCAACGAGGTACAGCACATCATTTGCCGATGCTGTGTCACCGTCCTTCTTGGAGATTTCGGTAACCACCCCAACGGCTTGGTTGACGCCTACTTCTTGCGACTCCCACGCCACGTGCATTGGCAACAAGACCGCTGAGCCAACGCTACCTTGCTGGACCGTGACTGTTGCTTGATCTGCAGTGTTTGCTGTCCTGTCTGAACCGAAGACTTGTTGGAGAGACCAGCCTCCTAACAAACCCAGCGCTAAGAGCGATACAGAAAAAAACGCCGTCGTAGCCCAACGTGAGGGGAATTTACGCAAGGTTAACCCCAAAACTCATCCTGAGAAATGGGGCAAGCTAAGTATGCTTTTTCCTGCTGTTCGGTAGAGAGTAGCTCATGTGGCGTGGAATTGAGCGTCTTATCGCGAAACTTGTCTCGAAAGCTTGCCTCAGTGAGACGGCTACCCACGTCGTATCCCTGACCAGCTAAGCAATCCCAGCGTTCTATCCATTTTCTATAGAAAGCCGAAACTTCTGCGTCGGTGTCTACCACCGGACGCGGGGCAAGTTCATTCGTGCATTCTTGCATTGCGTCAAAAAACGCTTTTGACTCTTCCCGCGTATTAATTCCGACGGGTACAACGACTGACTCGGGGCGACCTTTAGCGTCCCCCGCTGACACTTCATACCCCTTGCCACGTAAGCATTGCTCAAAATCAGCCTGGTACTCGACGGCGGATCCGGTGAATTCAGCGTCACGTATCGTGGTGGACTGGGCAGGAGCGCAAGCTGCGATGCCAAAGGTGAATAAAGTGGCGAGAATCACCCCGGTCAAATTTGGCGATTTCAAAATTGGAATCATCCGAAAGTTTGGCAATAGCCAGAAGTGTAAGCGTTGTCGATGGCCGTTGAAGAATAGACCTCCCAGTATCCTCCGCGCACCGGAACGGAGACTGCCTTCATGGACGCGAACAGAATGGCAACTGTGGAATTAGCGGGTCGCTTTTTCACTGAGGCCTCCATGAATCTCCAGGAAATTACATTGTGATTGGAATCATACACATAGTTCCAGAAGAAAGGTCGAGGGTTTGATTATTCATTGCAAAACCAATCCGATTAGCACACAGTAGATCAATGGTTGACTGGCGAGTCTCTCATAGTTCGGAAGTTATAGGACACTGAGAGTCGGGGCCAGATTGCGACTCGAAAGACGGACAATCTGACACGCTCCACCCAGTCCAGGGTCGCGATTTCGACGACCTGCGTTGATGGCCATATATTCGGGCGTGAATGATTTCAGTCTTATAGAGTCCATTAACTGTTTCCGCTAACGCGTTATCGTACGAGTCTGGCACCGTTCCTACGGGCGCAGAAACCTGGTGTTGGGCAAGCGCCTCAGAATAGGTCACAGACACGTATTGAGTGCCCCTATCCGAATGATGAATCAGTTGACCGTCTCCACGCCGGTGCGCACCAGTATTTACGAGAGCATGTTCTAGAGCTTGAAGAGGCAACGATGCCGTCGTCAGTGATGAAGAAACGGACCACCCCACGATCTTGCGAGTGAACACATCAGTGACAAACGCAGTGTAAGCAAACCCAGCGAGAGTTTGCACGTACATCACGTCCGCAACCCATAAACGATGGGGGCCTAACGCCGTAAAGTCACGCTTCACCAAGTCCGGACGATTATCAAGCGTGGCCGCGGACGTGGTGGTGGTGATTGTCCGGCGACCGCGTTGAACTCCACGAACCTGGGCCAGTTTCATCAATCACGCAGTTTGATCGCGTCCAATGTCCCAGCCGGCTCGCCGCATCGCGTGCATCATTTTTCGGTGCCCGTAGACACTGTGGTTCTCGGCATGAACGCGTTTGATTTCCTTGATAAGAAACTCATCTCGCTGCGCACGCGACGAGACAGGACGGCTTTTAGCGGCCCGATAACCGCGAGAGCTGATAAATCCACACTCCGTGGCACCGAGCGTGCGACAGATGGCCTCGACCCCGAAACGGTCACGATACATATCAATGAACCTGATCATCTCGTCGTAGGGGCGCCTCGAGTTCCACTTACGAAAAAAGCCGATGCTTTTCTCAAGATTTCATTCGCTCGTCACGCTTCAGTGAGTGGAAGTTCACGACGCGCCCAACAGTTGTAGCCAACGCCTTCTGAATTATTTTCAATTAGCGACATTATGCTGAAAGAGGAAATTCCGCTCTTTCGGATTCTGGCCAACCCTCGAAGTTCACGCAGGAAGTTACTAACCGACAAGCTTCGGCTCGACCATAAAGAAGCAGAACAAGACGAGATACGGTTCACCGATGACGATCAGGCAATGGGAAGCCCCTGGGATCATGTCAAGTAAAGGTTCAGTGAAGATAATTAAAAGTCTCTATTGGATCTAGCCAGCGTATCTTGAGGCTGAATAAGAGCCCGAGGAGTTCATCAAAATACTCCATGTCCCAAATTCCTTCTAAGTCTTCTGTCACAGATCTCAGACTGAATGGCAAGTCGAACTCTGTTACGACTCTAACCTCAACTCCGCTAGGTTTCTTAGACTTTTGATTAAAATAAACATCGCACAGACAATACGCCGTTTTGCCACCATCGAATTCATAAACTCCAACAAATTCGCTTCGGCCTTGTTTCATTGCAGCTAAGGTCGGACCCCATCCACCGAACGGCTCACCAGCCCTCTTAAGACTAAGCGAATTTCTTAAAATACTACGTGTTCTCCGAGACAAAAAGGCCAAGACTACCACTACCTATCGCGATAATTCAGGCGGACATTGACATATGTGGATTTTCCGTTTTTGCTCACGCCTTTATCCCGACTCTGAGGTTTGACGAGTAGCCTTGGCTACTATTTCTTTTGGCCGATCGATACTCCCGATTGTTATTGGTGTTCTTGATTCACCGAGCACCATTTTTGGCACGCTCCCGAAACACTGTGTCGTACCTCACTGCGTTGGGCATAACTCATTCTCCAATCAATCATGAGTGCCTACAAAGCCCAACACGGTTCACCTAGCTAGAACGACTATCACGTACAGTATGGGACCAAAAAAGACACACAGGAAAATTAGGATTGTCGCCAAGAGATAACTTCGTCCCTCTTGCTTCACTACCACCCAGGCATAAACCTTGCTGTCAAACTCCTTCTTCGGGAAAACGAGCACTCGTTTCGAGAAATAAATGACCACGAGGCTCGTATAAATATGATGCGCCCATCCGATCCAGCGAAGTGATGGATCGGTAATTTTGATACTTGCACCATAGGACATTCCTGCCAAAATAGCCAAGAAGAATACAGTATAAGAAAATATTTGAATCGCATTTAAAATGCCATTACGTCTGTCAAAAACTATGATGGCGATGAGTGAACTGATCAATATGCAAGCCACTAGTGCACCGGAAATTAGGGGAAGAAACTCCTGCCATCCCACAATGCGTTCCACTGTTTCTCACCGTCCCTTCTGGGCACGTTTCTCGGCTTCGATTTACGCTACGTCAGGGTTCCGACGGAATAAGACACGGCTCCAGACCCAACTGCCGACCACGTATCGGCCCGATCCTGTGTTGTATTTCACTCCACAGGCCGTTGCTCATTCTCTTATCAATCATGAGAGTCCACCAAACCCAGCAAGGTTTTTGAAGGCTGAGGACAGTCGCTTCCACCCCCAGTCCGAGGACTTAGCCCGCCAAGCGTCGGGCCCGCTTCAACACCACTTCATCCACCATTTCGCCCTCAAAACGAAAAGCCCCCAGCTCATTCTTCGCAGCATCCAAGACCCGGTACGCCCACTCGCGCTGCTCACGGCTCGGCCGAAACCCGTCACGAATCACTGCTACCTGTCCAGGGTGAATACACGCTTTCGCCACATACCCCGTCGCAAAAGCATCCCGGCTCTCCCCCAAAAGTCGCTCATGATCAGCAATATCGAGCACCACAGAATCAATGGACTCCTTACCGAACGCTCGAGCCGCCACATGAACCGCAGCGCGACCATAACGAATAACGCCACGGAAGCGGCCGTCGTCGTACTGGGAAGAAAACCCGCCCAACGACGCCACCAAATCCTCCGAACCCCACATCAACGCCGCCACGTTCTCCGCCTGCGCAATTTCCTGCGCCCGCGTCACACCCAACGCGGTCTCGCACAACGCCACCACCGAAAATCCAGCCAACAATTGTGTTTGCGCAGCCGATTCCGTCTTCGCCAGCATCACCCACCGATACTGCGTGCGACGCAACGCATCAAGATCCTTCTCAAAATCGTCCGAGCCCACGGGATTCACCCGCACCACCGTGCGCTCCGGATCCAACGGAGTAGACACCACGTGCTCTCGGGCAGCACCACGCGCTTCCGGAAGCACCGCATCTTCCAGATCAATAATCACGGCATCCGCACGCTCCGCGGCCTTCGTGAAACGCTCCGGACGGTCCGCCGGCACAAACAACATCGCCGGACCCAACGAGAACTTAGAACTCATGACCCCTCCGCTTTCGGCTCCGCACCCATAATCGAAGCCTCATGCGCAGCCTTCGTCCACATCAAACACACCCGGCTAGCTTTCGCCACCACGTCCCCGTGCTGATTGAACCCCGTGTGAGCTAACGTGGCGATCCCCTGGCCCGGGCGCGAAGACGACTCCCGCAACGCCACCACCTCAGTCTGCGTGGTCAGCGTGTCCCCATGAAACAGCGGATGAGGGAACGCAATGTCCTGCAAACCCAGTTGCGCCACCAAAGTTCCTTGCGTCACCTGACCCACGGACTGCCCCACCATGACAGAAAGCGTCATCATAGAATTGATGAGCCGCTGACCGAAGGGTTGGTGCTCGGCGTATGCGGCATCCAAGTGGAGCGCTTGCGTGTTCATAGTCAGCGTGGTGAACAGGACATTGTCCGCTTCCGTGAGCGTGCGCCCCGGCTGATGGACGAACACGTCCCCCACCACCAACTCATCAAAATACAAGCCGCGCTGCACAAAACGCTGCGGTTCCCGTGGGTGTGGCGCGCTCATATTAGAGCCCCAGCTCGCGGGAGATCAGCATGAGCTGCACTTCGGTAGTGCCCTCGCCAATCTCAAGAATCTTGGAATCGCGATAGTGGCGGGACACCACAAATTCGTTCATGAATCCGTAACCACCAAACACTTGGGTGGCGTCACGCGCGTTGTCCATGGCGGCCTCGCCGGCCACGAGCTTGGCGATGGCGGCTTCCGTTTTGAACGGCTTGCCGGCCAGCATCTTGGACGCGGCGGCGTAGTAGGCCAAGCGAGCACTGTGAGCGCGCGTCTGCATGCGCGCAATCTTGAACTGAATGGCCTGGTACTCACCGATGTTCCGGCCAAACGCTTGACGCTGCTTGGCATACTTCACGGACTCATCCACGCAACCCTGCGCGGCCCCCGTGGCAAGGGCGGCAATCGCGATGCGCCCCTCGTCAAGAATGGACAGGAAATTCGCGTAGCCGCGGCCGCGTTCGCCCAGCAGGTTTTCTTCCGGAACCGTGACATTGCTGAAGCTCAGCGGGTGGGTGTCCGAGGCGTTCCAGCCCACTTTGTTGTACGCCTTTTCCGCGGTGAACCCTGGCGTATTGGTGGGTACCAAGATGGTGGAGATTTCCTTCTTGGGCTTGCCGTCTTTGCCGATGGTCTCGCCAGTGACAGCAGTTGCGGTTACCAGCTTGGTGATGTCCGTACCGGAGTTGGTGATGAACTCCTTGCGGCCATTGATCACCCAATTTCCGTCCCGCAATACCGCTGTAGTCTTGGTGCCGCCCGCGTCAGAGCCCGCTTCTGGTTCCGTCAGTCCGAAGCCCGCGAGCGCCTTCGCTGACGTAAGCTGCGGGAGCCATTCTTCTTTTTGCTCTTGCGTGCCGAACCGGTACACCGGCATGGCTCCGAGGGAGACTCCGGCTTCGAGGGTGATGGCCACGGATTGGTCCACGCGGCCCAGTTGCTCGAGCGCGAGGGCTAGGGCGAAGTAGTCGCCGCCTTGTCCACCGAATTCTTCGGGGAATGGCAGACCAAACAGGCCCATCTCGCCCATCTGCGCAATGACTTCATACGGGAAAGAATGCTCTTCGTCATGCTTGGCGCTTACGGGCGCCACTACCTGGTCCGCAAAGTCGCGCACCATGTCAGAGAGGTCCTGATAGTCCTCTTCAAGTTCAAGATTAGGCATGATTCTTCTCTTTCAGCTGGTTACGCGGCCGGTTCAATCCGGGCCAGGACTTGGTTCTTGCTGACTTGGTCCCCCATCGAGACCAAAATCTTGACGGTGCCGGATACTTCCGCCACCACGGCGTGCTCCATCTTCATGGCTTCCACTCCCACGAGCGTCTGACCTGCGGAAACGGCGTCGCCGTCTTGCACCGCAATGGACACCACGGCACCCGGCATCGGCGAGCGCGCCTCCGGGTCACCTGCACTGGTTTCGCGTGCCTTGGCTGCTCGGGAGCGCGCTACGGCTTGCGTGCGTGTGAGCTTACGAATTTCGAAGGTCCCGGACGTGCCGTGCGCCCAGACGGTGCTGGGGTCAGTTGGATGAGGGAGTACGACGACGCCGCTCACTTCCTGCTCCCCCGGCACGGATACTTCCACGAGGTTGTCATCAATCTCGAGAGCCAGGCGCGTGGGATAGGACGCGCCGGAGATGCGCCAACCGTCGCCGAGTTGCCACGGTGAAATCCACTCGCCGTGTGTCGACGGTGATTGGTAAGGGAACGGGGACATGGATGGGGACGTGGATGTTGACCGCAGCGAGTACGCCACCTCAGCGAGATCCTCCGGTGATATTCGTTGCCGTTCCGGCTGGCCGGCGTCGTCGATGAGCTTGGTGTTAAGGGCACCTGCCTGCACGTCTTTTCTCGCCAACAGTTGGCGCAGGAAGTCAATGTTCGTGCGCACGCCGAAGACCGTGGTGTCTGCAAGCGCGGCGTCGAGACGCTTGAGGGCTTCGCTGCGATCAGCACCCCATGAAATGAGCTTGGCAATCATGGGGTCGTAGTACGCAGAGATGGTTCCCGGGCCATCCAGCGCGCTGTCCACGCGCACGTGTTGGCTCTGCGGCGTGAGGAACTCGAAGATGTCCCCCACCGACGGCAAGAAACCACCGGCTGGATCCTCGGCATAGACCCGTGCTTCTACCGAGTGTCCTTCGATGCTCAGATCTTCTTGCTGGAAGCCGAGCGTCTCGCCTGCGGCCACGCGGACTTGCCATTCCACCAGATCCAAGCGTTGGCCGTTGGCACGGACCACTTCTTCGGTGACCGGGTGCTCCACCTGAAGGCGCGTGTTCATCTCCATGAAGAAGAACTCATTCGGCCGATCATCCGAGACCAAAAATTCCACGGTGCCAGCGCCCACATAGTTCACGGAGCGAGCGGCGTTGACGGCCGCTTCGCCAATACGGGCGCGAATCTGTGCGCCCTCGCTCAAATTCTCGAAGAGTGCCGAGGGTGCTTCTTCAATCACCTTTTGGTGGCGACGCTGCAAAGAGCATTCGCGTTCGAACAAGTACACGGTGTTTCCGTGGGTGTCCGCCATGACTTGCACTTCTATGTGGCGGGGGTTCTTGACGAGTCGTTCAATGAAGAGGGTGTCATCGCCAAAAGCTGAGGCTGCAGTGCGGCGAGCACTTGCGAGTGCCGCGGGCATGTCTTCGAGGCGATCCACCGCGAACATGCCCTTGCCGCCGCCACCGGCTGAAGGCTTAATGAGCACCGGGAAACCGATGTTTTCCGCGGCGCGCAAGAGAGCGTCGTCGTCCAATCCCGGCTCAGCGATACCCGGAACCGTTGGAACCGCGTGGGACTCGACGTGTTGCTTGGAGCGAATCTTGTCACCCATCGCGTGGAGCGATTCGATGGACGGACCGATGAAGACGATCCCAGCCTCCTCAAGTGCCCGAGCGAAGTCCACGTTTTCTGAGAGGAATCCGTAGCCAGGATGCACGGCTTCTGCACCGGACTCGAGGCATGCCTGAATGAGGGCAGGGATAGAAAGGTAGCTTTCCGTGGCGGCAGCACCACCGATGTGGACGGCGAGGTCAGCCTCGCGGACATGCGCGGCGTCCTGATCAGCGTCCGAATACACGGCGACTGATCGAATGCCCATCTTCTTCAGCGTGCGCATGACACGGCGCGCGATTTCTCCGCGGTTAGCAACAAGGACGGTGGAGAACATGTGTCACATCCTGAAGAGACCAAAAGAGGTCTCGCGTAGAGGGGTGCGGGAGACAACGTCTAGTGCCAGGCCCACCACGCGGCGCGTGTCTGCGGGATCGATAATGCCGTCATCCCACAATCTGGCCGTGGAATAATAGGGGTTGCCCTGGTCTTCGTACTGTTGGCGAATGGGTGCACGGAAGGCCTCTTCTTCTTCAGCGCTCCACGTGGCGCCCGTCGCTTCAAGGCCATCGCGCTTGACGGTGGCCAAGACGGAACTTGCCTGATTGCCGCCCATGACGGAAATGCGGGCGGCGGGCCACATCCACAAGAACCGTGGGCTGTACGCGCGGCCGCACATGGCGTAGTTGCCTGCGCCGAAAGAACCACCAATAATCACCGTGAGCTTGGGGACGCGGCAGGAGGCCACGGCGGTCACGAGCTTCGCGCCATCCTTGGCGATGCCGCCGGCTTCCGCGTCCTTGCCCACCATGAATCCGGAGATGTTCTGGAGAAACAGCAGCGGAATGCCGCGCTGATCGCACAGCTCAATGAAGTGCGCACCCTTGAGTGCGGACTCGGAAAACAACACACCGTTGTTGGCCACAATGCCCACGGGAAAACCGTGGATATGGGCGAATCCGGTGACCAAGGTTTCTCCGTAGTTCGCCTTGAACTCGTGGAACTCGGAACCGTCAACCAGGCGAGCGATGACCTCGTGAACGTCATAGGACGCGTTGACGTCCGTGGGCACCACACCGTAGAGCTCTTCGGGATCAAACAGCGGAGCTTGGACCGTCTTCACGTCGATGACCGGGGCTGGCGTCTGTGGAAGTGACTCCACGATATTCCGCACGATTTCCAGTGCGTGCTCGTCATTGTCTGCGAGGTGGTCTGCAACCCCGGAAACTTTGGCGTGCAGGTCGCCGCCACCCAGCTCCTCTGCCGTCACCACTTCGCCAATAGCCGCTTTCACCAGCGGAGGACCACCCAAGAAAATGGTGCCTTGATTGCGGACAATCACGGTCTCATCACTCATGGCCGGCACATACGCGCCGCCAGCCGTGCAGGAGCCCATGACTGCTGCGATCTGCGGGATCTTTGCTGCCGAGAGATTGGCCTGGTTATAAAAGATGCGGCCGAAGTGTTCGCGATCCGGGAAGACTTCATCCTGCTTGGGCAAGAACGCGCCGCCGGAGTCCACCAAATAGATGCACGGCAGCTTGTTTTCGAGGGCAATTTCTTGAGCGCGCAAATGCTTTTTGACGGTCATCGGGTAATAGGTGCCGCCCTTGACTGTGGCGTCATTGCACACAATCATGACGTGGCGACCTTTGACCAGACCGATGCCCGCGATGACGCCGGCTGCGGGAGAATCGCCGTCGTACATGCCCTCCGCTGCCAACGGCGCTACTTCAAGGAAGGGCGAACCGTCATCCAGCAAGCGATTCACGCGCTCGCGGGGCAATAATTTTCCGCGCGCTACGTGACGCTCGCGCGACGCCTCCGAGCCACCGAGCGCAACGCGAGCCAAGCGTTCCTTCAGCTCGGCGACGAGACCGCGCTGAGCGGCGTCGTTCACCAGAAATGCCTCGCCAGCGCTGTCAACGCTAGATTCGAGCTGTTCCATGGACCCTCCGCGGATCTCTTGAAGTTAATCGTCATTTACTGAGATCATGTTAGTCAGCATTAACCGAGAATGTAAAGTGGGTCACACTTTGCAGGAGGATTCATGAGCGATACACCAGTCACCAAGCGCGGCACCGCCAAACTCGAGCGCCGCACCGAGCTCTTGCGCGCCGCCGGAGAACTTTTTGGGCGCTCTGGTTTCGCGAACGTGTCCCTTGAAGACCTCGGCAAAGAAGTGGGCATCAGCGGACCCGCTGTGTATCGTCATTTCCCCAACAAGTCCGCAGTGCTCGCCACCCTTTTGATTGACGTCAGCGTTCACTTGCTCGAAGGCGGCCAAAAAGTCAGCGAGTCCGGCAAGCCGCCCACAGAAACGCTTGAAGATCTTGTGGCCTTCCACGCGGACTTCGCGTTTTCCTCCCCCGAAGTTATCCGCATTCAGGACCGCGAATGGCGCAATCTTGAGCCAGCCGATCTAGAACGCGTGAGGGATCTGCAGTTGCGCTACATCTCTCTCTGGGCGGATCAGCTCGAAAAGCTCCACCCGAACGAGACCGCATCAGACGCCCGCTTTCGCGCCCGCTCCGTCTTTGGCCTGCTCAATTCCACGCCGCACACCGTCGGCGGAACCGAGACGAAAGTTAGCGCACGAAAGAAACTGCTCTCCTCGCTCGCTCTCGCAGCGCTAACCGCCGACGCTTGAGCGCTGATCTGGCAGGTCTCCGCGTTTCATGTGCGCGAAACAAGTAACCTAGAGAGCAACGTATGTGTCGGGTCGCCGTCGTATGTCAGATAGTTGAACGTCATCTATCGGCGCCGAAATTTGGAGGTAAGCAGTGAAGCTTCGCGAAGTACAGTCCTCAGATCTTGAGAGCTTCTTTGAGCACCAGCAGGATCCCGAAGCCATGGAGATGGCTGCCTTTACCGCCAAAAACCCGGCGGACCGCGGCGTCTTCAACTACCACTGGAGCCTCATGCTGAAGGACCCAGAGACTTTCATCCGCACCATTGAAGTTGACGGCGAAGTGGCCGGCAACATCGTGGCGTACCCCTACGAAGACGCCTACGAAATCAGCTTCTGGACGGACAAGAAGTACTGGGAGCAAGGCATCACCACCTCCGCAGTAGACGCTTTCTTGGCAGAATTCACCAAGCGCCCACTACGCGCGCGTGTAGTCACAGACAACGTAGGTTCCAAGAAGATCCTGGACCGCCGCGGCTTTGTAGTCATCGGTGAAAACGAAGACTTCGCGAATGCCCGCGCTGCCGTGGTCAAGGAATACATCATGGAGCTTCGGTAGAAAAGCCCCACACTTAGACACAAAGGAACTCGTCGCCGAGTAGTGATTCACAAATACTTCCCCCATGGGGAACCACTTTTCAGCGACGAGTCCTCTGGTGAGCTCGTCCCGAACGGTTAGACGAGCGTCATGAGCGATGCCGGATCTTCAAGAACCGCCCCCAGTTCGCTCAAGAATTTCGAGCCCTGCTCCCCGTCCACCAGTCGGTGATCGAAGGACAGGCTCAACGTCATGACCTCGCGCAGCTTGATCTTGCCCTTGTGCGCCCACGGCTGTTTCCGCACCTGACCCATGGCGAGAATCGCTGCCTCACCTGGGTTGATGATTGGCGTACCAGCATCCACACCAAACACGCCTACGTTGGTGATCGTGAACGTGCCCTGAGTGAGTTGCTCTGGCGACGACTTGCCTTCGCGCGCAGTGACCACGAGATCCGTCAACGCATCCGCAAGCTCGCGAAGAGACATGCTCTGCGCGTCCTTGATGTTCGGAACCATCAGTCCGCGAGGAGTCGCCGCGGCAATGCCGAGATTCACGTAGTTCGGGGTGACGATTTCGCCAGCGGCTTCATCCCAGCGCGAGTTGAGTTCCGGGTGCCGCATGAGTCCCATCGACACCACCTTCGCCACGATGGTCATGGGCCCCAGACGAACGCCGGCGAACTCCTTGTTCTCCTTGAGCGAGCGAATGAGCTTCATGGTTTTCGTGACGTCTACCGTCAAGAACTCCGTGACGTGCGGCGCGGTGAACGCGCTGCTCACCATCGCGGCGGCGGTAGCTTTGCGCACGCCCTTGATGGGCGTCCGCGTCTCGCGTGCGCCAGCTACACCAGTAGCCGTCACGACGCTTGGCGCCACTGTTGTTGCAGTTGCCGCTACAGTCGCTGCGGCCGGCGAGGCCGCGGGGGCTGCGGACGGCTTGATGAAGTTCTCCACGTCCTCCCGCGTGATGAGTCCCGCGGGGCCGGTTCCAGTCACGAGTTCCAGATTTACCCCGGAATCGCGCGCAAATTTGCGCACCGGTGGCGTCGAGCGCGGACGCTCCGTCACGGTTTCGCGAGGCCTTTCCAGGACGACGACGCCGCCAGCTTGCGGAGCGCTGTCCGCGGCACCGACTGCAGCACCGACCGTGGCACGAGCACGTCGTTGCGGGCGACCCTTCTGGGCCACCTCAGCACCGTAGCCCACCAGTGTGGGTTGGCGGCGCTCTTCTTCTTCCTCCACCACTGCGTTACCTGAGGCGGCGCTAGAACCGGGAGCTGCGGCGTCGTGCTCAGAGGAAATCTGGAACGAAACGATTGGATCGCCGACGGGAACGGTCTGGCCAGGCTCGGCGAGCAAGTCCGCCACGACGCCCTCATAAGGGGACGGCAGTTCGACGACGGCCTTCGCGGTTTCGACTTCCGCAATGACCTGATTCAACTGGACGGAATCGCCGACGGCGACCTTCCAGCTCAGCAGCTCTGATTCGGTGAGGCCTTCGCCAAGATCGGGAAGTTTGAATACTTGAAGCACGGTCTACTTCCCTTCGAATCGAGAGTAAGAATTGGGACGATCGAGCGCGCGGTCTACACCGTCAAGGATGCGGTCAAGATCAGGGACATGATGCTTTTCGAGCTTGGATGGCGGGTATGGGAGGTCCCATCCGGTCACGCGAACCGGCGCGTGTTCGAGGTAGTGGAAGCAACGCTCCGTGACGCCCGTGGCTATTTCCGCGCCGAGACCGCCGGTGAGGGCAGCTTCGTGAGCGATCACCAAACGGCCCGTCTTGCGGACGGAGGCTTCGATGGTGCCGAAGTCGATAGGTGAGAGCGAGCGCAAGTCAATGACCTCGATCGAAATGCCTTCATCCTCGGCGGCCGTTGCGACGTTGAGGCACGTCTTGACCAGCGAACCGTAGGAGACGAGCGTGACGTGCTCGCCCTCTCGGGCCACACGAGCGGCGCCGAGTGGCAATCTGTCCTTGCCTTCTTCGATCCCGGTGAGGTCTTGCTTGTCGTGATAGTGGCGCTTTGGTTCGAAGAAGATCACAGGGTCTTCGCACGCGATGGCGTCCTGAATCATCCAATACGCTTCCGCCGGGCTCGACGGGCTCACCACTCGCAGACCCGGGGTGTGCACGAAGTACGCCTCGGGTGATTCGGAGTGGTGCTCCGGTGAGCCGATGCCGCCGCCGAAAGGAATGCGAATGGTCATGGGGATAGTCACGGCGCCGCCCGTACGGTAGTGAATCTTGGCGACTTGGGAAACGATCTGATCAAACGCCGGGTACACAAAGCCGTCGAACTGGATCTCCGGAACCGGCCGATAGCCACGGTACGCGAGGCCTACTGCGGTGCCGATGATGCCGGACTCTGCCAGCGGTGAATCAAGGACGCGGTGCTCACCGAACTCGGCTTGAAGTCCGTCCGTGATGCGGAAGACGCCGCCGAGCTTTCCAATATCCTCGCCCATGAGCAGGACCTTTGGATCATTCGCGAGGGCAGCGCGCAACCCCGCGTTGAGGGCTCCACCGAATGTGGTCTTGCCGAGTTTTTCAGTCTTCTGAAGGGCGGTCATCATGCACCTGCCTGAGTGCCGTCAAGAGTCTCGCCAAACTGCTCAAGGTAGGCGCCGTAGTGATCGCGCTGTTCATTGATGCGTGGGTGCTCGTTGACGTAGACGTTCTCGAAGAGGTTCCGTGGCGTTGGCTCGACGGTCTCCTTGAGTTCCTTACGGACCACTGCGGCAATCTTGTCTGCAGCTTCCTGCGCCCTACGCTGGATGGCTTCCATGTCTGCGCCGGATTTTTCCAAATACTTGGAGAGACGATCTAGTGGGTCGCGCTCTTTCCAGTGCTCGAGCTCGGCCTGATCGCGGTAACGGGTAGGGTCATCCGCCGTCGTATGTGGACCCATGCGGTAGGTTACGGCTTCAATGAAGAACGGTCCCCCGCCATTGCGCGCCTGATCCAGGGCGCGACGCGTCACGGCGAGCACCGCGAGAACGTCATTGCCATCTACGCGAACGGCAGGGATACCGAAGCCGCGAGCACGCTCAGCGATATGCGTCTGGGACTGCAAACCCACCGGTTCAGAGATGGCCCAGTGGTTGTTCTGGCAGAAGAACACTGCCGGTGCATGATACGTGGCGGCAAAGACCATGGCCTCGTTCACGTCACCCTGGCTCGTAGCGCCATCACCGAAGAAGCTCACTGCGGCGGCGTCCACGCCGTCCATCGCGAGACCCATCGCGTAGCCCACAGCATGGTGAGTCTGAGCGCCAATAATGATCTGTGGAGACGCAACGTTCATGTCATACGGATTCCACGAGGTAGCACTGGAACCGCGCCACACGCGCATCAAGTCAGTGGGATTGACGCCGCGCAACACCATGACGCCGGACTCGCGATAAGACGGGAAGACGAAGTCATCCTTCTGCATAGCCCGGGCTGCGCCCACTTGGGAGGCTTCTTGGCCCAACAGTGGTGGCCAGAGCGCCAATTCACCTTGACGCTGAAGCGCCGTTGCTTCAGTGTCAAGACGCCGGATGACCACCATGTCTGTATAGAGGTCGGCGAGGTCTTCTTCGCTCAGATCGTTGACCCAAGGGTCATTGAGAGCGTTCGGAACACGATCGCCGCAAGGCTTGAGCATCTGCTCAAAGTGGTCGTCTCCAGCGGAGCTGAATTCCATATGTGCTGATCGATCAATTTGTAGGGACACGGTAAGCACCCTTCTTCAGGTCGGTTCCGTCTCGCCGCTTGTAAGCGAAGAGACAGTCGCAGGTACGCGGGGGTACCCGCGATGAGTGTGACCTTACTCACTATCCGGTCAGTAATCAACGACTCCCGATCTAGCAGCACGAATTCTTAGGCAAAAGAGAACCGTCGCAGCATCCCCCCAAAGGATGCTGCGACGGTTCAGTCGTGTCGGCGATGTGCCGCGATTCGATGTGCTGCTTGAGGCTAGTGAGAAGTTGCCTTCTCTGCACCAACACCGGTGAGTGAACGAACTTCCATTTCGGCCTGCTTCGCTGGATCTTCGCCCGTCTTGTCGAGAACAGAGACCAACCAGCCCACGAAGAATGCGAGTGGGATCGAGACGATACCTGGATTCTTGAGCGGGAAGATCGCGAAGTTCGCGCCCTGGATCATCGACGTTGCATCGCCGGAGACCACTGGGGAAAGCACGATCAGCAAGAGTGCCGAGATCAAGCCCGTGTACATCGAGGCAACAGCACCCTTGGTGGTGAAGCCCTTCCAGAACAACGAGTAGAGGATCGTCGGAAGGTTAGCGGACGCTGCCACAGCGAAGGCAAGTGCTACCAAGAAGGCGATGTTCTGCCCCTGAGCGCCAATGCCACCAATGATGGACAGGACACCGATAACAACCACCGTGCGGCGGGCAACCTTGACTTCAGTCTCTGGGCTGACCTTGTCCTTGGCGATCACGGACGAGTAGATGTCGTGAGCGAAGGACGCAGCTGCCGTAATGGTGAGGCCAGCAACCACCGCAAGGATCGTCGCGAAAGCCACGGCGGAGATGATACCCAAGAGGATCGGTCCGCCAAGTTCGAAGGCCAACAATGGGGCCGCCGAGTTCACGCCGCCTGGAGCCGCCTTGATCGTGTCTGGACCAATCAAAGCGCCAGCTCCGTAGCCCAACACCAAGGTGAACAAGTAGAACGCGCCGATGAGCCAGATAGCCCAAACCACCGAACGACGAGCTTCCTTAGCGGTAGGAACCGTGTAGAAGCGCATCAGAACGTGTGGGAGACCAGCGGTACCGAGAACAAGGGCCAAACCGAGCGAGATGAAGTCCAACTTGGTGGTGGCGTTCTTGCCGTACTGCAGACCTGGGTTGAGCAAGGCCTCGTTGCCACCGGCTGTTGCAACTGCGTCGCCAAGCAAAGCCGAGAAGTTGAAGCCGTACATGGCCAAAACCCAGACAGTCATGACGGCAGCGCCGGCAATGAGCAAGCATGCCTTGATGATCTGAACCCACGTGGTTCCCTTCATGCCACCAACGAGCACGTAGAGAATCATGAGTGCGCCGACCACGGTAATAACTACAGACTGGCCAGCCTTGTCATTGATGCCCAACAAGAGGGACACGAGTCCACCTGCGCCAGCCATCTGAGCGAGCAGGTAGAAGAGGCAGACAGCAAGCGTGGTGATAGCCGCTGCGATGCGGATAGGACGCTGCTTGAGACGGAAGGACAGAACGTCCGCCATCGTGAACTTGCCAGTGTTACGCAGCAACTCGGCGACGAGCAACAGGGCTACGAGCCAAGCCACCAAGAAGCCAATGGAATACAAGAATCCGTCGTAACCGTTGACGGCGATAGCGCCGACAATGCCGAGGAAGGATGCAGCCGAGAGGTAGTCGCCAGCGATCGCGGTACCGTTCTGTCCGCCAGAGAACGAACGTCCACCAGCGTAGTAATCAGCGGCGGTCTTGTTGGTGCGGCTTGCGCGAAGCACCACGAACAGCGTGACACCAACGAACAAACCAAAAATCAACATATTCAGCCAAGGTTCTCCAACCTGGGCTGGAGCGCCTGCGGCGAGAAGACGAGAAGCGTCCATTTACTTTCCTTCCTCAGCCAAACGAGCTTCGAGATCGTGGCGAATCGCCGTGGCCTTAGGGTCCAACTTCTTATTCGCGAAGGACACATACATGGCGGTAATGATGAAGGTGGTGACGAATTGCAACAGCCCCAGCACGATGCCGAGATTGATGTTGCCTAGAACTTTGATGGCCATAAACTCTGGGAAGTAGGCGGCCACAACGACGTAGGCCAGATACCACACCAAGAAGAAAACGGTCATCGGGAAAACAAAGCTGCGGTGTGTGCTCCGCAGGTCTTGAAACTCAGGGGTAGCTTGGACTTCTTGGAAGTCCACCCCCGTGGTGGCATTCACGCCGTTGTGGATCTGGGCCATGTTTCCTCCTGATAGGCACTGTGATCCTTACCACAATGCGGCATGACGCACCTCACAATGAACACTTTGGGGCTGGTTTCCGGCGAACGGATTAATGTGTGCGCTAAGTGGTCGTCAAATTCGATGAACGGCGCCGCAAAAGCGCATCGGTTCGGCTTAGGCTGAAGCATGCCCGAATCCGCTTTTCAGACCATCCTGCTGCTCTCCGTAGTCACCATCGCCGTCGCTTTGGTGTCCCTCGTGGGCTATCACGTGGTGAAGTCGCAGCGCGATTTGGGCACCGATGCTGACCGCGCCACCTTCGAAACTCTGCACCTCGTCTCGCTCGCCGCGCCGCACTTTCGCAGCGGCCTCACGAGCGAAGGCGCCGGCCGCGCCATCAAACATTTGAAGATACTTCTGGGTGCTGACGGCGTCGCTGTGACCGATGCCGCGCAAGTACTCACGTTCGAGGGAAACTTCCCGTCCGACCTGCGCGCGGACACGAATTCCTTGCCAAACGCACTCTTCGGAATTGCCCGCAATACGTTGGAAGGCGGCCGCACTCGCGTTGCACGCAATGATCATTACGACGCCGTCTGCGCACCTATCCAGGTCCAGGATCGGCTCGTGGGGACGATCGTTGCGATAGCGCACCGGGCGGACCCCGGCTTAGTTCGAGCGGTGACGGAAACAGCCGCGTGGGTGGCTTCGCAAGTCGCGGTGGCCGAACTCAACGAGTCCCGCGCGAAGCTCACAGAAGCCGAACTCAAAGCACTGCGAGCCCAGATCAGCCCGCACTTCATCTATAACTCGCTCAACGCCATCGCGTCCTTCATCACCACGGATCCGGACCGCGCTCGAGACCTCGTAGTGGAGTTCGCTGATTTCACGCGGTATTCTTTCCGCCGTCACGGAGACTTCACCACGTTCAAAGAAGAACTCGAATCCATTCACCGCTACCTGCTTTTGGAACAAGCGCGATTTGGCGATCGCATCAAGGTCAAGCTCTCGATCGCCCCTGAAGTCCTACCGATCGTGATCCCGTTTTTGAGCATCCAGCCGCTCGTGGAAAACGCCGTCCGTCACGGACTGGAGAAGAAGCCAGAGGGTGGCGTGGTCACCATTACCGCCCATGACGTGGGTGAATTCGCCGAAATCTCCATCGAAGACGACGGCGTGGGAATCGACCCTGCGGTCCTTCGCGCGACGCTCGCCGGCACCACTGAAGGCGTCCACGTGGGACTGCGCAACGTCGACGTGCGGCTGCGCCAAATCTATGGGCCCAAGCACGGACTCGTGGTGGAGACTGCTCCCGGACACGGGACTCTTATCAACATGCGCATCCCGAAGTTCCATCCTGAAGCTACTCCGGCGCTACCCTAATATTTATGATCAATGTGATCGTCGCTGATGACGAGATTCCTGCCGTTGAAGAGATCAGCTATCTCTTGGCCCAGGACTCACGGATCGGAGAAATCCACCGTGCCACCAGTGGTGCCGCCGCGCTCAAAGCGCTCGAAGAATTTCAAGTGGACGCGATGTTCTTGGACATCCATATGCCCGCACTTTCCGGTCTCGACATCGCCCGCGTCATTTCACGTTTCTCCAATCCACCGGTCATCGTTTTTGTCACCGCTGATGAGGCCCAAGCGCTTGAAGCGTTTGAGCTCGCCGCCGTGGATTACATTCTGAAGCCGGTCCGCCGCGAACGCCTGTATGAGTCCGTGCGGCGCATCTCGGAAATCGTTGCCGATAGCGCACCCACCAAGTCGGACATGGTCACGGTGGATCAAGGCGGCATGACCAAGATGATCCCCCGCTCCGAAATCCGCTTTGTCCAGGCTCAAGGCGACTACGTCCAACTGCACACGAAGGACGCGAAGTACTTAGTGCGCGTGACACTCAACGATCTCGAAGAACAGTGGGCGTCCCGCGGATTCTTGCGCATTCACCGTTCGTTCCTGGTCTCGATCGACCACGTTGACCACATCCGCATCCGCGACGGCAAGGCAACAGTCGCGATCAACGGCGCTGAATTTCCCGTGAGCCGCCGCTCCTTGCCGAGCGTGCGCGAACGTCTCGAAGCCACGCGCGTGAGGCCTTCATGACCGCCCCCTCTCCCGAGCATGCCCCGCAGACTGAAGCTGCGTCGTCGTACCGTGTGCGCGTAGTGGCCCCGCCGGACTACTTCCCCGCCGCCCCCGCGAAATCCGCCAGAGTAGCCGCGGACTATTACTTTGTGCAATCGCTGGTCCGCGCGCAATTGCGACTCTCGATCATGGTGGCAGTGGGGTTCATTGTGCTGCTGGTGGGGATCGCGCTGATTGTGGCTTTTTGGCCGGAAATTCGCGAGTTGCGGCTGTTCCATATTCCACTCGCATGGGTGGTGCTGGGCGTCGGCGTGTACCCAATTTTGATGCTAGCCGCGGTGCTCTTCACGCGCGGGGCGAGCAAGAATGAGCGCTTGTACAGCGACCTCGTCAAAGACATCGCGAAGGACGATCCCCAGAATCCGGTGCCGCGGTGACGCCGCAAGGTTCGCTCATCGCCATCTTGGTGGTGTGCGCGTCCACGGTCATCATCGCGGTCTACGGACTGCGATTCTCGCGCACTACCAGCGACTTCTATGTGGCCTCTCGCACCGTCAAACCCTGGTGGAACGCTAGCTCGATCGGCGGCGAATACCTCTCCGCGGCGAGCTTCCTCGGCGTCGCTGGCCTCATCATGCTTACCGGCCAAGACGCGCTCTGGTTCCCAATCGGTTATACGGCCGGCTACCTCATGTTGCTACTTTTCGTGGCCGCTCCCCTGCGCCGCTCCGGCGCCTACACGCTCCCGGATTTCGCGCAGATTCGCTTCCACTCCATGGCCATGCGCACCATGATGAGCGTCTTCGTGGTGCTCGTGGGCTGGCTCTACATCATTCCGCAATTGCACGGTGCGGCGCTCACGTTCCGTGTGGCTACCGGCTTGCCTGGGTGGGCAGGAACCCTCTTGGTCTCTGTGGTGGTGTGCGTGACGGTGCTCGCGGGCGGCATGCGTTCCATTACTTTCGTCCAGGCGTTCCAGTATTGGCTCAAACTCTGCGCGCTCGCCATTCCCACGTTCGTCATTTTGGCGTCCCTCGGTGCAAGCCAGAAGCTCGAAACCGTGCTTCGCGACGGCTTCGGACCGAACGCCAGCAACGAAGACATGGGCATCTTCCGTACCATCTCGCTCATCATCGCGCTGTTGCTGGGAACTTTGGGTCTCCCCCACGTCCTCGTGCGCTTTTATACCAACCCAGATGGCCCTTCGGCACGCCGCACCACCTTGATTGTGCTGGGCCTCGTGTCCTTCTTCTACCTCTTTCCAGTCACGCTGGGGACCTTGGGCCGCGGGCTACTTCCGGGGCTTTCCGCGGACGACGCCGATGCTACCGTCCTGCTTTTACCGTCCGCTTTGTTCGGTGGCCCGGTAGCGAACGTGCTGTCCGCGATAGTGCTGGGCGGCGCTTTTGCGGCGTTCTTGTCCACCAGCTCCGGGCTGGTGGTGTCCCTCGCCGGCGTACTGAGCCAGGGGTTGTTCAAGGGAACCGTCAATGGTTTTCGGATGGGTGCGTTGATCGCCGTCGTGGTTCCTACTGGTCTGGCCCTGCTGGCCGAAACGGCTGGGCTTGCTGGCGCGGTGGGTGCAGTTTTCGCGTTTACGGCATCGACGATCGCGCCCGTTTTGGTGTTGGGCATTTGGTGGCGCGGGCTCACAAGTTTGGCCGCGATGTGCGCCATGGTCACCGGCGCGGTCACGTGTTTGGTGCCGTTGGGGCTCTCTGTGCTGGATCTCGGGTGGGATCCCCGCGTAGTGGACACCCTGACGCAGCCAGCAATTTGGTCCGTTCCAGCCGCATTCGCGGCGGCTGTACTGGTCTCGAAGTTCGGTGGCGGGAAGAAGCTTGCACCGGAAACAGTCGACGCCGTGATGCGCCGACTACACGTCCCGGAGGATTCGAACGTTCGCGGCTAGAGCTGGCCGTCGATTTCTTGGATCACGCGCTCGAGGAATGCATCCACTTGGGCTTCCTCGTAGCCTTCATCTCCGCGAGTGACACGGAAGGTGACATCGCGCAGCGCTTGCGTATCTAGGGCGCGCGGATTAAGGACGAGGCGATCGCAAAGGGCGTCGACGTCGTCGCGGTTGTAGGACATCGCTCCCGGATTGCTTGGAGCACGGAAACGCTCGCCACGTGGGCGATCAAGACGGCCACGAACCAGGTCGCTAAAGTCCAGGGGTTCTCCATCGTCCGGGAGTTCGGTGACGGCGGGAGGTGCGGCAGCGACGTCGTCGTCATCCATCCGCGCCGCAGCGGTC
This sequence comes from Neomicrococcus lactis, assembly GCF_014200305.1. Classification (NCBI taxonomy): domain Bacteria; kingdom Bacillati; phylum Actinomycetota; class Actinomycetes; order Micrococcales; family Micrococcaceae; genus Neomicrococcus; species Neomicrococcus lactis. Next base: position 1,298,417 of record NZ_JACHBL010000001.1, read on the forward strand.
TGGCTGGGAGGCACTGTGGCGACCGCGACGGTGCTTTCCTCGCGGCCCGCGAACGCCTGCTCGAGGCGATCGAGCGCCTCGTCAACTTCAGCGGCGTCGTAGCCGCCCTTGGCAGGTTCGAAGGTGGCCGAACGAATATCCTCAGCGGTCATCGCCTCAGGACCGGTCTCGTTCGAGGCGAAGCTCTTGCGTGCGCGAGCAATGAAAGCGTCCACTTCTTGAGGCGCGTAGCCATAATCATCGGCGCTCACGCGTGGGAAGGAGGCGCCGTTGGTGGCGGAATTTTCAGTGCTCACAAGCTCAACTCTCTCGAAAAAAGTGATCGCAGGCAATACAAAAAACTAAACGGAACCCGGCATGGTCAGCAGCGCCAGAACGTAGGCGACAGGCGAAGCGAACACGATGGAGTCCAGCCGGTCCATCACGCCGCCGTGTCCCGGGAGGATGTTACTCATGTCCTTGATACCAAGCTCGCGCTTGACGAGGGACTCAGCCAGGTCACCGGTGGTCGCGGCGGCAACTGTCGCGACGGCCAAAAGTAGGCCAGTCCACCACGGCGTATTGAGCAAGAAGAGGCTCGCTGCAATGCCGACGATGATGGCGCCGCCCACGCTTCCAGCGAACCCTTCCCAAGACTTCTTAGGACTGATCTTTGGCGCCATCGGGTGCTTGCCGAACATGGCGCCCACCAGGTAGCCGAAGGTGTCATTGGAGACCACCAGCAAGAGCAAAGTGGCGACCTTGAGGTGACCGTCCTGCTCGTTGAACAAGAGCACGGCGAAGCTGATCATCAGCGGCACCCACAGGGCCGTGAACGTGCCCGCCATCAAGGACCGCAGCAAGTGCGCCGGTCTGGACATGACATTCCAGAACAACAGCACGGTGATGGACGTGATGGTGGCGAAACCCAGGCCTTCCGGACCCGCTAGCGCAGCCGAAACCGGCAAGGCGGCAGCCGCTAGCACCAGCGGAATCATGGGGACGTGCGTGTTAGAAAGCTGGAAAGCCCGGGAGACTTCCCAACAACCCACCACGGCAAACATGGTCACCACCACAATGAACGCGATGGGGAACCAAAACAGGCCCACCAGCACCACGCCGAGAAGAAGTATGCCAACAAGAATCGCGGCGGGAAGATCTCGGCCGGCCTTCGACGCTCGCCCGCGTTCGGCGCGAGCGTCGCGAAGAGCCTCGTACTCATGGACAAGGTCCATGGGTCCAGTGGGATGGTGCTGTGGGCGCTGTTGTGGATCGGTCATGCTTAGACCTCGAGAAGCTCGGCTTCCTTCTTCTTCAACATCTCATCGATCTGGTCGACGTGCTTCTTGGTCAAGGCATCCAAGTCCTTTTCGCCACGAGCGCCATCGTCTTCACCGATTTCGCCGTCCTTGACGAGCTTGTCGATGCCTTCCTTGGCCTTCCGGCGGTGGTTACGGATGGCAACCTTTGCGTCTTCACCCTTGCCCTTGACGAGCTTCACGTATTCCTTGCGGCGCTCCTGGGTGAGCTCCGGCATGACAACGCGGATGGTCTTGCCATCGTTGGATGGGTTGGCGCCGATTTCCGAGTCACCAAGGGCCTTTTCGATTTCACGCAATGCCGTGACGTCGTAAGGGGTGATCAGAATGGTGCGTGCATCCGGCGTTGCGAAAGACGCGAGCTGCTGCAATGGCGTTGGCGAACCGTAGTAGTCCACCATGACCTTTGCGTACAGGTTAGGGTTGGCGCGACCAGTACGTACAGAGGCGAAATCTTCGCGAGCCGCCTCCAGGGTGCGTTCCATCTTGTCAGCGGCTTCGCTGAGAGTCTCCTCGATCACGATTTCTCCTTTTGCCCGTTTCTTGGGCGCTACTTCAACTTAAAAGATTCTTACTTCATCCTAGACGGTGACGCGCGTTCCCATACGCTCGCCCTTGATGGCGCGGGTGACGTTGCCCTCACCCTCCATGCCGAAGACCATCATTTCCAGCTTGTTGTCTTTGCACATGGTCATGGCGGTCTGGTCCATCACGCGGAGGTTGCGCTGCAGAGCCTCGTCATAGGTGAGGTTCTCGATGAGCTCGGCATCCGGGTTGGTCTTCGGATCCGCCGTGTAGACGCCGTCTACACCACTCTTGGCCATGAGCACTACGTCAGCGCCGACCTCAAGGGCGCGCTGGGCAGCAACGGTATCGGTGGAGAAGTATGGCAAGCCTGCGCCAGCACCGAAGATAACCACGCGGTCCTTTTCCATGTGACGGATAGCGCGGCGTGGGATGTAGGCCTCAGCAACCTGAGCCATGGAAATGGCGGACTGCACGCGGGTGTCCACGCCGGCCTGCTCCAAGAAGTCCTGAAGGGCCAAGCAGTTCATGACGGTGCCGAGCATGCCCATGTAGTCAGCGCGGCTGCGGTCCATGCCGGCCTGGCTGAGTTCGGCGCCACGGAAGAAGTTGCCGCCGCCAACGACGATTGCTACTTCAACTTCACCGACGGTTGCGGCAATCTGTTCAGCGATGTTGCGAACCGTCGCGGTGTCGAGGCCCACCTTGCCGCCGCCGAAGACTTCACCGGAGAGCTTGAGCAGTACGCGACGACGCTTTCCCCCAGCCTCGCTGTTCTGCGCGAGATCTTCAGTGTTTTCAGTGGTATTCGTAGCTGCCGTGCTCATTAGATTCCTCCCGTGCCGCGTAATTGCGGCCAAACATGCTGATAGTGCGCAGAGAAAAGGGGCGGTCACTTTCGTGACCACCCCTAACTCTTACATATTTTTATTCGTGACGATGCTGTTGAACCAAAGTGATTCGTCAGTGTCTCCGAACGTGTGTGGCGTTGCTAGATAATTAGGCGCCAACGCGGAAGCGAACGAATGCCGTAGCCTTCGTGCCAGCTGCCTCGAGAACGGATCCAACGCTCTTCTTGGCGTCCTTTGCGAACGCCTGGTCAACGAGAACGCCTTCCTTGAAGAAGCCGGTCAAGCGACCTTCAACAATCTTGGTGAGGGCAGCTTCTGGCTTGCCTTCAGCGCGGGCGGTCTCTTCTGCAATGCGACGCTCGTTGTCAACCAAGTCAGCAGGAACTTCTTCGCGGCTGAGGTAAGTAGGAGCCATTGCTGCGGTGTGCACAGCAACGTCGTGTGCAACTTCGCGAGCAGCCTCAGAGTCAGCGTCAACAGCGACGAGAACGCCAACCTGTGCAGGAAGGTCCTTGGAGGTCTTGTGCAAGTAAGCCTCAACAGCTGCGCCTTCAACGCGAGCCGTGCGGCGAACCACAATCTTCTCGCCGAGAACGGCGCCTTCTTCGATCACGTAGTCAGCAAGCTTCTTGCCTTCAACGTCAGCTGCCAAAACGGTCTCAAGGTCGCCGGAGCCGGAAGCTACAGCGGTCTCGAGAACCTTGTTTGCAAGCTGGATGAACTTGTCGCTCTTAGCAACGAAGTCCGTCTCGCAGTTAACTTCCACCAGGTAGCCAACCTTGCCGTCAACAACCTCAGCGGCAACGAGGCCTTCTGCGGTCGAACGGCCTTCGCGCTTGGTAGCGCCCTTAAGACCCTTGATACGGATGATCTCGATTGCCTTCTCAGCGTCGCCATTGGCTTCGTCGAGTGCCTTCTTGACATCCATCATGCCGGCGCCGGTGCGCTCGCGTAGTTCCTTGATGTCTGCTGCCGTGTAGTTGGCCATGTTCAACCCCATTCGTTGAAAGTAGTAACTGTGGGGCCGCACCCCGCGAGCGGCGAGGTCCGGCCGGTCCGCAACTGCGGGCGCTTCACGGATAAGTCAAGCGCCCGCAGTCAACGGTAGGTAGTTGGGTTTTCGCTGGTTACTTTTCTTCCGCGGCAGCGTCGGCAGAAGCCTCAGCAGCTGGTGCGGCCTCTTCTGCAGCTGCGGCTGGAGCCTCAGCTGCCTTTTCGTCAGCTTTGCCCTCGAGCAATTCGCGCTCCCACTCAGCAAGTGGCTCTGCAGCCTGCTCGGTGGAGTTGGAGTTGCGGTTGTGACGAGCAATCAAGCCCTCAGCAACAGCGTCAGCGATAACGCGGGTCAACAAGTTGACGGAGCGGATGGCGTCGTCGTTGCCCGGGATCGGGAAGTCGACTTCGTCAGGATCGCAGTTGGTGTCGAGGATAGCGACAACAGGGATACCAAGCTTCTTGGCCTCGTCAACGGCGAGGTGTTCCTTCTTGGTGTCAACAACCCAGAGGATGGAAGGCGTCTTGGTGAGGTTACGGATACCACCAAGGTTTGCCTGCAACTTCTCGAGCTCGCGGTTGAGGAGCAAGAGTTCCTTCTTGGTGTGGCCGGAGCCTGCAACGTCCTCGAAGTTGATCTCTTCGAGTTCCTTCATGCGAGCAACACGCTTGGAAACGGTCTGGAAGTTCGTGAGCATACCGCCCAACCAACGGTGGTTGACGTATGGCTGGTTCACGCGGGTAGCCTGCTCAGCAATTGCTTCCTGAGCCTGCTTCTTCGTGCCAACGAAAAGAACGGTGCCACCGTGGGCAACGGTTTCCTTGACGAACTCGTAAGCGCGGTCAATGAAGGACAGCGACTGCTGAAGGTCAATGATGTAGATGCCGTTGCGCTCGGTGAAGATGAAACGCTTCATCTTCGGGTTCCAACGACGGGTCTGGTGACCGAAGTGAACGCCGCTATCGAGGAGCTGGCGCATAGTTACGACTGGCATGTCGCATTCCTTTCGGCAGTAGCGGCCGACTCAGTATTGAGCCGCGGTAACTGCACTGTGTTTAGTGGTTGAACGGTGACTCCTGGTGGAGCACCCCTAGCTAACGTCCTCGAAGAATTCGAGCGCACCACCCACCGGATGAACCGGACCACGGGAGGCACGTAGCATCGATCTGAATTCAGGTTGAATTTTCAATCTCTGCTCGCCATTAGCGCGAAGTCAGAATCCTTCGTTTGTTGCGCCCCTGAGGGCACGACTCATCCAAGGAAAACTGCTGTATCCATCGTACTACAGCCAACGGTCACCCACAGCACGGTGGGAAGTGAGATTTTCGCCTCCGTTCTCCACGGATTCTCGCTTTCCCACACGATCCAACGACGCTGCTTGCCAGACTTCCTTGAGAAGGAATCGAAGGAGGCGCTGACTTTTGTTCAAACTCTTACTTGCAATCTCATTTTTGATGACGACGGCGCAGCTCGCCTTCCCGGCGTCGCTTTCCGAAGCGCCGGGGTCTTGGAGATGGCCTGTGCCAGTTGTGGGGCACGCGGCCGGATCTACGACGCCGGGCTATCTCACTCCCGTCATTCTTGAGCCCTACGAACAACCGGAATTCAAGTGGTCACCTGGTCATCGCGGGATCGATCTCGGCGGAACCTCTCCCCAAGAAGTGACTGCTCCTGCATCAGGGCGCGTGTCATTCCGGGGCACTGTGGTGGACCGACCAGTGATCTCAATTGATCATGGCGACGGACATGTCTCTTCTTTTGAGCCTGTTTCTTCAGAGCTCAAGGTTGGGGACGTAGTCACACTGGGGCAGGTCATCGGCACCATTGCGGACGGCGGGCACTGTTCGCAGCGCTGCGTTCATTGGGGTGTGAGGCTCAACGGTGAATACGTGGACCCGATGCTGTTCATCGTGGATACGCGCCCATCGATCCTGTTGCCATGGGAGGACGGCTAGCTAACAGAGGAACGGCTAGCTGAAGGAAGCGACGCTAGCTAGTGCTTGCGCGCTGCCCGAGGGCCTCGCGATACAACTCAAGCATGAGCTCGGTCTTGGCGCTCTGGAAGAAGCTCGTGGGGTCATAGGCCGCGGTCGAGGGGCCAGAACCGTTACTGATGTCAGCTGTCGCTGTCTCGAGGGCGTGTGCAAGACCGGCGACGTCATCGCTCGTGGTCAGCCACATGCTGCCCTCGGGAAGATCGGCAGCAATGCGATGGTCCGCCAAGATGGACGGCGTGCCCAAGGCGGCTGCCTCGAAGACCGTCATGCCTTGGGATTCGAAGCCAATCGAGGTCTGCACCAGAGCGTCCGCTAGCTGGAGCTCGCGCAACATGGTGGGGTACGGAACCGATCCGCGGAAGTGGACGGTCGCCGTCGTAATGGATCCGGCAATCGCCTCTGCCTGTTTCTGCAAAGCGCCACCGCCGAAAATATGAATATCGGCATCGATGCCACTGAGCTTCACGGCTTCTAAGAAGGGCAAGAGTCGCTTTTCCTGGCTGAAGCGTCCTGTCCAGGAGAGGCGTGGTCGCGCACGCTTTTCAGCTTCACGTGACCCAACGCCGTTTGAGGAGATGGGAAAAGTCGTGGACGCTTGGGATGAAGCGCCAGAGAGCAGTTCGGTGGCGATGTCGTCATCGAGCCCGTTGGAGACCACGCGAACGGGCTGAAAAACTTGCTCGTCTTCCAGGAGCTGAGCAAAGTGGGACGACGGCGCTGTGACCGCGTTAGCCCGCTGGGCGAAGTTCCCCAAGAACTCCCATGCCGTCGAAGCGGCCGGGCCACGCAATCCCAGCGAACGCTTTTGCCATTCGCCGAGTCCTCGAACGACGACCTTCGGCACGGGCATGGTCGCTTCGATTCCCACATGGACGTTGTTATGCATCGTGTGAACCACGGGAAGTCGTCGGCGATCTGCCAGCTGGTAGCCGGCGATCGCCGCCCAAAAGTCGCCCTGAATATGAATCAGATCCAGCGGCGGACGCTTGGCGAGCTCTCGGTCAAGGACAGCACGAGTGAAGCCGTTCGGGACAAACATCGCGTACTCCCCCGGACCAGCCGGAATGGACGGAAGTTCAATGATGTATGGATCCGCGTCGTGGCGATGTCGCAGCGCCGGTGACACGAGCGTCACGCGGTGGCCTAGGCGTTCAAGGAATTTCTTCTGCAGCCGTACCGAGGTCTGCATCCCGCCCAGCGTTTCAGAGTGTTGATCAATGAAAATCGCGACGTGAAGGGGCATGTGAGTCCTTCCAGACGGGAGGAGAACGTGGCGATTCTGGCCGTTTCATCCTCTGTGGCTCGCGTGTCCCGGTGCGGCGCCTCTTGCGGTTCCGCACCGGGATAGTTCGTAGGGAGTGCGGGGCTTGAACCCGCGACCAAAGGATTATGAGTCCTCTGCTCTGACCAACTGAGCTAACTCCCCTTGCGAGATCGCACACCGCCTACCGGCGATAATGCGACCTCCATACTATCGGCAATTAGGACGCCGCTGGCTCGCTAGGGCTGTTCGGGTCGTCGTTCAAGAATGGCTGCGCGCTCGAACCCCGATACAGCGCTTCGAAGGTTTCGATGGTCTTCTGCATTGAGTGGCGAACGGCCTTTTGGTGACCCTTTTCGCCCATCTCGGCACGCTCGGCTGGAGTCTTACCCAAAATCGCATCGATCTTATTAGCCAAGTCCTGCGGATTGCCTGGTTCAAAAAGGTAACCGTTGACGCCTTCGTCCACCAAGTGCGGCAATGCCATGGCGTTCGCAAGCACCACGGGACGCGACGCAGAAAGCGCCTCGAGTGTCACTAGCGACTGCAATTCGGCAGTTCCTGGCTGACAGAAAACATCGCATGCCAAGTACGCCTCGCGCAGCTCTTCGTCAGAAACGTGACCACGGAAGTGGACGCGATCCGTAACACCCAGATCAGCGGCCTTCTTCTCCAAATTGGGGCGCTGCTCACCGCCGCCTACCACCACAAGGTGAGGCTGCGGCGTCGTAGTGGAAAGCGAAATTGCCTCGATCAACTGATCAACGTTTTTCTCCACCGCAAGGCGTCCCGCGAACAGCACCACCGGGTAATCCGGCTTCGGGATGACTTCGCCTTCGTGCAGTTCGTAATGGCTAGAGTCAATGCCGTTAGACAGCGGCAGAACTTCCTTGAGGCGCGCCTTCTCTCGCATTGCTTTCGCAGCGAGAGGGGTGGGGGTCGTGACGACGTCCGCGCGTCCCATGACCTTGCCCATGTCCTTCCACGAGTTCTTGGAAATGATGTCCAAGAACGGCTGAGGGAATGGCAAGAATGGTTCCAAGTTTTCTGGCATGAAGTGATTAGTAGCAATCACTCGAATGCCGCGGCGCTTAGCTTCCTTGATGGCCGCATGGCCAATCATGTAGTGGCACTGCGCGTGAACAACGTCAGGCTTGACCTCGTCCAAGATCTTCGCGATATCCCGTGTGGCAGTCCACGGCAAGCAGAGTCGGTAGGACTCATGCGTAAACGCGCGCAGGGACTTCAAACGGTGCACTACGGCTTCAGGCTGTTCCACCGTGGTGTTGGGGCCGGGCTCGTTACGAGCGGCAATCACATGAACTTCGTGACCCCGGGCGTGCATCGCAGTTGCAAGCCGGAAGCAAAAGACTGCTGCACCGTTGACGTCTGGTGGGTACGTGTCTGCGGCAATCAGAATCTTCAGCGGTTTCTTGGCGATCACGAGTGCGTGCTCCTGGTGGCTTCTTGAAAAATTTCAACGCCGCGATCTCTCATCACCCGTGTGAAGCGGGAAGAACCTAGTCTTCAGCTCGCAGAGTCGTAACCGGCTGATGCTCGGCCTCGCTGCGACGCCGTTGAATGTCAGGGTGATAACGAGCCAGCGCGGCGACTCCCACGATAGCAACTAGACCCGCCGCAACCATGGATATTGATACCCACCACGGCACATTTGCCCCAAGTTCACCCAAAATGATGATGCCGATCATGATGCCCACCATGGGATCAATGACGGTCAAACCCGCAATCACAAGCTCCGGCGGTCCGCTCGAATACGCATTTTGAACGAAGTAGGAACCCAACAGGCCTGCGACCGCGATGGCCACGTACTCCCACCAGCTGACGTTGCCGAACATGAGGCCGTTCGGATCCGTCAGCTCCATGGACATGGTGCGAACCATGACAGCGCAGAAGCCAAAGAGCACGCCGGCGGCAATGATGTAGAAAATCGGGTGATGCTTGTGACGCACCATCAGCCACACCACAACGCTCGCCACGACAACAGCCGCGAGAATGCCCACGGTGATGAGCTCTTGCCGGGACGTGATGTGGTGGACGTCCTTCGTGGCCCTCAGCGCCAGCAGCACAAAAGCAACGGATCCCAAGAGACACAAACTAATGGCGCGGACGGTTCCGCGATTGATTTTCAGGCCTTGGTCTTTGGCGTTGACCACGGTAGCGATCACCAAGGCCACGGCACCCAAGGGCTGCACCACCGTCAGCGGCGCGGTGGCCAACGCGTAGACGTTCAGGACCATGCCCAAAACAGTGAGGCTCAAGCCAAAGAGCCACCGGGGGTTCCGCAAGAGCTGGAGGAAGTGTGATCCACTCACACGCAGGCTTGAGGAGCCTAACCGGACGGCCTTGCTCTGCTGTTGTGCACCAAGCGCCAAGAACACGGCGCCGATCAGCGCGCAGCCAATGGCCACGAGCATGGCTATGCGTTCAGGTGACACTAGAGCTTCTCTCGCTGAGCTTTGGCGCGGGCTTTCACGAAGTAATCTATCGATGCCACCCAGTGCAGGACACACGCGATAGCCAAGAGCGTTAAAGCAATGTTGCTAACCGAAGGCTGATGGATGCCGTCCACTTGCCCCAGCATCAGCAACGGTACGGCCAGCATCAAGAGCGCGGTGCGGATCTTGCCGATGTTCGTCACGGGGAGTTCTGGAGAACCGCGGAACAGCAACCACGAGTTGATGGCCAGAATGATGTCTGGAATCAGAATGGCCCAGACCAGCCACATCGGCGCAATGCCGGTGAGCACAAGCGTGGCGGTAACGATAATGAGGGACAAGCGGTCCGCGAGCGGGTCAAGCCACATGCCCACGGTGGAGATCATGTTGAAGCGCCGGGCCACGAAGCCGTCCACCCAGTCGGTGGAGAACAGAATAGCCAGCACCCACGTGGCTGGTAGGTAGTCCACGGCGAATGCCGTGAGGTACACGAACACGGGGACCAAGAGGAATCGGACCACGGTGATGAGGTTGGGAATGGTCCAGAATTTGTTCGTCACGGTGTACTCAAAGCCGTCACGTGTGCCCGCGCCTATGAGTCGCATGGTCCTCCTCCCCCGTCTGTCCCTGCTCCTGGAACTAATTTTACCGGTCCACACGTCATTCGAGATGAGCCAGATGGACAAGCATCTGCGTCATAAAGAATCGTGCCATAACAAAAGTGGTGGATCATCCCGAAGGATGACCCACCACTTGGTTGTTAATGCTTGAATTACTTCTCGCCGAGCTTCTTCAAGAAGTAGGCCATAGCGGCAAGCGAGCCACCCATGACGGCTAGCGGCTGCCAGCGTTCCTTGAGAACCTTGGCTGCGTCATCGCGCAAAGGCTGCGAGTTATCGGTGAAGGCTACAACTCCGCGGTCCAACTTCTCCTGGGCGGTGCCCACGAGTGCGGATGCGCGCTGTGCAGCGGATGGGCCAGACTTCGGTGCGGCTGCCGCCTTGTGAGCGGAACGATCAGCTGCGAAGCGAGCCTTGGTGTCCGCGATCTGTGCCTTGACATCGATCTTTTCGCCAACGCCATCGCGAAGTTCAACCAAGTGCTGACGGCGGCGGTTAGCGCGCGTCAACAAGTCGTCATAAGAAGGGCCTTGCGGCTTAGGCTCGCGTGCTTGAGCGGCCTTTTCGCGCTGCTTAGCGGCCTTCTTCTTGGCCTCCTCTGCAGGATCCTTGTCAAGGGTGCGAGGATCGAACGCTGAGCCTTCCTTAAGGACGCCGAGGTCATGCTTGATGCCTCGAATAGCGTCTTCCGGAACCAACGGCAACGCTGCTTTGACGCGCGATGCTGCAATGGCCCCCAGGATGGCGGCGATGATCAAGAACACGCCAGCCACGATGAGCGCGGCGGCCCAAGGCTGGAAGATGTTCGAAAGTCCGGCGATGATTGCCACGATGAGCGCAATGGCCATGAACAAGAGAAGGACCGCCGCAACGGCACCGATGGCACCAGCTACGCCAACCTGAACGCCCTTCTTCTTCATCTGCTGAAGAGCGAGCTGCCCTTCATCGATCAGTTGCTTCGGGGCGAGCCGTCCAGCAACTTTCACCATCGAGGGCAGGGATAATCCCAATCGCGACTTCCGTGATGGGCTGCTTGCCATGTGTAAGTCCTCCTGAAACTCCCGGTCCTTTGGCAGACCGGCATACGTAGCAAAACTATCACTAAGCGGCGCACGAAATATCACTTTTGGGCCTCTTGTCAATGATCAGTGCCTCTAAATTCGCTTTTTCCATTCAACTCAGAGCTTGTTTGTGGTGAGCTTGATGCATGTTCCACGATCAGCCCACGCCGTTTTTGTCCGTTGATAAAGCCGTCATGACGGCAAATATTGCGCGCATGGCCAAGTTCGCCGCGGCCCGGGGGGTATCCCTGCGCCCGCATGCGAAGACCCATAAAAGCTGGGATATTGCGCGCCTCCAGGTTCAGCACGGCGCGGTGGGGCTGACGGTCGCGACCGTCTCGGAGGCGGAAGCCTTCGCGCGCGGCGGCTTCAGCGATCTTTTGATCGCCTATCCGCTGTGGATTGATGAGGCGAAAGCAGCCCGGATTGTTGCGCTCTTAAGTACGACGACGAAGCTCGCCATCGGCGTCGATTCCACCGTGAGTGCCACTCGTCTCGGCGAATACTTAAGCACGGCGGAGCATGCGGACCGCTTACGAGTACTCGTGGAAGTCGATTCTGGACACCATCGCTCTGGGGTGACACCCGAGCGTGCTGGCGACGTGGCGCTCGCTGCACAACGAGCAGGGTTGGTTGTCGATGGCATTTTCACGTTCCCCGGTCACGGTTATGGGTTAAGCGAGAGCCGCGAGCGCGCCGCGCAGGACGAGGTTCGAGCGTTGGCTATTGCCCGGGATTCGCTATTGACCTCCGGCGTGAATTGTCGCGTGGTCAGTGGCGGTTCGACGCCCACGGCCGCTTTGGTGAATCCCCAGTTCTCCGGGGCCGATCCCGTCATCAACGAATTGCGTCCTGGCGTTTACGTCTTCAACGATGCGCAGCAGTGGGAAATCGGTTCATGCCAACCAGCAGAGATTGCCTTGAGCGTCGTGGCAACCGTGGTCAGCATGCGGGATAATCGTGTGGTGGTGGATGCCGGTAGCAAGGTTTTGGGAGCTGACCGAGCCGCCTGGTCCACGGGTCATGGACGTCTTCTGGACTACCCAGAAGCCCGCATTGTGGCGTTGTCCGAGCATCACGCCACCATCGAATTCGGTGGCGTACCCGCCGGTTCCGAACAGCCACTTGAATACGGCGATCGCTTGCGGCTGGTGCCAAACCACGTGTGCAACGCCGTCAATCTTGTAGACCACTACTTTGTTTCCTCGAGTGCACCCGACGCCCCACACCTCGAAGAGCAATGGCAGGTTCACGCGCGCGGCGCGAATACCTAGACGCGAACACCTCATCGCGGATATCTAGTGCTGAGCACATAGTGGGCAACAGCTAGGGCCCGCCCTTTTTCACCGTGCTTCGCGTGCTTCTTGACTGCCGCAATTTGGCTCACTTCATCTGTTTACAGACTGTTGACGCGTGCCCACTGTTCGTATATTCTGAACGAACGGTCGGTAATTATTGGAACGCTTGAGTTCCCCCGTCAAACATCTGTGAGGAAACCATGGCTGCACACCACGAATCAGGCGCTGACCTCAGCGCTGTCCTTTCCCCGGAAGATCTTGCCGGGCAAGCGAACTTTGATCGCATCATCAGCGAGGACTCACGCATTGAGCCACGCGACTGGATGCCCGCCGCGTACCGCAAGTCGCTCACGCGTCAGGTATCGCAGCACGCACACTCCGAAATCATCGGCATGCAACCAGAGGCCAACTGGATCACTCGAGCACCGTCGCTCAAGCGCAAGGCCATCTTGATGGCCAAGGTTCAGGACGAAGCCGGCCACGGTCTCTACCTCTACTCGGCAGCCGAAACTCTCGGCACCCGCCGCGACGAGCTCAACAACCAGCTCCTCGAAGGCCGCGCGAAGTACTCCTCGATCTTCAACTACCCTGCACGCACGTGGGCTGACATGGGCGCCATCGGCTGGCTCGTGGATGGCGCTGCCATCGCCAACCAGGTCCCACTTTGCCGCGCTTCGTACGGCCCTTACGGCCGCGCGATGGTTCGCATTTGTAAGGAAGAGTCCTTCCACCAGCGTCAGGGCTGGGAGATCTTGTACGAACTCTCCAACGGCACGCCGGAGCAGAAGAAGATGGCGCAAGACGCTGTCAACCGCATGTACGCCCCGGCACTTCAGATGTTCGGCCCACCGGACTCTGACTCCCCTCACTCCCAGCAGTCCATGAAGTGGAACGTCAAGCGTTTCTCCAACGATGAGCTGCGTCAGCGCTTCGTGGACATGATCGTGGTGCAGGCTGAGGCCCTGGGTCTCACCCTTCCCGATCCTGACTTGAAGTGGAACGAAGAACGCGGTCACTACGACTACGGCCAGCTGGACTGGGAGGAATTCTCTTCTGTCATCGCTGGAAATGGCCCTTGCAATACCCAACGTATGCAGCGCCGTCGTACTGCCCATGAAGAAGGCGCCTGGGTCCGCGAAGCTGCGGCCGCCTACGCCGCCAAGACTGCAGCCGCCGCTGCTGCAACTGAATTGATCGGAGCTTAAGACCTCATGACTGAATCACTATCTTCTGCCGAGTGGCCCCTCTGGGAAGTTTTCGTGCGGTCCTCGCGCGGCCTGTCCCACGTGCACGCAGGATCTTTGCACGCACCGGACGCCACCATGGCGTTGCGCAATGCGCGCGATCTGTACACGCGCCGCAACGAAGGCACCTCCTTGTGGGTTGTTCCTTCGGACGCCATCGCAGCCTCTGATCCAGATTCCAAGGGCGGCTTCTTCGAGTCGGCCCAGGGCAAAAGCTACCGCCACGCGGTGTACTACACCAAGAGTGAAGGAGTGAAGCACCTATGAGTTTTGCTTCCCACGATTCCGCTACCAAGCAGTCCGCTGGCGTGGCGATTACCGCTGAAGAAATTGGCGAATCCGGCGCCGTCGCATCTGAAGATGTGGCTAACTACGCACTGTATTTGGGCGACGATGCCCTGATGCTTGCGCAGCGTTTGGGCTGGTGGATTTCTCGCGGCCCTGAGCTCGAAGAAGACATCGCTCTCGGCAACATCGCACTGGATCTCTTGGGCCACGCCCGCTTCTTCCTCACCTACGCTGGCACGGCATGGGGTAAGTCCGAGGACGACCTCGCATACTTCCGCGACGAAGAAGAGTTCCGCTCCGTGCGTCTCGTGGAACAGGAAAACGGCGACTACGGACAGACCATTGCGCGCCAGTTCTTGTTCTCCTTCTACCAGCGTGAGCTTTACTCGCGCTTGGTGAACTCGAAGGATGCCACGCTCGCCGCAATTGCCGACAAGGCACTCAAGGAAGTCCAGTACCACCAGGACCACGCGTACCAGTGGGTGCTTCGTTTTGGCATGGGCACGGAAGAGTCCATGCGCCGCATCAAGGAAGGCCTCTACTACATGTGGCCTTACGTTGAGGAACTCTTTAACGATGACGAGCTCACGGTGCGTCTCGCCGAACAGGGCATCGCCGTTTTGCCATCCAGCATGCGCGAGTCCTACATGGAGACCATCACGCGTCTCTTGGGCGAAGCCGACCTCGAAGTTCCTACCGTGCCGTTTGCTCGCGGCGGGGATCGCTCCGGCGAATACTCGGAGCAGCGCGGTCACATCTTGACGGAAATGCAGGTACTTGCGCGCCGCCACCCTGGGGCGAAGTGGTAATGAATACCCCGGCTGTTGATCCCACTTCGGAGCCTGCCGGCGATCCTCAGGGATCGTTGGCGCTCCGTCCCACGGACCCGGCTCACCGGGCCGTGTGGGACATCGCTTCTCATGTTCCCGATCCGGAAGTTCCCGTCCTCACGATTGAGGATTTGGGGATTTTGCGCGGGGCATCTGCAGAGGGTGACACCGCTCGAGTGGTCATTACGCCGACCTACTCCGGTTGCCCTGCCATGGGAACCATTTCGGCTGACGTCACGGCAGCGCTCAAGGCGGCCGGATACCAGGATGTTCAGATTGATTTGGTGCTCCAGCCAGCCTGGACCACGGACTGGATGACGGAATCTGGAAAGCAGAAGCTCGAAGAGTACGGCATCGCCCCACCCACCGGACACAGTGCTGTTTCCCGCGTGGGCGTTGGCCTTTCGGTGAAGTGCCCTCGTTGTCACTCCCGCAACACAAAAGAAATGACTCGCTTCGGTTCCACCGCGTGCAAGGCGCTTTACCAGTGCCTGGACTGCCTCGAACCGTTTGATTACTTCAAGGTGCACTAATGACTGAAACCACCACGGCTACTGCTTCTACGTCGAAGCGCCGCGCCTCTTTCAACACGCTCACGGTCTCCGAAGTGCGCAAGCTGACCACGGACGCCATTGAGGTCACGTTCGCGATCCCCGAAGAACTCGCAGATGACTACGATTACGCGCCAGGCCAGTACGTTGCTCTCCGCACCGAACTGAACGGCCACGAAGTGCGCCGCTCTTACTCGATCTGTGCGGAGCCTGTTCGCGGTCAGATCAAGGTGGCTATCAAGCGCGACGTCGGCGGCCTGTTCTCCAACTGGGCCAATGACAACCTCGCAGCCGGTGCCACCCTCGACGTCATGAACCCGCAGGGCGCGTTCACCTCCCGCTCCCACATCACTTCTCTCAACGACGCTGAGAAGCTTGCGGCTGAAGAGGTGGAGAAGAAGCAGAACATTCACTTGGTGGCATTCGCTGCTGGTTCCGGCATCACGCCAATCATGGCGATCGCCCGGGCAGTCCTAAAGGCCTCCCCCGTGTCCTCCTTCGACTTGGTGTACGCCAACCGTTCCGCAATGGACGTGATGTTCGTTGAAGAACTCGGCGACCTCAAGGACAAGTACCCGTCCCGCCTCGCAGTGCACCACGTGCTCTCTCGCGAACAGCGCGTCTCCCCCATCATGTCCGGCCGCATTGACCAGGAAAAGCTGGATCAGATCCTCGATGAGGTCATCCAGGTCAACAAGACGGACGAATGGTTCTTGTGTGGTCCGTTCGAGCTCGTGCAGATGTGCCGCGATACCCTCGCAGCCCGCGGCATTCCCGAGGACAGCATCCGCTTTGAGCTCTTCACCACCGGCCGGCCGGAAAACCCAGAAGGCCAGCAGGGCCGCGTAGTTGAGGTGGATCCAGCGGGAGAGAACTTCGAAATTGAGTTCACCCTCGATGGCCTCTCCGCGAGCGTGAAGTCGCCAAAGAATGCCCGCGAGACCGTCCTCAACGCCGCATTGCGCGTCCGCCCGGATGTGCCATTCGCATGTGCTGGCGGCGTCTGCGGAACGTGCCGCGCAAAGGTGGTTTCCGGCGACTTCGTGATGGAAGAGAACTACGCGCTCGAGAAGGAAGAGGTCGATGCCGGCTACGTCTTGACGTGCCAGACTCGCGCAGCCTCTGACAATCTCGTCGTGAATTTCGACGCCTAATCCCCACGCACACAAGTTCGTAGGTCAAGGAGAATCATGATCGATCTCAAGATCACCGGCGCCGTTGCCGAAGTGGTGCTGAATGCCCCGCAGAAGATGAACGCGCTGGACGAGTCCGCATTGCAGGAACTACATTCCGCGTACGACGACGCCGCTCAAGCAGGCGTGCGGGCTTTGGTGCTGCGCGGCGAGGGCCGGGGATTTTGCGCAGGTCGCGATATTTCCAACGTCATTCCCGCGACGGACGATGCATACGACTACCTCGCCAACAAGGTCACTCCCCTGTTGAAGAAGATGGCTGCGTTCCCAGCGCCGACTTTCGCAGCAGTTCAGGGCGCCTGCTTGGGCGTGGGACTGGGCCTGGCTATCGCCACGGACGTCGTGTACGTCGGCGAAAAAGCGAAAATCGGTTCTCCTTTTGCGAACCTCGGCGCCACGCTGGATTCCGGTGGACATGCATTGTTCACCGAACGCTTGGGAGCTCACCGCACGCTGGACTTGATCTACACCGCTGAGCTCATGAGCGGCGCCGACGCTGTCCGTGCCGGCCTTTTCAGCCGGGCGATTCCAGATGAAGAGCTGCTCGAATTCACCCTTGCGAAGGCACATGCCGTTTCCGAAGGTGCCACGAAAGCGTTCCTTGCCTCGCGTCAGCTCGTCGCTGAGATTCGCGATCAGCGCTTGGGGCTGTGGGAATCCATGGAGAACGAGAACCGCGTTCAAGGTGAATTGTGCAGTTCGAGCGACTACTCGGAGGGCTTTGCCGCCTTCCAAGAAAAGCGAAAGCCGAACTTTTCAGGGAACTGAAGCGGCGTCGTCGTCCTCTAAATATCGAAAATAACCCCGGAATCCCGCAAGATTTCCGAGGTTATTGCTACGCCTACAGCCCCAGCAATACGGCGTAAAAATTTCTCAAGAAATTCCCAGTCTTAACGTGACACGGCTCACCTAAGCGGCTACTATTTTATTTATTGACCGAACGGTCAGTTGACAAACATATCCCTCAGGATCGCCGGTCACCACGCAAGGTCCGCACCGCAGCCCCTTGCTACTACGCCGATCCGCGGCCATGGAGATGCCATGACTACTCACTACCCCACCGCTCCCGCGGAGCCAGCTCGTCGCGTGACGCGCGAAGAGCGTCGCGTTCTCGCCGGCACCCTCGTGGGCACGACCATCGAATGGTACGACTTCTTCATCTACGCACAGGCAGCAGCGTTCGTCTTGACGCCACTGTTTTTCGCCCCTATCGCTTCTCAGAACCCCGGACTTGCTCAAGTGTTCTCCTGGGCATCGCTGGGTATTAGCTTCCTCTTCCGTCCACTCGGCGCCATCATCGCAGGCCACCTTGGCGACAAGTTTGGCCGCAAGATGGTTCTCGTTTTGACGCTGTTCGGCATGGGCGCGGCGACGGTCCTCATTGGCCTCTTGCCGACCTACGCCCAAATCGGCGTTGGTGCACCGATCCTCTTGGTGCTCTTGCGCATCCTCCAGGGCTTCTCCGCCGGCGGTGAATGGGGCGGCGCTGCCCTCATGGCCGTGGAGCACGCACCTCGCAACAAGCGCGGCCTCTTCGGTTCCTACCCTCAGATTGGCGTGCCGATCGGCATGATCTTGGCGACGCTCTTCATGTTCGCCGTAACCAACCTGACCACCAAGGAACAGTTCTTGGCTTGGGGATGGCGTATTCCATTCCTCTCATCCGTCGTCTTGATCCTGGTGGGCTACTGGATCCGCAAGGCCGTTGAAGAGTCCCCAGTCTTCAAGGAAATGCAACTTCGCAAGAAGGAGTCTTCCGCTCCTTTGAGCCAGCTCTTCAAGGGCAACACCAAGGAAGTTGTTCTTGCCGCTCTGATCTTCGCCGCCAACAACGCCGCTGGCTACTTGGTGATTGCATTCTTCGCGTCCTATGGCGTGAAGACCCTGCACATGCAGCAGTCCACGACTCTCGTCGCATCCCTCGTCGGCGGCTTCGGCTGGCTGGTCTTCACCATGCTGGGTGGCTGGATATCGGACAAGATTGGTCGCGTCCGCACCTTCCAGATTGGCTACGCGATCATCATCCTTTGGGCCATCCCTATGTGGTTCCTGCTTGATACCGCATCCTTGCCGCTGTTCACGCTCGCAATCTTGATCCTGACGATGGGCCTTGGCCCGTCCTACGGCCCACAGTCCGCTCTGTACGCAGAAATGTTCCCGGCACGCATCCGCTACTCCGGCGTTTCGATCGGCTACGCACTCGGCTCCATCATCGGTGGCGCATTTGCTCCAATGATCGCCGAAATGTTGCTCGGCGGCACCGGAAAGTCGTGGACCATCGGCGTCTACATCGCAGCCCTTGCTCTGGTCTCCTTCATCGCCGTCTCCATGGTTCCGAAGTCCCTCCAGGAATCGGATCTACACGTGGAAGAAGTGCACGAAGAGTTCTTGGCAGCTCACCCTGAGGTTGAAATTCCAGCCACCGTGGCTGAGAAGCTCAACCACAAGTAGTTTCTTCGCAGTACCTAGGTGGCCGTCGACTCCATTCGTGGAGCGACGGCCACTTCTATATGCATCGATCCCCCGAAGCCGCCTTTTATGACACCCGCTCTTCGGGCAATTGACGGCCGCTATTGACCCACTCGGCAGATCGTGTCAAAGTAAAGTGAACGATCGGTCGGTAATTATATTTGAGGAGCCTCATGACTCAGCCCCAAGCATTCCTTGTCGGCGGAAATCGCACACCTGTAGGACGCTACGGCGGAGCACTCTCCAGCGTTCGTCCCGATGACTTAGCAGCACTTGTGGTCAAGCACGTCGTGACCTCCGCAGGCATTGACCCCGCCGATGTTGACGAGGTCATTTTGGGCAACGCCAACGGCGCCGGCGAAGAGAACCGCAACGTGGCCCGCATGGCTTGGTTGTTGGCAGGTTTCCCTGACACGGTTCCAGGCATCACAGTCAACCGTTTGTGCGCTTCCGGAATGAGCGCCATCACCATGGCTTCCCACATGATCAAGTCCGGCGCTGCTGACATCGTTGTGGCTGGCGGCGTCGAGTCCATGTCCCGCGCTCCGTGGGTCATGGAAAAGCCCAGCACGCCATTCGCAAAGCCCGGCCAGGTCTTCGACACCTCCATTGGTTGGCGCTTCACGAACCCCGTCTTCGCCGCACAGGACAAGATGACCTTCTCGATGCCAGAAACGGCCGAGGAAGTTGCTCGCGTCGACAACATCACCCGCGAAGAAGCAGATGCGTTCGCCGTCGCTTCCCACGAGAAGTCCCTCGCCGCGATTGCCGCCGGCCGCTTGGCCGAAGAAATCCTTCCCGTCACCGTGACCGGGCGCAAGGGCGCGCAGACGGTGGTGGACACGGACGAAGGACCACGCGAAGGCACCACTCTTGAAGTCCTCAGCAAACTGCGCCCTGTAGTTGCTGGCGGTTCCGTGGTGACTGCCGGAAACTCGTCCACGTTGAATGACGGCGCCTCCGCGGTCCTCGTGGTCTCCGAACGTGCCGCTGAGAAGTACGGATTGAACGTCCGCGCTCGCATCGTCGATGGCACGGCCGCCGGCCTCGCTCCAGAGATCATGGGTCTTGGACCTGTTCCTGCCACCGAGAAGCTCATGGAGCGCACCGGTTGGAATGTCGGCTCGCTTGAAGCAGTAGAGATCAACGAAGCCTTTGCCACGCAGTCGATTGCGTCGATCCGCCGCCTCAACCTTGATCCGTCGATCGTCAATAACGACGGCGGAGCCATCTCCTTGGGACACCCGCTGGGATCCTCAGGTTCTCGATTGGTAGTGACCCTCATGCGCCGCATGGAGCGCGAAGGCGCGCAGCGCGGCCTCGCCACGATGTGCATTGGCGTGGGCCAGGGTGCCGCGATCGCGATCGAGGCGGTCTAAGTCGATGCTGGTTGATTCCTACTCTCACGCATTCGAGGCCCTCGCAATCGAAGAGCGCGAAGATCGCGTCCACGTCTCGCTGAACCGGCCCGTAGTCCGCAACGCGATCGACGCCACCATGGTGGCCGAACTCCACGCCGTATGTGCCTACCTTGAGCGCACACCGAAGATCCTCATCATTTCGGGAACGCCGGCCGACGAAGCCACCGGGCGCAAGGGAATCTTCGCGTCCGGCGCGGACATTGGACAGCTGCGCGAGCGCCGCCGTGAAGACGCCCTCGCCGGCATCAACTCGCAGATCTTTGACCGCATCCACAAGCTCCCGATGCCCGTCATCGCGGCTATCGACGGCTTTGCACTTGGCGGAGGTGCCGAACTCGCGTACGCCGCGGACTTCCGCATCGCCACCGAGAGCGTCAAGCTCGGCCAGCCGGAAACCAACCTCGGCATCATCGCCGCGGCTGGCGCGCTGTGGCGCCTCAAGGAACTCGTGGGTGAACCCGTTGCCCTCGAGCTCGTTCTCGCAGGCCGAATCCTCGACGCTCAAGAAGCCCTCGAGCTCAAGCTCGTGACCGAGATCCACCCAGCGGCAGACCTCGTCAACGCCGCGCATGCACTCGCTGATCGCATCGGAGCACAGGATCCGCTCGCAGTCCGCATCACGAAGCGCGTCTTCCACATGCCACGCGAAGCACACCCCCATGTGGACGAACTCGCTCAAGCGATCCTCTTCGAGTCGCAAGCGAAGTTTGACCGCATGCAAGCATTTTTGGACAAGAACGCCGCTAAGAAAGCGGCTAAGGAGCAACAGTGAACACTTCGGAACCAGTAGTTCCAGCACACGTTGGCGTCTTGGGCGGCGGCCGCATGGGCGGTGGCATCGCGCACGCGTTCCTCACGAAGGGCGCTAGCGTCGTCGTAGTGGAGCGGGACGAGCCCTCTGCAAGCGCCGCGCGCGAACGCATCCAGAAGGATATTCGCGCCTCTCTCGAGCGAGGCAAGATTGAGGGCACGTTTGAAGATTGGGATGCCAAGCTTGCAGTCACCACGTCCTACCAGGACTTCGGCCCGTGCGAGCTCGTGGTTGAGGCCGTTCCTGAAATCTGGGATTTGAAGGTCGAATCACTACAGGCCGTGGAGAAGCAATTGAGCGAGACCGCATGGCTGGCCACGAACACGTCGTCGCTGTCCGTCGATGGCCTGGCCGAGCAGTTGCAGCGCCCCGATCGCTTCGTGGGCCTGCACTTCTTCAACCCGGTTCCAGCCTCGAAGCTCGTGGAAGTTGTCATCTCCAAGGACACGGGCGAGGAGCTGCGCGGACTGAGCGTTGCGTGGGTCAAGGCTCTCGGCAAGACGCCGGTGGTCGTCAACGATGCGCCTGGTTTCGCGTCCTCACGCTTGGGCGTAGCGATTGCGCTTGAGGCCATCCGCATGGTCGAAGAAGGCGTGGCCTCCCCCGCCGACATCGACGCCGCGATGGTTCTGGGCTACAAATTCCCCGTGGGACCGCTCGAGCTTACGGACATCGTGGGCTTGGACGTGCGCCTCGGCATCGCCGAATACCTCGAATCCACGCTCGGCGAACGCTTCGCTCCCCCGCAGCTCATGCGAGACATGGTGGCGCGCGGCGAGTTGGGCCGCAAATCCGGCAAGGGCTTCTATAGCTACTAACGTCGCCGTCCGCGGTGCGGCGGGCTGCCGTGTTCTCTTGAGGACGACGACGCAGCCCTGCCGCTACTTCCGGTCTTTGATGAAGTTGGTAATGCGCACGGTGCACAAACGAATGCCGTTTTCGTGCTCAATGATGACTTCGTGACAGGTCACCGTCCTGCCCAGTGAAATGGGTGTGGCGGTGGCCTTTACCATTCCATCCGTCGACGACTTGTGGTGCGTGGCGCTAATGTCCATGCCGACGGCGACTTTGCCCATCGTGGACGCGTGAATCACCGCGGCCCAGGAACCCACGGCTTCGCCGAGCGCCACCATGGCGCCGCCGTGCAAGAGGCCGAAGGACTGGCGGTTACCCGCGACGGGCATCGTCGCCACCACGCGTTCCACGGACTCTTCAAGAATCTTGACGCCCATCTTTTCATCCAACTCGCCCAAATGTATCCGCCAGAGTTCGGGCGTGAGGCGAGCTGCGTCGTCGTCATTTCTTTGATTCATATCTGCCTCCTAGTGGCTTCACTCACAGCAATACGCTAACCTTGAGTATATTACCGACCGAATGGTCAGGATTTATTTTTCGATGAAGGACGGTCCATGAGCGCCGAGGTTCAGAACCCCCAGACGGCAATGTCGATTCTCCCCAGCTACGTGCAAGGCGCGTGGTGGACGCCGGAAAATCCAGAACGAGTTGTAGAGGTCACGGATGCCTCGACGGGCGCTCTGGTAGCGCGCGTTTCCACCGATGGTCTCGACACTGAAGCCGCCATCAACTACGCCCGCACGGTGGGTCAGGCCGCCTTGGGCGAGCTCACCATCCACGAGCGCGCACTCAAGCTCAAGGAGCTGGCGCAGTACCTCACGGAGCACAAAGACGCGCTCTATGACTTGTCCTTCGCTACCGGTTCCACGCAGCGCGACCACTACATCGACGTAGATGGTGGCATTGGCACGCTCTTCACGTTCTCTTCCAAGGGCCGCCGGGAGCTTCCGAACTCCAACGTGGTCATTGACGGCTCCACCGAAGTCTTGTCCAAGGACGGCTCCTTCATCGGTGAGCACATCTACCGGCGCATGACCGGCGTTGCCGTAGAAATCAACGCATTCAACTTCCCCGTGTGGGGCATGTTGGAGAAGTTCGCTCCTGCATTCGTTGCCGGCATGCCGAGCATCGTGAAGCCAGCGACACCAACCGGCTACGTCACCGAGGCGTGCGTGCGTTTGATGGTGGATTCGGGAATCGTTCCAGAAGGCTCCATCCAGCTCATCTCCGGCTCCGCTCGTGACTTGTTGGATCACCTGGATTACCGCGATCACGTGGCATTCACCGGTTCGGCCGCGACGGCAGAATCCCTGCGCAAGCACCCGAACGTTGTCACGGGCGGCGTGAAGTTCACGGCCGAGACGGACTCGCTCAACGCGGCCATCTTGGGTCCGGACGCTACGACGGAGACCCCTGAATTCGACGCGTTCGTGAAGGCGATCTTCACCGAAATCACGGCCAAGGCTGGCCAGAAATGTACTGCAATTCGCCGCGTGATTGTGCCCCAGGCAATGGTTGAAGATGTGGTTTCTGCGGTGGCGACTCGCGTGACCGAGAAAGTTGTCATTGGCGATCCTCGCACCGAGGGCGTCACGATGGGCGGCTTGGCCTCCAAGGAGCAGCAGTCCGAGGTTCGCAAGGCCGTGCAGCGCCTCATCGACGCGGGCGGCTCCGTGCGCTTGGGCGGACCGGATGCTTCCGTGGGTTCCGCCGACGCCGAAGCTGGCGCGTTTTTCCCTGTCACGATCTTGAGCTTCGAAGAAGCCGACACCCCAGAAGTGCACTTCGTTGAGGCGTTCGGCCCCGTCACCTCCGTGATTGGCTACTCTTCAATCGAGGACGCCATTCGCTTGGCTGCTTTGGGCGGCGGTTCGCTGGTAGCCACCGTTTGCACGAACGACGGCGCCGCTGCCGCAGAGTTCGCTGCCGGCATTGGAGCCCACCATGGTCGCGTTCACTTCTTGAACCGTCAGACGGCGAGGACGTCCACGGGACACGGTTCACCGATGCCTCACTTGATCCACGGCGGCCCTGGCCGCGCTGGTGGCGGCGAAGAACTTGGCGGCGTTCGTGGCATCAAGCACTACATGCAGCGCACTGCCATCCAGGGTTCACCTGACATGCTCACGGCCATCACGGGCGTGTGGCATTCCGGCGCAGCGGCTCAGACGGTCACTCGTGCATCCGTGGATGCGGGCACCGGCGAGCACCCGTTCCGCAAGTCCCTCGAGACGCTTCAGATTGGCGATCAGTTCGCGTCCGAGCTGCGCGAGGTCAAGCTCGAAGACATCTTGAAGTTTGCCGAAGAGACCGGCGATAAGTTCTACGCGCACACGGACGAAGAGGCCGCCATGGCCAACCCATTCTTCCCACGCCGCGTGGCCCACGGCTACTTGTTGGTGTCTTGGGCAGCTGGCCTGTTCGTGGACGCCGCTCCAGGTCCCGTGCTGGCCAACTACGGTCTTGAGAACCTGCGCTTCATCACGCCGGTTACCTACGACGATTCCATCCGCGTCACCTTGACCGCCAAGAAGATCACTCCGCGCGTCACGGACGAATACGGAGAGGTCGCCTGGGACTGCGTCATTCACAACCAGAATGACGAGCTCGTGGCCAGCTACGACGTCCTGACGCTCGTTGCCAAAGTGTGGCCAATGCCAACTATCGCCGAAGACGCAGCCAAGGCCGAGCTACAGGCTTAAGACGGAAACACTAGGACTGCATCAAGACTGACGTAGTTCCAGAAAGACGTGTGGCGCCCCGATTCGTCGGGACGCCACACGTCTTTTGAGTTTTAGAGGTATCAGTTGCCGAACGGCAACGGACACTTCACGGCAACGGACTCTTCTACGCCTTGAGACCGTTGAAGGTCATGTTGACGATGCTGTTCTGCACGTCCTCCACCGAGTAGCCGCCGTTAGGGCGGTACCAGTCAACGAGTGAGTTGATCATGCCGAGGATCAAACGAGCGCCGGCGCGGTTGTCGATTTCGGAGCGCACGGCTCCGGATGCTTGAGCCTGCTCCACAATTTGTGCAAAGGTCCGCGTAAGTTCACGACGGCGCACTAGCGCGCGTTCTTCAACTTCCGAGTTGCCGCGCAAGCGAAGCAGCAGCGTGACGGACGGAAGCTGCTTGATGAGGGCATCGACCGTGCCACGGATAGCGCGTTCGAGGTGCTCTCCCCCATCGCCTTCTGAATTCAGCGTCTCTTCCAGCACCAATTCAAGGGAGTCCAGGGCGCGGTCCAGCGCTTGCTCGAGGATCTCTTCCTTCGAGTTCACGTGGTGGTAGATCGCGGACTTGGAGATCCCGAGTGCCTCTGAGAGTGCTTCCATGGAGGTCGCTTCGTAGCCGCGCTCGTTGAACACCTTGACGCAGATGCTCAGAAGCGTTTCCCGGTCATAGCCGGGGCGTCCGCGGCGCGGGGCGGTCTTCTTCGTATCGCTAGTCGAGGTCACAATCTTTTCCTTATACGGACTACGGACATTCCTAGTGGACAACGTCCAGGCTAGAAAGTCTTGAGGTTCGAGAGGGGGGGGCCGGCCCTGAAAGCGGCCTCATCGATAATACAGTGATGCCGAGCCGGGGCTCCTCATACTTTTCGCATGAAGTCCGCGACTCGGCATCCTCTGACTCAGGAGGGTCTCATCGACCCATTCCTACTTACTTATCCCGCATGTCGTAGATGCGGCGAAGCTTTCCGGAAGAACGCTCGAGAGATCCCGGCTCACAAATCTTGATGGTGGCGCTAGAACCAATCTTGGTCTTGATCTCCTTGAGCAAGACCTTGCCGCCTTCTTCAGCATCCTCGAAGCTGTACTCTTCGCGGCGCTCGATGTTGATGGTCATCTGGTCCATGCGAGCTGGACGGGTGATTTCCAAAGTGAAGTGCGGCGACAAGGACGGCACCTGAAGCGCCAATTCCTCAATCTGAGATGGGAACAAGTTCACGCCGCGAAGGATGATCATGTCATCCGAACGTCCCGTGATGCGGCCCATGCGACGGTGGCCCGGACGCGAAGTACCGGGCAACAAACGAGTGAGGTCGTGCGTGCGGTAGCGGATGATCGGCAGTGCTTCCTTCGTCAACGACGTGAAGACCAGTTCGCCGGGGTGACCGGTTGGCAGGACCTCATCCGTGAACGGGTCGATGATCTCCGGACGGAAGTGATCTTCCCAAATGTGAGATCCGTCCTTCGTCTCAGCGGATTCGCCAGCAACGCCTGGGCCCATGACTTCGGAGAGACCGTAGATATCGCACGCGGTGATGTTGAAGGTCTGCTCGATCTCGCGACGCATCTCGTCGGTCCACGGCTCGGCACCGAGCACGGCGTACTTCAAAGAGGTCTTGCGCGGATCTAAGCCTTGCTTGCGGAAACCGTCAGCGATGGTCAGCAAGTAAGTTGGCGTAGACAAGATGGCCTGAGGCTCGAAGTCCTGAATCATCTGGACCTGCTTCTCCGTCTGACCACCGGACATCGGGATGACGGCGCAGCCCAGACGCTCAGCTCCGTAGTGCGCTCCGAGTCCACCCGTGAACAAGCCGTAGCCATACGCGTTGTGGACCTTGTCGCCGGGGCGAATTCCGGAGGCGCGGAAACAGCGGGCCACAAGAGTTGCCCACGTCTTCAGGTCATTCTCGGTGTAAGCAACCACGGTTGGCTGGCCGGTAGTTCCCGAAGACGCATGAATGCGGCGGATGTCCTTCATGGGCACCGCGAACGCCTTGAACGGGTAGTTCTTACGCAGGAATTCTTTGTCCGTGTAAGGGAACAGCTTGAGGTCTTCGAGCGCCTTGAAGTCGTTCGGGTGCACGCCATGAGAGTCATAGAGCTCGCGGTACGCAGGAACGTTTTCGTAAGCGTGGTGCAGCGTCCAGCGCAGTCGTTCGAACTGCAGTTCCTCAATCTGCTCACGCGTCATGAGCTCTTCAGGATCCGGTTGCGAAGGATCCTCGGAAAAGAGTGCTGGGGAGTAAGGGTTGGCCACAGTGGTCATGAGGTTGTCCTTTGAAGCTGGCAATGAATGCAATAGGTGGAAGAAAAGTGCGCAGTTTTAGGCTTTAGGCGCGGGGATGGTGCGTGATCGTCCTCGGAATTCGGCAACAACCTTGTCACCGGAAAACACCTGAATGTCGTAGAGGCCGCTTCGCCCCTGCTGGGCTCGAACGGTTCCTACCGCGCGTAGCTCTTGACCTTCGTAGGTGGGAGCAATGAAGTTCACGTCAACGCCAGAGGCCACGGTCACCGTGGTGCCGTCGCCTTCGGGATCGTTGCAAGCGAGCGCAAAGCACGTGTCCGCAAACGCGAAAATCATGCCGCCGTGAGCGATTCCGAAACCGTTGAGCATCTCTTGCTTGAGCGTCATACGAATTTCCGCACGCCCATATTCGACGTAATCAACTTTGATCCCCATCCACTCAGAGGTGTAGTCATCCTTGAGGATGGGATGCGCAAAATCCTGCACAGTATCTCCGCTCTTTTTTATACCGAACGATCATTTGGTAATTCTACGGTGTGACGGACGTCAAGTCCATCCATCTTTCAAAGGCGGGCATTAAATGACGACGCCGCAGCTCACCACTTCTCCCCTCCTCGCGGACACTTGGGGGAAATGTCCGAAAGGAAAAGGAAGAAGGTGAGCTGCGGCGTCGTACTTTTGAGCGGGTTCTTTACGCCTTGACGGCCAGAACCGGGCTTTCGGCCTGGAGCAAAATGCGCTGCGCGGTTGAGCCCATGATCAGCTTGCCGACCGGAGAGCGCTTGCGCAGACCGATCACGATGAGCGATGCGTTCCGGCGGGCGGCGAGCTCAATGATCTCGTCGGCAGGATCGTGTCCGCGCATCGGCTGCAAGATCTCGTGATCAACGCCAGCTTCCTGGAGACGCTGTTCAACGTTCGCGAGCTCTTCTTCTTGAGCAAAGCGTGCGTCCACGAGGCGGTCGCCACGAGTGGTATTGAGCACCAAGAGCTTGTCGCCCGTGAGCTTCGCGTGACGAATGGCTGCCTCGAATGCGGCCTCGCCTTCGTCAGTGGAAATGTAGCCAACCACGATGGTCATCGGTTGTCCTCCTCAGGAGTGTTAGAACCAGCTGGGGAAACGTGCGTCTCCTCTGCCGTGACGGATCCATCCCCAGGAACTTCGCCAGCAGCGACAGCTGCGAGCGCGCTCTGCGGACGTGCCTTGCGGTACGCCTTGATGAGGAACGGAGCAATAAGGACCAGCACGATGATGATGTAGCAGATGATTGCTACTGGCTCATTGAACAAGCCAGCCACATCGCCAGAGCTGAGCATGAGCGACTTGCGCAACTGCTCTTCGGCACGAGGGCCAAGGATGACACCGATGATCAACGGCAGAACCGGAAGACCAAAGCGTCGCATCATGAAGCCAAGCGCACCCAAGACAATCAAGATGATCAAGTCGAAGGTCTGCAAGTTCACGGCGTAGGCGCCGAGCGTTGCGAAGAACAAGATGCCTGCGTACAAGTACGGGCGAGGAATCTGGAGCAAGCGAGCCCACATTGGAGCCAGCGGCAAGTTCACGAGCAAGAGCAGCGTGTTACCGATGAACAACGAGGCGATCAGAGCCCAGATCAGATCTGGTTCCTTTTCGAAGAGCAACGGACCAGGCTGGATGCCGAACTGCACGAAAGCTGCGAGCATCACGGCGGCCGTAGCGTTTGTGGGCAAGCCAAGTGCGAGCATAGGCGTTAGGGTGCCGGCTGCAGCTGCGTTGTTTGCAGCTTCTGGACCAGCAACACCTTCAATGGCGCCGTGACCGAATTCTTCAGGGTGCTTCGAGAGCTTCTTTTCCGTGATGTAGGAAAGGAACGTTGGGATTTCAGCGCCACCTGCAGGCAGGGCACCGAAGGGGAAACCGTAAGCGGTACCGCGAAGCCATGGCTTCCACGAACGCTTCCAGTCTTCCTTGCCCATCCAAGGACGACCCACAGGGATGGTCTTGAGCGGGGTGCGGCGCAAGTGAGCGGCAATCCAAAGTGCTTCACCGATGGCGAAGATCGCCACTGCGACCACCACGATGTCCATGCCGTCGTTCAAGAGCGGAATGTCGAAGACCAAACGCTGCTGGCCAGTCACCTTGTCGATACCGATGAGGCCGATAGCCAGACCGAGTGCCAGCGAGGCGAAGCCGCGGATCTTGGAGGAACCAAGCACTGCGGTCACTGCAACGAGGGCCAACATCATGATGGCGAGGTAGCTCGGCGAGCCGAGGCTCACGGCGAACTGCACCACGAGCGGCGCAAAGGCCACCAAGAGTGCGGTACCGATGGTGCCGGCGACGAACGAGCCGATAGCGGCGGTGGCGAGCGCTTGAGCAGCGCGGCCAGCCTTCGCCATCTTGTGGCCTTCGAGGGCGGTAATAACCGTTGCTGATTCACCAGGGGTATTCAGCAAAATGGAGGTTGTTGACCCGCCGTACATGCCGCCGTAGTAAATACCGGCAAACATAATGAACGCACTCGTGGGCTCCATCGCGTAGGTGATGGGAAGCAACAGTGCGATAGACATTGCCGGGCCGATGCCTGGCAACACACCAACAGCCGTACCGAGCAAAACGCCGATAACAGCAAACAACAAGTTCATGGGGGTCAGCGCGGTGGCGAACCCGTCCATCAATAGTCCCCAGGTATCCATTAGAGAATTCCTTCCAAGGGGCCGGCCGGGAGCTTAATGCCCAGGCCCAAATAAAAACCGTAGAAAGACGCCAGTGCCAAGACGATCGAAATGATCGCCATGCGAATGTAGCTGCGTCCACCGAGAGCCCATACCGATGCAAAGAACATGATGGCTCCGGAGATCACCCATCCCACTGTGTCAATGATCAAGATGTTCAATACGAAAGCGCCGACGAGAGGAATAAGGGTCTTCCAGTCCGTGCCGCTTTCGAGGTCAACGTCTTCACCGTCTTCTGCTTCGCCGTGTCCGCCGCGCATCACATCGACCGCCAGTAGGACCGCGACCAGCACAAGCATTCCGCCAATAATGAACGGGAAGGTGCGCGGTCCTACTGGATCGGTGTGAGAGAAAGGGGCCGACATTGTGGCCCCGTTCCAGAGAACGACGGCGCCCACGATTAAGAGGAACGCCGCCACTCCCAGCTCGGACCGGCCTTTGAGGCTGGTCGTTGCGTTTGTCATCCCAGGCCCAATTCCTTCAGGACGTCAGCTACGCGCTTGTCCTGATCGGTCAAGAAGGTCTTGAATTCGTCACCGGTGATGAATGCGTCGGTCCAGCCGCGAGTCTTGAGCTCGGCCTTCCACTCATCGGAATCGTGCATCTTGGTGAGTGCGTCGATCCACTTCTTGGAGTCTTCTTCAGAGATACCTGGAGGGGCAACAACGCCGCGCCAGTTGGTGAAGACCAAGTCGATGTTGGATTCCTTCAAGGTTGGGGCGTCGATGCCCTCAAGGCGCGAATCGCCAGAAACGGCCAACACGCGGATGGAACCCTTAGCGATCTGGTCAACGAACTCGCCGGCACCGGAAGCTGCGAAAGCAACCTTGTTGCCGAGGATGGCTGGGAGCAAGTCGCCGCCACCGTCGTAGGATACGTAGTTCACCTTGGTTGCGTCGATGCCAACAGCCTTAGCAAGCTGCATTGGCAACAAGTGGTCCGGTCCACCAGCGGAGGAACCGCCACCTACGGAGATCTTGGAAGGATCCTTCTTCCAAGCTTCTACGAGGTCGGTGATGGTCTTGTATGGGGAATCCTTTGGAACCATGATGGCGCCTGGCTCTTCGATGAGCTTAGCGATCGGGGTGGTTTCCGTAAGCTTGGCTGGGGACTTGTTCGTGTAGGAAGCACCTACAACGCCGAGGCCCATGAGCATGCTGAGGTCGCCATTGGCCTTTTCGTTGACCAAGCGAGCGAGGCCAACAGTTCCGCCTGCGCCTGCAAGGTTGAAGACCTCAACGCTCTTGGCGATGTCAGCGTCTTCCATTGCCTTAGCGGCAACGCGAGCGGTGGTGTCGTAACCGCCACCTGGGGTGTTAGGAACCATGATGCGCAGATCGGTCACAGGACCAGCAGCAGCAGAGGAACCTGAATTGTTTGCGGAGCCCGAAGCGGCTCCACCGCCTGTGACGCCACAGCCGGTGACGGCCAATACCAGCGCCGACGCAACGGCAGCAAGCCGAAGCTTCTTACCAGCGATCATCTGATTTCCTTTCAAGGGAAGTGAGTGAGAACACAAGAAAGCTATCCCGCTTTGTGATTGAGGTCATACTTGCGTTCGCAATGATCGTTTTGGTCATTGTGTAAACGCGAT
Source organism: Neomicrococcus lactis (assembly GCF_014200305.1). Classification (NCBI taxonomy): domain Bacteria; kingdom Bacillati; phylum Actinomycetota; class Actinomycetes; order Micrococcales; family Micrococcaceae; genus Neomicrococcus; species Neomicrococcus lactis. The sequence continues at coordinate 1,329,733 of NZ_JACHBL010000001.1, forward strand.
CTATGTCACTAAGTCGCGGTAATCTCAGTAGGCCATGTCTCCCACTTCAGCCCCAGCCAACGAACCGTTTCCCGCTCACCGCGAGCTGCGGCGTCGTCATCCCCGCCATCTCACTCTTGCGAGCCAATTTCTGCTCTTGCAATTGCTGATTGTGGCGGCTGTTGTGGTGGGAACTATGGGTTTTTCATTCGCGCAATCCACCGCAGCCTTCGAGCGGACCGAGAGCCGCCGCGCTCTGGCCGTCGCGGAAACCCTGGCCTCGATGCCTACAGTTCGCGCCTTGATGCCGGATGAAAACGCGCGGCACGGGGCCGCCCTCCCAGCGGTCACGCAATCTACTTCTGGAACTTCTGGTTTTGACTACGTGTTTCTCGCGGACACCGTGGGAAACATCGTGAGCTCTTCCCAGCCCACCCTGCTTGACGACAGACTGCCCGTCCACGAGTGGATTGAAACCATGGGACGCGCGGTCACCGGTCCACTGACCATCGACCATACGGACATCTTGATGGCTCGCGTGCCGATCATGGATGACGGTGGCAAGCTCGTGGGCATCGCGGGGGTCGCGCGTGTGTATCCCACGGTGCTCGAGCGCATTGAGCAGTCTTTGTCCAACGTCATTGTGTACGGCGGGCTGGCGCTCGGCAGCGGTGCGATCGGCTCGCTGCTTCTCTCCAACCGCGTGAAGCGTCAGACCTTCGGCATGGAGCCTCAGGAAATTGCCGAGCTCGCCAACCACCTCGATACCGTGGTCAACGGTGTCAAAGAAGGCATCGTGGCCCTCGATTCCGAACGACGCATCACGCTCATCAATCAGCCGGCCGAAGAGCTCCTCAACCTTCCCGCGCAAGTGATTGGCGAGCGAGTAGAGGACATCGCCCCGAATCCACTGGTAGCGCGTTTGCTCACGTCAGATCAGGAAACGCCGGACCGCCTGGTGATTGTGGGGCAGCGCTTGTTGGCATTCAACCGCAAGATGCTGGTCTCCTTCGGAAAGCCGGTGGGATCCGTCACCACTATCCGCGACCACACCGAATTGGCCACCCTCGAGCGCGAGCTGGGCCTGCAAAGCACCAGCACCGAAATGATGCGCGCTCAGACCCACGAGTTCGCCAACCAGCTACACACCATTTCCGGGCTCATCCAGCTCGAAGAGTATGACGAAGTGGTCAATTTCGTGGACGGCGTGCGCTTGTCCATGACCAAGCTCAACGAGGAAGTCACCTCCACGATTCACGATCCGTCCATCGCGGCTCTCTTGATCGCCAAAGCCAGCATCGCGGCCGAGCGAAACATCGACTTTGACCTCACCGAGGATTCCTCCTTGCCGCGACTGCCTGACGTCATTGCGCGCGAATTCACCACCGTTATTGGCAACCTCATCGACAATGCGATGGACGCAGTGCATGACATGCAGGACCGCCACGTCAGCGTGACCGTCGTGAGCGAAGCCGCCCCGGACGCGGAGAAGGAACAGGTCATTCATCTGACCGTCCGCGACTCCGGAAACGGGGTTTCGGAAGAGCTGATGGACAAGATTTTCATTCAGGGATTCTCTACCAAGGACGACGACGCCGCTCCCCACTCGCAGCGAGGCTTCGGCTTGGCATTGACGAAGCTTATTTGTGAGCGGCAAGGCGGTAGCGTTACGGTACGAAACGGGGGTAACTTACGAACAACGATGTCGCGCGGCCCTGGTGCCGTCTTCGAAGCACATATCCCCTGGAGCCCTTCAAAGATGATTGAGACCCCATAGCCATGATCAAGGTACTAGTAGTCGACGATGACTTCATGGTGGCCAAGGTCAATGCGGGCTTTGTCAAGCAGGTTCCCGGATTTTCCGTCATCGGAGCCACTCATACGGGCGCTGCCGCGCTCGAGGCGGTGCGCAAGTATGAGCCGGACCTGGTGTTGCTGGACATTTATTTGCCCGACATGAGCGGGTTGGAACTCCTGCAGAAGCTGCGCGAAGTGGACCCCGAGCTGGACGTACTGATCATCAGCGCAGCCCGTGAAGCAGATACCGTTCGCAAAGCGTTGCGCGGCGGCATTGTGCACTACCTCATGAAGCCTTTTTCAGCCTCTGACCTGCGCGAACGCTTGGTGCACTACCAAAACACCTACCACCCCTTGTCTCAAGTTTCAGAGACCGCGGATCAGCAAGACATCGACAAGATTTTCGGCTTTGGCGTGCAGGACAAACGCCTGCCCAAGGGCTTTAGTGCAGAAACCCTCGAAAAAGTCATTGAAATTCTCCGATGTTCTGAAGCCAATATCTCCGCGGCCGAAGCGGCGGAAGTCTTGGGAACGTCTCGCGTGAGCGCACGGCGCTACCTCGAGTACCTCAACGAGCAGGGCAAGGTCGAGATCGATCTGCGTTACGGTATGGGCAGACCAGAACGTCGATACGGCTGGAAACCGTAATTCTCTCCGCAAATAGGCCGGCAAAAACTCCTCATTCAGCAGCTACATCGTCCTCCCAGTACCCCACGGGTGTGCTTGAAGCACTGGCTCTCCGTCGCTTGAGAGCACTAAAGCGTAGGCCGGGATGTCCTGCCGTTCTTCGGCGAGACGCCGCTGAATACACCGGAGCACCCTCTGCCATTCGAGGGACTGCCACCGAACCCGGTCTTTCAAAGAGTCCATGAGCGACTCAAACAGTGATGGGTCCGTTGATCTCCGAGTAGAGCAAGTTATGGATGGCACAACGGCCTGCTTCATTGGTCTGCGTCGAGCGAGCGAGAATCACGTCTCGAATCTCGTTCCAACGCGCAGTCAGAAACTCGATGAACGCGGGGCCATCAGCAGTGTCGAGAACCCACATCAGGCATCGGGAGCTGAATCCTCGTCGGAAACGGTCTCGCCGGAGAGAAAGCGTGCAGCTGCAAACACGGGGTTCGGTTGGCGCTCAATCTGTGGAAGCTCTGCGATGCGCTCCTGTGCCTGCGGCGAGTTCACCACCGCCATGAACCAGTCCACAAATACCGGCGCGTTAGTGATCTTACGCTCGGCAAAACGTCGGTAGCTCGAGGCAACATCCTCGAAATCCATGTCCGTAGTCAGACTCTAACCGCGCACGGATCTTTTACCTCGGAAGGCCAAGTTTCGAGACAAAACAACGAACGAAGGAACAGAGCTTCGCCGTCGTTATTGAGAAGACGGAAACCGTCAGGGATTGACGACCTCGTGCCGAAGCAGCACTGGCAGAGACACCGCCACAATGCTCTTGACGGCCTTGCGAATCTCGCTGCGCGTCGCGTTATCAAGGTCATCCCAAGCGCGTGAGAGCTTCATGCCACGCGAATAATTACTGGCAATCTCATCGATCATTTCAGGTGAAATTTCATCCATGAGCACTTGAGGATTCGAGAAGAACGCTTCCTGATCTTGCAGGAGAGCGCCATCAGTCTCGGTATAGGTCAGCGCCTTGATCCCTTGGTTCATGATGTACTCCCATCGAGTGTCAACACAAAGTCCGGGGGAAGAACTTTGGGTGACTCTGTGAACCCCAACACACCTAGCCTATCGGCGCCTTCGCGAGAAATCGTTGGCCATTTGGCTAGAGTTTCGCGAGGAGCGCAGTGCTACAGGGCCTACCGGCTGCTGACCTTTCCAAAGAGACGAGCGATGGGCGCCAGGACCATCGGCCGGGCCGCAAACCAAGCGCCAGCGATCACCACAAGAGACGCCACAAAGATCCAGAATCCCAGCCAATTGCCCGCAAACACCGAAGGATCCGCCGATCCCTGCGCAGCAAACATGTGGTTCAAATTCCGCAGCGCACCGGTCGCGAAGACCAGCGCCACGTGCACCACGATGAACGCCACGAAGTAGATCATGACCGGGAAATGCAGCTTGCGGGCCAGCTCCGCCGGGAACAGCCGGTTGAGCGTCTTGTTCTTCTCCGGCCACACCGTGCTCATCCGGAATCCAGTGAGCACGGAGAGCGGCGCCGCGATAAACACCGTGATGAAGTACGCGAGCAGCTGGAGCCCGTTGTAATTCACCCAACCGTTTTCCGTGGGCCAATCGAGCGAAGCGTATTGCAGCCCTGCGGATAGCGCGTTAGGGAAAACGTCCCAGCTCGTGGGCACAATCTTCATCCACTGCCCCGTCGCAAAAAGGAGAACCACAAAAATCAGGCCGTTCACGAGCCACAACAAGTCCAGCGCTTGATGGAACCAAATGGTCAGGCTGACCTTCTTGGAGCTTCCCTTCGGCGACCAGAACGCGGCCGGTTTTGTCTCCCGCCGCACCTGCAGACCGGAACGAATAATCAGCACCATCAGGAACATGTTGAAGAAGTGCTGCCAGCCCAGCCATGCGGGCACGCCCACGGGAGCGCCTTCCGGCAGCTCCGAGTGACCCGGGTACGTGCGTACAAAGTCCTGCACTGCATCCAGTTGCAGCAGTCCACGAGCGGCCAACACCACCACGAGCGCCAGAATCTCTAGCCCAATGATGACGGTTGCGATGGTGCCAATCCATTGCCGCAACGTGTATGCGCCGTAGCGCTTCGGCTCCGCGCTCTTCGCAGCTGGTTTGGTGGCAGCCGGTTTTGCACCTGGTTTTGCCGTCTGCTGCGGCGGACGGCTCACATTTGAGGACGACGACGCAGCTTGCGTCGCGGAAATCGGCTTAGCCAGTTGCGGTGCTGGTTCTGCGACCTTAGCGGCCGGCTGCTCCGCGATGAACTCAGGTTTAACTGCCGTTGGTTTCGGTGCCTCTGGCACTGCTGCTTCAGGCTTTGAAGCCTCAGGCTCAGCAACGGCCGACGTCATGACAGCTGGCTCCGACTTTGGTTCAGACGATGCCTGGTTTGTTACCGGAGCGGTCGTAGCCGCAGTCGCCGGCGTAGCGGCAGACGCATTGGCGGCCACAGCTGGCGGCCATGGCTCGCCGTTCTTCACGCGCGGAAGGCCGCGCCGCAGTGCAGTCGACACGGCAGCACCGCTCGGCACGGTGGCTGCGGAAGTTGCTGGGGACTCTGCAGACACAGCACCGGCAGGCGCTGATGTGTTCCTTGCCGCTGCCTCAGTAGCTACTGGTGCAATAGGAACTTCAGCTGTGCTTTCGCGCGTTTGAAGAGCGGAGCCATCGAGCGGTGGCCACGCCTCTCCCTCGGCAACCCGAGGCAAACCTTGCCGCAAGGTGGTGTTTGGGAGTGGAGCGGCGGCGTCGTACTCAGAAGGACTTTCCTGAAGCGGAACGTCGGCGAGCGGCGAAACCGAACCGGTGACAACTGGCCACGGTTCGCCGCCTGGCGTGCGCGGGAGGCCGCGACGAATGTTTGGTGTGCTCATGGGGTTACTTCCGGCGCGCGTCGAGGGCTTCGATGAGCGCGGGAACCACCGTGAACACGTCACCCACAATGCCGAAGTCGGCGATCTCGAAGATCGGGGCTTCGGCGTCCTGGTTAATCGCAACAATGGTCTTGGCGGTCTGCATGCCAGCGCGGTGCTGGATAGCGCCAGAAATTCCAAGCGCTACGTAGAGCTGCGGCGAGACCCAAACACCCGTCTGGCCTACCTGCGCAGTGTGCTCGACGTATCCGGCGTCAACCGCGGCGCGCGAAGCACCGACGGCTGCACCTAATGCGTCGGCAAGCTGTTCGGCGAGCTTAAAGCCTTCTTCCGAGCCCAAACCACGGCCGCCAGAAACAACCTTTTGGGCGCCGCGAAGATCGGGGCGCTTGGAGTTTGCCTCAGCCTTCTGAGCACTCTCAACGGTTGCGACGCGGCGCCGGGTGTTCTGGATGGTGAGCTTTTCGATGCTTCCGGCAGCAGCGTTTGCGCGGTCCTCCACCGAGCCCTGACGAATGGTGATGATCGGGGCGCCGAAGGTGACGCTCGAATCCACGAGATAAGTGCCGCCGTACGCCGAGTGATGAGCCAGAATGCCCTGATCATCGCGGGAAACGTTGACGGCATCCGTGATGAGACCGCGGCGCTTGCGGGCAGCAAAACGGCCGGCGACTTCGCGGCTCTCCACCGAATGCGAGACCAGGATGGCCTGTGGGTTTACGAGCTGATCCGCTGCTTCGAGCGCATCCACGAGCGCGTTGGGGTTCTTGATGTCAGCGATGTCAGCTGTGAGAACGTGCTCGGCGCCTTGCTGGCCCAAGTTTGCGGCGGCATCCACTGTTTCCGAAGTGTGCGGGAAGACGGCAACCGGGGTTCCGAGTAGCGAAGCCGCACCGAGAAGCTCCGCCGAAGACTTTGCCGGCTGGCCGTCGAGAGTGGTGTCCACGAGGACAAGGATGGAGTTAGTTGGGAACTCAGTCACGGTGTCCTCCTAGGCCAAACGGTTCTTGACAAGGAAATCTGCAAGCTGTGCGGCGGCATCGCCTTCATCGACAATCTTCACGCCAGCCTCGCGTGGCGGCCGTTCGGAAACGGCAGTCATGATGACATGAGGAACGCTGAAGTCCTCTGCATTCACGCCCAAGTCAGCAAGGGAGAGCACCTCGAACGGCTTCTTCTTAGCGGCCATGATTCCCTTGAAATTCGGGAAGCGGCCGTCGGGGAAGGATTCGGTGACAGAGATGATCGCGGGAAGGTCCGCGCGAAGCTCGTAAGTTCCGGATTCCGTGGCGCGGGTGGCCTTGAGTGCGCCACTCTCGAAGTCGACGGTAGTGAGTTCGGTCAGCGCGGGAAGATCCAGCAGTTCGGCAAGCATCGACGGAATGACGCCGCCGGAGCCGTCTGTGGACTGATTGCCAGCGATGATCACGTCGAACTCTTTACGCTTGAGCGCAGCTGCCAGCACCTCGGCGGTGAGGTTGGTATCAGCGCCTCTAAGCGCAGGATCCACGATCTGCGTAGCCGTGTCTGCACCCATCGCAAGTCCCCTGCGAATCACGGTTTGGGCTTCCTCTTGCGCCATCGAGAGGAGCTCCACCGTGGACTCAGGTTCTTTCGCGGCCAACGTGAGGGCGGCTTCGACGGCGCGCTCACTAATCTCGTCAAGGACGGCGTCGCTCGCAGCGCGGTCGGTCAGACCCGTCTCGAGCTCCAATTTTCGGTCCCCATTGGTGTCGGGAACACTCTTCACCAGCACGACGATGCGCATCGTCGCTCCTTTCCGCAGTCAGTACGTCAGGTCCACTGTCTTGGACCACACACATGACTCAACGGTGATCCAGGCACACGTGGAGTCTATCCTTCCAAATTCTTGCCAAGTGAGGCGAATCTTCACGATGACCGGTTGAGCAAACATAAAATCATAGAAATTCGGTCAGGCACCCGCGGGCTCGGGTTATAGGCCAGAAAGTGTGTAACCCGCGGGCTCTCAAGCAGGGGGTCCAGAGGAGGGTTATAGGACATTAAAGTGTGTCTGATGGGGCTTGGTTGCCTTTATCGGCGCGGCTAAACGGGTGTTGGCATACTTTTCGTTGTTTATTCGGGAAGCGTGGTTGACAACGAGCGTTTATGCGTCCTGTGTGGTGGCGGGCTGAAAAGGAACGGTTCCACGAGTGCTGGAGCTACCAGGTATCGCTGTAAATCGTGTGGCGCGAGTAGTTCTGAACGGATACAACGCGTCGACGTGCGTCGACGCCACGAGCTCTCCCGATTCCTGGAATGGCTGCTGGGAAACAAGACTCAATCCCAAGTCGCTCAGGGCGTGGATCCACGCTCGTTTCGTCGCTCCACACACTGGTGCTGGAACATTACTCCCGCGATCGAGGTCACCGGAGAGATCTATCCGGAAGTCCAGCTCGACGGCATCTATCTCGGTTCCTGGTGTTGCTTGATCGCGATCGCTGGCGAACACGTCATCGGTTATCAATGGTGTGACACGGAAAAACGCGTGGCGTGGGAACAGCTCCTAACTCGTTTCCCCGCACCAGATTTGGTCGTGATTGATGGTGGTTCCGGGCTGGCATCCGCGCTGAAACATTGCTGGCCCGAGACCCCTGTTCAACGCTGCCTGGTGCATATTCAACGCAACGTGCGCGTGCTGATCACGATGCGCCCCCGCACGACCGCGGGCCGCGAACTACGGGCTATTTCCCTTGCCCTGACACGGATCACGAGCCAGGATCAAGCGCGTGCATGGCTACTTGCACTCAACCAGTGGCACGGAAAACATCACCAGATGCTGAACGAGAAAACCTACCGTTCGCACCACCGTGGTTCGCTGCCGCAAAGCGTGAGGCCGCACCAGCGCTGGTGGTTCACACACGACCGGCTACGCAAGGCCTACCAACTCCTCGAGCGCGCCAGCCAACAAGAAGTCCTGTTCACCTATCTCAAAGACGAGCACCGCTCACGGAACGCCTCATCAACAACGAACAGGATCGAAGGAGGCATCAACGCGCAGCTACGCAATCTTCTACGCAACCATCGCGGACTGACCCCTGAGCACGCTAAACGAGCCGTGGAATGGTTCCTCTACAAGCACTCCCAGAACCCAGCACCAGCCCACCAACTCATCAAAAAAGAACACTACGAGCCCGTCGCCTACACGCAAGAAATCGAGGAACACATCGGACCCGCAGAACTCGGAACAGGACTCAACGCAAACGAAGGACTCTGGCACCGAAAAGGATGGGCCGGCCGCGCCTCCTAAAAAGACACGCCCGACCCAGACACACATTTATGTCCTATAACCCCCAGAGGAAGTTAAAGGGCAAGAAAAAAACCCCGGAAATCCTTAGATTTCCGGGGTACTCGCTCCCCCGACTGGACTCGAACCAGTAACCCTTCGATTAACAGTCGAATGCTCTGCCAATTGAGCTACGGGGGAAAGCAACAGAGAATACTCTATCTCAAAATCACGCCAGAATAAAAATCGAGGGCTCCTATCTCGACGTGGCATCCATCACTTTTTCTGGCGGAGTTGGCTCTGAGTAGCAAGAACCTACGCTTGATCCGCTTGATGAAGCGCCCGACGCTCCAATTCGAGCGCAAACAACTCTCGATTCAACTGCGTGAATTTCTCACCATCTACCGCAGGATCTAGCCGCTGCAATCGCCCCAACAGGTCCTCCTTGCGGTGGCGGATCTGTAGTTCTTGCAATCGAGACATGATGTCGGAGCAATAGCGTGCGAGCGCGTCCTCGTTGCGAGCGGGCAAAGGGCGCACGGCAAGCTCGGAAATGTAGTTTGTCAGCTCCGGCGGAGCGGCCTCACGAATGGCCTCAACCCACAGCGCAGCCGCGGTACCGGCAGCAGCCGCCACCTGGATCGCCGTATGAATTGCGGTGTGCGCAGGCGCTACAAAACGCGAAGCATAGAACGCGTGCCATTGCGCTTCCGTCACCAGTCCCGGCTGCTGCAGCACCACCTCGAGCGACTCCCGCTCCATCCGGATCATGGGATCCCGCGCGTCCGGCTTCTCAAACGTCTCACGAGGGCTCTCCCCCGCTACCTGGGGCACACTCTGTTCTTCGCTGACGACGACGCCGCTCGTCTCCGCAGGCTCGCTCGGTTTTGCAGGCTGTTGCGCTGCAAGGTGGACGGCACGGTTAACTTCGTTGAGATCCATGCCCAGCCAGCTCGCAAGCTCACGGGCGTATGCAGGGCGCATCGCGTGATCGCGGATGGCGGCGACGATGGGAGCCGCGGCACGCAGTGCGTTGACGCGACCTTCGACCGTGTCGAGGTCGTACTTCTTCAGGCTCACTTTGATAGCGAACTCGAACAACGGACGCTTCGAGTCGATCAGTTCCCGCACCGCCAACGCTCCGCGCTCTTGGCGCAGGTCGCACGGGTCAAGGCCGTTAGGTTCAACGGCAACGTAGGTCTGAGCCAGGAAGCGCTGGTCTTCGTCGAAAGCGCGTAGCGCGGCCTTCTGGCCTGCAGCGTCGCCGTCGAAGGTGAAGATCACGGAGCCACCCGTGCCGTCGTCGGAGAGCAAGCGGCGCACGATCTTGATGTGATCCGTGCCGAAAGCGGTGCCACAGGTAGCCACGGCGGTTTCGATGCCGGACAGGTGACACGCCATCACGTCGGTGTAGCCTTCCACGACCACGAGCTCGCGGTTCTTGGTGATGGCTCGCTTGGCCAGATCCACGCCGTACAACACCTGGCTCTTCTTATAGAGCTGGGTTTCGGGCGTATTCAGGTACTTAGGACCCTTGTCATCCTCGAACAGCTTGCGCGCACCGAAGCCGATCGTGGCCCCCGTGAGGTCGCGGATAGGCCACATGAGGCGTCCACGGAAGCGGTCGTAAATGCCACGCTGGCCCTCGGAAAACATGCCGGTGGACTGAAGCTCTTCGCGAGTGAAGCCTTTAGCGGTCAAGTGCTTGAGCAAGGCGTCCCAGCCTTGCGGCGCGTAACCCACACCGAACTTGGCGGCGGCCGCCGGATCAAAACCACGCCCCGCAAGGAATCGCTGAGCGGTGACTGCACGGCGATCCCGCAACTGAGACTGGAAAAATTCTTCGGCGACTTTATGGGCATCGAGTAGCCGCTGACGGCGTCCATAATCCTGCTTCGAAGGGCCGCTTCCGCCGTCTTCATAGCGCAGCTCCATGCCAAGGCGGGCCGCGAGACGTTCGACGGTTTCGGAGAAGGTGGTGTGGTCCATCTTCATCACGAAGGAGATCACGTCACCAGATTCGCCACAGCCAAAGCAATGGTAAGTGCCCACTTGAGGACGGACGTGGAACGACGGCGAGCGCTCGTCGTGAAAAGGGCACAGTCCCTTGAAAGAACCGATGCCAGCGGATCTCAGGCTGACGTAGCCTTCGATGACTTCTTTAATGTCAGAACGGGTGCGGACTTCATCAATGTCTTCTCTCTTGATTAGTCCAGCCATGTTCCCCAGCTTAGTATCGCCCCAATAATGTTCTTGTTATACCAAATACTGAACGCTTCGAAACGAAGAATTCTGATCAAACCTTCTGATTAGAAGAGCTCCGCACGGAAGCTCTTGCCTTGTACCAAAGTGGAATGCCATTCAATGGCGCTCGCGTCTGTCAACGAAGCTACTTGGTCGATGATCGCTCGCAAGCGCGCTTCGTCCGTGTCTGCCTCGTTCCAGTCGGCTGAAAACATGGGTTCCAGATACTGGTCCCCCGTGTCAGTCAACAACGTCACGAGATCCTGCAGTACTTCGCGCTGGCGCACGTAGATCGGCTGACGCTCTTCCGAGGTCATCACGTAGGCCGTAGCCAGGCCCTTCATCGCGGCAATCTCAAACTCGGTCTCGCGCGGCACAATCAGTTCGGCGTTGAAGCGCGTCAACGGCTCGTCGCCATACTGCTTGCGCGTCGCCACTAGTGCGGCGGTGCTGAAACGTCCGATGAACTGGCTCGTCATGTCTTTCAATGCTGCCAATGAGCGGCGCGAGCCATTCACGGCCGGCACCCACTCAGGGGTGGCTTCGAGACGTTGGAGTGCAGCGTTGATTTCGTCGTCGTCCGCTCCCGGCAAATACCAACGGCGCGTGTACTCGATGACGCGAGCCCGCTGGTCCGGATCCGTAATCCAGCGCAACTGGAAGCGGCCCGCCACCACTGAGTCTTCGACGTCGTGTACGGAGTAGGAAATATCATCCGCAAGGTCCATGACCTGCGCTTCCAAGCAGCGATTCCCGGCGAACTCTTCGTTGCCCTGGCGTAGCCACTCGAAAACCGGCATGTCATCGGCATAGACACCGAACTTCTTAGACTGTTTTCCGTCTGCGCGCATCGGCGCATTCTCACGAGTCCACGGGTATTTGCAGACCGCGTCGAGGCTCGCCCGGGACAAGTTCAGGCCGGCGGACTGACCGTTAGACCGGAACTTCTTGGTCTCGAGGCGCGTCAGCAAACGCAATGTCTGCGCGTTACCTTCGAAGCCGCCAATCTCCTGAGCAGCGGCGTTCAAAGCCTTCTCGCCGTTGTGACCAAACGGAGGGTGTCCGAGGTCGTGTGACAAGCACGCGGCGTCGACCACATCCGGATCACAGCCCAAAGCCGCACCCAATTCGCGACCGACTTGAGCTACTTCGAGGGAGTGCGTGAGGCGTGTGCGCACAAAGTCGTCGCTGTAAGGCGCCACTACCTGAGTCTTGGCGCCCAGTCGGCGCAAGGCTGATGAGTGCAAAACTCGGGCACGGTCGCGCTCGAAGGAAGTCCGATATGCCTTCTTTGGCGGCTCTTCCACCCAGCGCTCTTCATCGGCCGCGGTGTAGCCCGGTATGAAGCGGGGGTCAGTTCTCATGGGCACTGACTAACCGCCCGAAACGTCGAGCTCGGCAGCGGAAATCATGGCGCGGTGGTTCTCATCCAGCTCGCGAGAATTCAACCAGCCATCCGGCAGTGCGGGGCGCTTTGGAGTGCCAGCACGGCCGCGTGGACCTTCGGCGTCCTTGCCCGGGTACGGAGCTTCTGGATCCAGCTGGCTCAAGAGCCCCCGCAACACCTCGAGGCTCGGCACGGTAGCCAAAGCCGCGCGCAAATCGCCGCCGACTTGGTAACCCTTGAAGTACCAGGCCACGTGCTTGCGAATGTCGCGCAGTGCCTGAAGCTCGTCACCGAAGTAGTCCACCAACAATTCGGCGTGACGGTAGAACGTCTCGGCGACCTTCGCGAGGCCCGGCGTGTAGCGATCATCGCGGCCTTCAAAGGCAGCTTGCAAATCACCAAACAACCATGGACGTCCCTGGCAGCCACGGCCAATGACCACGCCGTCTACGCCGGTTTCCCGCACCATGCGGACGGCGTCCTCGGCGCTCCAAATGTCGCCGTTTCCAAGCACCGGCATGTCCGGCAAAGCTTCGCGAAGAGCGGCAATCGCGGACCAGTCAGCGGTGCCGGAATAGAACTGATTTGCCGTACGACCATGCAAAGCAACAGCAGCGACGCCGTGATCGCGCGCAATTCGGCCAGCCTCGAGGTACGTCAAGTGATCTTCATCAATGCCCTTGCGCATCTTGATGGTCAACGGAATTTCGCCCTTGGCGGCTTCCTCCGTTGCAGACTTGATGATGGACGTGAACAGATTCGTCTTCCACGGCAGCGCGGATCCGCCGCCCTTGCGGGTCACCTTCGGAACGGGGCAACCAAAGTTTAAGTCGATGTGGTCGGCGCGGTCTTCTTCCACGAGCAGTCGCACGGCGGCACCCACGGTCTTCGGATCCACGCCATAAAGCTGTACAGAACGGACCTTCTCATCATCGTCGTGAGAAATGATCCGGAACGAGGTCTTGTTCCGCTCCACCAAGGCGCGGCTCGTCACCATCTCAGTGACGTACAGACCGCCGCCGTATTCGCGGCACAACCGGCGATACGCCTTGTTAGTAATGCCCGCCATCGGCGCCAAGACCACGGGCACGTCAACAGTGAGCTTCCCCAATTTCAATGGTGGAAGCTCGAGTCGGGTGGCGCTGGCGGATTGATCGGCGGTTAAAGTCACCTATCCATTCTCCCAAACAGCACCAAATCCTTCACCGTATCTAAGGTCTCCGGGGAAAAAGTGGTGCAAATTACCAGTGCAGCGGCGCCTGTGCGTGAACATTTTCAGGCGTTTCGCGATTCCGGAACACAGCATAAGTTCTAAGTGTCAGAGGCATCGGGGAATCTTTCACTGTGACCGAAAGAGCACAGAGATCACTCAGATCACTGAACTCTCGAAGCCACGCTTCCCTTTTCATATCTCTCAAGAAGGAGGATCAAGTGTCTAACACTTCGCTCCCCGCCGGCCCTCAGGTGCCGGATACCCCGGAGAACCAGCCGTCCCCGTACGCGCCGGTTTCCAACCCGCAGTATGCCTCGAGCGATCAGTACGCTGCGAACAACCAGTTCGCGGCTAACTCGCCGTACAACTACAACTCGCCTGTGCAGGCGCAGACCTCTGACAAGTCATTCATCGTGACGTGGCTGCTGTCTTTGATCATCGGTTTCTTGGGTGCCGACCGCTTCTACCTTGGCAAGATCGGAACGGGCCTGGCCAAGCTGTTCACCTTTGGCGGTTTGGGCATTTGGTACCTCGTTGACTTGGTCATGACCCTTGCCGGCGCCACAAAGGATAAGTACCGCCGCCCGCTCGAGGGCTATGACAAGCACAAAAAGATCGCGTGGATTGTCAGCGCTATTGTCCTGGTCTTCGGCATGATTACGGGCCAGCAGAACATGAGCGGCGGAGTTACCTCGAACTTTGGTTCCGCTGGTTCTTCTTCCAGTACGACGGCGCCAGCTACAGCAGCGTCGTCGTCCTCCGAGAATGCCGTCCCGGCTGCCGCGGAAGTAACTGAAGCCACGGCTGCCGCAGAAACGACCGCTGCTGCCGAGACCACCGCTGCGGCAGAGACTAAGCAAGCCGCCGAAGAACCGCAGGCCAGCGGTGCATCTGCGTGGGCCGCCGGCAAGTTCGGCGAGTTCGAGACCATCTCGAAGAAGGGCACGGGCGATTCCATCGTCAAGCTGCCCGCTGGCGTCACGAATGCCATGGTCACGTCCACGCATAACGGCGCAGGAAACTTCGCCATTATCGGTTTGGACGAATCGAACGAATCCGTGGATCTGCTGGTCAACGAGATTGGCTCCTACAAAGGCACCACGGCACTCGGTGTGAACGCGTTCCAGGAAGTCAAGAACGTTCAGATCAAGGCGTCCGGTGCGTGGACCATCACCATCGAACCACTGGCCAACGCCAAGCCGTTCGCATCTAAGGGTTCCGGCGACCAGGTCATGCTGTACGACGGCGACGCCTCCATGCTCACACTGACGAATAAGGGCAAGAGCAACTTCGTGGTCTACGAGGAGAACGACGAGCTCTTCAACATGGGCTTGCTCGTCAACGAGATCGGCAACTACAAAGGCACCGTTCCGATGTCCGGTGGACCGTCCGTGATCATCGTGAAGAGCGACGGATCCTGGACGCTAGCCGCTGAGTAGTACGTCGGCTGAGCGGCAGTGCCGCTCAGCACAAGACGCTTCAACAGAAGCAAACACGCTCTAGATAACTGCATAGAGTTCATGCCGTGAGTGACCGGGTTGGGGTGCGGCCACTCACGGCACCTCGCTGTCTCCAGTTACATCTCGACGGTCGCTGCAGGGGGTCCGAATAATCCAGCATCAGATTCCAGCATTTCGAATATTCTGCGAATGACGACACTCTTTGTCACAAACGCGCGAACATTCTTTGATATGGGGGATTTTTGTGTTCAAATTATTTCACCATCCCGAGCGGCCGAGAGATCTGGTTCTATGACGCCGCAGCAACTCCCGGATCATGCCGGGTCAGTGCTACCGCCAGAAACGATGGAGAAAGCTCACGCTTTCGTGGACGTGTCATCGCTAGCTGTGCACGCTCACCGTTGTACGGGATTCCTCACGAATATTGCCCCACCAAGGAATCAACCATGAGCTCAATCAATGTCACCCCTGAAGCTGACCTCGAGACCCCGCTGAAGTTCGCGTACTGGGTACCGAACGTGTCCGGTGGTCTGGTCATTTCCACCATTGAACAGCGCACCAGCTGGGACTTTGAATACAACAAGAAGCTCGCGCGCATCGCAGAAAATTCGGGCTTCGAATACGCGCTCTCCCAGACCCGCTACACCGCCAGCTACGGCGCGGACAAGCAGCACGAAGCAACCGCATTCACGCTCGGTTTGCTCGGCGCAACTGAGCGCCTCAAGATCATCGCCGCCGTTCACCCCGGCATGTGGCACCCAGGCGTTCTCGCCAAGTGGCTCATCACGGCTGACCACATCTCCAACGGCCGTGCAGCCGTAAACATCGTCTCAGGTTGGCTCAAGGACGAATTCACCAACTTCGGTCTGCCATGGCTCGAGCACGACGAGCGCTACGTCCGCACGGAAGAATTCATCACCGTCCTTCGTGGCTTGCTGACCGAGAAGGACTTCTCCTTCAGCGGCAAGTACTACAACATCAAGGACTTCACGCTCTCCCCTGCGCCGCTCGAGATTCCAGGCCGCGCACATCCAGACATCTTCTTCGGCGGAAATTCCACGGCTGCTCAGGCTGCCGCTGGCCGCACCGCCGACTGGTACTTCTCCAACGGCCGCACGTTCGAGGGCTTCCGCGAGAACATCGCCGGCGTCACCGCTGCCGCGAATTCGGGCAAGCGAACCGCCCCGGTCAAGCCACGCTTTGGCATCAACGGATTCGTGATCGCTCGCGATTCGGAACAAGAAGCCAAGGACACGCTGCGCGAGATCGTGGCAAAGGCACACCGCCCAGCCGTGGACGGCTTCGCCTCGGCGGTCAAGGAAGCCGGCCAGTCCACCAAGGACGGCAAGGGCATGTGGGAAGACTCCACGTACGAGGATCTCATCCAGTACAACGACGGCTTCCGCACCGGCCTCATCGGCACCCCTGAGCAGATCGCAGAGCGCATCGTCGACTTAAAGAAGATCGGCGTAAACCTCATCCTCACCGCGTACCTGCACTTCCAGGAAGAGGTCGAGGCATTCGGCCGCGACGTCCTCCCGATCGTCCGCGAACTCGAAGCTGACCTCGCCCGCAAGAACGGCAAGGAACTCAACACCAGCCTTCTTCCGGAAACCTCTTTCGAGGGTGCTTCCGCCTAACGCGGGTTTCGCTTCCGAATATTTACTGAGTACGACGCCGCAGCTCGGCTCCTAGGGCTCGGGCTGCGGTCAGTCGTACCCTCTTTCACCCCAAACAACGCCTCTTCCTTCAGTGCGCCCATTTTCCGGTTCAACCGAAAGCTCCCACCATGATTAGTCTTCATCAACTCACCAAGGTCTATGGCCAGGGTCCAGATGCTGTGACCGTGCTCGACAAGCTCGATATCGAAGTGCAAGCGGGCGAAATCTTGGCTGTGGTCGGTCCCTCCGGCGCCGGCAAGAGCACGCTGGCGCAATGCATCAACTTGCTCGAGCGTCCTACGTCCGGGCAGGTCATCGTCAACGGCGAAGAGCTCTCCGGACTGCCCGAGAGCAAACTGCGGGTAGCCCGCCGTCGTATTGGAACGGTGTTCCAGTCAGCCAGCTTGCTTTCGCGCAAGACGGTGGCGGAGAACATCGCGTTGCCGCTCGAGTACTTGGGCGTGACGAAAGCCGAAACCAACTCGCGCGTCAACGAACTGATCGAGCGCGTGGGACTCTCCCACCGCGCCAATCACTACCCGTTCGAACTCTCCGGCGGTCAGCGTCAGCGCGTGGGTATTGCCCGCGCTTTGGCACTGCGTCCGTCCGTACTGCTCTCAGATGAGGCCACCTCGGGACTCGATCCCGAGACGACGCGCTCCGTCGTCCAGTTGCTGCGAGAGCTACGCGATGACCTCAATCTCGCGGTCGTCTTCATTACCCACGAGATGGACACCGTTCTGCAGGTCGCTGATTCGGCTGCGCGTTTGGATCACGGCCGGATTATCGAACAGGGCCGCCTCGTGGACTTGCTGACCAACCACGAATCCGCGCTGGGCCGTGCGCTCCAGCCGAACTTGAATCCTTCGGCGCCGCTTCCCGGAACTCGTTCCTGGGTCGTCACCTACGACTCTCGTGACGTCCCGGCCGACTGGCTCCAGCGAGTGTCATCGGAGCTTGGCGAACCAGCAGCATTGTTGGCCGCCACCATTCAGAGCATCGATGGCGTCAGCACGGGCAACGCGACGGTCGGCGTTTCCAACGAAAACGATGCGATCGTCAAGGACGCATTTGCCCGCCACGGACTGCGCGCATCTCTGCCCAATGTGTCCCGCGAATCCATCTCAATTTCGTCAGTTCAAAACTCAGCACAGAAGGAGGCCGCGCTGTGGGCGTAGCAACCACTACACACTTGATTCTCGCGGGGCTTCCCGCCCTGCGTCCTGCGAGCGCGCTCTCGGATACCGCTTTGAGCGACCTGCCTGGACTGTTGATTCCGGCCCTGGGCGAAACGCTCACCATGGTGGGCATCGTGATGGTCCTGGTGGTGGCAGTCGGCACGGTGATCGCCGTGTGTCTGCACAATATGGCACCAGGCGGGCTCTTCGAGAACGCGAAGATCTACAACGTCCTGAGTTGGATTGTGAACGTGGGCCGATCCCTTCCGTTCCTGGTCCTCATGGCGGCCATTGTTCCGTTTACCCGGCTCATCACGGGAACGAACATCGGCATCGCAGCTGCTGTGGTCCCCATGACGATTGCGGGAATCCCGTTCTTCGCTCGCATCGTGGAGAACTCGTTGCGAGACGTTCCGCACAGCGTCACCCAGGCTGCCAAAGCATCCGGCGGCTCCACGTTGCAGATCATCCGCACCGCTCAATTGGGAGAAGCCATCCCAGCGATCATGGGCGGCTTGACCATCAACACCATCGCGATGATCGAGTACTCGGCGATCGCGGGAACCATCGGCGCTGGCGGCATCGGCTACGTCGCTGTCACCTACGGATATCAGCGCTTCGACAACACCGTGATGCTGGCAACCGTCATCTTGCTCATCCTTCTCGTCACCACAGTTCAGCTCATTGGCGACGGACTGGTCAAAGCCACTACGCCGCACTTACGCCGTCGTGCTTAAGACCGCCTGAAGAACTCTCACCCAACCTCCTAGCTTTACCCCTCTCTTCTCACCCACACCCGAAAGGCTTCATCATGACTATCACCGAAGAACGCACCACTCCGCCCGCTGACGGGCACGGCTTCACCATCCAGAAAAAGAAGAAGTGGCCGTGGGTGGCCGGCGGTCTCGTCGCCGTCGTTGCCATCGCAGCAGCCGTGGGCATCAACGCCAACGCAGGCACCAAGTCCCCCAATGAAATTGCGGGCGCAACCCTCACCGTCGTGACGGCTGAAGGCAACCAGGCTGAGCAGGCCCTCGTGAACTTCGTGGCCGAGGAAGTTGCTCCGAAGTACGGCATCAAGGTGGCCTTCAAGGGCTTGGCTGACTCCACCACGTTGAACCGCGCAGTCTCAACCGGCGAAGTCGCAGCCACCGTCTACCAGCACAAGTTGTGGCTCAGCCAGGTCCTTGAAGCCAACCCGGACTTCAAGGAAGAAGCGGCCACGCCAGTCTTCCGTTGGGGCTTCGGCATTTGGAGCGATAAGTACAAGTCCGTGGAAGAGATTCCAGACGGCGCAACGATCTCGCTGTACTCGGATCCAGCGAACGAAGCTCAGGGTCTTTGGCTTCTCGAGCGCGCTGGCCTGATTACTCTGAAGGACGGCGTCAACAAGTGGCAGGCCACCCAGAAGGACATCGCCACCAACCCGAAGAACATCAAGTTCAAGCTCTTGGACTTCGCGGCTCAGTCCCGTTCACTCCCGGACTTGGATGCTGCAGTCGGTTACACCGAGTACTACGTAGCGGCGAAGATCGACATTTCGAAGCAGATCTACGCGCCACCAGCACCGGACGAGTTCGCCGGCCAGCTGACCATCGGTTCGAAGTACAAGGACACCGAGAACATCAAGAACCTCGTCAAGGCCTTCCAGGATCCAGCCGTTCAGGAATTCCTGCGCACAGATCCTTCCGTCAAGGACCTCTTGTTGCCAGTTGATAACTAAGAAAAACTAGAAGCGGTCAGTCGCGGCACGAGGTGCCGTTGGCTGGCCGTTTCTGCTTAACAGCACGAAGATTGCCTTCGGAACGGCAACCGCGACGACCGCCCAGGTTAATTGCGTGTTCCAATTCACGGGCGCCCAAGGCCGGGCAAACATTGCACCCAACATCCAGACGCTCAGCCCCACCAGAGCGAGAGCCCGCTAGCGCGTCATACGAATAAGCACCACGGCCAAGACGAACCAGAGCGTGTACCAAGGCTGAACCGTGCGGCCCAACAAGAAGTAGAACCCGAATGCAACGATATTGACTTCCACCGGTTACTGCGGTCCCCACACGAGGAACAAACACACCGCGAGCAGGATGACCAGAACCATGGCCGCTGTTGGAACAATTTCCGGCACAGCGCTTCGGAATTTATCTCCGCCGAGAGCAATGGAAAGGCTGCTCGCAAGCTCGTAGAAGTATCGCAACGGAGTGGATCGGCCATAAGCGGACAGGCCCGTGGCCGTAGTCCATCCGAATCCCCAGCCGCTGACCCAGCCAGGCAGCAAAAACGCGGTTAGTCCTACAATTCCGGCGATGATTCCGGCAAGGATGAGCCGCCGCCAACGCGCCCAAAAACCGGTGGTCAGATGAGCAACGCTCAGTACGGCAACTGCAAAGAGGAACACCAAGACGAGCTGTTTGATGGCACCCGCGAGTCCCACCAAAAACCCGCCGAGCAATAGCCCACGAAGGCCCTTGAGCCTTCCGGCCAACGCGACGCCGAACACCGCGAGACCACTTGCGAGCGCATCATTATGCCCATGGGAGTCACGTAGGGATTGTGGCCTTGGAGAACTGCCCAGCCTTGTTCTACATAGTTGAACAGATCAAAACTCACGCTCGGCAACAAGGCACGCCGCAACGGCTAAACGAGAAGACTGATTAGCGCGCTGCGGCACGTCTTGTCACGACACCTAGAGTTCTTCAGTCGATGGTGCGGAGGTCTCCGCGGACTCAGTCGAGGCACCGTCTTCGGAAGCTTCCTCAGAGGATTCAGCCGTCGGCTCTCCCGTCTGAGGATCCACGCCGGACGCCACAATGATGGTGGTAGCAATGACCGTGGCAGATCCGCTAACCAGCAGCGCATCCACGAGGTCAGCCAGCGGCACCATGGAATCGTCCACCTCGAGCTGCACCGGATACTGGTGCACCAGCATCGCGAGCAGTCCGCGCACGCTGTCACGAATGTCAGCGTCCGGAAGTGACGGGTCCCAGCCAATGAGAACGTCAGCTGGAGCATCCACGCGGGCCGACTCATATGAGACTGCAAACGTCAGGATGCGTCCGCCCTGAGTCTTCGGCTTGTCGCGCAGCACAATGCAGCCCTTGGCGCCCGTGTGGTCGCCCAGCAGCATGGTCTGTGCACGGCCGAGCGTCATCTCGGAGCGGTCCCAGTCGTGCGTCGCGTTGTAGTAGTCAGCCACCACACGCGTCAGCTCTACGGAACCGGTCGCGATTTCCTCGAGCGTGAGCCCGTTGTCATCAAACACCGGCAGCGGCAGCGCTTCAGGCTCCACCACAACCAAGCGCGAGCGCATGATCGGGTTGAGCCCCATCGCCATCGTGAACGCCTCGGCCGGGTTCGCATCGGCACTAGTGCCGGCGGCGAACGTAAAGCGGGTCTTCACTTCTTGAGAGGACGACGCCGCAGCTTCAGCCCGGAGCCGACGCGTCAGTTCCGTACCAATTCCTTGGCGACGGTGCTCGCGCGCGACCTCGACGTAGATCCAGTTGCGTTCTGGATGAAGCGAGGACTCGTAAATGGTGCCCGCGGCGATGGGAATTCCTTGGTCTTCCACCACGAGGGTGCGGGCCCATGGCTCGTTCGAGTTTTCACGCAACATGGTGCGTGCTTCGTGCGCTTGCGGGCTCGACGGGTCTCCCCAAATTTCGAGGAGTCGAAGGTCATCGCCTTCTTCCCACGAACGAATGGACAGGCCCTCTGGCAGAGTTTCAGAATTCATCATCGTCACCTACTTAGCGCCACCTACCAGTCTTGCGGCCAGGTAAGACTGGACCTGATCCAAAGCGACGCGCTCCTGAGACATGGTGTCGCGCTCGCGAATCGTCACAGCCTGATCATCCAAGGTGTCGAAGTCAACGGTGATGCAGAATGGCGTGCCAATCTCATCCTGACGGCGGTAACGTCGGCCGATCGCGCCAGCGTCGTCGTAATCTACGTTCCACAACTTACGCAACTGTGCCGCCAAATCCTTAGCCTTCGGCGACAAATTCTCGTTACGGGACAACGGCAAGACCGCAGCCTTCACGGGAGCCAAGCGTGGGTCCAACTTCAAGACGGTGCGCTTGTCCACGCCACCCTTAGCGTTTGGAGCCTCATCCTCGGTGTAAGCGTCCACGAGGAACGCCATCATGGAACGGGTCAGGCCGAAGGACGGCTCGATAACGTACGGCGTGTAGCGCTCGCCCGTGGTCTGGTCGAAGAACGCAAGGTCCGTGCCGGAAGCCTTCGAGTGGCTCGAGAGGTCAAAGTCCGTGCGGTTCGCGACGCCCATGAGCTCGCCCCACTCGGAACCGGTGAAGCCGAAGCGGTACTCAAAGTCGATGGTGCCAGCGGAGTAGTGCGCACGCTCGTCCTCAGGGACGTCGAAGCGGCGCATGTTCTCTTCTTTGATGCCCAAATCAAGGAACCAGTTCCAGCAGTCCTCGACCCAGCTCTTGAAGTATTCGTCTGCGTCGGCAGGAGCGGTGAAGTACTCGATTTCCATCTGCTCGAACTCGCGCGTACGGAAGATGAAGTTACCTGGCGTGATCTCGTTACGAAACGCCTTACCGATCTGGCCGATGCCGAAGGGTGGCTTCTTGCGGGACACCGTGAGCACGTTGTTGAAGTTCACGAAGATGCCCTGAGCGGTTTCGGGGCGCATGTAATGAAGGCCGGACTCGTTGTCCACGGGGCCCAAGAAGGTCTTCATGAGACCGGAGAAGAGCTGTGGTTCGGTCCATTCGCCGCGCGTGCCACAGTCCGGGCATACGATTTCTTCCATGCCGGTGGCAGCGCGCTTCTTCTTCGCCTCGAAGGCCTCCATGAGGTGATCCTGGCGGTGGCGTTTGTGGCAGCTGGTGCACTCGACAAGAGGATCCGTGAAGGTGGCGACGTGTCCGGATGCTTCCCAGACAGCCTTTGGAAGGATGACCGAGGAATCAAGGCCAACCATGTCTTCGCGTCCGCGCACGAAGGTCTGCCACCATTCGCGCTTGATGTTCTCTTTGAGCTCGGTACCAAGCGGACCGTAATCCCACGCGGAACGCGAACCACCGTAGATCTCACCAGCCTGGAACACGAATCCGCGGCGCTTTGCCAGCGAGATAACTAGGTCAAGGGTGGACTGAGGTGCCATGTAAATTCGCTCCCATGGGTAACGCGGCCGCTGGATGCGGTCCGTTTAGCGGATGATGTGGCCGGTTCTTCGCGGAGGTTGATCCTCGTGAACACAGACCAGCGCCAATGCGGCGCCGCATTAAGACTAGCGTTTCTGTCTCGTCGCGCGATCTTTCGAGGGCAAACTCGCAACGATCACGGCGACCAATGTGAGAAATGTCCCCGAAATCGTATAGAAAGTGACGCTTGAGCCCTCCACCGGGACCAGCAGATCCAGCGCGATACTTCCCAACAATTGCCCCGCCAAGAATCCCAAACCAGTCAGGAGCGTTCCCATGTAGCGCACCAACACCGCACTGGCGGCAATGAAGACGGCGCCTAACAGGCCGCCGGTGTACATCCACCATTCACTTGGGAAGTGCCCTGGCACCGGTTCAACGAGGGTGCTAATAAGTACGACGACGCCGAGCGCCACAGTGCCGGAGGCGAAATTGAAGAATGTGGCTGGGATAGGGGTTCCGTAGTACTTGGTTTGGGTGCCATTCATCGCTTGTTGGAAAGCAAAGAAGAACCCTGCGGAGATAGGGAAAAGAATCGGCAAGAGCCATTCGGTGCTGGCGCCGTGGGAAATCAGGCTGGGCCACACCGCCCAGATCACGCCGATGATCGCCAAAACGGAACCCAAGACTTGAAGGAAAGTGATTCGCCGTTTGTCTCCCCCAGCGAAACCGGTGGAGTCGGTGAGCAGCCCAGAGACAGTACGGCCAGCAATGTTGGCCACCGTGAAAAGTGCAACGCCGACGATCGGCACGGTGATGGTTTGAGCCAAGACGTAGTACGCGCCGATCAAACCCGCGAGCATGTACCACCACGGGAACGTCTTCTCGCGAATCATCGTGGGAAGTTCGCGCATGGACTCCCGGCCGCTTCGAGTCAGGACCAGCACGAGTGAAACGGCTACCAGACCAGTGACGAAGCTGATGAGCGCGGCGGGCATACCGTCGCCCAGAGCGGTGGAGAGCGCTCCGTTCACGCGGCCTTGAGCTGGGGCAAACATTCCCGCGAAAACAGCAGCGATCAAGCCCACCGGAGTTGAAAACTGGGTAACTCGGCGCTTTGTTTCTAAACTCTTAGACATGAGCTCCTCTCACCCTGATGACATTTCTATCCGTGACGAATCCATTCGCCTTGGTCAATTGCTGAAACTCGCGAACCTCGCAGAGGACGGCCACCAAGCCAAAGAGTTCGTGGAGCACGGCATGGTGACAGTTAACGGAGAGGTAGATACGCGCCGCGGCCGTCAGGTTCGCCACGGTGATGTGGTGGAAATCGACGGCCACGCGGTTCGCGTTGTGTCTGAGGCTTCACTCTAAGTCTGAGACCTAGCCTCACAAAGGTTCTCGACTAGGCAGCGAGTACTTTCACGCGTAAGTACTCGTTGATGTGCGCGATCTCCTGTGCGGAGATGGAGTGCATCATGTTGGAGTAGTTGATCTTGGTCAGATCAACGTGGCTGCGCGCCCACGTGTTGGTGAATTCGATTTTGTCATGAGTAATCACAGGATCCTGCTGGTCCCGGCCCCAGAACATGGCTGGCTTGCGGGCGGCTACGGCGTCGTCGTCAAAGAAGGGATCGCCAGCCGCGTCGATCGCGAAACCGGAGCACCCGATCACTGCGTCGTATTCGTTTGGACGGCGGCGCTGCAAGGAAGTAGCCATCGCCATGCCCATCGAGAAGCCGAAGAGCACCACCTTGGTGTGGTTCTTCTTGACCTCGTCGAGCCAGGTCAACACCAATTCCACAGAAGCCTTGACCTCGTCGAACGAGTAGTCCAAAGAGTTCATGAGGTGGAACCACTTGTAGCCCATGCCTTCGCGCATCGGCGCGCGCAAGGAGGCGATCGTGAACTCTTGCGGCAAGCGCGGCGCCAAGCTGATGAGATCAGCCTCGTTAGAGCCGAATCCGTGGAACATCACCAACAGCGGCGTGCCTTCACGTTCAGATTCTGGCTTGGACCACTGGACAACTAGTTCGTTGGATGCGGACTGAGTGTTTTCAAACATGTTGAATATTCAACCATTCTTCCCGTGGCCTGGAGATCTCGCGTTACGTTTCGTGCCCATTCTCACGCACTTCCCGCACAGAATGCCAACCTGACTTCGGCGAGTGTCTTGATTTCCGGCGGTGAACTGGGAGTATGGAGATGTGAGTGAAGCTGTAGAAATTCCTGTCAACGAACACCCTTGGCGCCGATATGTGGCGATCGGAGATTCCTTCACGGAAGGCATCGGCGATCCAGACGAGAATTCGGTAGGCGGAAACCGCGGCTGGGCGGACCGTGTGGCAGAAGAGCTCAGCCAAGACGTCGAGGATTTCTCCTACGCAAACCTGGCAATTCGCGGCCGACTCTTGCAACAGATCATGGATGAGCAAGTGGCTCCGGCCCTGGAACTCAAGCCAGACCTTATTACTGTCTGCGCAGGCGGCAACGATTCCCTGCGCCGAGGCGCCGATCCAGATGCCCTCGCCGAACGCTTTGACACCATGATCCGCATCTTGGGAACGTCTGGCGCCACCATTGTGATTTTCACCGGTCCCGACATTGGAAACACTCCCGTTCTGGGATCCGTTCGTGGTCGCGTTGCTATCTATAACGAGAATTTGCGCGCGGTAGCTCAGCGTCACGACGCCGTGACGGCTGACATGTGGGCGCTCCGAGAGCTGCAGCGCCCCGAAATGTGGGCGGATGATCGCTTGCACTTTTCCCCCGTGGGTCACCACACCATCGCCGCGATGGTCTTAGACTCGCTCGGCGTGGAGCACACTCTCAAGCCGTTTGAGCCGAAGCCTGCAGTTGTGAAGAGTTGGCGTACCGCGCGAAGCGAGGACTTAGTGTGGGCACGCACGCATTTGGTTCCGTGGGTTGTCCGCCGTATTCGACACCAGTCCAGTGGTGATGGCCTTACGGCCAAGCGACCCTCGGCAAGCCCGGTCTTTGGCGGCGCCATGCCTCCAGGCCACGAGATCGCGGACCTCTAAGGCCAGGCGTTCTTAGACTCCGGCCGGAAATCCCGGGCGGCAGACTCCGATTTAAGGAGCAAAGCACATGTTTAACCAAGATGGAATGTACGGCCAAATGGCCTTCTGGTTCCCGATTCTGACCGGAATCTTCATCATCTTGTTCGTGCTCGCCGCAGTTTTTATTGTGGTCTCGATCGTCCGCAATAGCGCTACCGCCCGCCGCCAAGGCTATGACCCCATGACCATGCAAACGGACATCGTGGGGCAGTTCGGCCAGAACTTACGCGCGTCAGCACCGAAAACCTCGCAGGAACGCCTCGATGAACTCGAAGCCTTACGTACCTCTCAAAAGATTACTTCCACGGAATACGACGACGCTCGCGCGCGTATCCTGCGCGAATTGTAGGCTTCCACGACGGGTGGGTTCCCCAAAGTCACAGGAACCCGCCCGGTGGTGAAGTCTTGGCCTTTGAGAAGTTAACCGCCCGTTGAAGAAGCGGTGACAACCCAGTGACCCTTGTAGTCAGCAGAGTTCGTCATGGCTTTGTCTTCGATCGTGACTAGTCGAAGATATGGCGCCGCAGCGCCCACTTGTGACCACACTTCGTTGAGATTGTTGGTGACTTCCGGGACCGTCAAGATATCCGCGCCGGTCATCGCCTCGCTGGTGGTGACCGTAAAGACGCGCTGCTTGGTGCCCTCGAAGTACGTGATGGTGTCGCCCGGGACAAGCTTGAAGATCTGGCTGAAGTCTTCTTTCGAGAACTCACCGCCTTCGTCAGTTCCAGCCGCATGACCGAACACCAACATGGGGTTCTGTTTCAGGCTGACATCGATGAGTCCGCCGACGTTTTTAGCGACATCAATCTCATCGCCAGGTTCCGCGGTGACTGGTTTCAACTGAACCGTCGTCAGCACCGCACCTCCATGGGTCACCACAATGGAGCGCGACTCATTCGTCGCGGTATCTGAGCTTGACGCTCTCGCGCCCGCACTCGACGTATCCGTGGTTGAAGTGCTCGCAGATGAACCGGCGGAGGTTGAATCGGCTGAGGTTGAACCGGCGGAGGTTGAATCGGCTGAGGTTGAACCAGCCGAGACCGAAGCGCCAGACGTGGCTCCCACTGACGACCCCACTTGAGATCCACCCGCCGAGCCCGGTCCAATGCGTACAGCACTAGAGTCGGTGGAACACCCGCTGAGGGCGATGGCGAGTGCGACCCCAAGCGCACTCCATCGCGCGCGATGAATCAGTGTGTGTGAACCGCTAGCCGTGTGTGTTGAGCTAGCTGCGTTCCTGATCCCCGCGCGCCGTAAAAACGTGTTCATTCAGCACCGGCCCGAGTTGGTGAATATCGGTCAAAAACCCATCATGCCCGATCGGCGAGTCAATCGTATAGACGCCGTCACCTTGATCTACTCGTTTGACGATCTCTTCCGACTGCGCCGGCCAGTACAAGCGGTCCGAATTCACCGCGGCCACCAAGAACTTCACGTCCGCCGCGCTTGCGAGTGCAGCGTCTACTCCCCCACGCGAACGGCCAACATCGTGGCTCATGAGAGCCTCGGTCAGCACCACGTAAGAGTTCGCGTCGAACCGGTCTACGAGCTTGTCTGCTTGGTGATCAAGGTAGCTTTCCACTGCATAACGACCGCGCTGGTGCGAGATGGACGCTCCGCCAAATGGATTCTCTTCACCCTGGTTCGCGCGGCTGAACCGCGTCTCCAGCTCAGGCTCCGAACGGTACGTCACGTGCGCAATTCTCCGGGCAATGCCGAGGCCTGCGGCAGGTGAGCTGGCGGCGTCGTAATAATCTCCGGAACGGTAATTCGGGTCCAAACGAATCGCCGCGGTCTGAGCTTGCGCGAACGCAATTTGCTCGGCTGAGGATTGCGCGCAGGCCGCTACGACGACGCAGTGCGCTACCCGCTCAGGTGCCGTGACGGCCCACTCAAGTGCTCGAGCGCCGCCCATTGAACCGCCGACCACGGCATGGAATTTTTTGATGCCAAGATCGTCGGCGAGACGCAGTTCGAGGTTCACAGAATCGCGAATGGTCGTGAATGGGAAACGGCTACCCCACGGGCGACCATCCGGCGCGATCGACGCCGGGCCGGTGGAGCCGTAGCAAGAGCCGATCATGTTCGGGGCCACCACAAAGTACTTGTTGGTGTCCACGATTCCGCCAGGACCAACGAGCTGATCCCACCAGCCAGGCTCGTTGGACTCACCCTTCGCGACGTGCGTGTCTCCGGTCAGGGCGTGTAGTAGCAGCACCGCGTTTGAGGCGTCTTGATTCAACGTGCCCCAAGTTTCGAAGGCCAGCGTGACGCTCGGGAGGTATCCGCCGGTCTCGAACGTATACTCGCCAACGTCAGCGAATTGCACGTGACCGTCAGGGACGGGACGCTGCTGCGAATCTAGCTCTCGGACAGTCAAGGTCACGCGCGCTCCCCTGCAGCGACCGGCTCGGCGTCGATGCCCTGATCGCGTCCCGCAAGAACCTTCTGGAAGCCCTGCTTGAGGTCGTTGATGATGTCCGTGATGTTCTCGATGCCCACCGCGAGACGCACCAGACCTGGCGTGACGCCGGCTTTCAATTGCTCAGCTTCAGTGAGCTGGGCGTGCGTGGTGGATGCTGGGTGAACCACGAGCGAGCGGACGTCACCGAGGTTGGCAACGTGCGAGTGAAGCTCGAGAGAGTCGACGAAGAGCTGGCCTGCGTCCTTGCCACCCTTGATATTGAAGGCAACGATGGCGCCGGAACCGTGTGGCGCGTAGTGCTGGCCAAGTTCGTACCAAGGGCTGGACTTGAGGCCCACGAACTGGACGCTCTCGACCTGATCGTGGCCTTCGAGGAATTCTGCAACCCTCTGGGCGTTGGCGACGTGGCGCTCCATGCGGAGGCTCAGCGTTTCCAGACCCTGCTCGATGAGGAAGGCGTTGAATGGGCTGATCGAGGAGCCGAGGTCGCGAAGCAACTGGACGCGGGCCTTCAGGATGTAGGCAAGGTTCGCGCCGAGGATGCCGTTGACGCCAAGGTCCTTCGCGAACGTCAGACCATTGTATGACTCATCCGGGGTGTTGAAGCCAGGGAACTTCTCTGGATCCTTGGCGAAATCGAAGTTACCGGAGTCGACAATGACGCCGCCGATGACCGTGCCATGGCCACCGAGGTACTTGGTGGCACTGTGCACCACGATGTCTGCGCCGTGCGTAATCGGGCGGATCAAGTATGGGGTGGCCAGAGTGTTGTCCACGATCAGCGGGACGCCCGCCTCATGGGCGACGTCCGCGACCTTGCGAATGTCCAGGACGTCCTGGCGTGGGTTGGACACGGATTCTGCGAAGAATGCTTTGGTGTTTGGCTTGACCGCGGCCTTCCAGGACTCAATGTCATCTGGGTTCTCAACGAAGCTGACCTCGATGCCGAGCTTCTTGAGGGAGTGCTTGAATAGGTTCTGGGTTCCGCCGTAGAGCGATGGGCTGGCAACAATGTGGTCGCCAACTTCGGCCAAGTTCAAGATCGAGTAAGTCGTTGCGGCCTGACCGGAAGACAGAAGAAGTGCGCCGACACCGCCTTCAAGTGCGGCAATGCGTTGCTCAACAACGTCCTGAGTGGGGTTGCCGATGCGCGTGTAGATCGGTCCGAGGTCCTGCAGAGCGAAACGTGCTGCAGCTGTGGAGGCGCTTGGGAATTCGAACGACGTGGTCAAGTAGATAGGAAGTGCCCGTGCACCCGTGCTGGGATCTGGCGTCTGACCTGCGTGAATCTGAAGCGTTTCGAAGTTCCATTGCTGGGACATGTTCATCTCCTCAATATTTTGAGGGTGCGCCAAATAAAGGCAACACCGCGCTTGCCCTGCACACTTCGTACAGGACCTGGTCTTCACCCGGGGCACCCCACCGCGGTTGGAGGGTTGCCGGCCAGCAAGCCGGGGCTATCTGCTGGCACTCATGACCTAGTTCATTTTCTCTGGTGTGGTCGGTCTTTTCAAGCCAGCATCTTCTTGGCTTCATACTTGTCAACGTTTCGACGTTGAGACCCTGCGCTTCCTGATCTCTGATGGGGCTTCTTCCTGAGGTGACGACCTGGTGCGCCTTCCTGAAGTGATGCACTACTGCGCATTCCGGGCTAGGCACTAGTTGCGGACAGCCAGCCTTCCTACACCCACGGCTACAAGATTGAGGACTCCCCTACATAAATAGAGCATCGAATGTAACTTAGGACACCCTAATTCGAACCTGAATTGCCAAAGTGCCAAGATGGAGCAATGAGGCTTGATCACGTTTCCTACGCATGTGGACCAGACGGACTAGAGAAAACAGCGAACCGGATTTCTGAGGCTTTGGGTCTCGAATTCGTCAAGGGCGGTGTTCACCCACGCTTTGGTACGCGCAACGTGATTTTCCCGCTCAAAAACCGCCAATACCTTGAAGTCGTTGAGGTTCTGGATCATCCTTCCTCACTCAAGGCACCTTTCGGTCAAGCCGTTCGAGCCCGCTCCGAAATGGGCGGCGGCTGGATGAGCTGGGCTGTTTACGCCGAAGATCTGGCACCCTTCGAGGAGCGTCTTGGACGTGGATCCGTTCCAGGAAACCGTCGTTTCCCTGATGGCCGCGAACTCTTGTGGCGCCAGATTGGCATCAACGATGTCATCGCCGATCCGCAGGTTCCTTACCTCTTGCGTTGGGACGACAACATGGAGGATCTGCACCCTTCCCAGGCACTTGAGCCGACTGGCAGCATTGACCGCATCACCATTGCAGGCTCGGCCGCTCGCGTTCGCGATTGGCTCGATTCACCAGCTGATGACGTTGTTGAAGACGTCTCCATGGACTTTGTTGCACCGTCCGGCGCTCCAGGCATCTTGTCCGTCGAATTTGAGACCCCCAAGGGCAAAGTCACAATCTAGTTTCTAGCGTTCGGCCGCTTTCGTGTTCCGCTTCCCGAGGTCCGGACAAACGGTTCACGAAACGCGCGCTCTGATCAATGCCGCCTTCTTCGTTTCACTTTGACGTCGATTGCTGCCAGCTCCATGAATGTTTGCTGGCACCAATCGACGTCAATTTTTAGTTCCACGTGGACCAAAATGACGTCAAAGCTTTTTGGGTAGGGCTCGAGCACTAACGAATAGATAACCAGGTGTCGTCTTAGACGAATGAATCAAGCAGGCGAGCGATGTGCCTTCAATGTGTGCAGGTGGATTTTGGGTGCCACGCTCATTGGGTGCAGGTGGATTTAGGGCGCCACGCTCAATGGCTGCATTTGACCTTAGGCCGCTACCATCAATTCGGTCCGACGTTCTTCAATAACCAGTCGCAGTCGTTGGCAGAAGGTTTTGAAGCCCTCGTTGAAATCCACGGCGCTGCACCGAAGGTTTCGCCATCCCGCCTTTTCCAAGTAGTAGTCCCGACTGTTATCACCATGGTGTTGTGCAGCGTTGCGGTGATCTCGGCCGTCATAGTGAACGGCAATTCGGAGCTTCTTGTAGCCCATGTCCGCGCTGAAACCAGGTATCCCAATGTGACCAAAGGTCAGCTGGAGCTCAGGTTCCGGCAGCCCTGAGCGAATAATCTCCAATCGAAGCAATGACTCGGCACGTGAGTCCGAACCGATGCGCGCCTGCTTCGTAGCGACAACCAGCTTCTTCTTTCCAGTTCCGTGAAAAGTGTCAAGTTCCGAGTTCCACTCAGCCAGCGTCATGAGTGGACGCTCAATACCTTCAAAAGCGAGTCGCGGCAGGCGGATGAGTTGGTCAATGAGCGCTGTCAGGTCATCAGTTGATAGGAAACAAGCTAAGTCCATCACAGTTCTGGCCGGGCTGGTTATCCGCAGAGGCCCAAGGTCAATGAGATTGCGACTGACTCGGGACTCATGAGACACAAGACCGGCACGGCGGATACGTGAATGCGGATACTCGACAGACACGTGTATTTGGTCTTGCGGCAACTCCCTCGGGATCCAGAGCCCATGAACTCGCGCTGCAGAGTAATAACTCACCCAGGCCCGCGGGTACTTCCTACAGACCGCTCGCAGAACATCCATCTCATCGAACTTTGTTTCCGCCGCAAAATACAGTCCATTCATCTTTGCGCGCTTGATGGATTTGGATCGCAGTTGCCGTCTGGACATTCCAATTTCAGGCAAGTCTGTGCTGAAAAACGGGCCAGCTTGTAGCTGCGCTGGCAATTGAAGTCTTTGGCTCACACCTCGATCTTTGCTGACTAATTGTGGCAAGCCTGAGTTATCCACAGATCCAGGTTGCTGATACGGCCCCAAAGCTGACGAAACCTGCCGGTTGGACGCTCCCCCAAACTTTGACGTCGATAAGTACCAAATGAAGGCGAATTTGCAGGACTCGATCGACGTCAATGAGGGGTGACTGAGATGAATCTCCCCGCAACCTGGTGCATTTTGACGTCAATGTCGCCGTAATGGCGGGGAATCGTGGATGCACTTGGCTGAAATTGACGTCAAAGGGCCTGTGACTGCGTGTCAGCAAGGACTCGCTTGGCCTAAATCGACGTCAAAGTGACCGTTGCTGAAGTTCGGCGAGGCCTCACGTGGCCTAGGTTGACGTTAAAGTGTGTGCGTCGACGCAGCGAATTCCAGAGAATCCGAAAGCTAGGATCCGATTCCGATCATCGGCCCGAGCAGCGCAAACCCCACGAAACCAACGGCGTCAAGCAAGAAGTGAGCATAGACGAGCGGCATGACTCGGCGGTACTTCAGATAGAACGCACCGAAGATCAGGCCCATCGCGAAGTTGCCGATGAACGGACCCACGCCTTGATACAGGTGGTAGGACCCGCGGACCACAGCACTAATCAGCACCACCCACATCGGGCTGAAAGACAATCGGTGAAGCCGGTCAAAGAACCAGCCCACCACCACAACTTCTTCCAAAATGCCGTGCCGAAGCGCGGACAGCAGCAGCACCGGCACGGTCCACCAATAGGAGTCCAGAGCCGAGGGCACAATCGTGGTGGTCAGTCCAAGTGCACGCCCGGCTGCATACACGGCCAGGGTCCCCAGCCCCATGGCCAGAAACAGCAAGAACCCCCACAGGGCATCGCGGCCAATGCGGGCAAAGTCGAAGCCCAATAACTTGAATGGCGACACTCGCAAAGACACATACAACAAGAACAGCACCAGAGCCACCGGCGCCAGTGTGAAGAAGATGTCCAGCAGCTGATACGTCAGATCAAAATACTCGCGCGAATTCAGCGAGTTATTCAGCGACGTGGTCTGCGATCCCAGCGGCGCCCGCGTTGCCTTATCCAAGAGATTCACCAGAGCATAAATGCCGGACTTTCCCAGGGACAACGCCAGGACTATGAAGATTTCAAACCAGAGAACACGCCGAATAAATCCAGCAGAAGCTCCAGTAGAAGACGACAAACCCCACACATCCATGATCGAAGAACGTGGCTGCATGGGGTGAGTCAAGCGCAACGCAGGGCTTAGTTCAGAGCTGCGAGAGCGGCGTCGTAATCAGGTTCAGAGGAAATCTGCGGAACCAATTCGCTGTGGATGACCTTGCCGTCTTCGTCGAGCACTACGACGGAGCGGGACAAGAGGCCTTCCATCGCGGAGTCAACGAGGGTCACACCAAAGTCTTCACCGAACGAAGAGCGGAACGAGGAAGTCGCTACGACGTTCTCGATGCCCTCGGCACCGCAGAAGCGGCCCAAAGCAAACGGAAGGTCTTCGGACACAGTGACCACGGTGGTGTTCTCGAGGCCAGCGGCGACCTCGTTGAACTTGCGCACCGAGGCGGCGCAAACGCCGGTGTCGACCGACGGGAAGATGTTGAGCACTACGCGCTTGCCGCGGAGGTCTTCAGAGGTGATGGTGCCGAGGTCGGCTCCGGTCAGCGCGAAAGAGGGCGCTTCCTGTCCAACGGATGGGAGGTCGCCAATGGTGTTTGCGGGCGTGCCGCGGAAATCTACTGTTGCCATAACTCTTTACTATCACGTCTCCTGACTCTCAAGCTGAGAGGTGGCAGGATGGCGTCATGAAGACCACCAAGGCACTAGTGATTGTTGATGTCCAAAATGACTTCGTCGAGGGCGGCGCGTTGGGCGTTGCTGGCGGCAACCGGGTGGCCGCTGGAATCGTTGATTTTCTGCGGCTGCACCCGGATGAGTACGCGCTGATCGCAACCAGCCAAGACTGGCACATTGACCCCGGCGAGCATTTCAGCACGTGGCCCGTCCACTGCGTCGCGGGCACGCCCGGCGCTGCGCTCGTTACTCCCTTAGCGGAAGCGCTGGCCGCACTTCACGTGCCCGTCCTTCATTTTCACAAAGGCCAGTACGACGACGGCTATTCAGCCGCGCACGCCACCCCCGCGGGTGCCACTGACGAGGGCGACGCCACGTTGGCGGAACTCTTGGAGAATGAAGGCATCACTGAGGTGGACGTGGTGGGCATCGCGACCGACCATTGCGTCCGCGCCACCGCTACAGATTTGGCTGCCGAGAAACGTCCATATGCACAGCGCGTCAAGGTTTTAGCTGACCTCGTGGCAGGGGTTTCACCCGAGGTTTCGCAGCAGTTGTTGGATGAAGGATTCGCCCAGGCGAACGTGGTCGTGCGAGTTTCCGGAAACTAACGTCGATTAAAAAACGTTGACTAAAAAACTAGGGTCAGGCGGTCGCCGTCGACCGTCTCACACTAGCGATCATTCACCTTGCGCCGTGAACCAGCTGGCCGCGCTTCCACGTTTGGTGGGTCAGCGGCATGCCGGGGCGGTACGCGATGTGGACGGCTGATGGTGCATTAAGAATGTGCAGGTCCGCGTACTTCCCCACTTCGAGCGAGCCGGTTTCCTGCTCAATTCCCAAGGCAATGGCACCTGAGTGCGTCGCCGCCCGCAGAGCTTCCGCCACCGTCAGCTTCATTTGAAGCACCGCAGTGGTCACGCAATACGTGACCGAGGACGTAAAGCTCGAGCCCGGGTTGCAGTTGCTCGCGATAGCTACCACTACGCCGGCATCCAGCAACTCACGCGCTGGAGCGAGTGGCTCGCGCGTAGAGAGATCGCATGCTGGCAAGCACGTGGCCACCGTGCCTCGAGGTGAGGACGGGTCCGTCAACGAGAAGCTGCTCCAGGAATCTGCGAGCGCACGAACATCAGCGGCGGAGAGATGGTTCACGTGATCCACGCTCGCAGCGCCGAGCTCCACAGCAAGCTGCGTTCCAGGGCCTTCGCCCAGCTGATTGCCGTGAACGCGCAATCCAAGACCCGCTGCCTTGCCCGCTTCCAAAACGGCCCGCGACTGTTCGGCATTGAACGCGCCGGTCTCGCAGAAGACATCGATCCACTCCACGTATGGTCGCACCGCGTCCAACATGGGTCCAGTCACCAATCGCGTGTACTCATCCGCGTCGGTTCCGGCGGGAACAACGTGGGCGCCCAGGAACGTGACGGTGTCGGCGATGGTCGAGGCCAATCGCGCGTGACGTGCTTCTTCCTCTACGTCCAGGCCGTAGCCGGTCTTTGTTTCCAGAGAGGTGGTTCCGCCAGCTGCGGCTTCGGCACGCCGACCCAACAGCAAACGCGTGAGGTCGTAGTCGCCCACGGCATGCGTGGCATCCGTGGTCACGCGAATGCCGCCGGCCGCGTACTTCTGACCCGCCATGCGCGCTTCAAACTCGGCAGAACGGTCGCCCGCAAATACCAAGTGCGAGTGCGAATCCACCCAGCCAGGCAAGACCGCACGCCCACCGACGTCCACGAGAGTGTCAGCAGCTGGCGCCTCAGAGGCACGGCCAATCCACGCGATGCGCTCGCCTTCTACCACCAGCGCTGCGTCACGCAGCACGGTGTCTTCGGCGTCAATGGTTCGAAGTTCGGCGATGTTGGTAAAGAGAATGCTCATTGAAACTCCGGGTTGTCAGTCATGAACGCGCAGTACAGTTCGTCCACGCTACCGAGGGTGGCGTGGACGCCGTTCGTAGCGACCAATTGATCGTTGATGACCACCTTGTGCACGTCCGCGGAGGTAGCGGTCAGCGGCAACTGGTCGTCACGCGAACCAAAAGTCCTGATGGATTCGGTATCCACCAAAACGTAGTCGCCGGTTACGGGGTTCAAGCCATAAGAAGGCATGCCCAAACTCTTCGCGCCGCCAGCAACGGCGGCCTCCATAAGTTCGGCCGGCTGGAAACGCCCGCGCTGACCCGTGGCCAAACGTTCGCCATATTCCAGTCCGCGCATCTCCAAGTACGGGTCAATCGAGGCGTGCTGATCCGTGCCCAAAGCAATCACCGCACCAGCGTCTGCGAGCTCCCGAGCCGGGCCAATGCCGTCAGCGAGGTCCGCCTCGGTGGTTGGGCACATGACCACAATGGACTGAGAGGCACCCAGCAGTTCAATGTCATGCTCGGTCAGATGCGTCGCGTGCACGGCACTAAAAGTCGGCGACAACAAGCCCGCCGAGGACAACAGCTCCACCGGCGTCATGCCGTACGCCGCGAGGCATGCCTCGTTTTCGGCCGGCTGCTCGGACACATGGGCGTGCAGAACCGCGCCAGGCTCCAGCTCGGCGCCGATGCGTTCAAGTTCCTTGCGTGGGACAGCTCGCACGGAGTGCACGGCCGCACCGAGCGTCACGAGCGGCGCACCCCCTGAAGGCGCCAGTTCGGCGTTCAGTTGGTAAACGCGCTCACGCAACTGGCTGCGTCGTCGTAGCCAAGAATCCGCGGTGCCGTCAGAGAAGCGAGTCTGCACTTCGTTGAGCGGAATCGCCTTGCCGGTCGCGGACAATCCGCCCTGGAGGTAGCACGTATCGAGGAGCGTCATGCGGATTCCGGCCGCGTAGGCCGCGCGAATGATCGCTTCTTCCATCGCGAGCGGGTCGCTCAGACCCGTGCCGCCAGGCTCGTTGAGCCCGCGGTGCACGTAGTGGAATTCGCCCACGGCGGTCCAGCCGCACGTCACCATTTCGGCGAACACGGCGGTGGCGAGCTGCTCATAGGCTTGAGGGCTTAAGTACGACGCCGCCGCGTACATTTGCTCGCGCCACGTCCAGAAATTATCAGTTCCGTGGGAGACGGACGCCGCGGAGCGCTCATGCGTCCGGCCGCGCAACACGCGGTGGAACGCGTGCGAGTGCGCGTTGATCATGCCCGGAATACGGATCAAGCGTGAATTCGTTTGTGCGTTCATTGTGCTGCCTCCTCACTCAATAACGCAGCCAACGCGTCCGTCAACGCGTTCACGCCGGCTTGCGCATCGGCATCTTCTACGTGTTCTTCGGGCGCATGAGAAATCCCGCTAGGGTTCCTCGTAAAAATCATGGCTGATGGCAAGTGCGCTGCCAAAATCCCGGCGTCGTGGCCGGCACCTGACGGCAACATCTCCACGCCAGACGTGGTGGCTGACAACGACGTCACAAGAGAACGAGACAACGAGTCGTCGAAGTGCACGGTCCCGGACATGGACTCTTCCACCATGTCCATGGTGCAGCCTTCGGCACCGGCGGCGGCCACCGCGCGGTCATAAATGCTCTGCACCAAGGCCGCCGTCACGGTGTCTTCAGGGTGGCGAACGTCGAGCCACACATCCACGCGCGAGGCCACCACGTTCGTGCCGCCAGGGACCGGTTCGAGCCGGCCAACAGTTCCGCGCGCGTCAGCCTGCGCGGCCACGGTTTCGCGAACGGCCAGGACGAAGGCCGCCGCTGCAACCATGGGGTCACGACGGTCCACCATGAGCGTGGTTCCCGCGTGGTTTCCTTGGCCAAAGAAGCTGAAACGCCAGCGGCCGTGTCCCAAGATGGAGCTGGCAACCGCCACGGCAGGGCCCAAGGGATTGTTGCCCAAGAACTTGCCTTGCTCCACATGGAGTTCCACGAAAGCATCGAGACCGGCCAAACGGGCGCGGTCCGCACCCATGAGGTCCGGGTTCAAGCCGGTGGCACGCGCGGCGTCTGCGAACGAGTTGCCTTCGCGGTCCGTCAGGGACAGCGCACGCTCGGGCGTGATGGCGCCCGTAATGAGCCGCGAGCCGAGGCAAGCCACGCCGAAGCGTGAGCCTTCCTCTTCCGGGAACACTGCCAGCACCAATGGCTTACGACGACGCAGCTCGCCCCTAGCTTCACGCTCTTGCAGTTGGTCGAGGCTTGCGAGGGTTGAGGCGACTCCCAGCGGGCCATCGAAGGCGCCGCCACCCGGGACCGAATCGAGATGCGATCCCGTAGCGATGGCGTGTTCACGTGCTGAGGTTTGATCAGCAGTTCGCTCGGCAGTCTGCTCGGCGGGTAAATCCCACCACGCCCAGGTGATGCCGTTCTGGTCGCGCTCCACGTCCAGCCCGCGGGCCTTCGCTTGAGCGACGAACCACTCGAGCATCGTGAGCTCATGCTCACCGAATCCCGGTCGTGAGTAACCCCCTCGAATGGGGTCACGGCCGATGTTCTCCAGATCTTGCATGAGCCGCACGACGGTTGAAGTCATTGCCCGAGTGGTCCTTCGCTGTGGTGACTAATTGGGTGTGCTTTTTTGTAGCGGGTGACTACTGAACGCGGTTGTTGATCATCGGAACCTTGACGCCGCGCTCGTTAGCAACGTCGACGGCACGGTCATAGCCGGCGTCGACGTGGCGGATGACGCCCATGCCTGGGTCATTCGTGAGCAACGCACGGAGCTTCGCAGCGGCGAGCTCGGTGCCATCAGCCACGGAGACCTGGCCGGCGTGGATGGAACGGCCGATGCCCACGCCACCACCGTGGTGGATGGAAACCCAGGTTGCGCCAGAGGATGCAGCGGTCAGGGCGTTCAAGAGTGGCCAGTCGGCGATAGCGTCTGAGCCGTCCTTCATGGCTTCGGTCTCACGGTAAGGAGATGCCACGGAACCGGAGTCCAAGTGGTCGCGACCAATAACGATTGGAGCCTTGACCTTGCCTTCAGCGACGAGCTGGTTGAACAAGAGGCCAGCCTTGTGGCGTTCGCCGTAGCCCAACCAGCAAATACGTGCTGGCAAGCCCTCGAACTCCACGAATTCTTCGGCTGCATCGATCCAGCGGTGCAAGTGCTCGTTCTCTGGGAAGAGCTCCTTGATGGCCTGGTCCGTGACCTTGATGTCTTCTGGATCGCCAGAAAGTGCTACCCAGCGGAATGGGCCAAGCCCTTCGCAGAAGAGCGGACGGATGTAGGCAGGAACGAAGCCTGGGAAGGCGAAGGCGTTCTCGAAGCCACCCTTGCGTGCTTCGTCGCGAATGGAGTTGCCGTAATCAAAGACCTCGGCGCCGATTTCCTGGAAGCCCACCATTGCTTCAACGTGGCGAGCCATGGCGGCCTGAGCCTTCTTCGTGAAGCCGATGGGATCAGACTTAGCTTCTGCGTCCCACTGGTCAATGGTGAATTCAACCGGGAGGTAGGACAGTGGGTCGTGCGCGGAGGTCTGGTCCGTCACGATGTCGATGGCGATCTCGCCGGCCTGCTGGCGGCGCAAAAGCTCTGGGAAGACCTCGGCAGCGTTGCCGACGTAGCCCACGGACAGCGCGCGCTTCTCTTCCTTGGCCTTGGTGACCTTGGCAATTGCGGTATCGAGATCAAGTTCAACATCGTCTAAGTAACGCTTGCCCAAGCGGCGGCGGAGGCGCTCTTCGGACACGTCAACGATCAGCACAGCGCCACCGTTCAAGGTCACGGCGAGCGGCTGAGCGCCACCCATGCCACCGCAACCACCGGTGAGGGTCAAGGTGCCGGCGAGGGTTCCGCCGTAGCGCTTGTCAGCAATTGCGGCGAAGGTTTCGTAGGTACCCTGCAAGATGCCCTGGGTACCAATGTAGATCCAGGATCCGGCCGTCATCTGGCCGTACATCATGAGCTCTTCGGCTTCGAGCTTGCGGAATTCTTCCCAGTTTGCCCAGTCGCCCACCAAGTTGGAGTTGGCGATCAACACGCGTGGAGCCCACTCGTTGGTGCGGAAGATGCCAACGGGCTTTCCGGACTGAACCAAGAGGGTCTCGTCAGCTTCGAGGTCCTTCAAAGACTCCACAATGGCGTCGAAGGATTCCCACGAACGAGCAGCACGTCCCGTGCCGCCGTAAACCACGAGGTCTTCTGGACGTTCGGCAACCTCGGGATCAAGGTTGTTCATGAGCATGCGCAAAGGGGCTTCGGTCTGCCACGACTTCGCGGAGAGTTCGGTGCCGCGAGCTGCACGGATGGTACGGGAAGGGTCATGCTGCGTGAATGACTGGTGACGTGCCATGGTGGTTCCTTTCCACAAAAATTTTCACGAAGAATTTCAAGAGGCGTTGATAGAGAGTTTTTGGGTGGCGCCGGCAAGTACTTCGCCGTACTGACGGGCCGTTTTTTCGGCAGTGCGGTAGCTCGGTGCCACGATCGACAGCGAAGCCACCACGGTGTCGCCGATGGTGACGGGAGCGGCTATAGCGGTGACATCGGCTTCCACCATGTCCGCTTCCATCACAAAGTCACCGGCAGCAACTTTGTTTTGAAGCACCCGTCCGGATGCGGACCCCTGCAGGGGGAAGCGACGTCCCACCCAGTTGATGTGCCGCACGGATTGAGTGCCTTCCTCGATGGCCACATACAGGCCATGCTCGGAATCGGCGCGCACGGAGAGGTAGCAGGACTCCCCCGTTGCGGCCACGACAGCTCGCATCATGGGCCGGCATGTTTCCACCAGGGCATCGTGGCTTAGTGCCGAAACACCTAGTTGCACCATGCGGAAACCGGGACGATATTCACCCTTGTCTTCGCGACGCATCACAAACCCCTTGGCTTCCAGAGTGCGCAAGAGACGAAGTGCCGTCGATGCAGACAAGTCGGTGGCTTTCGCAGCGTCCGCTAAGCGGATGCCCTCAACCGATTCGCAAACCACTTTCAGGAGGTCCAACACGCGATCCGCGGCGCGGGTGGTCGCGTCTGGCTTTTCTTCCCCCATGGTGGCTCCCATCCAGTGATATTGCGAGTGTTGATATTGCATCTAATAAAACATGGATTTCACTCTATGGCAAGAATTTTTCAAAAAAATCTTGACGTGGGGCCACTAGATAGGGTGTCATTTAGTGACACACACATTTTATGCTGTGAAACTCTCTCTTGGAGCTTTGGATAGGACCCACCATGCAGAACAACTCTCAAGCATTTACCCGCCGCGCGTTCGGTGCAATTAGTCTGTCCGCTGTCAGCGCCGTGGCGTTGGCTGCATGCGGCCAGGGCTCACCATCGGCTCCCGGAAGCAGCGCAAGCTCCGCTTCGGGAAGCGCAAACCTCACCAAGATCACCCTCGGCGTCCTGCCCATCACGGACGTCGCCCCCATCTACTTGGGCCAGAAGCAGGGTATCTTCGCAAAGCACGGCCTCGAGCTGGATATTCAGATCGCTCAGGGCGGCGCCGCGATTCTGCCCGCTGTCACCACCGGCGAATACGTGATCGGCTACTCCAATGTGGTCTCACTCCTGATCGCTCAGGACAAGGGCCTGCCGATCAAGGTGGTCCACAACGGCTCTAGCTCCACCAATAAGGCTGGCGCCGATGTGACCGAGGTTGCCGCTAAGGCGGACAAGGGCATTGCTAGCCCTAAGGACCTCGTGGGCAAGAAGATCGCGGTCAACGCGCTCAACAACTTCGCCGACATCACCATCCGCAACGCCGTCAAGAAGGACGGCGGAGATCCAACCAAGCTCAGCTTCGTAGAGATCCCCTACCCACAGATGCCAGCGGCGATTGATCGCGGCGACGTGGACGCTGCCTGGACCACGGAACCATTCCGTACTCAAATCCTTGAGGCCGGCGGCAAGATTGTTGCTAGCCCCATGACGGACATGGCCCAGAACTTCGACTCCGCATTCTTCTTCACCTCACAGCAGTCCCTCACGGATAAGGCTGACGTGATTACTAAGTTCCGCGCTGCCCTCGACGAGTCCTTTGATTACGCGAACGCCAACGAAGCCGCATTCCGCGAGATCATTCAGGACTACGCGAAGGTCACGCCTGAGCTCGCAAAGAAGGTTGTCATGTCCAAGTGGAACAAGAAGGTCAACCAGGACGCGTTGAAGACCCTCGGCGCAGCCGCTAAGGAGTTCGGTGTCATCTCGAATGAGCCGAACATCGCTGGACTGCTCGCCGAAAGCTAAAGCCGACGTGGCGTCGTCGTACTCAAATAGAAGGACGACGACGCCGCTCACTTCCCACACCCCACCCCCTCTACGCTGCGCTTAAGAGCGCGCCACCGCGCGCTAGTAACGGCTAATCGAAAGAATCATGGAAACGCTGCTCATCTCCCCCTCCCCATTGACCGCTCAAGAATTGTTAGAGGTGGCGCGCCTTGATCGCAAGATCGAGCTGTCCCCCGAGGCATTGAATGCAATGGAGAAGTCTCGTGCGGTCATCGATTCCCTGATTCACGACGAAAAGCCGCATTACGGCGTCTCTACCGGCTTTGGCGCGCTTGCAACCATGCACATTCCTGTGCCGATGCGTGCTCAACTGCAGCGGTCGTTGATTCGTTCGCACGCTGCGTCTAGCGGAGCTGAGGTGGATCGCGAAGTCATTCGTGGACTCATGCTTAACCGTTTGCACACCATGGTCACCGGTCACACCGGCGTTCGTCCCGTGGTGGCGGAAACGTATGCGGCGCTCCTGAACGCCGGCATCACCCCTGTAGTGGGCGAATACGGTTCGCTGGGTTGCTCCGGCGATCTCGCGCCTCTCTCCCACTGCGCGCTTGCAGTCATGGGCGAGGGAACAGTGCGCGATGCCGCCGGTGTTTCGATGCCTGCCGCTGAAGCCTTGGCAGCCGCCGGAATCACGCCTGTTCAGCTTGCTGAGAAGGAAGGCCTCGCGCTCATCAACGGCACCGACGGCATGCTCGCGATGCTCGCCATGGCATCCTTGGACATTGCACGTTTGATCGACATTGCAGACCTTGCCGCGGCCATGAGCGTTGAAGGCTTGCTGGGCACGGACGGCGTTTTTGCCGCCGACCTGCACGCATTGCGTCCGCAGTTTGGACAGGCCGAGTCTGCCGCCGCGATCGCTGGGCACTTGGCTGGTAGCAAGTTGATTGAGTCCGTCAAGAGCGGCGAGCACGCGTTCACCCGCGTTCAGGACGCCTACTCCTTGCGTTGCGCGCCTCAGGTTCACGGCGCCGTGCGCTCCACGTTAGCTCACGCTCAGTCTGTGGCGGTTGCCGAGTTTGGCTCCGCGATCGACAACCCAGCCGTCACTTCCGATGGCCGCGTGGAATCCAACGGCAACTTCCACGGCGCACCTGTAGGCTACGTCTTGGACTTCTTGGCCATTGCTATTGCCGATTTGGCCTCGATGTCCGAGCGCCGCACCGACCGCTTCTTGGATAAGGCTCGCTCCCACGGACTCAACCCGTTCTTGGCGGACGATCCAGGCGTCGACTCCGGCCACATGATCGCTCAGTACACGGCCGCCGGCATTGTCTCCGAGATGAAGCGCCTTGCCGTTCCTGCTTCGGTGGACTCTATTCCTTCTTCCGCCATGCAGGAAGACCACGTGTCCATGGGCTGGGCCGCCGGCCTCAAGCTTCGCAAGGCCGTTGACGGCGCCGAGCGCGTGCTGGCGATTGAACTGCTGACCGCCGCGCGTGGCTTGGATATGCGTGACGGTGGCGTTGCGAAGTCTCAGTCTTCGCCGTCCATCACCGCGGCCCGATCCGTGATCCGCACCGTGGTTGAGGGCCCAGGTCCGGACCGCTACATCTCCCCCGAGATCGAAGCAGTGACG
The DNA here is from genome assembly GCF_014200305.1 of Neomicrococcus lactis. Lineage (NCBI taxonomy): Bacteria > Bacillati > Actinomycetota > Actinomycetes > Micrococcales > Micrococcaceae > Neomicrococcus > Neomicrococcus lactis. Next base: position 1,373,302 of record NZ_JACHBL010000001.1, read on the forward strand.
CAGCTCGTCAAGACCGGGGCTGTGCTGGGGAAGTAGAACTTCCTCGTTTTGTTCGTTGAGAGGGGCGCCAGCTCAAGCCAGTGCCCCCTCTTTCGTTATTCCTAGTTATCCAATTCTTCGAGGGTCTCGGCAGTAATTACTTCAGCCTGGCCAGAGTCCACGATGGCAATCATGTGGAGAGCATCTATCTGCAAGAAGAGCGCTTCCTCCTCACCTTCTTCGGAGTGATTGAGCCTGGCGTCTTCCCTGGCGATAACCGCTTTTCTGATTGCATCCTGAAAATACGACAGCGACGAGTTTCCCAAAGAATTCTCGATCCTTCACGCTTCAAGGCTGAGCCTCGCGGCGAGCGCCGCGTCGTCGTCCTTCGCGCCGCTAAGCCCCTCAAACAGTTCACGGGCCTCAGGAAATTTGCCTTGCAGCCCGAGCGGGCGCGCTGCCTGCGTCCTCAACACTGCCGCGTCAAGTCTCATGCTCTTGGCTGCAGCGGCAGTGAAGCGCAGTAAAGAACTCGCGGAATCAGCGAAGCCCCACAGTCGGTCCAAATGTCTTTGAACAATCGTCATCTCAGAGAAGGTAGCTGACATTCCGTCCAGCAGATCCGTACTTTCGGATCACTCGGAGACTTCTAACGAACAAAGCGTGAAAACCTGAGCGAAGGCTTCTCTACCAGATGCCAGGAAGCACAAGCGGTAACGCTTGCCACCAGAAGAGCGATCACAATATGTCCGAAAATCCCCGCGGATGTGCCTAGCAGTAATACGACCAGCTGTTGAGACGGCCACCCATAAAGATAGATTCCGTAGGAAATGTCATTACTGGCTCCCAAACGTATAGGCAAACTAGCTCCCAACCCCAGCACCAAATAGGTGAGCGGGATGTGTGCAAACCATCCGGCCTTATCCCAACCAGCAAGGTTCCAGAGTAAGACAATTGTGACCGCTGAGATCAGAATCAATGTCGAATTCACTCTCACCCAGTTTTTGCCGAAAAATGCGACAGAGCCAACCGCAAAATACGCACCCAAGCGAATGAAATTCTCAATCGAATCCGGTGATGCCCCGCTTGCAGCGCGCATAGCAACGGTCAAACCGACCAAGACAGCTGTCAAGAAACCCATCGCCAGCAGACCGTTACGTCGCACCCACGCAATTGACAAGAAGGAACCGAGCAACAAATAGGCAACAAACTCATAGAAGAGGGTCCATGCTGTTCCGAGCCACACATGTGGAATTGGGAGACTCGTGAGCGTATTCGCAACTTCATCTTGCACCTGCCACAAGAGTGCATTTCTTATGGGAAAGCCGAGAGCTGATTTCACCACGAGATTGTCCGGCGTGAAGGCGGCGACCATCGGGGCAAGCACAAATGCGACGACCAATAACGCGACCCAGTATGCAGGGAAAATTCGCAAAATCCGGCGCCAAAGATACGACCACCAGTTTGAACGAAGTCGCGAACCGGTGATCAGGTAGCCGGAAGCTATAAAGAATCCATTAACTGCCCAATTGCCTAATTCGGTCAGCAAATGTCCGGTCGGATCTGGGATTCCCATGATGGGTGTCGTGTGAGCAACGATTACTAATGAGGCGAGGACCAGGCGAACGAAGTTCAGCGCGTTGTTTCGATCCGCAAGAGCAGTGCCCAGGTTCATGGTCCGATCCTGGCGGCCTCGTGTCGTCTTGATGAAACGTGGAAGTGACAACTGTGTTCATACCGTTCAGTTGTTGGAGATAGTTACTTCATGCAACCCTGAATCCTGCGGTGAAATACACGCGACCACAAAATTCTCTTTGAGAGCAAATTTTGTCCTACGAGAATCCCACTCTGTGAATTTGGAGCTTGGAATCGAAGGTTCAGGGTCATCCTTCTTCAAGGCGAAACCTCTTAGATTTGGCCATCCGATTCTTCAATTGCGCACGTTTCCGACGGATCGACGCCAAATACGATGAGGGTGCGTGCCACCATCGCGAACCATGGATTGGCCCCAAATTACGGTTTGTCTTCTCCAACTCATCTAGGCGCATAAGTTGAAACTCTGGAGAACTACTAGTCACGCTAATGTCGGTCTCAAATCGCGTTCCGCGAATTACGGCATTCGGCCGCTTCTGTGACAGGAATAAGTAGTCGTCTCCACCCCAGATTTTCATTTCATCGGGAATGGTCACATAGTTTTCGCGTCGCAAAGCCATGAACATCCCGAATCCGATGGCAACGTGCTCGTAGGTTGCCAGGCGGTGAGTTATTCTTCGTGGTCCGCCCTTGTTGATTATCGAACCGTCGATTCCGACCATCCCGAACGTCCCCCTACGAAGAAGCTTTCGAGCGTATTCGAATATTTCGTCATCGAATCTGACATCGTCATTTATTATTGCCAGGTATTGCCCGCGAGCCTCACCGGCCCCGAGATTCCACGCAGGATTGACGTAGATGTTCTCGTCTTGCTGAATAACCCGTACCTTGGATGACTCACTGGTCAGTGGATCGGTTGAGTTATTTATGATGAGCACTTCCAGAACCAAAGGATTCGCGGCGCATTGCTCAATTAGAGTGCGCAGGTCTGGGGAGCGTTGAAGTGTAGGGATAACAACCGAAAACACGGGCAACGGCAAACTGGCGCTCATATCTAGAATCTAGACGGAACATGGCACTTGCATCTTTAACTGTTACGCAGGCACTATGAAAATGTCGCCTCGAATTTGGATCTTTCCAAAGCCGACTCAGAGTCAAACTTAATTAGTTGCCGAAGGCAGCCAAACGATGGCGTTTGGAAGACCCCTACGAAGTTAGTTACCAATACTTTGGCTCTGATCTCGAATATTACAGTTCAAGTTTTTTCGCACCGCTACCTAGGTGGCCGTAATTAGTCTTCAACATTCGCTGAGAACGCCAAAAGAGGTGAAGCCTCACCCATGAAGGGTCGCATCGCAAGAAAACGTAGCGACGTCTCTCAGCATTTGGTTTCGCAACGTCATTGCTGATCTCCCCTGCCAGCAAACCAGCTTGGACCTGGTAGTGGGCATCCAGAACACCAAGCGTTTGGAGCTAACCAATAAGGCGACGCTACGTAACTGCTGAACTACTTCCACAATCCATGGATAATCTCTAATGGGCTCGTCCGGCTGAAGCTCAATAACTGCCATCACTGAATCTTGGCTTAGTCTTTATAAATGAACGTAAGCGTGAAAAGCCCAGTGTTTTCGGTCATCATTCCAACCCTTCAAAGGTCGGCAGATCTGGATCCGCTTGTAACTCAATGCGCTTCACACCCCCTTGTCATCGAAGTCTTAGTAATTAATAATGCTTCCGCACCACTTTCTTGGGACTCTCCCAAAGTCCGCGTGCTACAGCAAGCGGAGAACATTTACGTAAATCCGGCCTGGAACCTTGGAGTAGTTGAAGCAAAAGGCGAGCTTCTCGCGATATTAAACGACGATCTGTCATTTGATCTCAAAGTTTTCGAGTACTGTGCCGAAGTTCTGGAACGTGGCCGGTTTTCGATACTGGGTCCTTCGCCCAAGGCTATGAATATGTCTCCGAGGGGGAAGCTGAGGCATCGGTTGACAAGCCTTCATACGGAACCCTTTGGCACGGCAATGTTTATGAAACGGGAAAACTACGTCCCCATTCCTGAAGATATGAAAATCTGGGGCGGCGACGATTGGCTGATGCTGAATCAACGCAAGCCCGTAGCAGAGTTACTGGGAGCGGCGTTTCGAACTGAAATGTCCACGACATCCGGTTCTCCTGAATTTCAACGTATGAGAGCAGATGCGAATCGAGTATCCGAAAGGTACCTCCTACCTCTGCGGGGAAGCCAGCCGTGGCATTTTCCAGCGCGACTAATGACAAGATTGAGAGTATTGCGAGAGAAGAATTTCGGTCGGTAAGATAGATAGTCATTTACCTTTGAAATACCTTGAGTCTTCCGGCGACTATGCCGTTCTCGATAAGAGGCGTCTTCATGCCAAGTACAACGTTTCGGTTCATAGGCACTCTTACTCTCATTCCATCGTTGCCAAGAAGCCCGGCGCGAAAGTCTCGTGCGGTTATTCGAAGAATGAATGATTTCGAATGAGAACGCCATAACGCCGGTTTAGCTCATTTGTACTACCCAAAGGCTCCTCCGTCGCGTCCTCGAGCGTGCAGCGGGTAATGATCAGCAAACGCAGGAATAATGAAGATTTCTTCGCGACGAAATTCCGCCAAGCAACCCGCGTCATTTACGCCGTAGCATTCCGCGCTAAGGATGGAAGCGCAATCTTCGCGGACCCAGCCGCAATGGGTTACCGGTTTTCTACATATGAAGACGTTGTACCGAATGATGGGATGCATACAACTAAATCAAGCATTTCATTCTAGCCAAGAGCGTCTTGCTAGCTTTTCGTTCTCCTAAGCTCAGCCCCGGGCTCTCATCATCTCAATACTGAGCCTTGTTACCTCGCCGGAAATCAAGTCACAGTCGACTTGAAACTTCATTCCACGCACATTGAAAGGCGACATACACATAGGCGATTCGAACAATGCACCTCACGTGATAGGCACTGGATGCCTCGGAATTCTGAGCGGATACGCCTGATCATTGGTCGCGGATCTGACGTAAAGGTCGACGAAATGAAACCTTATTCGACACAGCGTCGACTTCTAACCTTCAGTGGAACCAGATGCTCTCGAAACCACACTTGGCGCTAACCAAATTCCCAATATTCCGCGTTAACTAGTAAAAATCTCCACGAATAATCCGCCAGTTTCTACGTAGTTGATGTGCTCGACCATTATTCCAAGACCTGCCAAAGAACCATGGGGCAATAACTTCGCGGCCAGGGTTTAGCTCATCTCCTATGTATCCGCCCCAGTACGAAAACGTCGAGTTTGATATCAGGAGGCGAGGCGCATTTACGATCGCATTTAGGTCGTGGGCTACATCTCCATCTTCGTAATCGGCTGGCGCGTACGGCGAAAGAATTGGGCCAAGCTCCGCACGACACCAATCAAGACCGTCTGAAATGATCAAAAATCTATCGGGTGCTCCATTTGCTTCTACGGATGCTCGAAGTGCATGACGAACATATGAAACTTGATCCATGCCGAATTCTTTTTCATTGGCCGCTACGGAAAAGTAGTCGCCGCGTCGGACGTTAATGACCATTGAATTTGACTGTTGAAGTACCGGATCTTCGACGATCACGCTGTTCGGGAGAAGCATCTGGCGAATATATGGTCCATCAATTTCGGCAGAAGTGTAGGCGTCAGCGCTGGGCTTTTCGCCTGACCACGGCATGACCCGCTTGTCAGTAAATTTGACTTGATTTCGGGTGACAGAGAGTTGGTCTCGGAGTTCTGGGAAAAGACTCAACGACTCCCTCTGCTTGTCATCGCTCAGAACACGACGCCCTTCCTCGGAACCCTGGAACGCCCACTCTCCCACATATAGAAGATTTCCAAGGCGCATCCATTCGGGGGTCCACGCTACTGGGCGACCATTTCTGACAATGCCAAGGGCCGTGGACTTCGCTTTTTGGACGAGACTCATAGGTACAAATTATCGTCGATAACCCCACCCCACTCGATGTATTACGAAGGGACGTTCTAGACATTAGAGAAGAAACTAGCTCTCAGCTCCATTGCTATAGTGTCCGTGAGCTCATCTAATGAGCGCAAAGATTATTGGATAGTTCTGATTGCCGCAGCCGATCGAATGAGTTTCAGGGAACTAAGGAGACTTTCAGGCACTAGTCGAGCGCACGTCCGAGGTCATCGATGCCTTGAAGAGATCCAGCCTCGTTATGGGGATAGGCGCATTTCCAACTCGCAAGTTCCTTGAATCAGCGAGTCCAACTAACCGAGAGAATTTCACACTGCTAAACGCAGAATCTGAGGACCCACTGCATTGTGCGAGCAAAGCAATTAAGGTTTTTCCGGAGGTACGTTGCACTTCTTTCATTGCGCCGTGGCGATGCGAGTTTGAGTTGTTCCAAGGGACTCGCATCAACTAGGTAAATTGGCGTGCAAAAAGTTGCAGGTGGGATGCTAGCCAGTGATGAGAATAGCATGCTGAAAATCAACGATATTCGTGCTCCGGGTCACTTTCCCAGTGCAGGTTCTCGTCAATAATCAGGCGCTGCTGAAACTTAAGGCAAAGCGGTTCAAATACGTTTCCCATGATTGAAAACCAAGAAATCGGATAGCCCTCGTTAGTGCCGAATGGATTCGTGGGTAACTACTGACCTAAAAGTGGTTCAAAATAGTTGAGCCTTCTCTCAACCTCTGAGAGCCACTCCCCTGTAAACGGGTTATTCGGTCTAAAGGCAAAACAACTGGCATACACGTGGCGGCTGAAGTTTGCGCGCTACTCCCGCGGGAGCTTCCCGCCTAAAGCTGATCCGACGTTGTGAGATCCCAGCTCTTTCATCCCTCCGCCATGATGGTAAGCGAAATAGGCACGCAAATAGTCGGAACGATGGATTATTGACAGGTTCTCATACGCGGAATGCAAGGGGTATGACGGGACAATCCAATCATCCAGATTGGCTGGGCTAACGAGTATTACCTCGGCGGTAGAACCCTTCTGCAAGCGCTCCAGAGATTTCAGCCTATTTTCTGACATTTCATTGGTTCCGGTCCGAAAAAAACAAAAACGCGACGGGGTGCCGGCTTTGGGAAATCCTCGATTGGTAAGGCTGAGTCATACATCAAGTGATTGACCGGAAAAGTACTGGATGCGGGAATTTTAAGCGCCCCGTCGCCAAAGTGTGACGTGTGGCGGGCCAAATTGAACTTGTACTCAGTCCGACTGACACGAAAGGTCCACCATTTGTCCTTGGTTGCATGAGCCGAGCGTTTGAGATTTCGCGCTCCCAAGTAAACCTCGTGTTTCGCCGTCCGTAGCAGCTGGAGAGGATTCATGTAGAGATTCTAGATGTGCCCTATGTAAGGAGTTCATTTTGGGGCAACTTGTGAGCAGCAGCAGAAGGTTGAGGCTCGACAAGTATGCGGATGCTGGGACGATCTTTGTAGAGAGAAAAGTGTTGAATTCACTTCAATGTGAATGAAGTAAATCACTCTATTGACTACCTTTGGTCCCATGGTACTTGGAATCACCCATTGAGTCGCAAGCACTTACGCTATGCCAACCGAGGCCGTACTCTCAAGCGCCGAATTCGTTAAGGTCACAAAGTCTTCGCCACCTGTCTGCCAAACGTTTGAACAGCACCAGCGTTCTGAGGGCTCACATTAAGCGTGGAGTCAAAAGCCAGTCCAGTGGTATTTTTCCGGCAACCCGTCTCGCCGTGTTCCTTATCGGTACGAGAGCACATCTTCCGAGTTCACATTGCGTTAGTGGATCAATCGGAAGTGCGTGCTGTCAAAAGCCACCCCGGTTTGAATCTTCTTTTCAGCTACATGACAACTGGGCCGTGTATCGCAAGGTTTATCAAAGCTGATTGATAGCGACAGTACAACTACCTGTCCAGGAGACCTTAGAACTCCACCCAGCCCTCGACTTGGTCATAGCACTTTCGGATTGAACTGAGGAGTGAGATCAGAGGAATTCTCCCTAGAACTTGCTCGCCGGCGCCTAAATGGCGTACCGCGAGCAATGAGCCCGGACTGTTTTTCGCCTCATCGATACTGGCGACTAAGTGGCATAGCCCCTACAGCCAATCATATAAGAGCAAGACATCCACCCATGCTCTAACTTCTATTCAGCTTGACTAGAAACAGATCGTGACATCTCCAATGCCCGCATACTGGAAGTTGCTGCTGGCTACCAGCCGAGTCGTAGACACGTTCGCATAAGTAATCGATGGCGTCGCCGAGGACGGTTTCAAGGTGATTGGAATGTAGTTACCGCTCGTCGTCGACGTATTAGTCTCCGTCGAAGATGTCGATGTCGTTGTCGTTGTCGTGACATAGGTTTTTGGCGTCCCGACTGCCGTTCCGTATCTATCCGTTGCGCCACTGAAAGACAGCTGGTCTGTGTAGTAGGCAGCGTTGTTCATGTTGGCCTGCTGACTCGTGATGTCGTAAGCGTTGAAAGAGATTGGGACAGGCGTCAGGGCTTTGCCTGTGCTCGAGGCAAACGAGAAAGTCAAAGTTTCAGAGCCCCTCGTTGTTCCCTTGGCACTCGATGATGTTCCTTGATTGAAGTTGAGCACAGACGTTGTTGTACCTGACGGCACCACGTATTTGGTTGACTGATCGCTGGTGACGCCATTGGCCCAGGCTTTCTGTGAGCCAGCCGAGGTCGCGCTGAAATCGCCATAGTTAGGCGTGGGCTGCTGGCCGGAATCGATTTTGCGACCCGGCTGCCCTCCGGTTCGGTATTTACGAACGGCGACTGTGACCTGCTCCCCGCTAGACAGCGTAATGGTGTCGACGCGCGTCGCATCTGTTCCTTGCGTTACAGCCAGAGTGGCTGACGTCCAAACCAGTTTTCCACAGCCTTCTCGGGGGGGCAGCCATGGCAGGAGCAGCGGTAACAAGAGCGATCGTTGGAACCGTCCAAGCGATATTTCGGGCAACGGCTCGGCGAGCATGGGGGGGTGTTCTTTTCAATATTAGTCATGGAGAATTCATCTAGAACGGTGTGTGGAAATGGGACGACTGCTTAAAAGCGGATTCAAGCTAGACCAAAGATTACCCAAATCATAGATTTGATCACGACGACCGTTATCGGCGCGATATTTATACCGTCATTATGCTCGTTGTGCCTCGCCTTACCGATCGATAAGTTAATATCGATCCATCCCAGAGAGGCAACAGCGGAATGGTCGTACGCAGGCCCCAATCAGGGTACAGTTCCAGACCGACGGCAGGCACAAGGTCTCGGCTTGCCCTCAGAAAGCAGGGATGTGATTCCACAGAGACGGTATTAGAGAAATGGGCACGTATATCCTGAATTACGATGTCAACACGTAGGAAATAAGTGACAACTGCACTGATTCCAAACCAAAAGAGTCAGTGCAAAATAGTGGAACTAGGAGTTCTCGCAAGCAAATCGGAAGTCGCTGATCGCGACGCCGTCAAAAGCCGGATTGCTGGTTGTGAGCGCTACCAACTTTCAAAGAAGTCGACAGCGGATACATTGCGAAACTCCTCAAGCAGGCGATGAGGACACCGATCAATTCGTCAAGCACCCCTCAATCACCCAAGACAAAATGAAATTTTGCATAGATGCGATCTTCGAGCTCAATCCATCTGGAGTCATTCGCCCGTCCACAACGAGATGGACAAACCTTCACGCGATGTAGCCTTTCGGAAGTCTGCGAGTTTTGATGTTTAGAATGGCGGCATGACCATCCACGCGCCTCGGCCAGTTTTCTCGGTGATAGTCCCAACGCTTCAACGCGCGAAAGAGCTACAGCAACTAGTGCAGGATTGCGCTGATCATCCCTTAGTCCTCGAAGTTCTCGTTATCAATAACGCCAAGGACCCACTCTCGTGGAACTCGCCCAAAGTTCGCGTCCTCCAACAACAGGAAAATATCTACGTCAATCCAGCATGGAATCTAGGGGTTCGAGAATCTCGAGGAAAATATTTAGCCATCCTAAATGATGACGTATTGTTCAACCCCAATCTTTTTGACTTAATCCTTAGATGGTTAAGAGTTCCTGGAATTGGAATCATCGGCCCAAACAAAACGAGTTTCCACCCCTCCACTGGACGACCTTTTATTCGCCCCAAATATCAGCGACCATACGGCTGGGGCACGGCAATGTTCATGCGCCGCGATGCATACACTGCGATTCCGGAGGAATTGCGCGTTTTTTACGGTGATGATTGGCTATTTCTCCATTCGCCGCGAAGAAACTGGACATTTTCCAATTTTTTCATTTCAACGAAAATGTCAACAACCGCTGGCGATTCAAAATTCAGCCCAGTCATCACTCATGATCAAGAAGTCTGGGAAAGTTTCGAAAAGGTTCCAAATCATCCTCGAAAGTTGGACCGCAAAGTATCCGAAATCTCACGAGCAATTCGACACAAAAGGGAACCCGGGAAATATAAAAGGCAATGAAATCTGTAGAAATACCGAATAATATTCGGCTCCCAGTCACATGAAGGAACCATGACGGTGTCGGGGGTAGCTTCGGAGCCAAATATTGACTCTATAAAGTTGCGATCTTCGACCTCAATCCATCTGGAGTCATTCGCCCGTCCACAACGAGATAGGCAAACCTTCACGCGATGTAGCCTGTCTGAAGTCTGCGATTTTTGAAGTTTAGAACGGCGACATGACCATCCGCGCGCCTCGGCCAGTTTTTTCGGTGATAGTCCCAACGCTTCTACGCGCGGAAGAGCTTCAGCAACTAGTGCAGGATTGCGAAGATCATCCCTTAGTTCTTGAAGTTCTCGTTATCAATAACGCCACGGACCCACTCTCTTGGAACTCACCCAAAGTTCGCGTCCTCCAACAACAGGAAAATATCTACGTCAATCCAGCATGGGATCTAGTGGTTCGAGAATCTCGAGGAAAATATTTAGCCATCCTGAATGATGACGTATTGTTCAACCCCAAAATTTTTACATTTATTGCGAAGTGGCTTGGTGTCCCAGGCATCGGAATAATTGGCCCTAATAATTCATGCCTGATCGCCCCAAATGGGCAGCCCATACTTCGGCCAACGAATGAACGGCCAACTGGTTGGGGTATAGCAATGTTCATGCGTCGCGATGCATACACTGCGATTCCGGAGGAATTGCGCGTTTTTTACGGTGATGATTGGCTATTCCGCAATTCGCCCCGAACAAACTGGACACATGGAAATTATCCGATTCCAACTGAGATGTCCGTGACGTCGGGCGATCCAAAATTCAACCCAATAATTGCGGCCGACGACGAGGTATGGAGGAACCTTGAATTTAGCCCGAGTAAACAACCAAAAATCGCACGAATAGTCATCCAACTTTCACGCGCATTAAATGCGCATATTCGCACCCAAAAGCGCAGCGCCATATCCTTGCTAATCAAAGCACAAGACTAGAATTTTTTCTCACAACTACGTGTAGAAGCCTTAGTACGACTTAGTTCAAGCTTACGTTTTCGGCTCGAGGCAATGCGCGGGTTGCACGGTGTTTATCCGAGTGGTGGGATAGTCGAATGAAAGCTCTTCTCAAAGCTCAGCCTCAACCCGGCTTCGAGCTGACCGACGTTCCGGAGCCAGAGACCCGCCCTCATGACGTCAAAATTCGAGTCCACACGGCCGGCATTTGCGGCACTGACATTCACATCCTGAATTACGACGCCGCCGCGCAAGACATGATTAACACTCCGCTGATCCCGGGCCACGAGTTCTACGGCGAAGTGGTGGAAGTCGGTAGTCTCGCAAGCACTGTCAAAGTGGGAGATCGAGTCTCCGGCGAGGGCCACGTGGTCTGCGGTATGTGCCGTAATTGCCGCGCGGGTCGCAAGCACATGTGCATCAACACTTCGTCCGTCGGCGTCCAGCGCAACGGCGCGTTCGCCGAGTATGTCGTTATCCCCGAATCAAACGTATGGGTTCACAAGGATGAGAACATCACGCCGGAACTCGGAGCCATTTTTGATCCACTCGGCAACGCCGTCCACACAGCCCTTTCATTTCCTCTCGTCGGCGAAGATGTCCTCATCACCGGGGCTGGTCCTATCGGCCTGATGGCAGTGGGCGTTGCCCGTCACGCGGGCGCACGGAAGATCGTCATTACCGATGTGTCCGAAGAGCGGCTGGCTTTAGCGCATGCAATGGGTGCTGACCTCACGCTGAACGTCGCCGAGCACCACATCAAAGAAGCCCAAGCACAGCTGAAAATGGTTGAAGGCTTCGACGTAGGACTTGAAATGTCCGGCCGTGGAACCGCGCTGCGCGAAATGATCGAGAACATGAACCACGGCGGCAACATCGCACTTCTGGGATTGTCGAGTGAGACAGCTGAATTCGACTGGACCAAGGTTGTCACTCATATGCTCACCCTCAAGGGCATATACGGCCGCGAGATGTTCGAGACCTGGTACGCGATGAGTGCCATGCTCCAGTCCAACGAGACACTTCGAAACAACATCGCAAGCACCGTGACTGACGTATTTCTTGCCGAATCGTGGGAAGAAGCTTTCGCTACCGCGAAGGCCGGACACGGCGGCAAAGTCATCATCGACTGGAGGTCCTAATCTTGAGCAAGCAATCAATTCTTGCCAGCGTCAGCGAAGAAATCGCTGGGATACGCGAAGCAGGACTCTACAAGAACGAACGCCATATCGACACACCTCAGGATGCATCCATCGAGGCCGGTCCGCTCGGGGTAGCAGCAGCTCCTGTTCTAAACTTCTGTGCCAACAATTATCTAGGTCTCGCGAACGATTCACGGCTCATCGAAGCGGCCCACGAGGGTCTCGAAAACCACGGCTTCGGCATGGCTTCAGTGCGCTTCATTTGCGGCACGCAGGACATTCATCTTGCGTTGGAGTCCGAGGTCTCTGAATTTCTCGGTACCGATGCCACCATTTTGTTTTCAAGTTGCTTCGACGCCAATGGCGGCGTTTTTGAGACTCTTTTCGGCCCTGAAGATGCGATCTTCTCCGATGCCCTAAACCACGCGTCCATCATCGACGGCATTCGCCTATCCAAAGCCAACCGATTCCGCTATGCCAATCAGGACATGACGGATTTGCGAGTCCAGTTGGAGGCCGCGAAATCACTGAACGACGGCGCCGGACCACGTCGGTCCGTCATTGTGACGGATGGCGTGTTCTCGATGGACGGTTTCATCGCTCCGGTCCGGGAGATCTGCGATCTGGCTGATGAGTACGGAGCCCTAGTCATGGTCGACGATTCCCATGCGGTGGGATTCATGGGAGCAACCGGCGCCGGAGTTCCCGAACATCTGGGTGTGGGTGACCGAGTGGATATCTACACCGGCACGTTCGGCAAAGCTCTCGGTGGTGCTTCCGGTGGCTACGTTTCAGGCCACGCAGAGATCATTGAGCTGATGCGCCAGCGAGCACGTCCATATTTGTTCTCCAACTCGTTGGCACCAGCAATCGTCCAGGCCACGCGTGAAGCACTGAAGTTGGTGACCGGTTCTGGCTCCCTACGCGAAAAACTTTTTGCCAACGCCACCCACTTCCGCACTTCCATGACGGAAGCCGGGTTTGAACTCTTGCCTGGCGAACACGCAATCGTGCCCGTCATGTTCGGCGACGCCCACGTTGCGTCGAAAATTGCCGATGCGATGCTGGAGCACGGAGTGTTTGTCACAGCCTTTAGCTACCCGGTAGTACCGAAGGGTGCCGCACGTATTCGTGTGCAACTCTCCGCAGCGCACTCTACCGAAGACATCGAAATTTGCGTGAAGGCCTTTATCGCCGCACGAGGATCGTGATGAAGCCTTGCGACTTTGAGATTCCAAGTCCACTCATAACTTGACCTTCTTCATGGTTAGCCTTCGTACTCAAGACTTGGGTGAAATGACTCTGGAATAAATATCCTTTCATGCGAAGATCGTTCATAACGAAGGTCTACTAAGTTAAAAACCGAAGAGGGTAAATTCTTGCCTCAGCCAGCTAACCGACCAACACTTCATGCCAAACTGAGCTCCTCAGACAATGCCCTAGGCGCCGTTCGTCTAATGCTGGCGGTCCTGGTCATTTTCGGGCATGCCTTCCCTCTCGGCGGATTTCAGTCATTCCAGTTTGGCCCCTTCATTCACAGCGGCCTCCATGGTGCTGCAGTTGATGGATTCTTCGTGATCTCGGGGTATTTGATATTTGCGTCAGCTTTGAGGACTCGAACACTGGCATACTTCTGGCGCAGGTTCCTTCGCATCTATCCTGGCTACTTAGTGGCCATACTCGTAACGGCATTCCTTTTCGCGCCTCTCGGCAGCGTTCTGGAAGCGGGCACTAAATGGGAAGCGGCTTCGGCAATCCATTACGTTACTGGTGCACTTGATCTCAAGCCCTCGCAGGATGGCATTGAAAACACATTGAATCAAGTTCCGTGGCCACACACATGGAACGGAAGTCTCTGGACACTTTTTTACGAGGCGTTGGCATACGTCGGCGTTGCAGTCCTATGTGTGGCAAATCCAGTTCGAACGAGAGTGCACATAATTGTGCCAGCATTGACCCTGATGGCAACTCTCGCTTATGTCACGCTTCCACCGACGTTCTTCTCCAGCACCTTCTCTAGTGCGTTTGGCGCAATTGCGGACAACGGTCTCCGTCTTTGGACTCACTTTCTATGGGGAATGTTGGCCTACGTGGCTGGGAAACATATTAGATTCAACCGAATTTCCTTTTTCGGATCAACTGTATTGTTTCTGTTTTTGACTCACACGTCCGTACTTCCTGAGACCTCTGGAAAGATTGTCGGGCTGATCTCGCTAGTTGTCGCCGTTCTTAGCGCAGGATCAGTTCTCAAGACTCGCATTGGGTCCAACACAGATCTGTCGTACGGCATCTACATTTACGCTTTTCCGGTACAACAGCTTCTAATATTGTGCGGAATTGCCAATTTTGGCTGGCTGGTCACAGCCCTTAGTTGCGTTAGCATAACGGCGGTATTGGCGCTGCTTTCGTGGAAATTCGTGGAACTTCCTGCCATTAACCTCAAGCATCTGGTTCCTGCGCGGCATTGGTGACATCGTAGCGCCGTCCAACATATCTCTATATTTGAGGCTAATATCGCAATTTCCTGGCTCCAGTCTAGGAGGGTCAATCTCCAAGGAGCTCTCGGTGTGACACGCGGTAATTGACGGCCCAAGTAGCGAATGCTCATTTATTAGGGGCAATGAGAAATTGTGGTTCGTCCCAGCCTTTGTACTTACCAGATATGACGCCCACCAAGTGGCCTGCAGCAGTCACGCCCGAGCGCGCGTGCCCCTTAAGTGAATTCGACCGGAACCCAGTTACAGCATGAGTCGCCGATTTGAAGTTCTCGAGAATAACGGAACGAAGCTTATTTCTTCCGGGAAATTCGTCTGGATGTCTCGCCCAAACTCGTACTTCAGCTTTTCCAGAATTGTATATTTTCCTGAGAACGTTCTTGAAATCAGTCGTAGGCGTGAACTCAATTCTGGCGCTCGGGACGTAGGCAATGCGAAGTCGGGCTTTTCGAGCACGGATCATGAATTCATAATCCTCACAGCCATAAGTGCGGAACGACTCATCATAGCCGCCGAGTTCCAGGAATCTGTGCCTTCTGATGGCCGAATTTCCACCCAAGTGAACCGGGGCACGGAAATTCTCAGATTCCTCGTAAATAGCAGTTACGTCAAGATCACTTACGCGATCTTCGTACTCCTCCAGGAATCCGCCCACGACATCAACATCACTGCTTAACGCCCAAACAAGAGTGTCGAGCCAATCTGGCTCCACTCGGTCATCAGCGTCACAGAACGCGACAAATTTCCCTCGTGCTACAAGGACTCCGGAATTACGTGCGTGTGCGGCACCCTGAGTCTTGGACGCGTCAACGAGTGACAATGGCACTGGGAAGCGGCTCTTGAAACTCTCAATGACTCGAACAGTCTCATCTTTCGAACCGTTGTTCGCGACTATTACTTCCCAAGAACCGTCGAATGTCTGACAGGCTAAAGAGTCCAGCTGTCTTCCAATCGTTGAAGCAGCGTTATATGCAGGAATAACTACAGACACGTCCATGTTTGCGCCGTTTCCTCTCTCTGAGTCAGTGACTAAGACCAAAAGCCAGAAACGACTACTAACTCCGCCAGAACAATTGCCTTTTAACCGATCGTAGGCGGGGCAGATATCATTGCCAACTTGTGACCTACGAATAAGGAGATGGAAACCTGCATCCTCGCCCATAGACGCCGGAGTGGTCGCCAATCTTTATCCGGCCACCACTCCGCTGTCTGTACGAATCTAACCGTCAACACCCAGCTTCTCGAGCACAATCTCGCGGACACGAGCCGCGTCAGCCTGCCCACGGGTCGCCTTCATGACGGGGCCAATGAGTGCGCCGATGGCCTGCACCTTGCCGGACTGGATCTTTGCCACAACATCTGGCATCTGAGCCATGGCTTCGTCGATAGCCGCGCCGAGGGCAGAGTCATCGTTCACCACGGCAAGACTGCGCTTTTCAACAACCTCAGATGGGGTTCCTTCGCCGGCGAGGACAAAGTCCAAGACCTGGCGGGCGATCTTGTCATTGATCTTCTTGCAATCGATAAGTCCCTGAAGTTCAACAATGGTTTCCGGCGTGACACCAAGTTCAGCAGCGTCAACGTCCTGGGTCTTCGCAAGACCAGAGACAACACCCATCCACCATTTACGAGCAACCGCTGGTGAAGCGCCTGCTGCGATGGTGTCAGAGATGAGGTCCGTCATTCCAGCATTTACGACGTCACGGAATTCTGCGTCCGAGTATCCCCACTCAGCCTTGAGGCGCTTGCGGCGCTCGGCTGGCGGCTCTGGCAGACGGGCACGAAGCTCTTCAATCCACTCTGGCGTCGTGACAACAGGAACCAAGTCCGGCTCTGGGAAGTAACGGTAATCGTCGGCGTCGGACTTCGGACGGCCAGATGTGGTGGAGCGAGTGTCTTCGTGCCAGTGCCGGGTCTCTTGGACAACCTTCTGACCTGATTCGAGAACAGCAGCGTGACGCTCAATCTCGAAGCGAACAGCATGCTCAACTGCGCGCAGCGAGTTCACGTTCTTCGTCTCGGAACGAGTGCCGAACTTGTCAGCGCCCTTGAGCATAAGGGAAACGTTGGCATCGCAACGCACGTTGCCGCGCTCCATCTTGGCGTCAGAGACGTCAAGGTTCTTCACGATTTCGCGGATCGCTCCAACGTAGGCACGCGCCAGTTCAGGGGCACGCTTGCCAGCGCCAACAATAGGCTTCGTCACGATTTCCACGAGCGGAACACCAGCACGGTTGTAGTCAACCAAGGAGAACTCGGCGCCCTGAATACGTCCGGTGCTACCACCCATGTGGGTGAGCTTTCCGGCATCTTCTTCCATGTGAGCGCGTTCAATTTCAACGCGGAACACTTCGCCGTCTTCCAGCTCAATGTCGATGTAGCCGTCGTAGGCGATCGGCTCGTCGTACTGAGAGGTCTGGAAGTTCTTAGGGGTGTCCGGGTAGAAGTAGTTCTTGCGGGCGAAACGGCAGGATTCTGCAATCTTGCAGTTCAGCGCCAAGCCAATGAGGATCGAATACTCCACGGCCGTCTTGTTAACTACCGGCAAGACACCAGGCAAGCCAAGGTCAACCGGCGTGACGTTCGTGTTCGGCACGTCACCAAAGGCGTTCGGAGCATCAGAGAACATCTTGGTCTTGGTGTTGAGTTCAACGTGAACTTCAAAGCCAAGGACTGGATCGTACTTTTCTAGCGCCTCGTCAAAGTCCACGAGTTCTTCAGTCACTGCCACTTAGGCCACCTCACCCTGTCCTGCAGCTGCGATGGCAGCTTCAACGTCTGGAGCCTGAGCCAGCAACGGCCCGCCCCACTGCTTTTCCAAGAGGGCTTCCAGCGCCGCACCCGCACGGTACATGCGCGCGTCTTCATGAGCTGGAGCCAAGAACTGGATGCCTACTGGCAACCCTTCAGAGAGACCACCAGGGACCGAGATGCCTGGGATGCCAGCCATGTTTGCTGGGATCGTGGCGACGTCGTTCAAGTACATTGCCAGCGGATCATCCGTCTTCGAGCCGAACTCAAACGCCACAGTCGGTGCCGTTGGGGAAATGAGAACATCTGCCTGCGCAAACGCGGCTTCGAAGTCACGCTGAATGAGCGTACGAACCTTCTGAGCCGAGCCGTAGTAGGCGTCGTAGTAGCCAGCGGACAAAGCGTAGGTGCCCAAGATGATGCGGCGCTTTACTTCGTCACCAAAGTGTGCGGCGCGAGTAGCACCCATAACGCGTTCAATAGTTACCGGACCGTCGGTTGGCACCACGCGCTGCCCGTAACGAACACCGTCGAACTTCGCGAGGTTAGAAGAGACCTCAGAAGGCATGATCAAGTAGTAAGCAGCCAGCGCGTACTTGAAGTTCGGGCAAGACACTTCCACGATGGTCGCGCCAGCGCCGCGCAAAAGTTCCAGTGCTTCATCGAAGCGCTGCTGAACGCCGGCTTCGTAGCCTTCGCCTTGAAGTTCACGAATCACGCCGACGCGCACTCCGCTCAAATCACCGGTTGCGCCCTGCTGAGCAGCAGCCACGAGATCCGCGACTGGCTCGTTGAGAGAGGTGGAATCCTTTGGATCGTGTCCACCGATGAGCTCGTGGAGCAACGCGGCGTCCATGACCGTACGGGACACAGGGCCAATCTGGTCCAAAGAAGATGCCATGGCGATCGCACCGTAACGCGAAACTCCGCCATAGGTTGGCTTGGAGCCCACGGTGCCGGTAACAGCACCTGGCTGGCGGATGGATCCGCCAGTATCCGTACCCAACGCAAGAGGTGCTTCAAAGGCAGCAACGGCTGCAGCAGAGCCACCGCCGGAACCGCCTGGGATGCGGCCGAGGTCCCACGGGTTGCGGGTGTTGCCATATGCAGAGTGCTCCGTGGAGGAACCCATGGCGAACTCATCCAAGTTCGTCTTGCCAAGCATCGGCAGCTTTGCGGCACGGATCTTTTCGATCACGGTCGCATCGTACGGAGACATCCAGCCCTCAAGCATCTTGGAACCAGCCGTCGTCGGCTGGCCCTTCGTGACAATGAGGTCCTTGATCGCGATTGGCACACCGGCGAGTGGGTGCAGGGTCTCCCCCGCAGCGCGCAGGGCGTCCACTTGTGCGGCAACAGCCAAAGCTTCCTCCGCGTTCACGTGCAAGTAGGCGTTGACGCCATTCTCGCCACCGTCAACGGCAGCAATGCGGTCCAGGTGTGCCTGTACGGCCTGTACCGAAGTGACCGTTCCGGCTTGCAACGCGGCGGCCAGCTCGGCCGCACTCATACGAATGATGTCCAAATTCTTACTCCCCATCCAAAATCGCAGGAACCTTAAACCGGCCATCCTCAGAGTCCGGGGCATTCTGCAACGCCTCTTCTTGAGTCAGCGTCTGTCCCACTACGTCTTCACGGAATACGTTTTGAAGCGGAATCGGGTGGCTTGTCGCTGGGACGTCTTCGCCCGCGGCTTCGCTCACTACCGCAATTGAGTCCACAATGACGGCGAGTTCGCTCGCCATGGTCTCAAGTTCGGCGTCGGACATTTCCAAATGCGCAAGACGGGCCAAGTGGGCCACGTCTTCACGGCTGATGGCAGACATGAATCTCCCGGTATTAGACGGTTGGATGTTGGCTTCCAGTCTAGTGCTCACGTATTTCGTAAGCGTAAACGACTAGCTTGATGTCAGTTCCGGGAACGTACCAATCTCGGTCAGGAACTCGCTGGAATCCAAGCTGGTTGTACAAAGCGTGCGCAGGGAGCCAATCGGATCCCGTCGTCAAACTCACGCGATTTACGTCCGGCAGAGTCTTCGCGTACGCCAAAATGCGCTCCACTAGGGCACTTCCGGCCCCGCTGCGTTGAACATTGGGATCCACTGCGAGCAGCCGGAACTCCAATTCGTCTTCGCGAGCGATGTCCGCCCACTTCTCCCCTGCGCGGGCCAGCGTGACGGAACCCACTACTTGGCCGTCGCGCTCGGCGACCCACATGAGCGCATCTTCGTGACGATCTGCCACGTTGCCCACGCGCTGCATGTACGGCTCTTCAGCTGAACCAAAGTAACCACCGGTGACATAGGCGTCGTGTGTGATGCGCCGGATTTCCAGATAGTCGTCCGGTAGTGCGTCTCGCACAATGACGACGCCGGCGCTCGATTTCCCTGCCCCAGCTCGGTGCTTAATGGGGTCATCCAAGATGGACTGTGGGTCTGGAGTGCGGCGCGGAGACCTCGGAACATTCACCTCGCCAGCAACCATCCAGTCAGGCCAGCGCGTGCCGTCGCCGCTCGAGGGTCGGCGTACGGGGGTTCCGGACTCCTCGGCAATCAGCGCACCGGCTGCCCAGTCGAATTCTTGAGTTCCAAACTCGGCGTAGGCATCAAGCTTCCCTTCGGCAACGAGGCACAAGTCAAGAGCGGCTGATCCCAAACGACGGATGTTCGCAAAGTCTGGGAGCATTTCTGCGAGCGCCGCCACTTGGTACGCACGGCGTGCGGCGTCGTAGCCCAGGCCAGTGGCCAGAATGCGAGCATCGCTCGAAGCGTCCGGGCCGTGCAATCGAACCGCAGCGGCGTCGTCGTATTCTGTGTTTCGAACGTCAATGGAGCGCATCCAAGCGCCGCCTCCACGCGTGGCGAAGTATTCGACATTCAGTGCGGGCGCAACCACCGCACCAGCTAGCCAGGCGCCCTCGGGAGCGTTGTCGGCGGAGCCGAAGACGGCCACCGAACACCCGAAGAACGGAATGCCACGCACAAAGTTCACCGTGCCGTCGAGTGGATCGATGGACCAGCGGTAACCGCTCGGGTTCTCCACCGTGGTGGTTTCATACTCTTCGCCGCTGATTTGGTCCTGCGGGCGTGCGGCACGAAGGACCTCACGCACGGCCTGCTCTGCGTTGCGGTCAAACTCTGTCACCCAGTCCCCTGCAGCTGACTTAGAGTCCGTGGCAATGTGCCCGGTGGCTGGGGAAAAACTTGCCCGAGCTGCGAGGACGGCTGCTCCTGCTCGTGCCGCCTTGAGAGTGAGCTCAAGGAAGTCTTCTGGTTTCATGCGGTGGTGACTCCTTCGGGGCCGTCGGCCAAGAGCACCCGGAAACCGTCTTCGTCTAGGACGGGAACGCCGAGTGCTTGTGCCTTGTCGAGTTTGGTGCCAGCTGCTTCACCGGCGACCACGTAGCTCGTGTTTTTAGAAACGGATCCCGCGGCTTTTCCGCCGCGGCTAATAATGGCTTCTTTGGCCTCGTCACGGCTAAAGTTCGGCAGTGTTCCGGTGACCACCACGGTGAGCCCTTCAAGGGTGCGCGGCACGGATTCGTCCACTTCATCTTCCATCCGCACCCCGGCATTCGCCCACTTCGTGACAACCTCTTGGTGCCAGTCCACGGTGAACCACTCCTTGATGGACTCGGCGATGATGATACCTACCCCGTCCACGCTTGCTAGCTCCTCAACGCTGGCCTCGCGAATCTTATCCATTGAGCCGAAGGCCGTGGCCAGAGCACGTGACGCAGTAGGGCCCACGTGACGAATGGAGAGTGCAACCAGCACGCGCCACAGCGGC
Organism: Neomicrococcus lactis; assembly: GCF_014200305.1. Taxonomy (NCBI): domain Bacteria; kingdom Bacillati; phylum Actinomycetota; class Actinomycetes; order Micrococcales; family Micrococcaceae; genus Neomicrococcus; species Neomicrococcus lactis. The sequence goes on from NZ_JACHBL010000001.1 coordinate 1,394,482, forward strand.
TGTTGCTTGGCTTTCTCCAGCTCGGTGAAGAGCTTCTTGGTGGTGGCACTTGGCTCGCTCGGCTTTTTCGCTGTGCCCTTCGTGTAGAAGTACGGCACCAGCTCCATTTCGCCGGTGGCGACGCCGCGTGATTTTTTCTCACGCTCGATCATGACATCGCGCAAGTCTTCGGCCGTGAGATCGAAGAGATTCGCTTCGTTGACCAAGGGGCCAGGAACTGGTGATGCCGGCTGGGTCAAAGCACGAGCGGCTTCATAGCCCAGCGCTTCAATATCGAAGGCACCGCGCGATCCCAAGTGAGCAACGCGCTCCGTGAGCTGCGCTGGGCAACTGCGAGCGTTGAGGCAACGGATATCGACGTCGCCTTCCTTCGCCGGGCTCAGCGGCTCACCACAAGATGGGCAATTGGTCGGCATGACGAATTCACGGAGCTCGCTTTCGCGGCCTTCGCGCAGCGGCAGAACGGGTCCCAAGATTTCGGGGATCACGTCGCCTGCCTTACGCAGGATCACGGTGTCGCCGATCAGCAAATTCTTGGCCTTGACCACGTCCTGGTTGTGTAGGGTGGCCATTTCCACGGTGGATCCGGCAACCTTGACTGGCTCCATCACGGCGTAAGGAGTGACGCGTCCGGTACGGCCCACGTTGACCAGAATGTCCAGCAACTTAGTGTGGACTTCCTCGGGCGGATACTTGTACGCGGCTGCCCAGCGCGGAACGCGGGAGGTGTAGCCGAGGGCTCGCTGAACAGCGAACGAATCAATTTTGACCACGATGCCGTCGATCTCATGCAGCAAGTCGTGGCGGTGTTCACCCTTGTCGGCGATGAACGCCAGAACGTCCTCGTAGGAATCGAAGGACTCCCAGTACGGCGAAATAGGGAGTCCCCACGAACGCATGAGCTCGTAGGTTTCCGACTGGCTCTCTGCAGCTAAACCTTCGCGAGAACCTACGCCGTGGACGAACATCGAGAGCGGGCGCTTGGCCGTCTCGTGGGGATCCTTTTGCCGCAAGGAACCGGCAGCAGCATTGCGGGGGTTGGCAAGCGGCGCTTTGCCGTCCTCAATGAGTGAATCGTTGAACAGCTTGAAATCTGCTGACGGTATGAAGATCTCACCGCGCACTTCAAGCTGGGCAGGCCATCCGGAACCCGCGAGTTCGGTGGGGATGGACTTGATGGTGAGCACGTTGTGGGTGACGTCTTCGCCGGTCACACCATCGCCGCGAGTTGCGGCGCGCTTAAGCTTTCCGTCTTCGTAGAGAAGGTTGATGGCCAGGCCATCGATCTTGACTTCGGTCAGCCACTTAATAGAGTCATCCGGCGCTTGGATGGCCGCGTTCTTCTCCGCGCGGCGCGCCCACTCGTCGAGCTCTTCGAGGGAAAAGACATCCTCGAGTGAGTACATGCGCGTGACGTGTTGGGCCGGGGCGAATGCCACGGATACTTCGCCGCCTACCTCTTGAGTCGGCGAATCGTTGGTTACAAGCTCCGGATGAAGTGCCTCGAGGTTTTCGAGCCTGCGGTACAGCTCATCGAATTCTCCGTCCGAGATTAGCGGCGCATCTTCCTGGTAGTAGGCGGTGCGGTGCTTTCGGATCTCGTCGACGAGGGCATCGTATTCATCACGGAGACTCTCCGATGGGACTACTTGATGCGCTTCGAGCTCTTGAAGGTTCTCATCCGTTGATTCGTTGCTCACGAAACTATCTTGCCGCATCACTCGGGGTTCGAAGTGCTTTCCACGTCCAGCACAATGACGGAAATGTTGTCCCGACCGCCGGACTCAATAGCCAATTGGATCAGCCGGTCTGCTGCGGTCTGCGGATCCGGAATGACAGAAAGCACTTCATTGATGGTCTCGCCGTGCACTTCGCCGCTCAGTCCGTCAGAGCACACGAGGTAGCGCTCTCCCCCGGTTACCGGACGCAGCCACATGTCCGCTTCCGTGGTGTCACCTGTACCAAGAGCGCGGGTGATGACGTGGCGGCGCGGGTGAACGTCTGCTTGTTCTTGAGTGAGCTGCCCCAATTCCACCAGCTCTTGCACTTGAGAATGATCGCGGGTGATTTGAGTGAGCGGCTTCCCCTCGCTCATGACGTAGGTGCGGGAGTCTCCCACGTTGAAGACACACCATTGAATGCCATCGCCTTCAGCGCCGTCGTCAATCAACGCCAGCCCGCTGACAGTGGTGCCTCCACTACCGCCAATGGCCGTTCTGATTTCCGAATCCGCCATATCTAGGATCTCGGCAAGTCTCTGGGATGTCACTACATCTGGTTCCTCGCGGTAACCAGCACCGAGAATTCGCGCGCACATGAGGCTGGCTACTTCGCCCGCTTCGTGACCGCCCATGCCATCACACACGGCAAAAATGCCGTCATCGACTAACAGTGAATCTTCGTTGAGTGGACGCACTAGTCCTCGGTCGGTTCGAAAACCAACGCGCACGGCGTATTTACTGACAGTTTCTGGAGGCACGCTTCCATCTTTTCAGATTCTGCAGTGAATAAGGACCAACTCAGAAAACTATTCACTCCTAGTCGAGTGAGAGGCCTTCGCCTTCGCCTCGCGCCAAGATGTAGGGAGTGATTTCGCCGAAGCCTCGAACCTCGTGGCTTTGCTGGCGTTCCACGATGTAGCGCTTGTCACCGGACAGCGTCGAAGCCGTCAACGCATCACAAAGCACCGTACTCGGTTTAGCCAATGCTGTGAGTCGCGCCGCGAGGTTCACAGTTGGGCCGTAAATGTCACCCAAGCGAGACAACACTCGTCCCCAAACCAGAGACACACGAGCGTCCGGCAGGAACTCGTCCGCCTTGAATTCTTCTGCGAGCGCCAGCGAAATCTCAGCGCCTGCCTGCGGAGTTTCCGCGACAAACAACACTTCGTCGCCAATCGTCTTCACAAGACGTCCGCCACCCACGGCAATGATTTCGGCACTCTTTTGCTCGAACCGCTGCACCAGTTGAGCCAGCGTACGTTCGTTCATACGGCGAGACAGTGAAGTGTAGGAGACCAAATCGGCAAAGCCCACGGCTCGAGCCAACGGCAGCGGTGCGTCGTCTTCCTCGCCGGTTCGACCCTCGGCAGAAGCCAACAGCCCGGATTCAACCCGCAACACCTGACGCTGAATCGCAGCATTCATTTGGCGCCGCCACGTATAAAGAAGAACATTTTCAATGGGCTCAATGAGCCTAGGCAAGAGCTCAAGAACGTGCTCGCGCGCTTCCCGATCTGTCATCTTCCGGTTCTGCACGAAGTCCTCCACGAGGGCTTCGATCTGCCAAATCACCATGCGGTCAGTCATCTGGCCAATTGAGCGCGTGATGGAAATGGCGGTTTCCTCAGACAAGTAGCCTTCACGAACGTTCTCAACGATGGTCAAGATGGCTTCGAGGTCACGCTCGGTGAAGGCAACTTCTTCGTCGTTTACGTTGGGGAACCCCAATGCTCGCCATAGCTTCTTGGCTGACAACAAGGAAACGCCAGCACCGGAAGCCACCTCGCGACGCTTGAGGGTACGTGGGCCACCGAGAAGTCGCCGCTCCAGATTTCTAGATGCTTCACGATCGTTCATGGTTCGCTCGGCCACAGGCGCTACTTCCGGAACTGATTCCGGCTCAGGTGTGGGCTCCGGCGTCACTTCAGGAACCTGAACAGCTGGTTCCTCCGGGGCATCAGATTCCTGCACAGTGACGGGTTCCGGCACCGCTGCAGGTTCCGAATCAGCTACCGGCATGCGGTTGCGGAAATTCTCAAAGGGATCAGAAATCACAGTGCCCACCGTTCAACGGGTAAAGCTCGAGCAGGGAGGGCATCGCGGTACTCCACCACCAAATCGGCGACGGTGCGTACGGCGGGAACGTTGTAGATAATGCCATTTCCTGAAGCTGTTCTGAGGATCATTGTCCCTGACTGGTTCATTTTTTGCGCCACGGATTGCCGCAGGTCAACTCCAAAAATACCGTCAAGAGGCACTTCGCGGTCTACACCTTTACGGTGGACCACTACGCGTTGCGTAGTGAGGATGATCCACGTGGTGAACCATCGGAAGATCGGGAGGACCCCATACTTGAACGCCAAAAGCGCGCCGACACCCACCACAATCCAATGCAGTACAGGTGCCATGGTGGCGAGAGGCTCAGTGTGTTCGCGGTTCAAAAATCCTGCGCCGTAGCTTGCTACGAGAACTATGAGGAAGAGCCGAATGGTGGGCCACAGAATTGTCCGCAGGTGCGGTCGCGTACGCACTACAACGCGTTCATCGTCGCGTAACCGAACTCGCACACTGACTCCTCTCTGTTCTTACGTCTCATCTTTACAGCTCACCCTGAGAAAATCTCAAGAATGACCGTCTAGGCGTAGGCCCCGTCGGAGCGACGCAGATGGACGATGTCACCAGCACTAATACGATGCGATTGCCCGTCCGCCGTTTCCACAATGAGCGCACCGTCCGGATCCAGGTCCACACACTCGCCAATCACGTGGCGACCATTAGGAAGCTCTGCACACACGTCTAGACCCAGCGAACTCAATTTTTCCTTGACAGCGCCGCGCAACCACACCGACGTGCGGTATCCAGACGCCTTGAGCTTCTCGAAATCCGAGCGAATGTGCGATAGGAATACTTCGCACACTCGATCGATGTCCGCTTCGATACCTTCGAGCGCAAGGCTCGTGGCAGTGCGAACCGGAAGTTGTTCGTGAGTCAGCGAAATATTCGTTCCAATTCCCACTACGACGCCGCTGCTCGTCTCCCGCTCCCCGCTCGCAACGGCTTCTCTTGGGTTGAGCACGGAATGGAACTGCGCAAGAATTCCGGCAACTTTCTTGCCGTTGAGCAACACATCGTTGGGCCACTTGAGGCGAGCTGCATCCGACGCCGCACCAAGTTCCTCAATGGTGCGAGTCAAGGACAGCGCGCAGAGCACCGAAAGCCACGCGGCTTCGTGGGAGGGAATTTCGCCAGGCTCGTCGACGCGGAAGAACACGCTCAGAGCCAAGCTTGTGCCGGTGGGTGCCACCCACGCCCGGCCTAATCGACCGGTCCCAGAGGTCTGGTCGCCGGTAGCGGCCCAATCCAAGGTGTTCCATGATGCTGGGTCGGCGCGAAATTGCTCGCCTACAAAGGCGTTGGTTGAGGAGCAAGATTCCAACATCATGAGTCAATCCTAACGATGCAATCCGCCTCATGAGCGTCGAGAAACTCCCCCCCCCAACGTACTCCTTAGAGGAAGATGTCAGGGATCAGATCCGTATTACCCGGCGTCGTCGCATAGCGTCCAAGGTCCTCCTCACCCTTGAGCGTCAAGATTTCTTCATCCACCAAGAATTTGCCCGTGAGTTCTCGAGGGTCTGACGTCAGGATGGCGTGAGCCGCGTCGCCGACGATCTCAATGGAGCGCCCCTTGGACGCCAAGAGATCACCGTGAGGCATCGCGCGGATGGCTGCCGTATCAATGAGCGTTGCCGGCCAAAGAGAGTTCACACCGATTCCATGCTCCTTGAGTTCTTCCGCGAGCCCCAGCGTCACGAGGCTCATGGCGTACTTGGACATGGTGTAGCCCACGTGCATGCCAGCCCACTTCGGATCAAGGTTGAGCGGCGGGGACATGGTCAGGATGTGCGCATGGTCAGACTTCATCAAATGTGGCAACGCCGTCTTTGCCATGAGGAACGAACCACGAGCGTTGATATCCAGCATGAGGTCGTACTTCTTCATCGACAGATCAGGCGTCTTGCTCAAGTCAATCGCGGAGGCGTTATTGATCACGATGTCAATGCCGCCGAAGGTTTCAACCGCTTCTGCAACGGCGCGAGCTACGTCGTCGTCATTGCGAACGTCACCCACCACGGGAAGTGCCTTGCCGCCGGCTTCCTCCATTTCCGCTCGGGCCGTGTAGACGGTGCCCTCCAACTTGTCATGCGCTTGCACCGTCTTGGCAAGGAATACAATGTTGGCGCCGTCAGCCGCCGCTCGCTTGGCGATCGCCAACCCAATTCCGCGGCTGCCGCCGCTCATGAGGATGGTGCGGCCCTTCAAAGAGAAAGTTTCAGTAGTCATGAAGTCAGAATAGTGGCTTCCGACACATTTTGTTACCCATGAGTAACAAGTATTTTCTGATTCATTCCACGACTTTGTAGGTTTCATACCAGCGATGTCCGTAAATGGCTCACTAGACTAGCCAAGTTGCAGGTTCTTGTTGTGGAATCTCTACAAGCACACCGGCACTTAGTGAATCGATGATGGGAGCACCCAACCTATGACCGCACCAGCTGCGAACGCCAATGCTGCTAGCTCAGGCGAAGAGAGCCCCATCGATCTCACCACCACTGCCGGAAAGATTGCAGAATTCCGGCGCCGCGAAGCACTTTCCCAGCTGCCGTCCGGTCAAGCAGCCGTCGACAAGCAGCACGAGCGCGGGAAGCACACGGCCCGCGAACGCATTGATCTTTTGTTGGACGAGGGTTCTTTCGTTGAGTTCGACGCCCTCGCGATCCACCGCACCTCCGCTTTCGGCATGGACAAGAAGCGCCCTCTCGGCGACGGCGTAGTTTCGGGCTACGGCACCGTAGACGGCCGCCTCGTCGCCGTTTACTCCCAAGATTTCACTGTCTATGGCGGTTCGTTGAGCCAGGTCAACGGCGAGAAGATCGTCAAGGTTCAGGAATTCGCCCTGCGCAACGCATGCCCCGTCATCGGTATTAACGACGGCGGTGGCGCTCGCATCCAGGAAGGCGTTGCCTCGCTGGCCATGTTTGCGGATATCTTCCGCAATAACGTTCACTCTTCCGGCGTCATCCCGCAGATCTCCCTCATCATGGGCCCCTGCGCAGGCGGTGCCGCCTACTCCCCTGCTTTGACCGACTACGTGGTCATGGTGGATAAGACCAGCCACATGTTCATCACCGGCCCGGACGTCATCAAGACCGTGACCGGCGAAGAAGTGGACATGGAGACGCTCGGTGGCGCTCGCCAGCACAACGCTGTGACGGGTACGGCAACCTACCTTGCAGACGACGAAGAAGACGCAATCGACTTCGTCAAAGAGCTCCTGGACTTCTTGCCATCCAGCAACCTGTCCCCCACCCCGATGGAGGGCTTCGAGGAGAATCTTGAGATCACGGAAGAGGACGAGGCGCTCGACCTTCTCATTCCTGACTCCGCAAATCAGCCATATGACATGCGCGAAGTCATCGAGGCAATTGTCGACGACGGTCACTTCCTCGAAATGCAGTCTCTGTACGCACCGAATGTCCTCATTGGATACGCACGCGTTGAGGGCCGCCCCATCGGCATCGTGGCGAACCAGCCGATGCAGTTCGCTGGCACGTTGGACATCGCTGCTTCCGAAAAGGCCGCCCGCTTTGTCCGTAACTGCGATGCATTCAATATTCCAATTTTGACCCTCGTTGACGTTCCCGGCTTCTTGCCTGGCACGGATCAGGAGTTCCAGGGCATCATCCGCCGCGGCGCCAAGTTGCTCTACGCGTACGCAGAGGCGACGGTCCCGAAGATCACCATCATCACCCGCAAAGCTTATGGCGGCGCCTACATTGTGATGGGCTCTAAGAAGCTCGGAGCTGATCTGAACTTCGCGTGGCCTACCGCGCAGATTGGTGTCATGGGCGCTCAAGGTGCGGTCAACATTCTGTACCGCCGCGACCTAGCAGCCGTTGAAGCCGAAGGCGGCGACGTTGAGGCGCGCCGCACCGAGGTCATCGAAGGCTACGAAGCCGAGCTGCTCAATCCTTACCAGGCTGCCGAGCTTGGCTACTTGGACGCTGTCATTGCTCCTCAGAACACGCGACTTCGTGTAGTTCACGGCTTGCGAGCATTGCGCGACAAGCACGTTGCCAACCCTGCTAAGAAGCACGGAAACATCCCACTATGAGTCCAGCAGCAGCCGCACGCGGCACGCGTACATGGGAAGGCGATTCCGAAGAACAGGAAGCGCCGATCTTCAAAGTGGTCTCTGGCGATCCATCGCCGGAGGAGCTTGCTGCTCTGACGGCATGCCTTCTCGCGACGACGAGCCAATCGGAGGAAGAGCCGGAGGCACCTACGCGCAATGACTTGGTGCGTGAAGCCATCAAGCGTGGCCGGCAGTTCATGCAGCTACCGGGAATCTGGCGCGGACGACACTAAGTAGCTGATATTCAGCGACTATTTCACGTTGTAATGTTGTCTCATGACCATTGAGATGCCCATCACACGTACCCCGAGCGCCATTGACGAATCTTGCGAGAAGTTCTTTCAGGAATTCCTGAAGCTCTCCCCTGAGACTGGAGCCTCGCTCGGTATCCCCGGATACGAAGAAGGATACGAAGACCGCTCCCCTGAAGGCCGTCAGAAGCTACGCGATCTCATGCAGCGCGCGCTCGACGACATCATGGCTGCTACGCCCGTCGATGACATCGACAAGGTCACGCAGCACTCTGTCAACGAGCGACTGAGTCTCTGGATCGAAAACATCGACTCCGGCTGGACCGACCTCAACAATATTGCCTCGACACCGCAAAACGTTCGTGCAATCTTGGACCTCATGCCCACCGCAACTGCCGAGGACTGGGACCACATCGCCGGGCGTCTTGCGAATATCCCCAAGGCACTGACGCAAGCTACGGCGTCGTACAAAAAGAGCGCAAGTGAAGGCAAAGTGGCCGCGCGCCGCCAAGTGGACATTGTCCTAGGCCAGATCGCTGACTACACCAAGGACGTCGGCTTCTTCGACAGCCTCGTGGAGCGCGCGCCTGCGATCTTCTCGACCGTTCGACTCAAGGAAAGCGCGGCTGCCGCGAAAGCCGGATACGACGAGTTCGCGACGTTTCTGCGCGAAGAACTTCTTCCGATCGCACCAGAGAAGGACGCCTTTGGCCGCGAGCGCTACTTGCTAGCGAGCCGCGAGTTCCTGGGCACCACGATCGATATTGACGAGACCTATGAGTGGGGCATCGCTGAGCTGGACCGCATCATTGCGGAACAAGAGCGTGTTGCCAATGCCATCAAGCCTGGCGCTACCATCGCCGAAGCGAAAGCACTTCTCAACGAGGACTCCACGCGCGTTTTGCACGGTACGGATGCCCTAAAGGCGTGGATGCAAGAAAAGTCTGACGCGGCAGTGGCCGAGCTCGGAGAGAATCACTTCGATATTCCGGAGCCAGTGCGCAAGCTCGAATGCATGATTGCGCCGACGCAAGAAGGAGGCATCTATTACACCGGTCCGTCTGACGATTTTTCACGTCCAGGCCAAATGTGGTGGTCCGTGCCGGCCGGCGAGGAAAAGTTCCTGACCTGGTCAGAAACCAGCACGGTGTATCACGAGGGCGTGCCCGGACACCATCTGCAGGTAGCGACGGCTGTGTACTTGAAGGACACCCTCAACTCGGTGCGCCGAAACCTGATTTGGGTATCCGGTCATGGTGAAGGCTGGGCGCTCTATGCAGAGCGACTCATGCAAGAGCTGGGGTACCTCGATGATTTGGGCGACTACATGGGCATGCTAGATGCGCAGCGCATGCGTGCGGCCCGTGTGGTCTTTGACATTGGCGTCCACTGCGAGCTCGAGATTCCTGAGCAGTGGGGATCCGGCACGTGGACCCCTGAGCTGGGCTACGAGTTCTTGAAGAAGAACTTGGACACCTCCCCCGGCCAGTTGGATTTTGAGTTCAACCGCTACCTTGGCTGGGCCGGTCAGGCTCCTGCCTACAAGCTCGGCGAGCGCCTGTGGAATGAGCTTCGTGAAGAGGTCAAGCAGCGCGAGGGCGATGCGTTTGATCTCAAGAAGTTCCACAAGGACGCCTTGGCACTCGGCTCCGTTGGACTCGACACCTTGAAATACGCCTTGACGGAAGTCACAGTCGCGTAATATTTCGCAATTTAGGCTTGGACGGCAGGATAATTCGCCCCACACTCGTTAGGTGAATAATCCTGCCTCCTACGCAACTGCCGTGCGTCGTCTGCCTAAATGGGCGACCTCGTTCGGCCCTCAAATCATTGCCGCCCTCATTCTTGGCCTCATCCTAGGTCTCTGGGCGAAGCAAACCGGCCACACCACCGAATCGCCGAACGCGCTAGGAACCACGCTTCAGGTCATCGGTTCCAGCTACGTCAGCTTGCTGAAGGCCGCCGTTGTTCCACTGGTGTTCTTCGCCGTAGTGGCCTCGATCGCAAACCTTGCACAAGTCACCAACGCCGCCCGCTTGGCGTGGAAGACACTTTTGTGGTTCTGCATCACGGCGTTCATTGCGGTGATGATCGGTATTGGATTGGGAATTGTCTTCCAGCCAGGCGTCGGCACCGGCCAGTCAGCCCCAGCCGACTACACCGGCAAGACTGGCTCTTGGTGGGCCTTCTTGCAGGGACTTATCCCAGCTAACTTCTTGGGCCTTTCCGCCTCGAGCAAGGTTGCAGAGTCCGGCGCCGTTTCCACTTCAGTGTCCTTCGACGTACTTCAGATCCTGGTGATCGCTATCGCCGTAGGCGTTGCCGCACTCAAGGTTGGTGCTGCGGCCGAACCGTTCGTTTCCTTCAGCCGCTCGATTCTGGCCATCATCCAAAAGGTTCTTTGGTGGATCATCCGCATTGCACCAATCGGCACCGTGGGACTCATCGGCAATGCTGTGGCAACCTACGGCTGGGACACCATGGGATCCCTCGCCAAGTTCGTTGTAGCCATCTACGTTGGCCTGGCACTCGTGCTGTTTGTGGTGTACCCGATCATGGTTCGTGTTCACGGACTTTCGGTACGCCAGTACTTCTCCGGCGCATGGCCAGCCATTCAGCTTGCCTTCGTGTCCCGCTCTTCCGTGGGAACCATGCCGCTGACTCAGCGCGTGACGGAGCGCAACATGGGCGTCCCTAGTGGCTACGCATCCTTCGCAGTTCCGCTCGGCGCTACGACCAAGATGGATGGCTGCGCAGCCATCTACCCGGCAATCGCCGCCATCTTCGTGGCTCAATTCTTCGGCATTGACCTGAACTTCAGCCAGTACTTGTTGATTGTGATTGTGTCCGTTCTGGGCTCCGCAGCAACAGCAGGCACCACGGGAGCTACCGTGATGTTGACTCTGACCTTGTCTACTTTGGGACTGCCACTCGCCGGCGTTGGTCTGTTGCTCGCCATCGATCCGATCGTCGACATGGGACGCACCGCCGTAAATGTGGCCGGTCAGATCCTGGTGCCGACCATCGTGTCTAAGCGCGAAGGAATCTTGGACGAATCTCTGTACAACGCTGACCGCGAGGGGGATCCGTTTAAGGATGAGTTCTCGGAGAAACCGGAGACAGTCGACGCGTAAAGACTTTCCTCACAAGTGAGGGTGGTGTCGAACGAGCCAATTCGTTCGACACCACCCTCACTTCTCTTCCGCCAAGCTTGCGGATCCGATTCTGACCAGCTCCGCGAAATCCATGTTTGACTGCTGAAGGCTTTCGAAGGACCCCTCGCCAGCTATCAGTCCATTCTTCATGAAGAGGATGTTGTCCGCATTCTTCACCGTGGAAAGTCTGTGGGCAACGATGATGATTGTTCGTTCACCAGCCAGAGATTTCATGGTTTCAGAAATTTCAAATTCCGTGATGTTGTCTAAGGCTGAGGTGGCTTCGTCGAGTACCAGAACATCGGGATCCCGATATAGCGCTCTAGCAATTCCAACACGTTGCCGTTGACCGCCCGAGAGTCGGACGCCACGCTCACCAAGTCGTGTCGCGAGCCCGTCGGGAAGCTGCGCTACTGCTTCATCTAACTGTGCCAGCGAAACTACATCTCTGACTTTCTGCATATCTATCTCGTTGTCTGGTAGCCCATAAGCGACATTCGCGGCCAGGGAGTCATCCAGAATAAAGATGTCCTGAGACACCACTGCTACCCGTTCATACCATGATCCGAGCGCACCGTGGATGCTTTGGCCACCGTAAGTCACAGTTCCACTAGTGGGCGTAAACAATCCGAGAATGATGTCTAGCAATGTGCTTTTACCTGCACCGCTAGATCCTACAAAAGCGACCGTGGATCCGGCTTGTATATCTACACTAACGCCCTTCAGGACGAACTCATCTGAGTCGTCAAATTTGAAGCGCACATCAGAAATCCTTATAGCTTGCTTCTCTGCGAGCTTCGGTTCATCGTCAAGCTTTACAGGTCCGGACGCCTCCAGCTGGTTGATTTCAGATACAACAATTTGCAAGCCTGCATTACTCATACGAACTGATCCCAAAGTACCGGTAAACCGATTCAACGTTGGCAGAAGTCTTGTTGCAGCAGCCACGAAAACTCCGAGTACTGAGAGCGCTTGCCCTTGGTCTTGGGTGCTAAAAAGAAGAACAGACATAGCACCTACACCAATGACGAAAACAATCTCCAAGACGTATCTGGGAATTTCGGAGATCAGAGCCATCCGGCGGTGAGCTTGAGCCTGCTCGCTCCGCGACGCGAAGAAGCGGGAAACAAATTCGGTTGATGTCTTGGTGACTCGGGACTCCCGAAAACCATTAATGCCAGGAAGGACCGCGTTCCATGCCCCGGCCTCATACTCCGCAATTTCTTCGCCAATCCTTTGCTGCCGCTTTCTCAGAAGAGATTGTGTGACAAACATGGTCGTACCAAAGAAAACTATGACTCCAAGTGTTGTCCACGGAGACACCAAAAAAAGCACAACTAGAATCAGCGATATCGTCAAACCATCGGTAAGAAGTGAAATCAGCCCAAGCAAAACTCCACCAAAAGCCTGAGAGACTGCGTGACCGATGTTGCGGTGCATCTCTGACATCTTTCGGCCTCGATGATCCGAGTATGCGGAATCCACATATCGTCGAAATAGCTCCGTTGAAGCCTCCGCCTCGAGCCTCGAAGTATGGCCCGACAGCCACCACTTGAACGTAAGTTGAACGAGAGCTTTGGTCACAAATGAGAGGGCAACAAGACCCGAAATAATTAAAAGAAGACGCTGAAGATCCTGAGTCCCGAAAACTTCAGAAATCGTAGAAATCGCCACGTTATCCGTTGATCCCGTGACTAGTAACATCAGCGGAAGCATCGCAGCAACGCCAAGCATATCTAGCCCAGCAACCAACAATGATCCGAGCACAGCGGGAATGAGCCAAACCAGTCGCTCATTCTTGAGCAGTCTGCTTACAACTCTTAGATCTTTAAGCAAAAATAGCCCCCAGCGCGATCGAAAACGGCGACGCCTAACAATATGCCGGAGCCGTCGCTGAATTATGCTGTTATAGATCTTAGGTTGATTTAACTGTGAACGAATAACGCGTTGCGGGCACCCGATTGAAACGCCCTAAACCCAGTTCACCTTTGTTGTCGTGTCGTAACTAGTGAGGTGGCTCCCAGGATGAACCGGATCAGGACTTCTGATATCAATGCCTATACCTCAAACATCACGCGAAATGGCTTAACAACGATTCGCGACTATGTTGGCTTCTCTAGGCGAGTCGCTCATCGCAATATCTCAAAAGAACACACTCGTCGAATGAGACTCATAACCTCAGGCTTAAGTCTTCCGCAACCGCTACCCAAGTTACCGAAGGGCTCCGTTGCAGCTGTGACGATGGTTAGGAATGAACAAGACATCATTTCAAATACCGTAGGCCACTTGCTTTCGCAGGGAGTCGATTACGTACTCGTTGCAGATAACAATTCCACTGATCAGACCCCCGAAATCTTGAAAGATCTTGCAAGGGACCCGCGGGTTGATATTGCCTTCGACGCTGTCGACGCCTATTACCAGTCAGAAAAGATGACAAACTTAGCACGAATTGTCAGAAACTTGGGTGCTACTTGGATCATCCCCTTCGACGCTGACGAATACTGGTTCTCCGAGCACGGAGCTCTTGCCGATTTCCTCCGTGCATCCGACGGCAAGCGGTTCCCCGCGGCTGTCCACAATGCTTTTCCTTCCAGCACTGATTCAGAAAAACTGTGGGTGGATCTGGGGCACGAAATCCAACCAAAGACGGCATTCAAGAAGTTTCCATTTGCCTTTCCGACTATGGGAAATCACTACGTGATTCGGCCTGGAAAGTTCCAAGGTGGCTTGCACATCGTCCATCATCCGTGGCGGTCAAAAGCGCAATTGCGCCGAAAAGCTCAAACAGGGAGCCTGGCCTTGAGACTCGCTAACGCCGATGCAGGAATTGGCGGTCAGTGGACCGGCATTCAATATGAAAATGAAGCCGTAGTGGACGGTATTTGGGAGTCCATATTGAACCACAAACCTGATCCCGTTCTGGGCCTCAAAGCGAACGGGCCATTTCGCCTAATGGACCCACGAGAGATGACAACTTGGGACCTTTCAGAAATCTAGAAAACAATTTTGAATTTGCACTGAATGCAAGTTTGCACGTAGTGTAACCATGTGCTTGTTTCCCGCCGTGACATCAATAAGGCTGAAACGCGAGCCGCTATCGCTGAATCTGCTCGGAAAATCCTCAATCTCGTTGGGCTTGAAGGACTGACCGCTGAAAAGATCGCCGAAGCCGCTGGCGTCAGCCGCCGTACTTTTTTCAACTACTTCCCGAGCGTGGACTCTGCGCTGAATGTACCGATTGAGCACTTCATTGAACGTGTCTTGACTGCGGTTGAAGAAGTTGATGATTCAGCATCTCTCGCGGAAGCCGCCGTCCAGGCGGTCCAGGAGTTCGAGGACATCGAATCGTACCGCTCGGTCGCCGAAATGTTTGTTCTCGCGCAGACCCATCCCCCGCTCGCAAGACTTCAAACTGAAACTTGGGACTCTTGCGCTTTCCACCTAGCGGACTTTGTTGAATCACGATATGGCCAGCCTCTGGACCTTGACGCTTACGCATTTGTCTTCTCCATTACCGGCGCAGGAAAAGCCGCATTCGCCTACTGGGCACAGGAATCAGCTGGGGATCTGAGCGACGATTCCATGAAGAAACTCCACAGCTATCTAGTTGACGCACTCGCTACGTTGCGCGATGGCTTCCCTACAATCCGCAATTTCTCTCGAGGTGCATAGCATGGCTTCTTTTCTCTACCGTCTAGGAAAGTTTGCTTACCGCAAGCGCTGGTTCGTGGTTTCCGCATGGCTTGTCGCGCTCCTAGCCATCGGCGGCAGCGCCGCAATGTTCATGGGCAAGCTGAGCAACGAATTCAGCATTCCAGGCACAGAAACACAGCGCACGCTGGACCGCCTCAAGCAGGAGATGCCCGAAGTCTCTGGAGGAAATGGTCGAATCGTCTTTGAGACAGCCAACGGTCAACCCTTTACAACTGCCCAACGTGAAGCCGCCGAGGACGCCGTCAAACAGCTCGACGAGCTCACTTTCGTGCGCAGCGCAATCGATCCTTTCAGCACTCAAGATGAGCTTGACTCAGCTGCACAGAAAGTAATTGATGGCCAAAAAGAACTCGACGATGCTCGCAAGAAGCTCGAAGACGGTCTGGCCCAACTCAACGACGGCAAGCAACAGTTGACTGACGGCCAAAAGAAGATCGATGACGGTCGTGCCCAGCTAGAAGACGCCACCCAACAGTGGAAGAGCGGTTCCCAGCAGCTCGCGGATGCTCGCGCACAGCTCGCTTCTGGACGCACTGAGCTAAATTCCGCAAAGGCCCAGCTGAAGGCGGGCCAGGAGAAGTTTGCGGCGGGCGAAAAGAAGCTTGCGGACGGCCAGAAGGAATACGACGCCGGGCTCGCGAAATTGCAGGCTGGCGAAAAGCAATTGAAGGACGCGCAGCAGACGATCGCCGCTAAGGAAAAAGAGCTTGCTGCAGGACAGAGCCAGTTTGATGCTGGCGTCCGCCAGCTCACCAGCGGTCTGGGAGTCTCGGAACTAAGCCAAGTTCCTGCCGCTATCACTTCAGCCGAGTCGCAACTTAGCGATGCGAAGAAGCAGGTTTCCGACGGTCAGGCACAGCTCAACGCCGCGAAGAAGGAACTCGATTCCAAAGCGGCTGCTCTGGCAACTCAAGAGACGCAACTAAAGGAATCCCTGACCAAGGTAACGGCCGGCCTTGAAGCCCTTGACTCGCAAGAAGACGCGATCAACGCCGATACCTCCCTCACCGCGGACCAGAAGGCTGCCGCTCTCGCCGAAATCCAGGCGAAGCGTCAAGAGCTCGAAGGTCAAAAGGCTCAGCTTGATGCCGGCCTTAAGCAAGTTGCTGACGGTAAGACACAGATTGCGGCTGCGCTCAAGCAGATCACTCAGAAGCAATCGGAACTAGATGCCGCACAAGCAAAGATTGCTGCTAGCGAAAAGAAGATCGCCACCGCGAAATCCGGCTATCAACAGCTAGTCTCGGCGAAGTCAACCATCGATTCTGGCAAGAAGCAGCTTGACGCCGGGAAAGCGACTTTAGCGACTAAGCAGAAGGAGCTGGACGCCGGTAAGGCAAAGCTAGAGACGGCCAAGCAACAGCTCGACGCCGGATATGCCGAAATTGCGGCGAACCGAACGAAGCTCGAACAAGCAGCAGCAAAGATCAGTTCAGGCGCCGCTTCTCTTGCTGAAGGCGAAAAGCTTCTTGCCGCAAATCAAGCCAAGGCAGACGCTGGCGCACAGAAGATTACTGATTCGAAGAAGCAGCTTGAGGCTGGACAAGCCGAGCTGGACAGCAAATCGGCCGAAATCCCCAAGGCTGAGGAGGAACTAGCGGAGGGCGAAGAAAGGCTTAAGACTGGCGAATCGGATCTGGCACTCGGGCAGCGAAAAGCCGAGTCCACCCATGGAATGCGCTTCGTTTCTGAAGACGGCAGTATTGCAGCCTCTCAGTTAAGTTTCACTTCCTCTGCCGATGCGCTCACGTCTGCGAACCGAGCAAAGATCCAAGAGATCGCAAACGCAGTCAATGCGGATGGTGTGAACGTCTACTATTCCAAGGAAATCGTCAGCGACTTGAATTCCATCTTTGGAATCGCTGAGATTTTGGGTCTTTTGATCGCAGCAGTTGTTCTGTTCGTCATGCTTGGAACTTTGGTTGCCGCTGGCCTTCCACTCTTGATGGCAGTGCTTGGCGTTGCGGCCGGCGTCGGTGGAACGCTTGCGTTCTCGTCATTGATTTCGATGGCGTCGATTACGCCTGCACTGGCACTCATGTTGGGTCTC
The DNA here is from genome assembly GCF_014200305.1 of Neomicrococcus lactis. Taxonomy (NCBI): domain Bacteria; kingdom Bacillati; phylum Actinomycetota; class Actinomycetes; order Micrococcales; family Micrococcaceae; genus Neomicrococcus; species Neomicrococcus lactis. The sequence continues at coordinate 1,411,569 of NZ_JACHBL010000001.1, forward strand.
GCTGTGGGAATCGACTATTCGCTCTTCATTGTTCACCGGCATAGGCGTCAACTGCTGTCCGGCATGGATATGGAAGAGTCAGTTGGCAGGGCTACTGGTACTTCTGGCAACGCTGTGGTGTTTGCTGGATTGACCGTAGTCATCGCACTCGCTGCCTTGGCTGTTCCAGGTCTGCCATTCCTCGCCGTTCTTGGAATTTCAGCAGCCGCCACAGTGACGATCGCTGTTTTGATTGCCTTGACGCTGACTCCAGCTCTGTTGGGAATTATCGGCAACCGCTTGGTCAGCAAGCGCGCTTGGGCCAAGGCAGCTAGCGCGGATGAGACACCTGCTCATGCTGAACAGCAGGCCACAGGTAGCCGAGGCTGGGGTGCACTTGTCACTCGCTTCCCCTGGGTTGCATTGGGCATTGGCGTAGTCCTACTTGGTCTTCTGGCTATTCCAGCGGCCAGCATGCGTACGGCTCTTCCGGACGGTTCCGCTGAACCGGCAGGCTCCAGTGCATTCACGGCTTACGAAAAGCTCGGTGACGCCTTCGGTGCAGGTTACAACGGTCCTATGTTGGTAGTCGCTGATTTGCCCGCCGGCCTTGACGACCGTGCGGCGGAGATCCAAACTCTTGATGTTGCCGATCAGATTCGTTCTATCCCTGGCGTTGTCGCCGCGGTTCCTGCTGGAACGAACGACGCTAAAACGATCGGAATCATTCAGGTCATTCCTCAGGCTGGCCCATCCTCCGCGGAAACCGAAACTTTGGTTCATACCATCCGTGACGAGGCGGCTTCTATTGAGGAAAATACCGGATCCCACATTGCTCTCGCGGGTCAGGTAGCAGCCCAGATCGATGTGTCTGAGCGACTAAATGAAGTGTTGCCGCTCTACCTCGGTATCGTTGTGGGCCTTTCACTGGTACTGCTATTGCTGGTCTTCCGTTCCGTCGTAGTGCCTCTCTTGGCCACCGCAGGCTTCCTGCTTTCACTGGCTGCTGCCTTTGGCGCGACCGTCGCGGTGTACCAGTGGGGTTGGCTCAGCGGCGTGTTTGACGTCAACGTTCCCGGCCCGATCATGAGCTTCATGCCAATCCTGTTGACAGGTATCCTGTTCGGCCTGGCGATGGACTACCAGGTGTTCTTGGTTTCTGGCATGAGGGAGTCTTTTGCCCACGGCCAGGACGCGCGTTTGGCGGTGCGAACCGGATTCGTCCATTCAGCACCTGTGGTGACGGCAGCTGCGCTGATCATGACCAGCGTCTTCGCCGGCTTCATCTTCAGCCACTTGACCATGATTCGCGCCATTGGCTTCTCCTTGGCGATCGGTGTACTTCTTGACGCTTTCGTAGTGCGCATGACCTTGACTCCGGCAATCATGCACCTGCTGGGTGATAAGGCTTGGTACATTCCACGCTGGCTGGACAAGATCTTGCCGGACGTTGACGTTGAAGGTGCCAAACTAGAAACTCGTCAGACCACTGCATCTCATCAGCTTGATGAGATGCAACTCGAGAACAGGACATGATCAACGCATGACGCAGACGGCACTCGCAGTCATCCTTGCTTCAACGAGCCCAGCTCGTTCTCGCATCCTCACCAACGCCTTGGTTCCGTTCACCGTGAGCCCGTCGGCGGTAGATGAAGAAGGAGAGCTTTCGCAGCTTATTGCCAAGAGCGGTAAGCCAAGCTCAGCAGAAGAAGCTGTCTTCCTCGCTGGGTTAAAAGCGGAGGCCGTGGCAAGAGACGCTGCGGGTGCCATCGTCATTGGTTGCGACTCCGTGTTTGAAGTCGATGGCGTGAGTTACGGGAAGCCGTACACGGTAGAAGAAACGGTGAATCGTTGGTCCATCATGAGCGGCAAGACCGGAACTCTTCACACCGGCCAAGTGGTCATTGATACTGCCAACGGCAATCGGCGCAGCGCGCGAGTAGTTTCGACAGAAGTAACCTTCACCGAGGTATCTCCGGAAGAAGCCCGTGCTTATGCCGAGACCGGAGAGCCTCTCCAGTGCGCTGGCGCCTTCACATTGGATGGGCGAGGCTCCGCATTTGTTGCGGGAATACAGGGTGATGCCAACGCCGTCATTGGCATTTCCACTGCCGCCTTGCGTGAACAATTTGCCGAGCTCGGTCACATGTTGCCACTGGCAGCCTTGTAGAACCCATACAAAAGCAAAACAAAATATCGACGCGAACGACGTGAATTACCGTGGGATTCACACAAAAGGGGTAGGCTCCCAATGTACTAAAAGAAGGAGCCTTCCCCTCGATGTCGTCATTGACCAAAGTTCTGATCGCTAACCGTGGCGAAATTGCCGTTCGTGTTATCCGGGCGGCCAAGGATGAAGGCATCGCCTCCGTCGCCGTATATGCAGATTCCGATCGCGATGCTTTGCACGCTCGACTTGCCGACGAAGCGTATGCGTTGAACGGCACCTCCGCTGCAGAGACCTACTTGGTGGGCGACAAGATCATCGAGATCGCTAAGCGATCCGGCGCCGACGCCATCCACCCGGGATACGGATTCCTTTCCGAGAACGCCGACTTCGCACAGCAGGTCATTGACGCCGGCCTCATCTGGATTGGCCCTTCCCCCGAAGCTATCTCGACTCTTGGAGACAAAGTTGCTGCGCGCCACATCGCCGGCAAAGTCGGCGCTCCTCTCGCGCCAGGCTCCCCTGGTCCCGTAGAAACCGTTGACGAAGTACTGAGCTTCGTTGATGAATTTGGTCTTCCCCTAGCTATCAAGGCTGCCTATGGCGGCGGCGGACGTGGCATCAAGGTGGCACGCACTCGCTCAGAAGTACCTGAGCTGTTTGAATCCGCAGTGCGCGAAGCCAAGGCAGCCTTCGGCCGCGGCGACTGCTTCGTAGAACGCTTCCTTGACGCACCGCGCCACGTCGAAACCCAATGTTTGGCAGATACGCACGGCAACGTCGTCGTGGTTTCTACCCGCGACTGCTCACTGCAGCGCCGCAACCAGAAGCTCGTAGAAGAGGCACCAGCTCCATTCTTGACGGATGACCAGCGCGAGCGGCTCTATGAGGCGTCCAAAGCGATTCTCAAGGAAGCAAAGTACACGGGCGCTGGCACATGCGAGTTCCTCATCGGCCAGGATGGCCTGATCACGTTTCTTGAGGTCAACACTCGACTTCAGGTAGAACACCCTGTCACCGAAGAAGTCACCGGAATTGACCTGGTACGTGAGCAGTTCCGCATCGCTCGCGGCGAAGAATTGGGCTACAAGGATCCTGAGATTCGTGGCCACTCCTTTGAGTTCCGCTTGAACGGTGAGGATCCAGGACGCTCGTTTATGCCGACTCCGGGCACCTTGACGAAGCTTGCGTTCCCGTCCGGCCCCGGCGTTCGAATTGATTCGGGCATCGAGCAGGGCGACACGGTATCCGGCAACTTTGACTCGATGATCGCGAAGATCATCGTTACCGGCCGAACCCGTAACGAAGCTGCCCAGCGCGCCCGCCGCGCTCTTGAGGAGTTGCAGGTCGAAGGTATGCCAACCGTGGCACCATTCCACCAAGCCGTCATGGCAGACCCTGCTTTTGTGCCGGAGGCTGATGATCAGCCGTTCTCCGTTCACACGCGTTGGATTGAGACCGAGTTCAAGAACACGATCCCGCCATTCTCAGTACTTGAAGCTGGCGAGGCCGAGGACGCTGAGTCGACGAAGTACACCGTGGAAGTTGGCGGAAAGCGCATCGAGGTGCTCTTGCCGGCTGCGCTCACTTCTGGTGTATCCATGAGCTCACGCAACAGCACCTCCAAGCCCGCCAAGAAGCGCAACTTCGGTGGACGCCGCGGAGGTGCCTCGTCTGGCGCTTCTGGCGACGATTTGAAGTCCCCTATGCAGGGAACCATCGTCAAGGTAGCCGTCAAGGACGGGGACACCGTCAAGGAAGGAGATCTGGTGCTGGTCCTTGAAGCTATGAAGATGGAGCAGCCATTGTCCGCTCACAAGGACGGTGTGGTGTCCGGCCTCGACGCGACTGTGGGATCCACCGTGAGCGCTGGAACGACGTTGGCGGTTATTCGCTAGTTCGAACGAATCTTGGCCTTCAGCGGCTCAAGAACTCGATACTTCGCGATTCCCTGAAGAGCGCCAACGTTGCCGCCCAGAATGCGGATGGCTCGCAGTCGTTGCGCCGATTTTTCCGGCCGCGGATCGAGTCCCTGAGGCAAGTACTTAGCGATTTCCGTCAGCGAGTACTTGACGCTTGGTCCGCTCATGCTCGTCCCCTTGTATTGGGTCCAGAGAAAGACACGCGCGTACTGTTGAATTCTCTGTTGCCTAAAAATACCCCGTCCGCCCTGACGCAACCGGTATTGCACTAGGGCGCGCGGTGCCGAAACTACTCGAACACCACTGAGCTGTACGCGCCATGAAAAATCCGTTTCCTCTGATCCGCCAGGGAAGTCTGGATTCATACCGCCAACACTGAAATAAGTGCTCTTTAGCGCTCCGAAGTTATTTCCCGCTACGGTTGGCAAGTAATTCGCGAAAGGGGCAGGTTTCCAATCAATCCGAGGAGTTTCATCCGTGAGCTGAGGGTCTTCCGGGACATCGTATGCCGCAAGCAGGTCTCGGCTATTAAATCGATCATGCCTTAACGCACCGGTGACCAACGCCCCGCCAGAATTCTCAACGGCATGACTCAATTCTGCGACCCAATTTTCATCCACGATGTCGTCTGAATCGCAAAAGAGAAGGATTTCCGCAGTCGAGGCTGCCGCTCCGACATTCCGTGCGTAGGAGGCACCTGGCTTTGCTGAAGAGTCGACGAACCTCAGTTTGAATGGCCAGTGTCGGTAGTTGGCACACTGGAGTGTGTTGTCGATACTGCCATTGTCACTAACGACGACGTCGAAAACCGGCGCATTCTTCTGAGTAGCCAATGCCTCAAGCTGCTCCGGCAATACACTTGCCACGTTGCGTGCTGGAATGATGACGCTGATTTCCACCATGTTGCGTAGTACCTATTCTTATTCGTTGCCGTCCGGCAAGTCCCGGACCCGTTTGGCAGGAGAACCGACATAGAGTCCGTGGTCTTCGCAATTCTTAGTGACCACTGAACCCGCGCCAATAATGCAGCCCTTTCCAATGGTCACTCCCGGCAAGATGATGGCGCCCGCACCAATCCATGTCCCATCGCCGACAGCGACGGGTTTGACGATCCCGTCACCTGCTCGTCTGTCAGGACTACCAATTTCATGAGTCACGGTGATAATCATGGTCCTTTGACCGATGTAGACGTTCTTACCGAGAGTCACTTTTCCATAATCAATAAACACACCCCGATTAACATAACAACCCTCCGAAAACACAAGCTCATCAGGTGAAACAATCTCGACGTTCGGCCCAATAAAGCCTGATTGGAATTGTTGGTACCCCATCCGAGCGAGGAGTCTTGTTCGCTTTGTGTTCGGGATAAGACTGGAGTAGGCAATGTTCCAACCCAGCCGCCGAATGAACCCTGCGCCGATGACCTTCTTCATGGTTGGGAACCTTTGTCTTCGTCATTCATTCCGACCCCGATCAGCGTCTGGGGAATACGTCCGAATACTTTGTATTGCGTCTTGCCAGCTATTAGTCCGGCTAAGATTGCTGCCCTAGATGAAAGTCCAGACCAATTTCTTTCCTTCTTACCGAGAGCCATCAAAATCGTGGAACCCGAAACTCGCACTAGCTCACGATGCACTCGCGGCATTGGCGATTCACTCCATGCTTCGTAACGGGTGGCGATGAGTGTGTGCGCTTTTGCCTGCCGGAAGGCTAGCTTTCGAATGAACTTGGAGTCCCACTTACCCCGGTAGCCGATTCTCACCGATGGTGCATTGGGATACGCGTAACCGGCCTTCCGAAGCCGGAATCCCAGATCGTTATCCTCGCCCGCTCCAAAGAACGACTGATCAAATCCCTGGACTTCCTGTAGTACTGACTTGGTCGCTCCAAAATTTCCACCCATAAGAACTGGAAATGCGCTTGACGCGGCGGCCACTGGCTCTTCGAAAACGGGTGAATCACCAAATTCGGCACGGATTTGGTCTACGGTCCCCTCGAACTGCTTGTCACTGAGCAGAATTGCCGCGCCATTCCAAACTGGTGAGCGTTCAAAGCACTGATTCCCGTGGCTGATCCACCATTGGGAAACCACATCGTCCGCATCGCAAAACATGATTCGATCGGCAATGCTACGGCTGACTCCAACATTGCGAGCATATGAGGCGCCTTGGTAGCTGTGAGCCTCTATCACTCGAAACGGCACGGAAGCGTGTTTGGCGAAGTTCTGGACGATTTCGCGGGACTTATCTGTTGAACCATTGTCGATAATCAAAACCTCGAACTTTGGTGCGTCCTTTTGCGTCTCCAGTGCTTCCAGCTGATCTGCAATAGTGCGTTCGGCATTAAAACACGGAATTACTACGCTCACTTTTGGTTCTTCCGAGGCACTCATACTTAGGATGATACTTGGAACTTTGGATTGACTTACACACTTTGCCTGAACGATACGCCTTACATCAGGAGCAGAATTTGAACCCTTTTCGGGCAATTTCTAACCATGCACTTTCATTGATCAGACGTGGCGAAAACGGCGTCATCTGGGCTGGCGATGGAAAACGCGGCGGGAATTACCTGTACGTGTGGTTACGCGCAGACTCTCGGCTAGCTAGCGGCCGCCGGACTCCGTTTCTGTACAAGGAAAATATGCGCGATTGGCTACAGGAGTTTCCTGCGCTCAAGGAACTAACCATCTCCCGCGAAGAGGTGAAATTCACGATGCCCCGTTTTAGCGAATGGCCGATCAACTACGGTGAGGATTTCACGGAGTCCGACCTCAATGAATTTCTCGAGAGACGACTCCTCAGTTCCGAAGCGTTTGGAGCAAAAATCTCAGCTGCATCGAGCGCGATCGACCAACATCAGTTGACGATCAACATACGACGAGGTGATTACTATTCAACGCCCTTTGAAGAAATTTACGGTATCGATATTGAGTCCTTTGTCGCTGAGGCAATAACCCACTTCGATCACTTCACAAGCATTCGGGTGATCTCCGACGATCTTGAGTGGTGCCGAACCCATTCAGATATGTTCCCCAGTAATCTTCCGATTCACTTCGGCGGGGTCACACCGGGCGTATTCGGTGATTTGGCTGCACTCGCTTGCTCCTCAAAACTGATTCTTCCGAATTCCACATTCTCTTATTGGGGTGGATTCCTTTCAGACCTTCTGAGCCAAAAAAGAAATAAAATCGTCGTGCCGGAGATCCATGAAAGGTATGTGGATGAAAGCCGCGCGTGGCCTCTACCTGCATGGTGGACGCGCGTGAATGCAATTAGCAGTTTGCACTCCGGTGCAATGCCCGATGAGCTAGATGACTAGAGCTAGCCTAGCCTGCTAGAAAGTTGCTTCAGCTGTTGAATTTCCTCCTTCAATTGACGCGACCCAAGGTCTAGGTGGGCATCGATTGAAGCCAGTCTGTACCGCCAGTCCAGGTGGTCTACCGCATGCTTTCGCAATACCGATGCTTTATCCTCACTCCAACTTTGAAGCCAAGAACGCACCTCACCGAGACCACGGCTTCGATCTAGCGCGTTCACATCGAATCTGCCAACCTCGGGTACAAGTGACCGGGAAGTCTCCGTGTTGGGAAATGCTCCACCGATTGCAGCCCCGCTAGCCAACGCATCTAACCATCGACCGGTGACATACTCCTTTGTAGGATGCGTGTATTTTGACCCATCCACCAGGTTCGAAAATGCGAGAACAGACTTAGTGGTTGCAAGCGCACGGTACAGGTTACGTTGAGATTCACTCTCATCACTGCCGAATGCGGGCCTGCCTGCGAAGTTGATGCCTAGCTGAGATGCGTCACTCAACGTAAGCACATCGTCGTCGTATTCCAGCGGTTGCCGTCCAACTCGCAACAAGTCAATGTGCTTTGAAGCAACCGAATACTCTGTGTTGATTCGAAGCGCATCCGTACCCCATGGGAGCACCCCCACACGATTACCGAAATGGGACTTCCAGTCAGGTACATCGTTGGAGTCAGTAACCCAGATCCAATCGATTCGCCTCGTCCCGCGAAGAGCTTTCGGAATGCGCTCATTCCAGAAACTATCGATGACCCAAACAGCTACTTGCTCGTACCTGCCCAACCACAGCGGATCTTCAAGCAGTGCAAAAAGTTGGCCCGGGACGCCAACGATCAAGAGCGCGCTTTTTCCCGAGTCCTTTCCCTTGTTGCGAGGAACCCCGGCTTTGGCCCAGAAGAGTCGGGAGACAGACTTCCTCGCTGGAACCGTGATGAGCTGCGCTGAGAATACTTCAGCGGCCAGCGTTGATAGGCGCTCGATTGGCCCCCAACCGCGAGTTGCATTTCCAACAGTGATCACATCTAGCGATTTTGGCAAAGCCTCCCCCATTCCTCGAACATGTCAAGGCTAAGCCCTCGCCCGATTCTCTAACCACGTTTCAGTATTCGGTTCTAACGGCAGCTCTATCAAATTCAAAGTGACTTCTCATGAAATCTAGGCCAATGCCAATCCAATAAATACACACCCCCCAGAATGACAAAAGTGGGTGTCTACTCTCAATAATAGAGAGTAGACACCCACTGTCTGACGATCGGTGCTAAGCCAAGTTGTCCTCAAACTCTTGATCGCGAGTCTCGCGAGTCATGAAGAGAGCAATGAGCGTGCAGATACCAGCCAATGCGAGATAAACGCCAACCCAGACCGTGTTTCCGCCGCCAGCCTGCCACAATGCGATGGCAACGAACGATGCCGGCGCTGCGCCAATGACGGACGACAGGTTGTAGGCAACGGCCGATCCGGTGTAGCGGACGTTGGTTGGGAACAGCTCGGGTAGGAAAGCGGCCATAGGGCCGAACGTTGAACCCATCAATGACATACCGATGATCAGACCAACCATTGCCGGAGCCTTGCCTGGTCCAAACATGGTTGTCCAGCTGCAGCCAAAGATCACGATGAGCACCGTGACGATGATCAAGAACTTCCGGCGACCCAGCTTTTCAGACAGCGGACCCGAGACCAGAGTGAAGATCGCGAAGAACACGACGCCGATAATCAGCATGGTAAGGAACTCTGGGCGTGCAATGCCCAGTCCAGGCACGAAGCCATCCGGGTTGAACGCCTTGCCGGCCTTAGCTGCTGCAGCGGCTGCCTGTTCAGGCGTGGCTGGTGAAGTTCCATAGGTCAATGTGAAGGAAGTCATCAAGTAGAACAGCACGTAGGTTGCAAACATGATGAACGTGCCAGCAAGCACAGCGCGCCAGTGGAGACGGAAGGTGTCCGCTACAGGGTTCTTAGAAACCTTGTCCTGCGCAATGACCTTCTGGAAAGAAGTCGATTCGACGAGACGGAGGCGTACCCACAGACCGATTGCGACCATGACAATGGAGAACCAGAACGGAACTCGCCAGCCCCAAGCCATGAATTGTTCTGCAGTCAGGCTGTTCTGGAGGAAGACGAACATCGTGTTAGCAATGATGAAGCCGAGAGGCGCACCGAGCTGCGGGAACGTGCCGTAGATGGCGCGCTTGTCGGCTGGAGCGTTTTCGATTGCCACCAAGGCTGCACCCGACCATTCGCCACCCAACGCAAGGCCCTGAGCAAAGCGCAGAAGCACCAAGAAGAGCGGTGCGAGGATAACCCAAGCGCCTTGAGCCGCCGGCAGGAATCCAATGAGGAAGGTTGCCAAGCCCATGGTGAGCAGCGATGCCACCAAGGTTCCCTTGCGGCCCAGCTTGTCGCCGAAGTGGCCAAAGAGCACTGAACCCAGCGGACGGGCGATAAACGCGACGCCGAAGATTGCGAACGCGCTCAGAATAGCGTTGATATTAGTTGCGTTCGGGAAGAACAGCGCGGGGAAGACCAGAACCGATGCCGTTGCATAGGCATAGAAATCATAAAATTCGATAGTGGTGCCGATGAGCGACGCAAAAAGAACGCGGGAACGCGTGTTTTGCCTCGCTGGCACTGCGTCAGTGACTGCCACTTTGTAGTTACCTTTCTCAAGCGCGAGTGTGCGCACTGAGGAATACTACGCCGTGGTAATAACGGAACTTCAGCGCCAACGAGAGATGTCCACTATTTGAGACAATGTCTCACAAGTGAACGTGCAACCTTCGCGCAGCTTCAGAAACAGATCCAGACAATGATGGATACACAGTGAAGGTCTCGGCAAGGTCATCCACGTGGAGTCGCTTGTGAACAGCGAGACTAATCGGGAAGATCAGTTCGGAGGCACGTGGCGCAACAACTACGCCGCCAATAACGGTTCCGGAGCCCCTGCGGGAAAAGATCTTCACGAAGCCTTCCGTTACGTTCATCATTTTGGCGCGAGCGTTCGTGGCCAGATCCAAACGTAGTACGTCGGCCTGGTAGACACCTTCAGCCACCTGCTTTTCGGTGACGCCAACGGTCGCGATTTCTGGCGACGTGAAGATGTTGGACGAAACTTCGTTGAGCTTGAGCGGACGAACGCCGTCGCCTAGCCAGTGAGCCATCGCGATCCGGCCTTGCATGGCCGCCACGGATGCCAAAGCAAATACGCCGGTGCAGTCGCCAGAAGCGTAGATGTTCGTTGCCGTGGTGCGGGAAACACCATCAACCTGGATGTAGCCAGCTTCATTGACCTGAACGCCAGCAGCTTCCAAGCCGAGCCCCTCGGTGTTAGGGATACCGCCAACAGCCAAGAGGCAGTGACTTGCTTCAAGGGTCCGGCCATCGCCGAGCGTTACCAACACGCCGTTCTCCGTGCGCTCCACCGCTTCAGCACGAGATTTGCTCACCACGTTGACGCCGTTGCGCTGGAAGACCTCTTCCAGAACTGCTGCGGCGTCCGGGTCCTCGCCCGGAAGCACGCGGTCGCGTGAAGACACCAGCGACACCTTGGTGCCCAAAAGGTTGTAGGCCGAGGCAAACTCGGCGCCGGTCACACCAGATCCAACCACTACAAGATGCTCAGGCACCTCAGTCATGTTGTAGACCTGAGTCCAGTTGAAGATGCGTTCCCCGTCTGGCTTAGCGGTCGGCAATTCGCGCGGGTGAGCACCCACGGCCAGCAAGATAGCGTCGGCCTTCAAGACCGTCGTGGAGCCATCGTGGCGGGTGACCTGTACTTCGGAAGAACCCAGAAGTTTTCCGTGACCGTCATAGATCTCCACGCCGTTGCGCTCCAGTGCCGCACGGATATCAGCAGACTGGGACGCCGCAAGATCCAAAAGACGGGAGTTCACCACGTCGAAGTCAGCCCAAGCGACCGCGTCCTTCTCGCCGGTGGCGGCGTTGCCAATATTGACACCCAGCTCACGCGCACTGTTCACACGTCGCATTGCATCCGCGGTGGCGATCAATGTCTTGGACGGAACAACGTCTGTGAGAACGGCCGCTCCGCCCATGCCACGGGCCTCCACGACGCTCACTTTGGCGCCGAGATGGGCTGCTACAAGCGCCGCCTCATAGCCGCCGGGGCCGCCGCCGATGATGACTAGATGCTTTTTGCTGATGTCCATATGGTTGGTCACGTTCCCATTCTTCACTAAAGCCACCAAAAGTTGCCATTCGCCAAGCCGCTACGCCTAAGTTCAGAATGCAAAAATCAAGTGGTGCCTGTAGGTTTTTGTATGTGAATAACGAACCGTTTGACCTTGCCCGCGACGCCGCCGATGCCATCGCGAAGATCACTGGAGTAGCTACCCACGATATTTCCCTCACTCTGGGATCAGGCTGGGGCGGAGCCGCTGACCTTATTGGTGAAACCACGCACGAGTTCGCGGCCGCTGATATCCCTGGATTCTTCTCTCCTGCCGTCCACGGCCATGGTGGAACTATTCGCTCGATTCTCACCGAGAGCGGAAAGCGCGTGCTCGTTATTGGCGCCCGCACGCACTTCTACGAGGGCAAAGGCGTTCGCGCCGTCGCCCACGGTGTCCGTGTTGCGGCCGCTGCCGGTTGCAAGATCGCAGTCCTGACCAACGGCTGTGGTGGCTTGAATCCCAATTGGGCACCCGGCACCCCCGTGCTCATCAAGGACCACATCAATCTCACGGCTTCGTCCCCGCTCGAGGGCGCTACGTTCGTGGATCTTACGGACCTTTATTCCTCACGCATTCGCGAGATCGCCAAGACTGTCGACAGCTCCCTCGACGAAGGCGTCTACGCACAGTTCACGGGACCTCACTACGAGACCCCGTCAGAAGTGCAGTACGCGAAAATCATCGGCGCCGATCTAGTGGGCATGTCTACCGCTCTCGAAGCAATCGCTGCCCGCCACGCTGGCATGGAGGTCTTTGGCATCTCACTCGTGACCAACCTTGCTGCCGGCATTAGTGATCAGCCGTTGAGCCACGAAGAAGTACTTGAAGCTGGACAGGCCGCTGGACCAAGGATTTCTCAATTGCTCGCCAACATCGTTGGTCAGCTTTAGGCCCTTTCACTCCCCCACCAAGAAAGTTTCAAGGACATGAATTCCCATTCCACTCGCGAAGCACTGCTGCAGCGAGCGCGGGTCTGGGCCGCTGAAGACCCAGACCCTCAGACACAACAGGAACTTCTTGACCTCCTCGCAGGTCTTGAGAATCCGGACGCCTCTCTCGAAGAGCTCGAGGACCGCTTCGCCGGCACCCTCGAGTTCGGCACCGCCGGATTGCGCGCCGCCCTTGGTGCCGGTCCTATGCGCATGAACCGAGTCGTGGTCCGCCGCACCGCAGCTGGCCTCGCTCGATTCCTCGCAACGAAGGCTGGAAGCGCGTATGTACCGCGCGTCGTCGTAGGTTACGACGCTCGCCACAACTCGCTGGAATTTGCAAAAGACTCGGCAGCCGTCTTTACCGCGCACGGGTTCGAGACGTTCTTAATGCCATCTGCGTTGCCAACGCCCGTGCTCGCTTTCGCAGTGCGCCACCTTGATGCCGACTGTGGCGTCATGGTGACCGCTTCGCACAATCCTCCACAGGACAACGGCTACAAGGTGTACCTCGGCGGCCGGGTTGTCACGGACGCTGGGCAAGGCGCTCAGATCGTTTCGCCGCTGGATCAAGAGATCGCCGCGGCCATCGATTACTCCACTCCGCTCTCGAGCATCGAGTTGGCAGATTCGGGATGGACGGTACTTCCAGGCAAGGGAGAGGACGACGACGTCGCCGCGACTTACGCGCGCGCCGTTGCGGACGCCGTGGCTCAGAAGGTGACGGATGAGCCTTCTGACAAGTACTTGCCCATTGTCCTCACTCCCCTACATGGTGTGGGTGGCGAAACGATGGAGAGCGTCCTCCGCGGCGCTGGATTCACGAATCTTCATGTGGTTCAAGAGCAATCTGCTCCTGACCCTGATTTCCCGACCGTGACCTTCCCAAATCCGGAAGAGGCCGGCGCCATTGATATGGCTCTCGAGCTTGCGGATCGTGTCGATGCCGCGCTGGTGATTGCCAATGATCCGGACGCAGACCGTTGTGCTGTGGCGATTAAGTCGACTGACGGATGGCGCATGCTTCGCGGTGACGAGTTGGGATCCGTGCTCGGCAACTTCCTCGCCACGAGTCTGGCCGACTCCGCCGAAGGCGCTGTGTTCGCCAACTCGATTGTGTCGTCCCGCCGCCTTGCAGGCATCGCTGCCGCGCACAACATTGCTCACAGCAACACGCTGACGGGCTTCAAGTGGATTTCCCGTGTCCCAGGGCTGACTTTCGGCTACGAAGAGGCGCTAGGCTATTGCGTGGCGCCTGAATTGGTTCGTGACAAGGACGGCATTTCGGCCGGATTGCTCGTGGCCGAAATCGCCGCTCGCCGCCATGCCAAGGGTGAGAACTTGCAGCAGGACCTTGACGATCTCGACCTCAAGTACGGTCTATACGCTACGGACCAGTTGTCCGTCCGTGTGAGCTCGTTAGACTTGATCGGCGCCATGATGGGACGCATTCGCGCGCAGGCGCCTGAGTCCTTGGGAGGTTCCCCTGTTGACTCCGTAATTGACTTGTCCCTCCCCGGCGGCGACCTACCTCCGACAGATGGCGTCTTGTTTGCCACGGCGGATGACACACGAGTCATCATTCGTCCGTCTGGCACAGAGCCCAAGCTGAAGTGCTACTTGGAAGTTCATTTGAACGCCGATGCACCAGGAACGCTTGACGAGCAGCGTCTAGCCGCGCAGGAACGCCTAGCGGAGGTTCGTAACGACGTCAGCGAAGCACTCGGACTGTAGAGCCCGCGGCTTCTCGACCATTTCATCCCTCAACTACAGGACAGCAACAATGACTATTTCTCCCGCCGCAGAGCTTTCGGCAGCCGAGCTCGCTCAAATGATTGACCACACGCTTCTCAAGCAGAATTCCTCCCGGGACGACATCCTGCGAGTCTGCGATGAAGCGCGCGAATTCAAGTTCAAATCCGTGTGCGTAAATCCTTTGTGGGTTTCCACCGTCAGCGAAGCTTTGGAAGGTAGCGGCGTCCTTACCTGCTCCGTCATTGGATTCCCATTCGGTGCCTCCCCGACGGCCGTCAAGGTGTTCGAAACGAAGCAGGCCATCGCTGATGGTGCGAACGAGATCGACATGGTCATCGACATTGCCTCTGCCATCCGCGGAGATCGCGACGCTTTGGTTGCTGACATCTCCGCTATCGCTGCGGCCGCTCATGAGGGCAACGCCATTCTCAAGGTGATCTTGGAAACGTCCATGCTTGACGACGCCGCCAAAGTACTCGCTTGCGAAGCATCCGTCGAAGCGAAGGCAGATTTCGTGAAGACCAGCACTGGTTTCGGTGGCGGCGGCGCGACGGTTGAAGACGTTGCTTTGATGCGCAAGACGGTCGGACCGACCCTGGGTGTGAAGGCATCCGGTGGTGTGCGTTCCCGCGAGGATGCGCTCAACATGATCAAAGCTGGCGCAACAAGGCTCGGTGCTAGCTCAGGAATTGCTATTGTTAGAGGAGAACTGGGCGAAAGCTCGTACTAGTCGTAGCTCGTCCAGATTCAGTCGCACCTTCAGGAGGAAAAGTGTATTCACAGGGTAAGAACAAGGCCTACTCGGGTCAGGGCAACTTCGCAGGTAATTTCCTGACGCTGATTGTCGTCTTTGTGCTTTTCGCAGCTGCAATCTTCATGACCACGTTTTGGACTCTCTCCAACGCATGGTGGCCAACCATTGCACTGTTGGTGTTAGTTTTGATCGCACTCATTGTCCCCCAGCACATCCTGGGTCGCTCGGATGCTCACCCGGACAAGACGGCGAATGAGAACTTCGCCCGCGCTTCTGTGGATGCTGAATACCGCGACGCTATCAACGCTGAGTCGTCCAAGCACTAATTCGTCTTAACGGCCCTTTCGTAATAAGCTTTACACTGTAAATCACGC
Source organism: Neomicrococcus lactis (assembly GCF_014200305.1). NCBI lineage: Bacteria > Bacillati > Actinomycetota > Actinomycetes > Micrococcales > Micrococcaceae > Neomicrococcus > Neomicrococcus lactis. Next base: position 1,426,950 of record NZ_JACHBL010000001.1, read on the forward strand.
AAGTTAATCACTTTAAGCACGACTGGAGGAATCATGCGACTCTTCACATTCATTGCAGGTGCAGTAGCGGGATATATTTTCGGAACCCGTCAGGGCCGGGAATCGTACGAGAACATGAAGTCTAAAGCGAAGCAGATGTGGGAAGACCCTCAGACGCAGCAGAAGATCACAGAGTTCACGGATAAGGTCAAAGAAAAGGCGCCTGAAGTCAGCGCAGCCGTTTCTTCGGCCGCATCCAAGGTGACCACTCAGGTCAAGGAGAAGGTCTCGCACTCGGACAACGCCGAGAAGGATGTTCCGGTTGCAGATGACGTCATCTCTGACCCAGCTCAGGATGACCAAGTTGGATCTGACTGGGCCGCCGAAGGTGGATCCCCTCGTCCTCAGCAGTAGGCGAGAGTCCCTCCAGGACTAATGGAGTTTCTCAAGGAGCTGGTGTCGTAACTATCATGTTCGGCACCAGCTCCTTTTTCTTCTTTAATAACGCTCGAAATAGGATGAATACATGAAGGGCATCATTCTCGCCGGCGGTTCCGGAACGCGACTACATCCGATCACTCAAGGAATCTCCAAGCAACTGGTGCCTGTCTATGACAAGCCCATGATTTATTACCCGCTTTCAACCTTGTTGTTGGCTGGTATTCGAGAAATCCTTATCATCACCACACCCCACGATGCCCCACAGTTCCAGCGCTTGCTGGGCGACGGCTCACAGTTCGGCGTATCCTTCTCCTACGTCCAGCAGCCCTCCCCCGATGGTTTGGCACAAGCATTTGTCTTGGGCAGAGACTTTATAGGCGATGACAAGGTTGCTCTTGTACTTGGTGACAACGTCTTCTACGGCCCAGGCATGGGCACCCAGTTGACCAAGAATGTTGACGTCGATGGCGCGGCCATCTTTGGTTACTGGGTCAAAAATCCGCGCGCCTACGGTGTGGTGGAGTTTGACGCCAACGGCAAAGCCATATCGCTTGAGGAGAAGCCTGCGGAGCCCAAGAGCAGCTACGCCGTCCCGGGCCTCTATTTCTATGACAACGAAGTTGTAGACATCGCGCAGTCCCTTAAGCCATCAGCCCGCGGAGAGCTCGAAATTACGGACGTAAACCGTACATACCTAGAGCGCAAGAAGCTCAGTGTCACCCTTTTCCCGCGTGGAACCGCCTGGCTCGACACCGGAACCATCGACGACCTCAACGACGCTTCCACCTTCATCCGCACCATCGAGCACCGCCAGGGACTCAAGATTGGCGCCCCGGAGGAGATCGCCTGGCGACAAGGGTTCCTCAGTGACGCTGAATTAGCCGAACGCGCAGAAAAGCTCGTGAAGAGCGGATACGGAAGCTACCTCCTTCAACTATTAGACATCGATCGAAGTTTGTCCGTTGACTAATCAGGCACCTACCGTCGAGATTCCGCAAGCGACTCGCGTGAGAATTGCTCACGCTTTGGTTGCGGCAATTGCGCGCGAAAACCATATCGACGTGCTCCATGTCAAGGGATATGCCGCGCCTGACGATCTCTACCACGAAGGCCGTCTCAGCACTGACGCTGACGTTCTTGTACGCCCCCACCAAGCAAACGCTCTCGTCCAATGCCTGCGCGGAAATGGCTGGCGCACGGTCACGTCATTCGAATCTGGCTCAATTTTCAAGCATGCGGCTGCCTTATGGCATGACACGTGGGGCTATGTTGATGTACACCGATCGTTTCCGGGCTTCACAATTGAACCAACCCAGGCGTTCGACCTCTTGTGGCGCCAGCACAATCAAAAGTTGATTGCGAATCAACTTTGCAAAGTGCCGAGTCGACTAGATCATGCTCTGATCATTGCCATCCATGCTTCTCGAGATCCAGCGCGGGGCGACAGTGACACGAAGTTTGTCCTCAACGCCATCTCGGATGAGAAACAGGAACTGCGAAAACGGGCAATTCTGTTCGGCGCAATGACTCCGTACGCTATTGCCACCAATGATGAATTAGGACTCGCTGAAGTTCAGCAGCACCCGGACTTCAGGCTCTGGAAGTCGCTTGCCTCTGGCGGTGATCGACTTGAACTCTTCCGTGCGCGGATACACGCTGCGACCTCACCACAAGAGAAGGTGAAAATCGCCTTAGGTTCCCTCCTGATCAACAAGGACCATCTCCAAATGCGGCTCGATCGCAAACCCTCGATCACCGATTATCTAAACGAGTTCCGCGCTCGGGCAGCATATGCATTCTCGATGTTCACCCAACGGAAAACAGACGGCAAACCATGATGACGACAATCCGATACAAGATCATGCCTGACTGTGCTTTCGAATACTTCAAATCCGAAACTCCAACCGCTCTAGTCGTTTGTGCCACGCCTGGATCTCGGGCGATGGTTCTCAGCAGTACTGGAACCTTGATTTGGGATGCTTTAACGCGAGAGTTTCAAACTGAATCGGACATTGTCATTGCGATTTCGGAGCAGGCAGGCGTCAGCCCGGATGTCATCAGTGACGATGTTCGAGAGACACTCACTAGCCTCCATGAATCCGGGCTCATTGAGCAGGGCTAGCACCGTGCGCTTACTATGCGCCAAGAACAGCAATCGCATCACTTATGATCGCTAAACTTTAAGACGGCATCTCGAATTTCATCGATGAAGCGCGCCTCGGAGAAGTCGTCGGCGTGCGATCTAATCGTCGAGCTGTCCCACTCTCGAGCGAACATTCCCTGAATTGCTTCAGCAATCTGATTCGGTTGCGGCTCATCGAAGAAGAGACCCGTTTCATTCTCAACAATTGTGTCGAGATATCCACCCTTCCGTAGGGCGACCGTCGGAATGCCCCAAGATGCTGCTTCAAGTGGGGTGATACCAAAATCTTCATGGCTGGCGGCGATCAGTGCTTTAGCTCCCGAGTAAACCGACCGAAGTTGGGCATCCGTCAGGTCACTCAATAGGACTGTTGTCTCCCCCGCCATGCTCTCGAGCGCGCTCTTTTCTGGCCCCGACCCCACAATGACGAGAGGTACACCCAACGCTGATGTCGCTTCAATAATCTTGTCGACGTTCTTGTATTTCATCAGGCGGGCCACGACTAAGAGGTACTTTCCGCGAACAAGTTGCGAAATTTCCGGAACAGACTCTTGGACCCCTCCCGTGTCTAAGCTATGCGGCGGAAAGATGATGGGCGCATGAATCCCGTAAGTGGATTCAATTCTTTGCTGCACCACCGTGGAGTTAGCCAAGTATTTGTTTCGTAGATTTTGAGCATGTTTCTGATCCCACTTCTTGAGAAATGGTGCGAGGAAGTTCAGTGCGATTGATTGAGGACTACTGCGATTGCCATCTCCCAGATAGTGATCCCGCAAATACAGCCATCGCGCAGGTGTATGACAATAGACAATCTTCCGTCCGGAACCTGCAAAACCATGAGCCCAGCCTGACGACGACGTCAAAACGATGTCAGCAGGCACATCAAACGAGCTCGAAATGGGTGCCAGGAGCGGGAGTGCCAGTCGATGGTCCCTGCGAAATAGAGGAATTGCATTGAGCGGTGATGTGACTATATTTGCGTTCGCAAACTCGGGAAATGTCTTCTCTGGATCGTAGAGAGTCGTGTAAATGGTCGCCTCTGGAAATGCCTTGTGCATCGACAGCACGACACGTTCGGCTCCGCCGCGCTGTGTCAAGTAGTCATGAGCTATTGCGATGCGAGGAGCATCCATAGGTTCGTTCACAGAAGCTCTTGCCATCTAAAAACTCTGTTTCGCTCTAGAAGGGTATCGGACGCCCGCCAGCCCTGAACTTTCAACCATTAACGCCACGAGTTTTCGTCCGACAGCGGATGGGACTACTGGCAGCACATGGTCAATGAGGTTAGACGCGATTGAAATGGAATTCTCGTTTGAAACTTCGGCAACTCCGGAAACGAGTCGATTCCAAAGAGTAGTTCCGTATGCCTGTGGTAGTACGTCCTCACCGTGGAGCTCTACAAATTTGTCTCGCGCGGCACCTGAGTGAAGCGCCCGTAGACTACGTATTTTGGTGGTTACTGCAGCTGCATGATGTGGCGTAGTGAGTTCTGGAGCAATGACGATTGGGTAACCTGCCCTGTGAATTCTGTAGCCGTAATCGACATCTTCCCATCCATAACGACGATAGGAAATGTCGTACATTCCTACTTTGGACCAGATAGATCGTGGAATTGATACATTCCCGGCCCAGTGTCGCCATCGGAGGCCGGACGAGATGTCAAGCGCCGCTTTCTCGGCCAATCGGTCCGCCTCGTTCCCGTAAGCACGAGCATAAGGAGTATCCGGTAGGACGTTTCGCGTCAACCCTACGACGCCCTGTACCAGTCGCTCATGGCGATCGATATGATTCTGGATATAGCCCGGGTTTGGCTCCAGATCGTCGTCACAACGGATGAGGATCTCGCCATTTGATGCGCTAAAGCCCTCGTTGAGAGCTACAGATCTTCCCCTATTCTCCGAGAAAGTTATGACTCTAGAGTGCGTCAACTTGTCTTTAACTAACGAGCTGGATAGATAGTCACTAGATCCGTCCAGATCACCGTCAACAACAAAAATTACCTCGAATTCCTGCTGACTTTGGCTAGCAAATGCCTCAACAAGCCGTGGCAGTCGACTAATTCCCCCACGCGTCGGGACCACCACAGAGGCCCATGGTTTCAAAATCTCGTCACACTCCTTCTAGCTCTTTGAGCGTGGAATCTAGGCTCCGGCGGCCTGCTTCCGGTGAGAATAGTCGTTGCCAACGCTCGAATGAATCGTCGACTATTGATATCTTCTCGCGGGTGGGCGTTCCTATTGCTTCAAGAAGCACTTCGGACAAGGACCGCGCATCTCCAGCTCTCGCTACCCACGGGTATTGCGGCCCAACTATGTCAGGAAGAGCGCCGGCATCGGAGACAATGACAGGAACTCTTGCTGACATTGCTTCCGAGGCAACTAGGCCGAATGGCTCTTGCCAAACGGATGGCACTACGGCGAAATCAATCTGAGAAAAGAAGTCCTCCGGAGCTACCCAACCTAGCTGCTGGATATGGACAGATGAGCTAGATATCGCTTCTGCGACAATCTGCTGATCACGGTCGTCAACAAATCTTGGCTGCCCTGCAAGAACCAGTCTCAGCGGCTTAGAAATTTTCGCCTGCGCAAGATTCACTGCCTTAATTAGATTGGGTAGTCCCTTATCGGATGAAAATCGACCGATAAACCCAATAATAATTTCATCCGTATCATCGCGATCCTCTCGCACCCCTATTGGACTGCTCCAGTTAGGAAGAATCTTCGCGGCACCGATTTTCACTTGCATGTGCGCGGAGGGAACAACCACACGCAAATTGCGGAACAACGCCAGTGGTAGAAATGGCTTCAACTTAACGCTGGGAATTTGGTGCAGATGTACAACACGATTTCTCATTCCAGCGGTTGCAACGGCTGGTAGGAGTCCATTGCACCACAAGAGATCCGAACTATTTTCCTTCCACCATTTACGCAACGAGATCATGTACTGAAGACGACCAGAGCTTGGCAGCGATTCGACGCCGAATCCTTGATCCTTAGCTACCCTAAGTAGCTCGTCAGGTTCCTTCGGGGCGAGGACAACTAACTCATGCCCTAGAGCTCTTGCTTCACGTGCAATCGCCAAGAGCATGACTTCCCCACCCCCCATATTTCCGTTATTGGCCGCGATAGCTATCTTCATCGCAAAGCCCGAATATTCTTCGTTTTTTCCAGGTGACGCACGGCGAATGCGCATCCGAGCACAATGGCCGCCGGAACGGTAATAAAGACCTCCCCAAGTCTTGTAGAGCAAGTCATAATAATGATGACGCAAGACTCCACAACAAGCGTGTACCACGGACGTCTTGCGTTCCTTAGGGGATTTAACCCGATCCAGACAAAGGCAAACAGGATCATAAGCAAGAAGAACCAACCGCCCTCGGTGATCAGCCCCCAATACGAGTTATGGAAGAAGAAGGTTCGATCTTCGACGTGTACAACCGCTGTTCCCAAACCATTTCCATACCAAGGCGCGGTGTTGACCAGTTCCAAAGACGCGGCATCAATTCTTGCTCGAAGCGCATCCGTTCCGGTTCGGTCTGCAAATATCCAAGCCTGCGAAAAACGCTCCTCAACAAAATTGAGCAAACTGACAAGTCCAATAACTAGTGCGGCTCGAAGCATTGGTCCAATTTTTCCGGCGATTGCAAGCCAGATCAGTGCACAAGCAAGGGCGCCTAGCGAGGTTCGGGAACCGGTCAGAAACGTCGCGCCAAGGGCAAACAAGATGAGCAAGAACCTTAGCCAACGTCTTCTTACTATCAGTAGTGCCAAAATTGGAATCAGCGAATAGTAGAGGCCTGCGACATTCTTATCACCGAGATAGCCAGTCAAAAACCCCGGGTAATAATCGGGTGCAATTCCGGTGTAGTACAGAGGAATGTTGACAACCAACGCTATGACTAAACCGATCAATCCACTTCTTACATCCACACGACCGGTTGCGATCATCCAAACGAAGATGCCCAACAACGCGATGCGAATAAGTCGTCTAGACCAGGAAACCTCATTTACTTCAGATTCAACAAGGAGGTAAAAGAGCAGTAGGGTCAGCCCAAGCGCGAATCCGCCCAGGCGGATATTTCTAATTCGAGGCGCACGAAATAAACACAAGAATATTAATACAATCATCGTGAATTCCGGGGCAGGGATGTTCGCCGGAAACAACGGAAGCGCCACGCCATCAGAAACAAATATCGCAAAAAGGAGCGCGTCGATAAGCCAGGTTCGAGTACGCCGACTAAAGATATCGGTGGAGTGAGTCCGAACCTTCATCGAAGGTACCTGCTGGGGTTGCGTCACTGAGCCGCCACCAGCATCAAGGCTAGGAGAGGTTGTCATATAGCTCCTCGATGCTTTCCAACATGTCTCGAATGCCCGGCCAGGTGGTCTCCAACACTGGTCGCTTTTTCACGCCAGTGAATTGATCCAGAATCAGGCGAGCAATTCGCTCAGTGTCCTCAGCGTCCGTCAAATACTCGGCGTCGAGAATTTCGGGGTTACCGCCCACTGGAGTAGCTACAACACCAAGTCCGCTTGCAACCGCATCCAGGAGTGTGTAGGAACAGTTCTCCCACGAGGAAAGCTGAACTAGAACGTCGTGCTCTTTCATAGCCCGCTGTGCATCGACAAACCCTGCAAAAGACACAACCTTGTCGAGGCCCAACGTGTGGGTAAGCTGTTCAAGTTGCGATTGCTCTAGTCCCGTTCCCGCGACGGTCAACGTCGCACCGGGCTCCTCGGACAGAATCCGGGGGAATGCTCGGAGCAACTGAACAATTCGCTTTTCAGGGGAGAGCCGTGACAGGGAAAGTACCCGTGGCCCGCCTGCCTGAATATCTGCGGACGCTGGAGCCGGGGCATCGTCATTTTCACGATCCACACCGTTCAGAATGACCTTCAGTCGCTCTGGTGCGCGCCACTTTCGTTGCATCTCTCGCTTGGTGGACTCAGCGACGGCAATGAGCGCATCGGCGCGCTTGAGCCGCGCGGCATGCGCCCAGGAACGCGCCTGTGCCTTGAGCTGGTTCTTGTGATAGATCGAGTCATCCCCGGCAATGCCATGCTCGCTACTGACCAGCTTGACGCTTCGGTCGGCAGCCAACACGGCAGCGGCCACGAAGTCTGCGTAAGCCAAGTGTGTATGGACGATGGCCGGTTTGAGGGACTTGATCACGCCTCGTAGGCTGCGCGCAGATTGCGCAAAGCCGTAGTCCGGTCCAAAGCTTCCCGTAATGACGGCTCCGCCGAGCTCGCGAACTCGCTCAGCCAATAGCCCTTCCGGGCAAAAAAGCACCAACCGGTATTTCGCCATGCCCGTTCGGAAAACGTCGAGGACATGGCGAGCCACTCCCCCGAGATCCGCCACAGGGATAACCCACAGCGCGATCGGCTTCACGTCCCGAGCTGCGCTGCCGATTGAAACCGACGGAGATACGGCACTCACAGCCACTTCTCCAAGCGATCAAGCGCGGTCCAGAAGCCTTCGCCGTTGTTGACGTGCCCCTGCCAGATTTCCGGGATAAAGCTGACATTCGGGGACAGGCGGTCCAGCTGTTGGGCAAGGACCGGCCAGTCCACATCGCCGTCGCCAACCTGAACGCCTTCGCCGTCGACGCCGGTGGCGTCCACGAGGTGCAAGTGAATAGTGTGCGGAGCCATGAGCTCCACGGCCTCGGAGAATGGGATGTTCAAGAACGTCGCCGCGAGTTTCGAGTGGGAAACATCCAGGCAGAGCTTGGTGCCGGTTTCCTCTGCAAAGGCAGCGGTATCCACCGGGTCCAGGAACAGGTTGTGATATTGCTGCCCACCCATGAGCCATGGGAACGGAGGCAACGTCTGCGCGGCGATGCGCACGCCGGAGGTATCGAGCTTCTTCAAAGCATCAGCAATGCGCTGGTACTTCGGTTGACGCTCGGCCGGGGAAATATGGCGATCCGTAGTAAATCCGCCCATGGTTACTACCATGACAGGATCTTCGTCTTTGGTAAACCACTTCTTGAGATCACGCGTGATGTCAATGGTGCGCTGGACTTCGGCGATGGAACGTTCCCAATGGGCCTGATCCATAGAAGCAAGGTCCACGAGGAAGTCACCTGCGAACAAATCAGGAAGGTGGGTAGTGAACCCCATCTCGAGCGGCTTCGTGAAGAAGCTGTCCATATCCACGTCGAGATCTTTGTAAGAGAAGTGGAACTCCAAGAAGTCCGGCTTGCAGTCCTCGATCAAAGCAGCGTGGTCGTGGTAGCGGACCGGCAATCCCCAGGGACGGTTGAACTCGAACTGGCGTCCCTTCGGCGTGGACTCGTTGAGGTCACCTTCAAAGAAGAAATCGCCTTCGGCCATGGCGCGGTGCACCTTGCGGCCCACGAGCTGGGGCAAGGCGTTCGGCTGCAGGCCACGTCCGGGACTCTTGACGGCTACATCGGCCTCAGAAATGACGTCGCCAACGGCGAGCGGTCGAGCGGCGACCAAGGACTTAGCAAGGTTGACGCGGTTCATCATTTCGCCGGTGGAGACTACGCGAGCGGTACGCTGACCGATCGCTTCCTCTACCTCGCGGATGTTCTTGACCATCTGCTTGAACTCGTCCGGAAGCAGGGAGACCTTGTGGTCATTGCCCTCCATGGACTGGTCGACGGTGAAGTGCTTCTCCACAATTTTCGCGCCACGCGCCACAGCGGCGACAGGAACGTGGATGCCGCGCTCGTGACCTGAGTAGCCCACGATGCAGTCACCAATTTCGGCGAGGCGATCCATGTAGGCAAGGTTTACGTCCTTGAACGGTGCTGGGTACGTGGACTGGCAGTGCAACAGCGCGAACTGAGCGCCGAGGGAGCGCACGAGGTCTGCAGACTCCTTGATCTCGTCTTCACGGGACATGCCAGTGCTCATGATGAGCGGCAAGCCACGGGATGCGGCATCGCGAAGAAGCTCGTGGTTGGTGAGGTCGGCAGAAGCGATTTTCAGCCCAGGAATTCCGTAGTCAGCTAGGTCGGTGACGGACTTGGAATCCCAAGGCGTGCACATCACCGTGATGTCACGTTCTTTGCAGTGGTCAAAGACCTCAAACAAGGATTCGGCCGGCAATGAGAACTTGGAAAGCAGATCCAGGGTGTACTGAGCGCCGAGGTCCTCCCCTGCTGTGCTGCCGCCGGACTGGCGATACAACGAATCCATGTCTCGCAGCTGGAACTTGACGGCATCCGCGCCAGCATCCGCGGCCAGGTCTACGAGCTGCTTAGCGAGCTCCACGGAGCCGTTATGGTTGTTGCCAATTTCGGCGATGATGAACGCCGGGCTGTCTTCGCCAATTTCGTGCTTGCCGATGCGCAGGACGTCAGACTTGTTGATGGCAATAGCCACCAAGTGACCGCGCTCGTCAACCAGGGGTAAGTGAGAAATACCCTGCCCCATGAGCGCACCGAGCTCCGATGCAGGAGTGCTGCTCGGTGCCGACTTCGCGTTCTGGTTTGCCACATTGATGCAGCTGGTTTCCAAATCTGCAGTCGGGTTCTCCACAATCCAACGGCGGAAATCGCCGTCGCTCAGCGCGCCCTGCAGGATGCCGTGGGCGTCAACGCAAAACACGATGCGCTCTTTGTTAGCGCTGATTTTCCGGAGCCCGTTGATGATGGGATCCTCGGAGAAAACAACGTACGGTGCCAGATGCCGCTCAATAATCATGGTGTGTCAGAGACCCTTCCCAAGCGAAGCAATTTGCTGCTCCGCCAATGCAAAATCTAGTTCCGTATCAATGTCTACGCCTTCGAGCTCGTCCAAAATGAACAGCCCGATCTTTCCGCCCAAACGATTGTTATGACCCAAATATAATTCCGGTTTTGACACATACAGCGATCCGTTCTCGCGATATGGAATTTGTTCCGGCGTCAGTTCCTGACGACGGGGACGATTCTCGTAGTCATACTCCGCCGACACCGGAGTGCCAGCGGCCTCATTCCCGAGCCGCCAGAGGAATGGAGGGGTGGGGACTACGCCCACGAGCGAATCGACTCCTGTTTCCAAAAATTGGTTCACGGCTCGGTCGAGGGTGTCCGGGTGCCGCAGCGGTGACGTCACCTGCAGGAGTACGACGGCGTCTGGCTTGCGTCCCTGCGCCGTGCGGAAGTTAATTGCGTGGGCAACAACGGGCTCGGTTGCCGTGGTCTCTTCAGCTAGTTCGGCCGGGCGCATGAACGGGACATCGGCACCGTAGCGACGTGCGACGTCGGCCATCTCTTCGTCGTCCGTGGAGACCACCACGTCAAGGCCGATCTTTGCGTTGACAGCTTGCTCAACAGTCCAGGCCATCAGGGGCTTGCCGCCGAGGTTGCGCACGTTCTTACGTGGAATTCCTTTGGAGCCGCCACGAACGGGAATGACGCACAAGATGTTCATGAGGTCTCCTTCAAAAGTTCGGCGATAGCTCGCGCAGGTTCGGTGGGGTTGAGCTGCGGAATTGGAGTGGGTTCCGAATCCAAGCTGGTCCAACGGCTCAAGCCGTAGCGTTCCCAAAACTCACTCAACCACTGGGGTGGGTTGTAGTACGTCACCCAAGCCGGTAGCCCTCGCACGGCGGACTCCAAGACACCAGTGGAGAAAACAGAAGCCACTGGTCGATCAAGTGACTTCAATGGTGCACCGAAGCGATCGATGGGAATTCCTTGACGCTCCCACAGCGCACGCTGGATCAAGGACAATTTGTCCTTTTCCGCAGGATGAGGACGGTAAGTCGCCTTGGTCTCGTAGCAAAAACGAGCGGCAGCAGATGCAAATCCAGTACGCGGAAGCTCGGCACCGTGCAACTGCCCCAGGAACACGGGCCTCTTTGAAAGTGCAGCATTCACGTCCGCCGGCTCTTGAGCGGCTTGCCACAATAGCTGGGAACCCACCACGTCATACGTAATGTCCTGATGGGCACCATTCATCCAAAACGCGGCGTCGGATTCAGTGAAGGCCAACAAGTGAGCCCCGGGTGGCAGTGGCGGAGCCTGCGGAGCGAGCAGTCCGTGTTGAACCACGTTGAACCGAATAGCGAAGCGTTCGGCCAGCTCAAATGCGGCCGAGCCTGCGGGCAAGAAGTGTCCCACGGCCACAATGTCCGTGAGTGACTCGCCGAGGCGAGCTGCGTCGTCGTCCTCAAAGGAGCCAGAGACCCAACCGGTACCCGGAAGTGCCCCGGGGTCCCCCAGCGAGAGAACCGCCAGCGATTCCTCAGGCAAGTACTCGAGTGGGCGAATGAGCGACGCGATCTGGGTTGGCGTACCAGCCTCAAGCGCCACGAGAATGCGCGGGTTCTCGCCGCGCGTGCTGAGGGTCAGCTCGATTGCGCCGGGCGCGGACTGACGCAGGCTCCGAACCTTGGAGACCAAGCGTCGCGCGCCGGATTTTTGGGACGCTTGCCAGTCATGCCACTGCTGGATGTCGCGAGGGTGGAAGAGGCCGCTCATTCCCACCGCCGGTCGAGATCGTTGATGCGGTGAACGAAGGTGTGCTCCGCGAGGGTGCGCTTGCGCCCGGCTTCGCGGATGGATTCGGCCCATGCGTGATCTTTCAGCGCGCGGCGCGAAAGGTCAATGAGCTCTTCCGGCGACTGGAAGAGAAGCACCTCGGTGCCGATGTCGTAGAAACGGTCCACGTCAGGGCGGTCTACCAGCTGCAAGCCGCCCATGCCGGGGACCTCGAAGGTCCTCATGGCCAAACCTGCTTGAAGGCCGTGGACATTGATGGCCGCGGCGGCGATGGCTTGCACCTGATAAGCCTCTGAGAGCGGAATGTCCCTTTCAGCGGGAAGCTGGGGACGGCTGAGTTCCCAAGTGCGTAGCTTGTCAATGACATGATGGGACCACTGGCGACCGTACGCGCGCACGGGAACACCTGCGTCGCGAAGCCGTTCCAGAAGCATTTGGCGGTTGTCGTAGCGAGCGCCAACGAACACCACTTCTTGGCGGCGCTGTGTAGGCGGAGCTGCGAGCTCAGGATCAAATGCGTTAGGCAGGTACGAAGCGTTGACGCCCTGGTTCGCCAACAATTCAGCCTCGTCCATGCTGTAGCTGAGCACGGGGCCAATGTTTTTGAGGAAGTCCACAGTGTAGGAGTGACGCTTGAGGTCGTCATACAGCCACAGGATGCGTGGGAGCTGGCGCTTCTCTACCTCGGACCAGAAGTCATCGCCGAGGGTGTCCCCCTTGATGACAATCAGGAAGTCTGGATTGACTTCGATCAGCGCTTCAAGGGCCCGTTTTGTGGACCAGTCTTCAGCCTTGGAGAGGTGGTCCATGCCGATTTTCGCCGGCAGTTCGTGAAGGACCTTGTTACGCACCTTCGACGCAACGGAATCAAAACCGTCATACCGGTGGGAAGCCACCTGATAACCACGCCGTTCCAGCGCGTTGGCAATGGAACGGTAATAACCATGAAAAGTGGGAGTGACTAGGAGCAGCTTGCCCTTAGATGTTTCCGAAGCGCTAGTTGACATCAGCACCACTTACAGAGCGGTTGCCCGTCTTTTCATCCTTCAAATAGCTCAGCTCTTCCTGCAACACGGCGCTCGCATCAATGTCTCTGCCCGTCAGTTCCCGAACTTTGTTGACACCAAAGTTCGCGTAGGAGGCGGCCGTCAACGCAGTCTTCAGCGCCACGGGGTTGCCCCACTTCTGTGCATACAGTTGTCGCGCTTCTACGAGCCACTTGCGGCGGCGCGTCGGATCACTGGAACCACCGCCAATATGGGCTACGGAAACGGTGCCCAGGTAAATAGACGGAACTCCCATGTCCCGAAGGCGCTTTTGAAGGTCAACTTCTTCTGCATTCATGAAGAAGTCCTCATCAAAGCCGCCAATACTCTTCACCGCGTTGACGGGCAACATCATGGCTGCGCCGAAGACCCAATCAACAGGGAGCACCTTGCCCTGCTGGGCGCGAGTGTCATGGCCAACCGCTTCATGTAAGAGCTTGTGGTGGCGAAAACGTGCCAGCGGGCTGAGCCACTCCGTGACTTGATGGCCAATAGTTGGGAAGTGACGGGCCGTCCATTGGGTTGCTCCGTCTGTTCCGGTGACTTCCGGACTCATTACGGCAGGATGCCATGGTGCTGCAGCGCTCTGGAGGTCTTCGATAAAGCGGTCCGGCAAGACCAAATCGCTGTTGAGCACCAAGGCCACTTCAGTGCCGATGACGTTTAGGCCGGTGTTGACGGCTGAGCCGAATCCACCATTGGATTCACGGCGTACAACTGTGAACTGAATTTGCGATTCGTTCGAAGGAGCCCACTCTGCGGGGAAAGGCGTAGGTGAAGCGTCGTCAACCACCACAACCTGCTTGAGGCAGTGTGCATTCTCTGAAAGGAGCGTCTCGACTAAGTGCTGGACATCGCTGGGATCGCCATAATGAGGCACGATGACACTCAGCGAATTGTGTGTGCACAAAGCCAACTAGTTCATCCCCCTCAGATAGAACAGTAGGTCTCCCCAGAACACCGAAGTATGCATCGGCTCCCTGAACTGACCACCGTAATTGTATCGGATGGATCAACGGCTCCCTATTTGTGTGGCGCCCTGAGCGCATAGCGACCAGTGTCACTCATGTGTCCAAGTCACATGCGATTCAAAGACCGATAACATCTTTATAATTTGAATAGTTTGCTGTTGGGGAGCGCAAGAATCTTTCTCCAAAGCCAAGTCTTTGCTATTCACTTACACATGCAACATTCGCGCTGAGGGATTCATGGAATATACAACGGAGAGCCAGCCGAAGGCTTTGAACGAGCAAGTTCGACGCATCGTGCGGGTTGCACTGAGCAACTGGAAAGGCGCTCTTGCCATCTTCCTCTTGTCCGTCCTTGCGAGCGTGGGCCTGTTTTTCCTCTCACCCAAGACCTACACCGCTACCAATACCGTCATGGTGGTGGCCGGCGGCGGCAATAACTTGGGTAGCTACTTGTCTTCAGAGACTCTCGCAACGACTAAGGCCGAGACCTACCTAGCACTTGGAAGCGCACCGGAAGTTGCTGCACTCGTCAGCAAGCATTTCGCTGAGCAAGGAAAGAGCGTCAGCTGGACCAGTGTTGCGTTCGCCAAGGATCCCAGCAACTCTCAGATCCGTGTGAGCGCTCAAGCATCCACACCGGAGAACGCAAAAGCGGCAGCTGATGCATTCGCGCAAGCTCTTTCGGACGAAGCCGCTCGCGTCGAAAAGGTGATGGCTAGCGGTGGAACCGACACGACGTCTACCATCCCTGTGGTTCAGATCATCCCGATCTCCTCGGCGCTCCTGCCTACCGCTCCTTCAGCCCCTTCGCTTCGTAAGAATCTGATGAATGGCGCCATCGCTGGCCTGATTCTTGCGGCGCTCTACATCTTTATCAAGCACCTCTTCGATGTGCGTATCCGCTCCACGGAGCAGGTCGAGGAAGTCACCGGCCATGCAGTTCTCGGCACGATTCCTCAGGACCCACGCTTGGGCGATCACCGTCAGGTGGTCACGATGGTGGAAGCTGGCGACAAGCGTGGTTGGGCGACGGCTGAAGCCCTTCGCGATCTACGCACCAACCTCACTTTCTCTCGCGTGGATAATCCACCCCGCGTCATCGTGGTGACGAGTGCGTTGGCTGGTGAGGGTAAGTCCTCGATCGCAGCCAACTTGGCCGTTGCCATCTCACAGTCCGGCAATAACGTGGTCCTGATCGATGCCGACCTTCGCCGCTCCGTCCAGACGGATCTATTCCATCTGCAGTCGGGCGCTGGCCTAACGGACCTTCTCTCCGGCGCTGTAGATCTTCAAGACGTTCTCCAGGATTGGAGCGCGGACCAGCGGCTTCAAGTTCTGGGCGCAGGCCGCACGCCGCCGAACCCGTCTGAATTGTTGGGTTCGCGTGCCATGAAGCGACTGCTCGCTGACCTCTCCCGTGACGCAGTGGTGATCGTTGACTCGCCGCCGCTGTTGCCAGTGACGGATGCCTCCGTGCTGTCCACCTCCGCCGACGGTGTGCTGGTGGTTGCCAAGGCCGGTAAGACCAGCATCGAAGACCTCAAGAAGGCCACCGATCGACTTCAGCGCGTCAACGGACATGTCTTGGGTGTTGTGCTCAACCACGTCCCGCGCAAGGGTTCAAGCGCAGGTCAATACGGCTACTACTCCGACACTTACTACTACTCCTCAACAACCGGCGAGCGTACTCGCCGCACGCAAGGAAAGCGACGCGCAACCGCTTCCGCGTCCAACTAGTCGTTTCAACCAACCAGCGTGTTGAGCAAATAGTCGAGAAACAAGAACTGCGGCCCCACCAAAAGGTGGGGCCGCAGTTCTTTAAGGTCGATGTCTGGCTCTAGGCCTGAACTTTCTCCTGCACGAAGATGTTCGAGACCAAATCCCGAGCCCAATCGATGATCTCCTGATCAACGAGATCCCGACCCGCTACGCGGGCCGTCTTGGGCTTAGGGATAAGCGCCATATCCATGTTCGGCTTGAGCAGCGTTCCAGGATACATACGGTTCAAGCGCACCTGGCGAGACTCCGGCAGGTTGGCAATCGGTGATACTCGTACGAAGTTGCCCTGAACGGCGAGGTCCGTGAGGCCAGCACTCGTCGCATGCAAACGTAGCCGAGCGATATCAATAAGGTTCTTGACGACTTCAGGCAATTCGCCATAGCGGTCCATGAACTCTTCCACCACGTCTTGAATCTGAGTTTCATCGTGGGCTGCCGCGAGCTTGCGGTATGCCTCGAGGCGCAAGCGCTCGCTCGGCACGTAGTCGTGCGGCAAGTGGGCGTTGACGGGAAGATCGATGCGCACATCGGCGGTGACTTCTTCCTTGTCGCCGCGATAATCGGCCACGGCCTCCCCTACCAAACGCAGGTACAAGTCGAAGCCCACGCCCGCGATGTGACCGGACTGTTCGCCACCCAAGAGGTTACCGGCGCCGCGGATTTCCAAGTCCTTCATGGCCAACTGGAAACCGGAGCCCAGCTCGTTGTGAGCGGCTACTGCTTTCAAGCGTTCCAAGGCCACTTCACCCAGAGGCTTTTCCGAGTTCCAGAGGAAGTACGCGTACGCGCGCTCGCGACCACGGCCCACACGGCCACGCAGCTGGTGGAGCTGGGACAGGCCATAGTTGTCAGCACGGTCCACAATCAGGGTGTTGGCGTTTTGGATGTCGAGGCCCGTCTCGATGATGGTGGTGGACACCAGCACGTCGAACTTCTTCTCCCAGAAGTCCACCATGATCTGCTCAAGGCGAGACTCGGTCATCTTGCCGTGAGCCACTTCCACGCGAGCTTCAGGAACCAGCTCGCGAAGCTGCGAGGCCACCTTGTCGATCGAAGACACGCGGTTGTGCACGAAGAAGACCTGGCCTTCGCGCATGAGCTCGCGTCGAATTGCGGCTGTGACTTGCTTATCCGTGTATGGACCCACATAGGTCAACACCGGATGACGCTCTTCAGGCGGCGTCGCCAAAGTCGAGGTCTCGCGGATGCCGGTCAAGGACATTTCCAACGTACGCGGGATAGGCGTCGCGGACATGGCCAGCACGTCCACGTTGGTGCGCATCTTCTTGAGCGCTTCCTTGTGCTCCACGCCGAACCGCTGCTCTTCGTCCACAATCACGAGTCCAAGATCCTTGAACTCAACCTCCTTGGACAGAAGACGGTGCGTACCAATCACCACGTCGACGGAGCCATCTTTGAGCCCCGCCACAATCTCCTTGGACTCTTTCGCCGTCTGGAAACGGGACAGCGCGCGAACACGCACCGGGAAGCCCGCGAAACGCTCGGAGAACGTCTCAAAGTGCTGGCGCGCCAACAGCGTGGTGGGTACCAGAATCGCTACCTGCTTGCCATCCTGCACCGCCTTAAACGCCGCACGCACAGCAATTTCCGTCTTACCGAAGCCCACGTCGCCGGAGATCAAGCGATCCATCGGGATCTCTTTCTCCATGTCGGCTTTGACGTCATTGATGGCGGTGAGCTGGTCCGGAGTCTCCGCGAACGGGAACGCATCCTCGAGCTCGTGCTGCCACGGCGTATCCCCCGCAAAAGCGTGACCACGTGAAGCCATACGCGCCGAATACAACTTGATGAGCTCGCCAGCGATTTCCTTGACGGCCTTGCGAGCCTTGGATTTGGTCTGGGACCAGTCGGCACCGCCCATCTTGGACAAGGTCGGCGTCTCACCGCCCACGTACCGCGTGAGCTGGTCCAGCTGATCAGTCGGAACGAACAACCGGTCCCCCGGCGCACCACGCTTGGATGCCGCGTACTCGAGCACCAAGTACTCGCGCATGCCGTCAGAACCGGCGATCTTGCGTTGAATCAGTTCAATGAACTTGCCGATGCCGTGCTGCTCGTGCACCACGAAATCGCCTTCGGTGAGCTGCAGAGGATCCACCGCATTACGACGACGTGCGGCCAGTTTCTTGCCACTTTTTGCGGAATACGCGGACGAGCGGCCCAATAGATCGGCTTCCGTCAGGAGCGCGAGTTTTAGTTCAGGGAAGACGAAGCCGTGACCGGCTTGAGCGGTGGTGATCTCTACCAGGTGAGTGGTGGGTTCGTCTTTCAAGAACTCCACGCGGTGGGCCGGGATCTGCGCGTCATGCAGCAGCTCGGCGATGCGCTGCGCAGGGCCAGGACCGTCCGTGACCACCACAACGCGCCAGTCGTCATCAATCCGCTCGCCCAAGAACGTGAGCATCTCCTGCACGTTGCCAGCGAAACCACGAGGCTCCGTCGCATTGACGCGCAAAGATCCGGCCTCAGGCAAGAGCTCCGAATCGGCACCCAAAGACGTCATGGACCACCACGAAATCTTCGCCTTGTTCGCTGCTTCGCGCGTCTCGCCGAGAGAAGCGAAGTTGCCGGAAGACAACGCGCTTTCCACGGAGCCAACACCCGGCTTGACAGCTGTGATGTCTACGGCGGAAATATCCACCGGGGCGGCGCCACCATGCGCGGCGGTGTTCCAGGCTGCTGCCAAGAATTCTTCGTTGGTCGCCGCCAAGTCATGCGAACGGGCACGCACGCGCTCTGGCTCCATGACCACCGCGATAGATCCTGCCGGGAGCTCTCCCACGAACGGAACCATGGAATCCACCAGGACGGGTGCCAGAGATTCCATGCCCTCTACGGCGATGCCGCCGGCGATCTTCTCGAGCATCTCGGCCGCGCCCGGCAACACGTCCTTCAATCGCGCTGCGCGAGACATGACGGCCGGAGTGATGAGCAGTTCGCGGCATGGAGGCGCAATGATTTCGCGCGGCCCTTCGCCCGAAATGGATCGTTGATCCGCCACCGAGAAGTAACGCATCTGATCCACTTCGTCGCCAAAGAAATCGATGCGGACGGCGTGGTCAAGCGTCGGCGGGAAAACGTCAATCATGCCACCGCGCACAGCAAATTCGCCGCGATGTGTCACCAAATCCACGCGCGCGTACGCGGCATCCGCGAGCGCCTTCACGAGGGCACTGAATTCGTATTCGTCACCCACAGCCACGCGGACGGGACGCAGTTCGCTCAAGCCGTTCACGAGCGGCTGAACTACCGCGCGTATCGGTGCGACGATCACCTTAAGGCGAGCTGCGGCGTCGTCCTTCCCATCATGCAAGCGACGCAAAACGGACAGCCGTCGGCCCACCGTATCCGAGCGAGGTGACAGGCGTTCGTGGGGCAACGTTTCCCAGGAGGGAAACTCCGCGACGGAATCAGCGGGAAGGTACGCCTCGAGCGCTGCGGTGAGGTCTTCAGCCTCGCGGCCGGTACTGGTAATTGCCAGTACGACGCCGCCGCTCGGGTTCACTGCGTCCGCTAAGTCAGCACACACAATAGGCCGCAAGCCCGTGGGCGCGGCGATCTCTAGATTTTGCGTGCGTTCGGCGAAGCTCCGTGCTGCGACGGTTTGCAACACGGGGAGAGTTCTATCGGCGGATAGTGCTCGACGGAGTCCATCAAGAGCGAGGGCAGGGAGCGCGGCAGAAGTCGTCATGATCGTTCGTTAGTTTACTCTTCTAGGGCTAGTTGGCCTTTAGGATGTGGATATGGCACTTAACGCAAGCACTTCATTGCCCTTTACTCCTCAGCAGGTCCTCGAGACCTTCACCAACCGCGAGTTCGTGGAGCACGTCTCCAATCGCGTGGGTGGATCCCTTAAGGCATTCACCGTCAATGGTGACCTCGCCGGAGCGTTCACCACGGAAATCGTGCGTGAAGTACCCACGGCACGCCTGCCGGAAATCGCGCGCAAGGTGGTTGGCCAGACCATCACCATCACGCAGAAGGAAAACTGGGCCGCTCCAGCAGCGGACGGCTCCCGCGCTTCGACGGTGACGATTGACGTTGCCGGCGCACCTGTCTCCGTGAACGCAACCCAGAACATCCTGACCGCCGACGGAGGATCCCGCGTGGATCTCGCAGGCGAGGTCAAGTCCTCTATCCCGTTCATGGGTGGCAAGATCGCCGCTGCCGCTGAGCCATTCGTGGCCAAGGCGCTGAACCTCCAAGCCCGCGAAGCGAAGGCTTGGCTGGAGCGCTAAAACCCGCACCGCATTCATGAGCTGGGCCGCGACACATCTGTTGCGGCCCACTTTTGTAGGTGTACCCTAGATCACGGTGTGCCGGGAAGTCTGGTCGGCGATGTACTGTTTGGCGCCTACTGAAAGGCTCGTATGAGCAACTCACCCGCACCGTCCCCTCAAGGGTTCGACGGCAAGCCCAGCTCCAATGTCCTAGGGCGCTCTTCATGGGAAGAGAATGTCCGCATCGGCGACATTCTCCGCAAAGAGACCGTGGGCGGCATGGTGCTCATCGCCGCCGCTCTCGTGGCCATCATCTGGGCGAACTCGCCGTGGGCCTCTTCTTACTTCGCAATTCGCGACTTCCACATCGCCATCCCCTGGGCCAACATGGATCTTTCCATCGGTCACTGGGCTGCAGATGGTCTTCTGGCGGTCTTCTTCTTCCTGACGGGTCTGGAACTCAAAAAGGAATTCGTAGCGGGCGATCTCGCCGATTTCTCGAAAGCAATTGTGCCGGTGACAGCTGCTTTCGGCGGCGCACTGGTTCCAGCGCTCATCTTCCTGGGCTTCAACATCGCCACCGCCGGCGAAACGTTGCGCGGCTGGGCCATCCCCACCGCCACAGATATCGCGTTTGCCGTGGCTGTCTTGGCCGTGGTCGGCTCACACTTGCCCTCTCCCCTGCGCATCTTCTTGCTGACGCTCGCCGTCGTGGATGACCTCATTGCCATTGTCATCATCGCGTTCGTCTACACCGCTGATCTGGTGCCGATGTACGCACTCTTGGCACTCGTTCCCATCGCGGCCTACTTCCTCATCGCTCACAAGGCTCGCGTCTTTTGCGCCGAGCACAAGTGGGCGCCATGGCTGATCTTGCTACCGCTCGGCATTCTGGCTTGGTGGTGCGTGTTCCAGTCCGGCATTCACGCGACGATCGCCGGCGTGGTCCTGGGTTTCTGCGTCCCGGTCCGCCACCGCGACGGCACGTCTGCACACGGCCTCGCCGAAGTCTTTGAGCACCGGTTCCGCCCCATCTCCACGGGCATCTGCGTACCTGTCTTCGCGTTCTTCTCAGCTGGCGTCACTGTGGTGGGCGGCTCCGGTGGCTTTGGCGCAATCCTGTCTGATCCAGTGGTGTGGGGCATCGTCATTGGTCTGGTGGTCGGCAAGCCGATCGGCATCCTGGGCTCCACCTTCCTCATCACCAAGACCCGTCACGCCAACCTTGACCCGGACATCAAGTGGATCGACCTCTTCGGCATGACCCTTTTGGCCGGAATCGGCTTCACGGTGTCTTTGCTCGTGGCAGAGCTGAGCTTCGGTTTGGAGTCGGCGCATAGTGATCACGCGAAAGTTGCTATCCTCGCCGGCTCCTTCATCGCCGCGATTTTGGGAACCCTGATTCTTAAGCCTCGTGACAAGCATTACCAGCTAATTGCGGCGCGAGAGGCGATTGATGAGGACAAGGACGGCATTCCTGACGTTTATCTGAAAGACTAGGGAAACTACCGCCGCTCGGAAAGGAATCTCTGTGCCACAGGACGTGACACCGGACCCGCTCTCCCCTTCCGTAGTCAACCCAGATTTCCAGTACGACGGCGATGCCCCTCTAGTCCGCATCAATGCTTTGCGCGGGACCCTCGACGTTTCGGGACTCTCCGAGGACGAAACGAATGTGGTGCTCGAGGCATGGTCACGCTGCGATGCGCGTGTCATCACTGCCGCTGAGGCTGCAGCGACTCCTGCCGACCAAATGTTGCGCCGCGATGACGCAGGCTCTTGGAATGTCTTTCACGAGAACCTCGTCTACAAGGCAACGTCCACCGCGATCATCTCCGGTAAGGGCGATTTGCTCATGTTCCATGGTGCCGCCCTGAAGGACCCAAATTCGTCCAAGACCTTCGTGCTCGTTGCCGAGTCGGGTGGCGGCAAGACCACCGCCACCCGCGAACTCGGGAAGTCCTTTGAATACCTCACGGACGAAACCGTGGGCGTGGATACGGAACTTTCCATCTCCCAGTTCCCCAAGCCGTTGTCAGTTCTTGAGGGCGACATGGTGCGGCCGAAGGTCCAGTACGGTCCGGACAGTTTGGGATTGCTGGAGCCCACGGGCCCGGCTTCCTTGTCCGTGATCTGCTTGCTTCATCGGGACAAGAGCGGTGAATCGACGGGCGCTTCAGCTGAGCGTATCTCCACGACGGAGGCCGTGGCGCTCGTAGCGCCGCAGACTTCGTCTTTGTCCCGCTTGGATCGTGGCCTGGTGCGTTTGTGTGAGGCCATCGACAGCACCCGTGGTGTTTTGCGAATTCACTACTCCGAGGCACGCGATTTGTCTCGCCTCATGTCTGACGTGTTGCATTCGCATCCATCCAAGTGCCCAGCCGCGAAGAGCGCTGAGACGACGCCGGATGATCGATGGGTGCCAGCAGAAAACCTGCGTCCTCTGGACAATCCTCGCTTCACTCCAGTCGGCGATGAATACATGCGACTGAACGTGGACGACGCCATCTACTTCAACGATGGATCGCTCTGCTTGTTGGTGGGCGAAAAGTTCACCACCTTGCGCGGTGTGGGTCCGTTCATTTGGGAAATGCTGGAAACACCGCTGGTGTTCGAGGATCTCGCCGAAGAAGCAGGCGGTATCGACGGTTCGCCGGAGAACCTAGAACAGATTCTCCGAGAAGCGCTTGACTCCATGATCGCCAACGAGATCATCACTCGCGGCGACCTCATCGAGGCTAAATAGCTAAATTCGCGGAACGCGACGCTGTGGTCGTCGTTGCCGCTAATGGCCGAGTCTAGAAACCGCGCCAGTCAGTGATCGGCCAGAGTTTGAAGAACACTCGGCCTATGACGTTTTCCTTTTTCACGAATCGTGCACAGGATTGATCGCCTTGCTCGAGATCCGCATAGCGACAGTTGATGACGGAGTCACTAGAGGCTGAACGGTGATCGCCCATGACCAATACTTCACCTTCAGGGACGGTAATGGGTCCGAAGCATCGGTAGGACTTGTTCTGTGAAGAGCAATCCAAGCTACCTGGCGTGAAGGGGATGTCCTCGAAAATGTAGGGCTCGTTCACGGCCTCGCCGTTGACTTTGAGGGCACCTTCAGCGGTGCAGCACTCAACAGTGTCTCCGCCCTGAGCAATGACTCGCTTGACCAAGAACTTCTCATTCGAAGGTCCGATGCCCGTGAGGTCGCCAAAGCCCTTCGCAATGGTTTCAAGGATGCTCTGGTTCGTATCGGGAATTTCTTCTTCCCACGCGCTATCAGCTTTGAAAACGACCACGTCTCCGCGAGGAGGCTCGGCGCCGTTGTAGGCGAGACGGTTCACCACAATCCGGTCCCCCACGTTCAACGTGGTTTCCATGGACCCAGACGGCACTTGGTAGACCTTGACGAAGAACGCTTGAACCAGCGCCACCACAGCAATCGCGATGATCAAGTTCAGGCAGGTAGACAAAATGACCGAAGGCCACGAGTCTTTCTTCTGCGACTTCTTCTCCGGATCCGTCTGAGGTTTTGCCGCAGTGGTGGATTCGTCGGGGGTCTCTTCAGCCATGAAGAACATCCTATGTGGAAAGTCTGAGCACCGCCGGGGCAGGGGTGCAGCGGAACCATGAGCCAGTGTTGCTTACTAGAGATTCGCAGCCTGATTGACGGCGTCCTCGGCCGCGACCCACGCGAGCATCGCGCACTTCACGCGAGCCGGAAACTTGGAGACGCCAGCGAATGCAGACGCGTCACCCAGCAGTTCTTCATCCGGGGTCTCCGTGCCGCGCGAACGCATAACAGAGCGGAATGCTTCGAGCTGTTCGGTGAACTCCTCGCGTGGCTCTCCCACAGCAAGTTCAGTCAGCACGGAAGCGGACGCCATAGAAATGGAGCAACCCTGCCCCTCCCACTCCAGCCCGGTCACCTTGCCGTCGGCGAAGGTTGCGCGCACACGAATCTCGTCGCCGCACGTGGGGTTGTACTGGTGCGATTCACCGTGTGGATCGGACTCAGCGATCTGTGCAAAACCCTCGCCCACGCGGCGCTTGGAGTGATCCAAGATCACTTGCTGGTACAGCTGCTCTAAGCCGTTCATGAGAATCCTTCGTCGATCTAAGACAAGCCAAAGAAGGGACGCACTTCGGCGACGCGGCGCACCAGTTCATCGACTTCGCTCGGCAACGAATACAAGTAGGTAGAGGCGCGGCTGGTTGCAGCAAGCCCCAGCTTGCGGTGCAGCGGCTGCGCGCAGTGATGGCCCACGCGGATCGCAATGCCGGTGGAGTCCAGGTACTGCCCCACATCGTGTGGGTGAACACCTTCAACATCGAACGCGGCCACGCCGATGCGCGGAATGTTCGTGGGACCCATGACGCGCACGCCAGGGATGGCAGAGAGCCCGTCAACCAATTGCTGGCCGAGCTGGTGCTCCCATGCGGAGATGCGCTCAATGCCCACTTCGCTCAAGTAGTTCACGGCGGAGGCAAGAGCAATCGTCTGAGAAATGCGCTGCGTGCCCGCTTCAAACCGAGTAGGTGCGGGCAAGTATTCGGCACCTTCCATGGTGACCTTGGTGATCATGGACCCGCCGGTCAAGAACGGCGGCATAGCATCCAACAGTTCACGACGTCCATAGAGGCCACCGATTCCGGTGGGACCCAACATCTTGTGTCCGGAGAACGCGGCGAAATCAACGTCCAAGGCCTTGACATCCAACTTCATGTGAGGAGTGGACTGGCATGCATCGAGCACTGTGAAGGCACCCACGCTCTTTGCCAGCGCAACCAACCGCGCAACGTCAGTGACAACGCCCAAAACGTTAGACACGTGGGTGAAGGCGAAAATTTTGGTGCGAGGCCCTACGAGGTGAGCTGCGGCGTCGTAATCAATGGAGCCATCCTCCAGGACGGGCACGTAACGGAAGGTAGCGCCCGTGCGGGCCGCAAGTTCCTGCCACGGAATGAGGTTGGCATGGTGCTCAATTTCGGTGGTGAGGATTTCGTCCCCCGGGCCCAAGCGGAACGGCTTCGCGGCATCCCCGCCGCGGCCAGCCGAAGCGTTGGAGAAGGAGTACGCAATGAGGTTGAGCGCCTCGGTGGCATTGGACGTCCAGACAAGCTCGCGCTCGGTGGCGCCGATGAACTTCGCGACCGTTGCGCGGGCTTCCTCATACAAATCCGTGGCTTCCACGGCAAGGGTGTGCGCACCGCGATGCACGGCGGCGTTGAAAGTTTCGTAGAACTGCTGCTCGGCGTCCCACACCCACTGCGGGGTTTGGGACGTGGCGCCAGAGTCCAAGTAGATGAGCGGGTGGCCGTTCATCTCACGGGAGAGAATCGGGAAATCAGCCCGCAATCGTGTCACTTCTTCAATGGTCAACGATGGGGCAAGCTCTTCAGCCACAAAACTCCTCTAAAGGGGCCCGATTACTCAGGCCTTTGATGCTTGATCGGCTTTGCCGTGAAACTTCTGCTGCGCGGCCACAAGGCCTTCTTTGATCAGCAATTCGGTAGCGTCAGCGGCATCGTCAATCAAGAAAGGAAGATCTTTCACTTCCGTCTTACTAAAATTCTGGAGCACCCAGTCCGCGGTGTCCATGCGTCCGGGCGGGCGGCCCACGCCTACGCGAACGCGCAAATAATCACGCGAGCCCAGAACCTGAGACACGGACTTCAAACCGTTGTGTCCGCCTTCGGAACCGCCGCGTTTGAGCTTAATGCTCGCGAACGGGATATCAATTTCGTCATGAACCACAATGACGTTTTCCTCAGTGACGCCAAAGAACTTGGCAATCTGGCCCACGGGGCCACCTGAGACGTTCATATACGTGGTGGGTTTGACCAGCACTACGCGGGGCCCACCAATCCCTAGACGGCCTGCCAGCACATTGGCTTTGCGAGGCGCATCGAGGGTAAAGCTACCGCCAACGCGGGCCGCAAGTTCATCAAGAACCATGTGGCCCGCGTTGTGACGGTTTCCGGCGTAGTTGGGGCCGGGGTTACCCAGCCCCACCACCATCCAAGAATCAGCCATAAGACTTCAGCAGAATTACTCTGCTGACTCTTCTTCCTTAGCTTCTTCAGCAGCCTCAGTAGCTTCGCCTTCAGCTGCTTCGCCCAAGTCAACCTCAACTGGGATGGAGACGGTTGCAATAACGGTCTCTGGGTCGATCAGCAAGGTGGTGCCAGCTGGGAGCTGGATGTCGCTTGCAAGAACGTTCTCGCCAGCTTCGCGGCCTTCAACGTTGATGACAACGTTCTCTGGCAAGTTAACAGCCTCAGCCTCAACGGAAACCTGTGGGTGCTCAAGGTTGAAGACTGCGCCTGCAGCAACTTCGCCCTCAACGTGAATGTTGACGTCAACGTTGACCTTTTCGCCACGGCGAACCGTGAGGAGGTCGAGGTGATCAACGGTCATCTTGAGTGCGTGGCGCTGAACGTCCTTGACGAGTGCCATGTGCTCTTCGCCGTCCACCTCGATGGTGAGGAGAGCGTTAGCGGTACGAACAGCAAGGGTGGTCTGCTGAGCCGGGAGCAAAACGTGGATTGGCTCTGCACCGTGGCCGTAGATCACTGCAGGGATCTTGCCGGCGCGGCGGGCCTGGCGTGCTGCGCCCTTGCCGAAATCGTCGCGAAGTTCGCCATTCAGCTTGTTGATATCAGACATGTGTCCTCCATAAGAAGTTGTGTTCTTTGCCAGGAGGGGTGGGCTCAACAGATCTCTGGAGCCAGAATAATAACGACGCCGCAGCTCGCTTTCGCGGAATAGCTTGCGGAGTGTTTCATCCTGCCTCGTCGATCACGGTGATTCGCTGGGAGTCACCCTCGCCTTGGCACTTAGGGACAATCTTACCACCTGAACTACACTAAGAAATTGTCTAACTCAAAACCGTATCTGGGGGATATAGTGCCGATCGAAGAAGACCAGCGACAGGGCGAAGGCCTGCGCATAGTAATGTCGGTAATACGGCGATTTTGGCCAATATTAGTGCTTACCACTGTTGCTGGCACTTTATTAGGCCTAGGTTGGAGCGCCCTTCAACCGAAAATGTATGCGTCGACGTCTTCTGGGCTGATCGTCACTCCCAAGTCTTCCTCCATTGGAGAAGCCATTGCTGGCAAAACCCTAGCCGAGGACAGAGCTGCCTCCTATAGTGTGTTGGCAAATTCACAGCGCACCGGCGAGCGTGCAGTCAAGAAATTGACGGAGCAGGGTCTGACCAACCTTCCTCCAGCCGCCACTCTCGCGGGAATGATCACTGCCGAAGTTCCTGCTAACTCAAGCGAGATGCGGCTCACCGCACGTGCATCTCATCCAGCTTTTGCCCAGCAACTTGCGAACGTGTGGGTTGATGCCCTGGCCGAAGAAGCCAAGGCGATTGAGTCAACGAGCATTGACGGCGAAGATCCTGACTTCCAGCCTGCTGTTCAACTCCTCCCCATGACCAAGGGTGCACTGCCAACCGCTCCTTACGCGCCAGACGTCGAGCGGGCGCTGATGATCGGCGCGGCCGCGGGCTTGTTCTTGGGTCTTGTCTGGGCAGCCATCAAGCACTTGCTGGATCGCCGTGTCCGTTCCGTTGAAGCCATTCAAAAGGTGGGACTGTCCGCCATCGGCACGCTCCCTTCTGACCCTCGCTTGTCTAAGGGTCGTCAGGTACTCCCAGTGACCGCCACCAATTCATCGCGCGCTGACCGCAGCAACCACGCTTACGCTGAGGCGCTGCGCGAATTGCGTACCAACCTGGCATACATGGATGTCGACAATCCGCCTCGGGTCGTTGTGATCACCTCGTCAGTTCCAGGCGAAGGCAAGTCCTCCCTTTCCGCTAACTTGGCTGTCACGATCGCCCAGACCGGCCGCGACGTCATTGTGGTGGATGGTGACTTGCGCCGTCCCGTCATCGCAGAGCTCTTCTCGCTTCCGGGAGACGCCGGCTTGACTGACGTTCTCGCGGGCCAAGCCGATCTTGAAGATGTCTTGCAGGACTTTGGCCCCATTCCGAATCTGCAGGTGCTGGCTGCCGGCCGCATCCCTCCAAACCCTTCTGAACTTTTGGCGTCGCAGTCCATGCGGAACCTGTTGGACGTATTGTCTGAGCGCGCTTTTGTCATCATCGATGCGCCACCGCTCTTGCCGGTGACCGACGGTGCCGTCTTGGCCAAAGCGTCCGATGGCGCCCTGATTGTCGTCAAGGCCGGAAAGCCCACCATCGATGAGCTCGCCAAGGCAACAGAAAATCTTGATCGCGTAGGAGCAAACAGGCTCGGCGTCATCCTGAACCAGGTACCAACCAAGGGCGCCGATGCATCCCGCTACGGCTACTACGGAAAGTACTATTCCAAGACGGAGACAAAGGCGAAGGTAGCGAACAACAAGCGCTCAGTCGCTGTTGCACCCCAGCCCATCTTCTCGGAATTTGAAGGTCAGGCCATACCGTCGCTTAAAGATGGCACTTCTGCTGGCAACCATGCGGCACCGCAGCAAGCATCTCGCGCCGTAGGAGGAACTGACACCGCCACGGATCAGATTCAGGCTGTACATCCACGCCAAACAGCCAAGCCCTCGTCCTCAGCAAGCAGACGAGCTACACACCAGGAGTCAGCAAATGGGGAGAACTTCGACGACATCCTGTTCGGTGGGGCCCACGTCCGTAAGCCTCACGACAAGAAGTAAACGTCATAAGTGAAAGATGCCGGGAGGAACAAGAAAGTTCCTCCCGGCATCTTTGTGTCTAGATCCTTGCAGATACCTACCTAGTGACCTCCAGGATCCTGTGTGCTGACAAGCTCCTCAGTGGCCAAGATTCGGTAGATCGCTGGCTTGAGGGCCGCTTCCATGCGGTCGTAGGCATCGTCTTCGAGTTTGTACGGGTCAGGAACGTCGAAATTCGTGACGTCTTCGAGAGGGATTCGGGAACGCACTCGAGACGCAAGCACGCCGATTCCTTTCCAACGCTTGGACACGCTGGCAGGGTCTCCCCCACGAACCAACTCCGAGGCTGGATCCGCGGCAAGCATGTCAAAAAGCTCAGCAAACATCATGATGGAGTACGCGCGCTTGAGCATGCGAGGCGACTCCTTAACGGCATCCGCACGATGCTCTTCGGCCATGGCAAAAACGATGTCATAGGGCACGTTCATGACGTTGTGAAGAACCCGTGGCTGGTGCCCCGTCGGGTCACCGCCGGCCGCGATCAGACGCTCGCTCGAACGACGATCCATCTCGTGCCCCAGCATCGCCATAGTGCCGGCCGAAGTCACGTTGAATTGTCCTGGGTGAAGCGAATCAAGGCCCGCCTGAAGCAAGCGCTCGGCGTATGGAGATCGGCAAATATTGCCAGTGCATACCGTGAGCAGAATGATCATCGTGCCACTTGCTCGGCGTCGTCTGAATCATCAGCATGTGGAGCAGCGGTTTCCTGCTCTTCAAAACCCTCTTCGGCTGCTTCGTTGAGCTGCGCTTCAAGATCATCTACCAAGTCAAAAATGGCCTGAGATCCCGCCACCGGCCCTGCGGCCAAGAGCTGGTCGGCACCGAAGACCACGCCCCACGGTGTCCCAAACTGAGCAAAGAGCTTGCTCAGTGAGCCGCTTTCATCGATCAGTGGCATAGGGATCCTGGAGGTATCATGCCCCACGAGCTCAGCAGGAATCGTGTTGGGATCGCCAACTACGGCTTGCAATTTGAGCGGATGAATGCGCTCCGCGATTTCCTCCCATCGATTCATCACCATGACGCACGAGCCGCAACCCGGGCTGAGTTTCACCAAGAACACGGCGCTGGAAGCTGCCAATTCGCGCAGGGTGACGTCCCCGCCGTCGGTGTTCTTGAGCGTATGGAAAGGAATAGGGGTGCGGATGTAATCGAGCAGTTCGTCATCCGACAGCTCCCCCACGGTACCGGGGTTCTGCGAGACGGGAGCAGGTTCGCTTGAGGCGAGCTGCGGCGTCGTACTGCGAAGCGAATCCCACAAAATGACGGAAGCGACCGCGGCAGGAATCAGCAAACCGAGCGCGTATAGCCAGCCGGAGCCGCCCAGTTGCTGGACCCACGAGAAATTCCACGCGTTCGTGGACAACGAGCCAACCACCGCGAGAAGCGCGACGCCGACCAAAACGTAATTACGGAGCAGCGTGGAGCCAGAAACCGTGGCCTGGGACCACTCGCCGAAGCAATTGCAGGAGGCGCCATCGTTGCGCTTCACGGCCTGAGCCACGAGGACAAGGTACGCCACAAACAGGGCCAAAGCTGCCAGCGTCACCAGCAACTGCACCCAGCCCCACGTCACCAACAAGAGAACGCCAAGAATGATTTCCGCCCACGGAAGCCCGCGGCGGAACAGCGCACCAGAGAACGCTGAAGGCACCTGCAGGGACGTGAAAGCGGCGTCCGTAGACGCGGGAGATTTGAGTTTCGAAATGCCGCTGACAACGAGCACCACGCACAGTGTTGGAATAGCGGCGAACCACAAAATGCCCACAAGACCCCCTAGTCAGTGACGGAATGGTCCTGAGGGCTGGGAACGTCCCGCAAGGCCATAAAGCGGAGTATGACTACCCCTACCACGCCGCCCAACACTGCTCCTGCACTATTGGACAGAAAATCGGTTAGATCCAGTCTACGGTGTGGAAGTACAAGACCTTGAGTAATTTCTATACCCGCGCTCGCGAGGATCGCCAGAAGCGTCCAAAACCACGGCTTGGCCTTGTAGAAAATGATGCAGAAGGCGAGGACCGGGATAAAGAAAACGATGCCGTTGGCAAGGATTTCAGCCTGGTCCGGGCCGAATCCCGGTGGATTGCCAAGCAGTGTGCGCATCTTCCACCAGAAGTCCAGATTGATGCGATGAATGCGGCCGCCGTTGGGCCAGAAGAAGAGGAAGAACGCGGCGCCCAAATAGGCGAGCAAAAGAACTGACCCCACGATCCGCGCGATGCGGGGTGGGGTCAGTTTCAGAGACATTTTCTCGGCGATAACGGTTAGGCGTTTCCGTCGAAGAGCGAGGTCACGGAGCCGTCTTCGAAGACTTCCTTGATAGCACGCGCGATGAGCGGTGCAATCGAGAGAACCGTGAGCTGTGGGAAGCGCTTTGCAGCTGGGATTGGAAGCGTGTTGGTGACAACTACTTCCAAGGCGCCGCATTCGGACAAGCGCTGCGCTGCTGGGTCAGAGAAGACACCGTGCGTTGCTGCGATGATGACGTCCTTAGCGCCAGCTTCCTTGAGGACGCGGACTGCGCCGGCGATGGTTCCGCCGGTGTCGATCATGTCGTCGATGAGCACGCAGGTGCGGCCTTCGATGTTACCCACCACGGTCTTGGAGACAGCCTGGTTAGGAACCGTGAGGTCGCGCGACTTGTGCACGAACGCGAGCGGAACGCCGCCCAAACGGTCTGCCCACTGCTCGGCCACGCGCACGCGTCCGGTGTCTGGGGAAACCACGGTGATGGGGGAATCGCCCACGCGGCCGCGGATGTAATCAGCCAAGAGCGGGATGGCGAAGAGGTGGTCCACGGGGCCGTCGAAGAAGCCCTGGATCTGAGCGGTGTGCAAGTCCACGGACATGATGCGGGATGCGCCAGCGGTCTTGTAAAGATCAGCGATCAAACGAGCAGAAATCGGCTCGCGGCCACGGCCCTTCTTGTCCTGACGAGCGTAAGGGTAGAACGGGGAGACCACGGTGATACGGCGAGCGGAAGCGCGCTTCATGGAGTCCACCATGATGAGCTGCTCCATGAGCCAGTTGTTCAGTGGAGCCGGGTGCGACTGGATGATGAAGACATCCTTACCGCGGACGCTCTCGCCCGAACGGACGTAGATCTCGCCGTTGGCGAAGTCGTAGGCTCCCATGGGAAGCAACTCCGTGCCTAGCTCCTTGGCGATTTCCTCAGCCAGTTCAGGGTGCGCGCGGCCAGAGGCCAGCACCAATTTCTTGTCTACGTTATGGCTGATTTCACTCATGCGTTAGGCTCCTGGGCGATCTGATTTTGAGGGGTTTGTGCTCGCTGGGCGGCTTGCGCTGCTGGCGTACCGGGACGCTTATCTTGCGTCCAGCCTTCCATATTCTTTTGTTGAGCAAACGTGATGGCCAGGGCTCCGGCGGGGACGTCCTTACGTACGACGGCGCCTGCCCCGGTATAGGCTCCATCCCCTACGGACACGGGTGCCACGAAGACGGAGTTCGAGCTGGTGCGGACATGGCTGCCGATCTGCGTACGGTGCTTATTGACGCCGTCGTAATTAGCAGTGATATTTCCGCAACCAATGTTCGTGTATTCGCCGATTTCTGCGTCACCCATGTAACCCAAGTGGGAGAGCTTGGAGCCCTTGCCCACGGTCACGTTCTTGGTTTCGTAGAAAGCGCCGATCTTGGCTTCTTCGCCCAGCTTAGTCCCCGGACGCACGTATGCGAATGGGCCAACCGTTGAGTGGTCTGCAAACTCAGCGTCCGTCGCAACAGATCGCGTGACGTTGGCGCCTTGTCCCACGCGCACGTTGGTGAGCGTGGTGTCTGGGCCGATCACAGCGTCCGTGCCCACAATCGTGTGGCCATGAAGCTGCGTGCCTGGCTTGATGGTGACGTCGTTGGAGAGGATGACCTCTACGTCGATCCACGTGGTGTCTGGGTCAATGATGCCCACGCCCTGCTTCATCCACTCATCGAGGATGCGGCGGTTCATTTCCTTGCCCAAGGTTGCGAGCTGTCGGCGATCGTTAGCGCCTTCAACCTGCCAGCGGTCCTGCGTGGCAACAGCGGCGACGCGGCCGCCGGCTGCGCGAGCCAACCCCAGGACGTCCGTGAGGTACTTTTCCTGCTGCACGTTGTCCGTGGAGACCTGCGGGAGCGCATTGCGGAGGATCTCGGCGTCGAAAGCGTAGATGCCCGAGTTGACCTCGTTGATCTTGCGCTCTTCTTCCGTGGCGTCCTTGTGTTCGCGGATGCCGGAGACAGAGCCGTCTTCTTCGCGGATGATGCGACCGTAGCCGGTGGGATCATCGAGGACTGCGGTCAGTACGGTGACGGCATTGCCATCCTTCTTGTGGACCGCAACGAGCTCTGCAAGGAGTTCGGTGGTCAACAGCGGGACGTCGCCGTAGGTCACCACGACGGTTCCCTGAACCGGTCCCCCGTTAGCCGCGTCAACGGCTTCGAGTCCCTGTTCCACGGCACGGCCGGTGCCTGGGACGTCATCCTGATCGGCAATGATGATGCCCGGAAGGATGTTGGTGATGTGCTCTGCAACGCGGTCGCGCTCAAAGCGGACGACGGCGGCAAGATGCTGAGGATCGAGTCCTTGGGCCGCGGCGAGAGCGTGTCCCACCATAGAGCGGCCGCAGATCTCATGCATGATCTTTGGCTTGGCGGACTTCATACGTGTTCCGGCCCCTGCGGCCAGCACGATGACGGCGGCAGGCGAGTGGTTGTCCACGGTCAAGTTATAACTCCCGAGTACGGTTCTCATGTGCCTCAATAGTTCACGTCATGAGTCATGCTCGCGAGCTGTTGGGGCCAGTCATCGTGACTGGTTCCGCCCATAGGACTCGAACCTATACTCCACAGCTCCAAAGGCTGGGGTGCTGCCATTACACCAGAGCGGAATGTGCTCGAACCAGTCAAGCACAGTCATTCATTGTGCCATATTTGCGAGTTGGTTTTGTGCATCGTGTCTTCCAGATCACTACTGCCGTTCGGTTCCGGACGTGTGCTCTAAAGGCGTTCCGCCGGGCCAAACCGAGCGAAGTTTCAGCGCTAGTCTTGCGCTTGGCTAGTACGCGCCGTCCGAGGTCAGGACCGCACGAACGGTCTTGAAGAGGATCACCATGTCCTGAATCAGGGACCAGTTCTCCACGTAATACAAGTCCAAGCGAACACTGTCTTCCCAGCTGAGCGCAGAGCGCCCGGAGACTTGCCAGAGGCCTGTGATGCCGGGCTGGACCAGGAACTTGCGGTGCACGTGCTTTTCGTACGCTTGCACTTCATCCGGAACGGGCGGGCGTGGGCCCACGAGGCTCATTTCACCGACCAGGACGTTCCAGAGCTGCGGCAGCTCATCGATGCTGTAGCGGCGGATAAAGGCGCCGACCTTGGTGATCCGCGGATCCTTCACGATCTTGAAGAGCACACCATTGCCTTCGTTCTGGTCCATGAGATCTGCCTTCTTGGCTTCAGCATCAGGAACCATAGAACGGAATTTGTGCATGTGGAAGATTTCGCCCCCCTTGCCCACGCGCTTTTGGTGGAAGAAAATCGGTCCACGCGACTCCATCCGAATGGCGATCGTCGTCACGAGAAAGAGTGGAGAGAGCAAGAGGAGGCCGACTCCAGCACCGATGACATCAGACGCTCGCTTGGCAAAGCCTTTGATGCCCTCGAGCTTCGGGGTGGAGACGTGGATGAGCGGCAGGCCGTTGACGGGCTGCGTGTGAATTCGGGGGCCGGCCACGTCCGTGAGGGCTGGCGCCATAATGAGGGAGATTCCGCGGTCCTGGAGTTCCCAACCGAGACTACGCATCACACGCGGGCTCAACATGGAACCAGAAGACACTGCAAGGGCTTCAACCTCGTACTCATCCACGGCGGCCAGGATGCCGTCGATGTCACGCGAAACTCCAGCCACCGGAATGGGCAGTTCGTCACCGCTCGGCGAAGACACGGCATAGCCAGGCATGTAGGCCGCGACCGGGACGTAGCCGGCTTCGGGAGTCTCGTTCAGGTTGTTATAGAGGTGCAAGACCGTGGACGGTCCGCCGACAATCATGAGCTTTCGGGTGAAATACCCCTCGTGGCGCTTTCTCGAGAGATGCCGCCGGTAGAACCAGCGTCCAAGGATCAAGAACAGCACACCAGCCGGAAGCGCGAGGCCCACGTAGCCTCGAGCAGTTTGAATCCCGAAGGCGTAAGAGAAGATGGCGATAGCGCCGAAAAGATAAAGCGAAGCAACGGCGATGCGTTTGTATTCCTCGGAGCCAATACCAATGATCTTGACGTCGCGGGAGCCCCAGAGGTCCAAGAGAATCAGCCAGAAAATCGCGATTCCCGCGGACAGCCAGCCGTAGTCAGCCGGTATGGTGCCCTCGAGTTCTGCACCAGAGAAGCCACCGAAGCGATATACCTGAGCCACGGCCATCGCAAGAGCAATCGCGACGGCATCAATGATCGCTAGGACCGTGGGAATGCCAATCCACCACGGTTTGCCTAAGACTTTCACCGACTATCAGCACCTTCAACGGAATCATTCAACATGGGAACGAGAATCGAATGGTTGGAGGGTCGATCTGTGTGTGGAACGTAGATCCCCCAAATCCGCTTCCTTGCTGAATATTAGTCCTTTGAATGCATTTTTCCCAAAGGCTGAATTTATTGCTTCGACTTTTAAGCAATTGTGACACTTCACCATTGGGAACACCGCGTCTCGCCGGTTTCGGAACGCCCTAACCGACGATTTCCGACAGCTCTAGCCAGCGCTCCTCGAGCGTCGCAACTTCGTCCTCAAACTCACGCAGTTCCTCGTTGAGGGCGCGCAGTCCATCAAAGTCACTCTGATCATGAGCAGCCATCTTCGCGTGCACCTTTTCAATGCTTTGCGAGAGCTTCTGAAGTCGGCGATCGATCGTCGTAATTTCCTTTTGCGCCGCACGACGCTCGGCCCCGGATACCGCAGGGGTATCTGCGGAGGCGGGCTGCGTCGTCGTACTGGATTTTGAGGACGACGGCGCAGCACCAGTCAGTGCCTCTTCCTCCGTGCGCAGGCGCAAATACTCGTCGACGCCGCCGGGCAAATGCCGCAGCTTCCCGCCGAAGAGGGCGTATTGCTGATCCGTGACACGCTCGAGGAAGTAGCGGTCGTGCGAAACCACTATCAGCGTGCCCGGCCACGTATCGAGGAGGTCCTCCATCGCGGCGAGCATGTCCGTGTCCAAGTCATTGGTGGGCTCGTCCAGGATCAGAATGTTCGGCCGTTCCAAGAGGATCATGAGCAGCTGAAGACGGCGCTTCTGGCCACCGGAGAGGTCCTTAATGGGCGTTGACAAGTGGTTTGTCGAAAAGCCGAGGCGCTCCAAGAGCTGGCCAGGGGTCAGATCCTGCGCCTTCGAACCGGAACCGATCGTGTAAGACGTGCGGAGTCGGCTGATGACTTCACGCACGGGGCTGTTGATGAAGTCCGCGAGCTCGTCGAGCTTCTGCGAGAGCGTGGCGACCTTGACGGTCTTGCCGCGCTTCACGCGGCCGGCCGTTGGCTCAACCGTTCCATCAATGAGTCCTAGGAGCGTGGACTTGCCGGCGCCGTTGACGCCGAGAATGCCCGTGCGCTCCCCGGGAGCCAGGCGCCATTCGATTTTCTTGAGGACGTCCTTGCCCGGGTAAGACACGGATGCGTCGAGGATGTCTACAACGTCGCGGCCCAAGCGGGTAACAGCGAGCGATGCGAGTTCGACCTTGTCGCGAATCTCGGGAACGTCCGCGATGAGCGCGTTGGCGGCATCGATGCGGAACTTCGGCTTAGAGGTTCGAGCTGGGGCGCCGCGGCGCAACCAAGCAAGTTCCTTCTTCGCCAAGTTCTGGCGCTTGGATTCGATGGACGCAGCCTGACGGTCGCGCTCCACACGCTGCAGAATGTACGCCGCGTAGCCGCCTTCGAACGGTTCCACGATGCCATCGTGAACTTCCCATGTCTTCGTGGAGACTTCGTCGAGGAACCAACGGTCGTGAGTGACTACCAGCAGGCCGCCCTGATTGGCGCGCCAGCGGTTCTTGAGGTGGTTGGCGAGCCAGTGCACGCCTTCCACGTCTAAGTGGTTGGTGGGCTCGTCGAGCATGAGGACATCGTGCTCACCGAGGAGCAGCTTCGCGAGCGCCACGCGACGCTTCTGGCCACCCGAGAGGTCCTCAACCTTTGCGTGCCAGTCGACTTCCTTGACGAGGCCGTCCATGACATCGCGCGCGGTGCGGTTGGATGCCCATTCGTGTTCGTCGGCGTCACCCACAATGGCTTCACCCACGGTTATGTCACCGTCGAGGACGTCTTGCTGGTCTAGATAACCGACCGTCAGGCCACCCACCCAGGTGACGCGGCCGCTATCTGCCTCACTGCGCTTAGCGAGCAAACGCATGAGCGTGGACTTGCCGTCACCGTTGCGGCCCACCATACCGATGCGGTCGCCCTCGTTCAGGCCCAAGCTGGCGCCATCCAAGATGACTCGACCGTTAAACGCGATCGAAAGATTCTCTGCACCCAACAAGTGAGCCATGTATGTCCTTTGTCCTACTCTTGCGGTCTAGTTGCCGCGAAATACAGCGTGGTGGTTAACTACCGCGGCGCCATTGGCTGGGCCGCTGACCACCAACGCGTCAACATCAAGTTCTTCATTAATCAGCGTGCGCAGTTGCTCCGCGTGAGTCTTGCTTTCTGCGAGGAAAGCAATGGTGGGGCCAGAACCGGAGACAATTCCCCGAACAGCGCCCAAGCGCTCACCGGTACCAATCACGGTGTCGATCTCCGGCGCCAAGTGAATGGCGGCCTGCTCCATATCATTGCGCAGATTCAGGCCCAGTGCGTTCACGTCTGCCGTGACGAGGGCCTGCACGGTGTCGATATCCACCTCGTGCGGGGCTTCAACGTCTTGATCAGCGCGCAGCTTGTCCAAGGTCCGGTAGACCTCTGGAGTGCTCAGGCCGTAGCTTGCGGGAACTAAGACCCAGTACGTCGAGCGACGAAGGAGCATGGGCGAAACTTGGTCACCGATCCCCAATCCCACAGCCGCTCCCCCGAACAGGGCAAACGGAATGTCAGCGCCCAACTTGGCGCCAACTACCGCAAGCTCTTCGCGATTCAAGCCGCAATCCCACAAAGCATTGCACGCCACGAGCGCGGCCGCCGCATCCGCGGAGCCACCACCCATGCCGCCAGCAATAGGAACGCGCTTGGTCACTTCAAGATCAGCACCCATGGTCACACCGGTGTAGCGTCGCAGCTCATCGGCCGCGCGCACCACAAGGTTGTCCTTGCCCAGAGGGAAGGTCTCCGGATCCGCAAACGGTGCGGAATCGGGGTGCAGCGAAATGGTGAATTCGGAGTCCATGCGTTCGCTCGCGCGAACGTCTTCGAACAAGCTCACGGCAAGATAGATGGTGGCCACCGAGTGGTACCCATCCTCACGCGGCGGACCGACTTCGAGAGACACATTGATTTTGCCGGGGGCTCGCGCCACCACGCTTTTCAGGCCGATCATTTCCCGATCCCTTGGACTCAAGGCTCCGTGGTTATTCACTACCAGCCGTGGCTTAGTCATGCGTCACCACCCGATGTTGGTTCCGCGTCTGCGCCGGGGGGAGCCTCACCCGAGGTCGTTTCGGCATTCGTACCCGAGACAGCTCCAGCACCCGCACCCTCACCAGACCCTGCCCGGGCGATAGCCGCGAACTGCTCGATGCTCAGCGTTTCACCACGTGCTTGCGGGCTGACACCTGCGGCCACCAGAATCTCTTCGGCTCGGGCTGCAGAACCGGCCCACGTCGCGAGAGCGGCGCGCAAAGTCTTGCGGCGCTGCGCGAAAGCAGCATCAATCACGGCGAATACGTCTTCGCGCTGCACGTCCCCAACGAGCGGCTTCGCGTGACGTTCAAAAGCAACGAGACCAGAGTGGATCTTCGGCGCCGGCCAGAAGACGTTCATGCCAATGACGCCGGCCTTCTTCACATCGGCGTACCACGCGGACTTTGCAGAAGGGACACCGTAAATCCTGGTGCCGGGACCTGCAGCAAGTCGGTCCGCGACTTCGTCCTGCACCATCACCAGACCGTGTTGGATGGACGGGAAGTGTTCAAAGAAATGCAACAACACGGGAACCGCCACGTTGTATGGGAGGTTCGCGACGAGCGCGGTGGGCTGCGGATCGGGCAGCTCGGTCACGTCCATGGCGTCGCTGAGGATGACGTTGAAGTCCTGCTCGCGCCCCGGACGGTATTCAGTCACGGTGCGCGGCAAGCGCTCGGCGAGCTTTGTATCAATCTCCACAGCCACCACAGACTTCGCGGCATCGAGCAGTCCAAGAGTCAGCGATCCGAGGCCGGGTCCGATCTCCACTACCGTCTCGTCAGGGCCTACTTTCGCGGCCGCGACGATGCGACGGATGGTGTTTCCGTCGATCACAAAGTTCTGTCCGAGGGTCTTGGTAGGCCGCACACCCACCTCCTCCGCGAGACGACGAATGTCGGTGGCTCCAAGGAGCTGGGCGGAGTTCGGGGCGTCAGTCACGCAGTCCATCCTAATGAAACAGAGCCGGAGCGGTTTAATACCACCCCGGCTCTGTGGAAGAGCACTCGCATTATTGCGAATATTTTTTAGCGCAAGCCCAACTTGGACGAGCATGCTGGCCAGTGTCCCCATCCACCGGAAGCGCGAAGCTTCTCGGCTGCGGCGATCTGCTGCGAAGCGGATGCCTGGTGTGGGTAGGCGGCGTACTGCGTGCCGCCGACTGCCCGCCAGCTAGAGAGCGAGAACTGCAGTCCGCCGTAGTAACCGTTGCCAGTGTTAGTGGCCCAGTTTCCCCCGGATTCGCACTGAGCCAGGGCGGCCCATGCACCGGAAACGTTGGTAGGTGCAGTTGCGGTCTTAGAGGACGACGACGCAGCTTGCGTTTCCTTGGCAGCTGCAGTCTGAGTTGCAGCCTTCGTGGCAGTTGCGGTCTGGGTTGCAGCCTTTGCGGCAGCTTCCCTAGTAGCGGTTTCCTTAGCAGCAGCAGCCTTAGCGGCGGCGGTCTGAGCAGCGGCGGTCTGAGCAGCGGCGGCCTGGCGTGCAGCTTCAGCAACCTTGGCGGCTTCAGCCTTCTTGGCGGCAGCAGCGGCCTGAGCGGTGGCAGCCTTCTTAGCAGCAGCCTTCTTAGCAGCAGCTTCCTTGGCGGCGGCAACCTTCTTGTCAGCCTCGGCCTTTTCAGCAGCAGCCTTTTCAGCAGCTGCGTCGGCAAGAGCGTCAGCCGTGGTGATGGTCAGCGTCGAGTTGAGGCTGGTCAAGGGGGTGTTCTCGTCGAGGGAGATCTTGGAGCCGGACTCGATACCCAGCTGCTTGATGAGATCTTCCACGGTCAACCCGGTGGTGCTCACAACACGGCTAGAGCCGTCGATGGAAACCTCCACACCTTTTTCGGTGAGGACGTTGATGGTCTGGCCAGCTGCGATAGGAGCATCCAGGGCCGGTGAAACTTGATCTTCGGCGCCAACCGTGACGTTAGCAGCGGTGAGAGCGTCTGCGACGGTCGATCCAAACATGGAGACGGTGCGCTCTTGGCCATCTACCGAAAGGGCGACGGTCTTCTGAAAAGAGGTGACGTAGAACAGGCCACCAATGAGGGCTAGAACTACGAGGGCTTGTACTGAGAGCTTTACCCAGCGGTTTTTTGCGGCATGAAGCACGAGATTCCAAACGACGGTGAATCCGGGCACGGGGGGTGGGTATGCACACTCAACCGCACCGCTAGAACGTCGATGCATAAGTTGCTTCGAGACAAGGGCACAAGGCGCTAGGCAACATTTTTTTAGATGGGCGAACGGGCCATCTAAGAGCAGTTGCTTATACCCGGAAACTTCCCCGATCCCGGCTACTGACGTTCAATTGTAATCGAATTGTTATCAACCCTCGAATTGGCCGTAGACCTCTTCAGTGTTCTGAGTGAGCTGGTGGCAGAGTTCTTCCACGTCAACCCCCAGATGTTTCGCCATGTATCGGACGGTGTACGGGACCATGTAAACAGCGTTCGGACGGCCTCTAAACGGGTGTGGAGTCAAGAATGGGGCGTCTGTTTCCACCAAAATCAGCTCTTTTCGCGCAATTGCCAGTGCAGCCTGCTGATTTTTGGAGTTTTTGAACGAAACTGTGCCCGCAAATGACATGTACCAGCCGTGCTCATTGCAGATCTTCGCGAGAGCTTCATCACCCGAATAGCAGTGGAAAACCACCTTTTCCGGAAGTTTGATGCCACTTGTTAGCACTTCAACTACATCATCGTGGGCATCGCGGTCGTGAATCTGCATCGCCTTGCCGGCGCGCACCGCGATGTCGATATGACGCTCAAATGAGTAGCGCTGAGCGTCACGCCCTTCTTCGCCGGTTCGGAAGTAATCCAATCCCGTTTCACCGATCGCTCGGACGCGTGGGTGTGCAGCCAACTTTTCGATTTCTGCGAGCGCGGCTTCAAGTGGGTTATCGAAGCCTTCGAGGCTCAGTTCGCTTTCGTCATCATGGCCGTGACCGCTCTCTGGGTGGAGCAAGCGGGGAGCATCGTTCGGGTGAATAGCGACAGCGGCAAGTACGCGCGGATCAGACTCGGCTGCTTGAACAGCCCAGCGGGAGCTCTTGACGTCGCAACCCACCTGGATGGCGCCCTTGACGCCCACGGCGTTGGCTGCGTCCATGGCGTCCTTGACGGACACTTCCACCCAACCGTCACGGAAGTCCATGTGGGTGTGGTTGTCGATGACCGAAACCGGCAACGGCTTTGGTGCTGGCGGATAAGAGGTATCGCGACGCTTACCATTCTCCGCTACTGCGCTCCGGGCCCCATGCACAAGTGGCACGCCGCTGGAGTGGCGAGATACGGCGTCGTCCTTTGTAGGAATCTGTACTTCCTCGGGAACGTAGGCTGCCGGCGTTACTGAATGGAAATTCTCATCTTGCACCCCATTAGACTAACCACAATGGCTCGATGAATAAGTACGCTAGAACGAGCAATAGCTCGAGGGGACGTCGTGACTACTCAACAGCAAGACCTAACACTTGGTGCCGATTTCCATGACGCGTGCCAGCGTATTTTGGATGCGATCGATGGCGTACTGGACGGCAAACAGTCTGTCGCGCGGACGGCGCTGACCGTATTGCTCGCGCAAGGACACCTGCTTCTCGAGGATGTGCCGGGCGTCGGTAAGACTCTGCTCGCGAAGGCTCTCGCCAAAACCATCGACGGCGATATCAAGCGCATTCAATTCACGCCTGACCTGCTGCCTTCCGATGTCACGGGTGTGTCCATTTATAACCAGGACACGCACTCGTTTGATTTCCGTACCGGCCCGGTGTTCGCGAACATCGTTATTGGTGACGAGATCAACCGCGCCTCCGCAAAGACTCAGTCGGCTCTTCTGGAATGTATGGAAGAGCGGCAGGTTTCCATTGATTCCGTGACGCATCCGCTGCCAGACCCGTTCATGGTGATTGCGACGCAGAACCCCATTGAACTTGAGGGCACCTTCCCGTTGCCCGAGGCGCAGCGCGACCGCTTCATGGCCCGAATTTCCGTGGGTTACCCGGACCGGCAGGCCGAGATGGACATGCTGGAATCCCACCAGTCCACCAATCCTTTGGACCGCGTCTCCCCTGCGCTTAATACCGGCGAGCTGCGAGCGCTAATCGACGCAGTGAAAACAGTTCATGTGTCAGAACCGATCAAGGAGTACATCGTCTCGATTGGTCGGGCCACGCGTGAACACCCTGACGTCAATTTGGGCGCCTCGCCGCGATCCTTGCTTCAGCTACTGCGGGCCGCTAAGGCGACGGCAGCGGTATCCGGGCGAAACTATGTGGTTCCGGATGACGTGAAGTCCATTGCCCACGACGTCCTCGTGCACCGCATTGTCCTTGACCGCAAGACTAAATTCTCCGGCCGCCGCGTGGACTCGTTGCTGGATAGCATTTTGGCGTCGATCCCCGTCAAGGCTGACGGTCGCGACGTAGCGGCTGGCAGCTAGCTCTTCGCGAGCCACGGATTCTCATGAGCGCACCTACCCCAGTCACCCCCGGAGCCTTTTCCGCGGATGATGCCGTGGCGCAACGAAAGCTGCTTTCTCGGCAAGAACGAGCAGAGCGTCGTGAAGCGCGCAAGAAGTTCTTCCAGCGGATTCCGCTGACCGCTCGCGGGATAGGCATGTTGGTCGCCGGTGTCCTGAGTTTGGCTCTGGCTGGAGTGCTCGGTAGACGTGAACTCCTAGCGATTTCCCTCTTTCTCATCGCACTGCCGTTGACCTCCATCGCCACCGTGTATTTGGGACGCCGTCAGATTTCGATGCAACGCACCTTCACGCCGCATCCCATCACAGCCGGCCAAACAACTCGCGTATCAAGCCGAGTCATCTTCCCCTCAACGCGCGGCTCCGCACTGCTCGTGGAGGAGCACCTTCCAGCATCGTTTGGTGCCAACCCCCAATTTACTGCGGCCCCTCATGACTCAACCGCCTTCAGCTACCGGCTTCGTCCCTCACAGCGCGGCACCCACACGGTTGGCCCGGCGACGGCTCACTTCACGGACGTCTTGGGGCTCGCAAAACAACGCGTCACGTTCGGGGAGCCCAGCGCTTTGTGCGTGCTGCCGCGAACCAACGAGACCACATCTGAGACCTCGTCCGGCGCCCAAGTAGGCAACGACAATGCCCCTACCCTGCGTCACTCCTCGCCAGACATGGATGACGTCATGGTCCGCGAATACCGCGACGGCGATCCGCTACGCCGCATTCACTGGCCGGCAAGTGCCCGGCACGGCGAGCTCATGGTCCGGCAAGAAATCTTCTCGGTGAGGTATCACGTGGCGATCATGTTGGACGCTGCGCGTACTTCTTATGGTCTCGACGTTATGCGCACGGAATCATCGTCCGCTGGCGCCGAACGGTCGGCAACAGAGCTCACCGTCCCCCGTTTCGACAGCGAACCCGGCACCACTACCGAGGACTTCAACCGGGCGCTGGAGCTGACTGCCACCCTTGTGAGCCAGATGCAGGACAACGGCGTCACAGTAGACGTCTTTGACCACTCCGGAACTTCGCTCAACGAAGGCCTCCATTCGGTGCGTGGCTACGTGTCTCGATCAGATGACGACAGCGTGACCTGGATCCTGTCAGAGCTTGGACTGAACGAACACCCGGCAGCTGAGCGCAATCACAACTTGCCCATCACGGAAAATCAAACGCTCATGCTCATCACGCACCGGCCCACCACGGAACATGCCGAACGCTTGGTGCGCTGGTTTGAACAGCATCGCAAGGTCACCGTGGTCATGGACACCACTGCTCCCGCCAGAATGGTCTTCGAGAACGCCGGCTGGACCGTCACCTCCGAACAGAACCTCCCGGAGGAAGTGTGACCACTACCGTCCCCATCGAAACCCCTCCTGAAGCCGCCGAGAAGCGGCCTAGGCGAGCTGCGTCGTCGTCCTTTGTGCCACGGCTACTGGCGCAGAATCTCGCCGTGTTCCTCGCAACGTGCGCTGTGATGATTGCTGCCGCCACGAGCCTTGAGGGAATGTACAGCGGCTGGTCCTGGATGTGGGATATCGGTGTTGTGGTACTGGTAGTGGCCGGTGCGATTACCGGGACGCGGACTATCGGATCGCTCGTCTCGAAGGCGTCCTGGCTGGATCA
Source organism: Neomicrococcus lactis (assembly GCF_014200305.1). Lineage (NCBI taxonomy): Bacteria > Bacillati > Actinomycetota > Actinomycetes > Micrococcales > Micrococcaceae > Neomicrococcus > Neomicrococcus lactis. The sequence goes on from NZ_JACHBL010000001.1 coordinate 1,471,413, forward strand.
AGAACCGAGTAATCCGCGAGCCAACGTGTGGGTGCGGTCCTTTACGCCCTCGCTCGCAGGGCTGCTGGCGCTGATCGGCGTCACCATCGCGAGGTTCATGCCTGAGACCGCACTTTTGAAGATCTTCCCGACGACGCTCACCCTCGACACGTTCCAGGGGATGGTTCGTTTCGCGTCCGAAGAAGTGATGTCCCAAGTCACCCCAGTCATACCAAGCTCAGCTCTCATTGCGCTGACTTGTCTCGCGGTGGGTCTGCTGGTGATCTTGTTTGATCTGCTGGCATTCGGGGTAGGGTTCCCTGCGATTTCTGGAATGATTCCGGCATCCATGCTGGTGGTGACGTCGCTCGTGGAGCCGAGGGGCGCCGGCATGATGTCTATCGCTGCAACCGCGGTGGGTTACATGTTGGTGTTGGCCGTGGCTCAGTGGGTGGCCACATCGCGCGTACAGGGTGCACGGCTTCCCCAGTTCGTGACGGTGGTGGCGGCTGGCCTGGCGGCCCTGTTGCTGGTACCCGCGGCTATTCCGGGCTTCAGCTCGGGCTTTCTTCCGGAAGGTAAGCGTCTCTATCTGTTCGGCGAGCCCACTGGCGTGAATCCGGTCCTCAATCTCGGCGCAAATCTCAGCCAGCCGCTGGCGCTGGATTCGATTTACTACTACACGAATTCAGAGAAGCCGGTATACCTGCGCACCGCTGTGGTCTCTGACTTGGCGGATTCTCGATGGGCGCCTAGTGATATCGATGAGGAGCGCTTGGCTCTAGACCCAGGCGGCACCTTCTTGCCCCAGCAACGCGTGAGCAGTTCCGAAGAACCCTCCGAATCCGAGGATACGAAGATCGTGGAAATCCACACCGGCAATTACAACAGCCCATGGCTGCCGATTCCGCAGGATGCGAGCTTCATCAACGGTATTTCCAGTGCGTGGGGCTGGAATCCGACGACTTCCACAATCTTCTCCAGAGAGAATGCTCAATCCTCTGACTTGAACTACCAAGTCGCTACTGAGACTCCCGCGATGGACGCCAACGAAATGTCGTCGATCGTACAGTCGGAGCGCCTCGAAAATTACGTCCTGGAACGTCGTTTCCCGGACGAAACGCAATCCAGCGACTCCGCCGTGGTGCGATCCACCTTTGAAACGGCGCTATCCGAAGCCAAGATCTCCACCGACACGGCTGACAAGTTCTCGGTTGCCGTGGCCCTCCAGAACTTCCTGCGCTCCACTCGCTTCACCTATTCGGAGCAAACACCACTCGAGCAGGGTTATGACGGCAACGGGCTTTCCGTGGTGGAAGAGTTCCTTCGCGTGGGCGCCGGATACTGCATCCACTACTCCTCCGCGATGGCCCTCATGGCTCGCGAGGCTGGCATCCCGTCCCGCATTGTGGTGGGCTACTCCCCCGGCCGTTCAACGGGAAATTCGGTGAACCGTAACGGTATTGAGGCCCGCGAATACGCCGTGTCCGCACGGAACGCTCACGCCTGGCCAGAACTCTATTTCGAGGGCCTCGGCTGGATCCCGTTCGAACCGACTCCGGGCCGCGGCACCACTCCTGATTACGCACCCGAAGCCTCCGCGGCGGCCGCGTCAACCTCCACCTCCGAATCGGTCCCCACACAAAGTGCCCCCAGCACGGAGAGCGTTGCCTCGTCCACCGTTGCTGAAGTTCCACCGGTCGATGCCCCACCAGGTACCGGTTCCAGCGGACTCGTTCATCAGCCGGCATTTCGGGTTGTCCTGGCTGTGCTCGGCGCGCTGCTAGTGGTCGCACTGTTGTTGCTTATTCCATTCTTCATCCGCTCGAGTCGTCGTTCGCGCTCGGCACGGATCTTGAACGATCCGAACACCGATGCGTCCGAACGCGCGCTGACTGCCTGGCGCGAGCTCACCGACACCGCGAAAGATTTCGGCTACCCGATGCGCCGCGAGGAGTCTGCTGCTGCCTTCACCCAGCGGCTTGGGGTCGCGTTGCAGGCTGACGGAGAGCCTTCCTCTTCTTCTCGCCCGTACGACGCCGCCGCTCCACTTCAGCGCTTGCGCTCGGCTTTCGAGGTGGCGCGGTATGCGCGATCAGGGTCTGTTCTTGATGACTTCGACGCTTCAAAAGACATCGATTCCCTCAAATCGATTTTCATGGATCGGGCCGATTCTCGCACTCGATTCAGAGCCAAGTTCTGGCCTCCTTCCGTCTTGGGAGCGTTCCGCAAGCACTAGCCAGTCACTTATGCACCGCGTACATTGGGGTTCATGACTGGACCAGTGCCATACCTGCAATTTCCCGGAACCACTCGCGAAGCTCTCACCTTTTATCACGAGGTTTTCGGAGGAAAGCTGGAGATGTACTCGCTCCAGGACATGAACCGAACTGACGGTCCGGCGGAGAACATCGGTCATGGCCAGCTCGTTGGAGACGTTAATCTGTTCGCCACCGATAGCGATAGCTCAGATTCTGCTCTCACTATTCACGGCATCATGTTTTCATTACTGGGCAGCGCGGAGCCCGCGACACTTACAAAGTGGTTTGAGGCCCTCAGTAATGGCGGCCGAGTGATCGATCCCCTCACAGCCAAACCGTGGGGCGATACCGACGGTCAGGTCGTGGATCGCTACGGACTCCACTGGCTGATTGGTTACCAAGGCACCGACAGCGCAATGTCCTAAAATTCTGCACAAAGTAGGCGGATGGCCGCCAGTCATCGTAGCGGTGATGACAGGCACCACATCACGACGAGGTGATTCATCAGCTCACCTATCACTTTCGCCTACGCGACTGCTCTGAGTGGTAGAAATTCTCCGTTCCGTGTTGAAAAGTGCGCAGTAACTCATCACTGAACGTAAGCAGTTTGAAGGCGATCACCCAAGCAGTTTGCGGGCGATCAGATGCTCTCTAGGACACGGCGCAATGTCTTGTCGTGCTGCCGACTGTCGAAGGTGAAGTGCAGTTCGGGAGGGTATGCGTGGAATAGCTCCTCCGCTCCGCCTCCGTGCACCGCAAAGTTGCTCCAAGTAACAGTGCTACCCGAGCGACGGACGCGAGTGGTTATCACTCCGCAAGGAATGTCCAAGCACTCTCCAACTAGAAGGGGGACCCGGCCTGGCAATTCGTCCCAAATTAGCTCGCCTAATAGCATCCGCAGCGTGTTCCGCCCATCTTCTATGTGGCTGACCGAGTACGGCTGGACTACCGAGTAATTAAGATCGGACGATAGCTCGCGGAACACCTTGGGTAGTTCGTTGGCTGCTGTCTGTAGTAACTGCGCCAGCCGACGACTGTCGACTGTCCATTGCAGCCTCGTTTTCTCGTTTGTTTTGCTCTCGCGCTTGTCCCGACGAAAAGCCAGGCTCTCTAATCCCAGAGTGACGGTGTCCAAGTGATCGGCATTCCGCCAAAACGCGGAGAATGCGCGATCTAATGCCTCAGCCGTCCGAGACAAAGCTTCCTCGTATTCAGTACGGTCGAAAACAAAGGGTCCGAGTCCGCGGATCATGTCATCCTCCTCGAAGAATTCCGATTCGTCGTCAGTATCGGGTTCCGAGTCGTATCGGAAATCGCTCCACAACACACGGTCGGTTTCAATCTGAATTCGAACGCTTACTCCACCACAGCCCTCGTCATAGCACTCGGGGCAGAAATAGAGCCACACACGGTCGCTGAAAAACGGGCCTGGTAGCTGCCCTCGGAGCCGATGGAACTGCTCCTCTAGCTCGTCGGAAGCAATGCCCCTGCGCAAAAGCGAAATCGGAATACCCCCACGGTCAACGTCCTGAAAAATACGCGCTCGAAGAAAATGTCCGTCCACCACGAAATCGAAGCCACCTGTGGCATCAGGACGCAGTTCAAAAGTATTCAATGCGCACTTCCTAGTTCATGACCATTCCCTTTTCTCATCATCCCATCCGGGCCTCACCTCAGCAGCAAAGAGGGACTTCTTATCGTCCAATCATCGAGACGGGTGTTCGTGGGGATTTAGTCATCGAGATACAAATCGGCTCTTCCCAGATGAGGGTGTAGGTCGGCCGGACGCATCGGTCCGCAGATAGACGTCGAGGTCTCCCGACGATGGAGGTTCCTACGCCATCCATCCGAAAGACCTCGAGGTGTCCGACGCTACCCCGCCTGCCGGCTTCGGCCGCCCTGACCTGACCGCCTTCGCGTCTCATCCCAATCGACCCTGATCGGGTCTGCTGATCCTCTCGACGAGAACGCAGCGACATCACAGCCACCCAACCCCGACCGTCCGGGAAGCCGGGACACGTCGCATGGCCTGTGCTGCGGGCGTGTCGAGTAGGTCGTCCAGGGGCGACGCAGGAGCGTCGACGCGACGTGCTGAAAGGTGGTTCTAAGGCATGGCGATAGGTCAGGAACGGCGTCGCTCCCTGCGCAGGAGGGAGCGCAGAGTCTCGGCGTTCGCGTAGCCGACCCGTAGCGCGATCTCGGCGGAGGTGAGGTCCGTGGTTGCTGAGAGGTGCCGAGCTCGTTCGATGCGAAGCCGTTGGACGAAGCCGAGCGGAGTGAGGTTGAGGGCCGCACGGACTCGTCGTTCGAGGGTGCGCCGGCTGGTGCCGAGCGACTGCGCGACGAAGGCGACGTTGAACGGTTCGTCCAGGCGGGCGCGCACGAAGCGTTCGAACTCGACGACGATCGGGTCCTCGTGCCGGAGATGTTCGTAGGCGACGAAGGCCGCTTGCGACGGGCGCTCGTCGATGATGAGGAGCTTGGCGACATGTTGGGCCAGGTCGGGGCGGATCGATCGCACGAGTGAGAGCGCGAGGTCGATGTGGGCGAAGGCGGCGCCGGCGGTGACGAGGTTCCCGTCGACCACGACCATGGTGTCGAGATCGAGGGCGACGGTCGGATAGCGCTTCAGGAACTCCGGCCCCAGGAACCAGCTGGTCGTCGCCCGCCTATGATGCATCCGTCCGGTCTCGGCGACGGCGAACACGCCGGTGCACGCCGCGGCGATCCGGGTGGTCGCCTCGTCGAGGCGCCCGAGCGAAGCGATGACCGAACGAGCATCTCGGCTCTGGAGGGCGTCGTTGGTAGCGGCGGCCGTAAGGGTTCCAAGCGCAGGGACGACGACCACGTCGAACTCTCCGGACTCCGACAGCGGGTGGTCCACCGACAGGGTCATCGATGCCGTCGTGGTCACTCGCCGTTTCGGTCCGAGGATGGCGAGTTCGATCGGGTCGATCCGCGGGTCGACATCGCCGCGGGCTCCATCGGCCACCCGCACGATGTCGATGATCGACGCGATAGCCGAACCGAAGCAGCCGTCGATCGCGATCAGTCCAATACGCATGACGTAAACAATAGCAATACTGCCGTATACGCCACTTCTCATATGCCCTTGCTCGTCATAGACTGAACTCGCTTCACCAAGAAACCTCGACGCCTAGGAGAACCCCTCATGTCAACACCCGCATCACTTCCGTATGCCTTCGTCGCCAAGATCGTCGCGGCCGATGGACAGCACGACGCGCTCGCCGATCTGCTCGCCGGCGCTGTCGCTCTCGCCAACGAAGAAGTAGGAACGATTGTTTGGTTCGCGGTCAGGACCCACGCCGACACCTTCTGGATCTTCGATGCATTCCCCGACGAGGCCGCTCGCGACGCCCACGCCAACGGCGCCATCGTCGCAGCCCTGATGGCCAACCAGCACCTCCTCGGCGCAGCACCCGAGATCCTGGCGGCCGACGTCCTCGCGTCCAAGCTCCCGTAGTCCGCCAACGCACGAGACGATCGCGCCCCGCCGAGCCGTCGCCAGGTCGCGACGCAACGCCACGCTGCGTTGCCGAGCGGTGCGAGGCCTATCGGCACACGGACAGGATGCCGGCCGCGAGCGCTCAGCCGGCGAGGGGTCCGTCGCAGAGGAGAGCGACGTCGGTGTCGGGCAGAGCCGTGAGGCCAGCGCATCGCGCGACCACCAGAACCGAACAGCCCCTGCCCTGCGTTTCCGCAGGTCAGGGGCTGTTCGCCGGAGCCGCTTGTCGGAATCGAACCGACGACCTCATCACGTCGGCTTTGCGTCTATCGCTTGATGCGCCCACTGGGCGAACGAGCCGCTGACCTGCGCAAACGCCGAGCGTGGGGGACGCCGCCATCCGGTGGTGACCGACGACGACCGACCAGTACCGACCGTTTCACCGGAGCTTGCGGCGGCGTCGAAGCCGAGCAAGCTCCATTCCTTTAGCGCACCGCGCCCTCCTCCTCGCCGGTTCCGTCGTCGTCGAAGACGTTTCAGGGGTCTTCTCAGATGAGGTTGTAGGTCGGCCGGGCGCATCGGTCCGCAGATAGACGTCGAGGTCTCCCGACGATGGAGGTTCCTACGCCATCCATCCGAAAGACCTCGACGTGTCCGACGCTACCCCGCCAGCCGGCTTCGGCCGCCCTGACCTGACCGCCTTGGCTCGACTCGACGGCCTCGGTCTGAACGTGACCGGACAACGACTTGAACCGGATCGTGCGGTCCTCGCGTGCCGCGTGGTGGAACCAGATCAGTGGTGCCGACGGTGCGGCAGCGAAGGCGCTGCTCGTGACACCGTGATCCGGCGGTTGGCTCACGAGCCGCTGGGCTGGCGACCGACCTTGCTGGAAGTAGTAGAGCGCCGCTACCGCTGTGCCGACTGCGGACACGTGTGGCGCCAAGACACCAGCGCCGCGGCGGAGCCACGCGCGAAGCTCTCGCGCACCGGGCTGCGGTAGGCGCTGGAAGGGATCGTGGTCGCACACCTCACCGTCGCCCGTGTCGCCGAGGGACTCGGGGTCGCGTGGGACACCGCCAACAACGCGGTCCGGGCTGAAGGCAAGCGGCTGCTGATCAACGACCCCACGCGGTTTGAGGGCGTGAAGGTCATTGGCGTCGATGAGCACGTCTGGCGCCACACCAGGCGTGGCGACAAGTACGTCACCGTGATCATCGACCTCACCCTGGTCCGCGATGGCGCCGGCCCAGCAAGGCTGCTGGACATGGTCGAGGGCCGGTCGAAGGCGGCGTTCAAGACCTGACTCGCCGACCGCGACGACGCCTTCCCTGACGCGGTCGAGGTGGTCGCGATGGACGGCTTCACCGGGTTCAAGACCGCCGCTGCAGAGGAGATCCCGGACGCGGTCACGGTGATGGATCCCTTCCACGTCGTGCGCCTGGCCGGTGACGCCCTCGACAGGTGCCGGCGCCGGGTCCAACTCGCGATCCACGGGCACCGTGGGTTCAGGGACGACCCGCTCTACAAGTCGCGGCGCACGCTGCACACCAGCGCGGACCTGCTCACCGACAAGCAGAGCGACAGGCTACGCGCGCTGTTCGTTGATGACGCTCACGTCGAGGTCGAGGCGACCTGGGGTGTCTACCAGCGCATGATCGCCGCCTATCGCCACGAGGACCGGCAACGTGGCCGCGAGCTCATGGAGAAGCTGATCACCGACCTCAGCGCCGGCGTCCCCAAGGTGCTCACCGAGCTCACCACCCTGGGTCGGACCCTGAAGAAGCGAGCCGCTGACGTGCTCGCCTACTTCGAACGACCCGGCACCAGCAACGGGCCGACCGAGGCGCTCAACGGACGGCTCGAACACCTGCGCGGCCCCGCACTCGGGTTCCGCAACCTGACCAACTACATCGCCCGAAGCCTGCTCGAGACCGGCGGCTTCAGACCCCAACTCCTACACCCCCGATTGGGATGAGCCTACAAATCCAGCCGGCTTCTGGCCCAACGCTGTGGTTTAGCGTTGGGCCCTTCTATTTAGTTTTCAAGATCAACAGGTTTCCTCTGCCGTCACTGGATGTGGAGGCAGGGATCTCCTAGTTGTTGTCGCGGGCAGGATGAGCCCCTTTCGGCGGCTCTCTTTTTGCGCATGGATGTGCTGTTCGTGCGCGGGATACGACTCCTTGGTTGCGGTGGTTTTCCTGACAAATCTCTTGGTGATGCGGCTAGTTCAATTCATGGCGCGGCTCATCACCGCCGGAGCCGGTTTCTAAACTCGCTCACGTTCCCGAGTCAGCTCCGACCAGTTCGGGGTGGAAGTGGTAGTTCCGTCGTGGTTTCTGATCGGGGTCGACGGCTTTCGGCGGAACCCAATACGGCACACCTCTGCCCATGTCGATCTTCCATGGGGTGTCATGCACCAACTTGTGGTGGAAGTGGCAGACGAGGACACCGTTTTCGATGGTGGTTGGTCCGCCTTTGCTCCATTCCTGAACATGGTGGGCTTCGCAACCATCGGCCGGAACCGTGCAGCCAGGTGCCGAACACCCAAGATCCCTCGCGTAGAGAATCTTCCGCTGCTCCGTCGTGAACAATCTCTGCGGAACTCCAACGTCCAGGACTCGTCCTTCACCATTCAACACAATCGGCAAAAGGTCCGCATTGCAAGCAATGCGCCGGATGAGTCCTGGATCAATCGGTCCGACCTGCGCCGAATGCGATTGGAACGTCTTGTGCGAAGCAAGCCGACCCTGCAGCGTCTCGGCATCGATCGTCACCATGACCTGCGGACGCAAACCACCATTCTGTGGCAGCTTGTTCGTGGAAAGACCAGCCTGGATCGTGCGCATCAGCCCATCGGCAAGCTTCTGAGAACGCGTGCGGGAGTCCTTCAGTTCCTCCGCGACGGCATCTTCGTCTGCTGGGCTCGAAACGGCGTCGTCGAAGAGCATTTCGGATGCCGTGTCCGATCCACCGTTGCCGCCATTGGTGGTCTTGATGCGTGGATTCGCCTCGAAAGAAGAGCCCGCGACGAGGGTCGCCCACTGCTCATCATCAAGATAAAACTCGCCATGATTCAGGCCGTACTTGCGGCCAATCAAGTGGAGTCCTTGAAACTGTTTAGCCAGCTCCGATGTTGGCTGCACGTTCTTGGTGTTCAACCGGTTCAACCAGTTCTTACCCACGGTGGTGACCAGAGGTGCTCCGCCTTGATGCTGGGCCTGGACGAGAGCGGCTTCCATGTCCCGCCTCACCCGTGCCGTATCCAAGTCAGGTGTGGCATTGGAGAGGACTGTGGCCTTATCAAGCTCACGGATCATCGTCGAGGCAGTCGAGAGACTGGTGCCACCACTGTTGAACAGTTCGGCCACTGCCGGGTACTTGGGCTCAACAGCCTGGTCGTATTCGTCCGTGCCGGATTGAAGCGCATCGGCAAGGGCCACTCGTCGTCGGATCTCAGACTTCGTCACGCCAAGCCGCTCAGCCAAACGCTCCTCGGGGGTTTTCGTGCGCAATCGCGTACCAACACCAGTTGCTTGAGCGTCCTGCGCCGCACGAACAAACGCGGCAGCGGCATGAACCTGAAATCGCGTGAGAAACCGGGACATGGCCTCGACGGCGTCGGCATAATCAGCCCACTGGTCATCGCTGAGTCGGGTCAGCTGGGTGTCAGTGAGGGAGTCGAACTCAGTCCGCACAGCGTCTGAATAGGTGAGCATTCGTTGGAGTAGTTGCGTGGTGGTCATGCGATCAGCCCCCGTAGGCTCCGGATCGAATTGATAACTCCAGCCTATCGAAGATACAAACGAAGCACCACGAAATACTCGAATTTGTGGAAAAGTATTTTTCCTTCACCCACAGTTATAGATGAGATATTCGGTTATCCACAGAAGGAGAAAAGACAGGGGTTATAGGCACGAATGTGTGTACAGATTAGGCTTGCTTGCCTTGTGGGAGTAGGCGTGTAGGGTCCTGCTTATGCTTTGAAAGCATATGGGGTGCCTGTTGCTTCTCATCGGCCACGTTGTGGTGTATGTGATTGTGTTCTGGTCAAGAACGGTAAGACCTCGGCTGGTCGTGCTCGGTGGCGGTGCAAGTCGTGTGGTGCTTCGCAGGTTCGTTCACGATCTGATGTCACTCGTAAGAGCGAACTGACTCAGTTCTTGACATGGATCCTGGGTACTCAGTCGCAGGCAGCCATGGCAGGTTCAGCGCGTGGTTTCCGGAAGCGTATTCAGTGGTGCTGGCGCGTTGAGGTTCCACCGCCTGTGCCCACCGGCGTAGTGCATCATCAGCTCATGCTTGATGGCACCTATTTCAACGGGTGGTGCGTGCTGATCGCCTATAACGGCAAGTACGTGGTGGATTGGCAATGGTGCGATCGAGAGAAAAAGATCGCCTGGCAAGTCCTACTCGAGCGGATCCCGGCACCGGCGGTGGCGATCATTGATGGTGGTACCGGGCTACGTGCCGCGTTGAAGGAAACGTGGCCGGAGTCGAAAGTTCAACGCTGCTATTTTCATGTGTTCCAGAACATCCGTCGCGAGCTCACCTTCCAGCCACGGCTACCAGCCGGTAAAGAACTCGCAGCCCTGACGAGGGTCTTGATGAAGGTCAGCACCCAAGACGAAGCCATTGCGTGGTTGCGTGAATACGCCGCGTGGGAGGCGAAATGGGACGAGTTCCTCAAGCACCGAACCAAAGCGAAAACCGGTCAGGAACGCCCCTCAAGCGTCTCGAGAAACAGTCACTGGTGGTACACGCATCAACGCTTACGCCGAGCCCGGAACGTGTATCGACGCCTCATCCAAGAACACTGCTTATTCACGTGGTTAGACACTGACCTGCAACCAGACACCGGCGAGAAAATTCACCGGACCACATCCCCGTTAGAAGGCGGACCGAACAAAGCGATCAAAGAGCTCTTACGGCTGCATCGAGGACTCCCCGAAGAGCACGCCAGAACCGCTGTGGACTGGCTCCTCGAATCCCTCACCGAACACCCCAGACAACCCTGGAGCCTCGTGAAACCAGAACACCTCAACCCGGCCCAACGGACCAAAAACGCATCAATGGAAAGCGATGAATCGCAAGCCCCAGAAACCTACAGCAACCACTTCAGCTGGGAAGACGGAAACGGCATCCAAACCGGCTGGGCCGGCAGAAACCAACCATGACACGCCGAAACCTGTACACACATTTGTGCCTATAACCCAAAGACAGGGCTCCGCCGTCGTAGTCAGTGCTTAAATACAAAGCGCGCCGCGTCCCCGAAAGGAAGCGACGCGCTATTGCGATGGAAGCTAAGAACTACTTAGCGTCAGTGAAAGGATCAGCAATGCCGATGTACTGCACCGTGGTGTATTCGTCGATACCCTCGGCGCCGCCCTCGCGGCCCAAGCCGGACTGCTTGACGCCACCGAATGGCGCTGCAGCATTGGAAATGACGCCAGCGTTGAAGCCAACCATGCCGAATTCGATCTGTTCAGCCACGCGAAGAAGCTTCGAGAAGTCCTTCGTGAAGACGTAAGACGCCAAGCCATACTCGGAAGCGTTTGCGAGCTTGATAGCGTCTGCTTCCGTCGCGAACGTGGTCACAGGAGCAACCGGTCCGAAGATCTCCTGGCGGAGGATCTCGGCGTCGTTCGGGACGTTGTTGAGGACGGTTGGCTTGTAGAAGTAGCCGTCGCCCTCGAGCTTCTCGCCGCCCGTTACTACGGTGGCGCCAGCGGCAACAGCGGAGGTCACGAGCTCGTGGATGTCATCGCGAGCGCCCGAGTCGATGATCGGACCAACCTGCGAATCGTCTTCGGTACCGCGGCCAAGCTTCAAAGCGGACAACGCAGCAGCGAACTTCTTCGTGAACTCTTCAGCAACCGTGTCCTGAACCAAGAAGCGGTTAGCGGCGGTGCAAGCCTCGCCCATGTTACGCATCTTGGCAGCCATAGCGCCTTCAACAGCCTTGTCCAGGTCAGCGTCTTCGAAGACGATGAACGGAGCGTTGCCACCAAGCTCCATGGACGTGCGCAAAACGTTGTCGGCAGCATCCTTGAGCAACTGGCGACCCACTGGAGTGGAACCGGTGAAGGACACCTTACGGAGGCGGTGGTCCTTCATGATTGGGCCGGAAATTCCGGAAGCCGACTTCGAGGAAACGATGTTCACGACGCCAGCAGGAACGCCAGCTTCAAGCAAAATCTGGCCGAAGAGCTGCGAGGTCAACGGGGTGAGCTTCGCAGGCTTCAAGATAGCCGTGCAACCCGCAGCAATCGCTGGGCCAACCTTGCGGGTAGCCATCGCAAGAGGGAAGTTCCAAGGCGTAATGAGCAGTGCTGGGCCAACCGGCTTGCGCTGTACCAAAATCTTGTTCTTGCCTTCAGGCGTGGTGACATAGCGGCCGTAATCGCGGACTGCTTCTTCAGAGAACCAGCGCAGGAACTCGTTGCCGTAGGTCACTTCGCCCATGGCTTCATTGAAAGGCTTACCCATTTCAAGGGTCATGATGAGGGCGAAGTCCTCGGCGCGTTCCTGAATGAGTTCGAAAGCGCGGCGAAGGATGTTGGAGCGCTCGCGTGGAGCGGAAAGTGCCCATGCGGCCTGTGCCTTGTCAGCAGCGTCAAGAGCAGCAAGCGCATCTTCAGAAGTTGCGGATGCGAGGGTTGCAAGAACCTTGCCGGTGGCTGGATCATGCACGTCGTAGGTGCTGCCATCGGAAGAATCGCGCCACTCACCGTTGATGAGCAGGCCCTTCGGGATCGAGGCCAGCAGTTCGGCTTCGCGTTCGGGAGTGATAGTCATAGTGACCTCCACGGTGTATACGGATTAACGGCGGGAATTTGGTTCAACGCTAGTGCACGGCTATTTCAAGTCCAATTCAAGGGCGCACAATTACACCCCCATGACGTTGTGAGCGTGCACAACGTCATTTCTTGCGCGACTCCACCACGGCGGCATACAGCTCGCGTTGCGGGACGCGCTCTCGTTGGGCCACCGCTTGGACAGCTTCTTTCAAGCGCAGTCCGCTTTCAATCAGCGAATTGACGCTTTCCACAAGGTCTAGCGCCTGCGCCTTTTGCTCCGGCGGGGCGCCGCCGAGGACCACCACAATCTCGCCACGCACCTCATTACTTGCGGCCCAATCATGCACTTCGGCAAGCGATCCGCGGATGACTTCTTCGTGAAGCTTCGTAAGCTCGCGGCACACGGATACGCGGCGTTCGTCGCCGAATGCGTCCTGCATGGCGCTCAACAAAGTCTCCAACCGGTGCGGCGCCTCGAAGAACACCATGGTGCGGCGTTCAGTCGCTAGCTCACTCAACCGTTCGGCACGTTCGCCGGCCTTGCGCGGGATGAAGCCCTCAAAAGTGAAGCGATCCGTCGGCAGACCAGACACTGCGAGCGCGGTCAGCACAGCACTCGGCCCCGGAATAGTGGTGACGGAAATTCCCGCTTTCATCGCGGCATGCACCGCACGGAAGCCAGGATCGGACACGGTGGGCATCCCGGCGTCGGATACAATCACAACGGATTTCCCGGACGACGCCGCAGCCAACAGTTCCGCTGCCCGCTCCGCTTCGTTGTGCTCGTGATAGGAAACTACGTCCCCAGTGAGCTTCAAGCCCAGGGCGTTGACCAAGTGGTGAAGTCGGCGGGTATCTTCCGCGGCCACAATGTCCGCAGTCTGGAGCGCGTGCTCAAGCCGCGGCGTCGTATCCCCCAAATTTCCAATGGGAGTGCCAGCCAGAACTATTTCACCCGGGCGCAGCGGGGACAACGAACGATCCATAACTCTAGCCTACGCACCGCTGGGCATGTCGAGATGCGTCATGTACTAAAACATGCGGCTGACCTGCAGATATGCTAAATCACTTCCCATTTGGGAAATCCCCGACCTTCACCATCACTGGAGCAATTCACCTTGTCCCGTTCTCTCTCTTCATTTCGTGCCTTGATCGCCACGGCGGCCTCCACGATCGCTATCGCTGTCATCGCTATTGGCGGCGCAGTTCCGGCTGAATCTGCCACCACCTATAGCGCGCCATTGCGTACCGCAGTGAAATCTCTACCCGTGGCCGCCGAATCAAATTCCGGCTATGACCGTGACCGCTACTTCGGTCAGTGGAAAGACCTCAACAAGGATTGCCAGAACACTCGGCAAGAAGTCCTTCTGCAAGAAACCCGCATCACGGCGCGCTACACCTCAACGAAGCGCTGCAACGTGAAGAGCGGTAAGTGGATCACCTCATGGGACAACCGCACTCACACGAGCGCCACCACGGTGCAGATCGATCACACTGTGCCAGTTCACGAGGCTTGGGGTTCCGGAGCTAAGAAGTGGACGCAAGCAAAGCGTGTGGCTTTCTACAACGACATCACGGACAAGCGCACCTTGAACGCTCAGACCAGCGCATTGAATTCAGCGAAGGGCGCACGAGGCCCAGAGCAGTGGTTGCCTCCCAAGAACCGCTGCGCCTATGTGACCAGCTGGGTTGCCGTCAAGAAGCGTTGGGGATTGACCGTTGACGCCACGGAGAAGGCTGCGCTCACCCGTTTGGCTGCCGCTTGCCCTAACGTCACGGTGACGGTGGTTCGCCAATAGGAAGCACAGCTAATCTCCCCTTCGAAATTTGATACGGCGAGATCTGCAGTCGATAGAGCAGGCGATCCTTCACGGGGTTGCCTGCTCTTTTGTCTTTGATCAACCATGCAGGCACCGGGAACCACATACATTCGTCTGCGAGTCCGCCCCTACCTTCGGGTTGACCGATTTACGGCGTAATTGCCGGTAAAGTGCAGAGGGTGAGCCTTGTGAAATCGGACGCTGCGCGTCGCGTCGTAGATCCGAAGGAAGCGTTCACTGAAGAATCTTTGCTCTCCCGGCTCCTCGAGTTACCGCGCGGAGTCCAGAAGTGGTCCGCCGGGCGCATGGGATGGATTGTCCCGCTCGTCATCACGATGCTCGCCGGCATCATGCGGTTTGTGAATCTTGATCACCCGCACGCGCTCATTTTTGATGAGACCTATTACGTCAAAGACGCCTACACCATGTTGCAGGCTGGCTACGAACTGCAATGGCCGGACGATGCGAACCCCGGCTTCCTTGCTGGCAATCCCGTCCTGGCTGGCGGCCCTGAATATGTAGTTCACCCCCCGCTCGGAAAATGGCTCATCGCTCTTGGCATGTTGGTGTTCGGCTGGGAAAACGGGATGGGCTGGCGTTCCGGTCCGGCGCTCTTTGGCACGCTCTCCGTGCTGTTCGTGACTCTCATTGCCCAGCGCATGTTCCGCTCGGTGGGACTCGGCGCGATGGCCGGCCTCTTCATCGCCGTAGACGGTCACCATCTGGTGCTTTCCCGCACGGGCCTGCTGGATATTTTCTTGATGTTCTTTGCCGTCGCGGCGTTCTACTTCTTGCTGATGGACCGCGATTACGGGCGGCGCAAGCTCGCCGTCAAGGTGGCAACCGTGGCCGCGGCGAACGGCGGCATCCCCACCAAAAAGCACCTGCTGTACGGCCCCTGGATTGCGTGGCGCCCGTGGCGACTCGTGGCCGCCGCGATGCTCGCCGGCGCCGTTTCCGTCAAATGGTCCGCCCTCGCGTTCATCGCCATCTTCTGCTTGCTCGCCGTCTGGTGGGACACGCAAGCCCGCCGCCAGGCTGGCATCAAGCACTGGCTCTCCGCCGCAATCTTCCGCGACGGACCACTCGCTTTCATCACCATGATCCCGCTCATCGGCGTCCTGTACCTGAGCACGTGGACCGGTTGGATCCTCTCCGCTGACGGGTACAGCCGCCAATGGGCCGCCGAAAACCCGGGCCAGGGACTCTCCTTCTTGCCGAACTGGCTCAACTCGCTTGCCGAGTACCACCGCAGTGCCTACGCTTTCCACCAGTCGTTGCAGTCTGACCACGACTGGGAATCCGGACCCTTCTCCTGGCTTGCTGCAGGCCGCCCCGTGCTGTTCTATCTAGAGACGCGCGGCGTTGGCGTCGACGGTTGCACCGCAGCCGAAACCTGCCGCCAAGCCATCACGGACCTGCCCAACCCCTTGTTGTGGTGGTCGGGATCCATCGCCATGGTGGTGCTTTTCATCGTGTGGCTCGGCAACCATGATTGGCGCGCAGGCGCAATTCTCGCTGGCATCGCGGCCGGCTACCTGCCGTGGTTCATGTACCCCGAGCGCACTATGTTCTTCTTCTACACGATCGGCTACGAGGCATTTCTGATCCTTGCGATCGTGTACCTTGCGGGCCGCCTCATCAGCCGCCACTATCAGGATCCCGTGCGCCAATCGGCGGGGATCATTGCGGTTGGCCTGTTCGTCGTGGCAGTCCTCCTCATCTCAGCTTTCTTCTGGCCGGTCTGGACGGGCGAAACCATCCCGTACGATCAATATCGATTGAGAATTTGGATGCCGAGTTGGAGTTAATTCGGTTTTCATACGCAAATCAAGGAGTTTCCCATGCGTGAATCAACAAGTCCGTTGGTCATGGACCTACCGGACAACTACTCTGTCACCCAATTGCTGATGGACCGCGTCAAACGCGGCGGCCAGGCTCCGTACACACTGCGCAATCCGGAGAACCGCTCCGAATGGATCGATGTCAGCGCCAATGATTACCTCTCGCTCGTACGAGCTGGCGCCAAGAAGCTCATCGAAGCTGGTCTCAACCCTGGCGAGGCTGTGGCCATCATGTCCAAGACGCGTTTCGAGTGGGCACTCGCCGAGATGGCCATCTGGTTCGCCGGCGGCATCTCGGTGCCCATCTACGAGACCAGCTCCGCGTACCAAGTCGAATGGATCCTCAAGGATTCTGACGTCCGCATGATTTTCGTTGAGGACTCTCACCGCGCTGAGGTCGCCCGCCAAGCCATCAAGAGCGGCGGCTTGGATGTTCGGGTTTTTCTTTTTGAGGACGACGACGATGCCAAGTTCGCACTCGCCGGAGACTCCGGGGTTCCCCTTGGCACTGGCTTAGCGAAGTTCATCAACGAGGGCTACTCGGCGCGCGTTGCCGATGCCGAAGTGGAATCCCGCCGTGCTCTCGCGGGTCTTCAGGACACTGCGACGATCGTCTACACGTCAGGAACCACGGGACGCCCGAAGGGCTGCGAAATGACGCATGCCAACTTCTGCCTCATCGCTGTGAACCTCAAGATCACCATGTCTGAGGTTGTCCCGCCGCACTCGCGACTCTTGATGTTCTTGCCGCTCGCCCACGTTCTCGCGCGCGCCGTGCAGCTCATCGCTTTGTACACGGGCACCAAGGTGGCGCACTCCTCCCCTGCCACGTTGCTCCCGGACGTCGAGAGCTTCAAGCCAACCTTCGTGCTGGCCGTGCCTCGAATCTTCGAGAAGATCCTGTCCGGTGCTACGTCCAAGGCCGAGGCTGGCGGAACGGGCAAGATCTTCCATCGTGCGCAAGCGGCAGCCATCGATACGTCCATCCGCAAGGACGCGAAACCTCGCGGTTCCAAGCGCGCGTTCTCGGTTTTGAAGACCACATCTGTCATGACGCAGCACGCTCTATTCGAGAAGTTGGTCTACAAGAAGGTTCGCGGAGTCTTGGGCGGCCAGGTGGACTTCGCCGTCTCTGGCGCTTCCGAGCTCAACGCGACGGTGTCTCACTTCTTCCGCGGGGTCGGCGTTCCGGTGCTCGAAGGCTACGGTCTCACGGAGACCACGGCGCCTGCTGCGGTGAACATGCCGCAGGCGACACGCGTAGGCACTGTGGGATTGCCAATCGCGGGTACCACTATTCGTATTGCCGATAACGGCGAAGTGCTCATCAAGGGCATTGGTGTCTTCGCTCGGTATCACAAGAACCCCGAAGCTACCGTTGAAGCGTTCGATGCAGACGGCTTCTTCAAGACCGGCGACTTGGGCTTCCTGGACGAGGATGGCTTCTTGACCATCACGGGACGCACCAAGGATCTGATTGTCACGGCCGGTGGAAAGAACATCTCACCGAGCCAGCTCGAAGAGACTGTGCGCGCTAGCCGCATCATTTCCCAAGTAGTGGTGGTTGGCGACAACCGTCCATTTGTCGGCGCGCTCGTCACCTTGGACGCGGACGAGCTCAAGGCATGGGGCGCAAGCCGCGGTTTGGGAGAGCTGACCGTCCACGACGCCATCAGCAACCAGCAGGTTAAGGACGAAGTTCAGTCCTTCATCGATCAAGCGAACGCCACCGTTTCTCAAGCAGAGTCCATCCGGAAGTTCATCATTCTGGAAGACGACTTCACTGAGGATTCCGGCCACCTGACGCCGTCCCTCAAGCTCAAGCGGCAGTCCGTCATGGACTCACACGCCGATGTCATAGAGGGTCTGTACAACAAGAAGTAGTAGCAAGAAACGAAGGTGGGCGCCGGATATATCCGGCGCCCACCTTGTTTGGTAGCTCTAGTTCTTGGTTCCTCTATTACTCTGTCGCGTACCGCTCGGCCTTGAGCTGAGTGACCATGCGGTCATGCTCGCGACGGCGTCGCGAAGGCCACGTGGCGAGCAGCGTGATGAGGCACGTCAGCAGTACCAACGCACCGACGCCAATGCCTGCATCCACCCAGAACTGAGGCGGGTACAAGCGAATCAAGGTGTCCGAGTAGTTGAACGTCCAGGTGCCGTCCTTGAAGAACAGCTGGTGCACGCCCGTGAAGAAAGCGTCCCAGTTCAAGATGGCCACCGCCGCAAGTGCAATGATGCCCACGAGCGTGATGATGGAGCCGGCGAACAGTCCGCGCCGCACTCCCCCGGGTGCCACGGACTTGAGAGCAAACATCACCAAGACGGCGATGATGAACAGCCCGAGACCACCGAAGAAGACGGGCAGTAGGACGTTCTTGACGTCCACCATGTGTGAGACTTCGGTGTTCAAGAACAGCGGGTTCAGATTGCTGTCCACGAGTCCGCCCAAGTACTCCTCGCCGGCCGAGTTGCTCAGGTAATCCACGCCGTAGTTGCCGTAGGTGAGTCGTTCTTCGTTCGTGAAGCCGAACTCGTCCGCGGGGAATCCAGGGCGGTTATAGATGGCCCAGGCGAACCACGGAGTGGCCACGGCACGCACCGCACCGATCAAGACGAGGGCTGGGAACAGCACCGCCAAAATCACTTGCAAGAACCGGGCGCCAACGCTTTTGGACGGGTCCCGGAGAATGACGTCATCGCTGCGCGCCATCAACGTGTTGGCGGAGGCTTGAGTGTCGCCGTCGAAATCTTCCTCACTGTTGTGGTGGGAAAGACTACGCGACTCTTGGTCTTCGGTGCCGTAATTCTTCGCCGCTTCTACTGGGTTCCAGCGAGTGGCTCCGAAGGAGTCCTCGCCGCGCGGAATGCGTTCAGTCTTGTTGGGTTCAAAAAGGTTTTCCGACATCAACTAACTCCAAATTTTCCGGCGACGAGGAGCGATCCTTGGGATCGCCAGCGTATCTATTCGCTCAGGTGATAGATCCTAGTAGCGGTACATGTCCGACTTGTAAGGCCCAGCAACGTCGACGCCGAGGTAGTTCGCCTGCTCCTTGGTGAGCTCGGTGAGCTTCACACCGAGAGCCTTCAAGTGCAAGCGGGCTACCTTCTCGTCCAAGATCTTCGGCAAGACGTACACCTGGTTCTCGTATTCGAGACCGTTGCCGTCCACAGCTGGCTGGCCAGCCTTCGTGAAGAGCTCGATCTGAGCGATGGTCTGGTTCGCGAAGGAGTTGGACATCACGAAGCTCGGGTGGCCCGTGGCGTTGCCCAGGTTCAAGAGACGGCCTTCAGAGAGCACGATGATGGAGCGCTCAGATTCCGTGCCAGCGTCGAAGACCCATTCGTGGACCTGCTGCTTGATTTCAACCTTCTTGACCCCCTCGATCTTGGCGAGGCCCGCCATGTCGAGTTCGTTGTCGAAGTGGCCCACGTTGCCCACGATCGCCTTGTTCTTCATCTTGAGCATGTCTTCAGCCATAATGATGTCCTTGCCACCGGTGGTGGTGACGAAAATGTCGCCTTCGCTGATGACGTCCTGAAGCGTGGCAACCTGGTAGCCGTCCATCGCCGCCTGAAGCGCGCAAATGGGGTCGATTTCCGTGACGATCACGCGAGCGCCCTGGCCGCGCAGCGCTTCGGCTGCACCCTTGCCCACGTCGCCGTAACCGCAAACCACAGCAACCTTGCCGCCGATAAGAACGTCGGTAGCGCGCATGATGCCGTCAGGCAAGGAGTGACGGATACCGTACTTGTTGTCGAACTTGGACTTCGTCACGGAGTCGTTCACGTTGATGGCCGGGAAGAGCAAGCGGCCCTGTTCTGCCAACTGGTACAAGCGCAAGACGCCCGTGGTGGTTTCTTCCGTGACGCCCAAGATGCGCTCTGATAAGCGGGTCCACTTCTGTGGGTCCGTCGCAAGGGATTCGCGCAAACGATCCAAGATGACGCTGTATTCGTGGGAGTCATCGGCGGAGGTTGCCGGAACGGCTCCTGCAGCCTCGAATTCAACACCCTTGTGAACCAAGAGCGTGGCGTCTCCGCCGTCGTCAAGGATCATGTTCGGGCCAAGCTCAGGGTTTTCGGCAGCACCTGGCCACGTGAGGATCTGCTCTGCGGTCCACCAGTATTCTTCGAGGGTTTCGTTCTTCCAGGCGAAGACGGGGACACCCTGCGGATCCTCTGGGGTTCCCTTGCCGACGACGATGGCTGCCGCAGCCTCATCCTGCGTCGAGAAAATGTTGCACGAGGCCCAACGCACCTCAGCGCCCAGAGCCACCAGGGTCTCGATGAGCACGGCGGTCTGAACCGTCATGTGGAGGGAACCGGCGATGCGTGCGCCCTTGAGAGGCTGGGATTCGCCGAATTCTTCGCGCAAGGACATGAGTCCTGGCATCTCGTGCTCAGCAAGACGGATCTGGTGGCGGCCAGCCTCGTGAAGGTTGATGTCTTTGATCTTGTAATCGAAGCTCATGGGGTTATGCGTCCTCTCCGGAAGTGTTGACTGCTGCGTCGTTTGACTCTGAGGCGCCGTGGTTGGTGGGGCCTTGAGCAGGGATCAAACGCGGAATCGAGTTGATGATCGGGTATCGCGGGTAGGAACCATCTGGTCCCGGCACGGTAGCCACAAGTTCTTCGCCTTCCACACGCAACGCAGATTTCGTTACGGGGCAGCGCAAGACTGACAAGAGTTCAGGAGAGGGTAAAGCCATGCTGTCCATTCTATGTGGCATAGACACGGTGCATTTGCGAGTGAGGTAACCCCGGGGCTTTGAGATGATGAGCCTTGGACGTGGTTAGTCCTGCCAGCGATTACCCCTTCGGTGGCAAGATCCGCAAGTGACCACGACGTGGGCCATCAGCGGACGTGGGAGCAATAGGCTCTCCCGAGCCGGAACGCTCAAGCGCGCCCTCAGGGGAAAGTTCAGGTGCTTCCTTGGCTTCCTTAACGGCCGATGCCAACGCGTAGAGGTCGTTGTGGTCCATCGGCACTTCGGTGGAAGACCGGTCAATGTGGAGCACGGACCATCCACGAGGAACGCTCATGCGGTTGGCGTGATCTTCACAGAGGTCGTAACAATGAGGCTCAGCGTGCTGAGCCAACGGACCCAATACCGCCGTGGAATCCGCGTAAACATACGTCAATGTCGCCACTGCTGGCGATTGACAACCTTGCCGCGAACACTGCCTAACCGATCTCACGAAAATCCACCTTACCGTCAGTTCCTAAAGTTGAAGAGTAAGCTTTAGGTATGTCCGCTCGTTTCTTGTTTCCTGAACCGGATTCGGGTTCAGCTTCTCGAGGACGCAGTTTTGAAAACCGGCGTCGAAATCGTCACGGTCGCGGACTGCGCGGAGCACTCTTAGTTCAGTCGCTCCCCGGCAATCGCACTCGCGAAGAACGTTTTCAAGACCTCGTCTTCGAATCCGTCGAGGAAGCCCAGTCGCGCTTCACAAACGAACTCTCCGGAATGGTAACCAACATTGAGTTGGTCCCACCCATGGAAGGCATCATGCACGGTGCCGCGCTGGGTCGCGGAGTACCTGTAGGCCAGGCCTACGCCCGCACCCCGCGGAACCCACCCATCATCACGGTGTTCCGCCGTCCCGTCGAGGAGATGTCAGATTCCTCCACGGATCTTCCAGACATTGTCAATGACGTGGTCGCAGAACTCGTCGGTGAACTCCTAGCGGTCTCTCCCGAAGAAGTTGATCCACACTACGGCCGACCTCGTCGCCGCTAGTACTCGCTACGGCAAATTGACCGGAATTCCCTGAGCGGCGGTCGGGCTCGGCTGGATGGCAAAGGTAGTGATGCCCGTGGCGCCGGCAAAGCTCAAGCCGCCTCCATAGACCGCTCCACCGCTCGTATCCACAGTGAATGAGCGCACATCCCCCAAAGTCTTGGGGTCAAACATATAGGCAGAATTGGCCGGGATCAACTGCTCAAGCGCCTTACCCAAGCGCCCCTTCGAGTCGATGCTTCGCAGCGAAACTGTAGCTGCGGCGTCGTCCGTGGAAAACAGAACATACGGCTTGCCGCCAGCCGGAAGAGTCACGAGCTGACGCTGGCTGAGCCGCTGCGCAGAAGACGTGTACGCCGCATCGTGGGGCTGGTCCGCGGCCTTGCCACGCACCGAACGAGCGCTTGCCACGACAGACCGATCAGACGTCAGCCGCACCGCGTAGGAACCCGCGGGCAACTCAGCGAGCGAAATCGCCGTGGTCCGTCCAGCCTTCAGCGTTTCCGGCAGTCTGATGTCGTGAGACTTTCCATCCGAGCCAATGGCCTTCGCCGTGACCTTCGCATCTACCGCACCAGGAACAGAAATCATGAGCTGACTAGCGGAACTCTGACCGTCGCTCCCCTTGCCGAGGCTCGTGGAATCAGCCTGCGGCTGCACCCACACGAAAGGGATCACGCTCTTGGTGGCAGCGCGTGCGCCCGCCGAAATGTAGTCAATGCCCGCCGGGGTCAGTCCGCGCAGCGAGCTTTGCTGGATGCTCGCGCTGACGGCACCGCCTTGCGATTGAACGCGCAAGGTGACGGCTGAATCGTCCGGGGCTACGCCGCCAAGGAGCGTCGTGTAGTGCTCGCCCGGAGCAATCACGAGCCGGTCCAAGGTACCAACGTTCGGCTCGTTATCCGTGGATCCATACGCGCGAACACTGACTGTGGCAGCAGAGGATGAAGGGTTAGAAATCGTCAAAATGGACGTGTTCTCAACGGCCGTTGAGGCGCCCACGAGCCACTGATCATGGCTCGGCGACATGCATGGAGCTGCCGAGAAACCGGCAAGGTCACCGTCTTCGCTCAGTGTGGTGCGCTGGCCGGAAATGAGCGCCGACTGCTTGCCGAGCGACTGCGCAGCGAGCTTCAAAAACGTCTTTTGGTCGTCGACCAGAACCTTGCCAACGACGGTCGTAGCGCCGTCAGCACCGTTGGAGACCACCTGAGAGGCTTGCTCATCCGGAATGCGCTTGGTGAGTTCCTTGGCCGTAGCTTCCGAGTCATTCGAAGCCTGCTCTGTGAGCGGCGTAGCACTTACGCCCGGGATTCGCGCGCCAACGTCAGAGAGCACACTGGCCGTAATGCCCGTGGTCTGCTTGGTGGTGTCCGGAGTGAACTGTGAATCTGTACTGCCGCCACCATTGGCCAGCTGCGGAGTGGCGACGCACGAGAGCAATGTATCCGCAGCCGCAATTTCGGCCATGGGTGCGTCGAAGCTCGCGGGTTCGCCGGTCTGGTTAGTGGCTTGCTCAAGAACGTTCTTGAGCGCCGGCTCGGCAATAATCACACCGCCAGCAAGGCCCACCAACAGTGCACCGCCAACAACAGGCTTCCACGAGAACGGCTTACGCTCGCGCTCCACGATGTCCTCATTCGACATGGGAAACCTCCTCTGCGGTAGTGGCAGTTTGCTCTTCAGCGTCAGTTCGGCGGACTGGCGTCTCTTTGCGGTAGCGCTGCGCTTCGCTGAGACGTGCGAGTTGGCGCTTCGGCAGCGGGATTGCAAGGAGCAGGATGACCAGCAGGATCAGCGCTCCGCCCACAAACACGGGCACGCGCCATGGAGACTCGTAGCGAATCTCGAGCGTTCCTGCCGTTTCGGGAAGCTGAAATGCTTGAGCCCAGGCTGGCACGCCCGGAACGTTGATGGCCCGTTCGAGCTGTTGACCGTTGAGGTGTGCCATCCAGCCGCTGTCGCGCTGCTGGGCAAGAACCACTACGCGGCCCGCATCGCCTTGTGGAAGTGCGAAGTTCTTGACCTTCGAAAAATTGGATGGGACGAACTGCGCAACGGAACCATCTGCGTTGAGGACGCGGACGTTCGCGGTGGATGCCGCCGGCTGCCCGGTAGCTTCCGTCACTCCGTCCAGCGGACCCACACGCCAGAGCCAACCGGCCGACGTATCGCCGACTTCAGCCAATCCAGGAATGCTGCGGATGCGGGACAAGAGCGGATCCGTGGGGTCCACGATTCCGTCTATCACCACGAACGAAACACCCATTCCGGCAAGCGTCGCTCGCACATCCGTGGAGTTGCCCGTGACGATGGATCCCACGACATTGCGAAGTTCAGAGTCCGCTGCGGATGCGTCCACGCGCTCGGGCGTCCACAACGTGCCGCCGAGAGATGCCACGGAGCGAACTGCGGACACGGAGTCCAAAGTATCTCCAGCCTGATTCATGAGACGTGCCTGAAGGGCTGGCGACGCCTCCGATTTAGAGTCTGACGCACCCGTTTCAATCACCAAGGTGCGCTCTTCGAATTCGCCACGCCCGCGGTCAGCTGCCGTGGCCGGAAGGACAGAATCTCGTCCGGCAATCACGCGCTGACCTGCGCCGATGGCGTCCGCATCAGTCGTCGACGCCACACGCGGAACAATGAACCACGCACTCGAAGCCAGCACCGCGAGCGTCAACACTGCTGCCCCGGTGCGGCGTGCTGCCTGCGGCACGCCTGCGCGCATCGCAGAGATCGCGGCGGTCACCATCGCGAGCGTGAACACGGACACGAGAGGACCCACATACGGTACGACGACGCTGCCCCGGTCGAGGGCGACCGTCACGAGCGTCGCTGCCCCGGAAGCCACGAGCGCAAGCACTCCGAACAGACCTGCGTAGCGCGCAATCGCGCCCGTGACACCTGTGCGCAAGAAACCAATGAGCGCAATGAGCACGAGCGGCGCGCTAACCACGCAAACGGCGACCAGAACCGACAGACCGAAGACGGACGCGTCCGTCGAAAACTCCACAGGGAATCCCAATAATTGCTGCCACAAGGGCGCAGGCGTGTAGGCCTGCGGCTGACCTGGCTCGAGCAAGAACGCCCGAACCGCCTGGGTCCACACGCTGTGCTCAGGGGTTCCATCGTTGGCGGCCGGGGTGGAAAGCCAACGCGACAAGCTCTGCACCAGAAGCGGAGCAAAAACCACAAGGCTTGCAAGCGGAGTCCACCACAAAGCGCGCACGCGCCGCGAGAATCCGGTTCGGCGGCGCGAGCTACGAACAAACGCCACCACCACGGCAGCAACCACTGCGGCAACAAAGATCATGAGGTTTGCGAAGACGCCCGTGATCGGGGAACCCACCGAAATCAGCGCGAGGGCAAGGGACAACCCCGCACGGTGCGCTACCCGCGTGCCGTGCTGCGAATCGATAGGGCCGCCACCCTTGATGCCCAGTGCCGCAAGAAGAAGACCGGCTGCTACGGGCAACACGAGGTGAGCCAGCACGGCTCCAGGACGGCCAGTGGCGAGCGCCGTGAAAAGAGTTGGATGCACGGCCCACAACAGCGCACCAACAAAGCGCCAACCGATGCGGCTCGTGACCGTGCGCAAGAACCAGTACGCGGACCAGGCCGCCAAGGTCATGGCGCCCAGATAGACAGTTACGCCCACCACGTTCGCGTGGTTTCCGCTGACGGCATTCGCGGCAAGAATCAGTGCATCGAAGGGATCGGTCGCTCCGGCAACGCCAAGGAACGTGTTTTGCCACCAACTCGTCGCGTTGTGCCACGTCTCAGCAAGCGACGTAGACAGCGGAACCAGCGAGCCACCCACGAGCGACGGAGCACCCAGGAGCTGGCGGAATCCCACGAGGGAAAGCACCAGCGTGAGCACGCTCAACGCCGTCAGCGCGGGAATGTTGGAAGGCTTTGCGGTTCCTTCGAGAGCTTCGAAATCGTCATGACCACCCGTGGCATGGGCAAGATCCGCGCTGCCGGCAATGCCGCCGCTGTGCGAGACACCGCCCGCTTGAGAAGCGGTGGGAATGGACACAGCCGCCACGCGAGCCGCGTGAAGATCACGATTGCGTCGGCGAATGTGCGCAACCTCGCGAGGATCGGCAAAAGCACGGCGCACCACGGAGCGTGGCACGGAGTTAGTCTTGGCGGCGAGGCGTCGCGCCTTGAAAAGTTTGAAAGGATGCCACAGCGGCGCAAAGGACGCACCTAGTTGGCCAGCGCCATAGGAAATGTCCTTGGCGAACACGCCAGAGAAGAAGCGGCCAATGCCGCCGAAAATCACGGCCAACGCCACGAACGGCAACGCCAACGCAGGGGCATGCTTGAGGCGCAAATACGACGATGCACGGCGCTGAGCTGTGCGGTCCACTCGAGACTTCACGCCGAGCGGTTCATGAATCATGCGTGCTTGTGGAACTACCACCACGCGGTGGCCCGCGGCGCGAGCGCGCCAGGCGAGGTCAATGTCGTCACCTACAAAAGGCAAGGACGGATCAAAGCCCTGCAATCGTCGCCAGACATCCAACCGTACCAAGGTGCCGGCCGAATTCACGGCAAAAACATCGGAGACCCGGTCATGCTGACCTTGGTCCTGCTCGTCGAGTTCGAGCATCGTGAGGCGCTCTCCATGACGCGTCACGGACAAGCCCACATCCAGCAAGGCGCGCTCGCGCCCGGCTTGAACCTGCTTACAACCGGCGATGACTACCGCCGGGGATCGCTCTACCGCGTCCAGCAGAACCGCAAGGGAATCTGGGGCTGGAGCTGCGTCGTCGTGGTGGATCCAGAGCCAATCCTGAATGTCCGCTTCCGGCTCGGGGAGGTGCTCGGAAGCCGCCGCCAGAGCCGTTCCGAAGCCGCCAGCGGGGGCTTCGAGGAACAGGGCCGTGGACGGCAAATGCTCGCGGAACAGCGCAGCCGTCTCATCAGTGGAGGCGGCATCTATAGCAATGAATTGGTCCGGAACACGACTTTGGCCGCGCAGTGCGGCCAAAGTTTCCGGCAGATACGCTGCCCCGTTATGAGAAGCAATGACAGCGGTAATACGAACCCGGCTGTGAATTAGACTGCTCGCTTCCGCAATCGGCGGCGCTCACGCTCGCTCATGCCACCCCAAATACCAAAACGCTCATCATTCTTCAGCGCGTATTCAAGGCACTCTTGGCGAACCGTGCACTGCGCGCATACCTTCTTGGCGTCGCGAGTGGATCCGCCTTTCTCAGGGAAGAACGCCTCAGGATCAGTCTGAGCACACAGCGATTCAGACTGCCATGCGAGTTCGCCCTCGTCAGCTACGCCGAACAACGTCGGCATGCCAATCCAGGACTTCGCGGCAGCGTTCTTCTTTTCCCGACGCGCCTCACGGTCACGGTTCGGTGAAACTTCGAGTGGTGCAACAGGTACCGGCGACTCCCCCGAGCGCTCTGGCAACAAGTTCACTACATCGCCCATTCCGCCCTGAATTGCGGATGGCGCGCCAGACTCATCGAGGTCATATTCCGCCAAAAGCGCGGTTGCTTGATCCTCGAGAGAAAGCTTGCTTTCTTCGTATCGCTTGGCTGCATCCGGATCTGCCGGGTCTACAAACCAATCGGAAGGAACCGCTCGGGTTCCCGTGCGCCATGGTGACGCGGTTGTTTCTTCAGTTTCTACATACAGGCGATCTGCTTGGCCCATTGCTGCACCCTTCCCCTAGCTCGCTTGTGGAATCCGTTCATAATTACATCGGTGTAAGTCATACATCGTCAAGCCCGGCGGAGATTGTACGGAGCTACTTTCCGGTCGAGTTGGCGCAACACGCCGCTAACACCCGCGAAATTCCGGCGCGCCGCTTATAGGCTTTCAGGGTTTTCTCAGGTATGTCTCAACCCTAGGTTGAAGCTTTTTTGGTTGAATGCTTCTCTAAATCTCTTTCAACTGCGCTAAATCCGTAGCGATTTCGCCGACAGCCCAGCTTCGAACCCAGCAATTGCCCCGCGGCCGCTATAGGTCCAAGCTAGGTACATGACCGCAAATCCAGAGACCTTCGCAGAGCACATCTTCGGCCGCCTCCGCCATCAGAACCACCCCGCACTCGTGTGGTACTCCGCCGACGGCGAGCGCATCGAGCTCTCTGGCCGCGTGGTGGATAACTGGGTAGCGAAGTCTGCCAACTTCTTGGTGGAGCAGTTTGACGCAGCCCCGGGCGAGACCGTTGGCGTGCAGGCGCCGCTGCATTGGAAGTCGCTGGCTTTTGCGTTCGCTGTGCTTCAGTCAGGCGCTACGTTGGCAGGTCCAGACCGCACCAACCTAGATGTGTTGTTCACCGACCGTCCCGAACTTGCCGACGAAATCAACCACCACGGCGAAACTCTTGTGGTGACCTTGCCGTCTCTAGCGTTCCAATACCCCGGCGATCTCGCGGTGCACCTCACGGATTACTCCGCTGAAGTGCGCGCATTTGCGGATTACTTTGCACCACAGCCGGTTCCCGCGGACGCTATCGCGATCGACGCGCTGTCCGGCCAGCTGACGTACGCAGCATTTATGGATGCAGTGACGGCGCGGATGACGGCTCTCCAGCACGACGCCGCAGCCTCACCCGAGGTGCCACTCGTTGCGTTGATGAGGGCCGAGACTCTCGGGTCGACGCCCGATTATCGGACGGCCCTGGTGGACGCGGCGGCGGTATGGGTGTTGGGCGGAACCGTGGTGCTCGTGGGAGATGGCAAAGAAGTCACGGACCGCATTCGTTCTGACGAGCGGATTGTGATCGAGCTCTAGAGCACGGCGCTTGTCAGCGCTTCAGACAGTTAGTACCGGTCCGAAGAATCGTTGTACGGAAGGGCGTCGTCGTTTTCCGAGCGCAGGCCATGCGTTGACTTCACGTGGGAGGACGGCACCGTTGGAATGGCGCCGGTGAAGATCACTTCGCGGTCGTGAGCAAATTCTGGCTCGGCATCCAGCTCTTCGGTGAAGACCCAGAAGCGGTAGGCGAAGAAGCGGAAGATGGTGCCCAGGATCAGGCCCACCACGGAGCCGGCAATAAAGAGGCTGGTCTTGTCCGTGAGGCCAATCCAATACTTGGTCACCCACACACAGGCTGCGGCAATGCCGAGGCCAATGGCGTTCATGAGCAAGAACATGAGGGCTTCGCGAACCAAGTTCGCTTGGCGGCGGTGACGGAAAGTCCACCAGCGGTTGGCCATCCACGAGAAAATGGTGGCGACAATACCGGCGACAACTTTGGCCTTGACCTCAGAGTCATGCATCGGTCCAGCGAGTAGCCAGATAAAGATGCCGGAGTCAATGACGAAGGCGATTGCACCGACAACACCGAATTTCATGACTTCGCGCCACATCATGGACACGAGTCCCTTGGCGCGAACAATTAGATCTTTCAGCACGACCTCCCAATGCCGTAGACGAGCCAATCGCTAATTGTAGGGCGCAGGGCTGAATGTTCCCCAAAAATGTGCCGTTCGGCATGTTCGCAAGGTCTCACCTCATAGCCAGTCCTT
The DNA here is from genome assembly GCF_014200305.1 of Neomicrococcus lactis. NCBI lineage: Bacteria > Bacillati > Actinomycetota > Actinomycetes > Micrococcales > Micrococcaceae > Neomicrococcus > Neomicrococcus lactis. The sequence goes on from NZ_JACHBL010000001.1 coordinate 1,500,833, forward strand.
GTAGTCTGGATGGGTGACTTTTCCCCTGATAGGCGTTGTTGGCGGCGGCCAGCTTGCGCGCATGATGCTGCCCGAGGCCAACCATCTTGGTTACCGTATTTCTGTATTGGCTGAAGGAACCGACGTTTCCACGGCTCTTGCAGCCCCTGAATCGCCTGTGGGTGACTACAAGGATCTGGAGACGCTGCGCGCTTTTGCCGCAGGAAAAGCCGTGGTCACTTTTGATCACGAGCACGTTCCCACCGAGCACCTCCACGCTCTTCTTGCCGAAGGCGTGAACGTTCAGCCGGTGCCGGAAGCGCTCATTTATGCGCAGGACAAGCTCGAGATGCGTAAGAAGATCGAAGAGCTGGGCCTGCCGAATCCGCGCTGGCGCGAAGTGCATTCCGTTGAAGAGCTCTCCGCGTTCGGTCACGAGATCGGTTTCCCGGTCATCCTCAAGACCCCGCGCGGCGGTTATGACGGTAAGGGAGTGGCTTTCGTTAATAATGACGACGACGCCGCAGCCCTGTCCTCATGGTTCACCGGTTCCGCGTTGCTCGCCGAAGAGAAGGTCAACTTCACTCGCGAGCTTTCCGCTCTGGTGGCACGCCGTCCATCAGGTGATGCACGTGCGTGGCCAGTGGTTCACACCATTCAGGTTGATGGCGTGTGCGACGAAGTGATCGCCCCAGCTCAAGAGCTGCCAGAAGAGACTGTAGAGGCAGCTCAAGAAGCAGCACTGTCAATCGCTCACGCCTTAGGCGTCACCGGCGTCATGGCCGCCGAGTTGTTTGAGACTCCTGGCGTGGGTCCGGGCTTCATGATTAACGAGCTCGCGATGCGCCCTCACAACACCGGTCACTGGACACAAAACGGTTCGGTCACGAATCAGTTCGAGCAGCACCTACGTGCCGTCTTGGATTTGCCGCTGGGAACCACGGATGTGATTGCCCCCGTGAGCGTGATGAAGAACATTTTGGGCGGATCTAACCCAAATCTGCATAATGCTCTGCCTGCTGCGCTAGATATCGATTCGGGCGCAAAAGTGCATCTTTATGGGAAGGGTGTTAAACCCGGGCGTAAGATCGGGCATATTAATGTCATAGGCGGACGCGACGAGAACATCGAGCACGTCCGGGCGCGAGCGGCGGCCGTCGCTTCAGCACTGAGGGACGCTTAACCGGCTGACAAGGCCGTGTAGCTTCTAATCCCCACGAATCAACGATTACTGAGGTACTTCACTGTGAACCAGCACGCAGATATGACGAATGCTGACCCGAAGGGGCCAGACACTCCAGAAGAGCGCCCACTGGTTGGCATCGTGATGGGTTCAGACTCTGACTGGCCCACCATGAAACTCGCGGCTGAAGCCCTTGAAGAGTTCGGCATCCCGTTTGAGGCCAAAGTTGTTTCGGCGCACCGCATGCCCGAAGACATGATCGCTTACGGACGAGAAGCTCACGATCGTGGCCTCAAAGTCATCATCGCGGGCGCCGGCGGAGCCGCACACTTGCCGGGCATGCTCGCCTCCGTGACTCCGCTTCCGGTGGTGGGTGTTCCTGTTCCGTTGAAGTACCTCGACGGCATGGATTCCCTGCTTTCGATCGTGCAGATGCCCGCAGGCGTTCCCGTTGCCACCGTTTCTATCGGTGGCGCACGCAATGCTGGCCTGTTGGCCGTCCGCATGCTGTCCATTGGCGACAACGAACTCGCCGCTGATCTTCGCGCTCAGCTCTTGGACTTCGCTCAAGAACTGAGGAAAACCGCCATTCGAAAGGGCCAAGCCCTGCAGGAGGCGCGAGCGTGACCTACAACGGCCCAGACGATTACAACAACGACTCCCAGCTCCCCGGTCACGAGGATCACCACTCCTCGCGCCGTGCACGCCGCGAGGCACGCTTGGCGGAGTCTCACGAGTCGCTGACCGAGGTCAGCCCACTTCGCAACCCGGAAGGCGCATCCGCTCGCACTCGCAGCGGCCGCGCCATCATGCTTTTGTTGCTCACTATTTTTGTTCCAGGTGGCGCCCAGATTGTGGCGGGTAACCGCAAGATCGGTCGCTTCGCTCTGACCGTGACCCTGATCTGCTGGGCCGCCTTGCTGGTCATCCTCGCGTTGTTCTTGATTGACCGCGGCATCCTGTTTGAGTTCTTCGCCAACACCAAGGTGCAGTTCGTGCTGGCTATTGTGTTGGCAGCGCTGGCCGTCGGCTGGCTCTTGCTGTTCGCCAACACGTTGTTCCTGATCAAACCCAAGTTGTTGGCTCCGGGCATGCTGGCGATCGTTTCTGTTATCGCCATCGTCGCGGTTCTCGCGACCTCCGGCCTTTTGGGGTACGGCTCCTACGTGGTCAATACCGGCCGCGACACCATCACGCAGGTCTTTGAAGAAGGTCCTGCCTTTGAGCCAGTGGATGGCCGCTACAACCTCTTAGTCCTCGGTGGCGACGCGGGCGAAAACCGCGTGAGCCTTCGTCCGGACTCCACCTCTATTTGGAGCGTGGACGCCAAGACCGGTCAGATCGCCATCATTTCCATCCCGCGTAACTTCCAGAACACTCCATTCCCGGAGTCTTCACCCATGCACAAGCTGTACCCCAACGGCTTCAACTGTGGTGACGAGTGCATCTTCAACGCCATCTACTCCAAGGTGGAAGAAAAGCACAAGGACCTTTACCCCGGCGTGGAAAACCCCGGCGCACAGGCCACCATGGAAGGTGTTGAAGGCATTACGGGCTTGAAGATTCAGGGCTACGTTGTGGTGGATATGGCCGGCTTCTCCGAGTTCATCAACGCTATGGGCGGCGTGGACATCAACAGCGGCGGCTGGGTACCTTGGCGCGGCCCTGTTCGCACCGATACCGCCGTCCGCACTCGCTGGTTTGAGCCTGGAACGCACCATTTCACGGGCGAGCAGGCTCTTTGGTACGCGCGTTCTCGCTACTTCACCTCTGACTACCACCGCATCCGTCGCCAGCAATGCATGCAGGATGCCATGGTCAAGCAGTTCAACCCACAGACCGTGATCACGCGCTTTGGCCAGATCATGAGCGCCGGAAAGCAGTTGGTCCAGACCAACATTCCGCAGTCTCAGCTTGGTAGCTTCGTGAACCTCGCAGATAAGTCTCGCGATTACGACGTCACTCGTTTGACCCTTGGCGCTCCGGACTTTGGAACTGCGGCGGAACGCTTCTCTACCTATCCTGACTTTGACCAGATCAAGGCCCGCATTCCACAAGTGCTTGCGGAAGCCTCGGGAGGCAAAAAGAAGGAAACGGAAAGCGCGGCACCTACTAGCGCGGCGTCGTCGTCCTCCGCGAGTGGCTCCGCCAGCGCTTCCGCAGGCGCAAGCACAAGTGCAGCCGCCAGCGCTAGCGCCAGCTCTTCTAGCGACGATGAAGTCATTCAGGAAACTGAGACGGTTCCTACTACTCAGCCGGACGGCTCCCCCATCACGGAGGACTACTTGATCCAGCTCGAGGCGCAGGGCAACACGGGGCTGCTCGAACTCATTGCAAGCACCAACTCCAAGTGCTCGGCGGGATAACGATGTATCGACTTCAAAATTCCGTGCGCAACTATGCGTGGGGGTCCGAAACGGCGCTCGCTGAGATCCTTCACACCACGCCTTCTGGCAAGCCAGAGGCGGAACTGTGGATTGGCGCTCATCCTGACGCGCCGTCCGTGGTGTTGAGTGAGGGTGCGCGCGCCGGACAGCCTTTGGATGCGGCCATTGAGGACGACGCCGAACGTATGCTTGGCAGCGCACGTGAGCAGTTCGGGCACTTGCCTTTCCTCATGAAATTGTTGTGCGCCGCGCAGCCGCTCTCCATTCAGGTACACCCCACGCAAGAGCAGGCTCAGGCCGGTTTTGCGCGAGAAGATGCGGCTGGCATCCCCCGCGATGCAGCGAACCGCAACTACAAGGACGCCAACCACAAGCCGGAGATGATCTTCGCGCTCACGCGTTTTGATGCGCTGTGTGGCTTTGCGCCTGTTCGCGAGACCGCCGAGCTGTTTGAAGCGTGGGCGACGTTCCTCGAGACTCAGCAAGCCCTGAGCCTCGACACCACCACCATTCCCATCCTCAACGCGGCTACCTCGCGCGATGAGATCGTCAATGCGGACCGTGCTGTTGACCAGGCGCGCTCGTTGGCCGGGCTGTTGGTGGGTTCTGACTCTGACGAGAACGCCCTTCAGGACACCTTTTCGCTGATCCTCAAGGGCGGCACGGGCGTGCGGGCTTTGGCCTCCACCGCTCCGCTGCTCGCTTCCGCCGGAGCCAAGCTGCCTGCTCGACTCGTGGAGCTTGCTGAAATCGCCAAGATTCACCCTGGTGATCCCGGGCTCGTGGTGTCGCTGTTGCTGAACCGCGTCAGCTTGATGCCCGGCGAGACCATTTACTTGCCTGCCGGAAACGTCCACGCGTATTTGCGCGGCACGGGCGTGGAAGTCATGGCGTCCTCTGACAACGTCCTGCGCGGCGGCCTGACGGCCAAGCACATCGACCTCAATGAGCTCGTCTCTACGGTGAACTTCAGCGTGGTGGACGTTCCGCATGTGGAAGCTCACCTCACGGATCTGGGCCAAGAGCTGTACCAGCCACCGTTTGACGAGTTCCAGCTGCAACGCATTGAGCTCTCCCCCACCGAGATGCCATCTGGCGGCGACGTGGTGCTGGCTCAGTCTGGCCCGGCCGTTGTCCTGGTGACGCGTGGATCGCTGCTCTTGCAGTCCCCTACCTCCACGTTGGAGCTGAAGGTCGGCGAATCGGCGTTCGTGCCGGCTGCCGAGTCTCCAGTGGTGATTCGCTCTGCAGGTCCCGAAGGCGGAACCGCCTTCGCTACAACGGTCTCCGAGGCGTCTCCGACCCCTCCACTCTGAGGCCACATTTCGCTCCAATGCGAGACCACGTTTCGCCCCAATGCGAGACCACGTTTCCCTCCAGTGCGAGGCCACTTTGCGGCTAGAAAACTCGATTTCCTAGCTGCAAACGGTCCTCACATAGCCAGGTTTGTAGCGTTTTGGCCTCACATGGGTTGGGGCGCTGTAGCGTTTTGGCCTCACATTCACGTGGGAGAGCAGCCCTGCCGCCACATTCATCCGGCAAAGCAACGAAAACGCCCGCCAACGTCTGGTCGATGACCTTCAGCTGCCGGGCGCCGTCGTACTGTAGTGAAAACTTAGCGAGTGTAATGTTCCCACTTGTCGGAACGGTGCTCGGCCTCAACCATGCGAACGGTTCCGGACTTGGAGCGCATCACGAGGGACTGCGTCTTGATGCGATCGTTGCCGTAGCGGACGCCGCGCAAGAGGTCACCGTCGGTGATGCCGGTCGCTGCGAAGTAGGCGTTGTCCGTCTTGACGAGGTCGCTCGTGGTGAGGACCTTGGACAAGTCGTGTCCGGCGTCGATGGCCTTCTGCTTTTCAGCGTCATCGGTTGGCCACAGACGGCCCTGAATCACACCGCCGAGTGCCTTGATGGCGCACGCGGCAACGATGCCTTCTGGCGTTCCGCCGATGCCCATGAGCACGTCAACGCCCGTGTTTTCGCGGGTTGCGGCGATGGCACCAGCCACGTCGCCATCCAAGATGTACTTCACGCGAGCGCCGGCTGCACGAATTTCGGCAACAAGGCTTTCGTGACGTGGACGGTCCAAAACGCAGACCGTGACCTGGGAAATCTTCTTGCCCTTCGCCTTCGCGATGAGGTGCAGGTTCTGCTTGACCGGCAAACGCAAGTCAACGAGCTCGGCAGCCTCTGGGCCGGTCACGAGCTTCTCCATGTAGAACACGGCGCTCGGGTCAAACATGGCGCCCTTTTCGGCCACAGCCAACACCGAGAGCGCGTTGTTGTAGCCCATAGCGGTCAAGCGGGTGCCATCGATCGGGTCAACGGCGACATCAACTTCTGGGCCTTCGCCCGTGCCCACGCGCTCGCCATTGAAGAGCATAGGAGCTTCGTCTTTTTCGCCTTCGCCGATGACTACAACGCCGTTGAAGTTCACAGAGGAGAGCATGGCGCGCATCGCGTCGACAGCAGCGCCGTCAGCAGTGTTCTTGTCTCCGAAGCCCACCCACGGGCTCGCAGCGATAGCCGCAGCCTCCGTTACGCGCACCAATTCGAGCGCAAGGTTACGGTCCGGTTCCGCGTCAGAGACGGAAAGTCGTGGGGAAAGGTGGGAAAAATCGTTCGTTTCAGTCACTGTCTTCCTCGACACATCGCTGGGCATCCGGTAGGACGTCTTTACCTTTCGATCATAGTCTGCCCCTCTTCATTCACTAATTACGACGACGCCGCTTACGTCTCTTTGTCACGTTGGTTTTGCTGCTGCTGGCGTTCAGCAACGGAATTTCGTGCCATATTTCAGGGTGAGGCTCACTATTTTTGGGGTGGAGCTCATGGGTGCGAGAGAATATGAGAATGCCCGAAGAAAAGAACGTGGACACCTCTGTGTCTACGGAACCCGCCGTGTCTGTGGAAAACGCCGCACCTGAAGAAGAGCCAAAGTATGTGGTGACGGCTTCTCAAGCCAAGCGTTTGAGCCAGTCGGTCAAGGGCATTTTGATTTCGTTGGCTTTGACGGTGGCCGTGGTAGTTCCTGTATTGCTGCTGAACCCGCCCAGCAATAAGAACGTCTACGAAAACCGCGTGGACGTTGGGCAGACCGCCCAACAAGTGGTTGATGATCTCAACTTCAAGGCCGCTTCCCCCAAGCTTCCGGATGGCTGGTACGCGAACTTCGCGCGCTGGAACGGCGGCGGAACGGACGGTGTTTCCTTCTGGGAAGTCGGGTATGTGACGCCGACCGAAGGTTTCATTTGGATGCGTCAAACCAAGAACGCGAATCCCACATGGATTTCTCAAGTCACCAAGAACGCTCCGGTATCCGGGCAACGCACCGTTGGGTCCACGGTCTGGGAAATGCGAGAGACTGCGGATGAGACCACGTACGTTGCCAAGGACGTCAACGGCTACACATTCATCTTGAGCGGACCTGCTTCGCTTGCAGACTTAGACACGTTTTCAGCCGCTGTGCAAGATAGTCTTGCACCATGACAATTGAGGCTCGGCTCACCCCTGCTCAGGCATGGGAACGCCTTCGTGAAGGTAACCTTAGATTCATTGGTGGCACAAGCGATCACCCTAATCAGGACGCTAACCGTCGCGCGTCCCTCGTCCAAGATCAACACCCGTTTGCGGTGATCTTTGGATGTTCGGACTCCCGGCTCGCGGCTGAAATCATCTTTGACGTTGGCCTTGGCGACGTCTTTGTTGTCCGCACGGCGGGGCACGTTATTGATGATGCCGTCCTGGGAACCCTCGAGTATTCCGTGTCCATTCTCAACATCCCCCTCATCATGGTCCTCGGGCATGACTCGTGTGGCGCCGTCACCGCGAGCGTGAATTCCTTCAACTCCGGCGAGATGCCTAACGGCTTTGTCCGCGACCTCGTGGAGCGCATTCTTCCCTCCGTCATTACGGCCAACCGCGTCGGCACCACGGACGTCAACGGTTGCGTAGTTGAACACGTCAAGCAGACCACCGAACGCATGGTGGACTCTTCCAAAATTGTCGCCGATGCCGTCGAGGAGGGCCGCACTGCCGTTATTGGTGTGACTTATCGCTTGGCTGAAGGCCGCGCAGAGCTTGTTTCCGGATTCGGAAACGTCGAATAACACACTCAGAATGTACAAGTAGTCGCACTGTCGATCACTGATCAAAAGGTAAGGAAAAATGGCAGATTCAACTGAGTACCGCATCGAACATGACACGATGGGCGAGGTCCGCGTGCCGATTGACGCGCTATACCAGGCGCAGACGCAGCGCGCTGTAGAGAACTTCCCGATCTCCGGCAAGACCCTTGAGCGCAAGCACATCGAAGCACTTGCTCAGGTCAAGAAGGCTGCAGCGACGGCAAACGCCGAGCTGGGCGTGCTCGATGGCGAGCTCGCAGAAGCAATCTCCGACGCAGCAGATCAGGTAGCCACGGGCGAATTTGATAAGCACTTCCCGATTGACGTGTTCCAGACCGGCTCCGGAACGTCTTCCAACATGAACACCAACGAGGTTGTTGCTAACCTCGCCAACCGCGCTCTCGAGGCTCGCGGTAGCGAAAAGCGCGTTCACCCGAACGACCACGTGAACGCTTCCCAGTCCTCCAACGACGTGTTCCCAACGTCCGTTCACGTTGCAGTGACCTCTGCGCTCATCAACGACCTCATCCCAGCACTTCAGTACTTGGATGCTTCGTTCACCCGCAAGTCCGAAGAGTTCAAGAACATCGTGAAGTCCGGCCGCACCCACTTGATGGATGCCACCCCAATCACCTTGGGCCAGGAATTTTCCGGCTACGCAGCACAGGTTCGTTACGGCGTAGAGCGCATCGAAGCTTCGTTGCCACGTGTTGCTGAAGTTCCTCTCGGCGGCACCGCTGTTGGAACCGGCATCAACACGCCTGAAGGCTTCCCACAGCGTGTGATCGCTGTTCTCGCTGAGAACACCGGCTTGCCACTGACCGAGGCTCGCAACCACTTCGAGGCTCAGGCCAACCGCGATGGCTTGGTTGAAGCTTCCGGCCAGCTGCGCAATATTGCGTACTCGCTCATGAAGATCAACAACGATCTCCGCTGGATGGGCTCCGGTCCAAACACCGGTCTTGGCGAAATCGCGATCCCTGACTTGCAGCCAGGCTCCTCGATCATGCCGGGCAAGGTCAACCCTGTGATCTGTGAAGCAGCCATCATGGTGTGCGCTCAGGTCATCGGCAACGACACCACGGTTGCACTTTCCTCCACCAACGGTGCTTTCGAGCTCAACGTGGGCATCCCGGTCATGGCTGCCAACTTGCTCGAGTCCATCCGCTTGCTCGCCAACACCTCCCGCGTGATGGCTGACAAGATGGTTGACGGCATCACCGCTAACGAGGAGCGCGCACGCTTCTTGGCTGAGGCTTCCCCATCCATCGTGACGCCTCTGAACAAGTACATCGGCTACGAGAACGCTGCGAAGATCGCCAAGAAGGCTGTTGCTGAAGGCCTCACGGTCCGCGAAGCAACCGTTGCTTTGGGCTTCGTCGGCGAAGGCGAAGGAAAGGTCTCCGAGGCTGACTTGGACAAGGCCCTCGACGTCACGACGATGACCGGCAAATACTAAAAACTAGATCACGAATTTGGGCGCTGGGCTTTTGTCCAGCGCCCATTCTATTGCCCGGCGATGTTTAGGGGGGCAATCTTCTGGCAGCGCATCTACTGCGCACCATTGCACGTTCAGGTTTTCGTCATCTGCCACGTGCGCTTCGCCCGAAACGTATTCAAGCCCAAAGATGATATCCAAGTACTGCGCTCGATCGCCGTTCGGATAAACCATCGGATCCGTGGTGGCGATACCGGCCAGCCGCGTTACGCGCGCCTCGATACCCGTTTCTTCGAGCACCTCCCGCCTGCACCCTACGGCTGGTTCTTCTCCCGGCTCCAAAATTCCAGCCGGCAACGTCCATTTCCCGTTGTCTGCACGCTGCACCAACAGCACTTCTGGCACTTTACTCTCACCCGGATCATGGGCGCTCTCGCGAAGGACCACAGCCTTCACGCCAGGCAGCCACAAGGGATCCGTGCCAATCTTCTTGCGTAACTCCACTATGAACTCCGGAATGGGCATTGCATCTCCTTCAGCTGGTAATTCCTGAACGCCAATCTACTAGGTCACGCCACTAGGCGATTCAGCTACCAATAGCGAGCGCTATTAGAGCACCCAAAAGCATAAATGGACCGAATGCGATGGCGGTGGAACCGCGCATTTTCCCCACCACTATGCCGCCGAGGGCAAAGAGCGATCCCAGCAGAAACGCAAACAGCGTCCCCCATAGCACGTGCCACCAGGACACAAACCCCAAGTACGCCCCCAAGATGGCCGCCAGCTTCACGTCGCCCATCCCCATTCCGGATCGTTGCACGAGGTGAAGGACTAAGTACCCCGCAAAGAGCACGACGCCGCCTGCTACAGCCCCGATGGCCCGCTGCGGTTCGCCGTGGGCCAGTCCGGCGACGACCAACAAGACGAACGTCCAACGCATCCAGGGAAGCACCAACTTGTTTGGCAAGAGGTGTGTCCGAGCATCAATCCACGCCAAGCGAGCGCCGAAAGAAACAAACGCCAAAACTGCGACGAACAGGGCCGCAAGCCCCGTCACGTCCCACCCATTCTGGACCGAGGTGATCCAGTCCCCCATAATTCCCAGCACGATCTTCACGCTACCGTGAACTCATGGGCCAGCTCGAAGAAAAGACTCTGGCTGTGCATAAATTGAGCACAGCGTCCGCAGGGCTATCCGCTGTGGGTGAGGCTGCGGCGTCGTCCTTGAGAAATTGCCATCTCAAACGAAGGGCGTGAACCCTCCCGAGGTAGAAAGGGTTCACGCCATTGGCTCGAATTGATCGTATCCGGGCCGGAGTTTCTAGATCTGCCCGTCCTCGAGAAGATCCGTCACGAGCGCGGCGATCGCTGAGCGCTCGGAGCGTGTCAGCGTGACGTGTCCGAAGAGCGGGTTGCCCTTGAGCGTTTCAACTACGGCGGCAATGCCGTCATGGCGACCCACGCGGAGGTTATCGCGCTGGGCGACATCGTGAGTGAGGACGATCTTCGAGTTCTGGCCGATGCGGCTCATCACCGTCAAGAGTACGTTCTTCTCGAGGCTCTGGGCTTCGTCCACGATCACAAAGGAATCGTGGAGCGAACGGCCTCGAATGTGGGTCAGTGGCAAGACTTCGAGCATGCCACGGTCCATGATTTCGTCCATGACGTTCGTCGACACGAGCGCGCCAAGCGTGTCATAGATGGCCTGGCCCCACGGGTTCATCTTCTCTTGCTCGGAGCCCGGGAGGTAGCCCAGTTCCTGACCGCCTACGGCGAAGAGCGGACGGAAGACCACTACCTTCTTGTGCTCGCGGCGTTCCATGACGGCCTCCAGTCCGGCGCACAGCGCGAGCGCCGATTTACCGGTACCGGCGCGGCCGCCGAGCGAGACGATGCCAACGTTTGGATCAGAGAGCAGGTCAATCGCCAAGCGCTGCTCAGCCGAACGGCCGTGGAGACCAAAGACTTCACGATCGCCGCGCACTAAGCGCGTCTGTCCGTCCTTACCCACGCGTCCAAGCGCAGAGCCGCGAGGCGAAGAGATGACGAGGCCCGTGTTGGTGGGCATGTCCTTGGCGTCGTCGAGCAGTACGGCTTCCCCGTCGTACAGCGCAACAACATCCTCTTCGCTTGCCATCACTTCGGCGACGCCGGTCCAGCCGGAATCGCGGACTAATTCATTACGGTACTCATCCGCCTGAAGGCCCATGGCAGAAGCCTTGACGCGCATCGGCAGATCCTTGGAGACCACCGTGACGTCGCGTCCCTCGTCGGCGAAGTTCTTAGCTACGGCCAAGATGCGCGAATCGTTGTCCGTGCCACGGAACCCGACCGGCAAAACGTCTACCGAGATGTGGTTAAGTTCGATGCGCAGCGAACCACCCTGAGTGCCGATCGGCAGGGGCTTGTCGAGACCTTCATGCTGGACGCGAAGATCATCAAGCAAACGCAGTGCGTTGCGGGCGAAATAGCCAACCTCGGGATCGTGGCGCTTCTTTTCGAGCTCCGAAATCACGACGATCGGGATGATGACTTCATGTTCTGCGAAGCGCAGTAGAGCTCGCGGATCCGCGATGAGCACGGAGGTGTCCAGAACGTAGGACTTCTCCCCCACGCTTTGCCTCTCTTGAGGAGCACCGGCTGCTCGCGGTAATGAACCAGAACTTTCGCGGAACTCTTCCTCCGCATGACCCAACAGTTCAGATTCGCTTACTACTGACACGATTGCTCCCCTCCAGGGCGTTACCCTGTCCTATCGCTGAGGTAGGCGGAACGGCCGCAAAAGAGCCGTGTCCGGCCCCCTTGTCGATGAGAGAAGTCTCAACTGGTGGCCTTTCCGGTCAGACGGCCCGAATGCCGTCCGATGTGTCCTACGCTACGACTCCTGCGGCAAAATCCACGTCTCAGAAACGCCGTGTTTCGAGGTTCGTCATGTGAATTTTTTGTAACACGAGAGTTCATCCAGAGTTCATTGACTGCGGGCGCTGAGTGGGGTTAGATGGCCGCCGTCGTACTGGAAAATTGCACTGAAAGGGCACCGCAAGAATAAAGTAAAACGCCTAGTCAGAAGCCGAAACGGCGCTGTCGATCCGCGTAATCACGCAAGGCCCGCAAGAAGTCCACGCGCCGGAAATCCGGCCACAGCGCCTCGCAAAAATAGAACTCAGAGTACGCGCTTTGCCAAGTCAAGAAGCCGGACAATCGCTGCTCGCCAGAGGTGCGAATGAGCAGGTCAGGATCGGGTTGACCCTTCGTGTAAAGGTGACGGGAAATGGCGTCGGCATCCATAAGTTCAGCCGCTTGCTCGAGAGTTTTGCCAGCTTCGGAAGCTTCCAGCATGTACTCGCGCACGGCGTCCACGATTTCGCGCCGGCCGCCGTAGCCAATGGCCACATTGACGTGCACGCCGTCGCAATCCTTGGTCTCTTGAGCCAGCCGATCGAGCTTCTCGCTCAAGGCAGGAGGCAAGAATTCCTTCGCACCCACGGGCTGAATGCGCACTCGTTTGGATTCGCCCAAACGGTCCACGGTGTTGCCGATGATCCCCATGAGCTGTTCGAGCTCTGCGGAGGAACGGTTCAAGTTGTCCGTGGACAGCATGTAGAGCGTGACCACTTTGATGCCGAGCTCTTCGCACCAGCCAATGAATTCCACGATTTTGTCTGCGCCAGCCTGATGCCCATGCGCCGTGGGCGCCCCGGCGAGTTTGGCCCAGCGACGATTTCCGTCCACCAAAACGCCAACGTGGTGTGGAAGCTTGCCCGTGGTGAGACCGCGCGCGAGCGACTTCTCATAGAAATGATAGAGAACATCAGGAACGCGCATCGTGAGCTTTCACAGGTCCTAAAGGTGAGGCGACATAAGAACTTCGTGTGACTTCGAGATTACCGGAACATCACAGTTTTTCCTTGCTTACCTGCGAGCTTCCCGATAGTTGGTACTGGGAGTATCGAGTAGACTGAGGGCATGAACGCCACCTCCAGCATCGCTCGCGAAATTGATGAGCTCAAGCCAAAACTTCGCGGCTGGATTCACCTCGGCATGGCCCCCATAGCACTGACCGCGGGCATCATCTTGGTGATACTCGCACCTACTCCGATGGGCAAGCTCGTCACGGCCGTCTACGCGGTCACGGGATTGTTGCTGTTTTCCGTCTCGGCGATTTATCACCGCGGCACCTGGTCCCCCAAGGTCCGGATGTTGCTGAAACGTCTCGATCACACCAACATCATGTTGGTGATCGCCGGCTCTTACACGCCGCTGGCATGGGCACTTCTTCCACAACAGAAGGCCACGTGGCTCTTGGCCGCGATCTGGACCGGCGCTATTTTGGGCGTCGCTTTCCGCGTCCTCTGGACCAACGCACCTCGCTGGCTCTATGTCCCGATTTACATCGTTTTGGGCCTCGCGGCACTGCTGTTCATCGGCGATTTCTGGGCGGTCAACATCCCGGCCACCATCCTGCTGTGCATCGGCGGCGCGCTCTACATCATCGGCGCGGTCATCTATGCGCTCAAACGCCCCAACCCATCACCGCGCTGGTTCGGTTTCCACGAGATCTTCCACGTCTTCACGGTGGGCGGTTTCGTGTGCCACTTCATCGCGATCGCCCTCGCGATCCTCGGCACCAACATCCACGGCTAGTGCAACCTACTCCTCATCTGGGCCGCGCACTATCTCGTTGTTGACGAGCCTGCCCTCGGCAATCTGCCGCGCAATCTCTTCGTCAGCCTTGCGTAGATCCTCTTCCGAAAGTACAAACGGCGGAAACACCAACTCGTTCGGATCCCTCTCACAGATTTCCTCATAGGTCAGGCCGTAGAGTCGCCCTTCAGCGTCCACCCATCCCAGACTTTTCAGATGTTCGTAGCTGTTCTTCATTCGGCCCCACGTAGCGCTCGAAGAAAAAGTTGTCATCGTTCCCCCAATTTTTGTAGTTGTGTGGTGAGCTCCTGCACCGTTATCAGAGGTGCCATGCACGAATAGTTTTGGCAGATGTATATTCTCACGTCTCCCGCCGGGCCCGCCGCATACTCGCCACGGGTAGCGTCGGTGGACGGCGTCGGGGTAATAACTGCTCCGGCCAGGAGCGCGACACGACGCGCAGCACGGCGTTCCCCTTCGGAACCGCCCGCAATATGAATTTCCCGCACCGTTCCTCCGCGGGTTTTCCAGCGCGCGGCGAGAGCCATTCCGGCAGATCCCGGCGCGCGAGCCGCCACGAAGTCCGTGTGATTGAGTAGGTGCGCCAATGTCGCTTCGTCTGCGGGGCGCGCCCGCTGTGCGAGGGCAAGGGCCAACAGGGCCGTTCCGGACGGTGTTGCGTCCTCCAGAATGACGACGCCGCTGCTCCCGTTCCGCGCATTGAGAACGGCCTGGTCTGCGGTTGCGTGAGGATCCTGAGTGGAATCCCGCACGAGCGTTGTGCCCTGATTGGTGGACACGAACTTTTCGAGACTTGCGTCCAGGATTTCGTTCGCCTTTTCCGTCCACGAGTGGTCATTCGTGACTGCAGCCACGGCTTGGAGACCGAGCGCGAGTCCCGCGTAATCCTCGAGTAGTCCCTCACGAGCGTTATCCGTGGCGCCGTTGTAGGAGACTCTCAAGACTGTGAGTTCCTGGTTGTTCGTGTCCTTCGCGATGTGGGTTTTCCAGAGGAAGGTGGCCGCGTTGATCGCAAGGGTTCGTGCGAGCTCGGCATGCTCTGTGTTTTCGCCGTCGAGGAGGTCCGAGGTCTCGGCGAGGGATCGAACCATCAGTCCATTCCAGCTCGCCACGACTTTGTCATCCCTAGATGGTTGTGGCCGCTTGGCGCGGTTTTGCTCAAGAACTGGGCGGGCTTGATCCCACGCCGACCAATCTTGATCCTCCGGTACTCGCGAGAAGGCGAGGGTGAGTTCCTCGTTGTCCGGGGTGTCCGCGAACGTCATGCTTCCGCGTTGCGGCGCGTGAACGCTGCCGCCCACGAGGAGCGTCTTGAGTGCGCCGTTGAAGTCCGTCAGGTGCTCCAGTTCGGCGCGCGTCCACACATATGTGGCGCCCTCGTGGTGCTCTCCGTTTTCAAGGACCGTGTCCGCATCTAGAGACGAAGCAAAGGCACCCTCAGGAGTCAGTAGCTCATCGACGAGCCACCTGACCATCAACTGAGCGGTGCGCTTGAAGAGTTCGCGGTCTGCAGGGTCCGATGCGAGATGGCTCGCGTGGGCGTAGTGGCGAAGGAGCTGTGCGTTGTCATAGAGCATCTTCTCGAAGTGCGGAACCAACCACTGCTCGTCCACGCAATAGCGCGCGAAGCCGCCTGCCACATGGTCGTGGAGGCCGGAGAGCGCCATGACGCGCAGGGTTCGGTCGAGTAGCGTGCGATCCCCCTCGACCGTCGAGCCCAGCGCCGTCAAGAATTCCAAGGCTGAGTGCGGTGGGAACTTTGGAGCTTCGCCAAAGCCGCCTGTTCTTGCTTCCTGACGAGTCAGCACATTCAGGGCCAAGTGCATGGTCTTGTCTGCGTCAGTCGAGTCTTCGGTTACGCGGTTGCTCAGTTGGGCCTCGGCGTCATTGACTTGTTCAAGTCGCTGAGCGAGCTGCCCCGCGAACTGTTCCACGCCCTCTCGATTCGTGACCCAGGTGTCGTGAACACCTTGGATGAGCTGGCGGAACGAGGGCAAACCCTGGCGAGGTTCGGGTGGGAAATACGTTCCTGCATGGAACGCGCGGCCATCGGGCATCAAGAACACGCTCATGGGCCAGCCGCCTTGGCCAGTTAACAGTTGGGTGGCGGCCATGTACACGGAGTCCACGTCAGGTCGTTCTTCACGATCCACCTTGATGGACACGAAGTTCTGGTTCAAGAACTCGGCGATCGCAGGATCATCAAAGGTCTCGTGCGCCATGACGTGGCACCAGTGGCACGCCGCATAGCCCACGGACAAGAAGATGGGCACGTCCCGTCGCTCGGCCTCCTCGAAGGCATCATCACCAAAAACCTGCCAATGAACGGGCTGATGCGCATGCTGCCGGAGGTAAGAACTCGCGGCACCGCCAAGCTGATTGGACATCCAATACTCCTCACACCGGCTTTCTGTGCTCCTCACACCGGCTTTCAGCCTACTTCGCCCCACAGAACCCTCCATGTGAGAACACTTCACTACAAGAAAATCGAAAAAAGTTGTAGAGAAATGGCCTCGCATGGGGCGGGTTGTAGAGAAATGGCCTCACATGGGGTGGGTTGTAGAGAAATGGCCTCACATGGGGACGGTTGCAGAGAAGTGTCCTCACCTCTAGGGGGGTTCAGAGTGAAGAGAGACGAAAATGGCCCCGCACCGAGAGGTGCGAGGCCATCATTCAGGGCTTGCAAGCCACCAGAGGCGTTAGCCCCGGAGGTTTTTGTTCGTGCCGTCCGTTGCTTCGGGTCCATCGGCAGAATCGTCCGCGCCATCAGCCACAGGGCCCGCGGAGCCGGGACGCGCCTGACCGGAGCCGGTAGCGGGACGCGAGGCTTCGTCGTCGTACAAGCCAGACTCAGCGCGCTCACGCTCACCGCGCTCGACGAGCTCACGTTGGCGCGTGGTTGCCTCCGCCTCGTACCGCACGCGACGGATGCGGCGGGTCATGTCCTTGAGCAAGAAGATCACGCAAATCACCATGAAAGCGGTAAAGATGAAGCCCAAGAAACCCGGGCCGATCTCGCGAGCCTGGTCCTCAGTAGGAGCGGCCGGATAAGTACTACTTGCGTACACGTTGAGGAGGAAATTCACAGTTCAGCTTTCTGGAGTGGACCCGCGCGGGTCAGAACTTTCAGTCTAACGAAGATCTAGCTCTCTCAGCGATCTTGCAGGGAACTAGATTCGCTGGAACTAGCGCAGTCCGGCGAAGAGATCGGACTCGGGGAAGGACGTCTCCACCGTGGACTCGATGAGCGTGTAATCCTCAAACGGATATACCTCTTTTTCGAGCTCGCGCGGGACGGCGAAGAAGAAGCCTTGCGGATCAATCTGCGTGTGGTGGGACAGCAACGCTTGGTCACGGAGGCCAAAGTATTCGCTCGCATAAATACGGGACGTATTCTTGTGGCGCTGTGCGCGCACCATCCAGCTATCCGGATCCCCTTCGGCTGCCTCGAGACGCCATGTGTACGGCGATTCCAGACCGCGCTCCACCATCGCTTCATGCAGCGAAGTGAATCGCTCCGTATTCATGGAGTTGTCATAGTAGACCTTGGGAATTTGCCATGCTTCGCCGAGTTCGGGGTGGTACTCAGGGTCAGCGGCGGCCTTGAAGGCGAAGACCGAAATCACGTGCGTGTGGATGTGGTCCGGGTGTGGGTAACCGCCGAACTCGTTGTACGTGGTCATGACGTGCGGACGGAATTCGCGAATGACCTTGACCAGCGGGACGGCCGCGATCTCTACGGGGATCGTGGCGAAAGCCCCGAATGGAAGCGGCGGAAGCGGGTCGCCCTCGGGCAAACCGGAATCCACGTAGCCCAGCCAGGTCTGCTTGATGCCGAGCGTCTGGGCTGCATTGGCCATTTCTTGGTGGCGAAGACCTGCCAAGTCGCGGTGTGCGTGAGCCACTTCGTCGGCGTCCTTGTTGAGGATGTCACCACGTTCGCCGCCCGTGCAGCTCACCACGAGAACTTCAGCGCCGGCAGCAATGTACGCCGCGCTCGTTGCAGCACCCTTCGAGGACTCGTCATCCGGGTGTGCGTGAACCGCCATCAACCGGAAGCCGGTGGAGTCAGGTAACGCGGTCACTGCTGATTGGTCCACGAGGTGGTCTCCTTGAGTAGAGTAGTAGGGATGAATCCCCAGACCCACGCTCCAGACGCGCATGGGGCACAAGACTCTAGTTTAACTAATCGTTACGGCACTCCGAAGCAACCGCTCTCGCGACGCCTCAAGACGACACTTGTTGTAGCCGGACTTTTGCTTGCCGTGCTTGCCGCCCTTTGGCTGTCGATTGCCAATACGGATAAGTTCACGTCCAAAGACATCGCGTTCAATATACAGTCGCCCGAGTTGGTGACAGTCACTTTTGACCTGACACGCAATGTCAATGACACGGTGGAATGCTCCGCGCAAGTGCTCAGTGAGCAAAAGGCGATTGTGGGCTGGAAATCCGTCACTTTCGGGCCTGAGGAATCCAGTTCCATTACCACGACGCCGCAGCCCGGCTCCGAATCAATCTCCACTGTTGCGCGTACTGGTGACTCCATCACGCAGCGCGCTATGGTCAACGTGCGGTCAAGTTACCAGGGCGTAAGCGGCGGAGTTTCAACGTGCTGGGTACTGGATAAATAGCGGCAAAATTTCCGCCACGACCTTGACGAATATCACTTCCTAACTAGGTATCTGGCGAGTTCTTCGGTAGAATTACTTGATTACATGAGTTGCGCCCCGTCCATGCGCGGCTTTGAACCAGCAGGAATTTATGTCTGGTACAAGGTCTAGCTGACGGGGTCTTTGCTTGCATCATTGGAATTACGCAATATCGAATATTTGACGCACCGATGGTGCTCACATGCCGAGCACGCCTCCGCTCGGACCAACACCAAGGAGAACCAGTTGTCCACCACGCAGCATGAACCAGTCATCTGGCTGACGCAAGAAGCATTCGACCGGCTTTCGGCCGAGCTCGAGCACCTGCAAGGTCCGGGACGCCAGGAAATCGTTGACCGTATTGAGCAGGCCCGCTCGGAGGGTGACCTCAAGGAAAACGGTGGCTACCACGCCGCTAAGGAAGAACAGGGCAAGGCTGAGGCACGCATTTCTCACCTGAAGCACGTCCTCGAGACCGCCCACGTTGGCGAAGCTCCAGCTGATGACGGAGTAGTTGAGCCAGGCATGTTGGTTGTTGCTAAGATTGCCGGCCGCGAGACCACGTTCCTCTTCGGTAGCCGCGAAATCGCGAGCGAAGGTTCTGACCTCGAAGTCTTCTCTGAGAAGTCCCCTATTGGCGCAGCCGTTCACGGCAAGAAGGCCGGCGACAAGCTGTCCTACACCGCGCCTAACGGCAAGGACATCGCGGTAGAGATCCTTTCCGCGAAGCCTTACCAGGCCTAATCGTTTGAACTAAAGCCACATGAAAGCCCGGGACCACCCTCGCAGATTTGCGGGAAGGACCCGGGCTTTTTGCTGTGTAGTTGTCGCTTGGCTTTTACACTCAGACTCTCGCCTAGTGGCGGACCTGCGGCTGGAATCCTTCAGCACGCAGTGCTTGCAGCACGAACTCTGAGTGTTCGCGGCCCTTGGTTTCCATGTCGATCGTGATGGCAACATCACCCATGGCAAGCGAACCGCCCACACGCGTGTGGTCCACACGGGTCACGTTGGCGTCCGATTCAGAGATGATGCGGGAGATCGTGGCGAGCTCGCCCGGGCGGTCTTCCAGCATGATGTGCACGGTGAGGTAGCGGCCGGCTGCCTGAAGACCGTGCTGGATAACCTTGAGCATGAGCAGGGGGTCCACGTTTCCGCCGGAGAGCACCACGGCAACATTCTTGGGATTCAGTCCCATTTCCGCCAGCAAGCCTTCTTGCACGGCGGCAACTCCCACGGCACCAGCAGGTTCCACCACAAGCTTCGAACGTTCCAGTAAGAACACCAAAGCTCGAGCCAAAGCGTCTTCAGACACCGTCACCACGTCATCCACAAGCTCGCGAATGATCTGGAACGGCAACTGTCCCGGACGTCCCACGGCGATGCCGTCGGCGATGGTCGAAACCTTTTCAAGAGGCACCAAAGCATCGGCGGCCAATGACGGAGGGTAGGCAGCAGCATTCTCTGCCTGCACGCCGATTACGCGGATGTCGCGGCCCAGCTGAGCAGCCTTAGACTTGATCGCCACGGCCACGCCGGCCAGCAGTCCGCCGCCGCCCACGCCCATCAACACGGTGTCCACTTCTGGGTACTGCTCAAGAAGTTCCAGACCGATGGTGCCCTGACCAGCGATGATGTCTTCGTGGTCGAACGGGTGCACAAAGACCGCGCCGGTTGCATCAGCGAAACGCTTCGCTTCAGCCAAGGATTCGTCCACGTTGTTGCCGTGGAGGATGACTTCTGCGCCGTGATCACGCGTTGCGGAAAGCTTCGGCAGTGCCACGCCCATCGGCATGTAGATACGGGCCTTGATGCCCAAGCGGCTAGCGGCCTGCGCCACGCCCTGTGCGTGATTACCGGCCGATGCCGCCACCACGCCACGCTTCTTCTCTTCCTCGGTCAACCGCGCCATACGCACGTACGCACCGCGGACCTTGAAGGATCCAGCACGCTGCAGGTTCTCGCACTTGAATTCGACCTCGGCGCCAATCTGCCGGGACAGCGCACGCGAGTGCTCCATCGGGGTGCGAACGGCAACGTCTTTTAACAACTCGGCCGCCGCCTCAATATCGGCAAGCTTTACGGGCAGCCCGTCCAAAATTTCCTGAAGGCTGCGGGTCGCGGTGCCTTCAGAGGACGACGCCGCCGCTAGAGCAGTTGCCGAAGTTGCGGGGGTGGTGGGTTGAGACATGGAGTTGATCCTTTAGAAACAGAACAGGTTGTGGTTGGTGATGGATGGGTGGACAGATTTTAAAGGCTGGAGCGAATTCCCCAGGTGCCGGTCAGTGATGCGCCGGGTTCGAGCCAGTGGAGGTTCGTTCCCGAATTGAATGCGTCAGCCGGTGCGGTCATGGGTTCAACGGCTACGGCAAGCTCGCGGTCCCGGTAGTTTTCCGTGATAAAAACGTGGGCGATCAGGAACACCGGTTCTTGCCACAGCTCAACGCTGCGGCCATCCGGCGCGCTCAAGATGTGGTGGAAGTTGCCGTCTTCTGCCGCCTCAAGATCGGTCAGCGCAACGTCCACGCGGACATCCTTGAGCAAGGTTCCCGAGCGGAAATCAGTCTCACCGCGCACGGGCACGAGAGCCACGGGGATGAGGCTCTCATCCGCAACAAAGGCCTGGCGAGCGTTGAGGGTCAAGGTGAGCTGCGCCGTCGTCATATCCCCGATGCGGAGGTAAGGGTGGGCACCCAGCGCGGCTGGTGCATTCTCCGATGACAAGTTCGTGAGTTGCTGGGTGACGCTCAAGTGCCCATCCGCAGCCAACGTATAGGTCGTCGTATGCCGCATGCGGAACGGGAAGCCGTGCTGTGGATAGATCTCGGCAGCGAGAGTTACGGAGGCATCTGTGTGTGAAACCGGAGCGTAGCCGGTATTCCGCAACAAGCCATGGGACGCGTGGCCCCGGGAGGGCTCGGTGATGTCCAGCTGCTGTTCCTTGCCGTTGAGCACCCATTTTCCCGCGCGGACACGGTTGCCCCACGGGGCCATGAGGATGCCGGAGCCGGACGGCGGAAGTTCGTTGGCGCTGAAGGGTTCCACGAGGTCAACGCCGTCGCGCTGGTATAGGCGCAGGGCGGCTGCGAGCGCGCAGACGGTCGCTGTGGCGCCGCCGTTATTGATGGTGAACTGTTCGCCCATCACGGGGCTAGCTGTGTTAGTGCTCATCCCAACCCTTCTCTCACTATCAACGGTATGCCTTGTACGGCGCTGGTGTACGCACAGCAAGACGCCCGTCTCACTTACTGAGAAGTGAGACGGGCGTCTTTAGAGCTAAATAAGGTGACTAGTCGTCGCCGCGCAAGATCGCGAGGATGCGCAGGATTTCGACGTACAGCCACACCATGGTGACCGTGAGGCCGAAGGCGCAACGCCATGCGAACTTTTCAGGGGCGCCGTGTGCAACGGCTTCCTGGATTTGGGTGAAGTCCAGCACCAGCGAGTAGGTGGCCAAGAGGACAGCCAAAGCGCCGATAGCCAAACCGATCCAGCCGGAGCGGAGACCGAACATGCCGTCAACTGCACCAGTCAACATGAGCACGAGGTTCAAGAGGCTGAAGACCAAGTAGCCGATCATGGCAATCATGAACATCTTGGTCATGCGTGGGGTGGCGCGGTACTTACCGGAGCGGTAGAGCACCAAGGTCACAGCGAAAACGGAGAACGTTGCGAGGACCGCCTGCATGACGATACCCGGGTACATGGTCTCGAAGACGCCAGAGATGCCACCGAGGAAGATGCCTTCAGCAGCTGCGTAAAGCGCCACGAGCACTGGCGAAACTTCGCGCTTGAAGGAGTTCACCAAACCCAAGACCAAGCCGATGATTACCGCTGGCAACATGAGAGCTGGCAACTGCCAACCAACTGCGGCACCAATAATGACCAAGGCGAAGCAGATGAGCGTCTTGGCAACAACGTCATTGATGGTCATGCGTCCGGTCTGCAGTGGTCCTGCTGCAGGCTGGTTGTACATGTCCTGCAACTGCTGTGCAGACATTTGGTTCTGCTGAACGGTCTGCTGAGCTGCAGCCGTGCCAAAGCCAACGGTTCCGCCGCGCGCGTCGCTTTGGAAAGTTTTGGAATTAAATAGTGGGTTTCCGCCCGCCATGGTGATTCCTTTCATAGATATCCTCCCTAGAGTTTATCTACATTGACGAGCTGTAGACATGATTCTTGAGGATGATTCGCCATCAGAGTATTTCCCTTACTCACGCCGTAAGGCAATCACTGCCGCGGCCGGTTCTTGTGTTAGATTAGATGCATGGGCGTTGGACATTCTCACGGATCAGGCGGGCATAGCCACGGCCCAGCGGCTGGTGCTCCGGCAGGCCACGTGGGTGGCAAGTATCGCCGTCGTCTTGCCGTGAGCTTTGCGCTCATTGCCGTGTTCTTCGTGGTGGAGTTGGTCTTCGGCCTACTCTCCGGTTCTCTCTCGCTACTCTCAGATGCTGGCCACATGGCTGCTGACGTCGTCGCACTCGGCGCCGCGCTCGCCGCAACCAAGATCGCCGCCAAGTCCGATCGCTCCGGCCACCGCACCTTCGGCTCCTACCGCGCTGAGATTTTCGCAAGCGGCCTCGCCGTCCTGCTCATGCTGGGCGTCTCGATTTACATCATGGTGGAAGCGGTGGGGCGCATCGGCGCAGATCCTCAAATCCAGACCGGCCCCATGATCATCGTGGGCGCGCTGGGCCTGGTCATCAATCTGATCGTGATGTTCTTGCTGCGCAGTGGCGCGAGCGAAAGTATCAACGTCAAAGGCGCCTACCTCGAGGTGGTCGCCGATACGGCTGGTTCCGTTGGCGTGATCGCGGCCGGATTGCTCATCACGTGGACGGGCAGTCCGTGGTGGGACACCATCGTGGCTGTAGCCATTGGCCTCTTCGTCATGGTCCGAGCCGTCATGCTGGGGCGCCAGGTGCTCTCCATCCTGAGCCAGCACGCTCCCCCGGGCCTCGACGTGGAGCAGGTCTACGAGGAGCTCCGCAAGGTCCCCGGCGTCGCCGACGTCCACGACCTCCACGTCTGGGTGCTGACCTCCGGCATGAACGTGGCGACCGCGCACATCGTGGCGCGCAACGTCACTGATCACTCTGCCATTCTGAATGCCGCGCAAGCGCTCCTCCGCGACGATTTCGGCATCGAGCACGCGACGCTCCAGGTGGAGCAAGCGGCTTCCCACGAGTGCCATGAGGCCACGTGGTGAGCGTTTACTTCCAAATTACGACGTTGCTAGCTCTCTTTTCGCTCCGCAATCCATTCCTGAATGGTCCCGACAATCGCGGGGTCGTCCGGGACGGTTTGCGGTGAGAAGCGCTTGATTCGACCATCCGGGTTGACCAGGAACTTCTCAAAGTTCCAGGTAATCCGGCCCGAGTTGCCCTTCTGATCCGGCGTCTCTTTCAGCACCTTGTAGATAGGGTGCGCATTCCGGCCGTTGAGCTTGACCTTCTCCGTCATCGGGAACGTGACGCCCCAGGTGGTGGAGCAATACTCGGAGATGGCCTCTTCTTTAGAGAGCTCTTGCAAGAACTGGTTACTCGGGAACCCCAGCACCGTGAAGCCTTGGTCTCCGTACGTTTTCTGCAATTCCTCGAGCGCTGCGTACTGAGGCGTGAGCCCGCATCGCGAGGCAACATTCACCACCAGTGCGATTTTCCCCTCTGACAATTCGCCGAACGTAGTTTCTTCACCTTTGATGGTCGTGATCTCGAGATCTTTGAGTTCCATACCTCTAGTCTTGATCTCGCCGGCGGTTTCGAGAAGCGGTGTCCGCTTAGAGCATTTTGTCCCAATCACTCAGTTGGACCGATTTTACATCGGTTAGCCACTAATATGCGGACCCTAAGAGAAAGATCGGATGGGCAACTATGCTTGCCGTGTGAGTCAAAAGTCATGGTCGAACAAACAGCTCAAGAGGCTTGGTAACGCCATCCGCAACAACGAAGAGCCGTCGGCGGATCTTCCTGACTACGACGAAGTCATGATGTTTTACAACGATGTAGCACTGAAGACTCAAAGTCGGTTGCAAAATCTTGATTGGGAGCCACTGCTTGGAGCTAGACCCATCGAAATAACGTCGAGATCAAAAACCCTCGATACCCTTCGACAAAAACTTCAGCGCAAGGCGACTTTGCAACTGCCGAGCGTCCAAGACATCGCAGGAGTCCGATTTGAAGCAGAAATGACCCTCGACGAGCAAGACATCGTGACGAGAGCTATCGCAGGGATGTTCGATCACGATACCAAGGAATGTTCCAAGGACCTTCGGGAAAAACCCCAGAGTGGCTACCGGGCGTTGCACCTCAGGTTAGACCTTGAATGCCGTGTTGAAGTGCAGGTCAGAACTCACCTTCAGGGAAAGTGCGCAAACATGTACGAAGCCGCGGCCGACCTATACGGACGCGACATTCGGTACGACTCGATTCCCGAGGATAGGTCAGCAGGCGACGAGGTCAGGGATCTACATGGAATTTCGGAACGGATTGCAGTCATTGAAAACGCCCGAAACCGTCAAACCCGTTCGGAAATATCAATGAATGATTTCATCAGCCGACATCCGGAGGCGCAAAACTATGAATCTATCCAATCAGCGCAAAAGATTGCCGCCGAACTTAGCTTGAAAATTGCAGAGATGGAGGAAGAGATCCTTTACGCGTGCGATAGGCTAAAGAATCAGTTCAATCATCGTCAACGCGAGAAGCAGGAGGGACAATGTCAGGATTCCTAATTCAATACGACCGCAAGACGGGCCGTACAATTTTCAGCGAATACAAGGGAGTGGATGGTCCTCGTCTTGCGTTGGCCCAACGTCTGAAGCTGGAAAAGAACCGACGTAATTCAAGTATTGAAATCGTGTCTTTGAATAGCGACTCGCTTGAAACGATCAAGAAGACTCATTCGAGGTACTTCATGGTTGAAGCCCAGGCAGAGTCTGCCTGACTAATTGGCCCACCTGGGCTTCGCGTTTCATTCGGTCTATCTTCCGATTACGGTTCGCGCTAGCATTATTGCGCTCAGTGACCCCGCGCTCCACTCAACCCAAAGAACCGGTCAAAGAAGTCCCCCAGACGGGACACCACGCTCTTCTTTTTCTCGCCGAGTCCGCCTTGCGGCACGAATCGCGAGACAGGTTTCATCACTTGAGTGATGGCCGTGCCGGTGGTTCGCAGTTCACCGTCGCGGAAGGCCCGCTCCACGAAGGATCGGGTCTCTTCCTCCTTGAGATTCTCCTCATCGATGATGAGTTGCAGTTCCTTTTCGCGTTTGTCTTCAACGAATGACTGCCACACGATGTCAATAGGGCCGGCGACGGTGACGGAGTCCACGAAGGCTTCAATGAGGTCCTTCTTGTTTCGTAGTGAAGGGCTGCCGTCGATGGCACGGGAAATCTCCGCTCGCACTTCCTTGTCTTCCCCGTCACTGTGCCCGGCACGGTACTTCTCCACGAGCAGCAGGATGTAGTCAACATTGATTTCTACTTGCTTGATGAGTTCGATCTCGAAGACCACGTCATCGTTGATGGCTTCCTTCTCACCATCCTGCTTGCCACGGAAGTCGCTGTAGAAGTCCAAGTACAGGCTGCGGTAGTCCTGCACTTGGCGATCACTCATGAGTTCTTTGCCGTTGAACTCGTCAAAGGACGTCAGGATGTTGAGTACGCGCAGGATCTCACCGAAGAGTTTGATGAAGTCCTTTTGCGCGGTTTCGCCGATGATCGGCGTTCCCAGCGGGTACAGGGTGAGCAGCTCTTGCGCCTTCGCTTGGTAGCTTTCGTAGTACTCGCTGAAAGGTTTCATGAGTACGACGCCGCCTGCTTGCTCGTTGCCGTACCTTTCGAGAGCTTCGTTGGTGGCGTCCTCCAAATTCCTAAAGCACACGATGTTGCCGTAGGTCTTGACGGAGTTCAGGATGCGATTGGTGCGCGAGAACGCCTGAATGAGGCCATGCATGCGCAAGTTCTTGTCCACAAACAAGGTGTTGAGCGTGGTGGCGTCGAATCCGGTGAGGAACATGTTGACCACAATGACCATGTCCAACTCACGGTTCTTCATGCGCTGGGAGAGGTCTTTGTAGTAGTTCTGGAAGCTGTCAGAGGACGTGTCGTAGCTGGTGCCGAAGATCTGGTTGTAGTCGGCAATAGCGTTGGCGAGGAACGTGCGGTCGTCCCCAGACATGCCATTGGTGTCAAAGGCTTCTTCGTCAAGGGTGCTGGCATCGTCGTCGTCCTCGTTAACCCCGTAAGAGTAGATCAACCCAATCTTGAGGCGCTCGTCCGGGCGCAAATCCTTTTGAGCGCGCTGGAAGTGAGCGTAGTACGCGCGAGCCGCGGGGATGGATGCGGTAGCGAAAATCGCGTTGAAGCCGCGCGAGCGTTTACGCACACGGATGGCTTCAGCTGCATTGCGGATGCGCGTGGACTCGGGGACGTTCGCGATGATCGAGTGTTCGTAGCTGGAGGAACGCTTGGTTTTTTGGTCGAAGTGTTCCAGCGTGTAGTCGACGATCTCGGAGATACGTTGAGGCGCCAGCAGCGCGCTTTCGGTATCAATTGCGGAGACCTGTTTGTCCTCGATGTACCCGGATTTGATGGTGTTGATGTAGTCGATCCGGAACGGCAGAACGTTCTTGTCCACGATCGCGTTGACGATCGTGTACGTGTGCAGCAAGTCGCCGAAGACCTGTTCCGTGGTGGAGAACTTGGGATTCTTGGCTACCACGTTGCTATCTGAGAAAATCGGCGTTCCGGTAAATCCAAACAGGTTGTAGTTCTTAAACGCCTTCGTAATGTCTCGGTGCATGTCACCGAACTGGGAGCGATGGCACTCATCGAAGATGATCACCACGTGCTCGTTGGTGATGGTGTGACCCTTGTTGGTCTTGATGAAGTTGGAGAGCTTCTGGATGGTGGTGATGATGATTTGCGCGCTCGGATCTTCGAGCTGACGCTTCAACACGGCCGTTGACGCATTGGAGTTTGCCGAGCCTTTCTCGAAGCGGTCGTACTCGCGCATGGTCTGGTAGTCCAGATCCTTGCGATCCACCACAAAGAGCACCTTCTTGACGCTCGGAATCTTCTTCGCCAGCTGGGCGGTCTTGAAGCTCGTGAGCGTCTTGCCGGAGCCCGTGGTGTGCCAAATGTAGCCGCCAGCTTTGATAGTGCCGAGCTGCTTGTAGTTGGTCGAGATTTCGATGCGCTTGAGAATGCGTTCTGTGGCGACAATCTGGTACGGACGCATGACCATGAGCGTCCGGTCCACCGTCAGCACGCAGTACTTGGTGAGGATGTTCAGCAGGGTGTGCTTGGCGAAGAACGTCTTGGTGAATGACGTCAGATCCTGAATCGGCTTGTTCTTGGCGTCAGCCCACCAGGACGTGAACTCAAAGGAGTTGGATGACTTCTTAGTCTTAGCCTGGTTCTTTTCCTCTTTGAGGTGTTGATTCCGGGTGGTGTTGGAGTAGTACTTGGTGAGTGTTCCGTTGGAGATCACAAAAAGCTGCACGTACTCAAAGAGTCCGGATCCTGCCCAAAAGCTGTCCCGCTGGTAGCGGTTGATCTGATTGAAGGCCTCGCGAATGTCCACGCCGCGACGCTTGAGCTCAATATGAACCATCGGCAGACCATTGACCAAAATGGTCACGTCATACCGGTTGGCATAACGTGCTCCGCCTTCTCCCTGTTCGAGTTCGTACTGGTTAATGACCTGCAGGAAGTTGTTGTGAATATTGTTCTTGTCGATCAGCGCAATGTTCTTCGTTGAACCATCTTCGCGCTGAAGGTTCAGAACATGATTCTCCTGGATCCGAACAGTCTTTTCCTCGATACCGTCATTCTGGCCGGCGATCTGGTTCCCGAAAAAGCCTTTCCATTCGGAATCCGTGAACTCAACGCGGTTGAGCTTCTCAAGTTGCGTCCGCAGATTGTCGACTAGCTGCGACTCCGAGGTAATCGGCAAGTACTCGTACGCCTGAGACTGCAATAGCTTGATGAGCTCCCGCTCAAGAGCAGACTCCGATTGATACGCAGTCTCCGTACGCTCATCCGGAATGAACTCCGCAACCACCGTGCTCTCATCAGACACCGCAATAGGCGCAATGCCTGAAACGCGAATCTCACTCATGCCGCGAGTTCCTTGAAGGTCAACAGCTTGTCGCGGTAGTACTCGTACTGTTTTCTTCGGGCACCTATTTCAGCGGGGAGACCGTTACTCATGCTCTCCGTTAACGATTCAAAGGAGTCAAGAATCCTGCCTATTCTGGACTGCTCTTCAAAGCTAGGAATGGAAATCTCAAGTTGATTTAGCGTACCTACAGCAAGCCCCGGCTGAGCGGACTTCGACGCATACCGATTCAAATCCATGAAGGTAAGAAGGTGGTAGCTCCAAGAAAGGTCAATACCGGAACCTGGCGTTACTACAACTGCATGTTCCGTGGCGTAGAAGGAGCCAGAAGATCGCTTTACGTTTCCGCAAAGGGCGCCTTGCCTTCCGATAAGCACATGGTCACCCTCGTGATTGCCTTCGGCTACAAATCCTCTGAGGCCTCCCCCACCGAAACACGGGATGGTATGCGTCTCATCCGCATTCGGGAGTATCTCTGAAGCAGAAATGAACTTTCCCGCTTTCAGGTCAAGAACATCTCCAATGCGAGCACGCGTTAGCTCGTCAAAATCTGTGCTCAAGAGTTCTTTGCGATAAGCAGAAAATTGGCGGCGTCGAGCCTCCAGCTCCGCATCCAGCTCCGCCTCCAGCTGAGTAAACTGGTCCAATATTCGCACGATTTCCTGCTGCACTTCGAGAGGCGGGACTGGGACCTTAATCTTTTCCAATTCGGAGCTGGTGATACTACGAACAATGGTTCCGTTTCCCACAATGGACATGGTGGTGAAGAAATAAGTTAGGAAATACGGATCAAGATCTGGCTGAAGCACCAGCCCTCTAATGTCCTGATTAATGGCCACAGGTTTAGCGACAACCCGCATCGCACCGGGTGACATCTTAATCGCTACAACCACACTGCCCGGCTGAATCACGTGGGAAGAACTGTTTTGCAGACCAACCGGAGTAATTGATTGACGAGTGTATGCCAGTTTCAAGTTACTGGACGTTATGTCACCGACCGACGCCCAAGGGATTTCTCCGTTCCAAAACTCAGGAGAGGCTTTCGAAGGTGTACCGCCGCCAGTATTGCTGAGAATGCAGTCGCCCAAGCTTTTGAAAGGAACTCCATTCGGGCAAAGAGATTCAATCAGTTCGTCGATCGGGCTCACTTCGCACCCTCCAGGTCAGCAACGATGGCGTCGATGGATACGCGGAGTTCTTGCTGGCGCGCAACGATGCGTGCGATCTCGGCATTGAGCGCGGTCATGTCGACTTCTTCGCGCTCGTCCTTCTTCTCTACATATGAGGACACAGCAATGTTGTAGTCGTTCGCTTCAATGTCCTCGTTCGAGACAAGCTTCGCAACATGCTCCACATCGGTTCGCGTAGCGAGTGTATTGACGATGTGGTCCTGATTGTCCGGGAGCAGCTTGTTCTTGTTGCCCACACGCTTGAACTCGGCAGAAGCGTCCAAGAAGAGTACCGAGTTGTCCTTCTTCGACTTCTTCAACACAATGATGCAGGTGCCGATAGTTGTTCCGAAGAAGAGATCGGCCGGTAGCTGGATGACGGCATCGACGTAGTTGTTGTCGACCAAGTACTTGCGGATCTTCCGCTCGGCGCCGCCACGGTAGAGCACACCGGGGAACTCGACGATGGCAGCCGTGCCATCAACGGCGAGCCAACTCAGAATGTGCATAGTGAACGCGAGGTCCGCTTTGGACTTCGGCGCTAGGACACCAGCCGGCGAAAAGCGCGGATCGTTGATCAGAACCGGGTTGGCGTCGCCGTCCCACTTGATGGAATACGGCGGATTGGAGACGATCGCCTCAAAGGGTTCGTCATCCCAGTGGAACGGATCCAGCAGAGTGTCGCCGTGGGCGATGCTGAACTTTTCAAATCCAACATCATGCAAAAACATGTTGATGCGAGCCAAGCTGTAAGTAGTCAGGTTGATCTCTTGACCGAAGAAACCACCCACGTTTTCTGGGCCCAGGACCTTGGCGAACTTCAGCAACAGAGAACCAGAACCGGCGGCAGGATCATAGACCTTATTGACGCTGGTCTTGCCATGCACAGTGATGCGCGCGAGAACTTCGGAGACTTCTTGAGGCGTGTAGTACTCGCCTCCCGATTTGCCAGCTTGAGATGCGTACATCTGCATGAGGTACTCATAGGCATCACCGAAGAGGTCAATAGAGTTGTCGCCAAACTTGCCCAGCGGCAGATCCCCGATGGCATCCAAGAGCTTCACGAGCTTTTCGTTGCGCTTGGCCACGGTGTTGCCGAGCTTCGAGCTGTTCACGTCGAGGTCGTCGAACAAGCCCTTGATGTCGGCTTCGCTGTCTGTGCCGATGGCAGAGCCTTCAATGTTCCTGAAGACGCGTTCGAGCGTCTCGTTCAGGTTTTCGTCCTGAGCAGCTACCAGCCTCACATTCTGGAACAGCTCCGACGGAAGAATGTAGAAACCCTTATCCTCCACCACCTGTTCGCGCGCGAATTCCGCATTGTCATCTGACAGAAGGGTGTAATCGAAAGCCGAATCTCCGGCGTCGTGCTCTCCCTTATTGATGTAAGCCGTGAGATTCTCCGAAATAAATCGGTAGAACAAGATCCCCAAAACGTACGTCTTGAAGTCCCAGCCATCCACTGAACCGCGAAGGTCATTGGCTATGCGCCAGATGGTCTTGTGAACTTCAGCGCGCTGCGCTTCAGAGGTATTAGGGGTCACGACGTTGTCTCCAAAAAGTGTGGTGAAGTCTTTCACGTAACTCTATATATAGAGATATGACATCTAGAACGGACGCACCGCCGAAAATTTCACGTAACAAAACTCCCGCATGACAACACGGAACAAGACCAAAACGATCAGAAGTATTGTGTGTGCTATCACGAGCTCTATTGTGTATCCATCATCAGTAATGGTGTTGTGCGTCGAGCCTTTTTCAGATCGCCGCACTCGACTCCCTCTTACATCCCTCTAGGCGCCTTCAGTCTCATCACTCGCGTCAAAGGGACCTTCGAAAGGACGTGCACTTCGTGATCCCTTCAGATTCTTCACGAGAGTCCGCCTACAACCGGCCGGTGTCACCCGAAACCACAGCTGGTGTAGTAGTTCCAGCAGCCGGGCACAAGAAACTTAAGCCCCGACACGTCACCATGATTACCCTCGGTGGCATCATCGGCGCCAGCCTCTTTGTAGGCTCCGGCAACGTCATCCGTGCAGTTGGACCCGCAGCAATCTTGTCCTACCTCATTGGTGGACTTCTTGTTTTCCTCGCCATGCGCATGCTTGGCGAAATGGCTGCAGCTCGCCCCGCCATTGGTTCCTTCATGGAATACGCACGCGTGGGCCTCGGCAACTGGGCCGCATACCTCGTGGGCTGGCTCTACTGGTACTTCTGGGTAGGCGTTCTTGCCTACGAAGCTGTTCTTGGCGGCGAAACCATGCACGCCTGGTTCACCTTCTTGCCAGCATGGGCTTGGTCGCTCATCCTCATCCTCATCTTCATCGGCACCAACGCAGTCTCCGTGCGTACCTTCGGTGAAGTGGAATTCTGGCTCGCCAGCATCAAGGTCATCGCCATTGTGGTGTTCTTGGTTGCAGGTACACTTTTCGCTTTGGGACTGTGGCCCAACTCGACTATTTCAGTCTCCAACCTCTGGAGCCACGGTGGCTTTGCACCGAATGGCTACACCGCGGCGTTCACAGGCGTTGCTTTGGTGATCTTCTCCTACTTCGGTACGGAAATCGCCGTTATGGCAGCCGCTGAGTCTGAGAACCCAGCAAAGGGTATCCGCCAGGCTTCCACCACGATCATCTGGCGTATTCTGCTCTTCTTCGTGGGCGCCATCTTGGTGATCAACATGGTGATCCCTTGGGACGAACTGCCTAAGCCAACGGACGTGACCAATGCTCCGTTCACCTTGGTGTTCTCCTTGCTTGGTTTGCCTGGTGCTGCAGTGATCATGCAGTTGGTCATCTTCACTGCTGTGATCTCCGTATTGAACTCTGGCCTGTACTCGGCTTCGCGTATGTTCGCAGCTCTTGCAGATCAGGGCTTCGCCCCGAAGATCATCTCCAAGCGTTCCAAGAATGGTGTGCCAATCTTCGCGTTGCTTGCGTCCACGATCGGTGCTGTTATTGCAACTATCGTGAACTTCGCAGCTCCAGAGTCTGGCGTCTTCGACTTCATCATGAACTCGGCCGGCCTTGTTGCGCTCTTCGTCTACGTATTCATTGCGTTGACCCAGATGCGCATTCGCCAAAAGATGACCAAGGAAGAGGTCGCAAACCTCAAGCTCAAGGTGTGGTTGCACCCTTGGTTGAATATCGTTCTCTTTGCTGCGATTGCTTTCGTCTTGGTCGTCATGCTGAGCTCCGAGTCCGGCCGCACCCAGGTGTGGACGAGCCTCATCGCTACCGTCGTCTTGGTGCTGTTCTGGCCTTTGGTTCGCAAGAACTTGGCTAAGCGCAAGCCTCACCAGACTCCTGAGATGTTGGCCGGCGAGCGCGCCGGAGAAAACATCGCCGAGCACTAATCAGTATCTGGCTCGATCTTCGTGTTGAGTCCATAGCAACAAGTAGTTAGCCCCGAACCAGTAGGTCTGCTTCGGGGCTAACGCTTTTAACACTGGTAATCAGGTCGCATCCGTCACCTGCGCACTTGAGGTGAGCTGCGGCGTCGTACCACGAATTCTGACGTCAATAGCGACCATCTCAACCCGAATAAGTTGGCCTCATTTGACGTCAATCTTGCTGAATGAGGCTTGTTTCCAACCGCTAGCTAGAACGCCGAACGCTCGCCGCGCAGGCTCTTGGAGAGCTCATGCGCGTGGTGCATCAGCATGCGCCCCAACTCGGGGCGCCGCTCGGGTGAGAACCGTGACTCAACGCCGGTGAGGCTCAACGCCCAAGCAGGCTGGCCCGCGGCGTCGAAGACGGCCGCGCCCATCCCCCAACTGCCTTTGACAATCAGCCCGGGGTTCTCGGACCAACCGCGCTCGCGGGTCTCGGCGATGCGGCGGCGCAATGGTTCGGTGGCGTGGTCTTCGCCATGGTTCGCCGTGAGATCCCTGCTCTCGAGATAGCGCTCGATCGCGCTTTCGGACAGGAAAGACAGGATCGCCAGCCCGGCCGAAGCAACACCCAGAGGGAAACGCTTGCCCTCATAGAGCACGAACGAGCGGATGGGGAAGGCTCCGTCTTGCCGCACCAAGCAGACCGTTTCGTCGCCGCGGCGAACTGACAAGAACGCACTCTCGCCCGTGGCTTCTGCGAGCGCAGCCACGTGAGGTCGGGCGATGTCCGTGATGTCGTAGCGTTCGGCGGCAACGGTCCCCATCAAGTACATTTCAGGGCCCAGCATCCAGAGGCCAGACGTGTTCTCGTGATCGCAGAATCCTTCGGCAGTCAGCGCAGCGAGGAGCCGGTGCACGGTGGGACGCGCAAGCCCGGTAGCCCGTGCAACATCGGCCGTGGAGACGCCTCGCGGCATCGCGGTGCTCACGGCTCGCAACACCGCGGCCATGCGGCCCACCACTTGTGCGCCGGGAAACGAAGAATTCATGTTCACATTATGGACACCTTTGCGCCTCATAGCCACCACTCGAACGGTTAGGGCCGATTCAAGCAAATCTCTTGACCGGAAACGCGCCAAATCTGTAGCGTCTTTGTCAGTACGTGATGAAATCCACATCGTGGACTACTCAAGGAGAATCATGGCAACCAAAGTAGTGGCCGACGCCGAGGAGGCGCTGGCCTCACAAGTGCGTGACGGCATGATCATCGCCGTGGGCGGCTTCGGTCTGAGCGGTATCCCCAACCGCTTGATCGCCGCCCTGCGCGATTCCGGTGCAAAGGACCTCACCATCGTTTCGAACAACATGGGCGTGGACGGCAAGGGCCTCGGCATCCTGCTGGAGAACAACCAGGTATCCAAGGTGCTGGCCTCCTACGTCGGCGAGAACAAGCTCTTCGCCCAGCAGTTCCTCAACAACGAACTCGAAGTGGAGTTCGTTCCTCAGGGCACTCTTGCAGAGCGACTTCGCGCAGGCGGCGCCGGCATCCCCGCTTTCTACACGCCGACGGGCGTGGGCACTCCGGTGGCCGAGGGCAAGCCAATGATGAACTTTGATGGCCGCGATGCCATCTTGGAGCGCGGCATCGTCGCCGACATCTCCTTGGTGCGCGCGTATGAAGCGGACCCCGAGGGCAACCTGCGCTACCGCATGACTTCACGGAACTTCAACCCGCTGGTTGCCACGGCAGGACGCATCACTTTCGCCGAGGCGGAAATCATTCACGATGAATACCTCGATCCATCATGCATCGACACCCCAGGCATCTTCGTCCAGCACGTCGTTGAAACTGACGGCGTCAAAGATATTGAACAGCGGACCGTGCGCGTCCGCGAGGAGGCATAGCCATCATGTGGACACGCGATGAAATGGCGGCCATAGCCGCAAGCGAACTCGAGGACGGTCAGTACGTCAACCTCGGGATCGGCATCCCCACCTTGGTGGCGAACAACCTTCCCGAAGGCGTCAAGGTCACCCTGCAGTCTGAGAATGGCTTGTTGGGCATGGGACCGTTCCCGTACGAAGGCGAAGAGGACGCTGACCTCATCAACGCTGGAAAGCAGACCGTCACGGTCTTGCCCGGTGGCAGCTTCTTTGACTCCGCCACCTCCTTTGGCATGATCCGTGGCGGCCACGTGGCCACGGCAATCCTTGGCGCCTTGCAGGTTGCAGCTAACGGCGACCTCGCCAACTGGACCATCCCCGGAAAGCTCGTCAAGGGCATGGGCGGCGCGATGGACTTGGTCGCTGGCACCCCGCGCGTCATCGTCATCACTGAGCACGTTGCTAAGGATGGCTCGCCTAAGATCGTCGAGAAGTGCAACCTCCCGTTGACCGGTGTGGGCGTGGTGGATCGCATCATCACGGACCGTGCCGTCTTCGACGTCGTAAATTCCGCCCTCGTATTGCGCGCCATGGCACCCGGCGAAACCGTCGAGTCCCTCACCGAGGTCACTGGCGCCCCGTTCACCGTTGAACTTCAGGAAGAAGTAGCAAAATGACCACCCTTATCGCAGGCTACGCCCGCACCCCGTTCGCCCGCTTCAACGGCGTCTTCGCTGACGTCAAGGGAACAGAACTCGGCGCTCACGCCGCCAAGGCAGCACTCGAGCGCGCAGGCGTCCCAGCTGAAGAAGTCCAGCGCGTCTTCGCCGGCCAGGTGCTCCAGGGCGGCGCCGGCCAGAACCCGGCACGCCAGTCCTCGGTGGGCGCAGGCATCAGCTTTAACGTCCCAGCCATGACGCTCAACGCTGTGTGCCTCTCCGGCACCGAGGCCGTGGTGGCAGGCGCCCGCATGATCGACGCTGGCGAGGTAGACGTCGTCGTGGCGATCGGCCAGGAATCCATGTCCCTCGCGCCTCACGTACAGCGCGCCCGCGCTGGCACCAAGTACGGCGCCATCGAAATGCTGGATACCCTCGAATACGACGGCCTCACGGACGCCTTCGAGTCCCGCTCCATGGGTTCCTCCACCGAGGACGGCAACTCGGATCTGGGCATCGAACGAGCTGCCCAGGACGAATTCTCCGCACGCTCACACCAGCTGGCCGCCGCGTCCAAGGATTTCCACGCGGGCGAGATCGCGCCGTTCACCATTAGCTCCCGTCGCGGGGACACTGTGATTTCTGAGGACGACGGCGTCCGCGCGGACACCACCGTCGAGACCTTGGCCAAGTTGCGCCCGGCTTTCGCGAAAGACGGAACCATCACTGCAGGCAACGCTTCCCAGATCACTGACGGAGCAGCCGCCCTGGTCTTGGTAAGCCCGCAGGCCGCTGAACGCTTGGGCCTCACGCCAATCGCCGAGATCGTTTCCCACGCTCTCGTGGCCGGTCCGGACGTTCGCCTGCATGATCAGCCAGCCAACGCCATCCTTGCCGCGTTGGAAGGAACGGGGCTGACGCCAGCAGACCTGAAGGTTGTGGAGATCAACGAAGCCTTCGCTGCCGTGGGCCTGCGTTCCACGGAAAAGCTTGGCATCGACGGAAACATCGTGAACCCTAAGGGCGGCGCCATCGCCCTGGGCCACCCGATCGGCGCATCCGGCGCCCGCATCATCGGAACGCTGGCTCGCCAGCTCGCCGAACAGGGCGCAGGCTCTGTTGGCGCCACCGGCATTTGCGGTGGCGGCGGTCAGGGCAGCTCCGTCATTCTGCGAGCGCTCTAACGAAACACCGCACTGGATTAGCGGGGTTGGCCCACCATTTTTCCTCGGGCCAGCCCCCCTTCCATGCGTCTATGCGCCTCTTGGATGCCCGCAAAGTCATAGACGGAGTCCACGGGAACTTGAGCTTTGCCAGCGGCGACGTCGTCCAAGAAGCCTTGCAGTACGTCAGCGGGCAGATCGCTCGCTTCACCCGAATACGCGGTCAAGCGCACGCCGCGCGGCAAGTAATCAATCGGGTAGAAATCCTTCACCGTCCACTCGTTGGACAGCATCCCGGTAAAGCACGCCACCCCGTGCACTCGCACGGACTTCAAGGTGTCCTGCAACGTCGGCGTGCCCGCGAGCTCTAGCGCGCAATCCACCCCGCTGGGAAAGTGCTCGCGCACACGAGGCGCGACTTCGGCGTCGTCCTCAATCACAAAATCAACCCCAATGTCCCGCAGCGCGTCCGCCTCCGCGGGATTGCGCGTGGTGGACACGACCGTGAGGCCGTGGCGCTTGGCGAGGATCGAGGCGGCCATGCCCACGGAGGACGTGCCGCCGCGGATCAGGATCCACTGGCCCGGCTGCATATCTAGGCCCACTGTGAGGGAACCGTACGCCGTCTGAAGCATCTCAGGAACAGCACCAAGCGTGGCCCAGTTCAAACGTTCCGGATGGATCGAGGTCAACTACGCCCGTGGCCTCGATGCCGAGCACGCGCGGGAACGTGACGGCGTCGCCCGCGAATCCCAGCCGCGTATGCAGCTCGGACCGGTTCAGCCCGAAAGCCTTCACCTGGATACGGACCCAGCCCGGTTGCGGTTCGGGGAGGGGAATTTCTTGGAGTCGTAGATTCGTCACGGGGCCGGGCGTATCCAGTACGACGGCGCGCATCTTTTGATTCACGTTAGCCTCTTCGGTTATAGGATTTTCGAATCGGTGGAATGGGATTCGCCATGCTTCTGTTCAAGAAAGTAGTATCAGGAGGCATACAGCGTACCGGCCGGGCGATACCGTGGCCGAGGACGGGAGGAGTCCGCGAGTGATTCACTTCGAAGACGTGTCAAAGTCTTACCCTGGATCGGCTCCGGCCGTGCAAGGGTTCTCGCTCGAGGTTCCATCCCATCAGACGGTGGTGTTGGTAGGTTCTTCTGGCTCCGGCAAAACCACCCTGTTACGCATGGTGAACCGAATGGTGGATCCCACCGGCGGCCGCGTCCTCATTGATGATCAAGACGTCCGCGATGTTGATCCGGTGCTGCTGCGCCGTTCTATCGGCTACGTGCTGCAAAACGGCGGCTTGCTCCCCCACCGGACGGTCTTAGACAACATCGCCACCGTTCCCATGCTGAACGGCACGCCGCGCTCTCAGGCCCGGACTGATGCTCTCGGTTTGCTGGAACGTGTGGGCCTGTCTTCAACCCTTGCCAAGCGCTATCCCGCCGAGCTCTCCGGCGGTCAGCAACAGCGCGTTGGCGTTGCGCGTGCCCTGGCCGCGGACCCCAACATCTTGCTCATGGATGAGCCTTTTGGCGCCGTTGACCCGATTGTGCGCCGCGAACTCCAAGAGGAACTGCTGCGCTTGCAAGCGGACCTTGGCAAGACCATCCTTTTCGTTACTCACGACATTGACGAAGCCTTCCTCTTGGGCGATCAAGTGGTGGTCCTGCGTGAGCACGGCCGCATTGCCCAGCAAGGCACTCCTGAAGAGATTCTGGCTCAGCCTGCAGATGACTTCGTGAAGAACTTCATCGGCGCCAATCAAGCACAGCGCACTCTGAGCATCAAGCATGTGGCCGGTCAGGACATCGCGGTGGATGGCAACGGCAAGCCCGTGGGAGTTTTCCGCCCATGAACTGGCTGAGCCTGAACTGGGAGCAAGTGGTGGAGCTGTCTCGCGAACACCTCTTGCTCACGATTCCCGCCGTGCTCATTAGCGTTTTGGTGGCCGTCCCAATTGGCCGCTTGGCATACCGCCGGCCTCGGTTGGGCGGTCCGGTGCTGGTCGCCGCGAGCTTGCTCTATGCGATTCCGGCGCTGCCGTTGCTCATCATCATTCCCGCGCTGCTCGGCACTCCCCTGCGTTCCGCGGCCACCATGATCGTCGCGTTAAGTCTCTACGGCGTGGCTCTGTTGGTCCGCACGGTTGCGGATGCTTTCGCGGCTGTGGACCCGAGCGCCAAGGCCGCCGCGCTCGCGATCGGCTACTCGCCCCGCAGGGTCTTCTGGACCGTGGAACTGCCCCTGGCATTCCCCGTAATGCTGTCCGGCATTCGCGTGGTCACGGTGTCCACGATCGGCCTCGTGACCATCGGCGCGCTTATCGGCGTCCAGAGCCTCGGCACGCTGCTGACGGACGGTTTCCAGCGTGGCATCACTGCCGAGGTGGCGACAGGAGTTATTACGACGGCGTTGCTCGCCATACTGCTCGACGCCATCTTGCTAGTAGTTGGCCGGGCGTTCACGCCGTGGACCCGCTCCCGCAAGGCTGGCAAACAAACTGTAGCGGCGGCGTCGTCATGAATCTTTTAGCCGAAACCGTCACCTGGCTCAGCGACCCGGCCCACTGGACCGGATCCAGCGGTGTGCCCACGCGGCTGCTGCAGCATGTGCTGGTCACGTTTGTATCCGTGGCGATTGCCGCCCTCATTGCGTTGCCCGCCGGTGTTCTGATTGGGCACACGCGGCGCGGGGCCGGGTTCGTGGGTGCTCTCACAGGAGCTGCGCGCGCCATCCCGACGCTCGGTCTGCTCACGTTGTTTGGACTGGCTCTGGGCATTGGATTGCAGGCGCCCGTGCTCGCGCTGATCATCCTCGCGATCCCGTCGCTCTTGGCGGGCGCATACGCGGGTGTGCAATCTGTGGACGTCAACACGGTGGCCGCTGCTCGCGCTATTGGCATGAGCCCGGCTCAAGTAATTTTCAAAGTGGAGCTGCCGCTCGCCATGCCCGTCTTGATTGGAGGGCTACGCGCTGCGACGCTTCAAGTGGTGGCGACTGCGACTCTTGCCGCGTACACGTCAGATACCGGTCTGGGACGCTATTTGTTCGCGGGACTGAAGTCGCGCGATTATCCGCAGATGCTCGCCGGATCTGTGCTGGTAGTGGCGCTTGCGATTGTTCTTGAACTCATTCTTTCCGCCGTCCAACGCCGGGCAGCCGCTCACGCTGCCCCTCACCAACTTGCCGCATGAACTCGTCATTGAAAGGACTCATCATGTCTAACTCTATTTCTCGTAGAACGCTTACTGCTGGCCTGGGAGGCGTGGCTCTCGCGGGCATGTTTGGCCTCGCCGCATGCGGAAACTCTGACCCGCTTTCCAACGGTTCCAGCACGTCAGCTTCCGCTGCGAGTGGTAGCGCCGCAGCGGGCAAGAAGATTGTGGTGGGATCTCAGGACTACTACTCCAACGAGATCATTGCTGAGATCTACTCGCAGGCGCTCGAGACCGCGGGATACACCGTGGATCGTCAGCTGCGCATCGGTCAGCGCGAGGCGTACTTGCCGGAAATCGAAGCCGGCAAGATTGACCTGTTCCCCGAATACTCGGGACCGCTTTTGCAGTTCTGGCAGGCTGACACCAAGGCGCGCCTGAGCGAGGACGTCTACGCGGCGCTGTCCAAGGCTGTGCCGTCCGGATTGCGCGTACTCGATCAGTCCGAAGCAACCGATCAGGACTCCTACGTAGTCACCAAGGCGTTTGCAGACAAGTGGAAGATCTCCACCATCGAGGACCTCGCGAAGGTCACCACCAAGCTCACGCTGGGCGGCAACTCCGAAGGTGAAAGCCGTCCGAACGGCCCTAAGGGACTCAAGAGCACGTACGGCATTGACGTAGCATTCACGCCCATTGAAGACGGTGGCGGACCTTTGACGGTCAAGGCGCTCAAGGATGATGACATCCAGCTCGCCATCATCTACACCGCGGATCCATCCATCACGGAAAACGACCTCGTCTCCCTCACGGATACCAAGGGGCTTTTCTTGGCTTCGCATGTGGTGCCGCTGGCCAGCAAGAACGTGGACGAGGCAGCCGCCGCGGTCATCAACAAGATCAGCAAGGCCATGACGCCGGAGGACCTCATTGCTCTGAACACGCGCAGCGTGAAGGAAGAGTTGCCTGCGGCGACCATCGCCAAGGATTGGCTAGCTGAAAAGAAGATCTAGCGCTCTCACGTGCTCTCCCGTGTTCGCCGATGTGTTTCAGCGATATGCTTCAGCCACGTGTGAGAACACTTTGCTACAACTTTTACCGGAAACCTTGTAGCAAAGTGTTCTCACATAGGTGGACAAAGCGGTCAGATTAATCAGCTGGTGCCGAATGATGCTTGGCACTGTTTTTGGGCATAAAAAGTGCCCCCACTGGGACTCGAACCCAGACTGAATCGATTTTAAGTCGATTGCCTCTGCCATTGGGCTATGGGGGCGGTGCGCTGAGCTGAACATAAGTCGAGCGCGGTTACCAGCTTAAAGCACAAAGCGTGGTGTCCCGAATTCCAAGTCAGAATTCATGGACACCACCCTTTGCTCATCCGGTCACAGACTCAGGGTCTGTGCGCCAGATAATTACTTCTTTGGCGAAGCTGCTTCAACGAAAGCGGCACGTGGGTCTTCCATGTTCTCGAGCTGTGCGATGTCACGCTGCAAGAACAATGAACCCAACCAGCCGCCGGCCACGCGGAGCTTGCGCTCGACGGTTGGCATTGCCATACCGTGGTAGCCGCGGTGTGCCAACCATGCGAGGGGGCCCTTGAGTCCGATAGTGCCTACAACAGGGAGACCCTTGATGTTTGCAACACCCTTCCAAGAACCGAAGCCTGCAACAGCACCGAGGGACTCATGCTTGTAGTCCTCAACGGTGCCAACGCCGTAGCGGGTTGCGTAGAGGTTCTTGACGAGGCGTTTGGCCTGGCGAATAGCGTGCTGAGCGTTAGGAACGCACATGCCACCTACACCATTGCCGGTGAGGTCGGGAACAGCGGCGTTGTCGCCAGCGGCCCATGCGCCTTCGATTGGTCCTTCGTCACCCGTAATGCGCAAGTCAGCGCCGGCGCGGATACGGCCACGCTCTTCGATTGGGAAGTCGGAGTTGCGGACCATGGGGTTGGCCTGAACGCCAGCGGTCCACACGAGGGTGTCCGTCTCAAATTCGTCCGCTGGAGTCTTATCCGGCATGTTGATGAGCTTGAGCTTGCCGTCCGTTGCGTCCGCGAGGGAGGTGTTCAAGAGCACCTCGATGCCGCGGGAACGCAAGTGCTCAACAACCCACTGGGCCTGCTCTTCGGTGACCTCAGGCATGATGCGTCCCATGGCTTCGACGAGCACAAAGCGGATCTCGCTCTGCTTGACGCGGGAATTCTGCTTGACGGCTTCGCGAACCATGTCTTCGAGCTCTGCGATGGCTTCGATGCCGGCAAAGCCGCCACCAACAACCACGAAGGTCAAAGCGCGAGCGCGCGCTGCTGGGTCAGTCATGAGGGAGCCAGCTTCAACGCGGTCCAGAACGGAGTCGCGAATCGCCACAGCTTCTTCGATGGTCTTGAGGCCAATACCGGCTTCAGCAAGACCTGGAATTGGGAACGTGCGGGTTACAGCGCCAGCTGCCATCACAACGTCGCGGTAAGGAATCTCGAAAGATTCGCCCGACTCAGGCTGCACCGTAGCAACGCGGCGAGCGTGGTCAACATTAATGACCTTGCCGTTGATGAGTTCGGTGTCCTTGAGGTGACGACGGTGAGAAACCACCGCGTGGCGAGCCTCAATCTGGCCGCCTGCAACCTCAGGAAGGAATGGCTGGTAGGTCATGTAAGGGTTCGGGTCAACGAGGGTCACAATGCCGCCGTGAACCTTGACCTTCTTTTGGAGACCAAGGGCAACATACAGGCCGACGTAACCGCCGCCAACAACGAGAATACGAGGGCGCTCTGAAAGCTCAACAGAAGTAGGCATATTCCCATACTACCCACGAATGCAAACTTTGTGAAAACGTTCACGAAGTCTCAGTTCGGAGCGCTGCGGTTAGGAATTCTTGCGGCGTTGCACAAAAAGTACGACGGCGGCCGCCCCGGTCCCGAGGATGAGCAGTCCCGCTCCCATCACCAAGAGCGCAGGAAGGTTGGTTCCCGTGCTCGGGGCCACCGGTTTAGGTGCTGCGTGCGTCGAGGGGAGATCGGTTTCCGTGGCCGACGGCGCCGCTGCGCTCTGCGTAGGAGCAGCTGCCCGGCGGTGCACGCGAATCCACTCCGCGAGCGTGTCGGCCGGGTCGGGCTCCCAAGCCGGAAGATTCGCGGTGAGCGCCGCATTGGCATCTATGAGGCCGAAACCGTATTGGTTATCGAAGCCCTTGGGACCCAAGTCTTTTGCCGTGGCTTCAATGCGGTGACGCACTTGAGCCGCAGAAAGTTCTGGATATTTGGCACGCACGAGCGCCGCGACACCCGCCACGATCGGTGCGGCACCTGACGTGCCGGACCACTCCGCATAACCACCGCCTGGAATGCCACCCACCAGATCAACCGCAGGAGCAGCAACACCAATGGAAATGCCTTGAGTTGAAGAGTCCCAACTGGCCTTGTTTTTGCGGTCTACACCGGCCACCACGAGCACGCCCGGAATGGTTGCTGGAGCGCCCACCTGGAGCATTCCACCAGAACGGTTACCGGCGGCAGCCACTACCAGCACATCTTTTTGTTCGGCATAAAGGAACGCCTCGTCCCAAGATTCCGGCCAGTCCTGTCGCGTGGAGCCCAAGGAAATGTTGATGACTTTCGCTCCGTGATCAACGCTCCACTTCACCGCGTCAGCGACTTGTGAGTCCACGTCCCGCATTCCAGCGGGCTCTTCGCCCATCATCAAGGACACCGAGAGCAACTTGGCTTCAGGAGCCACGCCAATCAGGCCAGCGTCTCCTGGACCTTCTTCAGGAAGCGGGACATCGGAGGCGTTGCCGTTGTTGTCCTGCTCGGCGCGGATCCTGCCGATTTCTTCGAGGTTATTGCCGCGTCCCGCCAACATGGTGGCCACGAGCGTCCCGTGCTCTGGCAAAGAGCCCAAGGGCTTGGAGCCGTCTTTAGCTCCCACGAGGGAAGAATCATGGCCGCCCACCACTGCGCCTTTGAGGTCCTGATGGGTGGTATCAACGCCGGAGTCAATGACGGCGACCGTCATTCCAGCTCCGCGCGTGACCTTCCACGCTTGCTCGATGCCATTTTCCTTGAGCCAGAATTCGCCCTCACGGATTTCGTCCGCGCTGGCCATTGGCGCAAATACCATGCCACCAACTATGGCGGTAGCCAACCCGGCACCCAGAAAAGCGGTCGCTCGGGAACGCAAGCTGCGTCGTCGTACTGGCGAATGTCCTGCTGAAGAAAAATTTAGAGTCATAAAGTCACACGGGCTGCAAGTGAAAGAGCGATTCCGTCGAGGATATCGTGTTCGCTTGCAGACGCCGTGTCGACGCGGCCGTTGGAGGCCTCGCGCACACGCATCAAAA
Source organism: Neomicrococcus lactis (assembly GCF_014200305.1). NCBI lineage: Bacteria > Bacillati > Actinomycetota > Actinomycetes > Micrococcales > Micrococcaceae > Neomicrococcus > Neomicrococcus lactis. The sequence continues at coordinate 1,545,090 of NZ_JACHBL010000001.1, forward strand.
TTTCTTGCCAGATCAGCGCGCCAGCACCAATGACGTCCACACGGCCCGGATGCATAAAGCCCAGCTCAGCGCGGCGATCGCGGGTCATGGTGAGCAGCGACTGGGTAGCCGCGGCGTACTGATCCATGGTCAGCTCGGCGCCGTCGATGCGCGCGGATTCATAGGTCTCAAGGCCCAGACTGTGCGCCGTGATGGTGGTGACGGAGCCCGCCACACCAATGATCTTGGTGACTTCGTGGAACGGGATGACCTCTTCCACGGACTTCAAGATCGCGCGAATTTCGGCGCGAGCAGCGGTGATGTCAGCGACGCGTGGCGGATCCGTGCGCAAGTAGCGCTCGGTGAATCGCACGCAGCCCATGTTCACGGAAATGGCCTTGTCAACGCCGTTTCGCGAACCAATCACGAACTCAGTAGAGCCGCCGCCAAGGTCAATCACGAGCACCTTGTCATTCTCAGCAACGTCCACGGAGCTTAGCGCTCCCGCGAAGCTCAGCGCAGCCTCGTCTTCACCGGAAATGACCTCCGGCGGCACGCCCAAGCGCGAGTGAATTCCTGCGGTCAGCAGGTCCTTGTTGGAGGCATCGCGAGTAGCTGACGTGGCCACAAAGCGAATGCCTTCCGCGCCGTGGCGGCGAATAATGTCCGCGTACTCGTCCGCTGCTTCAAAGGTGCGGCGCAAAGCCTCTTGCGAGAACGCCTTGTTCTCATCCACACCTTCGCCCAAGCGGACAATGCGCATTTCGCGCACTACGTCATTCAAGTAAGTAGTGGATCCCAGCGGAGAGCCCATGGAAATGACATCGGCGATGAGAAGACGGATGGAGTTCGTGCCGCAATCGATTGCTGCAACGCGCATTACTGCTCTCCCCCGTTGCTCTCCTCGGTGCTTTCTTCGGATGCCGTGAGGGACTCTTCCGCCTTCAAACGGCGCAAGCGCTTCTTCTCTTCCGCGTCTGCGAGCTCTTGTGTCTTCACGTGGCGACTCAAATCCTTGTTCGGCAGAGGCGCCTCGTGATCCCACGCGCCTTCGCACGTGCAGACTTCGCGCGTCCACCACTCGGCGATGCCGTCGATGGCTTCGTCACCCAAAGGGTTCACGCCAGGACCGGCGGACAGCGAGTGACCCACCAAAACGTGCAAGCACTTCACACGCTCAGGCATGCCGCCCGCGCTGATCCCGTTGATTTCGGGAACTTCGCCAACGCCGCTGAGTTCACCGATGCGGTTGCGTTCAGCTAGGTAGTGCTCGTGAGCGGCACGGTATTGCTGCGCCAGCTCGGCGTCTGCAGTGAGGCGCTCGTTCATCTCGTTCATGAGGCCACCGGCTTCTAGGCGCGAGACAGCGCTCGTGAGCGTGGGGTGTGTCAGGTAGAACGTGGTGGGGAATGGAATACCGGAGGACAACCGCGGGGCCGTCGTGGCCACCAGCGGGTTGCCGCACACGCAGCGTGCGCCCACCTCCACAATGTCTCGAGCAGGGCGGCCTAATTGGCGCGCAATCGTGTCAAGATCTTGTTGGCTAGGCGTCTTTGAGACGTTGGATTCCGTAACCACGCAACTCCTTCAATACAGGCAAGCGAACACGCTTGCTGGCTTTGCCTGGCGAAGGAATCAGTCAATACGCCGTGAGCGAGGCTGACTACTTAGTCTGTAGCGGCACGCTTAACGGTGTCCCACAAGGCGTCAGCCCACGGCAAATCTGTGCGAACTTCATTGGGTGATTGGTTTTCCGGGACGTTAGCGTCTTCCCCCGTTGCCCCAATGACCATGTACTTCCGTTCGCCGGGCATTACCAAGTTTATCCGGTCTCGCGCTTGTTGCTTGATGTATTCCGGATCACTCCAGCGCGCGACCTCTTGCTTGAGTTGCTCTTGTTCAACAGTTTTTTCAGCAATGGACTCGCGCAACGCCTGAATTTCGGCACGTTGTTTGATGAAGGTGCCAACGGTCGGGAACAAGAATGCAAGCAGCGCTAGACCCACCACGGCCCACACAATGAGCTTGCCGGAAAACGTTCTCGCCGGTACCGGGTGGCCCGAGACTTCCTGCTTCTTGGCGGCCTTTACATCCCGGATTTCCTTGGAATGATCGGAAATTTTGGGGGCCTTCAGCGCGCCAGAAAGCTGAGCACGCGTGTGCGCCCGGCGGTGTTCTTTCGAGACCGGCTTCTTTGCCACATTGGTTTTGCGCTGAGCGCTTGCGGGCCCCTTGGCTTCAGTTTTCTTAGAGGACGACGACGACGCCGCACCTCCCACAGTCCGCGAAGCGTTGCCTGTGTGCTGATTTCCTGCAACGCGAGGAATCTCACTTGTTTCGGCGTCACTTTCTGGAACAGAGCGAGACTTATTCGGTTTGGAAGGAGGTGTTTTCGTTGCTTTAGCCGAAACAACGGGGATCGCGTCTGTGGTCAGCTCAGGCTCTGCGCCGCTTGGGCGCGTGGCCTGATGTTCTTGCTGCCCGGCGTGAGTGGAGCCCAAATGGGTACGCGGCTTATTGGGCTTGCGGCTGGCCATAAAGACTCCTTCCGAGCGAGTGCGGGACTGGGTGTTGGCGGATCATCCGTGGATCACCAAAAGTTGAGGGGAACCACCCGTAGGTAGCTCCCCTCAGAGGTTACTAGCGAAAGGCTATAAACCTAGCCTTTGAAACGCGGGAAAACGCTCTTTCCAGCGTATACAGCGGCGTCTCCCAGCTCTTCTTCAATACGAAGGAGCTGGTTGTACTTAGCCACGCGCTCCGAGCGAGCAGGTGCACCCGTCTTGATCTGGCCGGCGTTGGTAGCCACGCAGATGTCGGCGATGGTGGTGTCCTCGGTTTCACCGGAACGGTGAGAGGTGATGGTGGTGTACATGCTGCGCTGAGCAAGCTGTACAGCATCCAGGGTCTCGGTGAGGGAACCGATCTGGTTGACCTTCACCAGCAAGGAGTTAGCGGTGCCCTTGTCGATGCCCTCCTGAAGACGCTCAGGGTTGGTCACGAAGAGGTCGTCGCCCACGAGCTGAACCTTATCGCCGATAGCGTCTGTAAGGACCTTCCAGCCGTCCCAGTCGTTCTCGTCGAGCGGATCCTCGATGGAGACGAGTGGGAAGTCAGCAACGAGCTGTGCGTAGTAGTCGCTCATGTCCTGAGCGGACTTCTGCTGGCCTTCGAACGTGTAGGAACCGTTCTCGAAGAACTCGGACGAAGCCACGTCAAGAGCCAAAGCAATCTGCTCGCCTGGCTTGTAGCCGGCCTTCTCGATGGCTTCTGTGATGAGCTCGAGAGCTGCACGGTTGCTTGGCAGGTTTGGAGCGAAGCCGCCCTCGTCGCCAAGACCGGTGGAGAGGCCCTTTTCCTTGAGCACTGACTTCAAGGAGTGGTAGACCTCAACGCCCCAGCGCAACGCCTCGGAGAACGTTGCAGCACCCACAGGAGCGATCATGAACTCCTGGATGTCAACGTCAGAGTCAGCGTGGGAGCCACCGTTGAGGATGTTCATGAGTGGCACTGGAAGCAAGTAAGCGTTTGGTCCGCCCAAGTACTTGTAGAGCGGGAGTCCTGCGGACTCAGCAGCTGCGTTAGCAACGGCGAGGGAAACGCCCAAGATGGCGTTGGCGCCGAGCTTTGACTTGTTGGCGGTGCCGTCCAGGTCGATCATGATCTGGTCTATGAGGCGCTGCTCGGTGGCGTCGACGCCTTCGAGTGCTGGGCCGATTTCGTCGATGACAGCGTCAACAGCCTGCTGAACGCCCTTGCCCAAATAGCGGGCGGCGTCGCCGTCGCGCTTTTCTACAGCTTCAAATTCGCCGGTGGATGCGCCGGAAGGAACCGCAGCGCGACCCATGGAGCCGTCAGAGAGGAGAACCTCAACTTCAACGGTGGGGTTTCCGCGGGAATCAAGAATTTCACGAGCATGGATGGCGTCGATGTAAGCCATGAATTAACTCCTTTGTAGCGGCAATCAGGCCAGCGGCCAGTGATGCCTGTTGAGTGCCGTTTATCAGACTAGCGCGGCGAAACTTCCAGCGATAAACCAAGAGACTCTATTTCAGTAATTTTCCTGTCACCTAACTTTCGTCTGGACTTGCCAGAGCAGCGCTAAATACTGTTTTTCCAGTTTTTCACTGCGCGGCGCAGTGCTCGCTCTGAATCGATTCCGGCCTCATGGGCCTTACGGACCAGAGTCAACATGTGTGCGCCGAAAGATTCTTCTGTCCACTCGACGGCTGACTCACGTGGAGACCTTTCAACGGAGGGAGCAGGGAAAGGTACTTTCTCGCCAGTGCCCGCCTCCCAGCGGGCAGCCCGGTCAATCGCCTTTTCGGCATACATGAGGGCTGGTAGAGACTCCGGCAAACCTGCGAAGGGGTGTTTGCGCTCCGGCATTTCAGCGCGTTTGGCGGCGTCCCACTTCTCAATGACTTCTTCGTCGGTCTTCGGGAAGGAATCTTGGAGGGTGCCGTCTGGCCGGTAAATATGAACGTTCCGGCGGATCATTTTGTCCGCGAGGGCGCCGGCAACATCGTCAAACGTGAAAGATCCACGTTCTGCAGCGATGGCCGAATGCAACACGATCTGCCACAGCAAATCTCCGAGTTCGCCCTTCAGCTCGGTGTCGCCTTGTTCTTCCTCAATGGTCTCTACAAGTTCGTAGGACTCTTCAATGAGGTACTCGACGAGTTGCGCGTGCGTGAGGGCTTTCGTCCACACGCAGTGCTCGCGCAACTCGCCGATAATCGTCAGAAGACGATCCACCTTATGACTCAATGACTACTTAGATTCCTTGTCATCTTCGTCGTCGTCTTCGTCATCGAAGTCGTCGTCGAAGTCGTCATCTTCGTCTTCGTCGTCATCCCAGTCTTCATCTTCTTCGTCATCTTCGTCCCATTCCTCGTCATCCTCGAGCTCTTCGTAAGCTTCGTTGATGTACTCGACGAGCGCTTCGCGCTCTTCAAGTGGTAGGAACGCAGCTTCAGCGGCGTTGAGGGTGAGTTCAAGGAGATCGTCGAGGTCGTAGTCGAATGCCTCCACCAAGAGCTCGAACTCGTCAGAGATCGTAGTGCCGCTCATCAGACGGTTGTCCGGGGAGATCGTCACGTTGAAGCCCGTTTGGTACAAGAGATCAATCGGATGCGTCTCGATACCGTCACCGAACTGGGCTACAGCACCAGTCTGAAGGTTGGAGGAAGGGCAGATTTCCAGGGCAATGCCGCGATCGCGGACCCACTCGGAAAGCGTTCCCAGAGTCACCAGGCCGGTGTTCTCGTCAGCCACTTCGCCGTCGTCGTCCGTGCCGCCGAACTCCACCGTGATGTCCTCAGCGATGCGCACGCCGTGGCCCAAGCGCAAAGCGCGGCCCACGAGGAGAGCTTCCTTGATGGATTCCAGTCCTGCAGCCTCACCGGCGTGAACCGTGGTGGGGAAGAAGTTCTCGGCCAACAGGTCAAAAGCTTCTTTGTGACGGGATGGCAAGAAGCCATCTTCGGCGCCAGCAATGTCGAAGCCGCAAACGCCGGCATCGCGGTACTGAAGAGCCAACTTGGCAACCTCAACACCGTTGTCAGCGTGACGCATAGCGGTGATGATCTGACCCACCTGAATACGTGCGCCGGCGTCGAGAACGGAATCTACGCCTTCGTCGATACCCTGCTGAACAGCCTCGATAGCGTCTGCCATCGTCAAGCCGTTCTTGGTGTGCTGCTCTGGAGCCCAACGCACTTCGCCGTAGATCACACCATCTTCAGCGAGGTCTTCAACGAATTCGCGAGCAACGCGGACTAGTCCTTCTTTGGTCTGCATGACAGCAATGGTGTGGTCAAAAGTTTCTAGGTAGCGCTCAAGCGAACCGGAATCTGCAGACTCCAGGAACCACTCTTCGAGTTCTTCTGCAGTGTTTGCCGGGAGCTCGTGTCCAATTTCCTTCGCCAGATCAATGATGGTCTGCGGGCGCAGTCCACCATCCAAGTGATCGTGGAGGGAAACTTTGGGGAGGTCGCGGAAGTCGAAATCGGGGGAATAGGCCGTGAGAATCGTTTCATCAGTCACGGTTTCAGCCTAGTGCGTTCTCGGCCGACTTGATACCAACCAGCGAAGAAGTGTCAGCGTTTTCTGACTACGTTTCCAGCCGAGGTCGAGGACCGGAGGTTCCGTCCCCATCAGCTTCCGCAGGTTTTTCATGCCGGAGCACCTCGACGCCGGACACATCCTTCTCAATATTCCGGCCCAAACGGGTCAAAATGAAGTTCATCACCCGGTCCAGAAGATAGCCCAAAATGATGGCCACCAAGATGGAAATGACGATCCCTAGCAACTTGTTCTGGTGCATCCAATGACCGGCAACTGCCCCCACGGCACTCGAATATGTAGCCCAGGTCAGGCATCCAAAAGCGTCCAAGAGGGAAAAACGCTTCAGCGGAAAGTGCGTTGCTCCCGCCGTAAAGTTCACCGCTACGCGGCCCACCGGAATATAGCGCGCGGTGAAGAGCAATAGCGCCCCACGACGCATGAGCTCATGGTGTGCGAAGTGAAACGCTTTTTGGGCGCGAGGAGTGCGCATCCACTTCCAGCGTTCGGTACCCACCGCGCGGCCCATGCGGTACGCCACTTGGTCGCCGCAAAAAGCTCCGGCAGCTCCCACGAGCACCAACACCACAATGTTCGGCGTTCCCGACGTCACGGCCACCGAGGCCAACGCAACGATCAGGGATTCGCTGGGTACAACGGGAAAGAAGCCGTCAATGAAGCAAAACACAAAAAGTGCAGGCAACACCCACCAAACGGATGATGCCATGATGATGGCTTCATTGACGGCTTCCATAAGCCCCTACAATCCTGAGATGAGCTAGCTCGAAACTAGCGAGAAATTCTGTCCAAGATTAGTGCGGTTGGCTGATAATTTCCTGATGCCTCGATCGCGAAGCTGCCCTCCAGCGCTTCCTGCGCGCGAGCAAACTTCTCTGGGGTGTCCGTCAGCAAGGTGTAGATCGGCTCGCCCTTCTTGACCGTGTCGCCTGGCTTGGCGTGCATGCGAACACCAGCACCGGCCTGAACAATGTCTTCCTTCCGTGCACGACCAGCGCCCAGGCGCCACGCGGCTACACCAACGCTCATGGCGTCCATCTTCGTCACGACGCCATCCTGCTGCGCCACGATCACTTCGGACTCCTTGGCCACTGGCAGCACTGCGCGTGGGTCGCCACCCTGAGCCTCGATCATGCGGTTCCAGACATCCATTGCCCGGCCGTCCTTGAGTGCTGCGGCAGGATTAGCGTCCGTGACACCAGCTGCTGCAAGCATTTCTTCGGCAAGCTTGACCGTCAGCTCAACGACGTCGGCTGGACCGCCACCGGCAAGAACCTCAACGGATTCTTCAACCTCAATGGCGTTGCCTGCCGTGAGACCAAGCGGGGTGTCCATGTCCGTGACAAGGGCGACTGTGTTGACGCCAGCGTCCGTGCCGAGGTCCACCATGGTGCGGGCGAGCTCGCGAGCGTCCTCGAGATTCTTCATGAACGCTCCGGAGCCCACCTTGACGTCGAGCACCAGCGCGCCCGTGCCTTCGGCAATCTTCTTGCTCATGATGGAAGACGCGATGAGCGGGATAGCTTCTACTGTCCCCGTGACGTCGCGCAACGCGTAGAGCTTTTTGTCGGCAGGAGCCAAGCCGGTTCCTGCAGCGCAGACGACCGCTCCCACCTCCTGAAGCTGAGCCAGCATTTCCTCATTGGACAGCGCTGCACGCCATCCCGGGATGGACTCGAGCTTGTCCAGGGTGCCGCCAGTGTGGCCAAGACCGCGACCGGAAAGCTGAGGAACAGCCACGCCGAAGACGGCGACGAGTGGAGCCAACGGAAGCGTGATCTTATCCCCCACGCCGCCGGTGGAGTGCTTGTCTGCGGTCGCCTTCACGCCACCTGCAGGCGTGCGCAGCGACGAGAAGTCCATGCGCTCACCCGAAGCAATCATCGCGGCGGTCCAGCGGCTGATCTCTTCGCGGTTCATGCCATTAAGCAAGATCGCCATATTCAGCGCAGACATCTGCTCGTCGGCAATGATGCCACGCGTGTACGCGTCGATGGTCCAGTCGATCTGCTCGGGAGACAAGATCCCTTTGTCTCGCTTGACGCGAATGATGTCTACGGCGTCAAAGTTTTCAGCGGTGCTCACAAGGTCTCCTCAAAAATTGGGGCCGCAACATCTAGTGCTAGTGCCCCTGCACAAGTCTTCATGCTCAAATTGTTTACTTGCCGAGGTTGCGCGGACCAAAAGCGTCCGGCAACAAGTAATCCATGTCCCGCACTCCATGCGGGGTCATGATTTCAAAGTCGTCTGCAGAGTGCTCAAACAGCAGCTGGCGGCAGCGGCCACACGGCATGATGATGTCCTCGTCGCCATTGACGCAATAGAAAGCGCGAAGCTTTCCACCGCCGCCCATGTGCAACTCCCCCACCATGGTGCATTCAGCACACAACACCACGCCGTACGCGGCGTTCTCGATGTTGCAGCCAGACACCACACGACCATCGCTTGTCAGCGCCGCAGCGCCCACGGAATACCCCGAGTACGGGGCATAAGCTTGGGTCATTGCGGCACTAGCCGCCTCTTTAAGGCGCTGCCAATCAGCGTCCGCAAGCTGCGTCGTCGTCATCAAAAAATCCCTAGCCCTTCACGTAGGCGATACCGGCGGCCGCTGGGCCGCGCGACTTCCCCACGAGACCCGCAACGGCCACGATGGTGACCACGTACGGGAGCATGATGAGGAACTGGCTTGGTACCGGCGTGCCCAGGATGGAGAGCACAAACTGAAGGTTGGTAGCGAAGCCGAACAAGAGGGCAGCGAAGAACGCGCCGATAGGGTTCCAACGGCCGAAGATGAGAGCCGCAAGAGCGATGAAGCCCTGGCCAGCGGTCATTTCCTTCGAGAAGGAACCGGAAGATACAAGCGTGAAGAACGCGCCACCAAGACCGGCAACAGCACCACCGTAGAGGGTGTTGAGGTAGCGGGTGCGGTTCACGTTGATACCCACGGTGTCAGCGGCGGTTGGGTGCTCGCCAACGGCGCGGACGCGAAGGCCCCACTTGGTCTTGAAGAGTGCATACCAGATGCCGATCACGGCGAGGTACATCAAGTAGCCAACGATGGTCTGGTTGAACAGGATAGGTCCGAAGATCGGGATATCAGCCAAGACCGGGATGCGGATGGTCTCGAAGTGCACCGGGCTATTGAGCGTCTCAGCGTTGTCAGCGAGGACCTGCGAGAACAAGAAGCTCGTCAAGCCGGTGACCAGCACGTTGAGCACCACGCCCACGATGATCTGGTTCACCACGTACTTGATCGAGAACACGGCCAAGACCAAACCAACCAAAGTACCGGCGGCCATGGCGCAGATGAGGCCCACCCATGGGCTCTGCGTGAGGGTGGCGCCCACCGCTGCGGCAAAAGCGCCCGCGAGAAGCTGACCCTCGATGGCGATGTTGACGATGCCCGCACGCTCGCAGAGCACGCCGGAGAGGCTACCGAAGATGAGCGGCGTCGCGAGGGTGAACGAACCAGCGATGAGGCCGGACAAGAACACGTTCGGGGTGTTAGCGGATCCGATGACCCAGACGAGGAACGCGGCCACAAAGATCGCAGCGAAGGCCCAGCCCACCCACGAGTAGATGATGCCCTTCTTCGCCGTGGTGTAGAGGGCGTAGGCGGCGAGAGCTACCAGGAGGATCGAGAAGATCCACCCCCACAGAGCAGTGTTGGCCGAGATCGCTGGGATCTGAATGGAATCGCCCGCATTGGAGATACCGAACTGCGCGGTAGTTCCTGGGTTGCGAAGGGCGAAGACCACCAGGCCGATGAGCGCCAAGATCGCCATAGCAATGGGGCCACCCCAGTTGCGAATAACAGTTTTATTGGTGGACACAGGGGGTTCAAGAGTTACTGCGCTCATGCTGCACCTCCGGCGGCTGCTTGAGCGGCCCGCTTCTTCGCGCGCTTGGCACCTGCATTGAGGCCAAACATTGCGCGAACCAGTGGAGGTGCCGCGATGAAGAGAACAATGAAGGACTGGACTACCAGCACGATGTCGATAGGAACACCGGTTTCAGTCTGCATGCCAACGCCACCAGCGCGGAGAGCGCCGAAGAGCAGACCTGCGAACAAGGTGCCGAGCGGCTTGGAGCGGCCCAAGAGGGCCACCGTGATGGCGTCGAAACCAAAGGTTGCGGCGATGCCGACCGTCAGTGCGTGCTCAGTTCCGGAGATCTGCGCGACACCTGCGAGGCCCGCGAGAGCACCGGCGACCACCATAGCCACGATGTAGCCCTTGGAAACATTCATGCCCGACGTGCGTGCGGCGGCTGGGTTTGCGCCTACAGCTCGCATTTCAAAGCCAACCGTGGAGCGGTTGAGCAGCCACCAGCAGAAGACGACGGCGGCCAGAGCGATGATAAAGCCAAGGTGCAAGCGGAAGTTATCACCCAAAATGAGCGGCAACTGCGCGGATTCCGGAACGATCGGCGAAATGGGGTTGTTCGAGCCCGGACGAAGCCAAGACGGCAGGGTTAAGAAGTAGGCAACCAAGTTCAACGCGATGTAGTTGAGCATGATGGTCACGATCACTTCGTGGGCACCCGTGCGAGCCTTGAGGAAACCGGCGATGCCAGCCCACAAACCGCCGCCGAGGATACCGGCCAGGATCACCACCACGAGGTGAAGACCTACAGGAAGGTTCCACGAGAAGCCCACGTATGCGGCTAGCGCGGCACCAATGACGATTTGGCCCTGCGCACCGATGTTGAACATGCCGGCACGGAACGCCATCATCACGCCGAGCCCGGCGAGTATGAGCGGCGTGGCCACCGTCAAGGTTTCCGTGAGCGGGTAGATCATGTCCCCGAAATTGCGGCCCTTGGAGTTGAAGATGGACGACTCAAAGAGCGCTCCGTAGGCACTCGAAACGGCCTTCCACGCTGCGGTGAGAGTGTCCCCCGGTTGCGCAAAGAAGTACGACGACGCTGCTGCCACATCGGGGTCGGTCAAAATGATGAGAATCGCACCGAAAATGAGGGACGCGACAATCGCCAGTACGGAGACCAGACCGCCACCGTTCACGATGCGGGAGAAAACCGACTTGTGAGGTGTCTCTGGGTCAGCGTTTGGATTCGTCGCTGCTGCGGCAGCGGCAATCTGCTCCCCGGCAGCTGGTGCTGGTTGTGCGTTGTCTGGGCCAGTTGCTGGCGCCGGAAGCGGGGTCTCGCTCATCGCGTTTCTCCTGCAGTTGGGGTGTCTTCGTCAGACGTTAAAGTGTTTTGTGTATCAGCTCGAGTGGCGTCAGCGTCTTCCGCGGACATGCCGGCCATCATGAGGCCCAGCGTGTCACGATCGGTATCGCCAGCGACGATACCCATGAGCTTGCCCTTGTAGAGCACCGCGATGCGGTCTGCGAGCTCAATGACTTCGTCGAGTTCGGTGGACACGATGATGACCGGAGTACCGGCGTCGCGCGCCTTGACGATGCGTGAGTGCAAGAACTCGATCGATCCAACGTCCACGCCGCGCGTGGGCTGGGAAGCAATAAACAGCTCGAGCGGACGGGAAAGCTCGCGAGCCATGGCAACCTTCTGCTGGTTACCGCCCGAGAGCGTTCCCACGGCGCTTTGTGGCGACTGCGTGCGCACGTCAAACTCTTGAACGAGCTTGAAAGCGTTTTTGTCCACAGCGCTCGGGCGCATGGCCAAGCCACGAGCGAATGGCTTGCGGTCGTATTGGTTCAACACGAGGTTCTCGGCCACCGTGAATTCACCGATGAGTCCATCCGTGCTGCGGTCTTCCGGAACAAAGCCAACGCCTTCGTTGATGATGTCCTTGACCTTTTGGCCCACGAGTTCGCGGCCGTTGAGCTGAATGGAACCGTGAACATGTGGAAGCAGTCCCATGATGGCTTCGGTCAGTTCTGTCTGACCGTTGCCTTGAACTCCAGCGACGGCCAGAATTTCGCCGTCGAAGACTGAGAAGGACACGTCATCCACCACACGGGTGCCGTTGTGGTCCAAGACCGTGAGGTTCTTGACGACAAAACTTTCTTCGCCGAGCTTCGGCGGATTCTTCTCTTGGTGCAGGTCAACGCTGCGACCCACCATGAGGGATGCAAGTTCCGTAGCCGGAGCGGATGGATCCGCAGTGCCAACGACCTTGCCGCGACGGATGATGGTGACCTTGTCCGAGATCGCCTTAACTTCACGCAGCTTGTGGGAAATGAAGACGATGGACTTACCGCTAGTTTTGAGCTGGTAGATGATCTCAAGTAGCTCGTCAGTTTCTTGAGGCGTGAGCACTGCAGTGGGCTCATCCAGGATCAAGACTTCAGCGTCACGAACCAACGCCTTGATGATTTCTACACGCTGCTGGACTCCCACGGGAAGTTCTTCCACGAGAGCGTCTGGGTCAACGTCAAAACCGTAACGGTCAGAGATCTCGCGGATCTTCGCGCGAGTCTTTTCGAGGTCAAGCTTTCCAGCAACTCCGGTGTATTCGGATCCAAGCGCCACATTCTCGGCCACAGTGAAGACCGGGATTAACATGAAGTGCTGGTGCACCATGCCAATGCCTGCAGCCATCGCTTCACGGGGTCCCGAAAAGTTGACCTTCTTGTCGTCGAGGAGCACTTCGCCGCTAGTGGCCTCATACAAGCCAAACAACACATTCATCAGTGTTGACTTGCCGGCACCGTTTTCACCCAACAGGGAATGTACTTGCCCAGCCTCCACCAAGAGATTGATGTTGTCATTAGCGGTGAAGTCACCAAATTTCTTGGTGATTCCCCTCAGTTCCAGCTTCATGCTTTGCCCTTGCTCTTCCCGTGCTAGGTAGCGAAAACGAACGGCGACACGAGTGCGCCGCCCGCCCTGACCAACGGGTCAAAACGGGCGGCGCACTGTGCAAACGATTAGCCTGTGCAGGCCGCTTTCAATTACTTGTTAGCGGAAGCAGACTCAACCTTGACCTTGCCGGAAATGATATCCGCCTTCAAGGTTTCAAGCTCAGTCTTGAGTTCCGCAGGAACCTTCGAGTCGAATTCGTGGAACGGAGCCAAGGACACGCCTTCGTTCTCCAAGTTTCCAACATAAGCTTCGCTCTTGAAGTTTCCTTCGACGTCAGCCTTGAGAACGTCTTCAACGGACTTGCCCATTTCCTTCACGACGGAAGAAAGGATGAATTCCTTGCCGGAAGACAGGGACTCGTAGCCATCGAGGTCAACCCAAATCACCGAGGTGTCCTTGCCGGACTTCTTCAGTTCCTTGACGGCGTCGATGGTGCCAGCGCCAACTGGGCCAGCAACTGGCATCACGATGTCAGCGCCTTCGTTGACGAAGTTGATGGTGTTGGTCTTGCCCTTTTCCTTGTTGGAGAAGTCGCCGGTGAAGGTACCGGTCTTCTTCGCCTTGTCCCAGCCAAGAGCCTTGACAGACTTGCCCTTTTGCTCGTTGTAGTAAGCAACGCCGTCAACGAAACCGTCCATGAAGATGGTGACGGTTGGGATCTGCATGCCGCCGTAGGTGGCAACCTTGCCGGTCTTCGTCATGCCAGCAGCCAAGTAGCCAGCCAAGAAAGCAGCTTCGTGGGTGTTGTAGACGATTGGCTTGACGTTGTCCGTGAACTCAGGATCGTTGTAGTCAACGATTGCAAAGTGAGCGTCAGGGTTTGCCTTAGCAGCAGCCTTGGTGGCGTCACCGAGGTTAAAGCCAACCGTGACAGTCAAGTTGCAGCCACCGCGAACCATGGAGTTGAGGTTCGGTCCGTAATCAGTTGCTGCCTTGGATTCGGCTTGCTTGGTCTCAATACCGAGATCAGCCTTTGCCTTCTGCAAACCGTCGTAAGACGCCTGGTTGAAGGACTCGTCATCGAAGCCGCCTTCGTCAGAAACGATGCAGCCGGTGAAGTCCTTTGCGTTTGCATTGGTGCTACCGGATGCGGACGCAGAGCTACTGTTCGAAGCAGTTGGTGCAGCTCCACAACCGGAAAGGGTCATTGCTGCAACGCTGAGTGCGGCAGCGGTGAGAGTGATCGAGCGCTTAAGGGGGCTCTTAACGGTCATCTAGATTCCTCCTGGAACCGGACAAGAATGGAGAGACAGGATGTTTCCTGAGAGCCCCATCCGAAACATGTCGCCAAGCTGGCAAGCAGCTGTTAACGGATCGAGCCTGTCAAACAATACCCAATGTCAGCGGTGGAGACTAGCCTCACAACCGGACTCTGAAGCAATTGAAGCAGAATTGTTACCTTACGGTAATCAACAACGGAAGCCGAGCGGCGTCGTCGTACTCCAATCAATGCCAGTAATCCCTAGTCAGTAGGCTCTGCATCCTGCGGAATGACCTGCAAGGTCTGCCGCGGGAAGGCAATCGCGTGAAGCGCCGCAGAGGCCATTACGCGGACGCCGGTCGCGATCGCGCGTTCGTCCGGAATGTAATCGCCGCGGTGCAGGTCATACGTCTCCCCACCGGGGGTACGCGTGCCCAGACGTAACATTGCGCCGGGAATCCGGTGGGTCATCCACGCAAAGTCCTCACCGCCCATGGATTGCGGCGTCAGCACAATCGCGTTGGAGCCGATTTCGTGGCGCGCGGCCTCTTCAATCAGGTCCGTTTCCTCTTCCGTGTTCACCACGGGAGGCACGCCACGAGTATGTTCAAGCTTGACCTCAACACCGTAAGGCTGGGCCACCTGATTGACTACTTCGTCCAACAAGTCAGCGGCGTCTGACCAGGCTTCGCCATCAAGGCAGCGCATAGTGCCGGCCATGTAACCGGTGGCCGGGATGGCGTTCGGTGCGGAGCCCGCGTGAATCTGACCCCACACCACGGACACGGCCGAGCGCACGTCAATGCGGCGGTTCAGGATGGCGGGAACGTTCACGGCAATCTCTGCCAGCGCGAACACCAAATCTTCCGTCAGGTGCGGACGGGACGTATGGCCGCCGCGGCCCAACAGTTCGATCTTGATGGTGTCGCTTGCGGAAGTAATGGCACCAATACGCGTGCCGATAGTTCCCGCGTCAATGCGCGGTTCGCAGTGCAGCGCCAAGATGCGCGGAATTTCGTCCAGCACGCCTTGCTCAATGACAGCGAGAGCGCCACCTGGCATCTTCTCTTCGGCAGGCTGGAAAATGACGCGAATGCGGCCGTTGAGCTGGCCTTCATCGTCAAGCTGTTTGAGGACCTTGGCAACACCAATCATCACGGTGGTGTGGATGTCGTGACCGCACGCATGGGCGATCCCCTCACGCTGCGAAGCGTAAGACAAGCCCGTTTCCTCGTGGAGTGGCAAAGCGTCAATGTCGCAGCGCAGGCCCAAGTGAATCTTGCCGGATCCCACGTCGACGTAGGCTCCCGTGCCCTCGAGCGCTACCGGATCCAGGCCAGCATCCTCAAGGGTTTTCAGAATGCGCTCGGTGGTCCTGTGCTCCTGGAAGGACAACTCGGGGTGCGAGTGCAGGTCGCGCCGGAATGCAATCAGTTCAGACTCAAGTGCCGCTACCCTCTTCGCTAGGTGCGGTATCTCCGTGGTGTTCGCCGTTTTCATTGGGAACTAGAGTACGTCAGTATCGCCCTGCGCTTTGAGTGCCTCGACGGCTTTCTTCACAGATTGCGAATGTTCCTTCGTAGTCACCAAAAGAGCGTCCGGCGTATCAACGATCACGACGTCATCAATACCAATCAGTGCGATCACTCGGTGAGTGTCGCTGACAACCACGCCGCTGGCTTGATCTGCGTACACACGAGCCTTGTCCCCCAGCACCGTCAGCCCGCCTAATTCGGCGGCTGGATTCAGGCGGCCAATCGCAGCGAAGTCTCCCACATCATCCCACGTGAAGTGACCCGGTACGACGGCGACGTCCCCGGCTGCCGCTGCAGGCTCGGCTACCGCGTAGTCAATGGCAATTTTCTTGAGGGTGGGCCAGATACGCGCGGTGGTTTCGTCGCGCTGCGGGGTATCCCAGGCTTCTGCAATTTCGATGAGGCCTGCGTAAAGCTCTGGCTCGTTTTGCTCGAGGTGCTCCAGCATGAGCTTGGTGGGAGCCACGAACATACCGGCGTTCCACAGGTATTCGCCGCTTTCGACGTACTTCTTCGCCACGTCCTCGCTGGGCTTTTCCACGAACTCTGCGACGTTCTTAGCGTGCGGAGCATTCCCGATACCGAGTTCTTCGCCTTGGCGGATGTAACCGAAACCCGTGGATGGGTAAGTTGGCGTGATGCCAATCGTGACGATCTTTCCTGTGGCTGCCGCGTGAACTGCTTCCTTCACGGTGTCTTGGAAGACCTGCACGGGGCCAATGACTTGGTCCGCAGCGAAGGAACCCATGATCGATTCTGGATCGCGGTGGTACAGGATCGCAGCGGCGAGACCGATAGCGGCGCCGGAGTCTTTAGGCTCGCTTTCGAGAACCAAGCAGTTGTCATCCAACTCAGGAAGTTGTTCCAGTACGGCATCGCGGTGCGCGTTGCCCGTCACCACCATGACGCGGTGGTCAGCCAGTTCGGCAAGGCGGTCATACGTGGCACGAATCAGTGTGGATCCGGAGCCCGTGAGGTCGTGAAGAAACTTCGGAGCACTCGCTCGGGACAATGGCCACAAACGGGTACCGGTGCCACCGGCTGGGATCACGCAATAGAAGCGCTGCAAAACCGCATCAGTCATGAGGAAAAGATTAGCCCAACGTTATGGAATTAATCGGGAAGTCGCGATGCTTGTGAATAGAAATAGGACATGTCTCACTTGCGTAATTTTCGAAAAACCGTGAGTTGTTAAGGGTTAAACTCGAGTGGTTGTGAACATCTTCACACGCACCGCCTACCCTGGGGACTCAGCTGGCGCTCAGGGGTTAGGATCAAACGAGCAAGGCTCACGCACCGGCGCCAAAACTCGTTGGACAACCACGAACGCCACTGCGAGGCATGGAGGTTATTTCAGTGTCGAAGGCATCTTCGGGCACCCTCTACCGCGGCCGTGAAGGCATGTGGTCCTGGGTCGGACACCGCATTACTGGTGTCGTTATTTTCTTTTTCCTTTTGGTACACGTATTGGACACGTCACTTGTTCGCGTTTCGCCCGGCGCTTACGACGCAGTCATCGCGACCTACAAAAACCCATTGATGGCGCTTGGAGAGCTCGGCCTCGTTGCCGCGATCATGTTCCACGCATTCAATGGTCTCCGTTTGATCTTGGTGGACTTCTGGAAACAGGGACCGAAGTACCACAAGCAAATGCTGTGGGGGGTCCTCATTATCTGGGCCGTAGCCTTCATCGGATTTGCGATCCGTCACCTCTCCCTCGCATTTGGAGGTTAATAGGTCATGAGCACCACTGAATTTGTAGCTCCCCGCACGGGACGCATTGACGCCAAGTACAACCGCGCTACCACGGGACGTGGCCGCTTCGAGATGATTGCATGGCTCTTCATGCGTCTCTCCGGCGTGGTTCTGGTTGTCCTTATCTTTGGACACCTCTTCACGAACCTTCTTGTTGACGAAGGCGTGCACGGCATTAACTTCGGCTTCGTTGCCGGCAAGTGGGCTGACCCAGTGTGGCAGTTCTGGGATCTCGCTATGTTGTGGCTGGCCATGTTGCACGGCACCAACGGCTTGCGCACCATCATCAACGATTACGCCGAAAAGGATGGCACGCGCTTCTGGCTCAAGCTTGTCCTCTACATCGCAACCGCTGTCATCGTGGTTCTGGGCACGCTAGTGATCTTCACGTTTGATCCATGCATCCCGGGTTCCGCCCTGGAAGTCTGCAAGTAAACCGCTAGCTAGATGATTCCGTTGCTCCGCGTCGCCACTCTTCTTGGCTCGACGCCCAGCAACGCTCGCGGCACAGAATCTGAGACAAGAAAGAGCATCGAGAATGCAGATACATAAGTTTGACGTTGTCATCGTCGGCGCCGGTGGCGCTGGCATGCGCGCAGCTATTGAGTCCGGACAGCGCGCAAAGACCGCCGTTCTGACCAAGCTTTACCCCACCCGCTCCCACACCGGTGCAGCACAGGGCGGCATGTGTGCAGCCCTCGCCAACGTGGAAGAGGACAACTGGGAATGGCACACCTTTGACACCATCAAGGGTGGCGACTACCTCGTAGACCAGGATGCAGCAGAAGTTATGGCTAAAGAAGCCATCGATGCTGTGCTTGACCTCGAGAAGATGGGCTTGCCGTTCAACCGTACGCCGGAAGGCAAGATCGACCAGCGTCGCTTCGGTGGCCACACCCGTGACCACGGCAAGGCACCTGTTCGCCGTGCTTGCTACGCAGCAGACCGTACCGGTCACATGATTCTTCAGACCTTGTACCAAAACTGCGTCAAGCACAACGTTGAGTTCTACAACGAGTACTACGTACTTGACCTCCTCATCGTTGAAGAAGACGCAACTCGCGAAGACGGCACGCCGTACAAGCAGAAGCGCGTTGCAGGCGTTGTCTCCTACGACCTCGCTTCCGGCGAACTTCACGTCTTCCAGGCCAAGTCGGTTGTCTTCGCAACCGGTGGCGCTGGCAAGGTCTTCAAGACCACCTCTAACGCTCACACCTTGACGGGTGACGGTATGGGCATCGCGTTCCGCCGCGGTATCCCACTCGAGGACATGGAATTCGTGCAGTTCCACCCGACTGGCCTCGCCGGCTTGGGCATCTTGCTTTCCGAAGCAGCTCGTGGCGAAGGTGGCATCCTCCGTAACGCTGACGGTGAGCGCTTCATGGAGCGTTACGCTCCAACCATCAAGGACTTGGCTCCTCGTGACATCGTTGCCCGCTCTATGGCTAATGAGGTTCGCGAAGGCCGCGGTGCTGGCCCGAACAAGGACTACGTCCTCTTGGACCTCACCCACCTTGAGCCTGCTCACATCGATGCCAAGCTCCCGGACATCACCGAATTCGCTCGCACGTACTTGGGCGTTGAGCCTTACACCGAGCCAGTTCCAGTGTTCCCAACGGCGCACTACGTCATGGGCGGTATCCCAACCAACATCAAGGGCGAAGTTCTCCAGGACAATGACACCGTCATTCCTGGCCTCTACGCCGCTGGTGAGGTTGCTTGTGTGTCCGTTCACGGTTCCAACCGTTTGGGCACCAACTCTCTCCTCGACATCAACGTGTTTGGCAAGCGCTCCGGCATCTCTGCCGCTGAGTACGCTCGCAACGCCGAGTTCGTTGAGCTACCTGAGAACTCTGAGAACGACACCGTCGCTCTTCTTGAGTCCATCCGCACGGGCAACGGCACCGAGAAGATCGCTGTTCTCCGTAAGGAACTTCAGGACAGCATGGACCTCAACATGCAGGTGTTCCGCACCGGCGAGTCCATTGCTCAGGCCTTGGCTGACATCGAGTCTTTGCGCCAGCGCTACAAGAACATCTCGATTCAGGACAAGGGCAAGCGCTTCAATCTGGACCTCCTCGAGGCCGTTGAGCTGGGCTTCTTGCTCGACTTGGCTGAAGTCATGACGGTGTCTGCATTGCACCGTGAAGAGTCCCGCGGTGGTCACTACCGTGAAGACTTCCCGGACCGCAACGACGAGCGCTTCATGAAGCACACCATGATGTACAAGGACGAGTCTGCAGAGACCGAAGGCGTCAAGGGTATGCGCGTTGAAACGAAGCCTGTGGTCTTCACCCGTTACGAGCCGATGGAGCGTAAGTACTAATGAGCACCGTAGAACCAGCATCCAAGATTGACCTCAAGACTGACGGCGGCAGCGGAGAGATCCCATCGTTCGACATCACCTTGAAGGTGCGTCGCTACGATCCAGAGTTCTCCGAAGAAGCAAAGTGGGACGAATACACGCTCACGATGTACGGCACGGACCGCGTGCTTGATGCTCTTCACAAGGTGAAGTGGGAGATCGACGGCTCGTTGTCCTTCCGCCGCTCTTGCGCTCACGGTGTGTGTGGCTCTGACGCCATGCGCATCAACGGCCGCAACCGCCTTGCGTGCAAGACCCTCCTCAAGGACTTGGACACCTCCAAGCCCATCACCGTTGAGCCCATCAAGGGCCTTCCGGTGGAGAAGGACCTCATCGTGGATATGGAACCTTTCTTCCAGTCCTACCGCGAGATCATGCCGTTCTTGATCACCAAGGGACACGAGCCTTCCAAGGAGCGCTACCAGTCCCCTGAGGATCGCGAGCGCTTCGATGACACCACCAAGTGCATCCTCTGCGCTGCGTGCACGTCTTCGTGCCCAGTGTTCTGGACCGATGGTCAGTACTTCGGCCCGGCAGCGATCGTGAACGCCCACCGCTTCATCTTCGACTCCCGCGACGAAGCCGGCGACATGCGTCTCGAAATCCTCAACGACAAGGAAGGCGTGTGGCGTTGCCGCACCACCTTTAACTGCTCCGAGGCTTGCCCACGTGGCATCCAGGTCACAAAGGCCATCTCGGAAGTCAAACAGGCTATCCTGGCTCGCCAGTTCTAGCCTCAAAATCACATCGCATCATCAGGGCGCGCCATGCCTTCGGGAGTGGCGCGCTTTGCGTTTAAGGGTTCCCTACACAGCCGCCGCTCCCCCACGCAAGCATTGCGACGAAACATCTCCTATTACGTCGTCGGCGTCACAAAAGTAGCAATCCAGATCACATGACTGATTTCATAATGGAACACCATCCAGAGCGGCTGAGAGATCTGGCTCGTTGACGCCGCAGCAAATTGACTGCCCGGTCATAGTGCTAACGCCAGAATCGATGGAAACTCGAGCGCTGGCTATGTTTCATGCTTCGGCTGTCTCTACCCGCCGTTCTCGGGGTTCCTTCTGTTACTCAACAACGAAGGAGAAAATCATGTCAGTCGAAACTCTTCAGACTTCGCCCCGCGTTCCCTACACGGGCAACGCCACCCCAGACGAGCTGTCCTACTGGGAAGCTATCGCACGTAATGTCGCTGATCAGCTCCGCGTTGACGCTATTGAGCGAGATCGCGCTAACCAGCAGCCACGCCGCGAAGTCCAGCTCTTGAAGGATTCTGGTCTCCTCAACCTGCTCGCGCCCACCGAGTTCGGCGGAGGTGGCGGCCACTGGGAAACCGCCTTCCAGGCTATTCGCATCATTTCCAGCGTGGACGGCTCCATCGGCCAGCTTCTCGCCTACCACTACATCAATCAGAGTGGAATCGCGTTCTATGCTTTGCCGCCAAGCCAGCCCGCATGGTGGCAGGCCACGGTCAACGGAAATTGGCTCTGGGGCGATTCGGTCAACCCTGTAGACCCCACGCTCACCCTCACGGCTGATGGCGACGGTTACCGGCTCAATGGCCTCAAGCACTTCTCCACGGGTTCCGGTGTTGGAGATGTCATTGTCTTCAATGCTCTCGTCGTCGATGGCATCAACGAAGGCAAGATCATCGCATTCGTCTTGGAGACCACTCGCGAAGGCGTCGAGCTCCTCGATGACTGGGACAACCTGGGTCAGCGCCTCACCGGTTCCGGCAGCGTCAAGAACACCAACGTGCGCGTGAATCCCGTGGACGTTCTGGGTGAAGTGACGGAAGAGCCGATCTCCACTCTCTTGACCCCGGGCATCCAGTTGGCGTTCTCCAACTTCTACCTCGGATCCGCGGAAGGTGCCCTTGAACGCGGCCGTCAGATCCTCGTGGAGCGCAAGAATTCATGGTTCCTCTCCGGCGTGGACACCTACGCTGAGGACAAGATCTTCCAGCGCGCTATCGGCGAATTGAAGGCGCGCACTGCCGCCGTTGCCGCTCTTGCGGAAAAGATTAACCGCAAATTCGACGACGTCGCAGCTCGCCAAGGTGCCCTCACCTCCGAAGAGCGTTGGGCTTACGCGAACGAAATCGCCGAGCTCAAGGTGGTCTCGACGGAGATCGGCCTCGAGGTATCTCACCGCATCTACGAAGTGACGGGCGCGAGCTCTACCAAGAGCAGCGTTGGCCTGGACTTGTTCTGGCGCAACGTCCGCACCCACACGCTCCACGACCCCGTGGACTACAAGAAGATCGAAGTTGGCGCGTACTACCTCAATCGCGACGTCCCAGCGCTCTCGCTCTACACCTAAGCCAGTAGCCACCACAGGCTGAAATCACTGAAGGCGCCGGCTCGCAACCACACTAAGTGGTCAAGCGAGTCGGCGCCTTCGGCTTTAGACCAGTTCACACGAGAACAAGCTCAGGCTAGATCCAAAATTAGCCCTTGAAAGGCGGCAAGAAGCCCACGCGCTCGTAGACAGCTTCAAGAACCGGCTGGGATACCTCGCGAGCCTTTTCAGCGCCGCGCGCCAGCAAGCGATCCAACTCAGCAGGATCGGCCAAGAGCTGCTCAGTACGCTCACGGATCGGAGTCACGGCAGCCACCACGGATTCGGCAACATCCACCTTGAGGTGTCCGTACATCTTGCCTTCGTAGGACGCCACCAAGGTATCCACAGGCGTGTTCGTGACGGCGGAGAGGATCTCCAACAAGTTGGTGACGCCAGGCTTTTTGGCGCGGTCGTGCGCCACCACGGTGTCATCGTCTGTCACGGCGGACTTGATGCGCTTCGCGATCACCTTCGGGTCATCGAGGATATTGATCAAGCCGTTCGGCGAGGCCGCGGACTTGGACATCTTCGAGGTTGGGTCCTGCAGGTCATAGATGCGCGCGCCACCCTTCTGGATGAACGCTTCCGGAACCACAAAGGTCTCGCCGAAGCGCGAGTTGAAGCGCTGCGCCAAGTCTCGAGCAAGCTCCACGTGCTGACGCTGATCGTCGCCCACGGGAACACCCTTGGGCTGGTACAGCAAGATGTCGGCGGCCATGAGCATCGGGTACGTGAAGAGGCCAACGCCCGCATTGTCGGCACCCTGCTTGGCAGACTTGTCCTTGAACTGCGTCATGCGGCTGGCTTCACCAAAACCGGTCAGGCACATCATGACCCACGCGAGCTGCGCGTGTTCAGGAACATGGGATTGCACAAACAGCGTGGACTTCTCAGGATCAATGCCGCCCGCGATGTACTGGGCCGCTGTCTTGCGGGTGCGTTCGCGCAGCTCCGCCGGATCCTGCGGCACCGTGATGGCGTGCATATCTGGGATGAAGAAGAACGCGTCGTATTCGTCCTGCTCTCGTACCCAGTTCACGAGGGCGCCCAAGTAGTTGCCCAAGTGCAAAGACTCGGCCGAGGGCTGCATGCCAGAAAGCACGCGCATGCGGTCAGAGGCGCTGACGCCGGGCAGGGTGATGTTCTTTGGCGTTACATCTGCCATGAGGTTCAAAATCCTTTTTAGAGTTGGTAATCGATCACGAGCGGAGCGTGATCGGACCATCGGGTGTCCCAACTAGGCGCGCGGTCTACTACAGCGTTCGTTGCCTTTGCCGCCCATGTGGGAGTGGCCATGTGGTAGTCGATGCGCCAGCCAGTATCCGTATCGAATGCCTTGCCGCGCTGGGACCACCAGGTGTATGGGCCGTCGACGTCGCCGGCGAGCATTCGGTGCACATCCGTGTACCCGATTTCGTCGCCGAAGAAACGGTCAAAGTACGCGCGCTCTTCAGGCAGGAATCCAGCCTTCTTCTGGTTGGCCTTCCAGTTCTTGATATCGCGCGGCGTGTGTCCCACGTTGAGGTCGCCCATGATGAGCGCGTGATCCGCACCCTTCGCGAGCGCAGGCAAACGGTCCACCATGACATCGAGGAACCGGTACTTGTCCACTTGCTTGGGGGTATCTACTTCACCGGAGTGCACGTAGGCGCTGACGACGGAAATGGTCTCGCCGTTCGGCAGGCCGAAGTCCGCTTCCACCCAGCGGCCGGAGGTCGTGAAGTAGTCATCGCCGATGTGCTCTCGCGTCGCCTTGGGCGCTACGCGAGAGGCCAGAGCCACGCCCGCGCGGCCCTTAGCTTCAGCTTCGGCGTGCAGGATGTGCCACTCCTCCCCCAGTAGCTCGCGGATGATGGCATCCGGCGCGCGAACTTCCTGAAGCGCCAAAATGTCCACGTCACGCTCAGCAAGCCACTCGGGCATTCCCTTGCGGTACGCAGCGCGGATTCCGTTGACATTCACGGACGCAATGCGCAGAGCCCCGGGCGCCTTCGCCGCGTAGCTCACTTCAGGCAAGGTGGATTCGTTACTAGAGGACGACGCCGCCGCTACAGCAGTTGCGTCGCTTGCGGACTCCTGGGCTGGAGTAGTCACACTCGCGCCTTTCCTTAGCTGATCAGTTCTAGCTAATGATGTTTTAGCTGATGATGTCGCCCGAGAGCGGCTCAGAGCCGCCTTGGGAATTCTTCGAAGACGTTGAGCCCTTCATCATGTCACGCGCGTTGGACGCGGTGATCTCGATTGTTTCAATGGCCCTGTCTACCATTTCACGTGCTTCAGGGGTTCCGCCATCCAAGTACTGCTTAATGACGCCGGACTGCACCTGAACAATCTTGAAGGAGTGATCCAGCTTCAGATCGCGCGTGCGGTCAGCTTCCGAGTAAATCGTGGTCTGGGAAGGGGCCGTTTGGGCGCGAGGCGCCATGTCTGCGGTGGTGCGCTGGATGGTCTCGTTGACCTTCTTCGCGCCGCGGCGCAACCCGAGCACCAAGAACAGCGACAAAAGGAGCCAGCCCAGGGAAATAATGACGACCAACCAACCGATGACATCATTCTGGTTGGCGGCGAAAATGACAGCGATCAAAAACACCGTAACCATGACCGCAAGCGAGATAGTGCTGGGGCCAACTACGATCTTTCGCTGACCCGACGCGTCCGTCGACGAATTTCCCAAGATTTGCATGCTTTCCATTCTTCCAGAACCACGCAAAACGACGTGCCGCTCTGCGCAACGTTCGCCGCAAGCGCAGGTAGCTTTTCATCACTAAATCGAGCACGTGGCTTAGGGTGAAATCGTGACGAATGACTACCTACATAGGGAACCGCTGTGGACGCGCGACTTCATCCTCGCGTGCGCCAGCAACGTGTTCGTCTTCTTTGCCGTGCATCTCTTCTTGTCCACCGTGGCCGCTTACTCCATTCAGCGCTTCATGGTGGGTGACGCCGAGGGCGGCGCCGCCTCTGGCTTGTTCATCATCGGCGCGCTTTTCGCTCGGCTTCTCGCCGGACCGGCGATGCAACGCTTGTCCTTACGCTGGTTGGCCATCGGCATGTTTATTTCTTTCGCGATCTTCCCACTGCTTTATATAGCGACGGGTCAGTACTGGCTGCTCATCGCCGAGCGCATTGTTCACGGCATGACATTCGGCATCGGATCTAGCGTTATCGCCACTCTTGCCATTCAGCACGTTCCTCAGATGCGCATCGCCGAAGGCACCAGTTGGTACGCGAGTTCCACGGTGGTCGGCGTGGCAATGGGCCCGCTCGTGGGCCTGTACCTCTTCCGCACCATCGGATTTGAGGCAGTGTCTTGGGCAGCCGTCATCGCCGCGCTCGTAGGCATGGGCATCATTGCGCTACTGAAAGTCGAGCCTTCCCCTGTTGCCCCAAAGCAGCACGACGACGCTCCCAAGCCTTCGTGGCTCTCCAACTTTCTGGAGCCTGCGTCTCTTCCCATCGCACTGATTGGCGCTGCCTGGACACTGGGCTATGCGAGCATCGTGACGTTGTTGAACGCCCTTGCCGATGAGCGAAACCTGGGCACCAGTGTTTCGTGGTTCTTCTTGGTTTATGCCCTGGTCACCATCGCGTCGCGTCAGTTCACCGGAAAGATCATGGATCGCCGCGGCTTCCACGTGGTCATGATTCCTGCGTTCGTGTCCTTCGCAGCTGGACTCTTCATCCTGTCCATCGCCGAAAACCTCATCACGCTCTTCGTAGCAGCTGCCCTCGTGGGACTAGGCCAAGGCAACCTGCTTTCCGCCGGCCAGACCATCGCGGTAAAGCAGGCCGAACGCCACCGCATCGGCATGGCAGCCAGTACTTTCTTCCTCGGCATTGACGCAGGAATGGGCACCGGCCCCATTATCGCGGGAGCCATCGTAGCCGCCACGTCCCCGTCAGCCACCTACGGAATTATCTCCGTGTTCGTACTGGCCCTGACCTTGGTTTATGCAGCGATTTACGTGCGGCCAAAGAAAGCCAAACCCACTGCAACCAAGCGCGGAAACTAAGCCCGGGCACTTGGCCGAGCGGCGGCGTCGTACTCCAAGTAATTAGCGCAAGAACAACGCACGCAAACGGCGCGTGGTCAGCGTGACACCCACGACGATCATCAGCACGAAGTACCCCACATGCACCAGCATGCCGGGGGTGAAATAGCCGATCGAGAGTTGACGCAAGAGCTCCACACCGTGCCACAACGGCATGGCCTGGATGAACCACTGAATGGCCTGCGGGTACACGGACAGCGGGTAGAACGTCGCTGAAAAGAGGAACATTGGCAGCATCACGAAAGTGATCCAGTCCAGCTGCTGGAACGTCTTCAGGTAGCTCGTGATACCCATGCCGATAGACGCGAAGCCAAAAGCGATGAGCACGGCCGCCGGAACCATGAGCAGACCCGCCGGATGCGTGATGAGTCCCATGAACCACATGATGATGGTGAATCCCGTGGCGTACATGAATCCGCGCAAGAGCGCCAAGAAGATCTCACCAATCGCCACGTCGAGTGGACCCAGCGACGTGTAGAGCATGTTCTGGTACAACTTCGCATAATTCATCTTGAAGAAGACGTTCATGGTGGAGTCGTAAATGGCGCCATTCATGGCGGAGACTGCCAAAAGCGCGGGTGCGATGTACGCCGCGTAGCTCATGGTGTGACCGCCGGGGCCAGTCACGTCGCCCACGATCGAGCCAAGGCCAATGCCCATCGAGAGCAGATACAGCACCGGCTCCACGAAGCCAGAAATCATGATGGACGCGTTGCTGGTCTTGGTGGCGAGCAGACCGCGCTGAATGACGGACTTGGCGTTGCGGCCGTACAGGGCAGCGAAAGGACGATTGCTGCCGCTGAGCATCAGGTCCTTGTGATCCACCGTGGGAATTGACGTGCTCATCCCTCAAGCCTCCGTGCGAAGATGCGGCGGGAGAAATGCCAGCCGATGAAAGTTAGTGCCACCAGATAGAGAACGTGGACAATCGAGAGCCACAGCGGCTCTTGATAGCCGTAGCTGAAGACGCGCGACAGCTCCGTGCCGTGCCAGATGGGCGAAATCCAGCCGATCCACTGCAAGAACCACGGCAGCGTGGTCAGCGGGAAGAAGGTACCGGAGAAGAGGAACAACGGCATCACAATAAAGCGGTTGACCAGTTGGAACTGCCCGCGTTCTTCTTCGAGGCTCGCGGCATAGGCCATGAGCGGGAAGCCAAACGCTGTGCCGGCGAGCGTGGCAATGAGCACGGATACCCAAGCCCACGCACTGCCCGTAGCACCGAACAGCACCACGATCAGCAAGTACACGATGGACTGCGCAAAGATACGTGTAGTCACCGCGAGCTGCAGACCCTGACTAATTTGGTACGGAGTGATGGCCGTGGACAGCGGACCATAGAAGGTCCGGTTCCACTTGAAGCCACTCATGATCACGTAGGTGAACTCCCCTGCAGCCGTCATGACGGCGGCGGAAACCAAGAGCGCCGGCGCAATGAAGGTGACGTAGGAGACGCCGAAAGCGTTCGCGCTATTCGCATCCACGAGGCTCGCTAGGCCAACGCCCATCGCGAACAAGTACATGAGCGGGTTGCCCACGGAGTACGCAATGATGATGTCGATGTAGCGGCGCATCGCGAGGAGATGCCCCTCCGCGATGTACAGGGTGCCAAATTTTCTGGCTCGCTTTGCAGACTCCGCAGGCGCGTGAGCCTTGAGGCTCGAATTGAACAGCCGCACCGCGGCGTCCGTGCCACTGCGGTCAATCCGCTGAGTGGCTGGTGCTTGTGGATCAGTCAATGAGGGACCGTCCTGTCAATCGCAAGAAGACATCTTCCAAGGAAGAACGACGGACCAGCGAAGTGATGGGGTTCAGACCCCGGCTGGTCACTTGTTCTAGAGCCGCTTCGCCGTTGTCCGCATAGATGAGCACACGGTCCGGCAGCGTTTCAACGCGCTCGCCGATGCCCTGAAGTTCGCTCTCCACCGTGGTGTTGCGCTCGGTGCCGAAGCGCAGCTCGAGCACTTCGCGGGTCGAGTAGTCGCGGATGAGCTTGGCAGGCGAGCCTTCGGCCATAATCTGGCCCTTGTCCACCACAATCAGGCGATCGCAGAGCTGCTCCGCTTCGTCCATGTAGTGCGTGGTGAGAATCAGCGTGACGCCTCGTTCTTTGAGTCGGAAGAGTCGGTCCCAAAGAATGTGGCGTGCTTGCGGATCGAGGCCGGTAGTGGGCTCGTCGAGGAGCAGAATCTTGGGATCGTTGACGAGCGATCGAGCAATCGTCAGTCGTCGCTTCATGCCGCCTGAGAGCGCGGAAACGCGGTTATTCGCCTTGTCCGTGAGCTGCGCGAATTCCAGAAGCTCGTCGGACTTGGGCTTCAAGTAGCTGCGCGAGAGACCGAAGTACCGGCCGTACATGATCAGGTTGTCGCGAACCGTGATTTCTTCGTCCAGGTTGTCCTGCTGTGGCACCACGCCCAAGTGTGCGCGCACCTCGGGACCATGCTCCTCGGGGTCCAACCCCATGATGGTCAGCTGTCCGCCGCTGCGCTGCGAGACACCACCGATCATGCGCATGGTGGTGGATTTTCCGGCGCCGTTGGGGCCAAGGAGTCCAAAGGATTCACCGGCGGGAACTTCGAACGAGAGGTCGTTGACGGCGGTGAAGTCACCGTACCGCTTCTGCAGGTGGGAAGCGGAGATAACTGTGGGGCGAGGTGTGATGGTTGGCACAAAGTCGAGACTAGAACAATTAACCGATTGGCACAAATCAATCAATTTCATTCGGAGGCTCCAAGATACTCAACGTGCCTACTGTGACGAGCTGCGGCGTCGTACTGGAAAATGCCGCTAAAGTGGACTCAAATGCCGCCCGCACTTGGTCAGGAGCGCCCGTGTCAGAAGCCCCCGCCACACGGAATACGTCAGGTCGTGGATGGCTCTATTTGCTGATCGCGTCCGCCGTTTTGACGCAGGGCGGCCTCAATCTCATTCGCCCCGTCACCACCTACAAACTCGTGGGCCTCGGGGCAGACTCCTTCCTTGTTGGCGTGGTGACGGCGTTTTACGCGCTCGTCCCGCTCTTTGCAGCGATTTGGCTGGGCCGGATGTCCGACCGCCTCAACAATCTGCGCCCCATGGTGGCCCTGGGCGCGGTGGTGCTGGCGATTGGCGCGGCCGGAATTGCGCTGGGCAATAGCTTCATTCTGATCGCGATCTTCTCCGCCGTCCTTGGCCTGGGTCACTTGCTCTTCACGATCGGCGGACAGGCCGCAATTGCACGGCGATCCTCGCCCGCCGAAATGGACCGCGGATTCGGCTGGTTTACGGCGGCATTTTCCGTGGGCCAGATGATCGGCCCACTACTGGCTGGCATCATTCTCGGCTCAGAGCTCGTTTCGGATGCGGCAGACCGCCTGGATAGCGTCAATATTGCGCTCTGGGTTGGCTGCGGGCTGACGCTCGCCGCCGCGCCGCTCTTCCTGTCGCCGAAAACACTTTCCGGTACGACGCCGCGCCGCACCTCCCCGAAAACCGGCGGCTCGAGCGATACCCGCGAAATGACGACGACGAAGCCAACCATGTGCAACATCCTCAAGCGTCCCGGCGTCATGTCCCACATGTTTGCGTCGTTGGCGCTCTTGGGCATGCTGGACATCCTGACGGCGTTCTTGCCACTGCTTGCTGAGGAGGTAGGCGTGAGCCCGGCAGCCGTGGGCCTCTTGCTGGCATTGCGCGGAGCCGCGTCCATTGTGTCCCGTGTGCTATTGCCGTGGTTGTCCTCCCGCTTGTCTCACACTTCGCTGTTGCTGTGGTCCTTGTATGGTGCGGGCTTAGCTCTGGTGATCCCGCCGCTGCTCATGGCGATGTTCCCGCCAGCCGACGGTGGCGAGCTGACGCTTTTGCTCTGCGGACTCTGCATGCTGTTTGGTGGCATCTTCCTCGGTCTCGGTCAGCCACTGACCATGACCGAAGTGTCCACGTCTGTGCCACCCGCGTGGCGCGGATCGGCACTTGCCGTTCGCCTCATGGGCAACCGGCTTGGCCAGGTTGCTTTGCCGCTTTTGGCCGGTGTGTTTGCAGCACCCTTGGGTCCTGGCGCAGCAATTGTCATGGCCTCAGGATTCTTGTTGATCAGCGGTGCTGAGAAGTCAATTCGCAAGAGGCGAAAGTAAGCCCCACCCACCCGCGCTCTGGTTCCGAACTTCTGAAGCTCGTCATTCAGGTGGACGTTTGACGGGGATCTCCTTCACGTTCTCGGCAGCACTATCCTGAATCATTCAGAATATGGCAGTATGGGGATATGACCTACGTCAACAAATCTGCTCAGGCTTTACCCCCAGTGGGTGAGTCTGCGGAGCACGTGGATTGGGCTCAACCCCTACGCCACGTGGGTCGACGCGTCACAAAGCAGCGGTTATGCGTGCTGGAGGCTGCCCGTCGGCATCCTCACGCCACCGCGGAAGAAATTCACCGCGAAACCCTGACCGAGCTTCCCCAGTTTTCGTTGCAATCCGCTTACGTGGTGCTCAACGATCTCGTGGATTCCGGTCTTTTGCGGCGGATAGATCTTCCCGGGCATCCCGCTCGCTTTGAAACCGAAATAGCCGACAATCACCATCACGCCGTCTGCATTTCGTGTGGACGCGTCGAGGACGTCGCGTGCGCCGTTGGCCACGCTCCATGCCTCACTCCGCCGGACGGTCTCAAGATGAACATCTTGGTGGCCGACGTCTTGTTCCGAGGCATTTGCGCTGAATGTGCGGCTCGGGGCAACAACACCCACTCAGAAAAACCCCAACATGAAGGAGACAGTGATGACTACTGAGAACACTGCCGGACATGCCACGGGCTCAACGACTCAGGCTGGAATCCCAGCCGTCAGCGACCGCAACTCGCTGACCGTCGGAGCTAACGGACCAATCGTCTTGCACGACCACCACTTGGTGGAGACTCTTGCACACTTCAACCGCATGAACGTTCCAGAGCGTCGTCCGCACGCAAAGGGATCCGGTGCATTCGGTGTCTTCGAAACCACCGAAGACGTTTCGAAGTACACCAAGGCTGCTCTTTTCCAGCCAGGCGTATCCACCCGCACGCTACTTCGTTTCTCCACCGTTGCTGGCGAGCTTGGCTCCCCTGACACGTGGCGCGACGTTCGCGGCTTCGCCTTGAAGTTCTACACCACCGAAGGCAACTTCGACCTCGTGGGCAACAACACCCCGGTGTTCTTCGTCCGCGACCCTATGAAGTTCCCACACTTCATCCGCTCCCAGAAGCGTTTGCCAGATTCCGGCTTGCGCGACAACACGATGCAGTGGGACTTCTGGACGCAGAACCCTGAGTCGGCACACCAGGTCACTTACCTCATGGGTAACCGCGGTTTGCCAAAGACCTGGCGTGAAATGAACGGCTACGGCTCGCACACCTACATGTGGGTCAACGAAGCTGGCGAGAAGTTCTGGGTGAAGTACCACTTCATTTCCCAGCAGGGTCAGGCAGACCTCACCAACGAAGAGGCCGAGAAGTTCGCCGGCGCTGACGCCGAGCACCACCGCCGCGACCTCTTCAACGCCATCAAGAACGGTGACTTCCCCAAGTGGGATCTCCACGTTCAGATCATGCCGTACGAGGATGCCAAGACCTACCGCTTCAACCCGTTCGACTTGACCAAGATCTGGTCCAAGAAGGACTACCCACGTATCAAGGTTGGAACGCTCACCCTGAACGAGAACCCGCAGAACTTCTTCGCTCAGATTGAGCAGGCTGCATTCTCACCAGCGAACATGGTTCCAGGCATGGGCAACTCCCCAGACAAGATGCTCTTGGGCCGTAACTTCGCTTACGCCGACGCTCAGCGTTACCGCATTGGCACCAACTTCCAGCAGTTGCCCGTGAACCGCCCAATCAACGAAGTTCACACCTACAACTTCGAAGGCAACATGTGGTACGAGCACACGGGTGACCGCCGGGTCTACGCACCGAACTCCTTCGGTGACTCGTGGAGCGACGAGACCGGCCCAGTAGACAACGGCTGGGAGAACGACGGCGAGCTCGTCCGTTCCTCCTACGAGTTGCACGCTGAGGACGACGACTTCGGCCAGGCAGGCACGTTGGTTCGGGAAGTGTGGACCGACGAGATCCGTGCCGGCGTTGTTGAGACCGTCGGTGGCGCTCTCTCCAGCGTTGAAGAGCCTGTTCAGTCCAAGGCTTTCGAGTACTGGAAGAACATCGACGCCGACCTCGGCGCTCGCATCCAGGCCGAAGCACTTACCAAGGGCGGCGACTCGGTTGTTGGCGGAGATCCAGACAACCCAAAGGCTGAAGGCAACGCAACCGTTGACGGTGCAGGCGCCTAGTCTGAAGGTCTAGTTCTCTAGATCAAAGAGAAGGTCCCGTTCCCACATCTGTGGGAACGGGACCCTTTTCGTTAGGGCTTGGAGGCTTCTTGCCGAAACGTTGCCGAGCCTTTAGTTAGCTGGCTAGCTGGTGCGGCCTTCTTCGTCACGACGAAGCTGCTCGCGAGCATTGTCAGCATCAGGATCAATGCCGTGCTCTTCCAGCACCGTGCGCTCTTCTTCGGCTTCGGCGACGAGCTGTTCGCCCAGCGTGCGTGGCTGGTCAGGGTTTTCGCCAGCGGCATCGTCCCACTCATCATCGATGCCATTGCCGTCAGCGTCATCAAACTTGTAACGTCCGATCACACGGTCTTCTTCAATGTCTGCAGCAATCTCTTGGCGCTCTCCGTCGGAGAGGACTTCGCTGTTTTCTCCGTAGGAGTCCACGCGTTCGCCGTGAAGATCTTCCTGGCTGAAGTTGACGCGAGGATCACCCTGATTGGTCTCCAACGAAGACTCAGAAGCGGAAGCGACGTTCTGCTCATCCTCTTCGCGGAAAGCATCAGCAGCGTAGTTGTTGCGCTCGACGTCGCGTGACCACTCGTCTTCATCATCAACGCCACGCACCTGACCCTGCGACTGTGGCTCGTCACTGAAAGAGGCACGATCAAAATCTTCGTCCCTACGTGAATCAAAGTCCGCGAATGGGTCCTTAGTCGAAGGATCGTTCTGATCGTTCTGATCGTTCTGATCGTTCTGATCGACATTGGTTACAGGAATGGCCGTCGTAGCAGCTACCGGCGCGGTGGTTTCTTGCTCTACCTCAGCGGCATGCTTTCCACTGAAGGTCTCATCCTCAGATGAATAATCAATGTCCTGTTCAACAGTCTGTTCGCTGGTCTGCTGGTAAGCAGCAACTGGAGACTCAGATGGATCGGTGTAGCTCTTGGAGTAGGGATCGGACCCAACATCCGAGTTCAGGTCACCTTCGGAAGTTGCGTCGTAACGGTTGGAGTCGTAATTGGAGTCGTAGGTGGAGTCGTCACGATTCGAGTCATAGTTCGTCGAATCAGCGAGCTCGTTATCGTTATCGGCACGGTCAGATGCTGCGGCAACGCCGGCTACACCAGCTACGCCTGCCGAACCGGCTGCAACTCCCGCTGCAAGACCTGAATCGCGACGTTCTTCGCGCTGCTCGCGGTATTCCTCCACCTCAGGCTCTGAAGGGCGCTGGTACTTCGTGGAGCTCTCAGTGCTCGTGGTGTCCACGCGGTTTACATCATCAACGTGGTTGGTGTCGTACACAGGGTTCACATCGTTCGCGCGGTAGCGATCTGGATCGCTCTGCGCATCGTCGCGGAAGGTTTCGTCACGTGCTGCGTCAACGCGAGCAACGTCGTCGTTATTGATGTCCGCTTCGTCCGCGCGTACGGAATCGTCGCGGTTGGACGCGGCATAAGCGCCTGCGCCGGCGGCGGCACCCAAGCCAGCACCAGCTGCAAGTCCGGCACCTGGACGTGAAGACGTCGTCGTAGGCTCTTCGGCGCGAGCCTGCTCAGCGGCGGCGCGTGCCTCACGAACTTCACGGCGGGAAGCAGGAGTGTCCGTGTCAGGGTCCAGGGCGTCTGCTTTCTGGCGGATGTCTTCAAGGTCGGCGCGGTTGGCCTCAGCATCGTTGTTCAACGCTTCGGCATCCTTGCGGCGCTTCGCGGCGGCTACCTCTGCCTCATCGGCTTCGAGCTGAGCGCGTCGTGCGGCGTTTTCCTTTTCTTTGAGTTCAAGTTCGCGAGCTTGAGCTTCCTCGCGAAGGCGAGCGGCCTCAATGCGATCCTGCTCAGCCTGCGCCCGCTTCTTCCTGCTGACGGCTGATGAAATCAGCCAGATCAAGAGCAGGACTACAACAATTCCAATGACTAGCCACATGATTTGTTCTTGCGTCATGACGCCTCCTAGAGCGGTACTGCCGTGCAAATCAAAACTGCTATAGATAACTGTTTACCATTTATCCCTTGGGAGTTACACAGTAAACATAGGGTTCGAAGTGGACAGGTACAAGTGTTTTGGCAACAAAAATGCCCTTTCCATGAGTCTTGCGATTCGTGGAAAGGGCACTTTTGCACCGATTGTTAGGCCTCGAGGGACCGTTCGGCGGCTTCTACAACGTTTGCTAAGAGCATAGCTCGGGTCATCGGACCAACTCCCCCGGGGTTCGGGGAAATCCAGGATGCGACATCGTAGGCGTCAGGCTCAACGTCGCCGGTCACAACGGCCTTTCCGTTGCCATCGTCAACGCGGCTCACACCCACGTCGAGCACAATGGCGCCCGGCTTGAGTTCTTCAGCCTTGATCATGTGCGGGCTACCAGCGGCCGCAATCACCACGTCAGCGCGGGACAAGTGATCTGCAAGATCCGTGGTTCCTGTGTGAGCAAGGGTGACGGTTGCGTTCACGCTGCGGCGCGTCAGCAAGAGGCCGATGGGGCGGCCAATGGTGACGCCACGTCCCACTACTAACACGTTCTTGCCGTTCAGATCAATGTCATTGCGGGCAAGAAGCTCCACGCAGCCCTTCGGCGTGCATGGAAGCGGGGAGGTCATGGGGTTGTTGACGTTCGCCACCAAGCGTCCCAAGTTCATGGGATGCAGGCCATCGGCGTCCTTGTCAGGATCAATCGCCTCAAGAATGACGTCCTGATCAACGTGCTTTGGCAACGGCAACTGCACAATGTAACCAGTGCAGTTGGGGTCCTCGTTGAGTTCCTTGATCTTGGCAAGAATCTCATCCTGAGTAGTCTCTTCCGGCAGATCTACGCGGATGGACGCAATGCCCACCTCGGCGCAGTCTTTGTGCTTACCGCCGACGTACCATTTAGAACCTGGATCTTCGCCCACCAGGATGGTGCCGAGTCCCGGAGTGACGCCCTTTTCTTTGAGCGCGGCAACGCGTTTGCGAAGCTCTTCCTTGATCTCAGCGGCAGCCTTCTTGCCGTCAAGAATGCGCGCGGTGGTTTCTACCATTCTTCGAGTCCTTCGTAGAGCGGGAATTCCTGAGCAAGCTTCACAACGCGAGCCTTGAGGGCTTCGAGGTCAGCGTTCTGACCGTCGCGCAGCGCCGTTGCAATGATTTCTGCGACTTCGGTGAATTCTGCATCGCCGAAACCGCGGGTCGCGAGAGCCGGGGTACCAATGCGCAAGCCGGAGGTGACCATCGGCGGGCGTGGGTCGAACGGAACAGCGTTGCGGTTGACCGTGATGCCCACCTCGTGGAGCAAGTCTTCGGCCTGCTTGCCGTCCAGTTCAGAGTGGCGCAAGTCCACCAGCACTAAGTGAACGTCGGTGCCGCCGGTGAGGACAGAGACGCCTGCTTCGGTAACATCGCTCCCGGTGAGGCGCTCGGCCAGGATCTTGGCACCGCGCAAGGTGCGCTCTTGGCGTTCCTTGAACTCTGGGGAGCCAGCAATCTTGAATGCAACAGCCTTGCCCGCGATCGCGTGCATGAGCGGTCCACCCTGCTGACCTGGGAAGACGTTGGAGTTGATCTTCTTGGCGATGGCCTCGTCGTTGGACAAGATCACACCGGAACGTGGACCAGCCAAGGTCTTGTGAACCGTGGAGGTAACCACGTCAGAAAACGGAACTGGGTTCGGGTGAAGACCCGCTGCAACCAGACCGGCGAAGTGAGCCATGTCCGTCCACAAGAGTGCGCCGACTTCGTCAGCGATGGAGCGGAAAGCCTCGAAATCGAGCTGACGTGGGTAAGCGGACCAGCCGGCAACGATGACCTGTGGCTTTTCGCGCTTGGCCTGCTCGCGCAGCTTGTCCATGTCAACGGTGAAGGTCTCTGGCTCAACCTCGTACGCGGCAACTTCGTAGAGCTTGCCGGAGAAGTTCAACTTCATGCCGTGGGTCAAGTGACCGCCGTGTGCCAAGGAAAGGCCCAACATCTTGTCGCCTGGCTTGATCATGGCGGACAGTGCGGCAGCATTGGCGGAAGCACCCGAGTGAGGCTGAACGTTGGCGAACTTGGCGCCGAAAACGGACTTCACACGCTCAATGGCAAGATTCTCGGCGACGTCCACGTATTCGCAACCACCGTAGTAGCGCTTTCCCGGGTAACCTTCGGCGTACTTGTTCGTCAGAACGGAGCCCTGAGCTTCCAAAACGGCACGTGGCGCGAAGTTTTCCGAGGCGATCATTTCCAACGTATCGCGTTGGCGGCCGAGCTCATCCTTGAGCACTGCTGCGATTTCCGGATCAACCTCTGCAAGCGACCGGTTCGTCACAGACTGAGTGGACATGAAAACTCCTGTAGTTGAGTTAGGTGTGGCTATGTTCAGCCTACATTCTGAGATGCCTCAGTTCAGTTTCTATGTCACAGCTAGTGATACCTTCGCAATATTTTTTGAGTACGACGACGCCGCTCCCCTCCCATTATTTTCTTTGCGACGGCGGCTACTACAGTGGGAGCTATGGCTCACATCATCACCATTGACGGCGTCACTCCAACCGTCGCTGAATCAGCTTTTATTGCGCCCACTGCCGTCCTGTCCGGAGACGTAGAGATCGGCGAAAATTCGGGAGCGTTTTATGGAGTTTCCATGCGCGGAGATTCCGCTCCTATCCGCGTGGGTGCCGGTAGCAACTTGCAGGACAACGTCGTGCTGCATGCTGACACCGACTTCCCGTGCACTGTGGGTGACAACGTGTCCGTCGGTCACTCGGCCGTCATCCACGGTTGCACCATCGAAGACAATTG
The DNA here is from genome assembly GCF_014200305.1 of Neomicrococcus lactis. Classification (NCBI taxonomy): domain Bacteria; kingdom Bacillati; phylum Actinomycetota; class Actinomycetes; order Micrococcales; family Micrococcaceae; genus Neomicrococcus; species Neomicrococcus lactis. Next base: position 1,582,232 of record NZ_JACHBL010000001.1, read on the forward strand.
TCTCATTGGCATGAGCGCAACAGTCATGAACGGCGCCGTCGTAGGATCTGAATCCCTCGTGGCCGCAGGCGCGCTGGTTCTCGAAGGAACCGTCATCCCGCCGCACTCACTCGTGGCTGGCGTCCCTGCCAAGGTGCGCCGCGAGCTTTCGGATGAGGAAGTCGCCGGACTCAAGCACAACGCCGACGTGTACTTGCAGCTCATCGCGAAGCACCGCATCGCCAACGAGGACTAATTCCGCATTCTTTGCCAATGAGACGTAGACCACTACGCTCTACTCATGGGCGCTGAAGTCAACGCAAAAAGCTTCACTCGTGAGCAACGTACTCGCTATCGCGAGCGGCTCATGGTCAATTTGGAGACCTTCGCACGGTACCTCGGTTCCGGTGCTTTCGATCCCGTACGCCGCATTGGCCTCGAGATTGAATTGAACCTTGCCAACCCGGACTTCACGCCGGCGTTGCGGAACACCGAAGTTCTTGAGGCGATCGCCGATCCCGCGTTTCAAACCGAGATCGGCGCCTTCAATATTGAGTTCAACCATGACGCCGTCCAGATCGAAGGCCGAGGCCTTCTGAATCTGGAGGAGTCACTACGTCACGAGCTCGATCATGCGGTCGCCGCGGCGAAGGACGTTGACGTCAACATCTTGTTGGTCGGAATCCTGCCGACCTTGGATCAGGACTTCATCCACTCCAAGAACTGGATTAGTCCGGGCAAGCGCTACGCAGCGTTGAACACCTCGGTGTTGCAGGCTCGAGGCGAAGATGTCTTGATCGACATCGTGGGGCAAGAGCGCCTCAGCTTCTACGTCGCAAACATCGCTCCGGAGGCCGCCTGCACGTCGGTGCAATTGCACTTGCAGGTGTCCCCCGAAGAGTTCGCGCCCGTCTGGAATTCGGCTCAAGTCATTGCCGGAGCCCAAGTGGCGTTGGCGGCCAACTCCCCCATGTTCATGGAACGCGTGTTGTGGCACGAGAGCCGCATCGAAGTGTTCAAGCAGTCCATTGACACGCGGCCACCCGAGATGCGTAATCAAGGCGTTCGTCCGCGCGTGTGGTTCGGCGAACGATGGATCACCAGCATCTTGGACCTCTTTGAAGAGAACGTCCGGTACTTCCCCGCACTCTTGCCAGAGCTGTCCCGCAAGCGCTCTGAAACCACCGCTTCCGGCGCGCCACAGCTCCACGAGCTGCGCCTCCACAACGGAACGGTCTACCGCTGGAACCGTCCTATCTACGATCCAGGCGGAGATTTCCCCAACCTGCGACTTGAGAACCGTCTCCTTCCCGCTGGCCCCACTGTTGTGGACACCGTGGCGAACGCTGCGTTCTTCTTCGGACTCATGCGCGCGCTCCGCACCGCGGACCGGCCACTATGGTCCCGCATGTCATTCCAGACGGCCACAGACAATTTCTTAGACTGCGCGCGCTATGGCTTGGAAGCCAACGTGTACTGGCCAGGACTCGGCGAGATCCCAGTGACTGAGCTGATCATCCGCCACCTCTTGCCGCTTGCCGCCGAAGGCCTGGAGGATCTCGGCGTGGACAAGGCAGTAGCCGATCGCTACCTGAAGATCTTGTACGAACGCGCCCACACCGAGCAGAACGGTGCCGCTTGGCAGATCGAGACGCTTCGCGTCTTGGAAGAGCGCGGGCTGGATCGCAAGGTCGCCATCGCCGAGATGACGCGCCTCTACAACGAGAACATGCTTAGTTCTCAGCCGGTGCACACATGGAAGATCGGCTAGGTCCACCCGCTGTCGCGGATCCCCGGGACCCCGCGATGCCCACCCCCATGTGAGATCACTTCACGACAAGGATTCGCGATACTTCTGTCGTAAAGCGTTCTCACATGGGGCTGGTCGTCGAGTATTGGCCTCACATGGTGAAAGTAAACGCCGCTACATAAGCCAGGGCTGCAGTTACAAAACACTAGGCTGCAGTTACAAAACACTAGGCTGCAGTTACAAAACACTAGGCTGCAGTTACAAAACACTAGGCTGCAGTTACGAAACACTAGGCTGCAGTTACAAGAAATCCTCAGACACAAGAGAAGGGTGCTTGCCTCACATTCCGTGAGGCAAGCGCCCTTCGAGCTTTAGTTCTCGAACCAGCCGAGCTGGCCCGAGAACTCATTACTCACGCATGAATTACTTGCGAAGTGCGTCGATCGTGGCGTTGAGGGTCGCGGATGGGCGCATGGCCTTCGTGACCTTCTCTTCGTTTGGACGGTAGTAGCCGCCCAAGTCCACTGGCTGACCCTGAACTTCAAGAAGTTCCTGGTTGATCTTGTCTTCGTTTGCGATCAAAGCTTCAGCAACTGGTGCGAAGATCTCGGCGACCTTCGGGTCCGTGGTCTGAGCTGCCAATTCCTTGGCCCAGTACTGTGCCAAGTAGAAGTGGCTGCCGCGGTTGTCGATCTCGCCAACTTTGCGGGATGGGGACTTGTTCTCGAGCAAGAACGTGCCGGTTGCTGCATCAAGAGCGTCGGCCAGAACCTGTGCGCTCTTGTTGTCAGAGGTGTTGGCGAGGTGCTCAAGCGAAGCGGCAAGTGCCATGAATTCGCCGAGGCTGTCCCAACGCAAGTGGTTTTCCTTGACGAGCTGCTGGACGTGCTTTGGAGCAGATCCACCAGCACCAGTCTCGAAGAGTCCGCCACCGTTGAGCAATGGAACGATCGAGAGCATCTTGGCGGAGGTACCAAGCTCGAGGATCGGGAAGAGGTCCGTGAGGTAGTCACGAAGCACGTTGCCCGAAACGGAGATGGTGTCCTCACCCTTGCGGATGCGGTCGATGGTGTACTTGGTAGCTTCCATCGGAGACATGATCTCGATGGTCAAGCCTTCGGTGTCGTGCTCCTTGAGGTACTCGGTCACCTTGGCGATGAGCTGAGCGTCGTGTGCACGGTTCTTGTCCAACCAGAACACTGCTGGAGTCTGGGAAGCGCGAGCGCGCGTCACAGCAAGCTTTACCCAGTCGCGAACTGCGATGTCCTTGGTCTGGCATGCGCGCCAGATGTCACCAGCGAAGACCTGGTGCTCAAGCAACACAGCGCCGGAGCTGTCAACGACCTGAACGTAGCCGTCACCCTCGATTTCGAAGGTCTTGTTGTGAGATCCATACTCTTCAGCTGCCTGAGCCATAAGGCCAACGTTAGGAACGGTTCCCATGGTTACAGGATCGAAAGCACCGTTTTCACGGCAGTCATCGATAACAACCTGGTAGATGCCGGCGTAGGAAGAATCTGGAAGCACAGCAAGCGTGTCATCCTCTTCACCCTTCGGGCCCCACATGTGTCCACCCTGGCGGATCATTGCTGGCATGGAAGCGTCGACAATGACGTCGGAAGGAACGTGGAGGTTGGTGATGCCCTTGTCTGAGTCAACCATTGCCAAGCGTGGGCCTTCTTCAAGACCCTTCTTGACGAGAGCCTGAACGCCTTCGCTGACGTCCTCTGGCAACTCATCGAGTCCACCCAAGATGGCGGCAAGGCCATCGTTGGCAGAAAGACCGGCAGCATCAAGTTGTGGTCCGTAGGTCTCGAAAAGCTCGGAGAAGTAAGCCTTCACGACGTGGCCGAAGATGATCGGGTCAGAAACCTTCATCATGGTGGCCTTGAGGTGCGTGGAGAAGAGGACGTCTTCTTCCTTGGCGCGCTTGACCTGTGCAGCCAAGAACTCGTCCAATTCAGCAACGTGCAGAACGGTGCCGTCAATCACTTCGCCCGGAATGACCTTGAGGTCGTTCTTGAGGACCTTGACGGTTCCGTCAGCGCGCACCTGGCGAATGGTCAAGGTGTCTTCGGCAGGAATGACAACAGACTTCTCATTCGAGCGGAAGTCGTCAGCATCCATGGTTGCCACGTTGGTCTTGGACTCCTTGGTCCAAGCAACCATCTTGTGTGGGTTCTTGCGTGCGTAGTTCTTCACAGACAAAGGCGCGCGGCGGTCAGAGTTACCTTCACGCAGCACTGGGTTTACGGCAGAACCCTTGATCTTGTCGTAGCGAGCGCGAACTTCGGTCTCTTCGTCGCTGGATGGCTCATCCGGGTAATCCGGAACGTCGAAGCCCTGGGACTGCAGCTCTGCAATCGCAGCCTTCAGCTGGGGGATGGAAGCAGAAATGTTTGGAAGCTTGATGATGTTAGCTTCAGGAGCCTTGGCCAGCACGCCAAGTTCGGACAGCGCGTCCGCACCCTGCTGCTCTGGCTTGAGGTAGTCACCGAAGACGGCGATGATACGGCCGGCCAGCGAGATGTCGCGGGTCTCAACTTCCACACCTGCTGCGGATGCGAAGGCTTCAACGATTGGCAAGAAAGAGTAAGTTGCCAGCATTGGGGCTTCGTCGGTGTGGGTGTAAATGATTTTCGCCATGGGTTGGCGCCTCCCTGATGGACGGTATGTCCGTGTTGGACACGTGTTCGGACAGTGGTAGATCCAAGCGGGGCAAGTCTACCGAGCCGCCCCGCTCCAATCAGAATTCGTGAAAAAACTTCTGCGGACAGAATTTAGTGGAAGAAATGACGCGTGCCGGTGAAGTACATGGTGATACCAGCTGCCTTAGCCGCAGCCACCACTTCTTCATCGCGCACGGAACCGCCCGGCTGAACTACAGCCTTGACGCCAGCGTCAAGCAAAATCTGTAAACCGTCTGCAAACGGGAAGAACGCGTCTGAAGCGGCAACGGAACCGCGAGCGCGCTCAGCACCGTCGACACCCAAGGCGTTTGCACGCTCCACGGCCAGCTTGCAGGAGTCAACCCGGTTCACTTGGCCCATGCCAACGCCCACGGCTGCGCCGCCCGATGCCAACAAGATGGCGTTGGACTTAGCAGCACGCACTGCGCGCCAGGCGAACTCGAGGTCGCGCAAGGTGGCTTCGTCAGCAGCTTCGCCAGCGGCCAACGTCCACGTGGAAGCTGAGTCTCCCGGCGCATCAACGGCGTCAGAAACCTGCAACAACATGCCACCGGATACCTGACGGTATTCAACGGAGTCGCGGCGGAAGCCTTCTGGAAGCGTCAGCAAACGGATGTTCTTCTTCGCGGAGAGAATCTCCACGGCTTCAGGCTCAAAGCCCGGAGCCACTAAGACCTCGGTGAAAATGTCCTTGACGTTCTGAGCCATCTCAGCCGTCACGGTGCGGTTGGCGGCAATGACGCCACCGAAAGCGGACACGGGATCCGTCGCGTGCGCCTTGAGGTGAGCGTCCGCGATCGGGTCAGCGGCATCGCTAGCACCCAGCGCCACACCACAAGGGTTGGCGTGCTTGATGATGGCCACTGCTGGCTCAGCGAAGTCATAAGCGGCGCGAACGGCGGCGTCGGCGTCAACAAAGTTGTTGTAGCTCATCGCCTTGCCGTGAAGTTGCTCGGCCTGAGCAATGCCCGGCGTCGCACCATCTTCTATGTACAAAGCGGCTGACTGGTGTGGGTTCTCGCCGTAGCGCAGCACTTCGGAGCGCTCCAAAGAAAGCCCCGCAAACGGAGGGAAGGCTGGGATGGACGCTGCGTCGTCGTTCTCAACGGAATCGCCGAACTGAGCCGCGGTCCACTTCGCAACCGCGGTGTCATACGCTGCGGTGTGCGCGAAAGCGAGGCTCGCGAGGCGCTGGCGGGTCTTCAAATCGAAGCCGCCTTCCTTCGCGGCAGAAACGACCTGGCCGTAAGAGGCTGGGTCAACGATGATCGCGCAGGAAGGGTGGTTCTTCGCGGCGGCGCGCACCATGGATGGGCCGCCAATATCGATCTGCTCCACCACGGCGTCCATGTCAGCGCCGGAGTTCACGGTGTCCACGAATGGGTACAAGTTCACGATGACCAGGTCAAAAGGCTCAATTTCCATGTCGGAAAGCTGCTGAACGTGGTCCTCGCGGCGGCGGTCCGCCAAAATTCCTGCGTGAACGCGCGGGTGCAAGGTCTTAACGCGGCCGTCGAGGCATTCCTGGAAACCGGTAATGTCCGCAACCTCAGTCACAGGGACGCCCGCGCCAGCGATGCGCTGCGCCGTGGAACCGGTGGAAACAATGCTCACGCCCGCTTCATGCAGTCCGACCGCCAGCTCCTCGAGGCCGGTCTTGTCATAAACAGAAATGAGAGCTCGGCGAATGGGCACACGATCTTGAACTACTGAGGACACAAAAGCTCCTTGCGAAAAGCGGGTGGTTTCCCTAGCTTATCGCTTTTGCCGCGTGATCCTTGGGTCGAGTGCGTGCGGTTACGTTCCTTTTGAGGACGACGCCGCTGCCTCTGCAGTCCCAGAAACAAGCTCCGGGAAGTGCCGCTCAAGTTGTTCGTCACTCAAGCACCGCCTGAGCAGGGTTTCCGCGTGATCATCATCTGCCACGAAGCCAATGAGGTGTTCGTTCCTGCCCGTGGCAAGCTCCGGGACCACGTCCTTGATGACGCTCACCATGACGGCGTAGTAGGTGCGGATGGTGGCTTCCCAGCCGTCCTTCTTGATCATTTCGCTCAAGCCACGTTGCCAAATGGCCGCAGCTTCCTCGCCGGCGAGCTCCATGGCGCACCAATGCCACTGGCTACAGTCCCAACGATCCGAGTAATAGCCGCCGTTGTCCTCGATCTCGGTGTCCAGGTCATCGATCTTGGGATCTTCTAAAGCGGCTATGGCTTCTTCTTCGCGATGATCTCGGCCGTAAGCCTCTTCGGAATTCATCGCGAGAACCGGCATCTCAATAGTGTCTGCAGGTTCCGTGGGGACGCCGTGGAGCGCCATCGCGTAGAACGTGTGCTCCGGATGATCTTCGATGATTTCACGAGCGTGCCGGAGCACTGAAGTACGCATTGCGTTTTCGAGAGCTTTCCAATCGAGTCCCATAACGAAACACTACCCCGCTGATGTGGTTCCGACTAGTGATCATTCAGGGTGTCTGCTGTGAAGGTTTTTCCGTCGAAAACGGCTCGGCAAAAACAAGAAGCGCGGCGCTCCCCACGAGTGTGTGGGAGGCGCCGCGCCTCGGTAGCCGATGAAGTATTACTTCAGGACGGACTGGATGGAGTTGATCAACTGGTAGCCGCCCAACCAAATGAAGAGCACTGCCGTGATGACCAACGCGAGGTTGGTGTACCACTTGTTGCGCCATTCGGCAGGAACGCCGTACTTCTTCATGTTCAGCAATGGCAGCAAGGTGATGGCAAGGAACGGCATGAACAATGCGCCGAGTACGCCGTAAGCCAAGACCAATCCGATTGGCTGATCAAGCATCAGCAAGAGCATTGGTGGGAAGGTCAGCCAGATCATGTAGAAGCGGAAGTACTTGCCGTGAGCCTGGGAATCCGGGTGGTCCGAACCCTTGCCGCGGATGTTGCCCCAGAAGTCAGCGAACATGAGGGACACACCGTTCCACACGCCGAGGACGGAGGAGAACGCTGCGGCGAAGAAGCCCACCAAGAACGCCTTACCAATGAAGGTTCCGTACTTCGCTTCGAGCACGGTGTTCAGGTCCAAGAGGCCCTTGTCACCGGCGGAGATCTTCACGCCAGCGGCAGAGACTACTTCAGCGCCCACAATGAGCATCGAGAGCACGAAGATACCGGTCATGACATAAGCCATGGTGTTGTCGATGCGCATGACACGCATGAAGCGAGGCGTTGCCCAGCCCTTTTCACGCAGCCAGTAGCCGTAAGCCGCCAAGGTGATGGTGCCACCGACACCGCCCGCGAGCGCAAGCGTGTAGAGCAAGCCGCCTTCAGGAAGGCGCGGGATGAGACCGGCGAGCATGTCCGGGATATTCGGAGCGGCGATGATCGCGAGGCCCACAATGGTGATGAACATGAGAAGGACCAAGAAGGCCGTGATCTTCTCAAAAATCGCGTAGCGGTTGAACCACACCAAAATGAAGCCGGCGATGCCGGTGCCGATCGCGAAGATCCACAAAGGAACGCCCGGGAAGAGCGAGGCCAACGGGAGCGCGGTGGATGACATGGCGGAGGCACCGTATACGAAGCCCCAGATCATGATGTACGGACCGAAGTACCAAACGGTCCACTTTCCAAGGGAACGCCAGCCTTCAAAGATGGTGCGTCCGGTGGCGAGACTATAGCGTCCGGCGCCTTCGACGAGCACAATCTTCAGGATCACGCCGAGGACCACTGCCCAGAGGAGCATGTAGCCGTAGCGGGAACCGGCGGCAAGGGTTGCCACCATATCTGCGGCGCCCACACCGGTGGCTGCAACCACCAAGCCGGGGCCAATAATCTTCCACTTCTGCGGCGGGAGGTGACCCTCCGCATCTGGTTCTACTGGATCGAATCCGGCGTGATGGTCACCTGCCGGATGCTTAGGGATATCTGTCATGGAGTCCTCATTATTCGTGCGAGTTACGGAAAACCAACTGGTTTGACGAGAGATGGTCTCACTAGCAAATCACATAGATTCCACAACGTATACGCTGTTGATCGTTACTCGAAGTAATCTTGATTAAGCTCTTTTACTGAAATCAGTAACCAATTCAAGGGATTCACAGACCATGAGTGTTACCGCTAATTCCCTGCCCACCGGCGTTCAAGTGGTGCAAAATCTGCCGTGGCGCTGGGGCGTCCAGGGCAAGATTTTCATCATCGGCGGCCTCGGCTTCATGTTCGATGCGTGGGACGTGACACTTAACGGCGCGCTGATCCCGCTCATCATGAAGGAATGGGGTCTTGACCGCTCCACTGCCGCACTGATGGGCACCTCCAACCTCATTGGTATGGCGCTCGGCGCGTTCGTCTGGGGAACGGTGGCGGACCGCATTGGCCGCAAGAAAGCGTTCACGTGGACGCTCTTGATCTTCTCCCTCTTTACGGTGGCCGGCTCCCTGGCCCCGAACTTTGAGCTCTTTGCCCTCTTCCGCTTTATTGCGGGCTTTGGCCTCGGCGGATGTATCCCCGTGGATTACGCGCTGGTGGGTGAGTTCACGCCCACCAAGCAACGCGGCAAAGTCATGACCGCAATGGATGGCTGGTGGCCCGTAGGCGCCGCGCTGTCCTTCTTCGTTTCCGCGATGGTCATGACGGTCTTTGGCAACTGGCGCCTCATCCTCTTGTCCATGGTGCTGCCAGCGATCTTGGTGTTCTTCGTGCGTCTGCACGTCCCGGAGTCCCCGCTCTTCTTGATTCGCAAGGGCCAAGATGAAGAAGCCCGAAAAGTCATCGACGACTTAGTCCTCCGCACGGGCACCCCGAAAGTTGAATACACGTTGCCATCCTCCAACGAGGTTCCTCGCCTGTCCGCAGGTTCCATTGGCGAACAGCTCGCGGGCATCTGGAAGTTCAGCTGGAAGATCACGGCGGTGTCGTGGGCGCTCTTCTTCACAATCCTGTTGGTCTACTACCTAGCACTCACCTGGATGCCGTCCATCCTGCAGCAGGCTGGCATGGCCGCAAACACGTCCCTCTTCATGACGGCAATCATGGCCGCCGTGGGCTTGGTTGGCGTCATCGCGGCTGTGGCTATCGAGCGCGTTGGCCGCAAATGGATCCTCGGCGTGACGGGCCCACTGTCTGGCTTCATCCTGGTGCTCGTCGCGTGGTCCTTGGGCACGCCATCCACGGCCATCGTGTGGCTCTTGGTCTTCGGTTTTGTAGTGCAGATCTGCATTCCGGTGCTCTACGCCTACGTGTCCGAGCTCTACCCCACCGAGCTTCGCGGCTCGGGATTTGGCTGGGCATCGACCATCAGCCGCGTCGGCGCTGGCTTCGGCCCAGTGCTGTTCGCCCTGTACTGGCCGGTGATTGGATTGGCCAACCTGTTCCTGATCGCTACCGGGCTGGTGCTGCTAGCCGTGATTTTCATGGCGATTGCAGCTCCAGAGACGGCGCACCAAGAGCTCGAGTAAGGGCGTTAATTACGACGCCGCAGCGCGGCTTTCGCTCAAATCCTTCAGTACCTTGATGAGCAATTTTCGCTCTTCAATCTTGATGCGCTCGTGGAGGGTTTCCTCGGTGTCGTCGTCGAGGATCGCGACGGCCTGCTGCGCGATGATGGGGCCGGTATCGACGCCTGCATCTGCGTAGTGCACGGTGCAGCCGGTGACTTTGACGCCGTATTTCATGGCATCGCGGACGCCGTGGGCGCCCGGGAATGCTGGCAGCAAAGCTGGGTGGGTGTTGATGTAGCGGCGCTCGAAGGTGTTGATGAACTCTTCGTTGACAATGCGCATGAAACCGGAGGACACCACGAAGTCCGGGTTGTAGCTCAGGCACTTCTGCACGAGTTCATGGTTCCACTCGGCGCGGTCGTCGAAGTCTTTGAAGTTGACCACGAAGGTCTCGTATCCGGCTTCGGCAGCGCGAGCTACTCCCCCGGTGTCGTGCTTGTCGGCTCCGACCGCCGCAACCTCGAGCTGGGGCAATTGCCCCTCAGCTACCGCGTCGAGAACGGCTTGAAGATTTGAACCGGAACCAGAGACCAGAAATACAGCGCGCATTCCACAGATCTTATGCGTTATTGGTGACGAACTCTCAATAACGGCGAACTACTGTAAAGGTATGCCTGCAACACTTCCACCGAATTCCAAACGACCAGCCAGCACCGAAGAATTGCTCGCGAATGCCGCGCGGATGCGCAACACCATCATGTTGGTCTTGGCGGCATCGCTTCTGACGATGCTGCCCTTGCCGTGGAAGTTCTTGACGATTCCAGTGGGCATTGCCGCGATCATCGCGGGCATTGTGGCGCTCAAGAAGAGTCTCCGCATCCCGGGAATGGGATTCGTGAACTTCACGATCATCCTGGCTCTTGTGGGTTGCTTGCTCTTTACCGCATCCGTGACGCTTCAAGGCATTTTCTTCCAGCCCACCATGGACTATCAACGTTGCATCGAGGAGTCCCTGACTAGCCGCTCGCTCGAGCAGTGTTCCCGAGACTTCAACACTTCCCTCGTGGACCAGGTGTTGGGACGGAACTAGTTTTCGAGGACCGGATCTGGCTCGAGGTACGGCGAGACCAAGTAGCCGATGATGACTCCAACGCCCACTTCGAGGGCGATCCACGCTCCGGTCAGCCACATGTGCGGACCGATTTCCACGAGGCGTCCAATGCCAATCGAGCCACCGGAAATGAAGGACACCAGCGCGGTCAACAGCCCGGCGCCCAGTCCAATCACGAGGCCCAAGAACAGCGTGGACAGTGATGCGGAGAGCCAACGCATAGGGATCTTTCGATCCAGCCAGTCGTCAAAGTGGTTCTCGCCTTCACGCATGAACCACCAGCCGGCAGCGACACCGGCCACCACTGGTAACAGCATGAAGAGCCATGCACCGTTGAGAGAACCCGTGGGAAGCGCAGCGAGGAATGGGACAGCGGGAAGCGGGCCCACGGTAGTTTCGAGGGGGGTCAGCTGGGAGCCGATGCCAATCGAGAATCCTGCGCCGCTCAGCCAGGACAACGTCCAGATCACCAGGTTAGGGATCATCGCGAGCTGCGCTAGCGTGAGAACAATGCCTCCTATCAGTCCTGGCCGCAGCTGCTGATAGACATTTGAGCCATCCGCCCAGTGCATGAAAAGCGTGATGGCCAAGACAACGCCAGCCAGCGCAATAGCGCTCAAGAAGGCGACGAGCGATGCCTTCGCCACTGCGGCCACGTAGGAACCAGCCCACCGCGAGGCTTGGCTCGCTTGAGACAGCCACTCGACAGACTCCACGCCGATCAGTCGAGACCAAGAACCTGCTTCGCGGCGCGTTCCGATCACTACGCCCAGACCCAGAACAAGAACCGGCATGAGGATAGAGGCCCATGTTTCCGGGCGTACGTCTGAGGTGCGCACGGCAAAACCGGTGATGAACCCAAACAACCCGTATGCCACCAGCGCGCCTGCGATGCCTTGCCACAACTGATCGGCGTAGGACGCGCGTGCGATGCGTCGGCCAGCACGCCACGCGAGCAAGAATGGAATGACAGGAAACAGCAAAGGAGTCAGCGTCACGAGACCGCTGACTTCGGTCACGCCGTCCGAGGCCAGAGAACTAATTCCTAAGGGCGCGCCGTGGGCTTTGAGCCACAACTGGCCGCTGAGCTGGAGCGAGCTTTCAAGGGAACCATTAGCCAAGCCGCCGCCCAGCCAGATTCCGAAAACGGGGAGCACGAAAAGCAACGCCAGCATGAGTGCGACTTGCAGAGCTTCAAGCGCACCCTGCACTACGAGTGGAAGCGGAATTCCGTCGCGGAAGACTCGAATCAGCTGGCGAGGTTTGTTGAAGACTGCTGCTTTCGAGTTCTTTTTCATCACCGTCCATGGTGCCATTTCTACGCGCGGCTTTCGCTCAACGGCGCGGCTCATGATATGACCGATGGGTGGATATTTCGCTCATACTGCGCGCGCTAGTTCCAACCGCCGCGCTGTTGGGGCTGGGTTGGGCACTGCGCAAACACCTGAATTTTAAAGATGCGTTCTGGGTGGAACTCGAGCGGCTCACGTATTACTTCCTCCTACCTGCTCTGTTCATCAGCAGTCTGGCCACAGCAAATCTGACGAAGTTGCCCGCCTTCAGCATGGTGGGCGTCATCATCGTTTCCTCCGTAGTGGGCGGGCTTTTGCTCTTGCCCTTCCGCAAGCTTGCCGCGGGCAGCAACGGCCCAGCTTTTACGTCCGTGTATCAAGGCGCCGTCCGATTCAACAACTACATCGGCCTCGTCCTCGCCACCACGCTTTTCGGGGCTGACGGCCTCGCTCTCGCCGCCTTGGCCAACGCCGCGCTCGTGCCCACGGTCAACATCACTTCGACCTTGGTCTTTGCGCAATACGGCAGCGCGAAAGTGCAAGGTTGGGCAATCGTGCGGGCGATCTACACCAATCCCTTGGTAGTTGCGTGCTTGATGGGGCTTGCCCTGAACTTGAGCGGCTTGTGGTTCAGCAGTGTCAATTACGACGCCGCCGCGGCCATTTCCGCACTCGCCGCACCATTGGTGGAGATCCTGAAAATTCTGGGCCAAGCCGCGCTGCCGATCGGCCTGTTGTGCGTGGGTGCCGGTCTGCGGGCCACTTCCCTGCGCGGATTCGTCCGCCCGATGCTCTGGGCGAGCTCTTTCCGCTTCGTTATCATTCCAACCCTCGCCCTGATCCTGTGCTTGTGGGCTGGACTGACCGGCCCAGCCGCCGCGGTCATCATCTTGTTCCAATCCATCCCCACGGCATCAAGCGCGTACGTGCTGTCTCGCCGTCTGGGAGGCGATTCCCCGCTCATGGCCGCCATCATCGCAACCCAAACTGCGTCGTCGTTCTTAACGATTCCCGCATGGATTGCGCTCACCGCACTTTTCGTCCGCTAGCCGGTACTCAGGTCAGCTCGCTCAGCGGCTCAGGAAACGATTTCACGAAAGTTCACCAAGGGGCAGTGTGGAGTTCACTTTGAGGCCATAGTGCGGCCACTCCCGGCGCTCATGGTTGAAGAGTGAGAATTGCCGTAGTAGCTGAATCCTTCTTGCCGCACATGAATGGCGTGACCAACTCCGTCATTCGAGTTCTTCGCCATTTGCGAAGCCAAGGACACGACGTACTGGTGATTGCACCGGCACAATCGTGGTCCGGCCCCCTCTGGGACGCAGAATCCACCCCGGAGGAAGTTGAAGGCTTCCCCGTAGTGAAGCTCCCCGCACTCCCCCTCAATGGTTACCCCAACGTGCGCGTCGCCGCCGGCACCGTCTCCCGCGTCCGCCGCATCCTCGCTGGCTTCAGCCCCGACGTGGTGCACGTCGCCAGCCCCTTCGTACTGGGATGGCGCGCGATTCAAGCAGCGCAGCAACTGGGGCTTCCCACCATTTCGATCTATCAGACGGAAATCCCGGCTTATGCGGGGCGCTACGGATTGCCGTGGTTGGAGGACGTGCTCTGGAGCCATGTGAAGCTCATGCACGATTCTTCAACGGTCAATCTGGTGCCGTCTTCCTACTCCATGCGCCAACTGCGTGACCTCGGCATTCGCCGCGTGCACTATTGGCGTCGCGGCGTGGATCAAGAGCAGTTCAACCCTTCCCGCCGCTCTGAAGAGTTCCGCGCGAAAGCTGCTCCGAACGGCGAAAAGCTCATTGGTTTTGTGGGCCGCCTTGCGGCTGAAAAGCAAGTGGCGGACCTCGCGGTACTGGACGATCTTCCGGGCACGCGCTTGGTGATTGTGGGTTCCGGGCCGCTCAAGGATGAATTGCGTGCGAAGCTGCCCAACGCTTACTTCGCCGGGTTCCTCGGCGGAAATGACCTCGGCGAGGTTGTGGCGTCGTTCGATCTCTTCGTGCACCCTGGCGAGTCGGAGACGTTCTGTCAGACCATTCAAGAAGCCATGTCCGCACGCGTTCCGGTTGTTGCTGTGGGCCGCGGTGGTCCGCTGGACCTCGTGGATTCGTCCCGTACGGGTTGGCTCTATCAGCCCGGGGATCTCGAAGACTTGCGGTCGCGCGTGCAGGATTTGATTTACGACGACGTCAAGCGCGAAGCGTTCGCCGTGGCCGCTCACGAAAGCATCGCGGGACGCACCTGGGAAGCCATTTGCGATCAGCTCATTGCTCACTACGAGCGAGCGATCCAAGTGAAGTCACGACACTTGCACACTGAAGCACTGTCCTGGATGAGGCGCTAGAACGCATTTGCCCTCTGACAGTTCTTTGAGGGTCCCTTCAGGGAAAACTCAGATTAGATGCATACGTTGTAAACAACCCGCTTAGCCGGGGAACACTATCCGCTAACAAAAGGAGTGAACCATGGGACTGGGTGACAAGATTTCTAACAAGGTTGAAGAGCTGTCCGGCAAGGCCAAGGAAACATTCGGCGACGCAACTGACAACGAGCGCCTCGAAGCTGAAGGTCAAGCACAGCAGGCCGAAGCAGGCGTGAAACAGGCTGCGGAAAACGTCAAGAATGCCGCCAAGGACGTCAAGGACGGCTTCAGCAACTAATATTCGGTGTAGCACTCCCCTAGTGGAAGTGCCGGACTAACTACGAAGAGACCCGGTGAACCCTGATGTTCACCGGGTCTCTTCGTGCCTTGCCCTACTTTGAGAGGTTTGCCAGGAGCTGCTCGAAAGGAAGCGAGGTCATGGAGTTGTCCACTGGACGAGTCCGGGCCGCACCACTCATGGCAGTTGCCAGTTCCTTGCCGGCGCGAGCGACGCGCCCCATGAGCGGACCTTCAGACTGATCCGCTCCCCAGTCTTCGGGGGCCGCGAAGACGCTCGTAGGCACAATGTTGGCTCGCATGTAGGCGAACATCGGGCGCATAACGTAGTCGATCATGAGGCTATGGCGCGCAGAACCACCCGTGGCGGCGAGGAGCAGCGGAACACTATCAAGGGACTTCGGGTCGAGAGTATCAATGAAGGACTTGAAGAGTCCGCTAACAGATGCCGTGTAGGTGGGGCTCACTAGCACCAAGCCGTCAGCGTTCACCACCAGGTCTTTGACCTCCTGCAGTTCAGGAGAGGGGAAACCGGAGACGAGGTTGTTAGCGATCGCGACGGCGTAGTCGCGCAGCGAGACAACACTGACCTCCGCTTGCTGACCTTGCTCCAGGAGCGCCTGCTGAGCAGCGTTCCCTAGGTGCTCGCCAAGCATCGTTGCCGTTGACGGAACGCCTATGCCACCTGACACCACGACGATCTTCATGTTCATCCTCAAATCTCATGCAACTTGTATGCGTTTGCATAGAATAACGAACTTCCGGCAGGAATCATTCCCGCGTCACGTGATACTCATGCCACAGACCGCCCATTCGTTCGCAGAACTGACAAAAGCGCCCCCGTATGAAACGGGGGCGCTTTTGCGACGTTAGCCTAATTGCCTTGCCTCAAGGAGGCAGTAGTAGTCAGATTAGGCAGGAACGTTCAAGGTCTGACCTGGGAAGATCAAGTTCGGGTTGGAAACCGTACCCTTATTCAAAAGGTACAGGTCCTGCCAGGACTTGAGTCCAAGCTTGTTAGCGATCTTGGACAAGCTATCACCGGAACGAACGGTGTAGTTCTCGCCGGAATCAGCAACGTGCTTTGCAGTGTAGGCCTTAGCCGGAACGGACTTCTTGGCAACTGGAGCAGACTTCTGCGAAAGAACGGCAGACTTCTTAGCAGCTGGAGTCTTAGCAACTGCCTTCTTAGCGGTCTCGGAAGCCTTAGGTGCAACCACCGTCTTCTTAGCAACCGTTGCCTTTGGTGCAGCCACGGTCTTCTTGGCAACAGGTGCCTTGACCGTCTTTGGAGCCACAGAGGTGGAGGTCTTGCTGGTGGTTGCCTTGGTGGAGCCCGCGATGGAGCCAGACTTACCGTAGAGACCCAACTTGGCAGAGCATGCTGGCCATGCGCCCCAACCCTGGGTTGCAAGAACCTTTTCAGCGATGCGAATCTGCTCAGCCTTGGAAGCCTGGTGAGGCATTCCCGAGCCGCCGAAGCCGCGCCACGTGGAAAGGCTGAACTGAACGCCACCGTAGTAACCGTTGCCAGTGTTGATGGACCAGTTACCGGTAGACTCGCACTGTGCAAGTGCGTCCCACGTCGCCGTGGAGGCAGCATTGGCTGGAACTGCACCTGCGGCAGCAGCACCACCAACGAGAGCCAAGGATGCAAGGCCGAGTCCGACCTTAGATGCGGCGTATTGACGCTTCTGAGACATTATTCTCCTAAGGCCATCCACGCACACTACAACCCCGGCGGGGTGAAATGGCGTCGCTGCCCGGCCGTCACTTAAGGGGTTTCGGTGACTTAAGGAGTTCCGTGGGCAACGTGGATCCGGAACTCGGCGCACGTCTGGATGGAGGTGTGCTCGTTATCCAAACGTAATAATTCGAGTCTACGGGACAACACGCTGGGTTTGTCAAAGCGCAGGCCGATACTCACAGGTAAAACACAAGCTTATTTCAGGTGTTTTATGCCTAGAATGCGCACTCGGATTTCTCGCGCGATGCACGCGCCTCCAGATCATCCCAAGTCAACGGCACTTCGTGTGTTAAAAAGCTAGGCGACAGACCCCCTCGCCTCCGAAGATCCGCCGCCCAACTAGTAACAGTGTAACTCAATTAGCTTACAACGTATATTCTCAACAGGACGTCGATCTTGTGAGCTGCACCACATGAATTAGGTCTCGTTTTGGACTCGTTGTGGTCGGCTTGAGGCATGGAAGTAACCCCGAAAGAGATCATTCCGTGATCAAATTCCACTACTCCCACCGCCGCCGGATGGCGTGCCTATGCATCTTGAAGACGCGCCATCCACGAGATGGTCTCTTCTAAGCCACGTTCAAATTCTTGCCTCGAGTGGTTTTCCTTCAGGAGTGATTCGAGTTCGGAAACGGACGGGAATTCGCTAAGATCTGCCTTTTCGCGAAGAGTGGCATGATCCGTGGCGCGTTCCGTCTTTCCAGCGTCCGGAACAATGTCTGAAATGTCGACGTCGTCTCCAGCGAGTTCAAGTAGCAAGTGGCCCAAGAGGAAACTCGAGTACGCACGGTAAGCGCGAACTGTGGCCTCGGCAGAGAATCCACTCTCCCGCAAGGCGCCCAAGAATCGGTCGATCCACGTCAAGGAACGCATTGGTGGCCGAATCCATGGCGCTTGAGCTGGCCTAGTGGCGACGACGGGAAACACTTGCGGATGATCGTGGGCCACTTTGCGGAACCCATAAGAGAGTCTGCGAACAAACTCTTCCCAGCCATCAACCGGCTCTTTATGAACGTCGGGATTAGCGTCAAGATCCTGCAGGACCAGATCAACGATGCCGTCGATCAAGACATCACGAGACGGCACGTAGCGGTACAAAGACATCGCTTGTACGCCGAGTCGACTTGCAAGATTGCGCATCGACAAATGATGTATCGATTCATCCTCAATGAGGTCTGCGCCGGCCTTCAAAATAAGGCTCAGGTCTAGCCGACCCCGGCCTGATCTACGACCATTCCCAGGAGTGGTGGTTTCATTGCGCTGCCCTTCCGTTGCGGTTGATGGTGCTACGGACGGGGGCTCATTCATCCCCATATACCCCTCTCTTTCCTCCCCACAATGAAGGTTACCAAGCGAACACCGTCAAAGATTGAACTAGGCTCGCTTTAAGACAAGTGAACATTTCCTCAAACTTCCCACGTCAAGTTCTGAATGCCCTGTGCAGAAGAGGTTCGCGCCATGACCAACATGACACTCCAGCCCGCTATCACTATGCTTCCATCCCCGGAACATAGCGATTGGACGACGCAGGCTCTGGCTCGAGCGATCGAAGACGCCGGCGCAAGCCACGTCGCCCCTGATGCTCAGCCGCACGGAATGATTGTTGGTTGGGGCGCTGACACCGAGGAACTACTTCGCGTTCTCAATGAGACCCCGAGCATACAGTGGGTGCAGCTCCCCTTTGCTGGAATTGAGAGTTACAAAGCATCCCTCACCGCTCACCCCGACCTCACATGGACCAGCGCTAAAGGCATCTACGGCCCGCCGGTCGGCGAACACGCCCTCGCTTTGACGCTGGCTCTCTTGCGAGATCTTCCCGAGCGTGTCCGCGCCACCTCGTGGGGCGCCTCAAGTGGCATCACCCTCAATGGAGCGCGCGCCGTTGTCGTAGGTGCTGGAGGTGTGGCTCAAGAGAGCATCCGCCTGCTCAAGGCTTTCGATACCCATGTCACCGCAGTTCGCCGCTCGACGCAACCCGTCCCCGGCGCGGATCTCACCGTCACCACGCCGCAATTGCGGGAGGCACTTCCGGAAGCAGACGTCGTCGTACTGGCTGCAGCCCTGACCGAAGAAACGCGCAACCTTATTGGCGAAGCCGAGCTGGCACTCATGAAAGAGACCGCGGTTTTGGTCAACGTGGGCCGCGGTGGTTTGGTGAATACGGACGCGCTGACGACGGCGCTGGCGAGCGGAGCCATCAAGGGTGCCGGTCTCGATGTGACCGAGCCAGAGCCGTTGCCAGATTCGCATCCGCTCTGGTCAGAGCGACGTTGCATTATCACCCCGCACACCGCGGACACCTTAGAAATCTGCGTGCCGTTGTACGTCGCGCGTATCAGAAAGAATATCGCCGCGCTCACGGAACGGCTCAACGGTGCGGGTTCCGAAGAGGGCGCGGAGCTTGAAGGCCTTGTCGACGCGCGTGCCGGATACTAGCCACCGACATAGACTTACACCTGAAACCTGCAGTGAAAGTTTCTTTCTGAGGGAGGCAATCATGACCGTGACGCCCAACAGCGGCACCCGATCTGCTCTTGACACCATCGAATCAAGCGAACCTGATTACGTTGAGGTCATCGAGAACCCGCCGCGACTCCACGGTAACGTCTTGAAGTATTCGATGGGCCGGGCGCTACGTGAATTCACGCGGGATGGCTGCATGGATATGGCCGCCGGCCTCACGTACCGCGCCGTGTTTGCCATCTTCCCCGGACTGCTGGCCCTCGTCTCCCTTTTGGGCGTCGTGGGTCAGGCTGAAAAGACCACCCAGTTCATGATGGACCTGATCCGGCAAATGGGTTCGGCCGATATGGCGCAGACGCTCGAACAGCCCATCATGCAGCTAGCCTCTTCAAGCGGTGCCGGCCTCGGTTTGATCGTCGGTATCCTCGGCGGCATCTGGACGGCATCGAACTACGTGGTGGCGTTCAGCAAATCCCTCAACACCATCTTTGAAGTGGACGAAGGCCGTCCGATTTTCTCCTTGCGCGCCGTGACCTACACAGTGACGCTGGTGATTGTGTTGCTCGCTACGCTCGCGATCGCGATTCTGATCATGTCCGGACCAGTTGCCACCGGCATTGGCGCCGTCATTGGACTGGGCCCTGAGGCCCTCATGGTTTGGAACATCGCCAAGTGGCCGCTGTTGGTCATCATCGCGGTCATCATGATTTCGATCCTCTATTACTGGACTCCCAACGCTCGCCAGTCCAAGTTCCGTTTCTTGTCCGTTGGCGCGCTCGTCGCGTTGCTGGTTATTGCCATCGCCACGGTTGGCTTCTCCATCTACGTCGCCAACTTCGGTAGCTACAACGCCACGTATGGCTCTATTGGTGGCGTGATCGTGTTCCTGTTGTGGCTCTGGATCATGAACGCCGTGCTGTTGTTTGGTGCCGAAGTGGATGCTGAGTTGGAGCGCGGCCGCCAGTTGCAGTCCGGAATCGTTGCTGAAGACACCCTGCGCCTTCCAGTTCGCGGCTACAAGGCCACACTCAAGAAGGAAGAAAAGTACATCAAGGATGTGCAGCAGGCTAAGGAGCTTCGCCAGCAGTACAACCCGGACCAGCACATCGACGAGGAGGCGTTGCAGGAGAAGCGCTTCTGGACGGCCCTCGGCGGCGGTCTGGCAGTCTTGCTCGGCGTAGGTCTGGTGCGCAAGATCCGTGGCGAAGGCCCGATCTTTAAGGATCTAGACGGCGAAGACGCCTAACAAAGTCAGATTTTGATACGGTTCACCCCATGAGCTGCATCATGATCATCAATGGCCCTAACCTGAATCTTCTCGGCAAGCGGGAACCGGAAATATACGGAACCACCACGCTCGCCGAGATTCAGGACTCTTGCCAGAAACTAGCTGACGAACGCGGAGTGGAGCTGGAGTTCCTCCAGTCCAACCACGAAGGTGCCATCATCGACTGGATCCATGAGGCCCGCGAGCGCTGCGACGCCATCCTGATCAACCCAGGTGCCTTCACGCACACGTCGGTTGCCATCCGCGATGCACTCTCCGCGTTCAACGGCCCCAAGGTGGAATGCCACCTCTCCAACGTGCACACGCGCGAGGAGTTCCGCCACCACTCTTACATCTCCCCCGTGGTCAACTCGATCATCATTGGAGCGGGATGGCGCGGGTACCCGATGGGTTTGAATTACTTGATCGATTCTCTGGCCGATAAGAAGTAATTCGCTCTTTCGCTAGATCTCAACGCAAAAAGTGGCACCTCGAGTGTGAAACTCGGGTGCCGCTTTTCTACGTAACTGGAATGTCTAGGCGTCCGGGAAGATCTTGCCGATCGGTTCCTTCTTCTCCGCTTGGAAAGTGTCCTCCGCGCGGCCGTAGGCCCAGTACGCGGACAAGGACATCATGCGCCGATCAATCCCGCGATCATCCGCGAGGTAACGGCGCAAGGACTTAATGACTTCACGCTCGCCATGGGCAAACACCTGCACCAGGCCAGATCGCCACGGGTACTTCATGACCTCGGCGGCGAGCTTGGTGGAGGTAGGTGTGAACTCCGAACCACGGTGAATCCAACGAAGCTCCACGCCCTGTGGCTTCACGAGATCGATTTCATCCGCCGCGTCCTGGACTTCAATGAACGCGACGCCTTCGGCGTTGGAAGACATCGCTTCGAGGGCGGTGGCGATGGCGGGCAGTGCAGCTTCGTCGCCGGCCAGCAGGTGCCAGTCAATGCTCTCTTCGGGCTTGTAGTTACCGCCGGGGCCGTTGAAGCATACGACGTCGCCGCGTTGCGCCGTGTTGGCCCATGGACCAGCGATACCGTCCTCACCATGGACGACGAAATCAACGTCGATGGTGCGCGCCTCATGGTTCACTTTGCGCACGGTGTAGGTGCGGCGTACTGGAATCGCTTCCGGACCCAAGTCTCGACGAATCGCGTCCAGATCGTAGGGCGGGGTCAGTCCCATAGACGGATCTGCGAAGAGAAACTTGATGTACTTGTCCGTGACCGGGCGGTCAGCGAAGTTTTCAAAGCCTTCGCCGCCTAAGGTCAGACGCACCATGTGTGGGTTGATCTGTTGGCGATCAACAACTTCCATGATGATTTGAGGACGTGGTGCGCGCGGGGCGCTCTCGGCTGTGGGTTCGGTCATGAGGACTTCCTTTCACCGAAGATCGGAGGGCCGGAGAATCTCTCCAGCCTCCGCTTCTCATCAGGTGTAATCCGCAACAGACGTTGGGTGTCCGTTGCGAAGAACGCGAGAGTGGAATTGGCCTTAATGCATAAGGTGTTCTCCACTGGGTCAAAAAATTCGTAGCAAACGTCAAAGCTCGCGCCCTTGATATTGGCGAGCCACACTTCGACGCGCACCGGGACGTTGCGGTATTCCAACGGTGCCAAATACTTCACACGATGATCAACCACCAGCACTTGCGTGCCTGCAGGGACATCATTCAAGAATGATGCTTGCGCCGGGACGCCATCGCGCCCCGTACCGCCTGGCACACCAAAAGCGTGAACGCGAGCTTCTTCCATGAGGCGCACGCTATTGACGTTATTGATATGCCCGTACGCATCCATGTCACCCCAACGCATGGGGACGTCCACAATAATTCGATTCACTAATCCTCCTCCATCACCCACAGATCGGGTGAGCTGACTGCTTAGAGCGAGCTAGCGTCGTCGTTCGCGCCCATTTGCGCATCCGCACGAGCAGCGGGAAGCAAGCCCAGCTTCTCCAATTTCGTCGCGATTTTGGCGCCGTCTGGCTCATAAATCCACGGCGTCCCCGGAGTGGAGCCCATCATTTCTTCAGAACGACCACCGGCGAGCACCGCTTCAGACGGGGTGAGCTGGCGAATGACAATGGCCTCAACATGATCCGGATAGCGACGCGCAAACTCCGCATAAATCTCCGGGTCATGCTGACCGTCATCACCAATGAGTAGCCATTTGATGTTCGGGAACTCGTCCGCCAAACGCCGCAACTGGTTCACCTTGTGCTGCATGCCGGAACGGAACCAGCGGCCCTCAGTAGGTCCCCAATCCGTGAGCAACAGCGGACCCTTCGGGTACAGATTGCGTCTGAGGAAGCGCTGCAGCGTCTGCGCGACGTTCCAAGCGCCCGTAGAGAGGTAAATGACCGGCGCATGCACGTGATGCTGGGCGAGTCGCTCCATCATCACAGCCATGCCGGGAGTGGGGTTACGCGCGTGCTCATCCAGCACAAACGAGTTCCATGCTGCGAGCAACGGACGCGGAAGAGCCGTCACCACCACGGTGTCATCAATATCAGAAATGATGCCCATGGTCTGATCTTGATCAATGACGTACACGTGGGCGTGGGAATGCTCGCCGCCATTCGCGGTCAGTTCAATGGTGTGCCAGCCGACAGGCAACTCTGCCCGAATGCGGGTGTCCACCACGCCACCACGGTCCGCGTCCACCGTAAATTCTTTGTCGCCAATCTTGATGGTGACCTCTGCGTAAGGGACCGGAGGCGAAGTGAAGTTGCGCCAGCCGCGCACGCCATCCGTCACCACATTCGGCAACGGCAGACCGTGCTCAAAGGCTTCCTCACGAGCCATCACCACGCGTGCCATGACACGGATCCACGCATTCGAAAGACCGTAGCCTCTGAAGGCGAAGACAGTCTGCACCCAATCGCGTTCTTCAGCGCGACGCAATCGGAAAGCATTCCAGCCGTCCTCGAGCTTGACTGCGGGGTCATCCCAGAAATCTGAGTTCCTCAAAAGAGCCATAATCACAGTGTTTCACGGCGGACATTACTTTTCTGATTTTCGCACCCTCGGGGCGTTGAGGATGAAGTTACTAAAGCCCGTTTGTGGCGCGAGGACTTTACCTCTTCTACAGGAAGTACAACAATGAAGTCATGATGTTCGAACACGCAGATGACGCCCCCGTCCTTCACCTCACCGAAGACCAGTCATGGCAGTTGCTGGATAACACGAAGCACGGCCGCATCGCGGTCTACGCGGGTGTTGAGGTAGACATTTTCCCGGTCAACTACTCCACGACGGACCGCGTGGTTTATGTACGCACGGCCCCTGGATCAAAGCTCACCGAACTCACCATCAACCCCAAGGTTGCTTTTGAAGCTGACGGCATCCTGAGCGATGAAGCTTGGTCCGTCATCGTGCACGGCGAAGCTAAGGTGCTCGAGACCGAGGCCGAGATTGAAATCGCTCGAAACTCCGGCGTGACCCCGTGGGTTCCCACCAGCAAGGAGTTCTGGGTCAGCATCACCCCGACCTCCGTCACGGGACGTCACTTCGTCTTCGGCAAGCAGCCGGAAATGGATGACGAGATCTAACTCGGCAACACTTTAGAGGTGCTTGCGCAGCGGCACTTCCTTGATGGCCAACACGCAGATCAGTGCCATGAGGGCTGCCGCTGCGGCGATAACAAACACCACGCTGGTGGCGTCGCCGAAGGCTTGCTCCACAATCACCTTGACCGGTTCGGGCAGCCCACGCAGGTCCAAGCTGGCGCCGGAAACGGGTGAGCCGCCGCCGTCCGGTGAGATGATGCCGGCGCTGCGAAGTCCGTCGTAAATATAGGTTTGCACTTGGCTCGAGAGGGCGGAGCCCAAGACGGCAACACCGGCCGCGCCGCCGACCGTGCGGAAGAACGCTACGGACGAGCTCGCGGTGCCAATTTCGGTGACTTTGACGCCGTTCTGCACGGCCAATACCAAGTTCTGCAACATCATGCCCATGCCGATACCGTTTACGAACATGCCGACGGCCAGGATCCAATACGGAGTATTCGCGTTCATGGTGCCTAGCAATGAGAGTGCCAGGACGTTCATGATGGAGCCAGCCACAAGGTACGGCTTCCAGCGTCCGTATCGTGAAATCAATTGGCCTGAGACCACGGAACCTAAGAGGTTTCCCGCAATCATGGGCAAGGTCAGAATGCCCGCCATCGTCGGCGTCGCCTGCTGTGCCACCTGAAAATACTGGCCCAAGAAGGCTCCGGAGCCGAACATTCCAATACCGATGCCTATCGACGCCAAAATTGCGAGAGCCGGAGTGCGCTGCGTGATGATGCGCAATGGAATGACAGGATCCGCGGCGCGCTTTTCCACCCGGATCAACACGAAGATCAAGATGATGGATCCACCCACCATCCATAACGTCTCAACCGAGACCCAGTTGAAGTACCCAGCTTTGCCCACATAAGAAGCCCAGATCAGTAGCAGGCTCACAATGACCGTGACGAGCGAGGCCCCAATCCAGTCGATGGTCACCGGGCGCCGTACATGTTTCAAATGCAGGGTCCGCTGGATCAAGAACATGGCGATGAGGCAGACCGGTACGCCGGCCCAGAAGGACGCGCGCCACCCCAACGGGGAATCCACCAGCAAGCCGCCTAAGAGCGGTCCGCCCGCGTTGGACACTGCCATAACTCCGCCAAAGTAACCGGAATATTTTCCGCGGTCTCGGGGCGGAATCATGGTACCGATCACGGCCATGCCCAGCGCCATCAGACCGCCGATGCCCAGTCCTTGGATCACACGAGCGCCGAGCAGCAAAGGAATAGAAGAGGCCAGACCCGCCAGGACGGAGCCCACCACGAAGATCACAATGCTGACCTGCAGCAGCATTTTCTTGTTGAAGAGGTCAGCGAGCTTTCCCCAAATAGGTGTGGACGCGGCGTTCGCGAGGAGGGTCGCAGTGATCATCCAGGCGAACGCGGTCTGGTCTCCGCCGAGCTCCTCCATGATGCGCGGGAGCGCGATGGAAATGATGGTGATGGACACCATGGCTGCGAAGAAGGAGGCCAGCACGCCAGTGAGTGCTTTAAGAATTTGCCTCTGGCTCATAGGCTCCTCGGCTTCATGCGCCGAATTCACCGGTGGATCCTGGCTCACTACTGTCCTTTCGAGAATGCTTATTGCACTATATGCCCGATAAGTAACTTCCTCGTGAACCTCGAAAGCGTGAGGACTACGCTGGGAGTATGACTCAGGATTCCAGCTCCGCCGTCTCCCCCAACGCTCTCGACTCTGCCTCGCTCCGGGCGGTCGCCATCGCTGCGGCTCAGGCCACCGGGCCCGGCTTGCGCGCGGCATTTCGCGGCGGCGTGACGTCCCGCGAAAAGACCAATGCTCATGACCTCGTGACGGACTTCGATGAGGACACAGAACGGATCCTGGCGGACTATTTGCTCAACGCTTATCCCGAGTCAACGTTCTGGGGCGAAGAGGACACGCAGTCTGATTCAGCAGGCGGAGCCGAGCTCGAATGGATTGTGGACCCCATTGACGGCACCTCAAACTTCGTTCACGGCATTGCACTGTTTTCCGTTTCCATTGCCGCCACTATCAATCAAGAACTCGTGGCGGCGGTGGTCTATGACCCGATCGCGGAGATCGTGTTCTCTGCGGATGAGTTCGGGGCCTACATCAATGACACCAAGATTTCGCGCGAAGACGACGCTAGCCAGCCACTGCGCAGCGACGAACGTTCGCTGAGTTTGCTCACGGATTACCCGTCCGCCGAGGCGATTGCCGAGGATGGGCCGCTCGCCCTCGAGGCGTTCGGCGATCTGGTCACGACGTTCGCAACCGTCCGCCGACCCGTGAGTTCGGCCCAATCGCTGGCGCACGTTGCCGCCGGTTGGTCCGATGTCTGGTTCGGCTTCGGGTTGAAGGCGTGGGACATTGCCGCAGGCGCCTTCATTGTCCAGCAGGCGGGCGGCCATTTCGAGGCGATCGGTGACGCCACCGCGGACACCCTGGCACAGCGAATCTCGGAGGACGACGACGTTCACCCACTCACAGCCCCGGCCTACTTCGCGCTGGGCCCCGGTGTGGAATCAGAGACGACTTACGGGTGGATTACGCGGATTCTGGAGCATCGTCAGCGCGGGTAGCCGAACGTCCAGCCTTCCTCCCACTAAACAGGCAGCCGCCCAAGAACGTCCCCTCGAGAGAGCGATATCCGTGGACGCCGCCTCCGCCGAAGCCAGAAGCCTCGCCGGCCGCGAAGAGTCCTGGGACCGGGTCTCCTCCGTCGCGCAGCACGCGGCCGTTCAGATCCGTCTCCAGTCCGCCGAGCGTCTTGCGCGTCAGCACGTGAAGGCGCACGGCAATCAGTGGTCCGGAGGCAGGATCAACGAGCTTGTTGGGGGCGACCGTTCGGATGAGCCGGTCCCCCGAGTAAGCACGCGCTTCTCGCACGGCGTCCGCTTGGGCATCAACACCCGCTGACGAAGCTCCGGCATCACGCTCAGCGACGATCGCCTCCAGCTGTTCGACGTCAATGAGTCCCTCGCCAGTGAGCTGGTTCATTTCATCGGCCAGGTCTCGCACCGAATCAGCCATAACGAAGTCGGCGCCCTGATACACAAACGCACGCACCGGATCAGGCATATCCGTTCGTGCCCGCCGCAGGACGTCCCGCACCGACTTGTCCGTCAGGTCAGGATTCTGTTCGGACCCGGAGAGCGCGAACTCCTTGCCGATGATGTCCCGGTTGAGGATAAACCACGAATAGTCGTGGCCCGTGTGCCGCAAATGCGTGAGCGTGCCCAAGGTATCGAAGCCTGGCCACAAGCGGTCCGGGAGACGGTTACCTTCGGCATCGAGCCATAAGGAGCTGGGCCCGGGGAGAATTCGGATTCCGTGGTTGGGCCATACGGGACCCCAGTTCTCCACGCCCTCGGTGTAGTGCCACATGCGGTCGCGGTTGATGACGCGTCCGCCGGAACGCTCCACGGCTTCAATTCCGGAGCCGTCAACGTAGGCCGGCACTCCCGTGAGGAAGTGCTCCGGCGCCGAGCCCAATCGCTCCGGCCATGCTTCCCGCACCTTGTCCGGGTTTCCGCCGATGCCACCCGTCGCGATGATGACGCGAGGGCACGAAAGATTGAATGAACCCACCACCTCGCGGGACGTCGCCTCGCCGCGCTCGGCATTGTCCGGAGCCAAGATCTCGCCCGAAACGCCAGTCACAGCACCGGTCTCTGAGTCGAGGTGCAGTTGGTGAAAACGGTGCCGCCACCCGAACCGCACTTGGCCCGTGGACGCAGCCCGCAGAATCCGCTCGATAAACGGTTTGAGCAGTCCCGGACCGGTGCCCCACGTGATGTGAAAGCGCGGCACCGTGTTGCCGATTCCGCCGCGCTCGCCGCGTTCCGCCCATCCCACCACGGGGAAGAAGGAGACGCCGCGTTCGCGCAGCCACGCGCGTTTTTCGCCAGCGGCCCACTCCACGTACTTTTGCGCCCAGAGCCGTGGCCAGTAGTCCTCCGGCCGGTCGAAACCGGCGGTCAGCTCCCAGTCTCGGCGGGCTAACTCGAGCGAATCTTTGACGCCCAAGCGGCGCTGTTCTGGCGAGTCCACGAGGAACAATCCGCCGAAGCTCCACCAAGCTTGACCGCCCAGATTATTGGGGCCTTCTTGGTCCAGAATCAGGACCGTCTGGCCGGCATCAACTACCTCACATGCGGCAACGAGACCCGCAAGTCCTGCGCCAATGACAATGACGTCGGCGCTGGTATGCGGGTCTCGCTGTGTGCTAGCTCTCATGCCTCCAGACTATGCGGAGTCGGCTTGCGTGTCCTCTACTTCGTCCAGATGAGTTGGCGCGAACATTTTCAGTAGCGTTTCCACTACGACGACGTTGGGGCCTTCCCCTGCGAACGCTTCCGTGAGCGCTTGGCCCACGTTCTCGACGGCCACGCGCTGAGCGGGCACGCCGAAGGATTCTGCGAGCGCTACGAAGTCTGGGCGGGTGAGTTCGGTGGCGGTTGCCTTACCGAACGTGCCCTCCATGTATTCGCGGAGGATGCCATAGCCGCCATCATCCACAATGAGCCAGGTGACCGGCACGTTGTGTTGCTTGGCGGTGGCAAGTTCGGCGATGGAGTACATCGAGGAACCGTCACCAGCTACCGCGAGAACTCGTGATGGGGTTTCGTCCCCCTCAGCATCCCGGTTACCGTGGACAGCCAAGCCCATGGCTCCACCGATAGCGCTCGGGAAACCAAAGCCCAATCCGCCGGCGCCTTGAGCCGAGTGGAACTCGCCAGAACGTGCGTCCCAGCAGCTCCAGCCCCAGTACGCAGCAATCGTCATATCCCAGAACGTGTGCATGCCATCTGGCACCGCGGCACGGATGTCCGCCATGAACTTGCGTTCCTTGATCAGGTCCTGAGAGTCTAGGCGCTCTTGCACCTGCTGAAGGACTCGCGAAACGGCCTCAGCTGGCGACACGGACGTTGCTGAAGCCGAAGAGTCCGCGGAGTCATTCGTCTCGAAAAGCGGAGCCCAGTTGCGGGTGATGGTTCCCGTGCCTGCCGTTGCATCCTGACCGGCGTTGGTCAGCGCATCAGACAAGTACTCGAGAGCCACTTTAGCGTCGGCACGAATACCGAGGGCCGGCACGTTGGACTCGAGCACGCGAGGCTCGGCGTCAATCTGAATCAGGCGACCGCGCGGGGTCAGCGTGAAGTAGTTGGAGGAGACTTCGCCGAGCGAAGAGCCCACCACCAACAAGACGTCTGCTTCTTCGAGTAGTTCCGTGGTGTAGCGGTCCTCAATCCAGGACTGCAAGGACAGTGGGTGCGTCCAAGGGAACGCGCCGTTGCCGCCAGGCGTGCAGATCACGGGAGCGTCCATCTTCTCCGCCACGGCCAGCAACGCGTCCATACCACCAGAGCGGCGCACGCCGCCGCCGGCCACAATGGCTGGGCGTTCGGCTTCTGAGAGCCAGCGAACGGCTTCATCCACGAGCTCAAGGCGAGGAGGATGCTCGTACGCTTCGGCCAAAGCATCATCCACGGGAGGAACAAAGACCTCAGCGAGAAGTACGTCCTGCGGAACCTCAATCCACACGGGACCTTGCGGCACCGTGATGGCGTCAGCCCAAGCGTCTTGAATCGCGGAAGGAATGCCGGATGCGTGGTGCACCGTGCGCTGCGATTTCGTGACGTTGGCAGCCGAGGCCTTCTGGTCATCGAGCTGATGCAACATGCCCTTACGGCGAGCGCCCAAGCCAGACAGTGGAATCTGGGATGCCACTACCACCATGGGAACGGACGTGGCATATGCTTCCTGCAAACCAGCCAAGGAGGTCAGTGCGCCAGGGCCGGTAGACAGGAACAGCACGCCCACTTCGCCCGTGGCGCGCGAGTAGCCATCGGCAGCGAAGGCGGCGTTGTTTTCCACGCGGGAGGACACGAACTGCAGGTTGGAGCGCGAAAGTGCATCGAACAAGCCGAGCGCGTGCTGGCCTGGAATACCGAAGACCGTCTTGGCGCCAAGTGCCTCGAGGGTCTCAACTACAAGGTCTCCACCGTTGCGCTGAGCAACCACAGTGTCATTAGCGTTTGTCATTTTAAAGTGAGCTCCGTCGTCGTTCTCAAGCGCCGGAACCGGCAGCGGTTTCATTCGCAAGCCGCGCCTGATCCGCAAAAAGTGAGATCAAGTCATACGCTACGTGCGATCCTGCCACACCGGTGATTTCGGCGTGGTCATAGGCGGGAGCGACCTCCACGATGTCAGCGCCCACGAGGTTCATGCCGCGTAGGCCGCGCAAAATCTCGAGGAGCTCGCGCGAAGTGATGCCGCCGGCTTCAGGCGTACCGGTGCCCGGCGCGTGCGCTGGATCCAGGACGTCGATGTCAATAGAAACGTAGAGCGGACGGTTGCCGATGCGCTGGCGCAGCTTGTCCACAACCTCGGTCACGCCCTGGTAGTACACGTCAGAGCTCGTGACGATGCCGAAGCCGAAGCGACGGTCATCCTCGAGGTCCTTCTTGCCGTAGAGCGGGCCGCGCGTACCGACGTGCGAGATCGCCTCGGTGTCCAAGATGCCCTCTTCAACAGCGCGACGGAACGGGGTGCCGTGCGTGTATTCGGCGCCGAAGTAGGTGTCCCACGTGTCGAGGTGAGCGTCGAAGTGCAGTAATGCCACAGGCTCGCCTGCTCGCTCGCTAGCTGCGCGCAAGAGTGGCAGCGCAATGGTGTGGTCGCCACCTAAGGTCAGCAGCTTGGAGCCGTCGGCGGTGAGGTCCAAGGCGTTCTGCTGAACGGTTTCAATAGCTTCGTTGATATTGAATGGGTTGACGGCCATGTCTCCCGCGTCCGCCACCTGAATGTGCTCGAACGGGCTCAAGTCCACGGCTGGGTTGTACGGGCGGATGAGTCGCGAGGATTCGCGGATGTGGTTGGCGCCGAAACGCGCGCCGGGACGGTAGGAGACGCCGGAGTCGAAAGGGACGCCGACGATTTTCAGGTCTGCTTGCTGCACTTGATCAAGACGTGGCAGGCGCGCATAGGTTGCCGCTCCCGCGTAGCGCGGGATCTCCGCCGCGTTGATGGGTCCCAATTTGCCGTTCGCTTCGATGCGAATTTCCTTCATCGCTTCTCTCCTGGGTTGCAGAAAAAGTTGTCTGCAATGAAACAACAGTTTCTGATAATGCTATTTTCTCGATGTGACGTAGGTCAAGTCTGATGTTGCTTGCGGGGTGCCGATCGCACTTTCTGAGCCCTTAGTACGACGCCGCAGCTCGCCCTGAGTGCGCAGCCGCTGGCACGAGAGTCCACAGGACAACGGATTTCGATTCGGTGGGGTTGAGCCACGAGTGCGGTTCGCGCCCGGGGTAAGTCACGGTGTCACCCGCGTAGAGATGGATGGTGTCCTTCGAGAAACGCACCACAAATTCGCCTTCCACCACGTGAAGCACTTCAAGCTCACAGTCCACACTGTAGAGCTCGGATTCACCTTGGCCAAGGGGTTCAATATCTGCGCGAATGACTTGGACGCGGCGCTCGCCGTGACCAGTGAGCAATCGCTCGTCGATGCCATGGCCGCCAAGGTTTATTTTGCGGGCTTCATTGCGCCGCACCACCTTGAGCGGCGGCTCTTCGAAAAGTGATCCAACATCGATGGATAGCGCTTGGCACAAGCTCACGAGAGTGGCCACCGAAGGGGATGTGAGGTCTCGTTCAACCCTGGACAAGAATCCTTTGGTCAGTCCGGTCGATGCGGCGAGTTGATCCATAGTGAGGCGCTTTTGTTGGCGCGCGGCACGCAATCGCGCGCCAATCGCTAGTGCTTCCGCGCCTGATTCCAAAGGAATGGCCTTCATTTACGCTCCCCACAATTTCTTTAAAACCCACGTCATATGAGCTATTCCTGCCGTTCACTACGTCTCAGCGTGCGAACTCACATTGCTCTATGATTATCATCACGTTAGCCTATGAGGCAATAGTTGTTTACTGCTAGTCAATTTTTCGAGGTTTCCATGGAATGGATCAACATTGCGATCGTCGTGATCTATCTGGTCGCGATGCTCGCCTTTGGTTTCTGGGGTAAGAGCCGGACCAAAAACAGCTCTGATTATCTCGTCGCCGGTCGACGTCTTGGCCCATTCCTTTACACAGGAACCATGGCAGCCGTGGTGCTCGGTGGCGCGTCCACCGTGGGCGGCGTAGGACTTGGTTACAAGTGGGGCCTCTCCGGCGCATGGCTGGTGATCGCCATCGGCGTCGGCGTCCTCCTCTTGAGCCTCGCCTTTGCCCCTGCACTGCAGCGCTTGAAGATCTTCACGGTCTCGCAAATGCTCACCTTGCGTTACGGCTCCCGCAACGCAACCCACATGAGTGCCATCGTGATGTTGGCCTACACAATCATGCTCTGCGCAACGTCTACCTCTGCATACGCCACCATTTTCGTGGTGCTCTTCGGTTGGGACCGCTGGCTGGCCATCCTCGTTGGCGGAATCATTGTGGTCATCTACTCCACGATCGGTGGCATGTGGTCCATCACCTTGGCAGATCAGGTGCAGTTCGTCATCAAAACCGTTGGCGTTTTCTTCTTGATGTTGCCTTTCGTGCTGAACGCAGCTGGCGGCTGGAGCGGCATGCAGGCTCGCCTCGAGAAGGACTTCTTCACGTGGGACTTCATTGGCCTCCCATCGATCATCACGTACTTCGTGGTCTACACCTTGGGCCTCTTGATTGGTCAGGACATCTGGCAGCGCGTCTTCACAGCCAAGACCCCTGAAGTTGCCCGCTGGGGCGGCGCTACCGCCGGCATCTACTGCGTGCTCTACGGCATCGCCGGTGCCATGATTGGCATGGCCGCTCGCGTGGCTCTGCCAAACATCGACGTCAAGAACCTCGGCAAGGACGTTGTCTACGCGGAAGTTGCTATCAACGTCTTGCCAGTAGTGATCGGTGGCATCGTTTTGGCCGCCGCCGTCGCAGCCATGATGTCTACCGCTTCCGGTGCGCTCATCGCCGCCGCTACCGTTGCCCGCACGGACGTCACCCCGTTCGTTGCGAGCTGGTTTGGCAAGAAGGTTGAGGTCAACACCAACGAGAACCCAGAGCACGATGTTGCTGCCAACCGCTGGTGGGTCTTGGGTCTAGGCCTCGTGGCCATTGTCTTGGCCATCTCGGTCAGCGATGTGGTTGCAGCCCTGACCATCGCATACGACATCTTGGTAGGCGGCCTGTTGGTTGCCATCTTAGGTGGCCTCTTGTGGAAGCGCGGCAACGGCTTGGGCGCTGCCCTCTCCATGGTGGTGGGTACCGTGGTGACCTTGGCCACCATGACCATCCTGGAAATCAAGGCCGAAGTGCAGTTCGACGGCATCTACGCGAACGAGCCGATCTACTACGGTTTGATCGCTTCTGCCCTCGTTTACATCGTGGCTTCGCTGGCTACCAAGCCCACGCCGCCAGCCGTTCGTGAGGTCTGGGAAGACCGCTTGGCCGGCAAAGCGGCAGAGGAAGGCGTCAGCCAGCCTGTTCGCTAAGTGGGCTATACTCTTCGACTGAAGGGGAGTAGTTCCAACCCGAGTGGCCCTGAAATAGGGGCCACTTAGGTAGCGGAAATGTCGACATACTGGACGGTTCACCCGTAAGAAAACTCTTACAAGAATCTGCCCGGCATTCCACCTTTCGTGCACCACCGGCTTCGGAAACGATCACCGGTTCGCACGGACGGCGAGCGAGACCTTCGGCCCGCGCTTATGTAGCGTTGGTGCCGAAGTTTCGCGTGTCTACACTCGAATTTCTTTGGCACCTCGCTCGTGAGCATCAATCGAGCACGAGGACCACTCACTGATGTCAGCAACATCGCCTCCCGAACAGCATTCGCTGGACAGGGACCCCACCAAGGCGGATATCCGCCGATGGCAGCAATATCTCGCTGATGAACGCGCTGAAGGCGCCATCTATCGCGAACTCGCAAACCGCCGCGACGGCGAAGAACGCACCATACTTCTAGGCCTCGCAGAAGCTGAAAAGCGTCACGAGGAACACTGGACCCAACTCCTCGGCGAACACGCGAACGTCCGCCGCCGCCCTAGCGTCCGACGCATCTTGTTGCGTCTCTTGGCACGCCACTTCGGTTCGGTCTTCGTCCTTGCACTCGCGCAGCGCTCCGAAGGCAACTCCCCGTATGCGGTGGACCAGGACGCCACCCGCTCCATGGCAGCGGACGAGCTCATCCACGAAGAAGTTGTTCGTGGTCTCGCCATTCGTGGCCGCAACCGGATGTCCGGAAACTTCCGCGCCGCCGTTTTCGGCGCCAACGATGGTCTCGTTTCCAACCTTGCACTTGTTTTAGGCATCGGCGCAACCGGCGTCTCTGCCTCGGTGGTCCTCTTTACGGGTATCGCCGGCCTACTCGCCGGCGCACTCTCGATGGGTGCCGGTGAATTCGTCTCCGTGCGTTCCCAGCGCGAGCTCTTGGAAGCTTCAAAGCCCACCCAGATCACGCTCTCGGCTGCCCCTGAGCTGGACATCAACGCGAACGAACTCGTGTTGGTTTACAAGGCCCGCGGCATGAGCCAGGAAGACGCGGAACACCGTGCCGCCGAGCGCCTCGGCTACTTCTCCTGCGACTGCAACCCCACCTTCTCGCTCCACCCGGAGCGCGAAGAGGTTGAGGAAATCGACGAGTTTGAAGCCACGGGATCCGCTTGGGGTGCAGCAGGTTCTAGCTTCTGCTTCTTCGCTTCCGGCGCCGTGATCCCGATCCTGCCGTACCTCTTTGGCATGAGCGGCATGCCCGCGATCATCGTGGCAACCATCCTTGTAGGGATTGCGTTGCTCGTCACCGGCGGCATCGTCGGCCTGCTCTCCGGAGCATCCCCCGCCAAGCGTGGCCTGCGTCAGCTCGCCATTGGTTTGGGCGCAGCCGCCGTCACTTACGTGCTCGGCCTGCTGTTTGGAGCCAACGTCGCCTAACGAGTAGCCGGCAGATTAGCTGGCAGTCTCGTCGACGTCGTGAGCGCGGTTGTTCAAATGAATGACCGCGCTCACTGCTTCCTCCACGGAATCCACCAACGCAATCAAGGGTTCCATCTCCCGTTCTTTCGCGAGGCACTCCAAAAGCGGCCACGCTGGCAGTTGCTGCGTCCAATACTTCGCACCCACTAGCACCATCGGTGCTACGGAAGAAGCTGAACCGTAGTAGTTCTCGCACGCATCTTGGAAGATCTCCTGAACCGTTCCGGCTGCACCGGGCATGAAGACCACTCCCCCGCGCGAACGGTCCAAGAGCACCGCTTCACGCACCGAGTTCGCGAAGTACTTCGCGATATCCGTGGCAAAAAGATTCGGTGGCTCGTGACCGTAGAACCACGTGGGTATCCCCACCGAACGCACGCCGGTGGGGAACTCTTCTAACACACTCCACGCAGCACGTGCCCAAGCCGAAACAGAGGGCCTAAAGGAGGGCGCGCTCGCTAAGGTTTCGAGCGAGCGCTGAGCGGCGTCGTCGTCCTCCGAGGAAAGGTACGCCCCAAAATTGGAGGCCTCCATCGCGCCCGGGCCGCCGCCGGTAGCCACCACGAATCCGGCCTGCGCCAGCTTGCGCCCCATGAGGGCGGTCTGCGCGAACGCGTCCGTGCCGCGTTCGATGCCGTGCCCACCCATGATGCCCACGGTCTTGCGGCGCTTGAACGTGCGCAACGCCTGATCCAGCGCCGTCCCGATCGAATAATCGTGCAGGGCAGCCGCCAAAGTTGCGTCCAGGCTGGCCGTACTCGGCGCCAGCGCCGTATGCGCCCACGCGTAAATGAGCGCGTCAGGTACGCCCTCATACGGGCGCTCAGCGATGCCTGCGAACAGTTCCTGCGGCGAATAGAGCGCGCCGCGATACGCATCGAAGGGAACGCCGGGCAGGATCGGGAAGATCAGCGCGCCGCGCGCCCGCAACCACTGCTCCATCCCGGCCGGCAAAATGCAGCCCAAGAACACGGCACCCGACGGCTTCAACGCCTTCAGCTCCGGCCCGCGCTCCGTCAGATCCACGGACTGCACATGCCAGCCGGTCATGCTTCCGCCGGCCGGCCGACCTTCCTCGGCGGCACGCATGGTCTGCGCCACCCGCCGGTCAAAATCCTGCAGCGAATCGATGTCCACTGTCCGCGGAAGCGGATGCGCGATAGTGAGCTGATTCATTTTTTCAGCATACGGCGCACGCCAGAGCAAATCCGTGAATCCCCAGTCCTACATCCCGAGTTTGTAGAACTGCATAAAGGTGAAACGATTAAAGGATGAGTGCTGTGTCTTATCCCCTCGTGGATGCCCGAAAAATCCTTAAAGTAGTGGGCGGACCGGCTTTTGCGCGCGGCAAGCAGTACTCCATGGAGCACCGTATTCAGGAGCTCAACTTCACGGACAACTACCTGCAGGCCACGGTTCAGGGTTCCGAGCCGTCTCCGTACCGCTCCACCGTTAAGCTCTCCGGTGCACCCGAGGACCTCGATATCTCCGCGACGTCCTGCTCCTGCGCTGTAGGACTGGACTGCAAGCACGTCGCCGCGGTGCTCATTGAATCCAATTCACGCCACTTGAGAGATCGCGATCAGTTCCAATTGGTGCAGTCCCGCGAGGCTCCGTCCTGGCAAGAGGGCTTCGAACGCATGCTGGGCATCACGAGCCAAGGTGCCGCGGCGCGCGTCGTTGATAAGGACGAAGTCCAGCCGCTCGCTTTGCAGTTTGAGCTCGTGGATTCGCAGGCCGTGAACTATTCTGGCTGGATGCCGCGTAGCGCTGGCCAGCCATCGCGCAGCCGCTATCGCCTCGCTGTGCGCCCCATGGTCAAGAACTCCGCGGGCAAATGGGTGCGGTCCAATCTGCGCTGGAACACCATTTCCTTCAAGACCTACGGCCTCACGTTGGACGAAGAGCAGCACCGCTGGTTCTGCCAGTTCGTTCCGCTCTACCGCGCGAACGGGCAGTTGTACTTCGGCAATGACAACGACTGGATCTTCCTCGACGAATTCTCGTCCCCGCTCTTCTGGCCGCTCTTGCGGGAAGCCGAGGACCTCGGCATTGAACTCATCACCTCCACGAAAGACATTGACGTTGAGGTTGGACCGACCGCCCGCGTTGAGGTGGGCATTTCCAAGGACAACGACGGCGCTGGCTTGCGTCTCGCGCCGACCCTCCATTTCGAGGGCGTGGATGAGCCGCTCGTGCTCTCCGATGAGCGCGCCGTGGGCGGCATCGGCAACTTTGGCATCTACTTTGAGGACCCGGCCAACCACCGCATCGTTCTCTCGCCCGTGACGGGTCGCCTCAATGCGAGCGAACTCTCGATCGTGCGCCAGCCCGAATCCCTGCGCATTCCGGAAGAGGCGGCCCAAGAGTTTTTGAGCGCCGGCTACCCGCGCATGCGCCGCCGCATTCGGGTGCAGAAGTTGGATGAGTCCATTGAGCTCCCCGAAATTGTTCCGCCGGTCTTCGTGACGGGCGTGACCTTCTTCGGGAACGACGACGTAGCACTGGATTGGTGGTTCGAGTACAACGGCGTTGCCGCCACCAAGATGCCGGACGACTTGCGTGATCCTGATGTCGAGGCTTCGCTCAAAGAACGCGTGCGGGCACTCTTGCAGAACTCTCCCGCGGTGCTCGCGAGCTTTGAGTCCTTGGTCCCGAAGAACCTCGAGGGTTTGGACACCGTGGACTTTGTGCGCCGCGTGCTCCCGCAGCTTGAGCACTTTGAGGGCGTTCGTGTTGATGTGAAGGGTGTGCGGCCGAAGTACCGCGAACTCACGGAGTCTCCTGAGCTCGCCGTGAACGTCGTGGAGACCGAGCGCAGGGACTGGTTCGATCTTGGCCTCATGATCATGCTGGGCGAGCGCGAGATTCCTTTGGCGGACATCCTGCGCGCCTTGAGCCGCGGGCAGACTCGCTTGTTGATGTCTGACAAGACGTACTTCAGCTTGGAGCACCCGCTCTTCGACAAGCTCAAGGAACTCGTCAGCGAAGCGCAGAGCCTGCAAGACAAGCCTCACGAACTCAAGATCACGCGCTACCAGGCGTCCTTGTGGGATGAGTTCGACGAGCTCGCAACCAAGTCCGAATCCCCCGATTCATGGAACGCCCACGTGTCCGGCCTCCTCAGCCTTGCCGAGAAGTCTGAGATCTCTGTTCCTTCGAACCTTCAGGCCGAGCTCCGGCCGTACCAGCGCGAAGGCTTTAACTGGCTGGCAAGCCTGTGGGACGGCGGCCTCGGCGGCATCTTGGCTGATGACATGGGTCTGGGTAAGACCATTCAGGCGCTCGCGCTGATCTTGCACGCGAAGGCCTCCATGACGGACAAGAAGTTGCCGTTCTTGGTAGTCGCACCGACTTCCGTGGTGCCGAACTGGGAAGCCGAAGCGCTGCGCTTCGCGCCGGACCTCAAAGTTGCCACCATTAGCGATACGCGCGCGAAATCTAAAGAATCCATCGCGGAAATCGCGGCAGCGAACGACGTCGTCGTCACTTCCTACACGCTCTTCCGGCTGGACGCGCCCTCGTATCAGGCGGTCGAGTGGGGAATCCTCATGTTGGACGAGGCCCAGTTCGTCAAGAATAAGGCCACGAAGGCGCACCATGCGGCACGCGACCTCGATGCGCGCATGAAGCTCGCAATCACCGGTACGCCGATGGAAAACAACCTCATGGAGCTTTGGGCGCTTCTGGCGCTAACCTCACCGGGGCTGTTCCCGTCCGCCGTGAAATTCAACGAGCAATACTCGCGACCCATCTCTAACTCCGGCGATCAGCGCACCCTGAACCGCCTGCGCAAGCGCGTGCGACCGTTCATGCTGCGCCGCACTAAAGAGGCCGTGGTCAGCGATCTTCCGCCGAAGCAAGAGCAGGTCCTACACGTGGAGCTCGCGCCGAAGCACCGCAAGCTCTACGACACGCACTTGCAGCGTGAACGCCAGAAGATCCTGCGCCTGGTCGAGGACATGGACCGCAACCGCTTCACCATTTTCCAGTCCCTCACGGTGCTGCGCATGATGGCTCTGGATGCCGCCCTCGTGGACGACACCTATGAAGGTGTCCCCTCCGCGAAGCTGGATCTCCTGCTGGATCAGCTCGAGGAGATTGTGCAGGACGGTCACCGTGCGCTCATCTTCAGCCAGTTCACGAGCTTCTTGCGCCGTGCTGAAGATCGTCTCGAGGCCGCGGGCGTGGAGTACGCATATCTGGACGGCAGCACCAAGAACCGTGCTCAGGTCATCAACTCGTTCAAGGAAGGCGGCGCACCTGTCTTCCTCATCAGCCTCAAGGCCGGTGGCTTCGGCTTGAACCTGACAGAAGCTGACTACGTCTTCTTGCTCGATCCGTGGTGGAACCCTGCCGCTGAAGAGCAGGCCGTTGACCGTACCCACCGCATTGGGCAGAAGCGCTCCGTTATGGTCTACCGCATGGTCGCCCAGGACACCATCGAAGAGAAGGTGGTGGCGCTCCAGGACGCCAAGCGCGAGCTCATCTCCTCCGTCATGGACGGTGGCGACGGCTTCGCCTCACGGCTCACCGCCGACGACATCCGCCGCCTGCTCGCCGAGTAGACGGCAGACGCTGCCGCAGCGGGCAACTGCTGCGCCGCTTTGACGTCGATTCGCGCGACATTCCCCAACTTTGACAAAACTCAGGCAAAACGAAGAGGAGACCCACCGCAATGGTGGATCTCCTCTTCGTTTTTTAGTTCAGTTGCTAAGGATACTCAGCGAGTAGTGCTTAGAGGTTCGAAGCCTCAGCGCCACCTGCGTACACCTGGCGAAGCAAGTGAGCGGTCTCGGAAGGCGTCTTGCCAACCTTCACGCCTGCTGCTTCAAGAGCTTCCTTCTTGGCCTGAGCGGTTCCAGCGGAGCCGGAAACGATAGCGCCGGCGTGACCCATGGTCTTGCCTTCGGGAGCGGTAAAGCCTGCAACGTAGCCAACCACTGGCTTCGTGACGTTGTTCTTGATGAACTCTGCAGCGCGCTCTTCAGCGTCGCCACCGATTTCACCAATCATCACGATTGCCTTGGTCTCTGGGTCAGCTTCGAAAGCTGCCAAAGCGTCGATGTGGGTGGTGCCGATGACTGGGTCGCCACCAATGCCGATGGCGGTGGAGAAGCCGAGGTCACGGAGTTCGTACATCATCTGGTAGGTCAAGGTACCGGACTTGGAAACAAGTCCAACGCCACCCTTGCCGGTGATGTTTGCCGGAGTGATGCCCACGAGGGACTCGCCTGGCGTGATGATGCCTGGGCAGTTCGGGCCGATGATGCGGGTCTTCGGCGTGCCGTCTTCCTTGACGTTCTTCTGGGAAAGAGCGAAGAACTCAGCGGAATCCTGCACAGGAACGCCTTCGGTGATGATGACCAAGAGGCCGATTTCAGCCTCGATGGCCTCAACGGCTGCGTCCTTGGTGAACTGTGGCGGCACGAAAGCGATCGACACGTCAGCGCCGGTCTCTTCCATTGCTTCCTTGACGGTGCCGAAAACCTTGATTTCCTTGTCACCATGGGTAACGGTGGTGCCAGCCTTGCGAGCGTTCACGCCGCCCACAATGTTGGTGCCAGCGGCAAGCATGCGGGCGGTGTGCTTTGCACCTTCGCCGCCGGTGATGCCCTGAACGATGACCTTGGAGTCTTTGTTAATGAAAATAGCCATGATCTGTCTCTCTCAGTCTTAAGCGTTCGCCAGCTCGGCGGCCTTGTCGGCGCCTTCGTCCATGCTGAAAGCCTGGGTTACGAGGGCGTGGTTGGCCTCAGAGAGGATACGGCGGCCTTCTTCAACGTTGTTGCCGTCAAGACGGACAACGAGAGGCTTGGTGGCCTTGTCGCCGAGGATCTCGAGAGCCTTGACGATACCGTTTGCTACGGCGTCACATGCGGTGATGCCACCGAAGACATTCACGAAAACGCTCTTGACCTGTGCATCGTTCAAAATGATGTCAAGACCGTTGGCCATAACCTCTGCAGAGGCGCCGCCTCCGATGTCGAGGAAGTTAGCTGGCTTCACGTTGCCGTGGTTTTCGCCAGCGTAAGCAACGACGTCGAGGGTGGACATCACGAGGCCAGCACCGTTACCGATGATGCCAACTTCGCCGTCAAGCTTGACGTAGTTGAGGTCCAATTCCTTGGCGCGCAATTCGATTGGATCGGCTGCTGCCTTGTCCTCGAGTGCTGCGTGGTCTTCGTGACGGAATTCAGCATTGTCATCCAAGGAGACCTTGCCGTCAAGGGCAACGATCTCTCCGGCGCCGGTCTTCACCAATGGGTTGACCTCAACGAGGGTTGCATCTTCAGACTTGAAGGTTTCCCACAGCTTGATGATGACGTCGGCAACCTTGCCGCGAAGCTCTTCTGGGAAGTTAGCTTCTGCAACGATCTCGGCAGCCTTGGCAGCGTCGATTCCAACGGTTGGGTCAACGGCAACTTTGGCGAGTGCCTCCGGGCGCTCTACTGCGAGCTGCTCGATATCCATGCCGCCTTCAACGGAGCACATTGCAAGGTAGTTGCGGTTGGCTCGGTCGAGGAGAACGGAGAAGTAGTATTCCTCAGCGATATCTGCACCCTGAGCGATCATCACCTTGTTGACCGTGTGGCCCTTGATGTCCATGCCCAAGATGTCGGATGCGTACTGGAAAGCTTCATCGGCGGTCTTGGCAACCTTCACGCCGCCGGCCTTACCGCGGCCACCGACCTTCACTTGCGCCTTGACTACTACAACGCCACCGATCTTCTCGGCAGCTGCCTTGGCTTCTTCCGGAGTGTAAGCGACGATCCCAGCAAGCACGGGTACCCCGTGTGCTTCGAAAAGATCGCGCGCCTGGTATTCATACAGGTCCACGGTTGTGTCCTTCTACGTCGAAGTCTGCTGACTCGGTTTTTAGTTCGGCACACGCGCAAAACGCGGGCACCCTCTTCAGCACTTTAGTCCCGTCAGCGCTCTTGCGTCACCAGACTATCCGGCAACGTGAGAAACCACACAGTTCTACAATTCGTAGAGTTTGCGCGCTGTGCGGTAGTCGGTTGCTTTCCAGTACGACGACGCAGCTCAATTACCGTAGTCACGTGCGGTTTTGCGGCTATTAGGACTGCGGAGTGTTCTTGACGAGGGGCGCGTAACGCAACAGCAGACGCTTTTCGCCGCTTTCGAACTTCACCTTGGCAACAGTCTTCGCGCCGGTGCCTTCAACAGACAGCACAGTTCCGTTGCCGAAGCTCGTGTGGTTGACCGAATCTCCCACCGAGAGCTCCATGATGGCCTTCTCTTCGCGCGCCGTAGACGGGCTACTGGAAGCTGCCGTCTTCAGCTCGTGGACTTCTGGATCCCCCGCTTTACGTCCAGGGCGGTTCGGGCTAGTGCCCGCACCCCAGTACGAACCCTTTTCATAGCGACTCGTGGAGAAGTCGCGACGATCACCGGAGCCTTCGCCGTACCCGCCGTCGCTGTAGCCGCGTCCACCAGATCCGCTTCCAAATCCACCGAAACCGCCGCCGAAGTCGCCTCCGCCGAAACCACCGCCACCGAAACCGCCGCCGAAGCCGCCTCCGCCGAAGCCGCCGCTGCCAAATCGCGGCGTGCTGGCCTCACGCTTCCAGTCGATGAGGTTCTCTGGTATTTCTTCCAAGAACTGGCTCGGAGGGTTCGCTTGCGTTTGCCCCCAGAGGCTGCGCGTCTCCGAACGGGTCAAGTACAAGCGTTCCCGGGCACGAGTGAGTCCCACGTAGGCAAGGCGGCGTTCTTCCGCCAGCTCGCCCACGTCAGAGAAGGCACGCTGATGCGGGAAAACGCCGTGCTCCATGCCCGTCAGGAACACCACGGGGAACTCGAGGCCCTTCGCGGTGTGCAGGGTCATGAGCGTGATTTGGCCTTCTTGGACCGCCATGGCGGCGCCTTCGTCATCATCCGGCGCATCAGGAATCTGGTCAGCGTCGGCAACGAGTGAGACCTGCTCCAAGAAGTCGCCGAGTCCCAGTTCGGGGTTCTCTTTTTCGAAGTCGCGAATCACCGAGATGAGTTCGGAGAGGTTCTCCGCGCGCGAATCGTTCTGTGGGTCGCCGGTGCCACGAACCGTGGCCCAGTATCCAGTGCGTTCGAGCGTCTGATCGAGCGCGATCGCGGGTCCCTGCTGCGCGAGGATCTCTTTGAGCTCATCGATGAGTGCCACGAACTCAGTAATCGACTTAAGGGATCTCGTGGCCAGTCCTGGCGCCTCACTCGCCCGGCGAGCCGCTTCCATGAACGAAATCCGATCGCGCCCAGCAAGAGCCGCGATGGCACCTTCTGCGCGCTCACCGATGCCGCGCTTAGGTTCGTTAATGATGCGACGCAAGCTCACGTCGTCGGACTCGTTAACGAAGATCCGCAGGTACGCGAGGGCGTCTTTGACTTCTTTGCGGTCGTAGAAGCGGGTTCCGCCGACCACCTTGTACTTGAGGTCAACCCGAACCAGTTGCTCTTCGAGGGCACGCGATTGCGCGTTGGTGCGGTAGAAGATCGCTACGTCGCCAGGACGCACGGCGCCTTCATCGTTGAGGCGCAGGATCTCGTCGGCGATCCAGCGTGCCTCGTCAGATTCGGATTCGCCGACGTAGCCCGTGATGAGTTCGCCATCGCCGGCGGCCGTCCAGAGTCGCTTCTCGGGACGGTTCGGATTGCGCTGAATGACCGCGTTTGCTGCCGAGAGGATGTTTTGGGTGGAGCGGTAGTTTTGTTCGAGCTTGACCGTCCGGGCTTCCGGGTAGTCCTTCTCAAATTCCACGATATTGCGGATGTTCGCGCCGCGGAAAGCATAAATGGACTGATCAGAGTCGCCCACCACCGTGAGTTCGCCGGGAGGAGTCTGGCCCTCGGGACCGGTCAGCTCGCGAACGAACGCGTACTGGGCGTGGTTTGTGTCCTGGTATTCGTCCACCAGGATGTGGCGGAAGCGGCGCCGGTAGTTGTCCGTAATGGCCGGGAACGCGCGGAACAGGTAAACGGTCTGGCTCAACAGATCGTCGAAGTCCATCGCGTTGGCCTGGCGCAAGCGGGACATGTATTGCGGGTAAACCTCGGCCACGGCTTGGCCAATGAGGTCCTTCGGTCCATCCGGCGTGAATTCGTCTGGAGAGACGAGCTCATTCTTCAAGCCAGAAATGCGGTGCTGAATGGCCTTCGGAGGAAGCTTCTTGGAGTCGATTTCCAGCTCGCGAGAAATGATGGTGATCAATCGTAGCGAGTCAGCGGAGTCATAGATCGTGAAGTTGGACGTCAGGCCAACGGACGCAGCTTCTTGGCGCAAAATACGGACGCACGATGAGTGGAACGTGGAGATCCACATCTTGCGAGCGTCTTCGCCCACCAAGTTTTCGATGCGCTCGCGCATTTCCGCAGCGGCTTTATTAGTGAAGGTAATGGCCATGACTTGGTGCGGACGCGCGCGGCCAGTGGCGAGCGCGTAGGCGATGCGGTGCGAGAGCACGCGCGTCTTACCTGATCCAGCACCAGCGATGATGAGCAGCGGCGAACCCTCATGCTGGACTGCTTCAGCTTGGTTTTCGTTCAGTCCATCAAGCAGTGCAGACGGTGACTGAAAGGCGGTAGGCGCGTTGGACGCGCGAAAATCCGCGTCAGCAAAAGGGTTAAACTCAAAATCCATGGCCCTCCCAGTCTACGCAGGCGCCACAGTCATCGCAGCCGACCTTTGCCCATCTGTGGACAATAATGGAGGGCATGGCCAAAAAGAAGAAGCAGCGTCCACAGGCGACCACTCCCCCTCCACCGCAGTCCATCGCGGCCCGCATGTCTCAGACTCAGGCAGAAGGCGAAGCCAACCGCACGGCAAACAACAGCCCCGGGCTGA
The DNA here is from genome assembly GCF_014200305.1 of Neomicrococcus lactis. Lineage (NCBI taxonomy): Bacteria > Bacillati > Actinomycetota > Actinomycetes > Micrococcales > Micrococcaceae > Neomicrococcus > Neomicrococcus lactis. The sequence continues at coordinate 1,626,947 of NZ_JACHBL010000001.1, forward strand.
TCGTAGTGGCCGCCTTGGCCGCCTCCGTGTTCCTCTTTTGGTACTACCACGGCATGGTCTTGAACCAGATGGCAGACCTCTCTAACGGCATCACGATGCCGGATCAGCTCATGCTGGGCTACGGTACGGACCACGTGGAAGCGCTACGGGCCGCCATGAATAGCGACGCCGTGGGTCAGCTCACCTATGTCCACAAAACTGCGGGACTGATGTTTCCCTTGTTCTTTGCGCTTGCATCGCTCTTGGCTATTGGACTCTCCGTCCCCCGCGGACTCTTGCGTTGGGGCTTGTGGATTGTGCCGATGGCATTCACAGTCCTCGACTTGTGGGAAAACAATGCGATCGATGCCCTTTTCACCGGCGCGCTCGATCCAGGTGCAGTGGCGCTGGCATCCACCCTGACCATCATTCGGTGGGTTCTGTTGTTCTTGAGTTTCGGAGCGGTGTGTGGCGCCTTGATTTACTCATTCGTCAAGACGTTCCGCCAAAAATGGGACGACGCCGGACTCCGTCCGCTTCGTTAGCCCCTCTCATCTCCCGGTAGGATAGTCCGGGAGGTTTGGCCCCTGTAGCTCAGTAGGATAGAGCGACCCTCTCCTAAAGGGTAGGCCATCGGTTCGATTCCGGTCAGGGGCACCACAGCTTGAGGCGTAGGTTCAACCACGCACGGTCATCCACCACAAGATCATGGTGAGTGTTACAAGAAATCCAGAAAAATAATTCAGCCAGATGAAGCGCCGCCACGCCTTATTGGTGGTGCCGGCGTCCTGGTCGGTGACGTGAAGATATGGGACCGCGTTAACGATGTACGGCACAGCAACAATGGCCACCAACGGCCCTGGCCACGAAGTCATGAGCATGAGAATTCCCGCAGTACCCCACATCACAATTGTAAATATCACGGTAGAACGAGCGCCGATCACAGTGGCAACTGAACCAATTCCTGCCTCCCGGTCTGGTTGGATGTCTTGCACCGCGCCAAAAGCGTGCGCTGCAATTCCCCAACAAAAAAACGCGCCCAACATCAATAACAAGGCCGAGTCAAAGGAGGCACCCGCCAAGGTCAGTCCTACTACCGCCGGACTCACGAAGTGAGTGCTAGAGGTGAGGGAGTCGACGAAAGGACGCTCCTTGAATCGGAGGCCAGCCGCGGAATAGGCGATTACCGCGAAGGTGCTGACTGCGAGCGCTATGGCGGATTCAGGAGAACCCGCCGCGAAGAGCACTGCAAGGAACGGCACATTGGTGACCAGACACAACCACAGCATGGGCCGGTGATAGGCGGGCGGCAGAAGGGCACCTTCCAGCCCGCCCTTTCGCGGATTATTGATGTCCGAGGCGTAGTCGAATACATCATTGATGCCGTACATAGCTAAGTTGTATGGGATGAGATAGTAGATCGCGCCAACTACCAGCAACCAGTCAATGTCCCGCGTTGCGAGGAAGTACGCCGCACCGAAAGGAAAAGCGGTGTTGATCCAGCTCACGGGTCTCGAAACTATCAGAGCATGCTTCAAGAGGGCACTCATTTTGAGGTGTGGGTGGTGCGTCATGAACTGCCACAGGGCCGGCAACAGGATGACGGTGGCCAACGGATAAGCGAAGTCTTCGACAGGTGCCAATCCCACTCGAATCCCTGAAATAAGAGCATCACTGTAAGTAAAAAGGTTCAAGGCAATCATCAATGTGTCGAACACTGCCGTCAGCACCATCAAGGCGGTACCTGCCACCAGAACGGCTGGCATGTTCACCTTGACCCGCAAACTTGATCCTGCCCGCGTGAGGATCAGCGCTACCGTCACAGCAATGGCTAGAAACGCGACGGACAACAACGCGTACCTCACGTGTTTCTCTCCTTACCGAAGCGCTCTAATATGCGTACGGAACCCGTATAGAGCACCATGGTGCAAAGTACTAGGAACACCAAGAAAAAGGGCTCTTCCAGAGGCATTTCGGGGGCGAGCTCGATCCCCAGCATGGCTTCCGAGGATCCGCGCAGGAAGATGCCAGCCGCGATGCCCGCGGCATCCCATAGCAACAGAAAAACGATCCCTGCCGCGGTGACAAGGGCAGCGCTCGCGGAATCTCTCCAGAAAAACAGTCGAAACCGGAAATCCAAAAGCAGCATGCACACGATCCCTCCCATCAAAGTCGATAGGTAGGCGAAGGCCATCACTGGCTTACCTGCGCGGATCGCTGTTGGGAGGAATCTCCCTCTTCTGCGAGCGCAATCGGTCGAGTCCGAGGCTCGTCACGTGGACCTGCGGTTTTGTCTCCCCTCAGGTGCTTTAGAACTAGCTCTGCACTAATGAGGCACATGGGCACGCCTACGCCAGGTGCGGTGGTGGCCCCGGCATAGAATAGATTTTGCACTCTCTTCGAGGCGTTTTGTGCCCGAAACATTGCACTCTGACGCAGGATGTGTGAGGGGCCTAGCATGCCACCCCGCCAAGAGTTGTAATCTCGCTCAAAGTCCGCGGGCCCTATGGTCTGACGAACTACGATTCTCTCCTTCAGGTTCGGGATATTTGCCCAACTCGAAATCTGTTCAATCGCGGCATCGGCGGCGCGTTCCACTGGATCATCGCCCGCGCCGTCTTGACCTCCAAACCCAAGGCTGGGATCGGCGGGGATAGGCACCAAGACAAAGAGGTTTTCGTGGTCCTCAGGGGCCACCGTGGGGTCACTTGCGCTGGGTTTGCAAACATATATTGATGCAGGCGCCGGTATGACAGGGTTCGCGCCGAAGATGGCATCAAAATTCTTGGCCCAATCCTTGGTGAAGAACAGGCTGTGATGCTCAAGCTGCGGGATTTTTCCAGCAACCCCTAGGAGGACCAGTACCGCACCCGGACCGCTTTGCTTTCGATGCCACCAGCGCTCCGGGTAGCTCCGGGCTGCTGCTGAAAGAAGCTGAGTTTCCGTATGGTGGAGATCCGCTGCGGATACGACGACGTCCGCAGCGGCAAAGTGGGACGCTCCGTCTGCGGCGGTCCAGTGAACGCCGCGCGCTTGATGCCGCATACGGCACACCTTCGCGACAGGCCCTGTCTTCGTGGCAGGCTCGGTGGCGATACTTGTTACATGAGCGTCCGTCACGATTTCAACGCCAGCGTCACGAGCCAGTTTCTCAAGCCGCTCCACGAGGTGCCAGAATCCCCCCTGCGGATACTGGACACCTTCGTCCATATCCAGGGAACTCATCAAGTGGTACATCGCCGGCGCTTGCCGGGGTTCGGTACCCAAGAACACTGCTGGATAACCCAGGATCTGACGCAACACGGGATCGCGAAATTGCCGCGCAATGAAACTATCTAGCGAAGTACCCAACAATTGGATTAAGCGTGGGATCGCTTTCAGAATTTCGGGGCTGGCAAGTGAGCGCCATGAACGGAAGGTGTTGTACAGGAAGTATCGTTCTGCCATGATCGCGGTGGTCTTCGCCGAAGACACGTAGCGTTGGAGAATTCGCCCACTGCCTTGCTCACGATGTTCAAAGATGGCTGAGGCTTTGGAAAGCCCCCAAGGAATTGTGATGTGATCAGCGGGTCCGTCACCAGAAGGCTCGGAATAGACTTTGTACCCCGGATCGAGAGTAACGAGATCTAGCTGTTCACGAGTGGACGTTCCCAGCATCGCGAAATAGTGGTCGAAAACGCGGGGCATTAGATACCAGGACGGGCCGGTATCGAATCGAAACCCATCCTTCTCAGCAGTTCCCGCACGTCCACCCACGCGTTCATTCCGCTCCAGCAGCTGGACGCTATATCCATCGTGCGCTAGCAATGCCGCTGTTGCAAGCCCTGCAATGCCGCCACCAACTATGACTACCCGTTTCAAGCGGTCTTCCCCCATCGAGTGTCTACAGTGGATTGAACTACCATCCACACCTTTTGCGCTGTGGATACCCGGACTCGTCTCTGCATAAGTTCTTCCGCTGGAGTGGCCGCCAACCTGTCTGCCAAAGTGGAGAACAGGCGCAAGGCGCACGCCACCGCAGTCCTGGCGTCTTGCGGCAATAGGGTCAATGTTTCTCGGGCGTCATCCAATTGCCCGGCAATGGTTCTCAACCATTCGTCTTTTTGCGATTCCGTCAGTACTGCGCCCGTACCCAAGTAGCTACGACCCAACCGTGCGGCGTCGTCCTTAATGTCCCGCAAGAAGTTCACATTCTGAAAGGCTGCTCCCAACTGCCTCGCGCCGTTTATGAGCTTTTCGTGGTCACCCGGACTGAGATGCTCGTCGCGAACAAAAATTTTGAGGCACATTAGGCCCACCACTTCGGCAGATCCGTAGACGTAGCGCGCATGGTCAACGGCCTCGAAGATCTGCAGATTTTGCGGCGATGCGGAGGATTCAGAATTCTCGAGCGTCGCGGATCTGAGGTCCGTTCGCATCGATTCGAAGAACGGTTCCGTCAGTTCCGTAGTGATCCCTGCTTCGTGCGCCGACTTCGCGAAAGCATGAACCACGGGGTTACTGGAATAGCCGCAGTCCAATGCATGAACGGTTTCTTTTTCGAGGTAGTCGAGGGCTGCGTGTTGTTTTTCCACGGAGAAGTCGGCTTCTGCGGTTACCCCATCTACAAGCTCATCAGCAATTCTTACGAGCGCATATACATTCCGCACATGCTGGCGGTGGCGCACGCCTAAGAGCCGCGTGGCGAGCCCAAAAGACGTGGAATAGCTTGCGATGATCTGCGAGGCCGCGCGCTCTGACGCCGCAGTGTAATGTTCAAGGGCGTCAAGCTTATGGAACGGTCGCATCATGATGCTCTGCCTTCCAATGACCCGGCAAGGTCCATCACACAGCGAGCCAGATGGGGGTGTGTCTTCACTATATGTGTACTGACGATAGTGGTGACATGACCAAACAACTCACCAATCATGCCTCTCACGAACTCTTCAGCCCCGCACTCCCGAAGTAGAGCGCTCGTTCGTGTTCCGTCTTGGAAGTTGAAATCGGCTGCACCGAAACGAGTTCCGATATCCGGCCACTGTGGCGTGTCACGAGCGAACGCAATGAGCGGGGTCTGCTTACCTTCCCGGAAATCGGAGTACGCGTCTTTTCCATGGACCGTATGATCCCCAAATGCGGACAGGAGATCGTCTTGGAGCTGGAAGGCAACTCCCAAATCGCGGCCAACCCTGGACAACGACCTCTCAACGTACGGCGGAGCATCGGCGAGGATGGCCGCGGCACGCAAAGGAAACTCAAATGTGTAGGTAGCCGTCTTGAGCCGGGTTGTTTCGAGTGCTTCCGCTAGACCGCTAGCCAGAATGCCATCGCTCAGCCCTACGTCTTTCATTTCCCCCACGCAGGACTCGGTAACAGTGTGATCTAAGAGATCCAGTAGGCGCAGTCTGGAGTCCTGCGGCAGATCGGCACGTGCAAACACTTGATGCGCGGCTGAAAGCATCTGATCGCCCACCAACAGACCTACACTCCGCACGAAGTGAAGTTGTTGCTCACGATCATCGCTAGTTGTTTGTGGAGCGCCGCTGATCTCATTCAGCAGGCTGCCCATGAGGTTTGGCTTTCCGCGGCGGGACAGGTCGTCGTCAATGAGGTCATCGTGAACGAGAAAGGAAAAATGCAAAAGCTCGACGCCCGCAGCGATGCTTATCGCGGCTCGTCGTCGCTCCTCGGCGAGTTGGTTGAAAGTTTCGCGTTTGTCATCAGCGAGTGCGTCAAAGACGTCCATCAGAAGTCGTGGCCGAAGCATCTTTCCGCCTCCAAGACATGAAACGGTCAGGTCCCACACATGAGTCATCTGAGAACCATACGTGGTCAAGCGGTTCCGACCACGATGCAGCATGTCCCGCAATACCTCATCAATTTCACTCGTGAGGCGAGAGTGATGCTCGCGTTTCGCTGAAACCTCAGCCACGATCTCGGCTTCCTAGAAGGTCGAGCTGCATCTTCATCCATGGGCTAAAGGCAAATGGTGCGGCCTCTACTGAACGTGCTAGATCATCGACGGCAGTCCATGCCCACTCTATGACCTCGTCTGGGTGAGGTTTCAGGTCGCCGCAGATTGTTGCGCTGAAAACAGGGCAAATTTCGTTCTCCACAATTCCAGAGGCGTCCACGGCCCTATAAGTAAAGTCTGAAAGTTGGAGGGCGATCGACTCCACCGAGACGCCCAGTTCGTACTTCGCCCTTCGGCGAATAGCATCCTCCATCTCTTCGCCAGGAGCGGGATGGCCACAAAAGCTATTCGTCCAGACTCCAGCCCACGTAATTTTTGAGAGAGCTCGGCGAGTGACTAGGACCTCGCCCTTCTCGTTGAAGAGGTAGCAAGAGAATGCCAAATGCAATGGGGTGTCAGTCGAATGAACTTTGGACTTCACCGCAGTTCCTATGGGCTTTCCCCTGCGGTCTACTAAGACCACGTCTTCCGTTCCGTCCACTGGCACCCCAACCTAGAGAAGTATCTGAGAGCAAAAAGTAACTAATCAAAAGATAGTACACTAATGGATAACTTATTGACTTAGGGTCAAATCTTAGGGATGTCATATGAAACAACTTGGATCGGGCACCAATAATGACCGCATTGCGGAGAACCTCTATGTGGTGGGAAAAGGTGCGGGAACGAGTGACGTGCTTGAGATATCCGATGTCACACCACAAGATCAAAAGGAAATCAGTCTTCTGATGAACGCTCTTGCCAATCTCCGCGAAGCGGAGCTTAGGCTCTCTGAAGCTTCTCGTCGTTTCATGAAGTTGAACGATCAAGACATGCGAGCCCTGCACTACTTGATTGTGGCCAAGCGACAAGGAGAAATCGTGACACCAGGAATGATTGCGAATCATCTGCGCATTTCAGCTGCGTCAACTACAAAGCTACTCAACCGGCTTGAACGCGATCACCATATTTTCCGCTTAGTGCACCCCACAGACCGCCGCGCTTTTCGGATTGAGGTGACGGAGGACACCCAAAGGGCAGCAAAGCAAACCGTAGGAAAACTCCAGGCCAGACGCTTTCATGCCGCTGCCCGACTCACAAGCGCCGAACGCGCGACGGTGACTCGATTTATCCAAGACATGACAGAAGAAATTTCGCTTAAAAATGCTCCTTGGGCAAACGTGTCAGCCCGAGGGGAAGGCAGGACCCGCACGGGCTGACATTCGCCATGAGACAACCGCGAAGGCAGATAGAAAGGAAGCATGATGTGGTCAAAACAGCGTCCTCAGCATCCACTTAATGGTGTTGTTGACCCTTCCCAAGACATTAGTGAGGGTCGGCGTCTCGCCCGCCCTCGCGGAAACGAACCGCAGCTGAGAGCGCAACCACGAGCCTCTGGCGAGGCTCCGCTGGCCCTTGTTCTAGGAGCCACCGGTTACGTGGGCGGCCGCCTAGTTCCTCGCTTGCTCACCGGTGGATACAGGGTCCGAGTTGTGGCACGGTCCGTTGAACGGATCAAAGCGCTCCCTTGGAGCGACAACGTGGATATAATTCACGGAGACGCTCAAGACCGCGAGACCATGAGACGTGCCACCCAGGGCGTGGATGTGATCTATTTCTTGATCCATTCCATGAGCAGCAACACCGGTTTCAGTAGCATTGATCACTCCATTGCTGAGAATGTAGCGTCTAACGCCCACGATGCGGGCGTTAGACGCATCGTGTATCTCGGCGGCCTTCACCCTGAAAACGTCAAACTTTCCCCCCATCTCGCTTCCCGCACTGAGGTCGGCGAAATATTGCTGGGTTCAGGGGTCCCAACTGTTGTCCTTCAGGCCGGTGTGATTATCGGATCCGGTTCCGCTTCCTTCGAGATGATTCGCCACCTGACCGAGGTCCTGCCTTACATGCCAGCCCCAAAGTGGGTCAAGAACCGCATTCAACCCATCGCGGTGCGCGACGTGCTGTTCTATCTCTTGGCGGCGGCTCGCCTAGATCCGTCTATCAACCGAGCCTTCGACATCGGTGGTCCTGACGTGTTTCGCTACAGCGAGATGATGAATGGGTACGCCGCTGAGGCTGGGCTTCCCCCGCGCGTTATAGCAGCACTTCCCGTCCTCACACCCCGGCTCGCCTCCCACTGGGTGGGACTCGTTACACCGGTACCCCGAAAGATCGCCCGACCCCTCGTTGAGTCGCTGCAGCACGAGTGCGTGGTCAAAAATAGGGATATCGACTCCGCCGTCCCACTGCCCGAAGACGGGCTCACCACTTACCGGGATGCCGTAAGACTCGCACTCGGTCGCATTGCCGTGGATGACGTGGAGACCAGCTGGGTGGATGCGCGTATCGCTAACGCACCTAGCGATCCTCTTCCCAGCGACCCTGACTGGGCTGGCCGGAAAGTTTTCGTGGCGCAAAATGAAAAGGCGTCAACCGCTAGCACGGCGGATGTTTGGGAAGTTATCACTCAAATTGGTGGCAAGACCGGGTGGTATTCGGCTTCTTTCTTGTGGGGCGTGCGCGGTTTCATCGATCGAGTAGCCGGCGGCGTTGGCCTGCGGCGCGGACGCAGATCCATGAAAGCGCTCAGCGCAGGAGATGCGCTTGATGTGTGGCGAGTGGAACATCTGGAGCCAGGCAAGCTCTTGCGTTTACGCGCCGAAATGCTCCTTCCAGGGGACGCGTGGTTAGAGCTCGGTGTAGAACCGCATGCTGACGGTTCTCGATACTGGCAACGTGCAATCTTCTTCCCGCGAGGACTCACAGGAAGACTATATTGGGCGTCTATGTTGCCTTTTCACGCCCTAATTTTCGAGCGTATGGCCCGTCGAATTACCATTCTGGCTGAGGAAAAATCCACAAATTCCTGAGTAAGCCTGCTAATTTGCTTGGGCAACGAGAGCGGAGGATGAAATACCGCCAGAATGACCGCAGGGTACGACTCCATCTCGCGCCTCCAACAGCCATTCTGGCGGTTCATATTGACAATGTCCCCCGGTTCACAGCCCGCCGTTCCTCCATCTTGGGGAGTGGGCCCAAAGCATCCTTCTCATCCAGATGGACAAGCTGAAACCGCAATGTCAACACCTATATCTAAAGACAATTGAGAGACCGAAGTCAACCATTGTTGCCAAAATGAGACATTTCTTCCCCGCCAAAACATGGGTAGAACTACTTACCCCCAATCGATAATTGAAATCCTCGGATTAAATCGAGTGAGTACACATGAAAAATGGCCTACCCTGCTAGGCGATTTCTAGCACGGTAGGCCTTGAGGCAGCACTCTGCACTATTTAGCGCAAAAGCAACGAGCTCGCGCGCGGAGAAATGTGTGAATCCAAAATCACGCACGCCCCACCCATAGCTCCTACCGAGGTGCCGAGTGCCGTGTTACGTACCGTCACGCTGTGCGATCCGGCCCCCAAGTGGTTGCGGTTAATGACATCCGACACCAAGTCGAGCGCTAGTTCAGATACGTCATTCCACGTATGGCCGCCCACGAAAACTGTATCTAGGTCCAGAATTGATACCAGGGTTCCAATGGCGGCACCAAGTCGCTGAGCTACCATCAAAACCACTTGAGAGGCACCCTTGTCGCCATCACGAGCCTTCGTAGCCATCAGACCTAAGGCTGCGCTCGGGTCAGCCTCGATTTCGGCTTCCGTCATACCAAAGTCCACACCAGCTTCGTGAGCCTGCTGTAGCAAATACTTCGGGTTCAAAGTGCTTGCTACGCAGTCCTCGCGGCCACAGACCTTGCATTCAATGCCGGTCTCGCCCACTACAAAGTGGCCGAATTCTCCGGCGTTGCCGCTGACTCCGTGAACAACCTGGCCGTCAATCACCATGCCGACGCCCACGCCGGAACCGACGTATGCGAAGACAAAGTTGTTATGGCCCTGGCCACCGCCGATCCACTGCTCCGCAATGGTCATAGCCACCGTATCCTTAGACAACGTGACCGGCATGCGCAGGGACTTTGACAGCGGGGTGACGAGTTCAATGTTTTTCCACTCGTCCAGCAGCGGCGGGTTAATCAGACGGCCGTTGGCGACATCAATCGGGCCTGGCGCAGCAATACCGACACCCACGTAGTTAGCGCGTTTGTGGCGATTAGACCGAATCAAAACGTTGACGGCATCCGTGATCTCGCGAATGATCTCATTCTGCGAGCCGCTAGGGAGCGGACGGGAAAGCTCGGCAACTTTTTCACCTGCAAGATTTACGACGACGAGCGTCATGACGCCGGGATCAAGATGAATACCGACACCCAGCAGCCGGTTGTTTTCGAGCTGCAAAACTGTTCGTGGTTTGCCCGGACCGTTGATGATGGTGCGGTCCTCTCGAACCATTCCATCGTCAAGCAATCGACGAACAACATTTGAAACAGTCTGCGGAGAAAGCTTGGTTTCCTCCGCCAATTCGACTCGGCTAATTCCCTCGGGGGCGAGTCGAATACCTTCCAAAATTACGGCTTGGTTGTAGTCTCCGAGACGTTCAAGATTACTACCGCGTTGCATTAAGTCCTCCTATTGAGTACGTCATCTGACGCGCAGCGCGTGACTGAACACAGCCCCCAAAACTTGCGGTGTCACACTGTCTCCAGTCTAGAGCGAAAATATTAACAAATCGCTCATCACGACTGAGAGAATTGCGTTTCATAAAGCTCCGAGTACCGTCCCTTGTGGGAGAGCAACTCAAAGTGATTTCCCTGCTCGACTATTTCTCCGTCTTCGATCACAAGAATTTCATCTGCATTTCGAATAGTCGAGAGTCGGTGGGCAATTATTACAGCGGTTCGACCTTCCAATGCCTCGGCAAGTGCGGCTTGCACCGCCGCTTCGTTGGTTGAATCGAGAGCCGCAGTGGCCTCGTCAAGGATCACGAGTCGAGGCGCTTGCAACAAGAGTCGGGCGATGGTCATGCGCTGTCTTTCGCCACCAGAGAGGCGATATCCCCGCTCACCCACCACGGTTTCGAGCCCGTCCGGCATGGCACGGACGAGGGGTTCAAGGCGCGCTCGTCGTAAGGCATCCCATACCTCTTCTTCAGTAGCCGATGGCGCAGCGAGGAGGAGGTTATTACGAATTGTGTCGTGGAACATATGGCCGTCTTGCGTGACCATGCCGATCGAAGAGCGCAACGAGGCGAAAGTCGCGTCCCGAATATTCATGCCGCCTAATTCAATTCCGCCCTCGTCGACGTCATACAACCTCGATACCAACTGGGCAATGGTGGACTTTCCGGCACCGCTAGACCCAACCAGCGCCGTCGTACTTCCGGCTGGAACCGTAAAAGATACGCCCTTCAGCACGGTAGCGGAGGCGCGGGAATCGAGAACCGCAACGTCCTCGAGGGAAGCGAGCGAGACCTGGTCCGCGCTGGGGTAAGCGAAGCGCGCGTTTTTGACCGAGAGGGACAGCGGGCCGTCCGGCAACGCGGTGGCCGTTGGTTTTTCCACGATCATCGGCTTGAGATCCAGAATTTCGAAGACGCGGTCGAAGCTCACGAGCGCGCTCATGATTTCCACGCGAGCGTTCGCAAGGCCCGTCAGCGGCGCGTAGAGGCGCGTCAGCAGCATCGCGAGCGTCACCACGTCGCCCGCGGCCAGTTCACCGCGCAGCGCATAGACGCCGCCCAAGCCGTACACCAGCGCCAGTGCCAGCGCCGCAACAAGGGTCAGCGCGGTAACGAAGACGAACTGTCGCATTGCGGTCTTGATCCCGATATCGCGAACGGCAGCGGCTCGTGTGGCGAACTCATGGGACTCGTGAGCGGGGCGGCCAAAAAGCTTGACGAGCGTGGCGCCGGGCGCCGAGAAGCGCTCGGTCATCTGGGCGCCCATCGTCGCGTTGTATTCAGCGGCTTCACGGCGAAGTCGGGCCAGCGAACGCCCCATGCGACGGGCCGGAATCAAGAAAATTGGCAAGAGAAAGACAGCCAACAGCGTGACTTGCCATGAGGTGGAGACCATCACGATCAGCGTCAGAACGAGCGCCACAATATTGCTCACGACGCCTGACAGCGTGCCCGCGAACGCGGATTGCGCGCCGATCACGTCATTGTTCAGCCGCGAAACCAGAGCGCCGGTGCGCGTGCGGTTGAAGAAAGCAATCGGCATTTTCTGGACGTGATCAAACACTTGCGTGCGCAGATCATAAATCACGCCTTCGCCGAGATTCGCGGAAAGCCAGCGGTTCACGAGCCCAATCGCGGCATCAGCGAGCGCTATCACGGCAATAATGACGGCAAGGATGACGACGACGCTGCTCGGCTCCCCTGCCACAATTGCATCGATCACGCGGCCAGCAAGCACAGGCGTAGCGACTGCGAGCGCGGCACCGATGACGGAGACGATCACGAAGGCGGTGAGCTTGCCTTTATAGCGGCCTGCGAACTCGAGGACACGCTTGGGCGTCCCTGGTCTATACGAAGACTTCTCCGTGGCCATGGATAATCGCCAGAGCGAACCGTGGGCGGCACCTTCCATACTCACAATGAGTACCGAGCCTTTCTAGAAACACTCAAAGAGGGCGCCCACATAACGTGCGGACGCCCTCGTCAACTTTGATTGAGCTCAGTCTTTCAGCAAGTTCCCCGGCTGTAGCGTGGTTTTGCTGTCCGGGGAATTCTGCTTGTTTTAGGCGCTGTGCGCGCCAGAGCGCGTTTCATCATAGCGCTTGTCTGCACTCTGCTCATGCGGAACGAAGCGCACCATCATGGCCTTGAAACCTGGCGTGTTCGATTCGCGTGCCACAAGTTCGCGGTGCACCAAAGCGTTGGCCTCTGGGTAGTACGCGGCGGCGCAACCTTTAGCCGTCGGGTACGCGACCAAGCGGAACTTGTTCGCGCGGCGCTCGGTGCCCTTGAACGTTGAAATGACGTCCACCAGGTCCCGATCCTTGAAGCCCATGGCTTCAAGATCTTCTGGGTGTACCAGGATCACTCGGCGGCCGTTCGAGATACCGCGGTAACGGTCATCGAGGCCGTAGAACGTGGTGTTGTACTGATCGTGGCTGCGCATGGTCTGCAGGATCAAGTGACCTTCAGGCGCCGCCAAGTACTCAAACGGGCTCACCGAGAAGCGTGCCTTGCCGATGTCCGTGGCAAACGTGCGGGAATCGCGCGGCGGGTTGGGCAGCACGAAGCCGTTCTTGCCACGAACGCGTAGGTTGAAGTCTTCGAACCCTGGGATGGTGTTGGCGATGTGATCCCGGATCACGTCATAGTCCTCGGCCATAGCCTTCCAGTCCACCGGGTGGTCCTCGCCGAGGGTCGCGATGGCCATGCGAGCCACAATCACCGGTTCTGCCAACAAATGTTCAGAGACCGGCTTGAGGCGTCCCTGGGTGGATTTGATGACAGACATCGAGTCTTCGACAGTCAAGAACTGTGGACCGTTAGGGTGCTTGTCATCGCGGTCCGTGCGGCCCAGCGTCGGCAAAATGATAGACGTGCGGCCGTGGACCACGTGCGAGCGGTTGGGCTTCGTGGAGATGTGGACCGTCAATCCCGCGCGACGCATGCCGGCTTCGAGCGCCTCGGTGTCGGAATTAGCCAACGCGAAATTGCCGCCCATGGAAACAAAGACATCCACTTCGTCATTCTCAAAGCGCTCGAGTGCCTCGGTGGAATCCACACCGAACTCGCGCGGCGAGGTGATGTTGAATTCCTTATCGAACGCCTCAAGCATCGCTTCGGTGGGCTTTTCCCAAATACCCATGGTGCGGTCGCCCTGCACATTGGAGTGACCTCGCACTGGGCAAGCGCCAGCGCCGGGCTTACCGAAGTTGCCCTGCATGAGCAACAAATTGATGATCTCCCGCAGGGTTGGCACTGAGTGAGGCTGCTGTGTTAGTCCTAGCGCCCAGCAGATGATGGTGGCTTTGGACTTGGCCAACAAGTTCGCAACCGTGGAGATTTCTAAGCGAGAAAGTCCGGTCGCTTCTTCCGTCGCATTCCAATCGATGGTGGCCCGAGCTTCGCGGTACCCATCGAAGCCCACGGTCTGAGCGTCAATGAATTCCTGGTCAACGATGGAACCAGGATTGCGTGCTTCTTCCTGCAACAACAAGTAACCGAAAGCTTGGAAGAGCGCCAAGTCACCGCCAACTTTGATCTGCAAGAAGTGATCGGCGATGGTAGATCCTTCACCCACCACGCCACCGATGGTCTGCGGGTCCTTGAAGCCCAACAAGCCGGCTTCAGGAAGCGGGTTCACAGCGACGACCTTGGCACCGTTCTTGCGAGCATCTGCCAGAGCTGAAAGCATGCGCGGGTGGTTGGTTCCGGGGTTCTGTCCCACTACAAAGATGAGTTCGGAGTGCTCAAAGTCTTCGAGCGAGACGGTGCCCTTGCCAATGCCCACAGTCGGGCGCATGGCCGAGCCCGAAGACTCGTGGCACATGTTGGAGCAGTCAGGCAGGTTGTTGGTTCCCACGGAGCGCGCGAAGAGCTGGTACATAAACGCAGTCTCGTTGGCCGTACGCCCCGAGGTATAGAACACGCAACGGTCCGGTGTGGACTTGTTGATGTGATCACCGATAGTGGAGAACGCCTCGGCCCATGAGATCGGCGTGTAGTGCGTATCGCCCTCACGAATGATCATGGGGTGCGTGATGCGACCCTGACTACCCAGCCAGTATTCCGTCTTGTCTTCTAATGTGGCGATGGGATGCTGAGCCCACCATTCCGGGGTGACTTCGCGAGTGGTGTTCTCTTCGGCGACAGCTTTGGCGCCATTTTCACAGAACTCCGCCGGCGATCGCCGTTCCGTAATGGATTCAGGCCATGCACATCCCGGGCAGTCAAACCCATTGTGCTGGTTGATGCGCAACAAAGAGCGCACCGTTCGGGTCACTCCCGCGGCGCTCAGTCCACGATCCAACGCCACGGTGACGGCTTTGACACCGGCGGCACTGGTTTTCGGAGATCCAACTTTGAGCTGGTCTTCGTTAATATCCTCTATCGGAGCAGGCTTGCTCAGCGACATTTCTTACCTCTTTATGTGAGCGCATCGATCGGTGTGGGCACGACAATGCGATGGGCACCCGTGTACACATTCACCGTACTCGTTCTGCTGAAGCCCGCAAGTGTTATTTGCGCACGTTCCGCCAAATCCACGGCAAGTGACGAAGGGGCGCTGACGGCGGACAACACAGGAATTCCTGCCATCCACGCCTTCTGAACCAGTTCAAAAGAGGCTCGTCCGGAGACTTGAAGGATGGTTCCGGACAACGGCAGCTTGCCTTCTCGAAGAGCCCAACCCACCACTTTGTCCACCGCATTATGACGCCCCACATCTTCGCGCAAGCACAACAGCTCACCCGTCGCCGTGAACAGTCCGGCTGCGTGGACACCACCGGTCTTCGTGAACAAGTCTTGAGACTTCCTCAACGTATCCGGGAGCTTGAGCAACGTCGCGAGGTCCACGGTCATGGAGTCCTGGCTCAAGTCATAGCCACCGGACTTTTCCACGGCCTCGATGGACGCGGTGCCGCAAATACCGCAGCTCGAACTCGTGTAGACGTGGCGCTCCATGGTGAGGTCCGGAGGAACAGCTCCAGCACCGAGTCCGGCTTCCACCACGTTGAACGTTTGTTGGCCGTTCTCGTCTTCGCCAGCGCAGAACCGCATGCTCGTCAGCTGGTCGGCCTGGCGAATCACGCCTTCAGAGACCAAGAAGCCAGCCACCAAATCGAAATCATCGCCGGGAGTACGCATGGTGACGCTAAAAGACTTGTGCCCCAACCGAATTTCCAAGGGCTCTTCCACGGCCATGGTCTCTTCTTTGGACCGCGAAATCACTTGTCCGTCCGGACCAAAACCTAGGCGTGTGATCCTCTTACGGGACGTTAATCTGCCCATGTTGCACCTCTCAATAAGCGGACTCCGCCGCGACGTAGACTCACCACGGCAGATCCAGCAGACGGACGGGGTCGCCCGGCTGTGTGCCTTCAGGCGGCACCACCATGACACCGTCGGCGTCTCCCAGCCCGCGCAACATCGCCGGGCCCGTATGTTCTTTGGATATTACTCGGACTTCCGGAGCACCCAGCTCAGAATCATCCGCTAGCGATAGCCCCGAAGGCACCAGCCGCACACGTCCTGGCAAAGGCGCATAGGACTCCACTGTCTTCACGGCTCGAGGCTCATCGAGCGGCTGGCCCAAGGCTCCCGCAAGGAGCGGTTGAACCACGGTCAAAGCAGCCATGAAGGCGGCCAGCGGATTCCCTGGCAACCCCACCATGACTCGTTGATCTGGAAGTACGGCAAGGAACGTCGGGTGTCCCGGCCGCATCGCGATCGCCTCAACAATGAATTCCGCGCCAAGACGTTCAACAGCCAGCCGCAAGAAGTCATGGTCAGAATGCCCCGTTCCCCCGGTGGAAACCACCACGGAAGCATCGGTGGCAGAAAGTGCCGAGAGAGTCTCCTCTAAAGAGTCACCAATGCGCTGGCAGAACGGTGACGCTTGAAAAGCGCCCCACGCACTGAGCACGGGCGGCAAGAAATCTGCAAAGCTATCGCGCACGTAACCAGGTAGCGGCAGACCTGACGTCACCACTTCCCGGCCACTCAAGATGAATCCCACGCGCGGCGCGCTGAGCACCTCAACATCGTCGCGGCCGCTTGATGCGGCGATGGCAAGACGTGGCGGGGTGAGGACCGTCCCCGCGGCAAGCAAGGTATCCCCCGCGCGGGCTTCGCGCTCTGCCGGGCGAATATCCGCCCGCAACCGAGGCTCCGGAGCCGAGAGTTCGCCGTCGTACTCTGTGGCGTCTTCACTGCGCACTACAGCGGTGCAGCCAAGCGGCAACGCGCCGCCTGTCAGAATGGGGCGCGCCTCGTGCTCGCCCAGAGTGTCGCTCGCGGCGTGCGGCTCGTCTTCAGGCGAGCGCGGCTTGATGCGCCACGGCCCGGTTCCGGACACCGCCCAGCCATCCATGGCGGAGGAAGCATAATGCGGGATGCCCTGCAGTGCGGTGACGTCCTGCGCCAGCGTCCGGCCGAGGGCATGCATTAACGGAATCTTTTCAACCGAGGCGATCGAATCGCGCAGTCGCACGCCCAGCGCGTAGGCAGCAAAGCGCGCGTCATCCCAAGTAATGTCTTGACTCATGCAGATTCGTTGCGGCTCTTGATGATCGCGCGCGCATGATTGACGGCAGAGTTCACCGCATTGTCCACGGAGGTCTGGCCGGAACCGGCCGCGATTCCCGCTGCGAGGCCCACGATGAACGTGGTCAACGGCGCTGCCGGACGCACTACCTGATGCGCCGCGACCCCTGCCAGCCCCAGCATGGCATCAATATCAATCGAGACGTCTTGAAGTTCAAACCGATCCAACAACTCTCGGGACCATTCCCGGAGCACCTGATCTTTCTGTTCTTGCGTCAACTCTGGCGCAGAGTTCTCCATGTGTCCTCCTCACGGATTCGGTGCACGCTCGAACGCGAACCAATCCCCTAGTCTAGGGACTTTTGGCTCTGCCCTGCTGAGCATGTCGTCGTGCTAATCGTGGGTGGAATTCTGAGTCGAGGGCAAACGAATCTCGTAGCGCTGCGCATCCGCCGGTGAATCCACGTCTCGAGTGCCGTTCTGGGCGTGCGCGGTCATCTTCACAAACGTGGCTGAGGGGGCGTCCAGCAGCCAACGCAAGCTCTGACCAGCGCTTTGTTCGGCTCCCTCCGCAACGCGCTCGGCGAGGTACGGCCACGACACCGCACTCAGGAGCCATTGCGGATGGCCGTCTTCATCGCGCGGGACCAGCAGTTCCGCCGTGGAATGCTCCGTAAGCGCTTGCTTGAGAAATTCCAAGCCGGCTCGCGGAGCAACGAAGTCCGCAGCAAGGAGTACGACGACGTCTGGTGGCGTTTGCTTCGTTGCGTTGCGTGCCGCTAGGGCTTGCGTCCCGGCGACGACCGCTGCGGCCGGGCCGGAGAGCGGTGGGTTTTCCTGGACCCGGAGGACGATGGGCCACGACGCGACCTCTTGGTTCAGGCTTGTTGGTCCCACTACTGCAATGTCCGCGAGCTGGTCCGCGAATACGGTTTGGAGATCTCGCAGCGCATGATTGAGGAGAGTCACGCCATCAGGAGTGGTGAGCAGTGGCTTATTGACGCCACCAAGTCGAGACCCTGCTCCCCCGGCCACCACAATGGCGGCGACCGTCAGCGGTGATGCTGGCGTGGACTCAGGCGGCGTATACATCCAAGAAAGCATTCCAGCTTGGCGCTGGCTTCTCCAACTCGGTGATGAACCACTGGGGTCCTACGGGACGCACGGGCGTAAAGGGAAGCTTCCAACCCATTTGGCGCAGAGTCTTGTTGCCCTTCTTGTTGTTGCAAGTCAGGCAGCATGCCACGAGGTTCTCCCAGGTGTCCTGGCCACCGAGCGAGCGCGGATGGACGTGATCCACCGTGGTGGCAGTTCGCCCGCAATACGCGCAACGGTGAGAATCGCGGCGAAGAATGCCGCGGCGGGTCACGTGAGCGGCTTCGCGGTAGGGCACGCGCACATAGCGGTTCAAGAGAATCACCGTAGGACGCGAGAGAATTTCGCGCGGCCCGACGACAGGGTCATCGTTGTCCTCCGCGAGGATGCTTGCTTTGCCAGTGAGCACAAGCAAAAGAGCTCGGCGGAAGGTCACTACCGCGAGCGGTTCATATCCAGCATTCAGTACAAGAGTTCGCATGAGCGGTCCTCTGGGGTCCTGAGCGTTGCGGCCAGAATCCGTGACTCAAGCCGCAACTTCGAGCGTGGGATCAGTTCTTAGACTAACCCGTGGGGCAAATCGGGCCGTATTTTTGTGTCGCAAACACACATCGTGTCGAGGACCTCGCGTGTTGCCCAACTTTCGTGGAACAACAAAAGAACCCCCGGAAAACCGAGGGTTCTTTCGAAAGTCATTTTTCTACCAGCTATTAGCCTACGTAGGTGTAGTAGCCGTAGAGCGGGTTGCGAGAAACCGAGTGGATCATGGTGTCCACGGTTGGGTTCTGCGCACCGATCATCATGCCGTTTCCGAGGTAGATGCCAACGTGGCCGCCACCGTTCTGGAACACCAAGTCGCCTGGTTTCGGGTTGCCCGTGCGAACGAACTGTCCCGAACTGCGGAGCGCAGAGGTTCCGCGGACCAAGTTGATGCCGTGCTGCTTGTAGACCCACTGAACGAAGCCGGAGCAGTCCCAACCCCTCGGCGAAGCGCCGCCCCAGACGTAAGGAACACCGGAGTAACGGGAAGCCGTTGCTGCAATGCCGCTCAAGCTAGCGGTGTTGACCGAAGACGAAGCTGGAGCAACAGACTTGATAGAGGTGGAAGCTGCTGCACCCGTGCGGTTAGAACGAGTGACAGGTGCGAAAGCGTTGGTCGATGCAGATGCACGACGTTCAGCAGCTTCGCGCTGCTTCTTGGCAGCAGCTGCACGCTTTTCAGCGGCACGCTTTTCAGCGGCACGCTTTTCAGCGGCACGCTTCTGAGCAGCTTCGCGCTTTTCAGCGGCACGAGTCTCTGCAGCAGAAACAGTGTTCTGAGCAGCGGAAACAGTGTTCTGAGCAGCAGAAACAGTGTTCTGAGCAGCGGAAACAGTGTTCTGAGCAGCAGAAACAGTGTTCTGAGCAGCTGGGGCTTCAGTCGTGGCGGCTTCGTTTGCGTTCTCTACTGCCTTGACCGATGCGGTCACGGTCTTTGGCTCTGCCTTAGCCTTGGCTGGAGCAGGAGCAGTCTTAAGAGTTGCGCGAACCTGAGCGGTTTCGGCCTTCTTAGAGTCAGCGGTTGGTGCAACAACAGTTGCAACTACGGAGGACTGAAGAGCAACGCGCTCGATATTCAGTGCATCCATTGGTGCGGCAGCAGCTTCACGTGCTGCAGGGTTAGCCTGAGCTGGAACACCCAGGGTCAAGACCATACCCGAAGCAGCCGCTACAACAGCCGCAGATCGACCAAACGATCCTGCGTTGGCAGCCACGGCCTTCGAGATACCCGCGATGGAGTTCGAGCGGGTTTCACCTGAACGGTGACCACCTAAAGCGATACGCTTCGACAATTTGATTACCTCTCCCAGCGCCTGCGAGGTGAGCTGTCGGGTTCGAAAGCAGACTGCTTTCGGCACACGTCTATCGCTAAGAGAGTTTGTGTACTTAACCCCAAGGGCCCAAAGTGTGTGAGGCCCAAAATGGGTCCCCCGCCATCGCCAATAGCTTTCTTGCGAACGGACCTCGAGCAGCGGCGATGTTCGGCTTCCCGCTCAAGGGTGCCCTTCCATTTCGTCGGGACACGCTCTCAAGATTACTTGATAAAAGTTTCAATGTCACATTCTGATCACGAAATGGAGACGGAATGATCACGAAGAATTAGACGAATGGCTAAAAATCCCTGATTTTCAACGATTTTTCCCGTCACGCACACGTTTAAAGAAATCCACAGGCGTTAATCGAGCCTTGATCGTTATCTCTCCGTTACATTCGGTTACGAGTGAAGTGTCTCACCAAATGCGTGGTTTCGGGCTGAAAAGCTACTTTTCTTCAGCCTTAACAAAGATGTGCTGAGAGACTTCCGCCGGCAGCTCCAAAGCTCCCTCGACACCTTCGACTCGCACCACGATGTATCCCGGGGAACGTTCCAAGGTGATCGTCGCGCCTGGCTTGATCCCACCTTCATTGAGCTGGCCCAAAAGTTCTGGATCAACCTGAATAGTTTCAGCGAGCCGGAGCACCGTAATAGGTCCGGTCATTCCGGAGTCCAAAGCAGTATCAAGATTCGTGACCGGCACCGCGATATCTGCCCAACCGCGTCCACCCAGACTCTCCAGTCCAGGGATCGGGTTTCCATAGGGAGACATTTCCGGCTTGCCCAGTAGTTCAAACAGGCGGCGCTCCACCCGTTCGCTCATCACGTGTTCCCAGCGGCACGCTTCGTCATGAACGTATTCCCACTCGAGGCCAATCACGTCTGCAAGCAATCGCTCCGCGAGACGGTGCTTACGCATGACTTCGGTGGCCAGCGTGCGTCCACTGGCGGACAGCTGCAACTGGCGGTCGTCGGAAACATGTACCAAGCCATCGCGTTCCATGCGCGCAACGGTCTGTGAAACAGTGGGGCCTGAGTGGCCAAGTCGCTCAGCAATTCGGGCGCGCAAAGGAGTAATGCTCTCTTCTTCGAGCTCCAAGATGGTTCTTAAATACATCTCGGTGGTATCGATTAAGTCAGTCACTGCAACTCCCCAGAAGTTTGTACGAGAGTAATTTCCCCGTCGAATATACGGCTTCTCTCTCCTTTGTACCTTAGCCCAGTGTGTTTTTGCTTGTTCACATTTTGGGCGCCGATCTGACATCTACCCGGCCGGTGGACGAAAATAGAGAGACGCACCGTGGCTCGTAGCTTGGTTGCACCACCCCACACCTCTGAAAGGTTCCTGCTTTGACGAATATCGCGATCCCCCATGAACTCCTACCGGGCGACGGACGATTCGGCGCCGGGCCTTCAAAGGTCCGCGACGAACAAGTACAGGCCATCGTTGACGCACAGCGCACCATCCTTGGCACGTCCCACCGCCAGGCACCAGTCAAGAACTTGGTGAAGAGCGTTCAGGAAGGCCTCAAGACCTTCTTTAATGCCCCTGAGGGATACGAAGTCATTCTTGGCGTCGGCGGATCCACCGCATTCTGGGATGCCGCAAGCTTTGGACTGGTCCGCCAGAAGGCACAGCACTTGTCCTTCGGTGAGTTTGGCTCGAAGTTCGCCTCGGCCACCAACAAGGCGCCCTTCCTCGATGCTTCCACCATCTTGAAGTCAGAGCCGGGCACGCGTCCTGCTCCAGTCGCCGAAGAAGGCGTTGACGTTTACGCATGGCCTCACAACGAAACCTCCACCGGTGTCTTCGCTCCAGTGAAGCGCTTGGAAGGTGCCGCCGATGACGCACTCGTTGTTGTCGACGCAACCTCAGCTGCCGGCGGTCTCGACGTTTCTCTTGGAGAGACTGACGTCTACTACTTCGCTCCGCAGAAGAATTTCGCTTCTGACGGCGGCCTCTGGATCGCTATGTTCTCCCCTGCTGCACTTGAGCGCGTCGCTGAAATCAAGAGCACGGATCGCTGGATCCCAGACTTCTTGGATCTGAGCACGGCCGTTGATAACTCGCTCAAAAACCAGACGTACAACACGCCAAGCCTCACCACGCTGGTTTCCCTGGACAACCAGGTTCAGTGGCTCAACAATAACGGTGGCTTGAAGTGGGCTGCAGGCCGCACTGCTGACTCGGCTGGTCGCGTCTACTCGTGGGCAGAAGCTCACGAAAAGGCCACCCCATTCGTGGTCAACGCCGATGAACGCTCCAACGTCATCGCCACCATCGACTTCGATGACAGCGTGGATGCAGCTGCCGTCGCCAAGGTCCTTCGCGCCAACGGCGTCGTCGACACCGAGCCTTACCGCAAGCTTGGCCGCAACCAGTTGCGTATCGCCACCTTCGTCGCGATCGAACCGGATGACGTCACGAAGCTCACCCAGTGCATCGACTACGTGCTCGAAAACCTCTAAGCCCTAGGGCTCCACAGCACGGCCAACGCAAAGGCCGGTCGCTTGCCAGAGGGAATCTCAACGATTTCCCCGGAAGGCGACCGGCCTTCGTACTTCTTATATTCAGTATCGGACTTATTCAGCCTTGGAGGACTCGGAAGTCTCCGCAGAGTCATCTTCGGTGACTTCCACTTCGCTCGAGGCATCCACCGTGTCCGCAGGCTCTTCGCCTTCGGAAGCTGCGTCGTCGTGCTCCGATTCTTCCGACTCAATTTCCTCCGCCGTCACGCGCGCTGCCCACGGCACCCATTCGGGAGCCAGCAGCGCACCTTCGCCAGGAATCAAGCCCAACTCGCAGACTGTGGCTTCCTTGGAACGCGGGACGCGCGCCAGGCTGATGAACCAGACCCAGCCGTCGTAGCCTGCGACCTCGGCCGCAAAGCGGTGCGTGACGAGTCGTTCGCCATCCGCAGTTGCAGACAAATGCTCGCCAAGCTGGTCCGCTTCGACCACCTCGAGGAGACGGTCACGGGCAACATCCACGGCTTGCGCGAGGAAATCATCAAGCTTGGCTTTACGCGTCATTAGGCATCCAAATCGTCGGCGACGGCACGCAGTACAGCTGCAATCTTCGCACCCTGCGTCTTCTCAGGGTAACGACCCCGACGCAGACCGTTGGAAATGCCGTCCAACAACTTAATAAGGTCTTCCACCAAGATGGCCTGTTCGTCCGCTGGCTTGCGACGCGCGCGAGCCACGGAAGGAGCCTCCTCGATGAGGCGCGCAGACAACGCTTGCGCACCCTTGCGCCCCTCAGCAATACCAAATTCCATGCGCGCGCCATTGCGAACGGTCGTCAAACCGTCTTCCAACGCAGACGCATGCAAATACACTTCTTGGCCGTCATCCGTCACCAAGAACCCGAAACCCTTTGAGGGTTCAAACCATTTCACTTTGCCGGTAGGCACTTCTTCAAACCTCTTCTGGTCAAACAACAGCCCCGGCACGGTCCGGGGCTTTCCGCTGCGGCTCGTGCCGCGATATTCGTCTACTGGGCGTGCTTCTCGCTGTGCGCAAAAACGAACTGCACCGGAAAGTCAGTCTTTAAAGTTTACGCTATCGGAGCGTCTTAGTCAGGTTGCAGCAAGGGGTGAAGGCGGGGTTTCACTGTAGGCTGTGTGCGTGAAAGTTCAAGAAAGCCCCGCCTCGTCGTCATCGGTCTCTCGTTCGGTACTGATCCTGGCGGTTGCCGCTGCGGTTCTTTCGCTCGTTGCCCTCTTTATTACGTTGGTGCTGTACGCGATGAGCGTCACGCCGTGGCCCGGCTTGATTGCCATTGGGCTCTACGGGCTACCGATTGCGCTGATTTTCCTGCTTATTTATGTGGTTTTGTCTTTGCGAGAACGACGACGCCGCGCGGCTTCCGCACACACCGAGCGATAGCAAAGACTACATATAGGGCGCTCACAGTCGATTCCCAGCTTATTCCTCCACCATGGTCATATGAATACCAGAAATGCAGAGGCGAAGCTGCTGGTTGTCGACGACGAACCAAACATTCGCGAACTCCTCTCCACGTCATTGCGATTCGCTGGTTTTGATGTTGTCGCCGCGGCCGATGGTCGTGAAGCCCTCGCCGCTGTAGAGCGCGAACAGCCTGATCTTGCCGTGCTCGACGTGATGCTTCCGGACATGGACGGCTTTACGGTGACTCGCAAGCTGCGCGCCGCCGGCCGCCACTTCCCGGTCCTGTTCTTGACAGCCCGTGATGACACTGAAGACAAGGTCACCGGCCTGACGGTTGGCGGCGACGATTACGTCACCAAGCCTTTCAGCCTCGACGAGGTTGTTGCGCGCATTCGTGCCGTCTTGCGCCGCACTCATTCGGTGGACGACGACGCCGCGATCTTGCGTGTTGATGACCTCGAGTTGGACGACGACGCTCACGAGGTACGCCGTTCCGGCGAGATCATCGATCTCTCCCCCACCGAATTCAAGCTCTTGCGTTACCTCATGATGAACCCCAACCGCGTGCTCTCTAAGGCACAGATCCTGGATCACGTGTGGGAATACGACTTCAACGGCGACGCCTCGATCGTGGAGTCCTACATCTCCTACTTGCGACGCAAAATCGACTCCCGCCCAGAATGGCCATCGCTCATTCAGACCAAGCGCGGAGTGGGTTACCTGATGCGCACGGCTGATCGTCGCTAACGGCTACGCTTAATGTCACCCGGTCTTTGCACCGGGTGACACTTTTTTGCCACAGGAAATAATGGATCATTTGAAAAAGTTCTTTCGCCAGATATCGTTGCGCTCCAAGCTGGTAGCGCTCATGTCTGGGCTCATGATCTTGGGCATTGTGGCCACTGCGTGGGGCACGTCCTACACGTTGCAGTCCACGCTGATGCAGCAAATTGATTCTGACTTGGCGGCCAACTCCGGACCGCTCATGAACTCGATGTTGCAGTTGAATCAGCAGAACTCCTCGAGCACGCAGCCGTCGAATACGGATACGGTTCGCTTATTGCGGTTCAACGGTTCCATTCGCACGCCGGACGGATCGGTCTACTACGCGTTGCCAACCGCCAGCCAGGCTGACACTCCGCAGATACCGGCTCTCACCTTGGCTCAAGTCCAGGAGCTCGAGAACCGCTCTCTGGACATTCCGGGCACCGCCTCCGGGTCCGATGGTTGGCGCATGAAGGCCTTCGCCCTCGCCGACAATTCTGGGTATATGACCATCGCGCTGCCGCTGAATCAGGCGAAGGACACGATCGAGCAGGCGACCGCCTCCATCATGTTCACCGGAATGCTGTCCACGCTCATCATGTCCATGATCGCCTACGGCGCCACCTCGAGAGCCTTCCGACCGCTCATCCGCGTTGAACGCACCGCAGCTGCCATTGCAGCTGGGGACTTGTCTCGACGCGTGGAGGACTTCCCGCCAGAAACCGAAGTGGGACGTCTTTCCCACTCGCTCAACGCGATGCTTGCGCATATTGAACAAGCTTTCCGTGGCCGCGCGATGTCAGAGCGCAAGATGCGTCAGTTCATTCAAGACGCGTCCCACGAGCTCCGCACTCCTCTGGTCACGATTCGCGGATACTCCGAGTTGTACCGCCAAGGCGGCATCAAGGAACCTGAACACATCGCTCAAGCGATGGGGCGCATTGAGAATGAAGCCAAGCGCATGGGCCAGCTGGTCGAGGACCTCTTGACCCTTGCTCGGCTGGATGAGCAACGTCCACTCGATGTGACACCTGTTGATCTTTTGCTTTTGGCCTCTGACGCGGTTGAAGATGCCAAGGTCAGCGCGCCTGATCGCGTGGTGCGTTTGATTGGCATTGACGAAGGCCCTCCGCGTTCCGCCCCAACCCGTGGCGATGAGGCACGCTTGCGCCAAGTGGTGGCCAACCTGATGACGAATGCCATGCGCTACACGCCAGCAGGTTCTCCTATCGAAGTTGCCGTGGGCGTCTTGCCGGTCATAGATGGCCGCTCAGATTCCGTCCTCGCAATCCGAGACCACGGTCCAGGCATCTCCGAGGCTGACGCCAAGCGAGTCTTCGAGCGCTTCTATCGCGCCGATACCTCGCGGCAGCGAGAAACCGGTGGCACCGGGTTGGGACTCGCGATCGTTGCTGCGATCGCCGCACAGCACGACGGCTCCGTACGCCTGACCAATACCGATGGCGGCGGCGCGACGATGTCCATCCACTTGCCGCACGTTCCTTTTGAACCGCTCGACGGTCCGGAAAGTGACATGGATGACGACGACGGTTCGCCGCTCGAAACCAGGAACGTCAAGGGCACGGACGCAGAGAAGTCATCCACCCCGGAAAACGACGGTGCTCGCGGCATCATTTCGTGGACCAAGGACAAGGGCTCCAAGAAGTAAGTTTCTTGGCCAGCTCTGGCGCCCGGTGGCACAGCGCTTTGTGTCCTGTGCCCTGTTGCTTTGTGCCCTGTTGCCCTGTGCCCTTGCGGTAGCGAGCTCTCTGTCCACAAGCCGTCTTTTTTAGTGGTTGGTACCCGAGTTATCCACATTTTTGGGGTGACTCGCTTCGGCTGTATTTTCCCTCCGTAGCGTGGGTTGCGACGGGTCATTTTCCGGCCCGCGCACACCAGCGTGAAGGGAATCATGATGAGCAATTTCGCCACCAACACCGAAGAAATGCGAACGAAGAGCGCCAACATTCAGGCGACGGCCGAGCGCATTCGCGCCGACATCAACACCATGCAAGCTAGCCTCCACGAGCTTGAAGGCACGTGGCAGGGCATGGCGAGCAGCAATTTCCAGAGCGTCGTCCAGCAGTGGCGCGCTACCCAGACTCAGGTCGAAGAGTCGCTGAACTCGATTTCGCGGGCACTGACCGTGAGCGCTCAGCATTACGACGACGCCGAGCAGGCGAACGCGAGCATGTTTGCGTTCTAGTTCTCCTCAGAGCGTTCGGTGGGCGTTGGCTCTTGGGCAGGCCAACGTCCACCCGCTGAGCTTCCTGTTGCGAGCCCCGATCCACATGCATGGTGGCTGAGGTTCACTAGGCTGTCACCATGGCAATTCTCATTGACCCACCCATGTGGCCAGCACACGGAACAGTCTTTTCTCATCTCGTGTCAGATTCGTCCCTCGACGAGCTCCACGAGTTTGCCCAAGATGCTGGGTTGCCTCATCGCGCCTTTGACCGCGACCACTACGACGTCCCTTTGGCTCGCTACGACGATCTTGTCGCTCGTGGGGCCGAGACAGTCTCGGCGACTGACCTTGTACGCCGACTCGTCCGCAGCGGGCTGCGGGTTCCGGCTCGTCAGCGTCCAGAACGTCTGGATTCAGTCTTGTTGCGCCGGTGGAATCAGTTAGCGCCAGGTCATGAAGCCACCGGCGAGGCCCTCGTAGCCCGCTGGTCTCAAATGGACCGCCATTACCACTCGGGCACTCACTTGCTCGCAGTCTTGAATTCGCTCGAGCTGCTCAGAGTTGAAGGCGAAGAGCAAGGGCCATATCCGCAGGCCCTCGACTTCGCTGCCTGGTACCACGACGCCATCTACACCGGGACTCCGGGCCGCGATGAGGATGAGTCTGCGCAGCTTGCCGTCACCGATCTGACAAGCATGGGAGTAGATCAAGCAATCATTGATGAGACTGCTCGAATCATTTTGCTGACCACGACGCATGCGCCAGAGTCGACTGACGCGGCTGGCAAGATTTTCATGGACGCTGATCTCGAAGTGTTGGCTCGGCCAGAAGAAGACTACCGTCGCTATACCGCCGGTGTCCGCGAAGAATACCGGCATGTACCGGAAGATCTCTTCCGCGAAGGTCGCGCCAAAATCCTCCAGCAACTCTTGGACAAGCCCACGCTCTTCGAAACGGCCACGGGCAAGCGGCTTTGGGAAGACAAAGCTCGAGAGAATCTGCGCCGAGAACTAACTGAACTTCGAGCTTAGTGGTGATACTCCCGCCAAAGTCCCGCTTATTTCAGAGGCATCACATAGAAAAAGACCTAGCCGTAATGATGACGACTAGGTCTTTTTCGTATTAGCTACATGCGATGCCGCGTTGCGGAAACATCAGTTGGGACTAGAAGCCGCCCATGCCGCCCATTTCGTCTCCACCTGGCATAGCTGGTGCAGACTTCTCAGGCTTGTCAGCAACAACAGCCTCGGTGGTCAAGAAGAGACCAGCGATGGATGCTGCGTTCTGGAGTGCCGAGCGGGTTACCTTCACTGGGTCGTTGACGCCAGCTGCAAGAAGGTCAACGTACTCACCGGTTGCAGCGTTCAAGCCGTGGCCAGCAGGAAGACCCTTGACCTTGTCGGCAACAACGCCTGGCTCGAGGCCAGCGTTGAATGCGATCTGCTTGAGCGGAGCTTCGATTGCAACCTTGACGATGTTTGCGCCGGTTGCCTCGTCACCTTCGAGGTTGAGCTTTGCGAAAGCCTTTTCGCCAGCCTGAATGAGGGCTACGCCGCCACCGGCAACGATGCCTTCTTCAACAGCAGCCTTTGCGTTGCGGACAGCATCCTCAATGCGGTGCTTGCGTTCCTTGAGCTCAACTTCGGTGGCTGCGCCAGCCTTGATGACAGCTACGCCGCCAGCAAGCTTGGCGAGACGCTCCTGAAGCTTCTCACGGTCGTAATCGGAATCGGAGTTCTCGATCTCGGCACGGATCTGGTTGACACGGCCTGCAATCTCCTCAGCGGAGCCTGCGCCTTCAACGATCGTGGTCTCGTCCTTGGTGACAACAACCTTGCGAGCGGTACCGAGGAGATCCAAGGTAGCGTTCTCGAGCTTGAGGCCAACCTCTTCAGAGATGACCTGGCCGCCC
Source organism: Neomicrococcus lactis (assembly GCF_014200305.1). NCBI lineage: Bacteria > Bacillati > Actinomycetota > Actinomycetes > Micrococcales > Micrococcaceae > Neomicrococcus > Neomicrococcus lactis. The sequence continues at coordinate 1,655,709 of NZ_JACHBL010000001.1, forward strand.
GTGAGGATTGCGATGTCAGCAAGCATGGCCTTGCGGCGGTCGCCGAAGCCTGGAGCCTTGACGGCCACAGACTTGAAGAGGCCACGGATCTTGTTGACCACGAGGGTTGCAAGAGCTTCGCCTTCGATGTCTTCAGCGATGATCAGCAATGGCTTGCCGGACTGCATGACCTTCTCGAGAACTGCAACGAGATCCTTCACGTTGGAGATCTTCGAGTTCACGATCAAGATGTACGGATCTTCAAGAACCGTTTCCTGGCGCTCTGCGTCGGTGACGAAGTAAGCGGAGATGTAGCCCTTGTCGAAGCGCATACCCTCGGTGAGTTCGAGGTCAAGGCCGAAGGTGTTGGACTCTTCAACCGTGATGACGCCTTCCTTGCCCACCTTGTCGAGGGCCTCAGCGATGAGCTCGCCGATCTGGGAGTCGCCAGCGGAGATCGATGCCGTAGCAGCGATTTCTTCCTTAGTTTCAATTTCCTTAGCGGAATCAAGCAGTTCAGCCGTAACAGCTTCAACGGCCTTTTCGATGCCGCGCTTTAGGGACAGTGGGTCGGCGCCGGCAGCAACGTTGCGCAGGCCTTCCTTCACGAGTGCCTGAGCAAGAACGGTAGCGGTGGTGGTGCCGTCGCCAGCGACGTCGTCCGTCTTCTTGGCAACTTCCTTGACCAGCTCTGCACCGATCTTCTCGTATGGATCGTCGAGTTCGATTTCCTTAGCGATGGAAACGCCGTCATTCGTGATGGTGGGAGCGCCCCACTTCTTCTCAAGAACAACATTGCGGCCGCGTGGGCCAAGCGTTACCTTGACAGCGTCTGCGAGCTGGTTCAAACCACGCTCGAGGCCGCGACGTGCTTCCTCGTCAAATGCAATGATCTTTGCCATAACGGCTGGGGTCCTTTCGGGACAGTCATGCGGGGGTGGACAACCAGATGCCCGCGACGGACGGTTGAGCTACTTCGGCATAAGGTACCGAAGGAACCACAACCTCATCTAGAAGTCCGGTATTCATATACGAACGACCACCATGATGTGTCGAACCGACACTTACTTAGCAGTCGCACCCTATGAGTGCTAACTCCATGTTGGCACTCTCAGCCATCGAGTGCAAACTCTGTGGAGGCAGAAGAACCCAAATAAATCCGTGAGCGAACAACACCATCAAAAATTGTCGGGCACTCAGCCGGAACTAGCTCTTTTTGCTGGGCTCTGCCGGCTTCTTGTCACCGCTTCCTACGCTATCGCTAGCAGGCGGCTCAGTGGACGGCTGGGACGTTGGAGCCGTCGTAGGGGCAGGCTTCGTTGTCGGACCAGGTTTCGTGGTTGGAGCCGGCTTCGGGGTTGGAGCCGGCTTCGTCGTTGGCGCCGGTTTGGTGGTTGGTGCTGGCTTGGTCGTAGCCGGCGCAGAAGTAGTTGGTGCCTTCGACGTAGTCGGAGCTGCAGACGTAGTCGGGGCCTTGGTAGTGCGTGGCTTTTGCGAGGTGCGTGGAGCCTGCGTAGTACGCGGACGCACTGAGGTGCGAGGTGCGTAGCTAGTCCGCGGAGCAACATAAGTGCTCGACGCAGAGCTAGAAGATGAGGAACTGGAAGATGCAGAGGAAGACGTGGCAGTCCAGGTGGAGGTGTACGGATCCGAAGACGCGGACATCGAGCCCAAGACAGATGGGGAGGCTACCGGCGCAGGATCCGCAGAGTTGTTCTTGAAGAATTGCGGAACTACGAAGAACGCCAAGACACCGATGACTAGGGCAGCCGTTCCAGCAAGCAAGATCGGCAAAAGTCCCTTGCGGCTTGGTGCGTCCTCAACGTAGAAGTACTCGTAGGAGTCTGAGTACTGAGGATCATCCACAGACAAATCTGCTGAATAAGCTGAGGCGCCTGAAGCACCAGCGGCTGCGCCACCTGCAGCAATAGGCGCGCCAAAGCCCCGGTGCGCGCCAGCGCTACCGGTTCCTTCTGGAATCTTGTCGAACTCGTCCTGAGGGTAATTCACGTCCGCTTCTCCAATATCTTGTGTTGCAGCGGGCGCGGGCGGAACCTAAGCGCCAGAAAGATGTCGCTGCTGCAAACGCGTTGAATGACGCGAGCTCCGCAAACGGCGAAGTCGCTTCACCAACATTGGATCGAACGCAAGCGCCGCATCCGTGTCAATTAACGCGTTTAGACTCTGATAATAGTGTGTTGCGGAAAGATCGAACAGCTGACGAATGGCTTCTTCCTTCGCTCCCGCGAACTTCCACCACTGGCGTTCGAATGTGAGGATGCGCTGGTCACGTTCAGAAAGTGACGACGATTCGTCGAATTCAAAGTCTGGCTGTGATGCCGCTGACGTTACTGAACTCACGCTTTTTCCTTCCCTTTTCGGCCTAATCACTCATTCTAAGCCTGAATTACATCCTTGTCATTCGTCGCGGTTTTTCGGCGCTAGATTGGAGACATGAGCGCTTCCCTCAGCACCCTCGGCGGCTTCGACATTTCGCGCGTCCACTCTGATTGGCTTCCGCTACTGTCCAGCCTGGAACCGCAGCTTGCGGATATTCACTCCAGGATTTCTCGCCAGTACGACGACGCAGCTCACCTTCCGCAAGCCGCAGCCAGTGAGGTGACGGCCCCTTATTTACCTGCTGCGGATCGGGTCTTTGCCGCACTGGCCACGTCCCCCTCGGATGTTCGCGCGATCATTTTGGGACAAGATCCCTACCCCACTCCTGGACATGCGATTGGGTTGGCGTTCGCCACCGATCGGCACGTGAAGCCGCTTCCGCGAAGCCTCAACAACATCTATCAAGAACTGCGTGACGATCTGGGGATCGAGCCGGCAGAGCACGGCGACCTGTCCGCGTGGGCGGATCAGGGTGTGCTGTTGCTCAACCGCGTCCTCACCGTGGCCCCGGGTGCGGCCGCGTCACACCACGGCATGGGTTGGGAGCAAGTGTCGAGTGCGATCGTGACAGAAATCGTGGCTCTCAAGAATCCACTGGTCGGTATCTTGTGGGGCAAGCCTGCTCAGACGCTCGCTCCCCTCTTCGGCGATGTGCCACTCATTGAAAGTGCACACCCTTCGCCGTTATCTGCTCGACGTGGGTTCTTTGGGTCGAAGCCGTTCAGCCGCACCAACGAGATGCTCATAGCCCAAGGCGCATCGCCAATCGACTGGCAGTTGCCAGATCTGGCCGAGAATGACAGGGCCGAAGGAATGCTCTTCTAACGGCGGCGAATACGGCGACGTTCGTTGCGGGACCAACCGCGCGTGAACGGACGAGCAAGGGTGTCGCCGAGCACCACACCAGCGGCCACAGCCATGATGATCATCATGGCGTTGAACATGCCAGCCAGACCTGTAACGAGCTCCGACGTGTTCATGGCGATGACATACATCGAGCGGAAAATCATCAGACCGGGAAGCAAGAACACGATCGCCGGAACAGCGATGACCAGCTGTGGAGCGCTCGATCGCATGGCAAACAAACGGGCAGCAAAGCCAATCACCACAGCGGCAACGGCGGGGGTGAGTCGCTCCCCCGCCCCAATCCACTGGCTACCCGAGTAAGCCAAGAAGCCCAGCATCGCGATGCCTGCAGTTGGCAAAAGCAGTCGAATAGCGGACTGCTCAACCGCCGTGATGGCAGCCGTTGCCATGCCCACCGTAAGCAACATGGCCCACCACGGGTAGCTAATGCTGGACACTTGGGCAACGTCCAAGCTCGGAACGCCCGCGAGTGAACCCAGGACGAGCGCCGCCACAATGCCCGCGACAATAGCCGCATACGTGATCATGGCCGAGAAAGCACGGCCTGCGGCGGTCACCGGGAAGCCGTTGATGGCGTCTTGGACAGACGAGACAATGCGCGCGCTCGGCAAGAGCAACATGATTCCACCGGCCACAACGATCGCCGGCGAGATGAGCACATCAAGTGCCCACAACACCATGGCAATTGCGGTCGCGGCGAATGCGCTGGCCGCCGTGGCGAAGAACTCTGGGATACGCCACTTGGCGCCCAGCTTGCCGATCTCCATCACGATGATCGAGGAGACGAAAGCTACAAGCGATCCGGTTGGCGATCCGCCGATGTAAAGAACGAAGAGCCCTGCAAAGATGGCGCCGGCCGCACTCACAATCCATTTCGGAAATTGCTTGGGCCGGCGAGTGATGTCACGAAGACGCTCAACCGCTTCAGCCTGGCTCACGCCATCTTGCACGATGTCAGTCACGAGCTGATGCACCAAGGCAAGGCCTGCATAGTTGTTGGTCCACGAACGCACCACGCGCAGCAAACTCAAGGATGCGGCGTTCGGCGGCGCGTAGTTCACGTGGATGGACTGGTAGGTGATGTCAACGTCCACGTTGCGCAGACCAAAGGATGCCATAACGGCGATCATGCTGGTCTCGACTTCCAAAGCGCCAGCGCCGTAGCGGAACATCTGTTCGCCCAAGTCCAACACGAATTCGATGGTGTTAACGGCAAGGATGTCCTGCGGAACGGTACGGACCCGCGGGTTGGCGTAGGGGCTGCCGACGAGTCGGTCAACAATCGAGAACGCCTCGGTGGGCGCCTGCTCGGTGACCCACATACGCTTCCACGCACCGCGCGCGTTGGCGCTTGCACGAGCGGCACTTTCTTTAGGGTCCCGCCTGTCTGAAGCGGCGGCGTCGTACTCTCTACGAGAAGAAGTGCCCAATTTTCGGCGCGCTTCCGCGCGAGCCAAAGCGGCCTCTTGGATGGCGCGCAGTTCCTCATCGCTCGACAGCTCTGATTCGCTGGTCAATCCGACTCCTACGTTTTTATAGCACACCGCAACAAGCGGCCCAGTCATCTACTTTACCGGCGGGAATAGATCCCGAGCTAACGAAGTTATTCTATTCAAACGCATACAAGCACCGAAAGTGAAGGAAGACCGTGGCTCACGCACTGAACGGACAACTGGAGATCGGCGCCGAGACTTTCGGCGACGTCACGATCGACGAAAATGGCAACCTCGAATCGCACGCACAGGTGCTGCGCAACGTCATCGACGAAGGCGTCTTGGCTGATCAAGTGGGCCTTGACTTCTTCGGAGTCGGTGAACACCACCGCGATGACATGGCCGTTTCAGCACCGGAAATCGTGCTGGCAGGTATCGCCACGCGCACCGAAAACATCCGCCTGGGAACGGCTGTGACTGTTTTGAGCTCGGATGATCCCGTGCGCCTCTACGAGCGCTTCGCGACCCTCGACGCCATTTCCAACGGCCGCGCTGAGATCATCGCTGGCCGCGGATCCTTCATCGAGTCATTCCCGCTCTTCGGCTACAACCTCCAGGACTATGAAGTGCTGTTCGAGGAGAAGCTGGATCTGCTCGCGAAGCTCGTCAAGGGTGAGCCCGTCACGTGGGCCGGCGAAACGCGCTCGGCACTGAAGAACCAAGTGGTCTACCCGACCGTTGAAAACGCGCCGATCAAGACTTGGGTGGGCGTGGGCGGAAGCCCGCAGTCCGTGGTGCGCGCGGCTCGTCACCAGCTGCCGTTGACGCTCGCAATCATCGGCGGCAACCCGCTGGCCTTCGAGGGGCTCGCGAATCTGTACCGCCGTTCGTTGCAGGAATTCGGCCACGAACAGTTGCCTATCTCCGCGCACTTGCACGGTCTGGTCACTGATTCCGACGACGAAGCCTTCGACATCATCTGGCCGCACTACCGCCTCTACCGCTCACGCATTGGTGCAGAGCGTGGCTGGCCGGAAGCGTCCCAGATGGAGCTGCGCGCCGCTCTCGCGGATAACGGCCACATGCTCGCCGGTTCGCCGGAGACCGTGGCCCGGAAGATGACTCGCGTCGCGAAGGGACTTGGACTGTCCCGCATCGACGTGAAGTACAGCCAGGGCACGCTCCCCCACGCAACACTCATGAAGAGCATTGAACTGCTGGGAACCAAGGTGAAGCCGCTGGTCCTCGACATGATGTCGGAGGGCTAAGCGCTCTTCGCATGACCCTGCGATAGTCGCAATTGCACGTCCCATTAGCCGCGCGCTGAGTGAAACACACCGAACACACTCCGTGGTTTCGCTCGGCCGCGGCTGTTTGAGAGGTCTGAACGGCGGGCTGATTCATGCGGTATGGCTTCCTCGCGATCCGCTGATGAAGGTCGAGTCTGCACCTAAATTGTTCGTAGCTCGGAAACGCAAAATGGCGCCCAGATGGACGCCATCATGTTGAGAATGAAGTTGTGTGGTTCTTACTGGACTCGAACCAGCGACCTCTCACGTGTGAAGCGAGCGCTCTAACCAACTGAGCTAAAGAACCTCAGTGCTATTTAGGTTTCCCGATTTCAGCACCTGAATAGATTACGCATATTGCATGCTGGCTCCAAATTGAGGTCAGCGTGCCATTGCGCATTCTTCCGCCGTGATTGCGGTGATGGACTCGACCGTTTGACGGCCACTAAAAATCCGCGAACCGGGCTCCAACAAGACGCCAGCTGACAGCGGTCCGATGTCGGCGGCGTCGTACCCCATCGCCTCGATCAGCTGCACAACCGCAGCCTTTGCGGCCTCGTCATCGCCAGCGACTGCGAGCGCGCGGCGGTCCGGATCGCCAGCAGGGCGAGCATCTCCCACGAATTCGCCGTAGCCAATGTGGTTCAGCGACTTAACCACGGCGGACTCGCTGAAGTAGCTCTGCACTACCTCGGAGCTCGAGCGCGTGTCATTTTCGAAGTGGTCCACGATTCCGTCTGTGGGCGCCCAGTAGTTCATGGCGTCGACAATGATCTTGCCCGCGAGAGTCTTGGGATCAACGTCCTGGAATTTGTGAAGCGGGACGGCCAGAATCACCACGTCCTGCGCGCTCGCCTCAGCCGCCGTGACGGCCTGAGCGCCCGGAGCCATGAACTCAAGGATCAACGAAATATCGCGCGGATCCTTCGCCGTGGCCACTTTGACGTCGACGCCAGCTGCAGCAGCCTGTTTCGCGAGCGCAGTGCCAACACGGCCTGCCCCGAGAATTCCTAACGTAGCGATTGGCCGCTGGTCCTGCACCTTAGTCCTCCGAGAGTCCGTTGTTAGCTGTCTACTGCGTGTAACAACGTATGCATCTGAATGATTCCCGGAGGGCTAAGTCGACTAATCCTTCTATTCATCCAGGGCGTCGAACCAAGCCGTGAAGAGCCGCAAAGCATCGGAAGCAAGCGTTTCGACCTGCGCAATTGGCTTCGAATGCGCACGCACTCCAAGCGACCAATCGACATACCCCTGCGCGAGCCACGGGCTCTCTGACAAATACTTTGTGGTTAGCTCCTTGCGGCGGTCACCTAGTGGTTTACGAGAACTACCGGGCGCTCTCGTCTTGAGATCAAAAGTAGACGGATCTCCGTCCAGGACCTTTGAGTAGAGGATCCGGGCGTTCGTCACCCAGCGAGGAACCGTGTTTGAACTTGGAAGCGGGTAATTCTCGTCAGTCTCTTCCACACGGGTGCCGGCATAGTACTCCAGCTGAACGTCGTTGAGATGAGCAGGCATGGACCGCCCCCTGACTTGAATTTGGCCACACAGCTGTCCGCCGATGGGATGTACTGGGCTGAGAATCGTAATTCCCGGCATAGCAGCGCCACCTCGGACGATGTCCAGCGTCCATCCCTTCGGCATGTCCAGATTCTTCAACGTGCGTCGCAGGATTCGCTCCACCTGTACCTTTTGAGCAGGTATTGACTCGATGTCCGAAAGTCGAAGCCGCGGTTCTAGAAAAATCGCTAGCAATTCGGCCCAGGTAATAACTGCGGCTACTTGATCTCGGTACGCCGCGGCATCATCGTGCGCCAGAACCAGCAGAACTAGGAAGTCAGAAACCCCCGATTCGCGCTCGATCTGATCGTCGCTCAGCACATGGTCGACTTTGGCCTCAATCGCAACGCGAACCGGGCCATTTGAGCCCGTAAATGTGAGCAGAACATCGACCCGCGCGGCCTTCTCACAAGCCACATCCGAAAGTTGTCCCAGACTCATGCCCAGAAGCTGTTTGAAGTATTTTTCAACCGTGTCCGGCGCATGGCGAATTTCGGCTGCGAGCGCGCGGGTTATTTGAGGCTCAGTGGTAAAGAGTGTGCTGAAACCTTTCGTGCGATGAGTGCTCACCGATTTAAGACCGCTTTCCAGCCACCAGCTCGTCGATTTCGTCCCAGAAGGATCGACGCAGCTCTTGACGGATCGACTTGTAGTCCGTCTTGAGCTCGCCAATGCGCTGGGCGCAGTCCTTGAGAAGAACGCGGTCTACGTCTGCGGGCAGCACCGGCCGATCCGCCAGCAAGTCACTAAGTTCCTGCTGCGTCACCGTTCCGTACCAGTGCGTTGCAACGTGAACGCCAACTTCCGCGGCTTCCAAAAGCGGCACGTCTTCCTCCACCGATATTGCGGAGCCGGAACCGTGAGGCCCCGAACTGTAGACCAAATGCGATTCGTGGCTGGAGAAGTTTGGCGGAGTGTATTCGAGCGGTTTCTTTGGAGGGGCCGGTTTTATGGCTACTCTTGCCGGCTCCGGCCGTGGCTGCTCAGTTTCCTGAGAGGACGACGACGCAGCTTGATTCCCTGCCTCAACTTCGTTTGGCGGTACTTCGGCAGAGGTCGCCGGCGGCGCCACCGGTTGGAGCGGATAAGCAGTGCCTGGCTTTTCCAGCACTTCACGAATGAAGCTCGTCTCGATCAGTTCATTTGGAATGTGAATGATGCTGTCCACGAGGAGCGCAAGGTTCTCGGCGACGGATCGGACACCGAGCTTGCTGTTGGCGTCTTCGAGACACACGAGAACTACCTTCATGCCGAGGTCCTGAGCTGCCTCGACCGCTTCGGTGAGGTCGTCGTCGCCCGAGAGAAGATAACCCACGGACGCGGCGCGGTTTCGTGCGATCCCTACGAGGTCGAGCCCCAACTTTAGGTCAACGCCCTTTTGATTTCCTTCGTAGGACATCCGGCCCAGCCGGACTTTGACTCCGGGGAGCAGACCGATCTTCTTGTGCTCCGGCTGGAAGACGGCGTCCTTGGCGGCGTCGTACCAATAGAGCCGAAGCAGGTCTAAACCACTGTGGTCCTCGGTGCACTTGAGGATTCCGTTGATCAGGCGTTCATGATTGACGCGCGTGGCTTTGCGATAGCTGGTCCCAGCAACATGCATGCCTCCCGCGGCGTGCAAAAATCCGGCATCAATAAAGATTGCCCGTTGTGAAAACACTGCAACTCCCCACTATCTCCTGCGCTTTTACCGAAGTCTCGGAAACCATACTGCTGATGCTAGCGAGTGGGGAGGACATGTAGAACAGTGGAGTGAAATAAGTGGAGCCCCCTACCGGATTCGAACCGGTGACCCCCTGTTTACAAGACAGGTGCTCTGGCCAACTGAGCTAAGGAGGCACGCTGAGGATTCAAGGATTGATCCTGAATTATCAACCCGTTAAGGTTAGCGGAACTTACGCATGGCGCCGAATCGCCCCGGTCTCAGCGCTCAGAAAAATACGGTTCGTCAATTCGCGGGTTGCATGAAACGTCCACGGATTTTCCCTGCTCAAAGTCGTAGACTCACCAGAGACTTGCGTGAAAGGACGCCCATGAACAGATTGCCTACCGTCGACGAGTATTTGGCGGACGTGACCGCCGAAAAGGTGACGGCAGCAGAACTTCTCAACGATCGTCACGATCCCGCCAAAGTCGCTTTTACCTGCATTGACGCAGACCTCAACGCGGTTGATCTGACGTACGGCGAGCTCCGCGAGCGCTCCGAAAAGGTGGCCAGCGCGTTGTCGAAGTTGGGCGTGAGGCCCGGCGATCACGTGGCAACGCTCATGAGCAAGTCCCCGGATATGCTCGCCACGCTGCTTGGCATTTGGCGTCTGGGCGCCGTGGACGTTCCGCTCTTCACGGCGTTTGCGTGGACCGCAATCGAGCTTCGTCTCACCGCGAGCGGCGCGAAGGTTGTAGTGGTGGACGCGGATCAGCGCCCCAAGATTCAGGAAACATCGGCCGCCGTCGTGGTGGTGGGCGCTACCACGGAGGACGACGCCGCAGCTCAATTCCCCGAGGACCTCTCATTTGAGGCGCTGCTTGCGGCGGAGAAGCCTGGCTTCCCAGCATTCGTGGGAAACAAGGACACCCCGCTGGTGCTCATCTTTACCTCCGGAACCACGGGACACCCGAAGGGAGTACCGGTACCGATCTTCGCGTTGGCAGCATTCCGCCAGTACATCGAGGCGAGCTTGGATGTGCGCGAAGAAGACGTCTTCTGGAATGCCGCTGATCCAGGCTGGGCACTAGGCCTCTACTACGGCGTGCTTGGCGTCATGGTGGCTGGAAAGCGCAACCTCTTCCTCCGTAGCGGTTTTGATGCGAAGACATGCTTCGCGGTGATGGAGAAGTTCAATGTCAACAACTTCTTGTCCGCCCCCACGATGTATCGCAGCTTGCGCGCCGCGGGCGTACCGGCGGGCTCGAACATCAAGCTGCGCCGCGCGAGCTCTGCCGGCGAGCCGCTCACCCCAGAGGTCTCCGTGTGGACCAAGGAACACTTGGGCAGCGAAGTGATGGACCAGTACGGGCAAACGGAGCTGGGCATGTTCATTGTGAACGCCTGGGCTGACGAGTTGGCCAAGGAACCTCGGCCACTGTCGATGGGTCACGCTTTGCCTGGCTTCACGTGTGCAGTGCTGGAGAACGCGAGCGACAACATTGCAGGACCAAACACGGCCGGCCGCGTGGCCGTCAACGTGAAGGAGTCTCCACTCGCGTGGTTCTCCGGCTACAAGGACGCTCCAGAACGTACCGCGCAGCGTTTCAGCGCCGACGGCACGTGGTATTACACCGGTGATGCCGGCCGTCGCGACGAAGACGGTTACTTCTATTTCCAGTCCCGCGATGACGACATCATCTTGATGGCCGGCTACCGGATTGGCCCGTTCGACGTCGAGTCCGTACTTGCAACGCACCCCGCGGTTCAGGAGTCTGCAGTTGTGGGTGAGCCTGATGAGATTCGTGGCGAAGTGGTAGTGGCCTACGTGGTCCTGGCAGAAGGCAACGATGGCAGCGATGACCTTGCTGCCGAGCTCAAGACTCACGTGAAAACGAACTACTCCGCACATGCCTACCCTCGCAAGGTCAACTTCGTGCCGTCCTTGCCGAAGACGCCGTCTGGAAAGATCCAGCGCTTTATTCTTCGCGAGCAAGCAAAGTAAACAAGCAAAGTAGACAAGCAAAAGAGGAGAGGCGCAGTCCGCGTGATACGGGATCTGCGCCTCTCCTCTTTGCGTTTCCGGGCTTCTGTTGGAAAGAAGCCCGGAAACCATACGGCTTACTTCTTGTTGGCGTCGATGATCTTCTGGGCCCAAGCCTTGAAGTCTGGATCGGTGGAACCGTTCCATTCCTGTCCATTCAAGAACACGGAAGGAGTGCCGCCGATGGAATCAGCAAGTGCGGCCTGGGTCGTGAACTTCACGAAGGGACGGTAAGTGCCATCTTCGATGCAGCTCGTGACGTCCGCGCCGTTGTCCTTAGCCATCTGCGCGAGTTCAGCGTTGGTCATTTCACCCTCAGAGTGGTGAGCAAACACAGCGTTGGTGAAGTTCAAGTAGGAAGCTGGAGCTTCGTTGGCAACACAAGCGAACGCGTTGGCGCCACGCGAGGAGTAGTTCGTGGGTGAACCACGGTCCAAGAAGGCCACGTTGCGGTACTCAAGGGTGATGTCCTTGGCGTCCAACCACGTCTTCAAGTCGTTGGCATACTGGCCTTCGAAATCTGCGCAGTGAACGCAGTTGGCGTCCACGTACATGATGAGCGGCACAGCTTCGCCCTTTTCAGCCTTCGTCATGTTGCGAGGAGCTGGGGTGCCAGCCGTGCTTGGAGTTTCGCCAGCGTCGCTGAGCTTCACCGTCTGGCCCGAGGCCGTGGAAGCAAACTCGGTGGAAGATACCAATGTGATGCCGCCGCTGGTGTTGCCACCATTTGGAACCGGTCCGGAATCAGCCACCTGACCACGGTTCTGCTGCATCACAATGGCTGCAACAATCGCGATGATTGCTACAACAGCAACCAAGACACCGATCTTGACCCAAAGTCCCTTACGTTTTTGCGAAGCCGCTTGCTGAGCGCTGTACTGACGCGCTTTCTCGCGTGCTACGGCACTATCTCCACGTGGAGATGACGAGTTGGTTGCCATGTGTGGATGCTTCCTTTTCGTTCGAGTTTCCCGCCTTAAGTCTAAAGGACTGGGATTTTCGCATTTCTCAGGGTTTCTTGAGGATTCAAGTTTCCCCCTAATTTATGGGGAGAACGCGATAGATTGAATAAGTAGATCGCCTTAACAATGACTTTCTGCACGCATGCTTGAGGAGCTTTCCGGTGACCCAAACCAAATCCACGCACTCCCCACATTCCTACGATTTCATTGTGGTCGCCAACCGCCTTCCCGTGGATCGCTCAGTTGACGCTGAGGGAAATCCCACGTGGAAGCGCTCCCCCGGCGGGCTCGTCACAGCGCTCGCTCCGGTGATGGAGAACAACGACGGCGCTTGGGTGGGTTGGCACGGCGCGCCCAATGAGAAGATCAAGCCCTTTGACGAGGGCAATATGCACCTTGTCCCCGTCCCGCTTTCGGACGAAGACGTGGAGATGTACTACGAGGGCTTCTCCAATGCGACGCTCTGGCCGCTCTATCACGACGTGATCGTCTCACCCGAGTACCACCGCACATGGTGGGATCGGTATAGCCTCGTCAATCAGCGTTTCGCCGACGCGGCCACGAAAATCGCGGCTCCGAACGCCACGGTCTGGGTGCAGGACTACCAACTTCAGCTAGTTCCAGCGCTTCTTCGCGTGGCCCGCCCTGACCTGCACATCGGCTTCTTCAACCACATCCCTTTCCCGCCCGCTGAAATCTTCGCGCAGTTGCCACGCCGCGCGCAGATCTTGGATGGCTTGCTCGGCGCAGACCTGATCGGCTTCCAGCGTCAGAGCGACGCCAATAACTTCCTGCGGTGCGTGCGCCGGTTGCGCGGCCATTCCGTTCGCGGTTCGGCCGTTCACGTGTACGACGACGCTGGCTTGCCGACACATATTTCCCGCGCTGAGGCACACCCCATTTCGATCGATACACAACGCATTATCGACTTGGCGAAGTCTCCCAAGGTTCAAGCCCGCGCCGAAGAAATCCGCAGAGAACTGGGTAACCCGGAGACGGTGCTCTTGGGTGTTGACCGACTGGACTACACGAAAGGTATTGCCCACCGCATCAAAGCGTTCGGCGAACTCTTGGATGAGGGACGCCTTTCGGTGGGTCAAGCGTGTTTGGTCCAGGTGGCCAGCCCTAGCCGCGAACGCGTGGGAAGCTACTTGAATCTCCGCGAAGAAGTTGAAGGACTCGTGGGTCGTATTAACGGCGAACACGACACCCTGAGCCACACCGCCATCCGGTATCTGCACCACTCCTATCCGGTCGAAGAGATGGTGGCCCTCTACATGGTGGCCGACGTCATCCTGGTGACGGCTCTTCGCGATGGCATGAACTTGGTGGCCAAAGAGTACGTCGCCTCTCAGGAGGATCAGATCGGCGTGCTGGTTCTCTCCGAGTTCGCGGGAGCGGCGGATCAGCTGCGCCATGCGATCCTCATCAACCCGCACGACATCGATGACCTCAAAGACGCGATCGTTCGCGCTGTCGAAATGCCGGAAGCGGAAGCCACTCGCCGCATGCGCATCATGCGCCGCCACATCCTCAGCCAGGATGTCACTCGCTGGTCCGAGACATTTCTTCGCTCGCTCAAGAAGGATCCTACGAGAAACGAGGCATGAAATTGAGCGGCGACGTCGTACTGGAAAAGGAAGTAAGCCAGCGCCTCAAGGACGCCCGGCGCGTACTTGTGGCCCTTGATTTTGACGGCACCATTGCGCCGCTCGTGGCGCGGCCGGAGGATGCGCGTGCGTTGCCCGCGACGGCCGCCTTGTTGACGCAGCTGGATGACCTCGCGCGAGATTCCGCCGGAACCGAACGCCCAACGTTTGTGGCGCTCGTATCCGGTCGCGATATTGCCAGCCTGCATCGCGTCGCGGAACCGGGCGAGAACTCCTTTTTGGTGGGAAGTCACGGTGCGGAACTGCAAGTTCCGGCAAAGGTGACGACGCCCGACACGGCTGTCCTGACCGAGGCGCAACGCGAGTTGCTGAGCACGGTAACCGCGCAACTCGAGGCGATTCACGCCCTGCATCCCGGGTCTCATCTTGAATACAAGACGCTTTCCACTGTGTTGCACACGCGCGGGATGGAAGCAGCAGGGGCAGAGGCTGCGGCGACAGCGGCTGAAGAAGCACTTTCGGCGCTGGACGGCGTCAGCGTCAAGCACGGCAAGGAAATTGTGGAAGCCGCCGTGGCGCACTCGAGCAAGGGTGAAGGCCTGTTGTGGTTGCGCGAGCAGACGGACGCGGACTGCGTGCTTTTTGCCGGCGACGATGTCACCGATGAGCACGGTTTCGCGGCTCTCGAAACCGGCCGGGACGTCTCGGTGAAAGTGGGTTCCGGCGAGACGATTGCCGAATTTCGAATTTCCAGCCCCGACTCTTTGCCAGAACTCTTGCAATTAGTGCTCGATGTGAGAAGCTGAGACTCCTATCACTACGGATCGTCGGGCACGTACCTGCCCGTGAAGGGTTGAATACTCATGGCTTCAGTCACTTACGACAACGCAACGCGCGTTTATCCCAACGGCGTCAAACCCGCTGTTGATTCACTCAATCTCAGCATCGCCGACGGCGAATTCCTAGTCCTCGTGGGACCTTCCGGCTGCGGAAAGTCCACGGCTTTGCGCATGCTCGCAGGCCTCGAAGACATTAATTCGGGACGGGTGCTCATTGGCGACCGCGACGTCACCGATGTTCCACCGAAGGATCGCGACATCGCGATGGTCTTCCAGAACTACGCCCTGTACCCCCACATGACCGTGGGGGACAACATGGGATTCGCTTTGAAGATCGCCGGAATCGACCGCGCCGAACGCGACGCCCGCGTGCTGGAAGCAGCGAAGCTTCTGGACCTCGAGCCGTACTTGAAGCGCAAGCCTAAGGAACTTTCCGGTGGTCAGCGCCAGCGCGTGGCCATGGGCCGTGCCATTGTGCGTAGCCCGCAAGTGTTCCTCATGGATGAGCCGCTCTCTAACTTGGATGCCAAGTTGCGTGTGCAGACCCGCACCCAGATCGCCTCGTTGACGCGTCGACTCAAGGTCACCACCGTCTACGTGACGCACGATCAGGTTGAGGCCATGACCATGGGAGACCGCGTGGCAGTCCTCAAGGACGGACAGCTCCAGCAAGTCGATACCCCTCGCAATTTGTACGATCACCCAGCCAACGTCTTCGTAGCTGGCTTCATCGGCTCCCCTGCTATGAACCTCTTGCAGCTTCCCGTGGTGGACGGTGGCGTGAAGTTCGGCGAGACCATTCACCCGGTCTCGTCTGACACGTTGAATGCCGCGAGTGGCCAAACGGTCACGTTGGGTGTTCGCCCAGAAGACCTGGATGTTGTTCCTGCCGGAGCGGGTCTTCAGGTCATGGTGGACGTTGTGGAAGAGCTCGGCGCGGATGCCTACGTCTACGGCCGTTCGTCCGTGGGCGGTTCCGAGCAGAACATGGTGATTCGTGTGGACGGCCGTAAGCCTCCTCGCGGCGGAGACACGATTGACGTGGCTCCCCGCGAAGGCCACGTGCACTTGTTCGATGCCCAGAGCGGACTGCGTTTGGGTGCCGAAACTCCTGCTGATACCCCGGTGGCCGATTTGACCGAGGTTCAGGCTTTGCGCGGCGAAACGGAAGACGCTCACTAATTAGCGGGAACGATGCTCTGCGTAATTGCGGTAGCGAGGAGGTAGCAGGATGAGCGATCTTCGGATTATCTCCGCCAACGTCACCTCAGCCCTCGTGGATTTCCCGTGGGACACTCCTTTGGAAGAGTGGCCCACGGGAAACCTCGCCGCCATGCCACGCGGTCTATCTCGGCACGTGGTGCGCTTTGCGTACATGGGCAACGAAGTCGTGGCGGTCAAAGAAACCGTAGAACGGCCCGCTCGCCACGAATACAACATGCTGCGGCGACTCAACGGCCTACATGTGCCAAGCGTTGAGCCCGTCGCGATCGTTTTGAACCGCACCTCCCCCACCGGCGAGGATCTGGGCGCTGCTCTCGTGACGAAGCATTTGTCCTATTCGCTCCCCTACCGTGCGTTGTTCTCGCGCAAACTGCGACGTGACACACTGCACCGGCTCATTGACGCACTCGCAGTCTTGATGGTGAAGCTGCATTTGGTGGGCTTTTATTGGGGCGATGTCTCCCTTTCTAACGTCTTGTTCCGACGTGACGCCGAAGGCTTTGCTGCGTTCTTGGTGGACGCCGAGACTGGAGAACTCCATCCCCAACTGACGCGCGGCCAGCGCCAATACGACCTTCAGATCGCGATGGAGAACATCGCCGGCGAGGTCATGGATCTCACCGCGGGAGGCCTCGTGGAAGAGGAATTCGACGCGGTGGGAACCGGCCAACTTCTCGTGGATCGGTATCGTGCCTTGTGGGCCGAGATTACCCACCCAGACTCTTTCGATATTTCCGAACGTTGGCGCGTGGATGAACGCGTTCGTTCTCTCAATAAGTTGGGATTTGATGTCGGCGAAATTTCACTCGAGACCACGGGCGATGGGCACCGACTGACGCTTGTCCCCCGTGTGGTTGAGCCAGGTCATCACACCCGCCGCCTCATGCGGCTCACCGGCTTGGATGTGGGCGAACTTCAAGCCCGCCGCATTTTAAATGACATTGACGCCTACACCGCCCGCCGCCATCCCGGAATGTCCGAGGAGCTCGGCGCATCTTGGTGGATGCAGGACGTCTTCGAAAAGATCATGAACGGGATCCCAGAGGAAATGTGCGCCCGATTGGAACCGGCACAGATTGTCCATGAAGTTCTCGAACACCGCTGGTATATCTCAGAGCATCGTGGCGCGAACGTGCCGCTTGCTGAGACAGTCCAGTCCTACGTGGATAACGTGCTCGCCCATCGACGCGACGAGCGCGCGATTGTAGTTGAGTCCCAAGACATCACTGAGAACGCTGATTAGTTCCCCTTAAGTGCCTATTTCGCTGCGACCACACCGGGCAGGCTGAAGAGCGAGACTCCCGGCCCTGAAGATTTCCAACGTACGACGCCGCTCTGCTCGCTGACAATGGTCGCCGCACCTTCACCGATGGTGAGGAGAGGCTCGCGAGGGATCTCGCCGTGCGTGAGTGCCGCGCAGGGCAGTTCGAGACCTTCATCCACTGCTGCACGCGTCGCGACCACCAGAACAGATTCGTCCCGTGATTCGCGCACGAAGATCAGCGCGTCTCCCTCGGCGTGCAGCCAGCGGATGCCTCCATCGGCCAAGACAGGGTGACGCCGTCGTGTTTCCGCGAGCGCCCGGTAGACGCCACGCAGGTCACGCAGAATGCGGGATGGATCTTCCCACGGCATGGGAGTGCGCGAGGCTTCGCCGTTGAATCCTTCGAGGCCGAACTCGTCGCCGGCAAAAATCAGCGGGATGCCCGGCAAGCAGAACTGCAGGGCTGCTGCGACTTCTTGACCGCCAGGAATGACGGCAAGGGCGGCTCGAGCGGTGTCGTGGGTATCGATCGCGTTCATATTGCACACGCGAACGGACCACGGGAAAGCAGCGATGAAGCTCAAGTGCGTTTCTAAGAACTGCTCGGCTTCAATACGATCCGGACCCTTTTGAGGAACACCGTAGTAGTCAGGCCAGGTCTGTACGGCTGGCACGGGAATGCCAGAGACAGACAAGAGAGAAGACGTATTCACGCCCGCGGCGTCCTCGATCTGCTCTTGAGTCGGCTCTGGCCACTCTCCACGCGAAAGCCACTGCCACGCCGGCCGAGTGAAGTTCGTGTAGGTCATGGCACCGTGCCACGTATCGCCCTGGAAGTCTGGACCAGCGTCTGACGTGGACTCGGACAAGAGCACAGCGTCAGGGTTCAGCTCCGTCACGCGGTCGCGAATGAGCTTGGCGATCTCATGGTTGAGGTCGTCGTAACCGTGACGGCCCGTCATGTTGCCTACGTCGATGCGCCAACCGTCGAGGTTGAACGGCGGCTTAAGCCAGCGGGCCACCATGGAGTCATCGTCCAAGACAAAACGACGACGCAAGTGCTCCGAGTGCCAATTGAACTTCGGCAAGGAAGGCACACCCAGCCACGCCACGTAGTCCTCGTTGCCTTCGCCGAAGTAGTACATCTCCGACTCTGGGGCTTCTGGATTCTTGTAGGACGCTCGGAACCACTCATGCATGTCGCCCGAGTGATTCGTGGTCAGGTCGCCAATGACTTTGAGTCCGCGCTCGTGGATTGCTTCTGCAAGGCGTACGAGGGCGTCGTCGCCACCGAGTAGCGGATCCACTTCGGCGAATGCCGCAGCGTCATAGCGGTGGTTGGAGCGAGCGGCGAACATCGGCGTGAGATAGACGAGCGTAGCGCCCACGGACACCAAATGGTCCAGCTTCTCGCGAATGCCATCGAGGTCTCCACCGTAGAACTGGTATGGCGTCTCCGGCCCGCGACCAATCACAGGGGTTTCATCCCACGAGCAGGCAATAGCCCATTCGGGAGTTGGGTGAGTGTCAGCCTGGGCAGACCGTGCAAAACGATCCACGAAGATTTGATACATGACCGCGCTCGGCGCCCACTCGGGAGCGCCGGAGCCAGCAACTAAACGGAAGTCAGCAGCATCGGGAACGTCGTGCGTGAACACGCCTTGCGCGTTGACCCAGTACGTCCGGCCGTTTGCTTGCACAAACCACCGATACTTCTGGACCGGGTTCACGATCGTTAGATGAGCTTCGTACCAAGAGTCGGCAGCGTCAGCGGCACTCTCTAAGCGGTCAGCGGCGTCGTAATGGGGCTCCGCGTCACGCACAGAACGCAACCAGACCTTCTCAACGGAACCGAATTCCACCGGAATGCGCAACCGCACCGGGACGGTCTCCTCGAGGTGAGGGTGCAAGTTATCCACGTAGAGCGCGGAGCCATCATGGTGCGGCTGGAAAAGCATGTATTAAACCTATCGAAGCGTCCGACGGGGCTTAGCCCTTGACGCCACCTGCGGTGAGTCCGGACGTAATGTAACGCTGCAAGAACAAGAACAGCGCCATCACTGGCAACGCGGCAAGCACGGCGCCTGCGGCGAAGACGCCCCAGTTCTCCGAGCGCTGTTCGGAGACGTAAGAGTACAAGCCGACAGCCAACGTCTGCGAATCAGGATCCGTCAACACCACAGAGGCAATCACGAATTCAGACGAGATGCCGATGAAGCTCAAAAGACCCACCACCGCGAGAATCGGGGTCACAAGCGGAAGGATGATGCGGAAGAACACCTGGACGTGGCTAGCACCGTCAATGCGAGCCGACTCGTCGAGCGACTGTGGGACCGTGTTGAAGAAGCCGTACATGAGGTAGGTGTTCACGCCGAGCGCGCCGCCGAGGTACACCATGATCAAGCCGAGGCCTGAGCCCAAGCCGATGGCCGGGATGATGTCACCCAGGAAGTTGAGCAGCAAGAAGATTGCCACCACGGTGAGAATCTGCGGGAACATTTGCAGCAACAGCAAGGACAGCAGACCTATACGGCGGCCCTTGAAGCGCATGCGCGAGAACGCATACGCGGCCAGCGCGCCTAGGAAGACCGTCAAGGCGCTCGTGATCAGGCCGATCACCAGAGTGTTGACGAACCACTTACCGAATGGACGCTCTTGATTCTCAAAGAGCTCGGTGAAGTTTCCAAAGCTGAGGTTGGAGAACAACGCGTTGGAGCCCACCATGGTGCCGGAAGGATCCAGCGCCGCCGATAGCACGTAGAGCAACGGGAAGATGGAGAAGACGATCGCTGCGACGGCCACCAGATGGCGCCAGCCCTTTTCACGGAACCAGCGACCGAAAGGCATTTTTACTTCGCCGCGGGAATTGGTGCGACGCTGAGGAAGTACTTCGCTACTCATTAGTTGATCTCCTCAAGGGCCTTGGTCTTGTTGAAGCTGATGGTGGAGATGACAGCGACGATGATGAAGATGATGATCGCCAGCGCGCTCGCCAAGCCGTAGTCGCGGCCGGTGCCACCGAACGCCACCTTGTAAACCATGGTGATCAAGATGTCCGTGGCGCCAATGTCATACGTGGTGCCGTCGAAGCGCGGACCACCACCGGTGAGCATGTAGATCACGTTGAAGTTGTTGAAGTTGAACGCGAAGCTCGAAATCAGCAGCGGTGCTACCGAGACCAACAGCAGTGGAAGCTTGATGGAACGGAAGATGCGCCAAGCGCTCGCTCCGTCCATGCGGGCGGCTTCGTCAACTTCTTCAGGAAGCGACTGCAGCGCACCCGTGCAGACCAAGAACATGTACGGGTAACCCAGCCAGAGGTTCACCAAAAGAACCGAGAACTTGGCGAGCCATGGATCGGTGAGCCACGGGATGTCCGCGCCACCGAGCAGCGCGTTGTTGATGAATCCGAACTCTGGGTTCAACAGACCAGACCAGACGAGGCCGGACAAGAACGCTGGGAACGCGTACGGAAGGATCATCAGCACGCGGTAGATGCGTTTGCCGCGCAGGTCAGCGCGGTTGAAGGCGATCGCCAGGAACAGACCCAAAGCGAACGTGGTGAGCACTGACAAGAACGCAAAAGCGAACGTCCACAGCGTCACTTGCCACAGAGGACCGGAAAGATTTGGGTCCGTGAACGCACGCTGGAAGTTGGCGAATCCAACATCGATCTTCCAACCAGTGCTTAGCTGTTGACCGTCAGCGGAAGCGAAAGCGCCCTTACCGTTATCCGAGTACACGGCTCCGGTAGTGGTGTCCGTAAACGTATCCGCGGCGGCGTCGTATTTGAGCTTCGGCGCGAAAACGTAAGCCGTAGAGCCATCGCTGGTGGCCAAAGAACCGTCAGCCGGGTTATCCGAAATCGGCGCCTTGACGGCCGTGACTGCCTGCTGGTTCTGCAGCAAATCAGTGAACTCGAGCGTGCGGTAACCGTCCACGCCCGTGGCCTGACCGGTTGACGACTTGGTGGACGGAGTGACCTCCTGGAGCACTTCGCCCGTGGTACCCAGCTTCGCCTTGCCGTCCGGCTCTGTTACGAGCAGGTAGAGCGTTCCGCTCTTTTCAAGGACGGTCGCCGCGTATTGCGGCGAGTTCGGCACACGTTCTTGGGCGGCAAGCTGGATGGCCGTGATGGCGTCTTCTTTGGAAGAGTTGTGGCCATCGCCGTAGTTCGTGAACGCTATGTACGTCGAGTACAACATCACGAAAACTTGGAAAATCAGGAGGAAGAAGACGCCAGGAGCAAGGTACTTGGCCGGCAGACCCCCGCGCCGCAAGTAGATCCAGTTGATCAGAAGCGTCACGGCCAGAGAGATGCCAAAAATCAGCCACTCATGCTTGGACGCGAGCTGGATCAACACGTAGACGGCAATGGCGTCCACAATTCCCAGCAAAACAATTTTCATCAACGTGCCGAGCACGGAATCTGGTGCTTGCCGTTTCTTTGGCTTCTTTGCCGGAGACTGCGACGATGCAGTCCCTAAAGTCCCTGTGGCCGATACTCCGGACATGCGCTATATCTTCCTCACGAGCGTGCGATGCATGATGCTCCGCATCCTCAAAGGACATCCGGAGCACTGCGAAAGTTTGGTTTGAAGAGGGCGAGAGTGAAATGGAAAACGAAGAGCCGGGATACCGTTCGCAACGGCGAATCAGTATCCCGGCACTACGCTAATTAGCCCTTGATCTTGGCCTGAACGTTGGAAACCATCTTCTTCCACTCAGCTGCCGGGTCAGCTACGCCGCCCTTGATGAGCTTGAGTTCGGTTGCTCCCCAGTCAGCCCAAACAGCGTCCATTTGTGGGATAGCTGGCATTGGAAGACCGTTGGTTCCGATATCACCGAAGGCCTTGATGATTGGGTCTGCAGAAGCCTTCTCGAAGGACTCGAGAAGTGCTGGCGGACGGCCACCCTGCTTGAAGAGGGAGTCCTGTGCCTCTGCAAGGCTCAAGTAGTTGACCACGAACTCGTTCGCGGCGAGAGCGTTGGTGGACTTCGCCGAGATCATGAAGCCGTTGACACCCACGAATGGCTGCGCTGGCTTGTCGCCTGCGGTTGGAAGTGGATCCACAACGAGGTCCACGCCACCCTTGACGGCATCCGGAACGTTCCATGGGCCGGACAAGAAGTAGCCGGATTCGCCCTTGTTGAACTTTTCCTTGGCAATGTTGGCCGTGATGTTCGAGTTGAACACCTTCGAACCCTTGTCGCCCCATTCCTGGAGCTTCTTGGCGAATTCGGCGCCGCCTGGGGTATCGAGGCCCAACTTGCTGGCGTCGTAGCCGCCGTCGGCACCGGTCTCAAACACCACAGAACCCAAAGAGGTCTGGAGTGGGTAAAGGTGGTACGGGTCGCCCTGCTTTGGATCCAGTCCCACCAAGAATGGGTACTTGGCGCTGCCTGCGGAGACGGCCTTCTTGCCGGCTGCAACCACTTCTTCGAAGGTCTTTGCAGCTTCCGGGATGATCTTCTTGTTGCGCAACAGGCCGATGTTTTCCACGGCGTAAGGCAGACCGTAGACCTGTCCTTCGTAGGTGAAGGCCTTGACTGCTACTGGGTTGAAGAGGGATGCCTTGTCGCCAAGCTGAACCGGTGCAACCACACCGTTCTGGACAAGCTTTCCGAGCCAGTCGTGTGGGCCAACGATGATGTCCGGGCCCTTGCCGGTCGGAGCCTGCGTGATGAAGTCGTCGCGTACAGAGGCGAAGTCCTTGACAACGAGCTTCACTTCGATGCCCTTGTCTGCCTTGAACTTGGCAGCGATGTCCTTCAACGCTGGGGAGCGCTCGGCGTCGGTCCACAATGTCAACGTTGCGGCGGCACCGGTTGGAGCTGCGGATGAGGAAGCGGCAGAAGAGGCAGCTGAGGATGCCGACGACGATGACGTTGAGCTGGACCCACCGCCACATGCTGCCAGGGCTGCGGCGGCTGCCGTACCCAAAGAACCGATCGCGAATGCGCGACGGGTGACGCTCTTGTTAGAAGCTTCGGAACGCACCTTCATGGGGTGAACCTTTCGTACAGGGCACAAACCTTGCGAGGACTTATCGTCATTGACACAGGCCTGTAACACGGTATTTACATTCGCAAGTGTAAGCGTTTTCACACTCCGCGTCTACCGCGGATTGTGAACCAGTTCATACGTTGTTTACCTTCTATTCCCTATGGGTTAAGGGAAATCCGCGGATTTCCGGCACTTTCCTACTAATTGGTAAGTACGACGGCGCCAGCTTGCGTGAGTGCCGTATGGAAACGGTTACGCTTTTGCGCATTTGGCCTATTATTGGCTAATGTCCAGTATTCGCGATGTCGCATCTCGAGCCGGAGTCTCTGTTGCCACCGTTTCGAGGGCCCTTACTGGGCGTGGCAAAGTATCGGCTGCCACGAAGGCAACAGTTCAAGCAGCCGCTCGCGAATTGGGCTACGTCGCCTCGGTGACTGCATCATCTTTGGCATCTGGCCGAACCCGGAACATCGGCATTGTGATGCCGACCGTCGGGCGTTGGTACTACTCCTCCGTCTTGCAGGCCGTGGCTAGCGAACTCAACGGTGCCGGCTACGACCTCACCCTGTACATCACCGAAAACGACGAGCAGTTTCGGCACAAGATTTTTGCCGACTTCTTGCTGCGTAAGCGCCTCGACGCCGTTATTTCCGTGACGTTGCGCCCCACCGATCACGAGTTGCGTCAGCTCAAGAAAGTTGGGCGCCCACTGTTGGCCGTCGGCGGAATCATTCCCGGCGTGGCGACTGTTCGCGTCGACGAAGTGTCTATCGCCGAGCTTGCCACCGAGCATCTCCTGAGCCTGGGTCACCGGGACATTGCGTTCATCGGTTCACCGGAAGTGGTTGACGCAGACTTCCAACTCACGAGCTCTCGCGAGCGCGGCTACTTGCGTGCCATGGAGGCTGCTGGCATCACTCCCCCAGCCGAATGGCGCATCTCTGCTGACTTCACCACCGCAGTCGCGTACCAGCGTGCCCGGAACATTTTGGTGAATCCACGCTTCAAGCCCACCGCATTCTTCTGCGCCTCAGACGAGATGGCCTTCGGTGCCATCATGGCCGCGCGCGATCTGGGACTTTCCGTACCGCAAGACATTTCCGTCATTGGCATCGACGGGCACGAAATCGGTGAGCTCTTTGGCCTGACCACCATCGCGCAGTTCCCTGCTGCTCAAGGTTCAGCCGCGGCTCTTAAGACCCTTGCCCTGCTGGGAGAAATTGAGCTCGAGTCGGATCCGACCGAGAGCTTCCTCTCGACTGAATTTGTAGCGCGCTTTTCCACTGCGCCGCCACCGGCCTAAAAGTAGCCTTCGGCTTTAAATCAAGGCGTCCGCGAGGGATCCGCAGTCCGCCATAACCAGCGCGCCAGTGCGCTCTTAAACTGCGGCGATGGCCTCTTTGAGCGTCTTTCCATCTGGGCGCTCGCCTCGGGTCCCGTCCAACCCAACGATGTGGGCGCCTGCGGAAGCAACGCTTTTACGTACTACGCTGCGTGACCGATGTTCCCGCGGAAATCCTCAACGATCAGCGCATCGGCCGCATCACCCCCGGGCGCTTTCGCGGACGCCGTAGTGCTGACCGACGAGCTAGAACTTAGCGTAGTCATGCAACGCGGCGACTGGCTTTAGTCAGTACTGAGGCGCTTGCGAATCTGGTTGCCGATCAGCATCATGCCGATACCCACCACAGCGCCAATGACCGTTTCCATGAAGCGGTCGTAGACTAGTCCGCTGGTGGATCCGGAGGCGAGCCCCGTGCCCACAACAGCCAGTGGGGTCACGAAAATCTGGGCGAAGAAGTAGTTTCGGGCGATGAACATCTCGGCCATGAACTGCATGAGGCCAATGATCAGAATTGCGACGACGGGGCTTGGGTTGAGTGCCACGACGATCGCCATGAGTCCAAGACCCACGAACGTGCCCAAGATACGGTGGACGCCGCGCGCGATGCGATGCCGCATGGTTTTACCGACGAGCGGCACCACGGCCGCGACCATCGCCCAGTAGTTGTGGCTCATGTTGAGCAGCGGACTCAAGAGCGTGGCTGCGGAGCCTGCGAGCGCGGCTGCCGCGAAGTACAGGCTCGATTCGATGATGAAGGCTTTGTGCAGCTTCGTGGTGAACGGCTTTACCGGGCTGACTTGCCATTCCGTGCGTCGGCTCGGGAACAAGCGTCCAGCCAAGCCCACGAAAATCGCGAACATAATGGTGCCGGTGGTGGTGAACATGCTCTCCGCGAGGCTCGGCAGACTCGGGACGCTGGCGATCGCCGCGAACGCGAAGATATGGAACAACGAACCGCCTGGCCGCACGCGCAGAATCGAGGTAATCCACGAACACACGCCCGCCACCACGGAGGTCAGTGCCACCACAGTCCAGAGGCCGCGTTGGGTTCCGTGCTCAATCCAGTACGACGACGCAAACCACGCCACCAGAATGAGGATCCAAAAGAGTGCGCCTGTTTTGAGCTGCGCCAAGAGGCGCTCCAGGTGACGCGGCACGCGACCGTAAACGTTCACGAACGCCCCGAACACCGCGAAGATCGCTAGGTCCAGCCGGTCAAGAATGAGCAAGAAGAACAGTGGCAAGAAGACGCCTGCAGCGCAGCGAAGCCCAATGAAGTGGTCCTCGTTGGAGGGTCCCATCGTGAAAATATTCTTGAGATTCAGCGGATCGTGTTCTTATGTCATCGGCATGTAGATTACGCGCTAACGCCTTGCCGTAGTAAGAAAAGTGACGCACAAAACCACAGCCTGCGCCCACTGCAACCTGATGCGTGACGAGGAATCTGGAAAATACGGCCTTGGCTTGGGCGTGCTGAGTCTTGCTGCGCCACTCTTGGCGAATCTTGATCCGCGCATCGCGGCGCGTTCCTTGATGGAAAAGCTCAACGAGGACACCGAAGAAACGGCAGCCTTGGCACTGTGGAACGGCGAAAGCGCCATTGTGGTGGACCAGATCGCGAGCCCTCACCAGGTCAAGCACACCGCCAGCATTGGTACTCAATACCGTTTGTGGGAGTCCTCGTCGGTTCGCGTGATCTTGGCGCATCTTTCATCCGCAGAGGTCAAAGAGCTCATCAAGACCGGGAAGATTATTGTTCCCGAAAGAAGCGATGTGGACGATCTCCTGGTTGACCTCCGTGCCATCTTGAAAGAAGGTTTTGCGGTCAACGACGGCGGAACCACCCCCGAAGAGTTTGGCGTATCAGCACCAATCTTCGATACACAGGGAAAGATCATCGGTTGCATTGTGGTCTCCGCACCACGCACCCGAGTAGAACACCGCAACCTCCGTGCACTGCTGATCAAGAGCGTTCAGGATGCAGCCACCGGGGTCACCAAGCGTCTCGGCAAAAGCTCCGATTAATAAGATTTCGGGCAACAAAAAATCGCGGAAACCGAAAGGTCTCCGCGATTTTTTTGGTCGGGGTGACAGGATTTGAACCTGCGGCCTCGTCGTCCCGAACGACGCGCGCTACCAAGCTGCGCCACACCCCGAAAGCGTTTCTAGCGCTTAATTACCTTACTCTTGGTGCCAAAAAATTCCGAATTCAGTGGCCCCCATCACCAAGCGAAAAAGACTGATAACAACGCACCCACTAGTTCGTAAATTGTCCGAGGAGCTTCAGTTTCTAGATCGCCTTGTGCGGATTGAGAATCCCCTGCGGATCAAAAACTTCCTTGATGCGGTATTGAAGTTCGCGAACTTGTTCGCTTTGCTCCCATCCCAGCCAGCGGAGTTTGTACTGACCCACGCCGTGCTCACCTGTGATGGTTCCACCAATGGCTAGCGCTGCTCGAATGGACTCGTCAAGGGAAGCGTCCAAGCGTTCTACGCCTGCCTCGCCTTCTGACGGATCGATCCAGAACGTGGGGTGTAGATTTCCGTCGCCGGCATGAGCCACGGTGCGGACCCACACGTTATTGCGCTCCGCAATACGATGGAGCTCCCGAATGTAGTCAACGAGCTTGCTGCGCGGCACCGCGACATCTTCACCCACGCGGTACTGGTCATCTTGCTCGTCGCCGCGGCTGACTCGACGCATCGCAAGCAGAGCCATCGACTGCGGATCATCCTTCTCGAAGAGCGTTGCCCCGAGCCCAGCCAGCACTTCACGGATCACGTCTTCTTCCAGGTACGCCCCGAAGCCGTCAGTCAGCGCGAGCAAGAGAGCACCACCCGTGCCTTTGAGCTTGGTGCCGTGGATTGAATCGATGACAGCCATGACGCCTTCGTCCAGCATCTCCAAAATGGCTGGCTGAACCCGCGCACGGCCAATGGCTAGAACGCCTTCAGCAGCCGTTTCGATGTCCGGGAAAATGGCGGCAATGGCACGCTGATTCTCGCCCGAGTAGCGCAAACGAACAGTCGCTTTTACAACTATTCCCAAAGTCCCCTCAGAGCCGATGACTAGGGACGTTAGGTCATATCCGGCAACACCCTTGAAAGTCTGCTTGCCGATCTCAATGATGGAACCGTCAGCGAGAACCACAGTGAGACCCAAGACAGAGTCACGAGTGACGCCGTATTTGGCGCACCGCAGACCGCCCGCGTTGGTGGCAACGTTGCCGCCAATAGTGGACTGTTGGTAGCTCGCTGGATCTGGCGCGTACATCAATCCGTACTCAGCAACTGCAGCATTCAGGTCGGCGTTGACCACGCCTGGTTGAACAACAGCCACTTCGTCGTCTGGACGAATCTCAAGAATCTGGTTCATGCGCTCCAAGGACAACACCACGCAATCCTTGATGGCATGAGCCGCACCGGACACCCCAGTGCCGGCGCCACGAGGGACGATGCTGATCTTGTGCTTGCTCGCCCAACGCAGAGTTGCTTGAACATCCTCCGTCGACCCAGCGAGAACTACTGCCATGGGTAGATGCGGATCAGAGAGAGCACCCATATCCCGATGGAAATTCTGGACGTCTACGTCGTCGACCAATAATGAGCCGCTCCCCTGCGTTCCCAGTGCCTTGGACAATTCATCCAAGGCACTCAGGTGTGGGGCGGAGATCCGGGAGGTAGTGGAGGTCATGAGATTCTTTCTACTCTGCTGCGTGCTGTTCGGGTGAAGCGCCCATGAACCGGGCATAGAAGCCCAGGATGGTGTCCCACTCGATAATGAATTCGGAGCCGTCCTCCCGGTTGACCAGTGCTGGACGGCCTGTGACTTTCAAGGTGACTTCTGCTCCGGAAGGGGAAACGTCTACAAACGTAAATTCCAAGGAACTCCGCGAGGGATACAACCAGTCAATATTGATCTGATGAGCAGCGAGAGATTCCGAAACGGTCCCCCATTCCAGCCATTTACTCTCTGGACCACCTTCTTCACCGATGGCTTCCATATCGACGGAAACGAAGGTGCCGGCACCGAATGAGGTGAATTGAGACGGCCACCAGAGATGGATGTACTCCATGAAGCCTTCAAGGGCCTGGTCAGATTCAACTGGAACTCGCACAACGTGGATAGAGGGAGACGACTTGTCTGACGAAGCAGCTGGAACTGCCGGCTCTTCCGGCTCCGGCGCATGCGAAAAGAGAGAATCCATCTTCTGATTCTAGTTGGCCGCTGCGCAGGTGATGGCCTGATGGCTACGGAGTATGCCTATGAAGGGCAACCGGCTTAAACAAAAACACCCGCCTATCAACCAGATAAGCGGGTGCTCTTGTTTTTCTTGTTAAGTGTTGGAAGACCCGCACGTCGTTGTGTGGGTCTTCCTTTTTAAGGGTTGTCCGGCGGTGTCCTACTCTCCCACACCCTCCCGGGTGCAGTACCATTGGCGCTGTGGGTCTTAGCTTCCGGGTTCGGGATGGGTCCGGGCGTTTCCCCCACGCTATGGCCGCCGTAACTTTGGCGAACCAGCAACGTCCACTTGTTTGTGGTGTTGGGTTCAAGTATTTATTTATGGTTGGTGTCTGCCCCTCTACAACCGTCGGGTTATTTCGTTGGTTGTGGGGGGTGTTTTGTTGTTTCGGTGCTGTATGGTGGACGCGGCAGTTTCTGCTGTTTTGTTCTTCCCCACTCATAATCAACCAGTCCTGTTTTACTAGGGTGGTGTGTGGTGGGTGTGTTGTAAGTTGTTGGCCTATTAGTACAGGTCAGCTTCACGAGTCTTTAGTTCTCGCTTCCACATCCTGCCTATCAACCCAGTGGTCTAGCTGGGGGCCTTCAACACTTATGTGTATGGAAATCTTATCTTGAAGGGGGCTTCCCGCTTAGATGCTTTCAGCGGTTATCCTGTCCGAACGTAGCTAATCAGCGGTGCACTTGGCAGTACAACTGACACACCAGAGGTTCGTCCGTCCCGGTCCTCTCGTACTAAGGACAGCTCTTCTCAAATTTCCTGCGCGCGCAGCGGATAGGGACCGAACTGTCTCACGACGTTCTAAACCCAGCTCGCGTACCGCTTTAATGGGCGAACAGCCCAACCCTTGGGACCTACTCCAGCCCCAGGATGCGACGAGCCGACATCGAGGTGCCAAACCATGCCGTCGATATGGACTCTTGGGCAAGATCAGCCTGTTATCCCCGAGGTACCTTTTATCCGTTGAGCGACGGCCGTTCCACAACGTGCCGCCGGATCACTAGTCCCGACTTTCGTCCCTGCTCGAGATGTCTCTCTCACAGTCAAGCTCCCTTGTGCACTTACACTCGACACCTGATTGCCAACCAGGCTGAGGGAACCTTTGGGCGCCTCCGTTACTCTTTAGGAGGCAACCGCCCCAGTTAAACTACCCATCAGGCACTGTCCCTGACCCAGATTATGGGCCGAAGTTAGGAATCCGGTACGGTCAGAGTGGTATTTCAACGATGACTCCACGAGCACTAGCGTGCCCGCTTCACAGTCTCCCACCTATCCTACACAAACCGCACCGAACACCAATACCAAACTATAGTGAAGGTCTCGGGGTCTTTCCGTCCTGCTGCGCGTAACGAGCATCTTTACTCGTACTGCAATTTCGCCGAGTTCATGGTTGAGACAGCGGGGAAGTCGTTACTCCATTCGTGCAGGTCGGAACTTACCCGACAAGGAATTTCGCTACCTTAGGATGGTTATAGTTACCACCGCCGTTTACTGGGGCTTAAATTCTCCGCTTCGCTTGCGCTAACAGGTCCTCTTAACCTTCCAGCACCGGGCAGGAGTCAGTCCGTATACATCGTCTTGCGACTTCGCACGGACCTGTGTTTTTAGTAAACAGTCGCTTCCCCCTGGTCTCTGCGGCCCCGATCCGCCTCCACCCAGCAAGTGGGTTTCACGGTTGGGGCCCCCCTTCTCCCGAAGTTACGGGGGCATTTTGCCGAGTTCCTTAACCATGATTCTCTCGATCGCCTTGGTATTCTCTACCAGATCACCTGTGTCGGTTTGGGGTACGGGCGGCTAAAACCTCGCGTCGATGCTTTTCTTGGCAGCAGAGGATCACCGGATCACCCACGATTGTGGGCGCCTATCAGGTCTCAGCCTTATGTGAGTCACGGATTTGCCTATGACTCGGCCTACACCCTTGGACCAGGTCATTTCCATTGCCTGGCCCGGCTACCTTCCTGCGTCACACCTGTTAATACGCTGACCTCACATTCCCGGGTCCCACGCCGCGAATACAACCATCTCCCGAAGGAGAAGAAAGTATCTTTGGGGTGGTTAGCAGAAAACGATATTGGTATGGGACGGTTTTTCGCCGGTACGGGAATATCAACCCGTTGTCCATCGACTACGCCTGTCGGCCTCGCCTTAGGTCCCGACTAACCCAGGGCAGATTAGCTTGACCCTGGAACCCTTGATCATTCGGCGGACGGGTTTCTCACCCGTCATTCGCTACTCATGCCTGCATTCTCACTCGTGTACAGTCCACCACATCGGTTACCCGGCAGCTTCACCCCATACACGACGCTCCCCTACCCATCCAACAAAAGTTGAATGATGCGACTTCGGCGGTGTGCTTGAGCCCCGCTACATTGTCGGCGCGGAATCACTTGACCAGTGAGCTATTACGCACTCTTTCAAGGGTGGCTGCTTCTAAGCCAACCTCCTGGTTGTCTAAGCAACTCCACATCCTTTCCCACTTAGCACACGCTTAGGGGCCTTAGTCGGCATTCTGGGCTGTTTCCCTCTCGACTATGAAGCTTATCCCCCACAGTCTCACTGCTACGCTCTCACTTACCGGCATTCGGAGTTTGGCTGACGTCAGTAACCCGGTGGGGCCCATTAGCCATCCAGTAGCTCTACCTCCAGTAAGAAACACGTAACGCTGCACCTAAATGCATTTCGGGGAGAACCAGCTATCACGGAGTTTGATTGGCCTTTCACCCCTACCCACAGCTCATCCCCTCCATTTTCAACTGAAGTGGGTTCGGTCCTCCACGCGCTCTTACACGCGCTTCAACCTGGCCATGGGTAGATCACTCCGCTTCGGGTCTAGACCGTGCCACTCAAACGCCCTATTCAGACTCGCTTTCGCTACGGCTTCCCCTCACGGGTTAACCTCGCGACACAGCACTAACTCGCAGGCTCATTCTTCAAAAGGCACGCCATCACACCTACAAGGATGCTCTGACGGTTTGTAAGCACATGGTTTCAGGTACTATTTCACTCCCCTCCCGGGGTACTTTTCACCATTCCCTCACGGTACTAATCCGCTATCGGTCATTGGGTAGTATTTAGGCTTACCAGGTGGTCCTGGCAGATTCACACGGGATTCCTCGAGCCCCGTGATACTCGGGTATCACCACAAAAACCTGTACACACAGACCAGTTACCGGACTCTCACCGTCTACGGTCGGGCTTCCCAACCCATTCACCTCAGTGCATACACATTTCACGACCCAAAACGGTGATCGTACGTGGTAACCCCACAACCCCCATGATGCAACCCCCGTCAGGTATCACACACCACAGGTTTAGCCTCTTCCGCGTTCGCTCGCCACTACTAACGGAATCACTTTTGTTTTCTCTTCCTACGGGTACTGAGATGTTTCACTTCCCCGCGTTTCCCCCAATACCCTATGAATTCAGATATTGGTTACACGTCATAACACGTGCAGGGTTTCCCCATTCGGAGATCCTGGCATCAACGCTCGGTTATCAACTCCACCAGGCTTATCGCAGATTCCCACGTCCTTCATCGGCTCCCAATGCCAAGGCATCCACCATGCGCCCTTAAAAACTTACAAACACAAAAAGCTCATAAGCAAGAACAAACACTAAACAAACACAAGAACAATCAAAATTATTACTCGGATATATTTGCAGAAAACAACAACCACAATAAATTGCGATTGTTAGATGCTCGCGTCCACTATACAGTTCCCAAACAACAACCCACACACCCCACACCAGAAGAAACACTATGGTTTCAACCGTGTTAGCAGCATGCAGACACCTTCAAAACAACAACCCTCCACACACACAAAAACCCCAACGGATTCTCTTGTTTGTGGATGGCCTGTTGTTTCAGGCCCCAATAATGTGTCATAACCACCCATCCATTCACCAGACTCGTCTTGTCTTCCTCACCCTGACCTCCCACCGAAATGGTTGGTCCTGGTTGTACTAACAAAACGTGCCGGCACGAGAATGCGCAGCAAATTTGTTGATATTCCACCCATGAGCACCACGCCCTCGCAACACAAGTACGAGATAGCGGGTAACTTCTACCACCACACACAAACATCATGTGATGCTGTGCGACAGGTGTTAGATGCTCCTTAGAAAGGAGGTGATCCAGCCGCACCTTCCGGTACGGCTACCTTGTTACGACTTAGTCCCAATCGCCAGTCCCACCTTCGACAGCTCCCTCCCACAAGGGGTTAGGCCACCGGCTTCGGGTGTTACCAACTTTCGTGACTTGACGGGCGGTGTGTACAAGGCCCGGGAACGTATTCACCGCAGCGTTGCTGATCTGCGATTACTAGCGACTCCGACTTCATGGGGTCGAGTTGCAGACCCCAATCCGAACTGAGACCGGCTTTTTGGGATTAGCTCCACCTCACAGTATCGCAACCCTTTGTACCGGCCATTGTAGCATGCGTGAAGCCCAAGACATAAGGGGCATGATGATTTGACGTCGTCCCCACCTTCCTCCGAGTTGACCCCGGCAGTCTCCTATGAGTCCCCACCATAACGTGCTGGCAACATAGAACGAGGGTTGCGCTCGTTGCGGGACTTAACCCAACATCTCACGACACGAGCTGACGACAACCATGCACCACCTGTGAACCAGCCCCGAAGGGAAACCGCATCTCTGCGGCGATCTAGTCCATGTCAAGCCTTGGTAAGGTTCTTCGCGTTGCATCGAATTAATCCGCATGCTCCGCCGCTTGTGCGGGCCCCCGTCAATTCCTTTGAGTTTTAGCCTTGCGGCCGTACTCCCCAGGCGGGGCACTTAATGCGTTAGCTACGGCGCGGAAAACGTGGAATGTCCCCCACACCTAGTGCCCAACGTTTACGGCATGGACTACCAGGGTATCTAATCCTGTTCGCTACCCATGCTTTCGCTCCTCAGCGTCAGTTACAGCCCAGAGACCTGCCTTCGCCATCGGTGTTCCTCCTGATATCTGCGCATTTCACCGCTACACCAGGAATTCCAGTCTCCCCTACTGCACTCTAGCCTGCCCGTACCCACCGCAGATCCGGAGTTAAGCCCCGGACTTTCACGGCAGACGCGACAAACCGCCTACGAGCTCTTTACGCCCAATAATTCCGGATAACGCTCGCGCCCTACGTATTACCGCGGCTGCTGGCACGTAGTTAGCCGGCGCTTCTTCTGCAAGTACCGTCACTTTCGCTTCTTCCTTACTGAAAGAGGTTTACAACCCGAAGGCCGTCATCCCTCACGCGGCGTCGCTGCATCAGGCTTTCGCCCATTGTGCAATATTCCCCACTGCTGCCTCCCGTAGGAGTCTGGGCCGTGTCTCAGTCCCAGTGTGGCCGGTCACCCTCTCAGGCCGGCTACCCGTCGTCGCCTTGGTGAGCCACTACCTCACCAACAAGCTGATAGGCCGCGAGTCCATCCCCAACCAAAAAATCTTTCCAACACCCACCATGCGGCAAATGTTCATATCCAGTATTAGACCCAATTTCTCAGGCTTATCCCAGAGTCAGGGGCAGGTTACTCACGTGTTACTCACCCGTTCGCCACTAATCCACCTAGCAAGCTAGGCATCATCGTTCGACTTGCATGTGTTAAGCACGCCGCCAGCGTTCATCCTGAGCCAGGATCAAACTCTCCGTAAAAAAAATACAGACACCACCAACACAACACGGGAAAACGCGTTACACGATGGCACCAAATTCAAACCCAGCAATAAAAAACCCAACAACAAACAACCACAAAAGCAGCCATTCACCATCAGGCAGTTATTACCGATATAAAACAATCGGTATCAACAAACATGACACACTATTGAGATCTCAAACAACAGACACCTACCAAACTTCCATCGAGAACCATTTCTCAATCTCCGTCGTGGCGGCTTATTCACTTTACTCTGTTCGTGAACTTCAGTCAAACTGAAGGTGAACATCGTATTCGTGATTTGCGCTTTTCACCAGGAATTTCGTCTTTCAGACTTTCTTTCCGGCGAGCGGCGCGAGATAAAACTTTACCCGGACTGGAACCCCTTTGCAAATCGGGACCCTCCTCGCGCTGCGCGAGTCAGAAAAACCCCGGAATTACGCTGATCTTTGCGGGACCCAACGAAGGTAAACAGGCGGTTAACGAGCAAAGGCGACGAAACTCTTTTTCGAGAGCTGCGTCACCTTTGCGGCGTCATTTTCAGATATTTAGGTCTTCACTTCAGATCGCCAGGCTCAAGAAGCCCGGAAACTCAGCGAACTTACTAGTTCTTGACCCGGTAGATGACCGCTCCCAACGGCGGAAGAGTCACGGTTGCGCTAGCCGGCATCGCGAACTTGGCATCGTTGCTTGCGGAAATTGCTCCCTGCGCAACGACTCCCGATCCGCCCCAAGCGGCGTCGTCGGAATTGAAGATCTCTTCCCACTCCCCCGCAGCCGGCAGACCCAAGTTGTATCCCTCGCGCGGTGCGCCGGAGAAGTTGAGAGCAACAACTACCTGTTCGCCCGCACGGTTGCGGCGCACGAAGGCCAAAGTGTTGCCCGCGCTGTCATTGGAATCAATCCACTGGAAGCCAGAAGGATCGTTGTCCAACTCCCAAAGCGCCGAGTTCTCCGTGTACACGCGATTCAATTCCTTGACCATGTGCTGGACACCCTTGTGCTCAGGCTTCTCGGTGAGCCACCAGTCAAGACCAGCGGCCTCGCTCCACTCGGCATCCTGCGCGTATTCGGTACCCATGAAGATGAGCTGCTTACCCGGGTGAGTCCACTGGAACGCCAAGTACGCGCGCACATTCGCGAGCTGCTTCCATCGATCGCCCGGCATCTTGCGCAAGAGCGAACCCTTGCCGTGCACCACTTCGTCATGCGAAATCGGCAGGATGAAGTTCTCGGTCCAGGCGTACACCAGACCGAACGTCATCTTGTCGTGATGCCACGCGCGGTTGATCGGGTCTTCTTGGATGTACTCGAGGGTGTCGTGCATCCAGCCCATGTTCCACTTGATGCCGAAGCCCAAGCCGCCATGGTTGGTAGGACGGGTGACGCCATCGAACGCAGTGGATTCTTCCGCGATCATGACGGTTCCCGGTGCCACACGGTAGGAAGTCGCGTTGACTTCCTGCAAGAAGGTGATGGCCTCGAGGTTTTCGCGGCCGCCGAAAGCGTTCGGCTCCCACTGTCCGTGTTCGCGCGAGTAATCGAGGTAGAGCATCGACGCCACAGCGTCCACGCGCAATCCATCAATGTGGAACTCGGTGAACCAGTACAGTGCGTTCGCCACCAAGAAGTTGCGAACTTCGTTGCGGCCGAAGTCGAAGATGAGCGTGCCCCAGTCCGGGTGCTCACCGCGACGTGGATCCGGGTGCTCGTAGAGAGGCTGGCCATCAAACTTCGCCAGCGCCCATTCGTCCTTCGGGAAGTGCGCAGGAACCCAGTCCACAATCACGCCGATTCCGGCCTGGTGCAGGGTGTCCACGAGGTAGCGGAAGTCATCCGGCGAACCGAAACGCGACGTTGGTGCGTAGTAACCGGTGACCTGGTAACCCCACGATCCGCCGAACGGATGCTCGGCAACAGGCAAGAATTCCACGTGAGTGAAGCCCTGCCAGCCCACGTACTCAGCCAACTGGTGTGCCATTTCGCGGTAGCTCAGTCCCGGACGCCATGAGCCCAAGTGCACTTCGTACACACTCATCGGTCCGTTGTGCGGATTCACCGACGTGCGGCGCTCCATCCATTCGTCGTCACCGAAGGCATAGTTGCTTTCCTCCACCACGGAACCCGTGAGCGGCGGAATTTCGGTAGCGCGCGCGAGCGGATCAGCCTTGTCTCGCCACTGGCCGTCCTGGCCACGAATTTCAAACTTGTACACGTCGCCGGCCGCGGCACCTGGGACGAAAATTTCCCAGATTCCCGTGTGGCCCAGCGAGCGCATCGCGTGCACGGAGCCATCCCAGTTATTGAACGTGCCTTTGACGCGTACGCTTTGCGCATTCGGAGCCCACACGGCAAAGCTAACGCCCACGGTTTCGCCCAAAATGGAGGAATACCGCTGTACGTGCGCACCGAGGACTTCCCACAACTGCTCGTGGCGACCTTCACCGATGAGGTGCATGTCCATTTCGCCGAGGGTTGGCAAGTGGCGGTAAGGATCGTCCTCCACCACGTTGTCGTCGCCATTCCAGCTTGTGGAAATGCGGTAGTCCGGCACGCGGCCTGGCACTTCAGCCTTCAACACCGCGGTCCATACGCCGGCATGCTCGTGATGCATCGGTAGCGAACCGTTCTTGGTGATAACCTCAACGCCCTCCGCAAAAGGACGGCGCACACGAATGGTCACGAACTCGTTGTCATGCAGATGCGCGCCCAGCACCGAGTGCGGCGCGAAGTGCTCGCCGTTGCCCACAGCCTGCAGGACCTCCTGCGAGACAGCGAGCGGCTTGATATCGCGGGCCATGCGGACCGGTGCCGGCTGCTCTTCAGTTGCGGTTGCGTCACTATTTGAGGACGACGCCGCTGCTACGGTTCCAGCCGAGGCCGCGGCTACCACTGGGGTTGCGGCTGCCGCAGTGTTTTCAGTAGCCGGGTGGCTTTCCGAAACATCGTCTACGGTGTTCACGGAGTGGCTTTCCAAGACTTCACGCACGGCTCGAGCTGGAACCGGAATCCACGAAGGACGGTTTTGCTGCTCGTACGCGACTTCGTAGAGCGCCTTATCCAGCCACAATCCCTTGAAGAGCGCCGAGTTGGTGTCTACAGTTTCGCCGGATTCTTCCGCGTACCCCACAAGGAAAGCTTCGCGAGCGGAGCGTGCCCATGCGGAGTGGTCAGTCGGCTCATCGCTCTCATTGTGGTGATCGGCCACGCCCGCGGCGTAGTCGAAAGAGCGAAGCATGCCCACGATGTCGCGCAAAGCAACATCGTTCTGCGAGCGCTCGTCCGCGGCACGGAGAGGTTCGCCTTCAAAGTCCAACACGGTCCAGCCGCGCGCCCTGGAGCGGAGCACTTGGCCCAAGTGATAGTCACCGTGAATGCGCTGCAACACGGGGAGCTCGCGGATGTTTCCCATCTCGCTGAGCACGCCGTCGATCTGCTCGTCGTAGTCGCCCACCGCGGAACCCACGGCTCGCCATCCGCGCTCAACGCGTCCGCGAAGGGACTGCGTGAAGCGAGCTGCGTCGTCGTCCTCAAGGGAACGGGTCCCCGCGACCGAACGCAACGATGCGTGCACGCGTGCCGTGGTGCGGCCAATTTCGCGAGCTTCGCGCGTGAAATCGCGGCCCTGGATGGCGGCAATCGACGCGATACGCCATGCGTCCTTGCTGCCCGGAATGAATTCGCGAATCACGGAAAGGGAACCGGATTCGGGCTTCGCTTCGTCAGCGCTAGTGCCCGTATCCCACGTGCCCACGACTTCGCCGAGGGTTTGCGGGACGTCCTCGGAACCGCCCTGCGTGAGGAGCGAGCCCAGCTCAACGTCAGGATTGACGCCGGAGACCGGAACACGGAAGAACTTGATGATGACGTCGCCTTCGGCGGAGCCAACCACTACGGAGGTGTTGGACTGCTCGCCGCCCAGCACGCCTGCGGACAGTGAGCCCACGAACTCGGCACGCTCCGCGAACTCAGCCAAAGGACGTCCTTCGGCCCCGCCCGTGCGGTTGCCCCGGCGCACCATTTCCAGCCATGCGGTCACGAAGGCTGGGTCATGCGTGCCGTCGTAGACGAAGGTCGGCTCACCCGAACCACCATAAAGGAGCCCAATGAGCGCGGCATCAGCCTCGTCTTGCTCGTCATCAGACGCGGCCAAGAGCGGACGCGGACGCACCGCCAACGGCACGTGAACCACAGCCGTCTCGGCATTCGGCGAATCTACCGCCACCAGTAATGACTGCAGCTCTGCCACCCTGCGGGGATCATCCAATTCCACCGAACCCGCAACGCGCAACGTGAAGTCACGCCCGCGAGCCGGGAACCAGCGCTGCTGCTCGAGCCATTCCGACAACAGCGACAACAACTCCCCGCCCTCGTTGTTAGGGGTCATGGTGCTCTCGACATTGCTCATGGTCTTAGCTCGCCTCCTGGCGTCCTTGAAAAGGGGTGATGACCGGCAGTGACGTAGTCGCTGTCGACGTGATATCTGACTTCGGGGAACGCAAGCGCAACCAGTAGAAGCCCTGGGATCCCAGCGAAATCGTGGTCTTTCCGTCTTCGCCAATTGGCGGGAAGACGTGTCCACCAAAGACATCGCGCAAACCGCGTC
Organism: Neomicrococcus lactis; assembly: GCF_014200305.1. Classification (NCBI taxonomy): domain Bacteria; kingdom Bacillati; phylum Actinomycetota; class Actinomycetes; order Micrococcales; family Micrococcaceae; genus Neomicrococcus; species Neomicrococcus lactis. The sequence goes on from NZ_JACHBL010000001.1 coordinate 1,694,677, forward strand.
CCGCGTAATCCGGCAAGTCCAGCTCAGCGCTGACCGGGTGCTGAGACAGGTTGTAAACGCACAAAATCTGCTCCGCAGCACCGGATTCCATCTGCCACTCTTCGGCATCCGGAACGACCGTCGCTTCGCGCAGGAAAGCCAGCACTTGAGAAGTGGACGACTCCACGCTGCGGTACGAACCCATGCCGAAGACCGGGTGCTGACGGCGCACGCCCAGCATCTGCCGCAACCAGTGCAGCATCGAGGACGAATGAGCCAACTGCTGCTCCACGTTCACGGTGGTGTAGTTGTACACGAGCGACTGGATGACCGGCAGGTACAGCTTGCCTGGGTCCGCGCTCGAGAATCCAGCATTGCGGTCCGGGTTCCACTGCATTGGCGTGCGGGAAGCATCGCGGTCTTCCAGCCAAATGTTGTCGCCCATACCGATTTCGTCGCCGTAGTACAAGAACGGGCTGCCCGGCAGGGAAAGCAACAGGGCGTGGATGAGCTCAAGCTCGGAGCGGGAGTTATCCAGCAGCGGCGCCAAGCGACGGCGAATACCCACGTTGGCGCGCATGCGCGAATCCGGTGCGTACCAGCCCAACATCGCTTCGCGCTCTGCCGGCGTCACCATTTCGAGTGTCAGCTCGTCATGGTTACGCAAGAACGTGCCCCACTGCGTCCCGTTCGGGATCGCCGGGGTGTGCTCCATAGCCTCGATAATGGGCTCAGCCTGTTGATTACGCAGTGCGTAGAAGATCTTCGGCATGATCGGGAAGTGGAAGCACATGTGGCATTCCGGGTTTTCCTCGCTGCCGAAGTACTCCACCACTTCTGCCGGCGGCTGGTTGGCCTCGGCGATGATGATGCGTCCCGGGTATTCCTTGTCCACAAGCGCACGGAGATCCCGCAAGAAGTCATGCGTTCCCGGCAAGTTCTCGCAGTTGGTGCCGTCTTCCTCGTAGAGGTACGGGATGGCGTCCGCGCGGAAGCCGTCCACGCCCACGTCCAGCCAGAAGCGCACCACGTTGAACATGGCTTCGTGCACGGCCGGGTTCTCAAAGTTCAGGTCCGGCTGGTGGCTGAAGAAGCGGTGCCAGTAGAACTGGCGGCGTACCGGGTCAAAGGACCAGTTCGATTCCTCAGTGTCAATGAAGATGATGCGGGCGTCTTGGTACTTCTCGTCCGTATCGCTCCACACGTAGAAATCGCCGTAGGGTCCGTCTGGATCGCGGCGGGATTCCTGAAACCAGTGGTGCTGGTCGCTCGTGTGGTTCATGGGCAGGTCGATGATGACGCGTAGCCCGCGAGCGTGCGCTTCAGAGACGAGTCGGCGGAAGTCACCGAGCGTACCGAATTCGTCCAGCACGTCCTCGTAATCCGAGATGTCATAGCCGCCGTCTTTGAGGGGCGACTTGAAGAACGGTGGCACCCAGAGGCAATCGATGCCGAGCCACTGCAAGTAGTCCAGTTTGTCGATCAAACCTGAGAGGTCACCCACGCCGTCGCCGTTGGAGTCGGCAAATGCGCGAACCAAGACCTCGTAAAACACCGCTTTGCGGTGCCAATCGGGGTCGTGCGAAATTCCGGGTGCGTGCAATTGGTACGGATTAGCCACGAATACCTCGGCGGATTGACAGAATATGGGCAGGGCGGTGGTGTGGATCGAGGCGGTAGTAGTTCTCCGCTCCCCATTCCCACGTTTCGCCGGAAAGAAGGTCGTCCACCAGGAACGTGCCGTGGTCGGTGAGATCCTCGGGCCGCAAATCGAGGGCGGCGAGATCCAGCTGAACTTGTCCTTCACGGGCGTAGTGCGAATCCGTGTTGACCAGCACAATGACGGTATCGATGTCGCCCGTATTTCCTTCCGGTACGACGCCGCCGCTTGCGTCCGTGAGCACACCTTGCGGTTGTGCGTGACGCGTCTTGGAGAAGGCCACTGTGGCGTCATCCGAGGTGGGGTGCAAGCGCAGAGTGCGCAAATCACCCAGTGCTGGATGCGTCTTGCGGATCTCGTTGAGGCGACGAATCAACGGCACAATCGAGCGTCCTTCGGCTGCGGCGGCAGCGAAGTCGCGGTTCTTGTACTCGTACTTTTCGTTGTCGATGTTCTCTTCGGCGCCCGGGCGTGCCACGTGCTCGCACAGCTCAAAGCCCGCGTACATGCCCCACAGCGGAGTGGCCGTTGCGGCAAGGATCGCGCGGATCTTGAACGCTGGCTGGCCACCGTACTGCAAGTACTCCGTCAGGATGTCTGGGGTGTTGACCCAGAAGTTCGGGCGGAAGTACGCAGGGGAATCCTGCGAAACGTGGCCCAAGTACTCGTAGAGCTCATCCTTGGTGTTGCGCCATGTGAAGTACGTGTAGGACTGCTGGAAGCCAGCCTTGCCAAGTGCTCCCATCATGGCCGGACGCGTGAAAGCCTCGGCCAAGAAAATCACGTCTGGGTGTTCCTTGTTCACCTTGTGGATGAGCCATTCCCAGAACTGCAGCGGCTTGGTGTGCGGGTTATCCACGCGGAAGATCTTGACGCCACGATCAATCCACAAATTGACGACGCGCAGGACCTCTCTGTAGATGCCCTTTGGATCGTTGTCGAAGTTGATCGGGTAGATGTCCTGATACTTCTTCGGCGGGTTCTCGGCGTAAGCGATCGTTCCGTCGACCCGAGTGGTGAACCATTCTGGGTGTTCTTGCACCCACGGATGGTCCGGGCTGGCTTGGAGCGCGAGGTCGAGAGCAACCTCGAGTCCGCGCTGCTTGGCAGCGTGAACGAAGGCTTCGAAGTCCTCGACCGTGCCCAAGTCTGGGTGGATCGCGTCGTGTCCACCGTCAGGCGAACCGATAGCCCAAGGTGAACCTGGATCGTGCTCGCCGGCATGCAGGGTGTTGTTAGGACCCTTGCGGTGCGCGCGGCCAATCGGGTGGATCGGCGGCATGTAAATGACGTCGAAGCCCATATCTGCCACGCGATCTAGCGAAGCAATGGCCGTGCGGAAGTTTCCGGACGTGAACGTTCCGGTTTCTTCGTTGAACACGGCGCCTTCGGAGCGCGGGAAGAATTCGTACCAAGCGGCGTTACCGGCGGCAACGCGTTCCACGTTGAGCGGGAACTTGCCGCTGTAGGTGACGAGTCGACGCAATGGACGCTCGGCGAGCAGCTTCGTGACCTCGGGAGTCACGCCAGCCGCAAAGCGATCAAGCGGCTCGCGGGTGGTGTCAGAAAGACCTTCCACAGCACCGCGAAGAATTGCCTCGTGCTCGGGCAACAGCGCTGCGGATTCAGGAATCTTGTGCTTGTTGCCCACGAACTTGCTGAGCGCCTCAAGGGCTGCGCTACCGCGCGAGCTCGCTGACTCCTGGGTGTTGGCGGCAGCGGCGTCGGCGGCCATGGAGAAGAGCTTGATGCCCTCTTGAATCATGAGCTCGGTGTCCACACCGGCGGCGATCTTCACGCCGGCATCGTGAACCCACGTGTCATAGGGACTATCCCAGGCTTCGATCTCGAATTCCCAGAGTCCTTCGGAGTCTGGGCGCAGGCTACCGTGCCACTGGTCGAGACCTGGCGCGCCAGGCTTCAACCGGACGCGTTGACGTTCGCGCCCATGCGGGTCATAGAGCACTGCGGAGACACCGAGTTGGTCATGGCCTTCTCGGAACGCCACGGCGGAAACGGTGACTTCCTCTCCCGCGAAAGCTTTCGCAGGAACCTTTCCGCCCTCGATAGTCGGTTGAACTTCGGTCACGGGGATTCGGCCGTAATCGGCTTTTCCATAGCTCACAGTTAAGAAACTAGCGACAATTCAGTCGCATATCCAAGCCCTGCGCCCAAGACGCGGCTAATTGTGCGGTTTTATGCCGAAGATTTTGCGGCCGTAGCCCGCTCAGATGCCGAGCAAGGGCTAATAAACGTCAGACAACTTCTCATGCTCTTTGGCGCGCTTCAGCCGCCACACCGGGTACACCAAGAGTGCGATCACTAGGCCCAGCACGGTAGCGAGAGCAACTACCAGCCCGGCGATTGGCCCAGCGACCACGTAGAACACCAGCGTGATGGCGCTCGCCATCAGGATTCCCACGAGCCACACCACGGTGCGCAGAATGAGATGCCCGGAATCAACCAACTGGTATTTCAAATGACGGCCAAAGAATTCGCGGTGAAGTGCAACGGGGATCAGCATGAACACAATCGTGACGCCGGCCAGCAGCATGGTCCCCAAGTAGAGGTCCACTCCGAAAGGATCCAACCGGTCAAAGCGCGCTTGGAACGGGAGGGTCAGCAGGAAGCCAGCAATGAGCTGCACGCCCGTTTGCATGACGCGAAGTTCCTGGAGAATGTCCGTCCATTGCCGGTCGCTCTTCTCCGAAGGCGTCTCATGACGGCCCGAATCAGCGTCGAGCTGCCAGTCCCCATAAGCACGTCGCTTGCGGTCGCTCGAGTCTCGATCGTTGTCTTCTGCGGTTCCCATGGATCCTTCGCTCAGTGATTTTCTCGCGGCCTCAAAGGCCTCTCCGGACGATGGCAATTCTCCCTAGTGTAAGCGCTTCCACCCCAATGATGGCGCTAAATTCAACTTGCTGAATGTGATCAGGGTAACAATGCGATTTTCCAGTGTTGTGTACTAGCGTTGGACGGGTGAAGGCTATCCGACGATTTACCGTACGCACCGTCCTCCCTGCCTCGATTAGCGGATTGGGCCATTTGGCTTCCAATCTGCGCTGGTCCTGGCACGAACCCACCGCGAATCTTTTCCGCGACCTTGATCCGGACGCCTATGCGGCTGTCGGCGGCGATCCAGTGGCCTTGCTGGGGCAGTTTGACCGCGCCAAGCTTGACGCTCTCGCAGCCGACCATTCGATCGTGGACCGCGTCAATGATTTGACCGCTGACTTGGATCGCTATTTGACCGAACCACGTTGGTGCCAGAACTTGGGCGAGAATGCCCCGAAATCCATTGCGTATTTCTCCCCCGAATACGGCATCACGTCCGTGCTCCCCCAGTACTCCGGTGGCCTCGGCATCCTCGCTGGCGACCATTTGAAGTCCGCTAGCGACTTGGGCGTCCCACTCATCGGCGTGGGCTTGCTCTATCAGGCGGGTTACTTCAAGCAAGCGCTCTCGCGCGATGCGTGGCAGCAAGAGTCTTACCCCGTGTTGGATCCGGACGGACTTCCGCTCACTTTGTTGCGTGAAGCTGACGGCTCCCCCGCGATCGTGACGCTTCCCCTCCCTGATAATCGCCAGCTTCACGCGTACATTTGGCGCGCTGACGTGGGCCGCGTCCCGCTCCTTCTGTTGGATTCCAACATTCCAAATAACGACGACGCCGCTCGGCAAATCACTGACCGCCTGTATGGCGGTGGTGGCGATCATCGTCTCCAGCAGGAACTGCTCTTGGGCATGGGCGGCGTCAAGGCGCTGCGTACCTACGCACGCTTGACCGGCACCCCAGCTCCCGAGGTGTTCCACACCAACGAAGGCCATGCCGGCTTCTTGGGCATCGAACGCATTCGCGAGCTCATGGACTACGGACTCACGTGGGACGAAGCGTTGACCGCAGTTCGCGCGTCGACGGTCTTCACCACGCACACTCCGGTTCCTGCAGGTATTGACCGCTTCCAGGCTCTGCAGGTTGGCCACTTCTTCCGCGCCGGTCTGGCGCCGAACGTGCCACTCGATGGCATCTTGTCTCTTGGCGCCGAGAACTACGAGGGTGGCGACCCAGCAACCTTCAACATGGCCGTCATGGGTCTGCGACTCGGTCAGCGCGCCAATGGTGTGGCCAAGCTGCATGGCAAGGTCTCACGCGGCATGTTCTCCGGACTGTGGAGCGGCTTCGACGTTGACGAAGTGCCCATCACCTCGGTCACCAACGGCGTCCACGTTCCGACGTGGGTTGACCCCAAGATCGCGAACTTCGCCGCCGAGCGATTCGGCCGCAACACTGTGGCAGAGGGCGACTGGTCCCGTGCGGCAGACGTGGATGACGCCGAGCTCTGGGCACTGCGTCGCGAACTTCGTGTGCAACTGATTGACGACGTTCGTGAGCGCGTACGCGCTTCATGGATCAAGCGCGGCGCTTCTGAAGCTGAGCTTGAGTGGACCAAGAACGTTTTGGATCCAGATGTCTTGACGATCGGTTTCGCACGACGCGTTCCTACGTACAAGCGCTTGACGCTCATGCTGCGCGATCCCGCTCGTTTGAAGAAGATCCTGCTGCACCCACAGCACCCTGTGCAGATCGTGGTGGCTGGTAAGTCTCACCCGGCCGATGAAGCCGGTAAGAAGATGATCCAGGATTTGGTCCGCTTCACGGATGATCCAGAAGTGCGTCACCGCATTGTCTTTTTGCCGAACTACGACATGAAGATGGCTCGCACGCTCTTCCCTGGTTGCGATGTGTGGCTCAACAACCCACTTCGCCCGCTCGAAGCCTGCGGCACCTCCGGCATGAAGGCAGCTATAAACGGCGCCCTCAACCTCTCGGTGCTTGATGGCTGGTGGGACGAGTTGTACGACGGCGAAAACGGCTGGGCCATCCCTACCGCTCCGGCAGGAACCTCCGCTGAAGCTCGCGATGACTTCGAGTCCGCCGCGCTCTACACGCTCATTGAGAACACGGTGGCTCCTCGCTTCTACGGCACGGAAGCTGCCGAGAGCGCTGGAGCAGCGGGGCCGTCCGAGCACGGGGCAGCAGGTTCGGAATTGCCACACACCTGGATCCACATGATCAAGCACACGCTGTCTGATCTGGGTCCCAAGGTCTCGGCAACTCGCATGGTTCAGGACTACGTCCAGCAGCTCTACATCCCGGCAGCTGAAGCAGGCCGCGAGATCGCAGCGAACGAGTTTGCGAACGCTCGCGAACTCGCGAACTACGTATCCCGCATGCGTCACGGCTTCGGCAACGTTCACGTGGAGCACGTTGAGTCCGTGGGCATCGACGAAGAACCAAGCTTGGGCGATTACTTCCGTGTGAACGCGTATGTGCGTTTGGGCGACATCGCTCCACACGAGGTTCAGGTCCAGGTCATTTCCGGTACTGTCACGGCGAATGACGACCTCGCGGATACCGTCACGAGCAACCTCGAACTGGCACAGGACCTCGGCGAAGGCCGCTACCTGTACACCATGGAAATGGTGCTCAACCACTCCGGTTCGTTCGGCTACGGCGTGCGCGTGGTGCCATCGCATCCGCTTTTGGCCTCATCTGCCGAACTGGGCTTGGTAGCTAACGCTCACTAAGCTCCATAACTGCCCTAAAACACGAAATGCCGCTTCCCGTGGGAAGCGGCATTTCGTATGGACCGCGTGAGATGCTCGATCGCGAAAAAAGCAGTTATGCCTTTGGGTTCACGATGATCTTCACGTGATGCTCGTTGTTGTTAATGAGCTGCTCGAAGCCACCGGAAACGAGTTCGTCCAAACCGATGCGGCCCGTGATGAACGGAGCAAGGTCAAGCTTTCCGCTCTGAACCAGGGCAATGGTGTCTGGATGATCCCCTGCATAACCAATAGTGCCGCGAAGGTCGATTTCCTTCAGGACAATCTTCGGCATGTCAACGGCTGGCTTGTGACCCCAGATAGACACGTTGACCACCACACCGCCCGGCTTCACAGCGTCCAGCAACATATCCAAGACAACGGGAACGGATGAGCATTCGAAGCCCACATCAGCGCCCTTGCCGCCGGTGAGTTCGCGAACCTTTTCCGCCACGTTGACTTCGCGTGGATCGAAGACGTCGTCCGCGACGCCGGTTTCACGGGCCTTGGCCTTTCGTGCCTCAGACAATTCGGAGATGTACACCGTGAGTCCCTCGGCCTTGAGCACAGCAGCCGTGAGCAAGCCGATGGGGCCGGCACCGCCCACAATGGCGACCTGTCCAGCTTTAGCCTCGGAACGAACGAAGGCGTGGTGGCCCACGGACAACGGCTCAATCAGAGCCGCCTGATCAAGTGGGATGTCGCCAATAGGGTGGACCCAGCGGCGCTTCACCACAATCTTCTCGGAGAGTCCGCCACCACGGCCGCCAAGGCCAATAAAGTTCATGTCCTTGGACAAGTGGTACGACTGTCCCTTGGAAGTGTCTACGTCGTCGTTAATGATGTAGGGCTCCACCACAACGTTCTCGCCGACCTTCAGGTCCGTGACGCCTTCACCCAGAGCGGTCACCGTGCCGGAGAATTCGTGCCCCAACGTCACGGGAGCGGATTCGCCAGAAATAGGATGCGGATGTCCTGCTGGCGGAACGAAGATTGGTCCTTCAAGGTATTCGTGCAAGTCAGTGCCGCAAATGCCGCACCAAGCAACTTCGATTTCAACCGTTCCCGGCAACAATTCCATTTCTGGAATGTCCTCGATGCGGATGTCTTTCTGATCGTAATAACGTGCTGCCCTCATGAATTCTCCTTAGAACTGCGTCTATAAGAATCGTCCGCGGCACGGCCGCGGACGGCCAACAAACCAATCGTTGTTTGACTCTTTAACCCTATCCTCGGAAGATCAGGATGCTATTTCCTTCAATACGAATCTTGTCGCCCGTCATGTACTTCTCGCCCTTGCGAGGCACAAACACCGCGTCGTCGCCCTGCGTCGCACGCAGTATCTCGCGTTCCACTTCGCGGTGCATGCGCGAACCGTGAACGCCGTCTGGATCTTCGGGATAGTTGATCTTGGACGTGGCAAAGCGCAACTCATACGTGGTGATTTCGCGGCGCGAAGGACGGAAGTCAGCAAGCTCTTCCAATCGCGGCAACGTCACCGTGGTGGCATCCAAGCGGCCATTCATGATGACCAGGCCGTCGAGTTTGCCGTCCGTGGAGCCCATCAAGAGCTGCACCAAGCGGGTCTGGTTGTCAGACCACTCGTGCTCAGGCATGGGCTGCCCGTGCTGGTTGAACCACAAAATGTAGTTCTGTTCTTCCTGCACGGGGTAGGTCAACGGCTGGCTTCCCATGAAGTCGTTGCGCAACCGGATCATGCGACGCGTAGTGTCGAACATGGCGCGCTGATCGTCGTCCCAGGACCAGTCGAGCCAATTGAGCTCGTTGTCCTGGCAATAGGCGTTGTTGTTGCCGAACTGCGTCTTGCCCATTTCGTCGCCCGCGGTGATCATCGGGACGCCGAGGCTCATCAAAAGTGTGGCCATGACGTTGGACTGCGTCTGCAAGCGCTCCGCACGGATCGCGGTGTCGCCGGTATGGCCTTCCACTCCGTGGTTGTAGCTGCGGTTGTGGTTGTGACCGTCGCGGTTCTGCTCGCCGTTGGCTTCGTTGTGCTTGCGGTCAAAGGAGACCAAGTCGCGCAGCGTGAAGCCGTCGTGTGCCGTGACAAAGTTGATGCTCGCGAGCGTTCCGCGCCCGGAGCCTGCAAACAAGTCACGTGAGCCAGCCAAGCATCCAGCCAGGCGAGCCACGGATTCACCGTGTCCACCAGCCTTCAGATGCCCGCGGTCAGCCACCCAGAAGTCACGCACTGTGTCCCGGTAGCGGTCATTCCAGTCTGCGAATCCGCGTGGGAAGTGACCGGTCTGCCATCCGCCCATGGACACGTCCCACGGCTCAGCGATGAGCTTGGTGTTCGCCAAAACGCTGTCCGCCAACGCCGCCACCAAGAACGGGTGGCGTGGAGAGAAGTGATGGTTTTCGTCGCGCGCGAGAGACACCGCCAAGTCAAAGCGGAAGCCGTCTACGTGGTACTCCTCCACCCAGTACCGTAAGGAGTCCAGCGCCATGCGAATGACAGCGGGGTCCGTGAAGTTCAGGGTGTTTCCGCAGCCCGTGGTATCGAGGTAGCGGCCATCGTGACCGTGACGGTAGTACTGCTTATCGCCCAAACCACGCCAGCAAAGCGCCGGCTGATCCTGGCCGCCTTCAGCGGTGTGGTTGAACACCACGTCCAGCACTACTTCGATGCCAGCTGCGTGCAAGAGCTTGATCATGCCCTTGAGCTCCGCCTGCACGGCCTGCTGACCGGTAGCCTGAGCGTCCGCGGAAGCGTACTCAGTGTGCGGAGCGAAGAACCCGAGCGTGTTGTAGCCCCAGTAGTTGGGCATGCCGAGTTCCTGCAAGTGCGGTTCATCCGTATGGAAGTGAATCGGCAAGAGCTGCACGGTGGTCACGCCGAGCTTCTTCAAGTGCGCGATCATCGCTTCCGAAGCCAGTCCAGCGTACGTACCGCGAAGGTGCTCGGGCACATCTGGGTGCAGTTGCGTGAGGCCCTTGACATGGGCCTCGTAAATCACGGTGTTGCGCCACGGAACGCGAGGAGCGAAGTCGCCTGACCAATCAAAAGCCGGCGAAACGTACTCGTTAACGTAAGCGGCGTCGTCGTCCTCTCCTCCCAAAGAATGGTCCCGCACAATCGCGCGGCCGTACGGATCGAGGAGCAGCTGGCCGTTAGCCGGAAGCTCCGCGGAACCCTCCCAGAAGGCGTACCGCGCGCCAAATAGCAACTCCGGCACAATGCCGTGGAAGACGCCATCGGTGTTCTCGATCAGCGGGAAGCGGCGCCATTGGCCTGCCGGGTCCGTGTACACGACGTCCACGGCGTTGAGGCCGGGCGCGTAGACACTGACATTCACGGCATCAGTGACGCCGTGGTCATGAAATTTTGGTACGACGCCGTAGCTTGCGTTGACGGGGCTAATACCCAGTGGGTAGGGGTGGGAGAACTGCCCCTGCGCCTCGTCAATGCTGAGCGCGGCTTCTTGACGAAACCTGATCATGCCTAACCTTTGAAACCGCGCTTTCGGGCTACTTCGTAGAGGGAAATTCCAACCGCCATGGACGCGTTGAGCGATTCCGTTGACGCGCTAATGGGGATGGAAACAATCTGGTCGCAGTTTTCGGTGACAAGGCGGGACAGACCCTTACCTTCAGCACCCACGACGATGCAGAGGGGCTCGTTGGCGAGCGTGATGTCTGGAAGGGAGACCGTGCCGTCACCGTCAAGACCGATCACGAAGATGCCAAGTTCCTTGGCGTCCTTGATGAGGGTGTTGAGGTTGGTTGCACGAGCAACAGGAACGCGAGCGGCTGCACCAGCAGCCGTCTTCCAGGCGCTGGCCGTCATACCGGCCGAGCGACGCTCAGGCGTGAGCACAGCCGTGCCGCCGAATGCTGCGACGGAACGGATGATGGCACCCAAGTTACGTGGATCCGTGATGCCGTCGAGTGCCACGAAAAGTGGCGCCTTGCTGATGTAACCCTTGTGCCACTTGAGCATGGTGTCAGAGATCAGCTCGAGAGCATCCGGGTAGTTGTACGGAGGAACCTGCAGAGCAAGGCCCTGGTGCACGGCGTCATCCGTCATGCGATCCAGCTCTGGCTTGCCGGTTTCCATCACGGGAATGCCGCGCTCAGCTGCGATCTTCAACGCTTCACGAACACGCTCATCCATCTGGACGCGCGTGGCCAGGTAAAGCACCTTCGCAGGGATGTCAGCGCGCAGTGCTTCGACTACGGAGTTGCGGCCCGTAACGAGCTCTTCAGAAGTGCGCAGACGGTTAGAACGGTTGGTGCTGCCGTGCTTCTGAGCCGCGCGATCACGCAGCATCTTCTCGCGGTGGGCCTTGTGGTACTCACGGTCTTCGGCCTTAGGCGTGGGACCGCGACCTTCGAGAGCCTTTCTACCGTGCCCACCCGTGCCAATGGTTGGGCCCTTTTTGTTCTTCCGAACGGCTCCGGGACGCCGGGGTGCGGACATGAGGTATTCCTTGCTTTCGAGGACTTCTTGAGTGTCACGTTACAGAAAAGAGGCTGCCGACATGACAGACAGCGGCCTCAATTCTACAGTGGCTTAGCCGCTGATGCTCCAGCGAGCTCCATTGGCCGAATCTTCAATGATGATTCCGGCCGCTGCAAGCTGATCGCGGATCTCATCAGCGCGTGCCCAATTCTTATCAGCACGAGCCTTTGCGCGCTCTTCGAGCTGCACCGAAATGAGCTTGTCCAAGGCATCCGCTTCTGGGCTTCCGGCTGTGGAATCCAGTGCGTCATCCAGGCCCAGCGTCTGGGTCATGGCCATGGTCTGCTGCAGCGCGATGTCTGCCGTTTCTAGATCCCCGCTGGCCAGCGCCGAATTGCCCTTGCGCACGGTCTCGTGAAGAGCCGCGAGTGCTTGCGGGACGTTGAGGTCATCATCCATCGCATTGGCGTAGGATTCGGGAACCTCAAAGTGGTGCAGGTCCAGATCGAAGTCCGCTCCGGGCTTCACGCCGTGAACTGCGAAAAGCGCATTGTTCACGAACGTATCGATGCGCTCGATGGCCGCGGCAGCCTCGTCCAACGACGAAGGGCGGTAATCCAGCATGGAGCGGTACTGCGCCTGACCCAAGAAATAGCGAGCCACGCGTGGGTTGGACTTTTCGATCATCTCTTCCGGGGAGATGGTGTTGCCAATGGACTTGGACATCTTCTCGCCTTCGAAGGTGACCATGCCGTTGTGCAACCAGAAGTTCGCAAATCCATGACCGGCTGCTGTGGCCTGGGCCAGCTCGTTTTCGTGGTGAGGGAAACGCAAGTCAAGGCCGCCACCGTGAATATCAAACTGAGCGCCGAGGTACTTCGTTGCCATGGCGGAGCACTCGATGTGCCAGCCTGGACGGCCGCGTCCCCATGGGGACTCCCAGCTCGCCGTGATGGGGTCAGCTTCTTTGTGGCCCTTCCAGAGTGCGAAGTCGCGAGGGTCCTTCTTGCCGCGAGGATCCGCGTCAGGAGCGGCCTGCATGTCATCGATCTTTTGGCGCGTGAGGTTGCCATAGTCGGGCCAGCTGCGGACGTCGAAATACACGTCGTTGCTGCCATCCGTGGCAGCGTAGGCGTGGCCCTTGTCGATAAGGTCCTGGATCATGCGGTGCATTTCACCGATGTGTCCGGTAGCGCGTGGCTCATACGTTGGACGGCGCACGCCGAGGACGTCATAGGCCTTCTGGAACTCTTGCTCAAAGCGGTATGCGAGCGCGAACCATTCTTCGTCTTCGACGTATGGATAGTCGACGGGACCTTCGAAGCTCAGCGCGGATTTCTCGAGGATCTTGTCATCGATGTCCGTCACGTTGCGGACTACCGTAACCTTGTTGCCGCGGTATTCGAGCCAGCGCACCAGGATGTCAAAGACAATCGCGGAGCGGACGTGTCCCACGTGCGGCATTCCCTGCACCGTGGCACCGCAGTAGTACATCTTGACCTCGCCATCGGTGATGGGCTCGAAGTCACGAATCTGGGCGGTCTGGGTGTCATAGAATCTCAACGTCACCGCACCAGTTTATGGGTTTTAGTCTGGACCGTTGGTGTTTGGTGAACGCCGCCCGTGCTCTAGCGACTCTTGTCCTCAGCACCCACCGGGTAGACCAGCGCGGTTGCGTACGCGGTGATTCCTTGCTGGGCGCCTTCGTAGCCCAGCCCATCAGACGTGGTCGCGGTGACGGTGACCTTGGCGCCAGCAGCTTCACTCAAAACGCGATTCGCTTCTTCGCGGCGTGGGCCGAACTTCGGCCGGTTGCCCACGAACTGGACGGCCACATTCCCGATCTCAAAGCCCGCGTCACGCACAATGCGGGCAGCTTCCTTGAGCAGCGTGACTCCCGATGCACCCTTGAATTCCGGACGGCTCGTGCCGAAATGCGTTCCGAGGTCTCCCACTCCAGAGGCGGAGAAGAGAGCATCGCATGCAGCATGGGCTACGGCGTCGCCGTCGGAATGTCCGCTGAGAGCACGCTCCCCCGGCCATTCCAACCCCGCGAGCCACAGGGCGCGGTCATTGCCGTCTTCTTCAAAAGCGTGCACGTCAACGCCGATGCCCACGAGTGGAATGATCACTGTTCCTCCGATGCCAAAAACCGAACTACCTGCAAATCATGCGCCGTGGTGACCTTGAGGGCACGCTGTTCGCCCTCAATGACCTGAACCGGGCGGCCCTGCATTTCAAAGAGCATGGCCTCGTCCGTCGCAGCCTCGCGTTCGGCATCTGTCCACGACTGCGTGGCCACGTACGCCTCTTGAAGAGCCACCCTCTGGAAGCCCTGCGGCGTCTGGATGGCGCGAAGCTCATCGCGATTGACGGTCTCGGCAACTTCCGCCGTCGTACTAATGCGCTTGATGGTGTCCGCAACTTTGATGCCCGGAATGGTGGCCTCGCTACCGGCTTCGAGCGACGTAAGCACCCGCTCAAATAAAACGGCGGACGCGAGGGGGCGGGCGGCGTCGTGCACCAAGACGAATTCCGCGTCCGGCGCAAGAACCAAGCCGTTCAGGACGGACTCGGTGCGTGTGGCTCCCCCGTGCGTGACGGCAAGATGATGACCGTGCTCGCGCGCAAAATTCTCAATGAGCTGCTGGAACTCCCCCCGCTCCGGCGGCAAGACGGCCACAAGCTGCACGTCATCGCGGCGCAAAAAGCTGTCCGCGGACAATAGCGCCGTCTCCAGCATGGAGTGTTCAGCGATGGGGGCCTCGGCCTTGGGGATGCCGTAGCCCAGTCGGGTGCCCTGGCCGGCTGCCACCATGATCACGGCGACGCGGGCGGACGCTTCTTTGCGGGGCACTGCGGGAGTTTCAGTCACGATTCCATCCTAGGAGTCCTCACTTTGATCCCCAACGCGCCGCTCCCACAGTGACCCTTCACGCCAGCGAGAGCAGGCCATTCAGGGCACACAAAAAGCGGCGGCCCTCCCGAATCTCTTCGGAGAGGGCCGCCGCTTGCGGATAGAAATCTTATTTAGACGTTAGCTACGCGATCCGAGGCAAGAACCTCATCAAGCATTGCTTCTGCCTGCTCTTCTTCAACCTTCTTGGCCAATGCCAATTCAGAGATCAGAATCTGACGCGCCTTAGAAAGCATGCGCTTCTCGCCTGCAGAAAGTCCGCGATCAATATCGCGGCGCCACAAGTCACGAACAACCTCGGCTACCTTGATGACATCGCCGGAAGCAAGCTTCTCAACGTTTGCCTTGTAGCGGCGCGACCAATTGGCCGGCTCTTCAGTGTGTTCGGCACGGAGTACGTCGAAAACGTGCTCAAGGCCCTTCTGGCTCACAACATCGCGAACGCCAACCAAGTCAACATTCTCGGCGGGGACCTCAATGGTCAAATCACCCTGAGCCACCTTGAGCTTGAGGTACATCTTCTCCTCACCTCGAATAGTGCGCATCTTGATCTCCTCGATCATTGCAGCGCCGTGGTGCGGATAAACTACCGTCTCGCCAACCTCAAATACCATGTGGTTTTTCCCCTTTCCCGGAGTCAATCTTACCACATTTGTGACTTAACCCTCGGCGCGTTGACTCGCCAAAAGGGCTTGACAGGACCATAATTCCGCTCTATCGCGCAGGGCATAGATGTGATGCCGGTCGCCAAGTTCGTCAAAATCGCGCTTCAATATCTGTTTTCGGGCGGCGAACCATTAGGCTAATGCGAGGACCGCACCTGTAATCAATGAGGAGACTTCGACGTGAAGATCGGATCGAATAAGTTTGGCCGCCGCGCCGGTGCTTTGGGCGTCGCTGCGCTGATCGCTGTTGGAACTGCAGGTTGCGGTGCAATCAACCAGCAGGCCACGCAAATGACCTACGCCGCTTCTGATGGCGTTGCCGCAAATGTTGGCGACCTCAAGGTGCGCAACCTGATGCTGGTTACCAACGATGCAGACTCGGAAGCTCGCTTCTTGGGCACCATCGTCAATGACTCTGACAAGGCACAGTCCGTCACGTTGACCTTGGAATCTGGCAACACGACGATCGAGGTTGAGCCAAAGTCGGCTCTCAAGCTCGAGGACTCCGCTAACGAAAAGACCATCTCCAAGGCCGGCAAGGTTCCTGGCGAGCAGGTCGACGCCACGGTTGAAGCCGAAGGCCAGAGCGCCAACGTTGCCATTCCTGTGGTTGACGGCGCCCTTCCTGAGTACCGCGAATACATCCCAGGTGGATTCGACGAAAAGACCGTTGAGCACCTCAAGGAAAAGGCTACTGAGTCTGAGGAATCACACTAAAAGCCTCTCCTAAATTTCTGATTACGACGCCGCAGCTCGGCACTTTCTGGGCGGTTTCTATCGGTCGTTGCAACACTAGCGGTCTAGGGTTCTGATAGTAATTCATGTAATCGCTCGGCTGGAGTTTTCCAGTCGAGCGATTTTCTTGGGCGCCCGTTGAGTAGTATCGCCACTTGTTCGAGATCTTCCGGACCGTACTGACTTAGGTCTGTACTCTTTGGAAAATACTGGCGTAGTAGCCCGTTGGTGTTTTCGTTCGAACCACGTTGCCAAGGGCTGTGGGGATCACAGAAATACACGTCCATGTCTGTAGCGGCGCTGAATGACTTGTGTAACGCCATTTCGATTCCTTGATCCCATGTCAGTGAACCGCGTAGGGCTTCAGGTAGCTTCAGCATCGTGTTGATCAGACCGTCGCGCACCGTCTGGGCGGTGTGATCTCTGGGTAAATGCACGAGCATCACGAACCGGGTGGTGCGCTCGACTAGGGTTCCGATCGCGGACAGATTCCCGGCGCCCATGATCAAGTCGCCTTCCCAATGGCCAGGCACCGCACGGTCCTCGACAGTGGCGGGTCGTTCGCTGATGTTAATCATTCCATCGCGGAAACGCGGCTGACGTTCATCAATCTTTTTCTGTGGTTTACGTCGTGCTCTGCCAGAACGTAGCGCTTGCGTGACTTCCCGTTTTAGACCGCCACGAGCCTGCAGATAGATCGATTGATACACCGTTTCCTGACACACCTGCATCTCCAAATCATCAGGGTGATCAGCCACCATCCGACGGCAGACTTGTTCCGGAGACCACCCTAGGCGCAAACCATAAGCAACGTAATCACGCAGCCGTCCTGGGCGCGCAAGTTTTGCTTCCTTCGGTCGTGACCTGCGAGCGACCGCTTGCCGGTGCGCAGTATGAGGATAGTAAGCACCGCCTATAGAGCAGTTCCTGCGGACCTCTCTGCTGATGGTGGACGGTGAACGCTGTAGCTTCACGGCGATTTGACGATATGAATGTCCTGCAACGGTCATCGCGTAGATTTCCTCCCGTTCAGTCATGGACAGGAACCGCGCATCAATCTGTTGCTCCAACGCACGCAAGCTCGGACTGGCACTCGTTTGATGCTGGCCGGCGATATGGGTATAGGTGGTCACCCCACTTTTGTAGTTCACTACACGACCATCGGGATAGACCCTCCCGTTTCCATTCTTGCGAACACCGTTATCCCAGTCCTTGGCCGTGCTGGGATGAATGCCTACCAGTTCGGTAGCCTCACGACGGCTCATGCCTTGGGCTCGTAAACGCACGAACTCTTCGCGTTGACGCGCACCGCGTCTGATAGTTTTCAACCCGGCTTCCGCGGCCCACAGGTAACAAGTAGGGTAAGGAATATTCACTTCGCCAGCCGCTTTACTGACGTTCTGGTGTTTTTCAAAAGCAGCGAAAAACGCAGCTTTTTGTTCCGGCGTGTACTTCGAACGCGACCGACCAATGGAACCCGGACCCGAAGATCCCCACCCATATTTCCTAGCCAACTGGTACGCCGTGGGCAACGATATCCCGATAACTTGGGCAGCGTCCTTAACACGCCCAGTTTGACCAAGGACAACAGCGAAGCGCTGCTTCTCTTCAACAGTGATCCTGGCCCCACGCGATCTTAACGACCTCGTTAAACGGTTCTCGGAAAAAACAGACACGGTCGTTGCAACTCCTGAAAATTCAAGGTGTTGCAACGACCGTTAGAATCCGCCCTGTAGCTGCGGCGTCGTAATTATTTAAGACCCAGAATTAGTGTTCCGTACGGCTAATAAGCTTGTCCGTTGCGATAACTTCCGCCGTACGGCCGGGTGCTTCTTGGAAGCTCCAGTACAAATTCGTGTGGCTAATGACCTGATCCGGCTCGGGAGCGCCCCACTCAGAGAGATCTTCCGTGGTGTGCGCATCGCTGACGAGGCTCACGTCGTAGCCACGCGTGAAAGCCCCGTGAATAGTGGAGCGAATGCAGGCGTCGCTCTGAGCGCCGGCGACATAGAGGTGCGAGATTCCCGCTTCCGCGAGCACCTCTTCCAAATTGGTGGCCTCGAAAGAATCACCATAAAGCTTGTGAACAATCGGGTCTTCGGCGGCAGGTTTTAGCTCGTCAACAATCTCCCAAACGGTGGAACCCAATTCGAGTTCTTCGCTGGAATGCTGGACCCAGATCACTTGCTGATCTTTGGCCCGAGCCCAGTCCACGAGCTGCTGGATGCGCGAAATCACGTCCTCGGAATGCACCGAGTTACCCATGACGCCCTTCTGGACATCAACCACCAAAAGTGCGGCGTGCGTGCGGTTCTCTAACGTGGACATGAAGCCCCTCTCGATGAGCCGATCAACTACACGTCAAACTTATAGCCCAGTCCACGCACTGTCACGAGGTGCTTAGGGTTAGAGGGATCTGGCTCAATCTTGGAGCGCAGGCGCTTGATGTGAACGTCGAGGGTCTTGGTGTCCCCCACGTAGTCAGAGCCCCATACGCGGTCAATGAGCTGCCCACGGGTGAGCACGCGGCCAGTGTTGCGCAAAAGCATTTCCAGAAGCTCAAACTCCTTGAGCGGCAGAGAAATGGTCTCTCCGTAGACGCTGACCGTGTGGCGCTCCACATCCATGCGGACGGGGCCGCCCTGGACGGTGTTGGTGATGAGCTCTTCAGGCTCTCCCTGACGGCGTAGAACGGCGCGCACACGCGCTACAAGCTCGCGGGCGCTGTAGGGCTTGGTGACGTAGTCATCCGCGCCCAGTTCGAGACCCACGACCTTGTCGATCTCAGAATCCTTTGCGGTCAACATAATGACCGGAACGTTAGAGCGCTGGCGCAACTGGCGGCACACTTCCGTGCCTGGCTGGCCGGGGAGCATGAGGTCAAGCAGAACCAAGTCCGCGCCGACGCGGTCAAACTCCACGATGGCGTCATTGCCGTTGTCCACGACCTGAACTTCGAAGCCCTCTTTTTCGAGCAAGTAGGACAGCGGATCGCTCAGCGACTCCTCATCTTCAACTACCAAGATTCGCGTCAAGCTGGCCTCCCTCTCCTGGAGCACTCATCGTGCCCTTGATTTCCGCTTCATTGCCGTGGGGCATCGCAGCGTCTTCAAATTCTGGTAGACGTACCGTGAACGTCGACCCGCTATTTGGTCGGGACCACACCGTCACTTCGCCGCCGTGGTTCGACACCACGTGCTTGACGATAGAGAGCCCCAACCCTGTGCCACCCGTTTGTCGGGAACGAGCTTCATCCACTCTATAGAAGCGCTCGAAGATCCGCTCTTGTTCCTCAACGGGGATGCCAGGGCCGCGGTCTGTCACTGATACCTGGACCAGGGAATCCTTGACGCGGACTCCCACACCTACCGCCGTATCATCAGGCGAGTAGCGAATGGCGTTATCGATCAGGTTCTTGAAGGCAGTGGTCAAGAGCTCTTTATCGCCGAAGACCATTGCCGAATCCCGTGCCAGACCCACCGTGAGCGTGATGTTCTTGTTGTCTGCCGAGAGCTTGTTGCGGTCAATGGCCTCGGTGACGATCTGGTTGATGTCTACCGGCGTTCCTTGGATGACCACATTGGTGCCCTGCAGGCGAGAAAGTTCAATGATGTCTTGGACGAGGGCCTTGAGTCGGGCCGATTCCTTTTGTAAGCGTCCCGCGAAACGCCGAACGGCTACTTCATCTCCGGCTGCGTCATCCATTGCTTCGCTCAGCAGCGTAATAGCGCCGACGGGCGTTTTGAGTTCATGGGAAACGTTGGCGACGAAGTCTGTGCGGATTGCTTCAGTACGCGTGATTTCGGTGCGGTCATCCGCGAGCAACAGAATGAACTCGTCGCCCAAGGCGGCCACACGAACATGCACCACAATGGTTCCTTGACCAAGGGGGCCACGAGAAAGTTCAAACTGCTTTTCTTCAATGACGCCATCAGCGCGGACGCGGCGAGCGAGTTCAATAAGTTCTGGATGAACCAGAGTATGGCCTCTGACTAGGCCGTATGCGTATGCGGAAGGATTTGCGCGGACCACTCCGTCGATCTCATCCACCACCACGAAAGCGCGGCCCACAATGGAGAGCACCTCAACGGACCCCGGAGGCAGCTCTGCCTCGAGGTTCTCCGCGAGCAGGGAGCGCCGGTTCTGAGAGACCCGATACGCACTCAATCCGGCAACACCAATGGCAAGCCCAATAATGCCCGCGATAAGCATTAATATGATGTCGTCCACCCGAGTAGCGTACCGGTTCCACAGAAGGTTACCGGTAAGAATTAATCCGGAAGACGGCTCGTTAACTACCCGTTCACCAAGACTTCCCTCGGGGTTCATCTAGTAATGTCAATGTTGCGAAGTAGCGAGGCGGCAATCTGTGTTCATTGCTGCCTCTTCCGATGAAAGGACGCAACGTGCGCGAAGTATTTCAGGCTGAGCTGAAGTCCATTGGTGACGAACTTATCCAGATGTCCAAGCTGGTAGCCGAAGCAATGGAGCGTGCCTACGCTTCCTTTGAAGCAGCTGACACCGACATTGCTCAGGAAGTCATCGCCGCTGATCAGAAGATCGATTACCTCCAGACCTCCCTCGACGAGCGAGCCATCGACATCTTGGCTCTCCAGGGTCCCGTAGCTTCGGACCTCCGTATGATCGTTGGGTCCCTGCGTATGTCCGCTTCGTTGGAGCGCATGGGTGACCTTGCTCGTCACATCGCGCAGCTGACTCGCTTGCGCTTCCCTAACAACGTTGCTCCGCAGCGCTTGGCGGAGACGTTCAAGGAAATGGCTTCCCTCGACGTTCAGATCGCACAGAAGGTTACCGAGCTCCTCGAGTCCCGCGACCTCAACATTGCTAGCGAAATCATTGGCCTCAACAACCGCGTCGACGAGCTCCACGCTTCCGTCTTTAAGGTTGTCGCTGATCCAGACTGGAACGAATCCGCTCCTGCAACTGCTGACTCCACGCTGACCAGCCGTTACCTCGAGCGCTACGCTGACCACGGTGTTTCCGTGGCCCGCAAGGTTACCTACCTCGTCACCGGCGAGTGGGATCCAGAAATCGGCGTTCGCGGCCAGCTCTAGGCCCCTCAATACTTACAGAGGAGGTCCGTCACTCACGTGGGTGACGGACCTCCTCTGTGCTTGGAGAGCTAGGTAAGGTTTAGGGACCTATGCGCGACCAAAACTCTACAGAAATTCCGAAAAAAGTTGTTGCATTTTGGCCTCACCTAGCTGGCGGAGACGGTAACCGCCAAAGGGCATAGAAAACGGACGTCCGCGTGATCCCCCAACAAACAGCCAGACTTGAGTCGGCAGACTCGTGGACTTATCTCGCGAACGCCCGTGATTCTAGTATGAACCCGTTTTTCCGGTACCCACGAGTTCCGGTACTCAGGATTTCCGATACCCACGAGTTCCGGTACTCAGGATTTCCGGTACCCACGAGTTCCGGTACTCAGGATTTCCGATACCCACGAGTTCCGTTAAGCACGCGTTCCGGAACCAGCGGGCGCTTAGATGAAGGCGCTTAGTGCTTGCCCTGGTTCGCCACTGCGGTGATGGCCTCGGCAGCCGCGTCTGGGTCCAAGTACTTGCCCGGTCCGGTGGGACGGAACTCGTCGTCCAACTCGTACACGAGCGGGATACCGGTAGGAATGTTCAAGCTCGCAATGTCCTCGTCGGAGATTCCATCGAGGTGCTTGACGAGAGCGCGCAGCGAGTTGCCGTGTGCGGTCACCAAGACGGTCTTGCCGGCGGCTAGGTCTGGAATGATGCTCTCTTCCCAGTAAGGAAGCATGCGATCCAGCACGTCCTTCAAGCACTCGGTGCGGGGGGCTGCGTCGCCGAGGTCGGCGTAACGAGGATCGTGGGCCTGGGAGAACTCGGAGTCGTCAGACAGTGCTGGCGGCGGGGTGTCGTATGAGCGGCGCCACACCATGAACTGCTCTTCGCCGAACTCGTCGCGGACCTGAGTCTTGTCCTTGCCCTGCAAAGCGCCGTAGTGGCGCTCGTTGAGGCGCCAGGAGCGCTTCACAGGGATCCACAAGCGGTCGGCTTCCTCGAGGGCCAAGTTCGCGGTGATGATGGCGCGCTTGAGCACGGAGGTGTGCAAGACGTCTGGGTTGAGCCCGGCTTCGCGCAACAATGCGCCGCCGCGGGTCGCTTCAGCGCGGCCCTGTTCGGTCAACGTGACGTCGTACCAACCGGTAAAAAGGTTCTTTTCATTCCATTCGGACTGGCCGTGACGGAGCAAGATCAACGTATGAGTCATGTCCTCATCCTAAAATGGTCGCCGTGGTGCGCAAAGCAGAGAGACTCAGCAAAGACACACATGTCGGCGCGCCCATCGGCAATATCACGCGCGGCACCACGCATCCGCACCGTATGCGCCGCGTAGATCGCTGGCTCACCGGTACACAAACAGCTCTATTGCGCGGCACAGACGCCCCTCTCGCCGTGGACCTTGGTTTCGGCGCTTCCCCGGTCACCACGCTGGAAATGTTTGAAGCATTACGAAAAATCAATCCGCGCACGCAGGTCTTGGGACTCGAGATTGAGAAGGATCGCGTGCAGTTGGCCCAAAGCGCCGCTCGCGAGGGCCTCGCTTTCGCGCTGGGCGGCTTTGAGTTGCAGACTCCGCAGCGGCCACTCGTCGTGCGCGCGTTCAACGTCCTGCGGCAGTATCAAGAGGACGACGTCGCCGCCATCTGGACACGTATGGCCTCGCGTTTAGCGCCGGGCGGCTTGGTCATTGAAGGAACGTGTAGCGAGATCGGTCGCGTGGCGACGTGGGTAGCGTTGCGCGAAGACGGCCCGGAATCTTTGACGCTCGCGATGCGCTTCGGTGCGTTCGAACTACCGTCCGACGCCGCCGAACGGCTCCCGAAGGCCCTGATACACCGCAATACCCCGGGAGAGCGCATTCACGATTTCCTCCAGGCGTGCGACGCGGCGTGGGCTCATGCGGCGACCGTCCGTTCTTTCGGCGCGCGACAGCGCTGGATCCAGATGTGTCAGTCACTCAAAGCCGAGGGGTGGGCCATTCTCGGCGGCGTTTCTCGCTGGAGACTGGGAGAGCTGACGATCGCGTGGGACGCGGTACGTCCCGGACAATCGTCAGCTCTCTAAAAGTGGAGTTTGGCTCTCGAGGTGAGAGCAGCAGCTCTAGTAGTTGTAATACCCACCGCGGCCGCTGACGGCCGGGCGAACATCAGCCAAGTACACGCACGCGATGCAAGCGCCGATGAGCTGGAGGATGCCACCAGACTGGAACACGCTCAGCACGGTGGCGAGCGTTGCTCCTGCTGTCAGAGCGAGCCAAAAGCCCTTCGTGCGCTTACCTTCTTGCGCAAAGCGCGGCGCTGGGCGCATGAAGCAGTCCACGAGCGACCACACGGCCAAGCCGAGTGCCACCAGCGCGAGCGCGAGCATCAAATAGTATTCAAACTGAAACGCGAGGGCCATAGAGACAGTCTAAAGGCGCTAGGTGTTTCTAGAGCGCTGAAGCGCGCAAAGCTTGATCCAAGTCGCGCCACAAGTCGTCCACGTTCTCAATGCCGACGCTCAAACGCACCATGTTTTCCGCAACGGACTTGGGTTCGGAGGCGTGGCGGCGTCGTCGTTCTGCAAGAGACTCCACCCCACCGAGACTGGTAGCCGGGGTCCAGAGCTGTAGCGCATCGAGGAAGCGTTCCGCCGCTTCCGCACCGCCCGCAACGTAAATGCCCAAAACCGCACCGAAGCCGTTCATGGTGGCTTTCGCGCGTTCATAGCCGGGATCCGTGGGCAAGCCGGGGTATCGCACGCCCTCCAGATTCGGGTGATTTTCGAGGCGCTCAGCAAGCTCTTGAGCGTTCGCCATGGACTTTTCCACGCGCACGGACAAGGTGCGCAAACCGCGCAACGCGAGCCACGCTTCAAACGGCCCAGGGATGGCGCCCTGCAACGTGCGCTCGCCGTGCATGCGCTGGCGCAGCTCAGGATCCGCACACACTACGGCGCCGAGGATGACGTCCGAGTGCCCGGAAAGCGACTTAGTTACAGAGTGCACGACGACGTCTGCCCCCATCGTGAGCGGCTGCTGTACCAGCGGGGTGGCGAAAGTGTTGTCCACGATCGTCAGGATGCCGCGCTCTTTCGCTGCTGCTGCAAGCGCCGCGATGTCGGCTACCTCGAGCATGGGGTTGGTGGGGCTCTCGATCCACAAGACATCTGCGCCGTCGAGCAGTGCGATGGTGGCGTCAGTGTCACTCACCGGTGCGATGCGAACCTTGAAGTGCCCGGCGGCTTCCTTTTGCTGGCCAAGCGCCAACGTGCCGTTGTACGCGGTTTCGGGAAGCACGATGGTGCCGCCTAGCGGGACCAAGTTGAAAGCGGCAGCGATGGACGCCATGCCGGACGCGTACAAGAGAGCTGGCGACGAAGCCTTCTCCAGCGTGCCGAGGGCTTCCTCAAACGGATCCCACGTGGGGTTGGAGAATCGCGCGTAAACGCGCTCAGAGCCAGTCGGGGTAGCGGCTCCCACGTACGTCGACGTCATGGTAATGGAGGGGTTCACGGGCGCATCAAGAGTGTGCGGCGGGCGTCCCAACGCGACGACGAGGGATTCCGGGGACAAATCAGGGTTGTGCATTCGGCCAGAATACGACAGTTCTGTTTCCAGCATGTTGACAAGTCGAATGGCGGCTTAATACACCGATAGTCTGTAACGGTGCACCATGGCGAATCAGTTTCCACCCCCACTCCTATTCATGCCCGGAGCGGTCTGTTCATCGTGTTCGAAGGCGGCGACGGCGCCGGCAAGTCCACTCAAGCCGCACTTCTTGCCTCTCGGCTAGAGCGCGCGGACCGCCACGTTCTGCGCACGCGCGAACCTGGCGGAACCGTAGTGGGCGAAAAGCTCCGCGGGCTCATTCTTGATCACGGCAATGGAACCGTGGACGCCCGCACCGAAGCTCTCATGTTCGCGGCTTCCCGTGCTGCACACGTAGAACAAGTCCTGCTACCAGCTCTTAACGAGGGCACGGACGTCATTTGCGATCGCTACATTGATTCATCCGTTGCCTACCAAGGCGTGGGCCGCGGATTGGGCACGGACAAGGTTCTTGCCCTCAACACGTGGGCGACGTCCGGACTGGTTCCAGATCTCACGGTGCTCTTGGACATTGATCCAGTGGCCGGCCGCGCTCGCCGCTTGCGAGATAACGCCACGGAAGACCGCCTCGAATCCGAGCCTGACGAGTTCCATGCCAGCATTCGTGCCGCCTTCCGCGCCTTGGCGGACGCTTCGCCAGAGCGCTATTTGGTCCTCAACGCTCTCGATGATTCCGTAGCGCTCGAAAAGCAGATCTACGCGCGCGTAAAGAAGCTGCTGGAAACGCATCCCGGCCACGCGGCTAACCAACACCCGAACGGTTCCGCATGAGCGTTTGGGACGATCTTCCAGGACAAGAACACGCAGTAGAGCAATTGCGCCGGGCAGCCGAGAGCGGCTCGCCTACTCATGCGTGGCTCATGACGGGCCCTCCGGGGTCTGGCCGCTCTAATGCAGCGCGCGCTTTTGCCGCCGCACTGCTGTGTGAAAACACGAGTGGCAACCTCGGCTGCGGAGAATGCTCCGCGTGCCGCACGGTTCTGGCTGACTCGAATCCTGACGTCTCCACGGTGGTGACGGAAAACGTCACCTACATGATCGAGGACGTACGCGAGCTCATCACGAAGGCTCAAGACCGCCCGGCTTCTGGCAAGTGGCGCGTGATCATCATGGAGGATGCGGACCGCATGACGGAACGCACCACCAACGTGCTCCTCAAGGCCATCGAAGAGCCACCGCCACATTCCTTGTGGATCCTGTGCGCGCCGAGTCCCGCCGACGTGCTGGTGACCATCCGTTCGCGTTGCCGCAATGTGAATCTTCGTGTGCCATCTCGTGAATCCGTG
Source organism: Neomicrococcus lactis (assembly GCF_014200305.1). Lineage (NCBI taxonomy): Bacteria > Bacillati > Actinomycetota > Actinomycetes > Micrococcales > Micrococcaceae > Neomicrococcus > Neomicrococcus lactis. The sequence goes on from NZ_JACHBL010000001.1 coordinate 1,720,598, forward strand.
ACGGAGCTGCTCATTCGCCGCGATGGCCTCTCCCCCGAACAAGCGGACTTCGCCGCTCGGGTGAGCCAGGGTCACATTGGCATTGCTCGTCGTCTGGCGCGCTCGGAAGAAACCCGGAAGCGCCGCGAGACCACGGTCCGCATTCCTTTTGCACTCAAGACAGCCTCGGATGCCGTCCGTGCTGCCGGAACACTCGTTGACCTTGCCACGGCCGAAGCCACCTCGTCCGCGGATGATCGCGCTGCTGAAGAAGAGCGTGGCCTACGTACGGCGTTTGGCATCGGTGCGGACGCCACCATCCCGCCGCAGCTTCGCTCCCAGTTCAAGCAGATCGAAGAGACGCGCAAGCGCCGCGCACGTCGAGGCATCCACGACTCGTTGGACCGCTCACTACTGGACGTCGCGACGGTGTATCGCGACGTGCTGACGCTGCAGCTGGAGACCAACGAAGAGCTCATCAACGAGCACATGCGCGAACCTCTCCAAGACTTTGCAGACAAAGCGCAGCCCACCGAGACTCTCGCTCGCATCGACGCGATCGGTCTGGCTCGCCACCACATTGCAGCTAACGTGAATCCACTCATGGCCGTCGAAGCCATGATGGTCGCCCTGATTTCTCACCACTCGAATTACCCGGCATCCAGAGGAGCCCGTTCGTGACAAAGACCCGACTCAAGCTGGCCGCCTTGCTCGCAAGCGTGGCCCTTGCCTTGACCGCGTGCGTACCCGGAACCTCGTCCCCCACGCAGGGTGGAGCGTCCGGAACGGCTACTACGACGGCGCAAGCTGCGGCGTCGTCCTTGCCGGCGGCTCCCGCAGGGCTTGAGGCGTACTACGGACAGAAGCCCGAGTGGGCGAAGTGCGGAAATCTTGAATGCGCCACGGTGGAAGTACCGATGGATTACGCGAATCCGGGCGGCAAGCGCATCAAGATCGCCGTCAATCGGCTCAAGGCAACCGGCGACGCTCAAGGTTCCGTTCTCGTGAATCCCGGCGGACCCGGCGCTTCCGGCGTGGATTTGGTAGCCACCGGCAGTGCGATGTTCAGCACCACGTTGAAGAAGAACTTCAATATTGTGGGCTTTGATCCGCGTGGTGTTTCGCAGTCCGAGCCGGTGAAATGTCTGACTGACAAGGAACGCGACGAAGCGGCCCAAGACAACGTAGGTCCAGAGAAGACCACCGAGTACATGGATCACGTGGAGAAGTCCGTCAAGGAATACACCGCGAAGTGCAAAGAGAACTCCGGCGAAATTCTCTCCTTCATGGACACGCAATCCTCCGCGCGCGACCTCGACATTCTGCGTGACGCCATGGGCGACGCCAAGCTGAACTACCTCGGCTATTCCTACGGAACCAAGCTCGGCTCCACGTACGCAGGACTGTTCCAGCAGAACACGGGACGTCTAGTGCTCGACGGCGCCATGGATCCTTCCTTGGACGAAAGCGCGCTGACGATCGGCCAAGCCAAAGGCTTCGAAAAGGCGATTACCGCGTACTTGCAAGACTGCCTCAAGCAACCAAACAACTGCCCTTTTGATGGCACCGTGGATGACGCGCGTGAACAGTTGATGGTGCTCATGGACTCCGTAGTTGAGGCTCCGGTCCCCACCAACTCAGGACGCGAAGTTTCCATCACGCAGTTTGTCAACGGATTTATCACGCCGTTCTACGAGGATTCGCTGTGGCCCATGCTGACCATGGCGCTCAACGACATACTGAATGACGACAACGGTGACACCCTGTTGGCTCTCGCGGATGCCTCGGCCGGCCGCGAAGACAACGGGAAGTACAAAGGCAACCAAGAGGATGCTTTCAACGCCGTGAACTGCTTGGATTACACGCGCGGCACGACTCGCGAAGAAATGCTCAAAGAATACGACGAGCTTGAAAAGGCATCGCCGATCCTCGGCAAGTACCTCGCCTTCGGCGGGTTCATGTGCGACTCCTGGCCGGTAGCCGAAAAGGGCACGCCAGCTCCGGCCTCTGCAGACAACGCGGCTTCGATCGTCATCATCGGCACCACCGGTGACCCAGCAACGCCATACGAATGGGCGCAGGCGCTGCGCAAGCAGCTCAAGACCTCAACCTTGGTGACCTACGAGGGCCAGGGCCACACGGCCTACGGCCGCTCGAACAGCTGCATCTCCGAAGCCGTGGACAAGTACTTCGTGGAAGGCACCGTCCCGCAGGACGGGCTGAAGTGCTAACGCTGCAAAGAACTGACCAAGCCTCGAATCAGGCCACGCCTGCAGAAGTAAACCTCTCGTAGGCCAGCTCCAGAAGATCCCGTCGCGGTTGTTCCTTCTTATTCTCCGGGAGCTTCATGAGCTTGCTGTCATGAAGCTCCTTGAGTCCGTGCTGCAACATAGGTCCGTCGATTTCTTCCAGCAGATCTGGTCGAATCTTGACGACGAAGTCCGGAGTCACGCCCAGAATATTTGAGTCGAAAGCCGCATGGTGGATCTTGCACAGCGCCATTCCATTCACGACCGAAGCGATGCCAAGGTCATGCCGATCCGGCATGATGTGCGCTGCGTCAAGCAGCTGATAGTGCCCCAGATTGCAGACCGCGCATCTCGTTTCATATGCCCGCAGTACAGCTGCACGGAAGACCGGCTGGTGAAGTCGGACCGTCGTCTCCGTGCGAAGGTAGCGACGGATCGTTTCCTGGATCGGGCTTTCTTGACCGACGACATCTGGGATGATCGCAGCCGAGTCCATGGGAGCAACGACGAAGCGCTGGAGATGCGGCTCCTCGTCCACCAGAAAGACGGGTGCGACCACTTGATACCGAGCTGGCGATCGGCCAATTCCAACGAACCAGATCATCGGCAACTGCCGTTTCATGGACTCGCGGAGGGCAACGTTCGTGAAGAGGAATGGATCGTCGCCTTCCCACATGTAGCGTGGCAATCCGTCGGCACCGATTTCGTCTTCGTACGGTCGCTCTTTGCCCGGCTCACGGAAAGTCGTCACGATGGTCAGCGCACCAACAAATCCTTTGGGTCGCCAGATTCCTCGGGACTGGTCGATGAGGCGGAATCTCTCGCCTTCAAACCTGAATTCAGCGATTTCTTCACGGGTCAGAGGGAGCCGTCCGTTATCGGTCACCATGGACAGCCATTCAATAGCTTCGAGGCGAAGCTTGTTTTCTCTGTCCGCCGAGGTCGCCACAGCCCGCCTTTTCAAAAACTTTGATGCGGAAAATCTCTGCACCCAAACGTCATGTTCCCGGCAGCCTATCCCGTTTTGACCGAACTGCACAGGATCAAGTAAAGTTATTTCTCGCGGCCACGGCCGCTCAGCCTCAATAGCTCAGTCGGTAGAGCGTTTCACTCGTAATGAAAAGGTCGCCAGTTCGATTCTGGCTTGAGGCTCCATAGAAGCCCCGGGATAGCGAACGGATCCCGGGGTTTCGACCTTTAACAAGCCATTTCTAAAAGTCCCGTTATTCGGACTCTGGCTCTTCTTCTCGGCGCAATCCCCCCATGTCATAGACACGGAACATCAGCGCATTCTCCACGCCGGTTGCTTTGCCTTGCTCCGCGAGCATCGGCGGAATGAAATCCTCCGGCTTCGGATGACCCTTCACGTGGGCCAGATACGCCTTGTGACAGTTCAAAGACGCCACGGCCGCATCCACATCTGCCGAGGTCAGCTCTACGAAGTGCGTCGGCCGATCACTGCCCGTGACCAAGATGGCGTTGACGTGCCACTTAGGCAGGTTCTCCTCCTCGTAGAGCTCCCGGAAGCACCAGTCGTTGTCGGCATCGCGAACAGCATCCAACGTCGCCAAGGAAGCGGCGCGATGGTCTGCTTGGTTGAGCGATCCGTACGCTTCGACGTCGTACGGCCCAATCACCACCACATTCGGCTTGAACTGGCGAACGTAACGAGCAATGTCCTTGCGCAACGAAAGCGAGTACTCCACCGCACCATCCGGATAATCCAGGACTTCAAGGTGGGAAACACCCACTTCGCGGCACGCATCCTGCTGCTCTCTCAACCGCAGCGGACCCACAACGTCCGGCGCATCCGCCATACCCGCTTCACCGGCCGTGAGCTGCAAATAGTGCACTTCCGCACCCGCAGCCACCCACTGGTGAACGGCGGCGCTGGTGCCGTACTCGTTGTCGTCAGGATGCGCGGCCACACACAGCACACGCTCGATATTTTCAGTTGGCAACCGCTGAAATTCACTCATACCGCGAGCCTACGTGGCGCGGCCGTTAAGCGTAAGTGTGAAGACAACTAGGGCTGACCTCGGACATCACAAAAATACCCCTCGGCGCCAGCCCCGAAAGGCGGCCCCGAGGGGTATCAGAAGCGTCAGGCTTACTCGAAGTTAGCGGTCAGCGGGTCAGCGCCAACGCGGCCTTCGGTGTCCTTGTCCAAAGCGTCGATCAGCGCGATGTCCTCTGCGGACAGCTTCACGTTGACGGCCTCGAAGTTCTCGCGGATGCGGGAAGAGGTCACGGACTTCGGGATCACTACGAAGCCCTTGGCGAGGTGCCATGCGATGACAACCTGCGCTGGCGTTGCGCCGACGCGTGCGCCGATTTCCGCGAACACTGGCTCGTCCAGAAGGCCCTTGCCGGAACCCAGAGGCGAGTAGGACTCGTGGAGGATGTTGTGCTTGGCTTCGTAGGCTGCGAGTTCACGCTGCTGGAAGTGCGGGTGCGTTTCCACCTGGTGGATAACGGGAGAAACGCCGGTTTCAGCGACGATCTCGTCCAGCGCCTGGGTGGAGAAGTTGGAGACACCAATGGACTTCACGCGGCCCTGCTTCTGCAGTTCCACGAGGGCCTTCCAGGTGTCTACGTACTGGTTCTTGGCCGGCACCATCCAGTGGATGAGCAAGAGGTCAAGAGTGTCCAGGCCCAAACGCTCCATCGAGGCGTCGAAAGCGCGCAATGCGTTGTCGTAGCCGTGATCTGCGTTCCAGATCTTGGTGGTGATGAAGAGTTCGTCGCGGGCGATTCCGGAGGACGCGATAGCGCGGCCTACGCCTGCTTCGTTGCCGTAGATGCGGGCGGTATCGATGTGGCGGTAGCCAACTTCGAAAGCCTCGCCGACAACGCGCTCGGCGACGTCGTCTTCTACGCGCCATACGCCGTAGCCCAGCTGCGGGATGGAACGTCCGTCAGAGAAGGTGAGATTTGGGGATGTCAGTTCACTCATAGGTTCATGATGCCAGTTCTTTGAGCTTGGCTTCTGCACGCTCCACGCCGCCCGCCACGGCCGCTACCCGGCGGCGGACGTTCTGAGCCGGCACACTTTCCGCGGAATCTAGGGGATTAAGTACGACGCCGCCGCTTGAGTTATCGAGCGAAGCCATCGCTAGTGCCTGGGCGGCTTGGGCGAGGTCGTTCGCAGTGTGCGAAAGTTCGCGGTGAATCTGCACGCCTTCGCCGGGGATATTGTTCTCGTCGCTAGGCCACTTCGCTTGAGCGTTCACGCAGATGGAACGCACCCGCGGCAAGAGGTCCGCACACTCGTTAGCGAGGGCGACCATGGAGTTGTGGAATGCGTGGTCATCCGTGCTGGATGAGTCCTGCTCCAAGATCTGATGGAATCGGTCCAACGCGCGCACATAGCGGTCATGGGCGCGACGCCACACGCCGTTCCCGAGTTCTTTGTTGTCTTTCCGATGCGCCCGCCAAGCGCTGAAAACTCCATCTCCCATGCAAACAAGCATTTCATGTCCGCAGAGAGCGCAGGAAACTAGGGGTTATAGGACATTAAAGTGTGTCTGATGGGGCTTGGTTGCCTTTATCGGCGCGGCTAAACGGGTGTTGGCATACTTTTCGTTGTTTATTCGGGAAGCGTGGTTGACAACGAGCGTTTATGCGTCCTGTGTGGTGGCGGGCTGAAAAGGAACGGTTCCACGAGTGCTGGAGCTACCAGGTATCGCTGTAAATCGTGTGGCGCGAGTAGTTCTGAACGGATACAACGCGTCGACGTGCGTCGACGCCACGAGCTCTCCCGATTCCTGGAATGGCTGCTGGGAAACAAGACTCAATCCCAAGTCGCTCAGGGCGTGGATCCACGCTCGTTTCGTCGCTCCACACACTGGTGCTGGAACATTACTCCCGCGATCGAGGTCACCGGAGAGATCTATCCGGAAGTCCAGCTCGACGGCATCTATCTCGGTTCCTGGTGTTGCTTGATCGCGATCGCTGGCGAACACGTCATCGGTTATCAATGGTGTGACACGGAAAAACGCGTGGCGTGGGAACAGCTCCTAACTCGTTTCCCCGCACCAGATTTGGTCGTGATTGATGGTGGTTCCGGGCTGGCATCCGCGCTGAAACATTGCTGGCCCGAGACCCCTGTTCAACGCTGCCTGGTGCATATTCAACGCAACGTGCGCGTGCTGATCACGATGCGCCCCCGCACGACCGCGGGCCGCGAACTACGGGCTATTTCCCTTGCCCTGACACGGATCACGAGCCAGGATCAAGCGCGTGCATGGCTACTTGCACTCAACCAGTGGCACGGAAAACATCACCAGATGCTGAACGAGAAAACCTACCGTTCGCACCACCGTGGTTCGCTGCCGCAAAGCGTGAGGCCGCACCAGCGCTGGTGGTTCACACACGACCGGCTACGCAAGGCCTACCAACTCCTCGAGCGCGCCAGCCAACAAGAAGTCCTGTTCACCTATCTCAAAGACGAGCACCGCTCACGGAACGCCTCATCAACAACGAACAGGATCGAAGGAGGCATCAACGCGCAGCTACGCAATCTTCTACGCAACCATCGCGGACTGACCCCTGAGCACGCTAAACGAGCCGTGGAATGGTTCCTCTACAAGCACTCCCAGAACCCAGCACCAGCCCACCAACTCATCAAAAAAGAACACTACGAGCCCGTCGCCTACACGCAAGAAATCGAGGAACACATCGGACCCGCAGAACTCGGAACAGGACTCAACGCAAACGAAGGACTCTGGCACCGAAAAGGATGGGCCGGCCGCGCCTCCTAAAAAGACACGCCCGACCCAGACACACATTTATGTCCTATAACCCGAAACTAGTTAACGCAAAACGGGCCCCACTTCAACAAATTGCGAAGTGGAGCCCGTTCTCATGCGAGTGATATTTGATTATTGCTGATACTCAGCAATTTATGTGGGATTTAGCAGCAACGTCCTTGCGGGTTGTCGTCTTGCCATTTGTTGTAATCCCGCCACCACTGCTTTTCGGTCATCGGCTCTTCGCCCGGATGACTCTTTGCGTGGTGTTCCAAATACCCTTTGTACTTGTCCCCCGTGAGGACACCCTCGAAGTACCCCGAGAGCGCTTTGGCACCGGCCTTGAGGGACGTGGTGCTTCCGCGGAATATCTCTCCGACAGACATGAGTGGTCTCCTTGACGAGTGGTGGATTAGTGCTTCGAGATCTTTGGCTGCAGTTCAGCCGGAAGGCTGGACCACTGCTTCTCGAGTTCCTTCTCCGAAGGGCTCGAGATGAGTCCAGCCGGAGCGTACATGCGGGACTCGACCACCGGATCTTCACTGTCAACACCGCGGCCGTTCGGGAAGCTACGGATAGTGGCAATGATGGCGGTGATGATCACGATCAGCGTCAGAACCAAGAAGACAATCGACAGCGTGCCCTGGACCGTGGTGTTTCGAACCACGGCTTCCATAGCGGCAACGGTCTTTGCCGTGCCGAAGCTTTCCTTGCCTTCAGCGAGAGCCTTGCTGAACGCGGCATTCTGCGCCCAGTAACCAATAGCTGGTACTGGCGAGAAGATCTTGTACAGCGAAGCCACCGTGGTGACGACCGTGGCGAATGCGAGAGGCAAAATCACAACCCAGAGGTGCTTGAAGTTGCCGCGGCGAGCCACGATTGCCATGACCACTGCGAGCGCGAGTGCTGCCAGCAGCTGGTTAGCGATACCGAAGAGAGGGAAGAAGGTGTTGATGCCGCCCAGTGGGTCAGTCACACCCAGGATGAGGATGTAACCCCAACCTGCCACCATGATCGCGGTACAAATCCACGCACCCAAACGCCATGAGGTGTCCTTGAACTTCGGGATGAAGTTGCCCAAGGTGTCCTGGAGCATGAAGCGAGCAACACGGGTACCGGCGTCCACTGCGGTCAGGATGAAGAGAGCCTCGAACATGATGGCGAAGTGGTACCAGAAGCCCATGAGCGCGGTTCCGCCGAACCACTGGTTCATGATGTGTGCAATACCCACAGCAAGGGTTGGAGCGCCACCGGTACGGGACACGATGGATTCTTCACCCACGTTGTGGGCCAGATCCGTGAGCATGGTCGGAGACAAATTCACTCCGGTCAGGCCCAAGGAGTTCACGAATGCCACAGCACCTTCAACGGTGCCGCCGGTGGCTGCAGCCGAGGAGTTCATGGCGAAGTAGATGCCGCGGTCAATGGAGATAGCAGCAACCAAAGCCATGATGGCCACGAAGGACTCCATGAGCATGCCGCCGTAACCCAAAAAGCGGGTCTGGCGTTCCTTCTCCACGAGCTTCGGGGTAGTTCCGGAAGAGATCAACGCGTGGAAGCCGGACAAGGCGCCACAAGCGATGGTCACGAACAAGAACGGGAAGAGCGGACCGGCAACAACCGGGCCATCCGTGCGCGTTGCGTATTCAGAGAAGGCTGGCACGGAGATTTCCGGGCGAACCACAATGATTGCGAGCGCGAGCAGAACGATCACGCCGATCTTCATGAACGTGGACAAGTAGTCGCGAGGTGCCAGCAAGAGCCACACCGGCAATACTGCAGCAATGAAGCCGTAGATGATGATGCCCCAGGCAATGACCGGGCGGTCCAAGTGGAAGAGGGCTGCGCCCCATTCGGACTCAGCAACCCAGCGTCCGGAGATGATCGCGAACATCAGCAGCGCGAAGCCGATGATGGAAACTTCCATGATCTTGCCCGGGCGGATGTAACGCAGGTAGATGCCCATGAACAGAGCGATCGGGATGGTCAAAGCCACCGAGTAGACGCCCCAAGCAGATTCTCCCAAAGCGTTGACCACCACGAGGGCGAGGATCGCCACGATGATGATCATGATGGTCAGCGTTGCCAAGAGAGCAGCGGTTCCGCCGATGAGTCCAAGCTCTTCACGAGCCATCTGGCCGAGTGAACGGCCGCCACGGCGCATCGAGAAGAACATGACCAGGTAGTCCTGAACGGCTCCGGCCAGGATCACACCGATGATGATCCACAACGTGCCCGGAAGGTAACCAAGCTGCGCAGCCAAGACGGGGCCCACCAATGGACCTGCGCCTGCGATGGCAGCGAAGTGGTGACCAAACAGCACGCGGCGGTCGGTCGGCATGAAGTCTTTGCCGTTGGACTTGTACTCGGCGGGCGTCGCACGGAAGTCGTCCGGCTTGGCGACCTTGCGCTCGATGTACTTCGAGTAGAAACGGTAAGCAATCAGATAAGTAGCAACTGCGGCGAAAACGAACCAAATAGCGTTGATCGTTTCACCGCGTGAAATGGCAAGGACGCCCCAGGAAATGCCGCCAACGAGGGCAATAGCCACCCAGATAGCGATTTTCGCGGGAGTCCACTTTTTTTCCTCAGCCTCGAGGACTTCAGGATCAACGCCAGCTGGTGGCAATTGAACCTGCGATGTTGGTGTGCTCACGACACTCCTCAGATCAGGTGATGTGATGAATTTGTGTGTGCGTTGCCGTGTCTGATCCCCTAGACACGGTGGCAACTACATCTCTGAGAGTACGCCAGTGATTACCGACTGGTCGATAAATAAGAGACGGAAGTAGTTATTTTCCGAGTTATGTGATCGTCAACAGAACCTTTCCACGGAATTCCCCTGACTCGAAGTATTCGTGCGCAGCAACGGCATCCTCGAGGGCAAAGGTCTTATCGACGGGAACGGACACCTCACCGGATTCGATGAGCGGCCACACATGACGAAGAGTTTCAGCAACGATCTCCGCTTTCGCCTCGAGCGACCGCGAGCGCAGCGTGGTTCCTTGGATGGAGAGTCGGCGGCTGAGCACTTGCCCCATGTCCAGTTCGGCGGTGCGGCCACCGAGGAGTCCAATAACCACCATGCGCCCCTCGAGCGCCAGAGATGCGACGTTCTGCGCTAGGTACTTGGCACCCACCACATCCAGAATCACGTCCGCGCCGTGGCCGTCGGTGATTTCCTGAATGCGCTGCGAAAAATCCTCTTCGCGGTAGTTGATACCCGCGACCGCTCCCAGCTGCAGCGCGTATTCGAGCTTCTCGGCAGAACTACCCGTCACGATCGGCTTCGCGCCCAGCGCTTTGCACACCTGAACCGCCATGGTCCCGATGCCTCCCGATGCCCCGTGAATGAGCACCCACTCCCCCGAACTGACTTTCGCGGTCATGCCGAGGTTGGACCACACGGTCGCCGCAACTTCGGGCAGAGCCGCCGCTTCCACCAAACTAACCTTGGCCGGCACCGGAAATAGCTGGCCCACGGGAACCACCGCATATTCCGCATAGCCGCCGCCGGTCAGCAGCGCGCAGACTTGAGCGGCGTCGTCGTACTCAGTAACGCCGGGGCCGCGCGAAACGATAGTCCCGGAAATTTCGAGGCCCGGAATGTCCGAGGCTCCCGGTGGTGGAGGATAGAAGCCCTTGCGCTGTTGCGAATCCGCGCGATTCAGGCCCGCAGCGGCAACCTTCACCAGCACCTCGCCGGGGCCGGGTTGCGGAACGGGCCGCTCCACCACGCGGATCACGTCCGGTCCCCCACTCGCGGAAAATTCAACGGCTTTCATGGAGACGGGGATCATGCGGGGCCCTTCCGTTCAGTTCAGAGATTACGACGACGCCAGCTGACGTACGCTTCAAATCGACATCGTCAGCGATATTCACTACAGTAATTGGGCTGGATGGTTGTCCGAGCGGCCGAAGGAGCTAGTCTTGAAAACTAGTGTGCGGTAACCCCGTACCAAGGGTTCAAATCCCTTACCATCCGCGTTTGAATGCTCTGAAATTTCGTTGATTCGAGGTTTCAGAGCATTCGTTTTTAACAGCCTAACTAGTCTCTCTTATTCATTGCTTTGCGCACTTGGAGCGTGAAGAATGTGCTGGTCAGCTCTTCCTTACCTTTCTCGAAAGACGGTTTCATTGTGGAAGTTAGCAACATCAAACCAGGCCATCCCATTTGGGCAGATCTTGTCAGCACAAACCTTGAGGCAAGCAAGAGGTTTTATGGTGAACTTTTTGGTTGGACCTACGGGGGTTCCGAAGACGAATACGGCAATTACACCACGGCATTCTTGAACGGAAAGCGCGTGGCTGCGCTCTACCCACATGTCCCCGATATGGGCGGTGTGCCCAACGTGTGGACCGTCTACCTCGCTACTACCGATATCCACGAGACTGCCGCCAAGGTAGAAGCGGCCGGCGGCACGTCCTTGTACCCACCGATGCACGTTGAGCCTTACGGCTGGATGGGCGGATTCCAGTCGCCTGGCGGCGAAATGGTAGGCGCTTGGCAGCCAGAGTCCCATCCGGGGTTTGAAGTGCTCGCCGAACCAGGCGCCATCATGTGGCTCGAAGCAATCACCAAGGACTTCGGGGCCGCTAAAACCTTTTACGAGGCAGCCTTCGGGTGGACCACGGACATCATGAGTGACACGGAGGAATTCCGGTACGCCACGTTGGAGCGCGGCGACGAAGCTACCGCGGGCTTGATGGACGGATCCATGTTCTTGGAAGATGCGGTGCCAGGTTTCTGGCAGATCTACATCAACGTAGAAAGCGTGGACGAGACGGTAGCGAAGCTGGAGTCCTTGGGCGGATCCGTCGTGGAAGCTGCCGCTGATACCAACTTTGGACGCATCGCTTTCGTCACCGATTCCACCGGTGCACGATTCCGTTTGCATCAGCACGTTGAGGGTGCAACCTACGAACCGGATACTGCTGAGTAGTCTCTAAAATTCGTGGCCCGCTGGCTAGACATTTCGCGTTTTGGCTAGTCAGCGGCCCCAAATATATAGCGCGTAGGGCCCGGTGTTAGTAAATCACCAGACACTACACTGTAAGTTACTCAGTAGTTCGCGTGTCCTTTACCTCGCGTTCATTCCGCTGTGGTGAGATCAAATACACACTCCCATCGCGAACGAAGGACATCACTTTGCGTTCATCTCTTTTGAGGGCTGGCACTGCTCTGACTGCTGCAGCAGTCTTGGCCGCCGGCTTCACGGCCCCTGCTGGTGCGCTTGCACCGGCCGTCGTGATTCCAGCCAATGTTTCTAGCACCGATCTCATCATCAACGAGGCCTACCTCGTCGGCGGTTCCGCCGGTCAGCCTTACAAGAACAAGTTCATCGAGCTGTACAACCCCACGGCCAATGACATCGTTCTGGACGGCAAGTACAGCATCGCCTACCGCTCGGCATCAGCAAGCACTAACCCTCAGAACTTCGCTCTGAAGGGAACTGTCAAGGCGAAGAGCTACTTCGTGATTCAGGGCGGTTCCAACGCCACGAATGGCGCCGCGCTTCCACAGGTGGACGCCGTCGCAGGCATCAACCCCTCCGGAAGCACGGGCACCATCGTGTTGACGCGCTCTGCGTCCGCGATCAGCTTGCCAACGGGCTCTGTGGTCAACAACGCCCAAGTGGTAGACCTCTTGGGCTACGGCGCTTCCAACACCTACGAAACGGCTTTGGCACCGACCCCTCAGGGCACCAAGGCTGTCGAATCCCTCAACCGCACCAATTTCGTTGACACGGATGACAATTCCAAGGACATCACCGTCAACGCAAGCGTCACCCCAGGTGCTGCAAATGGTGGCACCACCGGCGGAGAGCCAGGCGGCGAAAACCCAGGCGAAGAAACCGGTCCAGAGCTCAAGACCATCGCTGAAATTCAGGGCACCGGCGGTGCAACGGAGCTGCCGAAGGACACCGCTGTTCGCACGCGCGGCATCGTGACCGCAACCTACCCAACGGGCGGCTTCAACGGTTACTACATCCAGACCCCGGGCACCGGTGGAGATGCTCTCCCCGAGGCTTCGCAGGGCATCTTTGTTTACTCCGCTGCCACGGTCAACGAGGTCAAGATCGGTGACTACGTTGAGGTGACCGGCAAGCCAGCCGAGTACTACGGACTGTCCCAGCTCACGGTTGCCAAGGGCGGCGTGAAGCAGCTGACTGAGCCTGCAGAGGCTATCAAGCCGTTGACCATCGCTTGGCCAAAGACGGATGCCGAGCGCGAGCGCGTTGAAGGCATGGTGTTCAACCCATCGGGCAAGTACACCGTTGCTGACAATTACTCTTTGAACCAGTACGCAGAAATCGGTCTGGCATTTGGTGAGTCTTCTTTGGTGCCAGGCGCCGATGAACTCATTCAGCCAACCGATGTAGCCGAGGCCGGAACCGCCGAGGCTCAGGCAGTAGCCACCGAGAACTACCAGCGCGGCGTCAAGCTTGACGACGGTGCAACCACCAACTTCATGGGCAGCACGGCGAACAAGGCGATCCCCCTCCCTTACCTCACCCCAGAAGCACCGATCCGCGTTGGCGCTCCAGTGAACTTCCAGTCTGACGTCATCTTGGACTACCGAAATGAAGCATGGAAGTTCCAACCGCTGACCCAGCTCACCGCTGGCAACGCAGCATCGGTACAGCCTGCAACCTTCGTCAACACCCGCACCGCGGCTCCTGACGAGGTGGGCGGCAACGTGAAGCTCGCATCCTTCAACGTGCTCAACTACTTCACCACCACCGGCGACCAGCTCGAAGGCTGCACCTACTACACGGACCGCGCGGGCAACCCGCTGACCGTTCGTGGTGGCTGCTTGGCCCGCGGTGCAGCGAACGCTGAGAACCTCAAGCGCCAGCAGGACAAGATTGTTGCTGCCATCAACGGCCTCGACGCTGACGTGGTCTCCCTCGAAGAAATCGAGAACTCTGCTGCTTTCGGCAAGGACCGCGATGAAGCTCTTTCCACCTTGGTAGACGCTCTCAACGCTGACCGCCCAGGCACGTGGGACTACGTTCGTAGTCCAGAAGCGCTTCCAGCTTCCGAGGATGTCATCCGCACGGCATTCATCTTCAAGCCTTCCGTGGTGAAGCCCATCGACGAGTCGATCATTCTTGACGACGCCGCCTTCAGCAACGCTCGCCAGCCACTTGCTCAGGCCTTCCAGAAGGTTGGCGGCAACGCCAAGTCCCGCTTCGTGGCGATCGTGAACCACTTCAAGTCCAAGGGTTCCGCTCCTGCCACCGGAGAGAACGCTGACACCGGCCAGGGCGGTTGGAATGCAGCTCGTGTAGGACAGGCTGAAGCTCTCGTGAAGTTCGCTGATTCCCTCAAGACTCAGCGCAACACGGACAAGATCTTTTTGACCGGTGACTTCAACTCCTACAGCCAAGAAGATCCAATGCAGGTCCTCTACAACGCTGGCTACATCAGCCAGAACGCGAAGACCGGCGATTACACCTATCTATTCGACGGCGTGGTGGGATCTTTGGACCACATCTTGGCCTCCCCTGCAGCGAACTCGCTCGTGACCGGTGCCGATATCTGGAACATCAACGCTGACGAGCCAATCGCTTTGGAATACAGCCGCTACAACTACAACGCGACTGACTTCTACGCTCCAACCCCGTACCGCGCTTCCGATCACGATCCAGTGATCGTGGGCTTCTACGTGGACAAGAATTCTCCGAAGGCTGTCAAGAAGTAGGCTTCGCAGATTTCGTAGAAATCACGACGGCGGCCGCTGGTTCCACAGAACGTGGAGCGGGCGGCCGCCTTTCGGGTGATCCGGTCCCATGCGAGAACACTTTTCGACAGAAAAGCGCCTCGGAGTGGTAGAAAACTGGCCTCACATAAGGTGTGCAAGGACGCGGACGCGACGCTGACGCAGCACCAATGGCCACGCGTCACAGTGGCGGACACTCTCCACTAGCGGACTCGCGCCAGAACAGCCTGGACCGCGGCTTCAGCATCGCCCAAAGTCCGCGCGCTGCCGTCCGGATCTCCACCGGCTTCGGCTGCGATTGCTGTTCCCCATTGGACCGAGGACAACTGCAGGCCCAATACATATAGGCCTTCCTGGACGTCGCCGTCTCGGGAGATGAGTCGGTGTGGTCGCGGTGTCACGTGGAATCCGGCGCCCGGCGCGAATTCGCCGTCTTCGGTGAGCATCGGACGTGGTTGAGCGAGGCCGTCGTCTTGGAGTTGGCGCAAGAGTGCCGAGTCCGTCTTTGCCACACGGTTTGCTGGCATCATCGCCTCGAGCATGACGCGAGACTCTACTGGCTTGGTATCCACCCACGGGGACTCCGCGCTGAAAATGCCACGCTCGTCATCCAACGTAAAGGTTGGCTCCGGGCCAATGAAGGACACCACGCCAGCGCGGGCGAGCGCCGCCAATTCACGGATGCGCTGTACCGGCGGACCGGACGCGAGACCTTCCACCAACGGCTCGAAGGTACGCAGAATGTCGTTCTGATAGGTCACGTCATCAAAGACGCCCTCGGCCACCATCTTCTTCACGAGCATGCGCGCGGCATGCATCGCGCCGATGGCCATCTTGAGCGGATCGGATTCGCCGCGCTCCGCAGACTCCGCATCCTCATCCAAGTACGCGATGACCGCCGACTGATACTCAGCGTCAGATTCAAAGCCCCACTGGTCAAACGGGTGTCCCAAGCGCGGAACGTCGAGCCAGCCCGCACCGGGCGCACTCTGCTCCACATGGCGTCGCACCGACGTCAGCCACACCTTCTGGCCGTGTACGCGCTGCGCTCCCAAAAGCTCTTCTAGACGTGCCGCGAAGGATCCCGCAGCCTCAGTACCGCCAAAAAGTTCAGGTCGCTGCTCCGCCAGTACGCAATAGTAGGTCCGCAACACATCGCGGTGAATGAGTGGCCACACGTGCGCCGCAAAAGACACCTTGCCCGCGGATTCACCCGGAACACCGCTACTCGCAAGAGCTCGGATGGACTCTTCGGTCACGAATTTGAGCGAAACACTCGTGGGCACAAAAGCATCGACTGCGGCCTTCGCCCGGTACGGAGTGCCGCGGCGCGAAGCCGCCCACATGCGTGGTTCCTGGCCGCTCGGTACGTAGCGCAAGGGTCCGCGCGCGGGGCGAGCTGCGGCATCGTCCTCCCCCGTCTCAGAACTGGAGAGCAGCGATTCGAAACGGCCACCGCGGCCCGTAGTCAGCTCCGTGACGGCATCGAAAAAGTTCAAACCAAGCCCGCGAATCAAGACGTTCTCTCCGGCGGGAATGGCGCCCCAGTCCACGTCAGGCGGCACATTCGGCGGTAGGTACATGAGGCCCAACTGCGCAGCCTGCTCACCGGCAACCTGCTGGCGCGGGTTCAGTTTCGCGGGGACGTGGCCCACTGCCAGTACGACGGCGTCAGCGAGCGTCGCGCCGGAAGCTGGCGTGCCGTCCGGGGCGGTATCGCGGTATTCGAGCACGTAAACGTCGCCCGAAGCGCGCAGCGACGTGACCTCAGCGTGAAGATGCGTCACGGACTGCACGCGCGGGTGGGTGTTCAGGACTGCGAGCGCGCGCTCGGCGATATCGCGCAAGTATTCGCCGTACAGCGCGCGGGGAGGGTACGAACCGGCCCCCAAAGCGGCGACGTCGGCACGATGCGGCGCGTTCTCGAGGCGCCACTGATCGAAGCTGTAGTCCGGGGAGGCCGTGGGGAACATCGCGGGCGTGTTCATGAGGAAGTTGCGGGACTGGTCCGTGCGCCACACGTGGCCTGGGCCGATCTCGAACGGCTCAAGAATCACGATTTCGAGGGGCGATCCCGCTTTTTCGCCAGCCTTTGGCGTGTTCTCCGCGAGCGCGTGAGCTAACCGGTCCAGAAAGCTCGTGCCGCGCGGGCCCGCGCCGACAACCGCGATCCGAAATGGTTTGCGCATAGTTGCTCATCCTTAGACTGTTCTTTATGACCGATTCCGCGTTCCAGCCTACTCAACCCGCAGCAACCGCCGTCGCCGACGAGCCCCATGACGATTACTTGTGGCTCGAGGATATTCATGCGGAGGAAGCGCTGGACTGGGTCAAAGCGCAAAACGCCCTCACCGAGGACGCGTTTCAGGATGCAGATTTTGAGCAGACCTCAGCGAAGATTCTCGCCATTTTGGACTCCGAGGACAAGATCCCGGGCGTCGTGAAGCGCGGTGCCTTCTATTACAACTTCTGGCGCGATGCCCAGCACCCGCGCGGTCTCTGGCGCCGCACCACGTGGGAGTCCTACACGAGCGACGCCACGGAGTGGGAAGTCCTGCTGGACGTGGACGCGTTGGCCGCCGCGGAAGGAACGCCGTGGGTCTTCTCCGGGGCGACCCTCTTGAAGCCTGCGGACCCCGCAGAGCTGTACGAGCGCGCACTGGTCAAGCTCTCCCCGGATGGCGGCGACGCCGTGACGGTGCGTGAATTCCGCCTATCCACGCTGTCATTCCTTGCCGCGCCCGAAGGATTCGAGCTGCCGCTCGCGAAGACCAGCGTGGCTTGGGATGGCCCGGATGCGCTGTACGTCGCGAGCAACTTTGGTCCGGAATCCTTGACAAAGTCCGGCTACGCGCGCACGGTGCGCCGTCTAGAGCGCGGACAGTTCCTCGAGGAAGCGCCGGAAGTCTTCTCCGTCCCCGAAGATCACGTGCTGGCCGCCGTCAGCAAGGACAACACCCGCGGATTCAAGCGCGTCTTCGCGACCGACGCCGTGGACTTCTTCACGTCCCGCACCTATGTTTTGGCCGCCGACGGATCGTGGGAACTCATCGATGTTCCCGAGGACGCTTCTGTGGATTTGCACCACGATTGGTTGCTGGTTTCGCCACGCCTCGAATGGCAGCTCCCCGGCCAGACCGTGCCGGCGGGGTCGCTGGTAGTGGCGGATTGGGAGGCCTGGCGCGCCGGTTCCCGCGAGGTCACTTTCATTTTTGAGCACGACGACGCCGCCTCACTTGAGGGATGGAGCTTTACGAAAGATTTCCTCCTCCTCAATACGCTGCGCGATGTCTCCTCGAAGATCTTGGTGGCGGATCCGCAGAATGGCTGGAGGACCCGAGTCCTTGAGTTGGGCGAACCTTTGAGTTCTTCTTCCACAGGCGCTGTGGACGACGAAGATCCCGAGACCGCGAACGACATCTGGCTCACCACCACCGGGCATCTCACCCCAACGACGCTCTTGAGAGCCACGCTTTGCGGCGATGATTCTGTAGACATTCTGTATCGCGACGAAAATCCGGCTCCCGAGGCAGCCTCGCCGGTGGTCGTGAAGTCGGCTCCGTCCTTCTTCGATTCTTCCCAATTTGAGGCCACCCAGCACTTCGCGATCTCAGCCGATGGCACCCGTGTTCCGTACTTCCAGGTCTCGCCGAAGGACATGCCACTCGATGGCGACAACCCGGTACTCATGAACGGCTATGGCGGCTTCTTGATTTCGCTCTCGCCAAGCTACTTGGGTTCTATCGGCGCCACATGGCTCTCCCGCGAAACTCCGGCTGGCCGCAAGGCGAGCTACGTCGTGGCCAACATCCGAGGCGGTGGCGAGTACGGACCGCGCTGGCACTCGGCTGCGCTCAAGGAAAATCGGCACCGCGCATATGAGGACTTCGCAGCGGTGGCAAAGGATTTGATCGCGCGCGGCGTGACGAAGCCTGAGCGACTTGCGGCCTCCGGAGGCAGTAATGGCGGCCTGCTCATGGGCAACATGATCACGAGCTACCCGGAGCTGTTCGGTGCGATCTCCTGCGGCGTTCCCCTGCTTGACATGCGCCGATATACCAAGCTGTCCGCGGGTCACTCGTGGGTGGCAGAGTACGGCGACCCCGATGTTCCCGAAGAGTGGGAGTTCATCAAAACCTTCTCGCCGTACCACCTCCTGGATGCCACCGGCGGCTCAGAGAACCACAACGGCACGGAAGGTGAGCACGAGAGGCGAGCTCCGGCGTCGTACTTCTGGACCGCTACCAGCGACGACCGCGTAGGTCCCGTGCAGGCGCGCAAGATGGCAGCGAAAATGCGGGAACTCGGCTATCGCGATGTGTGGTTCCACGAAGACCTCGACGGCGGCCATTCCGGTGCCAGCGATAACCGTCAGGCTGCCCGCAATTCCGCGCGCAGCCAGCGTTTCTTGTGGCACTGCATTGGCCAGTAAGCCCTTCATTTTGAGTCTTGGGGTAGCTATCCGGTAGTCTTGACTGGCGCGTAAGCGTGCTGGAGACGTGCCAGAGCGGCCGAATGGACTTCACTGCTAATGAAGGGTCCGGGGAAACTTGGACCGGGGGTTCAAATCCCCCCGTCTCCGCCAAATTTTGACGAGTTCGTCAAACCCCGTGTGGACCTAGGGCTTCGGTCTTGGGTCCACACGTGTTTTCCCACCATTTTTCTCACACACCGAGGCCTTCTCAAACGGCGCCCACACGTGCTGGACTGGCACCATGCAATATCCCGCGCTTCATCTTTCGATCAGCATCGATGCCGCTCCGTCCGATGTCGCCGCCTTTACCGGCAATCCAGCGAATCTTCCACAATGGGCCGCGGGGTTGAGCGCGGGCATTCGCCAAGAAGCAGGCAAGTGGATCACGGACTCCCCAATAGGCGTTGTTGAAGTTCGCTTCACGGGTTCTGTGGAACTCGGCATTCTGGACCATGACGTGACGTTGCCAGATGGCACCACGGTCCAGAATCCACTGCGCGTCCTGGCGAACGGCACCGGCAGCGAGGTCGTTTTCACGCTCTATCGATTGCCGGACACCTCCGATGCCGACTACGAGCAGGACGCCGCCATGATTCGGGACGACCTGGTACGGCTCAAGGCGCTACTCGAAGCGGCTTAAGCGTTCACCGTGACGGGCAACATCGCGGGCGCATCCACGTTCCACGCGCGCCATGAATCCATCAGTTCCTCCGGACGAGCGCTCGCAAAGATCACGACGCCCGGATAGTCCGCGAGAAGCTCCCGCAAGACGTCACGGCCTTCTTCTGTCAGGTCCGCTTCAATGTTTTTGAGCAACAGCAACGCTGGCGATCCAAGGGTCGCGCGGGCCACTTGCAACAGTGCGACTTCACTGCGATCCAGCGGAGCACCGCCACCGCGCAGTTGTGTGTGTTCGCGTTCGGGCAGCTTTTGGACGCGCTCGAGCAGTCTCACGCTCGCGAGCGCATCTACGCCGCGGCTCACCGAAAGTTCGGGCCGCCGGTATCGCACCGAGCGCGCGACTGTGCCGCGCTCGAGGGGGACGCCGCTTGCAGCATATCCCGTACGACGACGCCGCTCCTTTCCGCTAGCGCCATACAGTTCCTTGCCGTCGACAGCGAGCGACCACGTGTAGTCAGGCCCGCCATTCGTAGTAGACACCGGCGCCGAGAGTGCGCTGAAAAGTTCGTCAATGCGGCCCTGCGTGCTGGCTCGAACCAGAATTCGTTCGCCTTCCTCGGCGTAGAGCGGAGGGACTCGTGTGCCGTTGACGCGCAGGCCGCGAATCACCACGCGGCCGCCTTCAGAATCGTCGACATCCCAGGCGGCCAGCGCCATGGATGAATCACCGCTCACCGAGTTGCCGGTCTCAGGCACGCTTTCGAGCTCAGTGACCTTGGCCGGCCCATTCTTGGCTGCGGCCGCACTTGCAAGCGCTGGCGCAATGGCCGGGCCGATAATGCGACGAGCCGCGTTGAAGTTCTGCCGGTATTCCACCACTCGACCAAGCTCGCTTACGGGTGCACTGACAAAGCCCAACAACATGAGTGCCGTAGAAATGGTGGCCACGTCGATGGCGCCCGTGGCACCCAGGCCGGCGATCACCGCAGAGCCGAGCAGCGGCGTCGTCATGGAGAAACCGCGCAAAGAACCGGCAACCCGAGCCCGATCAATCGCTGCACCCATCACGCGCGAACCGCTGCGATCTAGGTTGCGGATCTCGCGATCCGTTCCTCCCGCGGCGCGAATGCCTTCGGAAGCGCGGACGGTGTCGCTGACGCGGGCGGCCAGGTTGCCTCGCAAGCGCCGGAGCTCCCGAGCGCGTTCCAACGCCGGCGTGGCAAGGTACGCAAGAATCACGCACAAGCCCAGCATGAGCGCTAGGACGGTCACACCGAGTGGCCACGAAAGCGCCCACAACAGCGCTACCGTCGCTGCCACCAACGGCACTGCCGCGATGACCGGAACGAGTCCTTGAGAGACCCAGTTGCGGATGCTGCTGAGGTCATTCGTGGAGCGGGCAATCGTGATGCCGAGCGATGGCGTGCGGCCACCGTCCAGCGCCGCACGGAGCAGCAGCACACGGATTTCGTGAACGTAAGACTGCCCCAAGCGTTCGGCGAGCACGCGCTCCAAATACTTGGTGATGCCTACGCTAAGGACGCTGCCCGCGAGAATCGAGATGGAACCCGCGAGTGCTCCGATGTTGCCCGCTTGTTGGCTAGCTGATCCCGCGTAATCCGAGACCAGCCGGCCCACCGTGAGCGCCGCGATGATGGCGCAAGCGGCACCCGCTAGGGCGACTCCTAGCAGGGCCGCGAAAATCTGCCGCCGCTCCCCTGCTAGGAGTCGGGGCAACTGATGGTTCTCACTCATGGGGCGCCTCGTTAGGAGCGTTCCGCGAGCGAATCGAGGATGCCCATCGCCACGTCGGCATCGCACAAATCGTAGGTGCCAACGAGCGGAACAGGCAGTACGCCTTGCGCTTCGGCGCTTGCGAGTGGCGACGCGGTGACGAGACCCGAGACGGCGGCGACGTTGACGTTGCTGCGCTGCAGCACGTCGAGACCCGCGACGGCGCCGAGCGCGTCCGCAGCAGAGAAGAGCGTGGTGTCGACGAGCGAAGCGTAAACCGGGTCCGCGAGCAGTCGCGAGGTTTCACCCTGGTAGACGCCATCTGCAATTTCAATCACGACGACGTCCGGTGCGGTTCCATCAACGGCTGCGGAGAGCTCTTGAATCATGGAAGAGAGCAGGCCACGAACGGTTTCGTAGTCCAGAAGGAACGTAGTGGGGTAACCGAAGTCGGTGAAGTCCACTACACGGGTTGCGCCGGCGTCGTGGAAAAGGTTCGGATCATTTCCGGCGCCGGTGCCCGTGGACTTTCCGGCGGCCACGTTCAGGCCCGCATTGGTGAGTCCGTTGACGAGGCAGCCCAGAGTAGTGGACTTTCCGGAGTTCATTGAGGTGCCCATCACGGCGATGACGCGAGGCCGGGCGGAGCCCACGGCGTTGGCGGCCGCAACAGATGGCGCGTCAACGGACAGCGGCGCGAAGCGCGAGAGGTTCACGATGCCGTGCTCATCTTCCAGAAGGCCGATCGGTTCGATCGACGTCGCCGCGTCAATGCTCGCGTGCATTTCCTTCACTTCGCCGGCAATGCCGCCTGCCGCGATCAAGTGGCACGGCTCAAGAGATTCAGGAACGAAGGCCAAAAACTGATCCGGTGCGTAGCGATTGCCGTACGCCACCATGATTTCTTGGCCTGGGAACAAGAGCTGACGGCGGGAAACGGGGCTTTCGAGGCGAGTGTGCTTGCCGATTTCTAGTACGCGGGCGATAACGACGTCGCCAGCTTGCGGCTTGATCTGTGGGCCGGAAACGAGGTGGTAGCCCGAGGCGTCTTGCTCAATGCTCTTGGCCACAAAGCGGGTGGTGTAGGCCTTCGGGATTCGAGCCAAGCGTGCCGGAGCAATGGGCTCGCGGTATTCGCCGTCGAAGGTGTTGGAGCTGAGGTCCATAAGCGTTGAAGTCATCGTGTCTCCCAAGTGCTTGGCTACCCCATTTCGGAGCGGCTGTCCTGTTGTTTTGCTGACAAATCAACACTAAAAAGCCCAGATGAGGCGAAGATGAGAGGAAGATGATGCGAAAATGAGAAGACTGAATTTAGCCCTGAAACGTAAGGAAATTATGGCCTCGCTTCCAGCCGCCGCTCTGACCACCGTAGGACTCGTGGGTGGCTTCGCCACGGCTCGAACCACCAAGAACCGCCCACTGGGTGGCGCCGTTTTGGCCGCCGCTGGCGCAGGTGCATTTGCCTTGTGGAAGAAGGACGCAGGTTTGCCGGCAGCTATTGGACTGACGGTGCTGTACTTAGGCGCTTTCGGCGGTTCTCACCCGCTCGCGAAGAAGATCGGCGCCTGGCCAGCAGTGTGGGCAGTCACCGGCGCGACCGCTGCGGCATCACTTGCAGTGCCGTCTAAGAAGGCCTAAACCTTCCGCTCTTGGATTCGAGGCTAACTAAGCCTTCGAGCCGTCCTCCGGGGCGGAGTCGCCGTCGTGGCGGCGCCGCTCTGGATCAAGTGGATTGCTAGGAAGTCCCTCGAGTCCGGACAGGTCAGAGGGGACTTCGTAGGACTCTTCAAAGTCTCCCAGCTGATCCTCAAGACGGAATTCTTGTGGGTACTTGGAAAGTGCCTGCACGGCAATGATGGAGTCTTTGTAACTAGCCTTGGTGGCATTGTGATACGCCTGAGCGGCGGGAATTAGCTGGCCCATGGCAATCTGTTTGTAGACCTCTTGATGCTGCTTCGCGGTCAACGCGGCCGATGCTTCGCGGGCACGCTCGGGCGTGATGGCGGCCGCCATCTGAGTAGCGTTCTTCTTCCTCACAGACTGCAGCCAGAAGAACAACAGGGTCAGAATGAGCAAGGGCACCAAGACCCACAAGAGAGTTTCCACTCTTAAAGTGTAGAAAACCCATTTAAATCGAGAAAATCTGGGGCTCACCGATAGGATGGAAAACGTGACTGCCATCGATCTTTCCCCGTCTTTCAAGGCCTACGACGTCCGCGGAATCGTGGGTGAATCCATCACCGCCGAAACCGTTCGCGCCGTGGGCGCCGCTTTCGTCGACGTATTAAAGCTCGCCGGACAGACCGTTCTGGTGGGCGGCGACATGCGCCCATCCTCCCCTGAATTCGCAGACGCTTTCGCTGCCGGTGCTGTTGCCCGCGGCGCGAACGTCCGGATGCTGGGTTTGATCTCCACTGATGAGCTCTACTTCGCGTGCGGCACGCTCAATGCTGCCGGCGTGGTGTTCACGGCTAGCCACAATCCTGCCCAGTACAACGGCATGAAGATGGCCAAGGCCGGTGCCGTTCCTGTCTCCTCTGACACGGGCCTCTACGAGATTCGGGATGCCGCTCAGGCTTACTTGAACGCTGGCGACGTCCCGACCGCCTCTGAAGGACCTCACGGCACCATCGAGAAACTCGACGTCCTCGCTGATTACTCCGCCTACTTGCGCGATCTCGTGGATCTTTCCGCGATTCGCCCGCTCAAGGTGGTTGTTGACGCCGCGAATGGCATGGGCGGCATGACCACTCCCGCCGTCTTGGGTGACACGATCCTTCCTGCGCTTCCGCTCGAGATCGTCCCCATGTACTTCGAGCTCGATGGAACGTTCCCGAACCACCCGGCCAACCCACTCGAGCCAGAAAACCTCCGCGATCTGCAGGCTGCGGTCAAGGAACATGGCGCTGACATTGGCTTGGCCTTCGACGGCGACGCCGACCGTTGCTTCGTCATCGACGAGAACGGCGACCCCGTCTCCCCGTCCGCTATCACCGCCCTCGTGGCACGCCGCGAGATCGCTCGCGCAAAGGCTTTGGGCGAAGAGACCCCGGTCATCATCCACAACCTGATCACTTCCCGCGCCGTTCCGGAGCTCGTGGAGAAGGACGGCGGCCGCGCAGTGGTCACTCGTGTGGGCCACTCCTTCATCAAGGCCGTGATGGCAGCCGAGGGCGCAGTCTTCGGCGGTGAGCACTCGGCTCACTACTACTTCCGCGACTTCTTCAACGCTGACACGGGCATGCTCGCAGCAATGCACGTCCTCGCGGCCCTGGGCACGCAGGACCTGCCGCTCTCGCAGCTCGCTGACGAGTACGAACCGTACGTAGCCTCCGGCGAAATCAACTCCGAAATCCACGACAAGGACGCCGCTGTTGCGCGCGTGCTGGACGCTTGCTTGGGCCAGGACGTGGAGATCGAGACCATGGACGGCACCACGGTGTCCGCCGTGGATGGTTCGTTCTGGTTCAACTTGCGCCCATCCAATACCGAACCGTTCTTGCGGTTCAATGGCGAGGCCAAGGACCGCCAGACCATGGAACGCGTGCGCGATCAGGTCCTCGCCGTCGTCCGCAACGAAGGCTAAAACCTCTAAGGAGCCCGCATGACCGAGAATCTTCCCGAAAACCGCATCGCCGAGCTCAGTCCGTCCGCTATCGAGGACTTGGATCGCGTGGTGGGCACCGCTATTGGCGTGGCCCGCGAGCAGCTTGAGTCTGTCGGCGCGTTCTTGCCGTTTGGCATCGCTTTGCAGAAGCCTGCGGATCCTGCCGCTTCCGCTTCTGAGGACGACGACGCAGCCCCGGCCGGGGAGCTTCGCTTGCTGGCCGTCCAGCCCACCGAGGCAGAGGACGACGAAGCCGACATCGACGCGGACGAAATGCTGGCCGATCTCGTGGCCCTGATTCGCCAGCAAGAGGAAGCTTTTCTTGCCGTCGCTTTGGTCTCCGACGTCACGCTCCTGAACGAAGATCGGGACGCCATCCACGTCAATGCTGAGCACCGCGAAGGCGGCGCCGCAGGTGTGGTTTCTGCGTACACGCCACCTGCCGATGACTCGGCTGCAGAAGAGTCCGCTGCCGGTTCCTGGACCTTTGACGCCCCTCAGACGGAGACCGGCGTTCGCTTGGTCTGGGTTGACTAAGTCCGTTCCTGACAATTTTCGCGAGAGAATGGAAGCGTGAAACTCAACGCTTTCGGTGACGTGTGCCTGCGCACGCTCATGCTGTTGGGTGCCGATCCGGATGTCCAGCTCACCAGCAAGGAGATTGCCGACGCCATCGGCATCCCCTACCACCACGTGAGCAAAGCCGTCCTTGAACTGCGCAATCGCGGCGCTCTTGACGTCTCTCGTGGCCGCCTTGGCGGCGCGCGCATCACGGAAACTGGCCGCAGGATGACGGTCGGGGAACTCTTGCGCAGCATCGATGTCCAGCCGGATATTGTGGAATGCGTTTCCGGAGATCACGCATGCCCGCTCATCGCTGGTTGTACATTGCGAACTGCTTTGAACCGCGCTCGTGAAGCTTTCTATAGTGAGCTTGATCACCTTTCAGTCGAGCAACTCTCATCCAAAAACACCTTGAATCTCCTGCCCTTCCCTGCCATTAGGCCGCGCGAAGACGAGCATTCTAGCTCGCTTTAAGACACACAACGCAATACCGCTTCGCCCCCAATTTGCACTCAACTTCTACGCGGAGTAGAAAATACTAAGAATCTTGCATTCCCAATGCAAGATAAAAACAAGGAGTCAGCATGCTTTCCGATAAGTCCCGCCCCATCATCGAGGCCACTCTGCCAGTCGTTGGCGAAAACCTCCCTGAAATCACCAAGCGTTTCTATGCGCGAATGTTCTCCGCTCGACCAGAGTTGCTCGACGGCGTCTTCTCACGCGCAAACCAGAAGAACGGCACCCAGCAGCAGGCACTTGCCGGCTCCATCGCCGCTTTCGCCACGACGCTCGTGAAGAATCCGGGCACCCTCCCCGAAGAGGTACTGTCCCGCATCGCTCACAAGCACACCTCGCTAGGTGTCGTCGAAGAGCAGTACCCCATCGTGTACGAGCACCTCTTCGCAGGCATCGTAGAAGTTCTTGGCGACGCTGTCACCCCTGAGGTCGCCGAGGCGTGGAGCGAGGTCTATTGGCTCATGGCCGATGCCCTCATCAAGATTGAAAAGGGCCTCTACTCAGAGCAGGCCAACAACAAAATGTGGGCAAACTGGAAGGTCACCGCGAAGGAAGAAACCGGCGAAGGCGCCTACATCTTCCGCCTCGAGCCTGCCGACGACACCCCAGTAACCATCGCCAAGCCAGGACAGTTCGTCTCTGTGCGCGTCCGTCTCGAAGACGGCCTCCGCCAGCCTCGCCAGTACTCACTCTCGGAAAGCATCTACTCCCCCACCGAGCGTGTATTCACCGTTAAACTCGACGAGGGCGGTGAGGTCAGCCCCTTCTTACACCGCAACGTCAACGTTGGCGACATCGTGGAACTCTCCAACCCCTACGGCGACATTATCCTCGAGGAAGAGGAAACCCGCCCATTGATTATCGCCACCGCCGGTATCGGCTGCACGCCAAGCGCCTCCATCCTCTCTGCACTTGCAGAGCGCAACTCGGATCGCGAAGTCTTAGTACTTCACGCAGACCGCCACGAAGGCAGCTGGGCACTCAAGGACCAAATGCTCGAGTCCATCGACAAGCTCCCGAATGCATCAATCAAGGTTTGGCTCGAGGACAAGAACGGTTCCGCTGAATCCTTGGAAGCGTTTGAAGGTTTCATGAATCTTGCCGACGTGCAACTCCCCGAGAACGCCAACATGGTTCTATGCGGCCCGCTCCCATTCATGCGAGCTGTCCGCTCCGCCGCCATCGACGCCGGCGTTTCCGCCCAGCGCATTCAATATGAGGTCTTCGGTCCAGACCTCTGGCTGGCCGCCTAGTAGCTAGTTTTTGGGGGACGACGACGCCACTCGGCTTCGTCGCCCCCCTTTGCGTTAAAAGAGCCTCCACTAAGCGGAAAACCGCTACGCTTGCATCAATCCGAAGTGGCCCATACAAGTTTCCCAGGATTGTTTACAGTCGGATCTTCGCCAAACAAACGATGGAATATTTCCATCGGTTCTAGACCTTTTCTCCCCAAATGATGATCTGTGGTCGATAGAAAAACTTCAAAAGACCCACTTTTGCATTGTGCGCGCGCCCACTCATATACCTCCCAGAAGTCTCGAGCTTGCGAAACTCGCCAGGTCTCCTGGCTTGGCATCGTCGAAATTCCAGAGTTCGTCCAAATTCGAACCCAATATGTTTCCTCTTCGAGGAAAACACCGGATCCGAAACCGGATCCGAGTGAGTCAAAAGATTCTATCTTCACAGGAACCACACCTTTCGTTCCACACCGTCGGGAAAACAAAATTACGAAACTATTGAAATTAGAAGAACTTCAGGACACTATCCGATGAAACGTATCAGGACAGGTCACATCTTTATCAGAGGGGGACGCATGTTGGGCAAGTAGGCGATAGGTTGGGCTTTACCCGCATTTCTACTAATTTACGGCGCTACTTTCGAGCAACCTGCGCATGCTGCAGTTATCAGTGTCTGTTCTGTCAAATCAAATTATCCGCATCCGTCAACGCACGTAAACGGAACTATAAACGCGGTAGGTACTATTTCCTGCGACCGAAACATGGTAGAGATCTATCTGCGAACGACTCTTGTGAAAACCACCACTGGAGCGTCCTGGGCCGGGTCAGTATTCAATCAATTCGGCGCTAGATCAGGAAATAGTAATGCAGCGACTAGCTGCACCCAGGGTCCGGCCAGCTTCCAAACGAAAACGTACTACTCAATTACCTTCCCTTCCCCATCAACTCCTAGTCACCAATCTGGCTGGGTAAATAGCTCCATCGTCAGCGTCGATTGCGGAGCAAATCGAATTGCAGGGCTGACTTCTGACGATTACCAGTCGCCGTATACCGGAGACAAGCAAGAAATCAATGAGACATCTAAAGAAGTAGTCATAACGGCGTCCGAATCTGTGACACCGTCTACTGCAACAAACCGTACTGCAAATGGACTAAGAGAATTCAATTAGCAAAGGCGTCGAAATGGATTCCGTCTTCTTGTGATCGTAGTGAGGTCTGAAAATAAGCCACTGCGTGAGTCTCTTCCAGAAACCGCTCTAAAGGTTCTGACTACCAATTGGTGCAAGAACTACGAAATGAGCCACGAGGGCGTGAAGTTGCCACAATCAACAACAATAATTCAGTGGAGCTTTGACGGTTAGCAACGCATCAGAGCAATCAAGTGCGTTCGCCACGACGCTCGTGAAGAATCCGGGCACCCTCCCCGAAGAGCTAATGTCCCGCATCGCTCACAAGCACACCTCGCTAGGTGTCATTGAAGAGCAGTACCCCATCGTGTACGAACACCTCTTCGCAGGCATCGTTAAAGTTTTCGGCGACGCCGTCACGCCGGAAATTGCCTAAGTCTGGAGCGAGGTCTACTGGCTGATGGCAAACGCCTGGAGCGAGGTCGACTGGCTGATGGCAGACGCAGTGATCAAGATCGAAATGGATCTCTGCGCGCAGCAGGGTAATGACAAAATATGGGCTGACTGGAAGGTCCCCGTGAAGGAAGAAACCGGCAAAGGCGCTTACATCTTCCGCTTCGCACCTGCCGATGACACCCCGGTCACCATCGCCCAGCCCGGCCCGTTCGTCTCCGTGCCCGTTCGCCTCGAAGCAGGCAGGCTACATGGTCCTCGAAGAAGAGAAAACCCGCCCACGGATCATAGCCACCGCCGGCTTCGTCGTCCCCCGCACTTTAAGAGGACCACACAATTTAGGCAGGCAGAGATTTGAGCTGCTTGAGCGTGGACTTGACCCATTTCAGCTCAGCCTCGAGCTTCACGATGGTGGCCTCTAGGGTAGCGGCCATCAAGAACGACCGGCGGTTTCCTGCACGCTGCGCGGCATCCCCTAGGGCGTCGCGCTCAGCATTGAATTCTGCAATCTCACGTTCGAGCACCTCCTGGCGCACAGCAAAGAGGGTTTCCAACTCGACGGCTTCGAGGTTGCCGGCATTGAAGACGCGAATCAAGAACGGCTCGCGTACCGTCTGCTTTTCATTGGGGCCCAAGAGCCACTCGCGAAGAACCTCACGGCCCTTGTCCGTGATGTGGTGCTCTTGGCGGTCCGGGAAGTTCACGCCGCGGACCACGTGCACGGTGGCGAGGCCTTCATCGACCATCGTGGCCAGAGTGCGATACACCTGAGCCTTGTCCGCGCTCCAAAGATGCGAAATGGACGAATCCAGATGCTTCTTGAGGTCGTAACCGGTCATCGGTGAAAGTTGCAGAAGTCCCAGCAGGACATGATTGAGCGCCACGGAACCATTCTGTCCCACATCTAGGTGCAAATACACCCAAGACACACCCGCGCATTCATCACCGCACCCTGCCCAAGTGACCACAACGCAACGATGCCCGGCCCCGAAGAGCCGAGCATCGTCGTCGTACTAAATTCTTTGGCGGAATTACTTCGCGCCCAAGCGTTCCTTCAAGCCTTCGAGTTCAGCCTGAAGCGAGGCGGGGAGGGAGTCGCCGAACTTCGCGAACCATTCCTCGATGCTCTTGAGCTCGTTAGCCCACTCGGAAGCATCGAAACGAGTGGCTTCTTGTAGCTCGTCTTCACTCAAGTCAAGACCCTCGAGGTCAAGCGCACCCGGAGCTGGGGTGAAGCCGATCGGAGTCTCCAGGGCCTCAGCCTTGCCCTCGATACGCTCGATAGCCCACTTGAGGACGCGGGAGTTCTCGCCGAAGCCAGGCCACGCGAAGCCTCCCTCAGCGTTGCGACGGAACCAGTTGACCAAGAAGATCTTCGGCAAACGCTCCGGATTAGCCTTCTGGGAGATGCGTTCCCAGTGCGCCAAGTAATCGCCGGCGTCGTAACCGATGAACGGAAGCATAGCCATCGGGTCGCGGCGAACCACACCCACCTGACCGGCGGCAGCTGCCGTGGTCTCGGAAGAAAGCGTGGCGCCCATGAAGACACCGTTGGTCCAGTCGCGAGACTGGGTGACCAATGGGATGGTGGTCTTGCGGCGACCACCAAAGAGGATCGCGTTGAGTTCCACTCCATTTGGCTCGTAGTACTCCTTGGCGAGCATGTCGATCTGATCGATCGGCGTGCAGAAGCGGGAGTTCGGGTGAGCAGCCGGCTCCTTGGATTCTGGAGTCCAGTCGTTGCCGCGCCAGTCGGTGAGGTGAGCCGGAACATCGTCCGTCATACCTTCCCACCACACGCCACCATCATCGGTGAGTGCAACGTTCGTGAAGATCGAGTTGCCCTTGGCAATACCGCGCATTGCATTCGGGTTGGTTGACCAGCCCGTGCCCGGAGCAACACCGAAGAGGCCAGCTTCTGGGTTCACGACGCGCATTTCGCCCTCGCGGCCCAGACGGATCCAGGTGATGTCGTCGCCGAGGGTCTCGGCCTTCCATCCCTTGATGGTTGGCTGAATCAAGGCGAGGTTGGTTTTGCCCGTTGCGGAAGGGAAGGAACCTGCGATGTGGTACGCCTTTCCTTCAGGCGAGGTCAGGCGCAGGATGAGCATGTGCTCTGCGAGCCATCCCTCATCTCGAGCCATCACGGAAGCAATACGAAGCGCATAGCACTTCTTACCCAAGAGAGCGTTGCCGCCGTAGCCGGAGCCGTAGGACCAAATGGAACGCTCTTCAGGGAAGTGAACAATCCACTTCTCTTTGTTGCATGGCCAGGAAACGTCCTGCTGGCCCTCTTCAAGCGGTGCGCCAACGGAGTGGAGTGCTGGAACGAAGAATGCGTCCAGCTCCTCCATTTTGCGAAGAACGTCCGTGCCGATGCGAGCCATGATGCGCATGGAAGCCACAACGTAGGCGGAGTCGGTGATTTCGACGCCGAACTTTGGATCATCAGCGTCGACGTGGCCCATGACGAAAGGAATCACGTACATGGTGCGGCCGCGCATCGAGCCATCGAAGAGGCTCGTGAGCTTGGCCTTCATCTTGGAAGGCTCCATCCAGTTATTGGTGAAGCCGGAATCGCGCTCATTCTCAGAGCAGATGAAAGTCTGTTCTTCGACGCGGGCCACGTCTGCAGGATCAGAGAAAGCTGCAAACGAGTTAGGGAACAACTCAGGGTTCAGTCGCGTCAGCGTTCCAGCGTCAACGAGTTCCTGCGTGAGCCGATCCCACTCTTCTTGACTGCCATCGACCCAATAGACCGAGTCAGGCTTGGTAAGTTGGGCAACCTCGTCGACCCATGCAGCCAATTTGGCATGGGTTGTGTGTGCCGCCCCTTGAGCGTCAAGGACTTGGTGATCGGAGCTCTCGCTCATATCCGTTCCCTTCATTGGGTGAATACGTGTGCTATCGATGCTATTGCTGCCATCACAGCTATAACCACACGTATTGCCGTGAACTCAGACGAAATTGCACGCTTCGCACGGCTTAAACCGCGCAACTACGCAGGAAACAAGCCTAACGCATGTGAGTAAGGTCACGTAGACCGGTCTAATAATGTTTCGCCATGCTGTAACTTCCGCAGAATCTCAACGAAATTTGTTAAGAACGGGGCATAGAGCCCGATTTGTGGAGGTGCGAAAACCTGTGTATAGTTATTCGAGTTCGCCGGTCAGACCGGAGAAAATGCGCCCATAGCTCAGCTGGATAGAGCGTCTGTCTACGGAACAGAAGGTCAGGGGTTCGAATCCCTTTGGGCGCACAGCAAAAACCCCGTGATTTCAAGGCTAGACAGCCAAGAAGTCACGGGGTTTTCGAATTTCTGGAACCGAACAAAACCCCCGGAAACACCTCAAGTTAATCAAGTTGCCTCAAGGTAAACCCCCCCTGCAAACTCCCTGAGCGGGACTGCGCACACCCTACGGCCCATCGATTCTTCTGGAACGGAAACAATCTTCGAGAGGATCGCGCGGACGTGAGATTCAACGGTCGGTGACGACAAGTTCAAACTCCCGGCGATCGTTTCATTCGCGAGTCCGTCGGCCATAAAGTTCAAAACCGATTTCTCGCTCGGTGACAATCGATCAAACAGTCGTTCGTCTTCACCACGGCAGCTCAAGCCTTCGACTCGATCGTCAGTCGCCACGTTGAATAGCGCCTTTGCCACTAGGTAGCTTTCACATTTCACAAGGTACACCCGCACGAAATGTTCACTATTTTATTAGTAGATTCCCAGTTCATACACCTTAATTGCTGGTAAGTTAGCTGCATGACCGCGCGAGAACGTGCCCTGAAAGCAGCTGTTTCCGTAGTCGCAGACCTCGGCTTTCAAGCATTAACCCACGCCAAGGTCGATGCCACAGCGAAGCTGCCGCCGGGCTCCACTTCTAACTACTTCCGCACGAAAGACGCTCTGGTCAGCGGTCTCATCCGCCACATCGCGGATCAGGAAATGAGCAACGGCGGCGGCTCACTCGCCGCCAAGACGCCAGAGGAACTAGTGGAGAAAATCGGCGGCCTCATCTTGGCGCTCACCACAGTCCGCCGCGAACTCACAGCCGCTCGCATGGCCATCTTCCTCTCAGGAAAGCACGCCGGGGAGATTCGGGATAGCTTCGCAGAAGGTGCAGCGTTCTTCCACCGCGAGCTGGTGGCCACTTTCACGGAACTTGGTGCAGCAGACCCTCACTCGGCCGCTTCGGCCTTGATGTCCTGCGCTGAGGGAATCATCTTGCATCGCCTCACGTGGGATGCAGATCCCGACCCCCTCCCTCAACTGGCCTTAGTCGTCAAAGGTGCGCTGGCGTCGTCGTAATCAAGAAATAGCGAGAAACCGCTAGCGAGGCACCACGAAGGAAACGAGCTTCGCATCGCGGCCATCCAACTCAGCCCACGGCTTGTTGACCTCGAAAGCGGTCAAACCGAGCGTTGGGTAGCGCGTGGCCATGTCCATGACAGACTCCTCGTCAGACTCGATCGAGGCGAGGCGCATTGATAGATCCTGGACCGTAGGCATGTGGCCGATGACCATGAGCGTGCGGACGGTCTCGGGAGTCTCATTGATGATGGACAACAGCTGCGTAGAGCCGGCCTCATAGATTCGATCATCAATGTACGGAGTGGGAGCCTCGTCACCTAGTTCACTCGTCACCCAGGCACACGTGGCGCGCGTGCGCTGCGCCGATGACACCAAGATGTAATCCGGCACCCAGCCATGTTCCTTGAGCCAACGGCCGGCTGCAGGCGCTTCCCGATTACCGCGACCTGCAAGGGGACGGTCGTGATCGGAGACGCCGAACGGGTAATCGGACTTGGCATGACGAAGGACCACCAAGCGGCGCTCAAAAGAAGAACTCATGAGAACAGCCTAGTGATCCTTCGTGAAGACCAGCTAAGAAGCGGAAACGCTAGATGGCATATTCCGGAGCAGCCCAAACAACAACCTCAGGGTGCTCGTAGAAGCGGTAGCCCTGGCCGCGCACGGTGCGAACCGTGTTGGCAAGGCGGCCCAACTTCGAGCGCAAGCGGCGGATGTGAACGTCGATGGTGCGCTCATTCGGCACTTCTTCGGCGTTCTTCCACAAGTTCTCGAGCAACTCTTCGCGGCCAACGGTGCGCTGACCGTTTTCCACGAGGTAGTTCAAGAGCTCAAATTCCTTGAACGTGAGGTTCAGGGTGTCGCCATCGAGGTGCACTTCGCGGCGAGACAGATCAATCAAGACACCCGTGGAGTGCTTGAAGTTGTTCTGGTTGCGGACCAAGTTCTCGACAATGCGAGGGCGGCGATTGATAGTTGGATCGCCGAGCGCCTGGCGGACCACGTCAAGGTGTGCGCCCTGGGCATTCGAAGGAGCCAAAGCCACAGCAGCGTGGGTCTGGGCGTTCGGAGCGATCGACATCAGGTAAGAACGAACCTGGGTAGCAATCTCGGCGAGCGTGGTGCCGTTCTCGGCAGCGCCTGCTTCGTTGAGACCTACGTAGAGCACGAATCCGCGAGCAGCCGTTTCGCCAACTGCCTGTGGGCCTGGCTGACCATT
This sequence comes from Neomicrococcus lactis, assembly GCF_014200305.1. NCBI lineage: Bacteria > Bacillati > Actinomycetota > Actinomycetes > Micrococcales > Micrococcaceae > Neomicrococcus > Neomicrococcus lactis. The sequence continues at coordinate 1,755,171 of NZ_JACHBL010000001.1, forward strand.
GCCAGCAATGACTGCCGACGGCATGGGCTCTTCGACCGAGCGCGGGAAGTTGCGCACGTTTCGGTATCCAGGCTCAGAATAGCCAGCCGCCTGCGAGGCGTGGCGCTGTGCCGCAAGTGCGCGGTCCTGCGCATTGCGAACGGAAATGTGTACGTAGCCGGATGAAACGGACATATCTTTACCTCTTGCTCAGTGCGTGATTTCTCATCACAGTTCGTGCGTGGGCGTGAGTTCTACTTAGAACGTTCTTTCAAGAACTCCCTCGACGAATTTCGCTCCGTCCCCCGAAGCAAGATTCATTGCGACTTGTGTCGCGCCGAAGTTCACATAAATGAGTTTTCACGTAATAAAGCGAACGCGCAAGTAATAATGCCGTCACCTTCTCACATTGTGAGACGACTTGCATGAAATGTGATGCGAAACACATGTAAAGCGTTTTGCATCACATTTCATGCCAGATTGTTGAACGATCCGTGATATGACGGGTAAGAATGGGGAAATTGGCCGTTCTAAAGTGTGAAAACGCTTCCACTCTTACCTGAATATTCATGCAGCGGTCTGTATGTAATGAATTTTTCAATTGACAGTACTGGAAATTCGGTGGAGCGGTCTTGTATGGCGTGAAACTTCTGTGAAGCCCGGAAATGCGGCGCTTTCCACTGTTCGCTCCCCATACGAATGAGGCCCGGATGCCCCACGGCTCGAAACCGACGCGGTAGGCTCACAGGAATAACACAGGTTCGGCAAAGTAGTTTCTGAATCCCCATTGAAAGGGTGATGACATGACCACTTCCCGCTTTTCTCCGGCTGACCTCCCTCGGCTTCAGCACCCTGACGGCTCGCCTATTAAGGCGCTGGTAGTGGATGACGAACCCACGCTCGCAGAGCTGGTCACGATGGGCCTGCGCATGCTGCACTGGGAAGTTTTGACGGCGCATGACGGCCCGAAGGCCGTTCAAATAGCGCGCGCCGAAATGCCTGACGTCCTGATCCTGGACTGGATGCTTCCCGGCTACGACGGCCCCGAGGTCCTCGAAAAGATCCGCCTCTTCTTGCCGGACGTTCCGGTCATGTTCTTGACGGCGAAGGACACTGTGGATGACCGCATCGAGGGTCTCGCGAAGGGCGGCGACGACTACGTCACGAAGCCGTTCAGCCTCGAGGAAGTCCTGATTCGTTTGCACCGTTTGGTGTCGCGCAGTGGCGCGGCGACCGCGGATTCCGCCGAAATGGTGGTGGGCGACCTGGTCATGAACACGGATTCGCGCGAAGTCCGCCGCAACGGCGAGGAAATTACCTTGACGGCAACGGAGTTCGATTTGTTGCGCTATCTCATGGAGAACCCGCGGCGCGTACTGTCCAAGACGCAGATTCTCAATGCTGTGTGGAACTACGATTTCGGCGGCCAGGCCAACATCGTGGAGCTTTATATTTCCTACCTGCGCAAGAAGATCGATGCCGGGCATGAGGCCATGATTCACACCGTGCGCGGCGCCGGTTACGTCCTCAAGCCGGCCTCCTAGGCGCCGGGGCTCGATCTGTGAAACGCGCCGCTCTGCGGACCCGCTTGGTTGCGGCTCTGCTCATTATGCTGACGTTGATTTGTTTGGTGATTGGCTTCTTTACACACACTATTTTGCGTACGACGACGCTGGGTCAGTTAGATGCCGAGCTTCAAGATGCCACCAATCGCGCAGTCAATTTCCGCGACGGTTCCGACCGAATTCGTACGGACGATGACGATCCGCTTTACGCGCCTGGTCAGGCCTCCGGAACGCTGACGGTTCGCGTGTCTAGTGGTCTTGTTGCTTCTTCGGGTGTCTTGGATTCAACGACCGGCGAACGAGTGAGCCTCACCGCGGACGATCTCGAAGAACTCACGAAGGAAGCCGACACTGCTAGCCCTCAAGACGCCGAATTGTCTGTTGGAGAATACCGAGTGCTGGCCAAAGAGGACCACCACGGCGGGTTCATCATTGTGGGTCTTCCCACCGCTTCGGCCAAGCAGACACTGCGAACGTTCGATAGGTCGATCATCATTGTGGCGACGTCCGGCATTCTGGTGACTGGCGTGATTGGTTGGCTCATCATTCGCCGCTCGTTGCGGCCTCTTGAACGCGTCTCGAGCGTTGCCACGAGTGTGGCCGATTCCGTTTCTGACCTGTCTTCCGAGAAGGAGCATGCGCCCATCACGCAGCGCGTAGATGCCCGCGACGCCCAGCCTGGTACCGAGGTTGGCAATGTGGGCTCAGCTCTCAACAACCTCTTGGACAACGTTGATCAGGCACTGACCGTGCGTCAACGTTCTGAACAGCAAATGCGAAACTTCGCCGCGGACGCCTCCCACGAATTGCGCACTCCACTCGCCGCAGTGCGCGGCTACTCCGAGCTCATTCGGGCCACCGAGCACTTGAGTGAAGACGGCGAGAAATCGATCCAGCGCGTGTTGGATCAGTCGGACCGGATGAGCGCCTTGGTGGAGAACTTGCTGCTCTTGGCGCGTCTCGATCAAGGCCAGAAGCCCAAGGAAGAGCCGGTTGACTTGAGCATTCTCGTAGCTGAGAGCGTGCAAGATCAACGCATTGCATCCGCGGATCACCAATGGAAAATGCAGTTGCCGGAATCCAGCGTCACGGTGCGCGGCGACCGGCAGCAGCTGGCTCAGGTGCTTTCTAACCTCTTGTCCAACGCACGAAAGCACACGCCCGAAGGTTCAGAAGTCATTGCCTCTCTGCGCATAGCCACGGACCGTGCGCATGCCGAACTCAGCGTTCAGGACAACGGTCCCGGCATCACACCAGAGTTCTTGCCGTACATCTTCAAGCGCTTCGCGCGCGCCGACAAGGCTCGTTCGGGCACCGATGGCACCACTGGACTGGGCTTGCCGATCGTCAAGGCAATCGTCGAAGCACACGGTGGAACTATCGTTGCGGCTAGCCGCCCAGGGCATACGGAATTTGTGGTCCGGCTTCCCTTGGCGGTGCCTCCGCAACCGGACCGAGCGCCGTCGTACTCCGCATAGCTAGCGATCCTCGAAAGGGGCACTAGCTCTTCGCGGAATCGTTGCCGCTATTTAGTGGGCGAGGCCGTAGAGGCGGTCGCCAGCGTCACCCAAGCCGGGGACGATGTAGGACTTTTCGTTGAGGCGTTCGTCGCGAGCGGCGAGGACCAAGTGGACGCGATCGTCGTCGCCGTGCTCCTTTTCGAGGCGGGCGATGCCCTCGGGCGCCGCGATGAGGCAGATGCAGGTCACCGAGTCGGCGCCGCGTGCGAAGAGGAACTTGATGGCCTCGGACAGCGTGCCGCCGGTGGCGAGCATTGGATCCAAGACGAAGACTTGACGGCCGGACAAGTCGCCCGGGAGGCGCTCGGCGTAGGTGATGATGTCGAGGGTTTCTTCGTTGCGGGCCATGCCCAAGAAGCCCACCTCGGCGGTTGGCACCAAGCGAGTCATGCCTTCGAGCATGCCCAGGCCGGCGCGGAGAATCGGGACCACCAACGGGGTTGGCTTCGCGAAATACGTTCCGATGGTGGTGGCCACGGGAGTTTCAAGCTCAGCCTCGACGGTGCGAACTTCACGAGTGGCCTCATAGGCCAGCAACGTGACGAGCTCTTCCGTGAGCTGACGGAACACCGGTGAAGGCGTGTTCTTGTCTCGCAAAACGGAGACTTTGTGGGAGACAAGGGGATGGTCAACAACCTGTACGCGCATGCGTCCAAATTACCACCGCGACTACAGTGATTTCGTGACTTCTTTTCCCGTCTCACGCCGCGCCCACTACGAAGAGTGGATGGGGCTTGCTCTGGAACAGGCTTCTGCGGCGCTTGAACACAAGGATGTGCCCATCGGCGCCGTGGTGTTGGACGAGTTTGGGGCAGTCATTGGAGTGGGCCGAAATGAGCGCGAACTCACGGGAGATCCCACCGCTCACGCCGAAGTTTTGGCTATCCGGGCTGCTGCTTCTACGTTGAAATCCTTGGGCGCTGACGACGGGTGGCGGTTGGAACACTGCACCTTGGTGGTCACTTTGGAGCCGTGCGCGATGTGCGCGGGGGCAATTGTTCTTTCTCGCATTCCGCGCGTGGTGTTTGGGGCATGGGACGAAAAAGCTGGTGCGGCTGGTTCGGTGCTGGATGTTTTGCGCGAGCCACGGCTCAATCACTGGGTAGAAGTGGTGGGCGGCGTTCGCGAATCCGAATGCGCTGAGATGCTGAAAGAATTCTTCGCAAGCAGAAGAGTGTGATCCGGGCCATACTGGAGGGGTGACTGAAACGTTTACTTCACAAGAGTCTTCTGATCATCAAGGTCTCGACGCCTCCTCACCCCTTGAGGCTTTCGCTGAACCTGCCATCCATACTGTGCGCCGCTGGCTGCGCGAAGCCGCGGACTATCCGGTGGATTCGGCTGCCGCGCAGCTCGCGTCTGTGCTTCGGGATCCGTCTGGGCTCGAGTTCACGGTGGGCTTCGTGGATGGTGTGATCCGTCCAGAGGATCCGTCCGTGGCGGCCGCGAAGCTGCGATCTCTTGCTGCGAGCGCTCCGTCGTTCTTGCCGTGGTACCTCTCCGGGGCTTTGAAAGCCGGATCTCTGGCCTCTCATGTGGCTCCTTCCGTGGTGGTTCCGGCCGCTCGCCGGGCTTTGCGCGAGATGGTGGGTCACCTCATCATCGACGCGTCCGATGACAAGTTGGGCCGTGCCATTGCGCGCTTGCGCCAGGACGATGTTCGACTCAACGTCAATCTTCTGGGCGAGGCGATTCTTGGCGAGCAAGAGGCTGAGCGCCGACTTGCCGGAACCTCGCGGCTTCTCTCCCGTCCTGACGTTGACTATGTATCCATCAAGGTCTCGGCAACCGTCGCCCCACACAATCACTGGGCTTTCGACGAAGCCGTTGAGCACATCACGTCTAAGCTCCTTCCGTTGTTTGTTCAGGCCTCCTTGGCCTCGCCTGCTCCGAAGTTCATCAATCTGGACATGGAGGAATACAAAGACCTCGAACTGACCATCGCGGTCTTCACTTCCCTACTGGACCGCCCCGAGCTCAAGAACCTGTCCGCGGGCATCGTGTTGCAGGCGTATCTGCCGGATGCATTATCTGCGATGCACCGTCTGCAGTCCTGGGCTGCCTCTCGCGTGGCGTCTGGCGGCGCGCCGATCAAGGTTCGCGTGGTCAAGGGCGCCAACTTGCCGATGGAGCGCGTGGACGCCGACCTGCACGGCTGGCCGTTGGCGACGTGGAGCTCAAAGGCCGAGTCCGATGCCTCCTACAAGGCCGTTCTCGATTTCGCGTTGCACCCTGAACGAATCGCCAATGTTCGCATTGGCGTGGCTGGCCACAACTTGTTCGATGTGGCGCTCGCATGGCACGTGGCGACAGCTCGTGGTGTCATGGACGGCATTGATTTCGAGATGTTGTTGGGCATGGCGACTGGTCAGGCTCAAGCGGTGAAGAAGGACGTAGGGCACTTGTTGCTTTACACACCAGTGGTTCACCCGGCCGAGTTCGACGTAGCGATTGCCTACTTGGTGCGACGCTTGGAAGAAGGTGCGAGCCATGAGAACTTCATGTCCGCCGTCTTCGAGCTCGATTCCAACGAAGCGCTTTTTGAGCGCGAGAAGGACCGTTTCCTCACTTCCCTGGGCATGGTTTCCGAGCTGGGGATTCCTTCTGCTCGGCGCACGCAGAATCGTTCGACAGAGAATTTCTTGGATGGTTCGGATATTTCGGACAGTTCAGAGAGTTCGGACATTTCAGACTCTTCAGACGTACTAACACCTGCTTTCCACAACACTCCGGACACGGATCCGGACTTGCCGGCCAACTGCGCGTGGGGCCGAGAGATTCTGTTACGGGCTAGGACCTCGAAGCTCGGCGAAGAGACAGTGCGCTCCCACCTGGTTGACACCCCATCCGCTCTGGACATTGTCATGGATGCCGCCACGTCCGCGAATGACGCCTGGCGGGAGCTCTCTGGCGCCGAGCGCGCTGCGGTACTGCGCCGGGTGGGCCGCGAGCTGGCCCAACGTCGCGGAGAACTCCTTGAAGTGATGGCTTCTGAGGCCGGAAAGACCTTGGAACAAGGCGACCCAGAAGTCTCTGAAGCGATCGACTTCGCGAACTACTACGCGCAGCTCGCCGAAGAACTCGACGACGTTACCGGCGCTCGCTTTGTCCCGTCCCGGATCACCGTGGTCACTCCCCCATGGAACTTCCCTGTGGCGATTCCGGGCGGCTCGACTCTCGCTGCGCTCGCTGCCGGTTCCTCGGTCATCCTCAAGCCCGCCGGACCAGCGCTCCGTTGTGGTGCGATCCTCGCCGAGGCCATCTGGGCAGCGTTCGATGCGCACGGAATCTCGCGGGACGTCCTGCAGTTCGTGAAGTTGTCCGAGCACGCGTTGGGCACCCAGCTCATTTCCCATCCGCTCACGGATCGCGTGATCTTGACCGGCGGCTACGAGACGGCCGAACTCTTCCGCTCCTTCCGCACTGATCTGCCGTTGCTCGCTGAGACGTCGGGCAAGAATGCGATTATCGTGACCCCGTCCGCCGACCTGGATCTGGCCGTCAAGGACGTGGTGAACTCGGCGTTTGGCCATGCGGGACAGAAGTGTTCGGCGGCGTCGCTGGTGATTTTGGTGGGTTCCGTTGCGACGTCGAAGCGCTTCCACCGGCAGTTGGTCGACGCCGTACATTCGCTCAAGGTCGGCTATTCCACGAGCCCTGAGACGCAAATGGGACCCGTGATTGAAGTGCCGGGGCAGAAGTTGCGCCGCGGACTGACCGAGCTTGGACCGGGTGAAAACTGGGTGCTCCAGCCACGCCAGCTGGATGACTCTGAGAAGTTGTGGTCGCCAGGTGTTCGTGCCGGCGTGAAGCGCGGCAGCGAGTACCACCTGACGGAGTACTTTGGCCCCGTTCTGGGCGTCATGACAGCCAGCACGCTGGAAGAAGCCGTGGAGATGGTGAATGAGATTGACTATGGCCTGACCTCCGGTCTTCATTCGCTACATCCTGACGAAATTGAGCACTGGCTGGAACACATCGAAGCCGGAAACCTCTACGTCAACCGCGGAATCACCGGCGCTATCGTCCAGCGCCAGCCATTCGGCGGGTGGAAGAAGTCTGCAATCGGCGCGGGCACCAAGGCGGGCGGCCCCAATTACCTCCTGGGCTTGGGCGATTGGGAAGACGCTCCCCTTGATTTCTCGCACGAAATTCCGTTGGGCGGGGTGGGGCAAAAGGTGTACGACGCCGCCGCTCACTTCGGGCTCGACGCCTCCGATCTCGAGTGGTTGCGTCAGGCAATGGCGTCTGACCACGAATGGTTCACCAACGAGTTCTCGCAGGCCAAAGACCGGTCGGGACTCGAGTTCGAGCGAAATGTCTTGCGGTATCGGATTCATCCGGTCCTCGTTCGTTACGGTGCGGACGCTGAATTGGTGCAGCTCCTACGAGTTGCGGCAGCTGGCGCCCAAGCCGGGGCCATCGCGAATCAAGGTACCCGCGTGACGGTAGCTGCGGCGTCGTACTTGCCAGAAAATGTGGAGAACCTGCTGAAGGATCTGGGCATCACGGTGCTTGTGCGTGACGACGCCGCTTGGCAGCGGCAACTCAGCGAGTTGGCCGCACAAACCGGGCCGCATTCTGGCGCGCGCATCCGGCTCATTGGCGAGGATGCACTGCCGGTGTTCGAGGCCGTGGGCGGCAAACCGGACATCGCCGTCTATGCGAATCCGGTGACAGGTGCGGGTCGTGTGGAAATGTTGCCGTTTGTGCGCGAGCAAGCGGTGGCGGTCACGGCGCATCGATTTGGCACGCCAAACCACCTGACCGTCGGGATTTTGTAGGGCTGTTACTCCCCTGCCGATTTGGGATGATTTCCGCGCTCCGGTACAGTGTTCGGGTACTGGTGACGTGTCCGAGCGGCCGAAGGTGCAACACTCGAAATGTTGTGTACGGTAACCCCGTACCGAGGGTTCAAATCCCTCCGTCACCGCGCTAATACAAGGAAGTCCCTGATTACTTAGTAGTCAGGGACTTCCTTTTTGTTTGCTTTCCCTGACTCAGAACCGGTTGCTTGCTAAGCGTTGTCAACGGTGAGGACATTCGGGGAATCCGCACCGACTATGGTTGCCAATAAAACGATCCACTTTGATCCCGACTTCCCCAGCCGATTGACAGTAGGTGTCTTGAGTTGAGCTCTTACCCAGCAACTGCCCCGACTCCCCCAGGCCTCGCATTCGTGGCTCAGATCCTTGTGGACGTTGGCAGCCCCATTGACTTCGGCCAGACAAGCGAGGGCCACCGGCGAGTAGTGCCGATCATCGGAGGAACTGTCTCAGGGCCTAGATTACAGGGAACTGTTCTGCCGATGGGCGCTGACTTTCAGCTCCTTCGCAGCACTGAGACTACTGAGCTGGACGCGCGTTATGGCTTGGAGCTCGACGATGGATCACTGATCTATGTCCACAATTTGGCGCTGAGGTACGGTCTGGCTGCTGATATCGCGAAGCTCAATAAGGGTGAGCCTGTGGACCCTTCACTGATCTATTTCCGCTGCATGCCACGTCTGATGACCTCTGCCAGCAAGTGGGAGTGGATGAATCACACGCTGTTTGCCGGAACCGGGGAGCGGCTACCGAGCCAGGTTCGCATCAATATTTTCAAGGTTGAGTAGCTGGTGTTCGAGTTTTTTAGCTCAAGGAATGGCGAGTACCTAGAGGTGAATTTCACCCACAGGCACCCGCCTTCTTCGGCTTCTTGGAGAGTTCTGCACAAACGAATTGGTGTTGTTCTAAGTGTCGTAGGCCACACCTAATGTGGATGCCATGGACGAGCACAAGTCATCCAAAAACACCGATCCGCCGCCGCCTATTGACACGCTCAATATTCAAACTTTGCGCGCTCTTTTGAAGAGGCAGCGCGAGCTCGATGCAGTCCTCATTGAGGCTATTTCGAGGGTTCCTGCGTCTCCTTCTGAGTTAGACGGTCTCGGAGTGGATCTCGAGTCCTATTCCCACCAAACAGGCCGCGCCCAGGTTGCCTTTGCAGCGCGGATGGAGCGAGAGCTGGCTGAGATTGAGGCTGACAAGAAACTCTCCACGCGACGTTCTCCGTATAAGTCGGTCAAGGATCGGCTTTCTCAAGTGCTGCACATCAATCCGGGCGAGGTGCAGAAGCGACTCGACGTCGCACACGCAATTGCACCGGGTTCTCCTGTTGCCGCGATGGACAACGGTCGCGAACTAGAAGCAGCTCATCCGATCACCCGCGCGGCTTTCGATAATTCGGACCTTTCCGTTCCGATGTCGGCCCGCATCGTGAGTGCCGTTGACCGACTACGCACGCCCATCGAGCAGGTCACGAAATCCTTGGCAGAGGCCGAAGCGCTACTCGCAGAGCTGGAAACGGATCTGGTTTCCACCGCGCAGAGTGCAACGCCTAAAGCGGTGGAGCGGAGCATCAAGAACTGGGAGCACCGGATCAACGCTCTCGGCGTTCAGCCCAGCCAGCGAATGAAGCAGGACTACCAAGGTGCTTTCTACAAAGGGAAGAGGTTTGGTTTCCACGAGTGGATGCTCCGTCTTGACGATTTGCAGCACGAAACACTGCTAACGGCCGCCGCGCCAGAGGTGAATCCGCGTAGCGCCAACCACGACTCGTCCGACCTTGGCGAGCTCTCGCTCGCGGCAGATGAGAATGGGAAACCGATCGAGCCACCAAAGGACCAACGCTCGATCAACCAGAAGCGACTTGATGGCGCAATCCACGCGATGACAGTTGGACTCCGCACGGGGAAGCTCTCGATCAATGGTGGGTATCAGCCTCAAATCGTGGTGAATATTGACCACAAGACGCTCGAATCGGAGTTCAATACCAGCGCGCTCTTTCGTTCTGATGCTGTGCACTCGGGTCCTTTCAACCCCATCGCTATCCGCCAGCTGGCCTGCAATGCGGAGCTGATCCCGGTAGTGCTCGGATCGAAATCTCAGGTTGTCGACGCCGGAAATCGCAACAGACTCTTCAGCGCCGAACAACGCAAGATTCTCTACGCCCGGGATAGAGGATGCACCTTCCCTGGATGCACTTCAGGAGTTGACCGCTGCGAAGCGCACCACGTGCAGGAATACTCCAGAGGCGGCGTGACCACGTTGGAAAACGCGGCCATGGTGTGCCGACATCACCACCATCTGGTCCACGAAACAGGCTGGATGATCTTGATGCGAGACGGCGTCCCGTTCTGGAGCCCGCCTTTCGAAGAGGATCCCTCGCAACCGCTCACGCGAAACACCTATTTCCACCCGGAAAAGTCCTTCATCCTGCCCCGTCAAAAGATGCTGGCCTGAGAGACCTTGCACCCGGCAACAGGTCATCGCCCAGCGCGCTAAACCGGTACGGCACCGCTAACGCCGATACGAATGCAGATTGAAATCTGAATAGTGAGAAGTGACAAGAAGAAACAAAGAAGAATGCCGAGTCCCGTCAATCCGGGCGTGGGCTCGGCACGCGATCTCCATATGCTTCGCGAGTACTTCAAGCGAGCCCAGAAATAGGGCAAAGTGGACGGCATGCGCATTTACGGTTTCGCTTCCTACGGTGGTCCTGAAGTCCAGCAGTTCATGGACGTCGAAGATGAGACACTTCGACCGGGAACGGTTCTCATTCAGACTTTCGCCGCAGGTGTAAACCCCGCAGACATCAAGGTTCGATCAGGAAAGCGCTCATCATCTGTGCCCGTCGAGTTTCCGATGGCTATTGGCCGGGAAGCCAGCGGAGTAGTTCTCGAAGCTGAACCAGGATCTGGCTTCGAAGTCGGTGACAAAGTGTTTGGTTCCACGGCGACCGGTAAAGGTGCACTCGCTGACCAAGTACTGGTCACGGCTTCACAAACGGCAAAGATTCCAGACGGCGTCTCGTTTGAGCAAGCGGCATGCATCCCAGTAGCCATCGCGACCGCTTGGGATGCCATCCAAGAACTCAAGCTCGAAGAAGGCCAGACGCTCCTAGTGCTCGGGGCAGGTGGCGGTGTGGGATCTCATGCGCTTCAGTTCGCACGGAATCTTGGTGTGCGAACGATTGGCGTCGCTAGTCACCGCAAGAAGAAACTCGTTGAGTCCTATGGCGCGCAGCATCTCGATTCGCAAACCTTTCAAGACGTTGGCGTGAACGCCGAGACCGAAGTGGATGCAGTCTTTGATTGCGTTGGCGGCGAGACGCTCCAACTTGGCGCGTCGCTGGTGGCCGACAAGTCCAAGATTCGCAGCATCGCGGCGACCGATCTCGCCAAGGAATTGGGCGGCGACGCTGTGACTCGACGACGAAGCTCCGTGGCCTATTTAGAAGTAGCCAACTTCATTGCAACGGGAGCTGTGGCACCGAACATCAACAGCGTCGTCGTCATTGAAGATGCCGCGGAGGCGATCGCCGAAGTAGAAGGCGGTCACTCGCTCGGCAAGACCGTGGTGGTATTCCGCGACTGAGCCCTGACCTCGCGAATTCCGTGGAACACTCGGTGCGCCAGGATGACGACGCCTGCCCACGCGAGACCCAACGCGAAAGCTGCGAGCACGTCGGTGAGCCAGTGATGACCCAAGAACACGCGACTTAGACCCATCGCGAGCACGAACACTGTGCAAGCAATGATGGTCATGACGCGCGTGATGTTTCCCTTCGCTTCGAGGAAGATCAGGTACGCCACGATGGCCATGATCGCCGTGGCGTTCAGCGTGTGTCCGGAGGGAAACGAGGGCGAGGTCTCATACGGCGGAACTGCGAGTTCCATAGCGGGCCGCGCTCGGCCAAAGGTTTGTTTGCCAACGATCGTCATCGCGACAGAACCTGCAGCCACAGAACCCAACAAAATGAGCGGACGCCATGAGCGGCTCCGCCACGTGATGACCGCAAGCACTATGAGCGCCAGGATCGGCATGCCCACCTGACCGCCAACGTGGGTGAACCAGGTGACTCCTTGGTCCAAGGCTTCCGTGCGGTGAGCAATCATCCATTGCAACACGGGCTGGTCGAAGGCGGCTGCGCCGTCGTGCTCGCCAATGCTCTCGTAAATTTCCGCGGCTACCGCGGTCAAACCCACCACCGCTAAGAGGCCAAAAATGATGGTGATCCACATTGCCGTGTAGGGGCCGAGGAAGCTCGGCGCGCTTTCGCCCAAGCGACGCGTGATGGTCTGCTGCGGTTTCGTTTGATGGAGTTGCACCTAAGAACTGTAGGGAGGAAGTCTGCGCATTTCCAGCTAGCCGGAAGTGCTGTTTCCTGCGACAACTGCGACGGTGGGAGAATATCAGCATGTCATTGCGCGTTTTGGCCATCGGGAAGAAGCACGAGTCGTGGGTTACCGAGGGAATTGACCGGTACGAAAAGCGCATGAAGAAGCCTTTCGACCTCTCATGGCAGCTGTTGCCGCATTCGAGCCGCGAAGGCGATGCCGCACGCGCTGAAGAATCCGAACGAATTCTGGCGAAGGTCAACGATCAAGACTTCGCAGTGCTACTCGACGAGCGAGGCAAGAATATTGACTCGCCCACGCTTGCAGCCACGCTGACTCAGGCGTTTGATTCGGCCAAGCCCGTGACGCTCATTATTGGTGGAGCATACGGAGTTGATGCGAGTGTTCACTCACGCGCGAACTTCGTGTGGAGTCTTTCCAAGCTAGTTTTCCCGCATCAGCTAGTGCGTCTGATCCTTGCGGAGCAGTTGTACCGTGCCCAGGAAATCGCTGGCGGCCGGCCGTATCACCACGTCTAACGCCAAGTTGAGCACGTTGTCCTGCTCTTCAGGCGAACTGCGTTCTAACTGTCGGTGACAGAACGTAGGCTAATGAAATGAACACGCGGACAAATAGCTCCCCGGAAACGCAAGAGGTCCTTGGGAAGTTTTCGCGTGCCACGAAAGACTGGTTTGAAGGCGCTTTCGCCGGACCGACTCCTGCGCAGCTCGGCGCGTGGGATGCGATCTCGCGCAAGGAAAATGCGCTGGTCATCGCGCCGACGGGTTCCGGCAAGACCCTCGCGGCTTTTTTGTGGACGTTGGATTCGTTTATTCGAGATGCTTCGGCCAACGTTGTTCCTGAATTACCGCTGGATCTCGCGGAACCGGGGACACTGAAGAGAGCTCAAGCGAAGCAGAAGTCCGCCACGAAGGTTCTCTACATTTCACCGTTGAAGGCGCTCGGCGTGGACGTCGAGCGAAACCTTCGAGCGCCCCTCATAGGCATCACGCAGACCGCGAGACGACTCCAGATTCCAGTTCCGGATATTACGGTTGGCGTTCGTTCGGGTGACACTCCGGCCAACGAGCGCCGCAAACTCCAGACCAATCCTCCAAACATCCTCATCACCACGCCTGAGTCTTTGTATCTCATGCTGACGAGTCGCGCTCGTGAGACGCTTTCGAACGTCCACACTGTAATCGTGGATGAGATTCATGCAGTCGCTGGAACTAAGCGAGGCGCTCATCTCGCCGTGACGCTAGAGCGACTTGATGCTTTGCTGAAAGAGCCAGCTCAGCGAATCGGACTCTCGGCGACGGTTGAGCCGCAAAGTGAAGTGGCGCGATTCCTCGGCGGAAATCGTCCGGTCACGATTGTCTCTCCGCCGAGCCAGAAAACTTGGAATCTCAAAGTCACGGTGCCCGTTGAAGACATGACGGACCTGCCTGCGGCAGTAGCCGCTCATGATTTGGGACCAGCGTCCGGGCTTCAGCCGCAAGCGAGCATCTGGCCACATGTTGAAGAACAGATCGTTGATCTCATCGAAGAGAATCGGTCCACGATTGTCTTCGCCAACTCGCGACGCCTAGCTGAGCGACTGACTGGCCGTCTCAACGAGATTCACGAGTCCCGGCTAACCGGCGGCGAAGTGTGGAATCCTTTCGCCCCCAACGGCATCGGATCCACGGCCGCCGAGATGATGGGGCCGTCAGGAGCGACTGGCGCAATCGCCAGCCAAGTGCCTGATAGTCCCATTGAACAATTGGCCCGCGCTCACCACGGGTCCGTCTCGAAAGAGCAGCGTGCGCAGATTGAAGACGATCTGAAGTCTGGGCGGCTTCGGTGCGTGGTGGCAACAAGCAGCCTTGAACTGGGCATTGACATGGGCCTTGTTGACTTGGTCATTCAGGTCGAGGCCCCGACTTCGGTGGCTTCTGGTTTGCAGCGCGTGGGCCGTGCTGGTCACCATGTGGGCGAAGTGTCCAAAGGCGTGTTCTTCCCAAAGCACCGCGGCGATCTGGTCAACACCACCGTCACGGTCGAGCGAATGCTCAAGGGCAACATCGAAGCGCTCAAGATCCCGGCGAACCCGCTGGACATTCTGGCGCAGCAGACGGTTGCTGCTAGCGCGCTCGGAACGGTGGACGTTGAAGAGTGGTTCGACATTGTCCGCGGCTCCGCGCCATTCGCTAATCTTCCACGCAGCGCATTCGACGCCACCCTGGATCTGCTCTCCGGCAAGTACCCGAGCGATGAGTTCGCGGAGCTTCGCCCACGCATCATTTGGGACCGCGACGGGGGCACGTTCGAGGGTCGTCCCGGCGCCCAACGTCTCGCCGTCACGAGCGGTGGAACCATCCCTGACCGCGGCCTCTTCGGCGTCTTCCTTGCAGGTAGCGAGGACGCGGGAACCGGCGGGCGACGCGTCGGCGAACTCGACGAGGAAATGGTCTACGAGTCGCGAGTCGGCGACGTCTTCGCGCTCGGCGCCACAAGCTGGAAGATCGAGGACATCACTTTCGACCGCGTCCTAGTCAGCCCCGCGTTTGGCCAGCCCGGCAAGCTTCCGTTCTGGAAAGGCGATTCGCTGGGTCGGCCGTATGAGCTTGGCGTTGCTTTGGGCCAATTCCAGCGTGAGCTGGTGCAGTTATCAGAGGACGACGCCGCAGCTCGGCTTTCAGAGGTCGGTCTAGATGAGTGGGCCACCGGAAATCTGACGCGGTACTTGGCAGATCAGTTGGAAGCCACCACCGCGATCCCGAGCGACAAGACACTCATTGTGGAGCGCTTCCAAGACGAACTTGGTGACTGGCGACTGGTCCTCCACTCCCCCTTTGGCATGTCCGTCCATGCTCCGTGGGCACTCGCCGTGGGAGCTCGACTCCACCAGCGTTACGGACTCGACGGCTCCGCGATGGCCGCCGATGACGGCATTGTCCTTCGCGTTCCCATGATGGACGACGAACCACCGGGTGCTGAACTTTTCTACTTTGATTCGGACGAGCTGGACCAGATCGTGACCGCCGAAGTGGGCGGGTCTGCCCTGTTCGCCTCACGTTTCCGCGAATGCGCAGCGCGTGCCTTGTTGTTGCCCCGCCAGAATCCGGCCAAGCGCCAACCGTTGTGGCAGCAACGTCAACGGTCTGCCCAACTGCTCGATGTTGCCAAGAAGTTCCCGAGCTTTCCGATCATTCTCGAGACCGTCCGCGAATGCTTGCAAGATGTATACGACCTCCCAGCTCTTCGCCACGTGGTCGCGAATATTGAGAACCGTAAGATTCGCGTGATCGAGACCCAGACGCAGCAACCGTCTCCGTTCGCACAGTCCTTGCTGTTCGGTTACGTCGCGCAGTTCCTCTATGAGGGCGACTCTCCGCTCGCTGAACGTCGGGCGGCTGCGCTCTCATTAGATCCCGGACTGCTTAACGACCTGTTGGGCAGAGCCGAGCTTCGAGAACTCCTCGATGCCGGCGTCATCCTGCAAACTGAGCGCGAGCTCCAACGGCTCACGCCTGACCGGAAGCTCAAGGGCATCGAAGGCATCGCGGACCTACTGCGGCTCTTGGGTCCTTTGTCTGCCGATGAAATCGCTGATCGCATCGACTGGGGAAATACCGAAGCGGAAACAAACGCGGATGCAGATTCAGATGCAGAAGCGCATGCACATGTCGGCGCAGGCGCAGTAGAACGCAGCCAGGAACTTGGCATGGAACTGGTTCGAGCGAATCGCGCGATGGCTGTCCGAATCGGTGGTCGGGAAGTATTTGCGGCTATTGAAGATGCCAGTCGTCTTCGTGATGCTCTCGGTGTTCCGCTGCCTATCGGTGTCCCTTTGGCGTTCGTTGAACCCGTCAATGATCCGCTCGGCGACATGGTGGGCCGCTATGCCAGAACCCACGGACCGTTCACGGCGGCAGAGGCTTCTCATCACTTGGGGCTGGGCGTCGCTGTCGTCAACCAGACACTGCGCAAATTGCTCGCCGAAGGCCGTCTCGCCGAAGGTGAGTTCCGTCCACATGGAACGAGCACGGGCACTAGCGCTGGCACGGGCACTGACACCGAAGACTCCTCGACACTTCCAGCTGCAACCGCCACAGATACCGAGTGGTGCGATGCGGAGGTTTTGCGAAGGATTAGGCGCCGTTCCCTTGCCGCGCTGCGCGCAGAAGTGGAGCCCGTAGACGCGGCAACCTACGGCCGCTTCTTGCCCGCGTGGCAGTACGTCGGTGAGAATCTGCGCGGCGTGGATGGTGTGGCCGCCGTGCTCGACCAACTCTCGGGCGTGCGAGTTCCTGCGAGCGCATGGGAAACTTTCGTCCTCCCGGCGCGCATCAAAGACTACCAGCCGGCCATGTTGGATGAACTGCTCTCAAGCGGTGAAGTGTTGTGGCAAGGAAACGGATCGCTCGCGGGCAACGACGGATGGCTGAGCTTCCATCTAAGAGACCACGCACCGCTGACGTTGCAGCGCGATCCGGAGTTTGAACCGAGCCCGTTTCACACGGCCATCATGGACGCACTCTCGCTCTCCGGCGCTGCGTTCTTCAAACAGCTCCACTACCAACTTGGACCGCTCAACACGTCGACGCCTCCCACGGAACAGCAGCTTCTCGTAGCTCTGTGGGAACTCGTGTGGGCTGGCCGAGTCTCGAATGACACGTTTGCTCCGGTCCGAGGACTCCTTGGCGGCGGACGGACGGCACATCGTCAAAAAGCGAATCCTCGTGCACGGTCGGCCCAGTTGGGCCGAGTCCGCGGCATGAGAGTGCGCGGCTTAGGCGCCGGTTGGCAAGCAAGCAGCGGACTCCGAGCAACGTCAGACACCTCTGACGGCGCCAGCGGAAGCATGAGTGGGGCAGCGCCTGGCATCACCGCGCAATCACCGTCCGCGGCCGGCCGATGGAGTCTGGTGTCCCAGCCTGAACAGGACACCACGCTGGCACTCGCGGCAACGGCTGAATATCTGCTTGACCGCTACGGCGTGCTCACGCGCGGATCGGTCATGTCCGAAGAAGTCACCGGCGGATTCGGCATGCTCTATAAGTTGCTGGCTCGCATGGAAGAATCCGGCATTACGCGCCGCGGCTACTTCATTGAAAAGCTCGGCGCCGCCCAGTTCTCCACGCCTGCCACCGTCGACCGGCTACGCACCCACGTCAAAGACATGGACGTTGCTCACGACATTCCGGTCACGGCCCTGGCGGCAACGGACCCCGCGAATCCCTACGGCGCGGCACTGCCCTGGCCCACGCTCCCAACGGCGTCGAACGACGTCACCCCCACGGGCCATCGCCCGGGACGGAAGGCGGGCGGCGTCGTCGTACTCTCAAATGGTGAACTGGCACTGTATGTGGAGCGCGGCGGCAAGACGGTGTTGGCGTTCATCGATGATGCGGAGCGGCTGCAAGCTGCGGCGCATGAATTGGTGCGCGTGCTGCGGGTAGCGCGAGTGGACAAGATGGCGATGGAGAAGGTCAACGGCCGGCCGATTCTTGATTCGACGATTGCAAAGGCTCTAGTCAATGCCGGTTTCTACACCTCGCCCTCCGGTCTAAGGTTCAGGAGCTAGCGTGCCCGAGGGAGATACCGTTTTCCGGACCGCCGCGAAACTCCGCGCCGCGCTGGAACACCAGACGCTCACCGGATCCGACTTTCGCGTCCCGAAATTCGCCACCGTGGACCTATCAGGTCGCGAATGCACCAGTGTGGAATCCCGTGGGAAGCACCTGTTCATTGTGTGTGAGGACCTCGCGATCCATTCGCACCTCATGATGGAAGGGCATTGGGACGTCTACCGGCCCGGCGAGCGCTGGCGCTCCCCCGCGTTCAAAGCGCGCTGCATTCTGTCCGTCGCAACTGCTCAAGCAGTGGGTTTCGAGTTGGGCTTCGTCCGGCTTGTTCCTACGGCTTCCATGTACGACGACGTAGCTCACCTCGGTCCCGATCCTTTGGGTCCCAGTTGGGACCGGGATGAGGTGTTGCGGCGGATGAGGTTGTGGCCGGAGACCAAGATCGGTCTCGTGGTGCTGGATCAATCCGTGCTGGCTGGGGTTGGCAATATTTATCGTTGCGAATCTTTGTTCATGGCGCGCGTCAATCCGCATTCGCTCGTGAGTGAATTGTCTGATGAGGTTCTGTTGGGTCTCATCGACATGATGCATCGGCTGCTGAATCTGAACCGCGAACGAGGCCGGCGCATCACCACCGGCGCGGTGGGTCGTGAGCCGTACTGGGTGTACGGGCGTCGCGGAAAGCCGTGCCAACGTTGTGGCGCGCCCGTGGTTTATGAGCGTTTGGGCGATCCGCAGCTCCTGCGCGGCAGGGTCGGTGGGAGCAAGGATGGAGACTCGGTGAGCACGGAGTCCGTCGAGCGCGACTTATTCTATTGTCAGTATTGTCAACGAGCTTAAAGGGGAACGCTTGTGAGATATTCGCCCGTCCGATCCAACCCGCGCGTCCTGGCGCTCCTCTTGGCCGGTGGCCAGGGAAGCCGGTTAGCCCCGTTGACGGAAGCGCGCTCCAAGCCTGCGATGCCCTTTGCCGGAACGTATCGGCTCATCGACTTCGCGCTCTCCAACCTGGCGAATTCGGGCATCCGCAATGTGTGGGTGGTGGAGCAATACAAGCCGTTCGAACTCAATCAGCATCTTGCTAATGGCCGCCCGTGGGACCTCGACGGCACCTATGAAGGCCTACGAATCCTGCCGCCTTTTGAAGGAAGCGAGCGCGACGGGTTCGCCGAAGGCAACGCTCACGCGATCTATCAGCAGATTCCAAAGCTCAAGGAATCTGGCGCGGAACACGTCATCGTCATGAGCTGCGATCACGTGTACCAGTTGGACCTTCGCCCCGTGCTGGCTCAGCACGAAGAAACGGATGCGGACGTCACCATCGTGACCACCACTGTGGATGACAACCCAACCCGCTACAGCGTCGTGACGGTGGACAAGAACTCCCGTATCACCGATTTTCAGTACAAACCAGACAACCCAAACGGGAACACCGTGGCCACGGAAGTGTTCGTCTACAAGACTTCCGTGCTGATTGAGACGCTGGAGCGCTTGGCGCAAGAATCGGCGAAAGCATCCAAAGACGCAGACGACGCTTCAGACGAGGGTTCGTCCATTGGTGAGCAGCTCGGCGACTACGGCGAGCGCCTTCTGCCCGCTCTCGTAGACGGTGGCCGCGCCTTCGCCTACCCGCTCCACGGGTACTGGAAAGATCTGGGTACCGTCGACGCGTATTTCGGTGCCCACATGCAATTGCTCGACGGCAACGGCGTCCAACTCGGGGACCCCGACTGGCCCATCATGACTAACACCATCGGTTTGCCACCCGCTTTTATCGACCACACCGCCACTATCGGGCACTCGCTGGTTTCCGCGGGCGCACGCGTGTCCGGCACTGTGGAGCACAGCGTCATTGGCCCAGGTGTCACCATCGAAAACGGAGCGACCGTGTCTCGATGCATCTTGCTTGGCGACAACCACGTCAAGAAGGGCGCCGTCTTGGAGTCGGTGATCGCGGACATCGGCGCGGACTTCGAAGACGGCCGGGTGGGCGAAACAAAGCCGGGTCCGGGCAACATCACCATCGTTCAACCGGCCTCCCCTGGCATAGGCTGAAGAGGCATTACCTCGTGACATCTTGACTGGAAGGAAGCTTGTGACCGGTTCTGAGCCGCGCATCCTCAGCATCCACTTCAAGGACAATCGCATTGACGCTATCGACGGCGGAATCGTTGACGAAGGCAGCAAATGGATTCTGTTGGCTGCTGTCCGTGGTGGCGCCCGCCGCAACGGACACGTCTTGATCCGCCGCAAGCATGTTCGCAAGATGGTGCCAGTAGGAAAGTTCACGAACCTCGCCGCAACCGTGGTGGGCAGCTGGCCGCCCGCCCCGCTCGTCGACGCTGACGGGAACTCCGTGGACCTCGACCTTGATCACGGCCATCTGGATCTCGCAGAGCTTTCCCGCACCGCACCCGTGCTGGGATTCCACTACGAACGCCGTAAGGGCGAAGGCTTAGTGGACGGCGTTCCGGTTGATTTTGAGAACGACGACGACGCAGCCTTGTGTTTCCGAATCGTCACCGATGATGGTCGCGTACATTCATCCGTCACCGAGTTGAAACGGTCGGCCTTGATCGCGCTGGAGATCGGCTCATCCCGTCTTGTGAAGCTTGCCGCAAAAATGAACGAGGCCAACAGCGAACCTGCTGCGAGCACGGTTGAAATCATCAGCGCCAGCAAAGCTGTGCCTGTGAAGTCCACACCGTTCTTGATTCGTCTCGCGAATTTCAAGGATGTCCCCGGAATTCAGGCCCTGCACCAACGCGGAGGGTTCGCGCCACCATCGCCGCGGTTCCTCGAACGAGTCATGGTTGATGAAAACTCCATGGTGATCGTCGCAGTGGACCTAGAAGACCACGTGGTGGCGTGGGCAAAAACCAACTACATCCCAGCATCCGTCGCTGAACCAGCCGGCTACTACCTCACCGGTGTGCGCGTCGATGACCAACACCGACGGATCGGGCTCGCTCGAGAAATGGCAGCTGCCCGCTTAGCCTGGCTGCGTCGTCGTACTGATACCGTCTATGCGAGCGTTCCGGCGCCCAACCAACCCGCGAGGCGCTATCTCAGCGCTGTGGGATTCACCGAAATCCCCCGCGCCACCCCGCGCACCAGTCCAACTGATTCCGTCTTGCTGGAACTCGACTTTACCGATGAGGCGGCACTCTAACTCGTGGCAATGAAATCTCCCCTCCCCGTGCGCAACGGGGTCAATGCCACTCGCCTGCGCTTGCCGCGCGCGGGTGAAGGCCCGTGGCTGACGGTCATGGACTATGTGCTGTTCCGGTTTGGGCACGTAGATCCAGATGGCATTGTGCAGCGCTTTGAAGTCGGCGAAGTGGTGGCGCTCGACGGCAGCGCGTTCACTCCGCACACGCCGCTGGGCCTGCACGAGTTCCTTTGGTACTACCGCGACTTGCCCACCGAGCCGCATTTGCCGGTGGAAGAGCACATCATTTTTGAGGACGAACACCTCGTCGCCGTGGACAAGCCGCACTTCTTGCCGACGACGCCGGGCGGACGCTACGTGCAGGAGTCTGCGCTGGTCAGGTTGAGGAATCGGCTGGGAATTCCGGATCTTATTCCGATGCACCGCTTGGACAGGGCGACCGCTGGCGTGGTGCTGTTTTCCAAGAATCCGGAGTCGCGGGGCGCGTATCAAGTGCTCTTTGAAAAGCGGAAGATCACCAAGCGATATCAAGCGGTCAGTGTGGTGGAGGCGGAACGGATCGATTGGTTGCAGGGTTGCTTCCCGCTGGTCTACAAGAACCGGATGAGTAAGGAAAAGGGCTACTTGCTCTCGCGCATGAGCGAAGGTCCGGCGAATGCTCGCACGCGGATTTCCATTCGCGAGGTGGGACCCAGCCAGGGCGAGCGCTACGGAACCGCGATCTTGTGGGATCTGGACCCGCACACGGGCAAGACGCATCAACTGCGCGTGCATTTGGCCGCATTGGGGTGCGGGATTCTGCATGACCCGTTCTATCCCGTGTTGCTGGACGAAGCACCGGATGATTTCACGCGGCCGCTCCAGTTGTTGGCGTCCAGCATCTCGTTTGCTGATCCGTTCACTGGTGAGACGCGGCGTTTTGACTCAAAGCTCCGGCTCTCAGCAGCCCCGCTCGAAACGGGGCGCTAACAATGGACGCACCAACCAACGAATACGGCGCTTGGTACTACCCGCTCATGCTGTTTTTGGTGGCGATCGACGCTTCGATCCCACCGACTCCGAGCGAGCTCTTTGTTCTCGGCGCGGGTCCGCTGGTGGCGTCCGGTTCGTTGCTGTTGGTGCCCGCCTATCTGGCCGCATTTTTGGGGTGTTGGCTAGGCGATATAGCGCTGTTTTATGCCTTCAGACTACGACTCACGCACTTTTTGGATCGCTTCACGTGGGGGCGCTGGGTTCACCGAAATGCCTTGCGGCTCACGCGAAAGCTGGGCGCCGACGCAACCCATGCGGGCTTGATCGGCGTGCGGTTCCTCTCGGGTGGCCGAACGGCAGCCGTGGTAGCTTCAGCATTGGGTGGCGTCACCGTTAGACCCTTCATCTTCTACACAGGTGTTGGGTCAGCAATTTGGGCCGCGTACATGATGACTATTGGATACTTTGTAGGGAACACTACCGGCCTCCCCGCTTGGGCCTCCGCCGGGATTGGCATGGTTGTGGGTACTCTAATAGGTGTAGTTTTTGCGATGCTGCTTGCATTTTTTCGTAAGCTGAGGGGAGTTGGACCGCGATGACTAAACAAAGAGAAGACGACGACGCAGTCTCACCTGCCCTTGCACGCTTGCGTGAGGCGGTGCCTACAGAAACGCCTCAAAACGACGAAAAAGTCGGGCAGTCCGAAAGGGTCGAGAAGGCCACCGTCCGTGATGACGTGAAGTCGAGCGGCACCAAGTCAAGCGACGCCGAGTCGAACAAAGATTCAGACAACCAAGAATCCAAGCGGATCGCAGATCTATCTGGCGACGGATTGTCTTCGTGGCTCGACAACATCGAAGTTCCTACTCCCGTTGAGATTAGCTCTCGCGTGGGACGCTGGCGCGCGCGCCGAGCCGCCGAGAAGGCTCTGGAACGCAAAAACATCGAGGCCGTCCGCGCCAAAGCTGCCGCGCGCGAAGAAGCTGCAGCGGCTGCTCGTGCCCGCGCCGAAGAAGAGCGTTTGGCGCGCTTGGCGACGCTGACGGGACCCATCGAAAAGGTTCCAGCTCCTGCCTCTGATGCGCCGAAGTCCACGGCTCCCGCATCGAAACCTACATCTGCGTCGGCAACCGCACCGGCAGCCGCACCTGCACCCGCGCCTGCGCCTGCGCCAGCGCTCGCACCAGTCCAGCGCACCGCGCCACCTCGCACTTCAACCCCAAACCGCATTGCCAACGATGCACAGCACTTGGACCGTTCCGGCGCTCGTCGTCGTACGGAGCCAGTAGATAAGCGACGCCAAGAGGACGACCTCGCGCATTTGGTCGAGGAAGCTCGCGAAGCTGTGCTTCAGCGCAACCAGACGATCCCCGGCGTCAAGAAGTCCGAGGACCAAGTATCTGCCGAGGCCAACGCCGCGAAGGCTGCTGAGAAACCCAAGCCGCGTCGTCGTAATCCCCTGATGGACCAGCGAATTGCGGAGCAGCTCGCTCAAGAGGAGCAGGCGCAAGCTCAACGCCCTGTCAGCCGCGCCGTGCTGCAGCCAACCGCGCGCCCGCACCAGCCGGTGTGGGAAATCGAGACGGTGCCGGCAACGGTTTATGTGGCCCCGTACAACTTGCCGTCCAAGGCGCCGAACCCTAAGCCGGAACTCAAGGACTTTATTCGCCGCCTAGTGGTCACCCTCGTGATCCTTGCGAGCGCAGCTGTTGCGTTCATCCGCTTGGGTATTTTCGGCGGACCAGGCGTGCATGATCGCGAATTTTCGCCGTATGACCCGAACGTGAGCCTGCTGTCCATGGGTACGGTCGCGTACTTGCTGTGGGGGCTCATTTACCTGTGGCTGGTGGTGTACGCCGGCTACCAGTGGACGCGCGACGAAGCGTCCTCGCTACGCCAGCGCCGACTAGGATACCCCGTGGCGGCCGCGGCCATGCTTGGCGCGCTGTGGCTCGTTTTCGCAGGTCAAGGCTCTGACGGCTACGGAATGCTCGCGAGCCTCGCGATGGTCGGCGTATTGGTCTACTGCTTGAACGTTTTGAACCAGCACACGGCCCGTACCCGGGACGAACGCGTGGCGGTGGACGGTCCCGTGGGATTGTTCCTGGGCTTTGGCCTGACCGTTGCTGCGATGAACGTGGCTATCTTCTTGACGACTCACAACATCAAGTTCTTGCTGCCCGGCGAGTGGTGGGCAGCGCTAGTCGTGGTGGGGATGACGTGGCTCGCAGCGACGCTGACGATGACCGAACGTGGGCGAATTGTCATGGCTCTGGGCTACGGATTCGGCCTGTTCTGGATCATGACCAGCCGATTGTTCGGATCTAATTCTTCTGCGCTCGTAGCCATCTTGGCTGGTATGTGTGGCTTCATTGTGGTGCTGGCGACGGAGAACCGTCGGTACCAGATCTCGCATGCTGAGCGCCGCGCGCTCCGCGGCAAGCCCACCGAATTCTAGGACCGGAGCGCAGTGACGCGACCCTTCTTGGTGATTTCGACCCGAGAATCAGATGCAGCGACTCAAGACGAGCTGCGTAGCACCCTCCATCTTTCTGGGCTGACCGCGGATCAAGTAGTTCATTGGCGCCTTGAGCGCGATCCCCTGCCGCCACTGTCCGAATTGCAGCCGGAGAATTTTTCCGGCTTCATCATTGGTGGCAGCCCGTTCAATGCATCTGACACGGAGAAGTCCGCAGTACAGCTGCGCGTTGAAGCGGATCTGGCCCGTCTGTTGGACTGGATCGTGGAACACGACGCCCCTTTCTTAGGCGAGTGCTACGGAGTGGGAACGCTCGGCGTACATCAGGGCGCCACGATCGATCGTTCGTACCCTGAACCGGTCGGCAGCACCTGGGTCACGCTCACCGAGGCTGGCTTGGCGGATCCAATTTTGGCTGGCGTCCCGCAAGAGTTCGGTGCTTTCGTGGGGCACAAGGAATCCGTGAGCGCGCTGCCGGACCACGCCGTTCTGCTGGCCACCTCAGGTCCGGCGCCAGTGCAGATGTTCAAGATTCAGAACCATCAGTACGCCACCCAGTTCCATCCCGAACTGGATCAAGAGGGCCTCATCACGCGCATCGGAATCTACGCGCATGCGGGGTATTTTCCGCCCGAAGATGCCGAGCAGCTCGTTGAGCGCACGCGCCAACAAGACCATCCGTGGCCGCGCGTGATCCTCCAGAATTTCGTGCGCCTCTACGGATCTGGGGAATAGCACTCACTCGAAGTCAGTTGGCCCCACTGTGAGCAAACTATTTTCCCCTGTGACTATCCGTACCCTCGAAGGCGACGGCCTGACTCTGCGCAACCGCAGCGTGCTGGCTCCAATGTGCACTTACTCCGTCACCGCGAAGGACGGCGTTCCTTCCGATTGGCACCTCGTGCATCTTGGCGCACGCGCCAACGGCGGCTTTGGCCTGATCATCGCCGAAGCAACCGGCGTGAGCCCAGAAGCTCGCATCTCGGACCAGGACTTGGGTCTGTGGAACGACGAGCAGCGCGATGCCTTCAAGCGCATCACCAACTACTTACACTCCTACGGAGCGGCAGCCGGCATTCAGTTGGCCCACGCGGGCGGCAAAGCTTCGACCTACCCGCACCTCCTCGAATACGTGGACTCGGACCGCAAGGGTTCCATCCCCGAAGAGCAGGGCGGCTGGGAAACCGTTGGCCCGTCCGAGACGGACATCCACCGCCTGCGCAGCCCTCGCGAAATGACCGCTGAGGACATCCAGAAGGTCATCAAGGACTTCACCGATGCTGCCCGCCGCGCTGACGAGGCCGGATTCGACTTCATCCAGATCCACGCCGCGCACGGCTACCTCATCCACCAGTTCCTCTCCCCGCTGACCAACAAGCGTGAGGACGAATGGGGCGGCTCCTTCGAGAACCGCACCCGTTTGGCACTTGAGGTCGTCAAGGCTGTCCGCGAAGTCTGGCCACAGAACAAGGCTCTGGGTATCCGCTTCTCCGGCACGGACTGGGTGGAGGAAGGCTGGACGATCGAAGAGACCATTCAGCTCTCGCATCTCGTGGCCGATCTGGGCGTGACGGCGATTGACCTTTCGAGCGCTGGCATCGGCCAGTACTTCGGCCCGATGGGTCCGGGCTACCAGACCCAGCTCGCCGCTCAGGTGAAGAAGTCCTTCGAAGGCCAGGACATGTTTGTCACCGCGGTGGGATTCATTACGACGGCGGAGCAGGCCGAAACGCTCTTGATGACGGATCAGGCTGATGGCATCAGCATCGCCCGAGCCGCCCTCAACGATCCACACTGGGCAGCCAACGCCGCCAAGACGCTGGGTGTCACGGCAAAAGAAGATCCGCGCGCAGCACAATACTGGCGCGGATCTTGGTAAAGCGTTTCTAGCTAGTTAGCCCTTAAGGCGCCGGGAGTTCTTCCGGCGCCTTTTTGCCGGGCATGAAGAAGCACAGCACCACCATGAGCACGGATACGATGGCCGCAGCCGTGTAGCCGTGCTGCAATCCGGAGACCTCAGCCGTGATGGGATCAGCACCCTGAGCAACCGCTGCGGCCGTTCCGGACACCATCAATCCAATGAGCAGAGCCGTTCCGGCTGCGCCACCCAATTGCTGCAAAGCACTCAACAAGGCGGAGCCGTGCGAATGCAAAGAGTGCGGCAATGGGTTCAATGCCGTGGTGAACAGTGGCGTGAAGAGCAGCGCGAAGGACATGTTCATGGTGAACATGAGCGCCAGAATCAGCCAGATCGGTGTGGACGCATCGAAGCGCGTGAACTGCCACAGCACCAAGGACAAGAGGATCGAGCCCGGGACCACCAAGGAGCGGGCACCGATCTTGTCATACCAGCGGCCCACAAACGGTGCCAGCACGCCCATGAGAATGCCACCCGGAAGCAACATCAGACCGGTCTGCAAAGTGGACAGCCCGCGCACTTGCTGCAGGTAGAGCGGCGCCAAGATGATGACGCCGAACAGAGCCACCATCGCCAACACCATGGTGATGAGCGACAGCGTGTACTCGCGGTAGGTGAACGGACGCATGTCCAACAAGGCCTTGTTGCTGCGCTGCAATCGCAACTGCAGCAGCACGAACGCGGTCAAGCAGACTACGGAAATCGCGATCGCAACCCACGCAATGGTGGATTGTGAGGCACCCGCGGTAGCTGCGGCGTCGTGCCCTCCGCCAAGATTGCTCAGGCCGTAAACTAAGCCGCCAAAGCCGGGGACGGACAGCAGGATGGACGGAATCGAGAGGTGCGAGACTTCGCCGCCGCCGTTGTTCGGGACGCGGGAGAAGCCGATGATGAGGGCGATCAGCGCGATCGGCAGCACCACCACGAACATGAATCGCCAGGACAACCACTGCAAGATCAGGCCGGACAGCGTAGGACCGATGGCCGGTGCCACCGAGATCACGATGGACACGTTGCCCATGATCTGACCACGGCGGGACACTGGCACCAAGTCCAAGATCGTGGTCATGAGCAGCGGCATCATGACGGCCGTGCCGGACGCCTGAATCACGCGGGACGCCAAGAGCATCTCAAAGAACTGGGATGACGCGGCCAGCGCAGTGCCCAAAATGAAGAGGGACATCGCGGCCGTGTAGACCTGGCGGATCGAGAAGCGGCGAAGTAAGTAGCCGGTGGTCGGGATGATCACGGCCAGGGTCAGCATAAACGACGTGGACAGCCACTGAGCGCGGTCAGCGCTGACGGAGAATTGCTCCATCAGAGTTGGCAGCGCGACGTTCATGATGGTCTCGTTCAAGATCATCACGAAGGCGCTCACAATGAGCACGGAAATAGTCATCACCGAAGACGGCGAAAGTCGCTCAATATCGGGAGCAGAGTTGCGCGAGTTTTTCATGCAGGTCTTTCGTTGAAGTGGTGGCTCACGAAGGCGCATTTGGCCGGGGTTCAGCCAAATGGCGCATGTTGAGTAGGAAAGTTTGTTCGCGTTGAGGCGTAATCGACCCCATGTGGGAAGAAATACGCTAACAATAGAGATATGAACGTTCGAACTCCGGATCCTAATCCCGGCTGGCTATCCAACGAGGACTTGTACGAAGCACGACGTCGCCTCCCAATGGTTTACGTGGAGGCGATCCCGGTGCGGTTAGACCCGCTGGGATACGTCAGTGAAGTCGGTCTATTGTATACGGCCGACGAAACCGGGAACTTCCGTCGCACGTTCGTTTCCGGGCGCGTGATGTACCGCGAAACCATCCGTGCAGCGCTTGTGCGGCACATGGAAAAGGACCTCGGTCCGTTCGCGATGCCACAGCTGCCTGCCTCCCCTGTTCCGTTCACGGTGGCGGAATACTTCCCGTCTCCGTCAGAAACCGGACTCACGGATGATCGCCAACACGCCGTAGCGCTCGCCTATGTGATTCCGGTGCGCGGCGAATGCTCGCCACGTCAGGATGCGTTGGAACTCACGTGGCTGACCCCTCAAGAAGCCCTGAGCGCCGAGGTTCAAGGCGACCTCAGCGGCGGCCGCGGAAACCTCATCAAACAGGCTCTCGCGCACATGGGTTGGTGTGAATAGTCACCCCTAGCAGGTTGATGCGCCGAAGCTTGCCGTAATCTACGGCAAAATGATGGGGTGTCAAGAACTCGTAACGCCCTGAAACGTCTGAACCCTGAACCCGAAGCTTTCCCACCTCCCGTGGATTACCCCGAGAGCCATGAGAAGCAATCCGAGTTCGGGTTCACGCTCGGCACTCGGCTCAGGGGTGCCAATGGCGAGCGCTTCGAAGGCCGTACGGGTGTCATCAAGACGCCTCACGGCGAGATCAAGACACCCGCATTCATTGCGGTGGGCACCAAGGCATCCGTCAAGGCGCTCACGCCGGATCAGGTCCGTGAGCTCGGCGCGCAGGCTGTGCTGTCCAACGCGTACCACTTGTACTTGGCGCCCGGCGCTGACGTGCTGGATGAGGCCGGCGGCCTCTCCGCGTTCATGAACTGGAACGGCCCGACCTTCACGGACTCCGGCGGATTCCAGGTCATGAGCTTGGGCTCGGGCTTCAAGAAGATCATCGACATGACCGGCGACGGCCCGGGTGGCGATGACGCGGTGGCGCCCGGCAAGGAGCGCCTCGCCAACGTGGACAACGACGGCGTCTGGTTCAAGTCCCATTTGGACGGCAAGATGCACCGCTTCACGCCAGAAGTGTCCATGCAAGTGCAGCACCAGATCGGCGCGGACATCATGTTCGCGTTCGACGAGCTCACCACGCTCCACAACTCCCGCGGCTACCAAGAAGAAGCCCTCGAGCGCACGCGCTTGTGGGCCCGCCGCTGCGTCAAGGAGCACTTCCGCCTCACGGACGAGCGCGAAGGCAAGGACTACCAAGCACTCTTCGGCGTCATTCAGGGCGCCCAGTACGAGGACCTGCGCCGCAAGGCCTGCCAGGACTTGGGCGACATGCCTTTCGACGGCTTCGGCATCGGTGGCGCGCTCGAGAAGGAAAACCTCGGCACGATTGTCCGCTGGTGCGCTGAAGAGCTCCCCGAGGACAAGCCCCGCCACTTGCTGGGCATCTCAGAGCCGGATGACGTCTTCACCGCGATCGAAAACGGCGCCGACACCTTCGACTGCGTTTCCCCCACCCGCGTGGCCCGCAACTCGGCGTTCTACAGCCCCCACGGCCGCTTCAACCTCACGGGTGCCCGCTACAAGCGCGACTTCACGCCGCTCGTTGAGGGCTGCGGCTGCTACACGTGCCAGAACTTCACGCGCGCCTACATCCACCACCTGCACAAGGCGAATGAGCTCTTGAGCCACACGCTCATCTCCATCCACAATGAGTACTTCACCGTGGGCCTCGTGGACTCCGCTCGCGAAGCCATCGAGAACGGCACGTTCTTCGAGTTGAAGGAGCGCGTCCTCTCCGCGTACTACGCGGGCGGCCCGGATCCGCAGGGACTTTCGTAGGGTTTACATGGCACTTTTCCAGTACGACGACGCCGCTCAGGTGTCGCCGTACTTGTTTCTGTCACGTTAGTAGTTGCTTGTTTATCTATCGACCCGACGCGAACGGCATTGCTCCCACTAATGATCGGCCGTCTATGGGCCCTCGATATGGGACAGAAGAGAAGACAAAGGGTTCAACTGAATCGACATTTCTCTTGAACGTCACGGAGGAACATGTTTCACTAGTTGCAATTGCAACTCGAAAGGCTTCGATGTCCATCTCCGCTGAAATCAGCACGCCACGACTTGATCTTGATCCATTTAGCGATGAATCCCTACTCGATCCGTATCCGATCGAAGACGAGGTGCGGGAAGCAGGGGAAGTCGTCTGGCTGGAAAAGTACGGGGTCTGGGCTTCCGGTCGCCATCAACGAGTGACAGAAGTTTTCGGCGATCACGAGAAGTTCATTTCCTCTCATGGGACTGGATTCACAAATACCTTCCTGACTGAAAACTGGCGTAAGCCAAGCGCGATTCTCGAGGCAGATCCGCCGGAACACTCGCGTGTAAGAACTGTGATGGTTCAAGCCCTCTCCCAGAAAGTCGTCAAGGGTCTGAAGGAGAGCTTCCAGCGAATCGCAGATGAAGTCGTACTTACGGCACTGGAGCACTCAGAGCTTGATGCGATGCAGGATTTGGCAGTGGCTTTTCCGCTACGAGCGCTTCCAGATGCCATCGGGCTCGCACCCGAGGGACGCAAACATCTGCTTACATACGCCAACCTCAACTTCCAGGCCATGGGACCGCGCAATGGTCGATACGAAGAGGCCCTAGCAGGAGCAACCGACGCCGCCGAATACGTGGAGTGGCAAATGCGTAGAGAGAATCTAGGCACTGAGGGTATTGCCGCCGCTATTTTTGCTCGAGTGGACTCCGGCGAGATCACCGAGTCCGAAGGTTCCTT
This sequence comes from Neomicrococcus lactis, assembly GCF_014200305.1. Lineage (NCBI taxonomy): Bacteria > Bacillati > Actinomycetota > Actinomycetes > Micrococcales > Micrococcaceae > Neomicrococcus > Neomicrococcus lactis. The sequence goes on from NZ_JACHBL010000001.1 coordinate 1,785,981, forward strand.
GTTAGTGAGAGCATTCTTGTCCGCCGGATTAGATACCACCATGCTTGGAATCGGTAACGCTCTCGTTGCACTGAGCGAAAACCCCGCTCAGTGGAAACTCTTCAAAGAGGACCCCGAGAAGTTGGCTCGCAAGGTGTTTGAGGAGACACTTCGTCTTTTCGCGCCGAGTCCATTTATTGGCCGCACGGTAGGTGTAGATATGGAATTTGCCGGCATCCAGCTCCAAAAAGAAGATAAGTTCATCAATTTCGTTAGTGCAGCAAACCGTGATCCTCGAAAGTGGGCGAATCCGGAGCACTTTGACATCGCGAGAGACACTCGAGGACATGTTGCTTTTGGCTATGGGATTCATGCTTGCGTAGGGCAGATGATGGCACGCATGGAAGCAGAGACTCTGCTTAGCGCCGTTGGCCGCCACGTAGCTCACCTAGAAGTGGCCGCCGCACCAACTCGAAAGTTGAATAACTGGCTCCGCGGCTACGAGCACATACCGATGGCCTTCAAGGCTGAGTAACTCCTGATTCTAGAAGGTACTCAGCCTTGTTCGCCTGAGTTCCCATCTCAGGTCGCGCTCAGCAGCAGTCCTGTCACTCGCGTGAGGCTTCCGCCAATGCAGTGAGCCAGAGATAAACTGCCCACGCTCCTGGATCCACTTCACCAACGGCCCTGTCGCCGACGTAGCTCGCACGACCTTTTCTCGCCCGCAACTCTCGGGTCGATTCAGCACCGCGTTGCGCCGCAAGACTCGCTTGACTCAATGCCTCACCGACGCTCGCCCCACTTGCGGAAACTTCCAGCAGCGTGTTTGCCGCCGGGCGTAGTGCATCAATCATTGTGCAGTCGCCGACAATCGCACCGCCGAGCTCTTCGATCGCGCGCACACCTGCATCAAATGCCACAGCCCACAGTTTTGCTTCTGGTCGCAGATCCTCTGCCGACGGGCTTTCCTCTGGATCGATTTGCAGCCCCGTTGAAGACAAATCACCTAGCTGATGTGCCGCCCGAAGCAACCCAATCGCATAGAGCGGCCCCGAGGTTCCCCCGACCGCCTTTCTCACCGCACTAGCTATGTCGGTCAATGCCTGCGAAGGATCTCGTGGCAGATCGTCGAGGAGGGCATCAACTGTATTCGACGCATGCGTAAGGCTTAGTCCCAAGTCACCGTCACCAACGATGCGATCCATCCGCGTCAGCTCCGACTCAGAATTCTTCAAGGTTCGTGTGACCGCACGTAACAGAGCTAATTCGTCTTCGCCCATATTCTCGCATTTGCCTGTTACTGACTCAGCCGGAGAAGTCGATAGTTTTGGAGACTCCTCAATCGAGATATCAGCAGGATCCTGCACATGCTCGTCCGGCAGTCTGCCTACCCACGGCGCAGGCCAAGCAAGCGTCGTCACCGGGGCATCTAAGAGATCGAGCAGTTCTTGTGCCGAAGCTTCGCCAGCAGCGCCAAGATGCAAACAAGTGACGGAGACACCGGGCATCTCAAGAGCTGTCATGAATGCTCCGCTCCAGAAGCGTTGGATCTTAACGTCGCGGTTCCGGATCTCATTCAGAACTTCTCGCGCCATCACCCCCATTTCAATGTTTGACGTGCCTCCCAGATTATTGAGCATCAGCACAACCTGGGGTTGTTCGGAAGTCGTCAGCGCGGAAGCCTCGGATAACACCCCTTCAAGCGTCCGCGACACTAGACGTTCAGCTGCTTTCTGAGCCGTCACATGTTTGGACCGTTCTACCCCGGATTCACCATGAATTCCGAGCCCCCATTCAACCTCATCCGCGGACAAATCAGAGGATGCTTCTTCCTCACCCGGAACGACGCATCCACCCAGTCCAACACTCATCGTGGAAAGTCCATCAATGACGCGTTCGGCAACCTTCATTACAGCTTCCAACGAGTCACCGCGATCGGCAGCTCCCCCAGCAATCTTGTGCACAAGAATGGTTCCGGCAAGCCCCCGACGTCCAGCATGCTGATGGTTCAGGCTCAAGGCGACGTCATCCCCAACCACCACCATGTCAACGATGAGGCCCTCCCCTCTTGCAATCTCAGCAGCAAGCCCAAAGTTGAGCCGATCGCCCGTGTAGTTCTTGACGATCAGCAAGACCCCAGCTTGAGTCGCGCAAAGTCGGATCGCGGCCAAAATTTGATCCACGGATGGCGAAGCGAAAACCGATCCGGAAACGGCCGCTGTGAGCATTCCCGGGCCGACAAATCCAGCATGCGCCGGCTCATGCCCGGCACCTCCACCAGAAATCAATGCGACTTTTCCTTCGTTCCGAAACGTGGCTAAGTCGGCGCGAAACACGACGCGTTGTCCGGGAAGTAGCTTCACTAGGCCACTGCTGCCAACGATCCCCTCAAGCGCGTGATCCACAACCTCGCGTGAGTCATTTATCAGTTTCTTCATGTGTAACCTTCACTAAATAGAAAGAGTGATTGGATGGTGAAATGACGTCGGAAGATTTGGTTCGCGAGCGCTTACCAGAAACCATTGATCGCGAGACTTTTATCCCTGCATATCTGGGGCTCGTCGCAAGTGCCCATACATGGGGCGGATCTCGCATCTATTCTGAGAAATTTGGAATAACCGCACCGGACTTTGCGATCATTTCAACGCTGTCGAACTATCCAGGTGTTCAGGCCTCTGAGATCACCGACATCGTGGGTCTCGACAAGTCTGTCGTGAGCCGACGTTTGCAACGCCTTGCGGCGAAAGAACTCGTCAAGGCGGACAACTCAGCAGGAAAACGGCTCCTCTTCTTGACGAGAAAAGGAGCCGAAATCCATAACAAAGTACTTCCCGTTGCTCTCGACAGATCTGAACGAATGCTGACTGGCTTCACAGAGCAAGAAAAGCACGACGTCCGTAACTACCTCAGGCGGATGTTTGAGAACATTCCGCGCATGAATTACATGGATTGAACCTACTGAATATCTCGAGCAACCAAACCGTTCAGGGAAGCATCTACGTCATTGATAATGCCTGCGTTCTTGCTTGCCTCGGCTGCTGCTTTCATAGCGTCTTCAGGGAATCCCCATCCGAAGTTGGTGAGCGTCATTTTCTTGGCAACTTCGGGATCTATCGAAGTGAAGTTGCCCAATTCAGCGCGGAATTCGTCCGCATGCTCCAGTGCATACTCTTGGGACTTCTTAAGTGCCTCGTTGAAATTCCGATAGGTCTGCTGATCCGCGGAGAGCTTTTGCTCGGAGGTCATATAAACCGCTGTGACGAACTCTGGGCTGACATCCACGAATGGGCTTGCGATGAGTCGGTTACCGTCTTCAAGCGCCAAAGTAAGGAACGGCTCTGACGTTGAAATAGCGTCGACATTCCCGCTTTTCATCGTTGCCGCCATATCAGTCAAAGGAAGCTCCAAGAATTTCACTTTGCTTGGGTCGCCACCCGCGTTGAGAACGGATGCGCGGTCTGCTGCTTCATGCAAACCCTTCACAGCATTCACGGCGAGTGAGTGGCCTTCAAGGTCTTTTGCAGTCTTGATAGGGCTGTCCTTCGGAACCACGATTCCACCGTGATCCTTACCTTGGACGCCAGTCGTTCTACCGCCTTCGGCGACGGCAACGATAGGCAGACCCTTCTCTCGAGCCTGTAGCGCATTCACGCTTCCGCTATAAACCACATCGAATTGATCCTGCATCATTGCAGGTATCGCCACCGAGCTGCCAGCCGTGAATTTGATGTCCAGCTTGAGGCCCTTCTCATTGAAGAAGCCTTGCTTTTCACCGATATACAAAGCCGCAACATCGACGACGGGTACGGCAGCTACGCGCAGAGTCTTGAGCGAGCTCTCCTGGGAATTCGATGAACTAGCGGACGAGGCGGACGTCGATGTACCGCCTGATCCGGAGGCAGCAGAGGGACTGCCTGCGCCACAACCAACGAGCGAGAGACTCGAAATTGCCAGCGCCGCAAGTGCGAGGTGGAGTCGTTTCATTATGCTCCTGCTTTCTCTTGCCGAGTCTGTGTCAAATACACAGAAGCTTCTCGTTGCAATTGCAACCAGTGTCGCAGGTCACCTTTCCGCTGACAAGGGTCAAGCATTTTCATACCGAAACACAGTCAGGCAGACTAATGGTGCTCCAAAGAGAAAGGGCCAGATGACTTCGCTATTCCAGTACGACGACGCCGCTCGGCAAGCGCTCTCACAATCGTTGAGCTGGCGGGCGGCTTCCGCGCGGGCCACGTTGGCGGCACGCTCCGTCACGACGGTCTTCGGCCACCGTTTGTTCGGGTGGGTGCCCGGAACGCATTTGGGCATGCCCTACGTGCCTCCCAACACGGCGCCTGTGGATCAGACTGGATTGTGGCACTACTGGTGGCAAGCCCACTACGTCGACTGCCTGGTGGACGCCGGCTGGCGCGAGTACATCACGCGACAGCACGTCACGGGTGCTTCGTTGCCGAGTGCTGGAAAGCTCGGTGCGCGCACCATCATGACCGTGGGCATGCGCAACGGCTTCAAGTTCACGAATGAGTATTTTGACGACATGGCGTGGATGGCACTCGCCTCGCAGCGCTCGGCAGAACTCGCGGCTCAAGCCAAGAAGAACGAGAAGCGAGAACGCCGCGTAGCGCGGTACCTGCGTCCAGTCCTGCATTCCGCGCAGACTGACGACCTCGGCGGCGGACTGTTTTGGCATAAAGTTCGAGACTTCAAAAACACCGCCGCTACTGGCCCGGCGGCCCTGTACTTCGCGCGCACGGGAGAACCTGAGCGCGCCGCGCCGCTGTTGGATTGGCTCATGGCGCATCTGAAGAGCCCAGAAACGGGCTTGCTCATGGACGGCCTGCGGATCGTCAACGGGAAGAGGGAGCTAGTCCCCCACATCTTTTCCTACAACCAGGGCCCGGTTCTCGGCATCATGTTGCAGCTGGGACGGGCCCAGGATCTGGAGAACGCGGCGGAGCTGGTTCATAACATCGCACGCCACCTCACGCTCGAGGACGGCGTCACGCTCAAGGCGCATGGGCACGGTGATGGCGGCCTGTTCACGGGCATCCTGTGCCGGTACTTGGGTCTCGTGGCGCGCGATCAGCGCATCGACGAATCAGCACGCGTTACGGCCGAAGCGCTCATTCGCGCGACCGCCCGCAACCTGTGGGAACTTCGCCACGAGACGATGTGGAAGAAGCACCACGTCATGATCTTCCCGGGCGAGACCTCGCTGGATGTCACCCCCGTGGGTGAGCATCCGTGGGAGCTCGCCCAGCAGCTTCAAGCGTGGATGATTTTCGAGGCGCAGGCTCGTCTCGAACTCGCCTAGCTAACCGCCAGAGGCGACCACTGAAGAACTAAAGAATGCCCGTCTCGGGTTCGCTGCGGCGTCGTATTTTAGTGAAGAGCCAATAGAAACCGAAAGCCAGCGCGGCCAACAGGACCAGCACCAGAATTGGCAAGAAAATGGCGGCAGCGGCAAGGCCTACGGCCGCGCCATCCTCGACGGCACTGACCACAGGAGCTGCAGTGCCGACGGTAGCTGTGTTCAGGACGGGCCTAGTGCCCATTTTGAACAGGTGCACCGCGAGGGCAATGACGACGCCGATGACCACCGGGATCCATTGATCCGAGGCGAAGAACGTACCCGGGTCAGAGACGGTCACGGTCTCAGAACCAACGCCGGACGCGAAGACCACGCCACCAGCGGCCGGACGGACCACGGTTTGGAGGACGTCGTTGATGGAGTCCACCACGGGAATCTTGTCCGCGACAACTTCCACCACCAGCAGCACGCCAAGGATCCACAGCATCCAGTCGTTGGATAGCCAAGACCACGCGGGTGGCAGGTTGACGAAGTTGGTGAAGCGGTCCAGCAGGCCCAACGCGAGCATAGGAATGTACGCGTTGAGGCCTGCTGCGGAGCTCAGGCCAGTGGCAGTCAGAAATTCCATCACGGAATTATCATGACACTATTTATCCGATTGCGGACCTAACGAGCCTCAGAAACCTCAGAAACCGCGGTCTGGTAGCTCGGTTCGCGGCGCTTGAACCAGCCAATCACTGCGGTGGTGACGGGTACGAAGATGAACTCGATGGCCGTCTTGTAGACGAAGCCCACCACCACGTAGTTGATGAAAGTGGGGACGTCAGCGATGCCCAGCACCGGTGCGGCGATCGAGCAGAAGATCACCGTGTCAGCGAATTCACCCACGCCAGTGGAGCTCATGAGTCGGGCCACGAGGCCCTTTTCGCCGAAGCGTTCCTTCATGCGCACCAAGACGAATGAGTTCAGGGTCTGACCGACCACGAAGCCTGCGAGGGACGCGGCAACGATCTGCCAGACCGGTCCCAGGGTGCGCTCGAGGGCTGCTTGGCCGTCGTACCACTCGGCCGGCGGCAAGATGATCATGATGAAGAAGCACAAGATCGCGAACGCGGCGAGCGCGAACGTGGTGATGATGGCGCGGCGGGCCACCTTGAAGCCGTAGACCTCAGAAATGACGTCGCCCAGAATGTAGGCGAGCGGGAACAGGAAGAAGCCACCGTCGGTCACGATGGGGCCGAACGTCACGCCCTTCGAACCGCCGATGTTAGAAAGAATGACCACTACGGCCATGAGGGCCAAGATGGTGGAGAAGTATGGGCTGCCAGCGGAGGCAAAAGCTGCGCGGCGGATGGTGCGGGAGGTGCTCTCAGAAGATGCGGAGGGCACGGAAGAGGTACCGGTATTCATGATGTTCCTATCGAAAGTGGTTCGCCAGGCAGCGCTTTCTCGCACAAAACGTTCCACGGTTTCAAAGGGAGAAAGTGTCAATAACTGCCCGCTGTATTAGCACTTGACCGTCAATTTTCTCACGTAGTCACGGGTTCGCCGAACCACTCCTCTGAACCGGAATAGAATAGGGACCATGACTTTTGCCGCATCCCCTTCTGCATCTGTGCCCGCAACCACCCTGTCACCAGCAGTGACGTTGACGATCGCTGGATCAGAAGCGACGGGCGGCGCTGGCGCGCAGGCTGACCTCAAGACCTTCCAGGAACTCGGCACCTACGGCATCGTTGCCCTGACATGCATCGTCTCCTTCAACCCGAAGGACAACTGGAACCACCGCTTCGTGCCAGTCGAGGCTCAGGTCATCGCTGATCAGCTCGAAGCCATCCAGTCTTGCTACGCGGGCGATCTCAAGACCGTCAAGCTTGGCATGATGGGCTCCCCTGTCACGATCGAGACCGTGGCCGCCGCGCTCGAGGCGCAGGAATGGGACAACATCGTGTTGGATCCCGTGTTGATCTGCAAGGGCCAGGAGCCAGGCCACGCTTTGGACACTGACCAGGCGCTCAAGACGAAGCTCCTCCCGAAGGCCACTTTCGTCACGCCGAACCACTTCGAGGCCGAACAGCTTTCCGGCATCACCATCAACAACGTTGAAGACTTGAAGGCCGCAGCAAAGGCCATCCACGAGGTCAGCGGCGCAGCCGTCTTGGCCAAGGGTGGCGTGCGCCTTGAAGGCGACGACGCCGTGGACGTGTTCTACGACGGCGAAACCCTCGAGGTCCTGAGCGCTCCTAAGGTCGGCGAGCACGCTGTTTCCGGCGCCGGCTGCACCTTGGCTGCCGCTGTGACCGCTGAACTCGCCAAGGGCGCCACTCCGCTCGAGGCCGCGCGCACCGCGAAGCAGATGGTCACCGAGGGCATCAAGAACCGCAAGGAGTCCCACGCGCCGTTCGACGCGCTGTGGCAGGGCGGCGCTCGCGCTTAAGCCTTTCTGGGGCGCAGCACGTCATAGTTATTCCCTTTAGCTACGTCGATAGTTAGTCTTCAAGTATCCGTGTAATTTCCGGTACTTCCTGAGTACGACGACGTAGCTAAAGCAGGATTCTTGACTTCCGTTCCGCTCCCCTCCACTCCGGCGAACGCCGACTCCCACCCACGTTCACGTGCAGCCTGGGTGGTTGTGGTGTTCACGGGTGTGGTGGCGGCGATGCACATTTGGAAGCTGCCTGCCGCGCTCCCCATCATTCAGCAGCAGTTGGGCATCTCGTTGGTGGATGCCGGCCTCCTCTTGGGGACGGTCCAGATGTCCGGCATGCTCGGCGGCCTCCTAGTCTCCTTGTTTGCCGAGATGATCGGGCTACGCTGCAGCGTACTCATCGGCTTGTTGCTGCTCATAGTTGGCAGCATGCTCAGCATTTTTGCCCCCAACTACGTGTGGCTCCTCGTGGCGCGCTTCGTTGAAGGCGCCGGCTTCTTGGCGGCTACCATCGTGGCACCCGCTTTGATTCGTCGCGTCTCGCCGCTCGGGGCTATCAACACAGCTATTGGCTTCTGGGCCAGTTTTCAGGGTCAAGCCACGTTCTTGGCACTTGTCGGAAGCACCATCGCCCTCCAGTTCATGCCATGGCAAGGCTGGTACTGGATCATGCTCGCCATCACGCTGGTCCCGATCGTCTTGGTACTCAAGGTTGTCCCGCGGGACCCGAGCGCTGAGCGGGAAGCGAGCGGCGTCGTCGTACCGGCGGTGAAAAAAATTGGGGTTACCGCGCGCTCGTGGAAACCGTGGATCGCGGGTCTGGTGTTCATGTGTTACACCGTGCAATGGATTGCCATTATTGGTTTTTTGCCCACCATTTATCAGCAAGTCGGCATCTCGGGATGGCTTTCCGGTGTCCTGACGGCGGTGGCTGGTGGCGCGAATGCGGTGGGAGCCGTCATCTCCGGCGGGCTCTTTCAGCGCGGCTTTTCCGTCCTGCAACTCGTGATTCCCACGTTTGTGGTCATGGGGCTCATGGCCTTTCTGACGTTCGCCGTTTCCTGGACCAGCGTTCCCGGCGGCTTCTTCTGGCAGTTCTTGTGCGTGGTGCTTTTCTCAGCGATGGGTTCGCTCATCCCGGCGTCCCTGACGCGCTTGTCCGTGGAACTGACGCCACCGGACGGATCGCCTCCGGCCGTCATGGGACTCATGCAGCAGATCTATACCGTGGGATCCGTGTTTGGGCCTGCGATCGCAGCCTGGCTGGTGGTGACGACGGGCGGCTGGAACTCCACGTGGTGGATGAACGCCTTCTTTAGCGCGCTGGGAATCATACTGGCGCTGTTCCTGAGCGCCAAGCGCCTACAGCTGGATCTTCGCTAACGGTTCACATACATGTTTCCGCTTGTTAACAGGACAGGGAATTCTCGTCACATTCTCCACATAGTGTGAATTATTGATGCGCCCGCATACCCCTTTCTGATTGGAACAATTAGTCTCTACAAAAGAGTGCTTTACCCGCCAGAAAATCTTCGGATTTTGTCCTTCAATCTAGGAGCACCTCGATGGAACCGAGCTTAGGAACTGACGCTGCTTACTCGACGGCCGCACCGGAAGTCGAGAAACGTCCGCTACGCAATATGTCGGAAGTGCGGCACTTTTTCCGCACGAACTCCACGCCGATCTTCTTCGTAGGTGCTACGCCGTTCAACCTGCTGGGCCTTGACCGCTGGGTGCGTAACTTCTCCTACATTTGCTACTACGACGCTTGGGATGGCGCTCACCCGCGCATGTTCATGCCCAAGCGCAAGCCGTTTGAAGAGTTCGAGTCCGGCGAGGCCATCAACAACTGGCTCCTCAAGTCCCCCGAAGTACGTCAGTACATTCGCCGCAACACGCCTCGTGGCGAGCGTCCAAAGATTGCTTTGGTGTTCTTCAACGAGCAGACCGAGCAGATCTGTAGGGACCTCGGCTACGACCTGATCCTGCCTGCCGCTTCGCTGCGCGAGCACTTGGACTCCAAGATCGTCACCACGAAGCTTGGCAACCAGGCCGGTGCACCGTCGGTTCCAAACATCCTCACGAAGCTCGCGAGCTACAAGACGCTCATGAGCCGTGCTGAGAAGGCCGGACTGGGCAAGGAACTTGTGGTCCAGACGCCATATGGCGACTCCGGCAAGACCACGTTCTTCATCTCGTCCGAAGAGGACTGGAAGAAGCACGAGAAGGAAATCGTCGGCCAGGACATCAAGGTCATGAAGCGCATCAACAACCGTCCGGTTGCTGTGGAAGCTGTCTTGACCTCTTCCGGCACTGTGGTGGGTCCGTTCATGACGGAACTTGCCGGTTACCCAGAGCTCACGCCGTACCGCGGCGGCTGGTGTGGCAACGAGATGTTCCCCACTGTTCTTGAGGGTGAGCAGCGTCGCAAGGCCTCCGAGCTGGTTCGCCGCTTGGGCGACCGTCTCGGCAAGGAAGGCTACCGCGGCTTCTTCGAGGTGGACTTGCTCATCGATACGGACTCGGACGAGGTCTACCTCGGCGAGCTAAACCCGCGTATTTCCGGCGCTTCCGCCATTACCAACGTGACCGCCGGCGCTTACGCCGACGTCCCGTTGTTCTTGTTCCACCTCTTGGAATTCCTCGATGTTGAGATCGATTTGGACGTCGACGAGATCAACGAGCGCTGGGAACATTTGGCTTCTGCAGACCTCTGGAGCCAGATGATCATCAAGGAAACTGACCCGATTGTTGAACAGCTTCTCGCCGCGCCGCGTACTGGCCAGTACTATTTCGACGATAATGGAGTCCTGGTGTTCCGACGCGCTGCGTTGGACTGGCACCAGCTACAAAACGAAAACGAAGCGTTCTTCCTCCGCGTGTACGGTCCAGGTGACTACCGCTGGAAGGGCGCGGACTTGGGAATCCTCGTGACCAAGGGCCGTCTGCAAGTGACGGGCAAGAACGGGAAAACGGCACTGACCATTCGTGCTCAGGACTTCATCTCTGCGATGCGGTCTGAGTTCGCCGGCGTGCCATTGGGGATTCCTGAGAACCCAAAAGAAATGACCTCGGAGATAGTGTGAATCAACTGCCAGTAGTGCCTAGTGCGTCGTCGTCAAAGTTCGGCATGGTCCCGAACTTGCAGCACAACGGCATCCCTCAAGGTATGGACCTTGAGAACTGGCAGCAAGATCCATACCTGCACTGGACGTTCAGCCACGTCGCGGACTTCTTGCCTACGGCCAAGATTTCCCGCGGCGATGGCCCCGTCGCAGAGCTCCCCGAGAACTTCACTGACTTCACGTCCGTCGTCGTAGACTCCCCCGAGTACGGTGCGCCGACGAGCGTTGGCCAGATCATGGATGACACGTTCACCGATGGTTGGGCCGTCATGGTCGATGGCGAATTGCTCACGGAAAACTACTTCGGGAAAGCGGACGCCAACATGTCCCACATCCTGATGTCCGTGTCCAAGTCGCTCGTCGGCGTGGTGGTGGGCGCTCTCGTCAACCAGGGCAAGCTTGATCTGTCCAAGACCATTGAGCATTACATTCCTGAGCTCAAGGGTTGCGGTTACGAGGGTGCGACCATTCGCCACATCCTCGACATGCGCTCTGGCATCCAGTTCTCAGAAGAGTACTTGGATCCTCAGGCCGAGGTACGTCTCCTCGAGCAGGTCATTGGCTGGGCACCTCGCCGCGACCACTCCCTGCCGAAGACGATGTACGGCTTCCTCGCGAGCCTCAAGAAGGACGGCGAGCACGGTGGTCCGTTCCGGTACCGCTCGTGTGAAACCGACGCCTTGGGCTGGCTCTGTGAGGTGGTCTCCGGCAAGAAGATGCCACAGCTGATGTCTGAGCTTCTTTGGAGCCGCATTGGCGCCGAGAACGATGCCACTATTGGCATCGACAAAGAAGGCACCGGCATGTTCGATGGCGGCATCAACGCTTCTTTGCGTGACATGATCCGATTCGGCTCGCTGTTCCTTGAGCACGGTAAGTCGTTGACGGGCGAGCAGGTTGTGTCCGCGGGCTGGGTGGCTGACACCTTCGCCGGCGGCTCCACCTCCCGCAAGTCTTTCAAGCAGAGCCCGGATGACAACCGCATGCCGGGCGGCATGTACCGCAATCAGTGCTGGTTCCCTTACGAGGGCAACGAAGTCATGTTGTGCTTGGGCATCCACGGCCAGATGATCTACATCAACCGTCGCGCGAACATGGTGGCAGCTAAGCTTTCGAGCTGGCCGCTCCCCCAGAACGCGCGCATGTTGTTCCCGACCATCCAGGCCTTCGATGCCATCGCAGAAGCTGTGGGCGACTCCGATTCCATTCCGGAGCTTCCACTGGACTTCGCACCGCTGGACCAGTACACCACCAGCATGCCGGTCATCGTTCCTGATGCCCAGGTCCCAGCAACACCAGTCACGCCGGTCGCTCCTGTCGTTCCCGTAACGCCAGCTGCTCCCGTAACTCCAGCAGTCCCCGCGGCTCCTCAGATCCCCGCCGAGACGATCGCCTCTCAGGGCACCGTCGTAGCGGTGGACCCGGATTCCGGGGCAACCACGGTTGATTGGGGCGAAGGTCCGACGACGTACGGTGGCGCTACACAGTAACGGCACCGCACGGTGGGGTTACCTCAGCGACGCTGGGTAACCCCACCGACGGGCAACATCACGTACGTAGCAGCATCAACGCAGCAACATCACCAACGCTGCGGTCGAGGAAGCACCGAGTGGCTGACATGTTCGGCGGCCGCTTGGAGCATCTCGATCGCGGCGTTGATGCGTTCTTCAGGGGTTTCGACACCAAACTCTGAGGCAACGCGCTGCAAATGCGGCGAAATAACGCTGGCCGGCGTTCCGGTCTTTAGACCCATCACGGGTCCGAGCGCCTGACGGCACAACCGTTCCACCTCGGTCTTTCGCAGCTGGTTCGCGAGCCCCAGTTCCTGGACGCGCTCGGCCAATTGGGATTCAACGTCCCATGCAGAGTCTGGAATATGCGAAACGGCGCTGCGATCGAGCGCTTCGGCGACGAGGCGATCGGTGGTGGTCTCCGCTGCGACCTCGACGTCGTCGGCCACAAATTCCTCAGACATGTCCACGGTGATGGGCTGGAAGCGCGCTTCGTCGTCTCCGCTGAGGACGTGGTCCACGGCTGCGAGCGCGGCCGCGCTCTGGATGCGCTGGCGCACCGTAGAGGTCACCTTGGCACGAGCTTCACCACGAACGCGCGTTGCTTCGTCGTTGAACGCTGGGTAGGTGCGGTGTCCCACGGAGAGCACGGCGTCGCCAGCAAGGTAGGCGAACAAGGCTTCTTTCATGGCCCGAACTTCGTTGTTGTCCTCTGCCGTCACCGCTGGCGCTTGGCTCTGGCCTACACGCAAGGACAGCAGGGCTGGCGCTACGTGAGACAAGTTGAATCCGCCGGCGCCTGCAGCGCCGAACGGGCGGATAGCTGCTTCAACGAGCGGGACAGCCGCGGACCACTGGCCGCGATCAAACCACTGAAGCTGTGCTGCGCGGCGCTCGGTCAGCCACTCGAGGAATCCGACCGGCACCCACTGCGGAGCCTTGGTGGAGCGGGCATTGAGCCCAAAAAAGCGCTGGAAGTCTGCGGACTCAACGCCCGAAGGAGTTCCCGCGTGCCAACCGAAGACCACCACGCGAGAAGGGGCCAGCGCCACCAGACCGGTGGTTCCGTAGCCATCTGGCGTGCGAGCCGTCAGTCCAAAGCGCGTGAACGTGAAGCGACGCTCATCAAACGGCACTTCCTGCTCAGCCTCAGTGATAGCCGCCTGAGCCCACGCGATGATGACCTGACGAACCATGTTCAGCACGCCTTCATCGGAAGAACTCACGAACGGCTGCAAACGCTTGACGTCCCATACCCGCACCAGTGCCGGACCTTCCGAAGGCTGCAAGAGGCGAGCTACGGCGTCGTAATTAAGAACCGAAGCGTCCCCTGCGGTCCCCAGGGGCGCGGCGCTCGTCAAGTGAGCGTAGACGCGGCGAATGTTCGCGATGCCCGCCTGGACGGCGGCCGCGGACGGGTCTTTCGCCGTGACGTAGGTGGCGAGGGTGCGGAAGTGGGATTCGAGGTTGGCATCGCTCGCGATGACATTCGGCGCAAGGAAAGCGTTCATGCTGGACTTCGCGACGGCGAGCGGGTCGCCTTCAGGCTGCTCTTCCGGGTGCGCTTGGTCGATGAGCGACTGGATGAACTCGACAGTCTGCTGATCGCTCGCGAACGGCACGGCGGCGGAGAGGAACTTGTCCTTCCACGGCTCGTGCGTGTCTACGGGGCTCAACGCAACGCCCGTGCGCGACTGGGCCAGAGGCGCACGCTCGGCCTCCATACGGCGACCAGAGGTCTGCCATGTGGAACCGTTGAACCAGGTCACGGTGCTGGGATCAGCGACGCGGTTGTCTGCAGCCTCGTTGGAGAGACGCAGCCATTCCGGTGCCTCAGGCCCGTTGTGGCCGCCTTCGCGGTGCCACGAGAGGTTGTAAGCGGTATCCGCACGCTCGTCCCACAGCGCGCCTGCAAGCGCGTAGCGTGGCTGGCCTTTGGAGGTGTAACCGAAATCGTCGAGGTTGGCATCGCCTGACTCGCCGGAACGCGCTTGAGCGTACAGGCCCGTTGACGTGAGGTCCGCGGCGGGTGGCAGGAAGTCTCCCCCGGCAACGTCAGCGAAAAACCGAGCGTGCGTGGCGGCAATTCCCCACCGCAATACGAAAGCGCTCAGCGAGTGGTCAAGCGAATGTGCATTCTTCAACGAGTACCTCCGAGATACCAATTCTTACCCCTTCGACAGTATCCGTTCTGGCGCTCAGAATCGGTGATCCCCGCGGGGCTGTGTCTTACGCGAGGCATCAAGATGGTGAGCGTGGTGCCAGTCTAGGCCGCAACTATGTGTGGCCACCGTCAAACCAAACCCAAACAAAAAGGCTGGCCGCCTCGAGATCGAAGCGACCAGCCATTGAGTCATGTCACGGTGTGACGATGAAATGCGTGGAGCGTTTAGGCTTCCGCGTTTGCGCGCTGGCGAACCCAGAGCAGAACCGTGCCAGCTGCGACCAACAAGAGGCCGCCACCCACGAAGATGCCGGTGGTGGCACCCGTGTTGGCAAGATCGTCGTCGCCGCTCGAGTTGCCCACGCCGCCGCCGGAAGTGGTGGAAGCTTCCTGCGAGGTTGGGACAGCCGAGCCCGATGGAGCCGTAGTCTCGGTTGGAACCGTGGTTTCGGTTGGAGCTGACGTCTCAGTTGGAGCTGCCGTCTCAGACGGGTCAGCGGTTCCGGATGGATCTGCAGAAGCGGACGGGTCAGCGGAACCAGATGGTGCGGCAGTTTCCGTTGGAGCGGCAGTTTCCGTTGGAGCGGCGGTTTCCGTTGGAGCGGCCGTCTCAGTTGGAGCAGCCGTCTCGGTTGGATCCGTGGTTGCCTCAACTGGAATCGCGCGGCCCAAAGGAGCCGGGGTCACAACTGGGTGTGCTTCGAAGTAGTCAACCGTTGCCTTGAGGTCCACAACGCCCGTGTCAGAGCGGTTGGTGCCTGCAGCGAACGGGGTGAATCCGTCGCCACCGCCAGCAACGAAGGAGTTCGTGACGATGCGGAAGACGTCAGAGTCCTTGATCTCAACGCCCTTGTAGAACATCTTCTCGATGTGGTTGAGGCGCTCTGCGTCCTCAACGTACTCGTAGGTGAAGCCCTCAGAAATGCCCAAGTGGAGCTTCGGACGGGAAGAACCTTCTGGCTGCCACTGCAGTTCCAAGATCTCGCGGATCTGAGCGCCGGTGAGGTCCATGGTGTAGAGCGAGTTAGCGAACGGCTGGACGTCGGCAACAGCCTTGTAGGTGACCGTTCCATCCGTGCCGTAGAGCACGTCAGCACGCAAGCCGCCTGGGTTCATGAAGGAAATCTGGGCTGGCTCACCGCCGAACGTCGACTGCTGGGTGGCCCACAAGTACCAGTCGGCTACCGAGTTTCCGGCGGTCGATTCAACACCGCGGTCGTTGCCCGCAGGGGTTCCGCCGCGCAAGATGTCAGCGGAAACCTTGCCGACTACCTCGGCGCCGAGTACGTTAGCTTCCTGCTCGGCAGCGGCAACGATGGATGCCACTGCAGCGTTGGATGCTGCGCGGTTGGTGTCAAGGATCGTGGAGGTCGCGGAGACAACCTTCTTCGTGGTGGTGTCCACCTCGATCAACGTTTGACCCAACTTCTGGGAGTACTCACCCTGCTGGATGACCGGACGGGTTCCACCGCCTGGAGCCGCGATTTCACAGCTGTAGGTCTTGTGCGTGTGGCCCGAAACGATGAGGTCAACGTTCGCGGAAGCGTTACGGATCAAGTCTCCGTATGCGCCAGCCTGCTTCTCAATGAAGGAGCAGTCGGCGGACTCAGAGCCGTCATGAGCAAGGAGGACAACAACGTCGGCTTCGCCGTTTGCGGCGTCGCCATCAGAAAGCTGCGCGGAGACGCGGTTTGCCGCGGTCAACATGCTGCCGAATTCAATGCCGGAGATGCCGGTGGGGGAAACCATGGTGGCGGTGGTCGGGGTGACCACACCGATGATGCCTACCTTGACGCCATCAACCTCGCGGATCGTGTACTCGCGAAGAGCTGGAGTGGAGGTGCCCTTCTTGTAGACGTTGGCGCCGAGAGCAAAGTCAGCGCCCGACTTGCCGGAAGCGGCCGCGTACTCGGTGACTACGCGATCCGTGAGGTCAGCGAAGCCGCGGTCAAACTCGTGGTTACCCACTGCAGAAGCATCCAGTCCGCCCACACCCAAAGCTTCGATAGTGGGGGAATCTTCCTGAATGTTGGACGTAAAGGTGGAGCCGCTGATGCTGTCGCCAGCAGAAAGCAGCAACGTGTTGGGGTTCTCGGCCCGCAAAGCGTCAGCAGTGCCGATCATGGCAGAAGCGCCAGCTTCCGAAGACGTCTGAGAGATGCGTCCGTGGAAGTCATTGAAGGAGAGGATCTGAAGAGTGGTGGTTGCGGACGATGCCGATGCCGATGCCGAAACAGATTCAGAGGCTGGTGCGGTAGCTGCGAAGGCTGGTGCGCTAGCTACCGTGCCGCCCAGCAAAGTCGCCGTGGCTGCAACAGCTGCTGCGCGGCCCCACGACTTCCGCGAGGAAGAGTGATGAGACATGGAAGTGCTCCCTTAAGGTGGAGAGGTGACCTCTACTGGATATCCGGTGAAAGTGTCTGAAAGGTGAACTTCACAATACCGATTGTTTACCTTCAAGTAACCTTCGCCACAGTTTTTTACGTCGCACCAACCCCTTGCCCTCTTCACGGAAAGGGCGTTTGATGAAGGAAGCACGGCATTATTTGACGCCGCGATCAACAGATAGAAGGTTTGTCGCCATGAGCACAGAACCCACCCCAACTCCCGAGGATCCCACCACCGCGCCGGCACTCGATGAAGCGGCCGCCGCAGCGCGAATCGCCCAGGACAAGCACGATCATGACGATGCTCGCGTAGACGAAATGGAAGACGAGTCCTTCCCAGCTTCTGACCCGCCGTCGATCCTGTAATCAGGGATTACATACCGAGTACGACGACGCCGCTCATTTCACCGGCGCCGCTTCCGTTGCGCTCTGCTCACTTGCTGCGCCCTGCTCACTAGCTGCGCTCTGATTGACCGCTACGCCGTGATCGATGACGCAGGCGTCGCGACCTATCGCGCGAGACAAGCGATGGCGATTTCTGGCGACGACTTGGTAGACGCCTTCGGCAACGATTGATAACGGGAAGATTCCGAGGAGCTGACCAATAAGCCGCGCCGTGAGTAGTGGCGACGTTTGAAGCGCGTGGGAGATGGCTCGCGCACCCCAAGAGACGGCGCCATTAGTTCCCACAAATGCCACGGTCTGGCTGAGTAGCGCCTCAGTGACTCCTTCGGGGAGCAGCGCCAGCGACTGCCATTTCTCGACGACGAGTCGATTCTTCGTGAGCTTGATAAGCAGCTCCCCCGAGGCTTGACAAAAGCCACAATCACCGTCAATCAGCATGCGTGGCGCTTCATTCATAACTCGATGCTACTCAAGCGTCACGACACATTCCGTCAATTAGCGAAGTAAAATATTGCGTAATTGTTGTTTAACTGGCAACCATGCCGCATGATGTAACGCAGTTAGGTATGCCTCACTAACCAAGGCGCACGTTACGCAAAGGATTACTCGTGAAAATCGCACGCTCCGTCGCTCTATCCGCGGCAGTTCTTGTTCTTGGCCTCACCACGGCCTGCTCCGGCGGCACGGCCACTCCGGCAGGAAGCACCGCTGCTTCCTCAGCCGCAGGCTCTTCATCCGCCGCTGCTGGCGACAACAAGATTGTTTTGTACTCCGGCCGTAACGAAAAGCTCGTTCAGCCGCTGATTGACCAGTTCGAATCCAAGACGGGCATCGACGTTGAGGTCCGCTATGGCAACACGTCCCAGATGGCTGCGCAGATTCTTGAAGAAGGCGATAAGTCCCCTGCCGACCTCTTCTTGGCACAGGACGCAGGCGCTTTGGGCGCTGTTTCCAGCAAGGGTCTTTTCAAGGACCTCGACAGCAAGACCCTCGACTTGGTACCAGAAAAGTACCGCGACGCTGAGAACCAGTGGGTTGGCGTCACGGGCCGTACTCGTGTGTTGGCCTACAACCCAGACATGATCAAGGAAGCCGATCTTCCCAAGACGGTCGAAGAGCTCAACGATCCGAAGTACAAGGGCAAGGTGGGCGTCGCTCCAACCAACGCATCCTTCCAGTCCTTCATCACGGCCATGCGCGTGCTCCAGGGTGACGCCGCCGCCGAGAAGTACTTGAGCGACCTCGCAGCCAACTCGCCGGAGATCCGTGAAGGCAACGGCGAAATCGTCAAGGACATCGACGCCGGCAAGATCCCGTTCGGATTGGTGAACCACTATTACGTGTATGAGATCGCCGGCGAAAAGGGCGTCGAGTACACGGACATGAAGGTGAAGAACTACATCTTCCCTGAAGGAAACATCGGCGCACTCGTCAACGTTTCCGGCGCTGGCATCATGAAAACCACCAAGGATGACGAGGCGCAGCAGCTCCTCGACTACTTCTTGAGCATGGACGGCCAGAAGTATTTCGCGGAAAAGACTTTTGAATATCCGCTAATCGACGGCGCTCCAACGCCTGCTGGCATGCCAAAGCTGGAGGACATTAAGACTCCAGACGTGGATTTGAATAAACTTGAAGATCTAGAGACCACCATCAGCATGATCACTTCAGCAGGACTGGCGTAACTATCACAGCACCAAGTAACGAGGACGAGCGGCGGGACCTTGATGTTCCCGCCGCTCGTTCGCGTACTCAGACCGGTCAGCCCGCCATCGATGCGGGCGCGGTAAAACAGTTCCGGAGTAAGCATCCGGACGCTCCGTGGGTGAGGCGCCATCCGGTTCTTGCCACCTTGGCGTACGTCGCGGTGATCGTGGCTCTCATCCCGCTGGGCTACTTGCTGGTGCGCACCGCCGAGTACCCTCTCGCAGATCTTTTTGACGAGCTGTTGACGCCTCGCGTCGGCAAGCTGATTTCCACGTCTCTCATGCTGACGGGCATCGTCACCGTTGCGTGTTTGGCGCTCGGCGTCTTCCTCGCAGTGCTCGTGATGCGTTCTCGCGTGTGGGGGCGCAAAGCACTCGGTGTTGCGGCGGCCCTTCCGCTCGCGATCCCCAGCTACGTTGCAGCGTTTGGCTGGAAATCCCTTACTGACCTCGTGACCACAGGCCAGACTTTTCAAGGTTTTTGGGCGGCCGTCCTGGTCATGACCCTCGTGACCTACCCTTACGTTTATCTTCCGGTCTGCGCGGCGCTTCGAGACATCGATCCCAGCACGGAAGAAGCCGGACGCTCCCTTGGAGATTCACGGTGGCGCGTCTTCCGCCGCATCACGCTCCCTCAGGCCGCACCAGCTATTGCCTCGGGTGGATTGCTCGCAGCACTCTATACGTTGAGCGATTTCGGCGCCGTCTCCATCTTGCGCGTCGACACCTTCACGCGTGCCATCTTCACGAGCTTCAACGTGGGCTTTGACCGCCTCGGCGCCATCTCGCTCTCCACCACGCTTCTGTTGCTGACTGCGCTCATCTTCATTGTGGAAGGCCGCTTCCGCAAGACCTCCACGCGCTACGCGCGACTGGGCCCCGGCGCTCGCCGCCGGCACGGCATCATGCGCTTGAAGAAGTGGACGCCGTTCTTCAGCATCCTCGGTTGGCTTATCCCACTCGTCGCGGTGGGCGGTATCTTGATTGCCCTTGTGGCCTGGAGCCTGCAGGGCGTTTCACGTCCCGGCGGCATGGAAGAGCTCGGTTCTGCGTTCCTTGGCTCGGCCCTTGCAGCCGCGCTCGCATCCCTTGCCACCACCGTCCTCGCAGTGCCACTCGGCCTGTACATCGCGGGAAGCCGCTCCAAGGTAGCCCGCGCGCTTGAGCGCTTGGTGTACTTGGCTCACTCGCTTCCAGGCGTCGTGATCGGCCTATCCGTGGTCTATCTGGGCATCACCGTCATCACCGGCCTCTATCAAACGATGTGGCTTTTGGTCCTCGCCTACGCGGCGCTCTTCTTACCACTCGCACTCGGTCCCATCGTGAGCAGCGCCGGCATGATTTCGGAGAGCGTCAACGAGTCCGCGCATTCGCTCGGCTCCGCTCCCCTGCAGGTTTTCCGCCGCGTCACGCTGCCTCTCGCCCTTCCCGGCATTGCCTCGGGAGCCCTCACTGTTTTGCTCACGGCCGTGAAAGAACTGCCAGCCACGTTGATGCTGCGGCCCACCGGTTTCGAAACTCTAGCGACGCGCTTGTGGACCCACACCGGCGTCAACGCCTACGCGGCCGCAGCTCCTTTCGCGGCCCTCTTGGTGATCCTCGCAATCGTCCCAACCTGGCTGCTTGTCACCCGAGTCTTGCGTGAAGACGGAGGCGAGCGGCGGCGTCGTACTGAAAAAATCGCAGCCCCCGACGATTCCGCAAGCCTTGGACTCAATCCATCCGACCTCACTGAAGCGAAGAAGCAATGACCACAGAACCGTTGATGACCATTTCGGGGGTCCATAAGTCCTTTGGCTCGACCCGGATTCTGCACGGAATTGATCTGGAGCTTCCGCGCGGTTCACGCACATCGATTGTGGGTCCGTCTGGCTCCGGCAAGACCACGCTCTTGCGCATTATTGCGGGCTTCGCGGCGGCCACGGACGGACGGATTGTCATGAATGGTCGCACCCTCGTGGAAGGCCGCACGTCGGTGCCGCCACACTTGCGCAACATTGGTTTTGTGGCGCAGGATGGCGCGCTATTTCCGCATTTGAGCGTGGGCGAGAACATTGGCTACGCGTTCGACAAGCGCACCATGAACCGCAGCGCTCGCGAGCGTCGCATCGCGGAACTGCTCGAGAAGGTTCACCTCGACCCGCAGCTGGCCAAGCGCGCTCCAGCCGAACTGTCCGGCGGCCAGCAGCAGCGCGTGGCGCTTGCCCGTGCGCTCAGCCGCAACCCTGATCTCATGCTCTTAGACGAGCCGTTTTCCGCGCTCGATGCTGGCCTGCGCAAGGACACCCGCAAGGCTGTGGGTGACACGCTCGCCGAGGCCGGAATCACCACGCTCTTGGTCACGCACGATCAAGCCGAAGCGCTGTCTTTCTCCGATCAGCTGGCCGTCATGCGCGCCGGAAAACTCGCGCAAGTTGGCGAGCCGATGCACGTGTATTCTCGGCCCGCAGACCTTGAAACTGCGCGCTTCCTTGGCGACGCCGTGATCCTTGATGCCTCGGTCCAGGGCTCGCTCGCAACGTGCGTACTCGGCCAGATTCCCGTCCGCTTGCCGGGCCGGTTGGATCCCAGCCACGTCGTGCGCCGCGGCGCCACGAGCGCAGATTCCAGTACGACGACGGCAGCTCGCGTCATGCCGATCATGTTGCGTCCCGAACAGCTCCGGTTGGCCGAAGACGGGCCGATCACCGGCACCGTGGTCGAAACCGACTTCTTTGGCGCCGAAGTGGATGTGACCATTCGCTTGGATCCCACGCCCGAATATCCGTCACCCGTCACGCTCAAGATTCGCCACTGGAACGTGCAGACAGCACTCCCGGAAAGCCGCGTGCGCTTGCGCGTCGTGGGAACCGCCGTGGCCTACCCCGAAGGTTAACTAGCCGCGCTGTTTTTGAGCCCTCAAGAACTCATAGACTTCGGTCTGATCCACGCCCGGGAATGCTCCCGTCGGCATGGCAGCAAGAAGGTGGGCATTCGCGCGCGTTGCCGGCCAAGCTTGACCCGCCCAGTCGCGCGCTAGGTCGCGCGGTGGCTGACGGCAGCACGAGGGGTCCGGGCAGCGGGACTGCGAGCGCTCTTTCGTGTCACGCCCGCGGAACCACTTCACGTGTTCAAACGGCACGCCCACGCTCAGGGAATACAGGCCCGACGAGTGGCCTTCGACGCGAGCCGTGCACCAGTACGTTCCAACCTTGGTATCTGTGAACTGGTTGTAGGAACGGAAGCGGTCCGCCACGTCAAAGACCACGCGGGACGTCCAGTAACGGCACACGGTTTGGCCTTCGATGGCGCCCGTATGGTCCGCCGGGAAGTTCACGCCGTCATTCTCATAGACCTTGTGGATGATGCCGGATTCGTGGACCTTCTGGAAGTGGGTGGTGATCCCGAAGTGCTCCGTTGCGAGGTTCGTGAACCGGTGGGCAGCGGATTCGTAGGACACCGCGAAGGCGTCCCGGAGGTCATCGATGGAGATTTCCTTCTCTGACTTCGCCTCCTTAATGAGGCCCACTGCAGCCGTCTCCGGCATCAAGAGTGCTGCCGCGAAGTAGTTCGTGTAGACGCGCTGGCGTAAAAAGTCGGAGTAGTCCTTGGGAGTTTGATGTCCCAGGACGTAGTGGCCCAGAGCCTGAAGCACCACGGAGCGGTGGTCGTGTTCAGCATTGCGGGACTGGGTGAGGAAGATGGTCTGGTTCTTCAGGTCTGTGACTGACCGCGTGGAATGCGGCAGGTTCGGAACGAACTTGAGTGCAAAGCCGAAGTGCCCGGCAATGTCGGCCACGTGGTTGGTGGAAAGTGGGCCTGTGCCAGCGCCCACGGCATCTAGGACTTTGCGCGCTTCCGCTTCAATGGCCGGGTAGTAGTTGTTGCACGAGCGCATCTCTTTGCGCAGTTCAACATTCGCGCGGCGGGCTTCTTCGGGCGTGGCTGCCTGCTCTTCAAGACGGCGTTCGAGTTCTCGCTGCAGTCCCACCAAAGCTTCCAAGACATCCATCGAGGTACGCGGTGAGATCTTGACGCTCGGCAATCCCAGCGACGAATAGAGCGGCCCGCGCTGGTACTTCTCAAGTTCAATTTCGAGCTCCGCGCGACGGTTCGCCGGCGCCGTGGACAGCAAGTCATCCATGGTGGTTCCGAGCGCGCTCGCGATTTTGGAAAGTACCGAAATTTTCGGTTCACGGCGCCCATTCTCGATGAGCGAGAGCTGCGAAGGCACCGTTCCCACGCGCTCACTCAGCTCTTCGAGCGTCAACGAAGCGGCCTTTCGGAGGTGGCGAATACGGCGTCCCAGAGCGAACGCATCAAGCGATTCGTCAACGTTGGCGCCGGAATTTCGTCCCCCGCCGGTGGACAGATCCCAGCTGCCGGGAGGCTGTGAACCGGGGGCTGCGCCGTCGTACGAAATTTCTGAAGCCATGCCCCAAAGATACGAATAATCACAAAGTGACGCAAGATGCATTTCTTGCCAAAGTGCGAAATTCTGCATTTCTTTTCTCGAAAAAGTCTCACGGAGGAGCGAAAAGGCGGTCAATGATTGATTCACGGAAGAAAAACCGAGACACACCCCGAACCGGAGGAATCATGACCGAGCAGTCCATCAACCAGTCCCCTGAAGCTCGCGCTGAAGCACTTGAGCTCGAATGGAACGCCAACCCACGCTGGGAAGGCATCACTCGCGACTACTCTGCTGCTGACGTCATCAAGCTCCAGGGTCGAGTCCAGGAAGAGTACACGCTCGCAAAGCGCGGCTCCGAGAAGCTGTGGAAGCAGCTCACCACGGAAGCACCGCAGGGCGGTTACACCAACGCATTGGGCGCCCTCACCGGCAACCAGGCTGTGCAGCAGGTCAAGGCCGGCTTGCGCGCTATCTACCTTTCCGGCTGGCAGGTTGCCGCAGACGCCAACCTCTCCGGACACACCTACCCGGACCAGTCGCTCTACCCAGCGAACTCTGTTCCACAGGTTGTTCGCCGCATCAACAACGCGCTCATGCGTGCTGACCAGATCGAATTCTCCGAAGGAATCCAGACGGTCGAAGACTGGATGGTTCCCATCGTCGCTGACGCCGAGGCCGGCTTCGGTGGCCCGCTCAACGCTTACGAGCTCATGAAGTCCATGATCGCAGCCGGCGCATCAGGCGTTCACTGGGAAGACCAGCTCGCTTCGGAAAAGAAGTGCGGCCACTTGGGCGGCAAGGTGCTCATCCCTACCCAGCAGCACATCCGCACCTTGAACGCAGCCCGCTTGGCAGCCGACGTTTCCAACGTTCCGTCCGTGGTCATCGCCCGTACGGATGCCGAAGCCGCAACGCTCATCACGTCCGACGTTGACGAGCGCGACCGCGAATTCATCACCGGTGAGCGCACGGCAGAAGGCTTCTACAAGGTCCGCAACGGCATCGAGCCATGTATCGCTCGCGCCAAGGCCTACGCTCCGTACTCCGACCTCATCTGGATGGAAACCGGAACGCCGGACCTTGAGCTCGCCCGCAAGTTCGCGGAGGCCGTCAAGTCTGAATTCCCAGACCAGATGCTCTCCTACAACTGCTCCCCTTCCTTCAACTGGAAGAAGCACTTGGATGATGCAACCATCGCGAAGTTCCAGCGTGAACTCGGCGCCATGGGCTTCACCTTCCAGTTCATTACGCTCGCCGGCTTCCACGCTTTGAACTACTCGATGTTCGACCTCGCCCACGGCTACGCACGTGAAGGCATGAGCGCTTACGTCGACCTTCAGGAGCGCGAGTTCGGTGCAGAGGAACGCGGCTACACCGCTACCAAGCACCAGCGCGAAGTCGGCACCGGCTACTTTGACACCATCGCCACGGCGTTGAACCCGAATGCGTCCACCTTGGCGCTCGTTGGTTCCACCGAAGAAGGCCAATTCCACTAAACCCTCGATCTGGGGGTGGTGGATTTCCACCACCCCCACTTTCAATTTTTCGCCAAGGAGCACCCCATGCACGGCAACATCACCATCAACGGCATCACCATCACCCCACCTCCTATCCGCCACCAAGAGCGCGTTCTGACCGCTGAAGCCTTGGCGTTTATCGGGAAGCTGCACCAGCAGTTTGAGGCCCGCCGCCAGGAACTTATGAAGCGCCGTCACACCGTCCGCGCCAAGATTGCTAACGGCCAGAACCCTCGTTTCCTCGAGGAGACCCGCAGCATTCGCGAGGACAATTCCTGGAAGGTTGCTCCGCTGGCTCCCGGTCTCGAGGACCGCCGCGTGGAAATCACGGGCCCCACGGACCGCAAGATGACCATCAACGCGCTGAACTCCGGCGCCAAGGTATGGCTCGCGGACATGGAGGACTCCTCCACGCCAAACTGGAAGAACGTCATCAACGGCCAGCTCAACCTCCGCGCTGTACTGGACCGCGAGATCGACTTCACCTCCCCTGAGGGCAAGGAATACAAGCTCACGGGCGAGACCCTCACGGACTTGCCCACCATTGTGGTTCGCCCTCGCGGTTGGCACCTTCCGGAGAAGCACCTGCTGATCGACGGCACCCCGATGTCCGGCGCCATTGTGGACTTCGGTTTGTACTTCTACCACAACGCTAAGCGCTTGATTGAGCTGGGCCGCGGACCGTACTTCTACTTGCCGAAGACGGAGAACCACCTCGAGGCACGTTTGTGGAATGACATGTTCGTGTTTGCTCAGGACGAGCTCGGCATCCCCCAGGGCACCATCCGCGCCACGGTTCTCATCGAAACCATCACGGCTGCGTTTGAGATGGAAGAGATCCTCTACGAGCTCCGCGATCACTCCGCGGGTTTGAATGCCGGCCGCTGGGATTACATCTTCTCCATCATCAAGAACTTCCGCTCCCGCGGTTCCCAGTTCTTGCTTCCAGACCGCAGCTCGGTGACCATGACGGCTCCGTTCATGCGCGCTTACACAGAGCAGTTGGTGCGTGCGTGCCACCGCCGTGGAGCATCCGCGATTGGCGGCATGGCTGCTTTCATCCCGAACCGTCGCGATGAGGACGTCAACAACACGGCTCTCGAGAAGGTGCGCGGCGACAAGACCCGCGAGGCCAACGACGGCTTCGACGGTTCCTGGGTGGCCCACCCGGATCTGGTTCCTGTGGCCATGGAGGTCTTCAACGCGACCCTCGGAGAGAAGCCAAACCAGATCGATCGCTTGCGCGAAGACGTGCAGCCGGACGATGCAGCACTCATTGATTTGAGCGGCACGGAGGGCTCCATCACGGAAGCCGGCCTGCGCCTCAACATCGAGGTGGCCATCCGCTACATCGAGTCTTGGTTGCGCGGCAACGGTGCAGTCGCCATCCACAACTTGATGGAAGACGCTGCCACGGCCGAGATTTCCCGCTCGCAGGTCTGGCAGTGGATCCACCAGGCCGCCAAGACCGAGGACGGCACCCCGATCACCCGCACTCGAGTGGAGAACCTGCTGACCGAAGAATTCAGTAAGCTTCCCCGCTTCGACGGCGACCGTTTCGAGGACGCCCGGGACATCTTCGAGGCCTCCGCCTTGCGTGAGGACTTCCCGACGTTCCTCACGATCCCGGCCTACAACCGGTTCTTGTGTGATCAGGAGCAGACCGAATTGATTTCGGCCTAGCCCCACACAGTAATTGGCGCGAAACCACCCACACGGTGCGTTTCGCGCCAATTATTTTTAAGTACGACGGCGCGTGCTTACGTGCCGTCGTACTTAAAGACTCCGAATGATGTGTTCCAACAGAGGCGAAACGGCACCGATAAAGCTGCAGAAAAGCGCCAAAACAACGGCTCGAACTTTTCCTAGATGGAGGGTGCTCCTTGCCGCTATATAGAAACACACAGCAGCCCACACCAAGAACGGGTCAAACACCTGAAGTAGCCAAGACCGTCCTGCGAGCCATTCAGATCCCATAATCACACTGACAACCATCAAGAACACCTGACGCAAGATCAACGGAATGATTGCGTAGCACCAGGCTTTAATCACCAGCGAACTGGGTGCCGAGCTTCCGAATATCTTGGACAGCACCATCCACCCCAAGAGATGAGCAGCCAACCCAACTCCTTGCGCGCACAACATTGCGATCGAGAATGCAAAGGCGACTACCGGAGCATGTTGTGCGATCGAGGCTGTCTCGCTTGAGCTGAGGAACCCTTCTCGGAGTGCATCTGTCGAGACGATCGCCATCAGGACCGGGAGGACCGGCACAGCAATCATCAAGACATACAGGAACGGACGCAGACTAGTATCCGGTCTAAGTTCTCTGAATACTTCTCGAGGCGCTGCAATCAATTGCGCGAGAGAAACGCGTTGCACACCCGGTAGTTCATAGACAGGGGCCAGAGATCTCATTGCGCACGCGCCAGCAAAGCAATTCCCACTGCAACTGCAATGTACCCAATCATCAACGCTGCAATTCCGATCTTGACCCAGCGCTCTTCTGCCACGCGCATCGCCGGGATGATTCCAAGCCCCATGAGCAATACCCCCAGTACTAGTCCCGCGTTGCCCGGAATGAGGAGGATGGCCAGGAGGCCGACAACTGGTGCCACGCTGGCTGCGCCGAGCGAGCGAATGGCTCCTTTGTCACGTTGAACATCGGTCTGATTCATTCGAGTGGTTCCTTTCATATGAGCACAGTTGCTTCCAAGAGACCTGCAGCGCACACCAGTAGTACGGCGCCAAACAGGGCTGCATTGACGGTCAATACGTAAGAGTTGGTGATGCGCAGTGGCGTTTTCTGAAGCGCAAAAGAGGTTC
Organism: Neomicrococcus lactis; assembly: GCF_014200305.1. NCBI lineage: Bacteria > Bacillati > Actinomycetota > Actinomycetes > Micrococcales > Micrococcaceae > Neomicrococcus > Neomicrococcus lactis. The sequence continues at coordinate 1,813,733 of NZ_JACHBL010000001.1, forward strand.
CGATTGCTGCGCTTTGCATGCCCACGAAGGCGAACAGGATAAAGGACAGCATCTCGGGAAACATGTGAGGAAGAAGGGCAAAAGTCTGTTGCCAACCGAGGCCATGAACGTATGCGCCGACGGCATATCCCGTTGAAATTGAACCCACCGCACCAATGCCAATTGGGGCAATGCCAAAGGTTAACCATCCGGAGACCACCATGACTAGGCCCAAGGTCAGGTTGTGCCTGAAAACGTCAAACCCACCCAGGTGCGTTCCCACGCCTTTGACCGTTTCCGTGAGCGCACCAATGGGCATGGCCGCAAGAAACGGAACCACGATGACTAGCAGTGCTCCCAGAGCAATCCAACGCTGAACGTTTTTTAAGACCACTGCTGCCCGCTTCGTGAAAAGCTGGCTGTCAGATTCCTAAGGTCGTCATCGCTAGTGACACTTGTAGTGGATACCAACTTGCCGCGGTCCATCACGCAAACCCTGTTTATGAGGGACTCCAATCCCTCATAAACGTGGCTAACCAATACAACACTTCGTCCTGCACTCTTCCACTGGCTGAGTAGGTCCACTATGAGTCTGGAGTTCGGTCCGTCAATCCCGTTGAATGGCTCGTCCAACAGGACAATGTCTGGTTCTCCAATGTTGAGCAAAGCAAGCGCCAAACGCTGCCGTTCACCTAGGGACAGGTCCTTGCCAAAACGATGACTCAACGCGTCGAGCGCGAGCTCGCTGAGGAGACTATCTACAGGGACGTTTGTCTCCCAGAATTGAGCAAAGAACTCCAGTTGTTCACGAACGGTGAGAACGTCATAGATTGGAAAATTGTCAGGCATGTAAGCCACCCGAACGCCTTCACCTACGCGAAGCTCGTCTTTGAGCGCAGGCACCTCTCCGTTGATAAAACGCAACAACGAGGATTTTCCCGAGCCGTTTGGCCCAGCTAGCAGCACGGCCTCACCTCGGTAAAGGTCTAGGGACACTGCGGTCAACGGCCCAGCAGGCTCATGTGAAGACGACTGGAGGCGGACTTCAACAATCTTTTTCCGCGGGTCGCTGGTCTCTTGAGTTGAAAATTCTTCTATGTGATGAGGGGTCTTCACTTCTACACTCCTGTGAGTTTCGTGGTGACGATGGAAGCCTGGCGGTAGACCGGTTTGACCTCTCGCGAAGAAAACCTGACGAGCATCTTTGCTGACCACATCGACAAAGGCAGCACGCCTGCCAGAGCAACAAAAAACTGCCATTGCCCGGAGAGAGGTACTAAAGACATCCCCAACACCAATGGCGAAAAGAAAGCTACCGAGATCGCTGTTCCCATTCCGCCTGCCAGTCTCACGGATGGTTCGACTTCGGATGTTCCGAACTCACGTTGGTGAATTGCCGGCTGCTTCGCGGTTCCCACCACCACGATGACTGCTTCAACGGCTGCTGCGATGCTGGCCATGACAGCTGCCGTGAGGAATGAAAGTCCTGGCCATGGCGCAAGGACCTGGATAGAACAAACAGCCAAGAACCCTAGTCCTGCCAGTACCGCGGCCGATGTTGCGGCTTTCGCCGAAAGATATCTCCGCATGGCCCCCTGTTCGCTGCGGAACAAGCGCACTAGCGCGCCGTCCGAGTCGGAAGAAACGAGGGGGACTAGCGCCTCTGAACACATCGCGATCGTGACCACCACAATTCCCGCGTTAACCAAGGTCGTCAGAAGTGGAAGGATTTCGTTATCAACACCTCCTGCGACATACCCCGCAGAAACGATGAGTACAAGGGTTGGAGCGAGCGCCACGATGTCCTCAATCATTTGCCAAAAAGGCAATCCGCGGCGGAACATCAACCTCAAATCCTTGTCCAGCGACGCACGCAGCATGGTCCGCGCAAATGGGCGTCCCACTCGCCATCGGTGGCCAGTTCCTATTCCTCGAGCTACAACTGATGTGGAAAATGAGGCGGTGCTTCGGCTCATCACAACGCAGCCAACGACAAGCGCAAAGCTAACGAGCAACACCAGAATTACCTTCGAAGGATCCCCCAAAGCGCCTATGACAGCCTCGACAGCAGCATGATCCTTCACACTGCCAAGGAAGCCACTGATATCGCTTGATGCACCTGCAAGCTCACGAAGCGTTGGAGAGACCGCCGTCAGCGCACCCACCAAAATCAGCGGAGACACGATCCCTGTGAGTGTCAGCGCAGGGGCCACGCACACAGGAGGTAGCCTCATGATGAATCGGAATAGCGCTACGGAAACGAAATAGGAAGCTTGGCCAGCACCAAGCACCAAGAGCGATGCAGCAAAAATCCTGAGATCGAATGGCGCAAGATTCACCATTAGTCGTGCAATGCATAAGCTCAGATGAAAGCCGACCAGAATAACTAGCCATGTAAACATTTGCGTGAACCAAGCCCTGCCCAAAAGCAGATCACGCGCCGTCAATCCGGCCTTTACTAGTAGTTTTGTGTCCTTTTGATCAAAAGCTGAAACCAGACTCGAAGGCGAAATACCGCCCAACATACCGGCGATACCGAGCATAACGAGGGCCGAGGTAATCCACTCATCCACTTCTTCAGCGGATTGGTTGGCAAGCGCCATCGAATAGAGCATGACGAGTAGCACGGTTGCAATTGCTGTGATGGCCAACGAAATGCCGACCATCACAGCAACAACATGCCTCCGTGTCGGCAGGAGTTCTGGAAGCCTAAGCATCCATGCTCGGTGAGCGCGAAGACGGTCAAGCCTCCAAAGCCTAAGAAAATGAGGCATTGCCCCTCCTTCCGAAACGGCGAGCTGTCAGTCTAGAAGCGGAGCGCTGCCTTTCGAGCGGCGTCCTTTCCGAGAGTCTTGACTAGACCCGTGAACGTCGCGCGAATCACCAGAGCCCACGAGCCGAATCCCAAAGGGACCAAGGCCAGAGAGAGTGCCATCGCCCACGGACTCATGAATGCGTTCCAAATGGCGACTGCGGCTCCACCGGTTACACCCAGGTGAACAGCAAGGTTTGGTGCGATTGAACCGAGGTCCATGCCAGAATTTGCTGCCGCCGGAACCAGTGCGAGCATGACAATGGTTGCTCCCAGCATTGCCAAAATAATGGCTGTTGCCCGACCGTAGTGACCTAACAAAGATGATTGCTGCATTTCTCAAACTCCTTACAAAATAGATTTGAAGAGATGCGCATCTCGCCCCCAACGAGGCAATTTCATCCTAAATGTCGATTTGCTGGATCTATTGATACTAATGGCTAGACTTTTTAGGTTGCTGCTGTAGTCGCGGAAAGTGCCCGGTAAGACAGGTGGCGCGTGCTTGCGCACGAATGCAACCTCCGGACTACTCGCAGGCCACGCCATCCCCATCGCGATCCAACTTGCCTGAGTATCCTGGCTGGCCTCTGTAGATGGGTGCTTTTCCAGCTGCTCGGACAGCACTGCAGTTCAGGTAATAAGCAGATCCGCCACCGCTTGTTCCGGAGCTACTAGTGCCGCCTCCCACGAAGGAGCTGATCTTGGTAGGCGTAGCTGCCTTCGCTCGCGCGCTGATGGCAGCTTTATGAGCGGCTTCGGCCCTGCGAGCTGCTTCGGCTTTCTGAGAAGCCTCTGCTTTTCGAGCAGCTTCTGCTTTACGCGCAGCTTCTGCTTTACGCGCAGCTTCTGCTTTACGCGCAGCTTCAGCCTTTGCAGATGCCTCTGCCTGACGGTTGGCCTCGGCAGCAGCGGCCGCCTTCAAGGATGCTTCCGCTGTAGCAGACTTGCTTGCTGCTGCCTTCTCTTGTTGTTCTTTGAGCGCAGCGGCGGCAAGAGCCGCCCGTTGTGCACTAGCTTTGCCCTCGTCGTCCTCGCCTACGGCTGCAAAGGCAGCGATGTTTTGCTGGCACTCACTGGCGGAGGTTTCAGCTGCCGGAGTTGAGCTCGTTGGCAACGCACTTGAAGGTGATGTGCTCGCAGCACTCTCCGTTGATGCTGCAGCCCAGCTAGCAGTCTCCGTCGGCGTGGCACTTTCGGTTGGAGTGGCACTTCCTGTTGGGATGGCGCTTTCAGTGACTACCGGGCACTCGACCGGCTGGCACCCGCCGAGATAACTGCTCGACGGGGTCGCCTCCGCACTTTCGGACGACTCAACCCCTGCAAAACTTTCGCTTGAAGTTTCAGAAGCGGACGGCGTCGTAATAGCCGAACTTGGCGATGGGCAAGCCTCTGGCGTGGCCGATGGCGTTGCCGAAGAAGGAGTTGAAAAGGCGGTCTCAGCGGCCGCCGGCTGAGCGACATACCCATCGCTTTTCGTGGTGCTAAAACCGCAGCCAGCCAAAGCTAAACTCACCAGAGCCACGCTGGTACCGGCAAAGAGTTGCGCCGCGACTTTGCGACGCCCAAAAAATTGAAACATGTCCCCACACCATCGAATCAAGAAAGAAGTGCCTAAGTTCGGCCCTCTCAAGGTAAGCCAGACCCGTTCGAAAGCAAGATTCCCCTGGGCATCTTTACTTAACAATCGTTTGGGTAACCCACGCATCGATACACCAGTTCTTGCCGCGTATCCTTGGCTCATGGCTAAGTTCTCAATCTCCCGCTCGCTCGACATTCCGGCGGCACCTGAAGTGGTTTTCGGACTGGTGAATAACTTCCGCGAGTGGGAACGTTGGTCGCCATGGGACGGACCGCACATGGATCACACGAAGAGCTTCAGCGGTCCAGAAACCGGCGTTGGCGCGAAGTACGCGTGGGACGGCAAAAAATCTGGGACTGGCTCGATGGAGATCACTTCCGTGGCACCCAACCGAGAAATCGATGTTGATTTGCGCTTCACGCGTCCATGGAAGGCCATCAACCCCACGACGTTCACCTTTGAACCGACCGCTCAGGGCACCCGCGTCACGTGGACTATGCGCGGCGAGAACAAGGGCATAAGCGCACTGTTCGCCAAGTTCTTCAACATGGACAAGATGCTGGGCAAGGACTTTGAGCTGGGGCTGAACCAGCTCTCCAACGCGGCTCGAAACAGCTAGATTCCGCGGCAGTTTCGCTGCCAGCTTCGTCACCTACAGCGGGTTCGAGGAATAGTCCGCGACAGCCTGGGGTTAGAGGAGATATGACCTCCTCGACCTCCCCTGCATCCCCTGTGACAACTCGCGAAGATTCCAATGAGCAGCGCATGTCCGTTGACATTTGGTCCGATATCGCCTGCCCTTGGTGCTTCATCGGCAAGCGCCGATTTGAAGAAGGCTTGAAAGAGTCTGGCCTCGCGGATTCTATCGACGTCACGTACCACTCGTACCAGTTGGACCCGACGCTTCCAGAGCACTACCACGGCACAGAGAAGGACTACTTGGCGTCGGTCAAGGGCCTCGACGTCAGCCGCGTGGAGCAAATGCTGGAGCATGTCACCCAGCAAGCAGCCACGGTCGGCTTGAAGTACGACTTCGGCAACCTCAAGGTCGCCAACTCCTTCAACGCGCACCGCTTGTTGCACTTCGCGAAGTCGCAGCAGCTTGGCGCGCAGCTCAAGGAAACGCTGCTTTCCGCGCACTTCGAACGCGGACTCAACACGAATGACGCTTCAGTTTTGGCTGATCTGGCCGAAGAAGCGGGTCTTGACCGCGCGGCAGCCGAGGCTGTTATTGCTGACGAGGATGCCTACCGCCAGGATGTTCTCCAGGATTTCGCGCAGGCTCAGGCCTACGGAATTCAGGGCGTGCCGTTCTTCGTCATCGACAACAAGTACGGCGTTTCCGGAGCACAACCATCGGAAGCTTTCCAGCAAGCGCTGACCCAGGCATTCGGCGAGAAGCACCCTGCCCCGCTGACCATGGTCTCGCCCGCTTCCAAGACGGAAGACGGCGCCGTTTGCGGCCCTGAGGGCTGTAACTAACCGGCTATTTCTTGCTCGAGCTCGGTGATGTTGGCATAGGGGTTGGCGACGTAGTCGTCGTGTGTGTCGGCGTTGCCGAGCTCGCCGGTTCTGGTAAACAATTCAGCGTTCCATTGCGCTTACGCACTTTGCTCAAGTCCGTCAGTGATTTGAAGCGAGTGCCCAGTACAACATCCACCGTCTGATCAGTGCGTCGCGTATCCGTGACGTAGAGCAATCCAGCTGCATTGCGCTGGACAGAGAGCGCCTCGGAACGGCCAAAACCGCCCGAAATCACTACGCCATACTCCGCGTTATATCCGAGTCGACGATTCCCCACTGCTCCGATCTTGAAGCCACGGTCTCGCAATTGGGAAGCAACCGTCGAGGCCAGTCCAGCTTTCGTGGTGGCGTTGTAAACATTGACCGTTACCGTGTTGTTCTCGGCATACGAGAACTTTCCTTGCGGACATGATGCGTCCACGACGGGCCGAGGTTCAGGGTCAAGTCCCGGGATGACCCATTGCCGCGAGAGGACCATCCATCCAGAGAACGCGGCGACCGCGAGCAGCACCGTGACCAGTACCAGCACCACTCCGTGGCGGAGATGACGACGACGCCGCCCGCGCTCTTGCGCTCGCGTTGATGGCTCGTGGACGTACTTCTCCACAAGCTCGTCTTCCGTGACGATATGGTGCCCATGCCACTTGTCTGGCCGCTCTTGCCTACGCAAATCTGGGATCCCCGATTGACCTCATATGGCTACATTACGTAAGTCTTGTGGCGGACTGAATCAACGCCGCAAGACTGTTATGAAATTGTGTTTGTCAAGTTTTGTTACGGCTACGCCACGCGGCGGAATACTACTCAACATTTCATTGCTTTAACCCTCAAAGGAGTTGAACCATGGAACCTATGACAACAGTCCGCACTTCTGTACCCGTTCTCGATATGTCGACCGCGCGCTCGGCAGACGGCTCTTTCAACCCAGAGTTCATTGAGGCTTTGCGGGACGCTACGCACAACGTGGGCTTCTTCCAGATCGTCGGTTACGGCGGCAGTGAGAACCAGGCCGAAGTTCTGCTAGATACGTTGCGTGAATTCTTCGCTCGCCCCGTGGGTGAGCGACTTTTGCTCGATAACCGCAACTCTCCGCAGTTCCGCGGCTACACGCGTTTGGGCAAGGAAGTCACGAAGGGCCGCGCTGATGCGCGCGAACAGATTGACTACGGACCAGAGCGCACGGAGCTCGAGTCCGTTCCAGAGGACCAGCCACACCTCAAGCTCCAGGGCCCTAACCAGTGGCCAAACGCCTACCCGCAGCTTGAAGAGAAGGCCATGGAGTGGTCCGCACTCATGTCCTCGATCGGCGCAGAGCTCTTGTCCGCTATCGCCGTATCGCTGGAACTTCCGGCCGACTACTTTGACGAGCCATTCGCTGGCACGCCAGCGTGGATGGGCAAGCTGGTTCACTACGTCGGAACTGGCGCAGTTCCAGAGGCCGGCACGCAGGGCGTTGGCGCTCACGCTGACTACGGCTTTGTGACCTTGTTGTTGCAGGACGAAGTCGGCGGCCTCGAGGTCAAGCCTTACGGCCAGGACGAGTGGATCGACGTCGAACCCATCCCGGGCGCTCTTGTAGTGAACCTCGGTGAAATGCTGGAAGTCGCCACGGACGGTTACCTCATGGCCACCATCCACCGTGTGACGGCTCCTCCGGCTGGAGTAGATCGCTACTCCGTACCGTTCTTCTGGTCGCCACGACTCGACGCAACCATCGGTCGCGTGCCGCTTCCGGACCACCTCGCCGCTCAGGCTCGCGGAGTTTCCGATGATCCCCACAACCCGATGCTGTCCAACTACGGATCCAACATGCTCAAGGGATTCTTGCGGGCGCACCCTGAGGTCGCCAAGAAGTGGTACAACAAGTAAACACAGACGCATAAAAACTGAGGGCTGGTTCTACATCACGTAGGACCAGCCCTCAGCTGTTAAGAGAATTCGCTCTAGTCTGAGGCTCGCAGATCTAGTCGGCGCTCGGATCGTAGCCGCGCACGGTTCCGTCCGGCGAGGACAGCTTCGCAATGAGCGAGCAGTCCTTCTTACCCAATCCTTCATCGATGAGCTTCTGGAACTGCTGAGCAGCCAACTGCGCCGCGTCTAGGTTCACGCCTGTTTCTGCGCCAGCTTCGAGAGCGAGGCTGACGTCCTTCAGCGCGAGCTCCGCGGTGAAAGTGGCGTCGAAGTTGTTGTTGGCTGCGGCTGAGTCCACGATGCCCGGCAACGGGTACCACGTGCGCTGCGCCCAAGACTCGGCGGATGACGTATTGGCGATGTTCCAGAAGGTCTGCGCGTCCAAGCCCAAGCTTTCGGCGAGCTGCGATCCTTCGGCCACACCCACGAGGTTGATGAACAGCATCATGTTGTTCACGATCTTCGCTGCGATGCCAGAGGTTGCTCCACCAGCCACAATCACGTTGCCTGCCATCGGAGACACAAACTCCTGGCCGCGACTCACGGCTTCCGGCTCGCCGCCCAGCATGAACGTCAATGTTCCGGCCGCGGCGCCGCTGATTCCGCCCGAAACCGGAGCATCGATGAACGTGTATCCACGCTTGGCGGACTCTTCGTGGCAGAACCGGGAGGTCGCCATGTCAACCGTTGAGGCATCTGCAAGAAGAGCTGTCTTCGGGGCATGAGCCCAAATTCCGTCCGGTCCATCGAAGACGGAGCGGACATGGTCGCCCTTCGGCAAGCTGGTGAAGACAACATCGGCTTCGGACACCGCATCCTTGATGGATCCCACCACCTCGACGCCGCCTTCGCGAGCCAGCTGCTGTGCACGCTGGCTCAAATCGAAACCACGGACCGTGTGCCCTGCATTGACAATGTTGGACGTCATGGGGCCACCCATGTTTCCAAGTCCAATCCAACCGTAGACTGCCACTGTTCCCCTTTTCAGAAGCTAATTCGCTTCTCTTCTGGTTCTGCCGTCGGCTATGACGAGCACTTGCAAACGCGTTACCTGCGTCACATCAACCTATGCCCGTCCAGAAAAATGCTCAACCTTCGGCGCGGCGTGCCATGGTTTCGTACGGCGCTTTGAGGGATGGGTAGTAGTCGTCCCACTTGATTTGGTTCGCGTCTTCTCCAGCGACAGCCGCCACCAGTCGGTCAAGGTAGAACTCCCAACCGGGCCCGATGTCCGGAAGCATCGCGAGCGCGAACTCGCGGTCCATCGGTTGCGTGAAGGTCAGCTCGGTGGTGCTGCCGTTTTCCGCCAATCGGGCTTCAAGAATCCACGGCTGTTCTGCTGGCCCCTGTTGCACACGAACCAACATCGGCGGATCGCATTTGAGAATTTTGACCGCCTGCGGCTCGTCGCCCTCTTCGGCAACCATAGTCATCTGAACTTCGCCGCTCGCGGGATCTCCGGTCCAGGTTCCCATCCAGCGGCCACACTCTTTCGAATCAGTCAGCACCGTCCAGACGGTTTCTGGGGATACCTCAAAGTGACGGTGCAGGATCAACTGAAACTGATCGTCGTCGAGCTGGTCGAATTTACCTGTTGCAGAAGGACTCATGGGCGCCATTCTTCCACCCGACTAGGACAGCTTGGCAAGCACCTTGTCGAATGTATTGAGATTCCGCGTAGTCACCAGTGGCTTGAACTTGGCCTTAGCCAGATACTTGGCCACGGGCGTTCCCAGCGACTCACCCTTGGGGCATTCCCACCACAGGACATCGCCAAAACCCGCGATTCGCTCCCCTGCCGCCAACATTTCCTCCTGCGTCACCGCACCAAGGACTTCATCAATCGCCTCGGCCGACGTAGCGAGCACTCCGTACGCGTGATGCATGGTGCTCGAACGATCAAAGGGGTACCCATCCACCAGCGCACGCACCTGTTCTGGTGATTTCACAATGACCCACGCTTCGTACCCAAAAGCGGCACGCAAGACGCGCTCCACATCAGTTTTCACCTCGTCAGGCGTCCGCGAACCGGGGTTCAGCAGGACGTTTCCTGTGGCAAGGACGGTAGCTATGTTGTCGTAATTCGCCGCTGTTAAAGCTTCCTGAACGGAGCTCATACTCATGCGAATGCCGCCAACGTTGATACCGCGCAAAAAGACCGCAAGATTGGGCATAAGCTCATGCTAGTCGGCGCTTGGAAAGAGGACGGTCATGCGCGTTACGGCTATTGGTGGAACGGGAACGATTGCTCGGCGAAATGTCGCCGACCTGACGAGTCGCGGGGTGGAGGTGCGCGCGCTGTCACGCGTTCGGGCGCAAATGCGCTGACGGGTGAAGGCCTCGTCGCGGCTCTTGAGGGCATCGACATAGTCGTGGATGGGCTGAATATTAAGACGCTGCTTGCGGGGCCGGCTCGGCGATTTTTTAGTACGACGGCGAACCACGTGGCCTACGCGGCACGCGTCAACGGGGTGCAGCGCGTGGTGTGCGAGTCCATCGTGAATGCTGCGAATGGTTTCCGGCGCGCTGTTGCCAGCTGCGGGCACTCGTGCGGATGCAGAGACCTTTGACGAGTGGATCGCAAAGCGTTGACGTCTGCCTAGGTCGAGGAGGCCGACCTCTGAGAACGGTTATCGCAGGTCTCCACGGCACGGACAATCCACTGTTCGAAAACAAGAAATCGGCCCCTGACTAGGTCAAGAGCCGATTTCTATTGGCGGAGGATGGGGGATTTGAACCCCCGAGGGCGTTAACCCAACACGCGTTCCAGGCGTGCGCCATAGGCCGCTAGGCGAATCCTCCAAGCGCTCTAAGAGCAGGTTCAAGCATAACGGACTCCACGCGGACCGCGAAATCGAGAGGTCTACCTCACATCTTTGCGCCGCGAATCGTCACCTCACGTTCACCTCAGGTACACTTTTAGGCGGCCCCTCATGTGGTGTCATCCTGTGAACTCCCCCAGGACCGGAAGGTAGCAAGGGTAAGCGGGCTCTGGCAGGTGCATGAGGGGTTTTAACATTCCCTCTGGCTTTTGATGGAGGTTCGAGTGTCCGCTGGTCGATACGCCCCCAGCCCATCCGGTGAATTGCACATCGGAAATCTACGCACCGCCATCCTTGCGTGGCTTTTTGCCCGCAGCACGCACCGTAGCTTCCTCCTTCGCGTCGAGGATCTTGACCGTGCTCGCGCCGGCTCCGAAGAGCAACAGATTGCCGACCTCGCCCGCATTGGCCTGACGTGGGACGAAGAACCGCTGCGCCAAACGGACCGCGGAGACGTCTATCGCGACGCCATCACCACCCTGACCGCTCGCGGCTTGCTGTATGAGTGCTTCTGCACGCGCCGCGACATTGCCGAAGCCTCTTCCGCCCCACACGCTGCACCCGGCGCCTACCCGGGAACGTGCCGGAATCTGTCCGAGAGCGAGCGTGTGATCAAGCGCCGAGAGCGCCCTGCGGCATTGCGTCTGCACTCGAGCGTCACCGAACTCTCCGTGACCGATCAGATCCACGGCACCTACGTGGGCATCGTTGACGACTTCGTAGTCCTGCGCAACGACGGCGTCCCCGCCTACAACTTCGCTACAGTCCTCGACGACCTCCTCCAGGGCATCGATCAGGTGGTGCGCGGCGACGACCTCCTCTCCTCCGCACCGCGCCAATCCTATTTGCACTCACTTCTTGCACCGGATTACGACGCCGCAGCTCCAGCACTCACGTACGCTCACGTGCCGTTGGTGCTCAATTCGCGCGAACAGCGCTTGGCTAAGCGGGATGGTGCGGTCACGCTGGCGGATTTGGAATTGTTGGGGTTCGGTACGTCCGAAGTCGTCGCACGCCTTTTGCAGTCCGTAAACCTTCCCGGAGATCCGGGCCGCGAGCCGTCCGCTCAGCTGCAGGCTGCCCTGCGCGTTTTCGATCCGGACGTCTTGCCGCGCGAGCCGTGGGTGTTCACCGAGTTCTAACCTCTGTTCTTTTTTCGGGCTCCGCGACCCGGAGTATGCGTCATGCGCCCCAAGCATGGAGCAATGCGAAGTTCGTGTTGGACGATCGAAGTTTGGGATCGCTAGTCTCCTTCTATGACTGCCTCTACCGACGCCGCATCCACAAACCCCATCACCGGAACCAACATCTTGCAGGTGGTCAACGCCCACCCCAACGTTTCGGCGGCACTGCGCGACGAGTTTGGGGCACAAGTTTTGCCTCCGGCCGGGGATGAACGTGTCGCGTTCTTGGCTGCTCACGGCGGCGACATTCGGGTAGCTGTGTGTTCGGGCCGCGGAGGCGTTGACACCGAGTTGATGAGCGCTCTGCCCAACCTCGAAGCCGTCATCAACTTCGGCGCAGGCTATGACGCCACGGATGTTGCGCAGGCTGCTGAGCGCGGAATCGTCGTTAGCAATACGCCCGATGTTCTCAACGACTGCGTCGCAGACACCACGCTTGCCCTGTACTTGGATATGTTGCGCCGCATTTCCTCCTCCGAGCGCTACGTTCGAGCCGGCAAGTGGGAGTCTCAGGGCAACTATCCCCTCACGGCGCGGGCGACCGGACGAACCGTAGGAAATGTGGGATTAGGTCGCATCGGACGCGCGATCGCCGAGCGACTCGAAGGTTTCAAATGCACCATCGAGTATCACAATCGCCGCCAGCTCACCGATGTCGACTACACCTACCGCGCTTCTTTGAAGGAGCTCGCGGAATCCGTTGAGGTGTTGATTGTTGCCGCGACCGGCGGTCCAGAAACCAACGGACTGGTGAGTGCCGAAATCTTGGACGCCCTCGGCGAGAGCGGCTACCTCATCAACATCTCTCGAGGAACCGTGGTGGACGAGCAAGCGCTCGTCGCAGCTCTTCGCGACGGCACTATTGCTGGCGCTGGCTTGGACGTCTTTGAAGATGAACCGCACGTGCCAGAGGAATTGTTGGCTTTGGACAATGTGGTGCTCTTGCCGCATGTCGGATCTGCCACGGTCGAGACGCGAGCAGACATGGCGTCCTTGGTTCTGGAGAATCTACGTTCATACCTCACAACGGGGACTTTGGTCACTCCTATCTCCTAGTTTCCACAGTCGGGCACTCGTGGGTTCACCCTCGGGCGACAATCCGGATATTGTCTAGGGGTGAGCACCGCCCTTTACCGCAGATACCGTCCCGACGACTTCGCGGACGTCATTGGGCAAGAGCATGTCACTGATCCTTTGATGGCTGCTCTTGAGAAGAACCGCGTCAATCACGCGTACCTTTTCTCAGGTCCGCGCGGTTGCGGCAAGACCACCAGCGCGCGTATTTTGGCGCGCTGCCTCAACTGTGTTCATGGCCCCACCGCTCATCCATGTGGTGAGTGCGATTCGTGCCGCGATCTGCAGCGTGGCGGCCCAGGCTCGCTCGATGTCATTGAGATTGACGCCGCTTCTCACGGTGGCGTTGATGATGCTCGTGATCTGCGTGAGCGTGCCACCTTTGCGCCGGTCCGCGACCGCTACAAAATTTTCATCATCGACGAAGCCCACATGGTGACGTCGGCTGGCTTCAACGCGCTTCTGAAGATCGTTGAAGAGCCACCAGAACACATCAAGTTCATCTTCGCCACCACTGAGCCGGACAAGGTGATCGGAACGATTCGTTCCCGTACCCACCACTACCCGTTCCGTCTCGTTCCGCCAGAGCCGCTCATGGCTTACTTGCAAGAGTTGTGCGATGCCGAGAACGTCGAGGTTGCTCCCGGCGTTCTGTCGCTCGTTGCTCGCGCCGGCGGCGGATCTGTTCGTGACTCCCTTTCCGTGCTGGACCAGTTGATGGCCGGTGCTGGCGAGGAGGGCCTCGATTACGAGCTCGCAGTGAACCTGCTTGGTTACACGCACTCGGCTCTTCTCGACGATGTCGTCGATGCTTTGGCCGCTCATGATTCCGCCACCGTCTTTAACGTGGTGGACCGCGTTATCCAAACTGGTCACGATCCACGTCGCTTCGTGGAAGATCTCCTCGAACGTTTCCGTGACCTCATCATCGTGAAGGCGATGCCAGACGAGGCTTCGCACATCATTCGTGGTCTTCCTGAAGATCAGTTGGCACGGATGCGTCAGCAGGCCAACGTTCTTGGCGCCAGTGAGTTGAGCCGCAACGCGGACACCACCAACAAGGCGCTTACGGATATGACAGGTGCAACGAGTCCCCGACTGCACCTCGAACTTCTCAGTGCTCGACTTCTCCTGCCGGCTAGCGACCACTCAGAACGCGGCATGGCTGCACGAGTGGACCGCATTGAACGCCACCTCAACTTCGCTTCCGCCGAAGAAACGCCCGTCCGCGGTTCGCAGGCTGGTGCTCGCAGCGGCATCGAACAGCAAGCAAGCGCGGCTGTACGCGGAAGCTCGCGTCCTGCTGAGCGTCCTCGCGCAGCAGAGCAGCCACAACGTTCCGAGAGTGCTGCGCCTCAGCCCGAGCCAACTCGCACCACGGCTGCACCGATGCCTCGCGTCGCCGCGGCGCCAGCGCCTGCTGCGTCCATGCCACAGGCCGCGTCGTCGACTCCAGAAGAGGCTTCGAATCCTGCAGCGTCGATGCCGCCAGTGCAGACGTCGCCAGCGCAGTCTTCCGTTCCAGAAACTCCGCAAGCCCCCCGCAACACGCCAGCTGCTTCCCCCGACTGGGGCAACACGTGGGGTGCTCTCGAGGAGGAACCGGCGGCTCCTGTGCGTCAGCCAGAGCTCCCGCAACAGCAACAGCGCCCTCGGACTGAGCATCATGTCCAGCAGCAGCAAGATCCTCGTCGTGGCCAGCAGACGGCTCCAGAACAAGCTCGTCCGGTGCAGCAGACGAGGCCAGCACAGCCTCAAGCTGAACAGCCGCGCCAGCCTCAGACCCCACCTGTACAAGGACCACCGGCTCAGACGAGGCCAACGCAGCAACGGCCTGAGCAGGCACAGCCAGTGCAGTCGCGTCCAGATCAGTCCCAGCCGCAGCAAGAGCCACCCGCTCAGCGCGGACGGCCACAGAGCAATCCGGCCCAGTCCGGCGGAACTGGTTCTGTCGAGATGTTCCGCCGTGCTTGGCCAGAAATCATGAACCGCTTGAGCGAAGTTCGCCGAGCGGTCTGGATGGCCGTTGAGCCTAACGCCACCGTGGCTGGGTTCGATGGTCAAACGCTCACCATCGCGTTCTCCAACGAGGGTGCGTTCAACAACTTCCGTGGTCGCGAGGCCAACGCCGAATTGCTTCAGCGTTGTATTCAAGACGTGCTTGGAGTTGGTGTTTCAATCGTCGCGGTGAGCGGAGGGGCTGCGCCTGCAGGTGGTTTGGGCCCAAAAGATAGGGGCCGCGAGGCCCCTGCTCAGCGTCCACAAGAACACGTTGCACGGCCTACCAATACGCCAACTTCCGCCCCGGCGGCACCACGACCCGGAACTGCACCGGTAACACCAGGAGCACCTGCGGATTCACGTCCGCGGACCGCCCAGGAAGCACCAGCCGTTGCTCCGGATCAGCGCGCTCCTCAGCGCTCTGTTACCCCGACGCAACGAGCCGCGCAACGTCCCGCGCCCGAACGACCTGCACCAGAACGTCGAGCACCTGAACGTTCAGCGTCGGCTGAGCGACCGGCACAGGCTGAGCGACAAGCACCAGCCCAACGACCAGCTCGAGCTGAACGGCCTGCTCCAGTCGAACGGCCGGCTCCAGTTGTCACTGAACCGACTCCCCCAGCCGGCGATGCTCCAAGCCAGTTCATCGAAGATGCATGGCAAGCGGCTCCGGACATCGAACCGTGGGATCCCGAGGGAGACCCGTGGGCAGGTGTTGACGGTGGTGACTGGGAAGAAACGCCTTCCAACCGGTCAGGTGAGAGCTCGGAGGCTTCCGCCGTCGTACCGGAAATTGAGAAGTCAGCGCCGCAAGTTTCTGCACCCGCTGCTGCACCAACGGCGACTGCACCTGTTGCCGCCAAGCCAGCATCTGCGGCACCAGCAGTTACCCCGACGCCTACCCGCACTCCGGCTTCCCCATCGACCCAGAATCCAGTGGCACCTTCGCCAGGCGGATCTGCCGCGCCCACGGCTCCGGTGGCACCAGCACCCGGCGCGTCCACAGACCGTCCGGTAGCTCCGCTTCCAGTGCCTCAGGACACGAATAACTGGGGCTGGGAGTCTCAACGTGAGGCAGTGGCCCAGGAGCCTCCGGTTGCCGATGAGCCGAAGAATGAGGCGCATGAAGTGCCCATGTCCCAACGGATTGCGGCGAAGCTTGCGCAGGATCCGGCAGCGGCGAACCCCACAGTTCCAGATCTGCCCCGGCAGGCCATGCCTCCGGCGCGCGCCAAGGATAACGGCGTAGAATCAGCCTTCGTTGATGATGTTCCAAGCGATGAGGACATCATGATTGAAGATTCCTTGTTGGTGGGTCGCGCGGCCGTTGAACGAGTACTTGACGGCAAGCTCATCGAGGCTCGAAACCTTGACGGAACGCCCATCATCTGAATCTCGCAACGTGAGAACCGCTTGCGCGGGAAGGTGAGGATTTGTGTACCAGGGTGCTGTTCAAGAGCTAATCGACGAGCTCGGCCGTCTGCCCGGAATCGGTCCAAAGTCCGCGCAGCGCATCGCCTTCCACATCCTTGATGCTGATCCCGATGACATGAAGCGCCTTGCCGACGCCATCCGCGTGGTCAAGGAAAAGGTCAAGTTCTGCAAGGTGTGCTTCAACGTCACTGAGCAGGAGACCTGCAACATTTGCTTGGATCCGCGCCGCGACGAAACCGTCATCTGCGTGGTGGAAGAGTCCAAGGACATCCTCACCATCGAGCGAACTCGTTCCTTCCGCGGCCGCTATCACGTGCTCGGCGGAGCCATTAACCCCATTGGCGGTGTTGGCCCGGAGCAGCTGCATATCCGCGAACTCGTAACCCGTTTGGGCGACGAGAAGATTCAAGAAATTATCGTTGCCACGGACCCGAATCTTGAGGGCGAAGCGACGGCGACTTATTTGGCCCGCATGCTCAAGAGCATCGGCATCAAGGTCACGCGCTTGGCTTCAGGATTGCCCGTCGGCGGCGACCTAGAGTACGCCGATGATGTGACTCTAGGTCGCGCCTTCGAGGGTCGCCGCAGCCTGGTTGGCTAGGCGATACGCATTCCCCGAGAAAGGGTCTTGACTGGTGTCCTGACCCGGCTGTGAGCCCACCAGAGCAATGCCCCAAGGAAGACCACCTGGATACCCACACCTAGTGGCCAGATAGGCACTACTTGTGGATCGGGAAGTTCGGAACGCTTCATTCCGGTGTAGCAGTCATATTGGTAAGCCGGGCCTGCCTGCGCAGTGCGAACCCCGTTGCTGATACTCGTGAAGAGTTCTCCATCGTTCTGATCACCCGCTCGATAAGGCTCGCGCGCAAAGTCGGCCACCATCACGAAGGGGTTCGCGGCGAGGAGCCACGTAACCCGCTCCGTGTGAACAACCTTCATTTCAGTGGTTCCGGTACTGCACTTAGATTGTTCATTGAACCAATCATTCAACGCGTTCGGGTCCGTGGACTCGATGATTTCCTGTGGCGGCTCATAACTGACGCCTTCCAAGTAGGGAGCTTGCTCTGGCTGCGCACTCAATTGCGCGCCCAGCCCAAAACTGATCAACGTTCCCACGGCAAACAAGGCCACCAACAGGTACGTCCCGAGGACGGAGAAGAGTGGGCGAATAGAAACCGCGGAGACCGCTACGCCAATTCCGGTCATGACAAGAAGCTCGAAAGACAGCATCAGCACGAACAAGATCACTCGGCTGAAGTCCACGCCACCAAGCGCAAAGGACAGCAGAATAAACGGCAAGGAAACAACCAGGAAGGCGAGCGCCGAAACCCAGGCAGCCAGCCACTTGCCACCAATAATCTGCGCCGGCGACAACAAAGTGTTCTGAATGATGGCGAGTGTTCCGTTTTGCCTGTCACCCGAAATGGTGTTGGCCGCAAAGGCCGGCGCGATAAGCAGCGCAAACAACAGGACAAAGAACAGGACCGCTTCAAAGACCAACTGGCCTGATTGGAGAGCACCGTTGGACTGTGCCTCATAAGACCGGAAGGAAGAGACCACGGCCCACGTCACGAGGCCAATGACCACAAACCAGATGCCCATCATCCAGTACCAGCTGCGCGAGCGCATGCGTTGCATGAACTCCATGCGGAACACCGTGCGCAGGCCCGTCCAGAACCCTAGGGTTCCGTCCACTCCTGTGGGGTTTCGTTCGGTATCGAGTGCTTGGCTCATGATCGTTCCTCCACGTTCTTCGCCATCGCGTTGACGTAGCTTTCTTCGAGGGCACCCGTAGCGGGCGCAAATTGGGTGATGGGAATACCAGCGGAAACCAGCCTGCTCAAGAGAGCTGCGGCGTCGTGCTCAGAAGCGCACCGCACCACAAATTCAAGCCGCTGTTGCCGCCGGACTTCACCAAATTCGGTGCCGCTTTCTTCCAATGCCGTGCGCAAGCGCGCGTCGTCCAAAGCAGTGAGTGCGTAGCGGCGAGACTGCGCGCCGGCATCCATAATGCTCTGGACATCCACAGTGCGGCCGTCGGCGATAAAGACGGCGCGGTCCGCCATTTCGTCCAGCTCGGAGAGCACGTGGGATGAGATGACGACGGCGCGGCCCGTGTCCGCGAGCCGCCTAATGAGGTTGCGCAGATCGATGCGCGCCCCCGGATCAAGTCCGGAAGCTGGCTCATCCAGCAACAAAATTTGGGGGTCATGAACCAATGCCCGCGCAAGGGACAGGCGCTGTTGTTGGCCTCGCGAAAGCACGCCGGACGGGCGCTTCGCGAGTTCGGTCAGCTGGACCAATTCCAGCAAATCGGCGGCACGAGACTCGGCGGCGCCGCGCGTCATGCCATAGAGCTGGCCCACCATCACGAGGACTTCGGTGACGGTGAGCTGCTCCCACACGCCCAGCGTGTCCGGCATCCACCCGATCTGCGCGCGCACGGCACGCAGGTTCTTAGCTGGGTCCTTGCCGTTCACCGTGATGGTGCCTGCATCTGGCTGCAAGAGCGAAGCAAGCATGAGGAGCAAGGTGGTCTTACCGGAGCCGTTGGGCCCCACGAGGGCCGTGACTTGACCCATGGGCGCATCAAAATCAATGTTCTTTACCGCGTGCACGTCCCCAAAGGCGCGGGCGAGTCCCGCGGCCCGAATCCCTTCGTGCTGCGCAACCGGAGCGTCAGTTGTTGTCATGATTTCAAGGTACGTCTCCCACCGTTTTCACGGGGGCTACCTAGGTATGATCCTTTGACATTCCGGATCGTCCCGCGGCCTAGCTAGCGGTCATTGAGAGCTACCAGTGAATTGATGCGGTGCGTCATGAAAGGGAACCTCCTTCTCCCCTGCCTTTACAATTGGAACCGCGTGCGCCCGCGCGCCCATGAATCCCCCGAAGGAAAGTGCAGTTACATGAGCCTGATCGTCCAGAAGTTTGGCGGCTCGTCCGTCTCCGACGCGGACGGGATCAAGCGAGTTGCACAACGAATTATGGACACCCGCGCCCAGGGGCACTCGGTGGTCGTTGTGGTTTCGGCCATGGGCGACACCACGGATGACCTCTTGGACCTCGCGGGACAGCTGACAAGCGATGCCCCGGCCCGCGAAATGGACATGCTCCTTTCCTCCGGCGAACGCATCTCGATGGCGCTTCTTGCAATGGCCATCGATGCCATCGGCGGCAAGGCAGTGTCCTTCACCGGTAGCCAGGCTGGCATGGTCACGGACGCAGTCCACGGCAAGGCCCGTATCATCGAGGTCTCCCCCGAGCGCGTTCGCAAGGCGCTGGACCGGGACCACGTGGCGATCGTCGCTGGTTTCCAGGGCATGAGCAAGGAAGGCCGCAACGTCACCACCATGGGTCGCGGCGGTTCGGACACCACGGCCGTGGCACTTGCCGCAGCCCTGAACGCTGATGTCTGCGAGATCTACACGGACGTTGACGGCGTCTACACCGCGGATCCACGCATTGTTCCTTCTGCAAAGAAGATTGACGAGATTTCCAGCGAAGAGATGCTCGAGATGGCCGCTTCTGGCGCCAAGATCCTGCACCTTCGCTGCGTAGAGTACGCACGTCGCTTTGGAGTTCCACTCCACGTGCGCTCTTCCTTCAGCACCAATGAGGGCACGTGGGTACTCCCCAGCCCTGACGACAAAATCAAGATTCAAGAGGGAGAACCCTTGGAACAGCCCATCATCTCCGGCGTTGCTCACGACCGTTCCGAAGCAAAAGTCACCATTGTTGGCGTGCCTGACATTCCAGGTAAGGCAGCGGACATCTTCGGTGTCATCGCTGGCGCTAACTCCAATATCGACATGATCGTTCAGAACGTGTCCACGGCTGGCAGCGGCAAGACGGACATCTCCTTCACCCTCCCCATCGTTGAGGGCAAGGACGCTTTGGCCGCATTGCGCGAGAACCAAGAGCGCATCGGTTTCGAGGGCGTGGAGTACAACGAGCAGATCGGCAAGCTTTCCCTCATCGGCGCTGGCATGCGCTCCAACCCGGGAGTTTCCTACCGCTTCTTCGAGGCGCTTTCCGCGGCTGGCGTGAACGTTGACATGATTTCCACTTCGGAAATCCGCATCTCGATTGTCACGGACGCTGACAAGTTGGATGCCGCGGTCAAGGCTGTGCACACGGCATTTGATTTGGATTCCGACGCCGCAGCTACCGTTTACGGTGGCACCGGCCGCTAAGAGCGACTCGCTATAGAGACGAAACGAAAATCCCCCAAGCGCAATTGCACTTGGGGGATTTTTTTACTTCTTCAGAAGTTCCTCAACGCGGGTGAAGATGTCCTGAACATTGCCGAGCATGCGTTCGATCTTTTCTTCCGGGGTGAGGGTCTCTTCCATCTGACGGATTCCGTCTGGCTTCTTCTTACCCAGCGTGTAGGCCACGCATTCGAGGTCCGAGCAGATGTACGTGCCGATGCTTCCGTACTTGTCCTGAGAAGACTTCGACGTAGGAATTGATACCAAGGACACTCCGCTGGATGAGTGCAGCGTCAGGCAGATCTGACACATGCGAGCGCCGCCGCCCTTCACTTGCGCGGCGTTCCGCTCCATGACTAGTCCCTGCAGCCCGCTAGTGGTTTCAGCAACTAGGAAGGCGCGCTGGGGAGACTTGGGATCGGACCAGCTCAAGAAGATCTGCTTCTCCCAGACTGCTGGGTCTGCGTTGAGGATCTCTTTGGGGAAGTTGATGCGCTGAGCGGCACCTTTGGAGCAATTGATAAAGCTCTTACGAAGAGCTGACTCTGAATGAGAGCGCATGGGAAAAACCTTTCGTGGGCTCACCAAATGTGGCCCGAAAATCTGAGGAAAACAATAGATCAGTGGGTACGAAGCAGCATCGGGTTCCTGCCGGCCACCGAGGACCGTGGAACTCCAAGAGATGGAACTTTTCGCCGCTGAGTGAAGAGACTCAGCTCTTATCTATTGCTGGCGCGCATGTAGCCGCCGACCTCCTACCGCCCGCTAGGGCTAGAAAAATTGAAAGGTGATTCAGAAGAACCTAGCTATTCTACGTTATTCGGAAACTTCGCCATCCACGTAGAACCAACGCTTGTTCTCCCGGCGGAAGTCACTGACTTCGTGCATCTGGAAGCGCTTGCCGTGGTCGTTATGATACTGAGCCACGAATTCAACGGTGCCTTCGCTATCAAAGGGACCACCCGCCGTCGTACTCAAAATAGTGAGCCGATCCCAATCCAAGCCAGGTGTACGCAGGTCTTCCAGATCAGGGCGCGTTTCCGGCGCCCACGTGTCATACACGTACTGGGCGAACTTGTCCGCGTCCGTGCTGCTCAGCGCGTAGGCCGAGTAGCGGGAGCGCATGAGCGCCTCTGCGGTGGGGGCTGCTTCGCCAGCATGGAAACGGCCGCAGCACGCCTGATAGGTGTCGCCACTGCCGCACGGGCAACGAGTTTCGTCAGTGATCTTGGTAGTCAAGGCACCAGCTTATCCGGTGGTCTCGCGCGAACGCAGAGCAAAAAAGTGAGGACCCCCAAGCCGAAGCTCAAGGGCCCTCACTCTGGAGAGATGCAACGCTAACGTTGCGGGTTGTTAGCTAGCCGTTAGCTCTTCTTCAAAGAAGACTTAGGAAGCTTGTCAATGTCCGACTGGTTGTAGACCTTGACGTTGGAAGTGGAAACAGCAGCACCGTTGGTGCCAACTGCGACCTTGACGCCTACGGCAGATCCGGTGTCACCCAAGATCACGGAGCCGTACCAGTTACCTTCAGTGAGGCCGTCCCATGCGAGGTTCACAGTGGAGGTCTTACCGTTGGCGAGTGCCAGTGGATCTGGGGAAGCAGTCATGTTGCCTGCGTCGCCCGTGAGGCCCACGTACTCGATGGTGGCGTTTGCTGCACCATTGTCATTCGTGGCATACAGGTTGCCGATCACGTAGTACGTGCCCGGTGCTGGGTTGTTGATCACGGTGGATTCCGAAGCGGACTCCGTTGCAATCTGCAATACCTGGTTGCCTGGCGTGACGATGAACATGTCCCAGTCATCATTCGCGTCATCAG
The DNA here is from genome assembly GCF_014200305.1 of Neomicrococcus lactis. NCBI lineage: Bacteria > Bacillati > Actinomycetota > Actinomycetes > Micrococcales > Micrococcaceae > Neomicrococcus > Neomicrococcus lactis. Next base: position 1,836,089 of record NZ_JACHBL010000001.1, read on the forward strand.
CGTTCACGGAGAAGGTAGCCGTCTTGGTTCCCTTAGCAACGTTGACAACCTTCGTTGCCGTGGAGCTGTTAGAACCGATGACAGCGCCTTCGCCCGGCTTCTTAGCACCGGTTGGGGTCACATCGCCCTTGGCCAAGCCAAGAACCGAAAGGTCAGCGTTGGTGGTAACGCCGCCCAGAACATCGAAGGAGCCCTTTCCGGAAGCACCGGAGAACTCAACGAGGTTAGGAGCCGCGACAGCCAACGGACGAACCGAGACTGGGCTGTTGACGGAGAACTGAGCCTTGCCCTTGCCAGCGCTGTTGCCAATGCCGGGGCCCTGATAGTTCCAAGACAACGAACCGTGAGCGAACTTGTTGGTGGCAGCTGACACGTTCTTGAAGGTGACGGTGAAGGACTTCTTCTCGCCAGCCTTGGCAAACTTCAACGTGGATGGCGAGACCTTGACGTCAACACCAGGAACGTTCGCTGAAGCCGTGTAGGTGCCCTTGGTCAGTGCTGTCACTTCTCGGGTCACGGTGACTTCGCCAACCAAGCTACCTACTGCGTAGGATGCGAGGTTCACGTTCTTTGCGTCAAGCTCACCGTTGATGAGTGCATCCCAGTCATTCACGTCATTTTCGTAAACGAGGCCTGGGTTCGTCATCTTGTTTGGATCAGCTTCACCAGCGCCGGTCGCGAAGTTGTCGAGGTTCTTGGAACCATCGTTGTTGAGAACGTCGTAAGACGTAGTCATCATCGCGGACTTCACAGCCGAAGGAGACCACGTTGGGTACTTCGAGAACATGAGTGCTGCGTAGCCGGCTACGTGAGGAGCAGCCATCGACGTACCGGACATGAAGCCCGTGGAGTCGCCGTTGTATGCCTCAGGAACCACACCTGCAAGAACGTTCACGCCAGGGGCTGCAAGGTCAGGCTTGAGCAAGTCAGAGCCTTCTGCAAGAGTCTGGCCGCGGGAAGAGAATCCAGCGATCTGTGGGAGTGGGGTCTGTGGGAGACCGGTGGTGTCATGGTCAATCAAAGAACCCGTCAAGGATGGGTTAGCCGCAACGCGGGTCTTGATCTCTGGGTTGGAGATGTGGACCGTTGGAACAGCATGAACATCAGAGTCCTCAGAACCCGTGGAAACGTTCACGAGAACCATGCCAACGCCGCCGGCGTCAGCAACAACCACGGACTTTTCAGCGCGAGCGTTGACGCCACGGTCACAGATGACAATCTTGCCGGTGACCTTGGCTGGATCAAGCGAGTTAGGCAAGCAGAGTGCTGCGTCAGCAGCCTCTTGACCCGCTGCTACGGCATCAGCCGAAAGCACCAGTGGCTTGTCCTGAACTTCGCTAGACATCACGGAAACACCGCGGTACTTGGTGCCATCAGACAACTCGACCGTGCCCATGAGCTCATTCGAGAACGTGGAAGCAGCAACCGTGGTCAACCATGGAGACGCGTGGTTCACCGTGGTTGGCGTTGGGCCGGAGTTACCAGCAGAGGCGGAAACGAAGATGCCTGCAGCGGCTGCGTTCTTGAATGCGATAGCAACAGGGTCAACGATGCTGTTGTTGTTTCCGGAGATGGAGTAGTTCAGTACGTCGACGCCGTCCAAGATGGACTGTTCAATAGCGGCAACAGAAGCGGAGGTGTAGCAGCCGCCAGTATCAGGATCGGTGTCTTCCCAGCAGATCTTGTAGACGGAAAGCTTGGCTGCCGGAGCAATGCCGGAGCCCTTGCCGAAGTCGCGACCAGCGGACTCAAGGTCCACACCGTAGTTACCTGCGGCGGTGGAGGCCGTGTGCGTGCCGTGGCTTCCCACGTCAACTGGAGAGATGACTTCTTCAGGAGCGCGCTCGTCTTCAGGGATGGATCCCACGAAAGCGTCAGCGAAGTAGCGAGCGGACAAGACCTTGTCGTTGCAAGCGCTGCCGTCGAAGTCCTCACCAACCTGGCATTCACCCTTGAAGGTGGTGCCATCAGCCTTGAGCATGGCGATCTTGCCATCCTTGTCCAGGTATGGCTGGCCAACCGTTGCCTTGCCGGGGAGAGGCTTAACAGGGTTGCCCTTGAGGAAGGCGTTGTCTGGGCGGTAGCCGGAGTCAATAACACCGACCACGGTTCCCTTGCCAGCGTTAGCAGTTCCGCCGTATTGAGTGGCCCAGCCGCCGTCCTTACCGCTCAAGCCGAGGAAGTCGGTGGAGCTGTAATCAGGAGCAAACTGCTTGTCCTCAGCAACGGTCAACACGTTCTTCTGCTTGGACAGTTCAGTTGCCTGAGCAGCGGTCAGCTTCGCAGCAAAACCATTAATGGCGACCGTGTAATCCTTCTGGATCTTCACGCCCTGCGACGATGCAACAGCACGCTGCTGCTTGCGCAAGTGAGCCTCGTAGGCCTTGACGTTCTTATCACCCTTGTTGATCTTCTTGCCTGGCGCGGGCTTGGTGGCGGCAATGCCGGAAACCCCACCCTCGTAGGAAGCTACGGGAGCATCCTTGAGGACCACAATGTAATTGCCATCCTTGAAGTTCTGCTGGATCTGGCCAGCCACCTGAGAGGTGCTGTTTTCGGGAGCAGCAAATGCGCTGCTCGCCCCGATTCCCGACGTAATGAGCAATGGCAGGCCCATCGCTACGGCGGTTGCGCGGCGCCACGATTGGCGGCGGCGCGCAGGCTGATCTTGTTTCACGGTGTTGGATCGCCTTCCTGTGTTTGTGCGAAGTAGCAGCCATAAATGACCGCAGATTCCCCCAGCACCGACATACAATATGTGATGTACCCCACGAAGCTGGGAGATGTGAAAGAAATCTATCTGAATTTCGTCAGCACCGGAAGAGCAAACGCGAAACTCATGTTGAATAAATTTCCATCGAATGTTGCAGCCAAGTTACGAGCCGGTAACCAGCCTCTGGGGAGCCTCGATTTTCTCTGCCCGACCCTCGCCGCGAGATAATGGTGGGATGCGCGCCGACACCTCTCTTTCCTTTCACGAATGGAAAGCCCTCGAGCGCGCGCATCAAGACCGCGTAAATACTTACGTTCAGCCGTATCTTGAGCGCCGCTCGCACGGCAAGAAACATCCGGTCGAGGATTTTCTTTTCACGTATTACGGACACAAGCCAGGGCAGCTTTTGCGGTGGCAGCCAGGGGCGGGAGTGGTCCTCGAAGATGCCGTCAGGACCGAGCGCGCTTCATGGAAATTTAACAAAAGAATTTCCGAGAATTCGTCAGATTTAGTCATCGACGTTGATGGATTTCTTGCCGAGCGCGGCGCCACGGTAGATTTCGTCCGCCATTTGGTCTCAACCACTCGGCAGCGCCCCGCCAACTTCGCGTGCTTCGGTTTGCACGAGTGGGCGATGGCTTACAAGTCAGACGTCAACGGTGTTCGCCACGAATATTTGCCGCTTCGGCTCGGCGCTTCCGGCACAGACACCGTGGTGGAAAACCACAAGATCCGCTGCTCCCACTTCGACGCCTTCCGCTTCTTCACTCCGCAGGCCGGCCCGCTGAACGAGCTGCAGCCCACGCGCGAAACCCAGCGTGACATGGAGCAACCTGGCTGCTTACATGCCGCCATGGATCTTTATAAGTGGTGCTACAAGCTCGTGCCGCTCATTTCGAGCGACCTCATCATGGATTGCTTCGAGCTCGCATGGGACGTCCGTACGGTCGACATGCAGGCCTCCCCCTACGATCTCGCGGACTGGGGCTGCGAGCCCATCAGCATCGAAACCCCGGAGGGCAAAGCACGCTACGTCGAGTTGCAGCGCGGCTTTGCGGAGCGCTCGGATCAATTACGACGACGCTTGCTCGCGTCTCTAGATCTAGTTGCGGAAATCGCGGCTAGAGACAGCATTCGCGCTCAGTCATAGACTGAATGGAATCAACAGCAGGTGGTGGCATGAAATTCTTTCGAATCCTCACAGCCTGCCTCGTCGTGAGCAGTTGCCTCACTCTTACCGCTTGTGGCAATTCGCCAGCAAAGGACTCCATGGACGCCGACCTCACGATTGAAATCCGTCCCGACGGCACCACGATCGGCCAAACCTATCGCCTCGTCTGCCTCGAGGGGCAACCGGCCGAAGGTACAGACCACCCCCGAGCTGCGGCGTCGTGCGAGGTATTGCTCAACCACGGTGAACAGCTGCGGGCACTGCCGCGCAAGGATCAAATCTGCACGGAAATTTATGGCGGCCCGCAGGAGGCGACCATCACAGGGACGTTCAACGGTGAGTCCGTCATTAAGCAACTGAGCCGTACCAACGGCTGCGAAATCCGCGAGTGGAACCTTTTTGAACCGCTTGTTGGGCCTGGCGGAGCCGAAGGAATTTAACTCCTATTTAGCCCTCGAGGATGGGCTACTTTGTGGTGCCCGTGTGGCAGTCGGACTGTGCCGCGAGCTTGTCGCGCTTGTCCTGCTTGATCTTTTCGAGAACCATCTTGCCGAGTCCGGCCACGATTGTGCTTCCTAGCAATGCAAGCAAGAAGGATTTGCCGGCCGCGCCGGTACCTTGAGTCTGGTTGTTCGGCTCAGATGAGTTACGCATGCTCCAAGGATACGCGGGGGTTCCATTCCAGGCGCTCGTCAATGGCAAGTTCAGCTGGCGGCAAATGCGCTGTCAGTAAGACGCAGCGAGTGTTCGCCCACACCTCAAGTTCCGCGCACAACAGCGCTACGGAGCGATCATCTAAGCCATTAAAGGGTTCATCGAGGATCACCGTGCGGAACTGGCCAACCGTGCACTGCACGAGCCACAATCGGCGCCTATTTCCGGTGGACAGCGCCTCAGCGGGAGTGTCCAGCCAGGGGCCCAAACCATAGGCGACGGCTCGCTCGAGGGCATGCTCAACCGGTGCGCCATTCCAACGCGAAGCGAACACCAAGTGATCTCGAACGCCCATCATGGGATAGAGCGCTGGCTCGGTGCGGCAGACCCGGCGCAGCTCGTGAGCTTCCGGGCTCGTGGCCGTCAGCCCATTGACGCGTGCTTCTCCCTCGCGAGGATGCAGGTAGCCGCTGAGCACTTCTATCAACGTGGATTTACCCTGGCCGTTGGGACCGTGCAAGCGATACAAGCCGGGTCGATCAATGCGGAACGAGGCATCTCGAAAGACGTCGGGACCTTTGCCATAGCCCGCGGTCACGTGATCTAGTTCGATAAATGCGTCAGGTTGCGCCGAATGCACCACCAAGCACCTCCTACAAGTGTCAGAACGGTCAAGAACGTCAAAGCTGTTGCCAGCAAGGTTGCGGAAAAGACAAAGTGCCAGAGCGCTGGAACGGCTGCGAGCAAGAGCGAGACAATCGCCGTTGCCAGTCCCTCGTTGCTCGTTCCATCCACTGCTCGAGGCGGCGGGAAGAGTCGCTCTGCAATCACGGATGCTGCGAAACCTGCTAGGACACCGAGCCCTGCTAGGAGTGGAATCACCGCGGTGACCACTGGTGTTTCTGCGAGCGCTCCTCGAAACAGAACGGCCACGAGGGCACCCGCGCTAAGTGCGAGTGCCCCGAAGACGAACGCCGGTGCTCCCAGCACGAGCGCATGCAGGTGAGCGAGCCTCGTCGCCGGCACACCCAACTCCACAGCTGCTCGGAGCTGGCCCCTCAGCACCACCGGTCCGATATCGCCAAGCGTCGATTCAGCAATTCCAACACCCAACAGCGCGCCAGCCAGCACCGCAATGGCACAGATGTGTCCTTGCCCCATCGAGATAGACGTAATGATGGGCTCGCTTGCAAACGTTGCCGTCAGAACCGCTAGGAGACCTAGTGCGAAAGCGAAGCCCCACAAAATACGCACCTCGACTTTGAGCCGCCACGATCCACCGCGCTGCCGCCAGACACTGCGGACCCATGATGCTTCCCTGCAACGCTGTTCTCCGGCCGAGCGCGTCGCATGAACTACGTGATCGCGTCCCAAGTCATGCGCGGACGCTGCGCCTGAGTTGAGTGCAAAAGATCGGGCATGAAGAAGCTGGTATCCGCGTGCCACCCAAACTGTAGCCGCGACGAGCAGCGCGAGAAGCAGGCCACTGAAGACCCACCACGCGGCCGCAGGAAGTGTGTCTAGCCGCTCGCTAATACTGGTGTTTGCCGGCAAGAGTGCGTGTCCGCCGACTGTGACCACGAATCGGGATATCACGATCGTTGCGACAACTCCGGCGCCAAGTCCAGCGGCGCCGAAAAGCAAAGCGCCTCCCACCACCGGAGTTTTTCCGGCGTTCTGACGCCGAGCAACTCGCACGCTCGCGCCGAGAATAGCAACCGCCATCACGAGCACAAGCGCCATCGCCGCCGACAGCGCTGCAACTAATGGAGTGGTCGAAGCAGTTCCGGCTGTGCCAAGGGCCGCCGCCACACCAGTTCCCATGAGTGACCAAAAGAGCAACGGCGAGAAGATGCGCGGTGCCGCGGTGATACCGTGGAGCATCGCGGCAGAGACGCCGAGTGAGCGATAAAACGCCCTATTCGGATTGTGAGAAATGCTCTCGCGGTACTTCCCGAGTAGCTCCGCGAATCCGGCTGCGAGCATCCCCCACAGCGCAAACAGCACTACGACGAAGACGGACAACTCACCAGCTTCTTGGGGCGTGCTCAGCGCGGCCAAGAACTTCGTCATTGCAAATCCCACGAGCGGAAGAACAACAACACAACTCGCCAAGAAGACCATGACTATGCGACGCAGCAAACGAATTGACCACGGAATATTGAGCGAGTTGGCGATCTGAGCAATTCGCAGATTGGCCAGCAAGTTCAGCCGAGTCCAGGCACTGACTCGCGTTGATCGCGTCTCAAGCATGGTTACCCCGCCGGCAAGCGCGGTACTCCCCCGCCTCATGTTCCATTCCTCTCCCTCGTGATTCGGGACGTGACTCAACGGGCCGTTAATCGAATCGGCGTGCCGCCTTTTCTTCGCGAAGGCTCTTGGAGTCGAGCGCGTTGAAAAGCACCACGACCGCGCCGGCCATGCACAGCACGCTGTTGATGATGCACAAGATGCGCGCAGGGAAAACATCGAATCGATCGTCAATGAAGATGGCGCTGGCAAACAGACCTAAAGCGAAAATGATGGCGGGGGTGATCTTGGCAGGGTTGGCGAACTTCGTGACCAAGGTCAGAACCGGTAGCACCACGGTTCCAACCAACAAAGCCACGAGCAACGTGGGCCATACGCTGGTGGGAATACCGAGGGCGTCTGCCCCTTTGGCTAAGAACGTTGCAAACATACCGAGTCCACACAGCGCCACCAAGGCGAGGGCCATACGGACGTGTGATGAAGCGAGCTTCATGGCGAGTTCTCCAATGTTAATAAAGTGGATTAGAAGACGGCGATCGCGCAGCCGAAGACCATCGCGAGCACTATCACCAGTCCACGTTTGGGCTGCTTCTGGCTTCGCGTCGCGAAGAGAAAAGCAGCCGTCGTCAGCACGGTGACCCCTAAGACAGGCAAGAAACGCAGTGCGGGTTCCGGCATTGCGCCAGCAATGAGTGCCCACAACTGCACAAAGAGAACAGTGACTCCCACGATACCGGTGAAGAGTCCGATTCGCGGTGTCGACGTTGCGAGGAGTGAAACTTTGAAAAGGTGACGTTCGAGGTAGCTGGCCACTGAAAGATAGATGCCCAACACCATCATGAACGCCACGACCCCCAGCAAAAGGGCCACCGAAACAGACAGCTCGACGAGCTCCGGCTCCATGTCCGCGGGTGCTTCGAGTGGGACCTGCTGATCCAGATACGCCTTAGTTTGCGGAATTCTCACCAGAATGAGCGCCATGACGATGGCAAAAATAGACCACGACACCCAGGAGGTGGTGATTCGTGGAAATTCCATTTTTCGACGTTCTCTGGCAGTGCCTTGGTAGTCGACGGTGACGTCCTTGCGGGCGGCGCTTGGAAGAGTTGTCATGGTTCAGCCTTTGAGTTGGAGAAGCAACAGCGCTTCGATGCCAGCGCCTGCGATGATGAGAAGAACTGCGGCACCGAGAATCGCGAGGGAGCCGGTAACGCCGCGGAGAAATTGTTGCAGGATGGAGATTTGAGGACGACGACGCAGCATCAGTAGCGCTGTCGGGTACATTCCCGCGACACCCGCTAAGACGCAGCCAGCGAATTCCAGCGGGACATAAAGCCATACGGCGGATGCGAGTTGCTCGAGTCCGATGGCCAAAACTCCGATCTTTGCGGTTGCGCCGACGTAGAGTCCCAGCACCGGGAGCATGATCGCGGACGCTATACCGCCGGTTGCGACGCCGGCGTATAACAACAGAGCGGCTGACAAGTTCCGACCCAAGATAGACCAAAAGTTCCATAGCTCGGTCGCAGGTGCGGAGTCTTGCCCCGCGAGAAAAGCACCCAAACTTTGGAAACCTATGAGTAGCCCAGCCGCAAAGAGCGTCAGTGCTACCAGCGATGAAACCAGCAGTGTCCTCATGTCCACGAACCGCCGACGAGTCGAGCGATTCTTCGTGATCTTGGAGGGTGCGAGGGATGTGCTTCGCGGGAGTTCAGACGATGGCGTTGCGGCAGGGCTACTCATATCAAGCTCCGATGATGAAGTGAGAAATTGGCTTAGGCGACTGCGATGGCACTGCCCTTGCGAAGGATGTACCAGCGGATGGTGGCGACAAGCGCACTACCGACGCCAAAACCGAACGCTGCACCGACGAGCGTGAGAGCCAAGCCGCCCACCTGAACTGCGTTGACAATTTGCGACGCAGCTGCGTACGAGATTCCGAGGGAGCCTGCAATCCAGGCGATGGCGACGCCACCGATGACCAAGCCCACCGTTGCGATTGAGATTGCCGCTGCAGCGGCACCCTTTTCCTTGAGAGAGAATTTCATGTTCTTTCCGTTCCTATGTTGTAGTTACCGGTTTGCCCCGGTACTACAACGCTATTTTTTGAAACGGTCTGCTCACATCGTCTATTAGTCGCTAATCTGCGCAGAACTCATTGGACCTCTGTCTATATACTGAGGAGCACTCACGGCGAGCGCTGCTCAAACGTCACAAATCGATGAGTCCAGCCCGAGTCGCTGCGACAACCAGTTGGACACGGTTTTGAACACCGAATTTCATCATCATGCGCCCGATGTGTGCCTTAACAGTCGCTTCGGTCACGAACAGCTGAGCACCGATGTCCTTGTTACTGAGTCCGGTCCCGACGGCTGTAAGTACTTCTTGCTCGCGGCTGGTGAGCGGTTCTAGCAAATCGTCGGTTCGCAGCTTCTTAGCAGGAGCCTCCAACGCTGATTGGACAAGAACTTTCGCAACGGCCGGGCTCACGGTCATCATGCCCTGATGGGCTTGTCGCACTGCTTCAGCCACCTCGTGAGGTTTGGAATCCTTGACAATGAACCCCTGGACTCCCGCACCAAAAGCTGGCACGACGTACTCGTCCGTTGCAAAAGTGGTAATGGCCACGACGGCCGGTCGATGATCGCTTGCGAGGATTCTCTGGGTTGCTTCGACGCCGTCCATGCGGGGCATCTGCATGTCCATTAAGACGACGTCCGGTTGCAGCTCTGCAGTCCGAGCTATCGCTTCGACGCCATCTTTGGCAGATCCCACGCTCTCGAGATCGTCGGTGGAATTTATGAAGTGCTGGAGCGCTTGACTCATGAGTTCGTGGTCGTCAACGACCAGCACTTTGATCTTTGTCATCACGGTTCCCTCCGAAAAGTCCTAAGAAGAGAATAGACTATCGATCGTACAAAAGTAGACTTTGGTCTCTACTCAATGACGCTCTAACACCGGAACAATTATTCAAGTGATCGGGAATAACTACTAGGGAGTCACATCAATGAACATCATTCACTCGTCGCTGACTTTGCTTGCTATCGCCGTATTCGAAGAAGTGGCCCGCCCAGACGGCTTCTACTCGGAAATCATCAAGATCAAGTGCTATTTGTTCGGTTGCTAGCTCGCACCGGTGCATCGCTCGATAGTCTTTAAGGTATGAAGGGCAGCCGCGTCGAGAATTACTTCACAACAAGTCCGCTACCTATTTGGTGGCGGACGATTGTGTTGTTAGTTGCGTCGTGGTCCCTTATTACCGATGTGCCGTGGCTGCTGTCCCAGCATGGCGTCGTGGGAACCGGACAAACCGCGTTCGCAGTGGCGGCGCTCGTATTGCTGAGCATTGGCCCCTTCATCGCCACCTTCAAGGCCTGGCTCGGAGCCGCACTGACGATTGTTGCCGCGCTCTCCGAAATCAACGGCGACGTCTCGCCAGCCCTGCTGTTCTTGTTCGCACTTGTCATCGTCTGCGCCTTCACGGCCACTGAACAACTGAGCCTGATCGTCGCCATCACCACGGTGGTATGGATGATCATCAATGCCATCCTTACTCCGGCCGAGCTCGTCGGCGTCCCGCTCTTCGCGGTTGCTCTGACGTGTTCTGTGTACGCGGTCATCATTTGGGGCAAACGCCAAAAGTCCAGGGCGGAAGACATCGCTCGAGACCGAGCCAAAGGTGAGCAAATGCATCAGAGTGCGCTCATGAGCGAGCGAAAACTGATCGCTCGAGACCTCCACGATGTCATCGCCCACGACATCACTATTGTCGCATTGCAGGCCGACATGGCCATGACATCGAAGGATCATGAACAAAGCGCGGCGAGCCTGAACATCATTTCCCAAGCAGCACACCGCGCACTCGACGACCTTCGCTCCATGATGCGCGTGCTGACCCCGACACTCGGCGACGTCTCCGAACAGGCCCCAGACGCGACCTTGAAAACCTTCATGTCAGAGGCCGAACTGACCCTCGCAAACCTGCGCTTCAACGTTTCCCTTGAAGCCCCAGAGAATTACCCAGCAACCACCAGCGATCGAGGGCTCTCGCCCTTCGTGCGCGAAGCCACGAGCAATATCCTCTCGCACGCGCGCCCTGGTGCCACCGTGGAACTGTCCTACGGCGCAACGGAGGATAGCGTGTGGTGTCGCTTCGCCAACGAATACTCGGCGGGTTCCACAGAACCGGACCACGACGCTCAACAATCGGACTCGAGCGCCAGCCGACCACGGATCCCGTCGAGCGGATTTGGTCGGGGATTTATGAGGGAACGTATTGAACGACTCGGCGGCACCGTCTCCATGGGCCCCGACGCTTCCAGGCAACGCTGGGTGGTCCACGCCGAAGTGCCGCGCATATCACCGCCATAAAAGGTACAACCACTATTCAACCCCGTTAGAATGAGGGGGCAAGCTCGCGGAGCGCCTATTGGCGTGAGACGGCAATCTCCCGCGTGCACACCCTCATCTCAAGAGCTCACAGGAGAATACGGATGCCTCGCATCATTGTGGACGTCATGCCCAAGCCCGAAATTCTTGACCCTCAGGGCAAGGCGATTGTTGGCGCCCTCCCCCGGCTCGGATTCGACGCCTTCAGCTCAGTTCGTCAGGGCAAGCGCTTTGAACTGACCGTAGACGGAGAAGTCACCGAAGCCATCTTGGCGCAGGCAAAGGAAGCAGCAGCGACGCTCCTGTCCAACCCTGTCATTGAAGACGTCGTCAACGTTGAGGTGCAGGACTAACGTGGCCGAGCTCCCTCTCATTGGTAATTACAGCGATCCGGAGCAAACGCTGAGCGACGCCCGCATTGGCGTTGTCACGTTCCCCGGCACCCTCGATGACCGCGACGCCGCTCGCGCAGTCAAGCTTGCTGGTGCAACTCCGGTTTCCCTCTGGCACGGCGACGCCGACCTTCAGAACGTTGACGCCGTGATCATCCCCGGCGGCTTCTCTTACGGCGACTACTTGCGCGCAGGCGCGATTGCTCGCTTCGCACCGATGATGTCCAAGATCATCGACGCCGCGAATTCGGACGCCAAGCTTCCCGTTTTGGGCATTTGCAACGGCTTCCAGATCCTCACCGAATCTCACTTGCTGCCAGGCTCCATGATCAAGAACGATCACTTGAAGTTCATTTGCCGCGAGCAGGTCTTGACCGTTGAGAACAACACCACGGCGTGGACCAACGAGTATGCGCAAGGCGAGCAGATCGCCGTCGTGCTCAAAAATCAGGACGGCCAGTACGTAGCCGACGAAGCCACGCTCGATGCCCTCGAAGCTGAAGGCCGCGTCGTCGTGCGCTACGAAGGATGGAACCCCAACGGTTCCCGCCGTAACATCGCCGGAATCACCAACGAATTCGGCAACGTTGTGGGCCTCATGCCGCACCCTGAACACGCTGTGGAAGCCGGATTCGGTCCAGACCACACGGGCACGGACGGCCTGCGCTTCTTCACGTCCGTTCTGACCAACCTCGTTAGCAAGACCGCCGGAGCCGCCAAGTGACCTCCTTCAATATCGATACCGTCGAGAACGCTGCCGCGACCCCAGACGTTGACTTGCCATGGGCCGAACTAGGCCTCAAGCAGAACGAATACGACGAGATCGTGAAGCTCCTCGGGCGCCGTCCAACGGCCGCCGAGCTCGCGATGTACTCCGTCATGTGGTCCGAGCACTGCTCCTACAAGTCCTCCAAGGTGCACTTGCGCCAGTTCGGTGACAAGGTCACCGACGAAATGAAGAAGGACATGCTCGTGGGCATCGGCGAAAACGCCGGCGTGACCAACTTGGGCGATGGCTGGGCCGTGACGTTCAAGGTGGAATCCCACAACCACCCTTCCTTCGTGGAGCCTTACCAGGGCGCTGCCACGGGCATCGGCGGCATTGTCCGCGACATCATCTCGATGGGTGCACGTCCGGTTGCTGTCATGGATCCACTGCGTTTCGGCGCGATTGATCACCCAGATACCGCTCGTTTGGTACACGGCATTGTGTCCGGCATCGGCGGCTACGGTAACTCGCTGGGTCTGCCGAACATCGGCGGCGAAGTGGTCTTCGATTCCGTGTACCAGGCAAACCCCCTCGTGAATGCTCTTGCCGTTGGCGTCATGCGCCACGAGGACATCCGCTTGGCCAACGCTTCCGGCGTGGGCAACAAGGTAGTGCTCTTCGGCGCACGCACGGGCGGCGACGGCATCGGCGGCGCATCCGTGCTGGCTTCCGAGTCCTTCGACGATTCCAAGCCATCCAAGCGCCCAGCCGTTCAGGTAGGCGACCCCTTCGCAGAGAAGGTGCTCATCGAGTGCTGCCTCGAGCTCTTCAAGAACTCCCTTGTTGAAGGTATTCAGGACCTCGGCGCTGCCGGTATTTCTTGCGCTACCTCGGAGCTGGCCTCCAACGGTGACGGCGGCATGGACATCGAGCTAACCTCGGTGCTTTTGCGCGATCCAACCCTGACGCCAGGCGAAATCCTGATGTCAGAGTCCCAAGAGCGCATGATGGCCGTGGTCTCCCCTGAGAACATCGAAGCCTTCGAAGCCGTCATGGACAAGTGGGCTGTTGAGTACTCCTGGTTGGGCGAAGTCACGGACACTGGCCGCTTGATCATCACGTGGGACGGCCAGAAAATTGTGGACGTTGACCCACGCACCGTGGCTCACGACGGCCCTGTCTACGAGCGCCCGTACCACCGCCCCGAGTGGCTGGACAAGGTGCAGGCTGACACGTTCCGCTCCTCCGAGGCCGGCGCCAACTTGCCGTCCACGGGCGACGAGCTGCGTGCCGCAACGCTTGAACTCATGGCCTCCCCCAACATGTGCTCCAAGGCTTGGGTCACCAACCAGTACGACCGCTTCGTGGGTGGCAACACCGCTCTCGCGACGCCGGACGATGCCGGCGTGATCCGCGTGGACGAAGAAACCGGCATGGGCGTTGCACTCTCCACCGACTGCAACGGTCGCTACGCCTACCTCGATCCATACACGGGCGCACAGTTGGCACTCGCCGAGTCCTACCGCAACGTGGCCACCACGGGTGCCATCCCGATGGCTGTCACGGACTGCTTGAACTTCGGCTCCCCGGAGGATCCCGAGGTCATGTGGCAGTTCGCGGAGTCCGTGCGCGGCCTCTCCGACGCTTGCTTGGAACTCTCCGTTCCTGTCACCGGCGGCAACGTTTCGCTCTACAACCAGACCGGCACCACGCCGATCCACCCAACTCCAGTGGTGGGCGTGCTGGGCCGCTTCGATGACGTGGCTCGCCGCACTCCTTCCGGATGGCGCGAGAACGCTGACGGCCAGGCCATCTACTTGCTCGGCGTCACGCTCGACGAGTTGGACGGCTCCGAGTTCGCGAATCTTCGCGGCCACTTGGGCGGTCTTCCACCGAAGGTCGATTTGGCAGCTGAGAAGCTCTTGGGCGAACTGTTGGTCAACGCTTCGCGCGACGGCATGATCGACTCCGCTCACGACGTGTCCGAGGGTGGCCTCGTTGCGGCGCTTTCTGACATGGTCTTGCGCTACGGAGTGGGCGCCCGCGTGGCGATCGAAGACTTGTGCTTGCGCGATGGCGTGGACGCGTTCACCGCGCTCTTCTCCGAGTCGCAGGCTCGCGCGATCGTCGCCGTGCCACGTTCCGAAGAGGTCCGCTTCAACGACATGACCAGCGCGCGCCGCTTCCCAGTGGTTCGCTTGGGCATCGTTGACGCTGAGTCCGGCGCACTCGATATCCAGGGCCAGTTCACGCTGCCAATCGAGGAATTGCGCGAAGCTCACGAAGGCACCATGCCGAAGTACTTCTAACCCGGATTACGACGACGCCGCCGCGGCTTGCGAATTAACGCAAGCGGGCGGCGTCGTACTTTAAAAGCTGTGCAAGTATTTCCCTATGTCCATCCCGTCATCCCCGATTGAATCCGTAGACCGGGCACTGCTGTTGATCCTTCTCATGAAGGAAAGCGGTCCGATCTCGGTCAAGAGTGCCTCCGAGCATTTGGGGGTGGCGCCGTCGACCGCGCACCGATTGCTCAACGCCTTGATGCACCGCGGTTTTGCGGCACAGGATCATGAGCGGCGGTATCGGTTGGGGCCGGCTCTCGTGGAGCGGCACAGCGAGCGGTACACCCTCCAAGCGCTGCGACAGTCTGCCCGGTCCGCGCTGATGGTGCTGTCTCAGGAAGTCGGCGAGACCGTTCAGCTCATGGTGCTCACCGAGTGCAATATCCAGTTCATTGACGGCATCGAGTCCACCAAAACACTGCGCGTGGGCATGCGTGTGGGTGACAAGATGCCGGCGTTTGTTTCTGCGGGTGGCAAAGCGATTCTGGCGCTCTTCTCCAATGCTGAGCTGGAGGATCTGTACCGGCAGGGCATCCCCGCGTGGCCGACGAGCAGCATCGATAGCCTCAAAACGCTCAAGCGCGAGATGACCAAGGTTCGTCTTGCTGAGTTTGGGTCCAATTTCGAGGAAATGGAGGAGGGTGTTGTTGGTCTTGGTGTCGCTGTGACTGACCCGGATGGCCGTCCAGTCGCCGCCATCACCACGGCCACACCGAGTATTCGATTTGATCGGAACAACATTCCGTCTCATGTTGTTGCTTTGCAAACAGCGGCCGCCGCCATCTCTGAAGAACTCCAAGAACTTCAACAAGCGCAGTAGGTCTCACTTCGGTATGTAGGCCTTCGCTGGCGACATAGAAAAACCCCGGCGCCGAGTGAACGGACGCCGGGGTTTAGGCTAATTTTTACTGGTGCCGTTGACGAGCAGCCTTGCTGGTCTCAATCAATGGCGTGCTAGCGATATTGCTAGCCTTCGCGCGCTTCTCTGCACGCTTCTGCTTGATGGTCTTGCCAACTTTCTTAGCTTGGTGTTTACCAGGATCCTTGATGGGCATAACAACGCCTCCTTGACTGAACGGGGGTCCCATCGGAAGAGGGTTACTACCCCGTCGCCGAAGTCTACGCCCAATGTGACCCAGATAATAGAGGTTGAGTCATATTTGCTGGTTAGGCCACGAGTTTGCTCAAATATTCACACGTCTCAGGGCCTTCCCTGACTAGCTCGCACAATCATCCCTGAGATTCCCCCGAATCATACTTGCGCATGACCTCAAGCGGCCATGGCGTACTTTACTGTTGATGCAGGCGGTCGGAAGCGAACGGGCCGACCGCCCATTAATTTTGATGTTCGTCTTGAGTTGCTTCGCCCGCAGCCTTCAGCAATTTAGAGGAAAACTATTGGCACGGACCACCATTTCAGCGCAGCCCGCTCCCAGTTTTGAGCGCCCCGAGGACGCCCATCTCATCGAGTACGGTCTGGACTCCGCTGCCGTCGCCGAGCGCACTGCCGCGGGTCTGACTAATCGCCAGCCGGACACGACGTCGCGCACTATTTGGCAGATCGCCCGCGCGCATCTCTTTACGGTGTTCAACTTGGTATTGGGTTCGTGCGCGGCTGTGGTGATTGCGCTGGGTCGCTGGCTGGATCTGCTTTTTGTGCTGGCTGCCGTCGCGAACGTCGTCATTGGTTTCGTACAGGAATACGCGGCGAAGAAAGAGCTGGACAAGATTTCCCTCTTGCGCCGCGATCCTTCAGTGGTGCTGCGGAATGGCGAGCGGGTTGAGATTCCGCTGGAACAGATCGTGGTGGACGACGTCGTAGTCTTGCGTCGCGGAGACCAGGTGACGGCTGACGGGGTGGTGCTGCACGCGGACGGGCTGGACGCCGACGAATCCCTCATGACCGGCGAAAATGACGCCGTGGTGAAGAACCCTGGGGACCGCATGTTGTCCGGTTCGTCAATCCTCTCCGGCAATGGACTGTACCGAGTTACTGAGGCAGGATCCGACTCCCACGCATCGCGCATTACCAACGAAGCGCGACTCTTTTCCCAGATCAACTCCGAGCTACGCGCTGGCCTGAACAAGGTCGTCAAATGGATCAGCATCGGCATCGCTCCGATCATGGCGATCGTACTGAACGGTCAAATGGTGGCGCGCGGTGGCTGGGATGCAGCGTTGTCTTCCGGAGCCTGGCGTGACGCCCTGATTTCCTCGGTCGCTTCTATCGCCGCGATGATCCCGCAGGGACTCGCTTTAATGACCACGATTTCCTTTGCGCTCGCGGCCTTGAAGCTCGCTCGCGAAGGCGTTTTGATGCAGGAGATGGCGGCCGTAGAAGTACTCGCCCGCGTTGACGTGGTGTGCTTCGACAAGACCGGCACCTTGACCGAAGGCGGCGTCCACTTCGGGTCTGCCGAATACACGCCTTCGGCTCAACTTGTGGACTCCGCTGCGGATGATCAAACCCTGCCTGGAACGCAGCTGGCCCTGGGCTGGTTCGGTCACGATCCTGACGCGAACCCGACTGCTGCCGCTCTTCGCACTGCTTACCCACATGAACCCGGGCATTTGCCACAAGGCGTTGTTCCTTTTTCCTCCGCCCGTCGTTGGAGCGCGGTGGAGTTTGGAAGCGGACGAGCCGCAGGAGCTTGGTTCCTTGGCGCTCCGGAAGCTCTCTTGCCGTCCGTTCCTGACGCAGCCGAGCTAAACCCCCGCTGCGCCGAATTGGCTGCTGCCGGCAACCGCACCTTGGTGCTGTGCCGGGCGGATGCTCTGGTTCGCGATGAAGAAACGGGTCACCCAGTTGCGGAACTTCCGTCCTCCATTTCCTCCGTTGGAATCTTGTTGTTCAACGAGAAGGTTCGCGAAGATGCTCGCGACACATTGGCCTATTTCCGCGAGCAGGACGTAGATCTCAAGATCATTTCCGGCGACAACCCGCATACCGTTGCGGCAGCGGCGTTGAAGGCCGGCCTCGAGTTTGATGGCACCGCCATTGATGCGAGCAAGCTTCCTCTCGACGGCCCTGAGCTGGAAGAAGCCGTCAACACTCACTCCGTGTTTGGCCGCGTTGGACCAGAGCAAAAGCAGTCCATGGTCAAGGCCCTGCAGGCTCGCGGCCACGTGGTGGCTATGACTGGCGACGGCATCAACGACGCATTGGCCCTCAAGTCCGCTGACTTGGGCATCGCCATGGGTAACGCTGCTCCCGCGACGAAGGCTGTCTCCCGTTTGGTGCTTCTTGACGGCGAGTTCTCGCGCTTGCCATCTGTGGTGGCCGAAGGCCGCAAGGTCATCGCGAACATCGAACGCCTTGGCTACATGTTCCTGACCAAGACCAGCTACGCCATCATGTTCGGCATCGCATTTGGTCTCTTGTTCTGGTCCTTCCCCTTCATCCCACGCCAGTCCTCAACTGTGGACTTCATCGTGTTGGGTGGTCCTGCGTTCGTGCTGGCGTTGCTCCCGAATAAGCGCCGCTACATCCCAGGCTTCCTTCGACGCTCCCTCATTGCCGCCATCCCGAACGCGCTGGTGATCACGCTGGGCATCTTGGCCATCAGTTATGTCACGCGCTTCGTCCTGCACAGCACTCCGTCCGAGATTCAGACGTCGTCGTTCATTGTGCTGGGACTCATGGGACTCTGGGTTCTGAACTGCGCGTCACGTCCGCTGAACGTGATTCGGTTCTGGCTGTTGGTGGCCATGTACGCGCTTATTGTCGCCGTCCTCGCCATCCCCATCTCGCAGCTGTACCACCAGTTCACGTGGCCATCTCAAGAGCTGATGACCGCCAGCCTCGTGATTGGCGTGGTGGGCTGCGTGATCTTGGAGATCCTCTACCGCTTGCTCCCGAAGCCGCTCCTCGACTAGCCCTCATGAATCGACTGTCCAAGTTAACGCCGTTGGGAAGCTCAACACCGCGTTAACTTGGACAGTCGAGGCCGTTATTCACCGGGAAATGCGTCCTCAGACTGACTCGTTTCCACTAGTTCAGCCTCAGACGCTGACGCTGCTCGTGAATCATCCGCTCCAGCCGGGCGCACGTTTCTCGAAAGCCATCGGCAAGGTCCTTGGAGTTGCAGTGGAGATTTCGCCAGCCTTCGCCTGAGAACGCATTGTCTCTCCAGTTGTCTCGTTGTTGTTGCTCTCGAGAACGATGAGTGCCGCCATCGTAGTGAACGGCAATCAAGAGTTGTTTGTACCCAAGATCCGCGGACGGATTCCCCCAGCGACGGATCGGTAGCTCGATTTGAAGATCTGGCTCCGGAAGTCCAGCCCGCATGATCGCCAAACGCAGTATTGTCTCCGGTGGTGAATCAGATCCAACTCGCGCAAGCCCTGTTGCCTCACGCAGTTTCCTGACGCCACGTCCGTGAAAAGACTCCACCATTACTTTCCACTTGGGCAGAGGGACGAACGGGTCAAACCGTCTTTCTAGGTTGAGACGCGGTTCGCGCACCAACTGATCCACGAGCACCACCAGCTCATCAAGTGACGCGAACGGAGCAAGCTCCATGACGGTTCGCCCCGGGCTGCTCACCCACAAGTGCATTCTGGAACGTTCCACTCCCTCAGCGTTCGTGGACTGATAGGACTTGATCCCACCTCGGCGGATTCGTGGATCACCGAGCAAAGTCGACAGGTGAACGGCAGCTTCGCTGTGGTGATTCGGCGCATAGAGACCGTGCATGCGAGCGGCGCTGAAGTGGCTCACCCAGGCTCGGGGATAAAGCCTTTCAAGAGCAGTGAGCAGGGAGCCTTCGGTGACTTCAAAGCTGGAGAGTGCGTAAAGTCCGCGCACCGAGGTGTGGAAGACGTCCTTGGCATCAACTCGCGTGCCATGAAAACCACGCTTTTCGAGTTCTTCCCGCGTAAAGAGGGCACGCTGAAGCTCGCGAGGGAGCTCTCGGCGTCTGGTCATACCTCCATAATTGACGGAAATTTTCCCCAGAAGCCGTTATCCACAGGGCCTCGGACGCTAGCTACCGAATCCAGTTGCCGAGTTAACGCCGTTGAGGAGCCAAACACCGCGTTAACTTGGCAACTCGGCGGGGAAATGGGGCGTCGCGAGTCAGAAGTCACGGTTAACGTGGCAACTCGGTGCTGAAATGAGGAGTCAGGCGCTGGAATCAGAAGAAGGCAGCACCCCAAGACGCCGAAGGCGCCGGTGGGCCGCCAGTTCGGACGGCCCCACCTTGAGGAGCCCCAGTTGGACCACGGCCAACGCGAAGCGCGCCAGCGCGTTAGACACCGGCCGCAAAAAGCGCGGCCACTGGCGCAACTCGAGGAGCTCAGCCTGTCGTGGCGTCAGGGAATTGACCACGGCGAGGAACAGCAAGCGATAGCCCGGCAAAAGCATAGGATCCAGAGGAGGGTTCCTCAAGAAGTGGACTACCTCGCGAACGCGTGGTCCACCGGAGAGGTGGGCATCGTCGTCGTACTGAAGCAAAGCCGCAGAAAGCTCCGCGCGAGACCGCGGCGGCGACTCAACGCCCATCAAGGTACCGGCCACGGACCATTCGCGAACGTACGCATCCGCGCCGGACTCGCCCGGGAGAGCGTCTGGTGGAAGCGGAATGGGGCCGCGGAAGTCTTCGTACGCGGTGAGGAAGGCCTCGGCGAACGCGCAGTGAACCCAGCGGGACAGCGAGGCGTCATTCGCGGAATATGCGAGGGTTTCGCCGGTTGCCGCCATGTAGGTTCCCACGACGGGCTCATGACGACGGCGAACGTAATCGCACGCGCCATGGGCAGCGGCCGTGTCCCCGTAGGTGACCGTGAAGATCCAGCGGATGGTGCCGGCCAGCCGGGCCAGCGGATCCGCGCGGTAATCGGAGTGCTCCGCGACGCCCGCCAACGCGCCCGGATGCAAAGCCTGCAAGAGCAAAGCTTTGATCCCGGCGGCGATCGGCGTCATGCCACCGTGAACGTGCCAGGTGGCGGAAGTGTGCGGGAAATATCCCGCGTCGTCGCCGTTCTCGAGCGCATCTTCCCACTCGGGAACACCCTCAGATTGACCCGCGAACGTAGTGCGTAAGCGGACCTTGAAGGACTCTAAGAAACGGTCAACGAAGGCAGGCATTTAGTCGATCTGAAGCTCGCCCATGCGGTCCCAACCGGAACCGTCAATCGTGTGGGAAATGATCTGCGGCGTCTCGACGAGGGCCGGCTTCATGTCGATCATGGCCTGCTTGAAGTGGTCGCTGTTGACATGCGCGCCCGCGGCATCATCCTCGAAGGCCTCCACGAGAACGTAGGTGTCAGTCTCTTCCAACGAGCGGGACCATTCGAACCACTTGTTTCCTGGCTCAGCGCGCGTGGCGGCGGTGAAATCCGCGACGACATCCATGAATTTTTCCGTGTACTCGGGGCGGGTTTTGAATTTCACAACAATAAAGATCATGGTTCCAGCTTATGTCGTTCGGCTTCACGGCGCAGGCAAAAAAGCCCTGACTAAGCAGTGAGAGAAAAATCAGCTCTCCGCCGCGCTCAGGCCTTTCCACTTCAGTTTCTCCTGAATCCGCCGCGGCAAGCCATTGACCACTAAGTCATAGGAGTCCTCCACGAGCTCGCGCGCGAACTCATCATCGAGCGCCGCAAAGTCCACCGTGATCCAATGCTTTTTGCTCATGTGATAGCCCGGTGTGATGGCGGAGTGTTCGGCGCGCAGGCCGGGACCCACGGAGGGATCGCACTTGAGATTGATGCGGGTATTACTGAAGAGGAGCATCGCGAACATCTTTCCGCCGGCGCCCGCTCCGTTAGTTGATCCGGCCGCAACCTTGAAAACCGTGGTGTCCTCACCGAATGGATGATCCGCATATGCCCCGGGGAAACTAAGGCAGAATTGTTGTATCTGTTGCGCATCCATTCCCTGAGTCTAAAAGAGACTCGTGAGTCCATGAAAAGATAGGCAAGTCACCGTGAGCAATCTTGACCGGGCTAAACAGCACACCGAGCGGGCCGTGAACGCGGCGGAGCGCACTTCGAACCACCCGTGGTTTGAGCGTCTCGCGCGGGTGGGTTTCGTGGCGAACGGTATTTTGCACTTGCTCATTGGGGCGCTCGCGTGGAGCCTCGCGTTTGGCGGAGATGAGAACGCCGACCAGTCCGGTGCCATTTCCCTTCTCAAACAGCAGGCCTACGGTCCGGTGCTGCTGTGGACGTGCCTCATTGGCTGCGCATTCATGGCCCTCTGGCACATCTCCTCGGCGTTCTTCGGCCGCGGCGGCGTGGACGGCCTGCGTGATGTGTCCACGGATGATCTCAAGGAAGCCGCGCGCGAAACCAAAGCTGACCTCACAGGCGCCAAGGACCAATCCACCGTCAAGACTTTGGGCCGCATCCTCAAGAACGTCGGCACTGGCCTGGTGTTTGGCGGCATTGCGGTGGTGTTCGCGCAGTTCATTTTCGGCAAGGGTTCCAACAGCCAGGAGTCCGCGCAGAACACCACGGCCACCATCAATTCGCTGCCCGGCGGTCCGATCCTTCTCATCATCGGCGGCATCATCTTCGTGATTGTGGGCGGATATTTCGTCTTCAAGGGCGTCTCGCGACGTTTCGAGAAGGACCTACACTTGCCGCAAAGTGGCGCGCTCCGAACCGCCACGAAAGCGCTCGGCACTGTGGGCTACGTTGCGAAGGGCCTCACGCTCGCGGCAGTTGGCCTGCTCATCATCGTCGCCGCCGCGCAAGACGATCCGCACGAGTCCACCGGCTTCGACGGCGCCCTCAAAGCCATCCGCGACCAGTCATTCGGCGTCCCCGCGCTCGCATTCATTGGCGCCGGCCTCATCGCATACGGAATTTATCTCTTCTTCCGCGCGCGTCTCGCGGACATGGATTCTTAGTCCCTTCAGTACGACGCCGCAGCTAACCCCACGCGCAAGTCTTTACGGACAGCGGTGGTTACTGAGAGAGGTGGCTACCGAGAGAGCGCTAGTTACTGAGAGAGCGCGAGCGTCGCGAGCAACGGCAAGGTCACTGCCGCAAAGATGTTCGTGCCCAGAATGGTAGCCGCCACGAGGTTGGCGTCGCCCTTGGCCGCTGTAGCGAGAACAAAAGCGGTGCCCGCTGTGGGCATGCCTGCCATGATGAGGATCGCGAAGATCCAGTCTTTGCCGCCGTCCATCGTGAACAAGGACTGCCCTACCGTGAGCAGCGCGAGGAACGTGATGGCCGGGAGAATCACAAGCTTGGCAACCGTCGCGAAGCCCACCGGCAGGATCTTGAGCTGACCACCGCGGATGGCCTGAAACGATGGGCGAAGGCCCAGACCCACCGCGAAGAGAGCAGCCGGAGACGCCGCCGCGGACATCAAGTCAGCGAACTCCATGATGGGTCCATCTTGGGGCCACCCCACGAAATTCACCACGAAGCCCAAAATAACGGCCCACATGATGGGATTCTTCAAGAGGGAGTCACGCAAAGCCCGGCCGAACTGCCGCACCTTGCTGCCCGATCCTTGAGGCGACATGACTCCGTGGATCAGCGGATAGCCCACCATGAAGATGACGTTGTGGACCAACTGGATGATGATTGCGGGAAGGTAACCAGCCGGTCCCAGCACACCCATGACTACGGGGATGCCGAGGTAGGCGACGTTTCCGAAAGCGCCGCCCATCGAGGACGACAGCGCGATGTTCAGATTACGGCCGTTCGTGAGCCAAAAGACCAAACCAATCAACGCCCAGTACACGAGCGTTCCCACCAAGATGGATGCCAAAACGGCACCTGGAATGCCGTGGGAAAGATCGGCTTTGGCCGTCAAGAAGAACAGCAAGCACGGAAGCGCAATGAAGAACACGAACGCCGAGATCGCGGGCTCCGCGTTTCTGAATCGGTTCCAGTAGCTACAGATGAAGCCCACCAAGATCCCCAAGAATAGAGGAAGGATCTTCAGCAGGATTTCAAGAAACATGACTCACTCGGATTGTGCTCGCAGTAGTGCTCAGAAGGGCGTTTTAACCCTACAACCCAAACTTCGGCGCTTCGATCAGAGGACACGTGTTCATGACGACGTCCAGCCCGGCAGCCCGAGCACGCTCAGCCGCCGCCTCATCAATCACGCCCAGCTGCATCCACACCGCATCCGCGCCGACCTCGATGGCTTGATCTACCACGGCACCGACCTTCTGCGAGTTCACGAAGCAGTCCACCACGTTGATGCGCCCCGGAATATCGGCAAGTTTCCGGTACCCCTTCTCGCCGTGAACGTCCTGACCGCCCAGATTCACGGGCACAATCTCCATGCCAAACCGGTCCCTGAGCTGAAGCGATACACCCAGCGCCGCGCGCAAAGGATTATTCGAGAGCCCCACCACAGCCCATCTGGCGGGCGTGGTCAAGAGACGTCGTATGACTTCGGGATCATTCATGCCCTCACCCTACTTGCATGTTCACCGCTCGGGAATACTTGAAGATTCAAGTTAGTTACACATAGCGTGACCAACATATTCAAGAATTTCTTCGCGTGGCTCGCCTCGCTCTTTACGAATCGGAGTTCCAACATGGCTGACGTAACCATCATCGGTGCAGGAAACATGGCTCGCGGCATCGGCTCGCGCGTCGTTGCTGCAGATCGTTCCCTCGAGATCCTCACTCGCGACGCCTCAAAGGCTGAAGCACTCGCAGCCGAGCTTGGCGGAGCCGTTTCCGGCGCCGCACTTGACCAGAAGGTTTCCGGCAAGATCGTTGTCCTGGCATTGCCTTTCGATGCCGCTCAGGAAGTCGTCAAGAGCCTCGGCTCCGCGTTGGACGGCAAGATCGTGATCGACATCAGCAACCCCGTTAACTTCGAGACCTTCAATTCCCTCACGGTTCCTGCCGGCACGTCCGCTGCCGAGGAACTCGCAAGATTGGCACCTAACGCCACCTTCGTGAAGGCATTCAACACCGTCTTCGCAGGCAACCTTGCATCCGGCAAGATCAACGGCCAGCCACTTGACGTGTTCATCGCCGCAGATTCCGCCGAAGCACGCAGCGCCGTCGTATCCCTCGTAAACGATGCCGATATGCGCGCCATCGAAGTAGGCGGCTTGCACCACGCTCGCGAGCTCGAGGGCTTCCAGCTCCTCCACATGGCCCTCCAGGTCAACCCGGCTTACGAGAACTTCCAGTGGGGTTCCGCAATCCAGATTGCTGGCTAGTTAGTTCCAAAGACCGCAGGGCGCCCACTCACGTTCGGAGTGTGCGCCCTGCTTATTTTAAATTACGACGACGCAGCCTGCGTCCCGCGGTTTCCCTGAGGACGCTAATGCCCACCATCCGCTACGTCGCCGCAAATCTATGGCTGCCTCAAACTTCAGGCTGTCTGCGGCTTCGCGTCACCGATGGCGTTGAGGCCTTCGGGAATCGTGCCGTTGATGTAGAAGTCGCCGAGGCTTCGGGTTCGGAACGCAATCGGGTTGTGCGTCGCCACCGTCTGAGCGTTCCGCCAAAAGCGGTCTAGCCCCTTACTGGTGCTCGTTGCCGATGCGCCAACAGTCAAGAACAGGGCCTGAGCGGCATCAAGTGAGAGCTCCGGGACAATGATCTGCGCAGCTTCAACGGCCACTTCGCCCCGGTACGCACCACTGACATCGCCCGTTTCCAGAGCTTCGTTAAGAGCTGTATCGAGCTCTCGACCAGTAGCCAGCACCGTCGATTCCGCAGCGAACGCCTTGGCAGCAATGCGTCCAATTTCAGACTGAATCAATGGATCCTCACGGAACGGCAAGCCACTGCCTGTGTTGAACGTGCGCTGGCGCTTTAACACCAGCTCCGCCGCAGCGTCTCGAGCACCTCTCGCAATGCCGGCCAGCACAGCCAGCAAGACGTACTGGAAGAATGCGGCTTCGGTAATGGCCGGAAGCGTTCCAATAGTGCGTTCAAAGATCAGGTTTTCTGGGATCACGACGTCCTCGAAAACCGTAGTTCCAGTACCAGTGAGCTTTTGGCCAAAGCCGTCCCAGTCATCAAAAACAGAGACGCCTAGCGCATTGATCGGCACCAAGACGAACGAACGTCCTTCGCGACCGTCGACAGCTACGGATACTCGCGTGTAGTCGGAGAACACGGTGCCCGTGGAGTAAAACTTTTCGCCATTGAGGCGCCAGGTTCCGTCAAGCGCCCGAGTGAGCTTGGTGTTGAGCGTTCCGATGACGTTTCCGCCCTTTTCCGTGGACGCGTTTCCTACCGTTTCGCCCTGAAGGATGCGGCCGTACCATTCCGAACGGCGGGCCGGATCGAAGAATCGAACCGACTCCACGAAGCCCAAGTGCGAACGGTACAAGTGCGCCACGTTGGAATCCGCAGCCGCCAAGTCGATCAGCAAGCGTCCAAGCGTTTCAAGTGAAACACCAGCGCCCCCGAATTCTGCCGGAACGCGAAGTGCTCCGAAGCCAGCGTCATCGAGCCACTTGACCTGTTCAAACGGCAGGACCCGCTCAAGGTCTCGGGCCAGTGCACCGTCAGCGATGCGAGCAAAGATCGGAGCGAATCGGCGCTGAAGCTGCTGGTATTCGGTGCCGACTGCCAAGCTCCAAGAAAACTGTTGCTGACTCATCGGGAGACCTCGCTGCACACAGTCAGTGGGGAGGTAAGTGAAGTTCTCATGGCTTTCCTTTCATCGCCCCGATGAAACGCGCGCAGCCAGATCCCGATCACAAGCCGAACCCCACAACAGCTCGGCTTACGGACAGAAGAAATTGCTCATGCATTCCATCGGTCCTGGCAGTAGCACCGGCCTCGATTGAGGTGGTTGCTGCGACGTCACGGAGCCAGGTCTCTCAGTCGCTCTTGATGGTAAGTGGTAACTAAAATCTAATCGAAGATTCTTTGAATTTGCAAGCCTGAGACAGCTTGACGTAAATATTTCGACACAGATGTAACTTTATGTCGAACATTTTCCCCTGCATGCGTATTTCATCGAATGACAGCGCATCTGCCGCTGGGCGCAGGACAAAGGTGCGTCAGGACTGATTTCATCAACCGCTGACGCACCCCTGATATCCGGTTTGGGCCTAGCCCTCGCTCCCCCGAGCCAATTCCAGGGACCGCTCAGCTGCTTCTGCCGAGAGGTCGTCAAAAGCACCCCGATACTGTGCAGCTGGATGGTTTGCAGGCAA
Organism: Neomicrococcus lactis; assembly: GCF_014200305.1. Classification (NCBI taxonomy): domain Bacteria; kingdom Bacillati; phylum Actinomycetota; class Actinomycetes; order Micrococcales; family Micrococcaceae; genus Neomicrococcus; species Neomicrococcus lactis. The sequence continues at coordinate 1,862,825 of NZ_JACHBL010000001.1, forward strand.
GTAATCTCCGCGCCCGAAAAGCTTTTGCCGCAAAGACCCCTGAGCGTACTCGCGTTGGGCAATGCCCCGGTCCTGAAGTTCAGGAAGGAGGCCATCGATGAAGTTGTCATAGGAACCAGGAAGGATGTGATTGATGACGTTTACCCCATCAATTCCTGCGTCCTGCCACTCCAACAACGTGTCCGCAATGCGATCGGGTGTTCCAACAATTTGCTGTTGCTTTGCCCGGTAATACGCCAAGTCCCTCAGCGTCGGATTTCGTCCTGGAGTCGAGGCTAGAGCTGCTTCAAGAACTCCCTGAGCTCCCTCGGTCTTCACCTCACCGATCGGCGTATCAAGGTCCAAGCCGCCGAAGTCCACGCCCAGGCCACCGCCGATGTGAGCAATGATGGCGTGAAGATCTAGATATTCGTCGTATTCAGCTTCAAGCCGCTTTGCTTCTTCCTCTGTCGAACCGACCACGAAGGACAATCCGGCAAAGACCTTGATGTCACTACGCTTCCGACCCGCAGCTGCTAGCTGCTCAGTGAGCTGAGCGTCCTTCTTTCGGACATACTCAGGATGAGGAGAAAACAGGAAAGTAGCTTCCGCATGAGTGGCCGCAAACTGTACGCCTCGTGGGGATGAACCGGCTTGGAACAAGAATGGTGTGCGCTGGGCACTCGGCAACGCCAGATGTGGTCCATCAATGGAGTAGTAGTCCCCGCGATGGTTAATCTTGTGCACCTTGGCAGGGTCGGCATAGATTCCGCTGTCCTTGTCCGCAAGCAGAGCGTCGTCGTCCCAGGACCCCTCCCACAGCTTGTAGGACGCAGCGACGTACTCCTCAGCCCATCCGTACCGGTCATCGTGTGCCGGCAACGTTGAAGCTCCGAAGTTGATGTGGGCATTGGCCAGCACACTCGTGACGATGTTCCACCCCACACGACCATTGGAAATGTGATCCAGCGTCGACATTTGCCGGGCGAATTGGAAAGGATGCGCCTGAATCACGGAGCTGGTTGCCGCGAGTCCGATGTCCTTCGTATGCGTAGCAATCGCTGCGAGCAACGTCAGTGGATCGTGCGTTGGAATCTGCAAACCTTTGCGCACGTGAGATGCCCAGCCGCCCTCGTGGTCGCCGTAAAGGCCCACCACGTCGGCAAAGAACAAGGAATCGAACTTCGCCGCTTCGAGCTTCTTCGCCAAATCAATCCAGATTTGCGAATCATAGAAACGGTGCTGTTGCGCATCCGGGTGACGCCACAATCCACCAAGGATGTGGCTGGACGTGTTCATCAAGAACGCAGAAAGCGCCAACCGTGGTCGCTCATCGAAAGTGCCCAATTAGTTTGATCCCGCCTTCAGCTCTGAGGACGTTGAAGATGCCGGCGCTTCTCCAATGGCATTAAGTCCCTGCGGAATCGTGCCGTTGATGAAGTAGTCCCCCACCGAACGAGCTTTGAACGCCACTGGGTTATGGGTTGCAACCGTGCGGGCATTTCGCCAGTATCGGTCCAGCGCCTTGGAAGTCGAAACAGCCGACGCGCCAGTTACATCGAACAGTTCGCTCGTTGCATCAAGGATCAACTTGGGAACCGCGACGTGCGCTTGCTGCACTGCAAGTTCCGCTCGCAGGTAGCCTTCCTCTGGGCTCAGTCCAAGTGACTCATCAGTGGCAGCGTCCAAGCTTCGGGCAGCCGTCTCAACAATGGCCTGTGCGGCAAAGACGTTAGAGGCAAGGTTGCCGACCAACTGCTGAATAAGGTGCTCGTCCTTAAACGCGACGCCCGAACCTGTATTGAACGTGCGAGTTCGAGTCGCAACAATCTTCGCGGCCTCATCACGAGCAGCCCGTCCAATGCCTACGAGGACTGCGAGAAGACAGGTCTGGAAGAACGCAGGTTCAAGTGTGGAACTCGGACGACGCTGAATGATGTTCTCTTCGTCGACAGGAACGTCATCAAAAATCGCCGTTCCTGTACCGGTGAGAGGCTGGCCGAACCCGTCCCAGTCATCCAGAATCTGCACACCTTTCGCATGCCGCGGAACGATCGCATACTGACGTCCCTCAACGCCGTCAGTTGTCGCCATAACCACAATCCAGTCGGCAAAGATGGAACCCGTCGTGTAGAACTTCTCGCCACGCAAAACCCAACCTGAGTCCAGCTTTACGAGCTTCGTGTTCGTCGTTCCCAGGACATTTCCACCGCGTTCCGTTGCGGCATTTCCAAAAATCTCACCGTTAAGCACTCGTGCGTACCAGCGTTCTTGGAATTCTTTCGGTTCACGAGAAATGGTCTCTACGAACGAGAAATGAGACCGCAGTAGGTGGGAAACGTTTGAATCCGCCGCCGACAGGTCAATGAGCAACCGGAAGAGATGCTCATGGCTAACGGGACTACCACCGAACTCCTGCGGAACTCGCACTTTGGTAAACCCGGCATCCTTGAGCCACTGGACTGGCTCAAATGGCAGTTCGTGGTCCAGTTCTCGATGCTTTGCTCCTTCAGCAATTCGCGCAAAAACATCAGCGAACTGGTTCGAAAGACGCTGATACTTCGCTTCCTCGCTCAGGGTATCGATGTCGAATTCAGGCTTTGCAGAAGTTGTTGTCAATGTGGTTCCTACCTTGTGGTTTTAGCAAAAGCTTTTTCGTCGAACGGGCTGTCAGGCACGACTGTCTAGACGCCGACAAGTTCTTTCAAGACCTGACCTGGTGCGGAGTCAAGCAATGTGCGGGTGTAATCGTTCTGGGGGTTTGCAAAAATATCTGAGGCCGGCCCAACTTCAACCAGCTCGCCATTCTTTAGCACTCCCACGTTGTCACTGATGCGTTCAACGACTTTCAAGTCATGCGAGATGAAGAGGTAGGTAAGTCCGGCCTCTTTTTGAAGGCGATTCAGTAGCGAAAGGATCTGCTCCTGTGTGAGCACGTCCAGAGCACTGAGTGCCTCGTCCAAAACTAGGATCTGAGCTCCCGCTGCGAGTGCTCGAGCAATAGCCACGCGCTGTCGCTGGCCACCCGACAGCTCGGCCGGGCGCTTGGTTCTGACCCGATCCGGAAGATTAACGCTAACGAGGAGTTCCGTAACTCGGCGCTCTCGCTCAGAACGTGACCCGAGCTTATAGTTCAAAAGAGGCTCAGCAATGATGCGTTCCACGGAATGGCGCGGGTCAAGGGCCGAGTCAGGATTCTGGAACACAAACTGCACCTCACGCCACAGGCCGCGACGCTGATTGCCCTTGGCGTTCGTGACGTCTAGGCCATTAACAATCACCTGACCGGAATCCGGCGAGATCAACGACAGCATGATCTTTGCCGTGGTCGACTTACCGGATCCCGACTCCCCCACCAGCGAGAAAGTGGTGCCTTTCGGGACGGAGAAGGAGACGTTGTTGACGGCTACGTGAGCACTCTTCCCGTCACCAAAGGTCTTCACGAGGTTCTTTACTTCCAGTGCCGTCTCAGACAAACCGCTGGAATCCTTCTGATCTGGTTCAATCGTGGAGTGTGCAATAAGTGCCTTCGTGTACGGATTTACGCTTTGGGTTACTAGTTCGCGAACCGCACGATCTTCCAAGATGGAGCCGCTATTCATGACAAGAACTCTGTCGGCTATATCGGTTGCCACAGCAATGTCATGGGTAACGAAGAGGACCGTGGTGCCACGTTCACGCGCCAGCTTCACGAACACTTCCAGCACCTTGCGTTGAACGGTAACGTCGAGTGCGCTGGTGGGCTCGTCCGCAATGAGCAACTTGGGATTTAGGGGAAAGGCAATTGCGATGAGAACTCGCTGCTTGAGTCCACCAGAGAGCTCATGCGGATATTGGGAGAGCCGATACTCAGCCCGGTCAATGCCCACACTTTCCAGTAGATCAATGGCATTTTGCTTCCACGACGACCGTGCACCGGCGCGAGCTGGGTGAAGCTTAAACACCTCAATGATTTGAGAACCGATAGTTCTTACTGGATCCAGTGATGCTCCTGGGTCTTGCGGAACCAGGCCAACGCCAACACCGCGCAGCGTCCGCCACTGGCTCGGCGTGTACTCGAGTACGTTCTCGGACCTGATCTCGATTCGCCCCTCAACCGTTGCGTCCCGCGGCAGCAGTCCAATCAAGGACTTAGCGAGAGTCGACTTGCCCGATCCAGACTCACCGACAATGGCAACGATCTGCCCGTCTGGAATCTCTAGCGTGACGTCCTTAAGCGCCTTGTACCCCTGCGCGTACTGGACGGAAAGTTCGCGAATCTTCAGAGCGCCCGCAATATTTATATCTTGAGTAGACATCTTCAATATTCCTCGGGTTCTTAGAAACGGAAAGTCTTGTTGATGCTGCGACCAAGGGCAGCCAGAAGGATTACCGTCGCCACGATGACCAATCCAGGAAGAGTCGTGAGCCACCAGGCCACGGCGATGTACTGCCGGCCCTCTGCTATCAAGAGTCCCCACTCAGGCGTTGGAGGCGGTGATCCGAAACCAAGGAACCCCAAACCTGAGATTGCCAAGATCGCAGCACCCAGATCGACTGGCAGAAGCGCCAACACCGGTCCAATAACGTGAGGCAGGATGTGCGTGCGCAACACAGAGAAGTAGGATCCGCCGCTCATGAGCGCTGCATTGACGAAGTCATGCGAACGCACTCTAAGAACTTCGGTCCTCACCAATCGCGCGAAGACGGCGATCGACGCGATTCCCACACCGATGCCGAGAGACACCGGCCCGGGTTCCGTGGCAGTCACGATGATCAAAGAAACGAGAAATCCGGGAACAGACAAGATCACGTCGATGATTCGCATGGCCGCTGAGTCGGCGAATCGACCAAGCGTCGATGCAGCCAGACCCAGCACAACCCCCACCACACAGCCAACGACGGCAGCTATTCCAGCCGTCAGTAACGTCTGCGACGTTCCGTAGACCACGCGCGTGAACACATCTCGACCCAGATGATCTGTTCCGAAAAGGTGCTCAGAACTTGGGGCCTGGAATTTGTCCAGAGGCACCCCATCAATGGGATCCTGCGATGTCAGCAATCCCGGAGCAATCGCCCAGAGAACCAAGACTCCAAGTGGCAACAAGATCCACCATTGCGCGAGGAACGACCAGCCCGACTTTCGCCGTTGTTGCTGCTCTGGCTCCTTTGCTGCAGGGATGAGATCTGACCGCTGTTCGTCGACAGCAAGAGTTTCGACTAAAACACTCACCAGTTCCTCCTTGTTATGCAGCGAGCGCGCGAGCGGAGTGCGAGTCAGCACTAATGATGCGCGGGTCGAGTTTTGGATGGATGAGATCAACCAGGAGGTTGACACCTGTAAAGGCGATTGCTGTGAGGATCACTAGGCCCTGAATCAACGGAATGTCCTGAACAGTCACCGCGTTGAGAATCAGTTGGCCTAGGCCGGCGCGTGCAAAGACCGTTTCGGTGATGACCGATCCAGCCAGCAGTGTTCCGATAGTGATGCCGGCGATTGATAGTGCAGATGGTGCTGCATTCTTGAGCAAATGACGGAAGTAGATCCACGCGTCGCTTGCGCCCTTTGCTCGAAGTACATCCACAAATGGCTGCTGCTCGATGGTCTGAATGCTCTTGAACAGAACTTGTGCGATGGGAGCGCTGAGGTGCACTGCCAAGACGAAAATGGGGACAGCCAGAGACAAGAATGATCCATCTGGGAAGAGGGACATCACATCCAACTGAACGGCGAGTACTTGCAGCAGCACGAGCCCCAACCAGAAGACCGGGATGGACACCATCAACGGCGGCAAGTTCACGAAAAGCTTCTTGATCCAGAAGGCTTTAGAGAGCGTGCCCACCGTGACAATAACCAAGGCAAGGGCAACTGCGAAGACAAATGCGCTTGAGGCAAGTGTCAGCGTGGATCCAATGACCTCGGCGATTCGGCTCGCGACCGGAGCACCTGAAGACAGGGAGTACCCTAGGTCGCCAGCAAGAATGCCTCCGAGCTGACTGAAGTACTGCACAAGAATTGGCTGGTCGTAGCCGTAGTGCGACTTCATCTGCGCGATCGTCGCTGGATCCGCGGATGCATCCGTTGACAAGAAGATAGTGACTGGATCGTTTGGCAACGCCTGCACCGCCAAGAAGACGGCGGTGTAGGCGAGCAAAACGACAAGTACTGCTTGGGCAACTCGCTTAGCGATATAGAGAGACACGACGACTTAGTCCTTAGACTTCCATGCACTTTGGAAAATCGGAGCGGTTCCCGAAGTGAACTCAACATGGGCCTTCTCATTAGCTCCGTATACCTGGACTTCGTCCCAGAGTGGAAGCGTCAGAGCCTTCTCCGAAACCAGGGCTCGCTGCTCATCGCCTACGAGCTTGAGATGCTCTTCTTCGGTTGTTGCAGCCTGCTCCTTGACGAACAAGGAGTTCAGTTCCTCATCAGCGTTGAGCGTTTGCGTGTTGTTGGCTGGTCCGAAAACGGGTCCAAGTCCGCCGTATGCGAATTGACGAGTTCCAAAGAACTCAATCTTCGAATCCACGAGTGCGTTGGTCAGGAAGGTGTTGTCGCCGGCGCGATTCACCAATTTCACTCCGATTGCACGCCACTGCTGCTCGATCAGTTCGAAAGCAGGCTTGATCACTACAGAGTTATTCGACGAAGAAACGGTGACTTCCAGCTTCTCCCCGTCCTTTTCCCGAATCCCGTCTGCGCCGACCTTCCATCCAGCTTCGTCAAGAAGCTTCTTGGACTTTTCTGGGTCATATGCGAGATCTGCCGAGAGGTCTACGTAACCTTCCGCCTTGTGATTCACGATCGAGCCGGCGATTTCGTAGGAATCCGAGAGCACGGTGTCCTTGATAGCTTGACGATCAATTCCCGATTGAAGAGCGTGACGTACCTTTTCGTCTGCAAGCTTTCCTGAACCGATACGGGCAGCAGCCATATTGGCAGTCAAGTCAACACCGGAGGCGGCATAAACCGTCCCGCCGCCAGCTTTGAGGGTCTGCTCATCAATTGGCTGAAGACCACGAACCAAATCGACTTGGCCGGACTGTGCCGCACCAGCGCGGTGCGCGACTTCAGGCAAGTACTTGATGACCAATTCATCGATGTAGGCAGCGCCTTGATTCTTCGCAGTGGCAGGAGCCCACTTGTAGTCGGCCCGCTTGGCGAAGACTACTTCCTCATCAGCCTTTTCCGACTTGAAGACGAATGGTCCTGAGCCCACGATCTTAGAAATGGCTGATTGACCAGCGTTATCGAGCTTCAACGTCTCAGGAGAAACCAGGCCAGCGGCCACGGATGTGGTTGCCCGGAGGAAGTTCGCGTCAGATCGCTTGAGGGTCACGCGAACCTGATTCTTGCCAACAACTTCAGACGACTTGTATGCCGAGAAGTCCACGTTGGGCTGGATCTGTGCAGACTCGATGCCCAAACCAAGCGCATCCAAGTTCGCTTTGACAGCAGCGGCGTCTAGCGGTGTTCCATTCGAAAAGGTCACGCCATCACGAATAGTGAAGGTGTACTCAGTCTTTGCATCGTTGCTCTCAAACTTCGAGGCAATCCAGCCAACGATCTCGCCCTTCTCCGTGTCGTAATACGTCAGTCGGTCGAGAACGCTGTTGAGAACGTTCGCCTTTTCATAGAATCGCGCAGCCTGCGTCTGCCAGTTCTTGATGGGAGTGACTTCCGCGTAGGTGAAAGTTCCTCCAGAAACCGGGGTACTGCTATCGCTGGTCCCACCGACCGCCTTGGTGGCGCTGCTATTGCTGCTGCAAGCAGTCAAGGACAGTCCCAATACGGCGAGCGCCGCGGAAGTCTTGAATGCAAAAGTCTTAAGTCGCACTGCTGATCCTCTCGGTGTAGCCGAGGAATACGCACCGATTTCGGCCGCGCTGAAACACGACATAGCCCTACGCTCGGGAGAATCTCCCGAAGTTGGACCGAGGCGAAATGGTGAAGTCTCCATCGGTCCTGGCGGTAGCACCGGCCTCAAAGAGGTGGTTGCTGCGACGTCACTGAGCCAGGTCTCTCGGTCGCTCTTGATGGTGTGTTGTTGTGGATCTATCTAATCGCAGATTGTTCGATTGCGCAAAACAGAGACGCCCTACGTTGAAATATTTCGCAACTAACGCAAGTTCTTATCGCAGAACTGAATTGGCGTCGTCCTAATTAATTGCGGTCAAGATTCGGCGTAACCAAACCCCATTGCATGGCGACAATGAGTGTCTGGACGCGGTCGCGGACGTTGAGCTTGGCCATCGCGCGGCTGAGGTAGAGCTTGACGGAAGCCTCGGAATAGCCCAATCGCGCCGCGATTTCCGCGTTATTGAGGCCATTTGCCAGGTACTGGACCACTTCGAGTTCGCGCTCGCCGAGCTCAGGGCGCGGAGTGCTCACGCCGCCGTGCGCCGGCTGCGACATGACCTTATCCACGAGCTTGCGGCTTACAGCTGGAGACAAAACAGACTCGCCTGCGTAGACAGAGCGAATGGCGGAGAGCATCGATTCGGGCGTGGTGTCCTTGACCAGGTAGCCGGCAGCGCCCGCTCGCAACGCGGGAATCAAATATTCTTCGGAAGAGAATGCGGTGACGGCGAGAATCTTCACGTCGGGGTATTTCTCCACGATTCGACCCGTGGCCTCGACGCCGTCCATCTCTGGCATCTGCAAATCCATGAGGACCACGTCAGGATTCAGCATCTCAACGTGGTGGAGCGCTTGCGCGCCATTGCGCACCTCGCCCACGCATTCAAAACCGTCAGCGGTGTCAATAATGGTGCGAAAAGCTTGCCGCATCAGTGACTCGTCATCAGCAATAAGGACTCGAATAGGGGCGTCTGCAGAGTGAGAGTCAGGCATGGCGTCATTGTAGCCATGAACATCGGCCAGAAGTTTAGACGAATGGCTAACCGCAGGCTCGGGAACACTTGGGACAATGGAAGGTATGAAAACCATTTCCCGCTTCACCGCCGTTGCCATCATCGCTCTTTCCGCCTTCGCAATGCCTGTTTCAGCAAGCGCCGCGACTGCGCCTACTTCCTCTGATGTAGTTACTACAACCGGATTCTCGTCCGATTTGGGCGCTTGGTTCTGCCGCACCTACGGCGCATGGTGCCCACGCTAAACCTCAAGACTTCTCATTCACTTGCTGACCTCGGCTGCAATCCGGTGACGCACACACCTTCGCCAGAATGCCATTCGAGGCTGGAATTACGACTCTGCGTAAGTCCACGCATTTGATCCCGCGTCAGATGGCGGATTTACGTAGAGTCGTACCTGTGAACAGCGCCAGCAGCACTCCTCAGAAACCCGGGATCTTTTCGATATGGATTTCGGGCCTTTTCGGCGCGCGAAAAGCTGATAAGTTCACGCTCGCAATTGTGTCGATCATTGTTATGGCCTACGCGGCGACTGACGTGCTCTCTCTTTTCATCGAGCAAAACGCCGATGTTCGAAACCGAGCAGCAAACGTAGCCAACGTTGCTTTGATTTACTTGGCGGCGACGGGCTTCCTGTGGATTCGATCGACCATCGCTGGCGTCATTTCTATCGCCGGCCTGGCCTTGTCACTACCAGTTCACGAATACGGCTACGCGATCATCGTGACCCCATTGATCTTTGCCGTCGTGGTGGCAACGGCAAACCGGGTCTTCATTGCGGCCTTCGTCGCAGCGTGGATTCTCTGGTCCGTTTCACTGTGGTTCATGTGGCCCAACGACCGACCGATTCTGTACTTCAGCATTCCGCTTTTGGGCGTTGGCGCACTGATCGGCACCCTTATTCGCCGTAGTTGGCGAGCTCAAGCGCGGCATATTGCCGAGATCGAAGAGATGCGCACTCTGCAGCTAGAAGCAAGCGCAGCCGAGCGTCTTTCAATCGCGAGAGACCTCCATGACATCGTGGCCCACGACATCACGATCATCGCCATGCAAGCTCAAGCGGCATCCTTTGCGAAGAACCCCAAGCTCGCATCCGAGTCTCTGGAAGTCATTGGCCAGTCGGCCCGCAACACCCTCCAGGACCTGCGCCTGCTGCTGAACGTTCTAAAGTCCTCCGAAGAAGCACACCTCTCAGACAAGAGCCTGTCCGCCGAAGAGGGTGGAGCTGCCGCCGGCGCATCGACGCTGACCCTTCGTCGAAGCATCGATCAAGCGTCACGGCAGTTGGAGTCCATCGGCTTCAGCGTCACGGAGAACATCAATGGCGACATTGACGAGCTCCCCCGTCGCATTCAGGTGGCGATGCACCGCATCCTCAAAGAAGCCACCACGAACATCCTGAAACACGCCACCCCGTCGAGCGACTGCTCCATTTGCGTGGACACCGTTGAGGGCAACGTGATCCTCCGGATCCAGAACCAGAAGGCCCCAGCAACCAATGGCAACGGATCGTCGAACGCCAAGAACGCAAATGCTGGCCTAGGTTTGGGAAGCATCAGCGACCGCACCTCGAGCCTAGGCGGAAAGTTGGACGTCATCCAGACGGCGACAACCTGGCGCCTCGAGGTCACCGTTCCCATCCGTGGCGTGGAAATCTAAGCCCCAAAGCCCCAAATCGTTGAAGTCTAGACGAATGGCTATCGCCGAGCAGGAAAACGCCTCGTAACGTTAATAGTGCCCTTGGTGACGGGCAAGAAATGGGAACTGGATGGCCGGAGTGTGTGCCGGCCATCCGCCATTTAACGAGCAAATTTGAACGAGCAAGTCGGGGGCACATACCGCAAGCCGGGCACTCACTCGAGCACCGCCGTCGTCCTCAAAAAAATTCCGGCCCTCCCACGCAAAAAGGAGGACCGGAACTAAGAAGCCACTAACGAACTATGCGTCAGCAGGAACCTTCAAACGGAACTGATCCGCCTTGTGGTTCGCATGCAGACGATCGCCCTTGCCGAAGAGCTTGTTGCGCAGCGAGCCAGGCAAGTATTCCTCTTGGTACGCGCCGAGCTTCTGCAATTCGGGAACCACGAACTCCACAACATCCTCGAAGGTGCCAGGCGTGATGGCGTAGGCGAGGTTGAAGCCGTCCACGTCCGTCTCGTCGACCCATTCCACGAGCTTCTTCGCGACGTCAGCGCCGGAGCCCACGGTAATCGGGCCGAAGCCGCCCACGCCCACCCACTCGGCCAGCTGGCGCACGGTCCATGGGTTTCCGTCATCGCCGGAGGCCTTCTGGAAGGTCTCCACGGAGGACTGGATGGCATTGGACTTCACGTTCGCGCCGATGCTGTCGTCGAGGTCGTACTGGGAGAGGTCAACGCCCATCCAGCCGGAGATGAGAGCCAACGCGCCCTGCGGATCCACGTACTGCTTGAAGTCCTCAAACTTCGCCTGCGCGGAAGCCGTGTCAGGACCCGTGATGATGGTCTGCATCGCGTAGATGCGGATGTCGTAGCGGTCGCGGCCAGCGGCCTCGGCGGCGTCGCGGATCTTCTTGACGGTGTTCGTCAGGAGTTCCTTGGTCGGCGAGGTCACGAAGACCGCCTCAGCGTTTTCGGCCGCGAACTTCATGCCGCGCGAGGATGCGCCTGCCTGGAAGATGACCGGGGTGCGCTGGATAGATGGCTCCGTGATGGCGATGCCGGGAACCTTGAAGTACTTGCCCTCGTGGTTGATCGGGTGCACCTTGGACGGATCCGTGTAGACGCCGGTCTCGCGGTTGCGCTGGACGGCATCCTCTTCCCACGAACCTTCGAGCAGCTTGTAGACCACTTCGAGGTATTCGTCGGCGTGGTTGTAGCGCTCGTCGTGCTCCATTTGGTCTTCTTGACCCATGTTGCGTGCGGCGGACGGCAAGTAACCAGTCACCACGTTCCAACCCACACGGCCGTTGGTCAGGTGATCGAGCGTGGCCAAGCGGCGAGCAAACGGGTACGGGTGCTCGTAGGCGGTGCCGGCGGTGACGCCGAAGCCGAGGTTCTGCGTGACAGCTGCCATCGCGGAAACCAGGAGGAACGGATCGTTGACGGGAACCTGCGCTCCGGAGGACAACGGCGCCTCATTGGTGCCATTGAAAACGTCATACGTGCCGAGGACGTCAGCGATGAACAGGCCATCAAACTTGCCCTTTTCCAAGAGCTTCGCGAGTTCGGTCCAGTAGGTGATGTCTTTGTAACGCCAGGCCTGATCCTGCGGGTGGCGCCACAATCCTGGGGACTGGTGGACCACGCAGTTCATGTCGAAAGCGTTGAACCGTACGTGTCGGCGGGGAGCGATTTCAGTCATTTTTTGGTTCCTTCCCGACGAGAAGAACCCACGCAGGGCGCGGTTCGAGCTTCTCCATCGTTGCTGGCAGTAGCACCTTCCTCTTGATGAGGTGGTTGCTGCGGCGTCGTTGAGCCAGATCTCTCAGCCGCTCTGGATGGGTACTTCTCCATTGCACACCCAGAATGCGACCCCGCGAAATACGGGGGCCGCATTCTGTAATGATCACTGCAAATTTTTGATTACGACGCCGCCGCTTGGCCGTGGCGCTTATCGTCAATTCCCGCTTCACCAATGGTCCAAACGGTGGGCGGTTCCATTCCGTTGACGGCCCAGTCACCGGCGATGCGCGCCTTGTAGATGAAAGGGTTGTGGGTGGCGACGGTGCGAGCGTTGCGCCAGAAGCGGTCCAGCGACTTAGCGGTGCTCGTCGAGGATGCGCCGAGCGTGTTGAAGATCTGGCCGGTGGCTTCCGTAACGAGTGGGCTCAAGACAACCTGAGCCAAGCCGGACTCGAGTTCCACAGAGACGTTGGCGGCCTTCTCGACAGCATCGCCTTCGAGGCGTGAGTTGAACGCGCGATCCAAAGCGCGGCCCACGCGCAAGGTGGCAGCTGCGGCGACGTACGCCTTCGCGCTGACTTCGCCGACCACCTGAAGGATCTGCGGATCCTGGCTCACCGTGTCTGCATTGCCGTGGCCGAAGACTCGCTTGCGCTCGCGGACCTGCTTCGCCACTTCGTTGGCCGCTCCCTGAGCCGCGCCGGACAGTGCGATCAACAAAATGTGCTGGTACAGCGCAGTCTGGTACGGGAAGCGCACCTCGAAGTCGAAGACGTTTTCCGCGTCAACGGGTGCGTTCGTGAAGATCGTGGTGCCGCTGCCGGTGCCCTTTTGTCCGAAGCCGTCCCAGTCATCGAGAGTCTCGATGCCCTGAGTCTTGGTGCTGACGTAGGCGGATACATCGGAGCCATCCGGGCGCTTGGCCAGCACGTCGATCCACTCGGCGAAGATGGTGCCGGTGGTGTAGAACTTGGTGCCGTTGAGGACCAGCTGGCCGTCACGCTCGTCGAGGACCGTGCCCACGCCGCCCTGACCTGGTTCCGTCCACGCGTTGCCAGCAATCTCGCCGGCAACAAAGCGCTTGAACCATTCAGTGCGGTCGCCCGTCTTACCGTTGCGCGTCAGGCCGTGGTGGTAGAGATTTTCCTCGACAAACGCCCAGTGAGACCGAAGAGCCTGCGGGATGTTGCTGTCAGCCGCGGCCAGTTCAATGAGAAGTTCAGTGAACTCTTCCCAGTTCAGGCCGTCGCCGCCGAATTCTTGTGGAACGCGCGCGGCTGTGAAGCCGGCGTCCTTCAGCCACTGAATCTGCTCATGAGGAAGAGTGCCGTTGAGTTCGCGGTCTACCGCGCCTTCGGCGATGCGCTCGAAGATGGGGCGATACTTTTGCGCGACCGCTTCGAAGGTCGTCGCGTTGAGAGTTGAAGTGCTCAAGGGATTGTCGCTTTCCGAGAGTGGGACACAAAGAACCTCAGAAGAGGGCGTCCTGATGAATAAATTGCTCGGTGGGTGATCCAAGGGTTCACTATCGATCGAATCAGACGCAACGATTGTGACATGTTGTGAAATTTTCGAGTCATAATTTGGAGAAGGCTTCCAGCAAGGCTTTCAATTATTCGGTACCCATCATGAGTGGCTGAGAGATCTGGCTCGACGACGCCGCAGCAACCCCCAGCGAATCCTTTCGATTCGCGGACGGTGCTAACGCCAGAACCGATGGAGAGAAATGACTACAGACGTACGCGCTTTCACGACACCTGATGTCGTGGCCGAGGCTTCAGCACCAAGCCAGAACGCACCAAGCGGTGAGTCGGCAAGTGGAGTGCGCTTTGAGGGCGTGGGCCGCTCTTTCCCAGCCGTCTCGGGGAATACCAAGGTGGTCCTGCGGAACATCGACCTAAACATCCAGCCTCACGAGATCGTGGCAATCCTGGGTCCTTCCGGCTCCGGAAAGTCCACGTTGTTGCGCGCAGCGTCCGGACTGGATCAGCCCAGCTCGGGACGAATTCTCATTGACGGCGAACCCGTCAAAGGCATCGACCCACGTTGTGCAGTGGCCTTCCAAGAACCCCGACTCTTGCCGTGGCAAAACCTGGCTAAGAACGTGGAACTCGGTTTGCCATCGGGAACCCCGAAGGCTGAAGGTGCTGAGCGCGTGAAGCGTCTCTTGCAGCTCGTGGGACTTGGCGAAAGCTCGCACTTGCGTCCTCGCGAAGTTTCCGGCGGCATGGCACAGCGCACCTCCTTGGCTCGTGCACTTGCTCGCCGTCCCGGCGTGCTCTTGCTCGACGAACCTTTCGGCGCACTCGACGCACTCACCCGCTTGAACATGCAAGACCTCTTGCTCTCCGTTCACCAAGCTCACCCGGCAACGGTTCTTCTGGTTACCCACGACGTCGACGAAGCCCTCCAGCTCGCCGACCGGATTGTGGTTCTGGGAGTGGAGGATGGCAAACCAGGAGCCACGATTTCACGGATCCTGACGGTCCCCGGCGAACGCCCACGCGATCGCGCGTCGGCAGAACTGGCACGAATGCGCGCCGAACTGCTCTCGAGCCTCGGCGTCGACGCACACCGTCACTAAGCCCGGCTCTCAAACGGTCAAACGGTCACACGTTCAGGCGATCAAAACGGCACGTCGTTCTATAACGACGCCGCCTCGCCACCACACAGCTTCAACAACCTTGTCTTCAATAACTACTTTCAACCACATTTCTTGAGGAGCACCATCATGTCTTTCACCGCTAAATCCTTCTCCGCAGTCACCACTCGCCGCTCCGTCCTGGGACTGAGCGCACTCGCTGCCGCAACCTTCCTTTCTGCTTGCGCAGGCGAAGGCGGAAGTGGCCAGTCCGCTGGTTCGCAAGCTGCGTCGTCGTCCGCTAATGCCGCCGGCAAAGTCCTGAACATCGACTTCGCAACATACAACCCGCTCTCCCTCGTGTTGAAGGAGAAGGGCTGGCTCGAGGCGACGCTCAAGGATCAGGGTTACACCGTGAATTGGGTGCAGTCCGCGGGATCGAACAAGGCCAACGAAGCCTTGCGCGCCGGCGCCATCGACGTAGGATCCACCGCCGGATCCGCCGCACTCTTGGCCCGCTCGAACGGCTCGCCCATCAAGAACATCCTCTTGTACTCGCAGCCAGAATGGGCCGCGCTGGTAGTCGCGAAGGATTCCACGATCGCTTCTGTCGCTGATCTCAAGGGCAAGAACGTGGCCGCCACGAAGGGTACGGACCCATACTTCTTCTTGCTCCAGGCTCTCGAGGCGAACGGCCTCAAGGCATCGGACGTCACGGTGCAGAACCTGCAGCACGCTGACGGCCGCGCCGCTCTCGAAAACGGATCCGTGGACGCATGGAGCGGCCTCGATCCCATCATGGCCGGAGCCGAGCAGGCCGGCGCGAAGCTCATCTTCCGCAACGTGGACTTCAACACCTACGGCTTCTTGAACGCCACCGAGTCCTTCTTGAAGGAGAAGCCGGAAATCGCGCAGGCAGTAGTGAACGCTTACGAATACGCACGTGCCTGGGCACTCAAGAACGTCGAAGAGACGGAAGAGATTCTCGCGAAGGTCGCCGGTCTCGATGCGGCCGTGGCCAAGAAGGTCATCTCCGAGCGCAGCAACCTCGATGTGGATTCCACCCCGGGCGAGAAGCAGCGCGCTGTTCTCGAGAAGGTTGGACCGATCTTCGTCCAGTCCGGCGACGTGAAGGATCAGGGCACTGTGGACACCGCCCTTGCGTCCCTCTTTGATGATTCCTTCGCCAAGAAGGCTGACACTTCCAAGGTCAACGCATGAGCGTCAATCTCGGCCCCGACAGCTCGGTAGCAACGGCTGCGAGCGCAGACAACTCGACGGCCACGGCGCTGCGGTCCGGTAGCGGACTCGTAGGCAAGCGTATTGCTCTCGGTGCCATTGTGCCGCTGGCCATCCTGGTGCTGTGGCACTTTACGACGGCGCTAGGCGTCTTTTCGCCCGTCCAGCTGCCGTCGCCATGGTCCGTCTTGGAAGCCGGAATTGATCTGGCCCGCCGCGGCGAGCTGTGGGGTCACATCGCGATTTCTACGCAGCGCGTGTTCTTGGGCTTCGCCATTGGCGGGTTCTTGGGTCTGCTGTTCGGCTCCCTGCTGGGCCTGTCCAACATCGCGGACGCCCTACTTTCGGCGACCATCGGCGCTTTCCGCGCCGTGCCATCGCTCGCATGGGTTCCGCTGCTCATCCTCTGGCTCAAGATCGGTGAGAACTCCAAGGTCACCCTGATTGCCATCGGTGCTTTCTTCCCCGTGTTCACCACGGTGTACTCGGCGTTGAAGCACGTGGACAAGAACCTCGTGGAGGCCGGCCGCGCGTTTGGCCTCAAGGGCGTCAAGTTGTTGACCACCATCCAGCTCCCGGCCGTGGTGCCGTCCGTTTTCTCCGGACTGCGCTTGGCACTGGCTCAAGCCTGGTTGTTCTTGGTCGCGGCCGAGCTCATTGCATCATCCATGGGTCTGGGCTTCTTGCTCACGGATTCCCAAAACAACGGCCGCACGGACCGGCTCTTGCTGGCCATCGTTTTGCTCGCGGTGATAGGAAAGATCACGGACGCGCTGTTGGGACTCGTGGAGCGCAAAGCCGTCCAGCGGTGGGCCTAACTATCTAAGTGCCCACCGCTGCATAGCGGAACACTCAACCGAGCTTCGAGAAGTACTCCAACACGCGCTCGTCCGCCCAGCTCCACGCGTCTTCGCCGCGCAGCACTACGTCCGCGCCGCCATCGCAATAGATGGTCTGGCCGGCACAGTGCGTGTTTTCCACGGAGGTCAGCCAGATCAGCAGGTTGGCAATCGACTCTGGCGGCTGGTGGTAATTCAGCGGCATCGGCACCACGGAATCAACCATTTTGACGCCCTGCTCGTTGCTCAACAGATCGGCGGTCATCGGCGTAGTCACGATTCCCGGCCCCACAGCGTTGAGCGGAATTCCCACACCGGCCCATTCCGGTGTGACGGATTGCGCGCGAACCCACCGGGAAATAGCTCGCTTGGATGATGAGTAAATCATGCTGCCACCGCGCGGATCCTCCGCGAGCTGTGCGGCAATTTCGAGGGCTTTGGCTTCGTCATTGCTCAGCAACGCTTCGGTGAGCGGGGTGAACTGAGGCTGCAGCGAAGACATCGAAGAGACCAGTGCCGCACGCGGAGCATCAGATTCAGCCAACACCGGACGCAGTCCCTCGAGAAATTCGGTCATGCCGAAGTAATTGATGGCGGCCGTCGCGGGAATCGGATGAGAAATTCCCGCGCAGGCAATCACGGCATCAACTTTTCCGCCGGCCGCGGCGAGCGAATCTTGAACTGCTTTCTGGCGACCTTCCGGTGTGCCGAGGTCGCCTTCAACGTCGGTTCCGCGAAGGTCTACGCCGACCACCGTCTCGCCGCGTTCGCGCAGAATCTCCGCGGTCTTCTTTCCAATGCCAGATCCTGCGCCAGTAATGATGTAGGTACGTGCCATATCCGGTACTCCCAAGCTTCAGTGAGGTCATCAATTGATGGGCACTGCCAGACTATCCGCCCAACATTGCCTGAGATAGAGGCAAAATCCCGCCACACCACGTAACCCATTTTGCTTCTGCCCCGCCTCGTGGCGTTGAGTAGAACGGTACCCATCAAGAGCGGCTGAGAGACCTGGCTCCGCGACGCCGCAGCAACCCTCGCAAGAGTTGGTGCTACCGCCAGGGCCGATGGAAGGATTAATTTTGTCTTTTTCACCTTCAATTACGACGGCGCAGCTCACCGAGGATTTCCCCTCTGAGGAAGCGCGGCTTGAGTTTTGGGCGGACGCTGCTCGCGAGCTCGAGTGGGCCGTTCCGTTCACGAAGATTCACTCGGCTACCCCGGTAGATCCCACGAACGAGCGTGGGCCGGACATTCGCTGGTACGAGGACGGCAAGCTCAACGCTGCCGTGAACTGCGCCGACCGCCACGTTGCTGCGGGTAAGGGCGACAAGGTCGCTTTGTACTTCGAGGGAGAACCCGGCGACCGCCGCGCGGTGACCTACAAGGATCTCGCGGAGGAAGTCGCTCAGGCAGCCAACGCGCTGGAAGAACTCGGCATCAAGCACGGTGACCGCGTGGTCATTTACCTGCCGGTGCTCGTGGAAACTGTCGTCATCACGCTGGCCTGCGCACGCATCGGCGCGATCCATTCGCTGGTCTTCGGCGGCTTCTCCGCCGAGGCGCTGCGCTTCCGTGTGGAAGATACGGGAGCCAAGCTCCTTGTGACCACAGACGGACAGTTCCGCCGCGGCAAGACGGTGGCCGTGAAGTCGAACGCTGACGAAGCCGTCTCGGGCGAGAACAACATTGAGCACGTCCTCGTTATTAAGCGCACGGGAGACGAGATCCCCTGGACTGAAGGCCGGGATGTTTGGTGGGACGACGTCGTCGTACGGCAGTCAACAACCCACGAGGCACCCGCTTTCGACGCCGAAAATCCCCTCTTCATCATGTACACCTCCGGCACCACCGGGCAGCCGAAGGGCCTGGTCCACACCACCGGCGGCTACCTCACTCAAGCCAGCTGGTCCCACCGCTTCCTCTTCGGAGCCAGCGAGGAGGACGTGCATTGGTGCACCGCAGACCTCGCGTGGGTTACGGCGCACACCTACGAAATTTACGGTCCGCTTTCCAACGGCGTGACCCAAGTGATCTACGAAGGCGTGCCGAATGCGCCGCACCCCGGCCGTCACTTCGAGGTCATTGAGCGCTACGGCGTCACTACCTATTACACGGCGCCCACGCTGGTGCGCTCGCTCATGGGCTGGTTCCCAGACGGCATCCCCTCCGAGTATGACCTCTCCACGATCCGCCTCTGCGGCACCGTCGGCGAGGCCGTAAATCCCGAGGCATGGACCTGGCTGCGCAAGAATGTTGGCCGCGATACCCCAGCCGGCGTGCCAATGGTGGACACGTGGTGGCAATCGGAAACCGGTTCTACCGTTTTGTCGCCGCGCCCTACGGACACGAAATTCAAGCCCGGCTGTGGTTCGCGCGCACTCCCCGGATTGGCCGTGGACATCGTGGACGACGACGCAGCTACCGTCCCAGCGAACGTGCAAGGCCACATTGTGGTCACCAAGACGGGTCCCGCGATGGCGCGCACGGTGTGGGGAAATCCGCGCCGCTACTACACGTCTTATTGGGAGAAGTACGCCGAGCAGGGCTGGTTCTTGGCTGGCGACGGCGCACGCTTTGACGACGACGGCGATATCTGGATTCTTGGCCGCTTGGATGACGTCATCAACATCTCCGGACACCGCCTCTCCACCATCGAGATCGAATCCGCGCTCGTCTCCCACCCTGCCGTGGTGGAAGCTGGCGTGTGCCCGACCTTCGATGCGAAGACCGGGCATGCCGCGACCGCGTTCGTGGTGCCACACGACAAGTCGTTGATTGGAACGGCATCACCCGAGGTGGTGGCCTCCTTGCTGGCTCACGTGTCCCACGAGATTGGGCCCATCGCGAAGCCGCGCGACATCGTGTTTGTGCCGGACGTGCCGAAGACCCGTTCCGGCAAAATCATGCGCCGCCTGTTGACCCAGCTGTTTGAAGGGTCTCCACTCGGCGACACCACCTCGCTGCAGAACGAGCCGTGCATCCCGGAGATCAACGAGATCTGCCGCGAGCGCGTGGGGGCCTAACGCTTCGCCATCGTCGCGCTTGCCTCCCGTCCTGCGGCCGTCCGGTCTCGGGCGTCCGGTCATGGTCCCAGTCCCGCATCGTCGCCATCCTTGCGGATTCGTTGGTCCACAAGCGACGAATCCGCAAGTCCACGAACGTATGCTCACGCGTCACCCTCACACACACCCATGTGATTTGCTCTTGAATCGCTCGCGAGCTCACAGTTTGCCCTTGAAAGGGTCCTGCTCACTTCAGGTGGCGCGAGCATCAAAGCATGAGATTCAGTGAATTCCGGTACATCACCGCACGAAAAGACCGATCCATCGACGGGGAATACTCCCGCCTATCTCGAAACTTTCGGGCCGGCGACATCGTCCGGCTCAATCCTTCCATCTATATGCCGACCGAGCAGTGGTTGTCCCTGAAGGCCCAAGACCGGCTTCAAGCATGCGTTGGCGCTGTGGCGCTGGCGGCTCGTCCTCACACCTTTGTTGGCGCCACAACGCTCGGCCTCTATGAAATCCCCTTGGTTAAACCCGGCGTCCTCGAGTCTCCGCAAATATTTGTCGGAGTGAAGACTCTCGGTAGCGTCCGAGTTCGAACGCCAATTGGGTGTTACGGCAACCTTCCTGACGCGAGAGTGCGCTATGCAGCGCAGAACTCTGGCCGCCAAGAGGTTGCCGTGCTGCCACAGCCTCCAAGAATTCGTGGCCAGCTCTTGTCAGGTTCAAGGAGCACTGAGCTTTCCTTAGAGGATTGGTCATACAGGGTTGCCACTGAAACTCTTAGTCAAGCCCTCATTCGTTGCATCCATAGTTTCCCTTTCGAATCACGTGTAGTCATCATTGAGCATCTCCTTCGTTCCGGAACGACTTTGCGGAGCGAAATATACGAAGCCTGCGGACGCCAAATAAGCGCACGAGCTGACGGGACTGTGCGCTGGACTAAAGAATTCTTAATCATGCTTGCCCAGGGTCAACCGATCCCCTGCAGGCGGAGAGCTTTCGAAGAGGCAATCGCCTTTGCGACTCTCGCCAACGAGTCCGTCGGCGAATCGCTGAGCCATGCTCTCATCCACAAGCTGGGTTTTGAAGCACCCCAACTTCAAGTACCGATGCAACTTCCTAGCGGTCGCTTTGTCAGGCCTGACTATTTTTGGCCGAACGTGCGAGTTGTCGGCGAATTCGATGGAGCTCACAAATACACCAAGTCCATGCAGGTGTCAGGCAAGGAGCCGAGCCGAGTGGTCTACGAAGAAAAGCTGCGCGAAGATGGAATCCGTTCATTGGGCCATAGAGTCTGCCGTTGGACGTGGGCAGACCTCATGAACCCAGAGCGACTGGCCCGAATTCTTTCCAATGCAGGCGTACCCCGGAGCTCAGGCGTCCGCCGATTCGGCGACTAACCGTCAGACACCTCGCTGATTCAGGAGATTCGGTTGTAGTTGCCACTCGAGTCACCAAACGCAATCGTTGCCAAACTTGCATATTCGTTGCCTGTTGACCGACGATTCTGCAAGTCTGGCAACGCATGCGAATCGAGAAGTCTTTATACCTCAACGTCGAATCATCATGATCACTTCACTTCAGGACTAAGCTCTTCACATGGATCAGGCACACGTGGATCAATACGAGGCGGCTCAAGACCAAGCAGTTCAGAACGAGGACGTTCAGGAAGCGTCGGGGCTAGCATTCGTGCGTCACGGCCAGACTGACTGGAACGCCGAAGGCCTCCTGCAAGGCGGCACGGATGTTCCGCTCAATGACCACGGGCGACTTCAAGCGCATGACACCGCGCAGCTCCTGAAGAAGGCCGGCCCTTGGGATGTCATCGTCTCCTCACCCATGAAGCGCGCTCTCGAGACGGCAAAGATTCTGGCCGAAGAACTCGGCTGCGATCACCACATCAAGACCTATGCCGAGCTCAAAGAACGCTCCTACGGCGATCTTGAAGGACAGTGCCGCGTCACGCAGAGCCCTGAAGTTCAAGATGCCATGCACCCGCCGGCACACATCGCTTTCGAAGACCTCGATGACTACGAGAAAAAGGCTTACGAAAAAGGCCTCCTGCCAAACGTGGAACCTTCCCAGAGCGTGGGCGAGCGCGGCGCCGCAGCCGTCCGTCAGATCTGCGAAGACTTCCCGGGTCAGCGCGTAGTAATCGTCAGCCATGGAACACTCATTCGCTTGACCATGGACGCGCTCACGGGCGAACGCCACCCGAGCGTTGAAAACGCGGAGATCGTTTACATTCCGGGTCCGGTAAGCGTCGACGCCTAAAACTCAAGAGACAAAGGGCCGCCCTCAAAAGGGCAACGCGCAAACCTCAAGGCCAGCGCAACAAATCGACTCCCCGATTCGGCCCAGACCACTCGCACCGCTTAAGATCAGGAAAGCAACCATCCCGAGCGGCTGAGAGACCTGGATCGCTGACGCCGCAGCAACCCTCCGTCCACATGAACGTCTAGACGACTTCATGCTGGCCAAGGAACGGTGCTACCGCCAGGACCGATGGAAGGAGTTCCCTCTTTGTCTCAAAATTCTGAGCACACCTTCGGTTTCCGCACGCGTGCCCTGCACGCGGGTGGCACTCCGGACGCCGAGCACGGTTCGCGTGCCGTCCCCATTCACCAGACCACGTCCTTTGTTTTCAAGGATTCGGCTGACGCCGCCAACCTCTTTGCCTTGCAGAAGTACGGCAACATTTACTCGCGCATCGGCAACCCCACGGTCGCAGCATTCGAAGAGCGCATCGCTTCCCTTGAGGGTGGCATCGGCGCTGTCGCAACAAGTTCCGGCATGGCCGCAGAGTTCATTACGTTCGCTGCACTCTGCGGCGCCGGTGATCACATCGTCGCTTCGTCCAAGCTCTACGGCGGCACCATCACTCAGTTGGACGTGACCCTGCGCCGTTTCGGCGTGGACACCACGTTCATCGAGTCCGGCGATCCGGCGGACTTCAAGGCCGCCATCACGGAGAACACGAAGGCCCTCTACACGGAGATCGTCGCGAACCCTTCCGGTGACATCGCGGATCTCAAGGGCCTCGCAGCGGTTGCCAATGAAGCGGGCATCCCGCTCATCGTGGACTCCACGCTGACCCCTCCCTACCTCATTCGCCCGTTCGAACACGGCGCGGACATCATCATCCATTCGGCCACCAAGTTCCTGGGCGGTCACGGCACCACGCTTGGCGGCGTCGTCGTGGAATCCGGCCGTTTCAACTGGGGTAACGGCAAATTCCCGTCCATGACGGAACCGGTTCCTAGCTACGGAAATGTTTCGTGGTGGGGCAACTTCGGCGAGTACGGCTTCTTGACGAAGCTGCGCTCCGAGCAGTTGCGTGACATCGGACCGAGCCTTCCTGCGCAGTCCGCTTTCCAGTTGCTCATTGGCGTGGAGACGCTGCCGCAGCGCATGGACGCGCACTTGGCGAACGCCAAGCAGGTCGCTGAGTGGCTCAAGAACGATGACCGCATCGAGTACGTGAACTACGCGGGTCTGCCGGATCACCCACACTTCGAGCGCGCAAAGGAACTCCTTCCGCTCGGCGTGGGTTCCGTGTTCAGCTTCGGCGTGAAGGGTGGCCGTGCCGCTGGCGCGAAGTTCATCGAGAACCTGCAGCTCGCTTCCCACTTGGCCAACATCGGCGACGCAAAGACCCTCGTCTTGCACCCTGCATCCACCACGCACCAGCAGCTCACTGCCGAGCAGATGCTCGCTGGCGGCATCCCCGAGGACCTCATCCGCATTTCTGTGGGCATCGAGGACGTCGAGGACATTCTTTGGGACTTGGATCAGGCGCTCACGGCTTCGCAAGAGGCCTCGGCTGATGACGCGGTCGCTGAGATTGCCGCGCCGTCTTGCGAAATTGGAGTGAAGTAATGACACAGACTACGACGACGCAGCCCGCTTCCCCAGAGCGCACCTGGGAGGGCCCTTCGGCTCCCGAGCGACTCAACATTTTGCGCTCCACGAAGTCCATCGCCATTGTTGGTGCGAGCGACAAGCCAAGCCGTGCGTCCTACTTCGTGGCCACGTACTTGCTGTCTTCCACGCGCTTCAAGGTGTACTTCATCAACCCCATGGTGAAGGAAATCTTGGGCCAGCCGGTCTACGCATCACTCGCGGATTTGCCGGAAGTTCCAGATCTCGTTGAAGTCTTCCGCAAGCACGACGATCTTCCGGAAGTCCTTGAAGAGGCAAAGGCTGTAGGCGCTAAAACGCTCTGGTTGCAGCTGGGATCATGGCATGAAGAAGTGGCCCGCGAGGCCGAAGCCGCCGGCATGAACGTGGTTATGGACCGTTGCGTGAAGATTGAGCACGCGCGTTTCCACGGCGGACTTCATTTGGCTGGCTTCAACACGGGCGTCATTAGCTCGAAGCGCCAAGTGCTCGCTTAGTTCCTCGTTCGCAGGAAACTAGCTACTTTTTGGCAGGTGCACCGGTTGAAGACGATTCGACCGGTGCATTTGCTGTTTCTGAGGTAGCTGCAGAACTTGAAGCTGCATCTGCGCTCGACGTTGCATCCGTTGTTGCTGAAGACTTCTTCTTTGGCGCCGGTGTCTCAGGCTTCGGTGCCTTGGGAACCGTCACCGCTTCTGGAGCTGTGGGTGCCTTTGATCCACTCGAGCTCTTGGCGGTTTCAGCCCCTTTCGCGGTTTCCGAACCCTTAGCGGTTTCAGAAGCCTTGGCCGTTTCAGCACTCTTCGCAGGTTGCGAGCCCCTGGCGGTTTGCGAACCCGTCAGCGTCTCTGCACCCTTAGCCGTTTCCGAGCCCTTTGTTGACTGGACACCCTTCGCAGCGTGGTTCGCGTCCGATGGACCCGGCTTGGCTACAGCGGTTTCCGGATCTGTTTGCTTAGCTGCTTCCTTAGTAGGATCCTTCGCGGGATCCTTGGCAGCGTCCTTAGCGGTTCCGTTTCCGACGCCATCATTCTTGAGGGCACCCTTGCCACCAGGCTGGGTCTCTTCTTGAGGAGCGGCTTTTTGACCACCCTGCTCTGATTCGGCACTTGGCTTCTCGCTAGCCTTGTCACGATTGTTGTTCGTGACAGCGTCGCTCTTCGGTGACGATTTTTCCCGGTTGTCAGCGCCAATTGCAGGCCAAGCCCCACGCTGGGACGCGTTCGTATTCGTACTCGTGTCCGCATCATCGAGGCCGAGGATCAAGTTCGTGAAGCCCTCAAATACCGCAGACGAATTCTTCTGAACAGTCTGGGAAACACCGCTCTCATCGATGAGATCGGTCACCCATACCTGCGCATGACGATGAGTTGAATGATCGTGACCAGTAAGGGCTGGCGCCACAAAGTCGAGTGCAGATCCAAGAACCGAGGTAGGGTTCTGCGGTTCGCCAAGCGCGATGACGATCGGCGAGTGGGCCACATCAGTCACGATGTTCGTGGCGACGTGCACGGTGGAATCCTGGAGGAAATCGCGGAACTCTGAAGACGCCGCAGCCACACCGGTCAAACCCACGCTGGCAATCAAAATGCCCGCAAGGCCACCAGAAATATGAGGCCCGCCCTTTTTCTTGAAGGCGGCGACGAAGTTGACCGGAGTCCGGCCGGAAAGAATATCGGCGAGCTCGCTCGTAGGATCGGGCGCTTTTTCGGAAGCCAACAGCTCCATCTCGGCGAGAGCGGCACGCAAGCGGGCGTCGTCGTAATCAAGAATTTCAGCGTCCACCGCAGACGTATCCACGGGACGTTCAGCGGTCACTTTCTCGTCATCGTCACTCATCTCGGGACACCTCCTCCGGGGACTTCAACGCTGCCTTCATGCTTTCCAATGCCCGCCGCTGCAGTTGCTTGACGGAACCTTCACTCTTTCCCAACGCACTCGCGGTCTCTTGAATGCTGAGACCTACGACCGTTCGAAGAATGAGGCACTCCCGCTGCACATCCGGCAGACTGGCCAGCGCTCGCGCCACCGTTGGCGACAAGTGCTGGGACAAAACTAGGTCCTGCGCTGACGGCTCCATGGGAGCATCGCTGTCAAGAAGTTCTAGGTGTCGGGGCGCCGCTGCCCGTTGGCGGTGAAAATCAACCTGCCGCGCGTGTGCGATGGAATAGGTCAACGCGCGGAGTCCGCTGACGCCACCTTGCAGGGTTTGCAATCGCGAGAACAGCGCCAAGAATACTTCTTGGCACGCCGACTCCGGATCGTCAACGCCCCGGACTTTGAGATAACCCAAAACCCGGCCCGCAAGTTCTTCATAAATCACACGAAGGGCCTCTGGTTCGCCTTTTTGCGCGCGCGGAATGACCTCGTCATTGATCGCATTTGCCACAATTCACCTCGGCGAGCAGAAACCCCTGTTCGTTGAAGTATAGAGGCCGCCCTTCCATTACGTAAGCCCAGAATGGAACTGGGGATTACTCAAGGGTTAGAGATGCGAAGTGATTGAGAGCTACGACAAGGCGTCGTTGGGGGGAACCCTCGTCGTAGCTCTCATATAGAAGATCGAATCTCGATCCGTAAAAGTTACGCTTCTCCGGAAATTATTTTTAGAGAGGCAGTTTTGGCTGCTTCGATCTCTGATTTCACGCCAATTCGGCGGTTCACGAGGACCGGCAAGAACTCGCGAACTTCGTCGATGCGCTTGCGCGAGACGTCCGCCGTGGCCAGGCCTTCGCGTTCGTCCTCGAGGAAGTCGACGGCCACAGCCACCGGGTCAAGAATGGCTGAGTAGCCCACGGTCTGATCCGTCGAGGAACCAGCAGCCGCCACCCACACGGTGTTCTCCACCGCACGCGCCTTGAGCAAGGTGCGCCAGTGCTCCACCTTGTGATCGCCCTTGAACCATGCCGCAGGAACCAGAATTACTTCGGCACCGCGCACCGCGAGGCGTCGCGCGACTTCCGGGAAGCGGATGTCGTAGCAGGTCATGACACCAAATTTGAGGCCGCCCACCGTGAAGATCGGGACCGCCTCTGGGTCACCGGCAGAGATGGTGCGGGATTCTTGGTAGGAGAAGGCGTCATAGAGGTGGATCTTGCGGTAGGTGCTCAGCTCGTTGCCGGCCGCATCAAAGGCAGCCACCGTGTTGTACGGGCGGTCGCCGTTGTTGGGCTCGTAACCGCCGGCCACCACGGCCAGTCCGTTCTTTTCCGCAATAGCGGCCAGGCCAGCTACGAAAATAGGCCAGTCGCGGGCTACTGCCTCGCGGAAGTCACCATCGACTTCTTTGACCGTGAACATGGACTCTTCAGGAAACAGTACCAATTCGGTGCCTTCTTGCGCGGCGTGCGCAGCAAGACGACCCATCACCTCGAGGTTGTGTGCCACGTCCCCGGTAGGCGAAATCTGTCCGACGCTAATCTTCATTGACATACCCTCCTGTTGATTCACCACATTACCCGGCAACCCTCTGTTTCGGGACGAAAATCGGCGTACCGTGAACAATATGAGTGCATCACCAGCTCAGGTGGAGTCAACGGACGTCCTCGTCATCGGGGCAGGGCCTTCCGGACTCATGGCGGCGAACGTTCTCCTCAAACTCGGCGTCCGCGTCATCATCATTGATGCCAAGTCAGGACCCACTCGCGAGTCGCGAGCAGTCGGCGTGCATTCGCGCTCGCGCGAGATCTATCGACAGCTCGGTTTGGCGGAAGAAGTGGAGCGCCGCGGCCGCCTCGCGGACAGCATCCAATTCGGCTTCGGCCGCCACGGCTTCCCCACCATTCCCGTCGCCGCATTAGGCCGCGGACAAACGCCTTTTCCCGGCATCTGGATCCTTGAACAAAGTGAAAACGAGGCCATCCTCGCCGAGCGCCTCGACTCCCTCGGGTGCCCCGTGCGCTGGAATACAGCTTTCGTTTCCCTCGATTCTGAGTACGACGGCGCCAGCGTACGCACCGTCGTTCGGTCCCGTACCGCTGCGGTTGGGTCAGCTCCAGACGCACTTTCCGAGTCCGTGCCGGAGTCTGACTTCGTGATCGAGTCGCGGTACGTGATTGCAGCCGACGGCGGCTCCTCGCCAGTGCGAAAGTTCTTGCAGGTCCCGTTTGAGGGAGCCACGAACGAGCACGTTTATTACGTCTTCGAGGCCAATGATCTTGCAGGAATCGATGATTCACGAGTCCAGGTGCGTCTCGAGAAAGATGACTTCTTGTTGGCGTTTCCGCTGGGATCGTTGGCTCGACCTTCGGCGCGAAATCGTATCGCGGGTATTGCTCGCGATTGGCAGCCAGCGGCCAAGACCGATGCGAATATGCAGGTCACTGACATCACCGAGGATGACGCTCGCGAGGCGTTGGACCGAGTCTTTGGGGTCACTTATTCGACGTCCGAGTGGTTCTCCACCTACCGCGTGCATCATCGGGTGGCCAAGGAGTTCCGCAAGGGCAACGTGTTCTTCATCGGCGACGCTGCTCATGTTCATTCACCCGTGGGCGCACAGGGCATGAATTCGGGACTGCAGGACGGCCACAATCTGGCGTGCAAGATTCACGATGTCCTCACCGGTGCCATGCCGGAAAGCTACCTCGATGATTACGAGCGCGAACGCCGTCCGGTAGCGCAGCGACTCGTGGGCGTCACGGACCGCGTGTTCGAGGCCATCACCTCGCCGGATCGGCTTCCCGTATTGCTGCGCACCAAGCTTCTGCCCGTCGTGTGGCCCGGAGTACTAGCCACGGTCCCGCTCACACCTATCGGCAAGCGGCTGGTGGGTTACGTGTCCCAGATTCGCATCAAGTATCCGATGCCCACCAAGACCTCGCACCCGGTGCTGGGACGAAGGCTCCGCTGGACGGGTGCTCATGGGTTCGATAACCACGAGCCCCTGAACGCGATGACCTGGCAAGTGCATTCCTACGGTGATTCAGCCCGAGAAGAAGCCACTCGGATTGCGCAAGAACGGAACATGGAGCATCACCACTTCCCCGCCTGCCCGCAGGTGAACCTGCCGGAAGGAACCGTGTTGGTGGTGCGTCCGGACATGTTTGTGGCCGCGTACATGAATGTACGCGGCCACAAAACGAGCGATTGAGCTAACGGTTGAGCTCGTCCTCAAACGAGCGGTCGAGCTCGCCGAGAACTAGCCGTTGATGAGGTCGTTTCGCACGATCGTCTGATCGCGGTCCGGTCCCACGCCAATGGCTGAGAATGGAGCGCCGGACATCTTCTCGAGCGCCAACACGTAGTCGCGCGCGTTCTGTGGCAAGTCCTCGAGGGTCTTAGCGCCGGAGATGTCTTCGGTCCAACCTGGGAAGTACTCGAAGATCGGCTTCGCGTGGTGGAACTCGGTCTGCGTCATTGGCATTTCGTCGTGGCGAACGCCGTCGACGTCGTACGCGACGCAGACAGGGATTTCCTTGATGCCGGTGAGCACGTCGAGCTTCGTCAAGAAGAAGTCAGTGAAGCCGTTGACGCGGGATGCGTGGCGAGCCAACACGGCGTCGTACCAACCGCAACGACGCGGCCGGCCGGTGTTCACACCGAACTCGCCACCGGTCTTCTGCAAGTGGATGCCCATCTCATCAAACAGTTCCGTTGGGAACGGACCTGCACCCACACGGGTGGTGTAGGCCTTGATGATGCCGATGGCGCGGGAGATGCGAGTAGGTCCGATGCCGGATCCCACCGAGGCGCCGCCAGCCGTCGGGTTAGAAGAGGTCACGAATGGGTAGGTGCCGTGGTCAACGTCGAGGAACGTGGCCTGGCCGCCTTCCATGAGGACAACCTTGTTGTCATCGAGTGCCTCGTTGAGCACGTACGTTGAGTCGATGACCAGCGGACGCAAGCGCTCCGCGTAGGACAAGAAGTACTCCACGATTTCTTCAACGCCAACAGAGCGACGGTTGTAAATCTTGACCAGTAGCTCGTTCTTCTGGCGAAGAGCACCCTCAACCTTCTGGCGCAGGATGGACTCGTCGAAGACGTCCTGCACGCGGATGCCGAGGCGTCCCACCTTGTCCATGTAGGCCGGGCCG
Organism: Neomicrococcus lactis; assembly: GCF_014200305.1. NCBI lineage: Bacteria > Bacillati > Actinomycetota > Actinomycetes > Micrococcales > Micrococcaceae > Neomicrococcus > Neomicrococcus lactis. Next base: position 1,892,648 of record NZ_JACHBL010000001.1, read on the forward strand.
ATACCGCGACCGGTGGTGCCGATAGCGCGCTTACCCAAGAAGCGTTCAGTGACCTTGTCCATGGTCTGGTGATACGGAGCTACCAAGTGTGCGTTGGCGGAGATGCGCAAGCGCGAGGTGTCAGCGCCGCGAGCTTCAAGTCCGTCGATCTCTTCAAAGAGGGCTTCGAGGTTCACCACGCAGCCGTTGCCAATAATTGGCGTGGCGTTCGGGGACAGAATTCCGGCAGGAAGGAGCTTGAGCTCGTACTTCTCACCGTTGACCACTACCGTGTGGCCCGCGTTGTTTCCGCCGTTTGGCTTGACCACATAGTCAACGCGGCCTCCGAGCAAGTCCGTAGCCTTGCCCTTACCTTCGTCTCCCCATTGGGCTCCAACAATCACAATGGCCGGCATTATTGCCCTCCCCTTGCTGAAATTTCAGCACTCATCGACGTTTCCGCCGGGATCCATGGATATGGACATAACAAACGCCCCGGTCAAAACACTTCGGGGCTCTTACTAATGTAGTTTAGCAACCCCACGGATTACGCGTATAGAACACGTATTATTCCGCCAGCTTCGCCCTCAGCACCTCTTTGCGTTTCATGCGCCCATTGTGTGTCCCCTAGTCTGGATTCCATGGCTTTGACGCGCGACACCGTGGTAGATACTGCCGTACGCGTGTTGACGCAGTACGGTCTGGCTGATTTGTCCATGCGCCGCCTTGCCCGCGAGCTCGACGTCCAGGTGGGCGCGCTTTACTGGCACGTCGCCAGCAAACAAGAGCTCCTGGTGGATGTTGCGGCCCGCTTGTTGGCTCAGATCCCGGATACTCCCCAGCATCTAGAGAACGACGACGCAGCTTCCGTTCGCGCTCACCTGCTCACTTTGTGCCGGGCGATTTTCGAAGCCCTCCTCCCGATTCCCGACTCCGCTGACGTGGTGCAGTGGGCGGCCGCCACGCGACCTGAAGCTCTCCGAGCCGTTGCCTCCCTTCAAGATCTACTCACGAGCTTTGAAGTAGAGCCTGCCAGAATCGGCGCAGCCACCAGCCTGCTCTTGCACCTCATTGTGGGCAACGTGGCCGAGCTTCAGAATGCCGTCATTGCTGTGGGTGAAGAGCAGCTAGAAATTCGGCGCGTGACTGAGCGAATCCGCGACAACTTCGGGTGGGGACTCGAGCGCATCTTGGACTCGATTGCACGGACGCCTTAGCTCGGAGTAGCTAACTCGGGCTCCTCGGCGCGGACGCCTTAGTAAGTCCGTTCCTTCAAAAACTTCAGCGCTGGCAGTGCTGAGCGGCGCCGCACCAAATCAAGAGCGTGCTCGTCGAGACGGCGATCTTCATCCGTCTTCAGTTCAAGCTGCGGCACGGGAGCGGCTTTTCCGGTGCTGTCCCGGTGGACGAAGATCGTCATGCAGCGCGTGGTCGGCCGCCATTCGGCTTCCTCGCCACCTCGCGGATCCTTCGCGCGCACGTGCACCACAATGTGCATGCTGTGCGGTCCCGTGTGAATCATGCGGGCTTCGGCTTCAACAATGTCGCCAATGTGCACTGCGTTCAGGAAGTGAATACCGCCCGTGTATACGGCAACGGACTCTCCCTTGGCCCACGATTCCGCGCAAGTACGGCCCACTTCATCGATCCAACGCATGACTACACCGCCGTGCGCGTTGCCTCCCCAGTTCACATCGGTAGGTGCCGCGAGGAAGCGGAAGGTGAGCCGCGGCGTCGTACCGGCATCCGTGTAGGCCTGCTCATCCATAGCCCGCCGAATTTCATTGCGAGCTTCGACGCGGGCCTCGATGCCCTGTTCTAGGCTGCGGGCTTCGTCATGCGTGGGCTCATAGGGTGCGACGGCGATGGGCTTGCGATTCTCATCCATTGCCACGAAGACCAAGATGCAGTCCATCGCGGGACGGAAGATGTTGTCGCGCACGTTCGCAGCGTCCACCGTGACCACAATGTGCATGCTCGAGCGGCCCGTATGAACCAACTGTGCGGTCACTTCAATGAGATCGCCGTTGACGATGGGCCGCGTGAAGTGGACGTTGCCCACGTACGCGGTGACGCAATAGCCGCCCGAATAGCCCACGGCGCACGCGTAGCCAGCCTTATCAATCCACTCCAGCACGCGGCCGGCCTGGACGGTGACGCCGTCTTCGGAAACATCAGTGGGAGACGCGAGGAACCTCAATGTCACGCGATCGTTCATCATTCCACCCTCAATCGGGAGACTTAGCGGTCAGTGCTGCTGCAGGAGTTTGAGTTGCTTCGGCTACTTCGCCGAGGCCTCGTTGCGGCTCACGATTTCGTTGATCCAGATGGGTGCGAACGGCGAGGTGCAGTTCGGCGGCGTGGGGTAATCCTTGAGCACTTCGAGGCGCTCGCCGATCTCGAGGGCGCGGGCACGATGCTCCGGAAAATCGATGCCGATGTACGCGAGGACCATGTTCATGCCCCACTGCAGCCGCTCGGGCGCGGACTTCATGCGCTTCTCGATCTCGCTCAGCAGCGCGTCAAGATCCAGGCCTTCAGGACTCTTGTTTACGCGCTCCGCGGTCAGCGCCCAGCCAGCACTTTCCACCACGGGGTCCTTGTCAGCGTGCCACGCCAAGCGAAGTTCCTCGACGTGAGGGCTCTTCTTCACCACGTAATTGACCAGCCAGTCGTGGACTTTGGGAGCGCGCGATTCGCGGAGCATCCGGTCCAAGTCCTCGGCGCTGAACAGCTTTGGCTTGCAGATCAACAGTGCCACGAGTCGGGCGGCGGTGTTGTCCGCGGCCCAGAGTTCTACCGCGAGATCCTGATTGGTTTTGAGCTTCTTCGCGACGGCCCGCAGTTTTGTGAGGTTGATGCCATGGTCATCACCGCGTTTCTCATTGGCGGCTCGCATCTTGGGGTCTTCGAGAGCTTCCAGCTCATCTAGAACTTCTGCTGCAACGCTGCCTGCCACGCGGTCTCCTCCATTGGTCCGTGAGTTTCGTTAACTGTAGACGTCAGTGTCTACAAGATGCGAGGGTTACGCCCTCGCCCATCTACAGCTTCTTCAGCCCATCCCGTACACGTTCGAGCGCGAAGTCCTGGATTTCCTGTTCGGCCGCATAGAGCACGCCGTAGCTAAACGTTTCCTCGCCCGCGGCCGCGGCTTCTCGCGCCACACTGCGCACGAATGTCTGGAATGCGAGGCTGTCCCTGTGCTCCCCGAGTCCGTTTTGCAGTCCCTCGGCTCGCACTCGTAGAGCCTTGCGGCGTCCCCCTAGATCGGATCCTGGGACGTCTTCAAGATGCCGAATCATGTAGCGCAGCGACTTGGCTTCCTTGCGCGCTTCATGCAGCAAATGAATCCACTCATCGCCTTCGGAAATCGCGGCAGCGGACTCCACATGGTTCTTGATGCGCGCGACCTGCCGGTCCACCGCTAACCGCAGGGGCCCGCGGGCTTTAGCTGCGGCGTCGTACTTGGAATTGAGCGGAATCTCCGCGAGGAACGCATCCACTGCGTCCAAAGTCGCGAAGTATTCCGGCGAACGCAAGTGCTCGAGGGCGGCTGCGAGTGCGGTTTCTTGCTCGGTTTCGAGGCGCGTGCGCAGGCGAGCAATGGCCTGTTCACTCACAGTGTCTCGGTTCCAGCGGTCCACGCGCTCTTCGAGAATCTCCAGGTGAACCTCAGCATCGCGGGCTGTGCCGAGCGCCTGACCGGTCACGCGGAGCTGCGCCGACAGCGCGCGGGCACGCTCTTCGTCCACGATCTTCCGGGTGACCTTGAGGAGGCCGCGGAACGTGCGGACGGAAACGCGCAATTGGTGCAGCGCGTCCGGCTCGCCGCGACGAACGCGCGGATCCCACAGGGCCAGCCCGCTCGCGGCGCTGTGGAAAGCCAGGGTTAGCACGGCGCGGAGGGAGCCCTTCTTGCCGATGTTTCGCTCTTCGATTTCCGGCAAAGGACCCAGCGCGAAGGACAACTTCGATGCGCGCAAAGAACGGTGCGCACCCGCTGCGATGAGCTTTTCCTCGACCTCATCCAGGAGCGCATCGCGCTGTTTCTCATCTAGCGACGAGCCGTTCTCCAGCTCCATTTCCCACTCGCGCCAGCGCTTGACTTGGGCGGATGCGGAAACGGAGGTGACAATGTCGTCGCACACTTGGGCCACGATTTCTTCGCCGGCATGCAAGTAATGGAACGTGCGTGAGGTTTTGAGCGTCGCGGTGCGTTGCAGGGTGTTCTCGCGCACGAACACTGCGACGACGTCCCGAATTTCCTGCGGCATTTCAATATACGCGCCGGTGTCTAGCGGCGCGTGCAGCTCGATTCGGCTTTCCCCGCTGGGAAATTTCACGTGCCAGCCGGAGTCCGGGCCTCCCGTACGACGCCGCAGCGTGATTCGGTTGCGCCGCAAGACATGATCTGGGGTATCGAAATAGATGGCCTCAAGGTCAACGGGTTTTTGAGAGTCCACGAGCGCGATGCCCGCGACCGAGTTCAGATCCGGGAGTTGAATTTCCGCGGAGACGTCATACTTACGCTCAACTTCGCGCTGCGCTTCGAGTGCCATGACTCTATTCTCGCTGGTCGGCGGGCGCACTTCCCCTAAATCAGCCCAAACTCACCCTTGTGAGGACATTTCTCGACAACACTTCGCTCCACACCACCCATGCGTGGTCAATTCGCGACAACACCTCGCCCCACACCACCCATGCGTGGCCAATTCTCGACAAGAAAACGCGATGTTCTAGCCGAATTTCGTACTCACATGGGGGTGGGTGGCTCCAAGTTGAGTCGAGGACGGCTGAGTTAGTTCTCCTTGACCACCGGAGTGCCATGCGTGTGGAAGGACTCGATGGTCTTCATGCCCCATGCCTGGCCCTTCTTGCGCTCCTCCATGGTCCACTCGACCACTGGGGAATCTGGGTCCAAGAGCAAGCGAGCGCCAGCGTTTGCGAACTCGATGCGGTTGCCGCCTGGCTCCCACACGTACAAGAAGAACGTCTGGTTGATCGCGTGCTTGTGAGGGCCGGACTCGATGTGGATGCCGTTCTCCAAGAAGATGTCGGCGGCCTTCAAGATGTCTTCGCGAGTATCTGGCGCGAAGGCGATGTGGTGGAGTCGGTTGCCGTGCTTGAGCCAGTCGTCCGAGTAGACGATGTCGTACGACTTGTTGTTGAAGTGGAACCACCATGCGGCGTAGCCGCCCTCGTCCAGCTTGATGCGCTCGCTCTCGCGGCCACCCAAAGCAGCCTTCACGAACTCGCCGTTAGCCACCACGTCCTTGGCCAAGTAGTTGATGTGGTCCAAGCGCCGCGCGTTTACGCCGCGTCCCGGGAACGCTGAGGCCTGATTCTTCAACGCCGGCTTGTCATCCGTGGCCACGTAGCGGGTGGTGTCGTAGTAAATGCCCATGTCATGGCCGTCTGGATCGGTGAACAAGAACGTGCGTCCCGTGCCCACTTCGCCCTCGGTCCAGCCCTTGCCGAGACCTAACTTCTCGATCGCGGCCACGCGACGGTCCAACGCCTCCTGGCTGGTGGTGCGGAACGTCGTGCGACCCACACCCGCGTCATCGGAGGCAGTGAGCTTGATGGTGTACTGCTGGTACTCGTCCCACGTGCGCAAATAGGCGGAATCGCCCTCTTCGGCCACCACGCGCATGGCCAGCAAATCGCGGAAGAACCACAAGCTCTCATCAAACTTGGCGGTCAACAATTCCACGTTGCCAAGATGGGCAACATCAAAAGACGTAAAGTCCGTCATGGTTCAATCCTTCTGATTCTCTGAGTTGTTTTGAGTCTGGGTAGGTTGAGCGGCCCGCGGGAAAACGCGGCCGTCGAAGAGCTTTCGAGCAGTGCTGACGATCGCGGACCGCCCGACGGAAGCTGCGGCGTCGTCGTCCGAAATTTCCACCTCAACCCGCAGCGTGCCGGATGGGTGCTCCACGGTGACGCCCGCGGAATCTGTGGGCAGCGCGGCTGCGAGTTCGCCGCCGACGCAACCGGGCGTGCGCATCGCGGTGATGGCGCTGATGGCCGCGAAAATGCCGATCGATTCGTGCGGCTGCACGGGGATGAAGGCTTGCATGCGGACGTCTCCACCGTCGCGCGCGGCGGACAGCGCCACGGTTTTCGGAACCGAATTCTGGCTGACATCGCCAAGCCCCATGCGCTCCCCGGCCACCTTGCGCAGTGCGTCCACACGTTCCAAAAGCGCCGAATTCTCGCGTAATTGCGCGGGAGTTTCGGTTCCGTCGAGGCCAAGATTGCTTGCCAGTACGACGACGACCGGCATTCCGTTATCGACGCACGTTGCCGTTACGCCATTGATTTCGTCCGTCAGATTTCCCGTGGGGAACAGCGCGCCGGTTGCGGAGCCGGCGGTGTCCGCGAAGTCGAGAGTGATGGGGGCGCCGGTGCCCGGAACGCCCGAGAAGTGGGTGTCGCCGGAGTAGATGGGGCGGCCGTTGTTCAGGCCGAATTGTGCGGTGGCGAAGCTGTCCGAATTGACCATGCGAATGCGGACAGTGGCTTGATCGTTGGAGGCTTTGTCCGAAGCTGAGACCAAGCCCTTTTCCACCGCGAACGGGCCCACGGCCGCCAGGATGTTGCCACAGTTTTGGGTGTCACTGACGGTGGGCTGATCGACGCCGACTTGGAGGAAGAGGTAATCGACGTCTGCGTTGGGGTGCTGAGAACGCGAGATGACAGCGACTTTGCTAGTCAGTGAGGTGGCGCCGCCGATGCCATCGATTTGGCGTTTGTCTGGGGTGCCCATGATGCGCATGAGGAGGTCATCGCGCTCTTGCGGATCTGCCGGGAGGTCTTCGGCGAGGAACATGGCGCCCTTCGAGGTGCCGCCGCGCATCCAGAGACACGGGATACCGTCCAGCTCAAAGCGCGAGTGATCATGCGCGTGCTGGTTCGCGTGCTCTTGCGAATGCTCCACAGCCATTTCTCGCATCTCCCGCTGGTCCCGTCATTGGTCACGGTGCTTTCCATCAAACTATGGCCATAGGTAAGCGATTGTCAACGATTTTGTTTGAGATGAATGACTGACTATTCGAGCGGGAACTCGCGCCCCTCAACAACGCGCTTCATGACCAAGGTGGAGCTGAGTCGCTGCACGCCGGGAAGCTTCGCGAGTCTCTGGTCGTAGATGTTTTGGAACGCGGTCAGATCTGCGGCAACCACGCGCAGCAGATAGTCGGGGACACCGAAGAGGCGCTGCGCCATGACCACGTGCGGAATGCTGGTGACCGCAGCCTCGAACTCTTCGAGGGTCTCGCTGCGCGCGTCGTGCATGGTGACGAAAACCAGCGAATCGAAACCCAGGCCCAGCACCGTGGGATCGAGCTGAGCGTGATACCCGGCGATAGCTCCGGACGCCTCGAGTGCCTTGACTCGGCGGTGGCATGGCGAGAGGCTCAGCCCCACGCGCTCGGCGAGTTCGGTGACAGATAATCTCCCGTCAGCTTGTAGCTGCGCAAGAATTTCTTTATCAAGTGCGTCCATGCGAAATATTCTCCCTCAAAAGAGCTGTGTTGAGCCAGAAAAAGGGAGCACATTTCGGCCCAAAATCACTACGGTTAGTGGCATGCCGCTTTCCACACTCTCCGCCTTCTGGGTTGTCTCCACGCTCATGGTGCTGACACCCGGTGCCGACTGGGCGTACACCATCTCCTCCGGCCTGAAAAACAAGTCCGTGGTGCCAGCCATCAGCGGCATGTTGACCGGCTACATGGCGGTCACGGTGATTGTGGCATCCGGCGTTGGTGTGCTCGTTGCGGCGAACCCGCAAGCGCTCACCGCTTTGACCGTCATTGGCTGCGCCTACCTGGTGTGGCTTGGCGTGGGCATTCTCCGACACCCGGCCACCCCGGAAATCGGAGATGCATCGGACTCCCCCAGCATCTTCAAGCAGTATGTGAAGGGCTTCGGCGTCTCCGGACTGAACCCCAAAGTGATGCTGTTGTACCTAGCGCTCATCCCGCAATTCACGATTCCTACGGCCAACATCCCGGTGCCGTGGCAGATCGTGATCCTAGGACTCATTCACATCATGAGTACCGCGATTGTCTACCTCTCCGTGGGCTTCAGCGCTAAGCGCGTCCTCGGCGCACGACCCTCGCTCGCGCTGTTCATTTCGCGCTTGAGCGGTGTCCTCATGGTCGCCATCGCGGCGCTCATGATTTTCCAGCGGTTCGTGGTATGAACACGCTGAACGAAGCAGCGCGCCAAACAGCTAGGACCCCAACCGCCCGCCGGAGGCTTCGAGGTAGCAGTTTCCGCACAGGGACTCGTAGGTGATTTCCTGACTTCCGTCGATCGCCACTTGATCGCCGGAGAACACGAACTCGCCGCCCACACGCCGCGTGTTGAAGATTGCCTTGCGTCCGCAGCGGCAAATGGTCTTGAGCTCTTCGAGCGAGTGCGCGAGGTCCAGCAATCGCGCCGATCCAGGGAACGCGCGCGTCAAAAAGTCCGTGCGGATGCCGTAGGCAATCACGGGCACGCCATCAAACACGGCAATGCGGAACAGGTCTTCCACCTGGGAAGGCTCAAGGAACTGCGCTTCGTCCACGAGCAAGCAGGCCACAGGAGCCACGTCGACGTGCTCCAAAATCGCGTCCGGATCATCGCCAGCAGCCACGCCTCGGTAGAGATCGCGCACGTTGGTGCCGTGAGGAATCAAGAAGTCCACATCGCGCTCGTGCCCCAAGCGTGAAACCACTTTGGATTCGCCCTTGGTGTCCACTTGCGGCTTCGCCAACAACACGCGCTGACCGCGCTCTTCATAGTTGAAAGCCACTTGCAAAAGAGCCGTGGACTTTCCCGAATTCATGGCGCCGTAGCGGAAATACAGTTTGGACACCCCAGCAGTTTACTGGCGTGCGAGCCCCAACCTGGTCCCTCGTGAGGCAGCTTACGAAAAGCGGATCACCTGGCGAAGCACGGTTCCGGAGGCGAGCGCATCCATGGCTTCGTTGATGTTCTCGAGCTCAATTTCTTGAGTCACGAGCTTTTCGAGCGGCAATTTTCCGTCCCGCCACAACTGCTCGAATTTAGGGACATCGCGCGCGGGCACGGCGGTTCCCAAGTAGCTTCCGATGATTCGCTGAGCCTTCGCGGTCAGTTGCAGCGGTTCAATTTCGGCGGTGGCACCCGGCGCCGGCAGTCCAACCGTCACGAGCGTGCCACCGAGGCCCAAAATTTTGAAGGCCGTTTCGAAAGCGCGGGGATGGCCTACGGCCTCCAGTACGACGTCGCAGCTCACCCCCTGCTCCACCGCTTCAGTTGGGGTGTACGCGGCATGGGCGCCCCATGACTTCGCGAGCTCAAGTTTGGATGGTTGGGCATCGATCGCAATGACTTCTTTGCAGTCGAGCGCGAGCGCGGTCAACAAACCGGCCATGCCCACGCCGCCCAGGCCGACGATCGCTACTCGAGAATCCTTCGTCACCTCGGCCGCATTCAACAGTGCCCCGCCTCCCGTGAGCACGGCGCAGCCCAAGACTGCGGCAATATCCGGGGGAACGTCGTCGTGCACGGGAACTGCTGACTTGGCATCAATGACGGCGTAGGTAGCGAAGCCGGAGACGCCCAAGTGGTGCGCGACCGGCTCAGGTGCGCCGCCGCCGATGCGGTTGAGGTGGCGCGAGCCGTCCAGCAAGACGCCTTCGTTGTTGGTCGCGGAGCCCTTCGAGCAGGGAAGTTTGCCGTTCGTGGCGCAGGCTTCGCACTCGCCGCAGCGGGGCAAGAAGGTCAGCACGACGCGCTGACCCACGGCGATGTTCTCAACACCTTCGCCGATTTCCTCCACGATTCCGGCGGCTTCGTGACCCAGCAGCATCGGGACAGGACGCGGACGCGAACCATTGACAACGGACAAATCCGAGTGGCACAGGCCGGCCGCCTCGATGCGAATCAACGCTTGGCCAGCCAGCGGAGCACTCAAGGTCAGCTCGTCGATGCTGATGGGCTGGGACTGCGCGTACGGCGGCTGAGCTCCGATTTCGTTGAGAACTGCTCCCCGAATAACGCGCGTAATGTCACTGCTCATGGGCACGATTGGTCCTTCCCAGGCCTTGACCTTTGGCAAACTTTTCACTCCTTCACCCATTGTGACATTCAGCATAGGATCGGACGACTCTCTACGCGGTTCTGAACGGCAGCGCCGAGCCTAGAATCCGCTGAGGTTCTCACGAGCTCATCTCAAAGCGTCTTTCATCGAAACACCAATCCGAATACACCTATCTCCTCGCGGCGCTGGCGAACTCGCGTGGGGACTTATTATCCACGTCACATTATTGCCCGCGTCACACTCTGTTCTCTAGGCTAGCCACACAGACTGATATATCAATTGTTGACAGGGAAAACGATGACTCAACAGCACACGACGCGGGCTTCCTTGGCCACCGTCGAGAAAACAAGCAAACTTCGAGTACTTACTTACGCGGGCGCCATCATCGCTTTCTTGATCGGTTCAGGCTTTGCCACTGGCCAAGAAATCTTGCAGTACTTCACGTCCTACGGTTTCTGGGGAGTTTTCGGCACGGGGCTGCTAGTCCTTGCCCTCATGACCTATGTAGCCGTCGAATTCTTCCTCGTTGGGCGGGCAAAGAATTTTGACCGCCCGTCCCGGATCTTCCATTACTACTGCGGAAAGTACCTGGGTACTTTCTTCGACTACTTCTCGATCCTCTTCGTGTTCCTTTCCTTCACCGTGATGGTGGCCGGCGCCGGCGCCGTCTTCGAGGAGCACTACGGATTGTCTAAGTACGCCGGAGGCATTGGCCTTGCCATCGTCGTTGGAATCAGCGTCTGGTTTGGACTCAAGAGCCTCGTCGACGTCATCGGCAAGATCGGGCCAGTCATCGTAGTGGTTGCGATCGCACTTGGACTCGTCGGAATTTTCATGAACCCCGGCGGAATCGTTGAGGGCAATGAACTCGTGGGTCAGCTCAACGTCAAGCAAGCTTCAAATAACTGGTTCATGGCGGGCTTGTCCTACGTGGGCTTCTGCATGTTGTGGCTTGCCGCTTTCTTGACCGCGTTGGGAAAGACCACGAAGAGCCGCCGCGAAGCAACAGCCGGCGGAACCTTGGGCGCCGTTGCATTTTCCATTGCGTGCATCATCGTGGCCTTGGGTCTGCTCGCTAACATCAAAACGGTTGCGGGCACCGAGATCCCGATGCTGGTCCTTGCCAACAACCTTTCACCGGTAATTGCGGCTGGCATTTCAGTCATGATTCTTGCGGGTATCTACACGACGGCGGTGCCACTTTTGTGGACTGTGTCGTCCCGATTCTTCGCCGACAGCACTCCCGGCTTCAAGTACTTGACCATCACTTTGGCCATCGTCGGAACCGTGATCGGTCTTCTTCTCCCGTTCTCTGACATGGTCAACATCGTTTACGTCATCAATGGCTACGTGGGCATCTTGTTGCTCGTATTGATGATCGTCAAGACTGTCACCCGCTTCGTCCGTAAAACGCCCCTCGAAGGCTAAGTAAGTTCACAACAAACAAGGCCCTCATACTCAGTCAACAACTCGAGTATGAGGGCCTTGTTCCTTGTTCAGCTAAATTGGCGGCGGATGCGCGTCAACATCAAACCTGCCGCAACCAGCAGCATGCCGCCAGCGCTCAGCACAACGGTTCCTGAAACACCCGTCGACGCCAACTCATCGTCAGAAGCGGCAGGGGTTTCCAACGTTCCAGCCGGAATGACAACCACTGGCGCGCTCGTCGATCCGTCAGAATCATCCGAGTCAGGAGCTGGCTTCACCACGGGAACCTGACCAGGCTCTTGCGGCTGCTCGGTGGGCCTGGGCTCGCCGTCAGATCCGCCAGGCTCGCCAGGCACACTAGGCACCGTCGGTACGCGCGGGAAATCTTCGCCATCGGCCCACTCGAGGTAGCCGGCGTCAATTAGCATGGTCACCACTACATAGAACATGCCGTCCGCGAGCCCCGGGTGCTTCGGGAAGTGAGCGGCGAGGAAGTCGTACATTTCGTAGATGTACTGCTCATCCGAGGATTCCGTGAAGTAGAAAGTCAGGTCGTCGACGTACGCGGCCTCGTCGCTGTTCATGAACGCGCCGAAGAAGGCGTCACGGAAATCTGCGGATTCAGGCGACTCGAAGTAGTCGGACCACTGATCGGAGTCCCACGCGTCGCTGCCCTTCGGCGCCACAATCTCTGGGTGCACTACGAAGAAGTCGGGAACCTCAATAGGTCCGCTCGGCAATTCCTCGCCATGCTGCGGTTCTTCCGGTACGACGACGCCGCTTCCGTCCCCGAGCTCACCCGCGGGAAGGTCGCTGGTATGGGTGGATTCGGCTGGTTCCGATTCTGGCGTTTCCGCGGCAGGCTCATCAGCTACAGGCGAGTCAGCAGAAGGTACTTCCGAAACGGGAGAGTCAGAAACAGGGACCTCGGAGACTGGCGCTTCTGAGGCAGGCTCTTCGGTTACTGGTTCTTCCGTCCCAGCGACGTCTGCGTCCGAAGACCCAGAAGCAGGTGTCTCAGAGATTGGCTCCTCGGAACCGGGCACCTCGGTGGAAGGCACTTCGGCCGATGGGACCTCATCAGCAGGAGTTTCAGCAACAGACCCCTCGACAGCTGAAGCATCCGACGCTGGAGCTTCACTGACAGGGGCTTCCGAAGACGGCACTTCAGCAACGGGTGCTGCCGAGTTCGAAGCATCAGAGACAGCAGAAGAATCTGAGACCGAAATAGTAGGAGAAGTAGGGTCTTCGGCGAGTGCTGGAGTCGCGCCGAAAAGAAGTCCAGAGACAACTACCGCAGACAGGGCGGTAGTACGGAATGCAGGTGCCAAAGAGGTTGCCCGTTCAGAAAAAAGGGGTTGTTGATACCCCCTAAATCTAGGCGATCAACAACCCCAAAAACATGGCTAAACGTCGAAACCGCGTTGCAATCTCATAACGATTGCAACGCGGTTTCGTAACGACTGTATTTTTCCGCTATTTGGCCTCGATAGCCGCTACAGCAGAAGGATCTGAGTCGTTCAAGAACTTCTCAATACGGTCCACTTCTTCAGTCTCACCAATAGCTGCGGCAGCGCGCTTCAACGAGTACAAAGAACGCAAGAATCCGCGATTCGGCTCGTGGCTCCAGGGCACTGGTCCCTGACCGCGCCAACCGGCACGGCGCAACGCGTCGAGCCCTCGGTGGTAACCCACGCGTGCGTAGGCATAGCTCTCAACGTAAGCTGCGTCGTCGTACGCCTCTTGCGCCAGAAGCGCCCACGGAAGTGAGGAAGCGGGGTAACGGGCTGCGAGATCAACCGGCTCATCGCCTACGTCGATGCGGGCGTTCAGCTCTGGCTCTTCCGGAAGCAACGTCTCCGGGATGCCGAGCAAGTTCTTTCCAAGATCCACGATTAGAGCTTCTTTCCGGCAGAACCAAGCTGGCGAGCAGCTTCAGCAATGCGAGCAGCCATGGACTTCTCGGCGGCAGCACCCCAAACGCGTGGGTCGTAGAGCTTCTTGTTGCCCACTTCGCCGTCCACCTTGAGGACGCCGTCGTAGTTCTGGAGCATGTGGCCGGCAACCGGGCGGGTGAACGCGTACTGGGTGTCCGTGTCGATGTTCATCTTGATAACACCGTAGGAAACAGCGTCCGCGATTTCCTGCTCTGAAGAGCCGGAGCCACCGTGGAAGACCAAGTCAAATGGGTTCTCCTTGCCAACCTTGGCGCCCACCTGAGCCTGAATGTCCTTCAAGATTTCTGGGCGGAGCTTCACGTTGCCCGGCTTGTACACGCCGTGCACGTTACCGAAGGTCAAAGCGGTGATGTAGCGGCCGTTTTCGCCAGCGCCGAGTGCCTCGATGGTCGCAAGGGCATCCTCAACCGTGGTGTAGAGCTTCTCGTTGATAGCGTTTTCCACGCCGTCCTCTTCGCCACCCACGGTGCCGATCTCAACTTCGAGAATCTGCTTGGCAGCAGCGGTACGTGGAAGAAGTTCAGCGGCGATGCGGAGGTTTTCCTCGAGGGTCTCAGCGGAGCCGTCCCACATGTGGGAGTTGAAGAATGGATCGCGCCCAGCTTTGACCTCTGCCTCAGAAGCAGCCAGCAACGGGAGAACAAAGCCATCCAGCTTGTCCTTCGGGCAGTGGTCCGTGTGTAGCGCAACCTTTACGCCGTAGCCCTTAGCCACTTCGCGCGCGTAGGCAGCGAAAGCGAGGGAACCAATCACCATGTCCTTCAGTCCTGCTCCAGACCAGTAGGCTGCGCCGCCCGTGGAAACCTGGATGATGCCGTCAGATTCGGCGTCGGCAAAGCCTTGAAGAGCTGCATTGAGCGTCTGAGAAGACGTCACGTTAACGGCAGGGAAAGCGTAACCGCCGGCCTTTGCCGAGTCGATCATTGCGTTGTACTCGTCGGGAGTTGCGATGGGCACAAGAGCCTCCTTGATAGGCCATGATCTGGCACTGTGTGGTTACCTCTATCCTAACGACGCAATCTGCCCAATCTAACGTTTATGAAACTTTTGGGGATAGCAGATTTGAGTGGGTCGGTATACTGAGTAGGTCAGGGAGTATCCATGAACGCTTCACCCGTCATCACGTTTGCGCCACCGCAAACCGGGGAGGCTGGCACTGGTTTCTGGCCCCATCCGTAGCAGGGGCGCATCTAGAAACCGTAGGCCGGAGAGACTGGCAGCCTTCGCACTACTCGAAAGGATGCCCATTGACCGTTGAACCTTGGGTCTGGACCGCCACCATTATTTTCATCGTTGCCCTCTTGGCATACGACTTCATTTTTCACGTGCGCAAAGCACACATCCCCACGCTCAAAGAGGCGTCCCTTTGGTCCGCGCTATATGTGGGCATCGCCGTTCTGTTCGGCGTTGGCGTCTGGTACTTCGGCGGCCACCAGATGGGCGGCGAGTACTTCGCCGGTTACATCACCGAAAAAGCGCTGTCCGTAGATAACCTCTTTGTGTTCCTGGTGATCATGGCCAGCTTTAAGGTGCCTCGCGAGGATCAGCAAAAGGTTTTGCTCTTCGGCATCATCTTTGCGCTCATTGCGCGCACGGGCTTCATCTTCCTGGGTGCCGCGATATTGGAAAGCTTCGCGTGGGCCTTCTACCTCTTCGGATTGATCTTGATTCTGACCGCAGGTCACATGCTCAAGAAGGACGATCACTCCGATGACGCGGACAACCTCATCATCCGCCTGGCGAAGCGCTTCTTGCCCACTACCGATCATTACGACGGCGACAAGCTCTTCACCATGGAGAACGGCAAGCGCGTCCTGACTCCTATGTTGCTGGTCATGGTGGCTATTGGCGGCACGGACATCTTGTTCGCTTTCGACTCCATACCGGCGATCTTCGGCCTGACGCAGAACGTGTTCATTGTCTTCACGGCCACCGCATTCTCGCTCTTGGGCCTGCGCCAGCTGTACTTCTTGCTGGATGGCTTGCTGGACCGCCTCATTTACTTGTCCTATGGTTTGGCCGCGATCCTCGCGTTCATTGGCGTGAAGCTTGTCCTCCACGCGCTTCACGAGAACACCGTGCCGTTTATCAATGATGGTCACCACGTTCCGGTTGTCGAGATCTCCACCGGAACCTCTTTGTCGGTGATTGTGGGAATCCTGATTGTCACCATCCTGGCCTCGCTGTTCTCTAAGGCTGGCAAGGCGCAGACCGCCGTCAACAACGCTCGCCGCCACGCGGTGAACTACCTTGACGCGACATACACCTCAGATCAGGCTGAACGCGAGCGTCTTTACTCGCTGCTGATCGCCGAGGAGCGCGAGATCCTGACGATGCCCACGAAGTACCGGAACAAGGTCAAGGACATTGACGCGATCCGCGCGAAGGTTGATGAAGCGCACGCTGTCCACCGGGAAATGTCCGGCACCGCGTAGTTCCGCTTCGCTTGCTTTCTTTTGAGAGGACGACCCCGCAACTTACATTGCGGGGTCGTCCTTCCCAGATGCCTCCCGCAGAATCGTCGCCAGACTTGCATTTTTGATGTCAGAGTGGGCACGAATACGCAAGTCCAGCGACGATTCGAAGAACCGCCCTTCCAAAAGAGTATTGATACCTTTCAACAGTCCGGAGTAATATACAACCAAATGGTTATATATTCAGCTCCCAACGCCATGGGGAGAAACGAAGAACGCGTCGATCTCACCGACGACGAGGTGAACCGGATCTTCCAGGCTCTCTCCGGCGCAACGCGCCGGGACATTGTGCGCCGCACGCTCATGCATGATGCCACAGTGTCCGAGCTCGCGGCGGACTACAACATGTCCTTCGCAGCCGTTCAAAAACACGTGACCATCCTGGAATCGGCTGGCCTCGTGACCAAGCGTTCTCACGGCCGCGAGCGCTTGGTGCGCGGCAACCCCGAAACCATCAAGAGGGCGCAATCGCTGTTGGATGAGTTCGAAAAAATCTGGCGCGCTCGCATTTCACGACTCGATGCACTCCTCGCCGAAGACACCCCAAACACCTCAAAGATTCCGCCCACCACAAAGGACTGATCATGCCTGTTACCTCTGTTGAGAAGGATCTCGACGCCCTCACCATGACCATCGTCGCCGACTTCGCCGTTCCGTTGCAGCGACTCTGGGAGGCGTACGCCGACCCTCGCCAGATCTCGAAGTTCTGGGGACCAGAGACGTGGCCAGCCACGTTCGTCCGCCACGACATGGCAACCGGCGGCCGCAGCCACTACTACATGACCGGCCCTAACGGCGAGCGCTCGGATGGATTCTGGGAGTTCACGAGCGTCAACCCGCCTCACTCTTTTGAAGTGGTTGACGGCTTCGCCAACGCGGACGGCACCCAGAACCCCGAGATGCCCACCATGAAGATGCGGTTCCAGTTTGAGGAAACGCCAACCGGCTCCCGCATGACCAACATCGCCACCTTCAACTCCCTCGAGCAGCTCGAGCAGCTCATTGAGATGGGCATGGAAGAAGGCACGCGTTCCGCCATGAGCCAGATCGATGCCGTCCTCGCGGACCTCGCATCTTTCGCAGCTGGCCGCGGCACCGAAACGCAGATCCTCAGCGACACCCAGGTCCGCATCACGCGCGTCATTCGCGGCACTGCCCAGCAGGTGTGGGACGCCCACAACGAGCCTGAGCTCATGAAGCGCTGGCTCTTGGGACCCGACGGCTGGACCATGCCGGTCTGCAAAGTCGCGCAGGAACCAGGCGAGCAATACCGCCAGGAATGGGAGAACACGGAGACGAAGGAGCGCTTCGGTTTCGAGGGCGAGCTCCTCGAGTCCGCCGCTCCTTACCGTTCCGTGACCACGGAAAAGATGATCGGCATGGAAGGCCCGTCCACGCAGAACGAGCTGACGCTGACCCCGCTCGAGGCAGGGACACTCCTCACGCTCGTCATCACCTACCCGGACGTCGCCACGCGGGACATGGTCCTCGCCACCGGCATGACGGACGGCATGGAAACCAGCTACCTGCGTCTTGAAAATGAGGTGCTGGCTTCGGCTGAGTAATTTCTGCCACTTCCATTTGTAGCCTCGTAGCGCTCCCGGGAGTACGACGCCGCCCGCTGATTTTTACGGAAATCGGGGCGGCGTCGTCGTACTTAAGAAAACAAACGAAAGGCTTGACGCACGAATATAGTTCAGTTATTATTGAATCAATGGAAACTGAACTATCGAGCGAGTTTGAGGCGCGGGTCGCGAAACACGCAGCCCTCGCCGACCCCCTGCGGTTGCGCATCGTGGATCTTCTGACGTTTGGCGACTACTCCCCCATGGAGCTTCGCCAGACGCTGGGGCTTCCCGGGAATCTGCTGTCTCACCACCTGCAAGCGCTTGAAAGTGCGGGCCTGGTGAATCGACGTAGGTCGGAAGCGGATAGGCGTCGGATGTACGTGCATCTGGTTCCGGGTTCGCTCGAAAACCTCATGCCCCAACAACTCAAGAACGCCCAACGAATCCTGTTTGTGTGCACACACAACAGTGCTCGTTCACAACTCGCCGCAGCGCTCTGGGATATGAAGAGTGATCTTCCATGCGCGTCGGCGGGCACGCACCCGTCACCTCACGTGGCGGAAGGAGCCGTGGCCGCAGCGCAGCGCCACGGGCTGACGCTCGAAAACAACACTCCGAAGCACCTCGACGAGGTCCTCACGGAGCACGACTTCGTGGTCAGCGTCTGCGATAACGCGCACGAAGAACTCGCAGACCTGCCTCAAATTCACTGGTCCATCCCGGACCCACTCACGCTCAACACCCCGCAAGCGTTTGAAGATGCTTTTCGAGACATCGCCGAACGCATCGGATCACTTGCCCCGCGCATCGAAGCGCCACACCCAAGGAAAACATCATGACTACCACCCACCAGTCGGCCCATTTGGGCCTCGATGACACCACCGAAGTCCTCAATCGCATCAGCAACCGCCTGGCAGATCGCTATGCAGGAACGTTCACGGCCGAAACCGTCGAGCGCTACGTGTTCGAGTCCTACACGGCCCTCGCGCGCACCGCCAAGATCAGCGCCTACTTGCCTTCCACCACGGAGCACTTCGCCAACGATCGCCTCCACGCGCTCGCCACGTCCAAAGGCGCGATCACCTCCACCACGCCTGAAGTGCTGTTCGTGTGCGTGCAAAATGCGGGCCGTTCGCAGATGGCGGCCGCGTTGCTAACCCTCGAGTCCAAGGGCACCGTCCGCGTGCGCTCGGCGGGATCACTGCCTTCCTCGGAGCTCAATCAGAACGTAGTGGCCGTAATGGATGAGATGGGTATCGACCTTTCTCGCGAGTACCCCAAGCCCCTCACGGATGATGTGGTGCGCGCCTCTGACGTGGTGATTACCATGGGTTGTGGTGACTCCTGCGCCATCTACCCTGGCAAGCGCTACGAAGATTGGGACGTCACCGATCCCGCCGAAAAGTCCCTTGAAGACGTCCGCCTCATCCGCGATGACATCCACGACCGCATCAAGAATCTCGTCTCCACGCTGACAGAAAAGAGCGTCTCCGCATGACCACTCAGAAACCTTCAGTCCTGTTTGTTTGCAGCAAGAACGGCGGCAAGTCGCAGATGGCCGCGGCCCTCATGCGCGATCTCGCCGGCGATTCCGTCAGTGTGCATTCGGCGGGAACCAAACCCGGAACGAACTTGAACGCGCAGTCCGTGGAGTCTTTGAGCGAGCTCGGCATCGCCGTGGAGGGCGAGTTCCCGAAGCCTGTGACGCCCGAGGTCCTAGAGGAAGTGGACGCCGTGATCATCTTAGGCACCGAGGCCAAGCTCCAGGTTCCGAGCGGCAAGCGCCTCGAGATCTGGGAAACGGACGAGCCATCCACGCGCGGCATCGAGGGCATGGAGCGTATGCGCTTGGTGCGCGATGACATCCGCGCGCGCGTCGAGGCGCTCTACGCTGAGCTTGTTCCGCAAGGCTAGCTTCTTGTTCAAGTGCTGCTTTAGCACGGCTTTCCAGCACTTCTCGAGTACGACGACGCCGCTCGGCTTCCGGTTCGTTCCTTCAGTTGCGCTTGCGTCGTCACTGCACCCACGAACGCGTATTATCTTAGCGTGCACGCAGATAAGAAGATATGCGGATTGGATCCGCAGTCAGAGTTCGTCGAACTCGCCGCCGAGGTCTTCGGCATCCTGTCCGACCCCACGCGCATCCGCATCATTTTGTGCTTGCGGCGCTCGGGCGAAATGAGCGTGAACGCGCTCGCTGAAGAGGTGGGCAAGAGCGCTTCCGGTGTTTCTCAGCACCTCGCGCGTCTTCGCATGACGCGCATTGTATCCACGCGTCAGGACGGCACGCGGGTGCTATATCAGCTGACGGATGAGCATGCGTCGCGCCTGGTCAACGAGGCGATCCTGCAAGCTGAGCACTCCGTGGCCAACGGCATTCTGCCGCCGCATCACCACTGACCACGCCCCCAGTTTTCTTCCACTTCGAACTTCTCTCCCAAAGGTCAATTCATGCTCACCGTCCTGAAAAATCCTTCCTACGCCAGGCTGTTTAGCGCGCAAATTGTCGCGTTGCTCGGCACGGGGCTGCTGACCATTGCTCTAGGGCTGTTGGCCTTCGAGATCGCCGGCGGGGATGCAGGGCTGGTCATGGGTGTGGCGATGACCGTGAAGATGGTGGCGTACGTGGCGGTGGCGCCCGTGGTCAGCGCGTGGCTGTCGAGCGTGCCGCGCAAACGAGTGCTCATCGGCGCGGACATTGTGCGTGCGTTGATTGCCCTGGGGCTGCCCTTTGTCACTGAGGCGTGGCAGATTTACGTGCTGATTTTTGTGCTGCAATCCGCATCCGCGACGTTTACCCCTGCGTTCCAGGCAGTCATTCCATCTGTGCTGCCCGATGAAGCCGAGTACACGCGGGCGCTTACACTGTCCCGGTTGGCATACGATCTCGAGTCGCTAGTGAGCCCGATGCTGGCGGCAATTTTGCTCACCGTGATCAGCTATCACAACTTGTTTATGGGAACGGTGTTTGGTTTTATTGGCTCCGCGATTTTGGTGCTGCTGACGCGCTTCCCTGCCATTGCGGCGCCTGCGGCCTCGCGCTTCCTTGAGCGTCTCACCTCTGGCGTAAGGGCGTTCTGGCAAGCGCCGGAGCTGCGAGCGCTCATGGGGTTAAATCTGGTGGCGGCGACGACTACCGCCATGGTGATCGTCAATACCGTGGTGCTAGTGAAGGGCGATCTCGCACGGACGCAGTCCGATGTAGCGCTGCTCCTGGGTGCGTACGGTGCAGGCTCCATGCTGATTGCCCTGCTGATTCCGCGCTTGCTGGACCGCGTTTCGGACAAGCCGGCGATGCTGGCCGGCGCCGTGGCACTACCCGTCTTGCTGCTGATCGCCGCTGGGGTCATGGGCGCCGACGCGTTGTCCCAGGACGCTCAGTGGTGGGTGCTGTTGGTGCTCTGGCTCCTGACCGGCGCGGCAACGTCTTTGATCCTGACGCCGTCTTCTCGACTGTTGCGCCGCAACTCCACCGAGGAAAACCGGCCCGCAGTTTTCGCCGCCCAGTTCTCCCTGTCCCACGCGTGCTACCTCATCACCTACCCGCTGGCGGGCGTAGTCGGAGTTGCCTTGGGGCTCGCTAATGTGGCCCTGATACTTGCGCTGATTGGCGTAGTGGGCGTGCTGGTTGCGTTCGTGGCGTGGAACGACCCTCAAATGATGTCGAGGACCAATTCATAAGCATTCTTGATTGAGCTCCGTTCCCCGCGCAAAGGTCTTTCGATCCGCCTAGAGCTCTTCCGTTGTTCCACCACAGGAAGGCACTAGCAGCAAAAAGACGTTGTTAGAGCCCTCTCCAATACCTGCCCAGTGCTTTTGGATAGCGGGAAGACCCGCGTGCTTGATGGAAAAACGCGGCACTGCAAGGCACGGAGGCGTGAGTCTCGAGCAGCTTCAGTAGACGGAGCAGACGAACGAATGGTCATCATGCCCCCGACTCTGTACGAGTGGGCCGTCGTAAGTACGAGTTGGCCGTCGTAAACATGGCCGCCTCGTTCGCCCGCGTCACTGCGGTGCCCATTTATGAAACCTCGGTCCTCGAGCAGGTCGAATCGATTCTGATCGAGGCTGGGAGCGTGAGCTTCGCGATCGCTGGAACTGCGCCTGTTGAAACTGCGCCTGCTGGGCACACTCAATACGGCGACGACTATCGTTTGACCTCGGCAACTACCACCGCGCCCAAAGATACGCTCATATCGTTCGGAAAATTTGCGAGCCCTGAACTCGACGGGACTCAATCCCTAGCCGATGTGGTCAAGGAGTCCGAAAATACTGTTAACTTCATGCCGTTGGCTCATGTCGTAGCACGCCGAGTTCAGCTCAACTGTTTGGTAAACGGTTTGCGCATGGCGCAGACGTCCGACACTCACGAAGCGGTGGTTTCTCGGGGGGAGCTGCAGAAAATTCAATCGGCAGTAGCTGATGGTGCCGCCAAGAAATGCCTTGGACCGGTCTGGTACTCGGCACAATCGATCGCAACGTGGTGTGCGCCTGGCCGAGAGTGCAAGAGCAGCACCCGTAGACACGGAACTGCCGCTATTTTTCTGCGGCATCGGCGTCTTTGCCGGATACACGAAAGCGGGAGACACCGCGGCCGCCTTTGTTGACGGATGTCTCCGAACGGGAGATCTGAGTTCACTTGACGGTCAAGGCAGGCTGATCCTTCAGAGAAAAATTACAGACGTCTTCATCAGAGCGGTCGGAAAATCGGTCCCACCCACCATCTGGGAAAGCTACGTGGAAGGAGATCTTCTCGTGGCTTGGACTAAGGCACCCGCTTTGAATGCCAACCTTCTCTCGTGCGTATGACAGGCGAAGCGCCACGCCCCTACCCGTAATAGGTCAGTAGAAATTTTCTGAGGGGTGGAAATTTAGAGTGATGGAAGGTTGAAATGATTTTATCCACTCCCGCAAAGATCAGCTGAGCACTACCAATTTACATTGCAAGAGTCTAGGCTCTAAATCAACATCGCCTCATATCTTGATACTTCAACGCCTGAGGGGCGAAGTGTGTGCATCAAAGTGTGTGATCCGATTAAGCGCTCAAAGTTCACGAAAGACCAAGGGCCACGGAGCTACGCCAAGAACGTGGCATCGAAATACACCAGCCGGGAAGCGATTGCCAGGCAACTCCCTAGTTCGCCTTGGATTATAGGGTTTTTAGTCTGTACCGGGGGTGCCATGGCTTTCAGCCGGGTCGCCTCTAATGGCCACTATGAGCCGACATCAAACTCAATGAGGTCGATAGAGACCGCCCACGAGGATCGACTAGTCGAAGGTCCAAAGACGGGACTGTCACCGGCTAATACTCTATCCTGCGCCATTATGGCTATTTCCCTCGAAAGGATTTTGGCGTTATATTTTGCTTTTCTTTTGAATAAGACAGACCACGGCTCTGGTATCTGTATAACCGTGTTCCACTTACCGAATAAAGCATCATACTTAGCTACATCATTCATTTGCATCGTACAGCTAAATAGTTACATCGGTGCAATCAATCAGTTTGCCGGTTTCGAATTAATTCAAATGGGGTTTTCCCTCCGTGATGCTGCGGATCATACTGATCATTTGGGGCAGCGCTACTTCGTTCAAAAAAATCGTCACGAAGGGGCGCGAACAATTGATCCTGTCCGCTTTTTCGTCACGATTCACCCACAAGGAGAAAGAAATGACTAACGATTCAAACGACCAGCTGAAGCTCCAAAATCCCGTGACACGATATCCCTCCATCGCACCCCCAGAGCAGGATCAGCCGGAACCCGGCTTGGATAAGAATCTCATTCCACAAAGCGATCGCGGAGAACACTCATATCAAGGAACGGGTCGCTTAGTGGGTCGGCGAGCTTTGATTACCGGCGCTGATTCCGGAATCGGAGCGGCTGTGGCCATCGCTTTTGCCCGCGAAGGCGCGGATATTGCCCTGTCCTATTTGCCAGCCGAAGAACAGGACGCTCAAGAGATCAAATCCATAGTGGAGGAGTCGGGCCAGCGTGCCTTCCTATATCCCGGAGATTTGACGGACGCGGGGTACTGCGAGCGCCTCGTTGACGAAGCCGCTGAGCAACTGGGTGGATTGGATGCGTTAGTCAACAATGCTGGTCGTCAGATTTCTGTCGAAGACATTGCAGATCTGCCTGACGAGCAGTGGGTGGACACATTCAATACCAATATTCACGCGATATTCCGTGTTACTAAGGCTGCACTCAAACACATGCCGGCGGGCTCCACAATCGTCAACACCACGTCAATCCAGGCGTACAAGCCCTCGGCACATTTGCTCGACTATGCGTCCACCAAGGCAGCTATCAACAACTTCACGAAGGGCCTCGCTCAAATGCTTGCACCGCGGGGAATCCGGGTCAACGCGGTAGCTCCAGGGCCAATTTGGACGCCTCTTCAAGTATCCGACGGCCAGCCGAAGGACGCGCTTCCTCATTTCGGAAAAGACACTCCGTTGGGACGGGCCGGTCAACCCACGGAATGCGCTCCAGCATTCGTCTTCCTGACGTCGCCGGAGTCAAGCTATGTCATTGGCGAGACGCTCAACGTCAATGGCGGAATGCCTTCCCCTTAAGGAAGCGCGAAGAGACCACTCACAGATTCCACCCCGGTCGAAAGGAGCAGAACGCCTGTTAAGTGTCCCTTAGCATTCAACAACCACAATCCACAGAATTTCAGCACGACTAGACTCGCGAAAGGAGTCATGACAGTGAGCAATCAACAAGATCAACACCAGAACGAGAATTTCGAAAGCGCTAGTCCTGAAGAGCAGGAATTCGCCCAAAACCACCAGGAACAACGCGACTTCGACAGCTCGATCGCCGATCCTGAGGGTGGCGATAATCCATTGCGGACATCGCCAGAAGGAACCCAGTACGAGGAGGATCCGCTCGCGAATCCGCGCGAACAGGCCACTAACGAACAGGCCACTAGCGAACAGGGCTACTCGGAGCAGGGCTATTCAAAGCAAGAACACACTGCGCGCGGATACTCGGAGCAGGAAAACGCACAAGGTGAAACCACCAATGTGGACCCTGACCTCGTCAATGACGAGTCCGGTTCGGATCCATACTCTGAGTCCCAGCAGGAAACTGAGCAGCGCGAGGAGTAAAAAGTCAGGATCCGTCTCATGGAGCCATCAGCTCCGATAAGGAAAGCCGCCGTCGTACTGGAAATTTAGACGTCCTGCGATGGCGGCTTTTCAGCGCGGCGCGTGAGCGGGTGCGCGCGGAGTACCCCAAGCGGCGGGCATAAACAGCCACGGATCGGGTGCGGAAGTAGTTCCGCTCCACAGCGTTTCGGAAGCGCAAGAAGGTCTCGTTATCCACCACGGCCATGCTGCCCCCGGAAGGCTCGGGTAGGTCCATTGCAAAAATATGACGGCCAACATGTGTTCAAGGACGCGCGCTCCCACGGCGATTGTCCGCAGCCCACGCCTCTTCACGGTGGGCGGCGCCAGCTCTTTTCGCACGCCTGACGGCGACGCCCTCGATTTTCTCCAGGGTGTAGAGGACGTCGAGTGGGTCAACCTAAGCCCGGCTGCCGACATCTCTCCGGGGGTACCGTACGGGCACTTACCGCGTAGCCGAGGAAGACTTGGTCATGAACGGGTCCGGCGAAAGCTTCATCACGGTGAAGATGATGCGGTTATTGTGATCGACGAGATTGAAAATAAAAGGTTCTCAAAGAAGCGTTTCCCGTTGGTAGCAAACAGGTAGACATCCCATCGAGCAAGGGCGCAACGGGGACATCGTCCACGTTGCGCCCTTGCTGTGCCAGAAAGTTACTTGCTAGCGCGCGGCGTCCGCTTCTCGGCACTAATGAACCATGCTTGCTGCTCTAGGTCCGCAATGTATTGGTGCAAGATATCCGCCGTGGTTGGGTCCGCTTCATCCACGGCATCATGCTTCTCACGCATGACCCCCACTGTGGCTTCGAGCGCCTTGACAACTACGTCTACAGCGTCCGTCGTCAGAATCTCGCCACTTGTTGGCTGCTCAATGCGGGTGTCCTTGACGATTGTCGCAGCCATTCCATCAGGGGTTGCATGCAGAGCGCGCATGCGTTCTGCAACTTCATCCGAACCGCGGCGTGCAATCGCTACGATCTCATCAAGGTTCTTGTGCAAGTCCCGGAAATTCGGGCCCACAACGTTCCAGTGAATTTGTTTGCCCACGAGCTGGAGGTCCAGCAAACTCACCAAGATGAGCTGTAGCGAATCACGTAGCTCCTTGGGTGCCTCAAAACCCTGCTCCGCATTTTCCTTGGCGGTCTTACCAGCAGTTGTTTCCTTCTTCGTCACCATTGCTTATCTCCCATCAGATTTTAAGTACTGATTTTGGACGGGCGTATCCAACTGACTTAACCGAACTTACGTGAAATCGGCGGTGAAAGATAGCTCTTCCATGAGAATGGCTACAGATTTTTAGAGTACGACGACGCCACTAGGCTTACATCGTTAACTAGGGCTACGCTCGGAGCATGAAAACAATATTTGCGCTGTGGATGGCACTTGTTGTGATCGGCCTCGGTGCCATGTTCACTATTGCGCTGATGGGCAGGTAATCTGTGCGAATCAAAGAGCATGCACTGTCGCTCGTGTTCGCGGCGGCCTTCGCATTGACACTGGTTGGTCAATCCATCGCAGGACTCTTCTCTTATAACGAGGAGCAGTCGGCCCACGGAGCCACCACGTCCAACTGGATCGAGTACGTCACCTCCTCCGACTTCGTGGTGGACGTGGCTGAGAACTGGCAATCAGAGTTCTTCCAGTTCTTCCTCTTCATTTTGGCGACCGTCTGGTTTGTGCAGCGCGGTTCGCCTGAATCCAAGAAGGTAGGCGACGAAGGACCAGGTTCGGATAAAGATCAGCTCATTGGCGAGTACGCCCAACCAGACTCGCCCGCGTGGGCCAAGGTTCGCCGTTGGCGGCTCTGGGTGTATAGCAATTCGCTTCTCATTACCATGGGAGCCATCTTCATACTGTCGTGGCTAGCGCAAGCCATCGCCGGCACCACTGTCTACAACTCGGAACAGGCTCTGCACGGCGAGTCCGCAATAACGCTCGGCCAGTACATGCTCTCGGCCGATTTCTGGAACAGGACACTGCAAAATTGGCAATCGGAACTTCTTGCCGTGGGGTGCATGGTGGCATTCTCCATCTACTTGCGTCAGCGCGGATCCGCTGAGTCAAAACCAGTGGGTGTCCCCCATGATCAGACGTCAATCGAATCAGACTGACGTACGTTTACTGATCCGCGAAGTGCGGAATGGCACGGATGGGAATCACCACGACGTCCTGAAGTTTCAGGTCTAAGTGGTTCACCGGCTGACTTGATTGTTGGAGTTGCTCAAGCGTCACCGAGTTGCTCAAGCGTCACCGAGTTGCTCAAGGGCGTGACGAAGACTTCGGCGTAAAACACCTGACCTTCGTCAGGCAATCGGATGCTCTGTACTCAATAACCCAGGGTGTCGACTTGAGAAGCGAAAAGATCTCTTCCCGTAGTGGATGTGGATTCTTGTTGTCATACGTGGTGGCGCGGCGGCTCCAGACAATAAGTGTCCAAAAAAATTGCCACTCGACCGCACTTCGCAAAGCTGCTTGTTGCTGGGGCGTTAGTTGTTCGCGCTCGGCTGGTGAATAACCGCCCCGATGCTGGACCATTTTGCTTTCCGTTCTTCGTTAAGACCGCTCCAGTAAAGCAATCGTGCGCTGTTCGCCGTGAGTTCTGTACGGAGCCGAACGCAACTTTGCATTCCTGACCACTTTGAGCCGTCGCGGATGCGCGGCGGCTTCCAGTACGCGCGGGTCAATGTACGAACTCTTGGCAACGGACTCAGTGTTTCCCAATTGTTGCGCTACCTCTTTAACAATGGTGCGCACGGCCGCCGCTCGCTGACTCTTCGTCCCTAAATCGGCAGGATCCAAGTCCAGAAGGGTTTGCACGGCGAATACCGTCGCTCCCCACGTCCGAAAGTCCTTAGCGCTGAAAGATTTCCCAAGATGCTTTCGGATGTACGCGTTGACGTCGGCACTACTGAGCGGGTGAGGCGCGGCGTCGTCGTCCTCCAAAAATTGGAAAACCGCAGGCCCCGGCAATTCCATCAGTTGCTCCAAAATCCGGGTGGCGCGGGTATCACGAACCGTTTTCCGGTGCGAAGTGCCGCTCTTGCCCACGAACGCAAAACGCACCGTATTTTTGCGCAGGCGCAAGTGCTTCTTGCGTAGCGTAGTAATCCCGAAGCTCCCATTGGCGTCTGCATATTGCTGATTTCCCACGCGGAATAATTGCTCATCCATCAAGTGCACTACGCACGCCGCAACCCGCTTTCGGTTCAGTTTTCGACGCCTCAAATCCCGGTCCACTTGTGCTCGAAGCTTCGGTAGCGCTTTTCCGAAGCGTTGGGCGCGCGCAAACTTTTCGCGATCCTGGCGTCGCCGAAAGCTAGGGTGGTAAATAATCTGCACGCGCCCAGCGGCGTCCCTGCCGCGAGCCTGCACTTTCGCGCTGCTGGAGCTGGAGATCTCCACGTCCGTCCACGCCGGGGGGATCGCTAGAGCCTCAATCCTGGCGATGTCAGCGCGCTTGGTCAGGAGTTCTCCGCGTCGCCGGTATTCGAACCCTTGGGCTTGAGGCATTCGCGTGATGGACAGCCTTGGAGACATATGGCATTACAGCTTTGCTGATGAGATGTGTTCGGCGAGCGATCGAAATGCGGCGCAGATGGTTTGCTCAACGATCTCGATCGGTTCACCCGCAAACTCAAAGCCCATGACCTCCGCGTTCTCGCCGTGCTTGACGTTCGGCTGATAAGCGACAACACCGCCTTTGTACCAGTTGCTGGCATTGGGCGCAGTAGAAATAGCTACCGCAAGTTGTCCGCTAGTCAACGACTCCGCCGTGGCGATAGAGCACGGGGATGACGTGACCGCATCCACTAGTGCCCTGATGCTGCGGTCCACTTCACTGCTAAAAGCAGATTGAACCATCTCTCTCCATTCTCCTACGTTAGGAGCAGTGTACGACGTAAGTGGGCCGCGGGATAGCCTACGCCCGGGCATTCTTTGTTACTTCATGCCCAACCGCGACGCACCGCCGAGGCGCACCACTTCCCCAGTCACCATGGCATGGGACGCGAGGGCTACCACGAGCAAGGCAGGTGTCTCCGGTTTGCCTCGGCGGTTTGGGAACGGGACGGACACACCCCTAAGAACGGGACTCTAAGTACGGGGCGACTTTTTCCCGTACCCCACGAGCGCCAAGAGGCTCGCCAGGCCGGCCTCGGTACCGGGCCACAAGCGAGTCACCGTTCCTAGGCCAGCGTGTTTGGTCGCAAAGCGAAGCACTAAAATTACGGCGACGGCGTCGTCCGCATAGCCCAGAACCGGGATGAAATCCGGCACTAGATCAATGGGCAACAGCAAATACCCCAGCAACCCGTACAGCATCCAGCGGGCGCCACGGGGGACGGACGGATCCGTGGCCAAGCGCTTGACGAGCCGAATAACGTCCGGTACCAGACGCATGATCTCGCGCCAATTCACGTCCTTGCCCATGCGATTTTGCTGCCACCACAGCACAGTAATCAGAAGCGCCCAGATCACAAGCAGCGCGGCAACAATCATCAAAACGGTGCTCAGCCAGTCGGGCATGAAATCACTCCACGAGAACTCGGATCGGATAAATACAGCTTAATTCCGCAGGAAATTGGGGCAGAGTCCGGACGGATACTTGGCGCCGAGGGTGGCGAACTGATTAATATTCAAACCGCGCCGGCAATGAACCAGCGAACTTACCCCTCAATCCGTCGCGCCCCGGCTCCACCGGCGCCGAGCTGGTCGCCTGGATTGAGAAGGGCGCAGGCTTTCATCGAGAGGCAGCCGCAGCCAATGCAGCCGGTGAGTTCTTGCTCGAGTTTTTCGATACCGCGGCGGCGATGTTCCAGTGTCGTTTTCCAGCGGCGGGAGGCTTTGTCCCAGTCCGCTTGCGAGGGCGATTCCGTGAGGGGAACCTCAGAGAATGCATCCTTGACGTCCTCGAGTGGGATGCCCAGGCGTTTCGCCACGGAGATGAGAGCCACGCGACGGATCATGTAGCGGCGATAGCGGCGCTGGTTACCGGCCGTGCGTTCGGAGGCGATGAGCCCCAAACGCTCGTAGTAGTGGAGCGCGGAGACGGCGGCGCCAGTGCGCTGGCTCATCTCCCCCACGCTAAACCATTCGTGGGCGTCAGATGACTCCGATCTGGTCACGGCGAGTCCTCCCTTTTGACCTCAACCTCACTTGAGGTTTTAGTCTAAGCCCACAAGCCAACAAAGGAAGAGTTAACCTGTGACTATGACCGCCACTGACCTTTCCACCCTGTTCAAGGACGCTTTTCGCGATCATCCTGCGGGAGTCGCCATTATTACCGCGCAGGGTTCGCGCGGACCAGTGGGGCTAACGGCATCAAGCGTGGCATCGGTATCAGCGGAGCCGCCAGCGTTGGTGTTCTCGGTGACGCGATCAACGGGAAGCGCGGGGGCAATTATGGCGGCAGAGTCCGTCTTGGTGCATCTGCTGGATTCGCGGCACGCGCAGATTGCCCGAGATTTCGCGGCCTCGGACGGCGAGCGCTTTACAGCCGAGCAGGGCTGGGAGTTTTTGCCCACAGGTGAGCCGCACTTGGTGGGCGTTCGGGCAGCTTTGAGATGCCAGATCATGGAGACGGTGCGCGTGGGCACGTCAACGCTCGTGGTGGCGGAGGTCTTGGACGTCATCACCGGCGAGAGTGCGCATCCAATGATCTACCGCGACCGTGCGTTCCGCGGCACTGGGGATGAGCTTTAGGGCTACCCCCTGTATTCGGTTGCGGCGAATGCGGCGATGCCGGTCAGCGCGCGGCCAATCGTCAGTTGGTGCACCTCGTCCGTGCCCTCGTAGGTGCGGACGGATTCGAGGTTGTTCGCGTGGCGCAGCGGCGAGTAATCGAGCGTGATGCCGTTGCCACCGAGCATTTCGCGCGCGTCGCGCGCTACCTCTATGGCAACCCGGCAATTATCGAGTTTGCCTACGGAAATCATTGGCGGCGTCGTACCGGAAGAATCCTTCTGCCGCCCAATCTGGTGAGCCAGCAGGTAACCCTTGTTGATAGCCACAGCCATATCCGCGAGCTTGGTCTGCGTGATTTGGTAGGCGGCCAGCGGGTTGCCGAACTGCATGCGCTCCCCCGCGTACCGAAGCACCTCGTTGAAGGAATCGCGCGCGGCGCCCATGACGCCCCAAATGATGCCGTAGCGGGCCTCGTTCAAGCATTGGAACGGACCCTTCAAACCGATAGCGCTGTCTGCGGGAAGGATCGCGGAGGCTGGCAAGCGGACATCGGTCAGCGTGATCTCGCACTGCACGGACGCGCGCATAGACATCTTCTGCGTAATAGCGACGGCCTCAAAACCTGGCGTATTCGTAGGGACCACGAAGCCGCGCACGCCGCGGCCGTCGCCGATCTCACCGGTCTGCGCCCAGATAATTGCCACGTTCGCGAGAGTGGCCAGACCAATCCAACGTTTCTTGCCGTTGAGGATCCAGTCGCCGCTGGCATCCTGGCGCGCCACCGTGGTCATGGACGCCGGGTCAGAGCCGGCGGTTGGCTCGGTCAGACCGAAGCAACCCACCACGCGACCAGCCGCCATATCTGGCAGCCACTGCTGCTTCTGCTCTTCGGAGCCATGCTTGAAGATCGCGGACATCGCGAGCGATCCCTGCACGCTCACAAAGGTCCGCAGACCGGAGTCGCCGGCCTCAAGTTCTTGCGCTGCCAGGCCGTATTCCACGGCAGAGCGACCGGCGCAACCGTAGCCCTTGAGGTGCATTCCCAACAGGCCCAACCGGCCCATTTCTGGAATGATCTCCGTTGGGAACACCGCGTTGTCGTACCACTCGGCGATATTCGGACGGATGGCTTCATCTACGAACGAGCGGACACGTAGCGCGAGCGCCTTCTCTTCGTCGCTGAAGAGCGCGTCAAGGTTGATCTGGTCTACCGGGCCCAAGAATGATTCATTCGCCATAGAGCTATTTTGCTCCACCTCGGGAAGTTCTTGTGCTTCAACGTACATGAACGACATGGATTGGAGTCACCGTGGGAATACTTAGGCGAGCAGATCGATTTCCTCATCACTCAGCGAGGGACTTGCGACGACGGATTGTCTCAACCACTCGGGCAATGGAGGCCGCTTTTTCGGCTCAGGCTGAGCCTCGCCATCTTTGTAAAGTCGGTCCATTGCTTGAAGAACTTCCAACAATGGCTTTGCTTGGGGATGATTCGACTCTTTGAGCCTTTCAACAGGAGATACAAATCAGAAATGGCATCCTCAGTGAGACGCACTGTGCATCTAAGTTCAGTCACGGTCACCGGATGAGATCAGAGGGAATGAAGGCCCGCGTCGATCTCCTTTTCGAGTTCAGCACGGCTGATCCCAGAGAGCTCCATAGCGTCATCAAGGTCAGTCCTTTTGCCAGAATCCGTTGCAAATCGTGCCATGACCAATGCCGAACTCGGCTGAATTCACTAGCCCGCTCCAGATGGCGGAAACCCACAATAGGGCCAAACGTGTGCCCGCCAAGAGAAGATTGTTTGACCGGGATTTACCGCCGCACCAACTCACTCGGCTCCCCCGAGGCGGTGATCACCAATTCATCGCGGGCACGGGTCGCGGCTACATAAAGCAATGACCGCTCGCGCAGCAAAGCATCGGACTGTTCCGCTTCCGGAAGCCCCTCAAAGGTCCACTTTGCAGGGAGATCACCAGCACCAGCCCCCATGACCACCACACACTGGAATTCCAATCCCTTGGAGGAGTGCATGGTCATCACAGTGACTTTGCCCTTGCCAGCCACGCTTCCGCCGGTGGCAACGCTGGACGGAATGCCAACACGAGTCAGCCCATCAACCGCGCGCGTGGCGTTCTTTTCCGAGCGCACCAACACGGCGATCGCCTCGGGCGCCACCCCAGCAGACATCCACTCCCGAATCCGGGACACCACCACATCCACCTCAGCGGCCGAGTCGGAAACGGTCAATACGCTTGGCGTCGGGCCGGACCGCACGGAGCGATACCCGGATTCCGCCACTTTCTCATCATCAAGGTCCGAATACTCAGCGCCGGACAGCAAGGACATCGCGTACGCGAGGTTTTCCGCCGTCGTACGGTAATTGAGCCGCAACCGCCGCGAGCGCCCACGGATATTGATCCCGAAGCGGGACATTGGCACTTTTTGCCCGTAAATCCGCTGGTGCGAGTCCTCAGCGATGAATAGATCGTCCGCGCCTTCCGCTACCAAAGCGCGCAACAGCAACCAGTGCGGCGCGCTGAAGTCCTGCGCTTCATCCACCAAAACGTGGTCGAACGGCAAAGACCCGCCAGCACGCAACACTGCAGCCGCGATGGCCGCGATCTCTGGGAACGTCGCGGCGTCCTTCATGCGGTGGCTGAGCCGGAATTGCGCAAAAACCTTCCACAACTCTTGCCGCGCACCACGGTTCAGCGCGGTGCCACGGCCCGAACGGGACGCGCGCACATAATCCTTCTCCTCCACCACACCGTTGGCGAGCACCACGGATTGGTATTCCTGATCCAGGAATCGCGGTTGCAGCAGCGGCTCGGGCAACTCCGGCGACGCCATATCTACAGCCTCCTCGAAATCTTCATCCACGCGCCCCAGCTTCACGGACAACGTGTTCCGCCCCGGCCCTAGCACGGACGCAGTCGCCGCCTCCAGGGCAGATGCCGGCGCATCCCGCAACACCTGCGCAGCAATCTGGTCCATGCCCGCAATCGTGATGCCAGGCTTCCCCATCTCCACTTGTGGCAACGAGGAATCCAGACGAGTCAGCTGCAGCGACAGCGATTTCGCGAGCGCCCGCGTATACGTGGTGAGCAAGATGCGCGCGTTCGGATTCGCACGGTACAGCGAGCGTGCGCGATGCAAGAGCACCACGGTCTTGCCGGTTCCCGCGCCACCGGTCAGTCGGTACGGCCCGCTGGTTGCGGTCTCCACGTACTTGCGCTGTTCGGGGTGCAAGAAGACGCGCCACTTGTCGAAATCCAAGGACTCGAACGCCTCGCGCAACTCGTCCGGGTTGTCCCCCACGAACACAAACTGACCCTTGGACTCGCGGATCGCCTTATCCAGAAGTGCGTCGTCCTGCGGATCTTGGACAGAACCGGCAGGCTGAGCCCCCAGCTCGTCGAGGACATCGGCCAGCTCATCCCCGTTCGCGAGCCCCAAAATCGCCAAGCCCTGCATCTCGGGCAGCGCATCGATGACCTCACTGAGCTCTGCTTGCGTTGTCGCGGCGAGCGCCCGGCGCGCCCCATCGGCGCTAATTCCGGCTTCCGATTCCAGCCGCTCTTGGGTCCAATTTTCGCGGAGGTGATTAGTCCATTCCAGTACGACGCCGCCGCTCGGCTGCCGCTCTTCACTCACCTCAGGCTGTGGTGGCGTGGGTGGAACGTAGGTTGGCTGCGGTTCAACGGGCGCTTCGTCAATCAGGCCACGGTCCTCGACTTCGGGAGCACCGAGGGCGAGGTTGAATTTGAGGACGCGAGAGCGAGCGATGTCGATCGCCTCATCATGCGGCCACGTTCCCACGTAGACGTAGTGCGGTTCCCCGTCGGATTCGAGCTTGAAGAGCACGGCCCGGTACATGTCGTTCACACGGCCCGTGCGTGCGCGCGGATCGCGTGGCTGCTTCATGGGCTCGATGTGCAGGCCGGGAGCCGTGTCATCCACTTGAAGTTTCTGGAGGAAGCTCATGGCGAGCTTCTGCACAGATCCGTCCAACTTGTTCTTGGCCGAAGCCATGGATACGAATGGCATCTTCTACTCCTTTGCTCCGTCTGCGGGTACTTCACTCGAGGCTCCAATGGCTTCCCGGAGGAGCTCATCTTGAGACATCGTCACTACAGTCCAACCGTTCTTGGTGAGCGGCTCACCCTCATCAGCTTCGTAGACAACGGCGATCTTCTGGTCGATCCACACGATGATCGTTGCGACGCCATCGACTTCTTGACCGACCTCATCGGGTGCGGGCAAGTGAGCGGCGCCAAGCTTTTCGAGGAAGCTGCGCTCTTCGGCGTCGAACGCTTCGTCGATGACCGGCTGCCACGCAGGATCGATCAGCAAAACATCCTCAGCATTAGCAGGTGCCATCACGATGTCCTGTGCACCCAGCTTGTAGCCGGCAGTTTCCAGAATTTCGTCTCGTGACGTTCGCGTTCCCACCAGCGTGGTCTTGGGTGAGCTTTGGAAGGCAAACAGGTTGCTCCAGAACAGCCAGCGTCGCCATTCTTCGGCAAAGCCCTCAGAAGCGACTGCCTCCGGACTGTCATCGAGACTCAAGAGCGCACGCAAGGAACCGTTCGCAACTTGCAGAGGATGACCTGCGGCAATGAGGTGCAAGTACTTCCCTTGACGGGTCCACCAGGGCGTCCCCTCGAGGTGCGGAAGCTCGGGTAATCCGCTACCAAACTGGAAGTCAGGAACCTTGGCAGTCGAGACATCCGTGCGGTTCATGTCCACCATGGCGAACGCAACCGCAATGTCGGCGAAGAGCTTCCACGAGGCAGAATCTGGATTGTTCATCCACCGCCACAGCAACTCCATGGAGCCGCCGCGCAACCCACCCTTAATCGACGGTGACAACGAGTACTTCTTGCTCAGTCCCTCTTCGAGGCGCCAGTTAAACCACGCATCGGGGCCAGCGTCTTCCACTCCTGCAGTATCGAATCGTTCAAGATCCTGATGCGTGATCGCCCAGGGAATGATTCCCTGAAGCTTGAGGCCGAATCGCTTTTTGGCGTCATCCCCAACGCGGTTCATGTTCTCAGCCGTCGAGGCGTGAAATGCCTGTCCGTCCATAAAGATGGCCAGCTCCGGAACATTCGGATCTTCGTACCGCAGTACAAAGTCCGGCCGCACCTTCCCAAGCGTTTCCTGAGGCTCCAACGTCCACGAGTACGGCTGCGAAGGCAATTTGATACGCAGTCGCTCGCCCCACGGACCCGGCTTCGGCGCGATGTCCGCATTCACAGTTTTCAGTCGAGCTTTCAGCGAGCGCCTGAAAGAGACCTCCAGCGGTGATTCGCCTGAGGAATCCTCCATGGGCTCGTCCCGCACTACCCACGCAGCAAAGTCCGGGGCCTCGTCAGCCTCAATGCCCAACAGGTCCTCGAGCAAACGTTTTGCCTCCACGCGGGACACAAAGTCCACCATCGAATATTCGGCGAACGGCAGCAAGCACTTGTGGCATGCGCGCCGGCCTTCAAGAGCACAGTCGCACGTAGACACCACACGCAGTGCGGCGGCCAGAACATTGAAGACAACCTGCGGACTCTTGAAGCTCGCCAAGTAGCCGGTGCCACCGGGAACGGTGTCGTGAATCAGCAGAGCCTGACCGTACTGACTTCCGGACGTATCAGGAACGCTCATGATCCCGAAGTGTCCTGGCGTTCCGCCCAGATGTTCGCGAAGACCCAGCAGCAAAGCTGCTTTCAACGTCGGCAACGCGAACGCGTCCACATCATTCGCAGACGGCGGCAGATGCAACTTCACGCCCTGAGTTCGTAGCTCGCGAGCAAGCAACAGCGAGCGGGTGCGCTCCTCATTCCTCTTGCGCAGCTTGCACCAGAAGCGGTGCTCGTCCTTGCTGTTG
The DNA here is from genome assembly GCF_014200305.1 of Neomicrococcus lactis. NCBI lineage: Bacteria > Bacillati > Actinomycetota > Actinomycetes > Micrococcales > Micrococcaceae > Neomicrococcus > Neomicrococcus lactis. The sequence continues at coordinate 1,928,825 of NZ_JACHBL010000001.1, forward strand.
GACTTAGAGCTGCTGTCACGCTTTCCGCAGTATTCACACAGCGCGAAGCGTGGCGCGTGATAATCGCGGCCGGCGATCATCACGGAAGTTCCGCCGCGGTTGCTCTGACCCAAGTTCAGCCACGAGATGTCAACACTGCTCAGATACTCAGCGCCAAACTGGCTCTTCTCCACGAACCAGCGGGTCTCACAATTCGCTGGATCGATATCCGCGATCGAAGCCAGATGGAAGCGTGCGCGCTTACGGTCGTCGCGAGAGTCGCCGATGGCGGCTTCGTCGCGGCGCAGTTCCGCGGATACTTTTCGAAGGACCACGACGGCGTGCGTATTTCCCACATCATCGATTCCGTTCGCGCCACAACGTACACAGACGCTGACTACATCGGCGTATTGAACGGGCACTTCTGAAATACGACGAACCGACTTCTTCCAACCGCACGCAGGACAAATCTGCCAGTACTGAACTTCGCGAAGTTCCGGGCCCAAGTCCACAGCATCGATTTCGATTTCCATTCCTTGGGCATAGAACGTCGACCCCGGAGCTAACTCGTGAATGGCAATGCCAGCACCACGCGCGAAGGTCTCGGTGGACGCCTCAAACTGCTGGGTCTCCTCATTGCGCCAGGAAACGCCGACCTCGAGTTCTACGGGGTCGCCAATGAGCGTGTAGTTCGGGAACAATCCGTACATCTCGATCTTGGAGATCCAGTACTCGTTGCGAGATTCTTCCGCTTCGCGATACAGCCGTCGCAGCTGCGCTTCGGCAGACTTGTGCTCTCGAGCTGCATCGCGAACCTTCGGATGCTCGTCGTCTTTTCCGTAGTCATTGCGAGCGCGCTGAAGTTCAACGGCCAAATCCTGAACAGCCGCTTCAACGTCCCTGATGCGTCGTTGCAGACTTTCGTGATCGAGTTGCCACGTCTGAGACGCTTTGCGGATCTGCCCTTGCAAATCTTCGAGGCACCACCGGTGCATGCGCGTACGCACTTCATCAGAGACATGCTCAGCGGAGAACTGTCCCAAGAATTCATCAAGAATCTCGGCTCCGCGTGAGTCGACCAGCTGCAGCATCGCACCCAAATAGGAACTTGGCTCGATGGACTTCAACGCCGACCGAGCAGACGTCGGGTGCGGAGCGTTTTCATCACGAGCCAGCAAGTCACCCAAGTAGGCGGTGAACTGGCGGCGCAAAATTTCTTCTGCTTGCAAGTAGGTGCTTGGCGGCCGCACGTCGCCGTTGATGACGGAGAGCGGATCGTTCAGCTTCGGCAAGTTCTCACCGCGGCCACGCACAAAAGCAAGCGCCAACGAGTTACCCGTCAAACGTCCAGCACGGCCAACTCGCTGCACATAGCTGGCCACGGATCCCGGCATCGAAGCCAGCATCACGCAGGACAAGTCGCCAATGTCGATACCCATTTCGAGTGTTGGCGTCGCCACCAACACGTTTGGAGCGTCAGGCTTCGGGTCAGAAGACTTGAAGTCGTTCTCGTACTCCAGCCGCAGCTCGTCTTCTAGCAAAGCCGTGTGCTCGCGAGCCACCACGCGCTTGCCCTCAGGCTCTGCATACATGGACCGATAGAAACTCTGCGGGTCCATGGCAACGCGTTGATTACGGCCAGAACACTTGATTTGCAAACACGGCGCACCGTCGAGCTGATCAACCAGAGAGGTCGTGCCCACCGTGCGCGTCTGACACACTTCACACACCAGCGCATGCTTCTTGTCACGCAGCGCTTGGTCTTCCGGCGCCGTCAGAATGATGCGCTCCGGCGGCAAAGAATAAGCGCGAGCACCCTGCTCAGTGGCGTGTTCCTTGAGCACGCCCACGCGAGCAAGTTCTTCAAAAAGCTCACGCGCCAAGAAGCCGCCGTCTTCAGGAATCGCGCCCAGGGTCCGGTTGGTCCAGATGGAGTACCAGCTGTTCCGAGGAGTGACCGGGTCCAAACCATGCTCAGCTTTAGTCGGACCAATCACGGGGAATGCAGGCGCTGGTCGGCCTGTAGGGAACGCAGGCATTCCCTGATGACGAGCTCGTCCGCCCCACACGTGGTAACGATGCCCATCGTGATAGATGTACTTATCCAGCCACTCATGGTGAATACCACCTTGCAGGCGCACGCGCGTGAGCACACCGCTTACCCACGCCCGCAGCTGCTCATCCGTGGGGGCACCAGCGCCCGGAACCACGTGAAGCTTGGCTTCCCACACTCGCCGACCCAAAGCAGCAAGTGAATCTGGAGTGCCGGCGTATACCTCGGCCACTACTGAACCAGTGAGCTCCAACGTTCTGCCCAGCCGGGACTGCAATCCCAATTCCAACGCAGCGTCAAAACGCAAACGCCGCTTTACCTTTTCGCCAGCCTGCGCACGAAGTCCAGGAGCAGCACTCTCGTCCCAGTACTCGCGGAAACCTTCGCGCTCCGTCAGCTCTGGCGGCACCAAGCGGAACCGGTGCGTCGCTGCGTCGCGCCCCGGCAACGTGACCATGGCTTGGTCAACCAGCTGGCCCAAGGTCAGCACGTCGCCCGGCCCACCGTGAAATGCCGACCGCAAGGCGGTACGCAGATTGAAGGTGTGAGATCGCGCTTGAATGAACCCCGCTCGGTGCGCGGCATCCTGCACGGAGTCCGTAAAGATCAGCGCCTTCTTCTCCGAGGACGGCACCTCGCTCGCGCCAAAGAGCGTGGATACGGCTACGGACGTCAATGTCGCGATGGCACTACCCACGAATCGAATCGCGTCCGGCGACATACAGGACGGGCATGTGTCGTTGCGAGAAAGCTCCGGAGCCTCTTTACCTGTATGCATCAACACGGGAATGATGCCGCCACGCTGATAATCAGCATCATCAAGATCCGGAGCTTCCGTCAGCAACACCTTGCGGGCAGTATGAAGGTACCGCAGGCCATCTTCCTTAGCCAACAGCGCAGGCTTCTCCCCCGTAAACACGGCATCCGCTTCACCCACGGCGTGGATAAGCGCACGGAACGAAGAATCCTTAGTCAGCGATGCCATGCGGATTTCGGGCGCTTCGAATTCCACCTCGGTGTCGGTCGGCGCCATCTTGGCACCCCACCCGTACTTGCCGCAGTGCCTGCAGTAGATCGCTGGCAAGTAAACGCGCTGGGCTTCGATTTCACCTTCGTCGACGCCGTCGTCACCCCACCGGTACCCGTAGGAAATGTCTACGACGGAATCGATGCGGCTAAGTTCGCGCACCCAAAGGTGCGTTTCCACGGTGAGTGCTTCTCGTCCGGCAACGGCACGCACGTGCGAGTACAGCGCCAGCACGTGACTGAGGAATTCTTCGGCTTCGTCCGTATCCACGTTGGGGAACAGCTTGGTGGCGAGATCTCGAAGTACGACGGCGCCGCTCGTCTCCCGCACTAATGCTTCCGTGAGTGGGTGGTGACGCAAAGCAAAGAGTAGAGACTTCGGCTCGTCTCCTGGGTGCTCGGTGAAGAGCGCATCGATGGCGGCAGAAAATAGCGATTCGTGGGATTGGTCTAGGCGAACGCGCTGGTTAGTTTCATGGACGCGGGTCGCGATCTCAGACAGGCTGTTGACGGCTACCGATCCAGCGGAGCCCTCAAGATCTCGCCAGACGGAAAACGGCATGCGGGACTCAGTGACTAGCGCCTCTTCGCCGAGCGTCTCCCCGAAGATCGTCTCGGCGAAGCGCAACATGGCCGACGAGCCGCTGGAGGATTCAGCGTCCGAGCTTGGCGAGCCAGCCTGTTGCGAGCTTGCACCACCCAAAGTTGCCGAAGTAGCTACCGGAGTGATCTTGCCAAGGGGTCGGGCTCGATCTGCTTCCGTCAATCCAGCAATCGCAGGAGCGGCGTCCAAGTCCTCCGGCCAATAGGACTTCAAGGTGAGTCCCAAGCGACGCAAAAGCATCGCGACATCCGTGCCCTGGGCGCCGTCGTAGCTGTGGAATTCGTCCAGCACCACGTACTGCAAGCTGGTGGCGGAGTCTTTCCAAAGCTTCGCGTCCTCGTTGCGAAGCAAGAGCATGTCCAGCATCTTGTAGTTGGTCAGCAAGATGTCTGGCGGGTTACCGCGCAGCTCGTAACGGTCGTTGATGAGGCCGTCGGGAGTGACATTCTTACGCGTCGGCCCAGTCTGGCCCGTGTATAGACCGGCCCGAATGCCGCGGAGCTCCACCGTCGAAGTAATCAGCTTGGAAAGACGCCCAGCCTGGTCATTCGCGAGCGCATTCATTGGGTACAGGATGAGCGCTTTGACGCCCATGATCCCAGCCTTCTGGGCACGCAAGACGTGATCGAGGATCGGATACAGGAAGGACTCTGTCTTACCCGAGCCCGTACCTGTGGTCACCAGAGTGGGCTCTGGTCGACGCATTCCGCGACCATCCGGCGATTTCGAAGACAACCGAGCGAATGCTTTGGCCTGATGACCATACGGGTTGAAGCCGTGCGGCGTGAAGTCTAAGGACTGACGCCAACCATCGCTCGCAGGTTCAAAGGGCAACCGAAGACGAACGTACGGGCCTTTGAACATGCCGTTTTCCGGATGGGTGAGGAACTCCCCGAGAGCACGCTGCGCTTTGACGTCAGAAAGCGCAAACGTGGTGGTCAGGTAGTCACGCAGACCCTCCACCAAGTTCCGAGCCTGCTGTGTGGGAAGTAATTCAGCCATTCTTAGACCGTATCCTCAATGATCTCGCCGTGCTCTTCAAGCATCTTGGAGAACTTCGCGTATGCCGCACGCATGTCTTCTTCACGATCAAAGCCCCGGAACGGGAACTCGAAGGTGTACTCGACGCCGCTTTGTGGATGCGTCCACTTTCGATCTTCGAGCGGCATGCCAGAATCGCCGACTTTTCTGTATAGCTTGTTCATCTCGCCCGGTAGCTTGCGACCGTTCGCATCGTAAAGATCAGACTGCTCATATCCTCGGAGAACAGGGAACTGGGTTCGATAGATGGTGCAGAGCTCGTCTGGGGTCAGTCCTAAAGAGATTGCAGAAAGCGCATCGATTTCCACGATTAATGATCTTCTGCTGAGCGCGTCTCTTCTTAAATTGTGGCGCTCAATATGCGGAAAAGCACCGATTGCGAACTCCTCAAAAACCGCACCCATTGACGAGAGCTTGGCACTTCTCAAAGCAAGCGCGCGTCCAATGCTTCCTTCGAAGAACATCGGTAGGTTGTCTACAAAGGACGGTGTGAGGTCGGCGGCGTTTGATGCTTTGACAAAAAAATCCAACGGAATTGAGCTAAACATTGCTAAAAATGCCAGTAATTCTTGTTCGCTTGCATCGTGCCAGGTTCCGCTAATTATGGTGTAAAGATGCATGCAACCTGGAGGAATCAGACTCGCATGCAGCGTTCGTTCTCCCGTCGTAGAAGCCATCCGCCTCCAACCAACACGAAAAAAATCTCGGGCAGAGATAGCAGTTGACCCAAATCTTAGTCTTGAGTAATTCTCGTCAAGCTGACGACGCATGTCGTGAACCGGCTGATAACTAGTGCGTGGAACAAAATCCGGCGAGATCGCCTCAAGGTCGATCTCGGTCCAGTCCTGGTTATTCTTCATCGTTGGGTTCGGTTGCTTATTGAACTGATTTGCAACGGAGATATGTGGTCCTTGAAGAATCACGTCTGACCAGACTGTATTTGTCGCTGAACCAACCTCGAAGTAACCCTTCTTTCTATCTATTGACTCATCCCACCCACGCGAATATTGAAACCCTAGATCTCGCACACGTGGCATTTTGCTCAACTTCTCAAGTACTTTCATACTGGCCAAGTTAACGGGATAGACCATGCGGGCGTGGAGTGGTGTAGTTCCGGGTTCATCGAGAATTTCTGCCCATACGCGCAGCGTTTCTTCATCCACACGCACAATTCGCTGCGGGTGTGGTCTTGTGTCCCATCTGCCTTCAGCCGTTTTCAAACCTGGTACTTCTGAACCCCCTTCGTGCTGCAAAGAGCGAGTGACAGTATCCGGATGATAAAGCGATGCGGCCATGACAAAGTTGACCTCACTTCTGGGCCCGCCATATACGTGGACCCCATAGAAGACGCCATCATGGACTTCGAAGAGAAGCATTGCGTTTCGGAATTGCCAGTGTCTCCGCAGACGACGGTATGTCGCGGCGCGAAGATTCTCAGCCTTTTTTTCCGTGAAGTGCGACTCTGGATGAATCAAACTTATGACACCATTGGGCGACGCATTTGACCATGCCCTCACCATAAAGGAACGGTACAGATCGGGTTGTAGACCTACCAACATTGGGTATTGCGTCGTGTCACCAAGGAATTCTGATAGCACCACATTCGGCAATGTGTCGTCAATAAACCGCCTCCGGGATGAGCCGTCGACGAGCGTCTCTTCCCGTTTTCTCTTGAGAAGAGCTTGTGATGGCTTCTCCGCAAGCTGCCACCATGCATCATGCTCCGCCAAGAGTGCTGCCGCGTCGGAGCGAGGGCGTACCCACGGGGGATTTCCGACCTGTAGGTCAAAGCCGCCGCGGCCGAAGACGGAAGCGAACTCCAATTCCCAATGGAAGAAGACCTGTTCTTGAGCAATGCGGTCGCACGTCAATAGCCACGGGTGAGTTTCAGCGAGTCGCTCCGGTGGCGCCGCCATAGCGAAGTCGAGCTCAAGCTCCTCGTAATCGTTGAGTTCGTACCAGTTACTGTCTCCGACGAGGGACTTCTGTTCCGAATTCTTGTTGGCTTTACCTCGAAGTCCCAGCAAGCCTTCAAGACCGGAGATCCATTCCGCGATAGTTGGCGGCTCAACATTGTCCTCGGTCAGCGGCCAGAACCAGAGCGCGTTCCATGCGTTCATAGCTCGCTTCAAGCGCTGGAATGCACCCCGCGGATCCTTTAGGACGGCTTCTATCTCGGCTCGCGAGACCGAAGTGACTTCGGGTTCGCGTTCGTGGGGCCAGTAATCGATGAAGCGCTTTGCCTGCTCTTCGGCGATCTGTTGGCGGCGTAGCGAAATCTTCCAGAGTGTTTCCACACGCTCGGACAAGGCTTGGAGTCGCTTGAGATGGTCCGTGCTCAGCGCGAGCTTGGTGCTTTTCGCCCAGTTCTTAAGCTTCTTTTGCTCTTCTCCGGCAAGGTCTTTGACTTCCTTTGCGTCGGCGGCAGCGCCCCAACCCTCGCCAGGCAAGAGGAAGTGGTGGATGCGGTTGGAAACGTCTGGGTCTGGGGCATCGCTCTTAATGGCCTCGACCAAGCCGGTCAACGAGTGTTCTTGCGGCGCTTCGGAGAGGTACTTCTTTGCTTTGACCGCAGCCGATGAATACGTGGCGCGACGAGCACCGATGAGCGAGTTTCCGCGTTTGAGGCGCAGGCCGAACCATGGTGCACGCAGCCCGGGTTGCATGGTGTCCAGCCAAAGAGAGACTTCGGCCAGCTCCACAGCGGTGGAGTTTAGGTCCACTCCGTGAACTTGATGCAAGGCGATCTGCGCTTTGACGCGCTGGAGTTCTTGCGGGTACTCGTCCGCCGGGATTTCGCGATCGAGTTCCTTTTGCTTGCGCTTGAGGTACTCGTCGGCGAGCTGTCGCACGGCTTCGATAGCGAACGCGCCGGAACCCAGCGCGGGCTCGCAAATGCTGAGCTTGAGGATGCCATCCGCCGGGGTCTCGTCCGTCAGGAGCTCTTCGAGAGCCTGAGACACCACGAACTTCGTGAGTACTTCAGGTGTGTAATAAGAGGCCGACTGCTGACGCTCGCGGCCAGCCAGACGGAACACGAAGCTGCCCTTGGGATGGTGAACCGGCTCTTGAAGACCGGTTTCCTCATTGCGCTTGGTCACGTAGTGCTTGGCATCAATGCCGTCGATTTTCTCGAGCGGCACCACCCACGATCCCTTGGACGCATCGCCGTTCTTGGCTACTTCGCGCAAATCTTCCTGCGCAATGAAGCCCGTGTAGGACATCAGTCCCTCATACACGGCGCCAAGCTGGTTGATGCCCAAGTTGGCGTAAGAGATGAAGCCACGCTCGGACTTGGACTCGGCCTTGCTCAAGAGCAAGCGTTCGAGGACCTTCTGCAGCTCGGAGTTACTGAGCTTGACCTCGGTGATCAGCTGCGTGGCGCTGTGCGCAAAGAGGTCGGCTTCCAGAGGCTCGAACACCAAGCCTTCGTCGCGTGCAGAATCACCCTCGGCGTCGTCATTGCTCACGGTAGACGTACCGGTAGCCCGCGCCCGCTGGACGTCGTGATCACCGTTGACAAGGCGGAACAAGAGATTCAGGGATTCAAAAAAGTGCGTGCCGCGCTGCGAGTGGAAGGTGGGTAGCTCCACTTGAACCAGCTCGCGCAAACGTTCCAACCCATAGCCGGCATCGTACTCCCCCTGATTTTTCGGAAGCACGCCCAACTCAGGCGAGGCCTCCGCATAGAGGAGGAACAAAATCCGGTACAAGAACCGCAATGACTCGCGCGCCAACTGCTGGCCGTCCAGACCTTCGTTGCTGAGGCCCTGTGCGGTCCTGCGGACCAGGACGTCGTTGGCAATGATTTCAATCGACTCACGGATACCATCCCGCAAATCCTGAGAAACGCCCACGGCGTGCTTGCGGGATTCTTCGAGGCGCTCGTCCCACCACAGCGTGCCATCGGCCGCCGGAACAAGGGACTGCCTGCCAAAAATCGCCAAGAACCGGTCAACTTCTTGACCTTTCCTGGTGTCATTGCGGTCCGCAATCAGCTGCACATCAGCGGACAAATACCGTCCCTCTGGCCAGCGCTCGCGCTCCGTCAAGAAAAGCGAACCACCCACGGCCACCACAATGTACTTCGGGGAAGGATCGGACAAGTATAGCTCGGAGATGAGCTTGGCGAGTGGCTGGTCCGCGCGCTCCTTGTTGTCTAGCTGGTCGGTTCCCAGCAGCGTAGATTCGCTCAGCGCATCGTCGCCTTGGGCGGGAGTTCCCTCCAGCCACAGCACATCCTTGGTGTCCCCCAGCCACAGCCCGTGCACCACCGCATTGGACGAACCGCGCTCGAACGCCAGATCCGTGAGCTCCCCGCTAATCCCCAAGACGTCGCGCAGATTCTTATACGTGGCCTCCGCTGCGACGGCCGCTTCTTCGCCTTCGAGCTCGCCAAGTGCGGCCATGTCAGTTTGAAGCTTGAGACGGGCCGCGGTGAAACGCTTCAGAACGGTTTCGTGCCCGTCCTTCGCGTCAGCGTCCCACTGCTTGCGCAGCTCCCCCACTTGCTTTTGGAAGGTTTCACCCTTGCCATCAGAGGTGAAATAGTGATCGCTAATCCAGTCCTCAACTACAACAATGGACTCGAACGCGGGCATTTACGCTTCCTTCTTTTCATTTGGCCGCGGCATTGCAGAGTACGACGGCGCTGGTGCAGTTCGCGGCGCAATCACCAGTAGGGGGCGCACCAGCATTTGTTCGGGACGCATATCTTGGGCGAGTTCTTGCTCGGCGCGCACGCGATCCTGACGCTCTTTCACTTCGGCGCGCTGAGCCACTTCTTTCGACTCTGCTGACCACTTCTCGGCACGCTCAAGCCACTCGGCGAGGCGCCGCTCGGAGTCGTTGATGAGCATTCCGCGCTGTTGTTGCAAGTAAAGCTCGGCCTGATTGACGGCGTTCTCAAAGTCCTCTTGGACCGCGGTAACATCCACCGGACCGGCGTTGGAAGGCTTACCGATCAGCCCGACTTCTTTCAAGAATGCGGATAGATCAGGTAGCCCACCCGAAAATCCGTACTGGACCTTGACGAACGTACGGTTCAGCAGCTGGCCACGACGGTTAGAAATGGTTCCGAGCATCAAATACACGGGCTCATCCACATCGCCGCGGATGGCGAGCACTTCGTTGCGTGAGATGGAAGCCAGCGCACGGTCACTTGCCCAGTCGAGCACTGGGTGCAGTGGGCCCAAGTAGTGAGTGGACGGCCAGTTGGTGTCTTCCGACTTCCGTGCTGCATCGAGCGACTGCTGCCCCGAAGAGACCGTGGTGGAGAGCTTGAGCTGCTCCATCACTCCGCGTTCCTTCAAGTAATCCTGCGGCAAGAACCGCAAGCGCTTCTTCAGATCCGGTGTGGGATTCAGTGAGGCCACACCGTACTTGTCATCGTACTTCCAGCCAACCTTCTGGAACGGATCGCCGAACGCTTCCTCGAGCGCTTCCTGCAAGAAATCCAACTCAGTGGGGTACAAGTCGATCCGCTGATCAACTTGAACCTTCGCTGGGACGGGAGCTGCGGCGTCGTTCTTGGAACCCGCAAGCCCCTTCAAAAGCTGCTCCAGCTCATCCAACTCAAAATCCACAATCTCTGGGATGACGTCCTCAGCGTCCGTGCCGGCTGCGAGCGCGTCGCGGATAGCCTTCTCCTCCGCCTCCACCGAGTTCTTGCCCATGAGGGTAGCGACATCGCTGAAGACCTTGTGGGCTTCGTGTTCCTTCTCGATCAAGCGAGTCAGCACACGGATGTCGCCGGAGAAGTTCGAATCCTCCGGATCAAGAATGAGGGTGGCGATCTGCGGCGGGTGGTGCTGACCGTAGCGATCAATACGACCATTGCGCTGCTCAATGCGGATGAGGCTCCACGGGATATCGAAATGCACCAAGAGGTGGCATTCAGCGTGCAAGTTTACGCCTTCCGATGCGACATCACCCGTAACCAGCACTCGAAGCGGGGAGGAACCGCGCTTGAACTGCTCCACCATCTCTTGCTGCTCAACGTCCGTCAGGCCGCCGTGGAGAAGCCCGATGTTTTCAGCTTTCAGGCCGAGGCTGTCTGGAAGGTGCTTTTGCAGATATTTGAGGGTTGCGACGCGCTCAGCGAAGACGACAGCACGTGTGCTCTGCCCCTTGCCGACGCCAGCTTGTTTCAAGTGCTCCACGAGGGCGTTGAACTTGGCACTGGTGGTCGCGTTTGACTTCTTGGCAAGGTCGAGGAGCGTTTCTAGCGCGTCAGCTTCCTTGGCGCCCAGCGGATTGGTGTCTTCCGTGGCGCCCTTCTTGCCGTCGACGCGACCCTTCTTGCTGAGGCGGTTCTCGATGGTTTCGATCAGCGCCGCAGGACTGGACAGGAACGCCTTCGCAAGCGTCCATCCGAAGAGCGGGTTCGTCGCGGGACTACCGCCATGCGGGTGAATCCAGGTGCGCGAAAGCTCGGTGGCCACGGCGTTCTCCGCCGGGCCCGCCGGGACCAACTTGTTCTTCGGCTCCGGGCGCTCGGCCCAGTCGCTGCCTACCTCCGCGGCAACCTCCGGGCTGTAGCGGTGGCGGCGTACGATCAACTGTTGCACCGCGTCCTGATCGATGCTGCCGTCTGGGCGCACCGCCGTCGGATCCAAGAGCCGAACCAACTCAGCGAAGGATTCCTTCTTACCGTTGTGCGGGGTGGCGCTCGCGAGAATGAGCGCGTCCGTGCGCGGCGCGAGGATGCGGGCGAGCTCGTTGTTGAGCGTGCCGGCGTTAGTGAGGTTGTGGGATTCGTCGATCACGACGGCGTCCCAACGGCGCTTCTTCAAGTGTTCGCGGTAGCGCGGAGTCTTGAGAGTATCGATGCTGATGATCGCGCGTTTGAAGTACGTGAACGGATTGCGGGAGGCCGGGATGGTTTGGCGGACCCGCTGGATTCCTACCGAGTCAAGCCTGACGAACGGGAGCGCGAACCGGCTCCACATTTCGTGCTGCATCTGCTCGAGGACGTGGCGCGGGGTGACGATCAGGATGTTTTCGCCGCGACCTCTGGCAACTAGCTCCGAGAGGATCATGCCGATCTCGAGGGTTTTACCGAGGCCCACCGCGTCAGCGATGAGGATTCTGGGGCGAATGTTTTTGGGATCCAGGGCTTTCGCGACTGCGATGCGCTGGTATTCGAGCTGCTTCGAGAGCATGCGGGTGCTAACAGTGAGCGAGTTCTGCGCGGCCGGGACCGGGGTTTTCCTCAGCGTGGTTTCAAGGAAGAGGCGTGACTTGCGGTAGTTCGGGGAGTCATCGGCGACGATCTTGGCGTTTCGAGGATCAACGACGTGAATCTCATCCAGATCCGAGTAGAAGGCGGCCTCGGTGTCCCTTACGAGCTCGCTCAGGCCCTGCACCTTGATCAGCGTGCCGCTGCCGGTGGCGCTCGTGGAGGTCACGAGCCAGTCCTCGTCACGCACCCGCACCACGGAACCGGGGCCCACATTCAACTGCGCGGCGGAACGTTCAGTCACCGTTGTCATTCGCTCCCCAACTACTCCTTCTTATGCACTACCCAATGTCAGACCGACATACGTCGAGTTTAGTGCTGAGAAGGATAAATAGAAGTGGGGTGGGTCTGGAGGTTACTCAGGAGTCACCCCTGATGCGGGTCCGGGCTGCGATTAATAGGCCTAGCCGCGTAACAAAATGACCAATGAGCTCAAACACTATCCGGAGGGGTTATCCCGGAATATGGTGTGACTATTCGACGTCCTGTTTCCTCTCGTCGAGCATCCAGAGCCTGTACCGACAAGATACCGTCGCTCTTTTCGGACGAAATCGCGAATGATAATACTGCGGATAATCAAGCTTGATGCTAATCAACGATGTTGTGGCGCAGTTGATTTAGATCTGGGGCGGCAACCAAGCCAACAGAAAGTTTAAGAATATCGACAAATAAATCATCGCAGTACTCCTTTCAATGACCGCTACGAATTTCCGAACGCACTTCTTGAAGGTGCTCTTTTTGAAGAAATGCAGACAAGCCACAGGGAAAAGAATAGGTACGCCAAACTCTGTTCCGGATTCGAACCAGTACCCCGACCCAAATCTAAATCAACTGAACACCAATTGTATCCAATGAATCAAACAGTCGCTACAGACCAATCAAAACTATTCGCGGTCAAAGCACTGTTCGACATACACAAAAGCCGACGGACTCTTTAGGCGCATGCGCGATCATTCATACAAGACCCGACACCGTTGAGGTAATCCCCTAATCGAGGATCGTAGGGGTTGTAGGCAGACAAATCTCGGTATGGCGTTTTGAGCGCCAGTTTAGACAACAGCTCAACGTGCTACCACCGAGATTCGGACGGCAGCACGGTGATTGCTAACAACGGACCTAGAACGAATGTTGGCCTTCCGGATCGAACGCGACGCTGCATTGGAAGCCCTCGCCGCCTGACTCACTCCGGCACAATTGAAGCATGCCGGCAAAGCGCACATCGTCTCGAGGCTCAAAAAGCATGTTGCCACCGAACACACCGCTTGGGCACAAGCTCTCCTGAACGCACCGAGCGAGCAGAGCGACGTCGTCACCGGAACTGACTCGGCAGGATTGGTCGTCCCGCACTTGGCACGACAGTTTTTTTCTTTGCGCGCACAATAAATCGAGGTGGCCAAACACTTCGGATTCATGGTGGAGAAACGCCCCATTTGCCCGGCCCTGATCTCCATGCCTGTGGATCGCGATGAGGACCGCAGCGCTCATCATTAACTAAATCTCCGGCAAAAACTTCACCACTGCCGCACTAAAGTCCTCTTCGTCATGATCCGATACGGTAACCTCCGTGACGCTCCGGAACAAGAATCCCTTGACTGATGACGCAGGGCACCCTTGAGGACACACGACACTCACAAGCTCCAGAATTCCACCAGCCTTTGCAGAGCTGGATCACTTAACCATTAAGCCCCACGGCAACTCATGCGCGAGTTCCGAATACTTCTACTCGTGATAATTGCAAATAGGCTTTACAGACAACAAGTAAATTATGGTGCACGTTGTGAAATGTAAGCGGCTCGAAGGAAAGGCTTGCGCTTACTTCACGTACACGAGCCTCGAGACGCAAAGAAGGCCTGCATATTGTTTACCCCGATTCACAGGATTCTAGGAATTGAACCGAACCACCTGGACGCTGACATCCTCCAGAAAGCGATAAACGCGGAAATTAGTGAAACTTCTGATCTCGACTGGAAAAGGAACTTCTACCCTAAGGACAAGCCGAATTGGCAGGATGAAGCGGCCAAAGACATAGCCGCAATGGCAAACAGCGGAGGCGGATGGATCTTTTTCGGAGTTGGCGAAAACGACAGCACCAGCTCCGCTGCCGAAATTACACCCATTGAGTGGAACGCAGGAGAAGAACAAAGACTTCGACAAGTCGCGTACGCAAAGATCGGCCCTCCCATCATTGGCATCGAATTTTTCCCCATCCCATTTGCGCAGAAATTCGTTATTGCGGCGCGAATACCAGATTCACCGGACCGACCGCATCTGGCGAAAAAGGGGGAGAACGCTTTTATTGCCCCGCTGCGAAACGGCCCTCACACAGTGTTTATGACGGAGCGAGAAGTCGAAACGGCATATCGCCACCGTTTTTACGCTGCGTCGGAGAACGAACAAGAGCTCAAAAGCCTATTAGAGACATCATCAGGAGGATTAGACCCTCTTCAGGGAGTAATCCTGGTTTCAGCCGCTTTGCCTTTGGAAAAGAAGTCCGCAAATCCCAAGATTGACGACGCAACTTTCCGAACCTTCACTTACAACAATCAAAGTGAAGACTTGTACGCGCAGCCGTTCTTGGCGAAGGACTTATGGTCTGAAGGAGAAATCAGGAAGGGAATGAGAAGTTGGATCCTTCGGAACCCCAGCGGGGATAATCATCACTTTCGGAAAACGTTCCATGACAACGGTACGATTCAAGCTTCTTACCGGCTTGGGAATCTGACCCGACGGCATGAAGCTATCAACTATTACCCGGTGGATGAGCCCAACCATTGCTTGTCCGAAGATATTGAGGAGGCCATCATAAATATTGTCGCCTCAGTTCGTTCATGGGCAAAACTCCTAGGTGTCCAAGGCGGTTACAGACTCCGATTAGCCCTCGTCGGCAATAATTCTGAGCCCATTTGGATTCGAAGCACAGAGAATACGTCTGGCTCCCTTCGTCCCAAGGAACACAGCGACCCCATACACCATTTCATCCCCGTTGATACTGAATTCGATCCGTTAAGTGCTACTGAATTCTGGCTACCGCAAGTAGTGGGTTTGACAACGGATGTCATCAACCAAGGGGGAGTTCGGTATTTGATGGTCATGGCAGACTCGGACTAATTATTGGCTCTTCCACACTGAATCTGACTTGATATCGAATTGCCCGTATTCGGGACTCACGGCTCAATTCCTACACCAGTGCCAACTGAGTTCGTAATGACTGCAGCTTTTCAAAAACTACGGTTGTGAAAGGAGGGTCCATCCACACATCCTTCAACGTTAGCTTTCTTCATTGCTTTCAACGCCTTCTTTCGCTCCTTTAAATCCTTTTTCTCGGCAGACTTCCTTTTCCGAGAATCATTGTTGACCGATACAGAAATCAATTCCTGCCGTTGAAGGTCGTACCTGTTCAAATATTCTTGGGCTTCACTCCAGAGTTCTGAGGAATCTCCGTTCATTCTGAGCTTTAGAAGGTGGGAGGTCTGATTGAGATCGAAAGCGATCCCAGCGACTGATTCGTAGATGTTTTGGGGAGCAGTTAGACGTATGAGGTTATCTTGTCTGCGCAGTTCCTCGTGCAATTTATCCCAGTCAACTACACCAGTAACGCCGTCGTCTGGATTTAACTGCACGCTACTAAAGCGCTGGTTCAGCTGATCTGCAATATCAATAAATCCCGCTACGTCCTTCTGCGATTGGTGCAGCACTTGTGCCTCATGCTGGCGCTGCCCTGCCTTGAACGCGACCACGGACGCAACAAAAACACCAAGCACACCAACCAATACTTGAACTAGATCGACCCATGGAAGTACCTCTTGCGTGCAAACAACTACTGCGTTCGCCACATTTGAGGGGTATGAACAATCCAATGCTCTCCTTTTCTGCCTGTCTCATACAACCGATCTGTTGATGGTTCAATAGGTAGCGTAGTGGGTGGACCGCCCTGGATTTGATGGACAGTTTGTATACAGGTTCTACGGTCCTGGAATCTGGATCTGCGCAGCCAACGTAAGCTGCGGCGTCGTCAATAATCAGAAATCCGCCGAACGAGGATAGGCCCTAATTGTGCTGCGATCGAATCGGACCGCGATAGTAGGGTGCGGGGTGGACCGGACGCGCAGAATTGAAGGCGAAAGGGGCAACCATGATCGCAGCGCTCAACCAGCTCGTCGATTTCCTCGACCGGCACCTCACTGACGAGATCGCCATCGATGACCTATCAGCCCGACATGGCATGACGGAGTATCACTTGCGCCGAATGTTCTCATCGCTGGCCGGCATGCCGCTGTCCGAGTACGTCCGCAGACGCCGAATGACTGTTGCCGCTACGGACATTCTCGATCAGGGCGAGCTGTTGGAAATCGCGGTGCGCTATGGATATGGGTCGGCCGAGGCTTTCAGCCGGGCGTTCCGATCAGTGCATGGCGTGGGCCCGGGCGACGTGCGCCGAGACGGTGGCCCCCTTCGCACACAACCGAAACTCAGGTTCCTACTGACCCTAGAAGGGAACACCACCATGGACACTCGCATCACAGAACGGCCAGTATTCCGGCTCATCGGCCATTCGGCCCGCGTACCGCTGATTCACTACGGCCCAAACCCGCACATCCAAGCGCACATCGCCTCGCTACCAGCAACAGAGCACGCGCGGCTCAAAGAACTCAGCAACACCGAGCCCTCGGGTCTGCTCCAAGTGAGCGCGGACGTGGACCCGGACTACACCGAGGGCAGCGAACTGACGTACCTCCATGGCGTCGCAGTCGCTGAAACCACACCAGTTCCCGATGACCTCAACGCGATCGAAGTCCCCGCAGGCACTTGGGCAGTGTTCAACGCCGAAGGTGAATACCCGGCGGTTCTGCAATCCATCTGGGCCGCGACGGCCACCGGCTGGTTCCCATCCAACCCTTGGCGGCTACGCCCGGGCCCTTCAATGGTGGCAATCCTGAATCGATCCGCGGATTTCAGCACGGCGCACTGCGAACTGTGGTTGCCCATAGAACGTGCGTGACCGGTTGGCTTGGGAATCTTAGCCTGCCCGCTTTACGCGAGCTGTGTCGTCGTCGTCAAACGAAATTGAAGCCAGCGCGACAAGGAAAGCAGGGCCAGGCGCCACACATCAGTGGCAGCCCAGCCTCGCTCTCGCGATAAAGCGCTAGTCGCTTAGAAAACGACGATCGGCTTCAACGTGGATCCGTCGGCAGAATCGGCGAAGGCCTGATTGATGTCCTCGAAGGAGTACTTCTTCACGAGCTTGTCGAACGGGAAGAGGCCCTGCTGGTGCAGGCTGATCAGGCGTGGGATGAATTCCTTCGGCACGGCGTCGCCCTCGATGACCATGCTGACCTTGATGCCCGAGAGCAGCAGGGTTCCGATGTCGAATGGCGCCTCGGTGCCGAGCTTCGCAGCTCCCACGAGTGCGCCGTGACCGCGCGTGGCCAACGAGTTGATCATCTGCGCGAACACCGGAGGAACGCCAGTGGTGTCCAACGCGTAGTTCACGCCGCCGCCAGTGATTTCCTTGATGGCCGCTACTGGATCGACTTCCTTGGAGTTCACGGTGTGCGTGGCACCAAGAGTCTTCGCAAATTCGAGGCGCTCGGGAACAATGTCCACCATGATGATGGTGGTTGCACCCGATGCCTTCGCAGCCAACATGCCAGCCATACCCACGGCACCCGTGCCGAAGACGGCGACGGAGGAACCGGGCTTTGGCTGAAGCACGTTGAGCACAGCGCCGGAGCCGGTCATGATGCCGCAGCCTAGAGGGCCCAGCAGGTCCAGGGGCACATCGTTGCCAACCTTCACGACACCATGAGCCACCACATTGGTGTGCTCGGCGAAGGATGACTGGCCAAAGAAGTGCGATCCGATTGGACCGGATGCGTCAGAGAACGCCTTCGAGCCGTCGGGACGCTGCACGCCAAAGTTGCGATCATAGAAATTGACGCAATACATGGGGTGACCGGCGAGGCACTGCTCGCACGATCCACAGAATGCTGGGCCGATGACAACCTGATCGCCGACTTCGTAGCCGACGACCTCAGCGCCGACCTTTTCCACAATTCCAGCGCCTTCGTGGCCCAAAACTACTGGAAGCGGCACTGGGTACCACTGGTCGCGGATGATGGCGTCGGTATGGCAAATACCGGACGCAACGATCTTTACTTGGAGTTCGTCGGCACGGGGTTCGTCAAGCTCAAGCTCGCGGATTTCCAGATCAGTTCCTGGTGCGGTGGCTACTGCTGCTCTTGTCTTCATATTTATCCATTCCCTACCTACGTGATGCCTACTTGACTGCATATACGTGAGGATCTCTCGGCGGGACAGGCTGGAAACGGTAACAGTCAAGTCGCTTGAAGCCCATCGAATTTCGAGGGAGGACCACGTTGGCATCCTTACAACTAGACCCTACTCCTCGCCGTTGAAATGTTCGGCCCGTCAGCGGTGTGAGAACAAATTCCCTGTATGGAAACACAAATCACAAGCACCGCTCCCCACTCGTACCTTGGCCGAGGGTCGCGTTGACGTGAAACAGCCGAGATTTCTCTTGCCGACTAAAACCCTAAACGCATGGTCGCGATTCGAATCCCAAGTTGGTGCACAGTTGGGTCATCAGGGTTACCCATTCAAGGCGCCATCCGTAGACTCTTAATCCGTAGACTCTTAAGAAGCGCAATCGTCGCAACAAATAATTAGGTCCGGGGGACAGCAACAATGGCAAATAGTTTGAAATCTCTGAAAGATGTGGCCGCGCGGAAGCTGGATGACTATACGTCGCCCTCTAAGGGATACGCCTTCAATACATACGACGTTGCCGGAGAACCGGACGCTCCGCTCACACCAGCAGACGTTCTCATGGCCAACCTGCTGAGCCTCAAACTCAGCGCACGCGAAGTCATCCCGCTTTTCAATGAAGGCGACGGACCCGCGCAAGAACTTCGCAAGGCACTTGATCATGCTCTGGTTGAGCTTCGCGACGCCAAGCCGTTCGAAACATTCGAGGACCTCACTGCGCTCGAGGAAGCCGTCACGAGCTTCGCCAAAGCGAACTTTAATTCGATATCCGTTCCTGAATGGACAGCAGTAACCGTCTCCAAGGTTCTACACCGACGCCGCCCGCAGATCGTCCCGCTCTATGACTCCCGGGGCCAAGACTTCTATGGCGTACGTAAGCCCGAGAAATTCAGGGCAGCACTCTGGGAAGACATTCAGGACAACCTCGACTGGCTTTCGGAGATGGCAAGCACCAAGAAGACACCCGATGGCCGCGAGCTCTCTGTCCTGCGCTTGGCCGACATTTTGATTTGGACTCCGTAAACCGAGTCAGAATCTCAGGCACCCAACCCGAGCTGCGTCGTCGTCATCAAAATCCGAAACGGCGGCGCCAAAGTAAGAGACACCAGAAGCCACAAAACAGAGATGCTCCCCAAAAGTTGGACTGAAAAATCAGATCCACTTCCGGGGAGCATTTCGGCTAAAACAGGCTACAAATCAGCCAACGCCGAGGCCGGGTTTTCGATGGCGTCGGCCACGTGGCGGAGGAAGCCGCCAGCAGTTCCGCCGTCGCAGACGCGGTGATCGAAGACGAGCGTCAGCTCGACGACCTTGCGCACGGCAAGTTCGCCGTCCACCACCCACGGCCTATCGATGATGCGTCCAACACCAAGGATGGCAACCTCTGGATAGTTGATGATCGCGGCTGATCCGTCGACTCCAAACACGCCATAGTTGTTCAAGGTGAATGTGCCGCCGCCCAATTCGGCCGGGGCGGCTTTTCCGTCACGAGCGAGCTTGCTGAGGCGTCGGATTTCGGCGTCCAGCTCGCGGGCGCTCAGCTTCTCAGCGTTGCGGATGGACGGCACCACGAGCCCGCGGTCCGTCTGCGCAGCGAAGCCTAGGTTGATGCCGTCGAAACCAACGATCTCCTTCGTTTCGCCGTCCGCAGCATCCTGGAAACGCGTGTTGAGCTCCGGGAACCGCTTGAGGCCAGAGGTGACAAACCGGGCAATGAACGCCAGCAATCCTGGAGTGTGGTCCGGATTCCGCTTCTTCAAGTCCGCTCGCGTCTCCACGAGCGCGGTGGCGTCCACATCAACCCAGACCGTGGCCTCAGGAATTTCAGAACGGCTGCGCGACATATTGGCCGCAACAACCTTCCGCACGCCCTTGACTGGCGTTCTCGTTGCAATAGCAAGTCCGGTTCGGGAATCAATATCTGCGTACGACGCCGCTGGCTCACCCAAGGTTGCAGCGCCCGGCTGGGTTGCCAGTGGAGCAGGCGCGGTCGCGGAGCGTTGTCCCGCAAGGGCCGCTTCCACGTCGCGACGCATAATCAGGCCAGCTGCGCCGGTCCCCTTGAGAGAACTGAGGTCGACGCCGCCCTCCCGCGCAATTCTGCGAACCAGCGGTGAGCTGACGGCTGGGCGAAGTTCAGCCGCAGCGGGCTGGGTTAGCGAGGCAGGCTTGGCAGGAGCGATGCCATCACGACGAGCGCGAGTGCGGCGCGTCGGACCGTGTCCGCCCGAGGTGCCGTAGCCAATCAGGACGTTCCCAGAACCGGCTTTCTCCTCTTCGCGATAGGTATTTGCAGCGGCTTCGGAGCTAGGAGCGACGGCTTCTTTTGCGGTCTCAGCCGAAGTTTCTGCTACAGCAGGAGCATCAGTAACAGCACCCGCGGGCAGCACCGAGATGAGCGGCTTGCCCACATCGAGCGTCTGACCTGGTTCGCCGTGGAGGATGGCCACCGTGCCGGCGTAGGGCGACGGCACCTCAACGAGAGACTTTGCGGTTTCAACTTCGGCAATGGGCTGATCCACGCGGATTTCGTCGCCGACGGCCACTAGCCAATTGACGAGTTCCGCTTCGGTGAGGCCTTCGCCGAGGTCTGGGAGGAGGAATACGTT
Organism: Neomicrococcus lactis; assembly: GCF_014200305.1. NCBI lineage: Bacteria > Bacillati > Actinomycetota > Actinomycetes > Micrococcales > Micrococcaceae > Neomicrococcus > Neomicrococcus lactis. The sequence goes on from NZ_JACHBL010000001.1 coordinate 1,949,662, forward strand.
TGGTTCGCTCATGATTAGTCTTCCCACTGGAGATCATCTACGGCGTCGAGGATGCGGTCCACGCCAGGGAGGTAATAGTGCTCGAGCTTCGGCGCTGGGTAAGGCACGTCGAAGCCGGTGACGCGGCGGATCGGCGCGGCGAGGTAGTGGAAGCAGTTTTCCTGGACTCGTGCCACGATCTCCGAAGCAACGGAGGCAAAGCCATGAGCCTCAGCGATCACCACGGCACGGCCAGTTTTCCGGACTGACGCGTTGACTGTTTCGTCGTCGAACGGAACGATCGAGCGGATGTCAATGACTTCCAGCGAGCGTCCTTCCTCAGCAGCCGCAGCTGCGGCAGCCAAAGCAGTCGGCACAGACGGGCCGTAGGCGATCAGGGTTGTGTCCGTTCCAGAACGGGCCACAGAAGCGCGGCCTTCGCTCGAGATGCCGGAAGCAACCTGGGCAGCATGCTCACTCTTCAACGCCTCGAGGTCAACAAGATCCTTGGACCAATACAGCTTCTTAGGCTCCAAGAAGATCACCGGGTCATCGGAATCGATGGCCTCACGGAGCAAGCGGTAGCCATCGGCCACGGTAGCCGGCGCGTACACCTTGAGCCCTGCCGTGTGGGCGTAATACGCCTCGGAGGAATCACAGTGGTGCTCCACGCCGCCAATGCCGCCGGCGTAAGGAATGCGAATCACCATAGGCATCTTGACGGCGCCCTTGGTGCGGTTATGCATTTTTGCGACGTGGCTAGCGATCTGCTCGAACGCCGGGTAGGCGAAGGCGTCGAACTGCATCTCGATCACGGGGCGCATGCCGTTCATGGCCATGCCCACGGCCATGCCCACAATGCCGGATTCAGCAAGGGGCGTATCAAAGCAGCGCTGATCGCCGAAGGTCTTGGTGAGGCCGTCCGTGATGCGGAAGACGCCGCCAAGCATTCCCACGTCTTCGCCGAAGACGACGACCGACTTATCCGCGTTCATGGCGTCAACCATGGCGGTGTTGATTGCCTTGGCGAGAGTCACCGGCTGTGGTCCGTTTGCAGCCGAGCTAGCCGCGGCCTGGGCCGTTGCTGCGCTGACGTTGCCGTTGGCTTGTGAAGAAATCGCGACGGTGGGGCTCATTTGGATACCTCATCCCGGGAGAGTTCGTCGGCGAGCAAGGCCGATTGTTTTTCGAGTTGCGGAGTGGGCGAAGAGAAGACGTTCTTGAAGAGGTCCTGTGGGTCCACGGCGACGTCTTCGCTGAGCCCGGTCCGAAGCTGCGCGGCGACTTCTTCCGCCTTTTCTGCGATCCGCGATTCGACCTCGCTATCGATCAGACCCTTGTCCGTGAGGAAGGTCTTCATGCGGGTCAGCGGGTCTTTCGCTTGCCATTCGGCGACTTCGCTGTCCTCGCGGTAGCGGCTGGCGTCGTCGGCATTGGTGTGCGCCTGCATGCGGTAGGTGTGCGCCTCAACCAAGAGCGGGCCGGATCCTTCACGGGCCAGTTTCACGGCGCGGCCCAGCACGGCAAGAAGCGCTACGAGGTCGTTGCCGTCCACACGTTCGCCGGCCATGCCGTAGCCCACTGCCTTGTGCGCCAGCGACGGCGCCGCAGATTGGTGGGCCAGCGGGACGGAGATGGCGTACTTATTGTTCTGCACAAAGAAGATCACCGGGAGCTTGAACACTGCAGCGAAGTTCAGTGCTTCGTGGAAGTCTCCTTCACTCGTGGCGCCGTCGCCGCACATGGCGAGGACCACGGTGTCCTCGCCACGCAACTTTGCGGCATGTGCCACACCAACACCGTGCAACAGCTGAGTAGTCAGCGGGGTGCACTGGATTCCAACTTTGTGTTCGTTCGGGTTGTATCCCCCGTGCCAGTCGCCACGGAAGAGCGTCATGGCTTCTACGGGATCCACGCCGCGGGCCATCACGGCCACAGAGTCGCGGTACGTCGGGAACATCCAGTCGCCGTCGGCGAGGCACATAGCTGCTGCCACCTGGCAGGCTTCCTGACCGTGGCTAGACGGGTAAACGGCCATGCGTCCTTGACGGACAAGAGCCGAGTTCTGGTCATTGACGCGGCGGCCGATGACCAGTTGCTCAAAAGCAGCCAAAAGAGCGGCATCATCCGGAATCGGGTATTCGTGGCCAGGCTGAGCACCTTGCTCATCCAGCGGGATGAGGGCGCCGTTTTGATCCACTATCTGAATCTGGTGGCGAGCCGGAAGCAAGTAATCTTCCAGCGAAATGCCGAAGTTGCGCAGGGCTTCCGGCACTGCAACTTCGCTTGGAACGTGCGGAGCTTTTTCCGGCGATTGGTGGTTCGCGGGGATCGTCATTGTTCCATCCTTGGTTGATCACTATTCCTAGCAATTATGCGGATGGAGAGCATTGTTATCTAGCAATCCACAAAATCGTGGACGCTTTGCAATCAGGAATGAATCGGTGAAGACAAAACGCTCAGAGTGTTGCCTAAATCACCCTTCTCGGGAGACAGATCGCATCACCCGTTCCGGCACCCCGGGCCGGCGCTCAATCGAGCTAGCGAGTATCCAGATCCTCAAAGACCAAGAACGTCTGAGTGCCGATTACTCCCGGCATGGACTGCAACTGGTCGAAGACAATGCGGCGCAGATCTGAATTGTCGATTCCACGCACCAGCAAAATGACGTCAAAGTCGCCACCAACAAGCGCAATGTGTTCAATCTCCGGGACTTTACGAAGCTCTTCGCGCAGTTCGCGCCACGAGTGCTGCTTGCACTTGAGCGTCACGTAGGCCGACGACTTCCGCCCACTCTTGACGGGGTCCACCACCGCGGTGAACTTCGTCAGCACGCCTTCTTGCGTGAGCCGATTGATCCGGGCATACGCGTGAGCGCGCGAAATATGGACGTTCTCCGCGACCTGAGTAACGGACATTCTGCCGTCACGAGTCAGCTCGGCCAGGATCTCCCGATCCACACGGTCCAAAAGCACTGACTCGTGATTTTCGTCTTCGTTAGCCATAGCGGTAGTCCTTGGTGACAAGTAGAGATTTAAACAAATGCGGTTCTGTGGTCACACTTTATCTAGCGCATCACTGCGAACTAAACCGCGCCGGGCTTGGCGAACAAACTCAGTCGTTGAGCGTCCTTGGGCGCAGCCCAATAGTGACCGGCTCCGGCGAACTACAACAGGACGACGACGCAGCCCCGGTTTCGCTGTCAGGCTCAGTTGGCGCCGGCGCATCACAGGATCCGCCCAGATCAGTCGAGCAAACACCGGTCTGCGGCAGCTCGAGTTTCACCGCATCCGCAGCGGCGCGGTCGCCAGAAAGCGCGGCCACGATAGACCGAACCTGCTCATAGCCGGTAGCCATCAAGAACGTCGGCGCACGGCCGTAGCTCTTCATGCCCACAATGTAGAAGTCATTCTCAGGATGCGAAAGCGCGCGCTCACCGTGCGCCTTCACGGTGCCGCAACTATGGAACTCGGGGTCGATCAGCGGGCCAAGCTCGCGCGGAGCCTCCACCGTGAGATCCATGTCCAAGCGCAGCTCGGACAGCATCTGCAGGTTCGGCCGGAAGCCCGTCGCCGGAACCACGAGATCCACCTCAAGCACACGGCCATCGGCAAGCTTCACGCTCAACCGCTCCCCCGCTTCCAGCGCGGTCACGGACACGTTTTCCAGAATGGTGATGTCACCGAGCTCCACGAACCTGCGCAACGACGTACCCAGCTGTCCACGCGCAGGAAGCTCGTCAGCGATACCGCCGCCGTACAAACGCACCGGATTCGCGACTCCACGCAAGCCCCACAGCACCGTGGTCTCGGGGTGCTTCTGACGGAGATGGCCCAAGCTGATGAGCGAGTTCGCGGCCGAATGGCCAGCTCCAAGAACCAGGACAGTTTTCCCGGCAAAACGTTCAAGGTCGGCACCCAACGGATCCGGCAGCGGCGTCGTAACGAATCCGGCCTCATAAGCCGCAGCCTCACCGATCGCCTCAATTCCGGACCGCCCCACGGGATTCGGCGAATGCCACGTGCCAGACGCGTCAATCACCGCGCGAGCCACAATGTCCTCCACCCCAGAAGGCGTCTGCGTGCGCACCAAAAAGAGCGATTCCGCACGGCCCGCCGTGCGCGTCTTATCCACTCCGCCGCCGTCTTCGCGCACGCGGGTCACGTGCGTGACGCGGTGGTTGTAGCTGATGTGCGGGGCCAGCGCGGGGTGCGCAGCCAGCGGCTCCAAGTAGTCGGCCACCATGTCAGCGCCGGTGGGGAGCCGGGTTTCGCGGGGCGCTTGCCAGTCCCCCGCATACGTTTCGGTGGCCGTTTCGAGGAGCCGGCGGGAGGCATCGTCGATGTTGTATTTCCACGTGGAGAACAGCTTGATGTGGCCCCAATCCTGCATGGCGGCGCCAGCGCTGGCTCCGGCCTCGAGGACGCGCACGGCTTGGTTCCGCTCAATCAAGTGCGCAGCCGCGGCCAGTCCAATAGGGCCCGCTCCAATGACGACGACGGGGCTGCTCTGCTTCATGGCTGTTTCTCCAAAAATCAACGGCGTTTGTTGCTAGATCCATGGTTTCACATATTCATGGTTGTGCATGTCTTGATGTCTCACACGGTGCGCGGAAGTGACGGTGGGACCATCGAGCATGGACTCAGCAGCACCTCAGACTTCCCGTTTCCCCTGGCGATATGCGCTGGCCGGAGTGTGCGCGGCGCTGATTCTCTTTTGCTCCGCTCAAGCGTTGTCCGTGTTTTTTGCGAACACGTCATCGCCACTGGTGGCGCTCGGTTCCACGATCATCGACTTCACGCCGGCCTGGCTCAAGGACTGGGCGATCAAGCTGTTTGGCACTAATGACAAGCTGTTTCTCTTTGTGGTCTTGACTGTTGTTGCTGCCGTTCTGGCCGGCCTGGTGGGCCTTCTTGCGCGGCGGAACATGCGGGCGGCCGTGACTCTCGTGGGAGTCTTGGCGTTCATTTTGGGCGTGAGCGTGCTGAGCTGGTCCAACGCCTCGCTGGTTGATGTGGTGCCAACGCTCATGGGAGCAGTGCTGGGCCTGGGCGTGCTGGTCTGGCTGACGGATGTTGCGAGGCGGGCTGCGGCGTCGTCGTCCTTAAATACGGAACCGAACCCCACCGAAACTGGTGCTGCGCGCCGGAAGTTTTTGCTGGGCGCGACCGGGTCCGCGGCGCTGAGCCTGCCTGCCGTGGGCGTCGCGCAGACGTTCCGCGGCGCACAGAATGTGGTGGAATCGGCGCGTTCGGCGCTCGGGTTGCCGCCCGCCAAAGTGAAGGTGCCCGCGCTGCCGAGCGGGGCGGATCTGAAGGTGACCGGGGTGTCGCCGTTCATGACGCCGAATGAGGATTTTTACCGGATTGATACGGCATTGTCTATGCCGCGGATTGGTCCGCAGAGCTGGTCGCTCAGGGTTCACGGGATGGTGGAGCACGAGTTCACACTGACCTATGACGAGCTCGTGGCGAAAGACCTCGTGGAGCACTACCTGACGCTCATTTGTGTCTCGAATGAGGTGAGCGGGGATCTGGTGGGCAACGCGAAGTGGCTGGGGTATCCGCTGCGGGAGATCCTGAAGCAGGCGTCACCACTTCCTGGCGCTGACATGGTGTTATCCACGTCGAAGGACGGTTTTAGCGCGTCCACGCCGCTGGAAGTTTTGACGGACACTCGCGAGGCTTTGCTGGCCGTGGGAATGAACGGTGAGCCGCTGCCGCTCGATCACGGATTCCCGGTGCGCGTGGTGGTTCCGGGGCTGTACGGGTACGTCTCGGCGACCAAGTGGGTGGTGGACCTGGAGGTCACGCGATTCCAGGACAAGGCGGCATATTGGACGTCGCGCGGCTGGTCCGAGCGTGGCCTGGTGAAGATGTCCTCGCGCATTGAAGCGCCGCGATCCTTTGCTCAAGTTCCGACCGGATCTGTGGTGTTTGGCGGCACCGCGTGGGCGCAAACCATTGGCATTTCCAAGGTAGAAGTTCAGATCGACGACGGCCCGTGGCAGGAAGCGGAGCTGTCCACGCTGGTCTTCGCGGACACGTGGCGGCAGTGGCGTTATGAGTGGAAAGACGCGACGTCCGGAAGTCACACTGCGACCGTTCGCGCAACCAACTCCGGCGGCGAACTCCAAACCCAAACGCCCGCGGATCCAGCACCGGACGGAGCGTCCGGCTGGCACCGACTGCAGTTCACCGTTGCGTGAGGGTGATCGCGTGACGCAAGCTGCGGCGTCGTCATCTATGCCGGACTCCAACGGTACTTTCGTTGCCCGCGGTTCAGCAGGAGAAGTTTCAGTTTTGCTCTTGTGACGGCTTCGCCGGTTCATCGCACGGCGATGACCGAAGCCATGCGAGCACTTCTTGCGAGTGTTGCCCGAGGGCCGGTGGCGCGGAGGCAGTGCGCGGCAAGGGCGGATCCCATGTGAGCGGATGGCGAAGCTGCCGGCCCACGGTCTCGCCATGTTCCCCCACCACTTCCACGGTGGGTTCGAGACCTAGCTTTTCCGCGAAGTCAATGCCACCAGCAATGTCCAGCACTTGCCCCACGGGGACTCCAGCTTCCGAGAGTCGTGTTTGCCATTCGTTGGCAGTGTCGGCTTTCAGGGCATCCTCCAAGAGGGACTCAAGCTCACTGCGATGCTTGACGCGCAAGGCATTGCTGGACAAGCGCGGATCCTCAGCGAGATGCGCCACGCCCAGAACCGCACACAGCTTGCCGAACTGCGCGTTGTTTCCGCAGGCCACCGCGATCGGCGCATCCTTGGTGGCCAGGAGCTGGTAGGGCGCAATGGAGGGGTGAACATTGCCCAACCTGCCCGGGACAACCCCGGCTCCCAAGAAGGCCTGACCCTGATTCGCGAGGGCCCCTTGGAGACTCGAGAGCAGGTTCGCCTTGATATGCGCCCCGCGGCCGTGCCGCGAGCGGGCCACCAGCGCCGCGAGAATTCCGGACGTCGCATCCTTGGAGGTGAGGACGTCCACGAGAGCAACCCCCACCTTGAGCGGACTTCCCTCAGCTTCGCCCGTGATGCTCATGAGGCCGCCGAGGGCCTGCACAATGAAGTCATATCCGGGCCGCTCAGCGCCCTGCTTGTCACCGAAACCGGAGATTGAGGCATAGACCAGCCTAGGGTTTTCGGCCTTGAGATCTTCATACCCCAAGCTGTACCTGGCCATGCCGCCCGGCTTGAGATTCTCCACCAGAACGTCCGCTCTCAGCGCTAGTTCCCGAGCAACCGCCTGATCCTCGGGATTGGTCAGGTCAAGAGTGATGGACTCCTTGTTGCGATTGACCGATTCAAAGTACGTGGCGCCCGTGGCCGAATAGGGCGGCCCCCAGGAACGGGTGTCATCGCCAGTATCCGGATGCTCCACCTTGATCACGCGCGCACCGAGGTCCGCAAGCGTCATGGTGGTCAGCGGCCCGGCGAGAACGCGCGAGAAGTCCGCAACCAACAGCCCAGCGAGCGGTCGCGAGAACTGCTCTTCGTCACGCGGTTCCTCGTGAGGCGACATTGCAACTCCTTGCGGAATGATGGGATTGAATTCCTGGTCTTACCCTAGCCACGATCCACCCCCAACACTTCGCGCAACGTCTCTTCCCACGGCGTCTCGCTCATCCCGAAGTACTCGCGCGCTTTGGAATCGTCCATGATGAATGGGTTTTCAAACTGGTGCTTGGTCTCTTCGAGCTCGCGCAAAATCGGCATAAAGAGGGACATCGCCTTGATCCCCGCTTGCGGCACTTCGCGCACACGCGGTGTGCGCTGACCAGCCAATTCCGCCACCTGATCTGCCACCTCGTGGAAGCTCAGTGCGGGCGCGCTCGGCGTATGCCAAGGGCGTCCCCACGCGGGGTCGCTATCCGGCAACTCCGCGATCCGAGCGATGAGACGGCCCGCATCCCGCACCGAGGTCCACGTGTGCGGCGCGTCCTTTCGGCCCACCGGCGGCCACGCGGTCTTGCCACGCGAGACCGGCCCGATCAGGAACTTGCCCAGGTAGCTTTGCTCGTCGATCCCCACGCCCACGTAGTCCGACGACCGCACCTCCGCCGCCCGCACATGCCCCGCGTGATGCGCCGAGAGTGCGTCCTGCCACATCTTCACGCGGACTTGGCCCTTGGTGCCGTTCGGGTTCAGCGGCGTGGATTCGGTCATTGGCTCGGTGACTTTGCCGTAGCCGTACAGGTTGCCCGTGATGACGAGCTTGAGCCCGTGCCGCGATGCCGCCTCAATCACCGACTTGTTGATCGGCGGCCATGTCTCCGCCCATTCGCCGTAGTTCTTGGGGTTCATCGCGTTGATGATGACGTCGAAACCAGTGCTGACATCGCTGAGGTAATTCGCGTCCGCCGCGTTCAGGACGTGCAGCTCGGCGTTCCGCAGGATCTCGTAGCGCGGGATGCTTGCGGCGCCCGGTATAGTCCTGTCCAGCTGCGCCACTTCTTGCGGAGAGTGCGCCGCGCCTTCTTGAGGTACGACGCCGCCCCGCCACCTTCCGGAGCGGGATCCTACGTGCACTTCGTGGTTGCGAGAGAGCAGTTCAACCGCGGTTTCGCGGGCAATTCCGCCCGCTCCGAGGATCAGAATTTTGGACATTTTGGGCTCCTAAGTTGTCCCGCTTTAAGTCTACTCTTGCCCGGAATTATGCGGATGTGAGCGGAAATGTGGCGAAGTTCGAGAATTATGTTTACTTTCGAGAACAGTGTTCTCTCTTTTGGTTTTTATGTCAACACGTGTCTCGCTTGTGAATACTGTTCCACTTTGAGAAGCTTGCCCACATGACTCCACGCCCGCGCGCCCCTAAAACTGCTCGAGGTCTTCGTGAGCGAAACCGCGCGGCTATTGAGTCGGAGATCCTGGCCATCGCCAAGCGTCAGCTCACCGAAGTGGGCGCACCAGCACTGTCCCTGAGGTCCATCGCTAAAGAACTCGAGATGACCCCCAGCGCGCTCTATCGCTACATCGAGAACCGGGACGAGCTGCTCACGCGATTGATCGTCGAGTCATTCACGTCCTTGTCCACGGCCGCCGCCGCTGCCGAAGCTCGCGTGGACCGCTCCAACTTCGAAGGCCGATTCCGAGCCCTCGCCACGGCCCTTCGCAAGTGGGCTATCGCGAAACCCCACGAGTACGGGCTGATCTACGGAACGCCGGTTCCGGGCTTCAAGGCATCCCCCACACGTACATCGGACGCGGGAACGCGCGTGTTCATGTTGCTCGCGAAACTGGGCGCTGACATGCAGACTCACGTGGACGACCACATGCACAAGACCGGCCGCTACATCGAAGCTGTTGACCTCTTAGACACCGCCGCCGTGGACGGTCTGTTCACCGACGACTTCGACTTCCTCCAAAACGTCTCCCCCGAGCTCATCATGAACGTTCTCGCCGCCTGGAACTTGATCATGGGCGGAGTCTCGGCGGAGATCTTCGGGCACTTGGGCCCAGATGTCTCGGGTGCCGACGCGATGTTCGACGCCTGGATGGACCGTGCTTGGCGAGTAGCGTCCGGTGTTGGCGGTGGTCTCGCCGGAGGCGAATCGTCATTCAGAGCGTAGGCACTTCGTCAGCCGCGCTTCGTCGTCGTAATTTAGAAGCCTGACCCGCACTCACCGCAAGGAGCCGCCGTGAAACGCCGCCTACCCCAAATCAGCGAACTGCGTCCACTCATGCAATTTGAGCGCTCCGCGTTTGACCGGGCTTCGCGGCTCGCGAAGGCGGCCGATGTGTGGGACCTGCGCGCGATGGCGAAACGACGCACGCCGCGGCCCGCGTTCGACTATGTGGACGGCGCGGCCCAGCGCGAACTCACCGTAGACCGCACGCGCGCGGCGTTTGATGCCGTGGAGCTACTGCCGCGAATCCTGCACGGCACGGAAAAGGTTGACCTGACGACGACGATCGCGGGCGGACACTCAGCCCTACCGTTTGGCATTGCGCCCACCGGGTTCACACGTTTCATGCATTCCGAGGGTGAGGACGGCGGTTCCGCGGCCGCGCGCGACGCCGGAATTCCGTTCACGCTGTCCACGATGGGCACGCGTTCGCCCGAGCAAGTGGCGGAGGCTTCGCCGGGTGGTCGGCACTGGTTCCAACTGTATTTGTGGAAGGACCGGGAGCGGTCGCGGGCGTTGCTGGACCGGGCGTGGGCGTCCGGGTTTGAGACGCTGCTGGTGACCGTGGATACGCCCGTGGCCGGGCAGCGACTGCGAGACACTCGCAACGGCATGACCATCCCGCCGCGGCTCACCTTGAAGACGGTGCTGGATGCGTCTTACCGGCCCGAGTGGTGGTTCAACTTCTTGACCACTGACCCACTGACGTTCGCGTCTTTGTCCGGGTCCAGCGCGGATTTGCCGTCCATTATCAACTCGATGTTTGACCCGACCCTGTCCATGGCGGACTTGGAATGGGTGCGTTCCGTATGGCCCGGGCAGTTGTTCGTGAAGGGCGTTCTGACGGCCGAAGATACGCGGCGTTCTTTGGATGTTGGCGCCGACGGACTGGTGGTGTCCAACCATGGCGGCCGTCAGTTGGACCGTGCGCCGGTGTCTTTGCGGGCGCTGCCTGAGGTACGTGCGGAAGCCGGGTCCTCGGTGGAGATTATCCTAGATTCTGGCATCATGTCCGGCGCGGATATTGTGGCTGCTTTGTGTTTGGGGGCCGACTTTGCACTCATTGGGCGGGCGTATTTGTACGGGCTCATGGCCGGTGGGCGCGAGGGCGTTTCACGGGTGATCGAGCTGCTAGCCAAGGAAATGGAAGTGACCATGCAGCTCATGGGAGCTGGGTCCGCGGCGGATCTCGGGCCGCATTTGGTGCGGGTCTAGGGGCTTTGCTCACCCGTCACTGAACGATTCGTTGCCATACTTGCGGAATCGTTGCTTGTTGACCAACGATTCCGCAAGTACACCGACGATCGCATTTCCATGGATGGCGTTCAGCTCATCGGCGACGACTTGAAAGAATGAGCCGACTCGAAACGAAGCGCCAGCGCGAGACCGTAGCGATTGTTGCGCAAACGTTGTCTCAGCGCCGACGATCGCGCAACATTACCTACGTTTGGTTCGGCGGACCAGGCCGGGCTTAGGATACGCGCTGATTGAAAACGTGCCGGCGGATCCACGCGTGCATCGCGATGGCCGCAGCTGACGCCGCATTAATGGAACGCGTAGAGCCGAACTGCTCAATAGACAGCGTGGCTTCCGCCGCCTCATGCACTTCTGCGCTGAGCCCCGGACCTTCTTGGCCAAAGACCAGCACGGACCTCTTCGGCAGGTCATAGGTCTCGAGAGGCACCGAGTCCGGGAAGATGTCGATGCCGATAATCGTGTAGCCCTCTGCCTGCGCCCACGCTACGAAGTCGTCCACTGTCGGATGGTGACGAATGTGTTGGTATTTGTCCGTGACCATGGCCCCGCGACGGTTCCAGCGTCGTCGTCCTATGATGTGAACTTCCTTCGCGAGGAACGCGTTCGCGGTGCGCACCACGGTCCCGATGTTGAGGTCGTGCTGCCAGTTTTCGATCGCGATGTGGAAGTCGTGGCGGCGCGAATCGAGTTCAGCAACGATCGCGTCGTGCTTCCAGTATCGGTACTGGTCCAAGACGTTTCGGCGGTCACCGTTCTGCAACAGCTCCGGATCCCAGTGCTCGCCTTCAGGCCACTCGCCTTCCCACGGGCCTACGCCCACTTCATGCAAAGGTTCCGGCGAGGGTTCAGCCGAAGGCTCGGACGTTTCCGTCACCGGGGAATCTGGAAGTTCTGAAGAAGCCACAATCTAGAATTCTCCCACGCAACGCCAGTACCCGCTAAAGCGTGCCAAAATTGCGCTATGCCCATTGTTGACCACGCGATCTATGTCCACGGAAAACGAATCCCGAGCCCCATTGATTTTCGGCAGACCCTGGAGACCATGCACGCCAACGGAGGCGTTGCGTGGCTAGGGCTGTACCGGCCTTCCGCAGAGGAGGTCAACGAGGTGGCCAACGAGTTTGGGCTTCACGAACTCGCGGTGGAAGACACCCTCGAAGAACACCAGCGCGCCAAGATGGATCAGTACGGCGAACACACGTTTGTGGTGCTTCGCCCAGCGCGTTACTTAGACGATGTGGAGAAAGTGGAGTTCGGGGAGCTCCACGTTTACGTAGGCCCGGACTTCCTAATCACGGTTCGCCGTTCTGAGGTGCCCGAGCTAGGGCCTGTTCGCCAGCGCATGGAAGAAGAATCTGACCTTTTGTCGATGGGTCCGCCCGCGATCTTGTACGCCATCATGGACCAGGTGGTCGATGAGTACGAGCCCGTGGCCGCAGGTCTCGAGAAGGACATCGAGGAAATTGAATCAGAGCTGTTCACGGGCAACCTGCAGGTTTCCCGCCGCATCTACGAGCTATTTCGCGAGGTAGTTGAGTTCCAACGTGCGACGGCGCCTCTCGAACGCGTGGTCGCGTCTTTGCGCCGTAGGCTCACCGGCGAGGCCAGCGACTCAAACCCGTTCTTGGAATTCCGCGAGGGTTACTTCACCGAAAAACCGAAGGACCTTACGGCGGATAGCGAAGAGGAAAAGATCGAGCGCGAACGGATCATCGAGCTGGACCGCCTCTACCGTGACGTCCATGACCACATCATGCGAATCAACGAACGCGTGATCTCCATGAAGTCGCTGCTGACCAATGCGCTGTCGCTTTCATCGACACTTTCCGCGCAGAACTCTGCCGAGGCCGGCGTGGAGCAGAACGAGCAAATGAAGCGCATCTCCTCATGGGCTGCCATCCTCTTCGCACCATCGCTGATTGGCAGCATCTACGGCATGAACTTTGAGAACATGCCGGAGCTCCAATGGGCCGCGGGCTACCCGCTTGCTCTGGGCCTCATGTTCGCCCTAAGTTTCGGCCTGTGGGTCATTTTCAAACGCAACAAGTGGCTCTAGCTGCCGGCTTTCCTTTAACTACGACGACGATGCTCTGATTTTCGGGGCCGATGTTCGTTGAATATGACGATTGTTCGAGACAAACGGAAACCCATCTTGAACTTTCGGGCTTTCCACATATGGTCAAATCATGCTCAAAGACGATGCACCTTTGCCCGATGATGTTCTTAGCCATCTATCAGGCTCGTCCGCTGTATTGAATCACGCGGTGATCGTGGATTCAGACCGTTGGAAGGAAGCTCTTGCTGAACGGGGCTTGCCGCCATTGCAAGGGATGCTGGCGGAAGGCGGACGAGTCTCCGTGAGCCGCAAAGACATTTTCGACTTGGGCGAAAAAACTCTGGACAGCGAAAACGCCTTACAGCTGCTGTATTACTCCCTCGCGTGGGGGCTTGGAACCCGCGCTTCGCGGCTCCACCAGCGGCTTGATGGACTGGCAAAGAACCCGCAAAAGGCGGAAAAACTTCTCGTGGATGCTTGGACATCAGTTAAGCGCGAAGCGCCTGTCAAAGAGGCCTACGGAACTTTGATATTCGACAGAGGCCGAGCCCGAATTTCGTGGCTTGGACCAGCCTTCGCCACCAAGTTCCTCTACTTCGCGCAAGGGAACGAAGCTGACGCCCGTCATTTGATCCTCGATCAGGTAGTAGCCAAGAACCTTCGCCCAGATGCGTGGCCGGGATCGCCTACGGCCGCTTGGTTTCCGGAGATTTACGAGCGGTACTGCAATCTGCTTTCGGCATGGGCCAAAGAGGCATCAGAGAAACTCTGCAATTCGCGGGAAGTTAGCGCTGATGAAATCGAAATGACACTCTTCAAACGTCACAAGTGGATGACTCAAGGCGAGCAGGTCTCGGCCGGCTAGCCCTACAGGCCGAATACACGTCTGAGGGCCGCGTTCCTGCCCTTCCGTTACAGGTTCGCGGCCCTCAATCTTGGGAAACTTTGACGCTAGTTAGCGCAGCGTCTTGGGTGCTCTGGTTTTCGAATACATCACGCTCCCGTGGTGGAAGAAGTGTCTGCCGAATTAGAGCCAAAGGAAGAATCCGTTGACGGGTTCGATGAGCCACTATCGTCCGAGTCAGTACCGTTTGAGTTGCTGTCGCTGGAATCGTCGTCGTCGTTCATGCCACCCATGCCGTGTCGCATGCGGTCGCCCTTCGCAGGGCGCTCGAGTTTTTCAACAGTGCCAAGATCAGAACTGACCTTAAACATCACTCGCTCGTCGTCCTTGGTTCCGGCAACCATGTAAGAACCGTCTTCATTCTTGAAGATCTTCTCTACGGTCACTGCAGAATCCTTGGCCTTCACAGCGTCGGAAACCTTCGTGGCATCGTCGCCGGTGACCTCTTCATGATTCATGCCGGGTCCACCACCCGGGCCGCCTCTGCCTGGGCCACCCTCACCCGGAACGTGCTCGTCCTTGGTGATGGTCTTCAGGTCAGAGCTGACCTCGTACTTCACGAAGGTATCGCCGCTCTTGCCGATGACATCGTAGGAGCCGTCTTCATCCTTGAGAACCTTCTCAGCGGTGAAGGAAGAGTCCTTGGCCTGCACCGCATCCGTGACCTTGGTGGCTTCGTCGCCGGTGACTTCGGTGTGGTTGTGCATCATTCCGCCTGCACCGCCAGGACCACCCAGTGCGTCCTTCTGCGAAGAATCGGTGGAGGAATCGGACGAAGAACCCGTGGAAGATTCCGCGGCAACGGCGTCAACAGACGTTCCGTTGAGCGAAGAAAATGCTGGATTCGAGGCCAAGCCTGTGGCTCCACCAGCAGCATTCGCCAGGCTGGAGCCAACTCCTCCAGCGACTGCCGCGGCAACCGTAGCCAGGCCTGCAGCGCCCAAAGCAATCTTTCTAGCATTCATGTTTGTACTCCGTCTCCGCCAACGCCTCTCGTTGGCCATGACTTAACACTGAGCGCCGAGCCTATGACTACGCTTTGAAACCCATTTCCCGCGCTTATGAGAATTCTGAGAAACGCTTTACTTCACACGGCCCCGCTACAACTAAACTCAGAGTCATGACTTTCGCCGAAGACCGCGCCCGCCTGCTTGAACTCATCAAAGAACTCGCCGTAGTCCACGGCAAGGTCATTCTTTCTTCCGGAAACGAAGCCGACTACTACGTAGACCTCCGCCGCATCACCCTGCACCACGAAGCCTCCATCTTGGTGGGCCGTGTGCTCTTGCACTTGCTGGACGAGAGGGGCATCGAGTTCGAAAGCGCCGGTGGCCTCACGATGGGTGCCGACCCAGTGGGCTCCGCCCTCATGAACGCTGGCCGCGAAGCTGGCCGCGCAATCGACGCCTTCGTCTGCCGCAAAGCTCAGAAGTCTTACGGCATGGGTCGCCAGGTTGAAGGCCCCAACGTGGATGGCCGCAGGGTGGTTGTTGTTGAAGACACCTCCACCACTGGCGGTTCCGCACTGACCGCCGTTGAAGGCGTCCGCAATGCGGGCGGTGACATCCAGGCCGTCGTGGTGATCGTGGATCGCAACACCGGCGCCAAGGAACGCATCGAAGAAGAAGCTGGCGTCCCATATATTTACGCCTACTCGAGCGACGAGCTCGGCCTGAGCTAACTCAAACGCTAAAACTCAATAAACGCACAAACAGGGCACTCTCAACCGGAGCGAAATCTCCGCGAGGGTGCCCTGCTAACGTAAGCTGCGGCGTCGTACTCCAAAGAATCCCAGCACCACCACAACCGCAGTCAGCAGCGTCAAAATCCAGACCCCCGCGGAGAGGCGACTGAATCTGCCAACGGGAGCCGACGCTAGGAGCTCGACGTGGCCATTGTCCTCGGGGCCTTTGACGTTTCTGGTCACGAGGTAAATGCACATGAACCCAGCGAAGATGCCGCCGCCGAGCAGATCGATGGTTTGGCCACCGGTCAGGCCCGGCCACAGGTTCACATCGCCTGGCACGTAAGCAAGGCGTCGATCAAGCCTGGCGGCGTCCGTCCACGGATCACCATCAAAGAGGCGAATGGTGCCGGCGTCCGCTGTGATGAGTTCCCGGATCACGCGAACCGTGGTGGATTTTCCGGCGCCGTTCGGCCCCAGAATGCCGTGCACCTCGCCCGGAAGAACGTCCAAGTCAAGCCCGTCTAATGCCCGGACCCACTAAAGCTATTGACCACTTCACGCAGCTCAATCGCTGGCTTCTTAAGAACAAATGTACGCCGGAACTACACACAAATAAGCCCCAGGTGACTAGGCTAACTACATGAGCGAACAACCGATTGGATATTGGGTCAAACTCGTCGATTCACTGATCACCGAGCGCTTCCAAGATGCCCTCGAAGAACACGGCGTCACGCGCCGTCAGTGGATGTTGTTGAATCATTTGCGCAGCGGCGCCGCGTCCGGCGGCGAACTCACCGAAGCACTCTCACCATTCTTTGGTGACCCGGTTCCGGAAGGTGAACCCCGTACGCCGTCGGAGCACCTCGCCGAACTCGTGGAGTCCGGCTGGGTTCTTGAAGACGGCCACATGTTCAGCCTGACTGAGCGCGGCAATTTGAGTCTAGAACGCCTCACGGAAATCGTGGACGGCATCCGCACCTCTGCCACGGAAAACATCGAACCGGTTGACTTCGCCACCACAGTCAACACGTTGCGCACCATGGCTGCCAACCTCGGCTACCGGGACGGCCAAGCCGCGCCTCCGCAGTAAGTGAGCTGCCCGCTTAAAGGGCGCGGCGTCGTCGTAATTTATTACTAGTACGACGACGCCGCTCGGGGACATTATTTTCTTGCTATCTCCCCACGGGAGCATTGCGCACAACCACCCACGTGGCCGCGCTCATGAGGATCATAATTGCCGCGACGATTGCGGCGGTTTTGAGGTAAGGATCCGCGCTCATCCAGCCGATAATGTCCAGCTTGGTGGTCACCGCGAGGGCGATGAAGCCTAGGAGGAGCACCACGGTGCCGATGATAGTGAACGTGACGCCAGCGGACTTCCAGCGCAGGTAGATGGCAGCGTAGAAATTGCCGGCCAGTAGCGAAATCCCGCTGATGACAAAGGACATGAGGAACGCGTTGAGGTAATCACCGTTGCCCAGAATATACGTGTCATACATCCGGGATCCGGTGAACCAACCGCGCGTGGCCTTTTCGGCGGCCAGTAGAACCGTGGAAAGGACCGCGAGTCCCAGGCTGGTGAGCATGAGGGTGAGCGTGGTACCAAGCCAATAGTCGCGCCGCGTGGAGCCGAGGGCCACCGCGAAGGGCAGCGATTTGGCGTACATGAGTGCGCCGAGCGAGACGAAGTAACCCGTCAGGATCCAGAGCGCCGCTTGGTTGTTACGCATGCCTTCGTAGACGGCTTCGGGTGGGGCGCCGGCGAGTTTGATGAGTTCGCCGATGATGATGGAAATGATGATGCCGGAGCCGATAATGAGCAACGGGACCAGGATCAGCTGTTTCTTGTCCAACAATTGGAGGCGGACCACTCGCATGATGCGTTCGCCGGCGCTAGGAGTTGTGGACTGGTTGGTGTGGGCAGGGCTGGTGGCGGTAGTGAGTGCTTGAGTGCTCATCGCGAATACTCCTTCACTGCGAGCGCTTCCGGTGATTGTTGTGATTGGGTGCTGAGCGGGTCAATGTCATCGTGATGGCCGAGTGCGGAGACGAGATCTTGCAGTGAGACGGGCGAGATCTCGAGGTTGCGCTGCGTCGCCGCTTGCGCGATTTCTTCGGTGACATGACCGGAAATCGTGGCCGACTTCAAGCCGCCGAGCGTGCGTACCTTGAGAACTTTGAGGTTCTTGGTGAGTTCATCGACGGCCAATGCGGGACCCGCGAGGTTGTACGCGGATTCGGTGGCTTCTTCGATGCTCTTATCAAGAACGATCTTGCCTTCATCCAGCACAATGACGCGTTCGAAGAGGTTGGCTGCCTCGTCGATGAGGTGGGTGGAGAAGACGATAGTGCGCGGGTATTCGCCGAAGTCTGAGATGAGGAGTTCGTAGAAGACGTCGCGAGCGGTGGGATCGAGGCCCAAGTAGGGTTCGTCCATAAAGGTGATGGGAGCTCTTGAGGCGAGGCCAACGACGATGGCCAGCGCGGAAAGCTGACCGCGTGAATACTTCTTGATTTGGGTCTTTTTAGGAAGCCGGAAACGCTTTTCAAGCTTGAGCGCGAAGTCTTGATCCCAGTTTGGGTAGAAATCCGCGGCGGCCTTGAGGACGTGAGCCAGCTTGGCTTCTTCCGGGTATTTCTGGTTTTCGCGAATGAAACAAATGCGGTTGGTGGCCTCTGGGTTTTCCCAAATGTTGTGGCCATAGACCTGCGCAGTGCCGCCGGTTGCTTGCTCTTGATTACTCAAGATGCTCATGAGCGTGGTTTTGCCAACGCCATTGCGGCCGAAGAGCCCGACGATCGTGTTCTCTTCAATTTCGACCGTGAGTCCCTTGAGGACGTGGGTGTCGCCGAAGTTCTTGGTGAGGTTCTTCAGTGAAATTGCGGGCTTGGAATTAGAGATGGTCATGACTGCGCTCCCTCCAGCGTGGTCTTTGACGTAGAAGTAGGTGCGGCGTTGATCATTTCGTGGAGCGAATCAACGTTGATGCCTAGGCGTTGAGCTTCGGCGACGAGTGGCTGAATGTAGGCCGCGGCGAAAGCATCGCGGCGTTCTTGGAGAAGCTGCTGGCGAGCGCCGGTGGCGACGAACATGCCGATACCTCGTTTCTTATACAGAATTCCTTGGTCTACAAGGCGATTAAGAGCTTTGCCGGCCGTCGCCGGGTTGATGCGCATGAAGCTTGCAAACTCATTTGTGGAGGGCACTTGTGATTCTTCTGGGTAGAGGCCGTCCAAAACGCCTTCTTCGATTGACTGGCTGAGCTGAATGAAGATCGGGGCAGATTCCGTCACGATGCACCACCCTCCTTCATTGGTTCATTACTCATGTAACTAACTAAAGCACCTTAAGAACCAGTCGTCAAGGTATTTGCTGAGCGGCGGCGTCGTAATGTCCTTGAAATGAGTGGGCGCTACGCTAGGGGCATGCGTGAACTGCAAGCGAAAATCATTGCTGAAATGGGCGTCAAGCCCTCCATCGACCCGGCTACCGAGGTAGCTCGGCGCGTCGAGTTCCTCGCGGACTACGCGCAAGCCACCCACACGAACGGCTTTGTGCTGGGCATTTCCGGCGGCATCGACTCCACGCTCGCGGGCCGCTTGGCCCAAATGGCCACGGAAGAACTCGCCACCCGCGGTGTAGACGCTGACTTCGTTGCCGTCCGCTTGCCGCACGGCGTGCAGTTCGACGAAGCAGACGCGCAAGCCGCGCTGGACTTCGTCGCAGCGAAGACAGAGTGGACGTTCAACATCCAGCCCGGCACGGACGGCATGATGAAAGAATTCCGTGCCACCACGGGCCGCGACATCTCAGACTTCAACAAGGGCAATATCAAGGCGCGCTTGCGCATGGTGGCCCAGTACGCACTGGCCGGCGAGCGGAACTTGTTGGTAATCGGCACGGATCACGGCGCCGAGTCCGTCACCGGATTCTTCACGAAGTTCGGCGACGGCGGTGCGGACATCCTGCCGCTCTTTGGACTCAACAAGCGCCAGAACCGCCAGCTGCTCGAATTCTTGGGCGCCCCGGAGCCGGTCTGGAAGAAGGTCCCTACCGCAGACTTGCTGGAAGGCAAGCCAGGACGCACGGATGAGGACGAACTCGGCATCTCTTACGATCACATCGATGATTATCTCGAAGGGCGCGAAGTTCCTACGGAGGTCGCCGAAGCGATTGAAACCAAGTACTTACGCACGCGCCACAAGCGCACCACCCCCGTCACTATCTTTGATGAGTGGTGGAAGGATCAGTCCTAAACACTGCTCGCGTTGCGCATATTGGTAAGTTAGACAGGTGAAGATTGCTACCTGGAATGTGAATTCGTTGCGCGCCCGCGCTGACCGCGTGGAGTCATGGCTTGAACGCTCTGACGTGGATGTCTTGGCTATCCAAGAAACCAAGTGTAAAGACGAAAACTTTCCGTGGGATCTCTTTGAGCGCATGGACTACGAGGTAGCGCACTTCGGCCTGAGCCAATGGAATGGCGTGGCCATTGCGTCCCGTGTGGGGCTCGACGACGTGCAGCGCACCTTTGTAGATCAGCCGGCGTTCGGTAAGGGCGGCGTGGATCCGATTCAGGAAGCGCGCGCCATCGGAGCTATGTGCGGCGGGGTGCAGATTTGGAGTCTCTACGTTCCTAACGGGCGCGCTCTGGAAGACGAGCACATGCCGTACAAGTTGCAGTGGCTGGATACGTTGAAGAACCACGCGAAGTCCTGGGTAGCTGAGGATCCTGCCGCGAAGATTGCGCTTATGGGCGACTTCAACATTGCCCCACAGGATGACGACGTGTGGGACATTGAGTACTTCCTTTCCGAAGGATTGACCCACGTCAGCAAGCCAGAGCGCGATGCGTTCTACGCTTTCATTGACGACGCCGGTTTCAAAGATGTGGTGCGACCGTTTACTCCTGGCCCAGGCGTTTACACGTACTGGGACTATAAGCAGCTGCGCTTCCCGAAGAAGGAAGGCATGCGCATCGACTTTGTGCTGGGCTCCCCCGCGCTGGCCGCGTCCGTGACGCACGCCGAGATTGACCGCGAAGAGCGAAAAGGCAAGGGCGCTTCTGACCACGCCCCGGTCATCGTGGAATTGAGCGAGTGATCGAATCCAGCCGTTCCTTCCAGCATGAATTCGCAGTCCCCGTAGCGAGCCTGCGTATTTACGAGCGCCTCGAAGCATTTCCCGCGGGCGAGCAAGCCAAAATTCTGGCGCGCCCGGATCTCACCAATCAGCAGATTGATGCGGCGGAGCGCGAAGAGGCCATGCAACGGTTGATTCAACCGGCCGTGGATCCGTTTCCGAAGAAACTGGACAGCCCGTACCGTGCCGTCAGTTACCCCACGGAAGAAGGCGGCTTCACGTCCTACTACTGTCCTTCGCAGTTGACGGAGCGCGTGGCTTTGGCGTGCGCGTATTTTGACGATGAGATGCGGCCATCCGTGCGCGAGGCCATCATTCCGGTGCCTGCACGCGAGAGTTTCTCGATGCGTGCGGCGGACTACTTTGGCCGAAGCTTGGACGATTTCTTGCGGGAACACTCGGCGTCCGCCCCAATCACGGATGAGACGTTGGGCGCGGAAACTCCGGCGGAAGAGGCTGAGCAAGATTCCGCCGCGTTCGGCGAAGGGTTGTACTCGCAGCAGTCCACGTGGGGCATACCCACCACATGGTTTTGGCTCATTGATCCAGTCGAAGACGTGACCGTGGTTGAAGCCACGCACGATCCCCAGCTCGGCCTCAACGGCGACATCACCGGCGCCCGCGTGTTGGTTCCGATGAGTCAGGCCCTCGCGCGGCTCACGTACACGGCCGCATCCATGGCGCTTCACGCACCGCAAGTGGACCTCTTTGACGACCTGACGGATTTGTCCCGGTGGCTTGGCCGGTTCTCCAGGGACTCCATTGTTGAAGTGGATTACGGCAAGCTCGCGCAGTACGTGTGGCCGGATGATTCGTCCCGCGACCTGCGCGATTGGCTAGAAGCCATCGAGGACAAGGATGTCACCACGGCCACGCTCGCGTACCGGCGGTATATGAGCCGGTGGCTCAGCGTACGCGGAATTGCGCGCAGTAACTAAGGGCTGAATGTAACTAAGCGTCCTTCACAATAATCACGCTCAATCGCCGCGGCCCGTGCACGCCTTCAACACGCTCCAGCTCAATATCGCTCGTGGCGCTCGGCCCGGAAATCCAGGTCTGCGGGTGGCTTGGTTCTAGGCGCGGCATGGCTTCCGGCAGGATTTCCACGATGGTGGATGCTGGCACCACGCACACGTGCTGATCGGGAACTAGGCTGATGGCGCGCCGGCCCTGGGTCGGCGTGCCGTCCAAAATGATGGTCCCAGATTCCGCCACGGAGACCGCACTCGAAGTCAGCACCGCATCCGTTGCATTCAGCTGGTCAACCGGAACGGGAGCCTCTGGCGAATCCGTCACGACGTCCGCGTCAGCAACCCCAGCAATCCACTCAGCGTCCAAACCATGCGGCACCACCACAGAACGGGCATTGGCCAAAAACTCCGCGATGGCCCCCTGAAGATCGGTTGCCAGAACAACTTTCACTTCTGCTTTGTAGTCCACCAAGCGATCCGTGAGATGGTCAATGAGTTGGTCCTGGTTCATGGTTCCGGACTGGCGGTACTCTCGCGGAATATCAGTAACTGGCGCATCGCCTTGCAAGGCCACCCGCACGCGACTCAAGATGTCTTCTTTTGCACCCACGATTGTCACTCCCCTTGCTTTCCGGTTGGCTTTTGAGACGCTTGAGACTGCTGAGATTGCTGAGACCCCTGCGACTTTTGGAACTTTTCGCGCTGCGCCCACTGATCCCGGAACGAGGATTGTGGCGGCGCTGGAATGTCGCGGCTACTCGTCCAGCCGCCCGCGATGCCCGGCAACCATGAAATCCTCTGGTCCTTGCCCGCCAGCAAACGTCCCGCCGGCAAACCCTTCTCCAAGAACTTGAGGCGCGTGCCGGAAGATAGCGCCCACGAGGCACCCTTCATCAACACATCCATCTCGGTAGGCGCCTTCCGTACCGAATGTTGCGCTTCAACATCTTGAGCGCGCAGATCAACCAGGATTTCCGGAATGTTGATCTTCACCGGGCAGGCATCAAAGCACGCACCACACAAGGACGAAGCGTACGGCAGTGAAGAATTCTCCTCCGCCGTGATGCCCGTGAGCAAAGGCGAGAGTATTGCACCGATCGGTCCCGGATACGTGGAACCGTACGCGTGACCACCCGTCCGCTCATACACCGGACACACGTTCATGCACGCGCTACAGCGAATGCAATGCAGCGCGGAGCGGCCGTTCTTATCCGCCAAAGCACGCGTTCGACCATTATCCAGCATCACCAAATGAATATTCTGCGGACCATCTGGGCCGTTCTTACCCGTCCACAAAGACGAGTACGGGTTCATTCGCTCGCCGGTCGAGGACCGTGGCAACAGCTGCATAAAGACGCCCAGGTCCTCCCAGCGAGGCAGAATCTTCTCGATTCCCATCACGGTAATCAGCGTTTCCGGTAGCGTCAGGCACATGCGCCCGTTGCCCTCAGATTCCACCACGCCCAAGGTCCCAGTCTCAGCAATTCCAAAGTTCGCTCCCGAAATCGCCACCTTTGCATTCAGGAACTTCTCGCGCAAGTAAGCACGCGCCGTCGCCGCGAGTTCTTTTGGATTATCCGTCAGGTCAGGGGAAGCGTTAGGAATTTCCGCACGGAAAATATCGCGAATCTGCGTGCGGTTCTTGTGAATCGCGGGCACAAGAATATGGCTGGGCCGATCATGCCCCAGTTGCACAATGAGCTCGGCAAGATCGGTTTCAATCGCGTTGATGCCCAGGCTTTCAAGGTGTTCGTTCAGCCCTATTTCCTGTGTAGCCATGGATTTCACCTTGACCACTTCCGTCTCACCGGTCGCACGAATCAACGAAGTCACAATCGCGTTCGCCTCGGTCGCATCATTCGCCCAGTGAATCACGCCGCCGCGCGCGGTAAACGCCGCCTCAAACTGCTCCAGCAGTTCCGGCAACCGCGCCATCACGTTTTCTTTGATCCGCGAACCCGATTCGCGCAGCTCTTCCCAATCCGGCAGCTCGGAAACCACGTTGAGGCGCTTGTCGCGAATCGTATGCGTGGCGTGCCGCAAATTCGCACGCAATTGCTCATTCTTCAGCTCGCGTTTGGCTGCCGACTGAAACTTCTCATGCGCAAACAAATTGCCTTCGCCGCTGCTTCGCACTGCTGGAATACCTAGGTTGACGCTCATCGGGTTCCTCCATTTAGTACGACGACGCCGCCTTGCGCTTCAGGAATGACCAGCGGCTTTTCGCGAGTGCTTGCGAGAATTTCCGCGAAGTGCACAGTGCGCGCCTGGCTGCCGCGGCGCGAGAGCCCGCCACCGATATGCATGAGGCACGAGGCATCGCCACCCGCGCACAGGCTGGCACCCGTTGCTTCGATCGCGTCCGCTTTGTCATTGAGCATCGCAGTGGAAACATCAGAATTCTTGATGGAGAACGTGCCGCCGAATCCGCAGCACTGGTCCGCTTCGGGAAGCGGTGCAAACTCCAGCCCGTCCACGGTTTGAAGCAAGTTTTGCTGCCGGTCCCCCAAGCGCAGGAGCCGCATGCCGTGACAAGACGGGTGATACGTCACCTTGTGCGGGAAGTAGGAACCAAGCTGTTCGGCGGCATTCGTCACGCCAAGTACATCGGTCAACAGCTGAGACAGCTCGTAAGTTTTGGCGCCCACCTCCTCAGCGTCCGCCGCGAGTCCATCGTCACCACAGCGATTAGCCAGCATCGGATGCTGATGTTTGACGGACGCAACACAAGAACCGGAAGGCGCCACGGCGGCGTCGTAATCCTCCTGCAAAAAAGCCGCAACATGATTACGCACTACCGGGAGCGCGTCTTTGAAGTAGCCGGAATTGACGTGCATCTGGCCACAGCAGGCCTGGCCCTTCGGGAAAATGACGGTGTGACCCAGGCGTTCAAGAATCTCGACAGTGGCGCGGGCGGTGGATGGATACATCGCATCCACGATGCACGTACTGAACAGTGCTATCCGCATAGTGACCCCTTCTGACGCTGCCCAGATCCCAGAGATCTCGGCGTTTCGATGTGGTCTGACCATACTATGGTGATCGCGCTCATACGTCTAGCTTTCCAAGTCAGCGGCTAATTTTGTGAAATGGCTCACACTTTTTCGGAAAAAGGGCTATATTTGTGGTCAGACCATAGTGGTCAGACCATTCCCCGTTCATCGCTAGAAAGTCCCCCACATGGAAACATTCACCCCCGCGACGAATCCCGTCGCTGGCAGCGTCTTCCTCTCGGCGCTCGTTGCAATCATCCCGCTTGTGACATTCTTCGTGTTGCTGGCTGTTGTCAAAACCCGCTCGCACGTGGCCGGCCTCATCTCGATGCTCGTCGCCATTGCCGTGGCCATCTTCGCTTTCCACATGCCCTGGCAGATGGCCGGCATGTCTGCCGTCATGGGCGGCGTTTTCGGTGCTTTCCCCGTGTTCTGGATTGTGGTGATGGCCGTGTGGCTCTATCAAGTCACCGTCCTGAGCGGTCGCTTTGAGGATCTGCGCCGCGTGTTCGACGTCATCGGCAAAGGCGACGTCCGCATTCAATCCATCTTGATCGCCTTTTGCTTCGGCGGCCTGCTGGAAGCTCTCGCCGGCTTCGGGGCCCCGGTTGCGATTACCGCCACCATGTTGTTGGCACTGGGTATTCCGCCGCTTCGCGCTGCAGTCGTTGTGCTGATTTCCAACACAGCCCCCGTTGCGTTTGGTGCCGTGGCAATTCCCATTACGACGGCGGGAGCCCTCACCGGCCTGCACGCCGATCACATTGGTGCCATTGTGGGCCGTCAATCACCTCTTTTGGCGTTCTTTGTGCCGTTGATCCTGCTATTCCTTCTCGACGGTAAGAAGGGCATTAAAGACTGCTGGCCAGCCGCTTTGGTCATTGGTGCATCCTTCGGCGTTGCGCAGTTCTTGTGCTCCAACTACTTCTCTTACGAACTCACGGACGTCGTGGCCGCCCTCGTTGGCATCGGTGCCGCCGTGGTGTTGCTGCGCTTCTGGACTCCCAAGAACCGCGACGAAGCGCGTGCGCGTATTTGCACCCACACCTCTTCTCTTGAATCCCAGAAGGTGGGCTCTGGTGTTTCCGGTTCTGCGGGTGCTTCTGATTCTTCCGCTTCCAGTTCTTCTTCCGGCACATCCACTTCGGCCGACGAGGACCGCCTCACCCCCATGCGCACCTGGCTCGCCTTGTTCCCGTACTTCTTGGTCATTGTGATCTTTGGCATCGCGAAGCTGTGGACGCTCGGCGTAAACGTTCCCAAGGCACTGGCCGCGACGGACATTGCAGTGCAGTGGCCGCTGCTTTATGGTCATGTGCTGGACGCGGCAGGAAAGCCCGTTTCCTCGACTATTTACAAGTTCCAGTGGCTGTCTAACCCAGGCACCTTGTTGCTGATCACCGGAATCATCGTGACTTTGGTGTACGCGAAGTACAACGGTGGCGGGCGCTACGCACTGAATGTAGGCAACGCATTCTCCGAAATTGGACAGACGTTCTACCGCATGCGCTGGGCTGGCCTGACCATCGTCTCCGTGCTGGCACTTGCATACGTCATGAACATTTCCGGTCAGACCGTCAGCATTGGTACGTGGCTTGCCGGCGCCGGCGCCTTCTTCGCGTTCCTCTCGCCGATTCTCGGCTGGTTGGGCACGGCCGTTACCGGTTCCGACACCTCCTCTAACGCCCTGTTTGCCAAACTTCAGCAGACCGCTGGCATGAATGCCCGCATCGATCCGAACTTGTTGGTTGCCGGTAACACATCAGGTGGCGTGGTGGGCAAGCTCATCAGCCCGCAAAACCTAGCTATCGCCGCAACCGCCGTACAGCTAGACGGCAAGGAAGCCGTGATTCTTCGCAAGGTGGTGGGCTGGAGCATCGCCATGTTGTTGGTCCTGTGCCTCTTGGTCTTCTTGCAGTCCACCCCGATCCTCGGGTGGATGATTCCGACTCCGTAAGCTCGTCCTCGGAGCAGTTTCTGCGTCGTAGAGTGCCGGACCGTGGCCTGCTTTGGCTTCGGTCCGGCACTCTCTGCGTGAAAGAATAATCAAATGGGAGAATCATCAAGCGAGAGTTCATCCTTTGCCTACGAAGTGGTTCTAGAGGCGATTGAGCAAAAGCTTCGGTCAGGCGAACTGAGCATTGGCGACCGTCTCCCGAGCGAACGCTCCATGGCGGCCGAGTTCAATTTGTCCCGAGCATCCGTGCGGGATGCCATCCGCATTCTTGGTGTCCTGGGACTGGTCCGTTCATCCACGGGTTCGGGCCCCAATTCTGGGACCATCATCATTTCCGAGCCCGTGGCGGGCCTGGCCGCCGCCCTCCGCCTGCATGTGGCTTCACGGGGACTATCCGTAAAGGAGATTGTCCGCACCCGCATCATTTTGGAAACCGGTGCCGCACTTGAAGCTGTCATCGATGACAGTCCAGAAACTCTCGCGAAGCTAGCTCAAGCTCATGAGCTGTTGGCGAGAATGGACGACCCCAAACTGGATAGAAACGTCTTCCACGAACTCGACACGCAATTCCACGTGCTGCTGACATCGCTCTCCAGGAATGCTGTGTTGGAAGCCATGATGGAATCCGTACGTCTGTCAGTTCGCGATTACGTGGCCAATTCCATCCCTACCGACGAAGCCTGGTTGCCCCTCGCCACCGAACTCCGCCATCAACACCACGGGATTCTCGACGCATTTGAGTCCAACCAATTGGACGACGCCGCGCGGCTACTTCGGTCTCACATTGAGTGGTTCTACGGCACCGCCACCGAGGACATGAAACAACGATAACGCTTCTCCAACGGTAGGACGTCCGTACGGGTGGAAACGTTTACACCTCATGGTTAGACTTGTCCGAAGGTTCATCTCTGCGGCGTTTCCCGCAGGAGATGGCCCCTCTTCTTACCGCCTCATCATCAGGGAGTTCTTGTGAGCCCAACGGAAAACAGCACGTCAACGCACACTTGGTGGAAAGATGCGGTCATTTATCAGGTGTATCCCCGCTCTTTCGCCGATTCCAACGGTGACGGCATGGGCGATCTCAATGGCGTGCGCTCCCGAATTCCGTACCTCAAGAACTTGGGCGTGGACGCCGTCTGGCTTTCTCCTTTTTATACGTCGCCACAGAATGATGCTGGCTACGATGTAGCCGATTACCGCAACGTGGATGAGCGCTTCGGTACTTTGGCCGACTTCGACACGATGCTTGCCACCGCTCACGAGACAGGCCTCAAGGTCATCGTTGATCTTGTACCCAACCACACCTCAGACCAGCACGTGTGGTTCCAGGAAGCGTTGGCCTCTGAGCCGGGATCGGCCGCCCGAGAGCGTTACATTTTCCGCGATGGCAAGGGCAAAAACGGTGACGAAGCACCAAATGACTGGCAGTCCGTTTTTGGCGGCGACGCATGGACTCGCGTCACCGAAGTTGCCGGACCCAATGCGGGTAAGCCGGGTCAGTGGTACTTGCACCTCTTCGACACCACGCAGCCTGACCTGAACTGGGACAACCCTGAGGTTCGCGCTGAGATGGAATCTGTGCTGGAATTCTGGCTGGATCGCGGCGTGGACGGCTTCCGCGTTGACGTGGCGCACGGCCTCATCAAGGACCCTGCCCTGCCGAATTTCCGCGACAAGGTAGCGATGGTTGCAGGCGAGGAGCACGACGCCGCAGCTTCTTCCGCGCAGGACGCCTCCGTTCCAGCTGACTCGGCTGTCGCTGAGAACCGCCACTTCAGCACAGTGAATGAGGACGTCTCTGACCTCGTCTCCGGCGACGCCGTGGATGACAGCGGAAACATGAAGACCGGCTCGCCGTACTTCGACCAAGAAGGCGTGCACCAGGTCTACCGCGAATGGCACAAGGTTCTCGACAAGTACGAAGGCGACCGCATGATGGTGGCCGAAGCTTGGGTAGAGCCGATGGAGCGCATCTTCCGCTACGTCCGCGAAGACGAAATGCAGCAGGCGTTCAACTTCGGCTTCTTGCTGGCCGGCTGGGATGCTCAGCGCATCTTCGACAACGTGGATGAGACCATCAAGGAAGCAGCCGTTGTTCAGGCGCCGGCCACTTGGGTACTTTCCAACCACGACACCGTGCGCCACTCCTCGCGATTCGGCTTGAGCGATCCCACCACGTACCCGAAGGGCATCGCAGCCGAGGACGAACAGCCAGATGAGAAGCTTGGTTGGGCTCGCGGCCGTGCCGCCGCCATGATCATGCTGGCGCTGCCCGGTTCTTCGTACGTGTACCAGGGCGACGAGCTGTCCTTGCCTGAGCACACCACGCTGGAACACGAGCTGCGCCAGGATCCTTCCTTCTTCCGCACCAAGGGTGAAGAGCGTGGCCGCGACGGCTGCCGCATCCCGATGCCATGGGATTCCACCCGTCCAGGCTTCGGCTTCGACGTGGTGGCTACGGCAAATGCCGATCTCGAAGCGGAAGGTGGGGCACCTGCTGAAGCTGCGGCGTCGTACTCGCCATGGCTACCTCAGCCGGAAAGCTACCGCCACTATGCAGCGGATCAGCAGGTCGGCGTGGAGGGTTCCACGTTTGAGCTGTACCGCGAGCTGATTGAGCTGCGTCGGGCCGAAGGTCTTGGCATGGGCACGCTCGAATGGGCGGAAATCAACGAACCTGAAAAGGGAATTCTCGCCTTCACAAATGGCCCCATCACGGTGCTCGCGAATACGTCTTCCGCTCCGGTGGATCTGCCCGAGGGCTATGCCGTGAAGTTCGCTTCGCAGGATGAGGCCGTGTACGAGGGACAGCTCGCGGCAGATTCTGCCGTGTGGCTCGAGCAAGCCTAGGAATTCGGGGCTTCTCCAATTAAAGACGAGTGTGCGCTCTCCGCATCGACATAGTTAGTCGCGGAGAGCGCACACTTATTTGACGGCTGGACTGCTACTTCATGCCAGCAAGCATCTGTTTCATGTGGTCAATTTCGGTTTGCTGGTCAGCTACTACAGACTTAGCCAAAGTGACCACTTCCTGATTCTGGCCGCCGGAAACTTCCGTAAGGGCCATATCGATGGCGCCCTGATGGTGCTGAATCATTTGCTCTAGGAAGAGCTTTGAGGCGTCGGTTGCGTTGGCGTCACGAAGTTTTTGCAAGTCAGCGTCGCTCATCATGCCGTCCATGCCCATGCCATTGCCATGGCCCACATGTCCAGAGTTGGACATCATTGCAGGTTGTCCCCACGCCTTGAGCCAGCCGTTCATTTTCTCAATTTCGGGGCCCTGAGCCTTCTTGATGTTGTTGAGCAGCGTGGTCATTTCTTGGCTCAGGCCGCTCTTGGCAAGCAGAATGTCACTCATTGCGACGGCTTGTTCGTGATGCGGGATCATCATCTGCGTGAACATGACGTCTTGCACGTTGTGAGCGCTGTTCTGCCCGAGCTGGCTGCTGGCGCTACTTGAGGCTGCTGTCGCAGGGCTGGAAGAAACCGAATAGCTTCCCGATCCGGAACTGCATGCCGCTAGGGCGAGCGAACCAGTTAGGGCAATTCCTGCGAGCGCTGTGAATCGCTTGGTGGTGGTTTTCATGTTGATCATTTCCAATCAAAAATCAGAGGTAAGTTTTGTGGGCTTTTTGCCGAATATATTTCGACGCAATGCAACTCACGTCCGACTGATACAGAGCTGATTTAAATCCGGTGGTGCTTGGGAAATTAGTGCACATCGCTGCTCAACGAATTGTTCAGACTGCCACAATGACCGGGTGGTCACGGGCGGCCGAACTTCTGCGGGAGTCCAGGGGAAAAGTTGCGGTGCATTCGATGCGGCCCTGAAATCTGCAACCGGCTTCATAGGGCAGTTGCTCGTCATGCACCCGTGGTCGCTATCGGTGCTATGAGGGGACGTTGCGATCGAAGAAAACTCTGCTGCCTGCACGGTGTGATGATGAGCGGAATGAGATGTAACGGTCACCGAAGAAAAGTCATGCGTGATAGCGCCCCACCCTACATAGTGGGCCATCAAGACGATGATGGTAAGAAGAGGCCTTAGCCAATTCACCACGTCGGGACACCGCAATTAGTCACAGTTAAAAGACTAGCACAATTACCCCCACGGGGTATATGTACCTCAGTGCCAAGCCAGCGAGTTTCCCGGTGGAAGCCCATAGTCATTGCGTAGATGGCTATATGTTTGCCCCATGACGCCCATATATCCACTATCGAGAGGCGAGGGTCCATAGTCGTCGCCGAAGAGGTACGGAATTTCATCGTCGCAGAGATACGCGAGCAAGCCGGCATACCAGCGCACGTAGTCCGGATCCGGAACAACGGCGCGCTTCCGTTGCTCTTCCGTCAGCGCCGTCCACAAACGGTTTGCTGCTTTCAAGTAGCTAATGGGTTGCGAAGTGGAACACCCGGGAAGCTCCCAGCCACCACCACTCGAATAATTCAGTTCTTTACTTGTTACCGAAAAAGGATCCACGCCGTCAATCACAATGGGGCAGCGCCAGTACATCCCCGAGGCGGCCATATGAGGAAAGATCTGAATGCGGTGAGCACCGCGCACATGCAAAGTTCGAACGGCGGCTAGCAACGTCCGCGCTGGCCCAAGTACCCCATCATCGTCTTCCCAGTTCATACTTAAAAAGTACCTAACCGCTATGACAGTTAGAGATGAGGGCTTCGAATGCCAGAGGGGTTATAGGTGCGGGGGACGGATTCCTGAAGAAGCATCAGGGAAGATTCTCAACCCGATCAGTTAAAAGTTGAACCCCCGCGATGTAGAAGCTACGCGGGGGTTCAGTGGCTCCGACCGGCGTCGATCCGGTGACCTTTCGATTTTCAGTCGAACGCTCTACCAACTGAGCTACAGAGCCAAATGGCCGGTTACCCGGCCATTTGTACTGTCTTCCGTCGCTCCGGAAGAAAGAGCGACCCTGACGGGACTTGAACCCGCGACCTCCGCCGTGACAGGGCGGCGCGCTAACCAACTGCGCTACAGGGCCATTTGAACGATTTTTCTTCGTTCACAAGACCAAAACTTTACCAGAGTTTTTACCTTTGGTGAAATCTGATCCTGCGTACCCCCAACGGGATTCGAACCCGTGCCGCCGCCGTGAAAGGGCGGTGTCCTAGGCCGCTAGACGATGGGGGCAAGGACACTCGTCAGAAGCAGATTTCTCGACTTCCTCTAAGTTGACCGTATCAACTATACGGGCATAAATGCCGATCCGCAAAACTGAAATCAAGCTCTTTCGTGCGATCTGCGCCACAATCCCCCTCGCGCCCCGCAGCTAGGCTCTTTTTATGGCCTTTCAGATGAGCGGTGACGAGTTCCAGCAGTGCGTCGAGCGAGCACTCGCGAGGATGCCGCAGTCAGTCATGACGAAATTGGAAAATGTTGCGGTCTTCATTGAGGATCGCTACGATCCCGCTATCCACGGAGTAGACGACGACGCCAGCTCGCCTTTCATGGTCGGCCATATTTTGGGGCTATACGAGGGAATCCCCATGACTGAGCGCACCTGGGGTTGGGATGCAGGGAAGTTGCCGGATCATATTTTTTTGTACCAAGAGTCGATCCTAGAAATCTGTGAATCTGCTCAACAGGTCGAGACCCAAATAGCTATCACGATTGTTCACGAAATTGCGCATCATTTCGGCATTGACGACGACCTTTTGCACGACCTGGGATGGGGCTAGAAACAGTCGTTTCACGTTTTTTCGGTTCCTGTGAGCCACGGAGGATCTTGCAAAGGCACCTGCCGTTGCCTAATCTTTATCAAACGGTGATCATTTCGTGATCTTCCCGAGGGACGTTCTCCTCGATGAAGAGCTAAATGATTCTCTGGCACACACCTTCCGTTGGTGATCGTGCCACCGAATTCAGAACCCGCATGGGCGAGTTGATTCACCGTGACCTTGTTCCCGAGAGTCAGGAAAGCCTATGCGGGCCCGTCAGACCTTCAGCACCCTTGCTAGCACACTTCTAGTGGGCAGCGCCGTCGTAGCCGGCTCGGCAGCACCAGCTGCTAACGCCGCCGAAACCACCACCCAGAGCGAAGCAACCGTCAGCGCCACCGTATCCGCTGCCGATATCAACGTTGCTTCTGTCAGCTCTCTTCCGTCCGAAGCGACGATCACTTCCGCTTCCGCCACGGACCGCGCAGCACTTGCCGCGAGGATCGATGCAGTCATCGACAGCAACAGCAAGGCACTTCAGCAGCTTGAAGCAGCCACCCTCGAGGGCTTGAACTCCGAGTCGAGCACTGCCGCTGCCGCCGAAAAGGCAAACAAGGACTACGAATCCAAGTCCGCTCAGGTCGAAAAGGTAAACAATGCCGCTTACGCCAAGCTCGCGCTGGCTAACGGCACCTCCGCCTCGGCGGAAAAGAAGCGCTCCGAGGCACGTCTCGCAGCAGCAGCTGATGCAGAGTTGGAAGCTGCCACTACGCAAGCACCTCTTGCCCTAGACAACTCCACGTCTCCGCTTGCCGATCCATTCGGCACGCAGACCACGCAGGCAGGCGCCCAGGGCGCATCAGTTGCCTCATTGGGATCCGCTGCAAACCTCGGAACCAGCGTTTCTACCGCTCTAGCCAAGACCTATGCAACCAGCTGGGCTACCAGGACGGCCAACAACAACTACTACCTCTACAAGTACGGTTACGTTGGCCCGCGCTACTTCGACTGCTCCGCCTTTACTAAGACCGCAATGGCGAAGTCCGCAATCACCATTCCACGTACTTCGTCTATGCAATACGCAGGCTCCCGCACCAAGGTGTCATTGAGCAACTTGCGCGTCGGCGATCTGATCTTCTGGACGTCTAACGGCGGCCGTAGTTTCTACCACGTGGCCATGTACATCGGTAACGGCAACATCGTTCACGCTCGTAACCCAACAGTTGGCATCTCCGTGACCAAGATGAACTACGCGGGTATGACCAACATCTACCGTTACGGCGTGCGCTACTAATAGCCGCATCACGGAGAGTCACACCAAGGGCGACCTCCAGTAGACACAACCTCTGAGATGCACCTCGATCGCGTGGAACCGGAATATTCCCGGTTCCAGGGTTATAGGACATAAATGTGTGTCTGGGTCGGGCGTGTCTTTTTAGGAGGCGCGGCCGGCCCATCCTTTTCGGTGCCAGAGTCCTTCGTTTGCGTTGAGTCCTGTTCCGAGTTCTGCGGGTCCGATGTGTTCCTCGATTTCTTGCGTGTAGGCGACGGGCTCGTAGTGTTCTTTTTTGATGAGTTGGTGGGCTGGTGCTGGGTTCTGGGAGTGCTTGTAGAGGAACCATTCCACGGCTCGTTTAGCGTGCTCAGGGGTCAGTCCGCGATGGTTGCGTAGAAGATTGCGTAGCTGCGCGTTGATGCCTCCTTCGATCCTGTTCGTTGTTGATGAGGCGTTCCGTGAGCGGTGCTCGTCTTTGAGATAGGTGAACAGGACTTCTTGTTGGCTGGCGCGCTCGAGGAGTTGGTAGGCCTTGCGTAGCCGGTCGTGTGTGAACCACCAGCGCTGGTGCGGCCTCACGCTTTGCGGCAGCGAACCACGGTGGTGCGAACGGTAGGTTTTCTCGTTCAGCATCTGGTGATGTTTTCCGTGCCACTGGTTGAGTGCAAGTAGCCATGCACGCGCTTGATCCTGGCTCGTGATCCGTGTCAGGGCAAGGGAAATAGCCCGTAGTTCGCGGCCCGCGGTCGTGCGGGGGCGCATCGTGATCAGCACGCGCACGTTGCGTTGAATATGCACCAGGCAGCGTTGAACAGGGGTCTCGGGCCAGCAATGTTTCAGCGCGGATGCCAGCCCGGAACCACCATCAATCACGACCAAATCTGGTGCGGGGAAACGAGTTAGGAGCTGTTCCCACGCCACGCGTTTTTCCGTGTCACACCATTGATAACCGATGACGTGTTCGCCAGCGATCGCGATCAAGCAACACCAGGAACCGAGATAGATGCCGTCGAGCTGGACTTCCGGATAGATCTCTCCGGTGACCTCGATCGCGGGAGTAATGTTCCAGCACCAGTGTGTGGAGCGACGAAACGAGCGTGGATCCACGCCCTGAGCGACTTGGGATTGAGTCTTGTTTCCCAGCAGCCATTCCAGGAATCGGGAGAGCTCGTGGCGTCGACGCACGTCGACGCGTTGTATCCGTTCAGAACTACTCGCGCCACACGATTTACAGCGATACCTGGTAGCTCCAGCACTCGTGGAACCGTTCCTTTTCAGCCCGCCACCACACAGGACGCATAAACGCTCGTTGTCAACCACGCTTCCCGAATAAACAACGAAAAGTATGCCAACACCCGTTTAGCCGCGCCGATAAAGGCAACCAAGCCCCATCAGACACACTTTAATGTCCTATAACCCCGGTTCCACGCGATCGTCTTTTAAGCGTGCTTCACGGCGTGTTGCATGTGAAAATGACATTCTTGTTATTTAAACTTGCGGTGGGAAATCCCTAACCTTGGGGTTGAACCTTGTCCTTTTAGCGCTTACATTGAAGACTGTAGTTATCAAGCTGTGACGTATAAGTGACCTCCCCGTTACTTGAAGTCCGTAACATCTGAACACTCGCACCGTTCATTGTTGAGGGTCATACCAACGGTCCTTTCGCTTGGAACTGCTGCCCCGTTCCTTGGCGTCAGGATGACCGTGATTCAACCTCAAGTGACTCGTATGCTCGCCCGTTCAGCGCATACTGCCACGCAAGTCAGCAGCACTTTGCTCTGCGGAGCCCTGTTGTGCGGAATGTTGATCTTCGCACCGGCCGCTTCTGCGGAAACCGCCAACCTGTCCTGGCAGCAGTCCCTCGTCGCGCTCCCTGCGCAGCCTCAGTCCCCCGCGCAACCAGCGGTTGAGCTCCCGAGCGCCACCGAAATCGCTCGCGCCAAGGCACTTGCAGCTGATCCTCAGAGCCGCAACACGTCGGCTCTCAAGGCGCTTGTATCCCGACTCGATCAGGCCCTTCTCCATTCCGAAACCCAGCTGGCCAAAGCCGAGGCCGACGCCCTTTCCACGCTGGATGCCCAAACGGCCGCTAATGAGGCCGCTTCCACGCGCACCAAGACCGCCCAAGAAGCGCGTCTTCACGCAGCCGAGGCGCAAGCGTCTTACGAAGCCCTCCAGAAATCCGTGGGCAAACTTGCCGGCGACCTCTACCGTCAGGGCGGAGTGAACCCAGCGCTTTCTGCGCTGTTCAACTCCTCGAACAACAATGACGTGATCTATAAGGCCTCGACGCTTGACGCTCTGACGGCCAACCGCGCGCAGACTTTGACAGCGTCCAAGGCAGCCGCCGACCTCGCCGCTTCCTGGCAGAACTACGCGAGCGGGCTTGAGTCCGTGGCCACGAAGGCGTCTGACATCCAGCATCGCATCACCACGGCCGCCCGCGAGAGCGCGGACCGTTACGAAGCTCAGCGTCGCGCTCAGGAAGAAACCCGCGCACAGATTCTTGCGTTGCTTGCGGAGGCCCGCGGCACCTCGGTGTCGGACGAGTCCAAGCGCGCGGATGAGCTCATTGCGGCGCACAACGAAGAAGCGCTGCAGGCGGCACTCGCGTCCACGCCTCATGGCGCCGCCCAGGACGGCGCTCTCTCCCCCGGCTCGGATGTCGCGAGCCAAACGCTGCGGGATTTGGCGGCGCTCGATTCAGAATCCAATACGACGACGCCGCTCACCCGCCCGGCCGAGGTTCCGGACGTTTCCCCCGTGGCTAACTCCTTGCGTCCTGTAGTTCGTTCTACTCCGGCGGCTCCAGCATTGAACGCCACACAGACAGCCACCCCGGTACGTCCTTCCACGCCTGCGCAGCCTTCGAACCCGACACAGCCGAGCGTTCCTGCTCAGCCAACCGTTCCTGCTCAGCCAAGTGTTCCGGCAATTCCGTCCGACCCGGCTGAGCCTACGCGCCCGACTCAAGCTGCGTCGTCGTCCTCGGCGCAAACTCCGCCAGCGCCAACTCAAGCTCCGGAGCCAACCCGGGCACCAGCGCCTACCGTCACGCCTCAACCGACTCGTGCGGCTACGCCGACCCCAACTCCAACCCGAACGGCTAGCCCAACGCCGACGCGCACTGCGACGCCGACTCCAACACCTACGCGGACCGCTACGCCAACTCCGTCTCCAACCCGAACAGCAATTCCAAAGCCGGCACCTGCACCAGCGCCGACGACCGGCTCCAAGGAAGCGGCGATTGCCTGGGCGATCGCGACGGCGAATAACAATTCAATTGGTTACAGCTACGGCGCCAACGGGCCTAACTACTACGACTGCTCGTCCTTCGCGAAGACGGCGTTCGCGCTATCCGGCGTGACGCTGCCGCGCACTTCGTCGAGCCAGTACTTCAATGCACCTACCAAAGTGCCACTTACCCAGCTGCGCCGCGGTGACTTGGTGTTCTGGAGCTCCAACGGTGGCGCGTCCATGTATCACGTTGCCATCTACCTAGGCGACGGCATGATTGTGCACGCGCGGAACCCGCAAATGGGTATATCCGTCACGCCGCTGAATTACGGCGGCATGTACAACGTGTACCCGTACGCGGGGCGCTACTAATTCGCTATTGAAGCCCTTTGCCTAGCTGAAGTTCTTTCGTTCTTCTAGGCGTGGATCTTCTCCGTCTGGAATGACCATGACGGGACCTTGTGCGTGGAAGAGCACGCCTTGGCTCGTGGAGCCGAGGAGCATGCCCGTGAATCCGCCGCGGCCGCGGGAGCCGGTAACCAGCAACTTGGCGGTGCGGGATTCATCGATGAGCACCTCAACTGGCGCGCCCTCAATGACATCGGACTCGAACTTGAGGTCCGGGTAGTAGCTCTTGAGCCAGCGTTCGCCGGCGCTCAGCTGCTCGCGCACTTCGCGGAAGACAGCTTCTTGATCCACCGTGGCTGGCACCCAAGCGAGGGAACCGCCGAGTGGAGGAATCGCGCAGACCACGCGCAGGGTCGCGTTTTCTGCGAGCGCACGTTCGGCGGCCTTCAAGACGGCAAGGCGTGCACGGTCGGAACCGTCGACGCCCACCACAATGACGTCCTTCGTGTTGGTGCGATCCTTCGCGGTCAGTGGCACAATGATGGTCGGGCACTTGGCGTGGGCCGGGATGGCGGTGGAAACGGAGCCGAGGAGACGGCCCATGAAGCCACCGCGACCGCGACGACCAACCACCATGAGGTCTGCTTCTTCTGCGAAGTCCAAGAGCACGCCCGCGGCGTCTCCCGACTCGACGAAGGTGCGGACGGTCAAGCCGTCGCCTATGAACTGCTTAATGTGGGACGCTGCGTCCTCGACGGTCTCGAGGGCGCTAGCGCGGAAGGCTTCGTCATCCATGCTTGCGTAGCCAGCGTCCATGCTGGAGGCTGCGAAAACGGGGATGCTGTATGCGGTGACGATATTGAGGGGAAGGTCATGGTTCGAAGCTTCTTGAGCCGCGAACTGCAGGGCATTCAGAGACTGCTCTGAACCATCCACGCCAACAGTCACGCCATTGGCCGTTGCTGCGTCTGATGATTCGCCGCGAGCGCGGCCAACATCGGAGTCGTTGGTAGTCGGGATCTCGGTCATGAGTGACTCCTCACTAAGTGGACTATTCGAGATACCTCTATTCAACACCCCCATTCGGCGCCCGGCTAGTGAAAAAGCGAATATTTTTTACACAGCGTAGAAAATGACGATCGCCACACTATTCTTAGGCGAGACCCCTAGCAGATTAAGCTTGAAACATGGACAATCGCACCGCACCTTCGAGGACATCGGCCTCGACCAACACCACGCTCGGAGCCGTGGACCGATACTTCAAGATCTCCGAACGAGGCTCCACCTACAGCCGCGAAATTCGCGGTGGCCTCGCTACCTTCTTCGCCATGAGCTACATCGTGGTCCTCAACCCGTTGGTGCTCTCCGGCGCTGACGGATCCGGCCAGGTTCTGGGCCTCAGCCGCGTCGCCGCCGCTACCGCTTTGGTGGCTGGCATCATGACCATCCTGATGGGCGCTTGGGGTAAGCACCCCTTCGCGATGGCAACGGCTCTTGGCGTCAACGCTTTCTGTGCCATCACGGTGGCAACCAACCCGCAGTTGAGCTGGCAATCCATGATGGGCTTGGTCCTCTTGGCCGGCCTCACCATGTTCGTGCTGGTGCTGACCGGCTTCCGAACCGCCGTCTTCAACGCGGTTCCCGCGTCCCTTAAGACCGCCATTGTGGTGGGCATCGGTATGTTCATCGCCCTCATCGGCTTCGTAAACTCCGGCTTTGTGCGCCGTCTTCCTGACGCCGCAGGCACCACGGTTCCCGTAGGCTTGGGCCACGGCGGCGAGCTCACCGGCTGGCCAACGCTCGTCTTCGTGGTGGGCTTGCTCGTGACCATCGCCCTCATGGTGCGCAACATCAAGGGCGCTATCCTCATCGGCATCGCCGTCGCCACGCTTCTTGCCAACATCCTCGAAGCCGTTTTCAAGATCGGCCCTTCGGTCAGCGCGGACGGCAAGGTCAACCCAGAAGGTTGGTCCTTGGTTGTTCCGCAGCTCAACGGCTGGTCCCTTCCGGACCTTTCCCTCATTGGCCACGTTGACGTCTTCGGCGCCTTTGGCCAGCTCGGCGTGACGGCAGCTGCGCTTCTCGCCTTCGTGATCCTGCTGTCCATCTTCTTCGACGCCATGGGAACCATCGTGGGCTTGGCTAACGAGGCAGGCACCACGGACAAGGACGGAAACGTCCCTAACGTTGACCGCGTCCTCATGGTGGATGCTCTCGGTGCCGTCGCTGGTGGCGCCTCCGGCATCTCCTCGAACCAGGTCTTCGTCGAGTCCGGCGCCGGTATCGGCGAAGGCGCTCGAACGGGCCTCGCTTCGATCGTCACTGGCGTGCTGTTCTTGCTCGCGATGTTCTTGACCCCGCTTATCAACTTGGTTCCGTTTGAAGCGGTTGCACCGGCTCTTGTAGCCGTGGGATTCTTGATGATCTCTCAGGTCACGAAGATCGACTGGTCTGACGTTGGACTGGCTATCCCAGCCTTCCTGACGTTCGTCATGATGCCGTTCACTTACTCGATCGCCAACGGCATCGGCGCTGGCTTCATCGCTTACGTCTTCATCCGCGCCGTACAGGGCCGCGGCAAGGAAATTCACCCGCTCATGTGGGCCGTTGCGGCCGCGTTCGTGCTGTTCTTCGGCATTGGCGTGATCGAGAACGCGCTGCACGTCTAGGCGTTCGTTCATTCATGAGTGATCGCATCGACGCATGGTTGTGGTCGGTCCGCGTCTACAAGACGCGATCGGCCGCAACCGCGGCGTGCCGCGCAGGCCATGTGCGGCTCAATGGGAACCCCGTCAAGGCGGCCCAAACAATCGTCCCCGGAGACACCATTCGCGTCCGTCAATCCGGGTGGGAGCGCACCTTCGAAGTCTTGAAGGTCATCCAAAAGCGCGTGGGCGCAGACGCTGCGCAAAGCGCGTACATCGACCACACTCCTCCGCGTCCCAAGCTCGCCATTCCGCAAGTTCCTGTGCGTGACCGCGGCGCCGGCCGTCCTACTAAGAAGGACCGCCGCGAGATGGACCGCCTCCGCACATCGTGGGTTGAGGACTAATTTCCGCCCTGCGCGAGTGACACCGCGTGGTTGCCCGTTTGCTCCGTATCCATCCGCGAGAGCACGCGCGACGTCCAGCCGGAATACACGAACGCGAAAACCACCCATCCCAGCACAAACGTCACGATGGACAGGTAATGCCTGCTCGCGATCCCATTCGCCGTAGCCGCGACGAACGCGAGCACCAGCGAAACCAGTACGCGCGGCAGGATGCGCTCGGCAAAACCGAGGGAATGTTTGGACGCCATGCTTCCCATTATTGAGCTGACCCCGTACCGGCGAAGGGTAGGCGCGCAACGCAAGCGGCGCCGTCGTACTCAAAAAATCCAGTACGACGACGCCGCTAGAGACGCGCTATTTACTTGCGTTAGGCAGTGACTGCGTCACCTTCACGAGCGGCGCGCTCTTCAGCGTCCACCTCGTGGAGGCTCTTGCCCTTGGTTTCACGCATGGTCAGCGCTGCGATCAAGGTGATGACGCAGGCGGCCAACAAGTACATGTTGATGCCGAAGTAGCCACCAGTGTTCTTGAGGATGGTGGTGGCGATGATCGGTGCGAGCGAGCCAGCGACGATCGAGGTCACCTGGTAGCCCAGCGAGACGCCCGAATAACGCATACGCGTTGGGAACATCTCAGCCATGATGGCAGGCTGACCTGCGTACATGAGGGCGTGGAAGGCCAAACCAATGATGATCGCAAGCAAGATGACGATCGGTTCCTTGGTGTCGAACATCGGGAAAGCGAAGAAGCCCCACGTGGCGCCGAGGACTGCACCGGCGATGTACAGCGGCTTGCGGCCCACCTTGTCAGCGAAGTAGCCGACGATCGGGACGAAGATGAAGTGGCAGACGTGAGCGATCGCGAGGAGACCCAGGATAGCCGCGGTGTCTACCTTGAGGGTGCCCAAGTACACAATCGAGAACGAGACCACGATGTAGTAGAGA
Organism: Neomicrococcus lactis; assembly: GCF_014200305.1. Taxonomy (NCBI): domain Bacteria; kingdom Bacillati; phylum Actinomycetota; class Actinomycetes; order Micrococcales; family Micrococcaceae; genus Neomicrococcus; species Neomicrococcus lactis. The sequence continues at coordinate 1,990,769 of NZ_JACHBL010000001.1, forward strand.
ATGTTCTCCGCGAAACGAAGACCCATGGCGGTCAAGATGCCGCGAGGGTACTTCTTGATCACTTCGCCAACGCCGTAGGAAATTGACTTGGTCTGCTCAACTTCGGCCTTTGCCTGCTCGAAGATTGGGGCTTCCTGAACGTGCTTACGGATCATGTAACCAACAACAACCACGACGGCGGAAAGCCAGAACGCTACGCGCCAACCCCATGCGAGGAAGGCTTCCTGACTCAACGTCGAGCGCATGATGAACAGGACCACGGTAGCGAGCAAGTTGCCAAGCGGAACGGCGGCCTGCGGCCACGATGACCAGAAGCCACGGCTCTCGTTTGGAGAGTGCTCAGCTACGAGGAGGACAGCGCCGCCCCATTCGCCGCCGAGGGCGAGGCCCTGGATGAAGCGAAGAATGACCAAGAGCGCCGGTGCCCAGTAGCCAATCTGGTGGATGGTTGGCAAGCAGCCCATGAGGACCGTGGCCACACCGATCATGATGATGGTCAGTTGAAGCGTGAACTTACGGCCCAGGCGGTCGCCGATCTGGCCAAAGACAATGCCGCCGAGCGGACGCGCGACGAAGCCAACTGCGTAGGTGACAAAGCCTGCAATGATGCCGTCCAGTGCGTTACCCGTCTGCGGGAAGAACTGGGTGCCAAAAACAAGGGCCGCCGCGGAGGCGTAGAGGAAAAAGTCATACCATTCAACGACGGTGCCAGCCATCGACGCGCTGACGATTCGCTTGAGACCCGTCTGATTGGTGTGGGCGCTCGAAGTTGCGCTCATGGAATCTCCTGAGGTGTAGTGATGAGAATCACAAAAGTGATCACGAAAACTATGCCCTGTATATTTGCGCACGGCAATGAGCAACACTGCACGCGATACCTGCAATTTTGCAGATAGAGTGGTCGGCGTGAAGTGAATTTTGCACATTTTCGTGCTGTTCTTCGTGCTGCTTGAGAGGCGGTGGCATTGCGTTGTCCCCTGTAGATCCGGGTTTTGAGTCCCCTGGCGGCTCTCCCAACGCTGATGACTTGTTGGTGCTGCGCGCCGTCGCGAAGACCGGCTATTTTTCTGAGGCCGCGCACGAATTGGGTTTGAACCACACCACGGTGTCCCGGCGGATCACGGCGCTCGAGAAGTCCTTGGGAGCCCACGTTCTAGTGCGGACCTCGAGCGGCTGGCGGCTCACTGACTTGGGACGCCGGGCCGTGGTGGCCGCGGATTCGGTGGCTTCTGCTGTCTCGGCGTTGACGAGTGAGACGCAAACCAGCCGCGGCATTTCCGGAGTGGTCCGCTTGTCCGCGACGGACGGCATCAGTGCGTACATCATTGCTCCCGCGGTGGCCAAGCTGCGCGAAACTAACCCGGATCTCAACGTAGAGATTGTGGCGACTACGCGCCGTGCTTCCCAAATCCGCACGGGCTTGGACATGGAAATTGTGGTGGGCGAGCCGCAGGTACAGCGGGCCGAAGTGATTGAGCTCGGCGAGTACGAGCTGGGGCTGTTTGCTTCTCGAGAGTGGGTTGCTGCCAATAAGGCGCCGACGTCCTTGGAGGAAGTCTTGCGGTCGCCGCTGGTCTATTTCATTGATTCGATGCTACAAGTGGATGACCTGGATACGCCGCGCAAGATCCTTCCGGGTATGCGGGATTCCGTGACGTCCACGAACGTTTTTGTGCACGTGTATGCCACGCGGGCCAGTGCGGGTATTGGGTTCTTGCCGGTGTTCATGGCGGCGGAGCATGCTGATTTGGTGCGGCTGCTGCCCTCGACTCGGCAGCGGCTGACGTATTGGCTGGTAGTGCGGCCTGAGAATCTGCAGCAGCCTGCCGTGGCGGCCGTGGTTCGCGCCATTCGTGATGCAGTCAGTTTGGCGCAACCGTTCTTGGTGGGCGAAGGGCCGAATCCGTTCTTGGGGGCGCCTTCCGAGGGCCTCTCCTAGCTGGGCCAATCGCCTAACCGGGGCATCGTCGTCGCAATCAAGGAAGGACGCCGCGAGCGTTGGCTCGAAGCGTCCTTCGTTGTCTTTATGTGGGATTGCTGAACTAGGCCTAGGCGATCTTGGCGATTTCCCGGCAAATGTGGCTGCGTGCGTGCACGATTGCCGCATCGAGGTCGGCTACCAAGTGGTTTTCGTGCCGCAGGGCCGAGATCACGCCGATGCGAGTGAACAGCTCAAGGTGTTGCTCGCGCAGGCCCTTGATGATCACGGTGATTCCGCGCGCTTCGAGTCGCTGCACAATTTCTACGAGGCTGTTGGCGCCGGTGGCGTCCACGGTGTCGAGGCGGGACAAGCGCAGGATCACCACGGAAACGTCCTTGGTCTTCACGATCTCGTCCAGAACGCGGTCAGCACTACCAAAGAAGAGCGGTCCGTCGATCACGATCAGCGCGATGCGTTCGTCGCCAGGCTCGGCGTCGCCGGGAAGATGATCTTCGCGGTGCACGCCGGCCGCCGAAGCATAGCTGCGGATAGCGAAGACGCCCGCGAGCAGCATGCCCACGACGACGGCAACGATGAGGTCAAAGGAGACCGTCACGATCGCCGTGACGACGAAGGCGAGGGCGTCCGCGCGAGTGGAACGCAGAATGGAACCTGCGATCGCGACGTTCACCATGCGAGCGGCCGTGACCATGAGGACGCCAGAGAGGGCGGCCAGCGGGATGAATCCCACCGGCTGAGCAAACAGCGTGACAATCAGCAACAGGACTACCGCGTGGAACACTGCGGCAACGCGGGTGCGTCCGCCGCTTCTTACGTTCACTGCGGTGCGGGCGATGGCGCCGGTTGCCGGCATGCCACCGAAGAGGCCCGCACCGATTGACGCGAGGCCTTGGCCCACGAGTTCGCGGTCAGGATCGTAAGGTCCAGTGTCCGCCATGGAAGCGGCAACGCGTGCGGACAAGAGTGACTCGATCGCCGCCAGCGCCGCGACGGCAACCGCCGGAACCATCAAAGACTGGGTGAGTTCCCAATTCAGTGCGGGAACGGTCGGCGCGGGGAAGGTGCTGGGGAGGGCGCCGATATTCGCAAGAGGGTTAGGTATGAGGACTGCGAGAAGACTGACCACGATCACAGCAACGAGCGAACCCGGGATCGCCTTGTGCAAGCGCGGAAGGCCCACCATGCAAGCCACCACAATCAGCACGGCGGCCACGGCCCACATGAGGTAGACCGGATCCGCATGAATGAGGCTCAAGAACGCGGACACGGCCACGTTCGTATGACCCGTGAGGTTTCCGCCGGGACCCGTCAGTGCGGGAATCTGCTGCAAGAAGATGATGACGCCAATGCCGAGCGTGAAGCCCTCGATCACCGGCCACGGGATGAAGGAGACGGCCTTACCGAGGCGCAGGAATCCGGCAGCCACCACAATGATGCCGGCCATGAGCGTCACGAGGATTACGGCGGGGACGCCATGCGAGGCAACGATCGGCGCGAGCACCACCACCATGGCCCCGGTGGGTCCGGAGACCTGAACATTGGAACCGCCGAAGACCGCTGCGATGATGCCCGCGACGATCGCGGTAATCAGGCCAGCTTCAGCGCCAGCGCCTGAGGAGATACCGAATCCCAAGGCGAGCGGTAGGGCAACGATGCCCACCGTGATGCCCGCGAGGAGATCGCCGCGCCAGGTGCGCTTGACCAGCGCATAGTCCGACTTTGAGGGGAAGAGAGAAGTTCTCGTATCCATTTAGCTGACCTGGCTTCCGTGCTGGCTGACGGCCGGCAGTTGAGCAACGTGTTCCCGTTGTTCGGACGAATCATCGAGGATCTGCTCGAGCAGTTCTCGTGCAAGCTGCAAAATATTCGCCACTTGCGGGTAGGCGAGGCGGTAGTAGACATGGTTGGCGCGGCGTTGCGACGTCACCAGTTGGTAGCGGCGAATGACCGCAAGATGCTGTGACAAGTGCGACGCCTCAAGCGCCGTGTCAGCCTGCAGTTCAGCGACGGTATGTTCCTCGCCGTCGGCCAGCAGTTCGAGGATTCTGATGCGAAGTGGATGGGACAAACCCTTGAATAGTCCGGCCTTCACTTCGTAAAGCGGACGGGAGTGATCAGTTAGTGACATGATGACTTCATCATATCGCTTTATGGACGGATTCCGTACCTAAATTACGACGGCGGAGCCCTGCTTCTGCACACACTGTGGATAACCGAACATCTCATCTATAACTGTGGGTGAAGGAAAAATACTTATCCACAAATTAGCGTATTTCATGGTGCTTCGTTTGTATCTTCGATAGGATGGAGTTATCGATTCGATCCGGAGCCTACGGGGGCTGATCGCATGACCACCACGCCACTACTCCAACGAATGCTCACCCACTCAGACTCATTGCGGACTGAGTTCGACTCCCTCAGTGACACCCAGCTGACCCGACTCAGCGATGACCAGTGGGCTGATTATGCCGACGCTGTCGAGGCCATATCCCGGTTTCTCACGCGATTTCAGGTTCATGCCGCTGCGGCGTTTGTTCGTGCGGTGCAGGACGCTGAAGCTGCTGGTGTGGGTACGCGATTGCGCACGAAAACCCCCGAAGAGCGTTTGGCTGAGCGGCTTGGCGTGACGAAGTCCGAGATCCGACGACGCGTGGCCCTGGCCGATGCGCTCCTATCCGGCACGGACGAATATGGTCAGGAAGTTGCTCCGAAGTATCCGGCCGTAGCCGAGCTATTCAACAGTGGTGGCACCAGCCTGTCCGTGGCGTCAACCATGATTCGTGAGCTTGATAAGGCTACAGTCCTCGCTAATGCCACACCTGACTCAGATACAGCTCAGGTGCGGCGGGACATGGAAGCAGCCCTCGTCCAGGCCCAGCATCAAGGCGGAGCAGCTCTGGTGACGACCGTGGGTAAGAACTGGTTGAACCGCCTCAACACCAAGAACGTGCAGCCAACCTCGGAACTGGCTAAACAGTTTCAAGGACTCCACCTGATTGGCCGGAAGTACGGGTTGAACCATGGCGAGTTTTATCTTGATGATGAGCAGTGGGCGACCCTCGTCGCGGGCTCCTCGTTCGAAGCGAATCCACGCATCAAGACCACCAATGGCGGCAACGGTGGATCGGGCACGGCATCCGAAACGCTCTTCGACGACGCCGTTTCGAGCCCATCAAACGAAGATGCCGTCGCGAAGGAACTGAAAGACACCCGCACGCGTCCACAGAAGCTTGCCGATGGGCTCATGCGAACCATTCAAGCCGGGCTGTCCACGAACAAGCTGCCACAGAATGGTGGCTTACGTCCGCAGGTCATGGTGACGATCGACTCGGAGACGCTGCAGGGTCGGATTGCTTCGCACAAGACGTTCCAATCACACTCGGCGCAGGTCGGACCGATCGATCCAGGCTTGATTCGACGGATCGCTTGCAACGCGGATCTTTTGCCAATAGTTCTGAATGGTGAAGGACGAGTCCTCGACGTCGGCGCACCGCAAAGACTCTTCACGACGGAGCAGCGGAAGATTCTCTACGCGAGGGATCTTGGGTGTTCGGCACCTGGCTGCACTGTTCCGGCGGATGGTTGCGAAGCCCACCATGTCCAGGAATGGAGTAAAGGCGGACCAACCACCATCGAAAACGGTGTCCTCGTCTGCCACTTCCACCACAAGTTAGTGCATGACACCCCATGGAAGATCGACATGAGTAGAGGTGTGCCCTATTGGGTTCCGCCGAAAGCCGTCGACCCCGATCAGAAACCACGACGCAACTACCACTTCCACCCCGAACTGGTCGGAGCTGACGCCGGCCAAAGCGCAGATACAGGCACGGCTGACGATGAGCCCCGCCACGAATTGAACTAGCCGCATCACCAAGAGATTTGTCCGGAAAACCACAGCAACCGAGGAGTCGTATCCCGCGCACAAGCAACGCTTCCGTGCGCACGAAGAGGGCCGCCGAATGGGGTCCATCCTGCCCGCGACAACAACCCGCACACCGCAACCAGTGTGAGTGCGAAGTTCATGTTGCCTTGAAAACCAAATAGAAGGGCCCAACGCTAAGCAACAGCGTTGGGCCAGAAATCAGACGCCACTAGAGTTCGAATCAGACAATGCTCAGTGGCACTCAACCGCAGCTCGGGCAGAGAGCTGAGTTGCGGCGTCGTAATTCCGTCTGAGGGGTTAGGAATTCTCGCTATCTGCGAGCGCGCGCTCGAGTCGCTCAATCTTGCCGTCGAGTTCCCCGGTGTGGCCGGGGCGGATGTCCGCTTTGAGTACCAGGGAAACGCGGCCGGAGAACTGGCCTACCGCCTCCGTGGCTCGTTTGACGACGTCCATAACCTCGTCCCATTCGCCTTCGATTTCGGTAAACATGCTCGAGGTGCGGTTGGGGAGGCCGGATTCGCGAACAACGCGAACCGCAGCGGCGACGGCATCGTGCACGGAACCGGCGGCATCTGAGGTGCTAGGGGCAACAGAAAAGGCAACAATCATGCCTTCAGCATGGCACTTTCTTGGCGAAAAGTGGCGTACGCGACAACTTAGTGGAAAAATCGCTACGGCTCATGGGACAACCCCAAGAGCACCTATGATTCGCTTATCATCAGTGCTTGCCAAAGACGGCCGGCACGGAAATCGGGCCCATGACTACCCCAACATCCGAAGACCACCTTCAACGGCGCCTCAAGCTTCGCCATATTCGATTCATTGCCCTCGGAACCGCTATCGGTACGGGCCTTTTTTATGGTTCATCGGAAACCATTCAGGCAGCCGGCCCCGCGGTTCTAATCTCCTACATCATCGCTGGCCTCGCCGTGTGGGCCGTGATGCGCGCGCTCGGCGAAATGGCCGTGCGGCACCCGGTTGCTGGTTCCTTCGCGAACTACGCAGACCGCTTTATTGGCCCTTACTGGGGCTTCATCACTGGCTGGACCTTCGCGTTCGAAATGATGATTGTGGCCATCGCGGATATGACCGCGGTCAGCAAATACATGGGTTTCTGGTACCCAGATACGCCCGGATGGGTGTGGATGGTGGCTGCGATGCTCATCATTGGCGCACTGAACCTTCTGCGCGTGAGCGTTTTTGGTGAGCTTGAATTCTGGTTCACTTCCATCAAGATCACGGCAATTGTGGCCCTAATTATTGGTGGCTTGTACTTGATTATCTTTGGAATCAGCGTTGGCGGACACCAAACCGGTGTGATGAACCTTGTTGATCACGGTGGCTTTGCACCGCTTGGCGCTTGGGGCATCATCATGAGCCTCGGCATTGTGGTCTTCTCCTTCGGCGGCACGGAATCACTCGGTATGACCGCTGGTGAAGCCGAGAACCCAGAGAAGGCAATTCCGAAAGCCGTAAACACCGTTCCTTTCCGAATCTTGGTGTTCTACGTTCTGTCCATCGGTGTCATGCTCTGCTTGATCCCGTGGAACCAGATCGGTGCAGAAGGTTCGCCGTTTGTGCAGGTATTCGGTCAGCTGGGCCTTCCAGCCGCTGAGCACGTCATGAATGCTGTGGTACTCACCGCCGCGCTTTCCGCGATGAACGCAATCTTCTATGCCGGAACTCGCACGATGTACGGCTTGGCAGAACAGGGACAGGCGCCACGGTCGTTCTTGCACACCAACCGCGATGGCATTCCGCTGTTCCCCGTTTTCATCATCGGGGCTGTCATGATCCTTGGCCTGTTTGCCTACCTGTTGATTCCGGACGCCTTGTTCTTGGTAGTGGCATCCATCGCAACCTTCGCGACCGTCACCACCTGGGTCATGATTCTCGTGGCACACCACCGCATGCGTCTGGAAATGAAGGCAAATGGCGACGAGCCAAGCGCCTTCCACTTCCCGATGTGGCCAACCTTGACCTACATCACCCTCGCGTTCATGGCTTTGGTCATGGTGATTCTTGCATTCACCCCAAGCGGCCGCACCGCTTTGATCGTGGGCGTCCTCTGGCTCGTGCTGTTGACCATCGCATACAACGTGTGGATTCCTAAATCTGGACATCAGCGAGTCGAATTGGAATCGCTGGAGTGGGAAGATAAAGGAGGAACGCGCAACCGCTAAGAAGCGCTTCCCGAATATCGTCTAACTCAGACTGCGCAGGAGTTGATCCGTTCTGAATTGATTCCTGCACCGTCTTGAGCCAATTCAGGACTCAATCCATTCAGTAAGGATTCGCATGGCTCGCGGGATTTATATCAGTGCAACAACTTCCTCTTCCGGCAAGTCTCTAATTTCCCTAGGGTTGGCGGATCTCTTGCACCGTCATGCGGATCGCATCGGCTTCTTCCGTCCTATTACTGAAGCCGCGGACGTCGCGGACGATCCGATCGTTCGGATGGTGGCTTCCGCTTTTGAACTTCCTGCAAGCCGCGCCCGCGCAGGCCTAACTCGTACCGCAAGCCGCGAGCTCATCGTGTCCGGTCAAACGGAAGAGATCTACTCGCGCTCCGTGGAAGTCTTCGAATCCATCGCTGCCGAGTGCGACATCGTGATTGTCGAAGGCACGGACCTCACCGGCCACGATTTCGCCGTGGAGTTCGACCTCAACGCGCGTCTCGCCAACCACCTCGGTTGCCACGTCGTGGGCGTCGTGAACGCACACGGTCTCACCGTCGACGAAGCAGTGGACGCTATTGACGTAGCGCGCTCGTCCTTCTACGACGAGAAGGTCTCGCTGCTGTCCATGATCGTGAACCGCGCGAACGCCGCTGAGGCTACTGAGCTTCAGAGCAAAGCGCGTCCCGGTCTTCACAACCGCAAGGTCTACGTGATCCCGGAAATCGAAGAGATCGTGAACCCCACGGTCGGCGAAATCACCTCCGCACTGGGCGCGCAGCTCATCGCCGGAACCCCGATGCTGGACCGCGAGGTCAAGCACGTCCTGGTAGCCGCCATGAACGTGGGCTACTTCTTGGAACGCTTGGTGGATGAGTCCTTCATCATCACCCCGGCGGACCGTTCAGATATTTTGACGACGGCGATCGCGACTTCTCGCACGCCAACCTTCCCCACGACCTCAGGTGTTCTGCTCACCGGTCCGCGTCCGGTTGAAGATACTGTCTTGCCGTTGCTCGCCGAGGCCCCGTTCCCCGTCTTCACTTCCCCCGACGACACCTACACGAGCGCCCACAAGGTGTGGGAAGTGCGCGGCGAGCTCTCGAGCGGCCAGCCACGCAAGATCGCCGCGGCGTTGGGCCAGTGGTACAAATCCATCGACGAAGCAGAGCTGCTGGAGCGCATGCATTTGCCGGCGCCTACCACCATGACTCCCCTGCGTTTCCTGCATGGCCTGATTGAGCGAGCACGCACGGCGCAGCGCCGCATTGTTCTCCCGGAAGGCGAGGACGTCCGCATCCTCGAAGCCGCGGAAATCATTCACCGCCGCGGCATTTGCGAGCTCGTCATTTTGGGCGATCTCAAGGAGGTTCGCGAACTCTCCAACCAGCACGGTTTTGATCTGTCCGGCATCGAGATCATCGATCCGGCCAAGAGCGAATACCTAGAGGACTTCGCGCAGGAATACACCAAACTGCGTGCTCACAAGGGCATCACCATTGAGCAGGCCCGCGAGCGCATGGTGGAGCGTTCCTACTTCGGCACCATGATGGTTCACAAGGGCCTCGTGGACGGCATGGTTTCCGGCGCCGCTCACACCACCGCCAACACCATTCGCCCGTCGCTCGAGTTCATCAAGACCCGACCCGGCGTGAAAATCGTGTCCTCGGTGTTCCTCATGCTCCTCGCGGATCGCGTGCTGGTCTACGGCGACTGCGCCGTGAACCCGGAGCCGAACGCCGAGCAGCTTGCCGACATCGCCGTAGCCTCCGCGCAGACCGCGCAGCAGTTCGGCGTGGAGCCTCGCGTCGCGATGCTCTCCTACTCCACGGGTACCTCCGGTTCCGGCGGTGCCGTGGATGACGTCCGCCAGGCCACGGAGCTAGTTCGCGAGTTGGTTCCTGACTTGGCCGTGGATGGTCCTATCCAGTACGACGCCGCTGTGGATGCGTCCATCGGCGCCTCGAAGTTGCCCGGTTCTTCCGTTGCGGGACAAGCCACCGTGTTTATCTTCCCGGACCTCAATACCGGTAACAACACGTATAAAGCAGTGCAGCAATCCGCTGGCGCTGTGGCCGTGGGTCCGATCTTGCAGGGCCTCAACAAGGCCGTCAACGACCTCTCGCGCGGTTGCACCGTCGAAGACATCGTCAACACCGTAGCCATCACGGCGATCCAAGCTCAGGAGTCCTAATGCTCATTCTGGTCATCAACTCAGGCTCATCGTCGCTGAAGTACCAGGTGCGGGACACAGAGACTGAAGAAGTGCTGACGTCCGACCTCATTGAGCGCATCGGCATTTCCGAGATCAAGGATCACGGACAAGCGCTAGACATCGTTGCGGCAAGCATCGAGGAAGTCTTGGGCGATCGCGAGATCGAAGGCGTGGGTCACCGCGTAGTGCATGGCGGCGAGCGCTTCTCCGAGCCGGTGCTCATCAACAACGAGATCACTCGTGCCATCGAACGTCTTGCGCCGCTGGCACCACTGCACAACCCGGCAGCCGTCTTGGGCATCCGCGCGATCACCGCGAAGTGGCCCAACCTGCCGCAGGTCGCAGTATTCGACACCGCTTTCCACCGCACGCTTCCCGAGCACGTCTGGCGTTACGCAGTTCCCGACGAGCTGTACTCGAAGTTCGGCGTCCGACGCTACGGCTTCCACGGCACTAGCCACGACCTCGTGACCGGTCTGGCCGCGGACTACCTGGACGTGGAACGAGAGAACTTCAACGCCGTCATCTGCCATCTCGGCAACGGCGCCTCCGTGACTGCCATCAAGGGCGGCGTTTCCGTTGATACGTCCATGGGCTACACACCGCTCGAAGGCTTGGTCATGGGCACTCGTTCGGGCGACCTCGACGCGTCGATCGTCACGCAGCTCATCATGCGCGAAGAGTTCACGGCCGAGGAAATGGACACTCTCCTCAATAAGAAGTCGGGACTGTTGGCGCTGGCTGGGGACTCAGACATGCGCGCCGTGACTGATCGCGTAGGGCAGGGCGACGAGCAAGCCGAGCTCGCCCTGACGGCAGCCGCCTACCGACTCTCCAAGTACATCGCTGGATACCACGTGGCCGTCGGCGGCGCTCAGGCCATCGTCTTCACTGCAGGCATTGGTGAAAACTCGATCGTCTTCCGCGAGCGCGTGTGCAAGCCGCTTGAGGTACTCGGCGCGAAGCTCGATCCCGAACTGAACGCCATCCGCTCCCCCGAGGTTCGCCGCATCTCCACTGAGGACTCCGCCATCACCATCCTGGTGGCGCCGACCAACGAAGAGGCCGCCATCGCCGGAGCTACAGCGGAGCTCATCGCGTAGATCGCGTAAGTCGCGTAAGTCGCAGGACACTCGCCGGGTGAGCTACGTCACGAACAAATGAATTTTCAGGCAGAATGGACGAATGACCCAGTCGTCCAATCATTTTTCGCACGATTCCTACGGATCCAACGACTCGGCTCTTCAAGCCCCAACGTTGCTTGAGATCCGCGACCTCGACGTGAGTTTCTCGACGACTTACGGCGAAGTGAAAGCTGTCCAGGGCGCGTCCCTGACGGTGAAGAAGGGTCAGACGGTAGCAATCGTCGGCGAATCAGGATCCGGTAAGTCGACAACAGCGATGGCGGCCATTGGCTTACTCGCCGGCTCAGGTCGCATCACTGGCGGCTCGATCACTCTCGACGGTCAAGAGCTCACTTCGCTCCCTGAGGCCAAGATGCGTGCCATTCGTGGCCGCGACATCGGCATGGTCCCGCAGGACCCCATGTCCAACCTGAATCCGGTCACGAAGATCGGCAGCCAGATCGCCGAAACGCTCTTGGTCCACAAACTTGCGACCCCGAAAAACGTCAAGGAAAAGGTCTTCGAAACCCTGCGTTCGGCCGGTATCCCGAACCCTGAGAAGCGTGCGGACCAGTACCCTCACGAACTTTCCGGCGGTCTGCGCCAGCGTGCGCTCATCGCGATTGGCCTGGCATGCAACCCGCGCTTACTCATTGCCGACGAACCCACGTCCGCGCTTGACGTGACGGTTCAGCAGACCATCCTCGACCAGATCCAGTCCATGACCAAAGAGCTTGGAACCTCGGTCCTGCTCATCACCCACGACCTCGGCCTCGCCGCAGAGCGTGCTTCTGAGCTCGTGGTGATGCACCGCGGCAAGGTCGTCGAGACCGGCCCAGCGCAGAAGATTTTGAGCGACCCTCAGCATCCCTACACGCAGTCGCTCGTCGCAGCGGCACCGTCGGTCGCAGCAGCGCGTATGCAGCCGGGAGCTTTCTCCCCGAATCAAGGTGAGACCGCCGAGCCTGGCAGCGAGAGCCGAGCTGCGTCGTCGTCCTCCGTGTCTGAAACCGACGCACCGAACCTCGTGGAAGTGCGCAACCTGACCAAGGTGTACCCGGTCCGCGGCGCGAAGGAGGATTTTTACGCCGCGAAGGACGTCAGTTTCGATGTGCCGAAGGGCTCGACGGTTGCGATTGTGGGTGAATCCGGTTCCGGGAAGACGACGACGGCGCGCATGCTGTTGAAGCTCATTGAGCCGACCTCGGGCACCATGACTTTTGATGGTCAGGACATTGCGACGCTCTCGAAGGAGCAGCTGCGCGAATTCCGGCAGCGCGTACAGCCGGTGTTCCAGGACCCGTACTCATCGCTGAACCCGATGTTCACGGTGGGACGCATCATTCAGGAACCGCTCGATACCTATAGGCGAGGCAACGCCAAGGAACGCCGGGCGCGCGTGGGCGAGCTGTTGAAGGAAGTGTCCCTCACCCCCGAGATGGCGCATCGTTACCCGTCTGAGCTTTCGGGTGGACAGAGGCAGCGTGTGGCGATTGCGCGCGCGTTGGCGCTGCAGCCGGACCTGATTGTGTGTGACGAGCCGGTGTCCGCGCTCGACGTGCTGGTGCAGTCGCAGATCCTGAAACTGCTTGGCAAGCTCCAGCAGGAATTCGGGCTGTCCTACCTGTTCATCTCGCACGACCTTGCCGTGGTGCGGCTCATTTCCGATTACGTGTGCGTGATGAAGGACGGCGAGCTCGTGGAGGCGGCGACCTCGGAGGAGATCTTCACGAATCCGCGGCATCCCTACACGCGGAAGCTGCTGGCCTCGATCCCGGGCAATGAACTGAAGATCGAAGTCGATCCGGACGCGGCCTAAGGACTAGCTGAGCAGGGCTGAGGCGCCCGAGGCTGGGTCGCCCAGCATAACGCCACCCAACACGAAGGGGTGCGGCCAGAGAATCAACTCTGACCGCACCCCTCGCTAGTAGTTTGGATGCGACGATGCTTAGCGGCGGCGCGACTTCGGATCGAGAGCCTCACGCAACGATTCACCCAGGAGAGTGAAGCCAAGCGCGGTGACGGCGATGCAGATACCCGGCAAGAACGCGAGCTGCGGGGCGATACCCAGCTCGGTCTGCGCGTAGGTGAGCATGCGGCCCCATTCGGCAGTTTGCGGGAGTCCGCCACCTAGTCCCAGGAAGGACAGTGCGGCGGCGTCGATCACGGCGGTAGCGAGCGTCAGCGTGGCTTGCACGATGACGGGACCGATCGAGTTCGGCAGCAAGTGCGTCATGGTGATGGTGCTGCGGCTCAGACCCAAGGTTTGGGCGGCCAAGATGTAATCAGCGCCACGTTGCTGGAGCATGCTCGAACGGAGCAAGCGCGCGAAGATGGGCACCTGAGAGACACCGATTGCGATCATGACCGCGTATTGTCCCTGGCCAAGTACGGCTGCGATAGACACAGCCAAGAGCAGGTTCGGTACGGAGAGCAAGATGTCTACGAGTCGCATGATCACGGAGTCCACCCAGCCACCGAAGCCGCCCGCGAGCAGACCTAAGATCATGCCGCCCACGAGGCCCATGGCTGTGGAGACGATGCCGATGGTCAGCGAGGCTTGAGCACCCCACAACAGCTTGGAGACGACATCGCCACCGAAGCGGTCGAGGCCCAGTGGATAGGCGGCAATCTCGCCGGGTCCAGGGATGTGAGTTGGGGTAATCTCGCGGCGTCCAGGAAGCTCGTCTCCGCCGTAAGGCGCGAGCACTGGAGCGAGGACAGCAACGAGGATGAAGGCCAGCACAATGACGGCACCCGCGATGGCCGCAGGGTTGCGGCGCAAACGATGGAAAGCGTCTTTCCAGACGCTGCCACTGATGGCGCCGGGCTCCATGGTGGTCTCAACTACTGGTTCGTTGATGCTCATTGCACACGCACCCTTGGATCGATGAACCCGTACGAGACATCAACGAGCAAGTTGATGAGCGAGTACAGGATCGCAATGAAGATGATAAATCCTTGCAAGACGGGATAGTCCAGATTGAAGATGGCATCTCGCAAGAACCGTCCGATGCCGTTGAACGCGAAGACAGTCTCCGTTAGCACGGCACCAGAGATGAGCAAACCAGTCTGGAGACCAATGGTCGTGGAAACCGGGAGCATCGCGTTGCGCAGCACAAAGCGGTTTCGGATCAGCCGTGGGGTCAGGCCCTTGGCTTTCGCGGTCCGCACGAAGTCAGCGTTCTGGACTTCCAGCACGGATGCACGGGTGATGCGCACGATGATCGCCAACGGGATAGTTCCCAAGGCAATGCCGGGAAGTATCAAGTGCATGAACGCATCCCATGCGGCGTCCCACTCTGCGGTCAAAATGCCATCAAGGACATAGAAGTCCGTGACATGCGTGGCGTCGATACGGGGGTTTTGCCGGCCGTCAGTGGGGAAGATCGGGAGCTTGATGGCGAAGAGCCACTTGAAAATAAAGGCGAGGAAGAAGACAGGGATGACAACGCCGAAGAGCGAGAGCACCACGGAGAGGTTGTCCTGCCACTTGTTCACGTGCGTCGCGGCCCAGTAACCCAACGGGATACCGATGCCGATCGCGAAGATCAGCGCCACGACGGTCAGCTCGACCGTTGCCGGGAAACGCGTGGCGAATTCTTCAAGAACGGGACGGTTAGTTTGGAGCGAGGTCCCGAAGTCGCCGCTGAGCATCTTCCCGATGTAGGTGAAGTACTGCTCGATGATGGGTTTGTTGAAGCCGTACGCTTCGTTGATGCGGTCAACGGCTTCAGGGGTGGCCTTGTCGCCCAGCAGCGCCGTTGCCGGACCGCCGGGTAGGGAACGCACCCACAAAAACAGCAAAATGGAGAGGCCCACGAGCGTGGGAATCAGTAGCGCGATTCGCTTACCGATAACTCTGAGCATGGTTTCCTTCCGCTCAAGTGAAGGTGCGGCGCCACCAGAAAGCTAGCGCCGCACCTTCACTCAAGAAACACGAGATCTTACTTAGTGAGCTTGATCAGATTGAAGGTCTCGTCATTGACCGGGCTAGCAGGGTAGGACTCCACACGCTCGGCGAACGCCAAGGAGGGAGCTGGGTGCGCAAGCGGAACTGCTGGCACGGTTTCCGAAACCTGCTTGTTGATGGCCTCGTAAAGCGGAGTCTGCTTCTCAAGCACTGGCTCCTGGCGAGCTTCTTCCAACTTCTTGAAGAGGTCTTCGTCCTTGAAACCGAATTCCGGCTTCTCCTTACCGAAGAACACGCCTACGAAGTTGTCCGTGTCGTTGTAGTCACCCGTCCAACCGAGCAAGTGAATGCCGTGGTCCTTCGAGGACTGAATGCGGTCCAAGTAGTCCGGCGACCACTTGTTTGGCTGTGCCTCGACCTTGATGCCAACTTCTTCCAGCTGAGCGGAGATGTTGGTGAACACCTGCTCTGGCGTTGGCATGTACGGACGAGAAACACCGGTTGGGTAATTGAACTTCACGGTGAAGCCGTTCGGGTAGCCAGCCTCTGCGAGAAGCTGCTTTGCCTTGGCAGGATCGTAGTCGTAGGTTTCGACGTCTTCCGTGTAGCCGTTGACGACCTCAGGTATGAACTCGATAGCCTTCTTGGTGCCTTCAGGAAGCGTCTGCTTGATGAGCGCATCCTTGTCGATGGCGTAAGAGATAGCCTGGCGAACCTTGACGTCCTGGAGTTCCTTGACGGTCTGGTTGATACCCAAGTAGAGGATCGTGAATGGCTCGCGTGCCACCACGTTGAAGCCTGCATCCTTGAGCGCCTGCGTATCAGCTGGCGACACGAGGTCGTAGCCATCGATCGTGCCAGCTTCGAGTGCCTGACGACGTGCGGTTGGCTCATCGATGACGCGGAAGATGATCTTCTGGATCTGGCCCTTTTCGCCCCAGTAGTCAGGGTTTGCGGAAAGGTTGAGCTCCTGGCCTGGGCTCCACGAATCAAACTTGAATGGACCCGTACCAACTGGGTGGCCCTTAGCGTACTCAGAGAGCACTGGAGACTCAGCGGAGCCGGAAATCTCGTCAGCCTTGAACTCGTCAAGAGCCTTCGGCGACTGCATGGCGAAAGCAGGCAAAGACAGCGCTGCGATGAAGCCAGCGAATGGCTTAGCCAGCGTCACCTTTGCTTCGCTCTCAGAGGTTGCTTCGCAAGACTTGTAAACAGCATTCTCAGGCTTGTCTGCAAAGCCCTTGAAGAGGGAACCGTAGTAGTACGCCACGGACTCAGCCTGCTGGAGGCCCTTGAAGTTGTACCAACGATCGAAGTTGAAGCACACGGCCTTGGCATCGAACGTGGTGCCATCGTGGAACTTCACGCCAGACTTGAGCTTGAAGTCGTAGGTGAGGCCATCTTCGGATGCCGTCCAAGACTCCGCCAAGAGCGGTTCTGGGTCAGCTGATCCGGCCTTGACTCCTACGAGTCCTTCAAAGATCTGACGCGAGACACGGAATGATTCGCCGTCAGAAGCGTACGCAGGATCCAAGGACTTTGGATCCGAGGACGCAGCGAACACGAACGTGGAATTCACAGAACCGCTAGCGGCTCCGGAAGAGCTACTTGCATTGTTGTCACGTTGAGATTGAACGCAACCGCTCAGTACCAGAGCGCCGGCGGCCAGCACGGCTGCCGTGGAGAGAGCGCCCTTCTTGAACTGCAGAGACATAAGTCATCCCCTCAATGGTCGAGTGACACGAAAAGGGCTAATTGCCCACTTCGCTTGGGGGAAGCCTACCCGATATGTGTGAAACATCACGTTTACACTCTTGTTGCCAAAAGGTTTCGTGCGTTCTTCCGAAGATCCACGGGCCGATGAATTTGTGACCACGTCAGAAGCAACGCAAAAAGAAGCGCAGCCCCTCCCTCTAAATCCACGGGAGAGGCTGCGCCTTGGGTGACGTTACAGTCAGCGTCGAAATATCGTCAGAACCTAGACAAGGTCGTCTTCGGGGGCCCGAACCGTTGCGGAAGAACCACGAACGTCACCGTCTTTCCATTCCTGCCAGCCTGGGCGGCCAGCCATGAATGATTCGACCTCTTCCTTCGTGGCGACAAGCTTTGGATCATGCTTCAAGTAGTGGCGCGTTTCGCGTGCCACCAAACCGGACAGCAAGAGCAAGCCAATGAGGTTCGGGAACGCCATCAGACCGTTCATAACGTCTGAGAAGTTCCAGACGACACCCAACTGAACCGTGCAGCCTACGAAGACCACGGCAGAGAAGAGCACGCGGAAAGGCATCACAGCTCCACGGCCGAACAGTCGCTCAATGTTTCGCTCGCCGTAGTATGCCCAGCCAAGAATGGTGGAGTAGGCAAACATGACCAAGCCGATCGTGACAATCCAGTGCCCCCAGGTTCCCGGCAAGCCGTGCGTGAAGGCTTCGCCGGTCATGATGGCAGCGGAGATCTGCTCGCCGGATTCATCCGTCTGCTTCCACACGCCGGTCGTGATGATCACCAGGCCGGTGCAGGAAACCACGATGATCGTGTCAATGAAGGTCTGCGTCATGGAGACGAGGCCCTGACGAACTGGGTGCGAGGTCTGAGCGGCGGCGGCTGCGATAGCTGCCGAGCCCATGCCGGATTCGTTAGAGAAGATACCGCGAGCCACACCGTATTGAACGGCGATGATGATCGCGGATCCTGCGAAACCACCTACTGCGGAGGTGCCGGTGAAGGCTTCCGTGAAGATCTGTGCAAAAGCCGCAGGAACCTGACCAATGTTGGCGATCAAGATGTACAGCGCGCCCAGCA
This sequence comes from Neomicrococcus lactis, assembly GCF_014200305.1. NCBI lineage: Bacteria > Bacillati > Actinomycetota > Actinomycetes > Micrococcales > Micrococcaceae > Neomicrococcus > Neomicrococcus lactis. The sequence continues at coordinate 2,008,825 of NZ_JACHBL010000001.1, forward strand.
CGTAGAAGATGATCATGATGGGCACGAAGCCAGCCGTGACCTTACCGATGGACTTGATGCCACCCACCAGAACAATCATGGTGGCGATCGTCAGGATCAAACCGGTTACCCATGTTGGAATGCTGAAAGAGTGATCAAGGTTCTGGGCAATCGAGTTGCCCTGAGTCATGTTGCCGATGCCGAAGCAGGCAAGCACAGCGAATATCGCGAAGGACAGACCCAAGATTTTTCCGAGAGGTCCCTTGATACCGCGCTGCAAGTAGAACTGCGGTCCACCGGATTTTTCGCCGGCTTCATCGGTGGTGCGGAAACGCACGCCCAAGTAGGCCTCGGTGTACTTGGATGCCATACCCAAGACGCCGGTAACCCACATCCAGAACAGTGCGCCCGGTCCACCAATACCGATAGCCGTGGCAACACCCACGATATTACCGGTACCGACGGTTGCAGCGAGCGCGGTAGTCAAAGCTTGAAACTGCGAGATGTCGCCTTCGGATCCTGCGTCTTTACGCCGCAAAATGCCCAGATCGAGTCCAGCCCACAAACGAATGAACTGAATGCCGCCCAGACGAATGGTGAGGTAAATGCCGGTTCCCAGGAGAAGCGGAATGAGGAAGAAAGGTCCCCAGATAAAGCTACCGATGTCTCCTAGGAATGTTTCGACTGCTTCCCAGTCCATAAAAATTCCTTTGCTCAAAAATTGCGAATGTTTCGGCCATGATGAGTGATGTGACTCACGACCTCATACTCATGGTACTGAATCTTCGACATATGCAGAGGCGACTTGCGCAAGTGATCTGTTTGAAGGAAAGGACGGATTCTCTAGGGCAACCCGGCTAGACGTAGGAGCGCAGCGGTGACCGCTCCCAGAATGACCACTACCAAGAATGATGCTTTGAAGTACAAAGCGATGCCCGCAACAATGAGCGCGCCAATGCGTGAATCGGCGGTCAACGTCTGACCTGTGGCAACGGTATTCACGATGGTCAACGAGGCCAGCAGGCCAATAGTCATCATCCCGGCGACGCGCAAAATACGCTCATCCTGCAAAAACCTCGCCGGAACCAAATATCCCGCGAACTTTAGAGCAAAGGCCGCGGCGCAAGCCGCCAGAATCCATACCCACATATCCATTTAGCGAGCCTCTTCAGCGGAACCGGGCCCAGCGGCGTCGTACGGGTTAACTTCTGGCTCGAGTCCTTGGCCGCGCTTGCCCTGGCCGAACCAACCCCATAGCCCGGCGATGAGGGCCGCGATCAGGATGGGGATTCCAGGCGGCACCGCGGGCACGGCCAGCACGGTAGCGAGGGCGCATACGACGGCGATGGCCACCGGCTGACGCGCCGTCAATCTTGGCCAGAGCAAGCCGAGGAACGCGGCTACCGCAGCGCCGTCCAGACCCCAGCGTTTGGGATCGCCAAGCGCATCACCCAAGAGGGCGCCAACGACAATGAAGGCGTTCCACAAAACGAAAACACCCACGCCGGCAACCCAGAAGCCACGGCGCATTTCTGAATTGCTGGTTTGGCCGGACGCGGTGGCCACGGATTCGTCGATGGTCACGTGCGCCATGAGCGCTTTGGCTAGCCCGCGCGGACGCATGAGCGCGTTCATTTGCATGCCGTAGACCAGGTTGCGCAAGCCCAGCAGCGTCGCGGCGCCGAAAGCACTGACCCCGGAACCGCCGCCCGCAATGACGCCGACAAACGCGAATTGGGAGCCGCCCGTGAACATGAGCAGGCCCAGAGCCATGGTTTGCCAGAAAGTGAGGCCCGCGGCGATGGAGAGGGCCCCGAAAGAAATGCCGTACAGCCCCGTAGCGAGCGAGACGGACAGGCCGATCTTCGTCGCGGGAGTCAGGAAACGAGGCACCAAGTCAGCCTAACAAGGCTTCGCGGAAGAGCCTTATTTGTGGAGAAGTTCGCGGCGCAACGGTGCGGGACGGTTGCTCGTGAGCTGCTGGACGCCCAGACCCACCAAGTATCCGGCGTCTGCGAGCGCATCCACGGTCCAGACGCGCAACATTCGGCCCGAGGCCACCCATGAGCGCACGAGGTCTTCGTGGGCTCGCACAAATTCCACGCCGGGACCGGCGATGCCAGCGACTCCGGCGTCAATGTTCTCGAGGCCGCGGTTCAAAGCTCCCGTCAGCACGTTCGTCACGGCAGTACGGCCCAACTGGCCGAACGCTAGTACTTCTTCCACGGCTTCATCAGTCACGTCGGAGACCAGCTGGCACAAGAATTCGCGGCCCACGCTTTCGTTCATGTAGGTGATGGAATCGGGATCAAAGCTCATGAGGCTCACGCGGACGTCGCCAATGCGGGAGGATTCCGGATCCCAGCCGTGCTGCATGAGGACCTCCAGCACGCGCTCTTCAAGGCGGCGACCGTACGGCGAAGGGTGTTTGAGCTCAATGGCCAGCCCCAGCTTCCGCCCGGCGGCAACGCACAGTTCAATGAGTTCGCCGAGCGTCACGAGCTGCGAGGACTTAGACCCGAACTCGTCCGGGATGCGCTTGCCCTTCCAGGAGGAGAAGTCGAACTCGCGCAGCTGAGCCAAGGTCAGCGAAGAAACACTGCCCGTTCCATCCGAGGTCCGTCCCAACTCAAAGTCATGGTGGCAGACCACTTCAAAGTCTTCGGTCAGGTGGACGTCGCACTCCACACCGTCTGCGCCCTCAGCGATAGCTTGCAGGTATGAAGCGCGGGTATTTTCGGCGAAAGTGGCCGATGAGCCTCGGTGCGCAAAGAACTGTATCCGCATGGGTTAAACGTAATTGATCTATCGTGTTAACTCGGTGCCAAGGTGAGGACAAGGAACCTATTGTGGACGAGATCACACGAGCGGTAGCGCTGCGAAAGATGAAGCGGGTAGCCACGGGGCTGTTGATCCTGCTCGCCGTGATTTTTTGTGTGGCTTTCGCACTCCAAGAGCAGTACCCATGGCTCGCTTACGTGCGCGCCGCGGCCGAAGGCGGTATGGTCGGCGCTCTCGCTGACTGGTTCGCCGTCACGGCGCTCTTCAAACACCCTTTGGGCCTCAAGATCCCGCACACCGCCATCATTCCGCGCAAGAAGGATCAGATCGGCGAAACCCTGGGCGGGTTCGTGGAAGAGAACTTCCTCTCGGACGAGGTGCTCAAGGACAAGCTCGGAAACCTGACGGTCGCAGTTCCCGCTGGCGCGTGGCTCGCAGGCAAGGAGAACAGCGAGCGCGTGGCCAAAGAAGGCGCCACCATCATCCGAGCCACCCTCGACGTGGTGGAGGATGAAGACGTCCTCAAGCTCGTCGAGTCCCTTGCACGCAAGCACATGCTGGCCCCCGAATGGTCCTCCACGCTGGGCCGAATCTTAGAGACCGTGGTCAAGGACAACCATCACGCACAAGTGGTGGACTTGCTCGTCACCAAGGCCTACGAATGGGTGCAGGCCAACCCCAAGCGCCTCACGGACATGGTGACCTCCCGCTCCCCTGGCTGGGTTCCGCGCTCTGTGGACGTTTTCGTGGGCGAGAAGGTCTATCTCGAGATCGTGAAGTTGCTCGCTGACGTGCACCGAGACAAGAACCACTTGGTTCGTCGCAGCATCACCGAATGGCTACACAACTTCGCTCGGGACATGCAGAACGATCCCGCAACTATCGCCAAGGTCGAGCGCCTCAAGCACTCCCTGTTGGGCGATCCGCAATTGCGCGAGCTGACCGCGACCAGCTGGTCTTCCGTGAAAGCTGCCCTGTTGGACGCAGTAGAAAACCCAGACTCAGAACTGAGAAAGTCCTTCGTCCGGGCTGTCGCTGATTTTGGTCGGCGCTTGAAGTCGGACGCCGCGCTGGCCACCAAGGTGGATGCTTGGGTCCGCAACGCGGCCATCTATGTGGCCACCACCTACCGCCATCAGGCCGCAAACCTGATCACGGAGACGGTAGCGCTGTGGGACGGCGAGGAAACCAGCCGCAAGATTGAGCTCCAGGTGGGCCGCGATCTGCAGTTCATCCGCATCAACGGCACCGTGGTGGGCTCCCTTGCGGGGCTCGCTATCTTCTCGCTGGCTTCAGCGATTTTCCACTAAGGGTTCAACTACGAATTCTGAGTACGACGACGCCGCTCGGCTTCGATTTCTTCCTCTACAGCCCGTGCGGCCGCGGATTCGTGGTCCTGTGTAGGGGCGTCCTGCTTGTCATCGTGCTTCAAAGAGAAGAGCGTTGACACCGGCGAGATGAGGCGGCCGATCTCGGCCAACTTGTTGCCGTCCTCGCCCTTGTGCTCCTTTTCAGCAGCCTTTGCGGCCTCCACCTCGTGACGGTACTCCTTGTAGCCATCCTTGGTGATTTCGCCTGGGATCACGGTAGGCAAAGGACCGAACGCAAGCTGCGCGGCCTCCACAACCTTCTTTCCGAGGATGCGGTTACCGACGCCGCCAACAGCAGCGCCAATGCCGAATGGAATGGCGCGGCCGAGCATCGAAGCGCCCTGGGTAGCGAGCATGCGGCGGAGGAATCGCTTCTGGATCTCCTTGGCAGCAACGTCCCAGAGTCCACCCTTGCCGGTGGTGCCCTGAGTAAACGCGGCGCCCCAACCGGCCATGGGGCCTGCTCCCTTGCCGGCAGCCTGACGCGTGAGCGCGGAAATCATGGAAGAGCCTTCGTCACCCATGAGGATAGCCATGACCAAAGCGCGAGCCTTCTCAGGATCCTCGGTGGTGACACCGTGAAGTTCCGCGAGCGACTGCGCATAGATAGCGCTCGCCTCCAGGAAGCCAACCGTGGCAACAGCCGAGAGGCCAATGGAGGTCACGGTGCCGATGCCAGGAACCGCTGCGGTAGCGCCGACACCTGCGCCGGTGGCGGTCACCGCCAACATGTACTCCTGCTCAACTTCCTTGGCGAGTTCGGCGGCCGTGGCGTTCGGGTGCTTCTTGCGCAAGTAGTTCAAGTGAGCGATGACCAGGGGGCGCTGGACTGCGACCGCCTGGAGAAGTGCCTTCTGGATGCCCTTGGCGGGCTTTCCGTCAGCGTCAACAACTCGATTGGCTAGAAAGTTCTTCATAAATACTCACCGTATGTTGTGTTGGGTTTGATTTACTATCGCCACGGACAACTATTCGCCCACGGCGCACAGACTTTGTTAACAGTGTAAGCAGACTTTGCTGGATCGTTTGTGGATCCTCAGCCGCAGGATCAGCGGGATCCGATGTAGTGACTCAAAAACACGCGAAGATCCACCTTTTCTTCAAGGCTAATCCGATGTCCCATCTCAGGATACGTGCGCGAGGTGAGGCGCGTATGCGCTTCGAGCCAGTCGCTCGTGTGCTCCACCGCATCAGGGTTGATCACGACGTCCTCGACATCTCGACCCCAGAAGTAAGGTGGTCGCTGCGCGGGATCTTCGTGAGGAGCATCTTCTGACATCGCCAGCAATTCGTTAGAGAGCACAAAGCCGCTCAGCCCGGCCACGCACGTGAATCTTTGCGGCCGCAAGCGCTGGATAGTGGACGCCATTGCCATGCCTTGCGAGAACCCCACCAGCGAAATGCTCTTGTAGTCCTGGGCGTTGGCATCGATCCAGTCGTAGACGCGTTGCGTTGCCGAGAGCACCTCGGTGAAATCGTGGGTCAGGAAGTAATCCAGCAAGAACCAACCGTGGTCTCCCCCGACGTCCAACCCGCCGCGTAGCGCCACTGCGGTGGCGCCTGCTGGGACGGCATCGAAAAGTTCGGCCATGCGCTGCTCGCTCGAGCCATAGCCGTGGAAAAACATCACGAGGTCCGTGCCACTCCGCTGGTCTTTGGGCCGCGAGTAGATGGCCTTGAGTTCAGTGCTCACGTACCAAACGGTAGCGCGATATCCACCCAGACCAAATGATGGTCCGAAACATTCTTGCCGCTCGATGTCTGTAGTGCACTGGACGCGGCTTCGGACGGAGCCGGCCAAAAGACGCCCGCATCCGTGACCTCTGCATCCTGTGACGGCAAGACGTAGTCAACGCGCATAGGCCCTTGCGAAAACTGTGCTGTGCTCGTGGCCGCCAAAGCGAGTTGTACAACCGCCGACGAGTTCATCGGATTCAGGAAGTCGCCCATCAACGCGACGTCGCCGCCGGCCTTGATGGCCCCGGCGGAAGCAGGTGAGGGATCTTGGACTCGAGCATCTTCGCGGAGTGCGTCAATTGCCGCGGACGATTGAGGCTGAGCATTCAGGTCGCCCAGGATGACGAAACTCGCGTCCTGCTTGAGACCTCCCGCAACGCCTTTGTCATCCGTGATGTAGGAGGCGGCTTTGCCGCCGGTGACGTAGTCCTTGATCAGCCGGATCTCGTCGTGATTGCGGCGCACATTGCGCTCTTCCGGACCATCGAAGGCCGGCGGCGTGGGGTGGGACGCGATGACGTGGACCGTTTTGCCGTTGACCAACAACGGGACGTCCCACAAAGACTTGCTAGGCAAGCGCAGCGTCTTCGCTGCGAGCGCGCCATAGAACTCCACCGGCATGAGGTTGTCCGGCATGGCCGACCACTTGAGCTTCTGGAACGTGCGGACGTTCGTGGTGTCGATCGGATACTTCGAATACAGCACCATCCCGTACTGACCAGGGAACGATCCAAAACCGTAGGCGTCCTGCGGCCCGCCAACTTCGCCGTCGCCGTTTAGGTCAGCGCCGCTTTGCACGCCGGTATTGGACGCGGCCGTGTAAATGAACGGGTAACTTGCGGCCGGCTGATTGCCCTGTGAAACGCCAAGGTATTCATTCGCGAAGACCCGGGCTGATTCACCCGTGGCGTCATAATCGAACTCGTTGAGTAGCACCACGTCAGGCTGTGTGCGCTGAATAATCTCAGCGACAGCCTTGCCCTGAACACTAGAGCCGTTCTTGAGTTCGGTAGCCAGCGCACCTTCGGAGTTGCGAAACATCGAGACGTTGAACGTGGCAAAACGCAAGGAATCCACCAGTACGCTACTTTCTTCCGAGGGCGCGACTTGTTCAGATGGAGCAACCAGATCAGACGGTACATTTCGATCCGATGGGAGCGTCTGACCAGATGAATCAGACGGACTAGATGGCGCAGACGGGTCAGATGTTGCGGTCTGACTAGGCAGAACAGACGGATCTGCGGGTGCGGATTGCGTCTGCAGAGGAGCAGTCGGCGCATCGCTGAAATCTGGAGAATGTGGCATGACAGGGCTCGCCCACACGTTGACCGCGAGGGACGCGGCAACGGCTATCGAAGCGGACCATGAAAGCACTGTTTCAATTTACTGTCTGGTAACCCGCTACAGAAGAGTTCAGTGGGATCGTTAGTAAACCGCAACCTAAACGTGACTGGGCAAGGCGAGCCAGCGTCGTCGTAATCTGCCCTAAACAGCCCGGAATTGTGCGGGCAACGCATCCATCCGCAGGTCCCGCTCAAGCGCTGCGAGGTTTTCGAAAGGCCGTTGTGAGGCCGCAAAAACCACGTTGCCGCTGCGACGACCCTTAAACATCGCGGGGTCCGAGATCATCGCTACAAGTTCAAAGACTTCGCTCAAGATTTGGGACTCACGGCGCACTTCCTCGAGCTTGGACGTATCGCCGCAATTGGCCAAATACAGGCCATCCGGGTCCAGAACGCGCTTGATCTGCGTTGCGAATTCTTTACTTGAGACCCTTGCCGGGGTCTTATTGCCTGCGAAAACGTCACGAATAATGATGTCCCGCGTGGCATCCGTGAGGGTCGGCGTGACCTCGGCAGCGTCGCCCACGCGAATCCGCAAGAGCGGGGCTTTCGGAAGGTCAAACCACTCGCGCACGTACGTGGCGAGCTTACCGTCCAACTCCACCACCACTTGGCGGCTGTCCGGATACTTGGCCGCAGCCCAGCGAGCCATCGAACAGGCGCCGCCACCCAAGTGCAGGATGCGGCGATACGGCGCAGGGCCTGCCGGCCACTGATTAATCGCGGCAGCCATCCACCGCATGTACTCGAAGTCGAGGCGAAGCGGATCGTTGAGATCCACATGGGAGCTCTGGACGCCGTTGACGCGAAGCAACCAGGACGAATCGCCGTAGTGATCTCGCTCGAGGGACGCCGTGCCCGTGTCGATCTGATACGTGCCCGGAACCGGGGCGTTCGCCTGCTTAGCCATGCGAGTCATGTTAGCCCGTAGGCACACAAGTAGCGTTTCCACGAGGAGTTGCTACGCCAAAAGCGCGCGTTAGCTCTCCTGCGGGCCTAGCCGTGATTCGCGGACGTCCGGCGCAGACTCTTTGAGTTCTACGAAGATCACGTGAGTTTCCGATTCCCCAGTGTTTTCGCCGCGGTGCGTTTGGGCATCGAGCCAACGGGCTTGGTGCGGGGCATGTCTACTTCGACGGCTTTCCCGCCTGCGTTGATGCTCCGCCGAAACCCGCTCAGCGTCACCATGACGGAGTCCGGACGGTCGTGATCATGCGTGAAATCTCCGGGCTGATCCCGGTACTGCAACACTCGAACGCGCTCGTTAATAGAAATGTGCCGGGAAGCGAAAGAGAAAAATCGATGCCCACACCTGCAGATTTCGCACGTGTGGGCATCGATTCAGCTGAACAACTATGGGGTGGGCCCTGCGGGGATCGAACCCGCGACCAGCGGATTAAAAGTCCGATGCTCTACCATCTGAGCTAAAGGCCCGGACCTCGAAAGGTCACGTTCCATGGTAGTGCATTCTGGCGATTCCTTAGAATTTTGCGAAATCACGACGCCGCGGCTCACCTTGAGCGCGCACCTGTAGTCACGGGGGCTTACGTCCCGGTAGCGAGAGTATCCTTCACTGCATGAGTTCTCGGCATAACCATCATGTGGTCAGTACACGACACCGGCGGCCGGTCCCCTTCGAACCGCGTGCTTTCGAGCCTTTTGAAGGTGGAACCGACCCCGCACGAATGTCTGAGGCTGCACATTTGTCTGCTGCGGCGCTCGTTCAGGGCGGCCGCGAATCGGAAAGCCCTGATATTCACGATCGTCTCGTGAAACTCACCGAGCGTGAGGGACTCGAAGCCATCGCCGAGCTGTGGGCCGAAAGCCCTGCCGTCACCCTCCCTGGCGCGTTGTGGCGTTTGTACGCGTTGCGAAGCTCCATCACTTCCGATCCCGAGCGCGCCTCCGCGCTGTTCCGCGATGGCCGCGCCGCGGCCCCTGTATCGACCGCAGTCGCCGGGGTCGCAGAGCCTCCCACGGCAACCGAACTCGTCAAGATGGCCGATTCTGTGCTGTCCGGCGCCTTCAATGGTGATTTCGACGTAGCGCTAGAGCGGGCGGCGGCCTTTTGCCGCGTCGTCGCAATTGGTCAAACGCATCACGCGGACGCCACGGAGACCGCATCCGCCTCGAGGGCCACGGAGTTCACCAAGAATTCGGCCCGCCTCATCAAGACCGCCGAACAGCTGGAAGCCGCAGCACGCCTCTGGCGACGCGGCGAACTTGATTAGCGTCACCTTTAGACGCAGTTCGCTTGACTCAGGGATAGGCGCAGGTGCAGACTTATGGCCGGCGTCGGGCCGCGGTAACCCCGGGCTCCAATATTCAGCCGCTTCGAGCGGCCTTCCGCCGAGAGGCGTTCCCGGTCCGGCGTCGATTAAATCCGTGACCCACCCCACGGCGGGTTGTTCATCTCATGGTCACGTGCGATTCACGCAAACTTTTCTCAGTACACTAGTCCTGTTCTATCCCCCTCCACGCGGCGGTATTCTGTGAAGCTTTCGTTGTTCCCCACCGAACACCGGGGACTCGAGTTACTCCTCGACGTCTCCGCAGACGTCCGCGAGTGCATTTTCGCGATGTCGCAAGGGCTGGGCGCCACCACGGAAGAGCGTCTGGAACTGGCGGAAGACTGCGCGCGAGCGGAAAACCGCAGCACGGATCATCACTACGCTCTCTTGACTCATCTGCGTAGCTCGTATGTGAGCCCCATTCCGCGCGAGGACATGTATAAGTTTTCGCTGTTGCTACATGACGCCGCAGGACACCTGACCGGTGCGGCCCGCGCACTGGCCGAAATGCCCACTGACCGTATTCACAAGAGCGTCTCTGAACAGCTCGAAGTGTTGGACCGACAGTCAGAGTTATTTTCTGACATTATTCGCCGCCTGGACAATCTGGGATCCCTCGAACTCAAGTGGCTAGATATGCTGCGTTTGTCCAAGCGCATGGCTACGGCCCACCGGTTGTGGCTCGCGGAACTCGGCACTTATGAGCGGGTAGGAAGTTTTGCGCGAGACCGCGCTTTTGCGGATCAGTTGTATGACGCCATGCTCAGCTTCCGTGCGATTGCGGATCATTTGGGCCTTATCCTCGTGAGAGAGTCCTAGCGCGTGACTATTTTGCTCATCGTCGTCATTGTCGCGGTGTGCGGTTATTCGTGGCTTAACGGTTTTCACGACGCCTCGAACTCGGTGGCGGCTTCGGTCCGCACTCGCGCGCTCTCGCCACGAGTCGCTGTAGTCCTCGTCGCCTCATTCACCGCTGTTGGCACGATGCTCGGCGCGCTGCTTGGCACTCGTTTGATTGTTCGGGCACCAGAGTTTCCGATGTATGAAGACGGCCTCGCAGTATTGCTATGCGCAGTCCTCGCAGCGGCGCTGTGGTCCCTGTGGACGTGGTGGCAGAAAATGCCAGCGTCGTCGACCCAAGCCATCTTGGCCGGTGTACTGGGATCCTTGACGGCCGCCAACCTTCTGGGCCATGGTTCCACCGAAGATCTGATTCCCTATGCGTTCTACGGCATCCTCCTTCCGCTCATCCTCACGCCGATTGTCTCCGCGCTCTTGGCCATCGGCGCCACGGTGCCCGTCAGTTGGCTGATGCGGCACAGGACGGATAACGAGGCCTCGGCTTCCGGCCGAATCATTCAGTCCATTACGACGGCGCTGCTCGCCTTAGCGCACGGCCTACAGGACGGTCAGCGCAACGCCGCAACGATTGTTGTCGCATTGATGGTTGTGGGACAACCCCTCGTGCGCGGTGGATCGATTTTGTGGGTGCAGATTCTGGTGGCCGCATGCATGGCATGCGGCGTACTTTTTGGCGGCTGGCGCATCACGCACACGATGTCCACCAACCTGGCCCGGCTGACCCCCATGATCGGTGCAACCTCCCACGCCTCATCGGCGCTGCTGTTGTACGTGGTTGCTTTCGTTTTGCACATGCCAATCTCCACTACGCAGAGCGTGGTGAGCGCGATTGTCGGCGCCAGCACGGTGAAGCGCCGCGGCTTCGTCAATTGGAAGACGTTCAATCACATCGTCGCGTATTGGATTGCCACTCCAGTTGCTTGCTCCGTCGGCGCAGGAATCCTCTTCCTTGCCATCTCTCCCATGTTGAACCTCATTCACGGCAGAATTCACTAAGTACTCCTTACGGACGCAGCGCCATGGCCGAGACGCGAGGGTCATCGCACGAAGTAAACGGGGAACGTTGTTAGCGGGGACCGTTGCCAGCGGAAATCGTTACCAGCGGGAATCGTTGTTAACAGGAAGTTTCGCTAACGGGGTTCCGTTAACGGGAACAGCGGCACCGCCGGCCCGAAAGCCTGCAATGCCGCTGCGATCCCCCTCAAGATCCCCCAGGACGAGCCTGGGGCCTCCCTGCCACACGTGGCGGGAAACTTACGTTGAGAAAATCCTTATCCGAAGCGTCCAGAGACGTAGTCCTCAGTGGACTTTTCCTTCGGGTTGTTGAAGATTTCCTGCGTAGGTGCGTATTCAATGAGCTTGCCCGGCTTGCCGGTGCCAGCGATGTTGAAGAACGCGGTCTTGTCAGAGACACGTGCTGCCTGCTGCATGTTGTGAGTCACGATGACCACGGTGTACTCGTCCTTGAGCTCGTTGATGAGGTCCTCAACGGCGAGGGTCGAGATCGGGTCGAGTGCCGAGCAAGGCTCGTCCATCAGGATCACGTCAGGCTGAACGGCGATGGTGCGGGCGATGCACAAACGCTGCTGCTGGCCACCGGAAAGGCCGGAGCCTGGCTTGTCCAGACGGTCCTTGACTTCGTTCCACAAGTTAGCGCCCTGCAGGGAACGCTCAACGATGGCATCTGCATCAGACTTGGAGATGTTCTTGCCGTTGAGCTTGATGCCTGCAAGCACGTTGTCACGGATGGACATCGTTGGGAACGGGTTGGGGCGCTGGAAGACCATGCCCACCATGGTGCGAACCGTTACTGGGTCCACGCCTGGTCCGTAGATGTCATCTCCGTCGAGGAGAAGCTTGCCTTCAGCGCGTGCACCAGGAAGAACCTCGTGCATGCGGTTGATCGTTCGCAAGAACGTGGTCTTGCCACAGCCGGAAGGACCGATGAACGCAGTCACGGTCTTAGGCTCAATGTTGATGTTTACGCCTTCTACAGCAAGGAAGTCGCCGTAGTAGACGTTAAGGTCAATCGCGTCGATTCGCTTTGACATGGAGTTTCCTTTACCTAAATCCGTGGACTAGCGTCCGGTTTTCTTCGGCGCGAACGCCTTAGCGATGATACGTGCGATCAAGTTCAAGATCATCACGATGAGGATCAGCACAAGCGCAGCACCCCAAGCTCGTTCCGACGAAATGTCTGGAGCACCCGGCGCGGTGGGGTTCATGAGCTGGCGGTAGATGTACACAGGAAGGGACATCATCCAGTCCTTGAACATGCTCCAGTTCGTGGTCAGTGCAACGCCGGCCGTCACGAGGATCGGAGCCGTCTCGCCAATAACACGAGCGATTGCGAGCGTCACGCCGGAAGCAATACCGGAGATCGCAGTTGGAATGACCACCTTGAGGATGGTGCGCCACTTGCGAACGCCCAATGCGTAGGAGGCTTCGCGAAGTTCGTTGGGAACCACGCGGAGCATTTCTTCCGTCGAGCGAACCACCACAGGAATCATGAGTACGGACAACGCGACTGCTGCGGAGAAGCCCATCACGTTAGCGCCTCGGCCCACAAGAGCGGCCATGACACCGGCAGCAAACAAACCGGCAACGATGGACGGGATACCCGTCATCACGTCAACGAAGAACGTGATGGCCTTGGACAACCAGCCGTCGCGGCCGTATTCCACCAAGTAAATCGAGGTGAGCAAGCCGATGGGCACCGAGATGAGCGTTGCGGTCAACGTGATCAGCAAGGATCCAACAACTGCGTGCTGAATACCGCCGAGTGGGTTCGTTTCTTCGCGGGCGGTCTTCAAGTCAACCGCACCGGTCACACCGTTCATGTCCGAGGCAAAGAAGCCTGGGTTCATGAGGCCCGGAATACCCTGGGAGAGAACGGTCCAGATCACGGAGACCAGCGGCAACAAAGCTAACAAGAAGGCGCCGTAGATCAGGTTTCGCCACAAGCCGTCCGTGGCCTTGCGACCATTTTCAATGACTCGGGTAACGATGTACATCGCGACCACGTAGAGGATGAAGGAAAGCACCAACCATCCGCCAACACTGAATGCCGCGCCACCACCGAGGAGGGCCGTTGCAGCTGCACCCAAGATAAGCGAACCGACGAGCACAGCGATCCAGGTCCACGTTGGCTTCTGGCCTTGCGTCAAGCGTGACTTGCCACGATTCTCCACCGGAGAAAGGTCGTCACTGAGAGTTTTTTCTGCACTGTGCGACATTAGTTTGCCCCCGAGAATTCCTTGTGGCGGTTAACAATCCAGCGAGCAATCATGTTCACTGCGAGAGTGATGACGAAGAGCACGAGGCCTGCCGCGATGAGCTCACTCTGGCGCATACCGAATGCTTCTGGGAAGTTCAGCGCAATTTCAGATGGGATGGTTTGGTTGCCCGAACCGATGATGTTCCACGTAAAGGCACCTGGCGAAAGCACCAAGGTGACAGCCATGGTCTCGCCGAGTGCACGGCCAAGTCCCAGCATGATGGCGGAGATGATGCCTGCACGGGCGAATGGGAAGACCGACATCTTCACCATTTCCCAGCGCGTAGCGCCCAAAGCCAGCGCTGCTTCTTCGTGCAGCTTTGGCGTCTGGACGAAGATTTCGCGGCACATCGAGGTGATGATCGGAAGCACCATCACGGACAAGACGACACCGGCGGTCAAAATAGTACGGCCCGTAGAGGACGCTGGTCCGGAGAACAACGGAATCCATCCTGCATAGGTTTCCAGCCACTTGAAGAGCGGAACCATCAGCGGGCCAAGCGTTGCCATACCCCATGCGCCGTAGACGACGGAAGGAATGGCAGCCAGCAAGTCAATGACGTAGCCAATGGTCTGCGACAACTTGCGTGGTGCGTAGTGCGAGATAAAGAGTGCCACTCCGACTGCCACTGGCGTCGCGAGCAACAATGCGATTGCCGAAGCAATCAAGGTGCCGCCCATGAGCGGCAAAACGTAAGTCCAGAAGCTCTTCTGGTCGCCGGAGAGTTCTCCCTCTCCTGCGGTTAGCGCTGGGATGGACTCGGACACCAAGAAGGCGGCGACCAAGGCCAAAACGGTCAAAATGATGATTCCGGCTGCCAGGGCGAATGAGGAGAAGACCTTATCTCCAGCCCGGCCAGCGGATGAACTCTTGTCAAACAGTGCGTTTGACGTGGTGGTCTCTGTCACGCGGATACTCCTCGGGAGGGCGAGCAATGAGGGGGAATTGAAACCTACCACGGGGCACTGGCGTGCCCTGAACAGCAAGTCCCAAGAGAAGTCTTGACCGCCGGGCCGCGCACTGCGGCTCGGCGGTCAAGACTAAATGCTCAGTTGTAAGAGAACTTACTTGGCGACCGAGATGAAGTCGATGGCCTTGTTAGCTTCTTCAATCGTTGCATCGGTCAAAGGAGCGTTGCCTGCAGACTCGGAAGCAACCTTCTGGCCCTCAGCGGAAACGGCGTACTTGCCGAATGCCTTGATCAAGTCAACAGTTTCCTGATCCTTGTAGGTGGCGCAGAAGATGTGGTACGAAACCAAAACGATTGGGTAGGTACCAGCCGTGGTGGAGGTGCGATCAAGCTTGATAGCGAGGTCGTGCTCGTTGGTGGAAACCTTCTTAGAGGTCTCAACCGTCTTTGCAGCAGCTTCTGGCGTGTAAGCCTCGTACTTGTCGCCAACCTTGACAGCAACGGTGCCGAGCTTGCCAATCTGAGAAGCGTCAGCGTAAACGATGGAGCCTTCGGTCTTGGTTGCAAGACCAACAACACCGGAGGTGCCCTGAGCGTTTTCAGCCTGGATGTCAGAAGGCCACTTTTCCTCAACGCCGTACGTCCACACCTTTGGTGCAGCTGCGGAGAGGTAGTCCTGGAAGTTCTTCGTGGTTCCGGACTCGTCAGAGCGGTGAACAACGGTGATTGCCGTGTCAGGAAGCTCTACGCCTTCGTTCTGTTCAGCGATCTTTGGATCGTTCCACTTGGTGATCTTCTTGGTGAAGACAGAAGCGATGGTGTCTGCGTCCATGTTCACGTGCTCTACACCTGGAAGGTTGAAAGCAACTGCGATTGGGGAAACGTATGCAGGAACCTGGACAGCACCGTCAGGACCGCAAATCTTCTGAGCTTCGGTCTGCTCGTCTTCCTTCATTGCAGAGTCAGAGCCAGCGAACTGGTACTGGCCAGCCAAGAAGCCCTTACGGCCAGCGCCGGAGCCAACTGGGTTGTACTGAACCTTGACGCCTGGGTTTGCAGCGGTGAAGCCGTCTGCCCATGCGGTCATTGCAGCTTCCTGGGAGGAAGCGCCGCCGCCGGTGAGCGTACCGGTCAAGGTCGAAGTAGCAGAAGAACCGGCGGCGGAAGATCCGCCTGCAGCGGAGGAGCTAGCAGCTGGGGTGTTGGAGCCACCGCATGCGGTCAACGCAAGAGCAGCAATAGAGAGAACGGCGGCCGACTGGCCGATGCGTAGAGCCTTCACAGATAGCCTCTTTCACAGTTTTTGAGGGGGAGTGTCCCCGGGTGACGAGTGCCGCGCACTCTCGTGCCCGGGCTACCAAAGTCAGAAGTCCAACTTTGCCACTTTTGAAGTTAAGTGGTTCAAGTGAAGAGTTAGGGCTACGAAGGTTAACGGAGGGTTAACAGGGCCCCGCAACACCTCTAGATGATCCCACCGCATCGGGTTGAGTATCAGGTACTTTCCGCGAAATATCAATAAAGAGTCCGCGCCCTCGCAGAGATAACACTGTCTCAAAATAATTCACTAAAAACTATGAGTGATGCATCACAGCGCCAATAGGTGACAGCAAATTCCGCGTCATACAGCCGGAGATGGAAAGATTGAGGCGTGGGAGTGGATACCGCGGTCGTCAGGGCCAAAAAGTTCACGTGGCGGCGTACACGTGCTGGCTTCCTGCGCGTCCGCAATTCCATGCCCAAGATCATCCAGGCCACCATCTGCGCGGTCGGCGCTTACTGGTTCGCGGAGTTCTTGTTGGGCCACGAAGGTCCGCTCTTTGCTGCCACCAGCGCGCTCATTGCTTTGGGCTTCGGCTCTGACACCCACATTCGGCGCACGCTCGAAGTTGCCATCGGTTGCACACTTGGCATCGCAGTAGGCGACGTCCTTCTCACCATTCTTGGCCAAGGTCTCTGGCAAGCCGGCGTCGTCCTCTTCATTTCCTTGATGCTTGCGCGATTCCTTGATCGCGGAACGATCTTTTCTACGCAGCTGGGACTCCAAGCGCTTCTCGTGGTACTCCTGCCCCCGAACGCTGACGGCATTTTCGGCCGCAGTATCGACGCCATCGTTGGTGGAGTGTTCGCTATGGCTATCGTGGCACTCAGCCCCCGCGACCCCCGCCATGAGCCAGTGAAAGAGCTACAGACGCTCCTCCGGGAGCTCAGCGGAACACTCCAAGATGCCGCAAACGCCCTAGCCAAGCTAGATTCCACCGGTTCTTGGCACGCCCTGACCCGCGCACGAGCCACGCAGGCCACCATGAACAAGATCCCTGCGGCGCTTCGAGCAGCAAACGAGCTCGCCACGATCAACCCGGTCTACCGCAATCGTCGTAGCGAAATTAAGCGCTTGCGCCGTATCGCCGACGGAACTGATCTCGCGATGCGCAACATGCGCGTCTTTACGCGTCGCCTCGCGTCGGTCATTTCCCACGAAGCCGTTTCCGTTGAGGCCGCCGAGCTCCTGGCTGCTTTCCTCGAGCAAGTCGCCGAAGAAGTCAACCTCATGAACCGTTCCATTTCGGAGCGGTCCCAGCCCACCCGCATGCGCGCCGAACATAAGGCGCGCGAAGGCCTCATGCTGAAGGCTGCAGAACTCGCTCCCGCCAATTTCGCAGTGACCGGCGTCGAGGGCGAGGGCTTGGTGCTGTTGTTGCGTCCGTTCCTCGTCGATCTGATGCGGGCTTCCGGCGTAGACCACGACGCCGCAGCTACCTACCTCCCGAAGCTTTAGCGGGTGCCACGCGGTTTGGGTTATCCCCACGCTTTTCTAACTGTCCGTGGCGGTAGGTAGTCTCGAGGAATGGCCGTTAGTACTGCACGATCTTCAAAGTCCAAGAGCACTCCCGCATACCGCTGCACCGAGTGTGGGTGGACCACCGTTAAATGGGTGGGCCGTTGCGGCGAGTGCCAAGCGTGGGGCTCGGTCACTGAGGCCAATCAGGTAGTTGCCAAGACGACGGCGGCCACCTCCGTCGCTCAGCCTGCTCCCCCGATTACCGAGGTGGACGCCACTGATGCCTCACACCGTAGCTCGGGCGTGGGCGAGTTTGACCGTGTACTCGGCGGCGGACTGGTCCCAGGAGCCGTCATTCTGTTGGCTGGCGAGCCCGGCGTCGGCAAGTCGACGCTCCTCTTGGACGTCGCGGCAAAGACAGCCGCCACCGGCCTCAAGGTCCTCTACATCACGGGCGAAGAGTCCGCCGCTCAGGTCAAGCGCCGAGCCGAGCGCATCAATGCGCTTCACCCCCAGCTCCATGTCACCGCCGAGACAGATCTCGCGCTAGCTCTTGGCCAAATCGACGCCGTGGAACCACAGCTTCTCATCGTGGACTCGGTCCAGACCCTCTCCTCATCAGAGGTGGACGGCGGCGCCGGCGGCATCACGCAGGTCAAGGAAGTGGCAGCGTCCATTATTAACGTCGCCAAGAAGCGCGCCATCGCCACCTTGCTCGTAGGTCACGTGACTAAAGACGGAAACATTGCCGGCCCACGCTTGCTCGAACACCTCGTGGACGTGGTCTGCCAGTTTGAAGGCGATCGCCACTCGCGTTTGAGGCTCTTGCGCGCAGTCAAGAACCGTTATGGCTCTACCGACGAGGTGGGTTGTTTCGACCTCAACGAGGACGGCATCGTGGGACTCGCAGATCCCTCCAGCCTCTTCGTCACGCGGACCAACCAGCCAGTCTCAGGTACGTGCATCACGGTGACTATCGAAGGACGACGCCCCCTCGTTGCCGAGGTCCAAGCACTACTGGCCAAGTCCCCTAACTCGCAACCACGCCGCACCACCAGTGGCCTCGACGCCTCGCGAGCAGCCATGCTGCTGGCGGTTCTGCAGGCACGCGCACGGGTAGATCTGTCCTCTGTGGATTGCTACTTGGCGACCGTCGGCGGCGTACGCCTCACCGAGCCCGCTACCGATCTCACGGCGGCTCTGGCCATCACGGGGTCCGCTTTGAACTACGCACTTCCCCGCGACCTCGTCGCTTTCGGCGAAGTAGGTCTCGCCGGCGAAGTACGACCAGTTCCCGATATTCAGCGACGCATCAGCGAAGCGCACCGGCTGGGCTTCCGCCAAGCGATCGTGCCGAAGACGGATTTGGCCCGCCACAAGATCCCGGAGGGCTTTGCCATCAAGGAAGCGGCGTCCGTGGTGGAGGCACTGGCCGCCGCATTCCCGAACTACTCGAGGTCAAACACCGATCGGTTGGACTGAACGGATCCCAGCTTGGCGGTGAACACGTAGGTTCCCGGAGCTGGCTTCAAGGTCACGGGATCACAACCTGGGGTGGAGCGGTTCCGGTCCCACGTGAACTTCGCCGTCTCAGACTTTCCGGCATCGATGACCAGCTCCACGTTGGAAGGTTTGGCCAAGCAGTCGGTCGTGGAGAAGATCCGATCATTGCCGGACGTGATGGTGAATTCTTGCTGGCTGGTTCCCACGTTCAACGAGCAAGGAACGGTACCGGCATTGGTGACCGTCAAAGACAAGACTGGCTTCGCATTCGCGGCGTACTTCTTCTTGTCCGTGGCGCTCGAAACGCGAACGATCGCAGGAGAGCAAGCCTGTGCGGCCGCCGCATTAGTGGCGCTAGAAGAAGAGGCACCCGCCGAACCGGAAGCACTAGAAGAAGCCGTTCCACTACCTGTGGCCGAAGCACTTGCTGAACCCGATGCAGAGGCGGACGCGGAGGTCGAAGCCGACGCGGACGCCGAAGCAGACGTGCTCGGAACCGGGGAGGAAGCGCTAGGTGAGGGTGACGGCGCGGCGGAAGACGGCGGCGTCGTACTGGAAGACTCAGCCGCAGATTTCGAAGGGAACAAAGCCTTAAAAGCGGCGCTCATTCCCCAAATAATGAGCACAATAGCCAGCACGGCCGCAATTAGCGCGACCCAGCGGCGTCGTGCATAAACTTCCGGACTAACTGGTCCTGTAGGACTCAATGGACTCACTCCTGCCGTGACTTGCTTGCGTTACAGACTAGACCGCGCATTTTCCATCAACGAGCGTCCACGCCGGGCGGTTACAGTATTCATGCAGAAACGTAAGGAAACCGTGGACACCTCAATCCTCACTCAAGCGCACGAACGCATCAATGGTTGGTTCGCCGCCTCGGCCCGCGACCTCCCATGGCGCCGGCCCGATGCCACCCCCTGGGGCATTATGGTCAGCGAATTCATGCTCCAACAAACGCCCGTGGTTCGCGTGCTGCCCGTGTGGCACGAGTGGATGCGCCGCTGGCCCACCCCCGCCCTACTCGCCGCCGAACCGTCCGGCGAGGCCGTCCGCGCGTGGGGCCGGCTGGGTTACCCACGGCGAGCGCTGCGTTTGCACGCTGCGGCCCAGAAAATAGTCGAAGAGTACGACGGCGCCGTCCCCGGCTCCCCCGAAGCCCTCCTGTCCCTGCCGGGCATTGGGGGTTATACGGCTGCCGCGATTTCCTCTTTTGCCTTCCGGATTCCGGAAGTGGTGGTGGATACGAACATTCGCCGCGTCCACGCGCGGCTGTTTACCGGAAATGCTTTGCCGGAACCGTCGTTGACTGCCGCCGAGAATGCTTTGGCCGCCGAGGTCATGCCTGCTGAGGTGACTGAGGCGAACACGTGGAACGCCGCGGTCATGGAGCTTGGGGCAGTAGTGTGCACGGCGCGATCACCCAAGTGCGCCGACTGCCCAGTGCTAGACCTCTGCGCATGGGTGGCCGCCGGTAAGCCCGAACCGCACTACGTCCCGAAGGGCCAATCGTGGCATGGGACGGATCGTCAGGTGCGCGGAGCCATCATGGGCGTACTTCGAGTGGTCTCTGCGCCAGTGCCGCGCATGGATTTAGTGATGTCAGCGGATGCCACTCCCCCAGCCCCGCCGGCTCCACAAGATTCCGGCTCCGGCACTTCGACCGTTTCAGATCTTTCCGCCCAGCAAGTCAACGATGCTTGGACACTGCTGTCTTCGCTCACCGCCGATAAAGAGCAACGCGAAAAGTGCCTCAATGGGCTTCTCGCTGATGGGCTCGCAGTGGAGACGGCGGCTGGCGTGAGTCTGCAGAGTTAGAGCTTTGGTCGCTGGAACTTAGGACGTTAAAAAACGTGATGACCCCGGGTTTCCCCGGAGCCATCACATTGATTGAAAACTAGTCAGAAAACTACTTACTGGTTTTCCTGACCTTCAGCCTGCTCTGCAGCCTGCTCGTTGACCTGCTGCTCGCCGGTTGGCTGCTCCTGGCCAAGGTGCTCGGTCTGCAAGCCATCGATAAAGTCGTTAGCTGCGCCAGCGTGCTCGCCCAACTTGTCGGAGTGCTGCTCCTGCAAGCTGTCTGCGCCTTCGTTGATCTTGTCGCCGTGTTCATTCTTGAGGTTGTTCAGCTGTTCGCCGAGTCCACCGAGGTTATCTCCGAAACCCATGTGATTGCCTCTTTCCTGGTTGTTCAGTATCTCGCAAGGGAACTTGCGAAATTTCCTTCACAGCGTGAGCCTTTTCGGCCTTGCTTATCCCCACGGTAGGCACGATCAACTAGAGAAGTCCAGCAAATTCCGCCTGAGAGTTTCCTGATTTCACCCATTGCGAACAATGGCGAATGCGCAATTTCAGAGATTTGAAATCAAAAAACAACCATGTAATTCAATTACTTGAGACTGTGGAAGAATCCGTTTAGAAGTTCAGGATCATCCTGGTATTACCCAGCGTATTCTGCTTCACACGGGCCAAGTCGAGGAATTCTGCGACGCCTTCATCGTGGGATCGCAAGAGCTCTTGGAGCACCACAGGGTCCACGGCGGACTGGTCTTCCATGACCTTGAATCCGTGCCGCTCAAAGAAATCCACTTCAAAAGTCAGGCAGAACACGCGCTTCACACCCAGAGCGCGGGCGTCGTCGATGAGCCGTTCAAGGAGGGCATGGCCCACACCCTTGCTGCGCACCTCTTGAGTGACCGCGAGAGTGCGTACTTCGGCGATGTCTTCCCACATCACGTGGACAGCTCCACAACCCAGCAGGTTGCCGTCCTTGCCTACGGCCACGCGGAACTCTTGCAAGGACTCGAAGTAAGCGACAGCTTCCTTCTCCAACAAGATGCGCGATTCAGCATACGGCTTCACGAGCTGACGGATTCCTGAGACATCAGCAGTGGTGGCTCGGCGAATCTCGAAGTCTGTAGACATGGGTTTCATCTTAGGTTCTCTAGTACTTTGACGTTAATTCGGTGAGGTTGATTCAGCACATCGCGGCAGCGCTTAGCCGTCGTGCTCTAAACCGTCCTGCTTTAAAGGCGTGCCCTAAAACAAGTAAGGACCCCCGCCGCTTTTCAGCTAACGGAGGTCCTTACCAACTAAACGAGATTAGCTCTCGATGGCTACCGGTTCAGGCTTGCCTTCGATGGCGCCTGGTCCGTCTTCGCCGCGGAAGGTGAACTTTGCGTTGTCACCCTCGCCGTCGACGTCGATGAAGACCGTCTGGCCGGTGTGGATCTCGTTGAAGAGGATCTTCTCGGAGAGCTGATCCTCGATCTCACGCTGGATGGTGCGGCGCAGCGGACGAGCACCCATTGCTGGGTCGTAGCCTCGCGTGGCCAAAAGCACCTTGGCGGCCGGCGTGAGCTCGATCTTCATGTTGCGGTCATCAAGACGCGACTGCAAGCGGCTGACGAACAGGTCCACGATCTGAACGATCTCGTCCTGCGTAAGCTGCGGGAAGACCACCACGTCGTCGACGCGGTTGAGGAACTCGGGACGGAAGTGCTGACGAAGCTCTTCCTGAACCTTGGCCTGCATTCGGTCGTAGCCGGTCTTCGTGTCAGTGGCGGACTGGAAGCCCGTCATGACACCCTTCGAGATGTCGCGGGTACCCAAGTTCGTGGTCATGATGATGACCGTGTTCTTGAAGTCCACCACGCGGCCCTGGCTGTCCGTCAAGCGGCCATCTTCCAGGATCTGCAAGAGGGAGTTGAAGAGATCTGCGTGTGCCTTCTCGACTTCGTCGAAGAGGACCACGGAGAACGGACGACGACGAACCTTCTCGGTCAGCTGGCCACCTTCTTCGTAGCCAACGTATCCCGGAGGGGCACCGAAGAGTCGAGATACCGTGTGCTTCTCGGAGTACTCCGACATGTCCAAAGTGATGAGTGCGTCTTCGTCGCCGAAGAGGAACTCAGCCAAAGCCTTCGCAAGCTCCGTCTTACCAACGCCGGTAGGACCAGCGAAGATGAACGAGCCGCCCGGACGGTTTGGATCCTTGAGGCCAGCACGCTGACGACGGATCGCCCGCGAAATGGACTTGATGGCTTCGTCCTGACCGATGACGCGCTTGTGAAGCTCGTCTTCCATGTGGATGAGTCGCGAGGACTCTTCCTCGGTCAGCTGGACCACTGGGATGCCGGTGGAGTTGGCGAGAACTTCCGCGATCAACTCTTCGTTGACCTCGGCGACCTCGTCCATGTCGCCACCCTTCCAAGCGCGCTCCTTCTCGGCACGAGCGTCCTGAAGCTTCTTCTCCTTGTCACGGAGGTTAGCTGCACCCTCGAAGTCCTGAGCATCGATGGCCGATTCCTTTTCGCGACGAACATTCGCGATTTCCTCGTCCATTTCCTTCAGGACAGGAGGAGCCGTCATACGACGGATGCGCAAGCGAGCGCCTGCTTCGTCGATGAGGTCAATAGCCTTGTCCGGCAAGAAGCGGTCAGAGATGTAACGGTGTGCCAACTGGGCAGCTGCTACTAGAGCGCCATCGGTGATGGACACGCGGTGGTGAGCTTCGTAGCGGTCGCGCAGGCCGCGGAGGATCTCCGTGGTGTGTTCCACGGAAGGTTCCTTGACCTGGATCGGCTGGAAACGACGCTCAAGAGCGGCGTCCTTTTCGATGTGCTTGCGGTACTCGTCAAGAGTGGTGGCGCCAATGGTCTGGAGCTCGCCACGAGCAAGCATTGGCTTCAAGATGCTGGCAGCGTCGATTGCACCCTCGGCTGCGCCGGCACCCACGAGCGTGTGGATCTCGTCGATGAAGAGGATGATGTCGCCGCGCGTGCGGATTTCCTTGAGGACCTTCTTGAGGCGCTCTTCGAAGTCACCGCGGTAGCGGGAGCCTGCAACCAAGGATCCGAGATCCAAGGTGTAGAGCTGCTTGTCCTTCAACGTTTCAGGAACATCGCCGCGAATAATGGCCTGTGCGAGGCCCTCTACGACGGCGGTCTTACCAACGCCAGGTTCACCAATGAGAACCGGGTTGTTCTTGGTACGGCGCGAGAGAACCTGCATGACGCGTTCCATCTCGAACTCGCGTCCAATGACCGGGTCAAGCTTGCCTTCGCGGGCTGCTGCGGTGAGGTTGCGGCCAAACTGATCCAACACTGCGGATCCAGCTGGCGTACCTTCCTGCTGGCCGCCGCTAGCAACGGCTGCACCTGCAGTCTCCTTGCCACCCTGGTAGCCGGACAACAGCTGAATGACTTGCTGGCGAACACGGCCCAGATCGGCACCCAAGTTCACGAGAACCTGAGCGGCCACGCCTTCGCCCTCACGAATGAGGCCAAGAAGGATGTGCTCGGTGCCAATGTAGTTGTGTCCCAACTGCAGCGCTTCGCGCAAGGAAAGTTCAAGGACCTTCTTTGCACGTGGCGTGAATGGGATGTGGCCGGATGGAGCCTGCTGCCCCTGACCTATGGTTTCCTGTACCTGCTCCCGAACGGCGCCCAAGGAGATGCTCATGGCCTCAAGGGCCTTGGCGGCAACTCCTTCACCTTCGTGAATGAGGCCAAGAAGAATGTGCTCGGTACCGATGTAGTTGTGGTTGAGCATACGTGCCTCTTCTTGGGCAAGCACGACAACCCTACGGGCCCGATCTGTAAATCGTTCAAACATGAGAACACTCCTCGCTAACGCTTGGATTCGATGCTACGCATCTTCGCCGCGCTTGTGGGGAATGTTCGCCACGGGGATAACGTCCCCAGACACAAAACTGGTGCCCCACCTCTAAAGACGTGAGACACCAGTTATGAAAGAAATACGGCGAGAAACCTCTACTACGAGTTTTCCTTGCGGTAAGCGTCAATCAGCTCTTGCTGCAAGCGACCACGCTTGTTCACTTCGTAGCCCTTGCCGCGAGCCCACGCACGGATTTCCGATGCGTCCTCCGCAGAGTGCGCACGCGTACGACGAGCCACCTTGATGTACTTCTCTAGGACCTTCTTGAGCTCCGCGCGGTTCGTTGCGTTGAGGTCAATTTCGTAGTGAATGCCGTTCAGCCCAAAATGAACCGTCTCGGCATTCTGCGTACCGTCGAGGTCATCGACGAGGCGAATTTCAACCTTGCGTGCCATTCGGATTACCTTCCACCCAAGAATTTATTGTCAGAAATTCGGATGAACCATTTATTTGCTCCGTGAACAGCATCGACCCCCGAGTCGAGTTTATTCATCCGATCCGAAGGGAAGTCTACGCCGATAAGCTATGTTTGTCGCTAGTTTTTGAAATATTTACTATTCATTCCCACTAAAAACTATCGCTATTCGTTGTTTGCCTTGTCAGAGGAATTCGAAGTTGTATCTTCACGTTTCTCTTCGGTGCTTTTGGCCGAATTAGCCGTAGGCGCTGAATTGATGCCGTGTTCTTCGAAAACTTCTGCCTGAGCTTCACGTTCATTTCGATCCGCATTGAATAATGCGCGAATAACGAAAAAGAAAATGATGGCAACAACAACTGTTGGCAACAGAACTTCTACGTATTCCACGATTAGGCCTCAGGCTTCAAGAGCGGGAAGAGAATAGTCTCGCGAATACCCGCTCCGGTGAACAACATGACCAAACGGTCAACACCCAGTCCGATGCCGCCCATTGGTGGGGCACCGTACTCGAGCGCACGGAGGAAGTCCTCGTCCAGCTGCATGGCTTCGTCGTCGCCACCAGCGGCAAGTCGAGACTGCTCGGTCAAGCGCTCACGCTGAATGACCGGGTCAATGAGCTCGGAGAACGCGGTACCGCGTTCCATGCCGCCAATGATCAAGTCCCAGGCTTCGATAAGGCCCGGCTCGGAGCGGTGCTGACGTGCCAACGGCTGAGCTGCCGGCGGGTAGTCGTACACGAAGGTTGGGTTCAGCAGGGTCGGTTCCACGATCTCACCGAAGAGCTCGATAACAACCTTTTCAGCACCCCACGATGGCTGCAGCTTCACTTCGTGCTTTTCAGCAATTTCAAGAAGCGTGGACAGCGGCGTTTCCGGAGTGATTTCCACGCCAACGGCCTCAGAAAGTCCCGGGTAGACACCCAACCAGCGCCATTCGCCGTCGAGGTCAATAACGCCCTTGTCCGTCTCAATCTGACGGCCGGCGCCCACAGCGTCAGCTGCCGCAAGGATGACTTCCTTCAAACGATCAGCCATCACAAACTGATCTGCGTATGCTTCGTAGCACTCGAGCATCGTGAACTCTGGCGAGTGCGTGGAGTCCACACCTTCGTTGCGGAAGATGCGGCCAATTTCGTACACGCGGTCAACGCCACCCACCACAGCGCGCTTCAAGTAGAGCTCGAGAGCAATACGCAAAGTCATCGGCTGGTCGAATGCGTTCAAGTGGGTGTGGAACGGACGCGCTGCAGCGCCACCGTGCACCAACTGAAGCATGGGGGTCTCGGTCTCCACGTACTCGTGGCTCTCGAGCGTCTGGCGGATCGCACGAACAATCGCGGCACGTTTATAGATCATCTCGCGCGCTTCATCACGCACAATGAGGTCCGCGTAGCGCTGACGCACGCGGGTCTCTTCGTTCAAGTCAGCATGCAACACAGGCAACGGACGAAGCGCCTTGGACGCCATCATCCAGGACTGCGCCATGATGGACAGCTCGCCACGGCGCGAAGAAATGACGCGACCCGTGATCGAAACGTGGTCGCCCAAGTCAACGAGGTGCTTCCACTCGGCGAGGGACTCTTCGCCCACTTCAGCCAAAGACAGCATGACCTGCAGGCGCACGCCTTCGCCGCGAGTGCCGCCCTCTTGCAAGGTGGCAAAGCACAGCTTTCCGGTGTTGCGCATGAACACGATTCGTCCCGCGACGGAGACAACCTCCTGCGTCTCTTCGCCGGCCTCGAGATGCGCGTACTTAGTGCGAACCTCGGTCAACGAATGAGTGCGAGGCACACAAACGGGGTAGGCCTCGCGGCCCGAGTTAAGCAGTTCCTCGCGTTTCGCCGAGCGCACAGCTCGCTGATCATTCATGTTGATCGTGGAATTTGCGGGGGCGTTAGAATCTTCGGCAGTCACAATTAGCCATTCTACCGGTCTTCAGTTGCTCATATCCCCGAAACGTGAGTGATCTCTACGGCGTATCGCTACCAGATGACTACGCGGTCCGCCGGATCAAGCCACATACCGTCACCCGGTTGCGTCTGGTAGGCAGCGTGGAAGGCGTTGAGATTCTTCACGATCTGGTTGCAACGGAACTCATTCGGCGAATGCGGATCCGTCTTCAAACGGGTCAGCAACGTTTCCGAGCGCGTGATCGAGCGCCAGCTTTCGGCCCAGGCTGCAAAGAATCGTTGGTCGCCAGTGCGACCCTCGATCACTTCGTCCTCAGCCTTGCCTTCGCGTTGCAGCTCCATCTTGTACGCCTTGTACGCGATGCCCAAGCCACCAAGGTCACCAATGTTCTCACCCAAAGTGAGTTTGCCGTTGACCTTATTGCCCGGAGTCTCCGGCGGCTCAAGCTCATCAAACTGAGCAACGAGCTTCGCCGTCAGAGCTTCAAAAGCGTCGCGATCGTCCTGCGTCCACCAGTTGTTGAGCTGGCCAGTGCCATCAAACTGCGAACCCTGGTCATCGAACCCGTGCCCGATTTCATGGCCAATCACAGCACCGATCGAACCGAAGTTGGACGCTATGTCACGCTCGGCATCGAAGAACGGCAACTGCAAAATAGCTGCTGGGAACGCGATTTCATTGAGCAACGGATGGTAGTAAGCGTTGACGGTCTGCGGGAACATGAACCACAGCTCGCGGTCCACGCCGTCGTCAATTTTCTGCAGTTCGCGCTTGAACTCGAATTCGTTCACGGCGGCCGCGTTCTGAATAACGTCAGTTGGCGTCGTCTCAAGGCTCGAGTAATCGATCCACTGATCGGGGTAACCAATCTTCGTGCGGAAAGACCCGAGCTTCTCCAAAGCCTTCGCCCGCGTCTCATCCGTCATCCATGGCAATTGCTGGATCGATTCACGGTACGCATCCACCAGGCGAGCAACGAGCTCCTCCATCTTCGCCTTATTAGTAGGCGGGAAATGCTTGGCAACGTAGAGCTGACCAACATCCTCACCGACGCCACCTTCGACGAATGCCACCCCGCGCTTCCAGCGTTCCTTCTGCTGTTCCACGCCGGCAAGCTTCTTCTGATAAAACTCGAATGCCTCCGTCACGAACTCCGAGGACAAATACGGCGCAAACGAACGCACCACCTGCACAGCAAGCCACGACTTCCACTCGCTGAGCGGCCGCTCGTAGGCCTCCTTCTCAACACCCTCCAAGAAACTTGGCTGCCACACATTCACTTCGGCGTAGTACTTGGGCTCAATTCCCGCGCCCTTCAACCAGTTCTCGAGCAGCGGGTGCCGCGCAAAAAGCTCCTCCGCGGACATGAGGTTGTAGCGCGCCTGGGCATCGCGGGATTTCACGCGGTCCCAGTGATGGCTTGCGAGAGCAGTCTCCAGTACGACGGCGCCGCTCGCCGCCGCTTCATCGTCAATTCCCGCGAGGCTCAAGAAGCGAACGAGGTGCTCTTGGTACTGCTGCTTGAGCTCTGCGAACTGCTCTTCGCGGTAGTACGACTCATCTGGCAGGCCCAGTCCGGACTGCAAAAAGGTCAAGAGATTCCGGTCCGGCCGCCCTGGATCATTACCAGCGCCCACTCCATAAAGTCCGCTGATGCCTTCTCGTTGGAATCGACCCAGCAAAGTAAAGAATTCAGTAACGTTTTCAACGCGCTCAATGTCCTCGAGGTAGCCCTTGATCGGCACAGCTCCACGCTTTTCAATGCTCGCTTCATCCATGAAGGAGGCAAAGAGTTCGGCAATGCGCTGAGACTTGGGGTCCTGCGAGGCGGGCTGCGCCGTCGTAGTTTCCTGAATAATTTCGTGAACGTTCGACTCTGCCTTTTCACGAAGCGCTTCGAAAGATCCGAAACTTCCCCTGTCAGCGGGAATCGATGCAGACGCTATCCACTCGCCATTGAAGTGGCGGTACAAATCATCCTGGGGGCGTTTCGTTTCAGACATGATTCCAGCCTAGAAGTTGCCAAGGACACATGGAAAATTTCGCGACGAATATTCGCTCTCGGCGTTCGATCACACTGCGCGATACGTGGATCTTCTTGAGTCCGTGACCTTTTCGAAACACCTGCGACTTATTTCACTAAGATTGAATAACAGCTATTGCTTGTGCATTGCGATGAGCGCACCATGAATTGTCACCACCCCTCAAGAAAGGCAATACTCATGAAGAAGTTGCTCACCGCCATTGCTGGTGCGGCAATGGCAGCCACCACTTTAGTTGCGGTTCCAACGAGTGCCACTGCGGCACCGTATTGTGGACTAGTTTGGGGATCGCTCGCCGAGCGCTCCACTTTTGTCAGCACTACGGCTACTGTCCGAAACGTTCGGGCCGGCCAACACACTTGCTACGACCGTCTGGTTATCGATCTGCGGGGAAACTTGCGCGGCTATGACGTTCGCTACGTCACCGCTGTCTATACCGAAGGTCAGGGACTACGAGTTCCACTACTCGGAGCTGCGGACCTACGCATCATCGTCAATGCACCTTCGTACAACATCAATACCGGTGCATCAACGTATAGCCCAAGCAATCGAAACAACATCGTCAACGTTGCCGGCTACCGGACCTTCCGTCAGGCAGCATTCCTTGGAAGCTTCGAAGGTCAGAGCAGCTTTGGCCTTGGTGTTCGGGCTCGGTTGCCATTCCGTACGTTCCTTCTGAAGGATGCGACGACGACCAGGCTGGTGATCGATGTCGCTCACCGTTGGTAGGTCGTTAAACCAGAAGTTCCGCCATCCATTCGGGTGGCGGAACTTGTCTGTTAAATGTTGGAAGACCCGCACGTCGTTGTGTGGGTCTTCCTTTTAAGGGTTGTCCGGCGGTGTCCTACTCTCCCACACCCTCCCGGGTGCAGTACCATTGGCGCTGTGGGTCTTAGCTTCCGGGTTCGGGATGGGTCCGGGCGTTTCCCCCACGCTATGGCCGCCGTAACTTTGGCGAACCGGCAACGTCCACAATTGTTGTGGTGTTGGGTTCAAGTATTTATTTATGGTTGGTGTCTGCCCCTCTACAACCGCCGGGTTATTTCGTTGGTTGTGGGGGGTGTTTTGTTGTTTCGGTGCTGTATGGTGGACGCGGCAGTTTCTGCTGTTTTGTTCTTCCCCACTCATAATCAACCAGGCATTGCTGCTTGGTGTGTGGTGGGTGTGTTGTAAGTTGTTGGCCTATTAGTACAGGTCAGCTTCACGAGTCTTTAGTTCTCGCTTCCACATCCTGCCTATCAACCCAGTGGTCTAGCTGGGGGCCTTCAACACTTATGTGTATGGAAATCTTATCTTGAAGGGGGCTTCCCGCTTAGATGCTTTCAGCGGTTATCCTGTCCGAACGTAGCTAATCAGCGGTGCACTTGGCAGTACAACTGACACACCAGAGGTTCGTCCGTCCCGGTCCTCTCGTACTAAGGACAGCTCTTCTCAAATTTCCTGCGCGCGCAGCGGATAGGGACCGAACTGTCTCACGACGTTCTAAACCCAGCTCGCGTACCGCTTTAATGGGCGAACAGCCCAACCCTTGGGACCTACTCCAGCCCCAGGATGCGACGAGCCGACATCGAGGTGCCAAACCATGCCGTCGATATGGACTCTTGGGCAAGATCAGCCTGTTATCCCCGAGGTACCTTTTATCCGTTGAGCGACGGCCGTTCCACAACGTGCCGCCGGATCACTAGTCCCGACTTTCGTCCCTGCTCGAGATGTCTCTCTCACAGTCAAGCTCCCTTGTGCACTTACACTCGACACCTGATTGCCAACCAGGCTGAGGGAACCTTTGGGCGCCTCCGTTACTCTTTAGGAGGCAACCGCCCCAGTTAAACTACCCATCAGGCACTGTCCCTGACCCAGATTATGGGCCGAAGTTAGGAATCCGGTACGGTCAGAGTGGTATTTCAACGATGACTCCACGAGCACTAGCGTGCCCGCTTCACAGTCTCCCACCTATCCTACACAAACCGCACCGAACACCAATACCAAACTATAGTGAAGGTCTCGGGGTCTTTCCGTCCTGCTGCGCGTAACGAGCATCTTTACTCGTACTGCAATTTCGCCGAGTTCATGGTTGAGACAGCGGGGAAGTCGTTACTCCATTCGTGCAGGTCGGAACTTACCCGACAAGGAATTTCGCTACCTTAGGATGGTTATAGTTACCACCGCCGTTTACTGGGGCTTAAATTCTCCGCTTCGCTTGCGCTAACAGGTCCTCTTAACCTTCCAGCACCGGGCAGGAGTCAGTCCGTATACATCGTCTTGCGACTTCGCACGGACCTGTGTTTTTAGTAAACAGTCGCTTCCCCCTGGTCTCTGCGGCCCCGATCCGCCTCCACCCAGCAAGTGGGTTTCACGGTTGGGGCCCCCCTTCTCCCGAAGTTACGGGGGCATTTTGCCGAGTTCCTTAACCATGATTCTCTCGATCGCCTTGGTATTCTCTACCAGATCACCTGTGTCGGTTTGGGGTACGGGCGGCTAAAACCTCGCGTCGATGCTTTTCTTGGCAGCAGAGGATCACCGGATCACCCACGATTGTGGGCGCCTATCAGGTCTCAGCCTTATGTGAGTCACGGATTTGCCTATGACTCGGCCTACACCCTTGGACCAGGTCATTTCCATTGCCTGGCCCGGCTACCTTCCTGCGTCACACCTGTTAATACGCTGACCTCACATTCCCGGGTCCCACGCCGCGAATACAACCATCTCCCGAAGGAGAAGAAAGTATCTTTGGGGTGGTTAGCAGAAAACGATATTGGTATGGGACGGTTTTTCGCCGGTACGGGAATATCAACCCGTTGTCCATCGACTACGCCTGTCGGCCTCGCCTTAGGTCCCGACTAACCCAGGGCAGATTAGCTTGACCCTGGAACCCTTGATCATTCGGCGGACGGGTTTCTCACCCGTCATTCGCTACTCATGCCTGCATTCTCACTCGTGTACAGTCCACCACATCGGTTACCCGGCAGCTTCACCCCATACACGACGCTCCCCTACCCATCCAACAAAAGTTGAATGATGCGACTTCGGCGGTGTGCTTGAGCCCCGCTACATTGTCGGCGCGGAATCACTTGACCAGTGAGCTATTACGCACTCTTTCAAGGGTGGCTGCTTCTAAGCCAACCTCCTGGTTGTCTAAGCAACTCCACATCCTTTCCCACTTAGCACACGCTTAGGGGCCTTAGTCGGCATTCTGGGCTGTTTCCCTCTCGACTATGAAGCTTATCCCCCACAGTCTCACTGCTACGCTCTCACTTACCGGCATTCGGAGTTTGGCTGACGTCAGTAACCCGGTGGGGCCCATTAGCCATCCAGTAGCTCTACCTCCAGTAAGAAACACGTAACGCTGCACCTAAATGCATTTCGGGGAGAACCAGCTATCACGGAGTTTGATTGGCCTTTCACCCCTACCCACAGCTCATCCCCTCCATTTTCAACTGAAGTGGGTTCGGTCCTCCACGCGCTCTTACACGCGCTTCAACCTGGCCATGGGTAGATCACTCCGCTTCGGGTCTAGACCGTGC
Source organism: Neomicrococcus lactis (assembly GCF_014200305.1). Classification (NCBI taxonomy): domain Bacteria; kingdom Bacillati; phylum Actinomycetota; class Actinomycetes; order Micrococcales; family Micrococcaceae; genus Neomicrococcus; species Neomicrococcus lactis. The sequence goes on from NZ_JACHBL010000001.1 coordinate 2,041,224, forward strand.
CACTCAAACGCCCTATTCAGACTCGCTTTCGCTACGGCTTCCCCTCACGGGTTAACCTCGCGACACAGCACTAACTCGCAGGCTCATTCTTCAAAAGGCACGCCATCACACCTACAAGGATGCTCTGACGGTTTGTAAGCACATGGTTTCAGGTACTATTTCACTCCCCTCCCGGGGTACTTTTCACCATTCCCTCACGGTACTAATCCGCTATCGGTCATTGGGTAGTATTTAGGCTTACCAGGTGGTCCTGGCAGATTCACACGGGATTCCTCGAGCCCCGTGATACTCGGGTATCACCACAAAAACCTGTACACACAGACCAGTTACCGGACTCTCACCGTCTACGGTCGGGCTTCCCAACCCATTCACCTCAGTGCATACACATTTCACGACCCAAAACGGTGATCGTACGTGGTAACCCCACAACCCCCATGATGCAACCCCCGTCAGGTATCACACACCACAGGTTTAGCCTCTTCCGCGTTCGCTCGCCACTACTAACGGAATCACTTTTGTTTTCTCTTCCTACGGGTACTGAGATGTTTCACTTCCCCGCGTTTCCCCCAATACCCTATGAATTCAGATATTGGTTACACGTCATAACACGTGCAGGGTTTCCCCATTCGGAGATCCTGGCATCAACGCTCGGTTATCAACTCCACCAGGCTTATCGCAGATTCCCACGTCCTTCATCGGCTCCCAATGCCAAGGCATCCACCATGCGCCCTTAAAAACTTACAAACACAAAAAGCTCATAAGCAAGAACAAACACTAAACAAACACAAGAACAATCAAAATTATTACTCGGATATATTTGCAGAAAACAACAACCACAATAAATTGTGATTGTTAGATGCTCGCGTCCACTATACAGTTCCCAAACAACAACCCACACACCCCACACCAGAAGAAACACTATGGTTTCAACCGTGTTAGCAGCATGCAGACACCTTCAAAACAACAACCCTCCACACACTCAAAAACCCCAAAGGATTCTCTTGTTTGTGGATGGCCTGTTGTTTCAGGCCCCAATAATGTGTCATAACCACCCATCCATTCACCAGCTCGTCTTGTGTTCCTCACCCTGACCTCCCACCGAAATGGTTGGTCCTGGTTGTACTAACAAAGCGTGCCGGCACGAGAATGCGCAGCAAATTTGTTGATATTCCACCCATGAGCACCACGCCCTCGCAACACAAGTACGAGATAGCGGGTAACTTCTACCACCACACACAAACATCATGTGATGCTGTGTGACAGGTGTTAGATGCTCCTTAGAAAGGAGGTGATCCAGCCGCACCTTCCGGTACGGCTACCTTGTTACGACTTAGTCCCAATCGCCAGTCCCACCTTCGACAGCTCCCTCCCACAAGGGGTTAGGCCACCGGCTTCGGGTGTTACCAACTTTCGTGACTTGACGGGCGGTGTGTACAAGGCCCGGGAACGTATTCACCGCAGCGTTGCTGATCTGCGATTACTAGCGACTCCGACTTCATGGGGTCGAGTTGCAGACCCCAATCCGAACTGAGACCGGCTTTTTGGGATTAGCTCCACCTCACAGTATCGCAACCCTTTGTACCGGCCATTGTAGCATGCGTGAAGCCCAAGACATAAGGGGCATGATGATTTGACGTCGTCCCCACCTTCCTCCGAGTTGACCCCGGCAGTCTCCTATGAGTCCCCACCATAACGTGCTGGCAACATAGAACGAGGGTTGCGCTCGTTGCGGGACTTAACCCAACATCTCACGACACGAGCTGACGACAACCATGCACCACCTGTGAACCAGCCCCGAAGGGAAACCGCATCTCTGCGGCGATCTAGTCCATGTCAAGCCTTGGTAAGGTTCTTCGCGTTGCATCGAATTAATCCGCATGCTCCGCCGCTTGTGCGGGCCCCCGTCAATTCCTTTGAGTTTTAGCCTTGCGGCCGTACTCCCCAGGCGGGGCACTTAATGCGTTAGCTACGGCGCGGAAAACGTGGAATGTCCCCCACACCTAGTGCCCAACGTTTACGGCATGGACTACCAGGGTATCTAATCCTGTTCGCTACCCATGCTTTCGCTCCTCAGCGTCAGTTACAGCCCAGAGACCTGCCTTCGCCATCGGTGTTCCTCCTGATATCTGCGCATTTCACCGCTACACCAGGAATTCCAGTCTCCCCTACTGCACTCTAGCCTGCCCGTACCCACCGCAGATCCGGAGTTAAGCCCCGGACTTTCACGGCAGACGCGACAAACCGCCTACGAGCTCTTTACGCCCAATAATTCCGGATAACGCTCGCGCCCTACGTATTACCGCGGCTGCTGGCACGTAGTTAGCCGGCGCTTCTTCTGCAAGTACCGTCACTTTCGCTTCTTCCTTACTGAAAGAGGTTTACAACCCGAAGGCCGTCATCCCTCACGCGGCGTCGCTGCATCAGGCTTTCGCCCATTGTGCAATATTCCCCACTGCTGCCTCCCGTAGGAGTCTGGGCCGTGTCTCAGTCCCAGTGTGGCCGGTCACCCTCTCAGGCCGGCTACCCGTCGTCGCCTTGGTGAGCCACTACCTCACCAACAAGCTGATAGGCCGCGAGTCCATCCCCAACCAAAAAATCTTTCCAACACCCACCATGCGGTAAATGTTCATATCCAGTATTAGACCCAATTTCTCAGGCTTATCCCAGAGTCAGGGGCAGGTTACTCACGTGTTACTCACCCGTTCGCCACTAATCCACCTAGCAAGCTAGGCATCATCGTTCGACTTGCATGTGTTAAGCACGCCGCCAGCGTTCATCCTGAGCCAGGATCAAACTCTCCGTAAAAAAATACAGACACCACCAACACAACACGGGAAAACGCGTTACACGATGGCACCAAATTCAAACCCAGCAATAAAAAACCCAACAACAAACAACCACAAAAGCAGCCATTCACCATCAGGCAGTTATTACCGATATAAAACAATCGGTATCAACAAACATGACACACTATTGAGATCTCAAACAACAGACACCTACCAAACTTCCATCGAGAACCATTTCTCGATCTCCGCGTTGGCGACTTGAATACTTTACCGCGTGTCGTTCCGGATTTCCACTCCGTTCGGTGTGGTTTCCGTTACAATCCGCTTTCAATCTTTTTGTCCCAGGGCGCAAAGTGCCCCGGTCCTTTTCGGACTGAATTGTAAAGGGTTCGGCCGCCCGATTTGACTGGCCTTTCCGGCCTGTCCTCGTCGCGGCGACAAGAGAAAACATTACACGGATTTTGGGCACTTGCAAAATCGGGGGGCTCTTGCGCCGCTGCTAGCCGAGTCTGCAGCGTCAAAAACCCCGAGATTCCGGGGTTTTCCCAAGTCAGCCATATAGAACCATCCACGAGAAATGCGCACCAAGAGCGCTTTTCGGCCAGAATTGATTTATGAGAAGTGGATCACTTGCCGAGCAACTGAAGTTATCAACCCCCGTCATCAACGCACCCATGATCGGTGTTGCTGGCGGCGAACTGGCCGCAGCTGTCAGTAATGCTGGCGGCCTGGGCCTGATCGGCATTGAGCCAAAGGGCACAGAGGACTGGTTCGCTCAACAGTTCCGCTATTGCGAGAACCCCGACAAACCATGGGGCGTTGGATTCATCGGCTGGTCCCTCACCGAGGACCTCGCTTTCCTCCGCCATGTACTTAGTCATCAGCCGCACTTCATGTCCGCAAGCTTTGTCGAAGCCAGCGATCCCCGGATGGCAGAGGCCTTCTCGATTGCCAGAGACCTAGGAATCATCACCAGCATTCAGGCCGGCTCCGCCCGAGAAGTCGACGAAGCCCTCGAAGCAGACGTTGATGTGGTGGTTGTCCGCGGTAGTGAAGGCGGTGGGCATGGTCGCAATGAAGTCGCCACTCTCCCGCTCCTCCAGTACGCGAAAGCCGCAACCGACAAACCGGTCATCGCAGCAGGAGGCATCGGAACCGCGCGCGGAGTAGCCGCTGCCCTTGCAGCCGGTGCGGATGCCGCATGGGTCGGAACCAGATTCATCACGGCTCGAGAGTCCCTGACGGATCAAACCAAGAAGTCCGCCGTGGGAAACGCCGGTCTTGACGACACCATCTACACCAACGCGTTCGACATTGCTCAAAAGCTTCCATGGGACCGTGGCTTTGGCGGCCGCGCACTCAAGAACGCGTTCGCCGAAGAATGGGCTGGCCGCGAAGATGAGCTCCAACAAGCCGTCGACACCAACGGCGACATCACCCAAAGCGTCAACGAAGCAAAGACCACGGGCAACTTAGACAGGCTCCCCATCTACGCCGGCGAAGCTGCAGCTTTCACCAAGGATGAGGGTCAAACCGTCGCAGAAATCATGGAAGAGCTCGACGGCTTCCGCATTTACTTGCAGCAGGCGAGCAATACCTGGGGAACGAAAACTCGCTAGGAACCTAGAGGCATGTTGTCGATGAGCCGCACAGGACCCACCTTCGCCGCAACCAAAGCAAGCGCTTGGCCGGTGAAAGGCGTGTCCTGGCAGTTCACACCAATGACCTCGAGCGTCGATGGATCAACCACTTCGAGGTAATCCAGTTCCACGAGCGGCTCTGCATCAATGAGCGCAACGGCATCCTCAACATTGAGGGGTTCATGTGCGTCCGCGCGGGACTTGAGCAAGAACAACGCGCGTGAGAGCACCAAAGCAGCTTCGGCTTCAGCCTCGGAGAGGAACTGGTTACGCGAGGACAAGGCGAGTCCGCGATCAGAACGCACAATCGGCACAGCCTGGATCTCCACGTTGTACGCGAGGTCCAGCACCATGCGCCGAATGATGGCCAATTGCTGAGCATCTTTTTGCCCGAAGAATGCGGAGAATTCGACTTTTCGCGACGTCAACAAGCTCGGCTGAGCGATATGCAAGAGCTTAGAAACCACTGCCAACATGCCGTCAAAGTGGCCGGGACGCGAAGCGCCTTCGAACTTCTCCCCCAGCTTTCCGGACGTCACCTTCACCAAGGGATCGCCGTCCGGGTACATCTCGGACTCCTCAGGCGCGAACACAATATCCGCGCCGGCCTGGCCCAGTAGCTCCAAGTCAGCGTCAAGAGTGCGCGGGTAGCGCTCGTAATCCACGGGATCGTTGAACTGAAGCGGGTTCACGAAGATGGACACGGCCACCACATCATTCGCCGCGCGGGCGGTGCGCACCAACGTCCCGTGCCCGTCATGCAGCGCACCCATCGTTGGCACAAAACCCACTCGAACCGTATCCGCCTCAGCGCCGGAAAGCGGCTGCGCCTCAATCAGTTCCCGCGTCTTTTCGCGGAACTCAGCAATAGTGCGAGTGAGGATGGGCAGTCGCTGAGCGGCGGCGTCGTACGGGGTATTTGAGGCGTTAACTTCAGAAGTCACACACTGATTTTACGAGTGTTCCGGGCCGCGCTCTGCCAAAGTATCCAAAATGGCGGTGGTTTGGTTCTCGGTGAGCAGGCCGCGGGCAAGCGCGCGCTGGGCGGTGGAGCGCGCCAGCTCCGTGTACGCGCGGCGCATATCTGCCGTCACGTTGTCCGATGCCAACGCCTGCATGTGAGCCTCCACGGTTCCCACATCCCCACGCGCCACTGGGCCCGTGAGCGCAGATTCCCCGGCTGACAAGGCATTTTCAAGAGAAGCGCGCATTAGTGGGCCGATGACTCGGTCCGGCCGTTCAACGCCGATGCTACGCAAGAGCTCGGCGGACTGACCGGCGATCGTGACGAGATGGTTCGAGGCATGGGCCAGAGCAGCGTGGTACTTCCCGCGATCTTCTTCGGCGATCACCGTGCTTTCGGCGTCCATCTCCAAGACCAAAGCTTGGGCGATCGGCAGCATCATTTTGTCCGCGGTGATGCCGAAGACGCAGTCGCGCAAGCGGCCCAAGTCGAGGCTAGTTCCCGTGAAACTCATGGCCGGATGGATGGCCAGAGGGATAGCGCCGGATGCGCGGATGGGATCAAGAATCCCGGTTCCGTAGCGGCCGGCCGTGTGGGCCACGAGCTGACCGACTTGCCAGTGCCCGGCGTCGGCGAGGCCTTTCACGAGTGGGCCGAGGGCATCATCGGGTAGCGCCAAAAGAACGAGCTCGGAACGCTCCACGATCTCCGGAATGTCGAGAATAGGTGCACCCGGCAACAGCGCTTCGGCGCGCTCTCGAGAATCCTCACTCACCGCGTGAACACCCACAACTTGATGCTCCGCAGCGCGCAAGGCCGCACCCAACACAGCACCGACCTTGCCGGCGCCGATGATTCCTAGGCCCAGACGACCAGGCTTACTCATGAGGTTGCTCCTGTGATGATTGCGGCGACGGTGGCGCTGGAGAAATCTGTGCGTTCTGCTCGGCGACGAGCCAATGGTTGCGGTCGTGCAAGCGCCGCGCGGTTGCTGCTCGGTCCGCTTGCATCAAGAACAAACTACGCGCTTCAGCCACGGACATCTGCTTTACGCGCGGAAGAATTTGCCCGGACGTCGACGCCAGCTCAACATCCGCTACTCCCGCTCGGCGCGCGATGGGACCTTGATGCATGAGGACACCTTGCGTGCGTTCGTGCGGCACATAGGTCAGATGCCGAGACAGCCGCCCGCCACGAATCACGATGCTCGTCGACGTACTCGCATACCCCTGACGCTTGAACGCGAGCGGCGAGAGCCACGCGGCACTGCGCGGAGTCTGAGTAAATCCGGTCTGATCCGTGGAGTCCTTGAGCCCGTCCGTCAGCAAGTCCAGCGGTCGGTCAGTCCCCGGATCCGGCAGGACAATCGGCAGCACGGCATAGACGTCCTCGAGCTTGCCGACCCGCAACAACATGGAGCGCTGCTCGCCCGATGCCTCGCCGTAACCAGCCACATTCGCGATCACTCGGTACCAGCCAAACGGCCGCCAGAAGAGCGGCGCATGCACGCGCACCGCCTGAATACGCCCCGGCGGAATAGTCTGATGGCTCGTCTCGGTCAGCCCGTACTTGAGCCGCAGCCCGTCCGGACTCGCCGATGCGGTGAACCCAAAACCCTTATTGAGCTCATTCCACACGATCGCCCCGACGCTCAACAGCCCCGGCAGCAGACCCACGTACGTCGCAGGCGTTTCGAGCAAAACACCGCCAATAACCACGGGAATCAAGAACGCAAGCGCCACAACCAGGAGGGTCGGATTCAGAATCGAACTCCCGATCAACCGTCCCGGCGGCGTCGTGGCCACCACAATTTCCGGGGCTTCAGCGGTCTCCACGCCATTACTAGAGGACGACGACGCAGCTTGCGTTTCCTGCGCATCATCCGTTCCGCTGGGGTGTGGTGCCGTTGCGCGAAGCCCGGCGGCACGGGCCAGGATCGTATTGCGAAGTGTCTGGGCGTCCGAGTACTTGAGGTAGCTCAAATTCATGGCCGACTGGCCAGAGTCCGCCACCTCAAACTTGAGTTCGGCAAGACCGAAGATGCGTGCCAACAGAGGCTGCACGATGTCGATCGCCTGTACGCGATCAATCCGAGCCTGACGGTGTTGCCGGAACAAGATTCCGGAGCGTGTGCGCACGTGATCGTCGGTGATTTGGTACTGCGTGAAGCGCCACGACAAGTAAAAACCCACCAGCAAAAGCGCAATGATGCCGAACGCGATACCCATGATGGGCCACAAGACTTCAGACGGAAGCTCGAAGACGTTGCCCTTGAGATTGCCCTCGAGGGCAGAACTCAGAATGTTCTGCGAATAAATGTAGATGGCACCTACGACAACAACCCAGCCGCGCACGAAGGGCGAGATGGGGTGAACGCGATGCCATGGAGACTCGTACTGTTCCTGGCTCTCGATGCTCACAGACCGGCCAGCTTCGCTTCACCGCGGGCGGAAAGCTGCTCGCGAAGTCGAGCACCTTCAGCCTCGGGAATGCCGGGGATCTCCGGGTTCGCCGAAGGGCTAGCCGTGTGCATCTTGACCTTGCAGAGGCCAAAGGCGCGATCTACCGGGCCGGCCTCGACGTCTACGTACTGCATGCGGCCGTAAGGGACCACCATGAGTTTGCGGAACATAATGCCGCTACGAATCAACAAGTCTTCTTGACGTTCGGCATAGCCGATGGCCCGGACTTGCCGAGGGATGATGAAGAGAACATCGATGATCGTCCAGATGAGGCCCACAATCGGCAGCGCCCACGCGATCCATTCAGCGGGCCAGATCCAGACCCCGAGGAGTCGCATCACGAGCGGAACGGACAAAATCAGCACGAAGACCACATGGCCAATAAGTGCCGAAATGACTCGGACTTTCAAGTACTTCTCCGAAACGCGCGACCATTCAATTCCTACCGGATCAATGGGTTCGTGCGGCATATCCTTCGGTTTCCCCCTTGGTTCCACGCCCACGAAGTGGCGTGCTTGGTCCGTCCATGTCCTCGGGCGGAAGCTTACAAAAACGTTCCACCACAAATCCCACAATAACCATGACCAGTGCGCCGACCATCATCACGATGCAGGAAACCAAGGATGCACTACCTGTGGATCCGGCACCCATGAGGTCCAACAAAATGCCCAGATGCCAGCCACCAATAACCGCGCCACCGTACGCTCCGGCTTGCGCCAACACCAGAGTGCGTGCGGCAAGAATCGGATCGATGGGCACAGTGGCTTTGCCTTGGCGGTAGCGCAAGACGCGGAAACCTAAGACGAAGGCCAACACGGATACGGCAGCCATCGTGATGAGGGACGTCCAGTGCAAAACTGGTGCCCCAACACCTGCTCCGGAGGCAATGCGCTGAGCGATCCAACCACCAATCGCGGCGACCGCGATGACGATCGTGAGCCAGGAAACCTTAAGCGTGGACACTACGAGCTCGACTCCCACATATCGTCGTGTGGCGAGTACGGTGCAAGACCTTCGGCGTCGACCGCCTTTTGAGCCAGCACAGCTACAGATTCACCACGCAACGTTGCATCGGGATCCATCCACGCCCATGGCTGCAGCACGAAAGCGCGCTCTGCTGCCAACTTGTGCGGAATGGTGAGGCGCTCTTCGTCCATCTCCAGATCACCGTAGGTGATGATGTCGACGTCCAAGGTGCGAGGACCCCAGCGGACCTCGCGGACGCGATGGTGCTTGTCCTCGACCTCGTTGCAGTGCGCCAACAGCTCATACGGCGCCAGCGTGGTCTCGATTTCCATGACCATGTTCAAGAAGTCAGGCTGACCATCGGGTCCACCCACTGGCTTGGTCTGCACCACTTGCGACACTTGGCACAAGCGCACATCATCGCGATCCACAAGATCGGCGACAGCCAACGACAACGTATCCGCGCGCTCGCCCAGATTAGAGCCCAGCGCGAGAATGCACTTCACCGGCTTCGGTGTTTCAGTCATTGGTTCAGTCATGGTCTCTCCCGATGGATGGTGATGGTGACATCCCGAAAGGGAACAGTAATGGGTGCTTGGGGCTTGTGAACCGTGAGGTCCAGCGCAACTAAGCGAGCGGCGTCGTCGTAATGGCTAAAAATCGCGGCAGCCGTGCGTTCCGCAAGCGTTTCAATCAGGTCGTAAGGACCAGACTGGATTTCGCGGATCACCACTTCAGCGAGTTCGCCGTAGTTGAGCGTCAGCGCAAGATCATCCGTGGCCGCAGCCGGGCGGATGTCCGTATAGAGCGTCACGTCGATGGTGAACTCTTGGCCGTCGCGCTTTTCGTGCTCGAAAACCCCGTGATAACCCGTGGCCTTCAGGCCCGTTACCGTGATGGCATCGCGTACGTTGTCCACGAATTAGCTCTTCGCGCTTGCGATAGATTCAGGGTCCAGCCACGCACCAACAACCTTGACCGCGTCGAGGGACTCTTCAATGTTGTGGACGCGGACAGCCCACACGCCACGGGCTGCTGCCAGTGCCGTGGTTGCTGCGGTGGCGTGATCGCGCTCGACTGGAGCAGCAGGCTTGCCATTCGCAGACAGCAGGGACCCCAAGAAGCGCTTGCGAGACGTACCCACGAGCACGTCGTGACCGAGCTCTTCGAGCTTGTCTAGGTTCTTGAGAAGCTCCCAGTTGTGGTGCGCTTCCTTGGCAAAGCCCAAGCCTGGATCGATGATGATCTTGTCCGACTTCACGCCGGCGTTGAGAAACGTTTCACGAACCTGCTTGAGCTCGTTGACCACGTCTTCAACCACGTTGGTGTAGTCGGTGAGACCCGTCATGGACTGCTGATCGCCGCGACGGTGCATGAGCACATATGGCACACCGCGTTCAGCGATGAGGGCTGGCATGTCCTCTTCGTGCGTGAGTCCGGAGACGTCGTTGATGATGTGCGCGCCCGCATCGAGAGCGGCGCGAGCGGTAGAGGTATGGGTGGTATCAACGCTGACGACGGCGCCAGCCTTCACGAGTGCTGCAACTACTGGGATGACTCGCTTTTGTTCATCCTCGGGAGCCACAAAGTCTGCTCCTGGTCGAGTGGACTCGCCGCCCACATCGATGATGTCCGCTCCCGCGTACATCATGCGCAATCCGTGCTGGATGGCGTCATCCACGTTGAGGTACTTGCCGCCATCGGAGAACGAATCTTCCGTGACGTTGAGGATGCCCATGATGAGCGTGCGACCCTTAGGCAAAGAATCGAAGGTTTTGACAGTGGACTTCTTGATGACGGGTAGTGGGCTCGTAGCTGGACCGGTTCCGGGGATGGCGCCGAGGGACATGTGATACCTACTTTCCAAGAATGAGGCTCATGGCCTCTGCGCGGGTTGCGGGTTGCCGCAATTGCCCACGAACTGCACTTGTGACGGTCATTGCGCCTGGTTTGCGCACGCCACGCATCGACATACAAAGATGTTCGCATTCGACAACAACAATGGCACCGCGCGGTTCCAACAGTTCCTCGATCGCTTCCACGATTTGCGTGGTCAGGCGCTCTTGAACCTGCGGCCGGCGGGCATACAAGTCAACCAAACGAGCCAACTTGGAAAGCCCAGTGACGCGCCCATCCTTGCCTGGGATGTACCCCACGTGAGCCTTTCCGTGGAAAGGCACCAAGTGGTGTTCACAGGTGGAATAGAACGCGATGTCCTTGACCAAGACCATTTCTTCATGGTCGATATCAAAGGACTTAGAGAGGATCTCCTTGGGGTCCATGTGGAGCCCCGCGAAGATTTCCGCGTAGGACTTCGCGACACGCGCAGGGGTCTCCTGCAGTCCGTCGCGATCTGGGTCTTCACCGATCGCCTCAAGGATTTCTCGCACCGCTTTGGCAATGCGTTCCTGATCGATCTGCGGGGCGATGTACTGGCCACGCATGACGTCGTCGTCGATTTCGCTCACTTTTCGATCCTACCGCTAGGCCCTCGCGGGGTTACGTTCTATTGCTCTTCGGAGGTGTTCTCGCCGGAGATACCCCGCGTCATGGGTCCACCAGTGGTGGGACCCTGACCGCCAACGCCCGGACCGTGCGAACCTGGTTCATTCGAACCCGGTCCATTCGAGCCTGGGAAGTCGTTGCCGTCACCCGGCTGGTGGCCAGGCAATTTCGGTGCAGTGCCCGGATCGATCATGACGCCCTCGTGGCCGTCACGCTCCTCAGCAGCTTCCTCTGGGGACTTCTCGGTGTTGTTCTGACGCGCGGCTGCCTGCTCGGCAAGTTCCTTCTGCGTGGTCACAGGAGGCTTGCTGTGCACGGGACGGCTGTCCTTAGAGAGCCATACTTCGCGAGCTGGAGCCTTGATGATGTCGTGGAAGACTTCCTCGAGCTCGCGCTGGTTCAACGTTTCGCGCTCAAGCAATGCCAAAGCCAAGCGATCCAGCACGTGACGGTTTTCCGTCAGGATGCGGTACGCCTCGTCGTGAGCGGTATCAATAAGCTCGCGAACTTCTTCGTCAACCACAGCTGCGATGCGCTCGGAGTAATCGCGGTCGCTGCCCATATCGCGGCCCATGAACGGCTCGGAGTTTCCGCTGCCGAGCTTCACGGAACCGATGCGGTCGCTCATGCCGTACTGCGTGACCATCTTGCGGGCTGTGCCCGTGGCCTTCTCGATGTCATTCGAGGCGCCAGTCGATGGATCGTGGAAGATGATTTCTTCCGCCACGCGACCGCCCATGGCGTACGCGAGCTGATCCAACAATTCGTTGCGAGTCACGGAGTATTTGTCTTCGCTCGGAACCACCATGGTGTAACCCAAAGCGCGACCACGAGGAAGAATCGTCACCTTCGTGACCGGAGCGGAGTGACGCTGTGCAGCCGCCACCAAAGCGTGACCACCTTCGTGGTACGCGGTGACCTTGCGCTCGTGTTCCTTCATCAAGCGGGAGCGCTTCTGCGGTCCAGCCATGACGCGGTCAATAGCCTCATCCAAAGCACGGTCATCGATGAGCTGCGCGTTCGAGCGAGCAGTCAGCAATGCAGCTTCGTTCAGCACGTTCGCCAAATCGGCGCCGGTGTAACCCGGGGTGTTCTTCGCGACGGCGCGGAGGTCAACATTGTTGGCCATCGGCTTGCCCTGCGCGTGAACACGCAAAATCTTTTCGCGACCAGCAAGATCCGGTGCTTCCACTGGAATCTGGCGGTCAAAACGTCCCGGACGTAGCAAAGCTGGGTCCAACACGTCGGGTCGGTTAGTTGCAGCGATCAGGATGACGTTGGCGTTGGCATCGAAGCCGTCCATCTCCACCAAGAGCTGGTTGAGCGTCTGCTCGCGTTCGTCGTTGCCGCCGCCGACACCGGCGCCACGGTGACGACCCACAGCATCAATTTCGTCTACGAAGATGATGGCTGGAGCGTTGTTCTTGGCCTGCTCAAAGAGGTCGCGAACGCGGGAAGCACCCACACCAACAAACATTTCAACGAAGTCAGAACCGGAGATCGAGTAGAAAGGCACGCCGGCTTCACCAGCGACGGCCTTCGCAAGCAGCGTTTTACCGGTACCTGGAGGGCCGTACAGCAAAACGCCCTTAGGAATCTTGGCGCCAACAGCCTGGAACTTGGCAGGCTCCTGCAGGAATTCCTTGATTTCGTGGAGTTCTTCCACGGCCTCATCCGCACCGGCAACGTCCTTGAACGTCACCTGTGGCATGTCCTTGGTGATCAGCTTGGCGCGGGACTTGCCGAACTGCATGACCTTGCTGCCGCCGCCTTGAGCGCGGGCCATCAAGAACCAGAACAGCAACGCAATGAGCAAGAACGGCACAATGAAGCTGAGCATGGACAAGAGCCAGTTGTTCTCTACAGGCTGGTCCGTGTAGCCCTTGAGTTCTGCCGTGTTGATCGCATCGACAACTTCGTTCGCACGTGCCGTGGAGTAGTAGAACGAGACGTTCTTACCCTTGTCAGCGCCGTCGAGCGAGAGGTTTTCCTTCAGCTGCAGGTCAACGCGTTGATCGGCATCAAAGATCTTGGCCTCTTCAACCTTCTTCTCCTGCAAGAGCTGCATACCAATGCTGGTATCAACGCGGCCCGAGCTTCCCGAAGTGAGTGACGGCAGAAAAATGAGCAGCGCGACAGCACCGATCAGGACCCAGAATGGCCAACTGTTGAAGATCTTCTTGTTCATGCGTTGGGGAGAAATCTCCCCGTCCCTTCTTGTCGAAAAGTACGACGCCAACCGTCGTTCCCCCGCGCAAAACTAAAACTCAGGAGCGCGCGGGACCACGTGAAGTACAAAGTTTAGTTTCAAGCATTGCACTTCACGACGTTCTCACGCACCGCGGGCTCAAAAAGTTCCCTCTCGGCGTAGTGAATGACCACGCCGAGCTTTCGAGCCCTCCACGATATTTGCGTAGTCTGGATGCCGCATCCTCGAAAGGTCCTCACATGAGCCGCTCTTCGGCGTCGTCGCCATCTCGCTTACTTCCCGTGATTTCTGGTCTTCTGATCGGACTAATCGGCGTTGCAATCGCGCTTACTCCGCACCTTCTCAGCGGCGGACTTATGCCGCTCCAGAACATGTGGATCCGCGAGACGCTCCCAGAGAATATGCCGTTCTCACTCCTGCCTCTCAACCAGTACTACTTGCTGAGACTCGTGGGCGTGTTGGCATTTGCCGGAACCTTTGCCGGATGCGTTTCTCACTTTATTTTTCCCGTACGACGCCGCAGCGTCGCCTTGGGTGCCGTCCTTGGTGTCGCGCTGGGATTGGTTGTCGCACTCGCACAGTCCTTTTGGGTCTTGGCTCAAGGATTGAGCATTGCAGTCAGCGCCTCGAGCATTGCGGTGATCTACTTTTGGGGCCTCTTGACGGGGATGATTTGCTTTTCCATCCTCGCCTTGGTGGCCACCTACGTCTTCGCCATCGGTTCGCCTACTCCGTCAGCTATCTGGTGGGCACTCGTGGCCGCACCGCTGACCTCATGGGTTACTAGTTGGGCAACCATCGCTGGACCGATCCCTGGCGACTCAACCTGGCTTGGATACATTTCCCGATTCCTTCCGGCAATCATCGTTGGCCTCGCGCTCGCTTGGTACGGCGTTCGACCAGCCGCCCGACTTCTGGTCTGGATCCTCGACCTAGCGCTCCTCTTCTTCATCCCCATCACTGCAACCGCGGTACAGAGCGCCGTTGGCATGCGTGTTCTGCAAGGCCAAGTATCCGAAATGCTGCAGTACGGTATCGAAGTCTTCCGAGCCCAGCTCACTCCAAACAGCCCTCAGCTGTGGGTTCTTGGAGTTGCTTTGATCATTGCGATCGTGGGCACTGTGGTTCGCGTGCGGGGGTCACGCCGATACTGACGTGACGCCCCGCGTTCTTTTGTACTGCTTTTCATGGTCCCTATGTGGTTATCAATTTGCGGTCGTATCGACACCGTTTGGCTGCCGCACCGGTCTCGGAAAAACGGTGATGCGTGGGGCTAGTTGATGTGGAACAAGCAGACGTGAATAAAGACGCGCCTCGTGGAATTCACTTAGGCGGAGAGTGCTAGCTGGCCAGCTTTTTCGGGGTGGAAGTACAGGTTCCGCATTAGCGGTTGATTCGGGTCTTCATCAAGGGGTGGTTGCCAAAACGGGACACCTTGGCGCATCTGAATTCTCCACGTGGTTTCATGAACCAGATGGTGGTGATGAGAACAGACCATGGCCGCGTTCTCCAGGGTGGTCACACCACCTTTGGAGTACTCCTGGACGTGGTGAGCTTCGCACCGATCCACGCCCCTTGTGCATCCGGGGAAAGTGCAACCACGATCCCTCGCATACAAGAGCTTTCGCTGCTCCGCGGTGAAGAGACGCGTCCTAGAACCCGCATCCACCACCTGGGACGCCGAGCCCAAGACCACCGGGATCAACTCCGCATTACATGCCAACTGGCGGATCGACATCGGATTCATCGGCCCTGAGTGCACAGCATCAGACCGGAACAACTCATGCGTGGTCAGCTCATCCAGAAGCGTCTTATGGTCAATGTTCACCACAACCTGCGGCTGATACCCACCATGACGGGACAACTTCCCCGTCGAAAGCGCAGTAGTGACCGCATGCATCAAGCCGTCCAGGCGTTTCTGACCCAGACTGCGGTCATCCTTTGGCGGCTCGACAGGCTTACCGCTCTCATCCATCGCCACCGGGATTTCATGACCGTCGATATCCAGCAACGGAACCACGCCATCTTCGGAGCCCACCACATGGTCCGGAGTCCGTGGGTTCACCTCCGGTGCGACGGCGGTGAGGAATTGTTCTTGTTGGAGCTCATCAAGACGAAACGTCCACTCAAAGAGGCCCATCTTCTTGCCTTTGAAGAACGCACCCTGAATCTCACGCTTCACCTCACGAGTGGGAAGAACACCTTGAGCATCGAGTTGGTGCTGCCAGACCCGCACCTGACGCTCCATCGCCGTCGGCGTCCCCGACACCGCAATGCCCACAAGATCACTCTCGACTTTCCGCTTGAGAGCTTCCGCTTCTTCACGTGTTGGTGAGAGCTGCTCAATAGCGGGTTGAAGGCGTTCCAGGGCGCTCATGATTCGGGCAGCGACCCCAACCGTGAGCAGGCCTTGAGCGAACGCGTCCGCAACAGCGGGAGCAACAGCTTCAGACACCGCATGTGCGACGTCCAAGCGTTTCTGCACCTCGGCCGGGTTCACATGCAACACCTGCGACAAACGATCCGTCGCACTCCGGAACCTCGACCGGCGCGGAGTGAAAGTTTGGGAGTCTTTTAACTCCTGCACCACCGACTCCATCCGCACCGCAGCTTTCACCTGCAAACGCCCGACTTGATGGCTCAGCTCCTCCACCCCAGCAGCCAGATGATCCAACTCGCACGCACCGGTAGCCACACCATCCACCGCCAACACGAGGGCATCAATCTGGTTATGCACAGACACCACATACTCACGCAGCTCAGCCACAGACAGGCGGCTAACATCAGTGGAAATCGCAGGGACGCAGCTAGAAGGAACAGGGCTCGAAGGATCAGGTTTCAGGAGGGCTGGATTCACTGTTTCCATACCCCCACACTATGCGTGACCTATGACACTTAGAATCAACAGTCTTCGATTGTGGATAAACATTCGAACTATCCACAAAGCCCAGAATTGTGGGTGAAAAACGGGCGCAAGACGACAGACAAACGCAAGCTGCGCCGTCGTACTCAAAAAAGAAAGCCCCGGCGAACCGGGGCTTTCAGAAACTCAACGATTTACTCGTAGACGTGGCGAGCGAGCGTGCCCACGAAGTCGAGGTTGCGGTACTTCTCCGCGAAGTCGAGGCCGTAACCGACCACGAACTCGTTCGGGATTTCCTCGCCGACGTACTTGACGTCGATCTCGACCTTGGCAGCCTCAGGCTTGCGCAAGAGGGTGCAGATTTCCACAGATGCCGGGCCGCGCGAGCGGAGGTTGGACTGCAACCAGGACAATGTCAGACCGGAATCGATGATGTCCTCAACGATGAGCACGTGCTTGCCCATGAGGTCCGTGTCCAAGTCCTTGAGAATCCGCACCACACCAGAGGACTGCGTGCCGGAGCCGTAGCTCGAGACAGCCATCCAGTCCATCGTGACGTGGGAGTGCAAGGCGCGAGCGAGGTCTGCCATCACCATGACGGCGCCCTTCAAAACACCCACAAGCAGGATGTCGCGGCCTTCATAGTCGGCATCGATGCGCGCTGCAAGATCCTTGATGCGCTCCTGAATATCTTCTTTGGTCAATAAAACGTGTTCGATATCGCTGGCTACATCTTGAGTATCCACGCCGTGCTCCTGTTCGGGTGCAATTGCGCTGACGCGCGAGTGAGAATTGCTGCGTTTAACATTGCCACATTAGCGCGCGCTTGATGACCGCACGGAGGCAAAAACCAGCTTACGAGGTGTAAGAGTGGTGCGAATTACGTTCACCTGACCGTCCAATTGCACTGGGCCCGTGGACGGACCCAGCTGCAACAAGCCCAGAACGGCGCGGGTTCGCTCGAAATCTGGCGCCTTTCCTCCCACCATCACGGCCGCTTGCCGAATTACCCGGCTCGAGAGCGCACGAGGAAGTTCCTGCAATGCGTCGACCCACAATTCCAATGTGTCCAAGGTCCGGGTCCCATCAAAGGCAACCGAATCACGCACAGACGGGTCAACAGCAACCCGATTCCACAGCGCTTCCTCCGCCAAAACATCCAAATAATCCGCGTCATCCCGCGCCAATTCGGCCGTTCGTGCGAGCTGTCCGGTTAGGTCGCTAAAGGTTTCTGCGAGCGCCGGCAGGACTTCCAGGCGGACCTTGTTCCGCAGAGCATCGGTTTCCAGGTTGGTGGGATCGGTCCAGAAGTCCAGACCTTCGTGCTTGCAGATCGCTTCCGTATCGGCCCTACTCAGGCCCAGAAACGGCCGCAGATACCGTCCTCGCACAGGCGGAATTCCTGCGAGCGCGCGCGTTCCAGATCCTCGAGCGAGCCCCAAGAACACCTGCTCGGCCTGATCGTTCTGCGTGTGTGCCAGCAATACCGGCACGTCAGGAGACAAAAACTCGTCGATCGCTGCGTAGCGAGCATCGCGAGCATCGCCCTCGTTCAAGTTCCCGGAAACGTGAGCACGCAACACATGAACCGGCGACAGCCCCAAAGATCGGCACTGTTCAGACGCCTTCGCGGCCACCGCATCACTGCCTGGCAAAAGTCCATGGTCTACAACGACGGCTCCGATGTTCAGGCCCCGCCGTCGTACGAGAAATCCCGCGGCCGCAGCCAAAGCTAGCGAGTCCGCTCCCCCGCTACACGCGACGAAAGCGGGCCCGGAAGAACCAATACCTGAAAGCGAAGCCTGCACCGCATTCCGCGCGGCAGCGACGTACGGCGGTAATTTACCGCCCACAGATTTCCGTCCCCGCGAACAAAGCAGACAGAGCAGACACAAGAGCCACAGACATTACGACGCCGCCCGCATGCGTTCCACCCATTCCTGCGGATTGTGCAGCTCGTGTTCGGTGGGCAGGTTCTCCGGCCCGGCCCACACCACGTTGAAACCGTCCATGCCCATGGCGTCCACGGCATGCTGCACGAACTTCTGCCCGTCCTGGTACTGGCGCATCTTCGCGTCCAAGCCCAGCACTCGGCGAATGAACTTCTCCAGGGACGTGCGATTCTTGCCGCGATCGTCGAAACGGCGGCGAATGGTCTTCACGGACGGCACGATGCTCGCATCGATCGCGTCCATAACCACGTTCGCGTGACCCTCCAACAGGCTCATCACGGCGGTGACGTGGCTCAGAACGGCGCGCTCTTCCGGAGTCTGCAGAGCGGACATCAGCGTGCTTTGCGAAGGCAAAACCTCCCCCGACTTAGACGAAGACGCGGAAGAAGGGGACAGAGAATTCCGCCCCTTGAACGCCTCAGTCGCCACACGCGCGGCGTTCTTCAATCGATCCACCAAGTCATCCGGCGAATTCAACAACCCGCCCGTCAGCTTCTCGATGTTCTCCTGCAAGTGCCCCTGCAACCACGGCGCCGCGGCGAATTGCACGCGGTGCGTCTGCTCGTGAAGGCACACCCACAAGCGGAAATCAGCAGGCTCAACCACCAGCTCGCGCTCGATCGTCACGATGTTCGGCGCTACCAACAGCAAGCGCCCGTTGGTTCCCGAGAAAGGATCAAACTGGCCCAGCACATTTCCGGACAAGAACCCCGTGATCACACCGAGCTCCGTGCCCGAAACCGCGCTGGAAACCGCCAAAGATCCCGCGGACATCGTGTCACCCTTCGCGTCCCACAACCGGCGCAAAGATGGCGACAACATCGTGCGGAAAGACTCGATCGTCGCTTGAGCCCACGTCGCACGGTCCACCACGAGGACGGGCGAATTCCGCAATCCCGCGGCCGCTTCAAGCTGCGTGATGCGCTGGACGTGGTCAACAGCTTCGTCAGCCGCCACGCGCAACGCGGCCACAACATCGTTGATTTCCTTACTGGAAAGCCGAGGACCTGCTGTGGTCACCTTGGAGGCCGTGGTCGCAGCGATGCCCCAACCAATGAGGGAATCTCCGCGGTTTTCCCGCCCCGATGCGTTCGGGGTGTTTCCGTTCGAGCCTTCAACCGTTGCGTTCAACACTGCGCCTCCTGAGTCGCGCGGCTCACACCGCTCCCTCTATCCCACCACGCATTCCCCAGTTTTTCCTGTGGATTTCGTTATCGGTGAAGCGCGGAACTTTTTAAGTGTCGCGCCGCAGCCTCACGTCAAGAGCGGACTCATGAGAGTCGCAGCTTGACTAGATGAGCGCAGCGACGGCGCGGTCTAGTGTTGCACGTGCATCAGACAACGACGTCACGTCCGACGCAAAGAGTGAGAACACGAGCTGTCGCCCGGTGCCATCAACCAAGGTGCCAGTCAACGTGGTCACTCCGGCCAGCGTGCCCGTCTTGGCACGCACCACACCGGCCACCGATGAGTCCGTCAGACGCGTATCCAGCGTTCCGGACAGGCCGGCAATCGGAAACGCGTAGGGCATATCCCGCAAAGCACGGTTGGTAGAACGAGACGCCGCTGCCAGCACGGCCGTCAACTGAGACGGGCTCACACGGTTGTCCGCAGACAATCCGGACGCGTCCACCATCTGGATGCCGTCAGTCCGAACGCCCAGGGCCGCGGTCTTCTCGAGAATCGCGGCGGTGGCACCTTCAAAACTCGCGGGCTTGCCCTGCTGCAATGCGATCAAACGCCCCAAAGCCTCGGCCACATAGTTGTCCGACTCTTCACCCATGAACTCCACGACTTCAGACACCGTGGCGCCCTCAACCTTGGTCAGTTCCCGAGCATCGGCGGCCGTCGTGCCCCGCGACACCTCGCCAGACACGGACGTCTTTGACCCCGAAAGAGCCGAAGACAGCGCCTTCTCAAAAACCTGAGCCGCGGTCATCGCGGGATCGCTCACGCGGCCAGCCTTTTCAGCTTCACTCGAGCGAGCACCCCACATCGCCAACGGCTGCACCGCCGAAATATTGCCGCTCGTCATCAAGGACTTGTCCCAAGCCGGCAACAGGGCGTCACCCGTAAAGAGCGAATCATCCAGCACGATGCGTACGGAACTGGGGGCTGCGGCGTCGTCCTTCAAAATTTTGGCCGTCTGCTCAGCGAGCGACGCAAGCCCCGCTCGTCCCGAAATCCGCGAAGAATTCTCGCCGGCGCCCAGCAAAACGTCTCCGCCGCCGCGCAAATACAGGGTTCCATCCGCGCCCAACAGCGTGGTGGTGGCGAAGCGATGCGAGGACGGGAAGGACTGCAGAGCGGCCGCGACCGTCAACGTTTTGAGGCTCGAGGCCGGCACACCAGCGGCATCGCCGTTGCGCGAAAAGACCGTCTCACCTGTAGAAACATCCATAACGGACGCCGTGAAGTTCCCCTGCGCCCCATCAAAAATTCCGCTGAGCGCTTGCGACTTCGCGGAGAAATCCTCCGTGCTCGCGTTCTGCGCGGGAGGAAAGAGGGAGTACGACGACGATGCTGGAGTCGGGCGGTTCAGTGGCGACTGTGCCGCCTCACCAGATTTACCTAAAGCAATACCCGCCCACGTGATCAGCCCAGCAATGAGAGCGACGACGGCGAACAACGCCACAAGGGCGAGCTGTCCGGTCTTCCATTTCATGCGAGCCTCTCAAATAGCAGTGAACGCGCCTTGCCTTGTAGCCTTGGCTCAGCACTTCTTTTAACACTAACCGCCGCGTCATGCCCTGACGGGTAGTGAAATCGCACGGGAAGTGAATTCACATAGCGAAGGAAAGTCAGAGTCCTATGGCACACGACGTCACGATTGAGATCCCTGCCGGATCTCGCGTCAAGTACGAAATTGATCACGAGACCCACCGCTTGCGTTTGGATCGCGTCCTCTTCACCCCGATGCAGTACCCAACGCACTACGGCTACTTCGAAGACACCCTCGGCGAAGACGGCGATCCATTGGACGCCATGGTCTGGATCCCAGGCGTGGACCTCATCCCAGGTGTTCTCGTGGAATCCCGCCCAATCGGCGTCTTCAACATGACGGACGACGGCGGTGGAGACGCAAAGCTCATCTGCGTTCCAACCGACAAGCGCTTCGACCACATCCAGGAACTTGAGGATGTGGACCAGTGGCTCATCAAGGAGATCGAGCACTTCTTCACGCGCTACAAGGATCTTGAGCCAGGCAAGTGGGTCAAGGCTGAAGGCTGGGAAGGCCGCGAAGCCGCTGAAGCCGAGTTGCAGCGTTCCATCGAGCGCTTCGCCAAGCACGGCGAAGAGTCTGCAGACGACGAGCCACAGGGCCGCGACGTCTAACCACTTTTAGGTGCCACCGTTTGAGTGTCACCCGCCATGTGTGGCCAATTTGCGACAGGTTTTTCACGAAACACTGTCAAGAATTGGCCACACATCTGTTTAAAGCGCGAGGCACCGGCCTCGCATCCAGTTCCTCGCGGCGTGCCGATTCGTGAAATCAACCAATTCTGGTTGATTTGCCGCGAAGATGTAAAGATGTTCGTCCTCACCATCAATCAGCGAGATTCCAAAGAATCTGGTGATCGCGTCGAGGAACTCTTGGAAACGCTCGGCGACATTCCTGCCCTGGTTCCTTTTCAGCGTTCCATCGGCGACGAGGCCATTGGCGTGGTCCAGTCCGCCCACATCGCCGTGGAAGTTGCCCTTGAAGCCATCCGCGAGCGCCGTTGGCACATCGGTATTGGAGTTGGTCCCGTAGAGATGGCCGAAGGTGCGAGCATCAATACCGCCGAAGGTTTTGGTTTGGTCTACGCGCGCCGGGCAGTAAACCGCGCACAGCGCTCCACCGAACGCATTCCGCTCGCCGTCGAAGGCCCCAGCTCTGAAGTAGCGGCAGAGGCCGAAGCCGTCTTGCGGCTCATTGCCCAGATTGTTTTCACTCGCACGGACGCTGAATGGTCTGTGTTGGACTTGATGGTCCCCGGAGTCCGAGGCCAGCAAAAGGCGATCGCTGCGGCACTGGGCATTTCTACCCAGGCCGTCTCTAAAGCGATTTCGCGATCCTTCTGGAACGAAGAGTGGGCTTGCCGTCCGGCAGCCGCCCGTCTCCTCGATCTCGTAGCCGGTCCAACTGCATTGGCACCGGACACCCTCGCTTACAACCCGCGGGACTAGCTCACGCGAATTGCGAACGAGACTTGCGAATGCGATCGGCGAACCCGATCAGCGCTCGAGCAATGACTCCAAGACGTCCGCGAGGCCGTCTTCATCTACGCCGCCGGTAACTTCGTTGGCGACGCTCTTCACTTCGTCCGGAGCCTGACCCATGGCCACGCCGCGGTCCGCCCACTGGAGCATCTCCACGTCATTGCGGCCATCGCCCACGGCGACCGTCTCTGAAATGACGTGTCCGGCGTTTGTGAGCCGGTCGTGCAGGTTCTGCAAAGCACTCGCCTTGGAAATTCCTTCGCCGGCGATGTCCAGCCAAGCGCTGTAACCCACCGAGTACGTGACTCCGTGGAGTCCAATGTTCTGCACAGCATCGCCGAAGTCTTCTGCGGACGTATCTGTGGCGAAGACCACTAAACGCACGGCCTCAACGTCCAAGAGCTGATCGAAGGCCACGCCACGCGCATCCACGCCGAAGCTCATATCCTGGAAACGCTCAGTGGCCAAGAACTCGCCGGTGACAGTTTCCAAAGCGAACTTCGCGGTCGGCAGTGCCTTGCGAAGCTTGACGAGGACCTGTCCCGGGTGGAAGGTCTCGCGGTTGATGACTTCGTAGCCATCAGGGCCCGAGGTGTCGATGCGTAGCGTCACGCCGCCATTGGAGGCCACCGCATGGCCGCGTTCAATGCCCAAGAGTTCCACGATGGGAAGCGTTGCGCCGCGGGATCGGCCGGTAGAAATCACCACGTGGTGACCTTCATTCACTACCGCTTGAGCCATCTCGCGGACTCGTGGAGACATGTGGCCGTCGTGATTGACGAGAGTTCCGTCAACGTCCAGGCTGACGAGCTTCTTTGGAGTTGCCCCGTTTGTGGCAGGGTGCACGCCGTTCATGATGTTCAATGTTGCACTTTTCATTTCTTCTGTCCGGTCCTCGTTGCCGGTTACTAACTGAGTTGTCATACGTTCTAGTGAACCATTCTCACGCCGTCGTTGGCGATGAACTATGCCACAAGCCATATGAATTCTGAGTAAACAAGTGGTCGGTTAGGTGAACCCCACGTTATATCCACAGGCATACGCACAGTGTGAGTGTTTACCTAGGACAACAAAATCCGGGCCAGAAGCATTCCACAGGCTCGGCAGCGACGAAAGCTGCGGCGTCGTGCCTTATCCAAAGTAGGGGCAATCTCGAAAGAATTCACCCGCCGTTTACCCGGCGGCAACTCCGCATTAGGCCACCTGTCACGGCAACATCACCCGGCATTCATAGATTGATCAGGTTCTCACCCGTCACCTTGAAAAGGAATCCTCCGTGAAGACCCTTGGTTTGAAGCACGGCGGCGTCAAGATCGTTGCTATCGCAGCCCTTGCCGCATGCGCCACCACGGCCGTCCCAGCCTCCGCCGCAGTTGTTCCTACTCCCGTCAACTACTCGTCTGACAACGCGGCGATTTCCCTCGCGCCGCTAGACAGCTACGACACCGAAATCTTCGATTCCTCCGCCGCCGAAATTGTGCAGTACGTGCCGGAATCCCAACGCATCCTGACCGTTAACGCTCAGGCCGGCGAAGTAGATGTTCTCGACGCCAGCGATCCGAAGAACCTCGTCAAGGAATACGCCATCAACGCTGCCGGCGTGAAGTCCGCAGACGGCTCCGTCATCCCTGAGGGCGCCGTGGCGAACTCCGTGGCTGTGCGTGAAGACGGACTCGGCGTTGTGGCCGTTGAGGCTCCTAACAAGACGGACGCTGGCTGGCTCGTGTACTTCAACGCCAACGCTAACGCGCCAACCATCATCGGCGCTGTGCGCGTGGGCTCCTTGCCTGACATGGTGACCATCACCCCGAACGGCGCCACCGCGCTCGTTGCCAACGAAGGCGAACCGGCCGAGGACTACTCGGTGGATCCAGAAGGCTCCATCTCCGTGGTGACTTTGCCGAAGACCCTCGCGGCAAACGCCAAGGGCTTCAAGGGCTCCATCGCCCAGAACCAGGTCAAGACCGCAGGCTTCCACGCTTTCGAGAACAACGTGCCTGAAGGCGTTCGCATCTTCGGCGGCCGCGAAGACGCCACCGGCGTGAAGCCAGAGTTCCCTGTCTCGGAAAACCTTGAGCCTGAATACATCGCCGTTTCTGAGAACGGCGCGAAGGCCTACGTTTCTCTTCAGGAAGCCAACGCCGTTGCCGTAGTCAGCGTGAACTCCGGACAGATCCTCGAGATCCTCCCGCTCGGCACGGTTGACCGCACCGAAATTGCAATGGACGCCTCTGACAAGGACAAGTCCATCGGCCTCAAGACCTGGCCAGTTCAGGGCTTCCGCATGCCGGATGCTTTGGGCACCTACAAGGTTCAGGGCATGGACTACTTCGTCACCGCCAACGAGGGTGACTCCCGTGACTGGGCCGGATACTCCGAAGAATCCCGCATGAAGGACTTCGGCAAGGACGGCATCGCGCCGGTTTGCGAGTCTGTTGCTGAAGAAGCTGGCCTGTCCCTCAAGGATCTCCGCAAGGACGAGAACTTGGGCCGCTTAAACCTCACCACCGCCCAGGGCTTGAACGCTGACGGATCTTGCTACGAGACGCTCTACGCGTTCGGCGGTCGCGGCTTCTCGATCTTCGATCCGCAGGGCAACCTGGTGTTCGAGTCCGGTAGCGAGTTCGAGGAAATCGTTGCGAAGGCTGTTCCTGAGTACTTCAACTCCAACCACACTGAGGCGAAGTTCGATGGCCGTTCGGATGACAAGGGCCCAGAGCCTGAGGGCCTGAGCCTGGGCAAGATCGACGGCCGCACCTACGCGTTCATCGGTTTGGAGCGCGTAGGCGGCGTCATGGTCTACGACATCACCAACCCTCGCGATGCAAAGTTCGTGACCTACGTGAACAACCGCGACTTCTCCAACAACACCGGCGACTTGGGCCCAGAAGGCTTGGACTTCGTCTCCGCGACGGACTCCCCTACAGGGAAGCCGCTGGTGGTTGTGGGCAACGAAGTCTCCGGCTCCACGAGCGTCTTCGAAATCACCGTCAAGTAAGCACCTAGCGGCACTCGCCAAGAGGGTGGGATCCCGCTTCTGAATTGGACCGGGCTCCCGCCCTTTTGTGCGCTATTTTTCCAGTACGACGACGCCGCTCGGCAAAGTGCCTGAGCGGCGTCTGGGTTGGCTCAATTGAGATAGCTTGACTCCATTAAGAGAGTCGCGCGCACTTTAGAGAACTGGCAGAACTTCCATGCCACCCAGGTATGGGCGAAGAGCAGCCGGAACGGTGACGGATCCATCAGCGTTCTGATGGTGCTCAAGCAATGCCACGATCCAGCGGGTGGTGGCGAGGGTGCCGTTGAGGGTTGCCACTGCGCGAGTGCCACCCTTCTTACCCTCGGCGTCTACCTGACGTTCGCGGATGTTCAAGCGACGAGCCTGGAACGTGGTGCAGTTCGAGGTGGACGTGAGCTCGCGGTAGCGCTCCTGGGTAGGAACCCACGCTTCGCAGTCGAACTTGCGAGCAGCACTCATGCCCAAGTCGCCAGCAGCAGTATCAATCACGCGGTACGGAAGCTCAACCTTTCCGAGCATCTCTTCTTCCCACGCGAGCAACTTGGCGTGCTCAGCTTCGGCCTCTTCAACTGGCGCGTAGATGAACATCTCGAGCTTATTGAACTGGTGCACGCGAATGATGCCGCGCGTATCCTTGCCAGCCGAACCGGCCTCGCGGCGGTAGCACGTGCTCCAGCCCGCGTAACGAATGGGCCCGTCGGACAGATCCAGGATCTCGTCGGCATGGTAGCCCGCGAGGGCTACTTCCGAGGTTCCCACCAAGTAAAGGTTGTCGCGCTCGAGACGGTAGATTTCGTCGTCGTGCTCTACGTCAAAGCCGGTGCCCTGCATGGTTTCCGGGCGCACCAAAGTAGGGGTGATGACCGGAATGAAACCGTAGGAAACCGCTTGATCAAGCGCCATGTTCATGAGCGCGATCTCGAGGCGGGCGCCGACGCCCTTGAGGAAGTAGAAGCGTGATCCGGAAACCTTCGCGCCGCGTTCCATGTCGATGGCGCCGAGGAGTTCGCCGAGTTCCAGGTGGTCGCGTGGCTCGAAGCCTTCGGCGCCGAAGTCGCGCGGGGTGCCCACGGTCTTGACCACGGTGTAGTCGTCTTCGCCGCCGGCTGGGGCGCCCTCGAGGACGAGGTTCGGCATCATGCGGACCAAGCGCTCCTGCTCGGCTTGCGCGGCGTCGGATGCAGCGGATGCTTCCTTTACTCGCGCGGAAAGTTCCTTGACCTCAGCCAAGAGAGCCTGCTTCTCTTCGCCACTGGCCTTGCCGACCTTCTTGGAGAAGACATTCTGCTCTGCGCGCAGGGACTCGAATTCGGCAATCGCGGCGCGACGAGATGCATCCGCGGCGATGATCTGATCCACTAGGGATTCGTCCGCTTCACGGTTTCGCTGCGAAGTACGGAAAAGGTCAGGATTTTCAGTGAGTTCTTTGACGTCGATCACCGTTACAGGTTACCCGTTCCATGTATTCTCAAAGGAATAGAGCAGGTCTTTGGCGGAGAGGCGTCACATTGAGTATTCGCGAAATGCATTTTGCGGTGATTTTAAACCCGTCCAAAAATGGCGCAGACAAGCTCTGTGAAACTTTCACGGCGGCGGTAAAGCGCGCCGGCGGTGCAGAACCTGGCTATTTCGAGACCACCGTGGATGATCCTGGGCGTCAAATGACCCTCGACGCCATTGAGCAGGGCTACAACGTGATTGTTGCCGCCGGTGGCGACGGCACCGTCCGCGAAATCGCCGAGGTCTTGGTGCAGCGCGAAGTCGCCGAGGGCGAAGAGCAAATCGAAATGGCCATCCTGCCCATGGGCACGGGAAACCTCTTGGCCCGAAACCTCGACATGAACGTCGACGACCTCAAAGACGGCATCAACTGGGCACTGCAAGGAACGGCGCGACCCGTCGATGCGGTCCGCATTGATCTAGAACGCAAGAACGGCACCATCGACGAACACGTCTTCTTGGTCATGGGCGGTGTGGGCATTGACGCTGAAGTCATGGATGACACCCGCGACGATCTCAAGAAGAAGGTGGGACCCCTCGCATATGTGGAAGCTGGCTTCCGCAAGATGAAGGGCAGCAATAAGCCCGTGAGCTTCCGCGTGGGCGATGGCGAGTGGGAAAAGCGCAACGTCCGCTCCGTGGTCTTCGCTAACTGCGGCAGACTTCAAGGCGGTTTCGATCTAGTCCCTGAGGCCAAGATCGACGACGGCAAGATCGACCTGGTGGTCATGACTCCACGTTCGCCTTTGGACTGGGCACGCATCTTCGTCAAAACCCTCGTGCGGGTGAAACGCCGCATTCCGGTGATCGAGTACTTCCAGGATGAGAGCTTCTCCTTGCGCACGGTTGAACCGATTCTTGCGCAACTCGACGGCGACCCCGTCGGCGAAATCATCGGCATCACCGCGCGCACGGTGCCGAGCTCACTTCATTTGAGGACCCTTCAAGAGCGCCGCTGGTCAGCAAACCTCGGCACTGTCTTCAAGAGGTAACACCGCCACGTAACATTTGCGCAATATTTGGGAAATTCCTTGTCTAGACATCAATTTCTCGTGTATTGAGTAGCGCCGAATCATTGCAATCCACACCTGTGCCGTGACGCTTCGAAGTGGGACCAATGTGGTCACTTCATCAAATATTCTTCGATTTCAATACGCAAACTGCGGACTGATTCGTATTAAGTTCGACACAATTGTTACTTCCTAGTTTTTGGACATGCGGCGTTGCCCGTAATTTGAGGAGCACATTACTCAAACTTCCAGCCGGAAAGAGCATCATGACCAAGAAACTTCTCATTGCGCGCCGCACCGCTGTTGCAGCTCTCGCAGTTTCCCTCCTCACCGCTTGCGGTGCAAGCGGAGGGGCAACGCAGGGTTCGAGTTCCGCGCTTCCAACTGACATTAAGACCGTCAAGATTGGCGTTTCTGATGGTGCAGAGCCTTACTGGCAGGTGTACAAGAAGGTTGTTCAGGAAAAGGCTGGCGTAACGGTCGAATTCCAGAACTTCTCTGACTACAACCAGCCAAACCCGGCATTGGATCAGAAGCAGTTGGACCTCAACGAGTTCCAGCACTTGCAGTACCTCGCCACCTACAACGTGGCCAACAACAAGAACCTGCAGCCAATCGGCGCCACCGCGATCTACCCACTTCCGCTGTACTCCAAGAAGTACAAGTCGGTTGAAGAGATCCCTCAGGGCGAAAAGATCGGCGTACCAAATGACCCCACTAACCTTTCCCGCTCCTTGATTGTTTTGGAGCAGGCAGGCTTGATCAAGGTTAAGGGTGGCGCAAACTCCACCTCCACCCCAGCTGATGTCGACACCGCCAACTCCAAGGTCACCGTGGTGCAGATGGACGCGAAGATGACCGCTCAGAACCTTGACTCTTTGGCCGGATCGATCGTCAACAACAACTACGCGACGGCCGCAAAGCTCAGCCAAGACTTGATCATCGCCAAGGATGATCCGGCTGCAGAATCTTCGAAGCCGTACATCAACGCTTTCGTGTCCCGTGACGAAGACAAGACCAACCCAACGCTCTTGAAGATCGCAGAGCTCTACCACGACCCCGAGGTTGAAGCCGCAATCCGCAAGGACTTGGGCGAAGGCGGAATCTTCAAGACTGACTCGCCTGAGGACCTCCAGAAGGCCCTCAGCGTGATTGAAGAGAACAAGAAGAAGAAGTCCTAGCCATTCACATTCCTCAGTAGGTGGTTCTACGGCCAGCCGTGGAGCCACCTACTTGTGGTTATCAAAGGATTTTGTTGTGACAGCAATCGTAGAGTTTAGAAACGTCAGCAAGACGTTTCCTGGAACCAAGAATTCAGATCCCGTGAAGGCAGTCCGGGACGTGACGATTGATATCGAAGCGGGCTCCATCACCGGAATCATTGGCTACTCGGGTGCGGGTAAGTCCACCCTAGTTCGCCTCATCAACGCGCTCGAGTTGCCAGACACCGGTGATCTGCGCGTTGACGGCGCGGACCTCACCAAGATGAAGGAGCGCGAGCTGCGCAACCTTCGTTCCAGCATCGGCATGATCTTCCAGCAGTTCAACCTGTTGAACTCCCGCACGGTAGCGAAGAACGTCGAATACCCGCTCATCGTGGCCGGCGTAAAAGCCGAAGAACGCGCCAAGCGCGTTACTGAGCTTTTGCAGTTCGTGGGCATCGAATCAAAGCGCAATCAGTACCCGCAGCAACTTTCTGGCGGCCAGAAGCAGCGTGTAGGCATTGCTCGCGCACTCGCTACGAACCCCAAGATTCTCTTGGCGGATGAAGCAACGTCGGCGCTGGACCCGGAAACCACCGCTGAAGTTCTAGACCTGCTGAAGCGCGTGAACTCGGAGTTCGGCACCACCATTGTGGTCATTACGCACGAGATGCACGTGGTGCGGAGCATTTGCTCCAACGTCGCTGTCATGGAACACGGCAAGGTGCTGGAGCACGGTCCGGTCTATGACGTCTTCGCATTCGCGAAGGAAGAAGCCACCCAGCGCTTCATCAGCTCCACCATCCAGGACCGCCCCAGCCCCGAGACCGTCGCCCGTTTGCAGTCCTTGCACCCGGGAACGTTCGTCACTGTGAGCATCGTCGAGCCTCCTGTTCAAGAGCGTGAGCATGCCCTTCAGTCTCCGGAGAACACCGAGGAACCGGCCAGCTCCGGCGTCGCCGATCTGCTGAGCCAGGCCACCACGGTGCACAAGACGGTGGTCTTCGGCTCCATCACGGAAATCACTCAGCGGCCCTACGGATCACTGACCTACGTCTTTGACGGTCCGGAAGCTGACGTCCAGCAGCTCATTGAGAACCTCAAGCGCATTACGGCAACGCAGGTTTGGGAAGACCAGCGCAGCCTCTTGAAGGGAGACGCATCATGATCGATTGGGAAACCATGGGGCCACTGCTTTCGCAGTCCCTCCAGCAAACCCTCACCATGGTGGTAATCACCATGCTGCTCGGCGGTATCTTCGGGCTGATCATTGGCATCCTGCTCTACGCCACCCGCCCGGGAAACATCTTGCAGAACACCGTGGTGTTCAACGTCCTAAACTTCGTCATCAACGTGGTGCGACCCATCCCGTTCATCATCTTCATCTCGCTCGTGGGTCCGTTCAGCCTCGCGCTGATCGGCACCAGCATCGGTACGTCCGCGGCGATCGTCCCCATGACGCTCATGGCCTCAGTGGTCATTGGCCGCATCGTGGAGCAGAACCTCGTGGGTGTGGATCCAGGCGTGGTGGAAGCTGCGCGTGCCATGGGTTCGTCCCGCGCCCGCGTGCTGTTTGATGTGGTGTTGCGAGAATCGATTGGCCCGCTCATCTTGGGCTACACGTTCGTCTTCATTGGCGTCGTAGACATGTCCGCGGTTGCCGGATACATCGGTGGCGGCGGTCTGGGCGACATGGCGATTACCTACGGCTACCAACAGTTCAACTACGCAGTGACCATTCTGGCCGTCGTAGTGATTGTGGTGCTGGTGCAGCTGGCTCAGCTCATCGGCAACTGGCTAGCCCGCCGGGCGCTCCACCGCTAGAGCAAGCCACCGGCAACAAACAGTCAGCGGTAAAAGTCCGCGGTGATAAGGCAATAAACAGTGACAAATAGTGAAGGGACGGACCCCATCAGGGGGTTCGTCCCTTCACTCATTCACACAGTAAAAAATTACAGACCGCCAGTAATCCCGCGTAGCCCATCAACCCAGGCGCGTGCTTCGCGGTACGCCTCTTCCGAGTTGTGCCGCCCGTAGTTTGGCGACAACTGCTCGGCGGCCGGGTAGGACCCCAAGAACCGGATGTCCGGCGTAATGCGGTGCAGCCCCATGAGCGCATCAGACATGCGGGACTCATGAATGTGTCCCTCGGCGTCCACGGAGAAGAAGTAGTTGCCTAGTCCTTCGCCTGTGGGGCGCGATTCGATGCGCGTCAGGTTCACGCCCCGGGAAGCGAACTGATCCAAGATGTCCATCAAGGCACCCGGGTGGTCCTCTGGAAGCGGGATCACCAAGGTGGTCTTGTCAGAGCCGGTCACCGGCGGAACGGTTCCCGGCAAGGAAACCAACACGAAGCGCGTGACCGCACCGGTGTTGTCTTCAACGCCAGTCTGCAAGACATTGAGGGAATTCTGTTGTGCTACCAAAGGGGAGCTGATGGCGGCGTCGTAGGTAACGTCGGCGTCCAGTAGCCCCATCGCGGCAGCCGCGGTTGAAGATGCCGGAATGAACTCGGCGTTGGGCGTGTTCATTTCCGCCCAGTAACGGCATTGCGCCCACGCGTGGGAGTGGGTCGAGATGCTGCGGATTTGGGAGAGCTCGGTGATGCCCGGACGCACGGTCAGCACAAACGTGATGGGCACGAGCGCTTCACGCACAATCTGCAGCTTGGTGCCGTTCGCGATCGCGTCGAGGGTCGCGGAAACGCCACCCTCAACGGAATTCTCGATGGGCACCATGGCGGCCGTGGCTTTGCCTTCACGCACCTTCGTCAGTGCCGCATTCACGCTGCTGCAGGGCAGGAAATCAGCGTTAGCAGCACCGGGCACCTGCAGGAGCGCGGCTTCCGTGAACGTCCCGGCAGGGCCGAGGAACGCGTACGTTGGCCGCGCATCGAGCTCAGTTACATCACTCACCGGACGGTAGGCTCCTGCCCATTTTCAGATTCAAGAGGCTTGCCGGCATCGAGCCATGCGCCGGATCCGCCAGCGATGTTGAAGGCGGTGTAGCCCTGGCCAACCAGCCATGCGGCAGCCTGAGCGGAGCGTCCGCCGGTGCGGCAAATGACGTACGTGTCCACGTCTGGGTCCAATTCGTCCACGCGCAACGGCAAATCACCGAGCGGGATGTGCACGGCGTTGGGCACGTGGCCTTCTTCGAATTCGTAATCCTCGCGGACGTCCAACACGAGGGCGTCTGCTGGGACCTCAGCCACGGAAACTGTCTCGAAATTACTCATGGTGACACCTCACTTTTGCAAAAATTCTCAGACTCATCTAACCACTCCAGCCTATAGTTGGAACCATCATGACGAACCGCCCAACCCGCCTCAGTACCCTTCCCGCCGCGTGGGAGTTGCGCGATTCGCTCCAACGTCGAGACATTTCCAGCCAAGAGCTGCTGGCGCAAAACCTTGAACGCATTCTTGAGCTCAATGACGAGCTGGGAACCTTTGTAGCGCTGGATGCGGACAAGGCGCTCACTTCTGCCAAGGCGTACGACGACGCTCGCGAAGTTTCTCTGCCTACCCTTCTGGGCGGCCTGCCGCTTGCGTGGAAAGATTTGGTGGACGTTGAGGGATTCCCTACCCGCATGGGTTCGGCAATTACTCCCGATGCTCCAGCCCCCGTGTCCCACCCACTCGTGAAGAAAGTGACACAAGCGGGCTCCTTCACGATCGGCAAAACGGCTATCCCGGAGTTTGGCCTCAACGCGTATTCCGAAAATGACGCGAACCCTCCGGCTCGCAATCCGTTCGATCCCACACGCACGCCCGGCGGTTCAAGCGGAGGCGCGGCCGCGGCGGTCGCGAGCGGCATGCTGGCGGTGGCTCCCGGGAACGACGGCGGAGGGTCAGTTCGCATCCCAGCCGCGGCGTGTGGACTCGTGGGTCTCAAACCGAGCCTCGGCATCATTCCCGAGGACCTGCTCAACGGATTCAGCGCGGGCCAGACTCCACTGACAGATAAGCGTGGAGCCCCTCGCCTCGCGGTCAGCGGACCGTTGGGACGTTCTGCTCTGGACGCCGCCCTGCTCTTCGACGCAATGACTGGTACTCGCGGCGCGAACTCGCACTTTGAAGTCACCAAGACCCTGGATCCCATCCACGCGACCTACGCCCCCAAGCACGCGAAAGAACGTCCCGAAGACGCCAAGCTCTTGGGACGGGACGAGCCACTTCACGTGGCCATTTCCACCGACTCCCCCTTCGACGCCGCTCTCGGCAGCCAACTGTCGCCAGAGGCGCTCACGGCGCTCGAAACGGGCCGCAGGCTGATTGAGCAGGTGGGCTGCGTCGTCGTACCGGAAAAATTTGAGTATCCCGAGGATTACCACCAAACGTTCCGCACGGTGTGGACGGGCGGGTTGTCCGAAGCGCCGTTGCCGCCCGAGGCCGAGCCGATGTTGACAGCGCTCGCGCGCGATTTCCGCGAGTCTTCGCGTGCGCAGTCCGAGGTAGAGAAGCAGGCGGCCGCCACTCGGCTCAGCCAGATGTCGCGCGGATTCCGCGAGACGTGGGGCCGTTTTGATGTGGTGATGACGCCAGCACTCGCGTGGGAGCCGCCAGAAATTGGCTTCTTCACCCGCGAGGATCCCGAACGCGACTACGTCCTGCAGTGCCTCTTCACGCCGTTCACGTCCATGGTGAACGTGTCCGGTTTGCCCGCGATTGTGGTGCCCGTGACGGTGACGAAAAACGGCTTGCCCATGGCGGTGCAACTGATTGGCCGGATGCACTCAGAACGGCAACTTCTCACGCTCGCCGCAGCCATCGAAGCCGCGCGCGGACCGCTCTTGTTCGGCAACTGAACAGCTCACAGCCCCCAGTGACATAGACCACTAAAGTAGGTGACTGGGCAGTAACAAGAGCAAAATTGAGAGAATGTCCTCTATCTCAAACGACCCCAACGTGCGGGTTTCAGAGCCGAACGGAACTCTAGATTCCGCGTCCCAGAAGGGTTTTCTGGGACATCCACGGCCCCTCGCAACGCTCTTTAGCGTAGAAATGTGGGAACGCTTCTCCTTCTACGGAATGCAAGCGATCCTCGCGTACTACATGTACTACTCCGTCGCCGAAGGCGGACTGGGCATGGACAAGGCACTCGCCGTGAGCCTCGTGGGCGCCTACGGCGGTGGCGTGTACTTGAGCACCATCCTGGGTGCTTGGCTGGCCGACCGCGTATTCGGCGGCGAGCGCGTGCTGTTCTACTCAGCCATCATGATCATGTGTGGCCACCTTGCGCTTGCACTTTTGCCCGGCGGAGTTGGACTGGCCATCGGTCTGATTCTTGTGGCGGTTGGTTCCGGTGGCCTCAAGGCCAACGCGTCCGTCATTGTGGGTACCTTGTACTCGCGTGAGGATCCGCGCCGCGACGCAGGCTTCTCGATCTTCTACATGGGCGTCAACTTGGGCGCCCTCGTGGGACCGCTCTTGACCGGCGCTTTGCAGACCAGCTTGGGCTTCCACTGGGGCTTCGGTGCCGCAGCTGTTGGTATGGCGCTCGGCATTGCCGTGTACGCCTTTGGCCGCAAGAACTTGCCTGAGCTCGCTCGCGAAGTCAGCAACCCGCTTCCTGCCCAGGACCGCAAGAAGGTCACGCTGATCGGCATCGCCGCACTCGTGGTGATCGTTGCGCTCTTCGCCATCCGCTTGGTCACGCTGGACAACCTAGCCACCGTGATCTCCTACGTGGTGGCCATCGCGGCAATCATCTACTTCACGGTGATCCTGCGCAGCCCGCAGGTCAATACAGTGGAGCGCAAGCGCGTCTTCGCCTTCATCCCGCTCTTCATTGCGTCCGTGGCGTTTTGGGCTCTGTTCCAGCAGCAGTTCACGTTCATCGCCGTGTACTCGGACGAGCGTCTGGACCGTAACCTGTTCGGCTGGGAAATGCCGGCTTCATGGGTTCAGTCCATCAACCCGATCTTCATCATCATCTTCGCCGGTATCTTTGCTGCAATGTGGACCAAGATGGGTCAGCGCCAGCCATCCACTCCGCTGAAGTTCGCGCTGTCCTTGTTCATCATTGGCGTCGCGTACTTGATCTTCATTCCAATGGAATCTTTGGAGAAGACGCCGCTCTTGGTGCTCGCTGGCATCTTGCTGCTGTGCACCTTCGCTGAGTTGTTGTTGAGCCCTATCGGCTTGTCCATCTCCACGAAGCTGGCACCGGAAGCTTTCCGCACCCAGATGATGGCCTTGTTCTACTTGTCCGTCTCTTTGGGAACCACGCTTTCTGGCGTGCTGGCGGCGTACTACCAGCCTGGCCAGGAGATCGCGTACTTCGTGGCTCTGGGCGCTGGCTGCATCATCTTGGGCGTCGCCCTGTTGGTGGCCACGCCTGCTATCAAGCGCCTCATGGGCGGCGTGAAGTAACCCTTCCGGGAGCTTTTGCTAGCGCCACAAAATTGCGTGGGCGGTGCATGGTTCAGCATTCGTTGCTGGGCACGCACCGCCCACGTTTTCTATTTCTTGAGCTCAATCTCCACGAAGATGATGTCTTCATCCGTGTCATTGGCGACGTTGTGCTCCACGCCCGCGGGCCGCGAGTAGGACTGACCGGCCTCAATCTGAAACTTATGCCGCATCGCATCCGGGGTCTCAATCGTGAGCTCGCCGCTCGTCACCGGGACCACAATATAGTCCAGCTCGTGAACGTGCCCATGAGTCTCCGTGCCCGGCTCAAAGTGCCACATCGTGACGCGCGCGTTCTCGTCATCTTGCTGCACGGTTGAGGTTGCTGGAAGTCGAATACTCGTCATGCCACAGCCTTTCTTGTGCGCTGACTCTTCAGCGTCCTTCTCACGTTGTCACCAATGTACGTCAAGCAACATTTACCTGACTTCACACCGATTTTCTGACAAGCTGAACCCATGAGCCAGAATCGTGCGGGCACGCGTGCCCTGGAAACAGATCTCATCGATGTTGACCAAGTAGTTGCTGCTTACTACGACGTCCACCCTGACCCGAAAGAGCCCACTCAACGAGTGGCCTTCGGAACCTCGGGGCATCGCGGTTCTTCCCTCAAGACGAGCTTCAACGAAGACCACATTCTGGCCATCACGCAGGCGATCGTTGAATACCGCAACGGTCAGGGCATCACCGGCCCACTGTTCTTGGGCAAGGACACGCACGCGCTGTCTGACCCCGCTCAAGACACCGCACTCGAAGTGCTCGCCGCCAATGACGTCACGGTGTTCTGGGAGAGCAACGGCGACTACGCCCCCACTCCCGCGGTCTCCTTCGCGATCCTGAGCTACAACGCAGACCCCAGCCACAAGTCCCAGGCTGACGGCATCATCATCACTCCAAGCCACAACCCACCGGCTGACGGCGGCTTCAAGTACAACCCTCCTCACGGCGGCCCTGCGGACTCGGACGCCACGTCCTGGATTGCCCGCCGCGCCAACGAACTGATCGAGGGCAAGCTCGCTGAAGTAAAGCGAGTGCCGCTGGCTCAGGCAAAGCTGAGCGACGGCGTCGTACACCATGATTTCCGGGCCCCGTATGTCAATGCGCTGCCGGAGGTACTCAACATTGCCGCGATCAAGGACGCCGGAATCCGCATTGGAGCGGATCCGATGGGCGGCGCATCCGTGGACTATTGGGGCGCGATTGCCGAGCATCACCACCTCAACCTGACAGTGGTCAATCCGCTCGTGGATCCGCGCTGGTCCTTCATGACGCTGGACTGGGACGAGAAGATCCGCATGGACTGCTCCAGCCCGTACGCCATGGCGAGCCTGATTGGGCAGAAGGACAAGTTCGATATCGCCACCGGTAACGACGCCGACTCGGACCGGCACGGCATCGTCACTCCGGATGGTGGGCTCATGAACCCCAACCACTACTTGTCCGTGGCGATCGATTACTTGTACCGCAACCGGACGTCCTGGCCGCAGGATGCGGGCGTGGGAAAGACCTTGGTGTCCTCCTCCATGATTGACCGCGTGGCCGCCGGTTTGGGCCGCAAGCTCGTGGAAGTTCCCGTGGGCTTCAAGTGGTTTGTTCCCGGATTCCTTGATGGGACCGGCGTTTTTGGCGGCGAGGAATCCGCCGGCGCGAGCTTTGTGCGCTTTGACGGCCGCCCATGGTCCACGGATAAGGATGGCATCTTGCTAGCGCTCTTGGCGTCCGAGATTCAGGCCGTCACGGGCCAGTCCCCCAGCCAGCTTTACCGCGGCCTGACGGAGAAATATGGCGAGCCTGCTTACGCTCGCATCGACGCCGCCGCCACGGTGGATCAGAAGGCGCGCTTGGGTAAGTTGAGCCCGTCAGACGTCACCGCCGACCAGCTCGCGGGCGAGACCATCACGGCCAAACTGACTGAGGCGCCCGGAAACAGCGCATCCATTGGCGGCCTGAAGGTCACCACCGAGAACGCGTGGTTTGCCGCGCGGCCATCCGGCACCGAGGACGTCTACAAGATCTACGCCGAGTCCTTCAAGGGCGCCGAGCACTTGGCCGAGGTCCAGAAGGACGCGAAGGCCATCGTGGATACGGTGCTCGGTTCCGCAGGCTAGTTCCGCGAACTGACCCCTACGGACAAAGGACGACGGCGCTCGCTTGAGCTGCGCCGTCGTTCTCCGTTTAATTGCTGACTTAAGCGGTTGTTTCGGCGGTTACCTCAGCGCGGTGACGCAACCGAGGACGACGACGCGCGCGCGGCAGTTCCGGCGCTGGCTCGGCCGCACCTACACGGTTGCTGATTTCGCCGATGCCTTCGATGGTGAGCGTGACGACGTCGCCCTCCACGAGTGGCGGCGGCGTGAGGCCCTGATTGCGGCCCCAGAGTTCGCCGAGACAGCCGCCGTTGCCGACGGTTCCGGATCCCAGCACGTCGCCGAGGATCACTCGCGGGCCCACTGCTGCGCACGCTCGCGATGGATGCACCCCGAGCCTCGATCGACTTTGCCCCGCAACCGGTCAGAGACGGGACACTGAGCCCCTATAACCAGGTGGACTTGATCGTGGGACCCGAGGGATTCAACCTGCCAGGGCGCAGCCGGAAACTCTTTACGGATGAGTTCGTCCTGATCGCAGACCCGGGCAACAAGGCGTTGAGCGGACCGGAGCCTTCGCTCGCCGACCTCTCCTCCGTTCCGCACGCCGTGGCGTACTTGAACGACCCCGTCAATGACGACGTGCAGGAAATGCTCCGCTGAGCAGGAGTGGATTATTCGGTGGGCGCTCGACTCTTCGGTCTTGCCGCACTTCCAACATTGATTTCCGGAACGGACATGGTGGCACTGGTTCCGAGGATGCTGGCCGCCAAGGCATCGCGCACGCTTCAACTCTCGGTATTCGAGCTGCCGAGGGGCATGAATCTCCCCATGACAGAGTGCGTGTATTGGCATCCACGGGATGAAGATGATCTGGCCATGAAGTGGCTCAGAGATGCGCTGGCGCGGATGGTGAGTTCGCTATCCCGGGAAATGAGTGGACCACCGCCGATAATTCTTCGCGGGGTCTGAGGCTTGGTCGAAGTAACCGATCAATCGTTCGGTTCGCGGACTTTACTGAAAGTGGCCCGCGTGTGTTGGGGGGTAAACACGCGGGCCACCATCAGTCGAGTCCGAGACACCCAGGAACGAACAGGTTTCTCAAGCTCTTCCGAGAATTCTTTGGATCTGCTGGGATCCACCCGTCACCGGGGAACGCTCGTACATTAAACAATATCAAGTCGATCACGAATTTCCAACATTTATGCGATACCGGGCGATCCTCTTACCTCTGACTAGGCACGATTCAGAAATCTTCTAGACTAATAACGCACCCTGTAACGCTGTGATTGTTCTACAAAATGCGGTGCATGAGGTTAGATTTTGCCCAACCATAAGGCGGGTAGGCCGCACGCAACGTGTCCACCACGGTGGTCTTCGCCATGGCGGGGCGCATTTGCGAGAACGTGTCGAAGCCAAACTTCCCATGGTAATTACCCATGCCGGAGGCCCCCACTCCACCGAACGGCAAGTTCGTCAACCCCACGTGCAGGACGGCCACGCCAATGCCGATTCCGCCGGCGCGCACGTAGTCCTCGAAGATCGTGTGCAAGCGTGGACGCTCAGAGAACAAGTAGGCAGCGAGCGGATCCGGGCGAGACGCGATGAAGTCGATGGCCTCATCCACATTCGCCACACGAATGATCGGCAGGATGGGACCGAAGATCTCCTCCTGCATGACCGGCGAGGATGGATCAACGTTCTTGAGCACGGTCGGTGCGAAGAAGCGCTTCTCGCGATCGAACTCGCCGCCAGTCACCACCTCTCCGTCCTTCAGGTATCCCGCGAGACGGTCCATGCTGGCGTCGTTGACAATCCGCCCGTAGTCCTTGGACGCGGCAGGATTCTTGCCGTAGAACTCGGCGATGGCTTTTGGCAAGTGCTTCTCAAGCTCGTCCGCCGCCTTGCCTACAGCAAGCACGTAGTCCGGAGCCACGCAGGTTTGCCCCGCGTTAGTGAACTTTCCAAAGGCCAATCGGCGCGCCACGGCGGGCCAGTTGCCATCGACCACTACAGCAGGGCACTTGCCCCCGAGCTCGAGCGTCACCGGCGTCATCTGCTCCGCCGCCGCCTTGTACACCAAACGGCCAATGCGCTGGCTGCCAGTGAAGAAGATGTGGTCCCACTTCTGCTCCAACAATTCCTGTGCGACATCCGCCCCGCCAGCCACCACGGCCACGGCACGGTGATCTAAGAACTGCGGCACCAAGCGCTCAATGAGGGCACTGACGGCGGGCGCGTTTTCCGAAGGCTTGATCACTACGCAGTTCCCGGCGGCAATCGCCGAGACAACGGGGATCAGCAAGTTATTGATGGGGTAGTTCCACGGACCCATGACCAGGACGAGGCCCAAAGGCTGCGGCTCCACTTTGCCCACTGCGGGCTGGAAAGCGATGGGCATGCGCTCATGCTTCGCGGCCATCCACTCCGTCAAATACAGCTGCGCGTGCTTGATCTCGTTACGCACCATCGCCAGCTCGGTCAGCTGCGCTTCAACGGCGGATTTGCCGAGATCCTGCGCCAACGCAGCCAAAAAATCAGCTTCATGACGGCTCATCATGCGCTCGAACGCCTTGAGCTGCGCGGCACGGAACTTGCGCGGTACAGCCACGCGTTCCCGAGCTCCGGTTCGCAAGTGAGCCACGGTTTCCACAACGTCTAAGTGCTTGGTGGCTTCAGGAACCACATCCAATCGCACTTCCTCGGCAGCGGCCTCGGTCTCTTCGTGAATCGGCGTGAGCTCCGTAGGGAGGGCGCCGTCGCGCTCCGGGGTTTCGAGTCCGGAAGCGAAAGTGCTCTCTGAAGTGGCGTCGTCGTACGTCATGAAATGAACTCTACCGAGCGAAACTGAACGGCAACTAGTACCGGTACCCACTACTCTTAAGCGCGTGATGAAACGCAACGCACTCGGTTTTGGTTGGACACTGCACGGGGATGGCAAGACCATCCGCCCCGGCGCCGTAGTAGCGCCGGACGAGCGCTTGAGCTGGCCGCTGACGGCGAGCATCGGCGTGCAGCACATCATGGCGATGTTCGGCGCCACGGTGCTGGTGCCCACGCTGACCGGCTTCCCCGTTTCCACCACCATTCTCTTCACGGGCGTGGGCACGCTGCTGTTCTTGCTCATCACGCAGGGCAAGGTGCCGAGCTACCTCGGTTCGTCCTTTGCTTTCATTGCCCCGATTGGCGCCGCCATGAATCAGCATGGGATCGGCGGTGCGCTGGGCGGATTGATCATGTCCGGCGTGGCCCTGTTCCTGGTGGGCTTGATTGTGCAGAAGTCCGGCGTGGGCTGGATTCACACACTCATGCCGCCCGTGGTCATGGGCACGATTGTTGCGGCAATCGGCCTGAACCTGGCCTCCGCCACCACTACCGCCATGCAGGACGTCCCGCTGACCACATTCGTGACGCTGGCCGCCGTGGTCATTTCTGCCGTGCTTTTCAAGGGGATGCTGGGCCGTTTGTCCATCCTGGTGGGCATTGTGGTGGGCTACCTCGTAGCGCTGTTGCAGGGTCAAGTGGACTTCACAGCGGTCTCCGAGGCCGGCTGGATAGGTCTTCCGCCGTTCCACTTGCCCGAATTCCACGCGAACCTGCTGCCACTGTTCCTTCCCGTGGTGCTGGTGTTGGTTGCCGAAAATATCGGCCACGTGAAGACGGTGGCCCTCATGACGGGTCGGGATTTGGACCGTAGCTACGGACGGGCGTTGATGTCCGACGGCGTCGCCACGGCTCTCGCAGGCAGCTTCGGCGGATCCGGCACCACGACATACGCCGAGAACATTGGCGTCATGGCTTCCTCCCGGGTTTACTCGACCGCGGCTTACTGGGTTGCTGGCTCGGTGGCGATTCTGCTGGCGTTTTTGCCAAAGTTTGGCGCGCTCATCTCGACGATTCCCGCAGGCGTTTCCGGCGGTGCTGGCATTGTGCTGTACGGCATGATCGGCATCATGGGTGCCCGGCTATGGGTGCAGAATCAAGTGGACTTCTCTAACCCCATCAACCTCATGACGGCCGGATCTGGCCTGATCATCGCGATTGCCAATCCTGTGCTCACGATCGCTGGCGCGCAATACGGAGGCATCGCTTTGGGAACTGCGGCGACACTGCTGATCTTCCACGTCATGCGGACCATCGCGCGCGCCCGCGGCACGGAAGTTTCCGCGGCCGCGGAAGATTCTGGGGTCAATCCCAGCAAGCTTGGCTAATTAGGGTTTCCGCACGGCTTCACTCGGATCAAGGCGGGCCGCGAGCACCGCAGGAATCACGGATGCCAATGCACCGCACAGTGTGCCAGTGAGGAGCCCCACCCCGATAGTGGCGGGACTCAGGGTCATTGCCCAACCCTGAAAAAAAGAGACCGCCGCAACACATAAGTTGCCTAGCGAAACGCCCAGCATTCCGCCGGCGAATCCCACGATGAGACCCTCACAAAAGAACAAGCGCACCACGTCGCGACGCGTTGCTCCGAGTGCTCTTCGCAGCCCAATCTCTCCCGTTCGTTGATGGACAGCGAGGCTCATCGAGGCGGCGCAACCCAGAATGGCCACGATGAGCAACATACTGGAAATAACGGTGATGGTGGCGCCCAGGTCACGTGAGACGCCCACGGAAAGACTACGCAGGTCAGCGACCGTGCTCACGGAAATCCGTTCCGGATGGGCCGGATCAAGCGTGCGAGGAATTGCGTCAGAAATGGCGGCCGGGTATCCGGGCTCAGTGCGCACGATGTAATGGGAATTCGCAACAAGAGACGCGGAAAATGGCACAAAGATGGCATCCTCGGCAGAGGGTTCCCGCGCCGAATTGTGGGCTAGTCCAATGACTGCGTAGCGGTGTCCGTTCATCCAAACACCGCGTGAACCGTCAGCGTTGTGAATGCCCAGCTTCTCGGCCACACGCACGCCCAAAATAGTTGCTCGCTGACTCCTTGAGAGGACAGCGCCGGCGTTTCGAGGCATCGTCTTAATTTCTTGAACGCGAAAATATCCAGGGTCCACGCCCAAAGCATAGGAAATACTCTCTGGCGCGCCGGACACTTTAGTGGGCGAGAACGCGTGTGGTTCCCACGTGGTCCGGTCGAGGGACGCCACGCGTCCGACGTCGATTACGGCCTGAATTCCTGCGAGTGCCTTGGTCCATTCGACGTCCCCGGGAGCGCCTACGCGTACTTCGTCGAGTCCGCTCGTTGAGATTCGATCGGCAATCTGAAGTGCCGCAGTTTGGCTAATGCCCGTCGCGGCAACAAGCCCGACAACGCCCACCAGAATCGCGCCAATAAGAAATACCGATCTTAAAGGCTTCAAGATAGTGCTCGCCAGAGCGTCCCGGAGGGAGTTTGACAATCGATTAAACCACTTGTCACGCAAGGGCGCATTGCGGCGGGGATCGGTACTTAAGAATGGCTTCACAAGTGTGGAATCCGCTTTTGCTCCATCGTGATTCCACTGCTCATCGGCAACCCGCCCGTCAACCACCGTGATAGTTCGATCAGCAACCTGGGCAACGAGCGGATCATGAGTGATGATGACGACCGTGATTCCTTGCTCACTGACGTGGCGCAAGTACTCCATCACGCGCCGACCATTTCCTTGATCCAGGCTTCCCGTTGGTTCATCAGCGAGTATGAGTTCGGGTTGTGACGCGACGGCGCGGGCGATCGCCGCCCGTTGCCGCTCTCCGCCAGATAGGGACGAGGCTCGGGTGTTGGACTTCGAGACCAAATCCACCAATGCGAGGGCGTCATCAATGCG
Source organism: Neomicrococcus lactis (assembly GCF_014200305.1). Classification (NCBI taxonomy): domain Bacteria; kingdom Bacillati; phylum Actinomycetota; class Actinomycetes; order Micrococcales; family Micrococcaceae; genus Neomicrococcus; species Neomicrococcus lactis. Next base: position 2,084,763 of record NZ_JACHBL010000001.1, read on the forward strand.
CTGCTCAACCTCGGCCCGCGTAAAGCCTTGTTCAAGCAGGCCGACCGCGAGATTTTCAGCCACGGTCCGTTCGGGGATCATGTGGCTTTCTTGGAAGACAAAACCAATACGGCGTCCCCTCAAGCGATCAATCTCGCGGTCCGAAAGATCCTGGACGCGGTGCCCATCAAAGTACACGTCACCCGACGTTGGAAAAGAAAGCAGCCCGGCAAGATTCAAGATCGTGGATTTTCCGGCGCCGGACGGGCCAACAATGGAAACGAACTCCCCGCGACGAATCGAGAGGTTTAGTTCGCTCAGAATTGGTGCTGCGGATTCTTCCCCGAATGATTTTGAGACGTCACGCATCTCAATAAGAGCGTGAGAAGTGGGGTTACTCGTTGCCACCGCTGGGCTATTCAAGGACAAGAGCGGTTCCATCATTCAGCTCATCCGTGGGCTCAACGACCGCATAGCCGTCTTGGGTTTTCGTAACAGCCACGTGAACTTTTCTTTGTTCAGATGCGCTCAAGGCAACGGTGACAAAGTCACCTTCTTCGTCTTGTTTCAGGGATGTGAGTGGCACGGTCAGGACTGCCGCGGAATCACGCGGCGTAATCCACTCAATACTCTGCCCGCGGCTAATCGCGACGCCCGATGGAATGCTGGAAAGTTCTACGGTGACATTCTTGCCAGCGATTTGATCTCCGCTTCCCGCGCTGAACTCACTGATTGCGGAGATGACGCCCTTCGCCGCTTGACCGCTGATCGTCAGGTCCACTTTGTCACCGACCTTGAGAGACTCGACTTGCAACACATCAAGACGGAAAACGCCGCGATCCTTACCCAAGGAAATAACGGCTAGGGCCCCGGAATCTGGCAGCACTTCTCCGGGCTTTGCCACGGTCTCCACGGTTCCAGCAAACTCTGGATCCGCCGATACGAAGTGGTCTCGCTTCAACATGGGTTCCCCGGACGCCGTCTTCGGTCCTTCGAGCTTTTGTGCGACATAGAGTTTCCGCACCGCGTGAAGTAGGCGCCACGTGGCCACATTTCCCTTGGGGAGGTCGAAGGACTTTAGTAAAGCCGCAACGTCGCTTCCTCTGTCCCCAATGCGGATGTCACGGTACAGCGGAATCGATGTTGCCAAGATAAAACGTGGCTGATCATTGACCGTGCCAATGAAACTGCTACCAGTGACTTGGTCTCCTTTTGCAAGCGCGACTCGCGTGACAACATGCAGCAGTTCTAGGCCGGCGGGGACTGTGATAGATAGTGAGCGTCCAGCTTGAACCTGTCCGACGGCGAGTGTCTGACCACCCAACTTCCTATACTGCGCGGTGGCCATCACCGGCACGGACTGAGGGATATTTTGTAGCACCACTTGTTCGGCTGGACGTAACCACCAGCCGGCAAAAAATGCTCCTCCAGCAATGAGAGCCGCGACCACCACAAAGACAATCAGGTTCACAGGTTTCACGACAAGTGGAAGACGAGCGGTGGTCGATCGGCTCAAGACTCGCCCCGAATAAGTGCCTGCGCTCGTTCTACAACAGCCTTTGCCTCATCCTTACTGGCGATCGCTTCCGCTTCATGCTGTTCGAGGTAGGCCTGCTGCTGATTCGCGTCGATATCGGCCAACCGTTGCACAGTATTGAGTTGGTCCTTACACTTCGCGTCTGCCACAATCGCCGTCAAGAACTCCTCAGAATCCTCTGGCCCGCTGACTTGGACCAGCATGGAACGCTCATCCGGCATTGGCCGAAATCCGACCGATTCCAAGCAAGCGACCCACTCCGCTCGAATCTTCTTGCCTTCATCGCCTGATGTCGCTGCTTCAAATCCTCGAAGAGATGCCGTGAATAGGACCGTAGGCGGCTCGCCTTGAACCACTTCAGAGTCGTCGATAATGCGTAGCGTGTTTGCTCTGGAGCAATTGACGAGCGCGGATAGTTGAGCCTCAGGAAGCTTGGTTTCATCAACCTCGTTACCTCGCTTACCAATTCCGTTTTTGGCAACGTATGGAGCATTCCATACACCGTATCGCCAATCCGGAAACTGTTCAGATCCACGATCTCGCTGATAATAGGCGAGATACGGATTGCCAAATCCTTCAGCTGACATACAGCGGTCGATCAAAATAGCCTCAGCATGACCAACGATTTGCCGATCTTCTGCGGACATCCCATACGCGTCGACAGGAAAGCCTATTTGCATGGTTTCGGCGTTGAGTGTTGCCGTCACACTCTCGTTCGGCCGCGCGTCTTCGCTACCACAGGCGGTGCTGGCAAGCAATAAAAAAACGCCAGCCAGCACCACTCTGCCGGGAAAATTACTCATTTAGAACTGATCTTCCGCTCAATCTCGGATCTCATTGCAAACAATGGGATATATTAATCTCGGCGGTGGCTGTCAATTTTGTCATTAATCAGCGTGTTCCAATACAAATTGTCCCACACTTGACCCGAGTTCAACCGAATTGTCATTCCGGTGTAATACGCATCCGAGTAGTATGTGCCAGCCCTAGATGCGTTGTTGTAGAGCGAAGAGGCCCGATCATGCATTGCACTCGGGTATTGACCCACCGAATTACCTTGAACAAACCCGCCAGAATAAGATGCGTCCTCGCAAGAACACATGTACCCTGCCGAGCACTGGCCGATTGCGGCAGAGGCCGTGGACGGCACCACAACTATGGCCGCCGAAGGAAATACTGCACCTGCAATTGCTGATATTTTCCGTTTCACGCCATCCCCCAAATTGAGTTTATGAAACGTGCAGGCCGCGCGGTTCGTAAACTCAGCCTAGGATACTCCCGAGCACCTTACAAGCGCTTTTTGAAAATGTTATGGTTTTATTTTTCTCATCCGGTCAGGGTTTGAAGTGCCGCAACTTCGAAGCTGCGGGCGCATACGCTTCCAGCTCGGCACAGACCATTCGAGCCCCAACTTTCGGAGGATTCTCTCGGCTAGACTCATGTGGTGGCATGGTGGACAAAACAATGGGCAGACCCGCAGTGGCGTGCGGACGTTGACGAATGGCTTGACGCGACCCTCGAGGAATTTGAGGTGGAGCGGACGGATGCAACAAAGTGGGGACGCACCCGCTTGTGGAGCATCCAAGCTCACGTGCCCACAGACGCCGGAAATCTCCACTTCAAGGCGCCATGCCCGGGCCTGAGCACCGAAGGCAACGTCACGAGCTTTCTGAACGCCGTCGACGAACAGCACTTCGCGTTCCCGCTGAACGTCAATCTGGAAACCGGCTGGTTCCTGACGCCGGACTACGGCGACAACCTCACCACACTGCCCAGCCCGTTCCCGGATCTCTGGTCCCTCATGTTGCAGGATTTTGCGCGCACGCAGTTGGGGCTCGTTGGTTTGGATGAGGACCTCTTTGACCGGGGCATGCCCATTCTAGATCCTGCTTGGGTCACCACGTACCTCGAGCAACAGCTCATTCTGCACGCGGCCCTTCCAGCCGACCATCCGTTGCACATCCGCGCCGAGACGGCCGAAAAACTGGATCAAAGCTTCCAGTCCCTCAACCAGGACGCCGCGCTCTTGCAAAGCGCCGGAATCCCTTTATCTTTGGATCACAATGACCTGCATCGCGGAAACGTCATGTTGCCGCTCGAAGAGGGCGACCCGCTGCGGTTCATGGATCTTGCGGATTCCTACTGGTCCCACCCATTCGGCGCGCTGTCCGATCCCGTCCGGCACATGTGCGACGAGTTCTCGTGCGAACCAGACGACGAGCGCATCACCAACGTCATCAAGACCTACCTGGAACAGTGGTCAGACTACGGAACCGTCGCCGAACTCTCAGAACTTGTAGCCCCAGCCATCCGCTTGAGCGGCATTGCGCAACACGGTGTGTGGATGCGCATTCTGGATGAAGCTGATGATCAAGATCTGAGAGATTACGGCAACGTCCCGCTGGATATTCTCAAGAACCTCACGGAACCGCTGCGGCCCCTACAGCCCTAGCAGTGATAGGTGTCCGTCGGCGCTTCGAAGTGGACGTCGAAGCCCTCGGGCACATGCAGGTTGAAGGCATTCGCAAGGCCCAGCACCTTCTTGGCTCGCGCCAGTCGAGGCAAATCTGAACCATTGCGGATCTCTCCACCGTCGGCGTCGAATTCCTTGAGGAAGTCCGTTGCCCAGGACAGTTCCGCGAGCGAAGGGCTCAACCCTTCGTTGACCGTCGCTACCTGTTCCGGCATCAAGCACAGCTTGCCGGTCATACCGAATTCAAGGCTCACGGCCGTTGATTCTGCGAGCTTCGAGCCCAGCGCTCCCACGGCCGGCCCATCAATGGGACCAGGGAGGTTCGCGGCACGGGAGGCGATCGTGAACTGCGAGCGCGTGTACGCGAGCGTCATGGGGTTCTCGCCGAAACCGGTGTCTCGGCGGAAGTCGCCGAGCCCAAATCCCAAGCGGTAGGTGGATCGTGCGGTGGCGATGTCTTGCAGGTTCTGCACGCCGCGTGCGGTTTCCACAAGTGCCACGATCTTGGTGTTCTTGAGCGCTTCGGCTGTCTTCGTCACGTGCTCTGGCGATTCAACCATGGCGAGCATGACGCCATCGAGCCCGGCTACACCGGCGAGCTCGCGCAGATCGTCTTCCCACCATTGCGTGCCGAAGCCGTTGATACGCACCCATGCGTGGCGCTGCCGCCCATTTTCGTCCGTGGAATCCAGCCACGAGGTCACGTTGCGACGGGCACGTACTTTGTCCTTGGGAGCGACGGCGTCTTCAATATCCAAGACCACCACGTCAGCGCCGGAGGCTACTGCGTGATCGAAGCGGTCCGCGTGCGTGCCGTTGACGAGCAGCCACGTGCGGGCGAGTTCGGGCCCCACGGTTGGAGCAGCTGGAGCGATTGCCGCTGCTGACGTTGAATTCGTGGGAAGGATGGTCAAAGAATCAGTGTGGATGGACATGAGAATGCCGTTCTAGTGAAGAATTGATGCTCGAAGAGCAGAACCGTAGCTGCCAGCGGAGCTTTCGATGAAAGCAGTCCGGGCCAAGCCTTTGCCTCGAAGCGTTCCGCCAGGTGTGCGGGGCTTCTGCATGCACGAGAGTCAGCGCGCGGCAGTTGCGGTGCATCCAGAATAGCCGATAGTGACGCGCAGCACACTATCGAGTGCCAACTATTGCGGCCAGTGGCCGCGCTCATCCATCACTTGCGCCAATACGTCGGCCCGATCCGTCATGATCCCGTCCACGCCAAGATCCAGTAGTCGCTCCATTTCAGATCGCTCATCGACCACCCACACGTGCACTTGCAAGCCGGCCTCATGCGCATGCCGCACGAACGCTGGCGTCACCACCGGCACCCCGAAATACTGCGGCGGGACCTGCAACGCCACGATCCCCCGCTCCCGCAGCTTCAACAGTCGGTGCGCCCCTATGGCCCCGAAAGCGGTGGAAAGAACGGTGGTCGCCATCCCGGAAGAGCTCGCTAACGCTTCATTCGAGGCCTTGAGAGTACGACGCCGCCGCGCGTCAGAGAACGAAGCGGCGAGGACACGGTGGGTGGCGTTGGCATCGAGGACGTGTTGGGCGAAGAGTTCCGCTCCAGCGTGGTCTTTGATATCCACGTTAAGATGGATGTCATCCCACTCGTTGAGGAGTTCTTCAAACGTGGGAATCGGCGCGGTTCCGGCGACGCGAATATCGCTAATCTGCTGACTGGTCAGCTGACTAATCTGCCCCTTGCCGTTCGTCACCCGGTCCAGGGTTTCATCATGAAAAACGTAGAGCACGCCGTCCTTGGACGTTCGCACATCCAGCTCCAGATACCGGAAGCCCAGATCAACGGCCCGGCGGAAAGCGGGCATGGTGTTCTCATCCCCTTCGGGTGAGAATCCCCGGTGGGCAAACGCGAGCTGGCGGCTCTCGAGGGGACTTCCCGATTCATTCAACAAATAAGGAACCGGCTCCAAGCCATGGGTCTTGGGTCCAAGAATCTCGGGAGTACGGCGCATCTCGCGCGCACGGGCAGCGCGTTGCGGGGAAGTCACCTGCTCATTCTATGAAACCGCCTAGGTAGGTGAGCTACTTGGACAGATTTACAACCCAAACCGCTTGATCAGCGGCACCGGTCAAGCACTGCAGACTCTCAACCTCGGCATCCTCCGGCGTCTTCGCGGCGTATCCGCCAGCCAATTGGGCCATCGATCCGAGCGTTGCAACTACCCCACCGCCGTAGTGCACTTCCTGCTTGCCGTTGCTGTTCGTCGTCACCGTGGTGTCATGAGGCCAGAGCAGAGCGGTAGTTCCCGCGTTATTTGCTCTTTCCAAGACGATGCACTGATCTCCGCGGAGCACGAGTTCGCCGGAAATCAACGCTTGCATGCCGCCATCGACTTCTTTCTTGGCGGTAGCGAGGTTGGCTGATGGCGCTGAGCACGAAGTCAGTAGGAGAAGGACTAAAGTCGCGGAAACCACTCCGGTCACGCGCGCGAGATTCAAAGTCATGAGCTGCCCCCCCAACGTAGCGCCGTTGCTGTTAGCTCACCCTACGTCAGAAACCGCGGCGCATCTAGTGAGCGGGTACTTAGCCTAAGAGGTCCTCGATGACTCGAGCTACGCCGTCGTTCTCCACGGTGTCCGCCTCAAATTCGCAAGCCGCGAGGGCTGTGGGGTGGCCACCGGACATCGCGTAACCGCGGCCAGCCCAACCAAGCATCTGGATGTCATTGGGCATATCGCCGAACGCAATGACGTCACTCGCGGGGATGCCCAGCGCCTCAGCATGACGGGCTAGGGCTGCCGCCTTATTGACGGACGGGTGAGCCATTTCCAGGAGGGTGACGTTGAACGCCGAATGCGTGACGGACACTAGTTCGTGCACGTGCGGCTCCACGAGTCCGTGAAAATCCTCCGGGGTCAGCAAGCGCGACTTCGCCAAAAACTTGACCACGCCCTCTTGGCCCAATCGCGCGGCATCAAGCGGGGCAGGCCGGAACTCTCGGAGGTGTCGCATGTCCCCTGGCTCCGGGAACGTTTCTTCCAGATGCAACTGGAGCAGGGTTTCCGCCGCGAAGGTCGCTTCTGGCTCCACGTTCAAAATGAGCTCGCGCGTCATCATCACGTCTTGCCCCGGAATGGTGTGGGACTCAATGATCTGGTCCGTCTCAAAGTCGTAGACCACGGCGCCGTTGGAACAAATCACGGAGCCGATCGAGTCAAACGCCTCACGGATCGGCTGCAGCCAGCGCGTGGGACGGCCGGTCACGAAAACAATCTGCACGCCCTCGTTGCGAGCCCTGCGGAATGCCTGAATGGTGCGCTCAGAAATGGAACCATCCCTGCGGACAATGGTTCCATCGAGGTCACTTGCAATCAGGCGCATTAGATAAGTCTATGTTGGCTCTTACGATCGGGGCGGCAGCAATCCCGCCTCAGCCGCAAGGAGTGCGGCCTGAGTCCTGGACTGAAGGTCTAGCTTGTGGAGAATGTTCGAGACGTGGGTGCGGGCGGTGCGTTCGCTAATGAACAGCTCTTGGGCGATCTGACGGTTTGATTGCCCCTCCCCTACAAGCCCCAGGACTGTTCGCTCGCGACTCGTCAGCGTCGACAGCCCCGACACCGGGCTATTCATCAATTGGGTGAGCTTCTTGGTCATCGCGGTGTCGATGTACATCTCTTCTTTGAGCGCCGCTTGCATTGCTGCCGCAACCTCTTGCGGGCCGGCATCCTTCAGCAAATAGCCCGCGGCACCAAGGCGCATCATGGTGTTCATGCGCTCCGGGTCCGCGAAACTTGTGAGCACAACAACCTTCAAGTGAGGGTACTTTTCGCGAATCGCCTTGAGGGTCTCCGCGCCATCCATGCGCGGCATCATCAGGTCCAGAAGGACGATGTCGGGAAGGTGCCTAAACGTATCCAGCTCGGCGAGCTTCTCAAGCGCTTCGATGCCATCCGAAGCCTCGCCTACTGGCTCAACATCATCAACGACGTCGAGATAGGAAGAGATTCCGCGCCGAACGATCGCATGGTCATCAACGATGAAGACTCTGACTGATCTGGGGTTGTTCATGATCCTATGTTTCTCTATTTGCCGCGTTATGCGTGCGATGACTGCGTTTTCATGCGTATTTATTGCCCGGATGTAGGACAAATGTCGTAGTCCCATTGGGTCCATTTGCTCATGTGTCTCACATCACAGCCGACCTAGACTCGGCGCAGAACACATACCGCGCATCAACACCATACAAGGAGTCACCATGACTACTTACACGCCGCAAGTCGAGGGAACCCATGTCTATGACACGGGAATGAGCCTGCGTGGACGGGCTCTGAACAAGATGCTCTACTCCCTGCGCTTGCCGCAAAACCGCGAGCTGTTCAGTGCGGATGAAGGCGCGTACTGCGACACCTACGGGCTCAACGAAGAGCAGAAGTCCGCTGTCCTTGAGCGCGACTGGAAAAAGATGACGGACATCGGCGCCTCAGTCTTCTATGTCATCAAGTTGGCCGCCATCGATAAGAAATCAATGCAGTACCTCGGCGGAGCTTTCACGGGAATGTCCCTGGAAGACTTCACCGCTGCACTGCGAGCTGGAGGACGGAAGTTTGGCTGAAATTATTTGGGGACTCGCCACCTCGCACGTGCCATCGATCGGCGCGGCAATGGACGGACGATTGAACGAGGACGAGCTGTGGAAGCCGCTCTTCGACGGCTACGCGCCCGCTCGCGAATGGATGGCTGAGCGCACTCCGGACGTCGCCATTGTGGTCTACAACGATCACGCGAACGCACTGGGGCTCGAGATGATTCCTACGTTCTCCATTGGCACCGCCGCCAACTACCCCATCGTTGACGAGGGCTTCGGGCCGCGAAAAGTACCCAACGTCGTCGGCGCTCCTGACCTTTCTGAACACCTCTTGGTGAACCTCGTTGACGAGGGCTTCGACATGACGGTGCTTCAAGAACTTGAAGTGGACCATGGCCTCACCGTTCCACTGTCCGTCTATTGCCCGGAGCCGGGCGATGCATGGCCGTGCACGGTAGTTCCGATTCTGGTCAATGTCCTCCAATACCCGCAGCCCACCGCCCGGCGGTGCCTGCAACTCGGCGAAGCTTTGGGACGGGCCATCAGAAGCTTCCCGAAGGACATCAAGGTGGCCGTCTTCGGCACAGGTGGAATGTCCCACCAGCTCTCGGGAGAACGTGCAGGTCTGATTAATGAAGAATTCGACCGGAACTTCCTTGAAAAAATCGAGACGGATCCCCAGAGCTTGGCTGAGATTTCCCGGGCCGATTACATCAAGAAAGCCGGTTCCGAGGGAATCGAAATGATCATGTGGCTGGTCATGCGCGGGGCGCTGGGATCAGATATTCATCGAATTCATGAGACGTACCACGTGCCCGCCTCAAACACGGCCGCAGCTATGGCACTTTTCGCAACGCCGAGCAGTGAAGGAAGCAATCCTCATGAGTGAGAATCTCAGTTTGGACCAACCGAATCAGCCGTCTGCACAGACCCGCCGGAAAGTGCTTATCGCTTCACTCGTTGGCACCTCGGTGGAGTGGTACGACTTCTTTATCTACGGCTCTGCCACGGCCCTCATCTTTGCGCCGCAGTTCTTCCCCTCCGTTGACCCGCTCGCGGGAACGCTTGCGGCATTCGCGACTTTCGCGGTGGGCTTCTTGGCTCGCCCGCTGGGCGGCATCATCATGGGACACTACGGCGACCGCGTTGGCCGCAAGTCCATGCTGGTCTTTTCCATGCTGCTCATGGGCATTGGCACCGTCGCCATTGGCCTGTTGCCGAACTATGCCGCGATCGGCATGTGGGCGCCAGTTCTCCTGGTCTTCTTCCGGCTCATCCAGGGTGTGGGCGTTGGCGGCGAGTGGGGCGGCGCCGTCCTCATGGCCGTCGAGTATTCGCCAGCCAATCGGCGCGCGCTCTACGGTGCGTTTCCGCAGATGGGCCTCCCTATCGGCATCATCGGTGCCAACGTGGTCTTCATGATCATGACAAACATGCTCGATAAGGCCGCCTTCGCAGCGTGGGGTTGGCGCGTGCCGTTCCTCTTCAGCGCGGTGTTGGTCATGATCGCCCTCTACATCCGCCTCAAAGTTGAAGATTCCCCGGCGTTCAAGAACATTCAGCGCACGGAGACCGTGGCGAAGACGCCACTGTTGGATCTCTTCAAGAATCACACGGGCACTGTTCTCCTCGCAGGAATCGTGTCCATTGCTCCACCGGCCATCGGCTACATGTACTCGGTCTGGATGCTCTCTCACCGCGTGAACCTCGGCGGCAACGGAGGCATCCCTCAGAACGTCATGCTTGGTCTTATCCTCTGGGGCGCAGTGTGCCACCTCGTCACGGTGGCGCTGGGCGCCGTACTTGCGGACAAATTCACCCAGAAGAAGGTCTTCTTGTACGGCGCCGGATTGCTCGCCGTCTCAGCTTTCCCCTTCTTCTGGCTAGTGGACAGCGCCAATTGGCTCAACATCGCCATCGCTTTTGCCGTCATCCTGCTCGCTCAGTCTTTGATGGCCGGGCCGCAGGCCGCTCTGATCGCCGAGCTCTTCCCGGCCGAGGTCCGCTACTCCGGGGCGTCCGTTGCGTACCAAATTGGTTCGATCCTCGGTGGCGGCTTCATGCCGCTCATCGCTACGGGACTGTTCGCCGCGTACCACGCGTCCTGGCCGATCGCCACGTACTTGCTCATCATGGGCGTCGTGAGCTTCGCAGCCATGGCGTTCCTCAAAGTAGGCACGTACCGCGCATCCTCTGACGCTGTGTCCTCCCCCGTCGCCGAGAGTGCGGAGACCGTACGATGAGCACTTTTGTCCTGATTTCAGGTGCCTGGCACGGCGGGTGGTGCTGGCAGCGCGTGACGCCGCATCTCACGGCTGGCGGCCATAGCGTTCACACGCCCACACTGACGGGCGTCTCGGATTCCGCGCACCTCATCAATCCCTCCGTGGGTCTCGATACCCACATCCAGGACGTCGTTGCATACCTCGAGGCGTATGACCTCCAGGACGTCATTCTGGTGGGCCACAGCTACGCGGGGCAGGTCATTACCGGCGTCGCTGACTGCGTTCCGCAGAGATTACGACGACGCGTGCACCTGGACGGTTTCATCGGTGACGGACGGCCCGCCATTGAGTTATTGCCGGAGTCGGTTGCCCATCACTACCGCGAGTCGGTTGCGGAGAGCGGATTCGGTTGGCTGATTCCGCCGCGACCGCTCGCGAAACTTGGCATCACCGAGCCGGCGGATGCCGCTTGGCTTGAGCCACGGTTGACCCCTCATCCGTGGAAGACCTACACGGATCCACTGCCACTGACTGGGGCGTTTGAGCAGGTTCAGGGTACTTACGTGGAATGCGTTGACTGGATGCGAGTCTTCCAGTCCTTCCACGAGCAAGCGCGCGCTGCAGGATGGGACACCTACGAGGTGCCTACCGGACACGAGGCCATGGTCACCAAACCGCAAGCACTAGCCTCTGTCTTCCTGCAGATCGCGGACGCTGCTTAGCTCCGCTGAACCATCACCCATCCTGATCAATACAAGGAAAGTTGAGGCACATGGAATTCCTTGTCCGCTTCGAAACCCGCTTGCCTACAACACTGAGCACCGAAGAAGTCGGCGCCCTGAAGTCCGCTGAACGCGAGCGCGCTCTCGAGCTTCGCCAAGCTGGCATTCTGAAGAAGCTTTGGCGCGTTCCGGGGCGACCAGCCACGGTTGGCATTTGGGAAGCCCCGGACGCCACGGTGCTCCACGAGGCTCTTGCTTCTTTGCCGCAGTTTCCGTGGATGGACGTCAATGTGGAAGCACTCGCTACCCACCCGCAAGAGGTCTGACATAGAAGTCGCGAATGAGGATCACTTCCTCATGGCTTGAATAGGCTGTCTATACATTCTTCGGGACCGAAGACATCGAAAGGCCGTGATGCAAGAGGATCATGTGGCGTCAGAGCTTGAAGCAGTACGACGACGCGAGCGCCGCGCGGCTGCAGTCGCGCGAACGGCTGCAAGGGTCGCTTCGGAACGCTCACTCCCGGCCACGCTTCGCGCGCTAGCGCACGAGATCCTCCAGACCGATGACCTCGCGGGCGTTCAGGTCCTCACGAGTGAGAGTTCGGGAGACAAGCTTCGGATGCTGGGAGCCGCCGGGTTCCCAGCATCCCAAAACAGAACCTTCTTCGACCGGCTCATGGAATGCCAAGCGCGCGGCGCGCATCTGACCATGTTGGATGCCCTGAGCACGGGTGATCCCGTGGTCATTCCACACCGCTACCGCGTCGTCATGAATGATCCAGCGTGGGAACCTCTGCATCATTACCACCGGTATCCAGAGTGGGACGCCTTCGCCTCCATCCCCATTAGGGTCCGCAACACCACCATCGGCATCCTCAACGCCTACATTGCGCCCGGCAAGAAGGTTGATCGGGAGAGTCTGGACTTCCTGTTCGCCATGGCGGAACAGGCTGGCCTGGCCATCGACTACGCCTCGCTGTTGGCGCGCGAACGTGAAGCAGCCCAACGCGATGTCCGCCAACAGCTGGCACGTGACCTCCACGATTCCGCGGTGCAGCGCGTCTTTTCCATCGGCATGCTCGTTCAAACACTCAAAGTCCTCACTAGCACTGACGAGTCAAAGACGGGCAAGCGCATCCAAGACATCACGCTAGATCTCGAGGAGCTCGCCGAGTCCGTGTCCAAGGATCTTCGGGGACTCGTGGCTCAACTTCGACCTTCCGCCACTCAGGGCCTGGGCCTTCGCGAAGCGCTCTCCACCCTGACCGCTAATACTCATCGCCAAACCGGCATCAACTTCTCGATGAACATCAGTTCCGTTGCAGAGGAACTTGAAGCGGATCTCGCCGAGGACGTTTACCACGTCATCGCCGAAGCTACCCATAACGCCGTGAAGCATTCCTCGGCGGATCTGATCAGTATCGCTCTCGATGACGACGACGCGGGTACCGGTACTCACGTCGTACAGCTCACCGTCCGCGACAACGGCCATGCAGATCCCGACCGCGCGCCACTCGTTGAAGGAAACGGTCTGAGCTTCATGCGCGAGCGTGTCCGGCGGTGGCAAGGGCAGCTCACCATCAGCCAAGATTCTGGCGATGCGGGAACAGTCATCTCTGCGGAAATCCCGCTTTACTAGCAGCCGGCGCCGATGTCGGCATAGGACAAACGTCTCGGTCAGAATCGGCCGATTTCCCTAAGCCATGAAACCTTTCACGACCTAGGCTGAGTGTGAAGCAGATCACCATTGTGAGTGTTGAGCACGTCGCATAGACGCGGCATCGAAAGGAAGCACCATGTCCAACAAGTCCCTGCAGGACATTCTCGATAACAGCGGGAACATCGTTGACCACCTGCGTAACGTCCAGGTGGGCGCCTATGTTTACCCCGTAGTGGCATCAGAGTTCACCAACTGGCGCAACGAGGTTCAGGCGTGGCGAGAGACCGCCGTTCTCTTCGACCAGAGCCACCACATGGACAACTTGTACATCAAGGGCCCGGACGCGCTGAAGCTCATCTCTGACACGGCTATCAATTCGGTGGAAAACTTCCCTGTCAACAAGGCCAAGCAGTACGTTCCGGTTACGCCGTACGGCCACGTGATCGGCGATGGCATCCTCTTCCGCGAGGCTGAAGACACGTTCGTGTACGTGGGCCGCAGCCCAGTTGCTAACTGGTTGTTGTTCCAGGCCGAAAAGGGCGGATACAACGTCGAGCTCACGATCGACCGCCGCTCCCCGTCTCGCCCCATGGGCAAGGCCGTTTCCCGTCAGGAATGGCGCCTCCAGATCCAAGGCCCGAACGCGTGGAGTGTCATCGAGAAGCTGCACGGCGGCCCATTGGAGAAGCTGAAGTTCTTCAACATGAGCACCATGAACGTTGGCGGAAAGACCGTGCGCACACTTCGCCACGGCATGGCCGGCGCCCCGGGCCTCGAGCTCTGGGGACCGTACGAGGACTACGACTTCATTCGCGAAACCATCCTCGAGGCAGGTGCTGAGTTCGGCCTCGAGCCAGCTGGCGCCCGTGCTTACTCGTGCAACACCTTGGAATCCGGCTGGATCCCTTCACCATTGCCAGCTATCTACTCCGGTGACGAGTTGGAGGATTACCGTCGTTGGCTCGGCGCAGATAGCTACGAAGCAAACTCCGCCATCGCCGGCTCCTACGTTCCCGACTCCATCGAGGGGTACTACACGACCCCGTGGGAACTCGGCTACGGCTCCTTCATCAAGCATGACCATGACTTTATCGGCGCCGACGCCCTCAAGGCCATGGACCCAGCTGCCCAGCGAAAGAAGGTCACGCTCGCATGGAACGGTGATGATGTCGCCACCATTCACGCGTCGATGTACCAGAAGGACAACCTTCCGTATAAGTTCTTCGACCTTCCCAACGCCAACTACGGCGCATCCAACTTCGACTCCGTGGTGGATGAGTCCGGCAAGGTTGTGGGCCTTTCGATGTTCACCGGATACAGCTGGAACGAAAAGCGTCCGCTGTCCTTGGCCATCGTGGACCCAGACGTCGAGGTCGGTTCCCAGCTACAGGTGGTCTGGGGCGAGCCAGACGGCGGCACCAACAAGTCCTCCGTCGAGAAGCACCGCCAGTACAACGTGGGCGTGGACGTCAGTCCCGTTCCGTACTCCGAGGTTGTGCGCCAGAGCTACAGCGACGGCGGTTGGCGCAAGAACGCCTAATCAGCGCTTCACCAAGCACCAACACTCACAGATGAACTGAGTCCGGTGGTCTCACCCAAAAGGTAGGACCACCGGACTCTTTCTTTTCTAGTACTAGTTTGAAGCTAGAGCACCTTCGCGAGGAACGCCTTGGTGCGATCCTTCTGGGGATTACTCAAAACTTCACGAGGGTCGCCTGACTCCACCACTACGCCGTCGTCAAAGAAATGCACGGTGTCCGCGACTTCGCGAGCGAATCCCATCTCGTGCGTCACTACCACCATTGTCATGCCTGCGAGCGCCAAACGCTTCATGGCCTCGAGGACTTCGTCCACGAGTTCTGGGTCCAGTGCGGAGGTTGGCTCGTCGAAGAGCATGATCTTGGGGTCCATCGCGAGCGCTCGGGCAATCGCCACGCGCTGCTGCTGACCGCCGGAGAGCTGATGAGGACGCTTGTGGGCGTGCTTCTCCAGACCCACCTTGGCCAGTTCTTGGCGGGCTCGGTCCATGGCCGCAGATTTGGACATGCCGCGGACCTCGGTCAGTGCCACGGCCACGTTTTCTTCGGCGCTCAAGTGGCCAAAGAGATTGAAGCGCTGGAACACCATGCCAATCTCAGAACGGAAGTTGGCGAATTGCTTGGTGTTCCACTCGTAGTATTTGCCGTTCTTGTACTCGTAGCCCACGTGCAGCCCCTCTACGAGGAGCACGCCGTCGTCGTAGGATTCCAGCGCATTCAAGCACCGCAAGAAGGTCGACTTACCGGAGCCGGACGGGCCGATGATGCAGCTGACTTCCCCTGAGCGCACCTGGAAATCTACGCCCTTGAGAACCTCGAGATCGCCGTAGGATTTCCGGACGCCGTGGGCTTCAACTTCGAGCTTCGTTTCGGTTTCTACTGCTGGGCTGCTCATGAGTGATCCTTCCCGGAGAGCGCGCTGTCCGCGTTATCGGTGGAGTTATCAAACTTGACGGCGGCGTTCGCCTTTTGGGCATCCACCGCGCGGGTCAGTACGCCAGGTTTTCGCACCAAGCGCACGGCCTCCGCGCCAAACCGAGTCTCCAACTTGGACTGCAAGAACGTAGCGATAGCGGTCATCACCATGTACCAGAGGGACGCCACAATGAGCAGCTCCATGATGAGGTTGTTCTGCTTGTAAATCTGGGACGCGTTGGTCATCAGGTCATTACCCGCCACCACGTAGACCAAGGAGGTGGTTTTCAGCATGGAGATGAACTCGTTGCCGGTGGGCGGGATGATGATGCGCAGTGCTTGGGGCAACACGATCTTCGTCATGCGCTTGCCGGGCGTCATACCCAGCGCGTACGCCGCTTCCGTCTGCCCCTTGTCCACGGCCTGAATGCCCGCACGAACGGTCTCGGCGAAGTACGCCGCGAGGTTCAAACCGAGGCCCAGAAGCGCCGCGTTGAAACCGGTCATCACTTCATTGGTGTCCCACATGTAGCCAATGTTGGTGAAGGGAATCTGGATGATGAGCTTGGGAAACAAGAACGCCAAGTTGTACCAGAAGATCAACTGCACCAGCACTGGCGTGCCGCGGAAGAACCAGATGTAGAGCGTGGCAAACCAGTTCAACACCGGGTTATGGGAGAGCTTCATGACGGCCAGGATCACGCCCAGCACGAGCCCCACCACGGTGGCGAGGATCGAGATGAGGATGGTGACCCAGATGCCGTCAATGATCTTCGGGAAGAAGAGGTAGTGGGCTACTTCGCTCCACCGGATGTTCTGGTTGGTGGCAAAAGTGAACACCAACCAACCGACAAACAGTACGGCCAGCGCCCCGAGAATCCATCTACTCTGATGCTTGAGTTTGACGATGGGCACTTCTTGACCGCTCGGACCACTCAAATGAGTGGGTCGAGTTACGCGAGAGGACGCTGACCGCATGTTGATCGACTACTTTCCGTCGTTGATGGTGACCTTGTCGACTGCCATTTCCTTGACATTCCAGGCTTCGAGGATCTTGGCGTAGGTGCCGTCGTCGACGAGGGACTGAAGCGCCTTCTGCACGCTGTCCTGCAGAGCCTTGTTGTCCTGCTTCATGGCGATACCCCACGAGGCTTCGTCGCCAGCGATGGCTACGGCTTCGAGAGCGCCTTCAGAGGTCTGAGCACGGTAAGCCGCAACAGGGTAATCGTTGATGCCAGCATCTGCGCGACCGTTGCGGACCTGCAAGATGGCTTCCTGGTCACCCGGGAACTTGAGGATGTTCACGGCCTTCTTGCCAGCAGCTTCGCAGTCCTTGCTGAAGCCTTCAGCAAGATCAAGCGAGGAACCGTTGTCGACGACGGCGACCGTCTTTCCGCACACCGTGTCCGCTGCGCCGAGGCCAGAAGGATTGCCCTTTTTGACCACCCAGCCGTTGCCAGCCTTGACGTAATCAACGAACGTCACCGTCTTGCGGCGCTCTTCGTTGTCCGTCATGGAGGACATGATGATGTCATAACGACCCGTGGTGATACCCGGGATCTGGGCGTTGAAGTCTTCGTTGTTGATGGTGATCTTCACGCCAAGCTTGTTGGCAATGGCACGGCCGAGGGCTGGGTCAACGCCGATGAGCGTCTTGCCGTCCTTGGCGAACATTTCCATGGGAGGGTAGCCCTCGGACGTGGTCATCTTGATGCCGTTGGTCTTGACCGCGTCAGGCAGGCCACTGGTCAAGGCGGCGTCCGGCTTGATGCCATCAACGACAGATGCTGCAAGGTCTTCAGTGGGTGCTGCTTCCGCGGTAAACGGTGCAGCGCTGCCGCCTGCCGAGCTGCTGTTGCTGGACAGCGACTGCCCACCACACGCGGTGGTGGCCAGGATGGCGGCGAGTGCTACGGATGCTGCTGCTCCGCGGCGCATCGAGAGGAAACGCTGAGATTTCATGGTTCTCCTTAGAGGGTTTCGTTCCAATATTTGATGTCGCCGCCCACAATTGTGGCTTTGACCTTGAGGTGCCTGAGTTGGCTGGGGTTGATGTCGAAAGGGTTGTGTTCGAGGGCTACGAAGTCCGCAAGCATTCCGGGACGCAAACGCCCCTTGATAGCTTCTTCGCCCGAGGCATACGCGGGTCCCGTCGTAAATCCGGCGATCGCCTCGGCAACGCTGAGACGCTCTCGCGGCTGCCATCCGCCGTCCGGCGCGTTGTCCTTGTTCTGGCGGGTCACCGCCGCATGAATGCCGTAGAGCGGATCAGGTGCCTCGATCGGGGCGTCTGAACCAAACGCCAGGACGGCGCCGGCATCGGTCAACGAGCGCCACGCATAGGAGGCCAGGTCATGGTCTGCCAGCAACGTGGAGGCGAGCGGAATATCCGTAGTGCAGTGCGTGGGCTGCATTGACGGTACGACGCCGAGGCTCGCCAAACGCGCCACGTCTTGCGGACGCAAGTGTTGCGTGTGTTCAATGCGGTGCCGCAGTTGCGTTGCTCCGTTGGACACCGCATTGAGGTTGGGGTCCAACGGGTTCTCGAAGAGCTCTTGGTACGCATCAAGTACGAGCTGGTTGGCGCGGTCGCCGATCGCGTGCGTTGCCACACCGATTCCCGCGCTCGCCCCTTTGCGGACCAAAGCGCTCAGCTCAGCGAACGGAATGACTTCAATGCCCGTGTTGCCGTTTTCGCCCGGGAACTCCTGGTTCATATGGCACGTGTGGGAACCCAAAGCGCCGTCAGAGAACAACTTCACGGGACCTGTGCTCAGCCAGTGATCCCCATGTCCTGTAGCGCGACCCTCATCAATCGCGAGATCCAGAGACGTCACCGGGATGGACTTGTGGACCCGAAGGTGGAGGGCACCGTCGTCGTACAGTTTGCGGTACGCAGCCCGAGCGTCCTCGCCATCGAAGCAGTGAATGCTCGTCAGACCCGTGGCCAAGAGGCGCTTCTGGCCTTCCTTTAACTGCTGGCCAAGATCTCCCGCGGCGGGGCTGTTCATGATGGCAGCGAGTGAGTCTCCAGCGGTCTCACGCAAGATGCCCGTGGGCTCGCCTTGAGCGTCCCGCACAATCTCGCCACCCACAGGATCCGGGGTGTCCCGCGTGATGCCCACGGCTGCGAGCGCCGCGGAGTTTGCCCAGATGGTATGTCCGTCGATGCTCGGGAGCGCTGCTGGTCGGCCGCCGGATGCGTGATCGAGAACGTAGCGATCAGGCTGCGTAGGGACAGTCCAGGTGTTGTAGTCCCAGCGGCCGCCAAAAATCCAGGCATCGGCAGGCAGAGAACTCGCGTAGGAGCTGACGCCTGCGAGCGCTTCCTCGAGCGAACGGCTCTCGCGAATATCGAGAGCCGTGATCTCTCGGGCGTATTCAGCTGCGTGAATGTGGGCGTCGTTGAAGCCGGGGCTGACGAAGGCGCCACCCAAATCGACTGTCTCCACAGGGCCGGTGGCGTGGGCTCGAATTTCCTCGGCCGCACCCAGGGCGACGATGCGCTCGCCTCGGGTCAAGAGGGCAGTCGCGATCGGTTGTTGCGGCCATTGGGTATAGAAGGTGGCGTTCACAAACAACCGCTGCACAAGCATTCCTAAATCTTCAGAGGAGTCACATACGTCAAATTTTGTATGTTTCAACCAACACTAAAGCAATGTGAGGCAAAGTGTGACGTAAGCGTCACCACGATTTACCGAGCTGACTTAAAGGAACGCTAATGCTTAATCCCACGCATCTGCAGACACTCGTAGAAGTGGTGCGGCTCGGCTCATTTACAGCAGCCGGAAATCGACTGGGATATACAGCCTCCGCCGTCTCCCAACAAATGGTGGCACTCGAGAAAACGTTGGGTGTCAAGCTCTTCATTCGAAGCGCCCGCAGTGTCCAGCCCACAAACGCCGCTCAAGCTCTGGGACGGTCAGCCGTCAAGGTCCTAAAAGAACTCGACGAGCTCTTGGCACTCGGCCAATCTGTGAACGGACTGGCCAGCCGCACCTTGAGACTCGGAGCATTCCCGTCCGTGGCCACCTTTGTGTTGCCGCGCATCTTGGAGTCCCCCGCATGGATCGCCACAGAAGCTTCGCTCAAACTGCACATCGGCGAGCCCAGCCAAGTGGTGCCCAGCCTGCGGGCCGGCGGCGATCTTGACGCCGCACTCGTTTACCACGTGGGCGAAGCAGGACTGGCACTCCCCCGCGGCGTGCAGAAACACTGGCTGGGCGAAGACCCGTTCAGCGTTGTCCTCCCGGCGTCCCTGGGCATCGACGAGGGTTCCGTCCTCACCGTCAGCGAAGTGATTTCCTTGCCGTGGATTCAGCACGTCCGGGGATCATCGGATGCCACCATCGTGGAAACAGTGCTGGATCACGCGGGTCTTCACCCACGCGTAGTGGCCTCGAGCGATGACTTCAACGCCACCTTGCGTCTCGTGAGCGTTGGACTTGGAGCCGCACTTGTTCCGCAACTCGCCATGGCCGAACGACCACCCGGAGTGTGCAGAGTTTCCGTCCAGGGCGTCTCGCTGACCCGCCAATTGTGGCTACTTTCCGGTGAACACGCCCCGGCGGATCTCGTGACGACGTTCGTGGAACACTGCATGGCCATGCTCCACGAACCTCTGGACAGCCAACCCGAAAAACATCAGATCTAGACAGCCAGCACGGGTACCTTGTCCACGCTGATTTCCACGCGGTCACCGCGCTTGAAGCTTTCAGCTACCCGAGCGTGAACCTGAGCAACAATATCGGTGCCGTCTTCGAGCTCCACGTTGACGGTGGCCGAGTCGCCCATGAAGGAGGTGGAGACCACGGTTCCTCGCGGATCCACGGCTGCATTGTTCGAAGCAACAGGTGCGTTGGCTTCGAGCGGCGCTACGTTCAATCGCTCAGGTCGCACCAAAGCGACAGCGTCCGGCCCGGCAACAGATCCTGGCAACAACGGCACACGCACGCCCAAGACAAGGGCTTCGCCACCTTCCACCTTGGCCGGCAGGCGGTTGGTGTTACCCACGAAAGCAGCCACGAAAGCGTTGGTCGGGCGGTCGTAGACTTCGCGCGGAGCACCGATCTGCGAGAGCTTGCCGGACTGCATGACGCCCACGCGGTCCGCGACGGCGAGCGCTTCGGACTGATCATGCGTCACAAACAGCGCCGTGGTTCCAAGCTCGAGCTGCAAGCGGCGAATCTCGTCACGCAACTGCACACGCACCTTGGCGTCCAGCGCGGACAGCGGCTCATCGAGCAACAACACGTCCGGCTGCACAGCAAGCGCCCGCGCCAAAGCAACGCGCTGCTGCTGTCCGCCGGAGAGTTCGCTCGCGTAGCGATCGTGATGCTGCCCCAACCCCACGAGCTCCAAGTACGTGTCCACGGTCTTCTTGCGCAGCGCAGCGGACTGCTTGCGCAAAGACAACGGGAAGTCCACGTTCTGCGCCACGGTCATGTGCGGGAAGAGCGAGTAGCTCTGGAACACGGTGGCCATGTTGCGCTTGTTCGCTGGCACGTCCGTCAGGTCCCGGCCATCCACGATGATCGTTCCGGAGTCCACTTCTTCCAACCCTGACAAGGCACGCAATGCGGTGGTCTTGCCACACCCCGATGGACCCAAGAGCGCCACAAACTCGCCCGGGGCCATTTCAAGATTGAAGTTGTCGAGTGCTCGCACGGAACCGTAGTGCCGGCTCAGTCCACGCATGGACACGGCAACGCCGTCGCGCGTTTGGGTCAACGCCGCCGTCGAGATGATGTTCTGCTCAGTCACGAGGCATCTTTCTGTTGAGTCGAAGAAGGAAGGGACGCGGAAGCCGCGGGGGCTGGGTCCGTCGGCGCGGCAGGGGAAGTGAGCTGCGGCGTCGTACTAGAAGCGGAAGCGCTCACTGCAGGGCGGGACCGGCGGCGACCGCCGCGATCCAACAATCCCAATCCCACCAACAGAACCACGCCAAAGAGCAACACCATGAGGGAGACGACCGCGGCCACTTGAGGATCCGCCTGATTGACCAAGAAAACGCCGGTCTGCAGGGTCTCGCGGTTGAGCAAGCGGGCGATCGTGAACTCGCCCAGCACCACGGCCACGGCGATGAAGCTCGCGGAGGCAATCGCGGTGCGGATATTCGGCAGAATCACGCGCCACAACACGGTGAACCAGCTCGCCCCGAAGGACCGCGCGGTCTCGGACAGCGTCTTCACATCGATCGAGGACAGGCCCGCATCCAGCGCGCGGTAAGAGAACGGCAGCACCAAAATGACGTAGGCGAAAGCTAGCCAAATGGCGTTCGTGTCCAGCACATGGATGGAAATGAACCGGTACACCGGCGCCAAACCCACCACCAGGACCACTGCGGGGATGGTCAGCGGGAGCAAGCAAATGAACTCGACCCACCGCCTGATCCGCGGCACGCGCAATCGCACCCACACCATGGTGGGAATCAGTAGAGCGAGCATGATCGCCACGGTGATCAGCGCAATCACCAACGAGTTCACGAAGCCGTTGCGCAACGGCGTCAGACGGGACTGCGAACCGTCGAAGAGGCGGGTCCAGCTGGACCAGTCGTAGGCGCCGGTCAGCGGGAAGCGAATGGAGAATTCAAACAGCGCGTAGAGCGGGTAGAGCATGAAAATCAGGACGAGGCCTAGGACAACCCACCGGAAAATCGCCTGACTACGTTGACGTTTTTCGCTGCGTTTCATGCGCCCAACCACCTTGACGTGCGCTTTTGCAGAAGGGCGTACGCGATCATCACGATCGCCACCACCACGATCATTCCCAGCGCGAGCGCTTGCGCGTACGAGTCCATGCCGGGGTTATTTTCGTTGCGCAGAGCGCCTTCAATGGCCATCGGGACAATGATGTTCTGCTGCGAAATCAGGGCCGCGGCAGTGGCGTACGCGGAAAAGGCATTCGCGAAAAGGAGCAAGAAGGATCCAAAGAACGACGGCGCCAGCAGCGGTCCCGCAATTTTCGTCCAGTAGGTCCAGGTTCCGCCGCCGAACGATTCATTGGCTTCGCGCCACTGCGGGCGCAGTCCGTCCAGCGCCGGCAAGAACACGATCACCATGAGCGGGATCTGGAAGTAGCAATACACGAGCACTAGGCCGGGCAGGGAGCTGAGGAATCCGCCGGGCACTTGGGTCTCGAAAACGTCGCGCATGAGACGCGTGAAGGTGCCGTTTCGGCCAATCAGAGCGATGAACGCGAACGCGAGCATGACGCCACCGAACTGGGCCAGCACGGAGCACAGTGCCGTGTAGACGCGGCGCAAAACACTGCCCTCGGGGCTCGTGGCGAGCGCATAAGAGGCGAGCGCCCCTACGACGGCACCAATTGCGGCCGTCATGAAGCTCAGAAGCGCGGTGGTCCAGAAAATTTGGAGGGTCTGCTGCGAGAACACCAGGTGAATGCCGGCGAGGGAGAAATTTCCCTCTCGGTCGCGGAACGCACCGATGACCACCAAGAGGGTGGGAAGAAGCAAGAAGATGCCGGTGTACAAAAAGAACGGCACGGAGCCGATCCAAGCAGACCGGCGGCCCCGGCTCACGCGGGCAGGAGAACCCTGCTTGGGTGCGTGAACCGAGGCATCCGAAAGTGCAGTCATGAGTGACTACTGACCCATCGTCTTATCCCAGTTATCAGCCAAGAACTTGTTCATCTTCTCGGCCTGATCTGCGGTAGGAGTCTGTGGGTCGGTGACAGCTGGAACGTTCTTCTCAAACTCAGCGTTCAAGGTTCCGGCCTTCTTCATCTCAGCGGCGAGCACTGGGGAAGCGCCACCCTTGAGCCACAAGTTCTGTGCCTCGTCAGAGAAGAGGTATTCCTGCCACAAACGGGCTGCTGCTGGGTGAGGAGCGTCCTTGTTGATGGCCTGGTTGTAGTAGGACACCACGCTGATGTTGTTCGGAACGAAGGTTGCCCATTCAACACCCTTTTCCTTGAGGGAAGAGGTGTAGGAGAGCTGGTTGTAGGTCCAGTCAAAGACCACGCCGTGCTCACCGGACTCGATGGTGCCCTTGGTGACGTCAGACTGGTTCAGCGTGCCAGCGTCCTTGAGCTTCTTGAAGTACTCGAGGCCCTTGGTGCCGTCATCCAGCGTTCCGCCATTGGCAAGGTTCGCCAAGAGGAAGCCGTTGAATGCTGCGCCAGCTTCTGCAGGCTTGCCGTTGACGGCAACTGCGCCATCAAACTTCTTGTCCGTGAGCTGATCCAGCGAGGTGATTTCGCCGTACTGGGTCTTGTTGTAGCCAACCACCATGACGCCGGTGTAGTCGTTGACGTAGAGGCCGTCAGCGTCCTTGTTCTCGGCTGGGATCTTGTCAAAGTTCTCTACCTTGTAAGGAGCAAAGTAGTCCTTGCTCTCCAAGGTGACCGTGGTGCCAAGGTCGAAGACGTCTGGAGCCTTGTCCGTGCCCTTGTTGGCGTCAGCTGCCTGGATTTCTTCCTTCGAGGAAGCATCCGGGGTGGACTCGTTGACGGTGATGCCGTACTTGGTCTTGAAGCCCTCGATGATCTCGCCGTAGTTGGCCCAGTCATGTGGAAGAGCAATGACGTTGAGTTGACCTTCAGCCTTAGCAGCCTCGATCAACTTGTCCATGCCACCGAGGTCGGCGGCGGACTTTGCCGTCTTTGCAGCGTCGCTCGATGCACCGCTCGCGCTGGAAGCGCTCGAGTTTGCCGAAGAAGCTGAAGACGAGGTGGAGGAAGGAGTGGAAGAACCACAAGCGCTCAATGCGAGCGCGGTGACGGCCAAGCCGGCCACGATGGAAGAACGCATAGCAATGCGCACGGTGTTCTCATTTCTGAAGGCGAAACAGGAGTGGCGCGCAATCTTGGGGCTAGAAAATACCCGAAGTGATGACCGCGCCAAACTGAACCATAGGTGCGATCAGTAACGCTTTGGGGAGACCAAAGTGAACGATGAGTAACAATAGGTGAACACTAGGTGAAACACCTGAGTTCCATGCGACTTTAAGCGTCTGACTAGGAAATTTCCGCGCGGTATGGCGGGTTTGCGCCGGCGCGGGACACCGTAATAGCGGCAGCCCGAGCGGCGAAGTCAATCACTTCGTGAACCGTGCTTGGCGCGATGCCACGGAGCTTGTCTCGCTGAGCGGCGGTGACGAGTTCACGTTCCACGAGGGCAGAAATGAGGGCCGACATGAAGGAGTCTCCGGCACCTACGGTGTCTTCAACTTCTACGGCCACGGCGTTGGCGCGAGCTTCTCCCCCGGCCACAACAGCCCAAGGGCCGCCGCTGCCGTAGGTCACGCAGACCAACGAAGCACCCAGCTCAAGCCAGGCTTGAGCGGTCTCACGAGCATCACGTTCCGGGTAGAGCCACTCGAGGTCCGAGTCCGATGCGCGCACGATATCAGACATACTGACGATGTGCTCGATCTTGGAGATCGCCGCGTCCTTGTCCTGAATCAGGGCAGAACGAACGTTGGGATCAAAGGAGATCGTGGCATGACCGCGAGCGCGTTCCACCGCATCGATGACGGACGCAGCTCCTGGGTCAAGGAAGGATCCAATGGAACCGACGTGGAGAACCTGAGCTTCTTCAAGAGCGGTAGCGGCAGCACCATCAAGAGGCTTCAAATCCCACGAGATATCAAAGGTGTAGGTTGCCGAACCAGCAGGATCAAGCTGACCCTTAGCGGTTGACGTAGGCTGCTCGGTGCGCGGAGCCAACTCCACCACCGAGTTATCGCGCAAGTGACGGTGGATCATGTCACCGTATTCGTCCTTGCCGTACTGACCCACGAAACCTACCGAGTGACCAAGACGTGCCAGACCGACTGCCACATTCATGGGACTTCCGCCCACATATGCTTCAGGCGCTGATAGGCCTCCGGACAGTACGTCCACGAGGGCTTCTCCAATAACCAGCAACATAATGTGGGGTTCCTCTTCGCAAGTCAGCTTGTGCCCTCTATCCTACCGAGCATCTCACGTACAGCGCGCCAGACTACTTAGCACTCCACCGTTGCCACGCCGCTTGTCGTGATGTTCCCGCAACCTGAGCTACAGCAGCCCACGATCCGTTCTCCGCCAAGGTGCGCGCCGATTCGCCGAGGGACTCACCAATTTTTGCTTGGAGTCGCAACAGCGCCTGAAACGCCTCGACGTCTGGGACGCTCGCCAAGTCGCCCAAGAGCGATTCGGCTTGAGCTTCAATTCCAGCGACGTCGATGGATTCAGATGAGTTCACCTCCCCATTCTTTCATCACCGGCACGCCGTTGCGACCATGACAGTGCAACGCACGCCGCGTCGTCGTCCTTACTGAATACTGAACTGCAAGCGATGCCAGCCGGAGGAACCATCCGGGGCTGGGGGCGCAACCTCATCAGCTTGGAGCTCACCGTTCGCATCGGTGGCCCGGACGGTCGCGGAATGGCTGCCCGAGGTGGCGCCGTTCCACTCGTAGCGCCACTGCCGCCACGTGTCCGCGGAAACGGTGGAGGACAGCTCCGCCTCCTGCCATGGGCCGTCGTCGATGCGTACTTCCACGCGCGCAATACCTGTGGTTTGCGCCCACGCGGTCCCGCCGAACACCACTTTTCCCGCGGGGAGGTTCGCGAAAGAGCGAGGGGTTTCAATGCGGGAGGACATCTTGATGGGGCCGCGTTCAGACCATCCACGCGTGGTCCAGTATGCGGTCTTGTCCTGGAACCTCGTGACTTCGAGATCCACCACCCATTTGGTGGCCGAGACGTAGCCGTACAGCCCGGGAACCACCATTCGCACGGGGAAACCGTGCTCAAGCGGCAGCGGCTCGTCATTCATTCCGATCGCCAACAGCGCTTCGCGGCTATCTGTGAGCACTTCGAGCGGCGTGGACGCACTGAAGCCGTCCTGTGAGGTGGACAGCACCATATCCGCGCCGGGCAGCGGAACCGCTTGCTTCAGGAGCTCTCGCAGCGGGTAGCCGAGCCACTTAGCATTGCCCACCAGATCCCCGCCCACGGGGTTAGAAACGCAGGTCAGGGTCAGGTAGTGCTCCACGAGGTCCTTGCTCAAGAGTTCGTCGAAGGTAAGCGTGAACTCGTTCTCCACCATGCCGTGAACCTTGAGAACCCACTCTTGCGGGTCGATGCGCGGCACGGAAAGCGCAGTATCGATGCGGTAGAACTCCTCATTGGGCGTGATGAACCGAGAGACGCCCGCGGTGTTCAGGTCCGCGCCCTTCGGGAGCTCAGGCGCGGTGACTTTCGCGGCCGGCAGACCCAGCGCCGAGCGGGCTGACTCCACCGCGTTACGAGCCCCTCGCAGGGCTTGGGAAGCACCGGCTGCGATCACGCTCAGCACCACCGTTCCCGCAGTGCCCAGCAGGAAGTGTCGCCGCGCGGTGACTCGGCTTGAATCGGGTGCGGAAGCACTGCTGACTTCCGGCGCCGCAGATGATTTTCGAGCTAAGTGAGTCAGCAACCTCAAAGCGCTAAGACCCAATACGGTGCCCAGAGCGGTGGGAATCAGATCCGTGTAGGTGGTCGACGAGCGCGTCACCACTGACGCGGCGAGGACTGCCGCCAACAAGAGCACCAGCGCGGATCCGGCCATCATGCTGCGCTTGGCAACCAATCCCACGATGCCTGCGAGCGCGGCGGCCACCACGCCCAGGGTGATGAACAAGAACAGCTTGTCATTGGTACCGAACAGCCCGATCGCCCAGTCTTTGAGCCAAGCCGGAGTGAAGTCGATAATCGTGGACCCCAACGCCACCATGGGCGCGGAAGCGCTCGAGAAAAACCCCGAGATCGCCTGTGCGGTGGTGAAAAGTACTAGCGCCGAGCAAACTCCTGCCACGGCGTACCGCCACGGGAAACTGGTTCGTGCGCTGTTCGACGTATCCATTCCTCATTCACCCCAACGCTTGCCGGCCGCTAGATGTTGACCGCGGCCCCATGATTTCGGACCGTTAATTCCAGCCCATTGCCACTAGTTCGGAGCCGGTCAGGCTTTAGATTGGAGTGCTCTGCCGTGGAGCTGGAATTTGCAGGGCCTTCCACTAGAGCGCCTGCAAAATGATGGGATCCGAGGTAGGAGCGTCCGATCCCCCGGCCGGTTCAACCGTGATTCCGAAATGGGTGACATCGGACATCGAACCGGAGATCATCTTCATGCCCTCAGCCTCCGAAGTATCAAGCATTCCCGCCGGCGTTGCCCCCTCGGCGGAGATCAGCCAGAGCTCATAGCCCTTGTCCTCAGGCAGATCCGGCATACCGGTGGTGGAAACGGCCATCATCCCGGAAGCCACCGAGTAGGACAGCCTGACAGTTGCACCGTCATCGAGGGTCTGCAACTTCGACTTCATGTCCGGTGCGCTCAGAATCTGCATCATGCCGTCGCGCTCGGTGGCCAGAGCCGTGGCGCGCTCGTTGAGCGCTTGTTGCTGCTCATTCAGATTCCACGCAACCACTCCCAGCCCACCCGCGGTCACGAGCAGAACGCTCGCGGCGAGAGCGAAAAACTTTTGGTGCGAGTTTTTCGGGGGCTCAGTTCGGGCTTCAGGCTTAGTTTGGATTTCGGTCTCGGCTTGGATTTCAGGCTCGGCTGCGGCGGTGGGTTCAGCAGGAACCTGTACGACGCCGGAGATTGCGTTCATGAGGTTGGCCTTGAGCCGTGCGGGTGGTTGCGTAGGCGTAGTGCCAAGGCTCAAGAGGGCGGCCGTTTCTTGGAACGAATCGAGTTCCTGACGCGCGGTCTCCGATTCTTCGGCCTGACGCAGTGCTTGTTCCCGTTCGGCATCACTGAGCGCGTTGAGAGCGCTCAACTCATTCAAAGAGCTGGGCTCGAAGTCGCTTGATAGCTCGTCGTTATTCTTGTCCATCACGCGACTCCCATCAGATCTCGAAGTTTCTTCATGCCATCCCGTATTCGGGTTTTCACGGTCCCTAAGGGAAGTTGAAGCCTGTCGGCAACCTCTCCGTAGGTGAGGCCACCAAAATACGCCAGTTGTATGGCTTGACGCTGTGGATCGCTGAGCTGTTTCATAGCGTCCGTCATGCGCTCACTCTCATCGTGAAGAATCGCGCTGTCTTCCACATCGTCATAGCTCTCTTGAAATTCTTGAATTCCCACCTTGAGATCCCGTTGACGGCTGGCTTGGCTTGCCCTGATCCTGTCGACGGCGCGACGATGCGCAATGGTCAACAGCCAGGTAGCGGCACTGGCTCGTTGGGGATCGAATCGGGCGGCGTGCTGCCACGCTTCAACGAAAATTTCTTGAGTGACTTCTTCGCTTTGTGCCTCATCGCGCAAAAGATGCCGCACAAGACCGAAAACTCTGGGAGCAAGGTGGTCATAGAGATGAGCGAACGCAGCTTCATCCCCTTGTGCCACTTGGGACACAAGAGCTTCCATGCTCGGAGTGAATTCCGACGTTGATTCACTCGATCGATTCGGAATCATACGCTCAATGGTCTCATGGCGTTTGGATCTCTATTCGTGCTCACGTCAGCGGCGGACGAATGATTGTTCACCCGTCCGCCCCTGTCCTTGCCTTCGTACTGAGAGAGCAATTACTTCTTTGCCGGCGGCATCAGCACCGTGTCCACCAAGTAGACCGTGGCGTTGGCGGTCTGAACGCCACCGCAAATGACGCTGGCACCGTTGACCATGAGCTTGTCACCGCTACCGCTGATCTTGACGGTGTCCCCTTCGACCGTTTTCAGGTCACCCTTCAAGTCATCGGGTGTGATTTGGCCAGGAACCACGTGGTAGGTCAGGACCTTGGTGAGCGTGTCCGCATCATCCGTCACGGCCTTCAAGTCCTTGGCTGGAATCGCAGCGAACGCTTCATCGACGGGAGCGAACACCGTGAACTCGTCACCGTTGAGGGTGTCCACCAAGTTGACGTCCTTGTTGAGCCCACCGGAGACAGCCTTCGTTAGCGTGGTGAGAAGCGGATTGTTCGAGGCCGCGACGGCCACGGGATCCTGCGCCATACCAGCAACGGATCCTTCACCGTCTGGAACAGCCTTCGCGTAAGCCGCGCAGCCCGTTCCCACGAGGTTGGCCGCTGGATCCATGGCCGATTCGCTGCTCATCGCCGAACTCGATGAAGACTCAGAACTGCTCGGCGCCATGCTTGAGCCCGAGCTCGAACTCGAACCTGACCCCGAATCTGTGCCCATAGCACAGGCGCTCATACCTAGAGCTGCAACTGCTGCGATCGAAAACAGTCCAACCATTTTGCGCTGTGTGTACTTCATGTCGATCTCCTTGCCTCGAGCCCTGAATGGGCCACTCGGTGTCCCAAACCATCCGGCCCGGGCTGTCACAAGGTGTTCGGAGCGCTCCAGACAGCGGATTGGATCTCACCCAAAACTTTTTTTAGTAGCCCAAGAACCGCGATCCGCTAGAGAACAATCGTGCGCGAGGCTGCGTCGTCGTCATGGGTAATTCGCCAGTGCTGCCCGCGCCAACGGTACTCAGCCACCCCCACCGTAGGGCGATACATGACCGAGTAGAGGGTGCCGAAGCCCGCGGAGTACTCCGTGCTGAAGAGTGGCTTTTCCAGGAATTCATCGAACGTGGTCTCGGCTTCGCGGTGCTCGCTGAGCAGGCCGTCGAGGTATTCGAGTCGTTCAACGGAGCGGAATCTCGCAGCTTTCTCCGGGAATTCGGGGGTAACTCCGTGGTGGTTGGTGGCGGCGGGGTGATCGCTGAACTCGGCAGGCTGGCCGGGGGCCACGAATGCCGTAAAGCTCTCTCCGCTGCGATCAATCACGGTCACGTTGTAGGACATCGCCACGGGGATGCGTGCCAGGATTTCGCGCGCTTGCTCGAGGGTGGACGCGGTCTCCAAGATATAGCGGATGACAATCGGAATCGCGAAGCCTTCACCGCTACCTGGTCGACCGCCGAAGGTTAGCGAGACCGCGAGGCCGGATTCGTTCATGCCGTCCAAAAGTCCCCACAGGCAGTCACCCGTGCCGGTGACCTTCTTGCCACGGAACGCGCTCGTGTAGATGGTGCGTTCCCACAGGTCAGGGCTGTAATCGTAGTTGCGGATGAGCGTGGGAGCTGGGTCTGCGAAGGCCACTTGCGAGCACGCTGGCGCGAAGGCTGGCATGTTCCACATGGTCAGGAAGCGTGCGGCATCGTGGTCGTTGCCAGTGAGTTCCACCATCTTGCGGTACGTGGGCACGAGTTCTGGCATGTGATTTGCGAGCTGACGCTGAGCCTCTTCGAGACTGGGGCGCTCAGTGATGTCCCCGCTGCGGTACCACCCGAGGTAGGCCGCGCGCGTCGCCTCAAACAAGGCCTTCCACTGCTTGCCGGGCTTGTCCTCCACGATGCGGAAGATTTCAATCTCACGGCTGCCGGTTGGGTAGGCGGCTGCGGCAGTCCAATCCGGGGACCCACTGGTGGAACCCTGAGCCGGCGCATACAGCGAAGCCCAGTCGACCGCCGCCCAATCAATGGCTGCCCAGTCAACGGAGAGCCAGTCGATATCGCGCAGGCCTGCGCCGGAAGTTAGGAATGAAAAAGGATGGGAGAAAGTGGTTTTTGGGGTGCAATGAGTTGTCGTCATAGCGTCAAGTTTGCCTTGACGCTATGACGCTTGTCAACTTTGCCTTT
This sequence comes from Neomicrococcus lactis, assembly GCF_014200305.1. Taxonomy (NCBI): domain Bacteria; kingdom Bacillati; phylum Actinomycetota; class Actinomycetes; order Micrococcales; family Micrococcaceae; genus Neomicrococcus; species Neomicrococcus lactis. The sequence continues at coordinate 2,115,953 of NZ_JACHBL010000001.1, forward strand.
ACAACCCCTCGGGGCTGCCCGCCGCTATTACCGCCCCAGCCACTGCGGCGAACGCTTCTCCAGGAACGCCGTGCGACCCTCCACAGAATCCTCGGTATGGAACGCCTGATAGAACGAGCGAGCCTCCTCGGCGAGCCCTTCTTCAACACTCAAATGGATCATGGAATGCATTGCACTCTTGGCGTTCGCGATGGCCGTCGGGGACTTTTCAGAGATCTCCGCGATGGTCGCCTTCGCGGCGTCCAGCATCGCCTCAACGGAGCCAAATAGCCGGTTGACTAGGCCAATTCGAAGGGCTTCATCGGCCTTGATGCGCCGTCCCGTGAAGATCAGTTCGCGGGCCATGCCCACGCCGACGCGCTGCTGCAAGCGCACGGATCCACCGAATCCCGGAACCAGCCCTAGATTCACTTCAGGCTGCCCAAAGCTCGCGCGTTCGCTCGCGTAAATAAAGTCGCATGCCATGGCGAGCTCGCATCCGCCGCCGAGTGCAAAACCGTTCACGGCCGCAATAACAGGCAGCGGCAACCGCTCCATGCGCAGCGTGACATCCTGCATGCTTTGCCCGTATGCGAGCGCCTGATCCGGGCTCATGGCATTCATTTCAGCAATATCCGCGCCGGCCACAAAAGACTTCTCGCCGCCGCCAGTAATGATGACGCCACGGATGGGCCACTTCGCATCCGTTCCGGCCATCTCAAGCTGCGTCACGAGCCGCTCAAACTCACGAACCACCGACTGGCTCAGCGCATTCAACGCCTCCGGCCGGTTCACCGTGACCACCAGCGCGGCACCGTCCTGCTCAATCACCAAGTGCTTGAAGCCGCCAAATTCCATGAGTTCCTCCGTTTACGTAACACTTAAAAGCAGTCTAGGTCACATTCCGGTTCTGATTTTTGAGTACGACGACGCAGCTCAGCTCCCAGCCGCACCTGCGGAGAGCTGCCGCCCTCCGAAATCATCGGCAATGCGTTGCGCCGTGGCTTGCAGCAGGGGAATAACGCGGTCCGTCAGCACTTCACGTTTGGCACGACCAGGCTGGATGGACACGTTGAGCGCCGCAATCACCTCCCCACCGCGCGTGATGGGGACCGCGACGCCGCGCATGCCCTCGTCGAGTTCTTGCTCCACAAGAGCCCAACCCTGCTCTTTGACCTTGAGCAGTTCGGCACGCAGGGCATCGGTGGTGCTGATGGTGCGGGAAGTGAACTCTTGAGGAACGATCTTTTGAATGAAGTCCTCGCGAGCTGCTTCCGGCAGCTCGGCAATCAGTACACGACCCATGGACGTCACCCACGCGGGCAAACGGGAACCCACATTGAGGGTCACCGAATGGAGTCGCGGGGCCGCGACGCGGGAAATGTAGAGAACGTCTTGGCCGTCAAGGACGCTGAGCGTGGCAGTCTCATCCAGTTCTTGAGCAAGGGCCACCAAGTGACGCTTCGCCGCTTGAGGAAGGCTCAAACCCGCGAGATAGCTGGCGCCGATGTCCAGGACTCGAGGCGTCTGCTTGAACAACGTGCCGTCCGTGGCCAAGTAACCCAGGTCCGTGAGCGTGAGCAAAAAGCGGCGGGCAGCCGCACGAGTCAGATCCGTCGCTTCTGCCACCTGAGTGACAGAGAGCGCCGGACGATCGCCCGTGAAGGCGAGCAAGACGCTCAGCGTCTTCTCCGCTGACTTGACGAAGTAGTCACCGTTCTCAGGTGTGGATGCTGTCGCCACTGCTCGCCTTCACTTGTGCTCGATTTAGTTGGTAGTTACCGCTGCCCACGGAAACGTGAGCGCTCAAACTGCGCCGCGAGGCGGAATGGCGCGTTCGGGGCGCCGTAGCCATCGTACTTTCCGCGACGTTCCACTACTTCAAAGAACACCTTGCCGATGGTCTCCGTGTAGAAGTGTACGAAGGCGCCGTCATCTTGGGCCACTTCGGTGACCGCATTGGACGTCAGAAGGTCCTCATGTTCACGCTCCTGACCATGGGTGCGGCAACCTTCCTCATCGGCTGCTTGCCAACCTTCGACCAGGTGGGCTGGCTCGCTCCGATCCTGCTGATCGTCGCTCGTCTTGCACAGGGCCTCTCCGCTGCTGGTGAGCAGGCAGGCGCTAGCTCCCTCAGCTTGGAGCACGCTCCAGACAACCGCAGCTCCTTCTTCACGTCCTGGACCCTCACGGGCACCCAGGGTGGCCAGATCTTGACAGCCTTGGTCTTCATTCCTGTGGTGGCCTTGCCGGACGACATCAAGTACGGCATCGGCTGGCGCATTCCGTTCTGGCTTTCCGCCGTCGTGGTTGTCGTTGCGTTCTTCATCCGCCGTTCATTGCACGAAACCCCAGAGTTCGAGGCCGCTAAGGCCAACAACGAGATCGTCAAGCTTCCTGTTGGCGTGCTCTTGAAGAACCACTGGCGCGACGTTCTCCGCGTGATCTGCTGTGCATTCATCGCTGCCGTTTCCACCGTTTACGGAACGCTCGCGATCTCCTACGGCAAGCAGGTTGGTGAGGTTGATACCGCCATCACCCTATGGCTGGTTGTCGCCGGTAACGTGGTTGCGCTCTTCACGCAGCCGATGTTCGGCAAATTGGCGGACCGCATTGGCCGCAAGCCAGTCTTCATCTGGGGCGCAGTTGGCTCCGCCGCCATCATGCCGTTCTACTTGCTCTCCATGGAGACCAGCAACACGCTCTTGCAGTTCGCACTGTCCATCTGCGTTTTCTCCTTCGCCTACGCTGCAGCAAACGCCACCTGGCCTTCCTTCTACGCTGAAATGTTCAGCTCCAAGGTTCGCTTCTCCGGCTTGGCTATCGGCACGCAGCTTGGCTTCTTGATGGCAGGCTTCGCTCCGGCCATCGTGACTGCCATGGGTGGCCTCAAGGAAAACGGCTGGGTTCCAATCTCCATCTTCACCGCTGTCATTTGCGCGATCGCCACGATCTCCGCATTGACCGCGAAGGAAACCTTCCGTGTTCCTACTTCTCTGCTTGGCCTCAAGCCAGAAGAGATTGCTCGCGAAAAGGCACGCGTTGCCTAATAGTCGGCCTAACAGCTAACAACGCACGCTAGATCTGGCGTCGATTTGTACCACTTCCCGTTGAATGACGGTGGTACGAATCGACGCCAATCGTTGTTGAAGAAGTCGTTTACGAAGTCCGCGGAGGGAACTGGCGGAACTTCCTCACCTGGTTCACGGCGTTCATCGCCACATACGCCCAACGGCGCGGGTGCTTCTCCGCCTTGTAGATGAGCGGGTTCACCACTCGCTTGGCGGAGATCATGCGCTTCGCCTTCTCCCCCACGGGCCCGCGCAAATGCTTGCGCAAGAGCGGCATCGGCAGGACGGTGTAGAGGAGTTCCGCGTTCGCCGCGTCAACATCCCCCACCCGCTGGTAGCTGCCGTTTTCCGTGGAAACCGCGTTGGCGGCGTCGTACTCCTCGCCCAAATAGCGGCGCACGTAAAAGCGCGCCACGTTGTGTCCGGTGGCCGTGACGTAATAGTGGTTACGGCCGAGGCGAGGGTTGAGTTCGAAGAATTTCACTTGGCCATCCCGCGGGTCCAGCTTCGCGTCGATCATGCCGAAGCCCTCCCAGTTGAGCGCTTCGAGCAAGCGGACGCCGTGGTTGATGACTTCTTCGTTGACGCCCGTGACAATGCCCGCGGAGTTACCCAGCACGATCGGCGAGTGCTCTTCAACGACCACCTCGCCGTAGGAAGCAAACGTGACATGACCTGGGCGATCGGCCCAGAACGTGCACAAACGCATGTGGTCATCGCCGCCAGGCACGTACTCCTGCACAATGAACTTCTGCCGGTAGCCAGATCCCGCAATACGACCCAGCAAGGACAGCAAATCACCCTCATCCGTGATCGTGTGGATCTTCTTCTTGCCCTCAAATTTCGCGTGCACCCACGCGGAAGAATCGGCCGGTTTACCGATAAGCGGGTACGGCAAATTCTTGGGCAGCGGCTTCCCTTCGGCGTGCTCCACCATGTCAACCGCGAGCGTTGTAGGGTGCGGAACGCCCAGCTCAGCGCACAGTTCGTAGAAGTTTTCCTTGAGCGCAGCCCGCTCCATGGTGTCAATATCCACATACGGAATGACGAAGTGGTCAGACAGCTGTTCGCGATGGCGCGTAATCAGCGTGACCTGCAGATCCAGCGATCCAAACAGCAGCAGCTTGCGTTCACCGTTCGGGCTGAGGTCGCGTGCAATCTCCTGAAGATGGCGTACGACGACGTCTGCTTCCGTCATGGTTCCAGCGGGGCGGACGACCGTGGCCACCGAATAGTCGAGAACACCGTTGCTCGCGGCAGGAACTACAACACTGACAAAGCCGTAGGCCTCATGAAACTCCCTCGCAAGGGAGTACGTTCCAATATCCCCACCGAGGATGACGGGGACAAACGGCTGATTCTCGGGCACGCGCATGTGTTCCAACTTAGTACTTCCTGGCACTCCCACCCTATTTTTCGCGCACTTGTCGCCCGTGCGAGTTCTCCTGTGAATCGTGTTCCGTGAGTCACGTTCAGGGGCACGTCGTCCACTCGGATCTATATTGATCAGTACGCTTATTCGGCAAGTGCCTAAATAGGAGAAGACATGGATGCCAGTGAACATCTGCACATCGTGGTGATGGGCGTCTCCGGCTCAGGAAAAACCAGTCTGGCGGCATTGCTGTCTGAGCAGCTGGGGTGGCCTTACGCCGAAGCCGACGAATTCCACCCAGCGGAGAACATCGCCAAGATGAGCGCCGGACACGCCCTGACGGACGAGGACCGGTGGCCGTGGCTCAACGAGATCCGCGACTGGATGACCAGCAACTCGGAGCAGGGAACGGGAACTATCGTGACCTGCTCGGCTTTGAAGCACGTCTACCGAAACTTACTGCGTGAAGCTCAGGGACGAGTTGTCTTTGTTCACGTGAAGGCACCGGCCGAGGTGATCAAGGACCGTTTGAATCACCGCGAGGGCCATTTCATGCCTCCTTCTCTCCTACCTAGCCAATTTGCAACCCTCGAGGAACTCTCGACAGATGAAGACGGCTTCAACATAGACAACAACACCACCCCCGCAGACCTTGCGCACCGAACACTCGTAGCTTTGGGGCTTGCAAACGGTGGAGAAGGGACTACCCGATGACCATCGAAGGATGGACTCAAACCCTCGGCCCCACCCCGCTTTTGCTCATTGCGCTAACGGCCATTGTGGTGCTCTTGGTTTTGATCATGAAGTTCAAGATCCACGCGTTCATCTCGCTCATTCTCGTGAGCTTGCTGACCGCTTTCGCGACGCAGATTCCAACGGGAAAGATCGTCAGCGTACTCACCACCGGCTTTGGCAACACTCTTGCAACGGTTGCATTGCTGGTGGGTCTCGGCGCTATGTTGGGCCGCATTGTTGAGCAGTCCGGTGGCGCAAAAGTCATCGCTGACAAGCTCATTTCCATCTTCGGCGAGAAGCGCGCTCCATTCGCCCTCGGTGTTGCATCCCTGATCTTCGGCTTCCCGATCTTCTTCGATGCCGGCCTGGTGGTCATGCTTCCCGTGGTCTTCTCCGTGGGACGTCGTCTCGGCGGATCCGTGCTCTTGTACGGCCTTCCAGCCGCTGGCGCATTCTCCGTCATGCACATCTTCGTGCCACCACACCCAGGCCCAGTGGCCGCTGCCGAATTCTTCGGCGCTAACGCTGGCTACGTCCTGATCCTCGGTCTGCTCATCGCGATTCCAACCTGGTACGTGACGAGCTACTTGTTCGGCCTCTGGGCCGGAAAGAAGTGGGAATTCCCAATTCCCGCCATCTTGGGCGAAGCCGATGCAGAACACGAAGCAAACCCACCTCGCTTCGGCGCCGTCATCAGCATCATGCTGATCCCGCTCCTCCTGATCTTCTTGAACACGGGCCTCAACTCCCTTGCTACCGCAGGCGTTCTTCCTGATGGCAGCAAGGACCAGGTTTGGTACCAGTTCTTGCGCGCGCTCGGTGAGACTCCGGTTGCGCTCTTGATCGCCGTAATTGCGGCTGCACTCGTGCTTGGCCGCAAGCAGGGCATGAGCTCCACCGCGATTCAGCAGGTCATGGAACAGGCTTTGGGCCCTGTGTGTTCCGTCATCCTGATCACCGGTGCCGGCGGCATGTTCGGCTCCGTGCTCCGTACCTCCGGCATTGGCGGCGCCTTGTCGGACGTCTTGGGCAACATGGGCATCCCGCTGATTTTTGCCGGCTTCATCATTGCTGGCATCCTGCGCATCGCTCAAGGATCGGCAACCGTGGCTTTGACCACCGCTGCTGGCCTCTTGGCTCCAGGCGTTGCCGCAGCGGGCCTCAACGAGTTTCAGTTGGCTGCCATGGTGATCGCCGTGGCAGCAGGCTCGGTTATCGTTTCCCACGTGAACGACTCCGGCTTCTGGCTGGTAGGTCGCTTCTTCGAGCTCGACGTCAACACGACGTTGAAGACGTGGACCGTCCTTGAAACCTTGATCGGTGTGATGGGCTTTATCTTGGCCGCCGTCGCGTTCGGCTTGGCTTCGCTCGGCGGCTAGCAGCGTTTTTAGCACCCGATTTAGACCCTGATGCGGCTGAGGCGTTCTTCGCCTTGGCCGCATTTGGTTTTGGCGCGGACTGCCGTTCTTTCCGGGCTACCTTCGCCTGCTGCTCTTGCTCAGTCTGGATGGAAGGTTGCCTTGAGGACGACGCCGTTCGCCCGCGGACAATCCCAATAAATTCGGCCACGAGGGGGTTACTTTCCGTAGCTTCCGCACGTGGATCCGGATTGACCGGGTCCACACGGAGCCATGCGAGGCCCACCGACGTGGTCGGTGCACCTTCAAGAGACTTGGATACAACGTCTTTGCGACGGTGCAGGCGAGCCAGAGACATCGGCATGACCGCCAGTCCTGCGCCCGTGCTGACCAGTTCCATGGTCATCTTGGGGCCGAACTCGTCTGCATTGAAGAAGTTCTGACCCTCAACGGCTTCCGCCGGGACCAGATCGTCGAAGTACTCGATGTCGTGATCCTTCGGCGCACACACCACGCCAACTTCTTCATACAAGGGAATGACGTGGAGCGCGGGCTTGTCATCAGTTGCGACGGCGCTGGCCGGGGACTCCCCGGTCCACCGAATGAACACGAGGTCCGCTTCCCCCTCGACCAACAGCGCAAGGTACGCTGCGGCGTCGTCGTACTGGAAAATCTCAAGCGGATGCTCTTCGAGGCGCGCGCGCCATCGATCGATCCACTTGCCGGGCATGACCCCGGCAACATACGCAATTTTTAGCCCTGCCACGCGGACAGCCTACCTGTGTAGGCGCCCGCGCGGCAGAAACGCGCTGCTAATCAGCGCATGAGAACTAGCTGGTCTTGACGATGTACACGTCGCAAGGAGCGCTGTTGACGACGCCGCTTGCCACGGAGCCAAGCACGCGGCCGAGGCCCTTCATGCCAACGTTGCCGACCACGATCAGCTGTGCGCCAAGAGCTTCAGCTTCCTTCACGAGGCCTTCAGCTGGCTTGCCGTGGATAGCACCTGAGGTGATGTTTGCCCCTGGGTGAGCCTGACGGAGACGAGCAGCAATATTTGCGGAAAGCTTGTTTGCCTGGTCAGCATCGTCAAGGATCCACGTGTCGCTACCGATGTGTACAACTTCGGTGTTGTCCTTGGCGTGTGCGGACACAACGCGCAATTCGTCACCGGTCTTGCCGGCAAGGGCTGCAGCGCGGGAGGCGGCGGCAAATGCGGTGTCGGATCCGTCGACGCCGACAATGATGATGTTGCTCATGGTGCTCCTTTTGAGTGTTTCTTTGAGGGGAAGTGCTTTGGTACTGATCTAGCGAAAATCTATTTAGCTGACATTGTCCTTGAGGAACTGAACCGCGCGGCTCCAAGCCAAGTTGGCTTCTTCTTCGCGGTAATTCCCTTGAGGATTCTCATCATTGTGGAACGCGTGAGGCGCGTCATAGTAGAAATACTGAACTTCGGCCCCAGATTCTTCGCGAATCTGCGCTTCTTGCTTGCGAGCTTCCTCCACTGGGAAGAATCCATCTTGCTCAGCGTAGTGGCCTTGGACCTTCGCCGTAATGGTCTTGAAGCTGTCTGGAACACCCTGCCCAACACCGTAGAACGGCACAGCCGCGGACACCTTGTCGCGAGCCTGCGCGGCGAGCGAGAGAACGAATCCACCACCCATGCAGAATCCAATGGCCCCTACGGTCGAGCTCGTGACTTCGTCTCGGCTCAACAAGTAATCCACCGAGCCAAGCAGCAAACGCGCGCCTTCTTCAGCTGGCAGTTTGCTCATCATCTCGACGGCTTCTTCGCCGTCATGCGCAATCGATCCACCGTAGAGATCCGGTGCGAGCGCCACAAATCCTTGGTCCGCGAGACGATCACAAACATCCTTCATGTGGTCCGTGAGTCCCCACCATTCCTGGATGACGATCACGCCTGGACCCTCGCCAGATTCCGGCACAGCGATATATCCGTGCGCTTCGCCTTCAGTCGATTCAAACGTGACGTTCTGGTGCGGCAACGTTGCTTCAGTCATGCTTAGGGTCCCTCTCGATCGCTCGGTTCCTCGTGACGTATGTCCCATACTAGGTAATGCTGTCCCACTACAGTTAGTGGTGGAGTTGAATTGCCGGTGGGGGAAAGTTTTTTATGAGCGTCAGTAGCCCAATCGAATCGCTGGGTGCTTTGGGATTCACGATCTCAATTTTGCTAGGCGTTCTCTTCCTGATTTTTCAGGTCTGGCTCATTGCCACCCTTGCCCGCCGCATTCTGGGCGTCCCCGTAGGCTGGCCGCGCTCCATCGCCGTTGCCCTCGTGATGTCTCTGGGCTTGATGTTCGGCGTTCAATACATCGTCTTGGCCTTCACCAGCGAAGGCACTCTGACCAATTCAAATGCAGTCCCCGCACTCCTTTTGGCCGGCCTCGCTACCTTCTGGGTGTTCGCTCTAGGCGTTGCCATCCTCATGGTGCTGGAAATTCTGGTTCCCACAGGATCCCTGCCGAATCCCGTCAGTTTCTTTCGAGATTTCAAAGCACGACGACGCCGCCAAGCGAGATACTTCGACATCATGAAGATCGCGGTTCGGTATGGCTTGGTGAGCCAGATTCGCGGTCTCGACAAGAGCCGCGATTCTCACCGAGAGACGGCTATCGCTTTGCGAGAGACGCTGAACGAAGCCGGAGTCACGTTCGTCAAGCTCGGCCAGATGCTGTCCACACGGTCCGATCTGCTCCCACCCGTATACATCGACGAGCTCTCCAAGCTGCAGACCAAAGCCACTCCCGAAACCTGGGAAGACATCAAGCTGGCGATCGAGACCTCTCTCGGCCGTCCTTACGGGACAGCGTTCTCCTCGATCAACGAGACCCCGCTGGCCTCCGCTTCCGTTGCCCAAGTCCACACAGCTATCACCACCAACGGCGACTCCGTGGTCATCAAGGTCCAGCGCCCTACTGCCGTTCGTCAGGTTCAAGCCGATACCGAGATCGTTCTGCGCATCGCTCAGTGGCTCGAGAAGTCGGCTCCGTGGGCGCGAGATCTTGGCCTCGTGGGCATTGCACAGGGCTTCATCGACTCCCTGCGCGAAGAGTTGGACTACCACGTGGAGCGCAACAACATGCTCGCGGTAGCAAGCGCACTCGAGAAGACCGAGGTCCGCGTTCCCCACGTCTACGAGTCCTTGTCCAGCCAACGCTTGCTGGTCATGGAACGTCTCGAAGGTGTTCCCTTGGGCTCCGCGCAACACATCTTGCGGGTCATGAATGACGACCAGCGTTTGGAGCTTGCACGCGAACTCGTTCGTTCCACTCTCAAACAGATCACCGACGACGGCGTCTTCCACGCCGACCTGCATCCCGGCAACATCTTCTTGTCCGAGTCCGGCGAACCCGGCCTCGTGGACTTTGGCTCTGTAGGCCGGCTCGATCCCAACAGCCAGCATGCACTCGCCATGATGCTGTTCGCGATCGACAAGAACGATAACCAAGCAGCTACCGATGCCATGCTCATCCTCTTGGATCGCCCGGAGCAGCTCAACGAGCGAGCTTTCGAGCGCAGTCTTGGTCAGCTCATGGTCCGGTATCGCGGTGGATTCGGCGGTGCTGGCAGCGCAGAAATGTTCACCGCACTCTTCGCCCTGGTGGTGAACCACGGATTCACCGTGCCGCCTCAGATCGCAGCCGCGTTTCGTGCGCTTGGAGCGCTCGAAGGAACGCTCCGGCTCATCGACCCGAACATCGACGTCGTCCTCCTTGCGCGCGGAGAGGGCCGCAAGATTGTCACGTCTCAATTTGGGCCGAAGAAACTGCTCGAGCAGACGGAAATGCGATTCCTGCAAGCGATTCCCGCCCTCTCCGCACTCCCCCGGCGCTTCAACAAGATCACCGAGGACCTTGAACAGGGCCGCCTCTCCATGAACGTCCGCATGTTGGCGCATCCGTCCGATCGCGGATTCCTGAATCGTCTGGTTCAGCAATTGGTAGTGGCCGTCCTTGCCGGATCAGCCACCCTCGCCGCGATTGTGCTGATCACCGCGGAAACCGGTCCGATGCTCACCGAAACCATCCGCGTCTATAGCTTCATCGGCTACGTCTTGCTGTTCATGGGATTCATCCTGGCGCTGAGATCCGTAGTGCTGGTGTTCCATAGGGACATCCGGGGCGAAGATGACTATAAGTAAACTTTTTGTCCATATAACTCCCTTCTAATAGGGTGTTTAGATGAGCGACGCACCCAACAACGCCCTCCCCGAAACTGTTTTCAAGCGCGGGCGGTGGGTTGCGTGGCTTCCATGGATCGTCTCTCTGGCGATCACCGGCGGCGCTTTCCTCTGGGGCGCGTCGGCCTACGATTCAATCTTGGACCCTGTTCCTGTCCACTGGGGCGCTTCAGGCGAAGTGGACGAGTGGGCGCCTAAGTCCTTTGGAAGCGTTTTTGTAGGACCGCTGATTAGCCTGGGAATCTGGGCGTTGCTAGCCCTCATCATCGTTCTCGTAGTGAAGACCTCTTTCCGAGCTCCTAAGACTGACTTCGCTCGGATTCAAAAGGAGGGGTTGAAGCGCGAGATCATCGCGGGGCTAGGCGGAATTGTTCTCGTGATTTCACTTCTGGTGTGCGTGCCGCTGGCGATCGTTATTTCCGCAGCCCAATCCGAGTCCTCGTCCATCGGAACAAGCATGCTTCCATGGGTGATTCTTTTGACGTTCCTAACCTTGCCCGCCATGTTTCTTGGGTTCCTTTATGGAAAGCGCTGGATGGAGAAAAGCATCCGAGAATATGGCGTAATGCCCACTGCCGAAGAGCAGCTCGAGGAATCCAAGTGGATAGCGGGTGGCATCAGGAACGATCCACAAGATCCCTCTATCTTCGTTCCTAAGCGCGAAGGACTGGGCTACGGACTCACGGTGAACTGGGGCTCCCGCGGAGGAAAGATCTTCGTCCTCATCTTCGCGGCACTCACAGTGATTCCGTTGGTTGTTTTGCTCGTCATTTCCCTCGTTGGCTAGGAAGAATCACGCGCGACACAAACAGAACGGGTGACCGGCAGGATCCGCATACACGCGGAAACCTTCCGTCCCATCTTGGGTCGGTCCTCCCAGAGCCGTAGCGCCGTAGCTGAGAATCTCAGCCTCCGCCGCATCTAGGTCTTCGACATAGAGGTCTAGGTGAACCTGGGTGCGCTGTGGACCATCGGGCCATTCGGGTCGCTGATGATTCTTGACCAGTTGCATGCCGAGTTTCTGCTTGCCATCGACCAGGACCGCATGCCAATCCTCATCCCCTCCACGATCGACTTCGCCACCAAGTACCTTGGCCCAAAACGAACTTTCCGTCTCGAGGTCATCCGTGTCCAGCGCGGGAATCATTCCAAGAATCTTCATGCCGCAAACCTAGACCTCACTATCAACACCAATCAAGAGTCTGCATTCACGCCTGACGCTTTCCGGCAGTCGGCATGACGGTTCGCGTGCGGGGGTCACGCCGATACTGACGTGACGCCCCGCGTTCTTTTGTACTGCTTTTCCGGGTCTCTATGTGGTTATCAATTTGCGGTCGCGTCGGCACCATCTGGCAGCCGGGCAAGTCATTGGTGGAAGTTCGCGTCCGGGCTACCCAGACACTGAGTTTTGTTAGATGAGATGTCTACGAGTTCTGTTCCTGAGAGGGTTCTTAGGCGGAGAGTGCTAGCTGGCCAGCTTTTTCGGGGTGGAAGTACAGGTTCCGCATTAGCGGTTGATTCGGGTCTTCATCAAGCGGTGGCTGCCAGTACGGGACGCCATTGCGCATCTGAATGCTCCACGGGGTTTCATGAACCAGATGGTGATGATGAGAACAGACCATCGCCGCGTTCTCCAGCGTGGTCACACCACCTTTGGAGTATTCGTGGACGTGGTGAGCTTCGCACCGATCCACACCCCTTGTGCATCCGGGGAAAGTACATCCACGATCCCTCGCATACAAGAGCTTTCGTTGCTCCGCGGTGAAGAGACGCTTCCTAGAACCCGCATCAACCACTTGCGACGCCGAACCCAAGACCACCGGGATCAACTCCGCATTACATCCCAACTGGCGGATCGAAATCGGATTCATTGGCCCCGAATGCACGGCATCGGACCGGAACAGCTCATGCGTGGTCAGCTCACTCAGGAGTGTCTTATGGTCAATATTCACCACAACCTGTGGTTGGTAGCCACCATGACGGGACAACTTCCCCGTCGAAAGCGCAGTAGTGACCGCATGCATGAGTCCGTCGAGGCGTTTCTGACCCAGACTGCGGTCATCCTTCGGCGGCTCGACAGGCTTACCATTCTCATCCATCGCCCGCGGGACCTCCACACCAGCAAAATCTAAAAGTGGCTCCCGGCCGTCATGATCCGGAGTTCGTGGGTTCACCTCCGGTGCGACGGCGGTGAGGAATTGCTCCTGCTGGAGTTCATCGAGACAGAAGGTCCATTCAAAGAGGCCCATCTTCTTGCCTTTGAAGAACGCACCCTGAATCTCACGCTTCACCTCACGAGTGGGAAGAACACCTTGAGCATCGAGCTGGTACTGCCAGACCCGCACCTGACGCTCCATCGCTGTGGGAGTCCCCGACACCGCAATACCCACGAGATCACTCTCGACTTTTCGCTTGAGAGCTTCCGCTTCTTCACGTGTTGGTGAGAGCTGGTCAATAGCGGGTTGAAGGCGTTCCAGGGCGCTCATGATTCGGGCAGCGACCCCAACCGTGAGCAGGCCTTGAGCGAACGCGTCCGCAACAGCGGGAGCAACAGCTTCAGACACCGCATGTGCGACGTCCAAGCGTTTCTGCACCTCGGCAGGGTTCACATGCAACACCTGCGACAAACGATCCGCCGCACTCCGGAACCTCGACCGGCGCGGAGTGAAAGTTTGGGAGTCTTTTAACTCCTGCACCACGGACTCCATCCGCACCGCAGCCTTCACTTGCAGGCGCCCAACCTGGTGGGAAAGTTCCTCCACCCCGGCAGCGAGATGATCCAACTCGCACGCACCGGTAGCCACACCATCCACCGCCAACACGAGGGCATCAATCTGGTTATGCACAGACACCACATACTCACGCAGCTCAGCCACAGACAGGCGGCTAACATCAGTGGAAATCGCAGGGACGCGGCTAGAAGGAACAGGGCTCGAAGGATCAGGTTTCAGGAGGGCTGGATTCGCTGTTTCCATACCCCCACACTATGCGTGACCTCTGACACTTAGAATCAACAGTCTTCGATTGTGGATAAACATTCGAACTATCCACAAAGCCCGGAATTGTGGGTGAAAAACGGGCGCAAGACGACAGACAAACGCAAGCTGCGCCGTCGTACTTAAAGTAGGGTTATAGGACATTAAAGTGTGTCTGATGGGGCTTGGTTGCCTTTATCGGCGCGGCTAAACGGGTGTTGGCATACTTTTCGTTGTTTATTCGGGAAGCGTGGTTGACAACGAGCGTTTATGCGTCCTGTGTGGTGGCGGGCTGAAAAGGAACGGTTCCACGAGTGCTGGAGCTACCAGGTATCGCTGTAAATCGTGTGGCGCGAGTAGTTCTGAACGGATACAACGCGTCGACGTGCGTCGACGCCACGAGCTCTCCCGATTCCTGGAATGGCTGCTGGGAAACAAGACTCAATCCCAAGTCGCTCAGGGCGTGGATCCACGCTCGTTTCGTCGCTCCACACACTGGTGCTGGAACATTACTCCCGCGATCGAGGTCACCGGAGAGATCTATCCGGAAGTCCAGCTCGACGGCATCTATCTCGGTTCCTGGTGTTGCTTGATCGCGATCGCTGGCGAACACGTCATCGGTTATCAATGGTGTGACACGGAAAAACGCGTGGCGTGGGAACAGCTCCTAACTCGTTTCCCCGCACCAGATTTGGTCGTGATTGATGGTGGTTCCGGGCTGGCATCCGCGCTGAAACATTGCTGGCCCGAGACCCCTGTTCAACGCTGCCTGGTGCATATTCAACGCAACGTGCGCGTGCTGATCACGATGCGCCCCCGCACGACCGCGGGCCGCGAACTACGGGCTATTTCCCTTGCCCTGACACGGATCACGAGCCAGGATCAAGCGCGTGCATGGCTACTTGCACTCAACCAGTGGCACGGAAAACATCACCAGATGCTGAACGAGAAAACCTACCGTTCGCACCACCGTGGTTCGCTGCCGCAAAGCGTGAGGCCGCACCAGCGCTGGTGGTTCACACACGACCGGCTACGCAAGGCCTACCAACTCCTCGAGCGCGCCAGCCAACAAGAAGTCCTGTTCACCTATCTCAAAGACGAGCACCGCTCACGGAACGCCTCATCAACAACGAACAGGATCGAAGGAGGCATCAACGCGCAGCTACGCAATCTTCTACGCAACCATCGCGGACTGACCCCTGAGCACGCTAAACGAGCCGTGGAATGGTTCCTCTACAAGCACTCCCAGAACCCAGCACCAGCCCACCAACTCATCAAAAAAGAACACTACGAGCCCGTCGCCTACACGCAAGAAATCGAGGAACACATCGGACCCGCAGAACTCGGAACAGGACTCAACGCAAACGAAGGACTCTGGCACCGAAAAGGATGGGCCGGCCGCGCCTCCTAAAAAGACACGCCCGACCCAGACACACATTTATGTCCTATAACCCTTAAAGTACGTAAGGGAGTTAAAGGCGAAACCCCCAGCTAGGGGGACCAGCTGGGGGTTTCTATCATCACTCGCACCTTTTGAGGTACCACCAACGGTACTGGCCCTACCTGAGCAAAAGCTGTACTGCAGTAGGGAATTTGGCGGGAACCGCAGAAGGAAAAAAAGAAGGCCCAATCGAAAATTCGATTGAGCCTTCCATACTGTGCGCGAGGCGGGACTTGAACCCGCACGCCCTTGCGAGCACTGGCACCTGAAGCCAGCGCGTCTACCAATTCCGCCACTCGCGCGCAATCCTCAACAACACCTAACAACGTACATTAGGGACGTGAAGCGTAGATAATCATACTTGGGGCTCATGCACTACGCCTAATCGACGTGAATAATAGAAGGCTCCCCACCTTCGGCGCGCAGTGAGTACGGACAAACACAACGATTTAGTGACAGATTTCCACAATCCTAGAAAATTGAGAATGTCCCACAGACCAGTCACGTAGGATCGGAAAAAGCTGTGCGGATCTAGAGGGAGGAGAGCGTATGGGACTTGTAGACAATGTAGAGCGTGGTCTCGAGAAGCTCGTCACGAGTGTGTTCCGTGGTTCCACTCAAGGCGGCATCAAGCCGGTAGAGATTGCCAGCCGTCTGCGCAATGAGATGGACGCGCGCTCGTTCGCGCTCTCGCAGGGTCGTACGCTCGCGCCCAATAATTTCGATATTTTCTTGTCTCCTGAGGACTTTGCGTCCGCGAAGGAGTGGGGCCCCACGCTCGCCGAGGAACTGTGCGACGTCGCCCTAGATCACGCACATTCGCAGTCCTACACGTTGCAGGGTTCGGTTCGCGTTTCCTTCAAGAAGCGTCGGGACACGCGCCCCGGCCATATCCTCATTCAGGCTTCGATATCCAAGGATGGCGAAGCGGAAGTTCCCGCGCCGCGACGCAATGATCCGCCTGCACCGACGTACGCTCCCCCTGCGCCGCGCCAGAACCGTCCGCAAAGCCAGCCACAAGCGGCCTCCCCGGGTCCTTCTCCGCAGCCAGTGCGACCACAGCAGGTTCACCCACAGACAGTTGCAGCGCCGCCGGTTTCCGCCACACGCGCTCCAGAGCCTCCACGCACGCAGCCGGTGATCGAAGTTAACGGCAAGCGCTTCGCTATCAACGCGAACGCCATCACCATTGGCCGTTCCAAAGAAGCCGACATCACGGTGGATGACGCCCGCGTCAGCCGCAAACATATTGAAATCTTCCGCGACACGAATGGAATTTTCGTGGAGGATTTGGGCAGTACCAACGGGACAAGCGTCAATGGGTACAAGATTGATGGACCGGAGGAATTGCTGGATGGCACGCACATCATGATCGGCAGTACCCGGATCAACTTCCGGCTCATGCCGGATACGCGTCGCGCTTCAGGAGGTGGTCGATGAGCGAGCTAGCCCTTCTTGCTCTCCGCTTGGGCTTCTTATTGCTCTTGTGGATTTTCATTTTCACGATCATCGGTTCCATGCGCCGTGACCTCGTGATTGGTCGCCGCAACAAGGTCCGCCAAGCCACCGCCGCGGAAGTCGGTTCGCCGAATACGCGCTCCGTTCCCATGGGACGGTCGGCTGCCGTGGGCGCCGGCGCTAGCGGTTTCCAGAACGACGCCGCAGCTCCAGCAGTTGCGGATTCTGCCGGAAGCGCCGGGGTCGCCCCGGGCGCCCCTGCTCCGGTTCGCACGCCGCGGGCCGCGCCGAAGACCTTGGCAATCGTCGAAGGCCCTCTCAAGGGTCGAGAGTTCCCTCTCGCCGCGAGCCCATTGCTGTTGGGACGTGCTCAAGAAGCCAGCGTTGTCCTCGATGATGACTACGCATCTGGCCGCCACGCTCGCTTGTATCCGCAGGGTTCCCATTGGTTCCTTGAGGACTTGGGCTCCACGAATGGAACGTTTGTGGGAGATGAGCGGTTGAGCCGCGCGCAGAGCATTGATCCTGGTCAGCGAATTCGCATTGGCAAGACCGTCATGGAGCTGAGGCCTTAATGCCACTTGCGCTCCGCTTCGCGGCTGCGTCCCATGTGGGCCGCATTCGCTCTAAAAACGATGACTCCGGTTACGCGGGTACCTATCTTGCTGTCGTTGCTGACGGCATGGGTGGCCATGTAGGCGGCGATGTCGCTTCGGCTTCGACGGTGCTCGATCTCGTGCACCTCGATCAGCCGCACCATGCGGACGCAGAAACCATTCTTCCGGACGAAATTCAGACGGCAAACACCATTCTGAACGAACTCGTGAACCACAATCCCAAACTTCAAGGCATGGGAACCACGGTCACCGCGCTCTTGCTCACGGGAGACACTTTCCAGTTCAGCCACATCGGCGACTCCCGCGCTTACCGACTCAAAGACGGCAAGTTTGAGCAGGTCAGCAAGGACCACACGTTTGTGCAGCGACTCGTCGACGAAGGACGCATCCGCCCTGAAGAGGCGGAAACGCACCCCCACAAGAATGTTTTGATGCGCGTTTTGGGCGACTCTGATGCGAGCCCCGAACTCGATATCGCGCAGATTCCCACCGCCCCCGGTGAGCGCTGGCTGTTGTGCTCAGATGGTCTCAACGCGTGCGTGCCCGAGGTCATGGTGGAGCGCATTGTTCGCGGCACCAAGGACCTGCAAGAGGCAACGGATGACCTCATCGAGCTCACGTTGCAGCGTGGCGCCCCGGATAACGTCACGATTGTCCTCTTCGACGTCGTAGATGAGACCGCTGACGATCAAGCCTTCAAGGACCTCTTGGAAGAGGCGCGAGCTGACGACTCGCACTTGCTTGATACCGGCCAAATCCTCATCGCCGCCAGCGGATCCGATGTTGAAGCAAGCGCGGCTCTGCTTCGCCACCAGATGGCAACGCGTCCGCACAAGCTCGTGGGTGCGGCCCAGTTGGCCACGGAATCCGGGCTCATCCCGATCGTCACGCAGCGCTCCGGCGAGCGCCGTGCCGCAGAACTTCTCACCCACAAGTCAGAACAAGCACGCCAGGAGCAGCTCGCGAGCATCCAAGCCGCCGAGCTGGCCTACGCCAACGACAGGTCCAAGGCACGTGCCGAAAAGGTGCACGGCCGTTTGGCAGGCGTTGGTGCGTCCAACATCTTGGGCGATGGCGTGGCTGGCGTGGGACGCCGTTCCATCATGCCGCGCTGGCTGTTCCCGGCCTTCTTGGCGTTCATGACCATCGTGGCAGTGGTGATCACCTGGTTCGCTTACTCCTGGACGCAAACTCAGTACTACGTGGGCAATTACGCCGGCAAGGTGGCGATCTTCAAGGGCGTCTCCCAAGAACTGGGACCCCTGAAACTCTCACACTTGGACACGCCTACTGACGTTCCACTGGACGTCCTCCCCGCCTACACGCAGCAGCGCATCAAGAACGCTCTGCCTGCGAGGGATCTTGAGCACGCTCAAGAAATCGTGGGAGAACTCCTGATCACCGCACGCCAGACGTGCCCTGTCGTGGCGCCTACGCCAAGCGACGGAAGTGCTTCACCGAGTCCGTTGCCGAGCTACTGCTCGGACAGTGGCTCCATTGAGGCGCCATCACTTGAGTCGCCGACCCCAACTCCGACCCCCACTCCTTCACCCTCCACCTCGAGCAACCCGACGGCACCAAGCACCTCGCCGGCGCCCGCGACCTCACCTAGCGCCCCTACGACGACGCCGGCAGCGGCCGCAACTCCAGCCGGAGGCCAATCATGAGCAACATTCAAACCAATCCGGTACCTCGCCGAAATCTAGAACTCGTCCTGCTGTTCATCGCCTTGGTGGTGAGCATCGGCGCCAACTGGATGGTCGGCATCGCAAACCAGAACCAGATTGACCAGAAGTTCATTGCTCAAGGTGCCGTGCTGGCCGGTTGTGCGCTGGCAGTTCACGTAGTGCTGCGCATTTGGGCGAAGTACGCGGATCCCTTCATCTTGCCGGTGGTCGTCACGCTCAACGGCTTGGGCCTGGCCATGATTCACCGCGTGGACAACGCGATCAATACGGAAGCTGCCTCGAGCCAGCTGATGTACACAGGCGTTGCCATGGCCGCCGCCGTGATCACTCTGTGGGCCATTCGCGACCACCGCATCTTGAGGCGCGGAACCTACATCTTCTTGGCTGCCTCTGTGATCTTGCTCTTGCTTCCGCTCATTCCGGGCGTGGGCATGGAAATCAACGGCTCACGCATTTGGATTGCGGTAGGTCCGTTCACCTTCCAGCCAGGCGAAATCGCGAAAATCACGCTTGCGCTCTTCTTCGCCGGTTACCTTTCCAGCAACCGCGACCTCATTCTCTTAGCCGGCCGAAAGATTGGCCCCCTCCAGTTCCCACGCTTCCGCGACATGGGTCCCATGTTGATTGCATGGGCCGTGAGCATCGGCGTGCTGGTGTTCCAGCGTGACCTCGGCTCCTCCGTCCTTTTCTTCGGCCTCTTCATGGCCATGATCTACGTGGCCACGGGACGCATTTCATGGATCGTCATTGGTCTAGGACTGGTGGCAGTGGCCGGCGTCTTCGCCGTGAACTTCATGAATCACGTGCAGTTGCGCGTCGACGCATGGATCAACGCCTTCGACCCAGAGATTTACAACCGCCAATACGGTAGCTCCCGGCAGATTGTTCAAGGTCTCTTTGGCCTCGGCACCGGTGGCATGACGGGAACCGGCCTCGGCGAGGGAAGCCCTCGCTTGGTGCCCCTCGCGAACTCGGACATGATCGTGGCCGTACTCGGCGAAGAACTGGGACTCATCGGCATCTCAGCCATCATCATGTTGTTCGTCATCCTGGTGAGCCGTGGCATCCGTGCCGCACTCGGTACTCGCGACGGCTTCGGCAAGCTCCTCGCCACCGGCTTGAGCTTCACCTTGGCCCTCCAGTGCTTCGTGGTGATCGGCGGCGTGACCCGCTTGATCCCGTTGACTGGTCTGACCACACCATTCATGTCCGCTGGTGGTTCAGCACTGCTGTCCAACTGGATTATCGTGGCGCTCTTGCTCTTGGTCTCCCATAACGCGCGCCGCCCAGTGACCACGTCTGGACCACTCACGGCCGACGAAGCCCTGCGCGTCAAAGAGTTCAACCAGCGCAGCGCACTCGATGCCACGCCTGAACCGGAGCCGGTGCGCACCAACAGTTCGAAGGACAAGCCAACGCAAGCTGCGGCGTCGTCCTCAAAAAATAATTCCGGCTCCAAGCCCGCAACCGAAGGAGGCAAAGCATGAATCAGGCCATTCGAAACATGTGGATTGCCGCGGTTGCGCTCTTTGTAGTGATGCTCGGAAGTCTCACGTACGTGCAGTTCTTCGCCGCGGCGGATCTCAATGCGAACCCGCTCAACACGCGTCAGCTGTACCGCGAGTTCGACCTTCCACGCGGCGCCATCCTGGTGGATGGCAAGCCCATTGCCGAGTCCGTCGCGAAAGAAGGCGGCGACTTCAAGTACCAGCGCAAGTACCTGGAACCGGAGCTTTACGCCCACATCACGGGCTTCTACTCGCTCGCCTACGGCACCCGTCACCTCGAATCCACGCTCAATAAAGAACTAAGCGGGCAATCGGACAGCTTGTTCTATGACCGCATGGTCAACCTGATCACGGGCGGCACGAGCGAAGGCGCCTCCGTGGAACTCACGATCGACGGCGACCTCCAGAAGAAGGTCTACGACGCGCTGCCTGACGGCAAGCAAGCCACCGCGATCGTGACGGATCCGAAGACCGGCAACATCCTGGCGATGGTTTCCAAGCCAAGCTATGACCCCAACTTGTTGGCCGTCCACAGCACCAGCCAAGCCACGGCCAACATGAACAAGATCCTTGAGACCACGGGTCTGTCGCCGAACATCAACCCTGCAGTGGGACACCTCATTGCCCCTGGTTCCACGTTCAAGCTCATTCCATTGATCGCATCGCTGGAATCCGGCAAGTACAACGTGAATGACACGTATGACAACCCCACGCAGATCACGCTGCCGGGAACCAATACGTCGCTCAGCAACTTCCGCGAAGGCATTTGCTCGCAGCAAACCACGGCTGATCTGAGCTTCATCATCGCCCAGTCCTGCAACACGCCTTTTGTGACCATGAGCCAGAACGTGGGCGAAGAGGCCATCCGTGCCACCGCAGAGCGTTTTGGTTTCGGCAAGGACCTGCAGATTCCGATGCGCGTCACGGCATCCGTCTTCCCGGATGACATCGACGCCGCGCAGCTCGCAATGAGCTCGATCGGCCAGTACAACACCAAGGCCACCCCGCTTCAAATGAACATGGTGGCCATGGGAATCGCGAATGATGGCGTGGTCATGAAGCCAAACATCATCAAAAAGGTGACGGCCTCTGACTTACGGGTTCTCCAGGAACCGAAGCCCGAAGAATTCAGTACCGCTACCACCAAGCAAGTAGCGGATCAGGTTACCGAGCTCATGCGCCAGCCCGTGGAGAGCGGAACGGCCAGGAAGGCGGCAGTCGAAGGCGTCGACCTCGCCGCCAAGACCGGTACAGCAGATATTGGTACCAGTGGTTTGGTCAATGGTTGGATTACCGGCTTTGCGCCGGCAGATAATCCCCAAGTGGCCGTTACGGTTGTAGTAGAGCGAGTTACCTACGACGAAAGCCGCGGTACTTCCAGTTCAATCATGAAGAAAATTCTTGAGGCGGTGTTCAACAAGTGAGGCCAACATCTGGGATCACGCTCGGCGGACGGTACAAGCTGACCGAACGTATTGCGATCGGTGGCATGGGCGAGGTCTGGAAGGCTCGTGATGAGATTCTTGGTCGCATCGTGGCGATCAAGATCCTCAAAGAGGAGTACACCGGCGATTCGGGCTTCTTGGAGCGCTTCCGCGCTGAAGCGCGCCACACTGCGCTCTTGAACCACCCGGGCATCGCGAATGTCTTTGACTACGGCGAAGAGGCCGGTTCCGCGTATCTCGTCATGGAATACGTGGCGGGTCCGCCGCTGTCTTCCACGATTGAGCGCGAACGACAGCTTTCGCCGGACCGTACGCTCTCCGTCATTTCGCAGACCGCCAAGGCCTTGGCGGCCGCTCACGCGCGTGGCCTGGTGCACCGCGACGTGAAGCCTGGCAACCTGCTCATGCTGGACGATGGCCGCGTCAAGATCACGGACTTCGGCATTGCCCGACTCGCAGATCAGATTCCGTTGACCGCCACCGGCCAGGTCATGGGTACGGCCCAGTACTTGGCGCCGGAGCAGGCAACCGGTCAGCAAGCCACGGGCGCCTCTGACATCTACTCTTTGGGCATCATCGGCTACGAGTGCCTCGCGGGACGACGTCCGTTCACCGGCGAGTCTCAGATCGCCATCGCGCTGGCACAGGTCAATGATCCGCCGCCAGCGCTTCCGGACTCCATTCCGGCTCCGATCCGCGCCCTCATCATGTCGATGCTCGCGAAGGATCCGACGAACCGTCCCGAAAGCGCGCTGAAGTTGGCCGAAGCAGCGGATGCCATCCGCGTTGGCGACACGCAGCGAGCAATCGCCGCGGTTCCCGGCATGCTCTTGGTGGACGAGCCCATCACGGCTCCAGGCGCCACCGTAGAGCCGCAGACTGCTGCGACGCAGGCTGTCTCTGAGATCCCTCGCAGTGACGATTCCTCACCGAAGACCTCACCGAAGACCTCCGCGTTGCCCGTGACGGGTGCAGCTGCTGCTGGTGTCGGTGTCGGCGCTGGTGTCGGCGCCGCCGCCGCCGGAGCAGGCGCTGGTGACGGAATCTCTGCTTCGCGCAGCGAAAGCCAGTACGCATCCCAGCGACGCTATCACCCGGATGATTCCGAGCAGGACGCACCGGCCCCGCTTGCCCAGGGACGCTCCCGCTGGACGTGGCCGCTCGTTGCGCTCATCCTGCTGGGCATCTTTGCGCTCTTGGGTTCGTGGCTGTGGCCGATGCTGACGGGTGCGAACTCTTCGCCGTCGTCCTCAAGCACCGCGATCTCGACGTCCTCATCAGCGTCTTCGAGCACGTCATCATCGGCGTCCTCCTCTACGTCTGCATCGTCTAGCGCCTCCTCGAGCGACACCTCGAGCGACACCTCGGTCACTATCTCTTCGAGCCAATTCGTCGGCATGCAGCTTGAAGATGCCTTGACGAAATTGGACCAGTTGGGCCTCAATGGCACTACCCAGAGCCGTGAAGACGCCGACACCACGGAGAACACGGTCCTCGCGGTGAGCCCCACGGGCGCTCTGCAACGAGGCAGCACGGTCACCCTCACGTACGCGGTTCCGCCTGTGGACGTTGAGGTCCCCGCGCGACTCGTCAATCAGCCAGAGGCCGATGTTCGTAGTGCCATCACTGAACTTGGTTTGAAGGCCGTCAAGGCGGGCGAAGAAGCAAGTGATACGGTTCCCGCCGGATCGGTGACGCGTGTGTCGCCATCCTCCGGAGAGACCGTTGCTCAAGGTGGCACGGTTCAATACTGGGTCTCCACTGGCCCGGCAGCGCCGTCCACCCCTGCTTCCTCCTCCGCAAGCACTTCGGAAAGCGCACCTGCGAGCTCGACTCCAGCGGCGTCGTCGTCCTCTCCGTCCTCAGCCCCCTCGGCAGAGAACGGTAAGGGCCCCAAAGTGGAGCCAGGAAAACCATCCGCTACCGAATCCGCGGGTTCGTAACTCCTGAACATGTCATGAATCCATCTACGCCACAGCCAACAGTCTTGAACGATCGCTACGCCATCAAGTCATTGATAGGACGCGGCGGGATGGCTGATGTCTATTTGGCGCATGATGAACTCTTGGGACGCGAAGTAGCCGTCAAGCTACTGCGCCGCGAAACCGCAAGCGATCCCATGGTGGTGACGCGTTTCCGGCGTGAGGCGAAGGCCGTGGCTGGCCTGAACCATCACTCAATCGTTCAGGTCTATGACACGGGTGAACAAAAGCGGCTTGACGAGGGCAATCAAGAACTCAAAGTGCCGTTCATCGTCATGGAATACGTGAAGGGACGCACGCTTCGAGAGCTGCTTCGCGCTCGTGAAGTGACGGTTGAGCTCGCGGAAGAATACACGCGTGGCGTGCTTTCGGCGCTCGAATTCAGCCACGCCAACGGCATTGTGCACCGCGACATCAAGCCGGCTAACGTCATCGTTACCGGTTCCGGTGCCGTGAAAGTCATGGACTTCGGCATTGCCCGCGCTCTCGCCGATGCCTCCGCGACCGTGACGCAGACCCAAGCGATCGTGGGAACCGCGCAGTATCTGTCTCCCGAGCAAGCACGCGGCGAAGCGATCGACCTCCGCAGCGACATTTATTCGGCAGGTTGCTTGCTCTTCGAGCTCGCCACGGGCCGTGCGCCGTTTGTGGGTGAATCCCCGGTATCCATCGCTTATCAACATGTGGGTGAACTGCCCGTCGCGGCGTCTTCCCTCAATCCAAAGATCTCACCAGCCCTCGATGCGGTCGTCGCCAAGGCGTTGGAAAAGGACCCTGACAAGCGCTTTGATTCGGCGATGGCCTTCGATGCCGCCCTCGAAGCCGTGCAGTCTGGCTTGCCGTTGCACGATGTCCTGGTGCTCATCGGCTCGGCCGAGGCTGGCTCAAAACTCAGCGATGAGGCCGACTCACCCGAAGACACGCGAACCACCGGCATGTCCACCACCGACGCCGGCGAACCGACAGCCGCGATGACCTCCCTTTCGGCATCGCTCGCTGGCGCACCTGCCGCCGGAGCTTTCGGCGCAACCTTGGCGGGCACCGATTTGGTGGACACTGAGCGAGCAGAGTACGTGGACAGTTCAGATTCCTCGGAAGCCTCGCTGTTGGGCTCTTTGGGAGAGGACGACGACGATGCCAACGACGGTCGCCTCGACTCCGAGCGCGATCGCCGGTCTCCTAGCCGCGGACCATGGGTAGTGATCTTCACGCTCTTGGCCCTTGCACTGCTTGCTGTGGGTGCGTTCTTCTTCTTGCAGTGGTCTCAGGAGCAACAAGCAGCTAACGCCTCTGTTCCCATCCCGGCAGTCGCCGGAATGTCCCAGATCGATGCACAGAACAAGCTGATTCAAGCGGGATTCCGGCCACGAACCGAAGAGCGGTTCAGCACCGAAGTTCCGCGGGGAGAGGTCATTGGCACCGAACCGCCAGCGGGATCGAGCGCGCGAATCAGCACCGACATTCTGGTGCTGCTCTCCAAGGGCCCCGAGAACGTGACGATTCCGAAGGACATTGAGGGTCAATCGGAAAGCACTGTGCGAGATCGGTTGTCCAAGCTCAACCTCACGGTAGATGACCAAGTGGAGCACGTGAACAACCCCAACATTCCTTCAGGAATGCTGGTGAAAACCAACCCTGGCCTTGGCGAACAAGTCCGGGCGGGAACGTCCATTGCCATCACCTTGTCCACGGGACGCGTTGACGTGCCTCGAGTCATCGATATGTCTGAGGCAGAGGCCAAGAAGGCACTCGAAGCCGACGACTACAAGCTCAACGTTCAGGTGCGCACGGTGACCCGTCAGGGCGTGACTCCAGGAACTGTCGTGGCACAGGTCCCCAACGAGGGCGAGTCGATCGATCAAGGCGGAATCGTGACCATCGATGTGGTCCGCGCGCCAACACCTGTTCAGTCGCCAGCCACCAAGACGGTCACTCAGACGTCGACGCCACCGCCATCGAGTTCTTCGGCGGCGCCGAGCTCCAGTGCGGCACCGAGCTCGAGTGCGGCGCCGAGCTCCAGTGCGGCACCGAGCTCGAGCCCTGCTCCTACGCCAACCCCTACGCCGTCACCATCTGACGATCAGGGCGATAACCAGCAATAAAGATAACCAGCAGTAGGTGGGCGCCAGTCGAAGTTGCCGCCGACTGGCGTTGGCCTTTGGCCTACTAACGCTTACTTACGGTCGTCGCTGATGAGCGGGCTGAGCGTGGCAGCCTTCGTAGCAGCTTCGGTGAGTCCCATCGAGGCAAGCCAGTTGCCCAGCATTTGGTAGCCGCCCTCGGTCAACACGGACTCTGGGTGGAACTGCACGCCCCACAACGGAGCCTCGCGGTGCGCAAGACCCATGATGACGCCGCCTTCAGTCTCTGCGGTGATCTCGAGAGACTCAGGGATCGTGTCACGCACAGCCGCCAACGAGTGATAGCGGGTGGCCGTAAAAGGATTGTTGACGTCGTGGAAGATCGGGTGACCGGTGTGGTTCACCAACGAGGTCTTGCCGTGCATGAGCTCTTCGGCGTGCGTCACCACACCGCCGTACGCTTCTGCGAGCGCTTGGTGTCCAAGGCAGACGCCCAGCATGGGCTTGTTGTTGTCGCCGCACCACTTGATGAGGTCGATGCACACGCCGGCTTCGGCGGGGTTACCCGGGCCGGGGCTGATGAGCACGCCGTCGCGAGTGCGTGCGAGTTCGATGGCCTCGTCGAGGGTCACATCGTCGTTGCGCACCACAGTTGTTTGAGCGCCGAGCTCTTGAAGATAGCCCACCAAGGTGTAGACGAAGCTGTCGTAGTTATCGACCACCAAGATGCGCACGGACTGACTAGTCTCGACCACGAATTAACACCGTTCCAATCGTCGGTTCATTCCATGGATTGTACTGATTGAGCCATGGGAACACGTACTCTGCTAAGACCAATATTGCGGCCAGGATGAGCAACAAAGAAATCAAGACCTTGGACCACGTCGGTCCAGGCAAGTGCCGGAAGATCCACGCGTACATTTAGCCCCTCCCCATCGTGGTTGCCACGGTTCGTGCAATTTCTGGCGGCGGACCGGCGTCGAGGGGACGCCAGCTCTCGAGCGTCGAAAACGCCACCATGCGTTTCTCCGTGGTGTACGGCGGATGGCACGTGGTCATCGTCAAAATCGCTTCGGTAGGTGCTTTGCCCTCTTGATAAGGCACGGGATCTAGCACCTGGTTCTGGCTCGGAAGCACAATGTCCGTGCTGGACCACTTGTAGGTGTAGTACCCCTGATTGGTCTGCACATAGATGCGGTCCTCCGCGCGAAGCTTGTCCATGTCCCAGAACGCTTGGCCATGCGTCTGGCGATGCGCTGCCACCGCGAAGTTTCCCAGCTCTCCTGGCATCGCCGTGCTCTGATAATGGCCCACCCCGAGGTTGTTGAGCACGTCCTGGCCCACACCGTTGGTGATGGGCCGGCTCCAACTAGCACCAAAACGCGGAACATACATGATTCCAAAGGTCTGGCCCTGCAAACTCAGCGAGGTCTTAGGCGGCCTTCCGTAGGTTTCCTTGTCAGCCAAAGACTGCTTTTCAACCACTGCAGAATCAGGCTTTTCCGGCGCCGCAGACGCCTCAGCCGCTATCTGCGCCACCTTCTCTGAACTCAACCCGGATTCTTGCCCCAACTCTTCTGTGAATTGTTGCTGGATATTGTGGGTGACTTCGTTGACCTGCCGGTCTGCGGAGAGGTTGGTGTACCAAAGCTCCCACGCCACAAAGAGGAGCAACAGCACGCCGAGCGTCAGTACCAATTCCCCGAGAACACCAATGATGCGAACGCCCAAGCCGGCTTTTTTCGCCGCTCGGGGTTTCTTCGCCTCGCTGTGCACTCTTCGGCCACTTTCTCGCGTGGTTGTACCGTCAACTTCTCTAGGTTATCCCCTCGACCTGAGAGTGAGTCCCGAGCAGATACGCGTCCACTCGTTAGACTGTTACTCGTTGATAGACGTTTACCCCAGCGATTCCCGGCAGCAGGAGAACTAGTGGCTGATTCGAAGAAGAACAACGAGCAAGAACGGCACCACGTGCCGAGCCATGAATTGGGTCATCCTGGCCGGGAAGCAGAGCGCAAGGCTGCCAAGGCTAAGGAACCGGCAGAGCGCATTGCTCGACGCGAAGCCAAGGAAGCTAAGGCTCTTGAGCCAACGCCGACTTGGTACAAGTCCATCATGTTCGGCCTCATGCTCCTTGGCCTCTTGTGGATCATCGTGTACTACTTGGGCGGCGGACTGTTCCCGATTCCGGGCATCGGCGGCTGGAACATCTTCATTGGTTTCGGCATCGCCATGATCGGCTTCTTCATGACCACTCGCTGGAGGTAGTGCATGCGCATCAAAATGACGTCCATCCACGTCACTGACCCGGCCAAGGCTTACGAGTTTTACACGCAGAAGCTCGGCTTCGACACCCTCATGACCATGCCGGAGTACAACCTCTACATCGTGAAGTCCTCGGACCCCAGCGACCAGACCGGCTTGCTCCTCGAGCCCAGCGATCACCCGCTAGCCAAGGCGTACATGGAGGGACTGCATGAGCAGGGCTTCTCCATGATCGTCTTTGGTGTGCCCAATGTTCAGGAAGAATACGAACGTTTGGTGAGCCTCGGCGTCGTCTTCAAGCAGGAGCCGCAGACCGGACCCGACGGCAGCATTAGCGCTGTCCTCGATGACACGGTGGGCAATTTCGTCCAGCTTCACCAGGACTAAGGCAACAAGCCAAGTCCTACTCCACGAACTTCAGGCCCACCACGCACGCGATGAGCCCGGTCAGGAGTAGGACTTTCAGCACGGAGATGGACTCGCCGCCAAAGAACATGCCGTAGGCAACGGTGAGTCCGGCTCCAATGCCCACCCACACGGCGTAGGCCGTTCCGGTGGATATCTCGCGCATCGCGAAAGCAAGCCCCACCATTGATAGTACGACGGCGATGCCAAAAGTCACTGTGGGCCAGAGTTTGCTGAAGCCGTCAGACTTGCCGAGCGAGATGGCCCAAACGGCCTCGAGGATTCCAGAGAAGATCAATATTGCCCATGCCATGGGGACATCATCCTTAACGGCCGTCTTGTCGCGCTCCGGGTACGGCTCCCTCGTCCGGCGGCCCACATTGGGGCCGACTCCCCCGAAGATAGCACCATTGGCAGTGCACAGCACAAAACACGAAATCCAAAGATCAAACATTTGGCTGATGCTTTAGCCGCTCTACGCGAAGCAGGCCTCGGTAAACTTGAAGAGTCGCCTACCAGAGGATCATCGTGACAGAAGTTCGCAATCCATCAGCCACCGCGGTTACCCCGAGCGGTTGGACCCCCAAGAAGCTTTACGGGCTCGTGGCCGCCGCCGAAATGGTGACCTGGGCACTGTTGATCTTGGGCATGGTGCTCAAGTACTCGGGCGTCTCCGAGGCCTTCGTCCCCGTCTTTGGCACGATTCACGGTGTGGTCTTCTTGTCCTACTGCGTGGTCACGGTGTTCGTGTGGGTGAACCAGAAGTGGTCCTTCGGACGCGGTGTTGCCGGATTGTTCTCGGCGATCATCCCGTTCGCAACCTTGCCGTTTGAACGTTCAGTGCAGCGCAAGGGCCTCCTCGAAGGCGGCTGGCGCCTCGCTCCAGGCGGCGACGAACCCCGCGGCTTTGTGGAAAACGTGCAGGCTTGGTGCTTGCGCCGTCCACTGCTCGCGATCCTTCTGGGCATCATCTTGGTCGCGGCCCTAGCGACCTTCCTCATCTGGCTGGGCCCACCTATTCCGAAGGGTTAACTTCCTAAGGGTTAACCTCCCCGAAAGGGCCGAGCCGTTCGCCAAGTGCTATGCCAACGCGGCAACGAGCAGTCGCGACGCCGGCCCTTCATCCGTGAGGATCCACAAGGACTTTCCGTCCGGTGTGACTGCGACATCCCGCAACCGCGAACCCTTGAACTCCGGCGGATCCAGTTGCGGCAGCGGTCCGGCCGGAATTGGCGTATCTGCGTCATGGGAAAGACCTTTGGGCAGGCTCACCACCCACAGTCGCTGACCGCGTAGCGCGGCCACATAAGCAGTCTGACCCGAAATCGCGAGCCCTGAAGGCGAGGCATCTGCGGTCGATTCCCAGACGTGATGCGCGGGCCGGCTTCGCCCTCCAGATACCTCTGACGTTCCATAACCCGTAGTCAGCGGCCACCCGTAATTGCCGCCTTGGTAGATTCGCTGCAGCTCATCATCCTTGTCAGGCCCCAATTCCGTGGCCCACAGCTCGCCCGAACTCGTGAACGCGAGCCCCTGAACATTCCGATGTCCAAGGCTGTACACGGTGGTCTTGCCGGAGCTCGGATCATGACGCAGAATCTTTCCGCCGAGCTTCTCCAACTCTTGCGCTACTTCGCGGCGCCCTGCATCCCCCGTCCCCACATAGAGCGCGCCGTCCGGCCCAAACACCATGCGCCCACCGTTGTGAATCCGCGACCGCGGAATACCCTCAATCACCGTCTCAAAACGCCGAAAATCCCGCGTTGAGATTACCTGATTTCCCCCGGACACCGTCCGGTACACATAGACCTGGTTGGACTCTGAATAGTCCGGGCTCAGCGCGATTCCCAGTAGCCCGCCCTCGCCGCCGTGATACACCTCCGGCACCCGGGCAACCTCTGATTTTTGCGCCGTTCCTCCCTGCGCATTCGGGACGTCCACCCGAAAAACCACTCCCGTATCGCGGCTGGTCAGCAGCGCTGATCGCTGCCCTGAAGCGTCATCGCGCGGCAGAAACGCGATCTGCCACGGCGAGTCCAGACCCTCCAGCACCGTGCGCGGCGCCTGCGGAACCAGCGGCGCCACGAAGGTTGGCTTCGGCGCGGAACCCAGCGTCGTCGTACTGGAAATACCGGAAGAGGACGACGACGCAGCTTGCGTCCCCCGCCCCGCGTTCGGGACACACGCCGTCTGGGCCGCAACGGCCGAAGCCGCCGCAGTGACCAAGAGGGCGCGGCGCGTGATCATGCGAGGAGTCGCTCCATGACCACCGACGTCCGAGTGACACGGAAGCCGATGCGTTCGTAGATGGTGTTGGCGCCTGTGGGGCTGGCCGAGTCGACGCCGAGTTCCGCCTTCACGAAGCCTTCGCGCTGCGCTTGTTTGAGAGACTCCACGAGCAGCTCGGTGGCAAGGCCTTGGCCTCTAGCGCGGCGGCGCGTGCCGACGATGGAAATGTAGAGTTCCTTGTCTTGATACTCGGTAGCCAAGACGTAAGCGTCCACGGCGTCATCGCCTTCGATCTCCGGGTTGATCGCAATCCGGGAGAGGGTGGGTCGAAAAGCGACCGAGCCCAGCGTGGAGAACTCCCAATTCTCCTTCGAGCGTGGGGACGAGCCCCAGTGATCGGCGAAGGCCTCGTTGTGCGCAAGGCGCGTAGCTTCACCGTGCTTCGCCGGATCCAGCTCGATAGCCCGCGCGTTCTCCCGCGGAGGCGCGCCGATTTCAAAGCCTGCCGGCGGCTCCCACACGTCGAAGTCCACTCGCATATCTGAGAAATAGCGAGCCCGCTCAAATCCGTACTTGAGCGCCAAGAATTCGTCCGCGCTGCCGGGGTGGTGGATCCACATGCTGGCCTTGGTGGGAGCACCTGGATGCTTCTCAGCAGCTTTGACCAGAGCGCGCTTGAACAGCCAGTCGGTCACCTCGGAGCCCAACCCGCGACGCCGATAACGCGGGTCAACGCCGCCGCCAAAAATCGCTTTCGCGTAGCCATCCCGCAAGCCGTCCGTGACGTGCAACTGGCCGTAAGCGACCATGAGATCGCCATCATAGATGGCCAAAGTGTCCAGCTCGGAATCTACCGAGGGGTCGTCCAGCTCTTCTTCGAGCAGGGTGGGAGTGTACTTTTCACCGGTCTGGTCATACTCACCAATGTCATTGACGAGGCGCGTCCATTCGCCCAAGTCAGCTTTGGATATGGGAAGCCGGACAAGGTGGTCATTGGGCGGAAACACTGGGTTATCCCTTCATTCCGACGTCGTGGACGAGCCTTGGCGCGCTGCGCAAAGACAGCAACGAGGCAGCGGCGGCGATGCACAATACCGCGGCACTCAGCCACGCCAAGAGGTAGGTTCCGGTGAGATCTCGGATCATTCCGGCGCTCACCGAAGCTATGCCTGCTCCGATCATATGACTTGCGAAGACCCAGCCAAAGACAATTCCAGCTTTCTGTGGACCAAAGTAGGTGCGGCACAGCGCCACCGTCGGCGGAACCGTGGCAACCCAGTCCAATCCGTAGAAAATGATGAACACCCACAGAGGCGGCTCGATGGTCGGCGCCAGCATGGTGTTAAGGAAAACCAGGGAGAAACCGCGCAGCGTGTAGTAGATCATGAGCAGGATCGCCGGGTTCATGCGGTCCGTGAGCCACCCGGAGAGCACGGTGCCAATGACGTCAAAGATGCCGATCACCGCTAGCAATCCGGCGGCCGTGGTGGCCGGCATGCCGTGATCGTGTGCTGCAGGGATGAAGTGGGTCTGAATCAGGCCGTTGGTGGACCAGCCACACACGAAGAAGGTGAAGGCCAGAATCCAGAATGCACGAGACTTGAAGGCTTCCGCCAAGACGTCGATCGCGATCCGCCAGGCTGCCCGCTGTGGGTGAATCGAAGCCGAGCTGTGCGCTGGGGTGGAAGCTGCGGCGTCGTACTCAAGATCTGTGGGTGAACCATACGGAAGACGGCCCATGTCCTGTGGACGATCCCGAAAGAACAGCAAAAAGAGCGGGATAACAAGGAGCGCAACGGAAGCGGTGGCCAACGATGCCGCGCGCCAGCCGGGGTGATGCGCGAGCTGGACGATGAGCGGCAGGAAAATCAGTTGTCCACACGCGTTCGCGGCGGAGAAGATGCCCATCACCAGGCCGCGGTGTGTGTGAAACCAGCGTTGGGCCACAATCGCGCCGAAAACCAGGGCCATCACGCCGGTGCCAATGCCGATGAAGAGACCCCATAACACCCACAATTGCCACAAGCTGGTCATGACGGTGGTGAGTCCGGCACCGAGCGCCACCAGTGTGAGGCCCGTGATGATGACTCGTTTGACGCCGAAGCGTTCCATTGCGGCTGCCGCGAAAGGCGCTGTCAAGCCGTAAAAGATGAGGTTCGCCGTCACGGCGCCGGACGTTCCCGTGCGGCTCCAGCCGAATTCGTGCTCGAGCGGTTCAAAGAGCGCGCCCGTAGTGGAACGGAATGCTGCGCCGGCCAGCAAGGCAAACAGCGTGACGGCAACAATCAGGAAGGCGTAGCGTCCAACGGGTTTCACTACGCCATTTTAGGGACTGAATTCAGCCTCCCAGAACCTTGCTGTTGTTTCTTAACGCACAGGTTGTGCACGGAGGTTATCCACAACTGGGGATTAAATTGTGCGTAACTGTGTTCTAATCCCGCGTATCCACAGGGATGCGAGGTTATTAACAGGGGTCTAACTACACGTGTGTAACTTTTCTACAGTGTGGACAACTACTGTGGATAACTTTCATGGAGGGGTGAATTTAGTGGAAATACTAGTGCTTTTGGGCTGTTTACCCTGATTTTCCGCGAAAGTTATCCACCCCGAGTTACCCACAATGGTCTAGACCAATTTGTGAACAACCGAGTTATCCACAGGCAGTGGATATTGTGAAAGAAAAAGTGAGCACCGTTTGTGTTTTCTGCAACATAATAATCGGTAATGCACTTTGTCTAGGCACTTTTTGTGCTCTGAGGTTGTGATAACCCGCACTTTTCGCCTGAAAAATAGGTGGAAATTACAGCCTTGTGAGTTCTTAACAATGTGGATAACTTGTGTGGAAATCTTTGAGCCCTCCCCTGTGAACAACGGGAAGGGCTCAAAGATCGCTCGATGGAGCGAAGAAGTTACCAGCGGCAGTTAGCCGCAGCGGCTATCCAAGGTAGCGAGACGGCAGCATGATCCAGCCGAGATACGTCAACACCAAGAGCGCAGCTACCACCACCGCTATCCCCGCCCACTGCAACGTGGCACGGCGCGGGCCGGCAGGCGTGTAAGCAAAGATCGCTCCCATGGCGAGACCCACAATGAGGCCGCCGACGTGCGCTTGCCAAGAGATGTTGAATCCCGGGATGAAGCCGAGCACCAGGTTGATCGCCACTGTCACCAGAATGCCGGTGTAGTTAACACGCCGTTGACGCATGATGATCAACAAGGCACCGAAGAGTCCAAAGACCGCGCCAGATGCGCCGATCACGGCCACGCGCGGATCTTCGAGCCACAGCACGGCCACCGAACCGCCGATCGCCGAGAGGATATAGAGAGCCAAGAACCGGGCACGCCCCAAGAGTGGCTCCAGCATCCCGCCAATCGCGTACAACAAGTACATGTTGAACAGGATGTGGAAGATCATGCCCTGTGAGTGAAGCAGGGCCGCGGTCAGCATGCGCCACGGCTCGGAGCCGGTAAGGATGCCCGCGTAGAGAAGCTCTCGCTGCAAGCCGGGAACGGCGAACTGCAACAAGAAGGTCAAAGCAGTGATCGCGATGATCGCGTACGTGACGATTGGTCGGCCGCCGGCCTGAACCTTGCCGCCAAACGCCGTGCGCTGCACCGGCATGGCGCGCTGCGCTTCGTTGACGCAGTCCACGCACTGGATGCCTACGGCTGCCGGGCGCTGGCACTCTCCACAGGTGGGACGGCCGCAGCGCTGACAGCGCACGTAAGAGACACGGTCCGGGTGACGCGGGCAGACGGGGATGCCTTCCGGTTCAGTGGTGGGCTGAGCGCCGTAGCTCGGTGGTTCGTAGGACACGGTGTCTCCGAATTCTGAAGAGTATGAACGTGATTTATATGTGGAAAACCCCGGCAAGGTCGCGCAAGGCGGCCCTACCGGGGTTTCCTACACCACAAGGTTTTGGAAGAAACTCGCAGTCAGCGGGCTTTAGAGCTCTTCGATGTCGATGGACTCGATGACAACGTCCTCGAGGGGCTTGTCGCGCATGTCGGTGGCAACGTTGTTGAGCTTGTCAACGACCTCGCGGGAAGCCTCATCAACAACCTCACCGAAGATGGTGTGCTTGCCCTGCAACCAGGTGGTTGGGACAGAGGTGATGAAGAACTGCGAGCCGTTGGTGCCGCGGCCCATCTGGATGCCAGCGTTGGCCATGGCGAGCTTGTAAGGCTCGTTGAAGTTGAGGTCTGGGTTGATTTCGTCGTCGAACTTGTAGCCCGGTCCGCCAATGCCCTGACCCAGTGGGTCGCCGCCCTGAATCATGAAGTCAGAGATGATGCGGTGGAAGATGGTGCCGTTGTAGAGCGGGGTCTTAACCTGCTCTTCGCCGGTCTGTGGGTGAACCCAAGTCTGTTCGCCGGTGGAAAGACCAACGAAGTTCTTGACCGTCTTAGGAGCGTGATTGCCGAAAAGGTTGACCTCGATATCGCCGAGGGTCGTGTGGATGGTCGCCTTGTGCGTTGGAATAGCAGTCATGACCCTATTCTTTCATTCAGAAGCCCGTATCTCATGTTCTTAGCTACGCGCACAGTGAACAATCCTCAAAGTTGTCCCCAATTCACGGTGTTTGCGTGGAAATTGGGGCCTCCGGAACGTAAGGTGAAAGTGTAAGTTCACTAACTTCGGAGGCCTTGATGGGTAAAAAGAACCGCACGTCCCAGGATCTGGGCGCGGCAGTGAATCATTCTGTCGATCAGGCGCGCGATTGGGCGCAGCCAAAGGTTGACCAAGCCGTAGGTCAAGCGAAAGAAGCCGTAGACCATGCACGCGTATGGGCAGCCCCCAAGGTTGACCACGCGAAGGAATGGGCGGCACCGCGAGTCGATCACGCAAAGGAATGGGCAGCCCCTAAGGTTGACGACGCCGTACAGCGTTTGAACGCTGGCCTCGAGACCGCTTCACCGAAGGTTCAGGAGAGCATCCAGAAGGTTGCTGATGAGCTCGCTGCAGGCATTGCCGCAGTGTCTCCACTGATTCAGCAGGGCATCACGAAGGTGCAGGAGCAGGCCCAGAAGATGGTTGCCGACGTGCAGCCACATGTGGATACCGCTCGTGCCAAGGTGGAGAACCAGTACATTCCGGCCGCTTCTCAGAAGCTGTCCCATGCTGCTAGCGATGCCGCCAAGCGCATTGACAACGTTCAGGTGCCTTCGGGCGTCGAAACCCTGGTCACCAAGATCAGCGGTGACAAGCGCACCGTGAAGCGTGCTCAGAAGGCCGCTTCTCAGGCTGCTCGCGAGGCCGCTCGCCAGTTGAACCGTCCGGCAGCGCAGAAGAAGCGCCGTCAGGGATGGCTCATCATGGGCGTAATTGCCGCCGGTGTTGCTGCTGGTGCAGCTGCATGGCGCGCTTCCCGTCCGGTTGAGGATCCGTGGAAGACGCCAGCTCCTTTGAACGCAGCTCCAGTTCCTGCCAGCGTTCCTGCGCCGGTCAAGGAAGCTACGCCAGCTGAGGTCAAGGAAACCATCGCCGGTTCCGCCCCAGCTGCACCTGTAGCTCCTGTTGTTGCTGCTGCTCCGGTTCCCGTTGAGTCTGAGGATTCTTCCAAGGATTACGACGACGCTGACTCCACTTCCGATTCCGTCACCCGTTTGGGTGCCGCGGAACCAGTAGAGAACGACGAAGAAATCACTCGTTCGGCTCCAATCGATGAAGCGCTTGAAGGTGCTGAAGATCCGGATCTGAACGCTGAAGCTGGCCTCACCGCTGGCGACGAAGATGATTCGCCGATCTACCGCGATCTTGCGAGCAAGAACACCGGTGAAGAAGCTGCTGACGGCGATGTCGTGGACACCAAGGGTCACCCAGTGATCACTCCAAAGGACGTTGCAGCAAACATTAAGAAGCACACCTCGAACTAATTCTTCGAGACGCGTGACCTTAAGGCCGCGAGTTGATTCATGTTGAATCGGCTCGCGGCCTTTTGCGCTGTTAGATTGGTGGTGTGTCGACGCCTCCCTCGATCTCCATCATCATTCCCGCGTACAACGAAGAGAACTGCATTCGGCAGTGCCTCGTTGCCGCGATCTTTCAGACCGTTCCTGCCCACGAAATTGTGGTGGTGGACAACAAGTCCACGGACTCGACTGCGGAGATTGTTCGCCAAGTACAACTCGAGTATCCAGATGCAAACATCATTCTGACCAGCCACGAAGCAGATCAGGGACTGATTCCCACTCGTGACCACGGCTTTAATGTCGCTACCGGCGACGTCTACGGGCGCATTGATGCCGACTGTGTTCTGGAGTCCGACTGGGTAGAGCGGGTGTCGGAGACTTTCCAGGATCCCGAAGTCATGGCAGCCACGGGACCCGTGGTCTATAGCGATATGCCGTTGCGACGGTTTGGCCTCAAAGCTGATGACAAGATCCGCCAGTTCGTTTTGAAGCTGGCACGCGGCCAGTACCACTTCCTCTTCGGCTCCAACATGGCCCTGAGAAACAGTGCGTGGGAGAGCATCAAGGATCACGTCTGCCGCGATGAAGAAGACCTCATGCATGAGGACATTGACATTTCCGTTCATCTCGCGCAACACAATCTCCTTATTCGCTACGTACCCACCATGATCACCGGTATGTCCGCACGACGCGTTGAAGATTCGCCGAAGGACTACTGGTACTACGTGAACCGGTTCGACCGCACGTACACCGCGCATGACATCGAGCATCGAGTCCTGCGCGTCCCCATGGTGCTGTTCATGTCCGTCTACGCGCCAGCCAAGATGCTCCGCACGCTTCATCACCAGCGCACCCGTTATCTCACGCGCCGCCAGGCTCGGAACGTCAGGGCTAAAAGTGAACTACGCGCCACCAGATTGCTCTGATGAGGCGCACGTCCTGCTCTCAAGTGAGGCAATCACCTGACTTAGCGGGTTTGGACGGACTTCGCCAGGAAACCGTCGCTGAATTCACCACTACGTAACTGCTCGATCTTCAAGATCTCCGAGTGGAACGCAGCCTTTGTCCTCACGCTCTCAACTGCGAACTCTTCAGGAGCGAGGTGGGAGCTAACAATCTCCACGTCACGGATTCGACCCCTCAGATCAATTTGCCGATCATCAAGTCATAAAACGGCCGGATCGTGTAGCGAGCTTCTAGATGCGTCGCTGCGCGGTGCAACAGGTTCGCCCAAGTGAAGCATGGTCTCGGCAGCGATTCCCTCATGATCGCCGTGCACCACGTGGGGCACGGCGCTAATCCTTGAGGGATAGCGGGAACCAGAGATATTACGACGACGCTGCTTCTTGCGAGAGAGGGATAAACGAGAAAGTCCGGAACACCTTGCGGTGTTCCGGACTTTCATTCTGTGGAGGCAAGGGGACTCGAACCCCTAACCCCCTGCTTGCAAAGCAGGTGCGCTACCAATTGCGCCATGCCCCCAGAAGGACTGTTGATTTCTCAACCCGTCTATACTATCAGGAATTTTTACCGTTCGTGTCCAACGTGTCCGTGGCGTCATTCCATTTAGTCTTCTCAGCTTCTGCTTCCTTGTACTTGCTGTACCCGAAAACGGAAACTGCTGCGATTAGGACCATCAAGAACTTCTTCATGTTGTTCCTTCTCTTGTTCTCAGTGCATTCGGACTCACCTAGAAGGTGTTTCCGTGGGCGTACCAGGACTTGAACCTGGGACCTCTTCGTTATCAGCGAAGCGCTCTAACCGCCTGAGCTATACGCCCCTTTTGCCCTGAGGACGAGATAAGACTTTACCGGACACATGGCCAACTTTCCAAATCGGGGATTTTCCTCCACGAGTTTAGGGAATCGATGCGCCGGGAACCGCCTTTTAGTCGTCCGTCAGGGTCACTCCAATGCCGCCGACGAGCGACGAAGAAATGTTGTACAAAAGCGAGCCGAGCATTGCAATGACGGTCAAAATGACCACATTTGCCACGGCAATGATGGTGGCGAAAGAGGCCACCTGACCCAAGGATAAGACCCGCTTGAGATCGAACTTGGATTCGGTGCCCAGGACACCCGTAATCAGCTCGTTGAGCTTGTCAAAGACTCCTGTGATATCCAACACAGTCCACAGCATGACTGCTGCGACAACCGTGATGATACCCAAAGCAACGGACAGCAAGAACGCCATCTTCAAGACAGACCATGGCTCCACCTTGGATACCAGCAAGCGAGCCTTGCGGACCTTTGCCTTCGGCGCAGGTCGTACCAACTGCTGCTGACGGCCGGCGGCCCCACTTTGACCCGCTGGGCGAGCCTGCTGGGTGCGAGCGGCTGCAGCGCCGGTGCGCGGCCCCGTTGTAGGCCGAGGTCCTGCCTGAGAACCGGTGCGGGGGCTGGAAGCAGACGCAGAGTTATTGGCTGCGCCGGGCTTTGCCGTCATGTTGTTCGAAGCGCTTTTGCGCGGCATCGAAGGAGTGGTCACGAAAGACCTCCGTCAGATTCTTCTACAGGTTCACCGGATACCTCTTCCGAGGACTCCGTCTTTTCTTGGTTCAACGGTACTGCATCTTCAGCCGTCTCGACGGGCGAAGTCGCCGAATCCTCGGGGTTTTCCGGGTTTTCTTCGTCGACAAGTTCACCAGAAAGGTTTCGCTCAACGTTCTTGGCAACCGCAATGATGCGGTCATTCTTGTCCGGCTTCGCGAAAATGACGCCCATGGTGTCGCGGCCCTTAGACGGGACGCCGGCCACGCCAGAGCGCACCACCTTGCCACCTTCCATGACCACCAAGACTTCGTCCTCTTCCTGGACGATCAGACCGCCCACCAAGTGGCCACGCTCTTCTTGGTACTTGCCCACCTTGATGCCCAGACCGCCACGGTTCTGCACACGGTATTCCTCAACAGAGGAACGCTTCGCATAGCCGCCGTCGGTCACGATGAACACGAAGGAGTCGTTAGAGACAACATCTGCCGTCAAGAGCTCATCGCCATCGCGGAACTTCATGCCCGTGACACCGGACGTCGCGCGGCCCATTGGACGCAACGCTTCGTCGGTCGCCGTGAAGCGCAGGGACTGGCCCTCACGCGAAATCAGCATGAGGTCATCTTCTTCAGACACCAAGAGTGCCGAGACGAGCTCATCCTCTTCGCGCAGGTTGATGGCAATGACGCCGGCGCTACGGTTGGTGTCGTAGTCCTGAAGACGCGTCTTCTTGACCAGACCGCCCTTCGTGGCGAGCACGAGGTACGGAGCCTGCAAGTAGTCCTTCAAGTCCAAGACCTGAGCGATTTTCTCGTCCGGCTGGAACGCCATGATGTTCGCGACGTGCTGGCCCTTCGCGTCACGAGCGGCTTCCGCCAACTCGTAGCACTTGGTGCGATACACGCGACCCTGGTTCGTGAAGAACAGCAACCAGTTGTGCGTCGTGGTGACGAAGAAGTGCTCCACGACGTCGTCGCCCTTGAGCGACGCACCCTTGATGCCCTTGCCGCCACGGTTCTGCGAACGGTAGTTGTCACTGCGCGTGCGCTTGACGTAGCCACCACGAGTAATGGTGACCACCATTTCCTCTTCAGGAATGAGGTCTTCAATGCTCATGTCGCTGTCGAAGCCCATGAGGATCTGGGTGCGGCGCTCATCGCCGTACTTGTCCACGATCTCCGCGAGTTCTTCGGACACGATGGTGCGCTGGCGTCCCACGTCAGCCAAGATCGCCTTGTATTCAGTGATTTCAGCTTCGAGACGTGCAGCGTCAGCACGGATCTTCTCGCGCTCCAGTGCGGCGAGACGGCGCAACTGCATATCGAGGATGGCCTTGGCCTGATCATCGTCAATGCCGAGCAGTGCCTTCAACCCTTCGCGCGCCTCTTCAACAGATGGCGAGCGGCGGATCAAGGCGATGACTTCGTCGAGAGCGTCGAGGGCCTTCAGCAAGCCGCGCAGGATATGGGCCTGCTCTTCGGCCTTACGGAGGCGGTACTGAGTACGACGGCGAACAACTTCGATCTGGTGCTTGATCCAGTGACGGACAAACGCATCGAGGGACAGCGTCCGAGGAACTCCGTCCACAATCGCCAACATGTTGGCGGAGAAGTTGGACTGCAACTCGGTGTGCTTGAAGAGGTTGTTCAAGACAACCTTCGGCACAGCGTCGCGACGCAGCACCACGACCAAGCGCTGACCGGTACGGCCAGAGGACTCGTCACGGATATCCGCGATGCCGCCCATCTTGCCTTCGCGCACCAGCTCGGCGATCTTCATGGCCAGGTTGTCCGGGTTGGTCTGGTACGGAAGTTCCGTGACCACCAAGCAGGTACGTCCCTGAATCTCTTCAACGTTCACCACGGCACGCATGGTGATGGAACCGCGGCCCGTGCGGTAGGCGTCTTCGATGCCGCGGCGGCCCAAAATGGTGGCTGCCGTCGGGAAGTCCGGTCCCTTGACGCGCTTGAGCAACTCTTCGAGGAGCTCTTCAGGAGACGCGTCTGGGTTTGCGAGCGACCACTGCACGCCCTCGGCAACTTCGCGAAGGTTGTGCGGCGGAATGTTGGTGGCCATACCCACGGCGATGCCGGAGGAGCCATTGACCAACAAGTTCGGGAAACGAGCTGGCAGAACCGTTGGTTCCTGGTTCTTGCCGTCGTAGTTGTCCTGGAAATCAACGGTATCTTCGTCGATGTCGCGGACCATTTCCATGGCCAAAGGAGCCAGCTTGGTTTCCGTGTAACGCTGAGCAGCAGCGCCATCGTTACCGGGCGAACCGAAGTTACCCTGGCCCAAAGCCAGTGGGTAACGCATGACCCAGTCCTGGATCAAACGCACCAAGGCGTCGTAGATCGCCGAGTCACCGTGCGGGTGGTAGGTACCCATGACGTCACCGACGATGCGAGCACTCTTGTTAAAGGAACGCTCTGGGCGGTAGCCGCCATCGAACATGCCGTAAATAACGCGGCGGTGCACAGGCTTGAGGCCATCGCGCACGTCCGGAAGAGCACGGCCCACAATAACGGCCATCGCGTAGTCCAAGTAGGACCGCTGCATTTCAGCCTGCAGGTCAATCTGCTCCACGCGGTCGGTGAGTACTTCACCTTCAACAACGGCACCGGCAGTGGCGCCAGCAGCAGCGTCGTTGGCTACAACCTCGCCCGAACCAGCCGCAGCGCTCTCGGAAGTGTAGGCACCTTCGGTAGCGGCGTCGTCGTAATTTTCCGTATTTTCAGGACCCTGTGGGGGCTGTTCGCTCATGTACTAATCCTCAATTTCTGCAAAAACAAGCGGGCAAAACGGCGAAAGTTCCTAGATCTTCAGGAACTAGATGTCCAGGAAGCGGACATCCTTCGCGTTTTGCTGAATGAAGTTACGGCGCGACTCAACGTCCTCACCCATGAGCACGCTGAAGACCTGGTCCACGGCGGCCGCGTCTTCCATGCTGATCTGGCGCAAAGTACGGTGCGCCGGATCCATGGTGGTGTCCCACAGTTCGCTGTAGTCCATCTCGCCCAGACCCTTGTAGCGCTGGATGCCGTTGTCCTTCGGCAAGCGACGGCCGCTGGCAAGACCCTTGGCCACGGTGTCGTCACGTTCCTTGTCTGAGAACACGTAATCGTGTGCAGCGTTGGACCACTTGATGCGGTACAGCGGCGGCTGTGCAAGGTAGACGAAGCCGTTTTCGATGAGCGGACGCATGAAGCGGAACAGGAGCGTCAGCAAGAGCGTGGTGATGTGCTGACCGTCGACGTCAGCATCGGCCATGAGCACGATCTTGTGGTAACGCAGCTTGTCAAGGTCGAACTCTTCACCAATACCGGTGCCGAAGGCCGTGATCATGGACTGGACTTCCTTGTTGCCCAGTGCGCGGTCCAAGCGTGCGCGCTCCACGTTCAAGATCTTGCCTCGCAACGGCAGGATGGCCTGGGTCCGCGGATCGCGGCCACGCTTGGCCGAACCACCTGCGGAGTCACCCTCCACGATGTAGACCTCACACTCGATGGGGTTCTTTGAGGAGCAGTCCGCGAGCTTACCCGGCATGCCGAAGGACTCGAGTGGCGACTTACGGCGGGCCTGATCGCGAGCCTTGCGGGCAGCCATGCGAGCGTGTGCCGCCAGCTGTGCCTTGCGGATGATGTCCTTGGCGGTGATCGGGTTGCGTTCCAGCCAGTCGCCGAGTTCCTCGTTGACAACGGACTGCACGTAACCGCGGGCTACCGAGTTACCGAGCTTGGTCTTGGTCTGGCCTTCAAACTGCGGTTCACCGAGCTTGATGGAAATGACAGCGGTAAGGCCTTCACGGATGTCATCGCCCGTGAGGTTCTCATCCTTCTCCTTGAGGATGCCCTTTTCCTTGGCGTAACGGTTGATCAAACCGGTCAGCGCGGCACGGAAACCTTCTTCGTGCGTGCCACCTTCATGGGTGTTGATCGCGTTGGCGTAGGTGTGGACGGACTCAGAGAAGGCCGTGGTCCACTGCATCGCGACTTCGAGCGCGATCTTGCGCTCAGTGTCTTCAGATTCAAACGAAATAACATCTTCGTGAACCAGTTCCGCCTTCTTGGAGGAGTTCAAGTACTTGACGTAGTCCAATAGGCCGTCGTCGTACTTGTAATCCACCGCGCGGTGGCGTGGAGCTTCTGCGCGCTTCTCGCCATCTTCCGCATCCGCGATCTCGTCTTCGACATCGTTGACCACTCGCTCATCCGTGAGGGTAATGCGAAGGCCCTTGTTCAGGAATGCCATTT
Source organism: Neomicrococcus lactis (assembly GCF_014200305.1). Lineage (NCBI taxonomy): Bacteria > Bacillati > Actinomycetota > Actinomycetes > Micrococcales > Micrococcaceae > Neomicrococcus > Neomicrococcus lactis. The sequence continues at coordinate 2,159,424 of NZ_JACHBL010000001.1, forward strand.
GCTGGAAACGAGCGCGGAGCGTTTCAAAATCAAAATCGACGGTGTCGAAAATGGTGGGGTCCGGGTAGAACGTCTGCGACGTACCCGTGAGCTCGGTTTCTTCACCTTGAACCAAGGTGCCCTGTGGCACGCCACCGTTGGCGAAGGACATGCGCCAGGCGTATCCCTGACGGCGAATAATCGTATTCACGCGCTGCGACAATGCGTTCACCACGGAAATACCCACGCCGTGAAGACCACCGGAGACCGCGTATCCGCCGCCGCCGAACTTACCGCCGGCGTGCAGAATGGTCATAACCACTTCAACGGTGGGCTTGCCCTCGGTGGGGTGCAGATCTACTGGAATACCGCGGCCGTTGTCCTCGACGCGTACCCCGCCATCAGCCTGCAGCGTCACATCGATGCGGTCACAGTAACCAGCCATGGCTTCGTCAACCGAGTTGTCCACGACTTCGTAGACAAGGTGGTGAAGACCGCGGGCACCGGTGGAACCGATGTACATACCTGGGCGCTTGCGAACAGCCTCGAGACCTTCAAGAACCGTGATGTCGCTGGCGCCGTACTCGTGCTCAACGCGTCCTACGGGCGTTTTAGGTGCGGCGGGTGCCGAGCTGGTTTCAGCGGGTGCTTCCGCAGGTGATTCGGCTGGTTCGGAGCTTACCGTCGGTTCCAAATGTTCTTCTGCCACGTGTAAAAAGCTCCTCGAAGACGTCCAAGCGGGAAATCCCACAACGAAAATTCAGTCATTCAGAGTTTCCTCTAGGACACTCTGCGACCATCAGGATCAATTCTACCGGTTTTATCTAGAAAATTTGCGATGTTCGCTACCCGGGTATGTGCTAAACGGGCAGTTAAGGCCGCGCAGAAAGATTGGACCCCTCTCTGAGAGGGTTCAGCCCTCTAGATAGGTGCACCCCGTCAGAGGCCAAAATGGACCTCCCGCAATAATTCCAATTCGGAAATGGGATTATCCGTACGTATCTCGCGGCCCGCGGCCCTTCACGGTCCGCATTCCCTTGCGCCACGAGGGCGCAGTAGGGCCCAATACTTTGATTTCCCGTACGACGCCGCCGCCCAATTTCTCGCTGAAAACCTTGAGCAGTTGGTGGTTGAGAATGCGCATTTGAGACGCCCAGGACGTCGAGTCCGTCCGGATCACCACAATTCCGTTGTCGAAGCTGACCGGTTTGCAGTGCGCCGCGATGTCCGCGCCCACGAGTTCTTCCCAACGAGTCATGACCGAGCCCACGGCAACGGGCGCGTTCCAGCCGCGATCCTGCACCAAGTTCTTCATGATGCCGCCGAGTCCTTGAGGATCTCGAGCATCCGAATAGTTGACGAAGTTCTTGTTGCGCCGTTCGCTACGCACTTGGGCAGATCGCGCGGATCGCGACTGTGCTTGCTGGGCTTGGGCAGCATCCATCCGGACTTCGCCACGTTCGACGGCCGCGGAGCGCATGCGGTTCAAGAGAGTGCGCGGAGCATCCTCGAGGGTGGGGTCGTTCTCTGGTTGCGACTCGTCAAAGTCTTCGCGGCTCATGCGGCACCAATCACGCCGCTCGATACTGGGATGATGGTTCCCTGGAGTTCTTCGGGTACGTCGTGAGCCACGGCAGCGGTGATCAATACCTGATCAGCGCGTTCCATTGCGGCCAAGAGTCGGGTTCGCCGGCTGCTATCCAGCTCAGCGAAAACGTCATCAAGAATCAGAATCGGCGCAGCGCCACCGCGTGGGTCATCCACCAAGAGCGTTTCAAAGGACGCCAACCGAAGAGCCAACGCGAGCGACCACGTCTCACCGTGCGAGGCAAAGCCCTTTGCCGGGTAGTCGCCGATGAACAGTTCAATCTCATCGCGGTGCGGTCCTACCAAGGTCAGGCCGCGATCAATCTCTTGTTTCCGGCGCTGAACCAGGGCCGCGCGAAACATCTTCTCTATGTCTTCAAGAGGCGTCTCGGCCGTCAACGTGGCTTCGTCTCGATCCTCAGTTTCCGCCGAACTCTCCGCTGCATTGAATCGCAGGGCGGCGCCGTCGTCCTCTAATTCCTGAAGAATTGAACTCCTGTAATGAGCAAAAACCTTTTTGCTACCGTCAGTGAGGCCTTCGTATGCGGCTGCAAGATGCGGCGTCATAGCGCTCAAGGCGGTCAGTCTGCCCTTCAGCAAACGCGCGCCGGCCTGAGCAAGGTGCTGATCCCAGACTTCGAGGGTGGCCTCGTGGGCATCGGAGAGTTTTCGCGATCCCTTGGCGGACTTCAAGAGTGCGTTGCGCTGCTTGAGGACGCGCTCGTAATCCTTGCGGTTGGAGGCCTGAGCCGGCTGCAGGGTCACCAGAAAGTCATCGAAAAACCGGCGACGAACGCCTGGATCTCCCTTGACGATTTCGAGGTCTTCGGGCGCGAACATCACGCAGCGAACAATCCCTAAGATGTCCGCGGCCCGCACGTTGTTGGACCGGTTGATCCGCGCACGATTGGCTCCCTTGGGAGTGATTTCGAGCTGAACGCTCGCTGCTTGCCGCGTCTCAGGATCTTTTCCGCGCTCCACGCGTGCCCGAATGATGGCGCGCTCTGTGCCGAAACGAACGAGAGGCGCATCGTTGGAGACGCGGTGGGAGGACAAATGTGCCAAGTAGTTGATGGACTCAACGACGTTCGTTTTACCCACCCCGTTCTGTCCCACCAGCACAAAGACGCCCTCGCCGAGCTCAACATCCGCTTGTTGGTAGGTGCGGTAATCAGTCAACGAGAGGTGGGTAATGAACACGCAACGGCCTATTCGCCAGGGCGTTTGACTGCGTGACCGCCGAATTGCTGGCGCAGCGCGGCAACCATCTTGTTTGCAGGGGAATCATCTTGGCGCGAAGCGAAGCGCTGGAAGAGTGCAGCCGTAATGACCGGAGCTGGGACCGCGTTGGCAATCGCTTCTTCAACAGTCCAACGGCCTTCACCAGAATCCTCGACGTAACCGGCGATGTCCTTGAGTTCGGGATCGTCCTTGAGTGCCTCAACCAAGAGATCCAAGAGCCACGAACGTACCACGGTTCCTTCTTGCCAAGCGGCAAAAGTGCCCCGAACATCCTTGATGGAGCTCTTCGCGCTCAGCAATTCGTAGCCTTCAGCGTAGGCCTGCATCATGCCGTACTCGATACCGTTGTGCACCATTTTTGCGTAGTGACCTGCGCCGACATCGCCTACGTGGACGAAGCTGCGGGAGCGTTCGCCTTCTGGGCGAAGGGCGTCAAAAACCGGCATCAGCTCCGCGATGTCGGCGTCATTACCGCCGGCCATCAGTCCATAGCCGTTTTGTAGACCCCAGACTCCACCGGAAACACCGCAATCGACAAAGCGGATGCCCTTTTCGGAGAGTTCTGCGGAGTGGCGCTCATCATCGCTAAAGCGCGTGTTTCCGCCATCAATGACCAGGTCGCCTTCACTCAAAACACCCTTGAGCTCAGCAACAACTGAGTCAGTAGGTGCTCCAGAAGGAACCATGATCCAAACGATGCGGGGCTGAGGAAGCTTCTCCACCAATTCGGCGACGTTGGCAACGTCAGAAACCTCTGGATTCCGGTCATAACCGGTGACCTGATGACCTGCGTTGATGAGACGAGCGCGCATGTTGGCGCCCATCTTTCCCAAACCGATCATGCCAATGTGCATGGTGTTTTCGTTCATGATGCCTCCCAAGAACTGTGTGGCTTTCGTGAAGATGATGGGCTAGTTTCAACCTGCTATTGCCTGGCTGAAACTAGCGTTTCGGCAAACGAATTAGCTGTTTGGCAGACGGATCGGCATGACGAGGTAGCGGTATGCGTCGTCATCAGATCCATCAGCCTCTCGCTGACCCGTCAACATGGCTGGCTTGGCAGCGGTGGTGAAGGAGAAGCGCACGTAGTCCGTATCGAATGCGCCCAAACCTTCACTCAAGTAGGTGGGGTTGAACGCCACGGTGATGTCTTCGCCATCGAGAGCTGCTGCAATCGACTCTTCAGCCTGAGCGTCTTCGCCCGTTCCCGCTTCAAGCGTGAGCTGACCATCCGTGAAGGACATGCGAACTGGAGTGTTTCGTTCCGCCACAATGGCTACACGACGCACAGCTTCTGCGAGTTCTTGAGTGCTGACCGAAGCATGAACTGGGGTTTCACTTGGGAACAAAGAGCGAATCTTCGGGTAGTCGCCATCAACCAAAACGGACGTGGTGCGACGGTTTCCGGATTCAAATCCGATGATGTCTGCCTTGTCGCCCAGGGAAATGGTGAGGTCTCCAGAGCCACCTAAGGTACGAGCAACTTCGTTCAAAATACGGCCCTTGACCAGAGCTGCGGTAGAAATGTCAGACTTCGCTGGCTTCCATTTGAGCTCTCGCAACGACAAACGGTAGCGGTCCGTTGCCAAGAAGGAGATGGTGTCTCCCTCGAATTCAAGCTTGACGCCGGTCAAGATCGGGAGAGTGTCATCCTTCGAAGCAGCCACAATGACCTGCTGAATGGCGTGAGCAAATGCTTCACCGTCAACAGTTCCAGCAATTTCTGGAGTTGCTGGGCGTGCTGGGTAATCAGCAACCGGCATCGTGGACACGTTGAAGCGTGAACGACCCGCAGTGATAGTGACCTTAGAGCCATCCTGTTCCAGGGTGACCTTCGAAGAAGGCAATGACCGCGAGATGTCAGCCAACAACTTGCCGGAAACCAAGATGGTTCCCTCGGTGGTGATGTCTGCGGGGAACTCAATGTGTGCAGAAACTTCGTAGTCATAGCTCTCGAGCGTGACCACTCCGTTTTCTGCGGTGAGCAAGATTCCTGCGAGTACTGGTGAGGATGGCCTTTGGCTCAAGGAACGAGCCGTCCACGCTACTGCCTCGGAAAAGACATCCCTCTCGACGCTGAACTTCACGAAGAGTTCCGCCTTTCATTCATGGGTATTTCACCGACTTACACACGAGTATCCCTGCAAGCTTAGCCGGAAGCCCGTGGTGGAAGGTACCGGCTGGGGAGATCGCGGAAAACTGGTTTTTGTTATTTGGGTTGGCCGCTTAAAGAGGTGAGTAGTGTTAATAACACCTGTGGATTCTGTGGATAACCCCCTTTTTCAGGGATTCTCGCCGATTATTGCTGTGGATAACATGTGGGGCTTAAGTTGACGTTAGCAAGATGGTCGGTGGATGAACGACGGCGCCAAATTTCGGTTCCACATTAAATATGGGGTTATGCGCTAAAAAAGTAAGTTATCCACAGGTTAAGAACAATCAGCTGTGCAGAACCACAAAAAACGTGGGATTTAGTGGCCGTTTTGGCTCTGCTTGATGCGGTTTGTGAGTTCCGTGACCTGGTTGAAGATGGCACGACGCTCGGCCATGAGCTCACGAATCTTTCGTTCCGCGTGAATCACGGTGGTGTGATCGCGTCCGCCGAGTTCAGCACCAATACGGGGCAGCGACATATCTGTGAGTTCGCGCAAGAGATACATAGCAATCTGGCGAGCAGTCACAAGGGTTCGCGTGCGGGACTTGGAATTGAGCTCTTCAACCGTGAGATTGAAGTAGTCGGCAGTCGCAGCAATGATCTGGGACGAGGTGATTTCTTGGGCACCTTCATCAGTGATGAGGTCTTTGAGCACCAATTCCGCCAAGTCACGGTCCACTTCCGAGTTGTTCAAGGAAGCGAATGCCGTGACGCGAATGAGAGCACCTTCAAGTTCACGGATATTTGAGGAGATCTTGGAAGCGATGTACTCGAGCACATCATCGCTAGCCTTCAAGCCCTCTGCATCAGCCTTTTTCCGCAGAATCGCAATACGCGTTTCCAGTTCAGGCGGCTGAATATCCGTGATCAAACCCCACTCAAAGCGAGAGCGCAAGCGTTCTTCGAAGCCGGAAAGCTGTTTTGGCGGCAAGTCAGAGGTGATGACTACTTGCTTCGAGTGATTGTGCAGCGCATTGAAGGTGTGGAAGAACTCTTCTTGAGTAGCGTCCTTGCCAGCCAGGAACTGGATGTCGTCGATGAGCAAGATGTCCACGTTGCGGTACGTGGTCTTGAAGGACGTACCTTCATCGTCGCGAATCGAGTTGATGAAGTCGTTCGTGAATTCTTCCGAGTTCACGTAGCGAACCCGAATGCCTTTGTACATCTGGCGCGCGTAGTGACCAATGGCGTGCAACAAGTGTGTTTTCCCCAGACCGGAATCGCCGTAAATAAACAGCGGGTTGTAGGCCTTGGCCGGTGCTTCCGCCACAGCAGCTGCTGCCGCATGGGCGAAACGGTTGGACGAACCGATCACGAAGGTATCGAAAATGTACTTGGGATTGAGGCGCCCAAATTCTTGAGAAGTCGACGGTGGCGCGGGTGCCGGCTTGGGCTGCGGACGGTTCGCTTCCGCATGTTCTTCAGGAGCAGCGGCCGGAGCCTTCTCCGGTTCCCCGCTAGAAACCGGGTTTTTCTCGAGTTCCGGATCCACAATGTACGCGCAGTGAAGTCGCGTACCGAAGACCTTCTCAACAGCATCTTCAATCTGCGCTTTGAGATTGTTCTGCAGAATTTCGCGGGTGAGTTCGTTAGGAACTGCGATCACCAGGGACGTTCCTGCCAGCACCGTTGGACTAGCCAGCGTGACAAATCCGCGGTTTCTGGCGGTCAGACGATCATCGTCCTCCATCACCCGCACAACTTGGCGCCACGAGCTGCCAAGGTTGTTGGATTCATCCGTGCTCATACTTTTGTGTCCTTTTCCCGAAAACTCTCCCTTCGAGTCTATCGATCTTCCACAAACTTATTCACAGGCCGTGGATAACTCGTGATCAAAGAATCACACGAACTTTCTGTAATTACCCACAGGGTCGGTCCTCTGATGTCCACAGCGGTGTATAACTTGTGGAAGAAGTTTTGCGGGGAGTATCACACGACCCCCAATTTGACGCGCATTCTAGGGTGCCCTATTGTTAATCAGTCCTATGTGCGTCCTCTGGCGTGTTTTCATGCCGAGAGTTTGCTGCCATAAGTAGCTGGTTTCCAGCCACAGATGGCAGTCGATGCATCGAATTCAAGCGTCAATCCTGTTCTGTTACGGGCGTTGCGCGCCAACAGACTTAGTGGAGTTAATCGTGAGCAAGCGGACTTTTCAGCCGAATAACCGCCGTCGTGCCAAGAAGCACGGCTTCCGCCTTCGCATGCGCACCCGCGCCGGCCGTGCCATCTTGGCACACCGCCGCTCTAAGGGCCGCGCTGCACTTTCTGCCTAGTTCGCGCTAGTTCGGAAAGAACAACTGTTAGGAACACCGTGCCATCCCGTGCCCCGAGGAACTAATGCTTCCCGCTGAGCACAGAATGAGGACCGCCGGTGATTTCTCCAACACCGTACGTTCCGGTGCCCGTATTGGGCGCCGGAACGTTGTTGTTTATGCACATTTCCGAACTGACGAGGTTCCCACGAGGTTCGGGTTCATCGTTTCCAAGAAGGTGGGGAACGCTGTTACTCGTAACCTCGTTAAGAGACGATTAAGAGCACTCTCTGCTGACCTCGTTAAAGAACACCCACTCGGTATGGGCATTGTGATGCGCGCTCTTCCGGCATCAAGTACCGCATCGTGGGATGAACTAGGTAGCGACGTGCATTCCGCGTTCAAGAAAATTGAAAAGCTTCACCAAGAACATCACACGCAAGAGGGGGTAGACCATGTGCGCTGACGGAAGTCATGTGTCCGCGGTAATCGCACCTGCGCAAGCTGCGGCGTCGTCCTCTCCCCAAAATCCGGTGATGAGAGTGCTGAAGTGGATATTGGATAGCCCCCGCCTCTTACTTATTGGTTTTTTGAAGCTCTACAGACTCATCATCTCGCCGATATATGGCGACGTGTGTGGCTACTTTCCCAGCTGTTCCGCGTACGCTCTAGAAGCCGTGACTGTTCACGGCGCAGCGCGCGGAAGTTGGTTAGCAACGTGGCGGCTGCTGCGATGCAATCCGTGGGGCAAAGGCGGGATCGATATGGTCCCGCCTGGCAAGCGGATTTGGCCAGAAGGCAAAACGCCAAGAATCATTGTTCTGAATCACCCGCCCATTCCTGACGATACCGACGAGTCCGCAGCCGCGGATCGAGGAGCATAACCACTCATGCAAATCTTTGACACGCTTCTATGGCCTTTCAGGATGTTGATGTCCTGGATCTTGTGGGCCTTCCATGAGCTCTTTTCGTTCCTCGGCATGGATCCCAACTCCGGTTGGACCTGGACCTTCTCCATCGTTGCCGTGGTGGTGGTCATCCGTGCCGCTTTGATCCCGGTATTCGTCAAGCAAATCAAGGCCCAGCGCGCCATGCAGGCGTTGCAGCCAGAATTGCGCAAGCTTCAGGCTAAGTACAAGGGCAAGAAGGACCAGCTCTCGCAGCAGGCCATGATTGCCGAACAGCGTGCGCTCTTCAAGAAGCACAACACCGGCATGTTCTCTTCCTGCATGCCTTTGCTGTTCCAGATGCCGTTCTTCTTCGCGCTCTTCACGGTGCTCAACAACACCGCCACCGCGAAGGCTGCAGGCGAGGGCATTGGCGCTCTTTCCGCAGCTCACGTTCGCTCGTTCGACGAGTCGTCCATCTTCGGCGCACGTCTCTCAGACACGTTCTTGAACACGCTGAACTCCGGAAACGTCAACATTTCCGTGATCATCGTGGCCGTCATTTTGATCGTCGCGATGTCCGCACTGCAGTTCATTACGCAGCGCCAGATCATGTCCAAGAACATGACCAAGGAAGCCCTCGAGGGCCCGTTCATGCAGCAGCAGAAGATGATGTTGTACATCCTTCCGCTCGTGTTCGGTATCGGTGGCATCAACTTCCCGATCGGTCTGTTGCTCTACTGGACCGCCACCAACGTGTGGACCTTGGCTCAGCAGTTCTGGGTGATCCGTAACAACCCGACCCCAGGTTCCGAAGCCGAGCGCGAACTCAATGAGCGCCGCGCCGCGAAGGGCCTGCCGCCGCTCCGCGAGAAGAAGGCAGCAGAGGCCGCTGAAGCGGTTGCTGCCGAGGAGCTCAAGAAGACTCAGCGCGTTCAGCCGAAGCGCCAAACCAAGCGAAAGAGGTAATTCATGAGCCAGCACACTGAAGATGCTGTGGACGTGGAGCAGCCAGCATTGAATGACGACGACGCAGCTTCCGTCACGGACGAAGCTTCGGCTTCCGGCCCTACTAAGGCCGAGCGCCTTGAAGAAGAGGGCGATATCGCTGCGGATTACCTCGAGGAATTGCTTGACGTTGCGGACATCGATGGCGACATCGATATTGAGGTTCGTAGCGGCCGTACGTACATCTCGATTGTGAGTGACGAGGCTGAAAACAAGGAGCTCGAAGCTCTTGTTGGTGACGATGGAGAGGTTCTGGAGTCCCTCCAGGAACTCACTCGTTTGGCTGTCTTGACGGCTACCGGCAGCCGTTCACGCTTGGTCCTGGACATCCTGGGCTACCGCAAGGAGCGCGAAGGCAAACTGCGCGAGATTGCAGACAAGGCAGTTTCTACCGCGAAGTCCACTTCCGAGCCTGTGCACTTGGCACCCATGAGCGCTTACGAGCGCAAGCTCGTGCATGACTTCGTTGCTGACGCTGGACTCTTCTCTGAGTCCGAAGGCGAAGGCTCGAAGCGCCACATTGTGGTGTCCGTGGAAGAGCTCGTCTAAGCATGACTGAACAGCCGACCCCACCTGTAGAGCAGGAGTCCTCCGTGGCTCCTGCGGCTCACGAACCTGTTCTGCCGAATCCGTCTGAGCGCATTAGCGCGGACAAGATCTTTGGTGATCGCTACGATCTGGCGGAACGATTCGTGCAGCATTTGGCCACGTCTGGCATGGAACGCGGGCTTCTTGGTCCGCGCGAAGTACCGCGCCTGTGGGGCCGGCACGTTCTCAACTGCGCCGTAATTGGCGAGTACATTCCTGAAGGCGTCACGGTTGCTGACGTGGGATCGGGAGCTGGCTTGCCAGGTCTGGCCTTGGCCATCGCCCGTCCGGACCTCTCGCTCACGTTGATCGAGCCGTTGGAGCGCCGTTGTTTGTGGCTCAGCGAAGTGATCGATGATCTAGAGCTGGACAACGTAGTGGTCATGCGTGGCCGCGCGGAGCAAGTAGTGGAATTCGTAAACGTTGATGTGGTGACGGCTCGCGCTGTCTCCGCGCTGACGAACCTCATTCCATGGTCGATTCCGCTCTTGCACGGTTCCGGAGAGATGCTGGCCATCAAGGGTCGCAGCGCTCAAGAGGAGATCGAGAAGGCACGCAAGGTACTCAAAAAGGCCGGCGGATCTTCGCCAGAAATCCTGGTTGCAGGCGCCTCCGTTCTGGAAGAACCCACCACGCTAGTCCGCATCAAAGTCGGCTCATAACTCTTCAACCAAGATAGGTTGATTTTAGGGGCAACATTCCATGTTTCACGTGAAACCCTTTATGTCTGGGCTAACCGATAAACTTTTGAAGGGCAAAAGTCGCGAGGACTCTGAGAGTCTCGCGAAGGACGCACCAGAAGATGTGGATGTGGAGACTGTTGCCGAAGAGCATACCGAAACGTCGGATGCTGATTCGCTAGCGGACTCTGCCTCTGAGGCTTCATCGGTTGAACCGAATGAAGCCGAGAATAATCCTGCAACAACAGCCACGGATCGGGACTTCATGGAAATCGATGAGAGCACACCGCTTGCTAATCAGATTGCCAATGAGACTAAGCGTCGCGAAGAACTGAAGAACAGCACATTGCCTATTCCACTCGAAACTCGCTTTATCTCTGTCAGCAACCAAAAGGGCGGCGTTGGCAAGACCACGTCTACCGTAAACCTTGCTGCCGCCTTGGCGAAGCAGGGGTTGCACGTCTTGGTCGTGGACATTGACCCACAGGGCAATGCCTCGACCGCTCTTGGCATCGATCACCGCGCAGAAGTGGACAGCATTTACGATGTGCTCATCAACGATGTGCCCTTGGCTGAGGTAATTCAGAAGTGCCCTGATCTGGACAATCTTGTGGTGGCTCCAGCAACGATCCACTTGGCTGGTGCTGAGATTGAGCTCGTGTCTCTTGTGGCACGTGAGCAGCGATTGCGCCGCGCACTCGAAGAGTACGCCAACCACCGGGCGAGCGAGGGCGAAGCACGCCTCGACTACATCTTCATTGACTGCCCACCGTCGTTGGGTCTCTTGACGGTGAACGCATTTGTGGCTGCTAAGGAAGTCTTGATTCCTATTCAGTGCGAGTACTACGCGCTTGAAGGATTGAGCCAGCTCCTGAACAACATCAAGCTCATCCAGAAGCATCTGAATGAGTCCTTGGACGTCTCCACCATCCTTCTGACCATGTACGACGGTCGAACGAACCTCGCATCCCAGGTCGCCGCTGAAGTTCGGGAGCATTTCCCGAGCGAAGTGTTGGACGCCGTTATTCCACGTTCGGTTCGCATTTCCGAAGCGCCAAGTTATCAACAGACGGTCATTACTTATGACCCGAATTCGACGGGCGCACTGTCCTATCTCGAAGCTGCCAGCGAGATTGCAAAGCGCGGCGCTGAGAAGGATTCCACAAAGAAATAGCACGCCGGCGATGTTGTAGATCTCCTAGAAATCCTTGAAGGGACAGTCATCATTGGGTGACTGTCCCTTTCTTGTTGCGCGGATTCGCTGGAGTCGCACAACGCATCTTTGCTCGTCAAAGACTAGAATTGATTCAGATCAAACGGAAGTAGTTGTGTAATCCACAGCTGTGGATATCACTGAGGAGAACTGATGGCTGAGAAGCGCAGAGGACTGGGCCGTGGGCTCGGAGCGTTGATTGCAACGGGACCAACGGAGCCTGTCGAAGAAAAGAAGGCAACCACTCCTTCGTCTGAGGAAGTCGAAGCCGCGCCGACGCCTGCTTCACGTGAAACGACCAACACGGACAAGCGAACACCCGCATACTCTTCTGCAGATCAAACGAAATTGGTTGATTCATCGTCATCAAAGGCTGATAAGAAGTCTCCTGCTGCTGCTACTGGTGACGTTACTGCAAGCGCTGAGACCGGAAAGAAGTCTTCCACTGCATCCGTCGACCCGGGAGAGGAAGAGTCTTCGAAGGGATCCAAGTCCGGAGAATCCACGAAGAATTCCGACGCCGAGGAACCGGCTGACAAGGAATCGGCATTCAAGTCTGGTGCTGATGACAGCCAAGAAGACAGCACCACTTCGGTGGCCAACGCAGTCGATGTCCTACGGAAGCGCACTTCAGAACGTCGACGCAAGGCACTGGCCGATACGGTCAAGGCAGAGGACGAGAAGAAGACTCCTGCAGAGACAAAGGACTCCTCTAAGCGCAGCACTGTCGTGGAGGAGAACGAGGCGGAGCTGGATGCTGACGGTGACGAAGTTCCTCGTATCCGTCCAGTCGACATGTTCTTTGGTGGCTCGCCGAGCCCACGGAGCAATGTTTCACGTGAAACATCTCGCGCCAATCGTCGTCGTGCCCAAGTTCCAGATCTACTGAGCGAACGTGCGGCCCGTGTGCTCAAGAATCGCGAGGACAACGGGACTGATGTAGAAGAGCAGGCTGAGACAACCTCGCCGGCGCCAAAGTCCACTGGCAACACAAGTGCAGCTGCCGACTCCAAGAACAGTGAGGAGTTGGAATCATCCAAGAATGAAGTAACGCGGCCTACTGGAGAAGAGAAGTCAGATGCAGCTTCTGATCGCACCAGTTCGGTAGACAAAGATGAAATAGTTGCTCAGAAATCTGATGTTTCACGTGAAACATTGACGGATTCAGACCAGGGTGACAATCCATCTGGCTCTGATGTAGAGGATCTAGCCAGTATTCCAGGGCTTTCCTACGCTGAACTGCCGATTGATTCGATTCATCCCAACCGCAAACAGCCACGTCAAGTCTTCGATGAAGAGGATATGTCCGAGCTGGAACACTCCATTCGTGAGATTGGCCTGCTGCAACCGATCGTTGTTCGTCCCTCCTCCGAAGAAGGGGACGCCAAATACGAGCTCGTCATGGGTGAACGTCGTTGGCGCGCTGCACAGCGTGTGGGAATGGAACAGATCCCTGCAATCATTCGTGAAACCAAGGACGAGGACCTTCTCCGAGACGCACTTCTCGAGAATTTGCACCGTTCTGAACTGAATCCGCTTGAAGAAGCGGCTGCTTATCAGCAACTTCTTCAAGAGTTTGGTTGCTCTCAGGACGAACTCTCCCAGAAGATTGGTCGCTCTCGTTCGCAGATCTCGAACACCATTCGACTCATGAAGTTGCCGCCGTTGGTTCAGCGTCGTGTAGCTGCTGGCGTAATCTCGCAAGGTCACGCGCGTGCGCTCCTCTCACTTGAAGACGTCGCCGAAATGGAACGTCTTGCACAGAGGATCGTCAACGAGGGTCTGTCCGTCCGGTCCGTCGAGGAAATTGTTGCGCTGCAGGCAGGTCTACGTCGCGCGGACAACACTCGTCAGGCCAAAGAAGTCGCCCGCCCCGAGCGCCTGGACTACTTCGCAAACGCATTGTCAGACCGCCTTGATACGCAGGTGAAGATCACGCTCGGTGCGAAGAAGGGTCGCGTTAGCATCGAATTTGCTAGCGTTGACGATCTGAATCGCATCATGGGAGTTATCGCACCGTCCAATTAGGACATCTATTAGAGGGCTGGTGTGAATGTTTCACGTGAAACATTCACACCGGCCCTCCTTTTTGCATAAATTCTTAGTGTCGGCTCGGCACGCGTTTTTCAGAATTCTCAGAGCTCCCTGGTTTGCGCCCTGTTTCATGTCTGCTTGCATCTGATCTGGAGACCATAATCAGGGGTTTGTGCTCTTTACAACACACGTGTTGGCCGAATACACCATGTTGCCGCGTCTGAATGGAGCAACAAGTCTCTCCAGGACAGTCCTCTACTCCACCAACTGTCGGCCAAAAGATTGTGATCTTATGTTCCACTTGAGTTTGAAGCTCCTTCGGAGAACTGCATCACCGTTTCGCCGCATGTTTCACGTGAAACATAGGTGTCGGGTAGTCACTGATTCACAGTCTGCTGAGTTGCTTCCATGAATTTGGGCTCTTGCTTTCTATCGGCAGTAGCAGCGTGATGCCGAGGAATGAGACGTCGATGACCCGATCGCGGGAGGATGTATGTTGACAGAGTTATCGGCGCGGCGTGTGTTCGCAACATAGCCCCTCAAACATTCCTCCTGCATCTCTGTTTGACGACATGTTAGATATTGGAAGTTCTTCGTGTCTCGAGAAATGTTTCACGTGGAACATTGAGCGACGGCTTGTTCATACCGTCGTGCCGCCTGCAGCGCCGGCCTCTATGCGGAGGAGTATCCAGGGTGGCGTTCTCGGATCTGATAGCCAGCCAGCACGATCTATTGCCACATCATTGCGACCGTAGTTGTGTGCTGCGCCGGGCTAACGCACCTCGCTGTGCAGCATCGGGACATGCTATTCACAGATGGCAAGCTATCTCAGGTTGTGTATGTGCCAGGTAATTCTGAGGTTCATTGCGATACATGTATCGCTGGTCGATTAGAAGAAGGCATTGTCCCCATTGCTTTTGTATGGAGGAAGTAGTGGGCAGTGTGTGATGGAGTGCGACTTACTCCCTGATATGGGTATAACCTCGCAGGTTCAAATGCCGTTGCGTTTGTGGTGGCAGGGTGATTCGAGTTGCCCCTACTGCGCCTTCCTCGTTGCCACGGCCAGGCAGTCGTGTCCGGCGTTGAGCATACGTAAGAAAAGGGCGGTCATGTTTCACGTGAAACATGACCGCCCTAAGAGATAAGCGATGTGAGGCGAGATGTGCCTCAGAGCTTTACAGGTACTCTGCGAACTCCTGCTCGAGAACCTTCTTTGGCTTCGCTCCGATGGAGGTAGCAACGTGCTCGCCACCCTGGAAGACGAAGACTGCAGGAATAGAGGTGATGCCGTACTGAGCTGCGATTGCAGGGTTCTCGTCAACGTTCACCTTGACGACCTCTACCTTCTCACCGTGCTCGGCAGCAATCTCGTCGAGGATTGGACTCAACATGCGGCAAGGACCGCACCATTCTGCCCAGAAATCAACGATTACTGGCTTATCAGATTCGAGAACGTCCTTCTGGAAGCTCTGATCGGTAACGTCTTTAGCGTTGCTCATGTGATTCCGTCCTTAGGTTTAGGGAGAACTGTTTGATGTTGTAACCGGGTGAATGGTGGTATCTATTCCATCCACCCGGACTGGCCTTATTTAGACTGTAGCGGCCTCTTGGGCTGCCGGCTTGTGATCCTGCACGGTAGACGCGAGGAAGTGCTCTACGTCGATCGCAGCGGCACAGCCGGAGCCTGCGGCCGTGATGGCCTGACGGTAGCTGGAGTCGATGACGTCGCCGGCAGCGAAGACGCCGGGAAGGGACGTCTTGGAGGAACGGCCCTGAACGGCGATGGTTCCATCTTCGGTCAGCTCGAGCTGGCCCTTGACGAGATCCGTGCGTGGATCGTTTCCGATGGCTACGAAGAGACCAGTGATTGGAAGCTCGCGTTCGGTGCCATCTACCGTGCTACGCAGGGTAATGGAGCTGACCTTGTCTTCACCGTTGACGGCAGCAACTTCTGAGTTCCACGCGAATTCGATCTTCTCGTTAGCCAATGCACGGTCAGCCATGATCTTCGAGGCACGGAGTCCTTCACGACGGTGAACAACCGTCACTTTGGATGCGAACTTCGTCAGGAAGAGGGCCTCCTCCATGGCGGAGTCTCCACCGCCTACAACTGCTATCTCCTGGTTGCGGAAGAAGAAGCCATCGCACGTTGCACACCATGAGACACCGTGGCCGGAGAGGCGCTTTTCGTCAGGCAAGCCCAACTCGCGGTATGCGGAGCCGGTAGCGATGATGACCGCGCGTGCCTTGTAAACCTCACCGCTGCCAAGCGTGACGGTCTTGATCTCGCCTTCGAGTTCAACAGATTCAACGTCTTCGAATTGAATATCGGCGCCAAATCGCTCTGCCTGCTTCATCATGTTGTCCATTAGCTCTGGGCCCATGATGCCGTCAACAAAGCCAGGGAAGTTCTCAACCTCGGTGGTGTTCATGAGCTCGCCACCAGCTGTGACAGAACCAGCGAACACAATTGGGTTCAGATTGGCGCGCGCCGTGTAGACGGCTGCCGTGTAGCCGGCAGGTCCGGAGCCGACGATGATGACGTCACGGACATCCGATGTGGTTTCAACAGTCACAGGTTGGATCCTCTTTCAAGCAAGTTTTTGGGCTGATCTCTAGGCTACAGCCCTCTCCGTACACGGCCATCACGAGACATACGCGTTTACGTATGTGTCACAACCTTGTCCGAGCAAAAAGTATTCCCCGGATCGTTGAGTCCGAGGAATACTTTGAACTGCTGAAAAGAGTACTTGCTACTTGACCTTGATCTCTGCGATCTGGAGGCCAAATGGGCGCTCTGGTGAAGATGGTGCAGCCTGACGTGGCAATTCCGTGATGTTGATGAACACGTACTTCGCTTTAGCTGGTGCTCCCTGATCATTCGCTACAGGGACGGTCACCGTTGGACCCGTGAAGGATCCCTGCGCAACTGCCGTAGCCGATGACTTGTCGTTGGAATCGCCTACAAGGATCTCGAAGGCTCCACCTGTTCCGTTGAGACCGGAAAGCTCGAGTTCAGCGACATCGGCCTGTTCCTTGAGCTCAACGATCAGCTCCATGGAATCCGCGAAACCACCAAACTTAGCGTTCGAGAAGGAGAAGGTGCGGTAGAGCGTGCCTTCGTTGCCATCAAACGCGCGCGGCAACAGGTTGTCACGCTCTGCCGTGAGCGCCTGATTTCCAGGCACATTGCGTTCGAGTCCAACGATCTCTGGCGTCACAGTGTTTGCCGGTGCAGACTGCGACGTGTTTCCGCTAGCTGCCGAAGAGCCAGCCGCGCTCGAGTTCGAAGCAGCCGCGGAGCTCTGCGCTGCGGTGTTGCCGCGCGGACTCAAAGCCTGGAAGGCGAAGACCACTGCGACGATCAGCACGAGGCCTAGAAGTGCACCAATGACAAGGCGACGAGTCCGTGCTTCCTTGTCCCGATCCACCTCTGAATCATCGTCCTCATCGTAGTAGCCGGCTTCGGACTCGTATTCGGCGTCATCCCACTGCTCGTTATTGTCATCTGACAAGAACTCAGGAGTCTCTTCGGGAGCTTCCTCGGGAGTCGTGTTCTGGTTGTTGCCACGGACGCGACCCAACATTGCGGCTCCGGCGCCAGCGATGCCAGCTGCAGCACCCGCTACGTAGCGGCCAGCTGCCCCACGGCGATCGTTGACGGAAGATTCATCAGCTTCGTCGAAGTCATCCGTCTTGTCCGGTGCATCCGCAGGCTCCACGGCGTCGCGTGAGCGCACATCGCTCTCGGGCACGTCATTGCCGCGCGAATAAGCACTCGCAAACGGGCGCTCCTCGACAACCTCGTCGGCAGCAGGTTCCTCATCGGCCAACTGAGAGACCTTAGGCTCGTGCTCAGGACGTGGAGGCGGCGTAGAGAACCTTGTGCCCCGACGAGGCGCAGAGACGGCCGCAGAAGGCTGCTGAGCCTCTCGTGGCTGCGTATCCGTGTCCTTCGTTTCAGCAACTCGCGATTCTTGAACCGGCGGCTCGGAATCCTTCGAGGAATCTTGGGAGACAGTCTCCTCAGGCGTGTACTCCTCGACCGCAGGACGGACACTCTCTTGAGCTGCGTCGTCGTCATTGCTGTCCTTGGAACGCCCAAAGCGGGACTTGATGTCATTGAGGCGCTGCTGAAGGCCCGGATTAACGGGTCGGTTCTGCTGCGCAAGCTCGTGGTAGTACTCGTCATCGTCTTCGTAGACGTGCGGCTCGAAGGCGCGAGCTTCGCCGAAAATTTCGGAACCCAGGGTGTCCGTCATGAACGGCTCAATGTACGGCGCGTTCTTCTGGGCCTCCATCACGAGGTCCAAAAGATCTTCAGACTCGGCAATATTCGTAATGAGATACGTGCGGCCCTCGCTCAAACCGAGATCCAAGATCTGCACGTTACCGATGCGCTCGCCAGTGGCGATTTCGCGGGCGCTCGTGGCAGCCTGCGCGGCATTCACGGGTGCGGCAACAAGGATTGAGACAGGGCGGTCAAGAACTTGATCGAACCCGCGCAACACATGGTCGTCGTCGTTCGAGATCAGCACACGTTCGGTGACGCGGTAACGACCGCCGAGCACCGTGCCCACGTTGAACTGCTGTGCCAAAACTTCCTCCAGAACTGGTGACAGGCACTCTCAAGGTAGCGCCGGTTTGCGTAAAGACTACCGGCGCGCGCGGCTAGCGCGGGCCAAATTTGGAATGCGTCGTGCAAGTGGACCCAAGAATTCGTCCAGTTCAGGTACCGCTGAGCGCTTCAAAAGGACGATGTAGACCACGGCCATGACCAGACCAACCACCACGATGGAAACAATGGCCGTGAGAATGGAGTCCCACGCGAACCCATGCGTGAAGCCGCCTAGAAGGTACAGCACTCCGGCGCCCACCACGCCAGAAATCACCGCAATCCAGCCGATCCGCAGGTACGTATCCACCACAGACGCAACGCCATAGTCGCCGTAGCGGCGGACCACCAGGAAGTGCGCGATGATCGCGGACAGCACGTTCGTCACGCCGTAGAGGAGGGCCATTGCAAAAGCGATCTGCAGCGGCGGAACGGTGAAGGCCATGATGAAGGCAACAATGAGGCCAATGACGGCGATGATCGTTTGGATGAGCATGGGCGTCTTCGTGTCCTCCTCCGCGTAGAACACGCGAATCAGGAAGAAGTGAACGCTCTTGAACGGAAGTCCCAACGTGGTCAGCAACAGCAACTGACCAATGGCGGCGCCGGATTCCACGGCATTCGCGGACGTACCACCGAAGATTCGGCCCACCGGACCGGCCAAAACAATGAACGCCACCGTCGCGAAAAGAATCGGCACGGCCGTCGTCTTGAGCCCGCGAGCCAAAGCAGGCGCAATGAGGTCCCGCTCCTTCTTGGCGAAGTGCGAGGACAGCTCGTTGAACAGGACCGTGGCCAGGGACAACGCGAAGATCGAGTGCGGCAGCACCGTGATGAGCTGGCTGGTGTTCAGCGCGTACTCACCAGGAACTCCTGCGCCACCGTCCGGTAGCTGGGCACGGGCCGCCGTAGCGCCGGAAACAATCCGTCCGTAGATCAGTGAAGCAATGTTGCCCACCGTCATGGAGGCCAACGTCCAGGCCGCGATCTTGCCAACATGGCGCAGCCCCATGCCGCGCCAGCCGAAGTCAGGACGGATATGCAGGCCGGTCCGCATGAGCGGAATGAAGAGAACCAGCGCTTGAAGCGCGATGCCCAACGTTGAACCGCCGGCTAACAGCCAGGTCTGCTGGCTGGACCACGTTTCAAACTGCTGCCCGTCGGCACGGTAGGCACCGAACAAGAAGATGAACGCCCCAATCACGCCGATCTGCACCACGTTATTGAGGACAGGCGCCCACATGTAGGCGCCAAACCGGCTGTGAGCGTTGAGCGCTTGTCCCACTACGGCATAGACGCCGTAGAAGAACACTTGCGGCATACACCAGTACGCAAAGGCCGTACCGAGCGCCACTTGCTGAGGCGTCCAGCCGCTCGAGAGTGCTTGGATGATGGGCCCCGCGAGAAGAGTCAGGAGCGCCGTCGCCAAAGCCATGACCACCACAGTCAGGGTGATCAGCTTGGAGGTGTACGCGCTTCCGCGGTCCGCCGCTTGAGAGGCTTTGATGAGCTGAGGAACCAACACCACGTTGAAGATGCCGCCGGCTAACAACATGAAGATGATGGTAGGGATGACGTTGGCTTTTTCGAAGATGTCCGCCACCGCTGTGGTGGAACCGATCGCGACAGCCAGCAGAGCGGTGCGAGCGAAACCAAGGACTCGGGACACCATGGTTCCCGAAGCCATGAGGGCTACGGCTTTAGAGCGGCCGCGGGCGTCAGATGGAGCGCTAATGGTTTCTATCCTTTGAAATACCGTGGGAGGGCTTCGCGAGCCAATTGTGCAATGCGGCGTTCGTTGGGGAAAGACAGCCGGTGCGTTAGATCCGCGAGCGGCACCCATGCGACGTCGACGGCTTCATGGTCCGGGTCCTTGTCGATGGTCAAGTATCCGCCGGTTGCCTGCAATAAGTAGTGATGCACGGTTTTGTGAACGCGATAGCGAGGCACGGTGAACCAATAATCAATGCTGCCGAGCGGCGTGAGGATGTGGCCCTGAATGCCCGTTTCCTCTTCCACTTCGCGTTCAGCGGCTTGCTCGTTGGTCTCGACGCCTTCCGGGTGCCCCTTCGGCAAACACCATTCGAGACGGCCACCGCGGTTGTAGCGCGCGATGATGGCGACCGGCAGGTCCGGCTTTGACATGTCCACAATCACGCCGCCAGCGCTTACTTCTTCTACCGTGGGCAGCGAGTACGTGCTGAACGCTTGCGCGGAACGAGCCGCTGACAAGGGCGTGGGCGTGTTCACGGAGACTTCCGTGACGGTGGTGTACTCCGTTTCGCGGTACACCCGGTACATTCCGGGTCGCGGAGTTGGAGATTGATTACGACGACGCTGGCTCGCTTCCGCGCGCTGCGAAGCGCGCTTTTCGGAATCGTCTGCGTCCGCATCTGGGACCGGTCCTGCATTTTGGGTGCCTTCTGGACCCAACAATTCTTGGTTCTTCAAGCGTTCCTGACGCTGATTTTCCCGGATTTTGGCGCGCTCATAAGCACGCGCTAACGAAAGCGGCGTGCGTTTGGGAGCGCGCGGAACCGGATGAACCATGTATTCCACTCTAGCTAATGGCGTTACTCTCACCGATTGAGTGATTGACGGTGGCGCGGAATCAGTGCAAAATCTGGCAATCTTAAAGGCACTATGCATGAACTTTCCGAGCTTCCTCAGTTGCTAACCGCTCTTCCGACGTCTGTTGTGGAGCTCGGCAAGCTCTTTGATGAGGCCGGATATGAGATTTCGCTGGTGGGCGGACCGGTTCGCGACCTCTTCTTGGGCCGTATTTCTCCGGACCTAGACTTCACCACGAACGCGCGCCCAGATGACATCCTGCGTGTGATCGAGGGCTGGGCGGACGCCACGTGGGACGTGGGCCGCGAGTTCGGAACCATCGCTTTTCGGCGCGGTAAGGACCAATTCGAAGTAACTACCTATCGCGCGGACGCTTATGACGGCGACTCCAGGAAGCCGATTGTTGCCTTCGGTGACCGCCTTGAGGACGACTTGGTGCGTCGAGACTTCACGATGAACGCCATGGCGTTGCGCTTACCTGCACTCGAGCTCGTGGACCCATACGGCGGCCTCAAGGACGTGCGCGCATCCCGAGTGATGACCCCGGGTACCCCCGAGGTCTCTTTCACCGATGACCCTCTGCGCATGATGCGCGCGGCACGCTTTACGTCCCAATTGGGCGTCGATTTGGCTCCCGAGGTGGAGCAGGCGATGACGGACATGGCGGACCAGATTAACCGCATTTCCCGCGAACGTGTGAGGGATGAAATCATCAAAACCATTGTTGGTGATTACCCTCGGAAGGGTGTTGACGTCCTGGTGCGCAGCGGTTTGGCGGATCACGTCTTGCCGGAGGTTTCGGCTTTGCAGCTCGAAACTGACGAGCACCACCGCCACAAGGACGTCTACCAGCACTCGCTCCAAGTTTTGGAGCAGGCTGCGGATTTGGAATCGGATGCCGAGGGTCCCGTCCCCGGCCCGGACTTCGTCTTGCGTTTTGCGGCCCTAATGCACGACGTCGGAAAGCCCGCCACCCGCAAGTTCGAGAGCACGGGAGCTGTGTCTTTCCGTCATCACGACATGGTGGGGGCCAAGCTTACGAAGAAGCGCATGCGCGAGCTTCGCTTCGACAACGAGACCACGAAGGACGTCGCGCGACTCGTAGAACTGCACATGCGCTTCTATGGTTACGGCGATGCCGGCTGGACGGACTCGGCCGTGCGCCGCTACGTCAACGACGCCGGACCGCTCTTGGAGCGCTTGCACCGCTTAACGCGTAGTGACGTCACCACGCGTAATCGCCGCAAGGCCGAACGGCTGGCTTTTGCCTACGACGACCTCGAGCAGCGCATCGCGGCTTTGCGCGAGCAAGAAGAGCTCGATGCTGTGCGCCCAGATCTGGACGGCAAGCAGATCATGGAGATCTTGGGAATTAAGCCGGGCCCAGAGGTGGGGCAGGCGTACAAGTTCTTGCTGGAACACCGTCTCGACAATGGACCGGTCAGTCCCGAAGAGGCCGCCGAGCTGCTCAACACCTGGTGGAGCGAGCGCTCTTAAGGAGCTCTCAAGAGCTCGAGACGAGACTCCGTCTCAGAAAATTCTCAAAATTATCTGAGAAATGCCTTGCGCATGTCGTGAGTCACCCCGTACAGTAATCTCCTGATTGGGAAATACCAATGCGGTACTTTTCCACTCATGTCATGTATTGAATGCCAGCTCAGCTGGCCGGACTGCCAAAAGGAGGTGGATGAAGTGTTTATTTTCATAACGAAGACTCCGGAATTCGGAATCACAGGACACATCTCTGCCTCCGTGCGTGCGCACTAGCCCAGCAGTCATTCCTTAAGACACTTTTCTTAGAACTCTTTTCTGCTGTCTCTGGCTAGGAACCTCGTTCGAGAGGCCCCGTTGATCATCAACCGGCCCACCTTCGAAAGAGCACAACATGTTCCGCCCTCCAGCATTCGTCGTAGATCTCACGCGACAACCATCCACTCAATTTCACCTCAGCCAACCCCTGCGCGGCGTAAGTGACGATTTTTCGCAAGCTCCGGCGTCGTCCTTGTATCAAAACAGCGGTTCTGAACTCTTAATATCTGGACCCGCTGTACTTACTGCCCGCTACCGCAATCTGGCCGAAGGGAGGTAGAAGAATGAATACGCATCACCCATCACATTCGAAGCAAATTCCAAAGCATAAGGAAGCGGTCTACTTCGATTTTCGTTCACGCGAACGCTGGGAATCACAGTTTCCGCTAGAAATGATCCACCGTGTGCGGTAACCCTCTACACAACGCTCAAACTGCGATAGTTTGAAGCTGTTGTATACCCAAAGGAGGGCATGCCGTGTCTGAATCTCAGACTCAACAGCTTGAAATGACCGACCTGGCGATTGCAGGACGCGCGACGCTCAAGCCAATCGTTGAGATTGCATCAGCAGCAGGTATCGACGAAGACGACTTGGAATTGTACGGAAAGTACAAGGCAAAAGTCGATGTTTTTCGCAAAAAGGCAGGAGAGGCTAACCAGGGCAAGATCGTCCTGGTGACCGCCATGTCACCGACGCCAGCGGGTGAGGGTAAATCAACCACCACCGTTGGCCTCGGTGACGCTCTTGCGTTAGAGGGGCAGCGAGTTGTCATCGCCCTCCGGGAACCGTCGCTGGGACCCATCTTCGGTATCAAGGGCGGCGCTGCAGGCGGCGGCTACGCTCAAGTCCTCCCGATGGAAGACATCAACATGCACTTCACGGGCGACTTCCACGCCATCACGAGTGCTCACAACCTCCTCGCCGCGTTGATGGATAACCACATTCATCAAGGCAACGCACTCAATATTGATCCGCGGCGCATCCAGTTCCGCCGCGTCATGGACATGAATGACCGCGCTTTGCGCGATGTGGTCATTGGACTGGGCGGCCCCACCGAGGGCGTGCCGCGCGAAAGCGGCTTCGACATCACGGTGGCCTCTGAGGTCATGGCAATCTTCTGCCTCGCGACGTCCATCGATGACCTGCGCGAAAGACTCTCCAAGATCACCGTGGCGTACACCTATGACCGCAAGCCCGTTACGGCCGGTGACTTGAACGCTCAGGGCTCCATGACCATGCTGCTCAAGGACGCGCTCAAGCCGAACTTGGTGCAGACCATTCAGGGAACACCCGCCTTTGTTCACGGCGGACCGTTCGCGAACATCGCACACGGCTGCAACTCGATCCTCGCCACCAACACCGCTCGTGAATATGCGGACATCGTGGTGACGGAAGCTGGCTTTGGTGCTGACCTGGGTGCCGAAAAGTTCATGAACATCAAGTCCCGTTTTGGCGGCTTAGGTCCGGACGCCGCCGTAGTGGTGGCAACGATCCGCGCTTTGAAGATGCATGGCGGTGTACCAAAGACGGAGCTCGGCCAAGCGAACGCCCAGGCCATCCGCAACGGCTTCGCCAACCTCAAGCGCCACATCGGGAACATCCGGAAGTTCGGTATTGAGCCGATTGTCGCGCTCAACCGCTTCACCTCAGACACGGACGAAGAGCTCGCGATTGTTGAAGAGCTCGTGCGCGCTGAGGGTGCCGAGGTAGCTATCGCCAACATGTGGGCCGAAGGCGGCGAAGGCGGCCGTGACTTGGCACGGAAGGTCATTCAGGCTGTCGAGAAGCCGAGCAATTTCCACCATCTCTATGATCTGGATCTGTCCATCGAGGACAAGATCGCCACGATCGTTAAAGAAATCTACGGCGGCAGCGGCGTGGAATTCAGCGCGGCTGCGAAGAAGCGCCTCGAGGAGATCAACGACAACGGCTGGTCCAACATGCCTGTATGTATGGCCAAAA
This sequence comes from Neomicrococcus lactis, assembly GCF_014200305.1. Taxonomy (NCBI): domain Bacteria; kingdom Bacillati; phylum Actinomycetota; class Actinomycetes; order Micrococcales; family Micrococcaceae; genus Neomicrococcus; species Neomicrococcus lactis. The sequence goes on from NZ_JACHBL010000001.1 coordinate 2,184,007, forward strand.
CGCAGTACTCGTTCTCTGATGATGCCGCGAAGCTCGGTGCGCCAACGGATTTCACAATCTCCATTCGAGATCTGCAGGTCCGTACCGGTGCCGGATTCATCGTGGCCATCACGGGTGCCATCATGACCATGCCGGGTCTGCCTAAGGAGCCTGCAGCACTGCGCATGGATGTTGGCGACGACGGCAAGGCGATCGGGCTCTTCTAGGAGTTCAACGCCAACGGACTAAACAGCAGAGGGCCGGTAGCGAGCAATAACAATTGCTTACTACCGGCCCTCTTGCCGTGAACTTTTAGTGCTGGTTATCAGTTCCGGCGATGAAGTCTTCGACCTTCTGCTTGGCCACGGAGTCCTCGTACTGCTCTGGTGGGGACTTCATGAAGTAGGAGGAAGCCGAGAGGATCGGTCCGCCGATGCCGCGGTCCAGTGCAATCTTCGCGGCACGCACGGCGTCGATGATCACGCCGGCAGAGTTCGGGGAATCCCAAACTTCGAGTTTGTACTCAAGGGACACAGGGGCGTCGCCGAAGTTGCGGCCTTCGAGGCGGACGAATGCCCACTTGCGGTCATCAAGCCATGCAACGTAGTCCGACGGACCAATGTGAACGTCGCGCTCGCCGAGATCGGCAGAGGTGTTGGACGTAACGGCCTGGGTTTTGGAGATTTTCTTGGACTCAAGGCGATCACGCTCAAGCATGTTTTTGAAGTCCATGTTTCCACCAACGTTGAGCTGGTAGGTGCGGTCCAAGATCACGCCGCGGTCCTCGAACAAGCGAGCCATGACGCGGTGGGTGATGGTGGCGCCGATCTGGGACTTAATGTCGTCGCCAACAATAGGAACGCCAGCTTCGGTGAACTTGTCAGCCCACTCCTTGGTGCCGGCGATGAAAACTGGCAAAGCGTTGACGAAGGCAACCTTCGCGTCGATAGCAGCTTGAGCGTAGAACTTGGCGGCATGTTCTGAGCCAACGGGCAAGTAGCAGACCATGACGTCTACCTTGTTGTCCTTCAGGACCTGTACAACGTCTACTGGCTCCGCGTCAGACTCTTCAATGGTCTCGCGGTAGTAACGGCCAAGGCCATCCAAGGTGTGGCCGCGTTGCACGGTCACACCGGTGTGAGGAACGTCGGCAATCTTGATGGTGTTGTTTTCGCTCGCGAGGATCGCTTCTGAAAGATCGAGACCAACCTTCTTGGCGTCGACATCAAATGCGGTCACAAACTCGACGTCGTTGATGTGGTACTTGCCGAATTCCACGTGCATGAGGCCAGGAACGGTCTCGCCTGCCGTGGCGTTTTGGTAGTACTGAACACCCTGAACCAGTGAGCTGGCACAGTTGCCAACGCCCACAATGGCCACACGAATTGGATTGCCCGACACTCATTGCTCCTAAGAAAACCTGAATACTTCGGCTCCGGCGCGCGAAAAATTACCGAAAATTGAGCCTTACTGATTCTAGTACACAGAACGCTGTTATTATTCCGCGCTTACTTCAGGTTCATCACAGTGGAGGGTCAAGAGCGGGCTGCTGAGGACAAAGGATGATTGACCCATGAGGCGCCGGCGGCCTTCGTGACGGCCTTCCACACGGCCAAATTTCGATCATTTACAACGTTAACCGTTTGATTTTGGCGTAATGCGCGAAGATGCTGCCCTATCCAGACTGTTCCACGTGAAACATTAGCAACCCCTGAGCGTTGCCACTCCTCCAATAGCGAACCAGGCTCCCACCCGGCCGGCACGTAGCGCATTGGCCCTTCGAGGGACAGGATTCCCACGATTTCGCGCAGTACCTGCACCATGGCGGTTTCGTGCTGCAGCGACCTCAACTCGGGCGCCAACAGGATATTCGGCTCGAAGCACGGCTCCTCCGGCGGCATTGCCCCCAACCATTCGAAGGCATGCCCTTCCACAGCGACACCCGCCTGAACTAAACCTTTTTCGGTTGAATTTGAGAGTTCAGTTGAAGTCATAAGGCACAACCGCTTCGCGTCGGCGAGCCACCGCAAGCGCTTGGCCAGAATGGTTCGACTCGACGCGAGCCGCGCTGGACTCAGGATGAGATCCGCGAACGCCAGTACGGAGGGGCCTTCAAGAGTGAGTACGACGCCGCCGCGTACGTGAGGCGAATTGATTGCGTCCGCGAGGAGTCGGCTGACATGGGGATCCCACAGATCTGCGATCACCCTGCGGTCCGCCCGTTGGCGGTGCACCCAAGCGGCGCTGGCCTGCTCCGGAATCCACCCCATGCGAAATTCGGAGGACACGAGTTTTTGGAAGCTGGGCCATGCATCCGGCGCAAATTCTGAGTGGCCATGGGCTTCTGGAGCTGCCAGAGCAAGTGCTGTTGAATGCCCGAGTACCCCCGCATTGTGGGCTTCGGCGACGCACAGTGCCTGAAAATCGGTCCTCGCCCACGCTGCCGCGAAACCCTGTGCTGGTCGTGCTGATGGCTGGACTGCCTGCTGAAGCTTGGTCATGAAGCCCCTTTCACTCACTAGGCACGTTAGGTGTGCAGGATTGCGAGTCAGTGAATGACATATGAACAGGGCGCGAAGTAAAAGAGCCGAGGTAATGAAAAGTAGACAGACGCCTCATCATTGAAGCCACAAAGCTCGTCTTCATTCAGGACAATCCCCAAAAATTGGCAGAGCTTGCGCGCGAAGTCGAGAAAAATTATGCGGAGTATCTCCGCAACGGTGGCGAGTTACTTCAGGATCTTTCTTCGTGTGCACGGTTCTTTCTTCGTGTGCACGGTGGCTAACCCAGCGATGTTGCTGAGACGGCACGTGTCATTGGCTAGTCTGGAAGCATGCCGGAGTCACGAAGAATTGCTACAGCGCGCCACGAGCGCAGCGACACCTCCCACACTCCGGCAGTGGATGCGCCGGTGAGCAAAGGCCCACGGCAAGAACCCGTGCGCCTCACCGTGCCAACTCGCAATGATCGTTTTCTCTCGCGACTCACCGAAGTGATCGGCGGTCCGCTGGGCCGCTTCACAGATCCAGGGCGCGTGAACCCCGGAATCTTCACGGTGCAGCGCGTCCTCGTGGTGCTCACCGTGATTGGCGTTCTCTTCGCGATTTTGGCGAAGAACATGTGCCGCACTCAAGGTTGGGGCGGCATGAACTCCTACCAGTGGGCGTGCTATTCCGACTGGGCCTCCCTCTTCCATGCCCGTGGCTTTTCAGAGAATGCGTTTGCTCCCTTCGCGGGCGGCGAGCTCTTTGAGTATCCCGTGCTGATGTCTGTGGTGGCGTCCCTGACAGCGTGGATGGTCCCTGGCGCGGATGCGTTTGGCGGCACACTGGACAGAACCCTCGCGTACTTCGACATCAACCTCTTCTTTGTAGCGATCCTCTGGATCGTCACCGTGATCGTCACGAGCAAGACCGCCGGCCGCAGGCCGTGGGACGCTGCCATGGTGGCGCTGGCGCCCGGGATGATGCTGGCCTCCACAATCAACTGGGACATGTGGGCTGTCGCCGCCTTGGCCGTCGCACTGTTGTTCTTCGCTCGAGACAAGCCCTTCTTAGCGGGCATCTTCATAGGTCTCGGCACCGCAACCAAGCTATATCCCATCCTGTTTTTGGGCGTGGTCATTGTGTTGGCCATCCGCACAGGAAAGTTCAAAGCCTGGTGGTTGACGGTGGCGGGAACCGCGACGTCCTGGCTTGCCGTCAATGTCCCCTTCGCCATCGCGGACTACACGGCATGGTCCTACTTCCTTGAATTTACGCGTGACCGCGGCGCTGGCTTCTCCTCCGTTTGGTACGCGTGGAACCTGAGCGCGTCCAATATTCCGGGCATGAAACAAATGAGCCCCGAGTTCATCAACTCAGCCGGACTCTGGGGCTTTGCCGCGGCCTGTGCGGTCATCGCGATTCTTGCGCTCGCCGCGAAGGAACGCCCTCGCGTTGCGTCGATCCTCTTCTTGATCGTCGCGAGCTTCGTCCTCTTTAACAAGGTGTATTCGCCCCAGTTCGTGGTCTGGCTGGTGCCATTGGTGGCCCTTGCTTGGCCGCGCTGGAAGGACTTCCTCATTTGGCAGCTCTTCGAGGTGCTCCACTTTTGGGCGGTGTGGCTTCACTTGTGGGCGCTGAGCGCCCAGTGGGAACCGCAGCACTCCTTCCCTCCCGCGTTCTACGTGTACGCCGTAGTGGCTCACATCCTCGCGACCCTCTGGATCATGTGGAAAGTCGTGGAATCCATGCTTGATCCATCCAAGGATCCGGTACGGCGCGTAGGCCAAGAAGATCCGCAAGCCGGACCTTTCGCCGGCCTGCCCGATAAGTACACCTTGGGGACTCTGCGGACGTGGCTTGGCGCCAGGAATGCTAAGAACACTCAGGAATCGTCCCTAACGAAGGACGACGCAACGCAGCGATAGTCCGATGGGATGAGCTGGCGTCGTCGTAATCAATCCCAGAATTCATCCCGCAGGGTGGTGTGCTCCCGCGCCAAAATTTCTAGGCTGGAAGCATGATTCAGGCACAAAACCTCACGAAACACTACGGCGACAAAACCGCCGTCAGTGGAGCGACGTTCACCGCTCAACAAGGAAAAGTCACCGGGTTCCTGGGGCCGAACGGTGCTGGAAAATCCACCACGATGCGCATGGCGATGGGATTGGACCGTCCCTCGGAAGGCTCCATCACCATCAACGGCAAGCCGCTAGCCGAGCATAAATCGCCGCTCCGCGAAGTCGGTGCGCTGCTGGATGCACGCGCCGCGCACCCTAACCGCAGCGCGAAAGCGCACTTGAGCGCCATCGCGGCCACCCACAACATTCCCAAGAAGCGCGTAGATGACGTCTTGGAACTCACGGGTATCGCGGGCGTGGCCCACAAGCCCATCAAGGGGTACTCCCTGGGTATGGGGCAACGGCTGGGCATCGCCGTGGCGCTGTTGGGCGATCCGGAGACCCTCATTTTTGATGAGCCTGTCAACGGCCTGGATCCCGAAGGTGTGAAATGGGTGCGCCAACTTTGCCGTGCCCTCGCCGCAGAAGGCCGCACGGTCTTCATCTCCTCCCACCTCATGAGCGAAATGGCGCAGACCGCGGATCATTTGGTGGTGATTGGACGTGGTCGCATCATCGCCGATGCTCCGATTGAGCACTTGCTCAACAGCACCGGCGAAAATCGTGTGCGCGTCCGCACGGATGCCGCCGAATCTTTGGTGCAAGCACTCAACGGCCCCGGCGTCACGATTGTGGAGCGGGATTCTTCGCTACTTGAAGTCCAAGGCCTCACGCCGCGCCAGATCGGCCAGCTGGCCCTTGAACGGCAGATCCTCCTCACCGAACTGACGCCGATTGCCGTCACGCTGGAGGACGCTTACTTGAACCTCACGCACTCGGAAGTCGAGTACCACTCCGGGGATGGCCTCTCACCGCTCACGCAAGATCAACCGGAAACCGTCCACGCTATGGAGGGGAAGTAAGCCATGACCGCTTCAACTTTTGATTCACCATCCCAGCAGCCGGTTCCAACGCCAGCTCGCGAATATCAGCGCTCGCAGCTGGGCGGCAACAACACCTTTTTTGGTGTCATCCGCAGCGAGATCACCAAGATGCGTAGCCTCCGCTCGAGCTGGATCCTCTCGATCCTCTCGCTGGTGGTGTTCGTGGGGCTTGCCGCACTCTCCGCATGGGCGATCGGCGCATTCATGGGCGAAGTAACTGCCGCCGCCGAATCCGGAGAAGTCCCATCCGAGGCCGCAGGTCCTGGACTCTTCAACTCGTTGGCCTCGGGCGGCTGGCAAATGGCTGTTCTCTTGTTGGCCGCGCTCGCCGTGATCAACATCAGCTCCGAATTCGTGACTGGTGCCGCACGCACCACCTTCTCCGCGACCCCGCGCCGGTGGCCCGTGTACTGGGCGAAGGCCCTTCTGGTGGCCGTGGTGACCTTCGTGGTTTCGCTGGTCGGCGTCATTCTGTCCGCTCTTGTGGTGGATCCAATCGCGAAGAACTACGGATTCAGCCAAGACATCAGCAGCGAAGCGTTCCAGCGCCAGCTGTGGTGGATGCCGTTTGCCGTGATGGCCATCTCCCTGATGAGCTTCGGCATTGCCGCGATCATCCGCAACGCGGTGGGGCCCATCATGACCATGGTGGCTGTCATCTTTGTACTTCCCGGAATCCTCTCCATTTTCGACAACGAGATCCTGAAGAACATTTTGGACTGGCTGCCGTCTTCGCTGGCAAGCGTGCTGATGGACCAAAGCATGGGAATGTATGACGTCGAATTCTGGCCGGCATTCTTCGGAATGCTCGCCTGGGCGGCTGTTCCCTTGGCCGTGGGCGCTTGGCTGGTAAAGAAGCGAGACGTCTAACCACCCTGTTTCACTCTTTGGGGGCGCGCGGGTGCGTGCCCCCACTTACGTAGGCTTGAGATATGTCAGCAACAACAACGCCCTCACTGAATGAGGTCTTTGATAAGCGGCGATGGCCGATTGTGCGCTTCTTGCGCCGCCATCCCGTGATCACGGATCTCTTGGTGTGCGCCGCGTACGTTGTGCTGACTGGGTTCTCTTTGGCCTTTGTCTCCGAAATCTCCACGCCGCTCTGGGTCTTGGCGGCACTGGTGCTGATCATTGCGGTGCTGGTGTACTTCCGCCGTCGCTGGCCGTTGGTGGTCTTCGTGGTGGTGTTGGCACTTGAAATGATCATGATGTTCGTGGATGTCACGCTTTCTGCGAGCGGTATGGGCACCATGGTCATGCTCTACACCGTGGCTACGCAGTATCGGCCGCGCCGTTCTTTCGTGCTCGCCACGCTTGCCACCGCCCTGATTGTGGCGGGCTTGTGGGTGCACATAGACGCGTTCATTGGCGAGCAGCAGCCGGGAGAAGAGATTAGCCCGATCTTCCTCATGATTCTGGTGGGGTTCACGGTGCTGATGTCCAACTACTTCGTCACGGCTCTTGGCTCTTGGGTGCGCAATAACCGGATCCACGAAGCCGAAATCGCGAACTGGGGCGCCAAGATTCAAGAGCTCGCGCAGAGCCAAGAGCGCACCCGCATTGCCCGCGAAATGCATGATGTGGTGGCGCATTCGCTCTCCGTCATGATCGCGCTCTCCGATGGCGCGCGCATCGCTCTGAAACGCAGTCCCGACAAGGCGGGCGAAGTGCTCGAGGATATTGGCGGCACGGGTCGCGCGGCGCTCGCAGATATGCGCCGCATGCTTTCTGTCTTGCGCGAAGATTCCGCTTCACCGTTGGCGCCGCAACCTTCGCAAGAGTCGCTGCGGGACATGCTTGAGGGCTTCCGGAAGGCGGGCATGCCGCTCACTTTCACGCAGTCCGGCCCGGCTTTGCGATCTGACCCCACGCTCGAACTCACCATTTTCCGTGTCCTTCAGGAGTCCCTTACCAACTCGCTTCGCTACGCTCCATCCGCCTCTGACGTGCAGGTTCGCGTGGACCGTACGGATACTACTGTGACTTTGACAGTGTTCGACGACGGAGCTCACCCCGGTGCCGATCGTTCCGTTCGCGAGGGGTCGGCCCCGGTAACGCGAACGCGCACCGGTCAAGGTTCTGGCCAGGGGCTCAAGGGCATCGCCGAGCGGGCTGCGATGTACGACGGCACGCTTGAGGCCGGACCCACCCCCGACGGCGGCTGGAAAGTGCTCGTGACCCTGAACATTCCGGCGCATTCTGTACCGACTGAGCCTTCGACCCCCACGAATTCGGAATCGCGAGTGCCGCACCTTCGGCACCACCGCACCAAACAAGAGGACAACTCATGACAGATCACCAGGCGCTCAACATTTTGCTGGTGGATGATCAGCGACTTCTGCGCATGGGATTCCGCTTGATTCTCGAGGGTGAGGATGACTTCACCGTGGTGGGTGAGGCTTCCACGGGCCTTGAGAGTCTCGCGATGACAGCGCAGCTCAAGCCGGACATCGTGTTGATGGACGTGCGCATGCCGGAAATGGATGGCATTGAGGCCACTCGCCGGATCGCCGCCGAACATCCGGACGTCAAGGTCATCATCCTCACCACGTTTGATGTGGACGAGTACGCGTTTGAGGGGCTGCGGGCCGGCGCTTCCGCGTTCTTGCTCAAGGATGTTGAGCCCGAAGAGCTCGTCTCTGCGGTGCGCGTGGTGGCAAGTGGTGACGCCGTCGTCGCACCCCGCGTCACGCAACGCTTGCTAGAAACTTACGTCCGCGCCCCGCAGAAGCAACCAGTTCCTCTCGCGAGTTTGTCGTCGAAGCACCCCGCACCTCTCACCACGCACACCGGACCCGGCGGAGATCTGACGCCCCGCGAAATGGAGGTCCTGGGAGCCATTAGTGAGGGCCTTTCCAACGCGGAGATAGCGCAGCGGTTCTTCTTGTCTGAGGCCACCGTGAAGACTCACGTGCGGCGCATCTTGACCAAGCTGGATCTGCGCGACCGCGTTCAGGCCGTGGTCTACGCCTACGAACACGGGCTAGTGATTCCGGGCGCTCGCGAAGAATGAGTTGTTAGGCTCGAAGCATGCAGAGTAGTCCGTCCCCCTTGAACTCGCCCACTCCAGCTCAACAGCACGCTCTTGACTTGGGCGAATTCGTCACCGCATCACCTTCGAGCTTCCACGCGGTAGCGGAAGCGGTGCGTCGACTGACGGAGTCTGGCTTCAGCCCGCTCATCGAGACCGAAGCCTGGAGTCTGAACGCCGGAAAGTACTACGTGCAGCGCGACGGCGCCGTGATCGCGTTCGTAATTCCGCAAGGTGTCACGGCGGCAACGGGCTTCCGCATCTTGGGATCCCATACGGATTCGCCGTCCTTCAAGCTCAAGCCCAAGCCCACCACGAGCTCCTTCGGTTGGTTGCAGGCTGGCGTGGAGGTGTACGGCGGACCGCTCTTGAACTCGTGGCTGGACCGCGAGCTGGTCCTCGCTGGCCGCATCGTCACGCATGACGGCACCGAAGTCCTCACGCGCACGGCCCCGCTTTTGCGCTTCCCGCAGCTGGCCATCCACTTGGATCGCGGCGTCAACGAGGGCCTCAAGCTGGATCCGCAGCGCCACATGAACCCGATCTGGGGCACCGGCCGCGCGGATGAGCAGGACTTGCTGGCGGTCTTGGCGGAGGCTGCCGGGATTGATCCGCTCACTATTGGCGGGTACGACGTCGTAGCTTGCGACGCGCAGGCACCAGCTCTCTTTGGTGCCACGTCCGAATTCTTAGCTTCCGCACGCTTGGACAACCTGAGCTCCGTGCACGCTTCCCTCGTGGCGCTTCAGAGTGTTGCCGACGAGTCGCTCTCTCAGATTCCGATGCTCGCAGCTTTTGATCACGAGGAAATTGGCTCCGCATCCCGTTCGGGCGCTGCTGGCCCGTTCCTCGAGGAAGTGGTGCGCCGCATTGGCTTCTCGTTGGGTGGTTCCACGGAAGATAGCTACCGCGCCATCGCTGATTCGATCTGCTTGTCTTCTGATGCGGGCCACGCGATCCACCCGAACTACCCCGAGCGCCATGATCCCGCGAACCAGCCGCTAGCCGGCAAGGGTCCGTTGCTCAAGATCAACGCCAACCAGCGCTACGCAACGGACGCCGTGGGTGCAGCAGCCTGGACGCAGTGGTGTGCTCAAGCCGATGCTCCGTACCAAGAGTTCGTGTCCAACAACGCCATGCCGTGTGGCTCCACGATTGGCCCCATCACGGCCACCCGACTGGGTATTCGCACCCTTGACGTGGGTGTTCCGCTGCTCTCGATGCACTCCGCGCGAGAAATGGCGCACGTCGAGGATCTGTACGGCCTTGCACGCATCGCTCAAGAGTTCTTCACCCACAATTCAAAGTAGGCAGTGGGTCGCCCCGGTCTTGTCCTCAATAACCTCAGGCTGCGCGCGGTGCTGAGCATCGCCGTCGTTATGGTTAGTGAAGAAATTCCGGTAAGATAGCTGAGGTTGTTTGCACCCGCATGTCCTTTTGGGGTTGCAAGCACCAACGCGAAGAACCTCCTGTTGCGGAAAGACCGTGACCGTTAAGTCCAAAGGAGGTGGGTTCACATGCGTGCTTATGAATTGATGGTGCTGATCGACCCAGAGGTCGACGAGCGCACCGTTGAACCAACCATCAACAAGTTCCTCGAAGTTGTTACCAACGAAGGCGGAACCGTTGACAATGTTGATATCTGGGGACGTCGCCGCTTGGCATACGAAATCCAGAAGAAGTCTGAAGCGATCTACGTAGTCGTTAACTTCACGGCAGAGCCTACGACGTCGGCCGAACTCGACCGTCAGCTTTCTTTGTCTGAACAGATCATGCGTACCAAGATCATTCGTCCGGAAGATCAGAAGGTTTCCGCAGAGTAATCTCGCGGATACCGCGTACGAACACTACTGAAGGGGAACCATGGCAGGCGAGACAGTTATCACTGTGATCGGAAATTTGACTTCCGATCCCGAACTTCGATTCACCCCGTCCGGATCCGCCGTTGCGAACTTTACGATCGCATCGACGCCTCGGACCTTTGATCGCCAGTCCAACGAGTGGAAGGACGGCGAAGCGCTGTTCCTCCGCGCGTCTGTGTGGCGCGAAGCTGCTGAAAACGTAGCTGAGACGCTCACGAAGGGCATGCGTGTCATCGCTCAGGGTCGCCTGAAGTCCCGTTCGTACGAAACTAAAGAGGGCGAACGTCGCACCGTGATGGAGCTTGAGGTCGAGGAAATCGGCCCATCGCTTCGTTTCGCTTCGGCAAAGGTAACCCGTGCGCAGCGCTCCGGCGGTGGCGGCGGCAACTTTGGTGGCGGCAATGCCGGTGGTGGAAACGCTGGCGGATTCGGCGGAGGCAACTCCGGCGGAAGCTGGGGAGGAAACTCCGCACCGCAGCGCCAGAACGACAACCCATGGGAAAGCTCCGCATCATCCTCTTCGGATGGTTGGGGCAATGACATGGGTAGCGACGAACCACCGTTCTAAACGCCCGCTTGATCTTCTACTCAACAAAAACATTCACCATCCCGCAGATTGATCTGCGGGCTCCAACAGAAAAGGAGCTCCACGATGGCTAAGGCTGAACTCCGTAAGCCCAAACCAAAGTCGAATCCACTGAAGGCCGCCGACGTGACGGTCATCGACTACAAGGACGTAGCTTTGCTGCGTAAGTTCATCTCCGATCGCGGAAAGATCCGTGCTCGTCGTGTGACCGGCGTTTCCGTTCAGGAACAGCGCAAGATTGCTCAGGCAATCAAGAACGCTCGTGAAGTCGCCTTGTTGCCTTACTCCGGCGCTGGCCGCGGCTAAGGAAGGAAAACAAACATGGCAAAGCTCATTTTGACTCACGAAGTTACCGGTCTGGGCACCCCAGGCGATGTGGTGGAAGTAAAGAACGGCTACGCCCGTAACTACCTCCTCCCACGCGGATTCGCAACGCTTTGGACCAAGGGCGCTGAAAAGCACGTTGAGGCTCTCAACGCTGCTCGCGCTGCAAAGGCCATTGCAAACCTCGAGGATGCACAGGCTTTGGCTGCAAAGCTCAAGTCCACCACCATCCGTCTCGCAGTCAAGGCTGGCGACACCGGACGTTTGTTCGGCACCGTCAAGCCTGCTGACATCGCAGCTGCAATCGAAGAAGCCGGCCTCGGCTCCCTCGACCGCCGCTCGATCGAGATCCAGGACGCCATCAAGTCTGTTGGTCACCACAACGTGACCGCTCGCTTGCACGAAGACGTTTTGGCTGCATTTGAAGTTCAGGTTGTTGCCGCAAAGGGCAAGTAACCTCGAGCTGACAAGCTGATTGGTCGAAAGAGCCGTTCCCTTCGGGGTGCGGCTCTTTTGCTTTAACTGCTCAATTTCACCCTTGTACCGCCTACCTCCGGTCCTTTTCACGCCATCGATCGGCGGAATATTCGGCGGAATCCTTATTTTTGCATTGACTGTTTGATGTCAAGTGATGGACTGCGAGTCTTTCGAAATATTTCGTGGACTTTTGACGCGGTGATCGAATCCGCTCTAACGTGGACTTCAGAATCAAGAGAGTCAATGACAAGCCCTGGCTGGTTGACCGGCAACCCTCTGGTAGTAGTGGGGTGCTCCAGGTGATGATTCGGCGTTCGGGAGAAGACCCCGCTTCGCAAGTACTGCATCCGAAAGTCGGACTGCGGACGAGTCACGTAAGGATCAACATGACCGCCAGCGTCGAGCACTCCTCACAGACCACGGGGAACGGCACCATCTCGCATGATGTGGGTGCCCAGTCCCTGCGACAGGCCTTCTCTCGCTTCCCCTCCGGTGTGGCCGCTTTGTGCGCCATCGTGAACGGACAGCCTCAGGGAATTGTCGCTTCTTCCTTCACGGTGGGCGTCTCGCTTGAGCCACCACTCGTGATGTTCGCCGTGCAGAACTCTTCCCGCACGTGGCCGATTGTTCGCGGCGCACAGCGCATCGGCGTCTCTATCCTGGGCGAAAAGCATGAAGGCGTCTGCCGCCAGATCGCTTCGCGCGATGGCGACCGCTTTGCCGGACTCAACCTCGCCTCCACAGACGAGGGAGCATTGTTCCTAGAGGACGCAGCTTTGTGGCTGGATTGCTCCGTAGAGTCCGAATTCCCCGCCGGCGACCACCAGGTAGTCCTGTTGCGCGTTCACGGTCACGAGACGCACGGAGACGCTAACGAACCGCTGGTCTTCCACGGCTCTGCGTTCCGTACCCTCAAGGACAACGCGCTCGTCTAAGCGGGCCTACTTCTCGTTGGACTGATCCAAGACGTTCACGCCGTAACGGTGCCCTAGAGCGATTAGTTCTTTCAGGACGTCTACATCTACGTCAGCGAGCTTGTTGACGTACACACACCCCACGCTGGCCTTGTGCTTGCCTAGTTTCGAGAGCAGCTCGGAGGCTTCTGGTGCGTTGCCGAGTCCGTAGAGAGACAAACTGGCTTTACGGGGCGAGAAGCCGACGATGGGTGCCGTTCCTTTGTGCCCACTTTCGTAGTGGTAAAAGTATTCGTCGAACCCCACAATGCTAGGACCCCACATCACCGCAGGCTTGCCGGTGATCTCCTCCATGAGCTCCAGCAGCACTTCGGCATCTGCGCGGCGCGTTGGGTGCTCCACTGCTGAAATGAACTCTCGAGGGTCGACGTTGGTGGGTTGAGTCTTGTTCTCGGCCATGGAACCAATCTAAAGCGCGCGGCTTCGAATGTCTCGGGCTATATGCACACTGGTCAGCGCCACGCGATGTGAACATTGTTCAGATGCGGTGCCTAGAACATGTACTTCGCTATTCCGTCAAGTTAAAAGTCACCGACCGCGCGTGTCTGTGCACAACTACCCTTGGTCTGTGGATAACTTGTGTGCATATCACCAAATATTCAAGTATCCGGGTGTGATATGACCCAGCTAACCTGCAAGCACTACCTGAGGGTTTGTGGAAAAGCTTTTTGGATCCACAAGCGCAAAAATGCATTATGCCTAGTCAGCGCCTGTTAGTGTGGAGAAACAAGTTGAGGATCGAGTGGATATCCCCAAGTTATACACACAGGTCGTGGATGAAGACGTCAGTTATACACATGGCCTGTGGATAACTCGTTTGAGTACCGCGAAATAGGGGACTATGGTTGCTTGAGCTCTATTGCTTCGTGAGCATTTTTCACACCCCTTCGAACCCCCTTTCCTAAGTGTCGGTGGCAGTAGAAAGAATGGGAGCGAAAGGCAGAGAGCGAGGCTTTTTTGCCGCCGCGAATTCGCGCGGATTCATAGTAATGACCTGAGGAGGGTTCGTGGCCGTTCAGCATCTGGACCAAGGATCACGTTCTGGCGATCAGCAGTTTGCGCGCACACCGCCGCAAGACATGGTCGCTGAGCAGAGCGTGTTGGGCGGCATGATGCTCTCGAAGGACGCGATCGCCGACTGCATCGAAGTACTTCGCGGGCCTGACTTCTACCGCCCCAACCACGAAGCCATTTTTGAGGCCATCCTTGACCTCTATGGCAAGGGTGAACCAGCTGACGCCGTGACGGTCGCCGATGAGCTCACGAAGCGCGGCGAGATCGGCCGTGTCGGCGGACCTGGCTACCTTCACACGCTTATCCAGTCCGTTCCTACGGCTGCCAACGCCGGCTACTACGCCGAGATTGTCCACGAGCGCGCAGTGCTTCGCCGTCTGGTGGAGGCCGGCACTCGCATCGTGAACATGGGTTATGCACAGGGCGGCGAGGTTGAGGAGGTCGTCAACGCCGCTCAGGCGGAGATTTACGCGGTCTCTGAACGTGAAACCGCGGAAGACTATGTGGCTCTGCGCGACATCATGGAAGCCACCGTTGACGAGATCGAGGCCAATGGACACAAGGGCGACGGCCTGACCGGCGTCCCGACCGGTTTTTACGAACTCGACAACCTGACTCAGGGCCTCCACGGCGGCCAGATGATCGTGATCGCTGCCCGTCCGGCTATGGGTAAGTCCACTTTCGCGCTGGACTTTGCGCGCTCGGCGTCCATCCACCATGACATGACCACGGTTTTCTTCTCGCTGGAAATGGGCCGCAACGAAATCGCCATGCGTTTGTTGTCTGCCGAAGGCCAGCTACAGCTTCAGGACCTGCGAAAAGGCAACGTTCAGAACGACGACTGGCAGAAGATCGCCAACACCATGGGCCGCCTCAACAACGCGCCGCTCTTCATCGACGATTCGCCGAACATGTCCCTCATGGAAATCCGTGCGAAGTGCCGTCGCTTGAAGCAAAAGAATGACCTTCGGCTCGTGATCATCGACTACCTGCAGCTCATGAGCTCCGGTAAGCGCGTGGAATCCCGTCAGCAGGAAGTTTCCGAGTTTTCGCGTGCGCTCAAGCTGCTCGCGAAAGAGCTCGACGTTCCCGTGATCGCCCTGTCGCAGCTGAACCGTGGCTCCGAAAACCGTCCGGACAAGCGCCCGGTCATTTCCGACCTTCGTGAATCCGGTTCCATCGAGCAGGACGCCGACGTGGTGCTCTTGCTACACCGCGATGACGTGGTCAACAAGGACACCTCCGAGCGTCCGGGCGAAGCTGACATCATCGTGGCCAAGCACCGCAACGGTCCTACTGGCAACATTGTGGTGGCTTTCCAGGGCCACTACTCGCGCTTTAGCAACATGGCTCGTGACTAATCCCGCCAACGGTCACACTTCCGGCCCGTCATGCGTCAATAGAGTAGTCAGCAACTACTTGAAGGATCAGAACCATGAAAACCATGACTTGCCGCCAGCTAAGCGGCCCTTGCGATCTCGCGCATACCGGCACGACGGCCGACGACGTGATCAACGCCCAAGACAAGCACCTCAAGGAAACCGTCAAAGCTGGCGACGATACCCACGTGGCTGCACGCGAAGACATGAAGGGTCGCTGGCGCAAGCCGTGGGCAGCCCTAGGCTGGTATCGCGACATGAAGAAAGCCTTTGCAGACTTGCCGGAGAATCCCGCTTAACTGGAGCGGCGGCGTCGTACGAGAAGTGCATCATCCTTGCCGCGCGCAAGCGATCCGAGCGCAGTCGGACGGTGACAGTGGTGAGCCAACCGGGCAGGTTATCGATGATCTCGGTGGTTCCAGAGAGCCGCAAACACGCGGATCAAGCGGGGTCGCTCCGCTTCAAAAGCGGCTAACGCATCTGCGGTCATCTGAGAATGTCCTTACCAATAGTTCGCTGTACATTAACTCGTGACTGAAAGGACGGGCCATGACCGCTGCATTGGAGAATCAGGACGAAGCACCACGCGTCATTGACGAGCACATTGCGAGCATAGAGGATTGGCGCGGCGAGCGGTTCGCGCAGCTTCGTTCTTGGATCCACGAGGCCGTTCCCGACGTCACGGAGACGTGGAAGTGGATGGGCAGCCCTGTCTGGGAGAAGGACGGCATCATGATTGTGGGTGATGCGCACAAGGACAAGATCAAGCTCACCTTCAACTTCGGCGCGCTCTACGAAGATCCGCACGGCCTCTTCAACAACGGCAACGGAAACCAGCGCCGTGCGATTGATGTTGATGAGTCTCTCGAGCTCAATAAAGAGCACTTCATTGAGCTAGTGCGTGCCGCGGCCGCCTACAACGCGGAGAAGAAAGCCGCGAAGAAGACGGCCAAGAAGCCAGCTAAATAGCCTGCGCTCGCTTCTTCACGATTTCACCCACAGTGTCCAGCAGCGGCGATTCGATCTTCCAGCGCTGCCAATACAGCGGCACATCCACATAAAGCCCCTCTTCAAGTGGCACTAGGCGACCGTTGTCGAAGTACTTTTGGCACTGCAACAACGGCATGGCGCCCCAGCCGAGACCCGCGAGCACCGCGCGGAGGAAACCCTCGGAACTCGGGACGGTGTGCTGCTTCTGCGGCTCGGCGTTGCGCTCACTCAGTAGCTCGCGCTGGATCGCGTCCTTGGGGTTGAAGTGCACCACCGGCAGGGTGCCCCAGTTCAGCACTCCATTTTCGGTATGACGTACGACGACGTCTGGTCGCGCCGCAGGGACATACCTCATGACCGTGAGGGGTTGCGAAGAGCAGCCCTGTACCGGGTGGGGCTCAGAGGTCACGGCGGCCATGACTTGGGCGGTTCTCAGTAGTTCGAGCGAGTGTTGCTGGTCTTCGAGCCGGATGTCGATGCTCGCGGGCTCTAACTGCGCGAAGTCCGGGAGGCAACGCGCGAACCACGTGGCCATGGAGTCGGCGTTGATGGCCATCGCAATGGAGTGGGAGGTCCGGGATTCCTCCAGGACGGCGGTGGTCTCTGCCTCTGAGAGTTCAATCTGCTTCGCGAGACGAAGGAGCGCGAGTCCGACCTCCGTGGCAACGCACGGAGTTCCGCGGATGATCAGCACTTGGCCGGCCTGATTCTCGAGGGCACGGATGCGTTGACTGACCGCGGAGGCCGTGATGAGGAGGTGCTTTGCAGCGGCATCGAAAGTGCCGCCATCCACAATGGCTTTGAGGGTTGCAAGGTGCTCGCGATTCCAGCGCATAAGCAATTCTTACCGTACTGAAGAATTTTTAGCTGTACTGAATGACTAAGCGTCCCTAATGTTGATGCTTGTGACTACTGCTCTTTCCGGCTTGTTGACCGGCCTCTCCCTGATCGTTGCCATCGGCGCCCAGAACACGTTTGTGCTGCGCCAAGGTCTGATGCGAAACCACGTGGGCATTGCGGTACTGATCTGCATTTGTGCCGACGTGCTGCTGATTGCCGCGGGCACGGCCGGGTTGGGGATTGTGGTGCAAGAGTTCCCGTCTGTGCTGGTGGTACTGAAGTGGGCAGGTGCCGCGTACTTGGCGTTCCTTGCCTACCAGTCCTTCCGCCGCGCGACGCACAAGGAGGCGCTGGATCCCACAGCGGCAACGCGCGTGAGTCTCAAGGCAGTTGCTGGGACAACCCTCGCGATGACATTCCTCAACCCGCACGTGTACCTGGACACAGTGGTGCTTCTGGGCGCACTCGCGAACCAGCACCCGGGCGAGCAATGGTTCTTCGCTGCCGGGGCGATGCTGGGATCGGTGATCTGGTTTATCGCTCTGGGATTTGGAGCCCAAGCACTCGCGCCACTCGTCAAGAGCCCGCGCACGTGGCGGATTATTGACCTGGTGATCGGCGTGATCTTGACGGTCCTCGCCATCCGCCTCGCGACGCTGCCGGTCTAAGCCTCGCGGCCACTTCGATTCGCTTCCGGCCCGCTTCCGGTCTACTTCGGCTTATTTCGGGGCCATGCGGATGGCACCGTCCAAGCGGATGGTCTCGCCGTTGAGCATGGGGTTGTCCACGATGTGCTGGACCAGTGCGGCGTATTCGGACGGCTTGCCGAGACGTGACGGATGAGGAACCTGCTGTCCTAAGGAGTCCTGAATTTCCTGGCTGAGTCCGGCGACCATGGGGGTCTCGAAAATGCCGGGCGCAATGGTCATGACGCGAATCTGGTGGGAAGCGAGCTCGCGGGCGATCGGCAAGGTCATCGCAGCAACGCCGCCCTTGGATGCCGAGTAGGCGGGCTGACCGATTTGGCCATCGAAGGCGGCAACGGAGGCAGTATTGACGATCACGCCGCGCTCGCCGTCTACGGATTCGGTGGCAGCCATCTTTTCGGCGGCCAAGCGAATGACGTTAAACGTGCCTATGAGGTTGATGCGCACTACACGCTCGAAGTCGCCCAGTGGCAGGACGCCCTTGCGGCTCAGTACCTTGCCCGGGGTGCCCACGCCGGCGCAGTTCACGACGATCCGCAGGTCGCCCAAGGAGGCAGCCTGATCAACCGCACGCTGGACGTCTTCTTCCGAGGTGACGTCGGCTCCCACGAAATATGCGCGGTCCCCAAGTGCAGCCGCTGTCGCTTCGCCGGCAGAACCCGGAAGATCCACCAGTACCACCGTGGCGCCGGTTGAATAGAGCTGTTCGGCGGTAGCGCGGCCCAAGCCAGAAGCGCCTCCGGTAATCAGTGCAACGGACCCTTCGGATCGCATTCAAGACTCCCTCATCAGTACTGGTGTTTGTTTCAGAGTACTGTCGCAATCAGCCAGTGACAACGACGCCCAAGTATTATCGATGCATGAAAACTTCCGAGCGACCCGAATTTGCGACCCAGCGCCGCAATGAATTGTTCGATTCGCTCATCGAGATGTTCTTGATGGACGGCTTCTCCCATCTGACCTTGGATGACGTCGCCGCACGGCTCAAGTGCTCCAAGTCCACGCTCTACACACTCGCTGGAAGCAAGGATGGTCTGGTCAAGGAAGTCACCAAGCACTTCTTCCGCAAGGCCACCGAAGACGTGGAAGCGGAACTCGCGAAAGCCACCGGCTCCCTCGAACGCATTACCGCCTATCTCAATGCTGTGGGTCGCGCTCTTTCTGAGGCCTCGGAGCAGTTCATGACAGACATGAGCAATTTCGCGCCAGCTCGCGGAGTCTATGAAATGAACACCCAATTCGCAGCCGCTCGCGTTCAGGATCTCATTCGCGAAGGCGTTGCCAAGGGCGACCTCCGAAAGGTGAACGCAGCCTTCGCGGCGGACATGACGAGTGCCACGATGGTTCGCATTCAGCTCGGTGAAGTGCGCGCGCGTACTGGCCTGGCGGACGCAAAAGCGTACCAAGAGCTCGCGGCGATTCTGACCGCCGGAATCTCGGCCTGACAAGCCACTTTAGGTAATCAAAGCACCGCCCCAAAATGTGCTCCACTTCACATCCGTTGGCAAAAGTAGTACTTTGGGAGGCATCACAGTACTGTCGCGTTTCTCGCCAAAGGATCAAAGATGACCTGCGCACCCACCGAGGCTTCTCCCGAATTAGGGCCAGCTCCGGCGCTTGAAGACGCCGACTATTTCCACGTTTCAAACATGCTTTCTCCGGAAGAGCAGCAGCGTCTCAAGGTCATGCGTGACGTGCTGACCCAGGAAATCCGGCCACATGTCGCCGAATTCTGGACGAAAGACGAGTTCCCGCATCACTTGCTGAAGAAGTTGGGCCAGCACGGCTTTGGCGCCATCGAGACTGAGCCCGGCAGTCGCCTCTTCAAGGGCCTGGTCTACGCCGAATTGGCGAGGGCTGACTTGAGCCTGAGCACGCTCGTGGGTATCCACAATGAGCTCATTGTGGGCGCGCTCCTCGAGGCAGGATCGGCCGAGCAGCAGGACCGTTGGATTCCGCGCCTCAAAACGTTCGACGCCGTGGGATCTTTCGCTCTCACCGAGCCAGATCACGGCTCTGACATCGCCAAAGGCCTATGCACTACCGCCACGAAAGAGGGCGATGAGTGGGTGCTCAACGGTTTCAAGCGGTGGATCGGCGGGGCGACGTTCGCAGACTTCCTGATTGTTTTCGCGCGAGATACCGCGGATCACGAGGTCAAAGGTTTCATCGTTGAGACCGACCGCCCGGGCGTTCACGCCCGCAAGATTGAACACAAGATGGCCCTGCGCATCATCCCGAACGCGGACATCACGCTGGAAAACGTGCGCATCCCCGCGGAGAACGCCCTCACGGGAGCCGCGAATTTCTCCGCAGCCAATATTTTGCTGCGCAATTCGCGTGCGTGGGTGGGCTGGGAAGCGGCCGGCGCGCAGATGGCGATCTACGACGTCGTACATCATTACGCCACGTCACGGCACCAATTTGGCCGCCCGCTCGCCGAATTTCAGCTGGTTCAACAACCCATCGCCAAGATTCTGGGCAACGTCACCGCCTCGCTCGCCATGATGGCACAATTGGCGCGCCTTCAGGAAGCGGGCGGGCTGGAGATGTCGCATGCGGCGCTCGTCAAAGCCAGTACGACGGCGCTTGCTCGCGAAAGTGCGCAGCTTGGTCGCGGACTTCTCGGCGGAAATGGCATCCTGGCGGACCGCGAGATGGGCAAGATTTTTGCGGACGTGGAAGCGATCTATACGTATGAGGGCACGTATGAGGTGAACTCACTCATTGTGGGGCGGGCGGTCACGGGAGCGTCGGCGTTCATTTAGGTTTACTTCCGGTCGCTGAGCCTTTCGGTCACACTGTTGCCCGCTGAATCGTCAAGATAACGTAAGCAACAAGTGCGCGAGGGCGTACACCGATGAAGGGAGTTAGTCATGGCATTCTCGACAATCGCCATTCCGTCCAAGGACGTGCAGGCTGCCAGAGCGTTTTACGAGGTCTACGTAGGCGGCGGCATGCTGGTAGGCACCATCAAGGACCCGAACGGCTCCGTCGTGGGACTGCGCCAACTTCCAACGGCCTAGTTATCCACGCCTAGAAATTCGATCATCGGCTTGTCCACACCTTGGGACAAGCCGATTTTCTATGCCCTGTGGGCTGGGATAATGGAGCCATGGAAGCACTTGCCGGTCTGCGGCGCCCAAACGTCACCGTCCCACTCGCTCAAACTATTGCCCAGCAGTACTTTGGGGTGTCCGCTGTGGAGGTCACCGAGCTTGGCAGTAATCAGGACCGCAACTTCCTGCTGATGGAGGCAAGCGGCAACCGCACCGTCCTCAAGATTGATAACGCCGCCTTCGCGCTCGCAGAAATCGAAGCGCAGAACGAGGTCATGAACGCGTGCGTTTCCGCGGGAGTCTCCGTGGCACAAGTACTGCGCAACGCGGATGGTTCACTCGTGCGGACTGTTTTTGACGCGGACGGCGTGGAGCACTTTGCTCGCCGTTTCCAGTTCGTTCCTGGCACCTCGCTCTTGGACGCTCACTTCCTCTCAGCTGTCATGATGCAGCAAGTGGGATCGCTGACCGGCGAAGTGTCGGCTGCGCTCACCAAGTTCACGCATCCGGGTCTGGAACGCGCGTCTCAGTGGGATATGCGCCGAGCCGCTGATATTGCGGACTCGCTGTTGGGGTCCATTGCCGACGGGCGCCGCCGCGAACGTGTGCGTGCCGCCATCAAGGCTGCTCGCATCGCGCTGACCCAAGTGGGCGAACTGCCCGTTCAAGCTGTCCACGGTGATGTCACTGATGACAACATCATGTGGGGCGGTCCCCAGAATTCTTCCCAGCTGACGGTCTTGGACTTCGGCGATGTATCCACGGGATGGCGCGTTGCAGAACTCGCCGTCACGCTATCTTCGCTACTTCAGCACGCGGCTGAGCGGCCTTTGGACGTATTGGTGGCTGCGCGCGCTTTCCACCAGAAACAGGCTCTGACCTCTGCGGAAGTGTCCGCACTGTGGCCACTTGTAGTGCTTCGGGCCTGCGTCTTGGTGACGAGCGGAGCCAAGCAGCTCGAGCTGGAGGCCGATAACGACTACGCCGCCGAGCGCATCGAGGGAGAGTGGCGCATCTTCGAAGAGGCCACTCGCTACCCGCTGGACGTCATGCGAGCAGCAACGCGCGCTGCACTTCATGTGCAGATCACGGAGACTGAGACGGCCGCTGATGCGGCGAAGGCGGCAACTTCCACGAAGCCAGCCAAGGAGCCGCAAGTAGAAAGCGGCCCGTTCTCTTTCCCGAAGAAGAAGCGCTTCAAGGCACTCGAAGGCTCTTTGCTCCAGTCTCCCGTTGCGTTGCATCGCGTGGACTTGGGAGCCGAATCCGAATGGATGGACGACGGCGCATGGTTGCGTGAGGGCGCGGAAGAACAGTTCATTCGTGAGGCATTTTCGTTTGTAGGACAGCCAGGGGAATCTGGCATCTACTTGCCTTATGCGCTTGAGCGTTTGACGCGATCACGCATCAATTCCGCTGAAGCACCCAAGACGATTCCGTTTGGCATCGAAGCCTATTTCACGCAGCGCACCAAGGTATTCGCGCCGTTCGATGGCGAGATCTCAGTGCCTGCGCCGACTCTTGCCGAGCGGGATGAGCAGCAAGTGGTGCTCACCGCGAGCGACGGTTCTCGCTTGGTATTGACCGGCCTCGTGAAATTGCCTCAGCCAGGTCCAGTGTCCGCGGGTGACCCGCTGGGCCGAGTGGCGTCGTCGGACTCGCAACAACTGAACCGCGTGCGAATCCTGTGGGTCAGCTCCCGCGCAACCTCCCGCATTCCGTTCTTCGGCGGCGACGAGCTTGCGCCAGCATATGAACAACTGACAATTGATCCCGCGCCGCTGCTTGGTTTGCCGCGCGAGGAAGAGCGTCCGGACGCTGCCGTGGAGCAGGACCGGCGCAATCGGGTCTTCTCCTCTGCTCAAGAGCGCTACTACGTGGATCCACCGGAGTTTGAGCGTGGGTGGAAGCATCACCTGATCGACACGAATGGTCGCGCGTACGTGGACCTCGTGAACAACGTGGCTGGCCTGGGGCACTCGCACCCGAGGATCACGGCGGCCGCGGAGCAGCAGTTGCGGCTGCTCAATACCAACTCGCGGTTCCTGTATCGCCAGCTGGCTGAGTACTCGGAGCGACTCATCGAGAAGGCGCCGAACAGTCTGGACACCGTGCTGTTGGTGAATTCCGGAACCGAAGCCGTGGACTTGGCACTGCGTTTGGCGTGGGCTGCGACGGGCCGCAAGACCATCATTTCGCTGCGCGAGGCATACCACGGTTGGTCTATCGGAGCCGATGCGGTCACCACGAGCGCGTACGACAACCCCAATGCAGTGGGATCGCGGCCGGACTGGGTTCATGTGGCCGACGTGCCGAACCCGTTGCGAGGCAAGCACACGGGTCCCGACGCGGAGACGTACTACGCGACCGAGCTTGCCGATACTCTCAAGCAATTGGATGCTCAGGGTAAGCCGGTTGCTGGCTTCATTTGCGAGTCCGTGTTGGGTAACGCCGGCGGCGTGCTGTTGCCGGAGGGCTACCTGCGCGAGGTCTACGCGAAGGTGCGCGGCGCTGGCGGTCTCTGCATCGCGGACGAAGTCCAAGTTGGCTTTGGCCGAATGGGCCAGGGCTTCTGGGGCTTCAACCAGCAAGGCGTACGTCCAGACATCATTACCATCGCGAAGCCAATGGGCAACGGATTCCCGATCGGCGGCGTCATCACCACGCGCGCTATCGCCGAGTCCTTGGGCAACGAAGGCATGTTCTTCTCCTCCGCGGGTGGTTCTCCACTGAGCTGTGCCGTGGGTCTGGCCGTGCTGGATGCGATGGATGAGGACAAGATCCTGGAAAACGTCGCGAATGTGGGCGAGTACTTCAAGGACCGTCTTGAAATGCTCATGGCGAAGCACCCGCTCATCGGTTTTGTTCACGGTGCTGGGTTGTACCTCGGCGTGGAACTCGTTCGCGACCGCGAGACGCTCGAGCCGGCGAAGGAAGAGACCATGGAAGTGTGCGAGCGCATGCTTCACTTGGGCGTCATCATTCAGCCCACGTCAGAGCGCCAAAACGTCCTCAAGATCAAGCCACCACTGTGCATTGATCGGGAGAGCGTGGACTTCGTGGTTGAGGCGCTGGACCAGGTTCTGACCGAGGTTGTGGCAACGTTCCCGACAGCGCACTCTTAGGGGACTGCTGCGTGCTCTAGAGCAACGAGCGCTCTAAAGATACGGCAAGCCTCGCGTCTGCGAGTGGTTCGACTCTAGAGCAGCGTGGCTGGGTCGATGAGGTCGTTGCGAGGATCCAGCGGGTAGTTGCCTTCCTTGTGGCGGTGCGTCGCCGGAAGGCCTAGAGCGATGGAATCCTCCGGGATGTCGCGGACAACCACGGCGTTGGCGCCGATGGCGGTGTCGTCACCAACCGTTACAGGACCAAGGAGCGTGGCACCAGAGCCGAGCATGACGTTGTTGCCGACTCGTGGGTGACGCTCGTTCTTGTCCAAAGCGCGGCCACCCAGAGTGGTGCCTTGGTACATGAGCACATCGTCGCCGATGACCGCGGTCTCGCCGATGACAATCATGGTGCCGTGGTCGATGAATGGACGGCGGCCAATGGTTGCGCCCGGGTGAATCTCCACGCCGGTGAGGAAGCGGGTGAACTGGCTGAGCAAGCGGGCAGGCGTCTTGCCGGCCTTCTTCTTCCACAGTTCGTGTGCGACGCGATGAGACCACATCGCGTGAACTCCGGAGTAACCGATCGCCACCTCAAGGTCAGAACGCGCCGCGGGATCCTGCGCACGAGCAACCTGGAGGTCCTCTTTCATGAGCTGCAGCATGGAAGGCTGTTCAGCCATCTGAGAGTTCACCTCGGTGGGTTGGTTCTGCGCATCGGTCATGGAGCGTACAACCTCAGGCGTTCGAGTTTTCTTCCATAGACCGCCAATGGCGGCGTGGGGCAAGAACATTCTCGCCCATTTCACTGGTGTACTCCATGCCTACAGCTTAGGCGAGTTAGGCTCGGGAGATGAGTGAAAATCAGGGCACGCCGTTGCCAAAGATTGGAAGTCCCGCCGAGCGCGCACTCGCCACTCTCGGGGTCACAACACTTGAAGGCGTCACGAAGCACACGGAAAAGGAACTGCTCGCGCTCCACGGATTCGGACCCAGAGGGCTCCGCATTCTCCGTGAAGCGCTCGCAGAAAAAGGTCTCTCACTACTAGGTGAATAGTGCTCCGAGAGGACTAGCTACGAAAGAAAGCTAGCGCTTACTTCGAGCCGCTGTTGAGAAGCTCAAGGTGCCGTGGCTGCACCGCGGCAGAGTTCTCCTGGTATTCAGGATGCTTGGCTAAGTACGCCTTGATGTACGGACAAACGGCGACCACTACGCGGTTTTCGGCCTCGGTGCGCTGCAACGCATAGGCCGCCAATCGACCGGCAAGACCCTGGCCGCCGTACTCCTCGGAGACCTCCGTGTGATAGAAAATCCGCTGCGCTTGCCCATCCACGTCCACGTCCTTGAAACGCGCTTCGCCAATGGCAGCATCGCCGTCGCGAAGTTCAAAACGAGACGGGTGATCCATGAAGTGCACTGAGAACTGATTGTCACTCATTGTTTTCTCCTCTGTCTATGTACTACTAGGACTAAGAACTACTGGAACTACGTACTGCGTGGAACCGACGAATTATGGCGCGGGATTGACGCGCGGTTTGATGCGGATGTTCGGAAGCGTCGGTGCCGGGAGGGGAGCGGGCTCGTTCGGAGGGAAGGTACCGAAACGCAAGCCAGCGTCGTCGTACTCAAGAGAATCACCCACAGCGTCCTCGGCGGACCGCTCTTCGAAGCCCATTTCCACCATGTAATCCTTGCGGTACGCCACGATTTCCTCATGCGTGCGGCCCACGAAGTTCCACCACATGACAATCTGCTCTTCGAAAGGTTCGCCGCCGATGAGAAGGACTCGGACCGGCTCGTTCTTGGCGGTGAGCGCGGCGTTCGTGCGGCCGGTAGGTAGATAGCCCAAAAAGTCCTTAGGCAGCGTGTGGCCATCAACCAACACTTTGCCCGCATCCAGCAGGAATCCGTGCTCAAATGATGCATCCAGCGTCAAAGACACGGTTGCCCCAGGTGCCAGCAGGATTTCCGCTCCCACAAGGGGCGTATGCGTGGCGACGGGCGAAGAAGAGGTCTCTTCATTGATGCCCAAAGAACCCAAGAAGACACGCACTTCAGCACCATTTGAGATCACCGGCGATGGTGAAAAGTGCTCGAAAGTTGGCGACATCTGCCGCGCGCTCTCGGGCAAGGCGATCCACAGCTGGGCACCGTGCAGAATCTCCGTTTCCTGCGCGGAGAACTCGGAGTGCGTGATGCCGTGACCCGCCGTCATGAGGTTGAGTTCGCCGGGGCGCACGATCGCCTCAAATCCTGCCGAATCCTTGTGCTCGATCTCGCCGGTGAAGAGCCACGACGCCGTCTGCAGACCCGTGTGCGGGTGCTGCGGAACGTTCATCCCGTTGGATTCCTTGACGTTATCCGGGCCGTAATGGTCCAAGAAACACCAAGCACCGATGAGGCTACGTTGACGTTGCGGCAGGGTGCGGCGCACGTTCATGGCGCGCGGGCCACCCAGCGGGACGTCGCGTGGTTCTAGGAGTTCCACGCCGTGACACGATGCGCCCGAGGACAGCATTTCTTCTTCGGGGCGAGTATCCAGATTGCTCACGGTTTCCCTCGCTCTACTTCTGTGGAGTCTTAGCGGCGGATTCGGCCGGGTACGCGTGCTTTGTCACCGGGTGGTGACTCAAGATAGAAACGCGGTTGAACGCGTTAATATTGATTGCCGCCCACGTCAGAGCCGAAGTTGCGGGGTCGCCGAGTTCATCGCGCACCTTAGCAAGAGTGGCCTTGCGGGCCTCCGAATCAGGGATCTGCGTGACGAGTTCGCCAAGTTCAAGAGCGAGACGCTCTTCGGTGGAGAACAACGTGGCGTCGCCTACGCGGAGCGCAACACCATTCAGTGCCTTGAAAATAGCTGCATCTTGACGATCAATAAACAGATTCTGGCGTTGAAATACTTCGGTCACCATTTGTCCTTTTCTTGGGCGCGCAATTTTTGGAGAACTATCCCCCGGCAACAGATTGCACGATTGTTACCCGGTCGCCATCGCTCAAAAGTGTGTCCTGACCTTGGGCGTTGCGAATATTTGTCTTACCAATAAAGACATTCACGTAACGCCGCACCTCGCCGGATTCATTCCGCACGCGCCGCCCAAACACCGGGAACTCAATGCCCACGGTATCCAAAAGCGCCTTCGCCGTCGCGGGGTGCGCTAGTTCCACGGCACGCTCCCGCTGCCCGCCCGTGACATCGGCCAGCACAGCCGGCAACACGAGGGTGACCGTGAGATTTTCCGTAGTCATTGATTCCTTAGGTTTCCTGATGACTACGCCGCAGATTCCGGAGGAATATATGCGGCGCGAACACTGAGCACGTCCGGGAGACGGTGGGCAATGCGCTCGAAGGATTCGCCTTCGTTGGCGCTAGCCCACACTTCGCCGCCGCGAGTGCCGAAGTAGATGCCGAGCGATTCGGGGTGGTGGTCGACGCCTTCGGCGTCTCGGAGGGAGACGTTGTAGTCCAGCTCCGGGAGTCCCTGGTGCTGTTCCTGCCAAGTGTCGCCGCCGTCCGTGGTTTTGTAGACGGAGCACTTTCCGGCCGGGAAGAAGCGGTCATCGCCGTTGGAGACGGGAATGACCCACGCCGTTCCACCTTGAGTGGGATGCGTTAGGACGGAGAAGCCGAAGTTGGAGGGAAGGCCGTTTTCGATCAGTTCCCACGTGTTCGCGTTGTCTCGGGTGCGATACACGCCGCCGTGATTCTGTAAGTACAAAGTGGCAGGATCTTCGGCATCAGCAGAAATGCGATGCACGCACTGGCCGAACTCGGGGTACTCGTCCTCAGGTTGGAAATCCGCGCGGATGCCCTTATTCGTGGCCTCCCACGAGGTGCCACCGTCCGTGGTGCGGTATACGCCGCCCGTGGACATGGCGATGTGGACGGTGCTGTCATCCTGCTTGCTCGGGACAACGGTGTGTGCGGCGGGACCACCGAATCCGGCGCCCCACTTTTCGCGGTGCGGGTGATCCCACAGGCCTTGAACGAGCTGGAACGTCTCGCCGCTATCGGTGGATTTGAAGACGGAAATCGGCTCGCAGCCTGCCCACACGACGCCCGGCCGGTCTGCCGTGTCAGGGGTAATGGTCCAGACTCGTTCAAGCGATGTACCCGTCTCTTTCGGGAAGGCTATCGCCCCGAACGATGTCTCTGAAAAGTGAGCTCCGCCGTCGTCAGAGTGAACCACGGTGGGGCCAAAGTGCCAGTCATTGATCCCCACAAAAATGCGAGTGCGGCCCTCGCGCGTATCGATTGCGACGGACGGGACTTCAAGGGTGCCGAAGAAGGGGCCGGAGAGTTTCCACTCGGAGCGGTCTGGGCTGCTCGCGAGCCACAGTCCTTTCTTGGTGCCTATCGCCACGACGGTAAAGCCGGGAGCAATGTCAACGGCGCCGGTAGTGGACGGCCGCGTTACTGTTTGCTCAGTCATGTGATCCAGTTCACCACTATGACGCACATAACTCAACGCTTACCACGAAATCTCGCATCCGCGCGTGGCTAAGTAGTCGCGGCGAATGACCTCGAACGTGTGCTATTGATGCTCGGGCTCAATGACAAACTCGTGCGTGTGGCGAGCAAACGAATCGCGACCTAGCTATCTCCGCGGGCAATCCGGGTATGAGATCACGTCTGTCCATGGCGGCCTGAAAGAGGGGCTTGAACGGTGCTGCTGGGGGCTGCGGGACTGTCTGAATATTCATTTCTATCCCTTGTGAGTGGGCAGGTGCCTTGCGGGGTGTATTTCACAAGACTGAAACTACTCAACTGCTCTGACCGTTAGGATGGGGGAGAACGCGGCACCCAAAACTTACACTATAAGTGTAATATGTGAGTGTAAGGGAGGACTGCCATGCAACAGCATCACGACGAGGTTCAGTGGGTAAGTTTTGCGTGGGATCTAGAGAGCCCACGCAGTGCTCTCGAGCCGGTTTACAAAAATCTTTTAGACGCGGCGCAGGCTGCAAAGGGTAAGACTGAGCCTGTCCTGAAAGTCCTCGCTGAAGAACCCGCACTCAACATCCCCCTCCTGACCCAGTGGGAATTCCTAGCCACCGTTGCCGCAGTCGATCTCGCGGCAGCGCGAACCCTTGAGCCCCACCTCGACGCACTCGGCATCCTGCGCGAAGCTGCGGATGCAGGTAGCGCTATCCGCATCCCGGAGGGATCAACGTGGGGTGTCTTCGCAGCCGAAGCTCCCAACGCGAAACTCACGGCAACACACACTCCCAGCGGTTGGGTTCTTCAGGGAACTAAAGCGTGGTGCTCACTCGCCGGCCAGCTCTCTCACGCCATCGTCACCGCGTGGGTGGATGACACCCGCCGCGGGACCTTCGCAATCGACCTCAAGCACCCGGGTGTCATAGTTGAAGACTCCAGCCGGTGGCACGCGACCGGCTTGAAAAACATCGTGAGCAACCCCATTTCATTCACAGATGTTCCCGCCCATGCAGTGGGTGAGCCCGACTGGTACTTGACGCGCCCCAACTTCGCCGCAGGCGGCATCGGCGTCGCCGCGTGCTGGTTCGGCGGAGCCGTAGGCCTCTTTCGTTCGATGCTCGCCAAGGCAACCCACCGCGCACCGGATCAGATTGCCCACGCACGCTTGGGACTGGTGGATCGGCACCTGGCAGCAGCGGCGTCGTCGTTCACCCTGTCTGCTCAACGTGCCGAACGCGGCACCGTGGATTGGGCCGAAGCGCACCGCACCCGCGGTATCGCCGAGCAAGCGTGCCGCGTAGCGCTCGCAGCAGCCGGAGAGTCGCTTGGTCCGGCCGCGCTAGCGTTCGACGAAGACCATTCGCGGCGCGTCGCAGACCTTGACCTCTACATTCGCCAGCACCACGGGGCACGCGATGACGCCGCTCTCGGCGAGCTCATCCTGGAATCGGGGCACTCATGGTGAGCTTCACCCACGACTCCACGGGAACCCCGGAAGGCGCATGGCGTGATGCGGGCCTTGACGCGCTGAAAGACCTCGATCCGCGTGCAATCCCCGGCGAAGATGGGCACGTGGTGGTGGTTTCGGCGCACCCGGATGACGAAGCGCTCGCAGCCGCCGGGCTGATCCAGCGCGCCATTACCGGGGGAGCACACGTCACGGTGCTCCTGTGCACGGCGGGGGAGGCCTCTCACCCAAATTCCCCCACGCATTCGCCGCAGCAGTTGGCGGATCTGCGGCTTCAGGAAATGCGGCGAGCGCTGGCGCACCTTGGCCGGGACGAGCAATTGACGTTGGATTATCTGGGAATGCACGACGGCGCAGTGGTGGCGTCGGGCTCGGCCCTTGACGCTGCGCTATTGCGTGCGATCCGCTCCACGAATCGGCCCACCGTGCTTGCTGTCACTTATGCTGCCGACGGTCACACGGACCACGAAGCTGTGGGTGTCAGTGGTCGTCGCGTCGCCGCCCTGGCAGGGGTTCCTTTGCTGGAATTCCCGATTTGGTACTGGCACTGGGCGCCACCGAGTGATCCGCGCTGGCGCGAGTTTGAACGCTTAGAGCTCACCGCCCAGGAGGTTGCCGGTAAACGCGCGGCCCTCGCCGAGCATGTTTCTCAGATTCAGCCCTTGTCAGAGCAGCCCGGCGATGAAGTCTTGCTGACGGAGTCGGTCAGAGCTCACTTTGATCGGGACTTTGAACTCTTCCGTTTTACCCCTGTGGTGGAACTCGGCTCCACCTCGGCGCAAGAGGTTTTCGATGACCTCTACCGCCGTGACAAAGACCCGTGGGCGTACGTGGACTCTTGGTACGAACGCCGCAAGCGTGCCGTGACGCGTGCGAGCCTCCCTCGAGAACGCTACGAACGCGCCGTGGAAGCCGGCTGCTCCATCGGCGTGCTGACTCAAGACCTCGCCGACCGGTGTAGTTCCGTGGTGGGGCTCGATGCCAGTAGCGAGGCGCTAGAACTCGCACGTGCACGCCTCTCCGGGCTGAACAGGGTGGAATTGCGACTAGCGCAACTGCCGCGTGACTGGGATTTCCACCCGGCTTCCCTGGACCTCGTGGTGGTCTCGGAAATCGGCTACTTTCTCACCGAGGACGAACTCACCCAACTGCTGACCGCAGCCTGGAATTCACTGTCTCCCCACGGCCATCTTCTGCTTTGCCACTGGCTGGGCCCCATTGACGGGTGGCCGCTCGATGGTCATCGGGTCCACGAACTTGCTCGCCCTATCACCCAAGAACCACCCTTGATTCACCACCGAGAGAGTGCATTTCTGCTCGAGGTTTTTGAGAAGAAAGAATGACACGCTCATGAATACCCGTTCCACGCCACCACCATCAGCCCGTATCTCACATGTCCTCGTAGTAGTGCCGGCCCGTGACGAAGAAGAACGCTTGGGCACGTGCCTCCACCACGTTCAGCTGGCTATGGACCAACTTGCTTTTCACCACAGTGTCACCGTGCGCTTGAGCGTGGTGGTGGACTCCAGCACGGACGGGTCCTTGTGCATTGCGCAAGAAGTTTCCAAACGTGATCCGCGCATCTGTTCGCTCAACGTTAAGGTGGGTTCACCCGGCCGCGCGCGAGACGCCGGCATTCGGGCGGGCCTTGACGGCGTTCCTGCCAGCGAACTCGCCGGCGTGCTGGTGGCATGCACCGATGGCGATACGTTTGTGCCCGCGGATTGGCTGGTGTCCCTCGTGAACGTCGCGAATGAGGGCGCCGACGCCATCCTAGGGACCGTGGAGCCGGACCCTCGGGACACCGACCCGGATCTGGCAAAGTTGTGGCACGAACGCCACGATCCGCTGGACGGGACCGAGCACATCTACGGTGCGAACATGGCGTTCCGCGCCGATGCCTATCTTCAGGCA
Organism: Neomicrococcus lactis; assembly: GCF_014200305.1. NCBI lineage: Bacteria > Bacillati > Actinomycetota > Actinomycetes > Micrococcales > Micrococcaceae > Neomicrococcus > Neomicrococcus lactis. The sequence continues at coordinate 2,215,647 of NZ_JACHBL010000001.1, forward strand.
GGTGGTTTTCCCGCGTATGACATCGGTGAGGACGCCGCGCTTATTCGTACGCTCCGGGATGCTGGCAAACTCGTGGTGGGCTCTACTGCAGTTCACGCCGTGACGTCTGGTCGGCTTCAAGGCAGAACCGCTGGCGGATTCGCGGGCTACTTGCGGGATTTGCAGCCCGGGTTGCGCAGAGGCGAACGTCGACTCCCGGCCCACGACATGGCGTACCCGGGAAGCTACCCCTCAGCCTTGCCACGGCGCCAATAACCCATGAAGGACACTTGCTTGCGGTCAATTCCGGCATCCCGCACCAAGTAACGGCGTAGCTCCTTGATGAGTCCGGCCTCGCCCGCGAGCCACGCGTAGAACGGTTGCGATCCACCCGTGGTGGTCTCCCACAAAATGGTGGCGTCCACGTCGATGTCCTCCGGCTCCAGCCCGGGGTCTACCGCGCCAGCGCCCGGTACGGCCACTACGGAGCGCACTGCGGCACTGACCAGTTCGCCGTGAGGGCGCGATCCGCGCGGCAACCACTGCACCGTAACACCCGAGCGCGTGGAGGTACCCTGCATATCCTCGACGGCGGGCACTTCAATGAAGGCGTTGCCCTGAATGCCCGGTGGCAATGACTCCAGGATGGAGCAGATGGCGGGGGCTGCGGTTTCGTCGCCTGCCAAGAGGATGCGTTGAGCGGATCCCGGACGGAATTCGATGCCACCGTAGCTCGCATCCGCGAGGTGCCGATTTGGTCCCATGAGCAGCAGCGAATCACCCACAGATGCTTCGGCCGCCCAGACCGATGCGGGGCCGCCGACCAGTTCACCATTTTCGCGGCGAACGTGCAGGACAACATCGAAATCCAGTTCTGCGTGCTGCGAGACGTTCTTCGGGTGCCCCGCCGGACGCTGCGCACGCACCGTGTAGGTACGCATATAGCCGCGCTCTCGCTCCGGCAAAGACAGCCACGTTTTGTACCACGTGATGTTCGCGGAAGCCGTGATGGTTCCGCTTGGCCGCAGATCCGCAAAGAGCCCCAGCATGTGTTGGTACGTTTCGGCGTCGCGAGCTGAAGGAATCAGCGCCTTAAAGCGCAAGTCCAGAGGATCCGAATTGGTGCCGAAATGCTCCAAGTCATCCCCGGAAACGGTGATGCGCCGGAAGCTTGGTCCCAGATCCTGCACGGCCACCACGTCAAGATCAAACACCATGGTGGGCGCGACCTCTAGGGTGGGCTGGCGTGGTTCGGTGTCGGTTTCCGTCAGAGAGGACGACGACGCAGCGTGCGTCCCAGCCTGAGCCTCCGATTCCGCCGGGGTTGAGGTGGCGGGGGAGTCGGTGGCGGGCACGGCAGCGGTTGCGTCGCTGGCTACCTCGGCGCTCGCAGCGACTGAGTTGCTCGCAGTACGCAGGATGCGGTTGCGACCGATGGGCAGCACGAGTGGAGTTCCGGCCACGGGGTCCGGGATCACGCGGGATGGCAAGCCGAAAACTTCTTGAACAAGCTCCGAGGTGACGATGTCCGCGGGACGGCCCTGTGCCACGATCTGACCGTGCTTGAGGGCTACGAGGTGGTCCGCGTAGCGGGCCGCCAGGTTCAGGTCGTGCAGCACGATTGCCACGGTGGTGCCGCGGCGGCGGTTCAGATCGGCCACCACATCTAGAACCTCGAGCTGGTGAGCAATATCGAGGAAAGTGGTGGGCTCATCGAGGAGCAAGAGGTCCGTCTCTTGAGCCAGGACCATGGCGATCCACGCGCGCTGTCGCTGCCCGCCGGAGAGCTCATCCACGGAACGATCAGCGAGGTCTTCGCAGTTTGTGACGGCTAGTGCGTGGTTTACGGCGCGGTCATCGTCCGCGGTCCAGCGGCGGAACCAACCCTGGTGTGGGTAGCGGCCGCGGCCCACGAGCTCGCGAACGGTAATACCGTCCGGTGCCAGCGGGGACTGGGGCAAGAGGCCCAGCTTTTGGGCCACGTCCTTGGACGAAAGGCGGTGGATGTCCGCCCCGTCGAGCAGCACGGTGCCCGACTTCGGCGCCAACAATCGGGACAAGCCACGCAAAAGCGTGGACTTTCCGCAACCGTTGGCGCCAACAATGATGGTGACTTCCCCGGCGGGTAGTTCGAGGTCCAAGTCCTCGACTACTACGCGAGAGTCATAGGACAAAGACAGATTCTGGGCCGCAAGTGTTGTCACTTTAGCCTCCTATTCCACGTTGATTGCTGCGGATCAAAAGCCACAGCAAGAAGGGTGCACCCAAGGCACCAGTGATTACACCGACGGGCAATTGCGTCCCGCCGAAAGCATTCGAGCCCACAAAGTCGGCGAGCAGCACTAGTGCGCTTCCGGTGAGTGCAGACAACATCAGGTTCGCGGCGCCCTTGTTGAGCATCCGCGCGAGCGGTCCCGCCATAAACGCGACGAACGCAATGGGACCCGTGATCGCGGTAGCTACCGCGCACAACGCCACCGCCACCGCCACAATGCCGAGGCGCACTCGCGAAACGTGCAGACCGAGCCCAGCTGCGACGTCGTCCCCTAGTTCCAAAATCCGTAGTTTGCCCGCCGCGATTGCCGTCAGCGGCGCCAAAATGGCGAGGGCGATCAGCAATACTTGCACGCGATCCCACGTGCTGGAGTTGAGGGAGCCGATCATCCAGCGCAGCGCGTCGCCCACCGTGCGCACATCCGCGCGCGTGAGTAGATAGCTGATGACGGCTTGCAGCATGGCCGCGAACGCGATGCCCATGAGGATGAATCGACCACCCGTATGGCGACCGGAGTTCGCAAGGAAATAGATCAGCAGCGCAACCGCGAGGCCACCCGTGAGCGCGAGTCCTATGAGCGGCCACCCTTGCAGGCCGAATAGCAGCATCCCAGTTACGGCCGCGGCGCTCGCACCGTACCCGATACCGATCACGTCCGGGCTGGCCAGCGGATTGCGGAGCAGGTTCTGGAAAAGGGTGCCTGACAAGCCAAAAGCCGCTCCCGCGAGCATGCCAATGAGGGCTGCGGGGAGACGGTCTTCCATGACTATGAACGTGGCGCCCGGGATGGTTTCGCCGCCCACAATCCGCCAAAAATCCACGAAGGACACTTGGAAAGATCCCAGCAGAACCTTGGCAAAAAACAGGAGTACGACGACGCCGCTCAAGCCCGCGATGAGGCTTGCGGAGCGCTTCACACCGGTTTTAGACGGAGCCTTCTGGGTTACTGACGTGGTCACAAGCCCACCTTCTTCCGGGATCGGATGAGCCAGATGAAGACGGGTGCTCCAATGAGGGCCGTCATGACGCCCACTTGGACCTCCGTGGGTGGCAGGATGACGCGGCCGATCACGTCGGCGGTCAGCAAGAGGACGGGTCCCGCGAGCAGGCTCAGTGGGAGGACTCTCAGGTAGGAAGATCCAGCGAGAAGCCGGACGGCGTGGGGGATCACGAGTCCTACGAAGGCGATGGGTCCGGCAAGCGCCACTGCACCGCCGCAGAGCAGCACCACGCCCAGGCCTGCGATGATGCGCGCGCGATGCACGTTGGTGCCAAGTCCGCGCGCCGTGTCTTCACCCAGGGAGAGCGCGTTCAAGCTGTGGCTGGACGCCAGCACAATGAGGGCTCCGATGGCCACGTACGGGGCAACGCGGGCGATGTCCTCGAGGGAGCGAGCGCCCAGAGTTCCCACTTGCCAGAAGCGGAAGGTATCCAGGGCTTCTTGGCTCAGCATGAGGATGGCGCTCATGATGCTTGAGAGTCCCGCCGCGAGAGCCGCGCCGGCAAGGGCGAGCTTGATAGGCGTGGCGCCTTCACGGCCCAAGCTGGCTACGAGATACACCACGAGCGCGGCCGCTGCCGCACCCGCGAAAGCGAACCACATGAACACGTTGATGCTTTGAGCTCCCAGAAGATAGATGCCGCCGACCACCGCGAGGGACGCGCCAGCGTTGACGCCGAGAACGCCCGGGTCTGCGAGGGGATTTCGCGTAATGCCCTGCATTCCCGCGCCAGCCAGGCCTAGCGCCGCGCCCACGATGAGTCCCGTCAAAGTGCGAGGAATGCGCGCCAGTACCACAGCGTGATCACCGTTGGTGGGGTCAGCGTGAGTGAGCGCGTCCACGACGGTGAGCAGCGTCGTCGTACGGGATCCGATAGTTAGCGACAACGTCAGGGCAGCAAACAGCGCCACCACCAGCGCGACTCCGATAAATGCGGAGCGGCCGGTGGTGACGCGGCGAGTAAGGGAACGGGTAGTCAAAGGAGTTACTAAGCTGCCTTGGCAGCCTCGGCACCCTTCACGATGTTCGGAACGATCTGGTCAAGCGCCCATGGCAAGCTCAGCGGGCTCGACGCGGAGACCGCGAGCGTCAACGCCTGGCTGCTCTCGGCAACGAGACCGCCCGTTGCAGCGGCCGGGATCTGGCCGAGCAACTTGTCCTTCTTGATGTCATCCACGGTGGCACCCTCAGGAAGCCACGTGAAGAACACGTCGGCCACAAGCTCGTTCGCGCGCTCGGCGGACCAGCTGTAGTAGAAGCTATCGCCCTGCTTGTTCTTCTCGACGATCGGCGCCTCGGTCATGCCGAGGGAAGCGAGGAAGCGCGAGCGGTTATCGCCAGCGGTGTAGATGTTGATGCCGCCGGTTGCTGGCTCGAGGTTGCCCGCGATGTAGGTGGTGTCCTGGAGGACAGGGTTGGCGTCGCCGGCGTCAGTGAGCTGCTTTTCAACCGTTGCAATGAGCTCTTTGGCTTCAGCTTCCTTGCCAAGAGCCTGGCCGATAGCGAGCGTGGAATCCTGCCACGGCGCGGTGTAGGCGGCGGCAACCGGGCCCACGACCTTCGCGATCTTGGACAGCTTCGTGTATTCCTCTTGGGTCAGGCCGGAGTATGCGGCGACGATGAGGTCTGGCTGGAGCTTGGCGATCTCTTCGAAGTTGATGCCATCGGCTTCGTCGTACTGGACGGGAGCCTTGTCAGAGCCGATTTCGGCGCCCAGCTCCTTGAGCTTGGCATCCTTCCAGTCCGTGGAATTGTTGGCGTTCTGGCCCCATACGTCCTTGGCCATGCCAACGGGGACGACGCCAAGCGCAAGCACGGTGTCCGCATTGACCCAGGACACCGTTGCGATCTTGGTGGGGGCTGCATCAATCACCGTCTCGCCGTAGATGTGCTTCACGGTGACGGGGAAGTTCTGTGCAGCGCTCGCAGAGGTGGATCCGCTAGTGGAAGCCGAGCTCGTGGTGCTGGTTGAGCTGGTGGCACACGCTGAGAGGCCAAGAACAGCGGTGGAAGTGAGTGCTAGCAGAGCTGAGCGACGGGTGAGTTCCATCAGGATTCCTAGGTGACGAAGGGTCGGGAAATCATTCCCGAAAGCGTTCGTAAGTTAGGTTAGCCTTAGTTGCTCCGAATACGCAAAATTAGTGTGCCGTAATCAATCGTAGCATTCTGCCTCCATGTCGCTCGCGGCTGCTCGTGATAAGGGGGTAGAAATTTTGTTGAACAATACTCTCGACAGATTGTTCAACAACCTGTACTGTTTCATTCATCATTACTTGTGACTGAGGTCACCTGCACCCCTTGGATGGAATTATGGCTGACGTAAAGGTCTCGAATACGAGTACCGGCTCTCACCGCACAGCGCTCCTTGGAGCAATGTTCTTGATGGCGACCAGCGCCATCGGTCCTGGATTCATTACCCAGACCACGGTCTTCACTGTCCAGCTCGGCGCTTCTTTCGCTTTCGCGATCCTCGCCTCGATCTTGGTAGACATCGCAGTACAGCTCAACGTCTGGCGCGTTATCGGCATCTCCGGTATGCGCGCGCAAGAACTCGGCAACAAGGTTCTCCCCGGCATTGGCTGGGTCTTGGCAGGCCTCGTGTTCATCGGCGGCCTCGTCTTCAACATCGGCAACATTGCAGGTACGGGCCTTGGCTTGAACGCAATGCTGGGTCTCGACCCGAAAATTGGCGGCATCATCTCCGCTGTCATAGCCATCTTGATCTTCTTGTCAAAAAAGGCGGGCATGGCCTTGGACCGGATTGTTGTCCTCCTTGGTGCCATCATGATTCTGCTCATGCTCTACGTGGCAATCGTGGCAGCTCCTCCCATTGGTGAAGCACTCAAGAACACCATCCTTCCTGAGAAGGTGAACTTCTTGGTCATCACCACCTTGATCGGTGGCACCGTTGGCGGTTACATCACCTACGCAGGCGCACACCGCATGATTGACTCCGGCGTTCACGGCGAAGATGCCATCAAGGACATCAGTCGCACCTCCGTCTTGAGCATCATCATTACCGGCGTCATGCGCGTGCTGTTGTTCCTCGCTATCTTCGGTGTGGTCGCCGGTGGCGTTGCCCTCACCTCGAGCAACATGGCCGCAGAAGCATTTGGTCATGCAGCCGGCGAAATCGGTATCCGCATGTTCGGTGTGGTCCTCTGGGCCGCTGCTTTGACCTCCGTCATTGGTGCCGCTTACACCTCCATCTCCTTCGTCACCACGCGTGCAACGTCGGAACGTAAGCGCAACATCTACACGGTCATCTTCATCGCCTTCTGCGCTGTCGTCTACATCCTCATCAACCAGGCTCCACAAGCCCTCTTGGTCTTCGCAGGTGCCTTCAATGGCTTGATTCTCCCGGTCGGATTTGGCGTATTGCTCTACGCAGCATGGCGTCGCCGCGATTTGCTTCACGGGTACAAGTACCCAGTGGGACTCCTCGTTGTCGGTGTGTTGGCTTGGTTGCTGACTATCTTCTTGGCTTGGAACTCCCTCGCGGGCATCGCTTCCCTCTTCAAGTAAACCGATCAGGTGATGCTGAGTTCCACAGGGTGGTAACTGTCCTCTAGGCAGGCCGCCCTGTGGAGCTTTTTCACTTCCCACTCCGCCCATAAACGTTCCCCAATAAAGTCCGAACGCTCTCCAAAGATCGCAAGACTTCTGAAAGAAGGACCCATGAATACGGCAGCCACTACGGAAGATTTATCCAAGATTTCACCCCAGCAGGCACGTGAACTCTTCCGTGACGGTCTGGTGGTCCCCACGGCGGGAATCTCGTTGGGTTACGCGCAAGCGAACCTCATGATCGTTCCCAAGGACATGGCCTTTGACGTGCTGCTTTTCGCGCAGCGCAATCCCAAGCCGTGTCCCATTCTTGGCGTTCTCGATGCCGGTGAAACGTCTGGCCCCTTGCTCAAGGGCGGCGATATCCGCACGGACGTGCCGCAGTACGTGGTCTACGAGAACGGCGTTGCCATCGATACGCCGACCGACATCACGTCTTACTGGCGCGACGACTTCGTGACCTTCATTATTGGTTGCTCATTCACCTTCGAAACCGCGCTCCTTGAGGCGAATCTCCCCGTCGCACACATCGCCCAAGGCGTGAACGTGCCGATGTACCGCACGAACGTGCGTTGCGAATCCGCCGGCAAGATGGGTGGCCCGTTGGTGGTCTCGATGCGGCCAATGCCCGCGAATCTGGTGCCGGACGCCGTGCGCATTACGTCCCGCTATCCTGCGGTCCACGGCGCACCAGTCCACATCGGTAACCCGGAAGAGCTGGGGATCACGGACATCAATTCGCCAGACTTCGGCGACCCCGTGGTCATTCCAGAAGGTCAGATCCCCGTCTTCTGGGCCTGCGGAGTGACGCCTCAAGCGGCAGTCATGGAATCAAAGCCAAGCATCGCGATCGGCCACGCGCCGGGCCACATGCTCATCACGGACGCCAAGGATTCGCAGTACCTGGTTCCGTAAGAAGGCGGAGATATCGCGCTCAGGAAGCGGCATCAGAGACTACCAACAGCGGCGTCAGCGGCATGAGGCTTCGCCAACGCTCAGGGAGTGCGGCGTAGTTTTCAAGCACTAGCGTCACAATGTCTTCGCCAGATAGGAGACGCAAGCCTGGGACTTGACGCTCGCTGCCCAAAGCTTCTCGACTGTAGGTTCCTAGCGTCATGAACACTAAGAGCTCGCCGGTACCCCGAGTACCTATAAGCTGCTGAACATCAGGCGAGCCAATCGTGCTGGTGGTGTGTTTGCACTGAACTTTGATAAGCGGCGGTTCAACGCCGAGAGGGTCTTTATGGGCGATCACGTCCACGCCGCCGTCTTGGGAGTACGAGGTAACTCGAGCTTGATAGCCAAGTGCGCGTAAGAGATCGGCGGAGAATTCTTCGAACTGTCGATGGCTGAGGCGTTCAAGAAGCACCTCGAGAACAAAATCTCGCGTGTGCCGCTCAATTCGAGAGGCTCGTGGTTCATCGAGTGCATCGTCATCGGATACGAAAGAAGCGGCAGCGCGCTCTACATCGGCGGTTACCTTTTCAACATCTTCGGTCCTCGCCTTCAAAGCCGCCAGGAATTCGTGAGAGTGCTTTCGAATCTTGAATAGGGTGATTGCCGATCCGATTTCGTAGAGCGCAGGTTGGGTGAAAACCGTGCGCGATAGTCCGATCTTCTTCCATTCGATGCTGCGCCTGTGCCTGTGGGTCGGCTCATTGGCGGCGAACTCGTAGGGACCCTTGACGATGCCGATGTTGATGGTGCTATCTGGCTTGTATGGCGCGACTACTACGTCGCCAATCTTGATTTCATCGCGAAAGCGCAGAAGGATCCCGGCCCAGATGGGAATCGCCTTATGGGCGTCTTCAGGTGTGTTTCTAGCCAGTTCTGCTTTGAGCCCTTCGCGACCGTCAGGTATTTGGGACAGATCGCCGATATTGTCCCAGCTGAGACTGACGAAACTATCCTCCAGCAATTCAGTACTGAGAGTGTCGTTGTGAATGCCCCAAAATTGCATGAACTGATCCTTTTTCGTGAGAGAAACCTCGAGACAATCTCACCTTAAGGTTGTCCCACTTGAGCAAGATCTGCTTTTCGTCGCTTGCGAAGCGCTTGAGCCTCTCACTAAGGACTCTAGCTTGATTCGCCTCAGGGTAAGTCGATTTCTTGGCTCCATCGTGACGTCGTTTAGCGCCACCTAAAGTGCTCCGAAGGTGGTACGAAACGACGTCAAAGATTTTCCGTGAGTGGCACGGCACAGAAGAGTCAAAGATTTTCAGTGAGTGGCACAGCCCAGAAGATGACAGTCGCCCCCAAGAACTCACGTCAGCGAAGCCGCTAGCGATTCACCACGTGGGACAAGAGCTCAGCCTCGGCTGACTCGAGGTACTCACGGAGTTCGCCGGCGGCTTCTTCGCGTTTGCCGTCGCCAATGAGCTGAACGAGAGCGGCGTTGCGCTCCACATAGTGCGAGTGGAAGTCCGGCGTGCTGGACATCGAATAGAACACCAGACGCATCTGGGCGAGCACGCGCTCCATCACTTCGTCCAAAGTGGGCGATCCGCACATTCCCACAATGGCCTGGTGGAGCCGCTGGTTGGCGTTCGCCATGGCACCGACGGCGCCTGCGGCTTTGGCAGAGAGTGCCGCTTCGACAATCTCGTGCATTTCCGCGTACTGATCGGACGAAGGCGTAGCCCACAAAACCGCTGCCGGTTCAATGAACTGGCGCACGCGGTAGATCTCGCGCACGTCATTGACGGTGGGCTCCGTGACGAAGACACCGCGGTTGGGGATACGCGTGATGACGGATTCTGCGGACAGAACCGCAAACGCCTCGCGCAATGTGTTGCGCGAAACGCCAAGTGCCTCGGAGAGGGACTGCTCAGACAGCTTGCTGCCAGGAGTCAGTTTGCCCTCCGAGATCCGCTTGCGCAGTACGGAAACGATCCACGCGCTGGTATGAGCGTGGGCGGCGGATCCCTTCGCAATAGATCCCAGTAGATTTGCGGCAACCATAGGTTCTAATTTACCCGTTGGAAAAACGTCGCCGTGCGCCCCAAGGCGTCAGCTAGCAATCGCCACTCGAGTTGCCACTTTAACGCGGTCCAGCGGCCGGACATGGCGTTAACTTGGCAACTCGATGGCGGGACGGTTTCGAAAAGGTACCTTCTTACGAGATAGTCGCGAGAGCCTGACCTCGTACGACGCCGCCGCCCACCTCGAGCGCGCCGCGCGAGAGGGTGCCAGCGCGGTGAGCAACCACGGTGGTTTCCATTTTCATGGCTTCAAGGACCACGATCGGATCGCCTTCGGCAACCGTTGCGCCTTCCTCAGCCACCCACTTCACGAGGTTTCCGTTCATGGGGGAGAGCAATACCGCAGGGTCGGCAGGCGCGGAAGCTGCGGCGTCGTTCGCGGAATTCTTGGAACGCGAACCGCCACCGTTCATGAGCGCCTGAATCAACCGCGACGGCAAACCGAGCTGCACGGCCTTGCCGTCGAGCTCGATCGTGATGGTCTCGCGGGAGCCGTCCGGAGTGGCCTTCGTGAGGAACTCGGAGGATGCGAGGTCGTCGTTGAAGTCGTTCTCGATCCACGTGGTGTGGACGCGGAGCTCATTCGGGTCCGTGAAGTCGGCGGCGCGAACTACGGCCTGGTGGAACGGAATGACGGTGGGCAGGCCCTTGATGACCAGCTCGTCGAGAGCCTTGCGCGCACGCGCGAGGGCTTGCTGGCGGTTGGCGCCGTGGACGATGAGCTTCGCGAGCAGGGAGTCGTAGTGATCTGGCACCACGGAACCCGTGCGAACGCCTGTATCCACGCGGATTCCGGCGCCCGTTGGGGCTGCGAATTCGGTGACCTGGCCGGGGCTTGGCAAGAAGCCCATGGACGGATCCTCGGCGTTGAGGCGGAACTCAAACGCGTGACCGTTGGGGAGGGGATCCTCGGTGATGGAGAGCGGGAGGCCGTCCGCGATGCGGAACTGTTCCTGCACGAGGTCGATTCCGGCGGTCTCTTCAGAAACCGGGTGCTCCACCTGGAGGCGCGTGTTCACTTCGAGGAAGCTAATGACGCCATCTGGAGCCACCAAGTACTCGACCGTTCCTGCGCCGGTGTAACCGGCAGCGCGGCAAATATCCTTCGCGGATTGGTGGATGCGCGCACGCTGCTCGTCCGTCAAGAACGGCGCAGGGGCTTCCTCCACGAGCTTCTGGTTGCGGCGCTGGAGCGAGCAGTCGCGGGTTCCCACTACGACGACGTTGCCGTGCGTATCTGCGATCACTTGCGCTTCGACGTGGCGCGGACGGTCAAGGAAGCGCTCCACAAAGCACTCGCCGCGGCCGAAAGCGGCCGTGGCTTCACGGACAGCCGAGTCAAAAGCGTCCTCGACGTCTTCGATCTTTCGGGCGATCTTCATGCCGCGACCGCCACCGCCGAAGGCTGCCTTGATGGCGACGGGGAGGCCGAATTCCTCGGCGAAAGCGCGGACTTCTTCGCCCGAGTTCACGGGTCCGTCGGTGCCTGGAACGAGCGGGGCGCCGGCAGCGACGGCGATGTCTCGAGCGGTGACCTTGTTGCCAAGAACCTTGATGGCTTCGGGGCTCGGTCCAATCCACGTGAGGCCGGCGTCAATGACGGCCTGTGCGAAGTCGGCGTTCTCGGACAAGAAGCCGTAGCCCGGGTGCACGGCGTCGGCGCCGGAATCCTTGGCGGCCTTGAGGATCTTTTCGATCACCAAGTAGGACTCAGACGATGCCTGGCCGCCGAGCGGGATGGCTTCATCGGCGATCTTGACGTGCATCGAGTCAGCATCAGGCTCCGAGTAAACGGCAACCGAGCCGATACCGGCGTCCGCGCATGCACGAGCGACTCGAACTGCAATTTCGCCACGATTGGCAATCAACACCTTTTTCATGCGGATGGTCCTTCGTTCTTTTCGGAGCCCTGAGGGCGAGTGGATGATGATGTGCTTGTTGAGTTTTCTAGAGGCAAGAAGGTGTCCGGGTCCACCGCAGTGAAGCGGACTTTGGCCCCCGGTGGGAGTTGGGCGGCGAGCGGCATATCGCGCTCGATGACCACGCCAGCTACCGGGTAGCCGCCAGTGACTGGGTGATCCGCGAGGAACAGCACCGGCAGGCCAGATGGTGGGATCTGGAGGGACCCAGGTACGGCGCCTTCGCTCGCGAGTTCGCCGTCTTTTGCGCGGGTCATCGGGCGGCCGCCGGCGGGAAGTTCAAAGCGAACACCGATGCGGTTGGACTGGCTGGTGGCCATCCATTCCTGCTCGGTGAGGGCGCTGATGCCTGCTTCGTCGAACCAGTCGTCGCGCGGGCCCAGCGTGATGCGCAGAGTGGTGACCTTGCCGATCATTGGCAGGACGCCGGTGGCTGGCTCGTCGCTGCCCACCGAGTTGTTGCGCTTAGCCTGACCGACTGGAAGGACCTTGCCCTTAGCCAGCGGTTCTGGACCAACGCCAGACATGGAGTCCGTGGCACGGCTGCCCAAGACTTCGGGCACCATGAATCCGCCGCGGACGGCAACGTAGGTGCGGAGTCCGGCTTCGGGGGCTTCGATGCGCAGGGTTTCACCGTCATAGAGGGAGAAGGCCGTGCGCAGCGGAGCACGGCGAACCTCGGGCTCGGGAAGCTCTTCTTCCTCGCCCTCCTCCAGATCCTCGGAGGGTTCCGGGATCTCCATGAGGGCAGGATTCTGGGTGACGAATGCCTTGACCTCGGCGCCCGTGATCGCGACGATCACGTTGCCGAATGCCTTGAGCTCGAGTTCTCCAAGCACGTTTTCGAGGACCGCGAGATCCGAGTCGTTGCCCACCACGCGATTAGCCTGACGTGCGGATGCCTTGTCTGCGGCGCCGGATGCGGAGACGCCGAGGTCGCCGAAGCCGGGGCGGCCCAAGTCTTGGAGCAGGGTTTGAAGGCCGGGGTCGATGATCTCGAGGTACGTGGAGGTTGATCCCACGGCCTGATCCGCGGTGACCTCGGGAGTGGCCTCTGAAGCGGACTCAGGCTCGGAATCAGGGACGACGGCGCTGATGGTCTCGCGGGTGGCTTCGTATTTCACGATGTCACCTGGGCGAACGAGCGCCGGGTTCTCGCGGCCCAAGTCCCACATGCGCTCGTTGGTGCGACCGATCAGCTGCCAGCCGCCAGGGGAGCGGCGTGGATAGACAGCGGAGAAGTTGCCGGCCAAGGCCACAGACCCAGCCGGAACGGCGGTGCGCGGAGTCTCACGACGAGGGACATTGAGGGGATCGTTGTCCGCTACCAAATAGGTGAATCCGGGGGCGAAGCCGCCGAAAGCACCCTTCCATTCAGCGGACGTGTGCGCCTGGATGACGCCTTCCACGCTGAGGTTCGTCAGGTCGGCGACGGCCTGGAGGTCTTCGCCGTCGTAAACCACAGGAATAAGGATGGTTTCGCCGGCGACTGTAGCGGCGTCGTCGTACTGCATGGTGGCAAGCAACTGAGCCGCTGCAACCGCGCGGGGCCGTGAATCAAAGGCGACCATCACCGTGCGGGCAGCCGCGAGCAATTCGCGCTGACCGGGAAGCGGGTTGTTCGTGAGGTGCGTGTGGATGCTGACGACGTCGTTCAAATCTGCGCATTCAATAAGGAATGCTTTGGTGCCGGACCAGCGGATGGGGCGTGGCTGATGGTTGGATTCGACGGCAGTGGTGCTCATACGAAGGCCTTGATGGTGACGCCAGCTTCTTCGAGGGCCGCGCGGACTTGGCCGGCCATTTCAACTGCGCCGGCCGTGTCGCCGTGAAGGCAAATGCTTTCGGCGGGCATCTTGATTTCGCTACCATCGATTGCGGTGAGCGTGCCTTCCGTGGCGAGGCGGACCATGTTCTGAGCCACCAGCTCGCCGTCGTGGAGGACGGCGCCCTTCTCGCGGCGGCTGACCAACGTGCCCTCCGGGGTGTAGGCACGGTCTGCGAAGGCTTCTGTGACGGCGCGGAGGCCTGCTTCTTCGGCCTTCTTCAGCGCGACGGACCCGGGCAGAAGGAGCAGTGGGAGTTCCAAGCCGCTGGCCTTGACGGCGTCTACGACGGCCTGGGCGTGAGCTTCGTGGTGAACGATCGTGTTGTAGAGCGCGCCATGTGGCTTGACGTATTTGATGGTGCCGCCGACGGACCTGGCGATCGCCTCGAGTGCGCCGATTTGGTAGAGCACGTCATCGGCGAGTTCCTGCGGGGAGCAATCAAGGAAGCGGCGGCCGAAACCGGCGAGGTCGCGGTAGGCCACATGGGCGCCGATCGTGATGTTCTGGGCCACGGCGTCCGCGCACGTCTGCTTGATAGAGGAAGGATCGCCGGCGTGGAAGCCACACGCAACGTTCGCGCTGGAGACGGATTGGAAAATGGCCGCGTCGTCGCCCATGGTCCAACTGCCGAAGTGTTCTCCAACGTCGCTGTTGAGGTCAATGGTGTTCAAAGTGATCTCCGTCTCAAGAGGTGGTCTACTAAGAATGCACTATCGGCGGAGATTGTTCAACAATTATTTTTTGCGGGTGGGCGCAACTTGGCTTCGGCACTGGCTTCAGGTGCGCTCTAGACCTAGCTTTCGAGCGTGTACCGGGCGCCATCGGCGCTGCGCGAAAGGAAGCCAGAATCCACGCCATCGCGCCGAACGAGGGCCACGTCCTGAATGAACATGGCGATTCCGGCATTGAGTTCGGGCTCTGTTAAGAATGTGTGAGGCGGTGAAGTTATCCTCTACTCATGACTACTGAGATGCAGAACCTGAACCTTGAACTCGAGTTCAAAGTCCCACGCGCCAAAGTCTGGGCTGCGTGGACCGAAGTTTCCCAGTTGGTGCAGTGGTTTGCGCCGGAAGGCTGGACGGTTCGCGAGTCTGACGCCGTGATTGATGCTCGCGTGGGCGGCAAAGAACACTTTGTGATGCACTCGATCGAGAACCCGGAGATGCAGTCCCCAGTGGATGCCGTCTTCACTGAAGTTTCTGAGCTGTCGCTCTTGGTGGGCCAGACCGAGGCCACCCCGCAGAATGGCGGAAGGGTCATGGAGCTTCGCGTTGAGCTCGAGGAAATCGACGCCAACAACACCCGCATGAAGGTCACCCAGGGTCCTTACGCTGCCGACATTCTTCCGCTGGCCGAGCAGGGCTGGGGCAGCACGATGGGCAAGCTCCGCGCGCTCCTCGAAGGCTAGTTCAGAGCAGGTTGGCGGCCAGTCTCTAATGGCGCCATGGGGCGAGGTATCCGGTGGCATGACGAGCGTCACGGCCGGATACGGGAATCTGTCAAACGTTCAAGCAGTTGACTCCCTATGAACGAGCGGCCGGATTTTTCCGGCTTCGCCTCCCTAGCTTTTTCATGAGGAGAACATCATGGCAACTAACGTATTGACCCTCGTAGGATCCCTGCGCAGCGGATCGACTAACGCTCAGCTTGCAGAAGCTGCCGTAGCAACCGCTCCGGAAGGCGTTGAGGTTTCCGTATTCCAGGGCCTCGAGAACATCCCGTTCTACAACGAAGACATCGACGTTGAGGGTCATGTTCCTGCTGCTGCCGCCGAGCTTCGCGCAGCTGCTGCAGATGCCGACGCTTTGCTCTTGGTTTCCCCTGAGTACAACGGCACCATCCCAGCTGTCTTGAAGAACGCCATTGACTGGCTGTCCCGCCCATACGGCGCTGGCGCTGCTACGGATATGCCAACCGCCGTGATCGGAACTGCCTTCGGTCAGTTCGGTGGCGTGTGGGCGCAGGATGAGGCTCGCAAGTCTGCAACCATCGCAGGTGCCAAGGTTCTCGACGACGTCAAGCTCTCCATCCCTAACTCGGTGGTTCGATTCGCTGAGACCCACCCGAAGGATGACTCCGAGGTTGTGGGGCAGCTTGCTGACGTTCTCGGCAAGCTTCGCGCAGCTGCCGAGCTCAACTAGTAGCTGAGCTCCACTAACTACAGAGCTCAACTAAGACATTTGCCCGCCTCGCGCGGGTTCAAAAAGCGCCGTCCTGCATTCGTGTGAGGCGGCGCTTTTGCGTGCGCCAAGGACGTTCTTCGAGGCAGAAAGATTTCTAGTGCGGTGCGGGGTGCCCCTATGTTCTGTGTCAAGCTATTTTCAGCTCCGGAACGTCATAAAGTGAGCCATCCCGAATCATGGCAAACAAGACTGTGAGGCGACGGTGCGCTAACGCGATGAGTGCCTGGTTATGGCGTTTCCCCTGAGCCCGTTTCCGGTCATAGTAGTCCCGACTGGTCGGATCAAAACGGATGGACGCAAACGCCGAGAGGAAGAGGGCTCGTTTCAAGCGTTTGTTCCCTGAATGACTAACGCGTTCGGACTTGATCGATGTCCCCGATTGACGCGTGGTTGGTGCCAGGCCGGCGTAGGAGGACAACGCTGCGGCGCTGGGGAAGGTCTTGCCGGAGGTCTCGGCGATGATGATCGCTGCGGTCCTGACGGCGACCCCTGGCATGGATGTCAGGACCGGGTAAAGAGGGTGAGCCTCAACCATGGTTTCCAAGTGCATGGCCACATCTACCCGCTGGGCGTGCAACGAGATTAATTGCCGGGCCAGGTGAGGGATCACCAGTCCAGCAGCATCGGTGCCGACCACGACCACTGTTTGCTCATCGAGCGCGTCCATGATGGCTACAGCCCAGGCAGTGTGCCGGCGGGCACCGTATTTCTTCAGCTTCGCGTCGATCCGCGCTTTGCCGGCATGCTTCAGTTGCGCTGGAGTAGGCCAGGTAGCGAGGATTTCAAGGACGGCGTCGTGTTCCAGCCAGGGGCCGAGGATCCGTTCTAGTGGCGGGTGGATTTGGGTGAAGAGACCGCGGATCCGGTTGCTGGTTTGGGTGATCTGGCGTGCCAGGTCCAGGTCGAATCCGGTGAGCATGCCTAGGGTTGCTTCGTCCTCGTCGGAGACTTGGATGCTGCGCAAGGTGTGTGGCATGGTGCGTGCCGCGTCGGCGATGATGAAGGCGTCTTTTTCGTCTGTTTTCGCGGTGCCTGGATACATGTCTGCGATGCGCCGCATCGAGAGTCCGGGAAGGTAGGCCACCGGAATGCCGAGGTTCTGGGCTACGGCAACAGCGAGGGCGCCGATGGTGGCAGGCTGGTCCACGACTACCAGAACCTGTCCTTGAGCTAGAAGCTTTTGATACACGGCGGTGAGTTTGGTTTCGTCGTTGGGCAGGGTCTTGTTCCAGATTTTGGTGCCGTCTTGGATGACGGCGCAGGCCCAGTGGTCGGTTTTGCCGACGTCGAGGCCGAGGAAGATCTGGATGTCTTCGGTTTTCATGACCGGTGCTCCTTTGAACCGATTAATTGTTCAAGGTCGGCCAACCGTCGGTAGCAAAGTCTTACATCCACGTTACGACTGGCGTCCGTTTTTGGCGCCGTGCCCCTAATCAGCAATCACCTCGCTGCCATCCAATCCCGGTGGCAACACCCCCCGGACTATTGGATAAGCAGGGGCAAGACACCATGCCGGGAATGGCCGGCCGACAGTTCCTATCATCCTCGGGTGAAGGAACTATCAACAAGGTAACGGGCATCGCGGCTACTCTGAACTCGAAGCGGCAAGAACGCTTCGCCGTCGTGCTCCGAAAAATTTACTTGATGTTTCAACTAAATTGGCGTAAGGTAATGCACATGACCACCGAATCCTTGGCTCCCACGCAGCAACCACCCGTATTGTTTCTCAGTCACGGCGCCCCACCCCTCGCGGATGACGCCACGTGGACCAGCCAGCTCAATCAGTGGTCCTCCACCTTCGAGAAGCCCAAAGACATCCTCATGATCTCGGCGCACTGGGAGAATGCTCCCGTGACGCTTTCCGCCACGCAGCGCCCAACCGAGCTTGTCTACGACTTCTGGGGCTTCCCGCAGCGCTACTACGACGTTCGCTACGACGCACCCCTCGCCCCCGAGCTCGCCGATGAGGTCTCCCGATTGGTGAGTGCCCACGGTCATCACGTGGCGCGCGAAGAGGACCGCGGTTTGGACCACGGCGCTTACGTTCCGCTCAAGGAAATGTTCCCTGACGCTGACGTGCCTGTAGTCCAGATGTCCATGCCAACGCTGGATCCGCAGGGTCTCTTTGAGCTGGGTAAGTCGCTGGCGCCGTTGCGCGATCGCGGCACGCTCATTGTGGGCTCCGGCTTCACCACCCACAACCTGCGCTGGTTCAACCCTGCCGCCGGCCCGGATTCGACGCCTCCTTCGGCGTCGAGCGAATTCGACCAGTGGGCTGAAGAGGCCATGGCCCGCGGAGACGTGGACTCCATCCTGGACTTCCTCCACAAGGCTCCGGCCGCTCGCGAAGCACACCCGCGCTCTGAGCACTGGGCTCCGTTGTATGTCGCTTTGGGTGCCGCTTACGCATCCGGTGACATTAACGCGAAGACCGCCATTGACGGTTTCTGGTTCGGTTTGTCGAAGCGCTCCTGGACGCTGACCTAAAGTTCCCTTTAAGTACGACGCCGCCGCTCACCTTAAGCGCGCCCCCTCGCGTACCTGACTTCTTCCTTTTTACGGCGTCAGTACGCGACAAAAGGGAGGCGCGATGGTGCGTGGCGACGTCGTTGTTCATCCCTAAGTGCGATACAAAACGGCCAAGTTGGCCGTGTAAAGTGACCCTTGCTCACGCGTGACGCGGGGTATCTGCAAGAGGGAATTTCGAGGCCATGCTGCTCAAACTGCTCATCAAATACTCCAAGCCGTATACCGGCTGGATCGTTGCAGTCGTCATACTGCAACTGCTGTCGACCATCGCAGCTCTATACCTCCCCTCATTGAACGCCAGCATCATCGATCAGGGCGTTTCAAAGGGTGACACTGATTTCATTTGGCGAACCGGCGGCGTCATGCTCGCCGTGGCATTTGGCCAAGTCATCACGGCAATTCTGGCCGTGTACTTTGGTGCTCGGACGGCAATGGCCGTCGGCCGCGACCTGCGCCGCGATGTCTTTAGCAACGTCTCGGCGTTCAGCGCGCGCGAAGTGAATTCCTTCGGCGCCGCAACGCTCATCACCCGAAACACCAACGATGTGCAGCAAGTGCAAATGCTCTTGCTCATGGCCCTGAACTTCATGGTCTCCGCGCCGATCATGTGCGTGGGCGGCATCATCATGGCGCTACGTGAAGATTTTGGTCTCTCGTGGCTGGTCTGGGTGGCCGTTCCGCTGCTGGGCGTTGTGGTGGGTGTTCTGGTGGCGTTCCTCATGCCGCTCTTCCGCACCATGCAGGATCGATTGGACCGCATCAACGGCGTCCTGCGCGAGCAAATCACCGGTATCCGCGTAGTCCGCGCGTTCACCCGCGAGAAGTTTGAAACCGAACGCTTCGATGAAGCGAACCTGCGCTTGACCGAAATTGGCGTCAAGGTGGGACAGATCTTCGTTCTGATGTTCCCGATCATCATGATGATCATGCACCTCTCCACCGCAGCGGTGCTGTGGTTTGGCGGCCAGCGCGTGGACGCGGGGGAGATGCAAGTGGGCTCCCTGACCGCGTTCTTGCAGTACCTTCTGCAGATCCTCATGGCGGTCATGATGGGCACGTTTATGGTCATGATGATTCCGCGCGCCGTGGTGTGTGCGGAGCGTATCGATGAAGTGCTCTCGACGCCTTCTACGCTGACGGATCCTTTGGTCTCCGGCTCCGGTTCTGCTGAGCCTGTTCCGGGTGCTCCTGCCGTGGAATTCAAGAACGTGAGCTTCGTGTATCCCGGCGCTGAGAAGCCGATTCTCAACGACATTTCCTTTACCGCGCCGGTGGGTAAGACCATCGCGATTATCGGTTCCACGGGTTCTGGCAAGACGACGTTGTTGAACCTGATTCCTCGGCTCTATGACCCGGACTCCGGATCCGTGCTCTTGGACGGCCGTCCCACGAACACCTTGCCACGCTCCGAGATTTCGCGCGTGGTGTCCGCCGTTCCCCAGAAGCCGTTCTTGTTCTCCGGAACCGTGGCTACCAACCTACGCTTCGGCACACAGGATGCCACCGACGAAGAGCTGTGGGAAGCTCTGCGGATTGCTCAGGCGGAGGACTTTGTTCGCGAGAAGGGCGAAGGCCTGGACCTGAAGATCTCTCAGGGTGGCACCAACGTCTCCGGCGGTCAGCGTCAGCGTTTGTGCATCGCGCGCTCGCTGGCCTCAAAGCCGCGCGTCTACTTGTTCGATGACTCCTTCTCCGCTCTGGACGTGTCCACGGATGCTCGCTTGCGGGCAGCGCTCGAGGAGCCAACTAAGGACGCGGCCGTGATCATCGTGGCGCAGCGCGTTTCCACCATCACCTCCGCAGACCAGATTCTGGTCATGGAGAACGGTGAAATTGTGGGCCGTGGAACACACGAAGAACTTATGGAATCCAACGAGACGTACCGCGAAATCGTGGAGTCCCAGATTAGCGCGGAGGAGGTGGCCTAAATATGGCGAAGAAGAAGATGTCTAAGAAGTCTCAGGACGCGAACGTCGCCGTCGTTACTGACGAAGATACCGAGCAGTTTGGCGATGCCTCCATGGACGACGGTTGGGGCGGCCAACAGAGCCTTCGTAAAGCGAAGAACTTCTGGCCTTCCGCGAAGCGCCTTGTAGGGCTCTTGTTGCCGTACAAGTTCTCGCTGGTCTTGGTGTTTGTCTTTGTGGCCATCTCAGTGGTCTTGAACGTGATTGCCCCCAAGATCTTGGGCAACGCGATGAACGTCATCTTTGACGGCATGACGGGCAAGGCGATGCCGCCCGGAATGACCAAAGAGCAAGTGGTCGAGGCGGCCCGCGCGTCTGGAAATACGGACCAAGCGGACATGCTTGCTGGCATGGAGTTCACGCCTGGCCAAGGCATTGATTTCGCGCTATTGGGCCGACTCATCCTTGTGGTGCTGACGCTGTACTTAGTGGCCTCGTTCATGAGCTGGATCAACGGTTACATCCTTAACGCCATCACCATGAAGGCCGTGCGGAACCTGCGCTCCAAAGTGGAAGACAAGATCAACCGCTTGCCGCTGAACTACTTCGATACCCGCCAGCGCGGTGACCTCTTGTCCCGCGTGACCAACGACGTGGACAACATCCAACAGGCCTTGCAGCAAGCACTGTCTCAGCTGGTCAGCTCCGTGCTGACGGTCATCGGCATTGTCATCATGATGTTCATCGTCTCGTGGCAGCTAGCGCTGATTGCCCTCGTTGCCCTCCCGATTTCTGCTGTTGCCGCCGGCATCATCGGCAAGAACGCTCAGGGCAAGTTCGTGGAGCAGTGGAAGGCAACTGGCCAACTCAACGGTCAGATCGAAGAGTCCTTCTCCGGTCATGACCTGGTGAAGGTCTTCGGTCGCGAGCAGGACATGATGAACCGCTTCGAGGAGCGCAACGAAGGCCTGTTCAAGGCCGCGTTCGGTGCCCAGTTCGTCTCCGGCATGATTTACCCGATCATGACCTTCGTGACCTACTTGTCCTACGTGGGCATCGCGATTGCTGGCGGCCTACGCGTGGCTACCGGCCAGATGTCTTTGGGCGACGCCACCGCGTTCATCCAGTACTCCCGCGAGTTCACTCAGCCGCTGGGCCAGATTGCGGGCATGGCCAACATGCTCCAGTCCGGCGTTGCCTCTGCCGAGCGCACCTTCGAGCTATTGGACGCCGAGGAGCAAGAGCCGGAGACGAGTACTAGCCACCTCCCAGAGCGCACCGACGGTCACGTGGAGTTTGAGAACGTTTCCTTCTCCTATACGCCAGAACGTCCGCTCATCGAGGACTTGTCCTTCGACGCGCGCCCGGGTCACACCGTGGCGATCGTCGGTCCTACGGGCGCCGGCAAGACCACCCTCGTGAACCTGGTGATGCGCTTCTACGAGCTCAACTCGGGACGCATCACGCTGGATAACGTAGACATCCGCGATCTGTCTCGCGAAGAGCTGCGCTCCAAAATCGGCATGGTTCTTCAGGATGCCTGGCTCTTCGGTGGCACTATCATGGAGAACATCCGCTACGGTCGCCTCGATGCCACGGATGAGGAAGTCATTGCTGCGGCGCAGGCCACCTACGTTGACCGCTTCGTGCGCCAGTTGCCGGATGGCTACAACACCAAGATCGACGAAGAAGGCACCAACGTTTCCGCTGGTGAGAAGCAGCTGCTGACCATTGCGCGTGCGTTCCTGGCCGATCCTTCACTGTTGATCCTGGACGAGGCCACGTCCTCCGTCGACACCCGTACCGAGGTCCTCGTGCAGCACGCCATGGCTGCGTTGCGCACGGATCGCACCTCGTTCGTGATCGCTCACCGCTTGTCCACGATCCGCGACGCCGACGTCATCCTCGTGATGGAAAACGGTCGCATTGTGGAACAGGGCAACCACGAAGAGCTCTTGGCTCGCAGCGGCGCGTACTATCGCCTCTATATGTCGCAGTTCCGCGGGCCTTCCGCGGACATTGACGCTGAGGTTGCCGTGGGCGCCCCGGCTGCCAAGACTGCTTCGGCTGCGGTTTCCCAGCACGACGACGCAGCTCCAGTCCCAGTCGAAATCCCAGCTTCCACTGTGGTCGAGGCCCCGGTGGTCGAGACGCCCGTGGTCGAGGACCAGCCTCAGCCATATCGCGGGAAGCACGCTGCCGAAGACTGATCCATCAAACGACTCATCACTCACACCATCATGAAACCCATCACTTGGCCGGTCGCTGCCCCTACTGCAGAACAGTGGGGGCGCGTTCCCGTGCGCTTTTCCATGCCGCTCAGCATGGTTCCAGCCTGGATGATTCTGATCGCCTGCGCGGTGGGAACCTTCATTGCGGAGCGACCCTGGGAAGCACCCGAGGGACCGTTGTGGCAGGGCGGGCTCACGGTCTATACAGTGTTCGAGGGCGCCGCGTGGATGTCGATGATGGGTCTCGTTTTTGGGTGCTGGGCGTTTGCGCGGTTCGCGGTGCTCCTTGTCCCGCTCGTCTTGACCGGCGTTGCCTACACGTCTTCCCACACGGGTGAAACCACTGCCGGGGTGTGGTGGGTCGGCGCTGCGTTGACCACCATCTGGTTGGTGGTGCACGTCGTGATGTCCGTGCGGCAATTGCACTACGTTGCGAAGCTCGCCAAGTCTGCAGCCACCACGGAGACCATGGCTCTCGGTGCCACGCTGCAGACCAACATGGCGAAAGCCCAGCGGTACAGCATCAACTGGGCGTTCGGCCTGACGATCGCCGCGCTGCTCGCGTGGACTGTTGTTCGTTGGGTCATGGGTTTGGAGCTCGGCAAGACCTCTCAAGAGTTGGACGACTTCCCTTGGTCTGCTTTATGGGCACTTCCGGCTTTGGCGCTGAGCGTCTTAGCTGTCGGACAGATCGCAATGGTCGTCTGGCGGGCTATTTCCCGTGCGGTCGTGGGTAACTACGTGTGGCAAGTGCCGCCCAATTCGTTGGGGCCAGTGATGGGCGATTTCTCGAGTGCCGGCCTGAATGACGAGCTCTCAACGGTCAAAAAGAGTCTGGCAGAAGTCACTCCCGGTTGCCTGTGCTGGACCGAGTCGCAGCGTGAAGATCCTCGTTTCGAGGACGATGACGACTTCATGAAGAACCTCAACACCGACCTCATCCCCGCAACGGATTACTGCGTCCACCACGGAATCGATGCTGTGAACTCTTTGACGCCGCAAGACTTCAAGCGCCAGCTGGAGAAGGGCTGGCTCTGGAGCGAGCACACGCGCTTTCCGTTGCGCATCAAAGGCGCTGCTCAGACGGCCGTTTTGGTGGGCTTTGCCGGCCACGGTTTTGCCGGGATGATCGCGAATCATCGCGGGGGCGCTGCCGACGTGCGCGAATGGGATATGGAGCTCGCGTGGGAGCGGGAGTCGGCAGACGAAGGCGCGTGGGGGTCTGAGGACTCGCTTTTGCCCCTCGGTGGCGAAGTGGATCGAATTGACCTGCACGACGACGGCTGGGCCGGTTTCGCAGTCCGCTTCAAGCATGAGCGTGCTTGGTTCCTTGCCGACGAGCGCACGGAGAACACTGAACCGTCGTTGTAACGACGATAGGCTGGGGGAATGCAACACCCACCGACGAATTCGTATGGAACACCAACCCCATACATGATCCCGAAACGACCCAAGCAGCCAGACTTCGGCCCCGGGAAGTTCGTGTGGGGAGACTTCGCCGCGATTCTGCTGTACATCCTCTTGTTCGTGGTGGGTGGTGCCGCCCTGCTGTTGTTTATTCCGGCATTCCGGAACATGTTCTCCAACGACAGCCTCGCGATCTTCGGCGTGAACCTGGTGGTCTACGCGGTCATGTTCACTCTTGCCATGGTCTTGGCACGCCACGATCTATGGCGATCCTTAAAGACTTTCCAATGGAACCCGTGGGCCAAGATCATGCTCATTCCGGGTGGTTGGTTCGCCTCGCTCATGCTCACCGCGCTCATCATCACCACCATGGGCGAACCCGTGAAGAGTGAGAATCAGCTCGCGATCGAGGGCATGACCACGGAAGTGCCCTTCCTGACGATGTTCGTGGTCACGGCCATCATGGGCCCGTTCGTGGAGGAGTACATCTTCCGCCACTTGCTGGTGGGAAAGCTCAGCCGCTACATCAATAAGTGGGTCTGCGCGGTCATCTCGATTGTGCTGTTTGCGGGCATGCACTTCATCGGCACGGGGACCTTCGAATGGCTCTCGGCGATCCCGTACGTCACGCTGGGCACCGTCATCACGCTCGCATATATCTTGACCGGAAAGTCGCTCGCTTACTCCTACGTGTTGCACTTCTTCAATAACGCGGTGGCGCTCATCATTGCGTACACGGTGCTTCCCATCATGGCCTCATGACGGGTGCAGCTCCCACACCTTTTGAAGGCCACCGCCACGGCTCCAAGGAATACAAGAACCTGATTCTTGCGCTCTTCGCCGCCGGCGTCGCCACCTTTTCCCAGCTCTATTCCATCCAAGGCGTGCTGCCAGAACTCGCGCGCGACCTGAAGATTCAGGACTCTCAAGCAGCGCTCGCAGTCTCAGCGGCAACGCTTGGCCTCGCTGTCTCAGTCATTCCGTGGTCCGGAGTGGCAGATAGGATCGGCCGCCTCACGACCATGACCTACTCGATCGTCGGCGCGGTCATCTTCGGTTTCGCAGTGCCGTGGTCGCCGACCTTCGAGTCGCTCCTCATTCTTAGACTCGGGGAAGGCCTCGTGCTGGGAGGCATCCCGGCTGTCGCACTGGTGTATCTGAGCGAAGAAGTCACTCGAACCCACGCCGCCATTGCCGCCGCCACCTACGTCTCCGGCACCACCATCGGCGGCCTCGCCGGCCGACTCGTCGCCGGACCCCTCAGCGAATTCATCAACTGGCGCATCGGTACCTTTGTCGTCAGTTGCATGGCAGCCCTTGCCGCCTTCGCGTTCATCAAGATGGCTCCGAATCCACGCGGTTTCGCGCCGAGTACTGACACTCAGCACCTGTTCAAGCGCCTCGGTTGGGCCGTCCAGCAACCGGCACTCTTAGCGCTCTACGCGCAGGGCTTCCTGCTCATGGGCGGCTTCGTGGCCACCTACAACTACCTCGCGTTCCGCCTCGAAGCGTCGCCGTTCTTCATCCCGGCATCGATCGCCTCGCTCATGTTCGTGGCCTACCTCGCGGGCACCTGGAGCTCACGAAAAGCCGGCAGCTACGTCCTCAAACTTGGACGCTTCAAAGTGCTGTTGCTGTCACTCGTCGTGACCCTGACCGGTCTCGCGATCACGCTGGTCGAATCCATCCCCTTCATCATCGGGGGACTGCTCATCTACACGGCGGGCTTCTTCGGTGCCCATGCGGTGGCCTCGGGCTGGATCCCGCGCATCGCCTCACAACATCGCGCTCAAGCCACGAGCCTCTATAACCTCTTCTACTACGTCGGCTCGAGCCTCTTCGGCTGGCTCATCGGCTACGCGTTCAGCGCCGTCGGTTGGCGCGGACTCGTGGCCAGCGTTGCCGCGCTCGTGGCACTGGCCGGGGCGATCGCCGTCGTACTCCTGAAAAATCAGCCTGGCTCTCAGCCGCCACCGCCGGAGTTACTGTCATGACGCACAACCGCGGCATTGGCCGCAAAATTCTGGCCCTCGCCCTCCCGGCGCTCGGCGCGCTCATCGCCGAGCCGCTCTTCCTCATGGCTGACACGGCGATTGTGGGGCACCTCGGCGTCTCCGAGCTGGCGGGCGCGGGCCTCGGCACCGCGGTAGTCCACACCACCGTGGGCCTCATGATCTTCCTCGCGTACTCCACCACCCCGGCCGTCGCGCGCCATTTCGGCGCAAAACGCCTCGCCGACGCGTACGCTTCCGGCCGCGATGGCGTCTGGCTAGCGCTCTTGCTCGGCGCAATTTTGGCGGTCCTCGGCTGGATTGCCGCGCCCTGGCTGGTTTCGCTCATGGGCGGGCACGACGACGTAGCTCACTTCGCGATCGACTACATCCGTTGGTCTATGCCCGGCTTACCGGCCATGTTGATGGTGCTCGCCGCGACGGGCGTGCTGCGCGGGCTGCAAGACACCAAGACGCCGCTATATGTGGCGACCGTGGGATTCGGCGTGAATATTCTGCTGAACCTGCTGTTTGTATATGGGCTCGGGCTGTCGGTGGCGGGCTCCGCGATGGGAACGTCCATCACGCAATGGGGCATGGCGGCCGTCTACTTGTGGATGCTGGTGCCGCGCGCGCTCAGTCACGGTGTTCCGCTCGCGCCCACGTGGCACGGGGTATTGGGCATGGCTCATGTGGGCGGTTGGCTCATGCTGCGCACGCTCTCGCTGCGTGTGGGAATCCTCGCGACCGTTTTTGTGGCCACCGTTCACGGCGCCGCGACTCTCGCCGCACACCAAGTGATTTTCACGCTGTTCACGTTCATGGCGTTTGCGCTCGATGCCTTGGCGATCGCCGCCCAAGCGCTGATTGGCAAGGAACTCGGGGCTGGCGACGTGGCGGAAGTGCGGTCGCTGACCCGCGTCATGACGCGGTGGGGTGTCTACTTCGGTGTCTTCACGGGCGTTGTCTTGGCCATCGCCGCGCCTTTTGTGGGCGGACTCTTCAGCGGTGATCCGGCCGTGCAGTCCCTTGTGACGTTGGGCGTGTGGGTGCTTGCTGCGAGTCAGCCGCTGTGTGGCGTGGTGTTTGTGCTGGACGGCGTGCTGATTGGCGCCGGAGATGCGCGGTATTTGGCCTTGGCTGGTCTCATTGCTTTGGCTGTCTATGCGCCGTTGCTGTGGCTCGCATCTTTCGCGACCGCTGGAGCCCAAGCAATCGTGGCCATTTGGCTCGCGTTCGCCTTGGGATACATGGCCGCGCGCGCAGCTACTCTATGGTTCCGGGCGCGCACTGACTCCTGGATGAAGATCTAGAGCTTGGTCTCGATCAGAGGTTCAGGCCGCTGACCATGGATCGCATGGCCAAGTCGAAGAGGCGAGTCTTACTCTCAAGTGGCTCATTGCGGAGCGCGCCGGTGGAGCACAGCGTCGACATTCCATCCACCGTGGCCCAGAGGACCAGGGTGGCGTCCGTCAGTCCGTCGTCGGGGATGTTCGTCTGGGCGATGATCTTCAGGATGAACGTAAACGGATAGCGATCCGAGGGGAGTGCCTCTTCCACGGCGTTCAATTCCGCGTTGACCTTGGGGCGCATTTCAGCGGAAAGATGGGGAAGTTCTTCGACCGTCTCCATCAGTGCCGCATACAGGCCGTCCGAATTGGTGGCGAAGTAGAAGAATCCATGTGCGGCTGCGCAAAGCTTCTCGAGTGGCGGGGCATCGGCCGGAAGTGCTTCAACTTCGGCGGACATCGCGTGGGTCATCTGAAGCAGGATCTCGGCTTTGACCGCGGCCGCGAGCCCCTCTTGGCCATCGAAGTGCCGATATGCCGCCGAAGGGGAGACTCCAATTCGCCGCGCCGCTTCGCGCAGTTTGATGGCGGAGGCGCCGCCTTCATGGGCAAGTTCGACGCCAATCCGAACCAGTTCTTCGCGAAGATTCCCATGGTGGTAGGGCTTCGTGTTGACAGGTTTCATGACACTAGCCTACGGTTAATGAATGTAAACAGTGTTTACATATGGATTGCACGCACTTTAGATATGAATCTAACCAGTGCTCTCCGGACGCTGAACGGCGTTTCGGGGGCAGCGCGGAGCAATTCATAAGCACTGTATGTACTGGAATGTCGCGACGAGCGCGGTGGTTCCACGGCGGCATGAAAGCCGACGACCCAGAGTCGGGGTTGGATCGTAGGCGCTGATCGTGGGGTTACTTGCGTTCGTTTGCGGCGTTAAAGCGTACTTCTCTTCACGCCTACACTTGATAGGTGACTTCATCCAATTCATCCGCCGCCACGTCGCGCCCCAAAGTAGATCCGGAACTCGCGGCAAGCCTCTGGAAACCACTCTTGTTGCGCGGCGCTGTAGCGCTGATTTTTGGATTGATCACGGTCTTTTGGACGACGCCGCAGCTCGCCGTCGCCTCTTACCTGCTGTGCGCTGTGATGGTGGTGAGCGGTAAGGCACTCTTCGACTTCGGTTCCGTTGACGGTGCACCCGAGGGGATGCGTCAGGCGCTGGGAATTGGTGCGTTGTTGTCGATTCTCACGGGCTTGAGCGTTGCTCTTTTACAGTCCACTTTCACTTTCGCCTGGATGGGCGGCGCGGGACTGTTTCTCGTGGGACTATGTGAGTTGTGGGGCTGGGTGAAGGCGCGCAAAACCTTCATCCCTGCACGTGAGCTGCTGATTCCAGGTCTGGTTACTGCCGGCACTGGCTTGGTCCTGATGGTCGGGAACCAACTGGACCTGCACGGCCTTTTGGGCGTTGCTGGTGGCGGACACATCATCGTGGCCGTCTTCATGATCATCGCCGGAATCTCCTACCGTTTCGACGCGAAGTAGAATATACGTATCCCACTGGTTTCAGGAGGCCTTTTTTCGTGAGCACGCAAGCCGGAGAACCCGGACAGAACAACAACAAGCGCAATTGGAAGCAGACCGTTAAGGTGCCGCTGTTGTTTTCGCTGATCTTGGGCCTCATTGCGGGCGTGGTTTCCACCATCGCTTCCACTGGCGGCTCAGAGAACCCACTTCGCCTGGACATTGGCCTGACGATGTTTGGAATCGCCTTCGTTGGATCGCTCTTGTTGATCTCGTTGATGATCATGGCCGCAAAGGAAAACCCAGAAGACTTGGGTCAGGGCTCTGGCGTTAACCGCGTCTCTGCGCGTCCGCCAAAGCGCAAGCAGACCGGGCACTAGGCTCCATTTAGCTGGGCGCCAAGCCTCAGCAGTGCAACCGCTGAGGCCTTGCAGCCACTCAGGCTGACCGCGCAGCGCGGCCAGCCTATTGGTAATTACACTTCTGGATCGATGACTTCCGTGTCATCGCGTGCGCCCCATTCGCGCAAGAACTCTTCTTGAGTCAAGTTCTCGAGGTCGTTGCGGATGAGTGCCACGAGGCTTTCTGCCTCGTCCACGCCGCCCGCGGTAATGCGCAGGATTTCTTTGTCGTCACTAATTCGGCGTACGACGGCGGTGGCTCCAGCAGCTTCAGATCCGTCGCCTCCCAGGGCTGCATCAAAAATACCGATCACCCAGCGGCCGGCTTTGCGCCACACGCCATCGGTGGCTTCCTCGAGCTCGACGTCGTAGTCATCTGACGCGTGGTGTTCTTCAATGTTGGGGACTTCGGCACTCATGGTGTCCTCCCTGATAGTCCTAAAAGCTCGAGGCGGCATTGCCTCGTTCATACATAACTAGCTTATGGCCTGACGGGCCCGATATGCGCGGACGTTTTCACGATTTCCACAATTCCCAGAATCACAGAACTTCTTGGACCGGTTACGTGAAAGATCAAGCAAGACATCGTGGCAATCCGTTGCTGCGCAGGACTTCAAGCGATCCCATTCGTCGGAGCGCACTACGTCCACGAGGGCCATGGCCGCTTCCGTGCCCAGACGATCCGACAGAGATGCATCCGGGGTGGTGGCGTGAATGTGGTAATCCCATTCGTCGTGCTTCACGAGCTGTGGGAGGGCCCGCGCAGACCGCAGGATGGCATTGATCTCGGGGACGGCGTCGTCGTCCTTTAGGTGCCAAATCTCCGTGAGGCGGCTGCGCAACTGGCGCACATCGCGAAGCTCCGATTGCGTGCCCGAGACGTAGCCCGTGAATTTCTCGCGTTTGAGGAATTCGGCGAGGTCTGCGGGCGTGAGGAGGCCGTCGATCGCGGAGGTGCCGGAATTGATGAGATTCACGAGTGACGTGAGGCTCGTGACAGTGTCTGGTGCGAATAACGGCATGCGGTTCCTCCGGTGATATCCTTACCGCAGATTATGTCATGAGTCTAAAAAATTTTGGTCATGACACGCTACGAGATTACAGGCATTTGAGGATATGAAACCGCTCACAGGAATTGGCGTCGCATTGGTGTCGGCCATCATTTTTGGTACCTCCGGCTCCTTCGCGAAGTCGCTTTTGGAGGCTGGCTGGAGCACGGGCGCCGCAGTGACGTGGCGCATGGCTGGCGCTGGATTGGTGCTGTTGATTCCGGCGATCGTGGCGCTTCACGGGCGCTGGCGCATCTTGCTGGCGAACTGGCGACCCATTCTCCTTTTCGGAGCTTTCGGCGTCGCGACGTGCCAGCTCGCGTACTTCCGCGCCGTGGAGCGGTTGAGTGTTGGCGTAGCGCTCATGCTCGAGTACCTGGCTCCCGTGATGATCGTGCTGATCTTGTGGATTCAGTACCGCAAGGCACCTCGCGCCATGACGATCATCGGCACTATCCTGGCCTTCGGCGGACTCGTGCTGGTGTTGAACCTCGGCGCATCCGAGCGCGTTGATTTTATTGGCGTGCTGTGGGGACTCGTGGCGGCCGTTGGTCTAGTGGTCTACTTCTTCGTCACTGCGAAAGAGAATGACAGGCTACCGCCGATCGTCCTCGCGACCGCCGGCCTGTTTGTGGGCGCTGCGATCATGGCTGTCGCCGGACTCTTCGGCATCATCCCCATGAAGACGTCCTTCGTGGACATCACCCTCGCGGGCGCCGTGGTTCCGTGGTGGGTTGGCTTGCTGGGATTGATCCTGATTTCGACGGCGTTCGCTTACGTCACCGGGATCATGGCCTCGCGCGCTTTGGGTTCGAAGGTTGCTTCCTTCGTCTCGCTCTTCGAGGTCGTGGCGGCCGTGCTGTGGGCCTGGCTGTTCCTTGGCGAACTGCCGTTGCCGATCCAACTTCTGGGTGGATTGCTCATCTTCGCCGGCGTGGTGCTGGTCCGTTGGGACGAACTTCGCACCGTGCCAGTTGATGACCACGTGCTACCGAGCGACTATCCAATTCCCGGCGTGCCCGCCGAGACGGGCGCCATCGAGATAGTGCGCGCGGCTGAGCAGTAAGTCGCTCGGGAGGTTTTGCGTCTAAGTAATTCAAGTGTGGCCCACATTGAGGGCCGTGGTTGAACTACTCAAGCAGAAAATCGTTGACCAGGCAGGTAACTTTTTCTGGCTGGTGATCCAGAATGAAATGCCCTGCAGAGTCCACGAATTCGAGTCGGCCGTTGCGAAGGTAGTCGTCGTAATCGGTGATCACGCTTGGCGGCATGACATCGTCCTGCTTGCCCATCACAAAGAGAGATCTTGTGGTGAGTGGGCTCTCCCGGTAAGCGCCCTTCGTGATTCCCATGCCCTCGGGGATGATGAAATTCCGGTAGAGAAGCACTGCCGCTTTCGCCCTGTCTGGTTCGCGCAATGGGGCGATATACCGTTCGACCTCCTCTGCCGTAAATGCGGAGCTTTCGAGCGGGCTCATGTTCAACAAGTACCAAGCTAGCGGTTGATTGCCCGACTGCAGCAGGTATGGGGTGAGAACGAGAATCGGCATTAGGAATTCAAACCAGCCGTGCTTGATCATCGGCGGGAACATCTTGATGGTGGATTTGATGCCGAGCGGCGGAATTGCCAGCGAGACAAATTTATTGATTCTGTCCGGGTAGTCCAGACAAAGCTACTGACGCAGCAGTGCCGAGAAGTCGTGCCCCACATAGCTGGACTTATAGAGTCCTAAAGCGTCGGCGACATGCATGCGGAGGCCGGGAAGATCAACGAAGCGGTGGGTTACGCCGATGTCGGTGGTGTTCATAGCATCAAAATACTGCAGAAATAGTACTTTGATGAGTGGATCTCTGTCCCAAATTTCGAGCTCTTTTGAGATCCACAATCAGGTATAGACCTCAAATGAAATTGATCAAGAAGTTCGACAGGTACACCGTGGCTTCTGGCCCAACGCTGTGGTTTAGCGTTGGGCCCTTCTCTTTAGTTTTCAAGATCAACAGGTTTCCTCTGCCGTCACTGGATGTGGAGGCAGGGATCTCCTAGTTGTTGTCGCGGGCAGGATAAGCCCCTTTCGGCGGCCCTCTTTGTGCGCATGGATGTGCTGTTCGTGCGCGGAATACGACTCCTTGGTTGCGGTGGTTTTCCGGACAAAATTCTTGGTGATGCGGCTAGTTCAATTCGTGGCGCGGCTCATCGTCAGCCGTGCCAGTGTCTGCGCTTTGGCCGGAGTCAGCTCCGACCAATTCGGGGTGGAAGTGGTAGTTCCGTCGTGGTTTCTGGTTTGGGTCGACGGCTTTCGGCGGAACCCAGTAGGGTACGCCTCTACTCATGTCGATCTTCCATGGGGTGTCGTGGACGAGTTTGTGGTGGAAGTGGCAGACGAGGACACCGTTTTCGATGGTGGTTGGTCCGTCTTTGCTCCATTCTTGGACGTGGTGGGCTTCGCAACCATCGGCCGGAACCGTGCAACCGGGTGCTGTGCATCCGAGGTCTCTTGCGTAGAGGATCTTCCGTTGCTCTGTGGTGAAGAGTCTTTGTGGTGCGCCGACGTCGAGGACTCGTCCTTCACCATTCAGAACTATTGGCAAAAGGTCTGCGTTGCAAGCAATGCGTCGGATGAGTCCTGGATCGATCGGTCCGACCTGCGCCGAATGCGATTGGAACGTCCTCGCCGAAGCAAGCCGACCCTGCAAGGTCTCTACATCGATGGTGACCATGACTTGAGGGCGTAAACCACCGTTCCATGGGAGCTTGTTCGTGGACAGACCAGCTTGAATAGTGCGCATGAGACCGTCCGCGAGCTTCTGCGGACGAGTACGAGTGTCCCGTAGTTCCTCAGCGACACCGTCGTCGTCGGTTTGGTGAGAAACGGCGTCGTCGAAAAGCGTGTCCGATCCACCGCTGTCACCGCTTGTGGTCTTAATGCGTGGGTTCGCTTCAAAGGAGGAGCCTGCGACAAGGGTCGTCCACTGCTCGTCATCAAGATAGAACTCGCCATGATTCAGCCCGTATTTGCGGCCGATCAGGTGGAGTCCTTGAAACTGCTTGGCCAGCTCCGATGTTGGCTGCACGTTCTTGGTGTTCAACCGGTTCAACCAGTTCTTTCCCACTGTCGTCACTAACGGTGCTCCGCCTTGATGCTGCGCCTGCACGAGAGCGGCTTCCATATCCCGCCTCACCTGAGCTGTATCCGAGTCAGGTGTGGCGTTGGAGAGGACTGTGGCCTTATCGAGCTCACGGATCATCGTTGAGGCGGTCGAGAGGCTGGTGCCACCACTGTTGAATAACTCGGCCACTGCCGGGTACTTGGGCTCAACAGCCTGACCGTATTCGTCCGTGCCGGATTGGAGCGCATCGGCCAGGGCCACGCGTCGTCGGATCTCGGACTTCGTCACGCCAAGCCGCTCAGCCAAACGCTCTTCGGGGGTTTTCGTGCGCAATCGCGTACCCACACCAGCAGCTTCAGCGTCCTGCACCGCACGAACAAACGCCGCAGCGGCATGAACCTGAAATCGCGTGAGAAACCGGGATATGGCCTCGACAGCGTCGGCATAATCAGCCCACTGATCGTCACTCATTGTGGTCAGCTGGGTGTCACTGAGGGAGTCGAACTCAGTCCGCAAAGAGCCTGAGTAGGTGAGCATTCGTTGGAGTAGTGGCGTGGTGGTCATGCGATCAGCCCCCGTAGGCTCCGGATCGAATTGATAACTCCATCCTATCGAAGATACAAACGAAGCACCACGAAATACGCGAATTTGTGGATAAGTATTTTTCCTTCACCCACAGTTATAGATGAGATATTCGGTTATCAACAGGGTGTGCAAAAACAGAGCTTCGCCGTCGTAGTGTGAGGTATAAGCGAGCCCTAGCTGCGCCCGAAACTGCGCAGCCGAAGCGAATTCAGCACCACCAGAACTGAGCTGGCAGCCATGGCGGCGCCGGCGATCATCGGGTTGAGCAGCCCGAAGGCGGCGATCGGGATGCCCAGCGTGTTGTAGGCAAAGGCCCAGAACAGGTTGGTTTTGATGGTCGAAAGCGTCTTGCGGGAGAGCGCGATGGACTGCCCAACCTGGCCAACGCTATTGCCCATCAAGGTGATGTCCGCGGCCTCGATGGCGACGTCGGTTCCAGATCCCATGGCAATGCCGAGATCGGCCTTGGCAAGGGCGGGGGCGTCGTTGACGCCGTCACCCACCATGGCAACCACGGAACCTTGCGACTGAAGCTTCTTGACGGCTTCAACCTTGCCTTCAGGCAGGACGTCGGCAAAGACGTCCTCGGGGGAGATGCCCACTTCGGCCGCAACCTTTTCAGCCACGGCACGGTTGTCGCCCGTCAAGAGCACGGGACGCAGTCCCATTCCCTTGAGCTCGGCGATAGCAGCCGCCGACGATGACTTGATGGTGTCCTGCAAGCTGACATAGCCCAGCGCCTTGCCGCTCACGGCAATGGCAACCACGGTCTCGCCGTGTTGCTGCGCTTGCGTGAAGGACTCCAGCTGATCCTTGCCGAAGATGATGCCTTGCTGCATCAAGAACAACGGCCGGCCCACCAGAACATCGACTCCGTCAGGAGCGGACGAATGCCAACGAGCAGGCGTCAAAACACGTGACTTCACCCCGCCGCCCGCGGATGACTCGAAGGTCTGCGGGGTGGGGAAGTCCTCGAGCTCGCCGGAAGCGCGCAAAGACTGCGAGTGCGCCACGATGGCCGTGGCGATCGGGTGCTCAGATCCCTGCTCAGCAGCGGCCGCAAGGGCCACGAGCTTCGCCTTGGAAGCACCCCCAAAAGCGGTCACAGAAGACACGGATAGCTTGCCCTCGGTGATGGTGCCGGTCTTGTCCAGCAAGACGGTGTTCACGGTGCGGGTGTCCTCAAGAACCTCGGGTCCGCGAATCAAAATGCCCAGCTGAGCGCCGCGGCCAGTACCCACCAAAAGGCCGATAGGGGTCGCCAGGCCCAGCGCACAAGGGCATGCAATCACCAGAACGGACACTGCAGCCACGAATGCCGGTTCAAGCTGACCGCCGATCATCCACCACAGCACAAAGGTCAGCAGAGCAATACCGATGACCACGGGAACGAAGATGCCGGAGATGCGGTCCGCGAGACGGGCGATCTTGGACTTGCCAGACTGCGCTTCGGAAACGAGGCGACCCATCGAGGCCAACGTCGTATCCGCGCCAACGCGCGTAGCGCGTACCAACAGACGCCCCGAGGTGTTCATGGTGGCACCCGTGACGGTGTCATCTGGACCCACCTCGACGGGCACGGATTCGCCGGTCACGAGCGACGTATCCACGGCAGAGTTGCCCTCCACCACATAGCCGTCCGTCGCGATTTTCTCGCCCGGGCGAACCACAATCATGTCGCCAGGAACCAGCGAGGCAGCAGGAATTCGCACTTCGGCGCCATCACGCACAACCGTGGCTTCCTTGGCACCAAGATCTAGCAAAGCACGCAAAGCATCACCTGCACGGCTCTTCGCGCGCGCCTCAAGATAACGTCCCAACAAGAGGAACGTCGTGATCACGCCGGCGGTCTCGAAGTACAGCTGGTGACCGGACATGTCCATGGCCATGCCAAAGTGCGCGTGAGCGGTCATGCCTGGATCGCGCAGCAATTGCCACAAAGAGAACAAGTACGCCGCGGCAACACCCAAAGACACCAAGGTGTCCATCGTGGACGCGCCATGGCGAGCGTTGATCAACGTTGCTCGGTGAAACGGCCAAGCAGACCAGAGCACCACGGGAGTGGCCAGCGCCAGTGCCCACCAACCCCAGTTTGCAAACTGCATTCCGGGAATCATGGAGATAATGAACAGCGGGATGGTGAAGACAATCGCCGCAATCAAGCG
The DNA here is from genome assembly GCF_014200305.1 of Neomicrococcus lactis. Classification (NCBI taxonomy): domain Bacteria; kingdom Bacillati; phylum Actinomycetota; class Actinomycetes; order Micrococcales; family Micrococcaceae; genus Neomicrococcus; species Neomicrococcus lactis. The sequence goes on from NZ_JACHBL010000001.1 coordinate 2,251,573, forward strand.
CGGCTTCAAGTATTCAGCGGTGCCCCGCTTGCCCATGTGGTTGATGTGATCGTGCTCAGAGGCACCGGCGTGATCGGTTTCGCCGTCGGAACCAGCAGTATCCGCGGGGTGCTCGCCGTGGTGAGCTGCGGCGTCGTGCGCGGAATGCAAAGGAGCTTTGACGGACGCTTGATAGCCTGCGGCCTCAACAGTCTGGATCAACTGCTCATCCGTCACCCCCTCAGGAACCGTCACCCGCGCGGATTCGAGCGGCAGATTCACTGTCGCTTCCACGCCGGGCAACTTCCCGAGCTTGCGTTCCACTCGATTGACGCAGGATGCACAAGTCATCCCTTGAATATCGAGATCGACGACGCGTTCCATGATGTCCTAACTGCGAAAGAGGTGACGGGTGAAGAGGATTTAGCTGTTGTTGGAGACGAGCGTGTAGCCGGCTTCTGCGACAGCCTCGCCCACAGCCGTCTCGTCAATGGGCTTGGAGCTGGTGATGGTTGCAGTGGAAATTCCGCCGGCGTTCAGGTCAACATCGACCTTCTCGACGCCTTCGATAGCAGAGATTTCCTCGGTGACAGACGAAACGCAGTGACCGCAGGTCATGCCATCGATGCTGACTTTGAGGGTTTCGCTCATGGTGTTCTCCTTAGTGGTTTCCACGGAAGCCGAGCCTTCTTGGGGGGAGCAGCAGCCGCAGGATGAATTGTTGGTGACTGGAAGGTTGGTCATTTTTCTCCTAAGTTATCGAAGCAAACGGCCAATAGCCGCGGTCGCCTCGTCTATTTTTTCCGTAAGGGGGGACATGTCGCCGGATTTGCCGGCTTCTTGCGCGGCGTTCACCACACAGTGCCCAATGTGATCATTGACGAGGCCCAAGGACACCTTGTGAAGGGCCGCATTGATAGCGGACATCTGCGTCAAGATATCAATGCAGTATTTGTCCTCTTCCACCATGCGCGCGACGCCGCGGACTTGGCCCTCAATGCGGCTGAGGCGCTTGAGGAGGGCATCCTTGTTTTCGCTATATCCGTAGGTGGAGGTCTCATCGTGCATGCCTGCAATATACCCCTACCTGGTATTGGTTTCAAGGCTCGCTCATTAATTACGACGGCGAAGCCATGGGACTGAGTTTCTTGACGGGAAACTCAGTCCCATGGAACCCTTGAGGGTGACCCGCCTCACACCACCGCTAACGATTGGAACACCAATGACTGTTTCCCCGAATGAGTCATTCTCAACCATCTCCGTAGCAGCGATTCCCGCCGAGTCTGCGAAGCGCTACCCGAATGACATCGCCATCATCATCGGCGATGAAGAGATCACGTTCCACGATCTTTGGGAGCAGACCAAGAGTTACGCGGGCGCTTTGAAAGCTCGCGGCGTGGGACCTGGCGTTCCCGTGGCGGTGTTGATTCCTAATGTGCCGGACTTCGCTCGCGTCTACTACGCGATCTTGGCGCTCGGTGGCATTGTGGTTCCCATCCATGCCTTGTTGCGTGCCCGCGAAATTGAATACGTCCTTCGCGACAGCGGCGCCAAGACGCTGATCTGTGCTGCCCCACTCTTGGAGCAAGGCGCGGCCGGCGCCGAAGCCGCAGAAGCCGAGGTTCTCACGGTGATGGAGCCGGAAGATGGTGCCCAGTTCACTCGAGTCGAAGCGCTCGCCGCAGAAGCTGAGCCCATCAGAACCTATGAACCGTGCCGCCCAGATCAGACGGCCACCATTCTCTACACCTCCGGCACCACCGGTCAGCCAAAGGGTGCTCTTGGCAATCATTTTGCGCTTGTAGAGCAGACCTCCACGGTCTTGACCAGTACTTTCGATATGCGTCGCGGTGACAAGATTTTCGGCGGTCTTCCGCTCTTTCACACCTTCGGCCAGACCGTAGTGCTCAATGCTGGCCTCCGCGCCGGCTGCACAGTAGTCCTTTGCCCACGCTTCACGGGAGAGGCCGCGCTGGACTTGATGGAAAAGCATGACATGGACCTGTTCTTCGGCGTCCCCACGATGTACATGGCGATGGTTGCCGAGAGCAAAACCAACCCGAAGCGCTCCAAGAAGCTTCGTTACGGCGTTTCCGGCGGCGCGGCTCTGCCAGTTGCCGTCCACGAAAAGTTCAAGGACAGCTTCGGCGCCAATATTCACGAAGGCTACGGCCTCACCGAAACTTCGCCGGTGGCAAGCTTCAATCACGTGGGAATCGAACCGCGACCAGGAACCATCGGCACGCCTGTGTGGGGCGTGGAAATGGGCATTGCCCGTCCGGAAGTCACGGATGCCATTGAATTGTTGCCTGTTGGTGAGCTCGGTGAGATCGTGATCCGCGGTCACAACCTCTTCCAGGGCTACCTCAACCGTCCTGAAGCCACGGCCGAAGCCGTGGTCGATGGCTGGTTCCGCACCGGCGACTTGGGAACCGCGGACGAGGACGGCTACTTCACGATTGTGGACCGCAAGAAGGACATGATCCTGCGCAACGGCTACAACGTCTACCCGCGCGAAGTCGAGGAAGTGCTGTCCAAGCACCCGGAGATCGTGAGCGTTGCGGTCTACGGCGTCCCTCACGAGATCCAAGGGCAAGAAATTGTTGCGGCCGTGGTGGTATCTCAAGGCAGCGCTGTCACCTCTGAGGAAATCCTTGCGTACGCGAAAGAACAATTGGCCGCCTACAAGTACCCGCGCATCATCGAGATCATGCCGGAGCTGCCACTCGGTCCTAGCGGCAAGATCCTCAAGCGCGAGCTGACTGCCCGTTACTCAGAGTAAGTGGGCAGCGGCGCCGTCGTACTCTCGCCTTCCCAGCCCATGAGTCCTCCTGCAAAATTCAATTTTGAAGCACGTGCTTGGGGCTTGGTGGGCAAGTGTTCTCTGATTCGACACGATGCGTCCACAGCACCCTGATTCGGCGAGCCATAGGTCTACGCCAGATAGACTACTTTGCATGTCAGACGCGCTAACTCTCATTGATTTGTTCGCTGGTGCTGGCGGTATGACACAAGGGTTTCACGAAACGGGACGCTTTAAAACTGTTGCAGCTGTTGAAATGGATCAACACGCGGCGGCCACGTACTCACTGAATCATGAAGTCGATCAACTTTTCGCGGGAAGCATCGAAGATTGGCTTGAAGGCTCGAACGTTCCTCAGGTGGACGTCGTAATAGGCGGTCCGCCGTGTCAAGGGTTTTCGGCGCTGGGAAAGCAAGACGTTCTTGATGAACGAAACTTTCTTTGGAAAAAATATGCCGAAACAATCGTTCTTGCGAAGCCAAAATTTTTTGTGCTCGAAAACGTCAGGCAGTTTCTGAAGTCTCCGCAATTCTCGGACTTTGAAGCGGCAACGCTGCCTGGAAACCTTCTTCAAGACTATGAATTACAGCCCTACCTACTGAATGCCGCAGATTTTGGTGCCTATCAATCCCGAACTCGGACCATTGTCATCGGAAGATTGCGAGAATTGCCCGAAGTGACAATGCCGATGGGTGATTTCGTGGGCTCACATCGTACGGTCGATGATGCATTTGCAGATATCGAGCCTTCAGTATCGAGGACTAGTTTCCCGGATGTCGCATTCGACTTCAATAACCGAGAGGTCCCTGGACCATTTCGAACATCTGATCTGCATGTAACGAGGAACTACACGTCACTTTCGCTAAGCAGATTCGAGCGGATACCAGCTGGCGGTAATAGATTCAACATCCCATTTGAACTCCTTTCCGAGTGTTGGAAGAAACATAAGTCCGGATCCGGTGACGTAATGGGCCGTCTTTATTGGGACAAACCATCTGTAACCATTCGCACTGAGTTCTTCAAGCCTGAAAAGGGTCGGTATCTTCATCCCGATCCATCCGTGCATAGGGCAATCACACATTTTGAAGCAGCGAGGTTGCAGGGGTTCCCTGATTGGTATCAGTGGGCTGGAACGAAGGTTTCCATCGCACGTCAAATAGGCAATGCTGTGCCTGTGCAACTCGCGCGTGCGTTAGGGGACATTGTCGCCAATCAGTTCGCGGAAAGTGAATCGAGATCCGATGAAAAGAGTGCAGCTTAAAGGCTTTCTTCTGAATCGGTGCTGAACAAAAATCTATTTCTATGAAGTCACTAGTTGATATTCGACAACTTTTGCGGTTACTTTGAACCATGAACTTGGGAGTAATGTGAGCGTCTCAGACTGGGGTGGATCCGAGAGCCAACTTGGGATCTTCGTTGAAGATCAGTCGCGTCAAATCCTGGCTGCCTATGATGCCAAGCCGGACTTAGTTCGAGAACACAGCAATATTGAACTTGCCATCAGTCAGAGTGGATATGGTCGCAAGCAGCTGAACGAGCTTATTCAGAACGCGGCAGATGCTGTCGACGAATTCGACGGACGTATACGTATGGTTCTTTCGGGCGATAGTTTGTATTGTGCAAACAACGGCTCGCCTTTAACTGCTGAAGGATATGCAACTCTCGTTTCATCCCATTCCTCGGAAAAAAGAGACGATCAGATCGGCCGTTTTGGGCTTGGATTTAAATCCGTTGTTCAGATTTCAAATTCACCGAAAATGTATAGCCGTAGCGGCTCTGTTGGCTGGGACCGAGAGCGTAGCGCTGAAAAGCTTAGATCCATATGCCCGGGATTGGAGGCGTACCCAATTCTCCGCTTGGGCTATACGCTGGACCCGATTCAGGATGCTGCAACGGATTCGATTCTTGCTGAGCTGATGACATGGGCAACAACTGTAGTTAAGTTGCCTCTCAACCAACAATCCGCGTGGCTAAGTAAAGCTATTGAAGATTTTCCGCATGAGTTTCTCTTGTTCTCACCGAGCATTGCGTCGCTCGAATTTGACGATAGAAACGCCGGGAATATTACGACCTGGACGGCGCAACGAACTGGGGCAAACGTTGTTCTAACCAATGGTGACGTTAGAGAAGAGTGGCGTTTCTTCCAGCATGAGCACGTAGTGAGCCCCCAAGCCGCAATCGAGGCTGGTTCTATTGCGGCACGTGAGACCGTGAAAGTATCTTGGGCCGTGCCCATGGAGGGTACCCAACGACGTACTCGCGGTTCATTCTGGAATTTCTTTCCGACTGACCACCAAACATCTCTCCGGGGCATTGTTAATGCTGCCTTCAAGATGAATGAAGACCGTCATAGCATTCTCTCGACCATGTACAACCGAGAGATTCTGGAACGAGCGCTTCCAACAATCGTGATGGGAGCTCTTCCCAATCTGCAAAGTGAAAAAGACCCAGCAAGTTTTCTAGATCTTTTACCCGCACGTGGCCGTGAGAGCCTTTCCTGGGCAGATGCAACTATCAACGAGCCAATTTTCAAGGCACTGTCCGTTGCAAGTTGTCTACCTGATCGAAACGGACAACTTCGATTTATCTCTGACCTAATTATTCCTCCGGATCTGGATGAAGCCACACGACTCGAATCGATGTGGGACGAAGCTGTGAGTAAGGATAGGCCTTGGCTGCATGCAGCAGCGCTGAAGACAAAAGAACGCAAATTGATGGTTCGGCGTTTGCTTGCCTTGGCAAATAAGGGCCGCGCATCTGTTGAAGAATGGCTCGAGGAAGTAACTCGCTCTAAGGAATTTAGCGACATCGAGAAGGCACTCAAAATGGCTGTCGAAATCGATAAGCATTACGAGATGCATCGGGCCGCAATGCGGCGGAGCCGGATTGTCCCCATGCAAGATGGAACACTTCAGGCTCCAATTACAACAAAAGTCTTTTTGCCAATCGACGACGAAGATCGGGGAACAAATGTCGTCGCCTATGACTTTGTTCATTTTGGTGAGGCGGGACGCCTGCTTAAGCAGCTAGATCTACAAGCTCTGGATGATCGGGGCAAGGTCGACCGGATCGCTCGAAAAGTTTCCGATGACTATAGTGACCCCACTATCGCGGAGTCTTTATGGAGGACTTCGCGGTCCATTCCCATGGCTGAATTCATTTCGATCATCAATAACCGCTTAGATCCAACGCGGCTTCTAGCACGGTCAAAAAGTGGCACTTGGGCGCCACTTTCAGACTTGTGGTTTGCGGGCGATCTAATTCCAAGCAATAGCATCGGCGACGAACACTTAGTTGTAGACGACCTGTTTCATCGGCAGGACCGAGAAATACTCAGGAATCTTGGTGTACTAAGTAAACTCGCCGAGCCCACGAAAGTCGATTCCGGGCCCGACTACATGGCGTGGAAGCAGAGCGAAGCCAAGCGCATCTCGGAAGAGTCAAAGAACTCGCCTGTTCCTGTGTCTGAGGCATCTCTTCGATTCTCACCGGCAAGGGCAACTAAGGGATTGCATTTGCTTGCGGGCGCCTCGAGAGGCACCCGATCGAGGGTGACGCAAATTTTGCTGGGCCTTGAGCACTTTAAGGCCACCGTGGAATCTAGCTCGCAATTTTCGAAGCCTACTAGTCTTGAAGGTCCAGACCTCTGGTGGATTCGCAATTTTGGCGTTCTACAAACGAGGTTAGATCTTGTAGATGTCAAATATTGTGTGGGAAATGTTGAGGATATTCCTTCAGGATTCCTTCCAAATCCTGGACCCGAGAATGCCGAAAAGTTGGGGCTCCCGACTCAGTTCAACCAAGTAAATTGGAGTTTCGTTCTTCCGCTGGCCGAAGAGCGCCTTCAGCTTGGGAGGATTCACGAGTTGTACGCGATCTTGGCCAGCCATGGCGCTAGAAGGCCAGTCGAAATACTTGTTGAGAACCAGGTAGGCGAAAAATCGAGACAGCGGTCCGAATTTGTGTCCGTCACGGGAGACAAAGAGACCTTTAATTTCCTGAAGAATGTCATGGAATCGCCGGCGATCTATTTGGAGAGCACCGAAGCGGTCGATGCGCTACGTGACATGTGGAAGTTGCCGGAGGTAAAGGCTGAATTCTTTGATTCCATCAGATCTAGTCAGATTGAAGGCAAAACAGAGCAAACGATAGAAGATCTTTTTCCGCAGCTTCACCTGGCGGAGTCGAAAGTTCGGCGCACGTATAAGTGCATTCCATGCTCCACCCTTGAAGCTGTCCGGGCTAATTCTCTTAATTCCCATATTGAGACTAAAGTCTCGGAGTTTTTGAAGGAAGGCAGTACCTTTTATTACCAGTCGGAGATACCGACAAGAAAACTTCTGAACTATCTCTTGCAGGCTTTCGAAAGCAACAAGAAAGCGTTCGATGTCGAACAAGCGATGAAGCGTATCGCTAAGGCGCAAATTCAAGAAGCGAAGAACGGCAAGGGAAAGCAACAAGCTGCAGCCGACAAGCAGAAGTCGCTGAAGACCCATGCTAGCGGTTTCATTCCAATGGACGTCGAGCGCGATCTTGGAGAGCAGCTCCAACTAATTAAACACGCAATTCTGAGTCACCTCGATACCGCTGAAGCGAGCGTATTTGACGTTCGTCTGAGCTTTGAAGTTGATAATTCCAAAGGTATTTCAGAAGAAATCGTGGCAAAGGTCCGGGAACATGCTAGCCGGCTAGGCGGACAAGCAACTTTCGAAGGATAGCCATGGTCTTAAGACCCGAAACAGACGTTGGTACTCGTGAGTATGTAAAGCCTGACCCGTCAACTCTGGCCGCAATCGGGGTTCACCACAGCTTCTCAAGCGCTCTCGCGGACTTGGTCGATAATTCAATTGATGCTGGTGCAACGCATGTACGCATACGTTTTCTAGAGCAGCTTGGTTCGATCATAGGGCTGCAAATCATCGACAACGGAAAGGGTATGAACTCTGATGAGATAAGACGTGCCATGACTTTCGGAGCAAGACGAGATTATGGGTCCGAGGACCTGGGATATTTCGGTTTGGGGTTGAAAGCGGCGTCATTGTCTCAATCTGAATCTTTTGCCGTGTTCTCAAGACAAGAGTGGTCGTCTGCCGTAGGTCGCTTTATGGACCACTCTGTGAGTGAAGATTTCTCTGTCGGAGTTCTTTCCTCGGATATTGCGTTGGCCAATATTGAAGATACCAAAGGTATTGAAATTTCGAGCGGGACGATTGTTGAGTGGCATCAGCTGAAGGATTCCTTGAACTCAACTGAGAGTGACGTGGTCGCCGAATGGAAGTCAACAAAGATTCGTGAAATTCGCCATCATTTGGGTCTTACCTTTCATAGACTTCTGGAAGATGGCGTCCTGTCAATAGGAGTTGACAGTTTCGACGTTGATCGCAAGTTGGCGCTCCCGGCTTTGTCGATCGAGGCAATTGATCCGTTCAAGAACTCGATCCATAGGGGTGGTTATCCTCGAACGTACGTGGCAAATCTCCCGGACGGCGCATCGTTTAGTTGCGAAGGGCATATCTTTCCACCGAAGCTCAATACGACTGAGTTCGATCTGTACGGGGAGCCAGGAGAGCGCAGACAAGGGTTCTACCTTTATCGGCGGAACCGTCTGATCGCCACGGGCGATAACTGGGCTGGGTTACGCATTCCCGACGGCGAGTTGGGACTCGGAAGAGTCAAGCTTGAGCTGGACGAAGCGACGGAAAAGTACGTTGCCCTGAATCCTGAAAAAATTGAGCCCGTGTTTACAAAGGAGTTCAGTGCGGCCTTGCGGCTTAGCCACTCGACAGATGGTGAGAACCTCCCTTTCACGGACTTTTTTGACGACCTCCGTCGCTTGCAACGTGACAGTCGGCGAAGTTCACGGAAACCGATTAGTTTGGTTGAACCGGGACTTGGAATCAACCCGGGCGTGATAGATCAGCTCAAAGAGTTTCAGGATTTCGCCGACTACGATCCGATATCTATACGTTTTGTCACTCTGGGTGACTACGAATTCTTTCGGGCTGACCGAATCAACAGGAGAATTGACCTTAACGTCAATATTGTCCGGACCCTATCGGGTCGAGACGGAAGACTAACGAATTCCGATGGACAACTAATTAAGATTCTGCTCTATTTTCTTCTACAAGATGACTTCAAGATTGAGCAGAGATGGGATGCTATTCGAATCGAACGGCATCGTTTGATTAACTCGTCCCTAATATCTGCGTTCTTTGACGACTTTGGTTCTGAGGAGAGCTCAAATGACCTGGGTGACTAAGGTAAGGCGTACAGATGTCACAAAGTAATGCTCCCGCCAATGGAGATGGTCAAAGGCTTGCACCCGAAACTGTTGATCGGTTTTTTGGATCCGCAGATATAGTTCCGATTCCCGTGCTGAATGAGCCGTACTGCGAACTTAGGTTCCATCCCGATCCCCAAATCATGGAGTTACGTGTATCGACGAACGACTCACCACCGGAACTCGTTGGCCTCGAGAATATTAATGTTGATCAGTTCTATAACGATTCTGAGCGGACCTATTGCCTGCGCGTGAATGCGAAAGACATCCGCTTTCTTGCGTATTCGTTTGTGGCAGACGTCGTGGATTCAATTGCTCAAGGACACACTTTGGGTGAGGCGATCGGGAAATCCATCGAGGGCTATCAGCAACTGGTGAAGAGGCAAAGACGATTAAGTGACGAGAAGCAGACCGGCTTGATTGGCGAATTGCTGTTTCTCCAGTTTTTGTGTGGTCATAGCGAGAGTGCGGCACTTGACGCCTGGCTTGGGCCTTCTGCTGAACAGCATGACTTTTCCTTTCTTGACTTCGACGTCGAAGTCAAGACGACTAAATCTGAACGTCGAGTACACAGAATCTCGACGGCCACACAGCTGGAACCGAGCGTTGGTCGTGTGCTTTGGTTTCTTTCAGTGCAGATCACTGCAGCTGGCAGTTCGTCCAATGGTTTCAGCTTGGATCAACTGATTTCCCAGGTCGGGGACCTGTTGGGTTCCAGGCGGGAGCGATTCTTGTCGTACCTTCGAAAGCTGGGGTGGGACGAGTCAGAATTGCATTCTTATCCTGAGAAGTATGTTCTCCGAACGGCTCCAGCGTTCTATCTCGTTGATGAGCGCTTCCCGGCTTTACGGGCATCGTCACTCAAAGTTCAAGTTGAGGGTTTCCAACATCTGTCGGAGATTTCTTATCGAACTGATATTTCCCATTTGATTCCGTCTGAGCCGCCTTCCAGCGTCTCGGAGTTTAGCAATGTAGCAAGTGCGCTACTGAGGAGATGGTAATGAGCGAACTACGAAATTTGAGCGAAGCCGTATCCGCTGCGCTTGGTAAAGGTGGTCAGAGCCGGCCGAAGACGCTGTTGAGTCGCGTCAATCTTGAATTGGAAGACATTGGCGAAGAGGAAATAACAATTTCGCAGTTGGTGGACTATTTAGTTTCGACTGAAGACCCGAACGATCGTGGGCTGGTCGACTTTCGTTTGGCCCTTGCTAACTGGGATCAAACTTCGGATGCCAGTTGGCTTCGGGACATTCCTGAGGAAGCGCTGGTTCCAAAGGGTGAGAAACGACGCTCATTCGTGCTTGCGAAGCTGGGGTTTACAGAGGATAGCTTTCAGAGTCTCAACCGGGCGTATCCAATTATGAATGCCGGTGTGATCGTCTCAAATCCAAATGATGATGGGCGATGGCCGTGGTACGACGAGAAGCGCCGAGAACGGGACCAATACTGGAGCGTTTATAAGGATGTGCTCAAGAGTCGTGGATTTGATGCCGAGTCTATCGCTGTACTTGACGAGTCAACTACGGAAATTGTGAGTCGCTTTGCAGACCCAACCTGGGAAGACATGTACCAGTCGAAAGGCTTGGTTGTCGGTCACGTTCAAAGCGGAAAGACTGCAAATTTCACGGGAACCGTGGCAAAGGCAATCGACGCGGGTTACAGGCTAGTCATCATTCTCACTGGAACTCTCGAACTGCTCAGAGGTCAGACGCAGCGTCGACTCGATAAGGAGTTGGTGGGTTTTGAAAACATAGTCGGTGGCATTGATCTTACGGACGAAGTTCTGGCGCGCGAGAATATTGACTATATAGCGAACCACGATGCTGATTGGTTGGCTGGCGACAAGTTTGTAAAGTTCGGATATGACCCAGAAAGTGTCGCTGGAGTCCCACACATCATTCGGCTTACCAAGAGCACGGACGACTACAAGGCGCTAAAGGCTGGGCTAAGCGCCTTGGATTACCGGACCAATCTGAGAAGTGATCAGAAGATTTACCACCCCGATAATCTGTGGGACACCCCCGTTCGATTGGTTGTGGTGAAAAAGAACGCAATTGTTCTCAAGAAGTTGATTAAGGATCTAAAGCAAATTCGGGGTAATACTCAGGACTACCCTGCCCTGATAATCGACGATGAGGCAGACCAGGCCGGAATCAACACAAAGAAGCCGCCAGTGTCGCTTACTCGCGAAGAACAGTCAGAAGAGCAAACGCGAACCCGTGAACGGACGGCAATTAACAAGTTGCTTTCTGAACTCCTAACAATCCTTCCGCGTGCGCAATACGTTGGTTATACAGCGACGCCAATTGCAAATGTCTTTGTTGATCCGACAGACGTCGACGACATATACCCAAAGGACTTCATTTTTAGTCTTGAGCCACCCAAAACCTATATGGGTGGTAAATCGTTCCATGACTCACATCGCGTAATGGACCCGGATGAGGAAAAGACGGCTTCGAACAGTAATGAAGCCGCCTACGTCCGTGACATTAATTCGATGCCGGATCAACCGGAGGATCGTCGTCATGAGATGCAAAAGGCGTTGGACTCATTTGTCTTATCAGGGGCGATTAAGTTGTGGAGGAAAGGTCGCGGAGCCTCCGGCGACTTCAAGCACCATACGATGCTATTTCACGAGTCTGTGCGTCAAGACGAGCATGCTGCGCTGGCTAGGGAAGTGGAAGTGCTGTGGAAGAGATCGGACTATTCAGGGTTTGAGGGATACGACCGTCTCTCGTTGCTCTGGGATAGCGACTACGTAGAAACTATGATCGGGCTAGCCTCGAGAAGTGATTCAGAGAAACCTGACCCGAAGACGCATCTAATTCCTCGGTCTTTTGATGATGTTGCGGTTTATCTTCCGGAAGTCGTGCAGCTGATTGAGCAAGGACACAGTCCCGTCGTAGTCGTTAACGGTGACAAAGACAGCGAGTATACCCAGGAAGGCGCAGACTTTCAGAAGGGCCCAGTTTGGAAGATCCTTATCGGTGGCGCCAAGCTTTCGAGAGGTTACACAATTGAGGGTCTTACGGTGACCTGGTACTCACGCCGCGCGTTGGCGTCGGATACGTTGATGCAAATGGGTCGCTGGTTCGGATACCGGCCGGGGTATCGCGACTTGGTTCGCTTGTTTATTGGTAGGAATGTGCCAATCTCCACTAACAGCGCCAAGACTTATGATCTGTTCGAAGCTTTTGAGTCAATTGTTCAAGACGAGGAACGTTTTAGAGAGCAGTTACGTCAATTTGCAGAGGTTGATGAATTCGGGATGCCTCAAGTGAGGCCAATCGAAATTCCGCCACTGGTCTTCCAAAGCATGCCATGGCTGAGGCCAACTGCAAGAAATCGGATGTACAACGCCGAGATCGTTCAGTACGCGGGGGGCTCCCGCTTCAAAGACTTCTTCTTCATTCCTTCACGAGACCCGGCTGTGTCAAAGAACAAAGAAAATTTGATTGCTATGACGCCAATATTGCGGAGGCTAACAGAGGAAGAGCAATTTCACTATAAGACGGAAAGGAATAACGAATCCTCCTATATGGGAATGACGGGGATGGTTCCCGCTGAGCTGCTAGTTAGTTCCCTCGCAAATTTTTCATGGAGTGAACCTGATTACTTCAAAGCCGATCTCGAATTTGTTAGAAGCGCAATCCAGAAAGGTGACATCACGCACTTCAAGGTCGTAATGCATGTGCCGTCAAAGGACCGCTTCTTGAAGGAAATAGATTTGCCAGGTTTGACAGGGTCAGAGTTCCCCATTGTGCGTCGAAAGCGGCGTGAAGAGCGCAGAGATTTCTCCGGCTCTTCGCGTTGGACCAGACAGCCGCTGGAGCGGCAGTTTACTTTGAAGAAAGCGAGCTCAGATACTTCCCCGCGCACTATTGGTGCGGTCATCCTCACCTTGGCGGCTGACCAGTGGGTGGGCGGAATAAGCGACTCTTCTCCAGAAAATCTGGGTCCTGACCCGGTGAATCCAGAAGACATCGCAACACTGTTTTCGTGGGCGCTTCCGCATGATGCTGCTCCCAAAGGAAAAGCAGGCTTTCGGGTTCGAGTTCCGGAGCATCCTGATGCTCCTACGGTTGAAATTCGATGACCGTTTCGGGTCGTCAAATAATCTCATGAAGCGGTGAAACTACGCCCAATGCTCTGAACAGGTTGGGCGTGGTCAATGTTGGTAGTGTTGAGGCGTGAGTGCTTCTACTGTTTCTGTGCGTCCGATTACCGCTTCCGAACACCGCGCTCACCTCGAGCAGTACCCGCAGGCATCGTTCCTGCAGTTGCCCGCATGGGCCGAGGTGAAGAAGGAATGGACCGCCGAGTACCTCGGATGGTTCCGCGATTCTGCCTTGGTGGGTTCTGCGCTGGTTCTGCACCGTCCCACGCCCGTGGTGAAGTACACGCTCGCTTACATTCCTGAGGGCCCCGTGTTCAATTGGGAGAGCGAGGATTTCAACGAGTTCCTCAAGCCGATGATCGCGCACCTTAAGAAGAACCGCGTCTTCATGATCAAGATGGGTGCACCGCTCATTCGCCGCGTTTGGAAGGCTGCGGACGTGCGTAAGGCGCTCTCGCAGGGTTCCGCCGCTCTCATTTCCGAATTGCCGGAGGCTTCCGCATCCGCGCGCGCCGATTTCGTAGCCGCTTCCTTGCGCGCTAACGGCTGGCGGAAAGAAGAAGCTGGCGAAGATTTCACCGTGGGCCAGCCAGAATTTCAGGCTCGGATTCCACTTAAGGACGACGACGGAGCTCAACTGGACGTCGACGGCGTTTTGGCGCAAATGAACCAAAATGCGCGACGCGAAACGCGTAAGGCCGCCTCGGGTCCGTTGGATGTGACTGTGGGTTCCTATGAGGACATTGAGCGCTTCCACACCTTGTACCGTGAGACCGCCGAGCGTGACAACTTTACGGGCCGCCCGCAGTCCTACTTTGAGACCATGTTCACCGCACTGAACAACCACAAGCCGGGAACGTGCACTGTCTACGTAGCCTCTCATGAAGGCGTGGACTTGGCGGCAGCCGTTCGCGTGCACTCCGGCGAAGGCGCTTGGTACGTCTACGGTGCGTCATCCGCCGTGGAGCGCAAGCTGTTTGCTCCGAAGGCTCTCATGCACCGCATGATCAGCGATTCCGTGGCCGAAGGCTGCTCCTTCTTGGACCAGGGCGGCGTGTCCGGAACCCTGTCCAAGGAACACCACTTGGCCGGCCTGACCTTGTTTAAGACCACCCTGGGCTGCGATGTTGTGCAGACCGTGGGCGAATGGGACCTCACCCTGAACAAGTTCTTCACCACCGCGTACGAGTTCTACATGAAGAAGCGCGGGAAGTAGCCCCAACATTTCTAACGGATGACATCACGATGTTGTCATTTCGGCGCTTCGGCGTATCGTTAGTTTTTGTCAAATTGACTCTAACTAAATTTAGAGTCTAGGAAACGCAAGCTTACGGAGCGAGGTGACCAGCGTGAGCCTTTTCGGAGAACCCTTGAACACGGGCGGCGGCGGCCTTAACGCCAACGTCTCGGAGCGTGCCACGCTTCAGCCGAGCTTGGCGATTTCCACCGTGATCTTCGCGCTGAAGCCTGATGCCAACGGCAAAGTGTCCATCTGGATGCCGCTGGTCAGGCGCACCCGCGAACCGTTCAAAGGTCAGTGGGCTCTTCCTGGCGGACCGTTGCATTCGGACGAATCGCTTGAAGACGCCGCGCGAAGGAACCTTCAGGAAACCACGGGCATCGAGCCTGCCTACCTTGAACAGCTCTACGCTTTCGGTGGCCTGCAGCGAAGCCACAAGAAGGAAATCGGCGCGCAACGCGTGGTCTCGATCGTCTACTGGGCACTCGTGAAAGGCGACACTGCCGAGTTCGAAGAGCGCCACAACGTCCAATGGCAACCAGCTGACGCACAAGGCTCTTCCAACGGCCAAGATGCAATTCAAGGCAGCCCGCTAGACCTCGCCTTCGATCACCGCGAGATCGTGGACTACGCGCTCTGGCGCTTGCGCAACAAGATCGAATACTCCCAAGTGGGCTACCACTTCTTGGGTGAACTTTTCACCCTCGCCCAACTCCGCGAAGTCCATGAAGCAGTCCTGAACAAGACGCTGGACAAAGCAAACTTCCGTCGCGACATCCTCGCGAACAAAGATCTCGAAGAAACTGAGCATTTCCTCGAAGGCGGTCGTCACCGCCCACCCAAGCTCTACCGCTACACCGGTCCACGAGGACTCGGATCCCCCTCCAGGAGCACGTCATGACGTCAGTCGCCACCACCATCAAGCTCATCTCCCGCGAAGACGCGGAGAATGCGGAACGCCAGCGCAAAAACGCCGGCTCCTTCGCGCCGCAAACCTGTTCCACGGAACTCAAAGACGGCCCGTGGGAATTCGATGCGCTCGCCGAAAAGCTCGGCATGCCTGCTTACGGTCCGGGCGCCTCGATGGCTGACATCGCGCCGAAGGATTCCCCACGGCAAGGCGCGCTCCCGCAAGAGTACAAAAACGCAACGGACGAAGAACTGGACCGCCGCATTCTGAAGGCTAAGGAAGTGCTGGGGGACGGCGTCGTCGTGCTGGGGCATTTCTATCAGCGCGATGAAGTGGTGAAGTATGCGGACTTCGTGGGCGACTCCTTCCAGCTCGCAAATGCCGCACTGACTAAGCCTGATGCGAAGGCGATTGTCTTTTGCGGCGTGCATTTCATGGCCGAGACCGCGGACATTCTTTCCGCACCGGAGCAGGCCGTGATCCTGCCGAACCTTGCGGCCGGCTGCTCCATGGCTGACATGGCGGACATTGATTCCGTCGAGGCGGCCTGGGCGGAACTTGAGGCGCAGTTCGGCACCGAGCCGGACGCGGACGGCAAGGTCCCCGTCATCCCCGTGACCTACATGAATTCCAGTGCCGCGCTCAAGGGATTCTGTGGCGAGCACGGCGGAATTGTTTGCACCTCATCCAACGCGGAAATGGTCCTGACATGGGCGTTTGAGCGCGCGCAGCGCGTGCTGTTCTTCCCGGACCAGCACTTGGGCCGCAACACCGCCAAGGCTATGGGCGTGCCGCTCGAGCAGATGCCGATGTGGAATCCGCGCTTGACGCTCGGTGGAAATACGGCCGAGATTCTGCAGGATTCGCGCGTCATTCTGTGGCACGGCTTCTGCAGCGTGCACAAGCGCTTCAACATGGCCCAGATCGAGAGGGCGCGCGGGGAATTCCCGGAGGTCCGCGTGATCGTGCACCCCGAGTGCCCCATGGAAGTGGTGGACGCCGCGGACGAATACGGCTCCACGGACTATATTCGCAAGGCCATCGCGGCTGCGGACAAGCCCACCACGTTCGCGATCGGCACCGAGATCAACCTCGTCAATCGCCTCGCGAACGAGTACCCGCAGCACAACATCTTCTGCCTCGATCCAGTGATTTGCCCGTGCTCCACGATGTACCGCATCCACCCCGGCTACCTCGCGTGGGTGCTCGAGGGCTTGGTTGAGGGGGAAGTGCGCAATCAAATCACGGTGGATCCGAAGGTCGCTCAGACCGCGAAGATCGCGCTTGAGCGCATGTTGGCGGCTAAACCGTGAGCATTCTGGTGGTGGGGAGCGGGGTCGCGGGGCTCACCGCCGCGATTTCCGCTGCGCAGCGTGGCGCCGAGGTCACCCTGTTGACCAAGGGCGCGCTCACGGATTCCAATTCCATGCTGGCGCAGGGTGGTTACGCGTCCGTGTTGGGCCCGAACGAGCGCACGCCCGGCGATTCCGTGGAGTCCCACGTGCAGGACACCCTCGCGGCTGGTTCCTTCCATGGTTCGGCTGAGGCGGTTCGCGTGCTGTGCGCGCAGGGCGCCGAGTCCGTCGCGGAGTTGATCGCGCGCGGTGTGCCCTTCGATCGCGACGCCGTGGGCCGGCTTCTGCTCACCGTCGAGGCTGCGCACAGTTTCCCGCGCGTCCTCCACGTGGGCGGCGATGCGTCCGGCCGCGGCCTGACCACCGCCCTCCTTGCGTTCGCGAAATCCTTGGCTGACGAGGGGCGATTACGCGTCATTGAACACGCGGCCGTGACCTCGTTGGTGCTGGATTCCGGCGCCGTGACCGGGCTTGAGTACGTTTCCTCGGATGGATTACGACGACGCCAGCGCGCCTCCTCCGTCATCCTTGCGACCGGCGGTGCCGGGCAACTGTTCGCCCACACCACCAACCCGGCCGTGGCGACCGGCGACGGCGTGCTCCTTGCCGCGCGTGCCGGGGCGGTGTTGAAGGACGTCGAGTTTTATCAGTTCCACCCGACCGTCTTGCAGGTTGCCCGTGCGGATGGCGGCTTCGATTCGCAGCTCGTGTCCGAGGCAGTTCGTGGCGAAGGCGCCGTGATTCGTGACGCTTCCGGCCGCGCTTTTGTCAGTGACTATCACCCGAGTGGCGACCTCGCTCCGCGCGATGCCGTCTCGCGCGCGCTGGCCCTGCATCAGCGCGAAAACGCATCCGGTCAGGCGTATTTGGACGCCACGGGAATTGCGGCCGAGCGTGGCAGGGACTTCTTGGCCCGACGCTTCCCGAGCCTCGACGCTATGACGCGCGCCGCTGGGTTCGACTGGGCCCGCGAGCTCTTGCCTATCAGCCCGGCCGCGCATTACTGGATGGGTGGAGTCGCCACTGATCTGCACGGCGCCACGAGCGTCCCGGGTCTCTATGCCGTGGGTGAGGTGGCCTTCACGGGCGTTCACGGCGCCAACCGACTGGCCTCGAATTCGCTACTCGAAGGCGCGGTCTTTGCGAACCATGCGGTGGCGCATGCCTTGTCCCGCGGGGAAAGCTGGACCGCTTCGCCTGCAGATTTCGGCGAAGAGCACCTGGAAGTTTGCGTTCCCGAAGCTCCCGAAGTTCCAGAAACATCTGCCGTACCTTTACGCGCTCTACTTTCACCCGCGATACTTTCACGAACCGATGTGCAGCAGGCCATGGAACAGGACGCGGGCATCATTCGCGACGCCGCCGGACTCAATCGCTTGCGCCACCACCTCTCATCCAACCGCGCGGCGGACGAGGAAACTCACGATCTCAAGACGCTCGGTCTTCTTCTGACCGAATCCGCCGCTGCTCGTCGCGAATCACTCGGCGCTCACTATCGCCAAGACTCCGTCAGTGGAGGCAGTGAGCCGCGCGGCGGCGTCGTACTCAAAATGGAAAACCGCACGTCAACGGCGGAATTAGCAACCGCTGGAAGGATGGCATAGTGGCCACCGAACCCATCCCCTTCTCGCCCGCGGCCGTCCGCCGCGTCCTGGAATTCGCGTACGCGGAGGACGCGCCGAGCGGCGACCTGACCTCCCTCTTGCTCATCCCCGCCGACGCGCGCGCCACCGCAGAACTGCGCGCCCGCGAGGCCGGAGTCATGTCCGGCGGGCCCGTGATTTCCGCGGGGTTCTTGATGCACGACGCCGCCGCTGACGTCTCGCTCCTAGTTCCAGAAGGCGCCGCTTTCGACGCTGGAACCGTATTGGCTCGAGTGAGCGGGAACGCTCGCGCGCTGCTGACCGCCGAGCGCGTGGTCCTCAACTTGGTGCAGCGCATGAGTGCGATTGCCCAGCTGACCTCGGAATATGTGGCGCTGACCGCGGGAACTGCCGCAAGGATTGTGGATACGCGGAAGACCACGCCGGGACTACGCGAGCTCGAGCGTTATGCCGTGCGATGCGGCGGTGGGCGGAATCATCGATTCAGCCTGTCTGATGCAGTGATGGCCAAGGACAATCACCTCGCCGTGCTGACCGGGGGAGATGCTTCGAAGCTGACCTCAGTGCTGAAGGACGCGCGCGCTCAGCTGGGGCACACCACGCATTTTGAGGTGGAAGTGGACTCTTTGGAGCAGATTCCGTTTGTACTGGATGCCGGCGTGGACACCATCATGTTGGACAACTTCTCGTTGGATGATCTGCGGGCCGGGGTGGCTTTGATTGGGGACCGCGCTGTGGCGGAGGCAAGTGGCGGCGTGAACCTTTCCACCGTGGCTGATATTGCGGCTACCGGCGTTGATGTCATCTCCGTCGGCGCGCTCACGCACTCGGTGTCCAACTTGGATATTGGGCTTGACGTGGTGATTTCGTGATTGTGTTTGGATCCTCAGTGCGGGGCATGATCCCGTGATTTACCTCGACGCGGCGGCCACCACGCCCGTGCGGCGCGAAGTTCTCGAGGCCATGTGGCCGTATCTGACGGGGGAGTTCGGTAACGCGTCCTCGCATCATGAACTCGGGGCGCGGGCCAAGGATGCTCTGGAAGACGCGCGTGCTTCGGTGGCGTCAGTGTTGGGATGCAGGCCCTCGGAAGTGGTGTTCACTTCCGGTGGGACTGAATCCGACAACCTGGCCGTCAAGGGGCTCGTGTTGCCGATGATCGCTGGCGCTACTCCTGCCGCAGCAGCGGAAACCGCACGAGTTCATGTGGCGGTGTCCTCGATTGAGCACGCAGCCGTGCTGGAGTCTGCCCGGTATCTTCAACGGTGGCATGGCGTGGACGTGACCGAGTTGCCCGTGAACTCCGGGGGACTGGTGAGCGTCGAGGAACTTGACGCGTATTTGTCCGCGAAATCGGCGGCAGGTTACTCAAAAGGCCTTGTCAGCATCATGTATGCCAACAACGAGGTGGGCACGGTGCAGGACATTTCTGCGCTGTCTGCGGTGGCTCATCATTATGGTGCGCTCTTCCATACGGATGCAGTGCAGGCCGCCGGGTGGCTTTCGCTGGATGTGTCCCAGCTCGGCGTCGACGCCTTGAGCATCTCCGGCCACAAGCTCGGGGCGCCCAAGGGATGCGGTGTCCTGTTTGCTTCTCGCGCGGTGACTCTTGAGCCAATCATCAATGGCGGCGGCCAAGAGCGTGGGCTGCGTTCTGGCACCGAGGGCGTTGCGAATGCGGTGGGCATCGCGACTGCGTTGACGCTTGCTGAAACGGAACGTGAGGCTACTTCACGTCGCATGACGGAGCTGCGGAACGGGTTCTTGTCACGCGTCCGCGAACTCGTTCCGAGTGTGGTTCTTACTGGACTCGAACCAGCTGAGGGCAACCGACTGCCGAACAACGCTTCATTGATCCTCCCGGGATTCAACGGAGAGTCCGTGTTGTTGGAACTCGAGCGTCGAGGCGTTATCTGCTCTTCGGGTTCGGCGTGCGCAGCAGGCTCCACAGATCCCAGCCACGTGCTGATCGCCATGGGAATTTCTGAAGACGATGCTCGCACCGCCATCCGCTTCAGCCTGCCCTCAACTATCACCGCCGAAGACCTCGAGCGCGCTGCGACCTTGCTCTCGCAGTCGATAGTTCATTTAGCGAATCTGCGCTTGAGATGACGAACTCTTCATGGCGAAAGGAAGATGGGGCATGGGCGGATTACGTAGTGACCGGGCACCGGTCTGTGCGCGACGGCCGAAATTCTCACCTTTTGTCTAATAGACGTGAAGTCTCAAAAGTGTAGGGCCGGATCATATCCACCCTACAGTTGGGGGAAGTTATGAAAGTTCTGAGAAAGTCGTTGCTTTGAGTGGTAGCAGCCGGTTCGTTGGTCGCTTGTAGCACGCCCGTCAATGCTTCTTGGCGGGGCGTATCGCTGGAGATCACGGAAAAGGACGCCACATCAAATGTTCCAGTCACGGTCATTACATTGAAAGTATTAGTAACGGCATCACTGGCGGGATTGGCATTAGTAACGGCATCACTGGCGGGATTGGCATTAGTAACGGCATCACTGGCGGGATTGGCATGGATCGTGGCGAGCTCAGCTATATAAAGCACTCGGCATCGTCTAGCCAGACCGCTGTTGCTCAACTCAAAGCGCGGCAGACCATCAACATCATGGGTATTCCGACTGGTCGAGATGTCGGCATACGTCTAAACGTCAATTGGTCAGGCGGGTCAACCACCTCATGTGGTTCATAGAGTCTAGGGGATTTCCATGCAAATTTGGCAGTACTTGGTCATAGTCATATCGGTACTGATCGTCGCCTTTTTAGCGTTGATTATTCGCCAGTTCATCGTCGGCTGGAAAACACCCGCCGACGAGCGCACCGTGGAGAAGTCCAAAGAACTCTGACCGGGTCCGTTTCCGTTTTAGCTCGAAGCGTTGCCCTCAACCCAAGCGCTCATGTCCATGTAGACGATTTCCCACACGTGGCCGTCTGGGTCCGAAACGGCAGCGGAGTACATGCCGGGTGCCCCAGACTTCGCTTCACGGTAGATGGCGCCGCCGTTTTCGGGGGCATTCTTGACGAACGTATCTACTTCTTCGGAGGATTCCGCACTGAGCGCGTTCAGCATTTGCTTGCTACCTTCACCGAAAGACGCTTTGTCCCCGTTGAGGGACATCACGAAAATTTCATCCGAGAGCATCCACGAGGTGGCGTTCTCGTCAGAGAACATGTCATTCTTCTGGAAACCGAGGGACTGGTAGAAGGCATCAGTTTTAGCAGCGTCGCGGCGTGGCAGGTAGGCCGGTCCGGGTTGCGGAATCGTCACTAGACTTGCGGATTCGTTGGTCAACCAGCAACGAATCCGCAAGTACACCGACGATTGCAGGATGAAGTGCGGCGCCGGGCGCTGAAGACAGCCGAAAACCGGTGGAGACACGCAAAAGGGCATAAGAAAGGGAGCGCGTGCACCCCACAGCGACACGCGCTCCCTAGTTTTAGGAGTGAGAAACGCTAGGACGCGTACTCACGCATTCCATCAAGCAACCAGCCGGCGATGTGCACGGTGAAGGATGCGCGTGGAATGACCTGCCAGGTGTTCTCTTCCGTGCGGGAGAGAATGATGCCCGTGTTTTCAAGCAACGTCTGGACGGTGTGGCCAACAGGGAAGGCAGAATCGTGAAGATCCAGCTGGATGGTCTTCTCGAGAACTTCGCGAGAAGACTCACCGGAGAGCTCCAAGATGGTGCGGTTGGCGGAGAGTTCCACCACCTGACCGGACAAAGAACCCAGTGCAGCTTCCAAGCGAGAGAACAACAGTTCCTCGCCAGGAGCGGCATCAGGCGCAATGACCAAGAACTCGTCAGGGGAAAGCCACACTACGGAACCTCCCGAAGGAAGAGCCACGCGAGAGCCCACGGTGGTGGGCAAAGCGGCACCGAGGACGCCTTCGAAAGCCGAACGAGCGTCGTCGTTCGCGGCACGAAGACCCACCTGCTGCGAGAAAGGCACCTCCTTGAGCGCCACGGCTGCAGAGGAACCCGCAACCATGCGGTCCGCCAAGTGAGCGGCGGGGCTCACTCGGTAAGCGAGAACATCAGCGGACGGTTGTACTTGATGCGGGGCGAGGGAAACGGTTTCAGCCGTCACGGCGAGCTCCTTCAGGATCGAAGAGTACGGTGTTGCCAACTTCGACGTCTGCGAAGCGGCCTTCGAACGAGGCCACCAATTGGGTGCCAATCAGGTTGAGCCCGTCCTTGAGAAGCGCGAGGCCGAACGAGCGGCCCAGTGCTTGGGAGTGGTAAGAAGAGGTCACGTGGCCCACCATCGGGATCGGCGCGGACGGGAGGCCCGTGCCGTCGTAGTCGCCGAGGTCTTCCTTGCGGACAATCTGCGTGCCTTCCGGCAAGCGGAGAGACTTGTCCAGTGGCAGCACGGAAACGAGCTGTTTGCGGACGGTGTCCGTGTGGGAGAGGCGAGAGAAGGAACGCTTTCCAACGAATTCCTTGTTCTTGCCAACAATCCAATCCATGTTGAGGTCCTGAGGCGTGACGGTGCCGTCCGTGTCTTGGCCAACAATCGGGTAAGCCTTTTCAGCGCGCAGCACGTGCATGGTCTCGGTGCCGTAAGGGGTGATGTTGAATTCCTCGCCTGCTGCGAAGATGTCTTCCCACACCTTGAGGCCGTAGGCCGTTGGCACGTTGACTTCGAAGGCGAGTTCGCCGGAGAAGGTGATGCGGCAAATGCGGGCTGGGATGCCGTTTGCCAGCACGGTCTCCTTGAACTCCATGAAGCCGAAGCCTTCCTTGGAGACGTCCAGATCCGGTGCCACCTTCGCGATGACGTCGCGGGACTTCGGGCCCACCACGGCCGTGGTTGCCCACTGCTCCGTGACGGATGAGAAGAAGACATCCAACTCTGGCCACTCGGTCTGGGACCATTCCTCGAGCCAGTCCAGCACCTTCGCGGCGCCGCCCGTGGTGGTGGTCATGAAGAAGCGGTCCTCGGCCAAGCGGAGGGTGACGCCGTCATCAAAGACCATGCCGTCAGGGGAGCACATGATGCCGTAACGGCCCTTGCCTACTGGCAACTTGAGGAACGGGTTGGTGTACATGCGGTTGAGGAATTCAGCCGCATCCTTGCCGCGGATCTCAATCTTGCCGAGCGTGGAGGCGTCCATCATGGCCACGGATTCGCGAGCGGCGATGCATTCGCGCGCCACTGCCTGATCCATGTCCTCGGACCCCTGAGGGTAGAACCACGGGCGCTTCCACTGTCCCACGTCCTCGAACTTCGCGCCGTGTGCCACGTGCCACGAGTGAGCGGCGGTGGTGCGGGCTGGATCGTAGAGCTCGCCAATGCTGCGGCCGGCGAGGGCCGCGAATGCCACTGGCGTGAAAGGTGCGCGGAAGGTGGTGGTGCCGAAGAGGCCCGGTGCCACTGGCTTTGGTTTGGCTTCTACTGCCTCGCCGCCGTCGTTGATGGAGCCGGATTCGGCGCCGCCCGTGGAGTCCTGACCTGGCTGGCCGCCGGCGATCGCGCGAGCGTCCTCGCCCTTGAGCAAACGAGTCAGGATACCGATGGTGTTAACGCCACCGATCTTGCCCTGATCCACACCCGTAGAAATCGAGGTGTAACGCTTGACGTGCTCAACAGAGAGCATGCCAGCGCCCGTTGCGCGCAGAATATCCTTCGCCGTGTTGTCACGCTGCGGATCCACGAAGTGCTGATCCCATTCACCGCTTGGTGAGGCGACGGTCCACAGTTGCAGGGTGGTTCCGGCAATGCGGGCACGTTCTTCAATAGAGGACGACGACGCAGCTCCCGTCTCGCCCACAGCCTTACCTTCTGCGATGCTCGCTTCGAGCGAGTAGGTTCCGTTGACAGCGCCGGCGAGGGTTTGGTTCTTGACGGTGGGCTCAGGGATGAAGCCTGCGAGCTCGTTGTTCCAGTGCATGACGCCCTGGCGCTGGCTGTGCAGGTTCACCGTTGGGCTCCAGCCGCCGGAGACAGCAACGAGGTCAGCTGCAACTTCGCGAACGTCGCCCGTGATGTCGCCGAGTTCGTTGATTGGGGCAATGCTGACGCCCGTGACGCGGTTGCCGTCAGACTTGACGTCCACGACGGCTTCGCCTTCGCGAGCGTCAACCACGGTGACCGTAGCGCCCGCGGACTCGAGAGCCTTGCCGGTTGCCTGAGCGGAATCGTTGGTGGTGAAGACTACCGCGTTCTTGCCCGGGAGGACGCCGTAGCGGTTGATGTAGGTGCGCACTGCGGAAGCGAGCATGACGCCGGGGACATCATTGTTCGCGAACACAATCTGGCGTTCCATGGCACCCACGGCGAGCACCACGCGCTTGGCGGTGATGTGCCACAAGCGCTGGCGGGAAGCGTTCGGGTTCTGGGAAACGCGCTTTTCCAGTGCGATCACGAAGTTGTTGTCATAAGAGCCGAAAGCCGACGTGCGGGTCAGCACCGTGACGTTTGCGGCTGCTTCAAGTTCAGCAGAAACGGTTGCAAGATAGTCAGCGGCGGACTGGCCGTTGACGGTCTCATCAGCGTTAGCCGAGAGGAGATCGCCACCGAGGGCGAAGTCCTGCTCCAGAAGCATAACGCGCTGGCCGGTCTTGGCGGCTGCGCTCGCAGCTGCCAGACCTGCAGGACCGGCGCCGATGACCAGGACGTCGGTGAAGACGTGCTTCTTGTCATATTCAGCCGTGTCTTTGCGCTGGTCCAGATCGCCGAGGCCATCCTGGAAGACCAGCTCCATGCCGTCCTTGAGCTCCAGCGAGGTGGCGGGAAGCATGGATTCGTTGTGCTCGCCCTTGACCATGACGAAGGCGTTTGGCTCTTCGACGCCAGCGGACAAGACGCCACGGGGGCGGCCCAAGTAGATCGAGTTGCCAACTCGAACCTGGCCGGAAGCGAGGAATGCGGAAGCTACGGTGTCACCCTCGAAGCCCGTGAATGGCTGGCCGTCGATGGTGAAGGAGAGGGATGCGTCGCGGTTGACAACGCCGCCGCTTGCCAAGCGGTTGTTCTGAGCTGTCATGTCAGGCTCCTGCAGGGGTTGAAGTGGGGCGAGGTTCTCCGGCCTTGTAGACCGCGGAGATCTCGTACGTGCGGGTGTCGCGGATCGCGTTGAACCACTTGCGGCAGCCAGCAGAGTGGCTCCAGCGTTCGGCGTATTCGCCCTTAGGGTTGTCGCGGTAGAACAGGTACTCGGCCCATTCCTTATCGCTCAAAGCGTGTGGATCCTCGGGGTAGGCGATATGTGCCTGTCCGCCGTAGTGGAATTCCGTCTCATTGCGTGGCCCACAAAATGGGCACTCGATGATCAGCATGATTGCTCCTGTTAATCCTTAGTCAGTGACCACTATTAGTGGGCAACGGCTGCTGCGCCGTGCTCGTCGATGAGGTTGCCGGTTTCGAAACGCTCCAGGCCGAACGCGGAGTTCGTCTCGTGAGCAGAATCGTTTGCAATGGTGTGCGCGTACGCCCAACCAGCGCCCGGGACGCCCTTGAAGCCGCCCGTACCCCAACCACAGTTGATGTACATGTTGTCGATCGGCGTCTTGCCCATGATTGGCGAAGCGTCCATGGTGACGTCCACAATGCCGCCCCACGTGCGGAGCAAGTGAGCACGAGAGAAAGCTGGGAAGAGTTCCACAGCAGCGGACATCTGGTGTTCAATCACGTGGAAGGAACCACGCTGACCATAGCCGTTGAACGTGTCAACGCCTGCACCCATCACGAGTTCGCCCTTGTGAGCCTGAGAAACGTAGACGTGCACGTGGTTGGACATCACCACCGTTGGGTGGATGATTTCGTGCAGCTCGGAGACCAAAGCCTGGAGCGGGTGAGACTGGATCGGCACGCGGAAGCCCGCCATGTCAGCCAATACCGAGGTGTGGCCGGCGGCGCACAGCGCTACCTTGCCAGCGTTGATGTTTCCGCGCGTGGTCTTAACGCCGGTGACCTTGTCGCCATCCTTGATGAAGCCGGTGACTTCGCAGTTCTGGATGAGGTCCACGCCGAGCTCGGAAGCGCGGCGAGCGTAGCCCCAAGCCACCCAGTCGTGCTTCGCGATACCAGCGCGTGGCTGGTAGGTGGCGCCCATGACGGGGTAGCGGATGTCGTCGTTGATGTTGATGATCGGGCAGAGTTCCTTGACCTGCTTGGGGTCAATCCACTCGGCGTCCACACCGTTGAGGCGGTTGGCCTCCACGCGGCGCACGGAGTCGCGCACGTCCTGAAGGGTGTGGGCTAAGTTCATCACGCCGCGCTGGGAGAAGAACATGTTGTAGCCGAGTTCTTCTTCGAGACCTTCCCACAACTTGAGGGAGTGCTCGTAGATCGCTGCGGATTCGTCCCACAGGTAGTTGGAGCGGATGATGGTGGTGTTTCGGGCCATGTTGCCGCCGGCGAGCCAACCCTTTTCCAGGACGGCAATGTTGGTGATGCCGTGGTTCTTGGCCAGGTAGTAAGCAGTCGCGAGACCGTGTCCGCCGCCACCGATGATGATGACGTCGTAGCTGTCCTTCGGCTCAGGGTTGCTCCACAAGAAGTCCGGGTGTTCCGGAAGATGACGCTGGTCCATCTTTAGCCTTTCGTGAGATGTGGGTACAGAGGGAAACGCTGAGCGAGTTCGCGCACGCGGGTACGAAGAGATTCGAGATCGTTCGTCGCGTCGCTAGCGGCATTGCCGTTGTCTTCGTTGGCGGCGGCGCGCTGAGCACCAATCACCAATGCTTGGGCAATGATGTCGGCGACTTCACTGAAAGCGTCGTCGTCGAAACCACGGGTTGCAAGCGCCGGCGTACCGATGCGCAATCCCGAGGAAACCATAGGTGGACGGGGATCGAACGGCACCGCGTTGCGGTTGACCGTGATGCCAACCTCATGCAAGAGGTCTTCGCCCTGCTGTCCGTCAAGCGCGGAGTGGCGCAAGTCCACCAAGTTCAAGTGCACATCCGTGCCTCCGGTGAGCACGGAGATGCCGGCATCTTGGACATCCTGCTGGCTCAAGCGCTCAGCGAGAATCTTGGAGCCGCGCAACGTGCGCTCCTGGCGATCCTTGAAGCCGTCGCTCAAGGCAACGCCGAAGGCCACAGCCTTTGCAGCGATCACGTGCTCAAGCGGGCCACCCTGCTGGCCTGGGAATACGGCCGAGTTGATCTTCTTAGCGATGTCAGCATCATTCGTGAGGATCACGCCGCCACGAGGACCGCCGAGGGTCTTGTGGGTTGTGGTAGAAGTAACGTGTGCGTGAGGCACTGGGTTGGGGTGCAAGCCGGCAGCAACAAGACCTGCGAAGTGGGACATATCCACCATGAGGTAGGCGCCTACTGAGTCAGCGATTTCGCGGAAGCGAGCGAAGTCCAACTGGCGTGGGTATGCGGACCAGCCGGCGATGATGAGCTTTGGCTGGCTCTCCTGGGCGATGCGCTCTACTTCGTCCATATCAATGACGTGGGTATCTTCGCTCACGCCGTATGCAGCAACGTTGTACAAACGTCCGGAGAAGTTGATCTTCATGCCGTGCGTCAAGTGACCGCCGTGTGCCAAGTTGAGGCCCAAGATGGTGTCGCCTGGCTTGATGAGCGCGTGCATGACAGATGCGTTAGCCTGCGCTCCGGAGTGTGGCTGAACGTTAGCGAACTCAGCGCCGAAGAGCTGCTTCAAACGCTCGATAGCAATGGTTTCAACCTGGTCTACGTATTCGCAGCCACCGTAGTAGCGCTTGCCCGGGTACCCTTCGGCGTACTTGTTAGTCAGAACGCTTCCTTGCGCCTGCATCACGGCAACGGGTGCGAAATTTTCCGAGGCGATCATTTCCAGGGTGTCTTGCTGGCGCTTGAGTTCGAGGTCGATCAGCTCAGAAATCTGTGGATCAAGCTGAACGAGGTCTTCATTGAGCACGTTGGCCAGAGTCGCGGTGTTGCTCTCGGCCCGTTCGGTGAACTGCTGGGTCATGAGTTTTCCCTTTGATCGTGGTGGAAATTTAGGGGATAGTCACGTCGACGATTCGTCGTCAACTGATATATCAACTGTGAGATAATAGTATGGTGGAGGTCACACTGGGTCAATACCCGATGTGCCGAAACTGAAATATGACGACGCTCACACACGAAAGCTGCGGCCGGAAAGCGAGCCAGCGTCGTCGTAATTGACGGTGGGGTAACCCTTGAAACTACTGGCAACGAGAAACGAAGTGGGGAGGGATTTTCTATGAATTCCACCGAAGAAACGGGTGGGTATGTGTCGCTAGCTGAGCGTGCCTACGAGATCTTGCGGGACCGACTCGTCATGCTGGAAATTCCTCCAGGCGCACCCATCAACGAGGGTGCGCTCGCGGCGGAGTTGGGGATTGGGCGCACGCCTATTCGAGAGTCTTTGAAGAAACTCGAAGTTGATCACTTGGTAGTGTCCTATCCGCGGCGCGGCACCTTCGCTACCGCTGTGGACATCAAAGACCTCGCCTCCATTTCAGATGTGCGCCGCGCGTTGGAACCGTTGGCCGCAGCTCGGGCCGCAACCAACGCGCCGTCCGCAATCCGTCAGAAGCTACTGGAGAAAGCGGAACAGATCGAATCCCTAGATGTTGACGCGATGTCCAACCGCGATCTTCTCGAATATGACCTCGCCGTGCATCGGCTCATCTACAGCGCCGTGGACAATCCGCATATGGAAGAGCCGCTCGTGCGCTTGGACAATCTAGTGACACGCATCTGGGTGATGGTCTTTGACCGATTGCCGTCGGTGGGAGAGCACGTTCGAGAGCACTCAACGTTGCTTCGCACCATTGTGGCCGGCGACGCAGATAAGGCTGAGCAGCTTGTCCGGGATCACGTGCAAAATTTCGAAATGGCGATGCGCAGGGCGCTTTAGTTCTTAGTCACGCAGCAATTCGCTAAAGGTTTGTTCGCTGTTGAAACATCCGCACGGCCATGTGTAGCCCTAGCAAATCCGCGTCATGCCGGGGATCGCCTTCGAGAAGTTCGAAAATCTTGGCGAGGCGCTTGTGCATGGTTTGCCGTTCGATGTGGAGAAGCGCCGCAGTTTCCGTGGTGTTGCAAGCGCAGTCGAGCCACATGGCAAGAGTCTCGATGAGTTGAGTTCCATGCTTTTCATCCCAGAGCCGCAAGGGCTCGATCTGGGCGTGAAGGAATCCGCGAGAGAAGTACTGGTTTTCCAGATGCTGAAGGGCGCGCACTGAATAGTGACTCATGGCGTCTAGGAGGCCGGCATTGCTAAAGCTCTCGTCATCGAGGATTGCTAATGCGTCCACGTAGGACAAGTGAGCGAAAGTCTGATTCCAGCTCAAGGACCCCACGACGGCGCGCGAGGGAATCTTGGTTGCGATTGCATTCAATGTGGCGGCGAACTTTTCGCGAGCTGCACGTGTCCCCTCTGCGGGTAGAGCAAAAACGCCAATCAAGTCAGTGCCGACGCTATCCATGGCCCCGTGTCCTAGTACTTTGCGGACGGCCGTGTAGAGGCTGGTGTTGAGCATTCCCGTGTTGAACGGCCGCACCACAAAAGTGATGAATGGTCCCACTGGAACGTTTGCGCGGCCCCACAAACTCGCGAGCGTGGCGTAAAGCGCGTCGTCAATGATGGCGCGAATAAGGCGTTGCTCCGCCGCGTGCGACGGCGAGGGGCGCAGCAAGTGCGCAAGCGCAATCGAGAGAACTTCAGCCGTCCTGGAGGCTGCGGATTGGAGTAGTTCAACAGGTTGCGTAGTGGCGGTGAGTTCCAGTCTTGCGGTGATATTTCCGGCAATGACGACGACGGCGTCCGCGCGCCGTAGTTCTTTGATCGCCCCATCCGTGGTGCCGGCACCGATCCTCGATGATGATTGGGCGAGGATTTCTCCCGAGTGGTCGTAGAGAACTGCATCTGACTTGAGGGTTTGAGCAATGACATCCATGATGAGGGTCAGGTCGGGGTGGAGGGAACTGGAAATGAGCTCAGAGAGTTTCCGGGAGAGCTCATCCACCACCACGTGCATGCGGGCTTGCTTATTCACAATCATGGAGTTGATGTGTTCGGCGATATCCACGAAAGGTGCTGCCGCGCGCAGTTCCAGAAGGGAAACGTGTGCCTGGTGTGCTGATTCCACTAAGCGCGTGCGTGCGCTTTCCGTCCAATTCACCGTTTCCACGGCGACAGCAGCGATGCCCCGTTTTGCGAGCGAGTGCAGGTAATTGCTGAGCGCCTCCGCGGATGCCTTGCGAATAGCGGTGCCCGCTGTGAGTAGGAGTTCGCCTCCATGGAGTAGCTCGGCGATATCCGCTACTTCGGAGGAGTGCACCCATCGGATCTCAATCTCAGCGAGTTCTTGGGTCGACATGGAATGGAGTGGATGGGCTGCTTCAAAAGCGGGCCAATTGAGCACATCAACAAGAGAGATCACGGTACTGAGGTTACTTTCTGTCTACTGTTATTGCTCTAACAATAGGCTAAATGTATATAGAGTGTGGGGTGCGTCACTCACTAGTCTCGAAGAGTCATCCCCTTACCTCCCACGCGAAATGAGTCAATATGAAGACTGTGGCGACGGATTCAGAGAAGGCCACCGGCGAAGTTGAAGACATGCTTCAACCGGTGCCGGAGTCTTCCCGCACTACCAAGCTTTCGGGCCAATTCTGGATCTGGGCGGGCGCCAACGTTGCCCCCATCAACTGGATCCTAGGAGCTCTCGGCATTCAGCTGGGCCTTGGCTTCTCGGACACCATCATTGTCCTAGTGCTTGGAAACATAATCGGCATGCTGGGCTTCGGCTTCTTCGTCCTTTTGGGACAGAAGACTGGTGCCACCGGCATGATCCTCGCTCGCGGCGCCTTCGGCCGCCGTGGCGCCTACTTGCCGGCAGCGATTCAGGCGGTCATCGCCATCGGCTGGTCGGCAGTCAATACCTGGGTCATCTTGGACCTCGTCATGGCTCTGTTCGGCCTCGTTGGTTGGGTAGATCCTGAAGCGCAGAACTTGGTCTGGCGCATCGCCACAGCGGCGGTCATTATGGCCATCCAGGTTGCTATTTGCTACCGCGGTTACCGCGCAATCGCTCTCTTTGAGCGCATCACCATGCCGCCAACCATCGTTGTTTTGGTGATCATGTCCATCATCGCGTGGACGCAGCTTCCTATCGACTGGTCCTACGCGGGTCCTGCTGGCCAGGAGCTCACCGGAATGCCCCGTATTGCCGCCATGTCTTCCATCATGACCGCCATAGGCATTGGTTGGGGTATCGGTTGGTTCACCTACGCTCCCGATTACTCACGCTTTGTCTCTCGCAAGGTGGCTAAGTCCAAGCTCTACCTGGTGTCAGTCTTGGGCCAGTTCCTTCCTGTGGTCTGGCTTGGCGTCTTGGGTGCTTCGTTGGCCACCCGCAATGGACATGCTGACCCAGGCGAGCTCATTGTGTACAACTTCGGTGCCATGGCTATTCCAGTCATCCTTCTGGTGATCCACGGGCCTATCGCCACCAACATCATCAACCTCTACACCTTCACGGTGGCCACACAGTCACTCGATATTCGGGTATCTCGTAAGAAGATCTCCATCCTCGTGGGCTTCTTGTCCATGGCTGCTGTCATTGGCTTCCTCTTTGCCTCAGATTTCGCTCACTTGCTCCACAACTGGATCATCGCGATCGCGGCATGGGTGGCCACGTGGGGCGGCATCATGGCCGTTCACTACTTCATCTTTGAACGCAAGCACAAGAACTACAACTACTTGTTCTTCCCGCCGGGGGACACCAGCCTCAAAGCAGTCAACCCGGTAGCTTTCATCTCCTTCTTCGCAGGCATCATCATGACGTGGATGTGCATGTATGGATCCACCGAGGCACTCCAGGGGCCTATCGCACGTGCGGTTGGAGGCATCGATTTCAGCTGGCTTGGTGGAACTGTCACCGCTGCGGGCCTCTATTACTTTCTAGGGCGTCGCCGCTGGAAGGAACGCCTTCACGAAGGTGTGCCGGTGGGAATCCGTGACAACATGACGGCTCAAGATGCTCTGCACCTCCATGGTGACGCGACGGACGATTCACTCAACGATGAAGAAGTCGTTCCAACTGAGACCATCCTGGTCGAAGAGCCAGTGGTTGGAGCTGCGAAGCATGACTAAGCAGATCTTCTTGGACCAGCTGGACGCGCATTCGCTGCGCGAACGGCTCGCGAACGAAAAGCTCACGCTTATCATCCCGGTGGGTTCACTCGAGCAGCACGGTCCACACTTGCCTCTCGGTACCGATGCAATCCTGTCCACCAAGATTGCGGAAGGTGTGGCTCGGGAGCTCGGAGCGCTTGTGGCGCCGGCCTTTGCTTACGGATATAAATCACAGCAAAAGTCGGGTGGTGGAAACCATCTGATTGGCACCTCCAGCTTGTCTGCAGCCACGGTCATTGCTCAGACCAAGGACCTGGTGACCTCTTACCTCAAGCAAGGGTTTGAGCACATCATCTTCCTGAATGGTCACTACGAGAACTATCAGTTCTTATATGAGGGCATTGACCTCGCGATGGAGTCTCTTAGTAGAGAACAGTTGGGGGACCGCTTTGGCCTCTTGTTGTCCTACTGGGACTACGTCGGCGAAGAAACCCTGGCGCAGGTATATCCGCAGGGCTTCCCCGGCTGGGACATTGAGCACGGTGGGGTTCTGGAAACGGCGCTCATGCTGCACTTGTCACCCAACTCGGTGGACATGTCCCGAGCCCCCGTGGGCCCCGCAGCTGTCCTACCCAAATTCGATCGCCTGCCTGTGGTTGCAGCGCGCACCCCGCGGTCCGGTTGCCTCTCGGCTCCGGACGGGGCAAGCGCTGAGAAGGGGAAATTGTTGTACGACGACGTCGTGTCAGCTATTTCCTCCGACCTCGCCTTCGAGCTCCACGAAGCAGTGGCGCTCTGACGCTCCTCTTGTTCCGCACGCAGTCGTAGAGAAGCCGACTCCGCTGTGCGGAACGAGGGCGTCGAAGAAATATCACCGAAACCCCTTGACCAATACCTCCAATCATGTTGTGATAATCGCAACACCGTAGTAAAAATTGCAACATCTACTCAACTCATAGGAGAGTGAAATGACCACCATCCCAGCATCGTCCATCGCCGAACTCGAGCGCACCAAAGTTCTTCACAACGGTGAAAAGGTTTCCTTGACCTTCTCCGACGCTGAAATGGAGCGCCGGCTCAACGGTCTGCGCAAGATCATGGAGGATAAGGGCCTCGAAGCCACCGTGCTCACCTCATACCACGGCATCAAGTACTACTCGGACTTCCTCTTCACCACCTTCGGCCGCGCCTACGCACTCGTGGTTACCCCACAGGATTCCGTCTCCGTGACCGCCAACATCGACGCCGGCATGCCATGGCGCCGCTCCTACGGTGACAACTTGGTTTACACCGACTGGAAGCGTGACAACTACCAGTTCGCGATCGCTGAGGCTTTGGCACAGCGCGCTATCACCCCGAAGCGCCTCGGCATCGAGTCCGACTTCCTCACCTTGGACCAGCACGCAAAGTTGCAGGCACAGTTCCCAGGTGTTGAGTTGGTTGACATTTCCAAGGAAGCCATGCGCCAGCGCATGATCAAGTCCGCCGAGGAAATTGAGGTCATCAAGCACGGTGCACGCATCGGCGACTTGGGTGGCGAGGCCATCAAGGCTGCTATTCGCGAAGGCATCACCGAGTACGAAGTTGCTCTCATCGGCACCGAGGCCATGACGCACGAGATCGCTCGCACGTTCCCAGATTCGGAAATCCGCGACACCTGGGTATGGTTCCAGTCCGGCATCAATACGGACGGCGCTCACAACTGGGCCACCACCCGTAAGTTGCAGAAGGGCGACATCCTCTCCCTCAACTGCTTCCCAATGACCTCCGGCTACTACACCGCTCTTGAGCGCACCATGTTCTTGGGCCAGCCGGACGAGCGTTCCCTTGAATTGTGGAACATCAACGTTGAGGTACACCGCGCAGGTCTCGAGCTCATCAAGCCAGGCGCTGTCTGCAAGGACATCTCGGCTGAACTCAACGAGATCTACATCGGTTACGGATTGCTCCCGAACCGCACCTTCGGCTACGGACACTCCTTCGGTGTTCTCTCGCACTACTACGGCCGCGAAGCGGGCCTGGAGTTGCGCGAAGACATCGACACCGTGTTGGAGCCGGGCATGGTGGTCTCCATGGAACCAATGATCACGGTCATGGACGGCGAGCCAGGCGCCGGTGGCTACCGTGAGCACGACATCCTCGTTGTCGGCGAAGACGGCGCAGAGAACATCACGAAGTTCGGCTTCGGTCCGGAGCACAACATCATCGATGCCTAATTAAGAGGCTCCGCTGGGCCCCTGCCTTACGCATCTCTTTCGGGAGATCCGTGAAGCGGGGGCTCTTTGGTTTGGGGAAATCCCTTCGGAAATCGTCATATTTGGGGCACTTTCCGAATCTTGGTCGACGAACGGTAGTGAACGCGCGCCAAGCGGTGAACTTTCTGAGTTTCGGTTGAGAGTTTGAGGATTTCCTGTTGCGTGGGATGAAATGTGACTAGGCTCACACTTACGTGGTGGTGCCAGCGAACGGAGCGCCGGCCGCGACGACGCAAAGGAGCAAACGTGACCGTTTACGCAAACCCTGGAACTGAGGGTTCGGTCGTTACCTTCAAGAGCCGCTACGAGCACTACATTGGCGGCGAATGGAAGGCCCCTATCAAGGGACAGTACTTCGAGAATGTGTCCCCTATTAACGGCAAGGTGTTCTGCGAAGTTGGCCGCGGTACTCCTGAGGATATTGAAGCCGCGCTTGATGCCGCCCACGCAGCCGCACCAGCATGGGGCAAGACGAGCCCCGCTGAACGCGCCGTCATCCTCAACAAGATCGCCGACCGCATGGAAGAGAATCTTGAGCTCATCGCCGTCGCAGAATCTTGGGACAACGGCAAGGCCGTCCGTGAAACTCTGAACGCGGACATTCCACTAGCGATTGATCACTTCCGTTACTTTGCCGGCGCCATTCGCGCTCAAGAGGGCTCGCTCTCGCAGCTCGATGACAACACCACGGCCTACCACTATCACGAGCCACTCGGCGTCGTGGGCCAGATCATCCCTTGGAACTTCCCCATTCTGATGGCCGTCTGGAAGCTCGCACCGGCGCTCGCGGCAGGCAACGCCGTGGTCCTCAAGCCAGCAGAACAGACGCCCGCCAGCATTCTTGTCCTCTTCGAAATTATTGGCGATCTGCTCCCGCCGGGTGTCGTCAATGTGGTGAATGGCTTTGGCCTCGAGGCCGGAAAGCCGCTCGCTTCCAACAAGCGCATCCGCAAGATCGCGTTCACAGGCGAAACCACCACGGGCCGACTCATCATGCAGTACGCCTCGGAGAACCTCATCCCGGTCACCCTCGAATTGGGCGGCAAGAGCCCTAACCTCTTCTTCGAAGACATCATGTCCGCAGACGACGCCTTCTATGACAAGGCTCAAGAAGGTTTCACGCTCTTCGCGCTCAATCAGGGCGAAGTTTGCACGTGCCCATCCCGCGCGCTGATTCAGGAGTCCATCGCGGACAAGTTCTTGGAGGCTGTGGTGGCTCGCACGCAGGCCATCAAGCAGGGTAACCCGCTGGACACGGACACCATGATGGGTGCTCAGGCGTCCAATGATCAGCTCGAAAAGATCCTTTCCTATATGGATATTGGACGCCAAGAAGGTGCTCAGGTGTTGACCGGTGGCGGTCGCGCCGAACTCGGTGGCGACCTTGAAGGTGGCTACTACGTGCAGCCCACCATTTTCCGCGGCCAGAACAAAATGCGCATTTTCCAGGAAGAGATCTTCGGCCCTGTGGTCTCCGTGACGACGTTCAAGGACTACGCGGACGCAATCTCCATTGCCAACGACACCCTCTATGGTTTGGGCGCTGGCGTCTGGAGCCGCAATGGCAACGTTGCGTATCGTGCTGGCCGTGACATTCAGGCCGGCCGTGTGTGGGTCAACCAGTATCACGCGTACCCTGCACACTCGGCGTTCGGTGGCTACAAGTCCTCGGGCATTGGCCGTGAGAACCACCTCATGATGCTCAATCACTACCAGCAGACCAAGAACCTTTTGGTCTCCTACTCAGAAGACAAGCTCGGTTTCTTCTAAACCGAAAAATTGAGGGAGGGCATGATGACAACACGTGTTGAGGCTCGGCCGGAGATTGCAGGCGAGGAAGTCTCGCGCGTGGCGCTCACGCCCGCAGCCGTGGAGCTTCTGCAGAAACTCTGGGGGATCCACGGCCCCCTCATGTTCCACCAGTCGGGCGGTTGCTGCGACGGTTCCGCACCTATGTGTTTCCCGGATGGAGACTTCAAGACGGGGGATTCGGACGTGCTGTTGGGCACGTTCGAGCTTCCGTCGCCGGAAGGCGATTCCGTCTTGGGGAACATTGGGTTTTGGATGTCCCGCGAGCAGTTCGAGTACTGGAAACACACTCACCTCACAGTGGATGTGGTCAATGGTCGCGGCGCCGGCTTCTCCGTTGAGGCGCCGGAAGGAAAGCGATTCTTGATTCGCAGTACGATCATGGACGCCTGATAGGGCCGTATAAGTACGACGACGCAGCTCACCTCCGTACACCAGCTTTCGGTGCGCGGAGGTGCTGTTGTGTCAGGGGTTGGGTTTAGTCGGCCGTGCGGGGGAGTGCCGTGCGCGAGTTGAGTGCGACGGCAACGATGGAGCCTGAAAGCAGTACGGCCAGAAGGCCGAGTTGCCACCATGGTGAAAGCCAAATACCTACAAACGCCAGAATGGCGGGGCCCAAGAAGCCAATGTAAGCAAGGGTGTAGTACTTGCCGTTGTAGCTGCCCAGCTGACCCACGGGAGCTAGTCGCTGGGTTTCCAAAAGGCCGGACACCATGAGAGTTCCGTATGCGCAGCCCAGCACAGTGGACGCGAGGAGCCCCAGCGCCGGACTTTCGAGCCACATAGCGAGTGCGAATACCCCTAAACCAAGGGCTGACGTGCTCATTCCCACTAACAGAGCGCGTGCACTGGTGGGGGTGTCCAGCTTTCGGGCCAAGGGCTGAATGAGGACACCGAAGCCTTGTACGAGTGCCACACATGCGGTGGCGTAAAGCAAACGGTTCACGCCGTAGTTGGCCATGAAGGCGGGAACCACCGCGAAGCCGGTGGTCACGGAGCCGAAAACCCATGGGGCTGCCGGTCCCACCACGCGCCCGAAGCGACGCTTTGAGAGCGCCACGTCCTTGGTGGGAAGCGCGGCGTGAGCGGCCTGGCGATGCGGGTGCAAAGTTTCCGGGAGCGCCCGGATGACCGCAAGCATGACCAAGCTGAGTGCAATGTGAACCGCGTATGGAAGCACCTGCGGCAAGGGGGCGAAATACGCAAGTAGCCCCGCCACGATGGCCCCCAGCATGAATCCGCTCGCTGAATACAGCGAACCGCGCTGTGTCCCGGTGCTGAAGGCGGCGTCGTCGTACGGTGCTTGTGAAAGTTCCTTCACCCAACTGGTGGTCACAGCCATCGCGAGTCCCGTGGCGACTCCCGCGACGAAACGGCCTACGAAGAGCAGCCACAACCAAGCCGAGCCGCCGATCATGAGGACGCTTGCGACCACCGCCAAAACGAGGGCGAGGCGCGTGAGTCCGGCTCGGCCGCGCTGATCCGACAGCGATCCGCCGCGCAAGAGCGCGGGGATCAAACCTAAAACGTAAATGCCGAGCATGGCGGTGACGGCCAGCTCGCTGATGCCATGTTCTTGGCGGTATAGCGCCAAGAGGGACGCGAATTGGTTGGCGCCCCAGCCCACCATCAACAGCGATAGCGCGGCGCCTAACCAATATTTTCTGGCAATCATGTGACCATCTTGTCAGTGAGTTGTTGTGAAATCCGCACCAACGTTCCGTAGATGTGAGGAGCCCTTGTGAGTGAAGAAGCCGCAGCGGCGGGAAAGGCGACGCGCGAAGGGTCTTCCGTGATCGCGAATGTTTTTGAAGTGCTCAAGTGCTTCACGGTGGACCAGACGTTGTTGGGCGTCACGGAAATCGCCGCGCGGGTGGGACTGCACAAGTCCAGCGTGTCCCGCATTTTGTCCACGCTCGAGCTCTTGGAAATCGTGGAGCGGGACGAGGAAAGCCGGAAGTTCCGGCTGGGACTGGGACTCATTAGTGTCGCAGGACCGTTGCTCGCGGGCCTTGATATTCGCCGATTGGCGTTGCCGTTTATGCGCGAACTCGCGGAGGAAACTCAGGAGTCCGTGGCGCTCCAGGTGTGGTCTGGCTCGGAGTCTGTGACCGTAGAGCAGGTTCCTTCGCCGCAGCAGATCAAGCACATGGCAGCACTCGGTACGCGCTATTCCACGTATGAAAGTGCGTCAGTGCAAGTGTTGGAATCGCATGCGAATCCAACCAAGGCGCGCTCCAAGGCCACGCTCAAAGAGCTGGCCGAGCAGGGCTATCTCGCTAACTACGGACGCACTTCACCGGACGAGGTGGGTGTCTCCGCGCCGGTCTTTGACCATCGCGGGGAAGTGGTGGGTGCCATCATCATGTTGGCTCCGCGATACCGCGTGCCGGAGGAGCGCGTGGCAGATTTGGGGCGGGCCACACGCGACTGCGCGGCTCGGATTTCCGCGCGAATGGGTGCCCCGGGAAAGGCGTAATGCGGGGCTGCCGCAGATTAATATTTGCCGATCTATTGACGTTCAGACGCAACCGTGTTGTGATTTACGCAACAAAATTGTTCCTTCTGGATCCCCCACTGCTGCAGCACGAGGGCAATTTCGTTAAGACACAGGCAACCGGATAACGGTCGCCATACTCTGACGTCAAGGACAGGCACATGTCTTCTAATTCACCTGCGAATCACGCTCAGGACCTCGGACCTACGCTGAGCGGTCAAGCGCGACCACGCCCTGAAGGCATCGGCAAAGACGCCCGCCGCCGGGTGGTAACAGCATCCTTCATTGGAAACTTCGTGGAATGGTTCGATTACGCCGCCTACGGCTACCTCGCCACCACCATCGCTGTGGTCTTCTTCCCAGAACAAGACCGCCAGCTGGCACTTCTCTCTACCTTTGCATTATTTGCGATCTCGTTCTTGGTCCGCCCATTGGGTGGCTTCATTTGGGGCCACTTGGGCGACCGCATTGGACGCCGCAACGCGCTGAGCTGGTCCATTCTCATCATGTCTTTCGCGACCTTCTGCGTGGGACTACTCCCCGGCTATGCGGTGTTGGGCTTCGGCGCCCCGCTGTTGTTGTTGCTCCTACGATTGGTGCAGGGCTTCTCCGCTTCCGGCGAGTACGCGGGAGCGTCGGCGTTCCTCGTGGAATACGCGCCGGCTAACAAGCGTGGACTGTATGCCGCCGTCGTACCGGCTTCTACAGCTGCCGGCCTGCTTTTGGGCTCCTTGTTTGCCGCTGCGTTGACCGGACTATTGGACGCGCAAGCGCTCCAGGACTGGGGTTGGCGTATTCCGTTCCTCTTGGCTGCGCCGATGGGGCTCATCGGCCGCTACATCAGGACCAAGCTTGAGGACACCCCGGCCTTCCGCGAGCTGACCCTCGAGGACGAGGCCGTGAAGGCTCCCGCGATGGATCTGTTCAAGAACTACTGGCGTCCGCTGCTGCTCGCGGTGGGTGCGGTATTGCTGAACGCCGTGGGCTTCTACGTGATTCTGTCCTACATGCCTACCTACTTGTCAGAGGTCATGGGGCTGAATCAGACGCTGTCCTTCATCGCCACCACTGTGGCCCTGTTGACGTACATCGGCTTCATCCTGCTGACCGGCATGCTGTCCGACCGCTTTGGTCGCAAGAAGGTCCTCATGGCCGCATCCGTGCTGTTCATTCTCTTCACCGTCCCAGCGTTCGCACTGTTGGATTCCGATTCCTTCGCAGTGATCTTGCTGATCCAGATTGCTCTCGGCGCCATGCTCACGCTCAACGATGGAACGCTCCCATCCTTCCTCGCGGAAATGTTCCCCACGCGCGTCCGCTACTCCGGCTTCGCGGTGAGCTTCAACTTGGCGAACGCGATCTTCGGCGGCACCGCGCCGTTCGTAGCCACGTTGCTGATTCAGGTCACCGGCAACAACCTCGCTCCGGCCTGGTACCTCGTGGGTGCCGCGGCGATCTCGCTGATTGCGGTCGCCCTCGCGAAGGAGACCTCGAAGGACGCGCTGCGTCACTAGCGTTTCCCATTTGTTAACGGCAGAAGCCGGGTTGCTTGGAGATTCTCACAACACATCTCCAAGCAACCCGGCTTCAGCTTTTCCTCTTGAATACGACGACGCGGCTTGCGTCCTGCAATACCCCTTGCGGCTAGTGGCCCTTGCGTTTAGTGGCGGCGCAGCGCGGGATCCGACTCGTCGAAGATCTGCCCGCCCTGCAAGTGCAGGCAACGCTCGGCACGAGCTGCAACCCCTGAATCATGCGTGACCGCGATGATCGTGAGGGCTTCGGCGTTGGAAATCGCGCGGCCTTCCAGTGCGGTGTTGACGTTCTCGTAGGCGTTGAGCGTGGGGATCAAG
The DNA here is from genome assembly GCF_014200305.1 of Neomicrococcus lactis. Lineage (NCBI taxonomy): Bacteria > Bacillati > Actinomycetota > Actinomycetes > Micrococcales > Micrococcaceae > Neomicrococcus > Neomicrococcus lactis. Next base: position 2,292,336 of record NZ_JACHBL010000001.1, read on the forward strand.
TTGAAGTCTTGGAAGACAAACCCGATGTAATCCCGGCGCACCCTGGTCAGCTGACCGCTCGATGACTTGGTCAGTTGGTGAGTGCCAAGCTGGATGGTTCCTTCGTCCGGCGTATCGAGAGCGCCAAGGAACTGAAACAGCGTCGACTTTCCGCCGCCCGTGGGTCCCTGAATCGTAGCGAACTCGCCCGGCGGCACCTCGAGGTTGAGGTTCTTGAGGACCACCAGGTTCTCGCCGCGGCCAACCGCCGAAGGCACTAGTGGCCAAGCCACTGAGGATGGCTAGGCCACTCGCGAGCAAGACGATCCACAAGGACACCGGAGCGTGGAGCACAATGTCCTGGGCCTGACTTGCTGCGTTGCCAAAGGCCCTGACCCATGGGGCCGCCAGTCGGCATTCCAGCTGGAGCACCCTGTCCGCCAGCCGGCGTCGTCGTAGTCCCCCCAGCGCTGATCGTGGGACCAAGCGCGTTGATGATCGCCACCGCACCGAGCCCCAGGGCGAGTCCGGCGATGCCGCCAATGATGGACTGAATCATGGATTCGCCTGCCACCTGAGCTACCACTCGGTTGTTAGACCAGCCGAGTGCCTTCAGCGTTCCGAACTCACGGGTGCGGCGCGCTACGCCGGAGCTCGTGAGCAACATAGCGATCAAGAGTGCCACAGCGAGGACCGCGATCGAGAGCAACGTGCCGAGGTTGGAAATCAACGAGGATGCGCTCGCGAGCGCGCTGGAAACCTGCGACGCCAACTCCGACTGCGTGCTGATCGTGCTGTCTGGGACGGCGCTTTCCAGCGCGGTGACTTTTCCGGGCCCACCCATGCGGCCTAACGGTTCGGGACTCGCGGCCTTTGCGTTGGCCTGCGCACTGGGGTAGTTCACGATCGCGCCAAGAGTATTTGGTATCCCTCACGGAGCGAGCCCAGCGTGCTGACCAGACCCGCGAAGCCGAGGCACGTCGTCGTATGGCAGTGGGACGCCTCCGCTGCTGCAGCCTGATCTCGGCGAACTGAATGGCTCATTGGAGCGCATGCGCCTAGCGGGCCTCGATGCTCACGTGACCATTCGCGGTCAACTTTCTGACGTGGTGGGTGCCACCGATTATGTCGCTTTCCGTGGCTAACCCGGTGTCTGTAACGGCTCCGGAACGCGATGCTGAAACCGGCGGCGGCTTTGGGCTCGTGGGGCTACGCGGGCGCGCGGCGGCGATCGGCGGAACCGTCTGGACAGACACCACGCCCGGCTATTTCTGGCTGTATGCGCAGTTAGCCATGACGCCATCTGCGGCGGTGACGCCTTGACCAGAGTTTTGGTGGTGGATGATCAGTCGCTCATCCGCCAAGGGTGACGGACGTTCTTGGATCCCACCCGGATATTGAGGTGGTGGGGGAGGCTGTTGACGACGCCCAGGCCGTAGCGTGCGTCCAGAGTCTTCGCCCGAGCGTGGTCCTCATGGACATTCGCATGCCGCTCGTTGACGGTATCGAGGCGACCCGCCGGATATTCGAGGACCCCAACAACGCTGACGTACGCGACCTCATTCTGACCACGTTCGAGGAAGACGAAAACGTGGTTTCCCCCATTCGCGCGGGAGCCAGCGGATTTATCGGCAAGGGCGCTGAGCTTGAGGACATTGTCAAGGCAGTTTTAGCGGTGTACGACGGCGACGCTCTGCTGTCGCCCGTCGCCACCCGGGCGTTGATCACCCGTTATGTCGCTGAAGTTCCGCGAAACTCCTCCGCAGGTACACCGCATTTTCCCGAGCTAGAGCAGCTGACGGTTCGTGAACAAGAAGTGTTGGTGCTCGTGGCGAGGGGATTCTCCAACACGGACATTGCAGAGCATCTGCAGATCTCGCCGTACACCTCGAAGACGCACGTCAATCGCATCATGGATAAGGTGCAGGCGCATGATCGCGCTCAGTTGGTGGTCCTGGCGTATGAGTCAGGTCTCCTGACGCCGGGCCAGCAGAACTAGCCCGGCGGATTTCAGGAATTGGTGCTTTAGTCGCTAGGCCGCCGCGTGGCGGGCGCTCGTGGAGAGCTCCTTGGTGAACTCGTCGACGTGGCGTTCGATCAGATCGACGATCTCCCGAACTTCCTCGACAGACTTTTCTGCAAGGAGCGGGATGTCCCACTCGATGTAGGTGGTGTCTGGCCGCTGCTCGATCTGGTCCAAGCAACCCATGGCGACTACGTATTCGGCGGCGTCATGGACGTCAGTGTCGAGGGGCTTGGGGAACATGCCGCTCAAGTCGATGCCGCGCTCCTGAAGGACTTCCACGGCACGGTGATGCAAGTGGCCGCCCGGGTTGACGCCGCCGGAGCGCGTCCCGACAGCGCCTTCTGTCCGGCGTCCCATGAGGGCGGCTGCAATTTGCGAGCGTCCGGTGTTGGACGGGCACACGAACAATACACGCGGCTTGTCGCCCTGGATGAGTCCATGCGAAATAGCCAGTGCGTGGAGGCGCTGATCCGCGAAGTGCTCCGTGGTGGTGAAAAGGTGAGTCTTGACTTTACTTTGGGCGTCGAGCGTCGCGAACGAGTAGTTGACGACATCGGCAATTTTCTCGGGGCTGAAGAGCTTTCCGTACTTCTCGGTCAGGTGTTCAGCAATGCGTGGCAGCATGCGTCGTGTTTCCATGGCCACTCCTTTTGAGTCGAGTCCCTATTTGAACCTCAGTTGAACAGAAGCTGAACTTTAGGTTAACAAGCATAATGACGCCGCTGTGATTTGTAACTAGTTCAGAGTGATTTTTTAGGCCATCGCAGGGGTTCCAGTACTTTGGGAAGTATGCCCCCTAGATATGAAGAGAAGGCACCCAAGCCGAGCGGCGGCGTCGTACTCCTTTCTGAAAATGACGGAAACGTAGCGCGCCAAACGCAAGCCCAAAAGCTCAATACCCTGAACCACAAGTACTTGGTGCGCGTGGAATCCCGCGCCACCTGGTCCGGAATTGTGGCCGCGGTGCTGGCGGGCGGCTTCGCTTTTCTCGCGTTCCAGGGGTACCGACCGCCGCTGTCTGGAGACAATTCGGTGGCCGTGTATGCGGCAATTCTGTCTGCGATTGCCTCGGCGCTCGCGTTCTTCATGGGGTTTCTCTTCGCAACGCAGCAAGCGCTGAAGTGGCTCTCGGAACGACCATTGCCGCGCCGGATTCTCGACGCTCTGGCGCTCATGGCCATGCACGGATCCATCGCGATGATGGGATCCTTGGCACTGTTTCGGATGTTCCAAGCGTCTTTCGTGGGCCTGACTGTTGATGCCATCGCGGGATCGGCCATGGTGGCTGGCGCTGCGGCTATGGCTGCGTACTTGTCCTACTCTTCGGGCGCCAAGATCAGCACGGCAAGCCTGTCAGTGCTGTTGGCTTCTTATATCGCCGCGGGCGTTGTGGTGAGCATGCTGTACGCCGAAAATCCCTTCTGGTGGCACTCGATGTTCAGTGAACTGGGCACGGGGCAGGCAGGCGCCACCAGCTATTGGACGTTCAACACCACGCTGGTGACTTCAGGAATTCTGCTCGCGCTGCTCGCCGACTTCATCACGCGTGAACTCAAGGACTGGAGCGAAGTGAAATGGCTGGCCAAGCGAGAGCTGATTGATTTTTCGCCGGCTCTGCCCGTGCGGTTCTTGAGGCGAATGGAGACGCGGTTTGTGCGGCCGCGCGTCTCGATTGTGCGCGGATGCCTCATTGGAATCGGCGTGTGCTTGGTGGGGATCGGACTGGCTCCCGTGCACACCATGACTGACCTGCACACAGCGTTTGTATGGGTGGCCGCGTTCTTGATTGTTTTCATGATGCTCGGGGTGCCGGTGTGGATGCCGTATTTCCCGGGAGTGTTCTACATCATGAGTTTTGGTGCGGTGCTGGTCTTGGTGGGCGCTTCATACCTGTGGTTTGGGCTGGGGTACTACAACCTCACGGCCCTTGAACTGGTGGCGGCAGGCGTGTTGTTTGGATGGTTGGTGGTCTTGATCCGCAACATTGACGCCGTGATGAGCGAGCCTGAATCAGAGCACACGGCGTAGGTCTTTCGTGGGATTGAGATGTCACAATCCGTAGCCCGCGACGGCGGCGAGTGACCAGGATGTGAGTTGCAACCGAAGTTGTGACATGGTGCAAAGGTGACCAATCTATTCGTGAAGCAACCTCTCGCCGGGCGCATCGCTGCGCTTGTTGGCATCTTCATGCTTGCGCTGGCGCTTCGAGCCGCCGCTCTGGTGGTGGCGCCACTGCTTCCCGAAGCCGGCCCTGCTCTCGGTTTCAATTCGGCATCCACGGGTCTCTTGGCGATGCTCGCGCCCGGAACCTTCGCGGTGTTTGGGTTCTTCGCTCCGGCGCTCATTAAACGGTTGGGGCTGGAACGCGCTCTGGCTGTCTCCATCACGCTGGCTGTAGTGGGTCAGGTGCTGCGCGTCTTCATGCCAAACGTGTGGTCTTTCTTGGCGCTGTCCATTGTGGCGCTCGCAGGATACGGAATCGGCAACGTGGTGCTTCCGCCTCTCATCAAGAAGTACTACCCGGACCGATTGGCACTGGTCACGGCAATCTACGTAACGCTCATATCTATTGGTACCGCCGTCAGCCCTTTGTTTGCCGTACCCATTGCCCAAGCCACTAACTGGCAGTTCTCCATGGCTATTTGGGCACTCTTGAGTCTGGTGGTTGCCGTACCGTGGGCCATTCAGTTGGTTCAGGATCGTCGCGTTGAAAGACTCACCGGCAAGAAGCGACCGGACGATCCCTTCGCAACCTCAGCCACCCCCGCAAAGATCAATCCGTTCCGCTCGCCCGTTGCGTGGGGACTGGCCATCTTTTTGGCTGGAAACTCGGCCCAAACGTACGTGTACTTCACGTGGATCCCGTTGTATCTCGTGGAGCACGGCTTCACGCCGGGGGAGGCTGGCACTGCGCTCGCGTACTTCGCGATCCTCGCACTGCCGGTCAGCTTGCTGGTGCCATTGTGGTTGCCGAAACTCAAAAAGCCCTTCAACGCCATCTTGCTCTTCACGGTTCTCTGGATTGTGGGTCACGCCGGAATGTACTTCTCGCCTGAGAATGGCACGTGGTTGTGGATCACGTTCTCCGGTTTGGGCCAGGCGACCTTCGCTACTGCGCTTCTCATGATCAATTTGCGCTCGCGGACAACCCGAGGCGCGAGTGTTTTGGGTGGCTTTAGTCAGGGACTCGGTTACGCGGGAGCCTGTGCGGCGCCCTTCCTGTTCGGCATCATTCACGACGCCACCGGCGGCTGGGGCGCTTCCTTCGCGACCCTCGGCGTGTGCGTGGTGGTCATGCTCGTCGGAGCCACGATGATCAGCCCCAAGCGCTACATTGAGGATGTCTCATAGGTGCATTCAAAGGCACTTCCGTCAATAGACTTTCGTCGGGATCTAGCGGTCCTTCTTTAATACGTTCGGGTCCACTGATTTAGATGTTCGAATACAATTGAGTCGAATTTCGCATGGATTCATTTACTCATCGCAAGAGTGTAAATAGGCTGGCCGTGATCAGCAATTGTTGATCAAGACAGACACTTTGTTGAGTGGAAAAATGAAAAGACATTCGTAAAAGCCGCGGTTTCCGCGTCTCTTGTTGGTGCTCTGGCCTTCACTGGAGCCAGTAGCGCACAGGCGTCCGTCGGGGTCCCAGCTACTGCAACCGTCGCAATCCAGGCGAGCACTTCGACTCCTATCGCGGCAACTAGCTCGCTCTCGACAGCGTCAACGCTTGCTCTTGGTGGCGCAAGCTCGTCCAGCGGCAATTTGGTGACTCTTCCACCGGCGGATAAGTCCGGTCAGGCTTCCATCCAAGCTCTACCAGTGTTGGCTATTCGAGTTGCGGTCCGCGCAGCACTTGAGGCAATCAAGCGAATTTCTTATGCCACTTACACGCGCGTCATCGGAGCCGTGAAGGTTGGAAAGACTCACTTCGTGAACTACCTCAACAACACCCTGAAGCCATGGCTCAAGGCTCGCGGGATCGCCATTCTTGATGGCGTTTCAGGAGCGGTGGTGTTCGAAGTTATCCGGTGGATCATCGGCTTCTAAGTCAGCAGACGATATTTGGAAGAGGCTGGGGCGTTGCTCATGACGAGCGACGCCCCAGCCTCTCTCCTTGGCAATGAGTTCCTATAAACAACGAGCGAAAACATGAGGCTCAGTGAATGCAGTCTGAGGTTCGTAGTGCATGCGCGAGTCACCAGCGATCTAGCGCTTTCCTGTTTGGGTGTAGCGGACGAATTCGATGAGAATGCCCGCAGCCAAAAGTCCCAAGACAATGAGAGGTTTCCACCAGCCATATTGTTCGATTGGCATCGCGAAGAGCGCAATCACCGCCAGCACCATGGCAGTGAGCATGAACGGAAGACGTGGCTTACCTCGATTCTCCGGCATGAGTTGCGCTGCGTAGGTACCAGGTTCGCCAAATTCCCTCACCAGTGCCTCATATTCTTCAAGACTTTGATTCTCTGCCGGCCACCCAATGCTCTCCATGGCAGATGCCACTAAGTCCTCACTTGCTCCGCGAGCGCGAAGGGCGGCTTTTAAGCTGGTCTGGTAGCTGATCATGAGTGAATCCCTAAAAGTCGAGAGCGAATTCAAAGACGTGAAGGCCTAGGCCGCCGTGGAAGTCAGCATCTTCAGACTTAATGAGATGTCTTTCCAAGCTTGCTCAGCGAGCTCAACTTGACTTCGTCCTTCATCCGTTAGCATGAGGATTTTGCGCGCCGGACCTGTGTTTGAGGTATCCCACGAATGACGTAGTAGGCCTTCGTCTTCCATCCGCGCCAGCACTGGGTACAGCGTGCCACCTTTGATATTTCCGAATCCCTTTTCCTTCAGGTGAGTCAGAAGCTGATAACCATGCGCATCCCGAAAAGACAGTGCTGCCAATACCGCGTAACGCAGTGCGGCTCGGGCAAACTCTTCCCGCCATTGCCAAATGTCCATGCTTGTACGCTAAGTGATGCTATTCGAGATTGAAACTTAGTTTGGGAAACTATCTACTTTAGGGTGACGATTTATAGACGAAAGTATTAAGAGTGGGTGCGTTGTGCAGAGTTGAGAGGCTCGATGCGCCTTGCACAAGCGTGGGACAATGGAGCGGATGACTCCCAAAAATTCCTCCCCAGAGCCAGAACACCACCGTTCCGGAACCTCCAAAGCGCATGCGCGCCGCCCGGATGCACCGAGCGCCGGCCCATTGCGCGGGGTGAGGGGAGCGGACGGGACGCGGCCCGCTCAATTGAGTGGCGGCGTCGTACGGGAAAATAACCGCAATCAAGTGCGGCCCGCGACTGAGGGCTGGGACCAGCAGACTACCCCCGAGGGGCGTCCGCTTCTACAGTTCAAGTCGCCGCGTGTTTCGCAGCCACCAGCACACTTGGCGGACCTCACTCTCGAGGAGCGTCAGGCGAAACTCAAGGAACTGGGCCTCCCAGCATTCCGCGCGAAGCAGCTTTCCGTGCACTATTTCCAGCACTACACCACTGACCCCGAGCTCATGACGGACCTTCCGGCGACTGGTCGTGAGGAACTGGTTTCGGCGATGTTCCCGAAGCTGCTCACCGAGGTCAAGCGCCTCGTCACGGACAACGGTGACACTATCAAATTCTTGTGGCGCCTCTTCGACGGCTCCCTCGTGGAATCCGTCCTCATGCGCTACCCCGGCCGCATCACCTTGTGCGTGTCCAGCCAGTGCGGTTGCGGCATGAACTGCCCATTCTGCGCCACCGGCCAGGCCGGCCTGACCCGCAACATGTCCGCCGCTGAAATCCTTGACCAGATTGTGCAGGCCAACCGGGTGATTGCCGAAGGTGGCTTAGGCGGGTTACGCCGCGACGGTGGGCACGATGCCGAACGAGTCACGAACATCGTGTTCATGGGCATGGGTGAGCCGCTGGCCAACTACAAGCGCGTCATGAACGCCGTGCACCGTATGGTGGCTCCCGCCCCCGAAGGCCTGGGGATGAGCGCGCGCAACATCACGGTCTCCACCGTGGGCCTTGTCCCGGCGATCAACAAGCTGGCAGACGAGAACATTCCGGTCACTTTTGCGTTGTCCCTGCACGCACCTGATGACGAGTTGCGCGACGACCTAATCCCCGTGAACTCGCGTTGGAAGGTCGACGAGGCGATCGACGCCGCGTACGGCTACTACAAGAAGACCGGCCGCCGCGTCTCCATCGAGTACGCACTCATCAAGGATATGAACGACCACGCGTGGCGTGCCGCGTTGCTCGCGAAGAAGCTCAACTCGCGCGGACGCGGTTGGGTGCACGTGAACCCGATCCCGTTGAACCCAACCCCCGGATCCATCTGGACCGCTTCTGACCCAGACGTGACGCGGACCTTCATTCAGACTCTGGAAGACGCCGGAGTTCCTACAACGCTGCGCGATACGCGCGGCAAGGAAATCGACGGCGCTTGCGGTCAGTTGGCGGCTGCCGAGTAGTTATTTTTTGATGACGACGCCGGGGCTTGCGTTAGTGCCTCGGCTTCCGGTGGTGCGGGCGGCCGGGGCTATCAAAGCTAGGTCGCGGAGAACCCGCCGAGCACGATAGCCAAAAGTTTTGAAAGGTCGATACTTTTGGCTCTGTTGCGCCCAAGAGTTGGGCAGTAACTTAATTGGCGTCTGCACTATCGACGAACTGTTGAGTTCTCACTGGTCCACAGCTGAACCGACGCGGACCCTGTGAAGTGAATCCGGCGGACATGCAAAAGTACGCAAGAATGAAACTTCTCCCTAAGATGATGATGGCCGCGGTCAGTGGTGTCTTCACCGGAGCATGCCTGGTATTTCTAGTCATCGTCGGAGCACTCGGTTTAACCTATGCGACGACCAAAGCGGTCCATTTGCCGGGTCTCATCCAAGCTTGGTTCACAACCGAGAACGCGATGCCCGCCGTGAACTTCCAGCCGAACTTCGCTGGAATGCTGGTGTTGGTGGGTGTCGTTGCGGCCATGTTTTGTTTCTCGACGTGGCGTCAAGCTCGGGGCGGCTCGTCAAATGAACTTCCCGAGTGCGGGTGAAGTCAGTCTGGGTTCTATTGGAAGGACGGCGGTGCCATCCGTGCCGCGGGCAGTCCTTCGGGCTATGGAAGACGCCGAAATTCCTATCACGCTGCGCGAGATACACGCGGGGCGGGAAAACGGCGGCGCTTGCGGACAACCCGCGGCGGCAGACTAATGCAACACCCGAATTACTGTTCGGCAGCGTACCGACGTGTAGTTTCGCGTAGTTGTTCGGCAAAGGCGTAGATTTCGTCGACCGACTCGATCGGATGCCTAGTTTCAGTCTTGTCCGCGTCGAAAAGACCAATGTACTTTTGAGGTCGATTGAAGTGGAGACGAGCGATTGGGCGCCGGTTGTTGTCATCGAGAAGAATCGCAAAGTATGACTTGGCATCTCGATGGGCAACTCTGCTGGCTTTGACTTCGCCACACACAATCGCCTGAACTACACGGAACCCATCGAGCTCCACAAGTGTGGTTATAACACCATCTTCGTTTGCGAGATCTTTGTCGACAGCTTCTTCGCTAGTGACAGTGCTCGCAAGATCTGCATCGTTGTTTGAAACGTAGACGTGAGTCGTTCCCGTTTCACCAAGCGCTGCCTTGAGTCGATCGTTGATTCGCTCGCTAAGAAATTGGCCGCAAGCCTTAGTTACGAGTGGCGTGAATTGCTCTCGTACTTTTTGAGTGATGGGACCCTCGTAAACTTTTGCTGCAAGGAACTTAACCCACTCCTCTGTTGGTTCCGAGAACAGCGAAGCGATATTCCGCTTAAGGTGGCCTATGTAATTGAGTTCCTCAGCTGCGCTTACAACTGACTCGATATCGAATTTGTCTTTCGACAATTTCTGTAGTTCTGGAATAAGAGTTTCGTCGATGTCCGACATATCGAGAATCAAAAATGGTTTTGAATCCATCCGGTTCGCCGCGTCCAAGTCAGTGTAAAACTGATAGACCTCACCATTCGTCAGAACGGCGACACGTGCGTTTGTCACGGCAAAGTAGCGGTAGAGCTGTGAGGCATGTTCAATTCGGAGATCGCCAGCAGACTTCTTGCACTCAATCAGCATTTGAATTTCACCGTCGCGCACAATCGCGTAGTCAATCTTTGCGCCCTTCTTCACCCCTACGTCGGCGGTGTACTCGGGAACTACTTCAAGTGGATTGAAAACGTCGTATCCGAGGATGGTCGAAATGAACGGCATGACGAACGCGTTCTTAGTCGCTTCTTCAGTGTCAATGATCGATTTTTGCTGACAAATTTTTGCCGCAAGAGCATTTAGACGCTCTGAAAATGCGCTCGGTTCCCCTTCGAAGTAGTTGTAACTTTGAATGTATCTCCAGTTGATGACACTTAGAAAGTGCTTTCCGAAATCTTTCGACGACCATGCTAAATCAACTGAAATCTTTTAACCTGCAGATCACATGTCAATTGCCTACTTACCGTTACGCAATTGACGCCCAATCGATGCGATCTCTTGCTCGCTTCTCGCTCAAGACAGGCATAGCGTTCTGGCATGAGCGAGAGAGAGTTTTCTCAGCAAGATCCAGATGACGCGCATCCCGGGAGTCCGGGGGTGGGCGCGGGGGCAAATTCGCGTCGAAATACTGCCATTTTGGCGTTAGTGGTGGCGGTCATCGCCTTGGTGGTGGCTCTCTTCATGATGTTTAGCCGGGGCGGCGGAACTCCACCTGCTACCAGCTCATCGCCGGGTGTTTCGAGCCCGGATGGAATCCCCAGCACTCTGAACTCTTCCTCTTCACCAACAGTGGCGTCCTCTACTTCAGCCGCAACGACGTCAACGTCGGCACCTACGTCAGCTGCGTCGTCGTCCTCTGTGAATTCGAGCGCAACCGCACTGCCGGCCGCCGAAGCAAAGAATGTGGTCTGGCCGAATCCGGCGGGAAGCCTGCGCTACAGCTCCGCCGAAGAAGCCGTCCAGGGGTTCGCCGAGGAGCTCGTGGGCTTCACGGATCCGGTCTACGGGGACGTGCAACAAGGCGATGCGCGGTCCGGCGAAGTGGAGATCCGAAACGACGCGACCTCCGGGGCGGTCACGACGGTGATGTTCCGGCAAATGTCCGACGGATTCTTCTACATCCTGGGTGCCGTCTCGAGTGAAACTGAGCCAGCGATGCCCGCAGCAGGTGCCGCTATTTCCAGCCCCGTCACCGTGACCGGAAAATCGCGCGCGTTCGAGGCCGTGGTCAACGTTCATCTCTACGCCCACGGAACCTCAGCGCGCATCGGCGAAGCTGTGGTGATGGGCGGCTCCGCGGAACCACTAGAACCATTCACCGGCTCCGTCACGTTCGCCGAGCCCGGGGCAGCGACTGGCGCGTTGGTGTTCCTCGAATACAGCGCCAAGGATGGCAGCGTTTACACGGCGGCCGCGGTGCCGGTTTCCTTTGAGGAGAACTGAGTAGGGTGTAAAGAAGGATCCCACCGCAACCCGGAGGTACATCTTTGGCACTCTTGAATCCGCTACCCGGTCAAAAATCGACCCCGGCATCGCAGGACGTCTTGCTTCTCCCGCATGCTGGCGCGCTTCCTTCCACCTACATTCCGTGGAGTGCTCCGCTGCGGGAGGCTTTCGGCGAGACCTCCGTCCGATTGTCCACGGCGGTTCTTCCGGGGCACGTAAGCTCGGGCGAATCGGCGCCGCGGCGCGCTACCGAACTGCACAGTCTCCACCGGTACGGCGAGCGCCTAGCTCAGGAAATACTCGCCCAACGTCCTTCGAAAGACTCGAGCGAGACCCGGCCCCTGATCATTTTCGGACACAGCATGGGTGCGCTCCTCGCGGTGGAAACGGTGCGTGCGCTCAGCGAAGCCGGGCAGTCCGTGCTGGGAACAGTTCTGTCTGCGAGCGCGGCGCCCGTGAAGCGCAAGCGGTTCGCGCGTGCGCCCATTTACGTCCGTGAATCCGCCGGGGAGTTGCGCGAGCTGAATGACCGGGACGCTCTCGAGTTCCTCGTGAAGATGGGCGGCATTCCGCGCGAGCTCGCGGATCAGCCCGAGGTTGCGTTGTCCTTCTTGCCGCAGATCCGCAGGGATTTTGAGCTCGTGGACGCTTACCGCTTCACACCGCCGCCAACGTTCAACACCAAGCATGTCCTGACGCTGAGCGGCAGCGAGGACGATCGCGCGAGCACCGAGAAAATGCGCGGTTGGCACGAGCTTCTGGGCGTCAACGGCAGCCACCGCGAGTTCCCCGGAGGGCACTTCTACCACCAGCAACACGTCCCCGAGATCGCGGCGGCGCTCGCAGGATTCGCCGACACCACGCTTTCATGACACTCACGCTGAAAGACATGGCGCCCGAGGGCATCATGATCGCTGGTGGCGGGCGGGCAATTCTGTTGCAGATCGCTCACCCGGGCGTCGGACACGGCGTGGTGCAGCATTCGAACTTCGCGAAAGACCCGCTCAAGCGCCTCCACGGCACGCTCACTTACCTTTACGCCCTCACGAATGGCACGCCGCGGCAAGCGGCGAAAGTAGTGGAGTGGGTGAGCAAAGCGCACCAACCAGTTCGTTCAGCTGGCGGCGCGGATCATCCCGCTTACGATGCTCGCGACCCCGAGCTCCAGCTGTGGGTAGCGGCAACGCTCTACGACTCGGCGATCCTGGTCTACGAGAACATCTTCGGACCCATGAACCGCGCGGACGCTGAGAATATTTACCGCGAGTACGCCCTGTTGGGCACCGCGTTGGGGATGCCGGAGGAGCGGTGGCCCGGTTCGCGGGCAGAATTTAGGGATTATTGGTACGACGCCGCAGCTCGGCTCCGCGTCGATCCTCCCGTTCGCGAGGTCGCGGCACAGCTGATGAGGCCCCGGAACGTGCCTCTCTACCTGAAAGCGGCCATGCCGATCGCCCGAACCCTGACGGCCGGAATGCTCCCTGCTCAACTCCGCGAAGCCTACGGTCCTGAAGTATTTGGCGGCGCCTACGGAACTCGGCAGGATCTGGAGTATCGGGCACTCATGGCGAGCTACGGCGTCGTACTACCGAAAATTCCGCTCGCCGTGCGGCACGCGCCAATGCGCTATTACTTGAGCCGTTTGGGCTGAAACCTGCCAAGGATCGGGGCGTGGTTGAATCGAGGCATGGTTGAAAAACGCGTAGCCTCCCGAGCCCTCGTCCCCAGCTTCCACGTCATGAACATTCTGGATCGCGTGGCCCAGTTGCGGGCGGCCGGCCACGACGTGGTGTCCTTGTGCGCGGGGGAGCCCTCGGGCGGAGCGCCAGCGGGAGTGAACCAAGCCGCCGCCGAGCTACACGCTTCCGGTGTATCGCTCAACTACACTTCCGCGTTCGGGATTGCGCCGCTGCGCGAACGGATCGCAGCGCACTATCAACGCTGGTACGGAACGACGGTGAACACCGAAAATATCGCCATCACCACGGGTGCATCCGGCGCGTTCATGCTGGTGTTCCTCGCCGCGTTCAACGCAGGCGACCGCGTCGCCATGGCACGCCCCGGTTACCCCGCGTACCGCAACATCCTCAGCGCCCTTGGCATCAACGTCGTGGAAATCCCGTGCGACGCCTCCACCCGGTACCAACCCACGCCCGAACTGCTCGATGAAGCCCAAGCCGAACACGGGCACCTCGATGGCCTAATCCTCGCCTCGCCCGCAAACCCCACCGGAACCATGGTGGAGCGCGCCGAACTCGAAGCGCTCGTGGCCTGGTGCGACGCCCACGGGGCGCGTCTGATCAGCGACGAGATCTACCACGGCATCACCTACGCGCCGTCATCGGAACCGGATGCGCGCGGCGTCTCCGCCGTGGAATTGGACCCCACCGCCGTGGTCATTTCCTCCTTCTCCAAGTTCTGGGGCATGCCCGGGTGGCGACTGGGCTGGGCGGTGCTGCCGAATGATCTGATCCCGGGCGTCGATGCTCTCGCGGGGAACGTTGCTTTGTGTGCGTCAGCGCCCGCACAGCATGCCGCTGTGGAAGCCTTTTCTGAAGCCGCCTACGCGGAAGGGGACGCCGCGGTGGCCGAATTCGCCCAGACCCGAGCCTTCTTGCTGGAAGCGTTACCGCGCTTGGGCTGGGGCGAAGTAGCGCCAGCCGACGGCGCGTTCTACGTCTACGCGGACTTGGGGCCGTGGCTGTCCGTCTGGGAAACGTCCACCGCGTACTGCGCGGCACTACTCGAGGAAGCGTTCGTGGCCCTGACCCCGGGACCGGATTTTGATGCGGAGGACGGGGACCGGTTCGTGCGGTTGAGCTTCGCAGCAGGCTACGACGCCGTCGCCGTCGCAGTGGATCGAATCCTCGAGTTCCAGGAGCGGCACGCTCGGTAGTGCCAGGGGCCAAGTGTTCTCAGGGATCAGTCCATGACAAGTGTCATGCGGATCCTGTGACGGCTGGCGCTTCTCTTAGGTTCTCAGGGGTGGGACTCTTGAGGCATGGTCTCATCACCGGCAAATTCATCAGGGTCATCTAGGTCATCAGGGCTGAAATCTACGGCGCCCGCGGTTCATTTGCGGAACGTCTCCAAATCTTTTAGAACGCGGGACGGACTCGTAGAGGCCGTCAAGAACGTCAACCTCACTATCCACCCCGGCGAAATCGTGGCCTTTCTGGGCCCGAACGGCGCGGGAAAAACCACCACCATCGACATGATGCTGGGCCTCACCGAACCCACCGACGGCACTGTGGAAATCTTGGGCGCCGCGCCCCGCGTTGCCATGGACGCCGGACGAGTCTCCGCCGTCATGCAGACCGGCGGGCTCTTGCGAGACCTGACCGTCCGCGAAACCGTGACGGCAATCGCCGCCCTGCACCACGGTCGCTCACGCGTGGATGAAGTCATGGCACGAGCTGACATCACGGCTCTAGCGTCTCGCAAAGTCGTCAAATGCTCGGGCGGCGAGCAACAGCGCTTGAAGTTCGCACTGGCGCTCTTGCCAAACCCGGAAGTGCTCTTCTTGGATGAGCCCACCGCCGGCATGGACGTCAACGCCCGGCGCCACTTCTGGCACACGATTCAAGCCGAAGCGCTGACCGGGCGCACCGTGGTTTTCGCGACTCATTACTTGGAAGAGGCGCAAGAGTTCGCCCAACGAGTCATTTTGATGGCGCAAGGCTCCCTCATTGCGGACGCGCCTACCGCGGAATTCCGTTCGCTCGCGTCCGGCCGCACGGTTTCCGCAACGCTGTCCTTGTCTTCAGTTTCAGAAGACGACGCCGCAGCTGGGGTTGAGATTCTTCGCTCCATTCCTGAGGTGCAACAGCTTTCACGCAACGGGGATCGGGTTGAAATCTTGGCTAAGGACTCCGACGCTGTGGCGCGGGCGCTTTTGACCTCTCCAGCGCTCGCGGACCTTTCGCCTCGTGATCTCGAGATCTCCGGGGCATCCCTTGAGAACGCCTTCATTTCTTTGACCGAGGCCAATGCGTCAGCCCACAGTGCTGAAGAAACCGTAAGGACTGCATCGTGAACCCCACCTACATGGTCATAGAGTTCAAGCGCCAAGCGCGGGACGTATCGAACGTGATGTTTGTGCTGTTGCTGCCAGCCGCAATGTACTTGCTGTTCGGCGCTTCCACGGCAGGCGGCGAGCAGATGGCAGGGCACGCGAACCTGAAGTACTACGTCATGGCTTCCATGGCGGCGTACGGTGCCGTAAGTGCGGTGACCGCGATCTCGGCGACGGCGGCCACCGAGCAGACTCAAGGGTGGGGCCGGCAGATCGGGCTGACACCTATGCGGCCCTGGCAGTTCGTGCTCACCAAAACGGTAGTGGCGCTGGCCTTCGCGGCCGTGGCCATGGTCATTGTCTATGCCGTCGGCATCTTCACTGGAGCTAAAGCGGACGCCACCTGGATCTGGTGGGCGACAGCCGCAATCTCTCTGGGCTGCTCGGCGGTTTTTGCGCTTTACGGACTCGCGGCCGGGCTCTTGTTCAAGAGCGACTCCGCGGCTGGCGTGGCCTCCGGTGCCGTGACGTTCTTTGCGTTTTTCGGCAACGTGTTCATCCCACTGTCCGGAACCATGCTGGATATCGCCCGCTTCACGCCGATGTACGGGATGATTGGGCTGGTTAGATGGCCGGTGCTGGAAGGCTTCATGGCGGACGGCAAGCGGGAGGAGCTCTGGTGGTACATCGCCAACGTGGTGGCCTGGACGGTGATTTTCTTGGCGCTCGCATTGTGGGGCGTTCGCCGCTCTCGCGCTCGCCGTTAGGCTGAAGACCATGAGCGAGACGTCATCCGCACGCCCGAGCTTTTGGGCGAGGCACGCGTGGATCATTGCCGCCATTTGGCTGTTCTTCCTGATCTTTCCCTTGATGACAGTGTGGGAGTTCTCAGGTTCTCCAGCCATCCGCATCCTGGGGCTGGCCTCCATTGCTGCTTTCGCCGGCGTGTACCTCTACGGGTTCATCACCTTGCCGGACTGCCTCGGCGGACACGCGCCGAAGAGAGCGTGGACTGTCTTCGGCATCCTGTGCCTCTTGCCCCTGCCAACCATGCTCGTAGACGCCGCCAACTACCTGTCCTTCACGCCCTTCCTGATCAGCTTTGCCGCCTATCTCCTGGGGCTTCGGGCGCTGCTCGTGACTGCGGCGTTGTCCTTTGCTGGCCTGGTCCTTGCAGGATGGTGGTTAGGCAGCGTCGACGCAGTGCTGTCCTTGGGAATTGCGATGGCGTTGGTGTTCATCGTGAACTTGATGGTGACCCAGATGATGCGTGCCGGCCAGAGCGCGGAACACATGCGCGTTGAGCTTGCACGAGCCGAGGAACGGGTGAAATTGTCGCGGGATGTGCACGATCTCTTAGGGCACTCACTCACGGTGGTCAAGCTAAAATCCGAGCTCGCCGAGAAGCTCTTAGACGCCGAACCGGCGCGCGCCAAAAAAGAACTTCACGAGATTGGCGAGATCACGGCGGAAGCTCTAGCGGGGGTCCGAGCTACCGTTACCGGATTGCGCGGAGCGAGCCTGAGCCAAGAGTTGCTGAATTCCCAAGCAACGCTTGAAGCCGCCGGCCACGCGGTGACCGTCTCTGGGGACCCCGTTGACGTGCCACCTGCCGTGAGTGTTCAACTCGGGTGGGTCATCCGCGAAGTGACCACGAATATTCTGCGCCACGCTCACGCCACCGAAGTTCTCATCTCATGGGACGTCGACTCCTTGACCATCGAGGATGACGGCGACGGCTGGGGCAGCATCCGCAAGGACGTCTCAGGTTCTGATGCCGTAGAAGGTAATGGCCTTCGGGGAATTCGCGAACGTTTGGCTGCGGTGGATGCGCGTTTAGTGTTGAGCGAATCGCGCTTTGGCGGCGCTTTAGTGGAGGTGGCGTGGTGACTGGAGATAGAGTTGTTGCGGGAGGCCGTGCGCAGATCAGAGTGCTCATCGCAGACGACCAAGCGCTGGTGCGCGGTGCCATGGCGGCGCTGCTGAACCTGGAACCAGACATCGACGTGATCGCCGAAGTGGGTGACGGCGCAGAGGCGCTTGCGGCCCTCCGCGAGCAGGAAGTGGACGTTTGCTTACTGGACGTTCAAATGCCGGGAATGGACGGCATTGAAACCGCTGAGCGGATTCGCACCGAACAACCACACGTCCGAGTGCTCATGGTGACCACCTTCGACCGGCCCGGATACCTCAAACGAGCGCTCGCGGCCGGTGCCTCCGGGTTCGTGGTCAAAGATACGCCCGCGGATCAGCTGGCCGAAGTAGTGCGACGTATCCACTCGGGACTGCGAGTCGTCGATCCGCACTTGGCACAAGAATCCCTCTTTGAAGGGGATAACCCGCTCACCGAACGCGAAGTGGAGATCCTTCTCCGTGCAGCCGACGGAGAACCGGTCGCCAAAATTGCGGCAGCCCTGTACTTGAGTGCGGGAACGGTGCGGAACTATCTATCCAACGCCATCGCCAAGACGTGCACCACAAACCGCATCGAAGCGGCCCGCACAGCACGAGACCGCGGCTGGATCTAAAAAATAGCGCCAGCCGCGGTCTCGTGTAAGTGCTCCACGCTTTAGCGAGCGTCCTTCAAGAACTGCACCAAATCAGCGGCAATGCCGGTGTACGTTCCGGGGGTGAGCTCGGAAAGGCGAGCTGCGGCGTCGTCCGTCAGACCCAAACTGGCCACGAACTCACGCATGCGAGCCTCATCAACGCGGTGTCCGCGAGTGAGCTCCTTGAGGCGCTCGTAAGGGTTCTCCATGCCAGGCACGCCCGCGATCGCTTCGGCACGCATGACGGTCTGGATGGCTTCGCCGAGAACTTCCCAGTTCTCATTGAGGTCCTGAGCGAGCACGCTCTCGGCGACGTCAAGGCGCTCGAGGCCCTTGGAAACGTTGCTGATCGCGAGAATCGAGTGACCGAAAGCGACGCCGATATTGCGCTGGCTCGAGGAGTCCGTGAGGTCGCGCTGCCAGCGGCTCGTGACGAGCGTTGCTGCCAGGGTGTCGAGAAGCGCGTTGCTGATCTCGAGGTTGGCCTCAGCGTTCTCGAAGCGGATGGGGTTGACCTTGTGCGGCATCGTGGAGGAGCCGGTGGCGCCTTCGACAGGGATCTGGGCGAAGAATCCGATGCTGATGTAGCTCCAGATGTCCGTGCAAATGTTGTGCAGAATGCGGTTGAAGCGGGCGACGTCTGCGTAGAGCTCGGCCTGCCAGTCGTGCGACTCGATCTGCGTGGTCAGCGGGTTCCAGGTGAGCCCGAGACCTTCGACGAAGGTACGGGAAATCTCTGGCCAGTTGGCGGTGGGAACTGCTGCAACGTGGGCGGAGAACGTGCCGGTTGCGCCGTTGATCTTGCCCAAGAATTCAGTGTTCTTGACGCGCTTGAGCTGGCGGTTGAGGCGCCAAGCGAAGACGGCGAGTTCCTTGCCGAGGGTGGTCGGCGTGGCTGGCTGACCGTGCGTGCGAGACATCATCGGGACGTCTTTGTTGGCCTCGGCCATGTCAGCAATCTGCTGGGTCAACGCGTCTGCTGCTGGGAGCCAGACCTTGGACACAGCGTCCTTGATGCCGAGGGCGTAGGAGAGGTTGTTGATGTCTTCGCTGGTGCAAGCGAAGTGAACCATGGGCTTGAGGTGCTCGAGTCCGAGGCCAGCGAGGCGGGCGCCGATGAAGTACTCGACGGCCTTGACGTCGTGAACCGTGACCTTTTCCGTCTCGGCAAGTTCCTTGACGGAGTCCTGGTTGAAGTCCGTGACGATCTTGCGGAGGCCGGCCTTCTGCTCGTCGGTGAGCTTCTTGGCGCCTGGAAGAACGCTGTTTTCCGTCAAGTGAATGAGCCATTCGACCTCGACATGGACGCGATCGCGGTTGAGGGCGGCTTCGCTCAAGTAGTCCACGAGCGGAGCGGTCGCGGCACGGTATCGGCCATCAAGCGGTCCGAGCGCAAGGAAATCTTCAGAGCCTGCGTTGGCGGAAGGTGATTGGACCAAGGATGTGCGAGCAATTTCAACCATGGCCCCTATTCTTTCACCTCTTCGCGGCTTCCTTGGAGTCGATGTCATAGAAGTGTGGATATCCCGTGTGGTGTCACGCACTTTTGGTGTTCTCTTCACCCTTTCTGCGCTGTTATCCCCAGTTTTTGGGCTGGGGCGGGGTGGTGTTCTCTGAGCTTCATAGCCTGTGGTGAGTGGCATTCGGGGCTTGTGCCTTCACGTCAGGACTAAAAGGGGAATCACATGTTGGAGCAATGGTTTGCTGACGCCGCGTCAGAAATCCAACAAGGGCAGCACTTTGCCCAATTGGCCGAAGCCAAGTTGCGGCACATTAGCGCGGTCAAGTGGGACTCCATGGCCGGCATCAACTTCAAGCGGCGTGTGGAGGACATGCACGCACGCACATGGTCTGCGGTTCAAGACTCGCGGGAGGCGGCTCACTCGATGCCGGGCATCATCGCTGGAATGGCTTCCATGGATCAGGATTTGCGAGATCTGCAATCTGATGTAGCCCAGGGATTTGTTGACCAGGGCGTGCGATTAAGCCAGCTAGTGCAAGTTATGGCAGAAGTTGGCATGAATGCTCCGGTCTATCTGGGGCAGCGCGGCGCTTTCAATCCGTTGTCCACTTCCTGACCCGCTATCTCTTCCGAATCACTTTGGGAACTGCATTTTTCTTTTCTTAGGAGTATCGCTATGACCGTATGGGTAGAAGGTGGAACCAGCTCGACAACTGAGTTTCGTCGCGAAGAACTTGAAAAGGCACGGGCGCTGTTGAATGACGCGCACGCGCATCTGACAGAAGCTGAGAGTTGGTATATGAAAGCGCAGGGCAAGACGGCGCCTTTCGGGCTGTTCCACCCGGCCGTGGAACCGGTGTCCATGACTTTGTGGAGAGTTATCAGCAACGTGGACAAGCTTCGGTTCGACACCGCCAAGAATCTGACACGACTGGATCTGGCGATTCAAACCTACGAAGGCTCCGAACGGTTAGTGGTGGAAGCCATCGATCGCGTCCGATCCGACCACCCGTTGGCGTCGCTACTCCTTGATCTTTTGGACGAGTCCCCGCAACTCTCCACGGAATCGGGCGAACTGATCATGCGTCGATGGCCTTCCTTTGCTCAGGAGGCCATCATGCTTCTGTTTCCGGCGCTCAAGGCAAGCTCTCTCGTGGAAAAGGCCGAGTCCGTCAGGGGTCCGGTGGAAGAGTTCTTGGGTGTCAGCGAGGAGAACGTCCCGGAGAATACGGTGAGAGCAGCTGAATGGATCGCAGAGCGCTTCGATTTGGTGGAGCACCTGCCCATCAACGTAGAACGTGCAGAAGACATGGGGTACCGAGAGTTTCGTGGGGACCTCAGTGATCTGGTGGCGATGTCCCGGGAACTGGATCAGACCTCGGTGCCGAAGGAGACAGCCGGGCAAGTCATGATTGCTGAGGTTGAGGGGCTCGCCGGCGGGAAGACCTACGTCGTGACGCTGCCGGGAACCACATCGCTGGATTCCTTGGAGAACCCGTTTTCCATGACAGGCATTGCCGAAGGAATGCTGCACGGAAGCCCTCACGTAGCGCAGGCGACCATGGAATCACTCGAAGCCGTAGGGGCTCCGGCTGGCTCCCGCATCATCTTGAACGGATACAGTCAGGGCGGCATACATGCGGCGAACTTGGCGGGAAACGAGGCTCTGCGCTCGCGATATGACGTCTCGCAGATCGTGACAGTCGGTTCTCCGGTCGCGAGCATCGAGATCCCTGAGGAGGTCAAAGCGCTCCATATTGAACACATAGATGATGCAGTTCCCGCGTCCGACGGGGTTCGAAACCCTGCGACTCCCAACAGGGTGACTGCATACCTCAGTGGTTATGCGAACCTAGACGACCACCTCGCGCTGAATCCGCTGCGCGCGCACCGACTCGAGAATTACCACCTGCAATCTAAGCAACTGACCTTTGACGATTCACCAGGAATCGTTGAAGCCAACGCGGCGCTGGCGGGTGCGGCCGGTATTGCGTCGGTGGCCAAGATCCACCGTGTGACCTGGAAGCGCTCGACTGAGGGATCGTTGCCCAAGATGGCGACGCGGGTCCCACAGGCGAAGTCGTCATTTCGTCCAACTGTCACTGAGGATCTTGGGGTGAAAGTAGGCAGCAAGTAGTTCACTCATGCGAGGCGCTGCCTGAAGGGCCTAAACGCGAGGCGCGGAGCTTTCCCTGTTGTGGGTAGGCTCCGCGCCTTCGTTGTGTCCCGTTGAATTTTTGGTGTTTCTCAGCCTCAATCGAGATTGTTGTTAGGCGCCACGGTCGATCTTGTCTGGGACCACCCAGCCGATCAGCGCAGAAACAACGCTGATGATGATGGAACCCAGAATCGCGTCCCAGAAGAAGGCGTTGACGTGGAATCCGATCGGCGTGAAGGACATGATCCAAGACGTCAGCATGAGCATCGCCGCGTTGATGATGATGGCGAAGAGGCCCAGCGTGAGGCACGTGATGGGGATGGACAAGAAGGAAATGATCGGCCGGACAATGGCGTTGACCAAGCCGAAAATTGCGCCGACGGCAAGGTAGGAGAGGATGTCTCCGGCCGCGTTGCTTCCGGTTGCCGAGGCGGCGGCTTCAGTACCTACCGTGATGCCCGGCAGCAGCCAAGCTGCGATGAAAAGTGCAAGTGCGTTGACGATGACTCGGATGAGAAAACGGATCATATTGTCATCATGTCACGCCTCTTCTAGGTATGGGCTGTGACGAGCCGCTCAATTTGGGCATGCAGTTGGGGATATTCTTCCTATATGTCTTCTGAGGAAAAATCTGTACCGACTCTTCGTCCCCGACCGGTCGTCGATCGGCTTCCGCGCTACGCCGCGGGCAAGCCTGCCGCACCCGTACCAGGTCTTGAGGCCTTCAAACTGGCATCCAACGAGAATCCTCTGGCGCCGTTGCCAGAAGTCTTGACCGCGATTGCCGAACAAGTAGCTATTAACCGATACCCGGACTCCGTTGCGACGAAGCTACGCGAGAAACTGGGCGAGTACTTGGGTGTACCCGCCGACGATATTGTGACTGGCGCCGGCTCTCTCGGCGGTTTGGTCCAAATTCTGTCTGCCTTCGCTGGCCAGAACGATGATGGCAAGCCGGATGAAGTGATTTACGCGTGGCGTTCCTTCGAGGCGTACCCCATTTGCGTACAAACGACCGGTGCTGCTTCTGTGGCGGTTCCCGTTCTCGCTGATGGACGTCACGATCTCGATGGAATGATCGCCGCAATTACTGATCAGACCAAGGTCATCATCCTGTGCACCCCTAACAACCCGACAGGACCGTCGCTGACGAAGGCCGAAGTTGAAGGCTTCCTGGCTCGAGTGCCTGCGCACATCCTGGTGGTCCTGGACGAGGCTTACACGGAATTCGTGCGTGATCCGGAGGCTGTTGACGGTATTCAGCTGTACCGCTCCTACCCGAACCTCGTGGTGCTTCGGACGTTCTCGAAGGCTCACGGTCTGGCGAACTTGCGCGTGGGCTACTCCGTTTCCCAGCCTCACATCACGGAAAGCCTGCGCATCGTGGCAACGCCGTTCGCGGTCTCAACGCTTGCGCAAGATGCCGCCGTGGTCTCCTTGGAGAACATCGACAAGGTACTTGCCCGCGTTGAGGAACTTGTTCAAGAACGAAACCGGGTTGTTGCCGGTCTCAAAAAACAGGGCTGGGACTTCCCGGAATCGCAGGGCAACTTTGTGTGGCTTCCGCTCGGTGAGCGTAGCCAAGAGTTTGCTCAGGCGGCTGAAAAGCAAGCGCTTTCGGTCCGCGCTTTTGGTGTTGAAGGTGTGCGCGTGAGCATCGGCGAAGTCGAGGCGAATTCTCGGTTCTTGAGCATCGCGAAAGACTTTGTTCAGTAGCTCGAACATGCAATTCTCAGAGGCAAATGCCGACTAAAGTTTGGCCCTGCGACACCGTCGTGGGGCCAAACTTTTTGGTTAATGGCTGAAATTTACGCGAATCGGGTGCATAGTACGGAGTGAGGTGACGGCGTTCAGCGGCTGTTGCCAAAACCTATTCTGGAAAGAGTGTGCTGTGAAGCGAAGCTGCTCCCATAACAAGTCGCACACGGCCCGGGGTAACGAGTACGAGGTATTTCATGCATGAATCTGGCGACATGATCCAGCTGTTGAACAGCGAGGGTGAGCGCACGGCCAACCCGGAATGGGATGCCTATCTGGGGGACGTCGACGCGGACATGCTGCGCCAGTTCTACCGCGACATGTTTTACACCCGGCGCTTCGACAAGGAAGCGACTGCGCTCCAGCGTCAGGGTCAGCTAGCACTCTGGGTTCCACTGCGTGGCCAAGAGGCCGCACAAATTGGTGCTGGCCGAGCCACGAAACCGCAAGACTACTTGTTCCCGACGTACCGCGAGCACGGTGTAGCGCTGACGCGAAACGTTGACTTCCCACAAATGCTGCGGTTGTTCCGCGGTATTTCCAATGGCGGTTGGGATCCCCGGGACAATAACTTCCACATGTACACCATGGTGCTGGCAGCCCAGGTGCCACATGCAACGGGCTATGCCATGGCCACCAAAATGGACGAAGCTGACTTCTCGCCAGAGAAGCGTGCCGCGGATGGCACGGCAGTGATGGCCTTCTTCGGTGACGGGGCAAGTTCTGAAGGCGACGTCCACGAATCCATGGTCTTCGCCGCCAGCTTCAACGCACCGTTGGTCTTCTTCTGCCAGAACAACCAGTGGGCCATCTCCGTCCCCGTAGAAGTGCAAGCGAAAGTACCTATTTCGCAGCGCGCTCAGGGTTACGGATTCCCCGGCATCCGAGTCGATGGAAACGACGTCCTTGCCGTCTTGGCAGTCACGCGTTGGGCGCTTGAGCGCGCTCGCACCGGCCAAGGACCAACCTTCATTGAGGCGTATACCTACCGCATGAGTGCTCACACGACCGCGGATGATCCCACAAAGTACCGTCTCGATTCAGAAGAGGCATCTTGGATTGACCGGGATCCGCTGGTTCGTCTGGAGAAGCACCTGCGCGACAACGGTTTGGGGGACGAAGCCTTCTTCGAGGATGTCTCTCGCGGAGCAGACGAGATGGCGCATCGCGTGCGACAGGAAGCAATGGCCTTCCCTGTCCCTCGCCTCGAGCAACTTTTCGACAACGTCTACGCAGGCGCTCACCCGCTGATTCAAGCGGAGCTGAAACAGCACCTTGAGTATGAGGCCGGATTCTTGGACCGACCAGAGTCGGACAACACCGATGGAGGTGCGCACTAATGACCACCATGACTATTGCCAAGGCAATTACCAACGGCCTAGCGAAGGTGCTCGAAAGCAACCCAAAGTCCGTACTGATCGGTGAGGACATTGGAAAGCTCGGCGGCGTGTACCGCGTCACCGAAGGTCTTCAAGCAAAATTCGGTGCGACCCGAGTCATTGATTCGCCGCTCGCCGAATCTGGAATTGTTGGCACCTCCATCGGTATGTCCCTCCGTGGCTACATGCCCATCGCGGAGATCCAGTTCGATGGCTTCGTCTTCCCGGCCTACAACCAAATCACCACGCAGCTTGCAAAGATGCGTTCTCGCGCCGAGGGCCGCTTTGGCGCACCCGTGGTCATCCGCATTCCTTACGGTGGTGGCATCGGTTCTGTCGAGCACCACTCGGAATCGCCGGAAGCGCTCTTTGCGCACACCGCCGGCCTGCGTATCATCACGCCGTCCAACGCGAACGACGCCTACTGGATGATTCAGCAGGCAGCGACCTGTGGCGATCCAGTGATCTTCTTCGAACCTAAGCGCCGCTATTGGCTCAAGGGTGAGGTCGACCTCGAGAACCCAGCTCCGGACGCCTTCCGTGCCCAAGTGGTCCGAGAGGGTAACGATGCAACGATCGTCACCTACGGACCATTGGTTCCCGTCGCGCTCGCAGCGGCCGAAGCCAGCCTCGAGGATGGCCGAAGCGTTGAAGTCATTGATCTTCGATCCATCAGCCCGATCGACTTCGACGCGATCGCTGAGTCAGTCGAGAAGACCGGCCGCCTGATTGTCACTCACGAGGCACCGACGTTCGGTGGCATCGGTGGAGAAATCGCATCCCGCATTGCCGAGCGGTGCTTCCACTCCCTAGAAGCGCCAGTCATTCGCGTCGGCGGCTACCACATGCCGTATCCGATCTCGAAGGTTGAAGACCAATACTTGCCGGACATCGATAAGGTGCTTGACGCCCTTGACCGGTCCTTTGCTTACTAGCATTCCCTCGCGGAATCAGGAGAATCATGCGCACCTTTAATTTGCCAGACGTCGGCGAAGGGCTGACCGAAGCAGAAGTCGTTTCATGGAAAGTGAAGCCAGGCGATTCCATTCGCGTCAACGACATCTTCGTTGAGATCGAGACCGCGAAGAGCCTCGTGGAGCTACCGAGCCCGTTCGAGGGCGTTGTTCGAGAACTCCATGCCGCTGAAGGCGACACTCTCGAGGTTGGCGCCCCGCTGTTTTCGGTCGATACTCTCGCCGATGACCCAAACCCCAAGACGAGCCCCATCCGAACCATCAAGGTTGATTCGGTTCCCGGTGAACTGGTCACCCCAACGGGGCTGACGGCTGGATCAAAGCTCGGCCTCGAGGAAGCCCCTGCTTCGATGAAGTCGGATTCAGAAGTAGGACCCTTGGTTGGTTCCGGCCCCAAGGCGGACGCCCCACACCGCCGTCGCCGTATCCGCCCTGGAATTGACGCTGCAGCGCCGTCTCCCGTAACCACACCAGCAGACTCCCCGGTTGCCGCGCAAGAGCCAAAGGCTGAGCAAGCGCCTGCGGCTATGTCATCAATAGCCAAAGCTCGTCAGCCGCTGACGCACTTCGTCAACCGCGTTCTCGCTAAGCCTCCGGTGCGCAAAGTAGCTCGTGACCTCGGCATCGATCTTGAGCGCGTGACTCCAACGGGCGCCTACGGTGAGGTCACCCGTGGCGACTTGGAGAGCTACCAGGCGCAACGCGAGCGTGAACAAGATGCTGCGCCAAAGTTCTGGGCCGGATCAGACCAAACGAATAAGGGCCATGTTGAACGCCAGACCGTCCGTGGCGTCCGCAAAGCCACCGCGAAGGCGATGGTTGATTCTGCCTTCAGCGCCCCGCACGTCTCCATCTTCGTTGATGTTGATGCATCGAGGACCATGGAATTCGTTCAGCGTTTGAAGAAGAGCCGCGACTTCGAAGGCATCAAGGTCTCTCCGCTGCTTATTCTGGCCAAGGCCGTCATCTGGGCCGCAGCGCGGAATCCTTCAGTGAACGCCAGCTGGGTGGATACCGCAGACGGTGCTGAAATCCATGTCAAGCACTTCATGAACCTGGGCATCGCGGCCGCGACGCCTCGTGGGCTCATGGTGCCGAACATCAAGGATGCGCAGAACCTGTCCCTCAAGGAGCTGGCCATAGCGCTCAACGACTTGGCGAGCACTGCCCGTGCAGGCAAGACGAAGCCGTCAGACATGCAGAACGGCACACTGACTGTGACGAACATCGGCGCACTTGGCATCGACACGGGCACGCCGATCATCAACCCGGGAGAAGTGGCGATCGTTGCCTTCGGAACCATTCGGCAGAAGCCGTGGGTGGTTTCTGGAGAAGTCATTCCACGCTGGATCACCACGCTCGGCGGATCCTTCGACCACCGCGTGGTTGATGGTGACCTGTCGGCGCGATTCATGGCTGACGTCGCAGCGATCATGGAAGAGCCAGCACTGTTGCTTGACTAAAGGGCCAGCGAGCCGCTTCGAAGATGGAGCGCGTCCAAGTCCCTAAAACTAACTTCCAAGTTCCAAACACTAGAGGAGCCGGTCACCGAAAGGTGACCGGCTCCTCTAGTTGAGAACCTAGTTTGCTACCGTGAAGCGGCGCTCGCGGTGCTGTGGGTTCTCGATTTCGTCGAGAACGGCAACAGCGAAGTCCTGAGTCGAGATGGAATCTCCCACAGGGGATTCGGCACCCAACTTGTATTGACCAGTGCGCTCACCCGGAGCGATCATCGGTGCTGGGGCAAGCATGGTCCAGTTGACGCCCGAGGAGTCGCGATAGGCATCAAGAGCCTTGGACATTGTCTCTGCCTCAGCCTTGTAGGCGTCGGGGAAGCCCGGCTGATCCTTCAGCTGAGCGTCGCCGACCTGAAGGGCGCCAGCGCCACCGATAACGAACAAACGGGTTGGCAAAAGCGTCTCAGCCAATTCCTCGTGCGTGTTCAGGATCGGGGCGTGATCTCCACCGTCGCGTGCTGGGGGCACGGAAATGACGATGACGTCGTTGTCCTGCGCGAGTTCCTGAATCTTATTCACGTCGGTCACGTCAGCCTGCTGGCTGCTGACCTTTCCGGCAAGCGCTTTATCTGCCAACTGACCCGAACGGCTCAGAACCGTCACTTCGTGGCCACGGGTTACTGCTTCGTTGACAATCTGGCTGCCAACCATGCCATTTCCGCCATACACAGCGATCTTCATGGGTGATTCCTTTCGAGAGGGCTTTGCAACGTTTCGCAAAATCTTTGAAGCGATTCAGCTACTGGACATCTACAGGGCCTAACCGGTGGGTCGTAGCCCTTATTCCACTAACTTGAATCTTTAATTATTGGTTTGATTCCACTCGTCCACAGTGAGCCGGTCGAACGCAAAGATCTCGCCGAGACCTGCCCATTCGTTCGCGCCCAGACGGGATACGGGATCGAGAAGCCCGGGAATCGGATGCCGTCGTTCGTTGAAGAGGTCGCTGTTGACGGCAAAATGACGCACTCTTCCAAAGGCCATATATCCGTTACCCATCTGGAGAACTTGTTCCAGCACGCACTCAATGACCGCCGGTGACTGAGCAACGCGAGGTGGTTTGACCGTCTTTGACGGTTCCATGGCGATGCCCACCTTCTCGAACTCGCTGATGCCGTGTTCAAACGGTGTTGCGCTCAGATTCACTTGATCCCTGAGCTCGGTGGTCGCGACGTTGAGAACGAACTCCCCGGTCTCCTCGATGTTCCGCAACGAATCCTTCCGCGCCGTAGATGTGAACTGAACAATGCCCGGTTCGGACGAAACAACGGAGAAGAAGGAATGTGGGGCAAGGTTTGGAACCCCTGCGGAGTCGATAGTGGAGACCCAAGCGATGGGACGCGGGATGACCAGAGACGTCAGAAGTTTGTACACTTCTCGACTCGTCAAAGACTCAACAGGTATCTCATCCCGCTCCGTCATGACGCGGCGGCCCCTTCGGCGGCCGCAATCGCCTGGATCAGCACAGGAGCAAGCCGCTTGACTCCTTCACGAATGCTTTCTTCGTCCACGGCGCTAAAGGCGAGACGTAGCTTGTTGGGGTTTTCCTGAGTTGGCGAGAACGCGGCTCCGGGAATGAAAACAACGCCAGCCTCGATGCCAGTGTGCAGCAGCGGGTACGTATCCACTCCTTCGGGAAGCGTCAGCCACACAAAGAAGCCGCCTTCGGGGACAGTCCACGAAATGCTCTCAGGCATGAACTCTTCAAGAGCGGCGATCATTGCAGCACAACGCTTCGCGTAGAGCTCGCGGTACGTGGCAACCTGCCCCTTCCAGTCGTGATTTTCCAGATAGGAAGTCACCAGCATTTGGTTCAGGGTGGGCGGGCACAAGATTACGGCTTCGTTTGCGAGGTAGAAGCGTCGCTGGAATCGCTCTGGAACAAGGGCCCAGCCCACGCGAAGCCCTGGAGCGAAGATCTTGGAGAAGCTACCGAGGTAGAGCACGTCTTCAGGATTGTCGGCTCGCATGGGGCGGTTGAATTCGCCCTCGAACTTGAGCATGCCGTAGGGATTGTCCTCAATCACCAAGAGGCCCTCTTGCTTACAGATGTTCACAATCTGCTGACGCCGCTCGGCGGACAAAGTAATGCCCGAGGGATTGTTGAAGCTAGGGATCGTATAGAGCAGCTTGACCGTCTTGCCTTCAGCGCGCAACGCGACGATGGCTTCTTGGAGGGCCTCTGGAACCAGACCGTGCTCGTCAACGCGAACAGGGTGGACCGCCACTTGGTTGGCTTCAAAGGTGTTCAATGCACCCACGTAGGTGGGGTCCTCGCAAAGCACCACGTCGTGCGGATCGCAGAAGACTTTGCAGGTGATGTCCAGCGCGGACTGGCTGCCGGCGGTCACCACAACGTTCTCGGGAGAAGCATCGAGGATAAATTCTTCAGCCATGACGTGGCAGATAGCTTCGCGAAGTTCTGAGGTGCCCTGGCCATTGCCGTACTGAAGTGCCGTCATGCCCTCTTGCGCAAGGATGTCGTGCGCAAGAGTTCCGAGCTTTTCAAGAGGCAGCGACTGGAGGTACGGATTTCCGCCAGCGAGCGAGACGAGACCTTCACGCATCGAGATATCAAAGACATCACGGACCGCGGATTGCTTGATATTCGCGGCACGCGCGGAGTAAAGGCAATCGAGCTCTGGTGTTGCTTTGTTCATTACTTTCCTTTGTCGCTGAGGTGTGACCTGCTGGCAAGCCATGCCATGACATCCGCCGGTTTAATACGCCGATGGGTGCCCCGATATTCGACGGGGATTTCTCCCTTGTCTGTGAGCTGGCGCATATAAGTATGCGAGATCCCAGCCAGTTTTGCCGCTTCTGAGGTGTTGAGGAATTCTTCGTTGGTGCTCACGGTGATGGAATCGCCTCGGGAGAGGCGCCGGAGAACGTCCTGAACGGCGACCACGGCCTCAGTTGGCAGCTTTACGGCGGTGCCATCCACAAAGACCGTGGCGTCGTCAGAGTCGGCCAGCGCCTTGGCCAGCCGATCGGCGGCGGCGGCGTTCAGAGGCGCGAAGGTTGCGGGCTGATTGGCATGGGATTTTTCGCTCATGATGTCTACGAGTCTAGGCGCTGGGCTGCTGGGATTGTCGGGCACGTTGAACATCGCGCACCCACGAGTAGCTCGCCTTTGGCGTTCGTTCCAACGAGATGCGATCCACATGCACCAGTCCAAATTTTTGACGGTACCCGGCCGCCCATTCCCAGTTGTCTACCAAGGACCAGATGAAGTATCCGCCGACGTTCACGCCCTCGGCGACGCCACCCGCTGAGGTGGTCGCGAAAAGCGTGCGAAGGTGATCCTGCAAGTATTCGATTCTGTTGTGATCTTCTACCCGTCCACGGTCTGGATCCGGAGATTCTTCAAAACTCACGCCGCCTTCGGTGATGAGTAGCGGCGGCAGATTGGGGTAGCGGTCGCGCATGCGGCTCAGCATCACCCCAAGATATTCGGGGGCAATGGGCCAGCCGTAAGCGGTCATGTCCCGGTCTGGCCACTCGGCTTGATGTACAGGGGTCGGCAACGGTACCGGCGAGGGATCTTGTCCGTTGGGGATGAGCATGCTCGCAGGAACTGGTCCGTCCGGGCCGGGGCCGGACGCAATCTTGGTAGGCATGTAGTAGTTCAGCCCATAGAAATCCAGGGGAGTGCTAATGATCTCCAAGTCGCCATCGTGGATGGTCGCACCCATGAGTTCGGTCAGTTTTTCGATGCCCCAGGGGTACTCGCCCTTCAGCACGGGATCGGCGAAAAGCCAGTTGTAAGCAACGTCCACAATCGCGGCACCGGCCGTGGCCAATGGGTCTTTCTCGGAGGCAGGCACCACTGGTGAGTGCACATTGGACATCCCGATCTTCCCGCGCACACTAGCATCGCGAAGTGCCTGAACGGCCATGCCGTGCGCTAAAAGGAGGTGATGCGCGGCTGGCAAAGCTTTCAAACCGGCGTTGCGCGCAGGCGCGTGAAGCTCGGACGCGTACCCGTTTCCCACCACTGTGGCCGGCTCGTTGATGGTGCACCAGTAGTCCACTAGATCGCCGAACTCTTGACCCATGAACGCCGCGTAGTCAGCAAAAGCGGTCGCGGTATCTCGTGACAACCAACCGTCGCCGGTTTCGAGATACGCCGGGGTGTCCCAATGGAACAGAGTCAGAACGGACGTAATTCCGGCGTCGGACAGCTCCTGCAACAGGCGCCGGTAAAAGTCCACGCCGGCCGGATTGGGTGCGCCTCCGGGCTCGGGGAAGATCCGGGACCAAGACACCGAGAAGCGGTAGGCATCCAGGCCCGCCTCGCGCATGAGAGCAACGTCCTGGGGCATGCGGTTGTAATGGTCCACCGCGTTGCGAGCATCGGATCCATCGACCGCTTTCGAGGGGTCGCCAAGCCAGGCATCCCACGTTGAGGGTGTTCTGCCGTCCTGCTCAACGGCGCCCTCAATTTGAAAAGCGCTGGTGGCTGTTCCTACAAGGAAGTTTGGTGGAATCTCGGCGGCAAAGTCCGCTGCATCCGCAATGTTCACAGGCTCATTCTGCAGGAATCACCAGTGAAGGTCACGTGGGCGTCAACACGCGGACCACACAAGAGAGACTGAGAGACGTCCCGGGCTTCGTCCCCGAACATTCCTGGCGGTTCCGGCGCAATGGATAAGTAGCGATGCCCGGTAGGCGTGGTGGTAGCAACGCTGTGCCGACCACCGGGAACCACACTGCTGGACCACCCGGCTTGTTGCTTGACGTAGTTGCAGGCCTCGCACATTCCCTGCCCGTTCTCCACGGTGGTTAGGCCGCCCTCCGCCCAGCCCACCACGTGGTCCGTGTGCCGGATGGATGCATCACACCACGTCGTCGCACAGCTCGCGTCCCGCAGCTCAATGAATCGCTTGAGCCCTGACGGGAAGATGCGTGCGCGGGATTCCAATCCCACCAAATCACCGGTGGACGGCGCTGTGAACACGCGGCGGATCATGAGCCTCGAATCGGCGGAGGCTCGCTCCACAATTTCACGGGCCACATCGGCTGGCAGCGTGCCATAACCGGCCAGGTGTGCGGGTTCCGAATCCCCGGAGAACAGCGTCCGTTCCGTCATCACAAGCTGAACTTCTACAGAGTGAGGCGGAGTCAGCGCACCTTCGCCGGTGTGCGGGCCGCCCACCACAAGGTCCAGCAGAAGATCCGCCATGATGGCCCCGAGCGCCCGGTTCCCATTGTTGGGCCCGGTCAGGACCTTGCTCGCAGATTTGGACAACGCGTTGAAGATCGCGGCGCCGTCTTGGGCTGGCACAATCGCTGTCAGTTGCGCCATTCCGTCGTCGAGGGGCTGCAAGGTGACGTGACGGTTCTTCTCGGCAGTACGACGACGCTTGGCTGCGGCTAGTCGGTCAACTCCCTGAGCGTGATCGGCGGCTAGAGCGCGCAGATCGCGGGAACCCAAGTGTGCGATCTTCTGAGGATCGCCGCACACCAACTCATCAACCTCGGCTCGCGCATCCGAAGACAGTGGAGCTGTGGTCAGGTAGACCGCTTCGCAGCGCTCGCGGTTTAAGACTCCACTGGCCAAGGCCTCGAAAGTTCGGGGCATGTCATCGACCACCGCCAACGCCACCTCCAAGGCACGAGCGCCTCGGTATCGCGGTTCTTTCTGTGCTAACGCGATCTCGGCCTCGAGGCTCTTTGTAGCGGATTCGCCTAACCTCTGCGGGGTGGCTGCGTCCGCAGTTTCATCGGCGAGGGAAGGGGCTGCGAACGGGTCGTTTGACGGCCCTTCGGAACCCGGTAGGGGCGGAACGCTCGAGAGCGAAGACGCGCGAACCGCATGCAGACTATGGATGGTGCGCATTTCGAACGCATCCGCGGCAGCCCGAAGCGCGGATAGCGCTCGCAGCATGTCCACGCATTCGGTTTCACACGCGAGCTGTCCGGCGCTTCCTGAATCGCGGCCGGAAGGCTCGCTCCCCAACGCGGCGCTCGCAAGAACCGCGGTAAGCGCCGCAATTTCGGAACTAGTCCCAACAGAAACAGCAAGCACTCCCGCCGGTTCCTTCGCCTCCGGTGTCACCCGGGCTCCTTCATCAATGTCCATGCCCTCCACGCTAGGCACCCACCCACATAGCAACCCCCGGCAAAGCCGCAATTGTGGATAAGCAAGCCCATTTAGCGCCATCACGCCAACCTGTGCGTTCTTTCCATCACCAATTCATTCAAAAAAGGACCCTCAAAATGCCTGATTCGCCACAACCACTATGAACAAAAGCGCCAAGCACCCATTCAGGTGGATAGGCTGGAACACATGGCATTTCGTAACCGACGCGCAGCAGCTCTTCCCGCAAAACTTTCTCGCTCCTGGCTTCTTGTCAACGCCTCGAAGCCGGAACTTTTCGCACCAGCTCTCGCGTCTGAAGCGGATTCCGTGATTTTTGACCTCGAGGCAAGCGTTCCCGAGGAGAAGAAAGTTGAAGCTCGCGCGGCTGTTGTCGAGGCGCTCAACACGGGCATGACCGCATGGGTGCGCGTCAACATTCCTGACACGGATGATTGGGCGACGGACCTTGCGGACCTCAGCTCCGCGAAGGGTTTGCGCGGCGTGATGCTCGCTCAGACTGAGAAGCCAGAGCAGGTTGCCTACACCGCCATGCGTTTGCGCGCAGGTATCCCGGTTCTCGCGCTGATCGAGTCTGCACTGGGCATCGAGAACGCCACCGCAATCGCTAGCGCGCCTGGCACCTTCCGCTTGGCTTTCGGTACCAACGATTTCCGTAAGGACACCGGCGTTGGCGATGACCCGCTGGCTCTTGCGTATGCCCGCGGCAAGCTCGTGGTCGCTTCCCGCGTTGGCCGCCTCCCGGGCGCCATCGATGGCCCGGCTGCTGTTACCGCCGCAACCGGCGAGGTAGTCGAGGAGTGCAAGACCACCGCTCAGATGGGCATGACCGGAAAGCTTGCCTTGGCAATCGAGCACGCGGATGCCGTGAACAAGGGTCTGTCCCCGAGCGACGACGAGCTCAAGTGGGCACAGCAGATGCTCGAGGCACACGCGGCCGGCGCCGAGGTCGGGGACGGTTCCTACCTGCCGCGTCTGGCTCGCGCTCAGAAGATCGCGGGCCTCGCGGACTCGTACGGCCTCTGGAACGCCTAAATTTCCGTTTCTTTCTGAGTACGACGACGCAGCTCAGCTTTCTCTGTGACCCTCCGGTCGCCAGTGGGCTGGGGGATCTTCGCCGACGCGACCATCGATTGACTCGCGGATGAGATCTGCGTGACCGGTGTGCCGACCGTACTCTTCAATGAGATCGCAGATGATGCGTCGCAGGGTCACTGTGGTTCCCCACGTCTCGCTGAGAAAGATGGGCTGGTCTAACCCATCTTTCTCGATGGCTTCCGCAAGAACCGAGCGCGAACGCAATACAGCGGCGTCGTAATTCTCGTAGAGAGCCGCGGGGGAGTCCTCAGCCGCAGAGGTGAACGGCCAATCATGATCTTCAAGCGACGCCCATGGCTCGCCGGGGTTGCTGCCGAAGAGATCCCACGTAGCCTTCACCGTCTCGGCGCCAGTCAGGTGCTTGAGTAGGCCGCCAATCGTCAGCGCAGAAGGGCCCAAGCGCGTGGCCAATTGCTCGGCCGTGAGGCCGCCGGCCTTCCATCGGAAGGTTGCGCGCAATCGATCCAAAGCGCCCAACAGGTGCTCCGCTTCGGTGCCCGCAAGTGGCGGCTCCCAAGGGTTTTCGCTGTCGTCTCCTTCGTACCAAGTAGCTGTCATGAGGACACGCTACAGCAGGGCGGAGACCCCCGTGAGATGAGCCCCTGCGAGATGAGGCTCGCGAGGCCTAGACCCCGCGAGCCTTGAGCCAGCTCGTGATGACCTTGTTGAACTCGTCCGCGCGTTCCACCTGGGACCAGTGGCCGCACTGGCTGAAGATGTGAGCGTCGGAATTTGGGATGATGTTGAGGATTTCCCACGTGCGGGAGACCGGGATGACAACGTCCTGGACGCCGTGGATCAGGAGGACGGGAACCTCGAGCTTGGAAAGCACGTCGAAGTCCAACGGAAGTTCAATACGGTCGCGGTCGCGGGCCTCAACAACTTCCTTGAGACGATCCGAGGCGGTGTCGTTCAAAGCCGACGCGTAGCGCAGCTTCACGAGCTCATCCGTGACGAGGGACTTGTCCACCACGAAGAGTTCGAGGGTGTTGCGGATGCCTTCTTCAGTCAGCTGCGGGTTGGAGTGACCCTTGAGAGCGCCCGTGAGCTTAGCTCCGCCGGTCCCCATCGAGATGATGCCCAAGAGGCGCTCCGGGAAATCGATGGCGAACTGGAAAGCCAGCCATCCACCCAAAGAGTTGCCCACAATCCAGGTCTTCTCGATGCCCAAAGCATCCAGAACGCGCACCGCGTGGCGAACCCATTCCTTGATGCCGTACTCGGTGCCCTCGGCAACTACGGACTGGCCGTATCCGATCGAGTCGATCGCAATGCAGCGTCCCACCTTGGACAGCTCAGGCAAGTTCAGCCACCAGTTCGCGGCAGCAGTCACGCCCGTGCCGGAGCCGTGGAGGAAGAGGATCGGGGCGCCTTCGCCCACCTCGTGGTAGTGCGTCAGCTCGCCGGGAGCGGTCTCCAGCCACTTGTCTTCGATGCCGAAGAACTTATCCGTGGTGTATTCCGGAATGGCAACCGTGCTCATGAGACTCCTAGGTGTTGATCGAGGCATTTCTTTCAGCCTAGGGACAACATGAGCACGGCTCTAGTGCGCGTTCCAGAGGACGGCACGATTGGCGAAAACTTCCACGGGGGAAGTTTTCGAGTCCGGCCTTATTCGGGCTTCGTTCAAAAAGTCCCGCCGAGGAACTTTTTACTTGAAAACATTCCTCTGCACGCCGAGACCCTCAATTTCGGTCTCGAGCACATCCCCGGCCTTGAGCCACGGATGGCGTCCCTCAGCATTTCGGCGACCCAGTGCCACGCCCGCCGGCGTACCGGTCAGGATCAAGTCGCCGGGGCGCAAGCGAACCAACGTAGAGCAGTAAGCAACCAGCGCAGCCGGCGAAAACACCAGATCAGCCGTGGAATCCTCCTGCACCACTTCACCGTTCACACGCGTGACAATCCGCGCGCCAACTTCAAATTCTTCCGGCGAAACCAAGTACGGCCCCACGGGCGTCGCGGAGTCCCAGCACTTGCCCTGGGTCCACTCGGGCGTTCGGCCCTGGTAGCCGCGCATGGAAACGTCGTTGGACACGGCGTAACCGGCGATCGCTTCCAGAGCATCAGCCTCGGACAACCGGCGCCCACCTGCACCAATCACAATCGCGAGCTCACCCTCCCAATCAATGCGGTGATCCTCGGCAGGAATCTCGATCTCATCCTGAGGACCGCACAACGAATCGGCGAACTTCGTGAAGATCGTGGGGAACTTTGGCACTTCATTACCGGTTTCGGCGATGTGGTTGCGGTAGTTCAAACCAATGCAAAAGACCTTGGAAGGAGAAGTCACCAGCGTCGCAAACGAAGCAGAAGACAAGGGAATGGAAGCTAAACGCTCCACCGAATCCACGGATTGACCGCTCGCAAGGAAAGCGCCAACGTCGGCGAACCCGGAAAGCTCAGTGGCGGCGTCGTTCTCAATAATGGCGGCGAAAGTGTCCGCAGGGTTGCCGTCTCGGCGAAGCGTTGCAAGTCTCATATTGCAACTTCATCACGTTTGCCCCCGAATTTCAGATACCGTTTCAAACAGTGGAACGAAAGGGCTGCCATGAATTGCCATTTAGTGATTGCGTGTCGTGCGGAGGGCACTCTTGAATTACACCGTTTTTCCGGCGGAATTCTGGAGCGCATCGAGGTTTTGCACGGCTATGAGGGCGTGAATTGTCTCGCGTATGACGCTCGCGAGCAGCGTCTGTATGCGTCGCAGACGGGCAGAGTTTCGCACGTGACGGTCTTCAACGTCTTCCAGAACGGCGATATTGAGCCGGCCGGATCGTTCGATCTTCCGCACCAGACCGCCTACATTTCCGTGGCCGAGGACGCGCTGTGGAGTGCCAGCTACCACGACGGCAACATCGCGTACGTCCCGCTGAACCCGGATGGCATGCCTAGCGCGCCCGCCCAAACGGATAGCTTCGGCGAGAACGCGCACTGCATCATCACGGCCCCGGACGGCCGCCATACCTACGCGACCTCGCTGCGGGCTGACGTGATTGCCGCGTATTCCGTAGAGAATTCTGAATTACGACGCCGCAGCTTGCGTTCCGTAACTCCCTCCGGCGCCGGCCCGCGCCATTTGGCATTTGTGAATGACGAGACCTTGTTGGCCGTGACGGAGATGACCGGTGAAGTCATCGAGTTCCGGCGCGATGTTGCTACGGGTGAGCTGACAGAACTTACGCGGGTGTCGATGGTGCCCGAGGGCGCCGGACTCACGCGCGGCGTGGCACGTTACCCCGGTGGCCCGGAGGTCCCCGCCCGCCCGATCTGGGCGGCCGACGTCCAGGCGACCTGCGAACTGATCTTCGCGACCGAGCGCACCACCAGCACGGTGACGGCGATTCGCCACACCGCAGAGACCGTAGCGGACGAGCCCGAACTCGAAGTCCTGGAACACATCCGCACCGAAGAGCGGCCGCGAGCCACCGCCGTTTCGCCAGACGGAAAGTACTTCGTAGTGGGCGGCGAGACCTCGAGTCACGCGTCTGTGTATCGCGTGAATCATGACCATGATCCGTCCGCCGTCGACGCTCATTATCCTTCGGTGCTGGATTTGGTATGCCGCGTCCAGACTGGCGAAAACCCGGCCTGGTTTGCGTTCTTGCCGTAGGGGAGAGTTAGTACGAAGCTCCTCGGACTCCAGATGGAACTCGGTCAGAAGGTGCGCCAGTCCCTTGCTTGAACTTGAGCGCAGAGAGGATCGCTTCGAGGGTGGCCGGTCCGTGCTGGTTGAGGCACGCGCCTGCCACGAAGCGGTCTGGTCGCAGGAAGATCATCGGGGTGGGGCGGTCATCGAACCACTTCTTCATGCGGCCCGTGTGATCGCCAAGAACCATGACGTCCTTGTCCATGTACTTCTCGGCCCATTCGCGCTGCGTTTCCGGAACGATCGAGACAAGCTTGGCGCCAAGACCGCGGAGCTTCTCGAGCGCAGCTTCGGGAAGCACGTCCTTGGGGCTGTTGCCCCAGACAATGACGGTCCACCAGTTGCCGATGACGTCGTCAAGCAATGCGTTCTTCTGCTAGGAGGTGTTGAAGCGGTACTGCGGGAACTGCACGCCTACTGGGGAGACCGTGTTGTTAGCTGTCAGCACGGGGATCATCTTGGAGACGATGTGGGACGTCGCGCGGCCTGGTGTGCGGGTAGAAGGATCCGCGAGCACGCCTTCGGTGTAGCGAGGCATTGGCTTGAAGCGCATGCCGGAGTTCCAGCCCTGACCCATCCACACGGGCATGAGGTGCGCAGCGTCGCCGGCGATGATCTGGCGGCCCTTGCGGAAGGAGCCAGCAATACGGCCGTGGTGCGTGAAAACACGGCGGCGAATGTAGTCCAGGCTCGCCGGATCCGGCACGTGATCCTTGAGCATCCGGTTTACGAATTCGGGATCCGTGACCTGCTCTTCGGTTTCGTGATCCAAGAGCATGAACTCCCAACGGCGGACGGCGTGGGGCAAGCCAATGGAAACGTACGGACGCTTCGGGTCTGCGCCCAAGAAGACATTCGGAGTGCCGAGTGGATCGTTGTTGACGTCAACCACCAACCAGCGGGTGGAAGGAGATTCGCCCTCGAAGGAGACGCCCATGCGCTTGCGCGTAGGGGACTTGCCGCCTTCGCAACCCACCAAGTACTGGGCACGGAAGCGGCGCTCCACCAAGGTGTCGTCGTCCTGAGAGACCAGCGCAATGGCGGTGACGCCGTTTGCGTCTTCCTCAACGTTCTCTACGCGGTGGCCAAAGTGAACTTCCACGTTGTCGAAGCGCGCGAGGCCCTCGTAGAGCGCCTTATCAACCTCGGGCTGGATGAAGCTGTGCTTGCGATCCCATCCGAACTCGTCCGTCTTGGGGTTGTTGGTGAGGATGACCTTTCCGGCGCCGTTGACCAAGCGCATGATGTGCTGTGGGGAAGTGTGTGGGCGGACGGTGTCCACGAGGCCCACGGTCTGGATGGTGCGGAAGGACTCGTCGTCGAGTCCCACACCGCGCGGGTAGTCGATGAGCTGGTCCATCGCTTCAAGGACCACCACCTTGCGGCCGTACATGCCCAAGATGTTGGCGAGCATGAGGCCAACTGGCCCCGCGCCAACAATAAGAACTTCGGTGTCCTGGACTGCAGTTTCTGGGACGTCAGTGTCCGTAGTTGCCATGATTCCGCCTTGCTTCAGAATTATTGTGCAAATAACGCACATCATCTGCCGTTATTTGCAAATTTGAGTCAATTCAAGACGTGTTAGTGAGCTAGGTCAAGTACAGCGTGCCGTCTGATGGAACGCATGTTCAGGCAATTAGCCCAGCGCAACCAGCATGTCCTGAGCGGCCCGCTGGAGACGAGCTACGGCGTCGTGCTCAATATCAGAACGGGTAGTGATCACGTTTAAGCAAGCCGCGGGCCCGCCGTGCGGCAACTGGAGTGGAACCGCAAATCCATACATATGCGGTTCCACTTCGCCAAAAGTCTTGGTGTAGCCCCGCGTTGACGCCGCGATCACCTCAGGGTGCGCGGACGGTCCGTGGGGCAGCAGCGATGAGATCGCGTGGCCAGCAGCGCCGCGGTCCAGCGGATGCGTGCTGCCTTCCGTGAACACCACGTGATATGCGCCGTTGCGTGGCGACACCACCAGTACCGCGCGGGCAATATCGCCCTCAGAAACAATGAGCGCTACCGTCACTCCCAAGGCGTCCGACGACGCCTGCATCGGTCCCAGCGCCACCTCGCGAAGGTTCGAGTAGGCAGATACGGCCAACTGCGCCAGTCCGAACGATCCCCGATATTTCCCGTCCGGCCCGCGGAAAACCAGCAGCGCATCAGCCAGGGTGTTGAGCAGCCGGTAAGCCACCGTGCGGTGCACACCCAGATGCTCACTAACTTCCACCACCGTGACGCCCTCGCGAGCGGCAATGAATTTGAGCGCATCGATGCCGCGTGCCAGCGTCTGCGCTCCCGAAGTGCGGGAGGCGGCGGGCGTGGGGGATTCGGGCGTGCTCGGCATTCAATGATCATGACATGTCCGCCGATTCTGTGTCGCGAGAGTGACTTGCGCGCCTTCTCGTAAACCCACAACTCAGAGGCCTTTCGCGGCGCCGAAACACGTGGACTAGTTAGCGCCGCAACACCCTTTTGTCTTGATTCACCATGAAAGGCACACGATGACCTACAAGCTCGCGACGTACCTCACTTTCGAAAACACCGCACGTCAGGCCATGGAGTTCTACCACTCCGTACTCGGCGGCAAGCTGGATATGAATACGTTCTCCGAATTCGGCATGAGCCAGGGTGAGGCGGACGCCGACCTCATCATGCATGCGCAGCTGGAGACCGAAGAAGGCGCCTTCATCATGGCCTCGGACACCCCGGCGCACATGGAAGTTCAGAAGCATGGCGGCTTCTCGATCGCACTGTTCTCCCAGGACTACGAGAGCGTCCAGGACAAGTTCGATACGCTCGCAGCCGGCGGCCAGGTCCTCCAGCCGCTGGGACAGGCTCCGTGGGGCGACTACTTCGGCATGTTTGTTGACCAGTTCGGCATCAACTGGATGTTCATCGTAGCGGGCCCGAAGGGCGAGGCTGCAGCGGAGTAACCTTCCGCTGATCCGTTGGTTGACTTGGGCGATACTTGGTTAATGACTATTGAAGCTTTTGCCGGGAACCCACCCATTGCACAGGACGCGCTGAACCAGATCTTTGTGGAGGCGCGCACCGCGTACCGCTTCGATGAGACGAACGTGGTTGCGGACGAGGATCTCGTGAAGATCCAGGAGCTAGTTGCACTCGGCCCGACGGCCATGAACTCGCAGCCCATGCGCATCACCTGGGTGAAGTCGCGCGAAGCTCGCGAGCGTCTGGCCGAGCACATGTCTTCCAACAACAAGGAGAAGACCCTCTCCGCTCCCATGACCGCGATCCTGTCCTACGACGATTCGTACTCGGAGCACATGGGTCTCGTGGCACCACACGCAGTTGGCATGAGCGAGAAGCTCGGTGCCGACGCAAAGGCACGCCGCGGCATGGGCGAGCTGAGCTCCCACTTGCAGGGTGGCTACTTCATTCTTGCCCTGCGCGCTTTGGGCTTCGCGACCGGTCCAATGGCCGGCTTCAGCGTGGATGGCGTCAACAAGGAGTTCTTCGAAGGAACCGCTTTGAGCGCATTCATGGTGGTCAACTTTGGCCGCGCCGGCGAGAACGCTTACCGCCCACGCGCACCTCGTCTGAGCTTTGACCAGCAGACGGAGACCGTCTAGCTCTAGGCTGGAGCGGTGACTACACAACAATCACCACTCATTTACGGATGCATGGGCCTTGGTG
Organism: Neomicrococcus lactis; assembly: GCF_014200305.1. Classification (NCBI taxonomy): domain Bacteria; kingdom Bacillati; phylum Actinomycetota; class Actinomycetes; order Micrococcales; family Micrococcaceae; genus Neomicrococcus; species Neomicrococcus lactis. The sequence continues at coordinate 2,334,097 of NZ_JACHBL010000001.1, forward strand.
GCCCGTGGGGTCCGGGCGCTCTCGCGGGACGCCCGGACCAAAACGAACTGGTGGCTCAAGCCCATCACGCCATCGATGCCGTGCTCGCAGCAGGCATCACCACCTTTGATCACGCTGACATCTATAAAGATGGCCGCGCGGAAGAAGTCTTCGGGAAAGTGCTCGCTGAGCGCCCCGAATTGCGCGAAACCATCAGCATTCAATCCAAAGTCGGCATCATCCTCGGTGACCCGCAGCGCTACGATTCCTCGCCCGCTCACGTAAGCGGCGGCGTCGTACGAATTGCGGAACGACTGGGAATCCCGCAGCTGGATACTTTGCTCATCCACCGTCCGGACCCGCTGACCTCGTGGGACGAGCTCGCGGAGACGCTCGGTAAGCTGCGCGAGGACGGGCTCGTCAAGCGCTTCGGCGTCTCGAACATGTCGGCGGCCCAAATGAGCGCGTTTGAACGCGCTTTCGGCGAAGCGCCTGTCGCGGCGCAAATTCAGCTGAGCCTGCAGCACCGGAATCTGCTGGACTCGAGCATTCTTTTTATTGCTTCGGATGAGCCCGTGGAATCCGGATTCGTTGAGTATTGCCTCGAGAAAAACGTTGAGATCCAGGCGTGGTCGCCGCTGGCAGGTGGCCTCTATGACCCGTCGCGAACGGGAGAAGCTGACGCGGAAGTGCTCGCCACCCGCGAGCTCGTCGGCGATATCGCAAAGAGTCTCGATTGCTCCGCCGAGGCCGTAGTTCTGGCGTTCTTGCTCAAGCTTCCGTGGGGTGTGCGGCCTGTGCTGGGCACCACGAATCCTGCGCGCATCGCCGCGAGTGCTGACGCTGCGGCCGTCGCTGAGCGGATGAGTCGCGAAGACTGGTACCGCTTGTGGACGGCCGCGCGCGGGGCGAAAGTTCCGTAAGGGATTACTGCTTCGCGGACGTGATCTTCCGATCGCGGTACGCATTGGCACGAGCCACGAACCAGTCGATGGTCTCCGGGTTCTGTAGCGAACCGCGGTTGATGGCGCGCTCGGGATCGTGACCGGCGAAGAGTTTCTTCACGGGAACTTCGGTGCGCTTGCCAGCATGCGTGGTGGGCACGCCGGGCACCGCGATGATCTCATCAGGGACGTGGCGAGCTGAGGTGCGCGAGCGGATGGTGGTCTTGATCCGATCCGAAAGTTCCTCGCTGACCTTGCCGTTCTCGGTGGTCTGGCCATCGCGAAGCACCACGAACAGCGGCATGTAGTACCCGCCGTCGGCTTCCTCCACGCCAATCACCAACGAATCGGTGACCTCCGGAATGTGCTGCATCGCACTGTAAATATCAGCCGATCCCAAGCGCACGCCTTGGCGGTTGAGCGTGGCATCGGAGCGACCGTGCACAATGAAGCCGCCGGAAGGCAGCTCGGAGATCCAGTCGCCGTGCGTCCAGACGCCCGGGAACTTCTCGAAGTACGCATCGCGGTACTTCTGACCGTCCTCGTCGCCCCAGAAGAACACAGGCATAGACGGCATGGGACGGGTGATGGTCATGTCGCCCACGTCGTTGAAGACGCGGCGTCCGCTGTCATCCCAAGCTTCAACAGCCACCGCGAGCTGCGGTCCCTGCAGTTCGCCCAATCGCACCGGCTCCAACGGGTTCGATCCCAAGAAACCACTGCAGATGTCTGTGCCGCCGGAGTCAGATCCCAAGTGCACATCGGGTCGCACGTGCGTGTGCACCCAAGCCCATGTCGAGTCCGGCAACGGCGAACCGGTGGACAGGATTGAGCGCATCTTGGACAAGTCGTATTCGGCACCCGGGACCAGTCCGGACTTTTCCACGAGGGAAAGGTAAGCGGCGCCGGTGGCGAACATCGTGGCGCCGGTTTCGGCGATGATCTTGAACTGGTGATCCACGCGGCCGGCCATGGGCGAGCCCGCGTAGGTGACCACGGAAGCGCCGGTGATCAGGTTGTTGACGAGCGTATTCCACACCATCCATGAGGTGTTCGCTGCGACGTAGTAGAGGTCGCCGCGGCGCATGTCATGGTTGAGTCCGGGGCCCTTGAGCGATTCGAGCACCATGCCGCCGTGCCCGTGCACTATGCCCTTCGGCTTGCCCGTGGTTCCGGAGGAAAACAGGACCCACAGAGGGTGCGCAAACGGGACGCGCTCGTAGTTCGGCGTCGCGGGGGCCAACGGTTCTTCCTGTACGACGCCGCCGCTCGGCGCCGCGCGATAGCTCAGGACACCGTCCGTGAGTTCTGCGGAATTTCCCGGATCCAGCGTGGGCACGAGGATTCGCGTCGTGACGCTCGGGATTTCGTCCGCGATCTCCCTGAGCTGCGCGGAGCGATCAATGATCTTGCCGTTGAACTGGTAGCTGTCAACGCCGAACAACACCTTTGGCTCGAGCTGCTTGAGACGATCCAGCGTTGCTTGCACCGAGAGGTCAGGGGAGTTGATGGTCCAGACTGCGCCGATCGAGGCGGCGGCCAACAGCCCGATCAACGCTTCCGGAATGTTCGGCAAATACGCGGCGACGCGATCACCAGGCTGAACGCCACGATCCTTGAGAAGTTGAGCCAATTGGGCCACGTTGTTCTCGAGCTCGGCCCAAGAGAAGCGCGTTTGAGTGCCATCTTCGGTGACGTTCAACAGCGCGAGCTCGTCCCGCTGCTCAGGGTTCTGTGCGTACTTCAGCACGTTTTCGGTGAAGTTGATCTTCGCCTCCGGGTACCAAACGGCCCCAGGCATCTGCTCGCTTGCGAGTGCGCGCTCGGTGTCCCCGAAGCCCTCACCGATGACCCCATAAAAACGGCGCACGGCATCCCAGAAGCCACTCGTGTCATCAACAGACCACTTGAGGACGTCGCGGTAAGTTTTCAACTCAATGCCGCGGTGTTCCAGCGTCCATTGCATGAAGTGCCAGAGTGTGGTGCTTTTCGTGAACTCTTCGCTGGGTTCCCATGTGATCGCTCCGCGGTTGATGGTGGTTTCCAAAGGAAGCTGGTGCGGCGTTGCACCCGACGTTGTGGTGGTAGTCACGTTCATGAATTCGATAGTAAGTCAGCGCGCTGAGACACCTAATTTTAGTGAAAGAACGCTACGTCATAGAGCGGCGCGACTAAGAATACATGCACTTGTGCAATATTGCACTGGTGCAATAAAGTAGTCGGGTGAGTGAATGCAAACCTGAACCATCCCTGCGCGAGCGACGCCAAGTGGAGACCTGGACTCAGATCCACACTGCCGCTTTGGACCTTGCGCTATCTGACGGCCTTGCTGTGGCAACCATTGACGCCATCGCCGAGCGCGCTGGAATCTCTCGCCGAACCTTCTTTAATTACTTCCCCTCTAAAGAAGACGCGCTCCTGGGGTTGCGAACCCCGCAACTGAGCGACGAAGTTCGGGAGCGATTCCGCGCCAGCCAAGAACCTGCACTCGTGCGTCTCACGAGGCTCGTTCGAGGCACGGTGCGCGAAACCTCTGCTATGGACCAGTTGGGCCGTACTGCTGACATGAAGCGCCGTAAGGAGCTGGTCAGCCAGCACCCTGAATTGGCGCTCCGCATGAAGGCTCACATGGGCGCTGTCTCGGACATGCTCATGAAAGAGCTCGAGCGGGCTGAAGAAGAAATTGCCGACGGCAACGAAGAGCCAATACCTGATGGATTCAGCCACGAGGACGCGGAAGCCGCCATCATGCTGGCCAACATCATCCTTTTTCACGCCTTCAAAAAAGAGGGTGAATCTGCATTGCATCGAGATTCAGACGCAATCATTCACTCCATTGAAACCTTTAGAAACATCCTGGAAAGCAAATAATGAGCGCTACTAATGAAGAGGTCGCCGTCTCAGCGACTCAAGAGGCGAGTCAACAGCCTCTTACTAATTCACACTTAGAGACCGGTGCTATCCCGGTAGTTCAAGAGAAGACCGCACACTTAGGCCTCATCTTTGCGGCCCTCATGCTCTCTATGCTGCTGTCTTCGCTCAATCAGACGGTGCTTTCCACAGCACTTCCTACGATTGTGGGCGAGCTCAACGGCGTAGAGCATATGTCGTGGGTCATCACGGCGTTCATCCTAACCAGCACCATCATGATGCCCGTCTACGGAAAGTTGGGCGACATCTTCGGCCGCAAGCCGCTCTTGATGTTCGCCATCATCATGTTCTTGACCGGCAGTGTCATCGGTGCGTTGTCGCCGGATATGAACCTGCTGATCTTCGCTCGTGCCATTCAGGGCATCGGCGGCGGTGGCCTCATGATTTTGTCGCAAGCGATCATCGCTGACGTGGTTCCTGCGCGTGAGCGCGGTAAGTACATGGGCGTCATGGGTGGCGTCTTCGCGTTCTCCTCCGTCGCTGGTCCGCTGTTGGGCGGCTGGCTCACTGAAGGTCCCGGCTGGCGTTGGGCATTCTGGATGAACGTGCCATTGGCCATCATCGCGTTTGTTGCGTGCGTGACGTTGCTCCATATTCACAAGCCTGTTCACGAGACGCGTCCAAAGATCGACTACCTTGGCATGGTTCTGATTGCTATCGCCACGGCATCCATCGTCTTGATGGCAACGTGGGGCGGCAACCAGTACGAATGGAGTTCTCCTGAAATCCTCGGCCTGATCGCTGCTGCCGTGATTGCTGCCGCATTGTTCGTGTGGGTTGAATCCAAGGCTGCGAATCCCATCATTCCGTTGGCCTTGTTCAAGAACAAGAACTTCAACCTCACCACGGTGGCTGGTTTGGTGACCGGCATTTCGATGTTCGGCGCTATTGGCTACATGCCTACCTACTTGCAGATGGTCACGGGCTTCGGCCCGTCCCAGGCAGGCTTGCTCATGATTCCGATGATGGCTTCCCTCCTGATCGTCAGCGTGTTCGTGGGTCGCTACGTCTCCGCGTCCGGCCGCTACAAGAAGGTCATGATCGCCGGTTCCATCGTGACGGCGCTTGGCTTGTACTTGCTTTCCACGCTTCACGCGGACGCCCCGGTCTGGCTCATTTGCGCCTACCTTGGCGTGATGGGCATTGGCTTGGGTGCTTCGATGCAGCTCCTGACCTTGGTCGCTCAGAACTCCTTCCACATCTCCATGGTGGGAACGGCAACCGCCGGTCAGAACTACTTCCGCCAGGTCGGCGCAACGCTCGGTTCCGCAGTGGTGGGTTCCGTCTTCGCTTCGCGCTTGAAGGACTTCTTGTCAGAGCGTTTGCCGCAGTCGGCAGGCGGGGGTGGCGAGCATGCTGGCTCGTCGCTCACACCGGCGCTCGTTAACAGCTTGCCTGACCAGCTCAAGGACATCGTGATCGGTGCCTACAACGAAGCTTTGGTTCCGTTGTTCTTCTGGCTCGTTCCGGTCATGTTGATCGGCATCATTGCCCTCTTCTTCGTCTACGAGAAGCCTCTCGCCACGAAGATCGAGCGCGGCTAAACCTCGCCCTCACTCACTGTCATTCCCGCTTTCGCCAGGGGATAAATGAACGCTAGCGGCGTCGTCGTACTTCTAAATTACGACGGCGCCGCTTGCTTTAAGCGCGCACGCTTGGCGGGTGTGGCACCGGCCGCGCGGTGTTTTGTTCACCCAGAATTAAGCAACTGTCCAGATTGTGTTTCTAGGGTCGAGGGTATGCCGAATTATCTGATGGCTGGCGGCGCCCGGCTCGCGCAACAACCGGGGCGATTTGTGGCCATTGGCGACTCGTTTACCGAGGGTGTGGGGGACTGGAATCCGCGCTTGCCCAATGGGGTGCGCGGGTGGGCGGATCGTGTGGCGAAGCAGCTCTCCAAGGTGGATCCGGCCTGGGAGTATGCGAATCTGGCCATTCGAAGCCGGCGCTTGGATCCCATTGTGGACGAACAGATTGACGTGGCTCTCGCCATGGAACCAACGCTCATTTCCTTTTATGCGGGCGGAAATGACATTCTGGAATTGCGTCAAGACATGGATGATTTGCTGGCGCGGTACGCGGCGGCCGTGGACCGATTGTGCTCGTCCGGCGCCCAAGTAGTGCTGTTTACCGGTTTTGATGTTCCGCTCAATCCCGTTTTCGGCCCTATGAAGCGGCGAAATCATCAATTCAACGATGCCGTGCGGCAACTCGTGGCGGACAACGCTGATCGTGGGGCCGTGCTGCTGGACTACTGGACGCTGGATGCGTTTTCGGATCAACGCATGTGGGATGTCGACAAATTGCACATGAACCGTGCAGGGCATCGCTATCTAGCCATTCAGTTTCTGGAGCTGTTCGGCATTGACCACTTCTTGGAGTTTGAACCTTTTGGGCGCACGAAGCGCGTGGGGCCGGTGGGCTACACCGTTCGCGAAGTGGAGTGGTGGCGCGAGTTTGTGATGCCCATGTTCGGGCGGCGTCGGCGGGGCGTGACGTTGGGAGACTCGTTGTCCCCGCGGTGGCCTGAGCCGATCCGTCCCGCGGATGGGATGAAGAGACTTTACCGAAAGCGGCTTCGCAGACTAGGGCAAGACGCGTTTGCGTCACTAGGATCGAAGAATGAGTGACGCGCCTTCCGTGGCTTCCGGTTCTGCCGATGTGCCAGAGGCACTCGCCGAGCCCACTCGGCGCGTCAGTTCCCGATGGGTGAGCAGTGTTGTTGCCGTCAACTGGGGCATCAATGTGGCGTTCTTTGCGCCGATCAATGTGTTGATTGGCCTGCAGGCCACGGCGATTGATGAGTCTCAGAAGGAAGCCATTCTCTCGCTCGTGACCGCGTGCGGTGCCATGGTGGCGTTGTTTGCTAATCCTCTGACGGGCGCGCTTTCTGACCGGACTTCGTCGCGATTCGGGCGCCGTCGGCCGTGGGTTTTGGGCGGAGTCATCATTGCCGTGGCGGCGTTGCTGGTCATGTCCGGTGCTACTTCTGTAGCCGTGATGGTGTTGGCCTGGAGCGCTTTGCAGCTCGGCGCGAACGCCATGTATTCCACGATTTTTGCGGCTATTCCAGACAGAGTCCCGGTGGAGCAGCGAGGATCCGTCGGCGGTTTTGCGGCGATGGGGCAGACGCTCGGCATCCTGACCGGCGCCGTGATTGGCTTTGTCATTAATGGCAATGTGCCGCTGGGGTACTTGCTGTGTACTGTGCTCATCGCCTTGAGCGTGGTGCTGTATCTGTTTGTGGGCGATGATCCGGCACTGCCTCGTTCCTTGGTTTCGCCATGGAAATGGAGCGAATTCCTGGCAGGGTTCTGGGTTTCCCCGCGCAAGTATCCGGATTTTGCCTGGGCGTGGATTACGCGTTTCCTGATGTTCGTGGGCAACCAACTCACGATCGTGTACTTGCTGTTCTTCCTCACTGACGTGATCAAGCATCCGGATCCTGCGGGAGGTGTGCTGGTACTGACCGGAGTGTACGCAGTCATGACGATTGCCACCACCGTTCTTGCCGGCCGCTGGAGCGATGCCGTGGGTAAGCGGCGCGTGTTTGTGGCGGGATCATCTGCCCTCATTGCCGTGGCCGCGTTGATCATGGCCTTCGCGCCCGTCTTCCCGGCAGCCGTTGTTGGCGCAGCGGTTTTGGGTGCCGGTTTTGGCGCGTATTTGGCGGTGGACTTCGCGCTCTTGACGCAGGTTTTGCCTTCTTCCGCGAACCGCGCGAAGGACCTCGGCGTCGTCAATATCGCGGCGTCTTTGCCGCAGGTCATTGCACCGACGATCGCGCTCATCGCCGTCACGCAGCTGGGTGGATACCGGGTCATGTTTATCTTGGCCGCGGCGATCGGATTGCTGGCGGCCGTATTGGTGTACCGCATCAAGTCGGTCCCTTAGATTCTTCGCCTGGAACCTCCGGCGACTTAAACGACGCTTCCCGGCACCGAAGCTTGTCGGTGCAGGGAAATCCCGTCGTTAGTTTCGTGATCTGAGGCTTTAGATCACGGCGTAGGTAATCATTCCGTCGTTTTCCGGTTGGCCTGCTGCTTGCGACGTTGGAGCTGATGCGCTTTCGGAGGGCTGAGCATTGTTGGTCTCAGACGGCTTGGCGGCCGGAGCTGACGACTTCTGAGCCTCCGCAACTTGGGTGGCGCTCGAGCTCGAGTTCAGCGAAGAGCTCTCGGTGGCTGGTGCCTCTGTTGCCGGAGCCTCGGTGGCCGGGGCTGAAATAGTGGTTCCTGAACCTACGTTGTTCACGGGCTGCTCCTTTGTAGAAGTAATGGGTTCTAGAGCGACGCGGGGCCGCGGATAAATGCCACGGTTTCCCACGTGTCGTTTGGACGCTGAACATCAACGGCTCGGTACACGTAGACGCTGACTTCAGTGCCGCACAAAGCCCCCTTGATCGGCGCCGAAAAGTATGGCTTGTCGTCTGCAACCCAGGCCTTGTGGATAGTGTTATAGGTCCACGTGCCCGTGTAGTAGGTGACGTAGCGGTTGTAGCCGACCTTCGTCGGTCCCTTGGTGGTGTTGAGCGCCGGGCCAGACCAGCGAGCTGTACTCTGATGCCGCGGGCCGTGCCTTTTATAAGCACTGGGCGAAGGTCATGAACACCCCCGCATGGCATGAGAACAACGAAGGCTAAGGAGACTCACACCATGAGCGAACCAATCAACATCGGATCTGTAGACGACATCGACGAAGGCGAAGCAAGGGTCATCCCGGCAGCGGAAGCTGGCACGGAAGAGGACATTGCGGTGTTCCACGCGGAAGACGGCAACTTCTACGCACTCAACGACGAATGCACGCATGAGACGGCGTCCTTAGCTGACGGCTGGATTGAAGGAACGGAAGTTGAGTGCCCCGTACACTCGGCCAAGTTCTGCTTGAAGTCCGGCGAAGCCATGTGCATGCCGGCCACCATCGCAGCACGCACGCACAAGGTGGAGGTCGTTGACGGGGACGTTCTTCTGTACCCCAACGTTCCTACCGCCGAACAGGCCTAGGTCCCACAGAACTTTCAGTACGCAGCTTCAGCTACAAAGGACACAGCACTATGACTTCGCCACAATCCGTCGCGATAGTCGGCGGCGGAATGGGTGGTTTTTCCACCGCCCACGAACTTCGCCGCCGCGGCTATGAGGGTCCTATCTCGATTCTCGATCCGTACGGCACTCCGTATGACCGTCCGCCGCTTTCAAAGGAGTACTTCCTTCAAGAGCGCTCAGCTGAAGAAATTCACCTGATCAAGGAGGACTGGTACGCGGAAAATAACGTCGAGGTAGTTCCCCAGAAAGCCGTCTCGATCCACCCTCATGAGGGCGTTGTGGTGGCTGAGGATGGAACGAAGATTCCGGGTGAAGTCATTGTGCTGGCCACCGGTGGTGTGGCTCGCAAGCTGCACATTCCTGGCAACGATCTGGACACCGTGTTGCAGCTGCGTACTAAAGAAGACTCGGACAAGCTGCGTGAGGCAATCGCTGGCGGCAAGCGCCTCACCATCATCGGTGCTGGTTTGATTGGCGCCGAGGTAGCCTCGAGCGCTCTCAAGCACGGCGCCACCGTCACACTTATCGATCCGGCTGAGACGCCGCTGATCCCCGCGGTGGGCGAGACGCTCGCCAAACGCCTCCATGGAATGCACGCGGACAAGGGCATCACCGTTGTCCAGGGTATTCCGCTCGAGATCTTCGTCGATGAAAACGGGACGAATGTCCGCGTCGAATCGGGCGAAACGTACGCGAGCGACGTCGTACTGGTAGGAATTGGCATTATCCCGCTCACGGATCTCGCGGAAGACGCGGGCCTTGAGGAAGATAACGGCACGCTCGTGGACGAAGCCCAACGCACCACGCACCCGAACGTGTACGCGGTAGGGGACTCGTCCCGCACCCGCTTGCGTGACGGCACGCTTTTGCGCCGCGCGGAGCACTGGGAGCACGCCATGAACACGGGCAAGACGGCCGCGGCTGCCATCTTGGGTCAGGATCTGCCCGTGCATTCGGCGCCATGGTTCTGGTCTGATCGCCACGGCGTGCACGTTGAAGGCGTCGGCACTATGTGGACCGAGCACGGCGAGACGGTGATTCGTGAAGTCGACGGCGTCCCTGCCGCGGCATTCCGCCTCAACGAAAACGGCGAACTCGTGGGGTGCGCAGCGATCGATGATGCGCTCGCCGTGCGCGCTGCCCGCCGGATCATCGACAAGAAAATCCCCGTGGATCCTGCACAGCTCGCAGATTCCAGCATCAATCTCAAGAAACTGGCGAAGTAGGCTCTCATGACTGAAACGGCTGAAAATGTTGGAGTGTACGCGGAGCGGCTCGCTGACGCTGAGCTCACGCACCGGTAGCGCAATTCTTCTATCACGAAGCAGAGCTGCTGGATGATGGCCGCTTTGCGGACTGGCTGGAGATCTTCGACGATGACCTTTTCTACTGGGCGCCGTTGCGCACCAACCGTTTGCGCCGTCAGGCAGCACTCAGAGTGGGTTCGCTTGGCGAGGCCGCGTACTTCGATGAGACGAAGGAATCGCTCGCGTGGCGCATCCGCCGCTACGACTCCGGCATGGCCTGGGCCGAAGATCCTCCATCGCGCACGCGCCACCTGATTTCTAACGTGATGGTCCGCCATTCGGGCGAGAACCAGCTCACGGTCCGCAGCGCGTTCTTGGTCTACCGCAACCGTCTCCAGACGGAAACGGATATCTACGCGGGCGGCCGGATCGATACCCTGCGCGTTGCCGCTCGAGCGTAGTCACGAAGGATTCCAGGCCATGGAGAAAGGCGAATCGGCCGGCAAGATTGTCATCACGTTCTAGACGGCTCCCGCCGGAGGGATCGGTTCTTTAATCGTTGCAAGAATAGTAAGTTTTGGAAAAACTATTGATGTTAATGAGTGGTCGAGGTTATCCTCGAGCTACTTCGAGGATCTGTCTAAGTTTTCGATCTAACAAAGGAGCTAGGATGGGACTTGAAAAAAAGGATTCTTTACAGCCGTATTGGTGGCTGGGCTGGCGCCAGTCGCGCTAGTGCCAACGATTGCGCAGGCCGTAAATTCTACCTACTGTTACAACAGTAACTGGATTTGTATTTATGATGATTCGTATCATCAAAATGGTTTAGGTGCGAGGACTGCAGGTTTTGCACTCACCAATGTTTCTAGCGCTGCCAATGATCGGATGACTTCGTGGGCTGGAAACGGAGTCTGCTAGCCCAATGAAATCCAATTTCGCTCTCGTCGATGTCCCCGCCATTCGGCTTAGGAATCTGACTAAAGAGTTTTATTCAAAATCGGAGACGGTCACGGCCGTGGACGATGTGACGTTAGAGATTTCAGCTGGGACTTTCACGTGTTTGATGGGGCCAAGTGGCTGCGGTAAGTCGACGCTACTGCACCTCATTTCCGGTGTGGAGACACCGACGAGCGGCGAGATTTGGGTTAATGAGTCCAACGTTTCAGAGTTATCGCAAGCGGAACTTTCCAATTTTAGATTGCGCCAACTTGGCATTGTGTTTCAAGACCACCGACTTATTCCCGAATTCACGCTTCTAGAGAACGTGACCTTGCCACTGGAGATCGCGGGCATTTCTGCCGTTGAGGCGCGTACCGCGGGAGAAGGGGCGCTGGAGCGTGTGGGAATCGCCGAACTCGCAAACCGTTATCCGGATGAAGTCTCCGGTGGACAGAAGCAGCGCGCCGGTATTGCGCGTGGGATTGCAGGAAACAAGCGGATATTGCTTGCAGATGAGGCCACGGGCGCGCTTGATCGAAAGAATTCCTTTTCAATATTCGGTCTTTTTCGAGAGTTGGCGGACGCTGGTTTCATGGTTCTGGCCGCCACTCATGATCAAGGAGTGTCCGAGTTCGCGGACGAGATCATTGGGATGGAAGACGGTCACTTGGTGGCAGTTGGAGCGGAAGCCCGGTCATGACCTTCAGGCTCATCGGGCGTTTCCTACGTTCTTGGCTCAAGCGTCCTTTTGCTATTCCACTAGGAGCCATAGCTTTAGTCCTCACCGTGGTTTTCATTGTTCTTACACGCGTTGAAATTTCGCCAGAAGGTGACCGTGCTTTGAATTACGGTGGGCGGGACATTTCCATTTCTCTGAATCAAGGCGTGGACTTGCAATCAGGGTCGGTCGATCTCCGCAAAATTGAGCAGGAGCTTCAAGCTCTCGGCGCGCGGAATCAGTGCTTTCGGATTGGCTCCTACATTGGCAACTATTCCTATTTTGAAACAACCGCTGACTGTGGCGGGGCGGCTTTCGGCGATGTCTTAGTGGAAGGGCGGTCTACCGCGGCCGTCAACGAAGTGGTGGTGGCTGGCAGTACCAAACTAAAAATCGGTGACACCATTAGCGGCCACACACCGCAACCATTAACAGTCGTGGGGATTACAAACAACAAGTTTGCCGAAAATGCGCCGCGTGTCTTGGCGCATACTGGGACATGGCTTTCGTGGCCGTGGCCGGACACCACCAGTACGCATCCACGATTGGGCGGCATCGCAATGATGATGGTGGACGCTCCGGACGTGCCGGGCTTTGAAGATCAGTTTGCCGTAGCCCAATCCGGCATCCCCCTTTTGCAAGACGCCTTATTGAGCAATGCGTTGACTTCAAGATCGACCAATGTGGATCGGCAGAATTGGCTCTACAAAGACATCGCCATTCCGGCGATGATCTTCATTGCATTCCTGGGGATGTCTCTCAATAGACGTATCCGCACCAGCCGCACGGAATTACTCGTCACTCAGGGCCTGAGCCCGAATAAGGCGGGCCGAGTGGTCGCTCAAGCGGAGTTGGTGACTTTTCTTCTGTATGCGGGTGCCGGAATCACTGTCGGCTTCGGCATGAGCCTGGCACTTTCCCCGTTGCTCGCCGAATTTTTGGGACGCCCGCTCTCCGGCGTACCGCCGCTGTGGGATCCCGTATTACGAATTCTCGGGGGTGTTTTCCTCGCCCACATTCTGGTGATCACAAACTCTTGGTTCACGAACTTGCGGCGTAAGCGTGGTGCGCAAAAGATGGCATCCGTCAAACCCAAAGCCTTCAAGTTCCGAGCGATTCTCAGCGCACTATTTGTGGGCATCGCAGTTTCACTATTTGTCACTCAGTTCACCTTTGACCGGATACTTATCACGGGAATTATCATCTGCGCCTCGGTCGCCCTGATTGCTCCTGAACTGATATTGGTGGCGGTGCGATTCATTCCGGCCAAGAATCCCTCCAGCAAATATGCGGCAGCACGCGTGAGCAAACATATTGGATCGCCGACTTTGGTCTTCACGGGTGCCCTGCTCACGGCTGGTCCCCTGTTGCTGCTCTCAACATTCATTGCCTCCACAGTTGAAATGAATAATGAAATGGATCGACAACCTCCCATTTCCGGGCAAGCAATTTTTTACCAAGTGGATCAGGCGAAAATTGGAAATGATGTTTCGCGGATCATCTCCTCGGTCATTCCGGAATCTCGGGCTATCGAGATTGGCTCGTTAGATCTCGGCGAGCGTGACAGCATTACGGCCTCACCGGAAGGAACTGGTGGCGTCCGGGTTATCAAGAGTGTGGAGGATCTTGAGGCGATTTTTCAAAAACCAGTATCTGCTGAGATCAGGAAAGTTCTTGGAGGTGGTGGAGTTCTCTTTGGAAACGACTCATTCGGAAACCCGTACCCTAAAGACGCGAATTCGCTGTGGTTAACAAGTGGATCCAGCCAGCCGAAGCCCGTTCCGCTGCCATCGGCCATTCAGGCCACTCTTGAGTGGCGATGGTCTAAGGCGGCGCCCGCCATCATCTTGGCGGAGTCCTCGGAAAAGTTGGGCATCAAGGTCGCGCCGACGTTCAGAGTTTTCACCAACGTTCCGGACGACCAGCGAGATGCAGTTAAAAGCGCGCTCGTGTCCGAGGGTTATGACCAGCGCACCATCGAGATGTATCGCGAGGGGGATCGCCATTCGATCGGTGCTCTAGATTATGTGCTGATATTTCTGGTCGTCTTTATCAGTTTGGCGATGGTGCTTGGAGCCATTAACGGAAGTCTTAAGACGTTGGGCGAACAAAGTGTGGAGCTCAACCTGCTGGGAGTATCGGTCGGCTGGCTGAAGGCTGTCTTCGCCAAAGAGACTCTATCGCTCGTGGCGCTGGGAACCCTCGCTGGAGTCCTTATTTCCGTACCTGTTGCCGGATTGTCTATTGCTCAGCAAAAGGTCGGGTTCGTAGTGCCGTGGGGATTGCTGGCCATCATTCTCGCAATGGAAATCGTACTCGTAATAGCGATGGTCGTCATTCAAGGCCGGCGTTACCTGCAACCAGCGGCGACCGGCCGGTAATCGTCGCTTGGGTCAGCCTTGTGTCCGCAACGACTCAAGGGTGACCCAAGCTGCGTCGTCGTTATCTTAGAAAGGGTACGGCGCAATCTCTGGGCGCATGGTCAACCACTGAATCTCGGTAAAGGATTCGATGTTTGCGGTCGCTCCACCGATACGCGTTCCGTTGCCGGAGTTCTTGACGCCGCCGAATGGCGCTTGCGATTCGTCCATCACCGTTTGTTCGTTGATGTGTACCTTGCCGGAATCGAGCTGGTCAGCGATCTGCATCGCCAACCCCACGTCGCCAAGAATTGAAATCGACAGTCCCAGATCGCTATTGTTCGCGAGCTCGACGGCCTCTTCAGCCGTGGAGAATTTCATGACAGGCGCTACCGGGCCGAAGATCTCTTGGTTCCACGCTGGATGCTCAACTTTCATGTCCGTGAGCACGGTGGGCTGATAGAACAGGCCCTCCTTGATGGCGCCGCCAGCAGTAACAGTGGCGCCTTGCAATACGGAATCCTGGACCAGGGCGTCTACCTTTTTGAGCTGGTTCTCATCAATGATGGGACCCAATGCAACTTGCTCGGTGGCGGGATTGCCCACTGGCAAGTGCTTCGCCTTTTCGGCGAGCGCGGCCACGTATTCATCGTGAATGGACTCGTGGACAAGGTGCCGTCCCGTGGACATGCAGATTTGGCCTTGGTGCATGAAGGAGCCGAAAGCTGCTGCCGAAGCGGCTTTTGCCAAGTCAGCGCCCGGAAGCACGATCATCGCGTTGTTTCCACCGAGTTCCAAGTGCGCCCGCTTGAGCAAGCGTCCCGCGGTTTCGCCGATCTTCCGGCCCGCGTTCGTGGACCCCGTGAACGCAATCACGGAGACTTCGGGCGCCTCCACAACGGCCGCACCTACATCCGCTCCACCCGGTAGCAGGCTGAGCACTCCAGCTGGCAACCCAGCTTCTTCAAAAATTCGCATGAGTACGACGCCGCCGCACACCGCAGTGCGCGGGTCCGGCTTCAGCAGGACTGCATTTCCCAGTGCTAGCGCGGGCGCCACGGCTCGGATGGAAAGAATGAGCGGGAAGTTGAACGGCGCGATGACGCTGACGACGCCCACGGGACGACGGCGCGCAAAGGACCAACGATCGTCGTCCGAGGCGAGGACTTCACCTTGAGGGAGATGAGGGAGAGCGGAGGCGTCAAAGCACTCGTTCGCGGCGACGTGGGTTTCGAGGCCGGCTTTGCCCTGGATGGCACCGGACTCCTTCATGATCCATTCGTGGATCTCTGGCGCGTGCTCTTCGAAGAGCATTCCGGCCTTGCGGAGGATGGCAGCGCGCTCTTCAGGCTTCTTCGTCGCCCATTCTTTTTGAGCCTTCGCAGCGACTTGTGCTGCTTCTTTGACGTCGTCGACGCTCGCCATGCCTACCGAAGCGAGTTTGTTGCCCGTCGCTGGTTCGAGGGCATCGGCGGTTGTGGAGGCATCTCGCCAACCATTGATGTTGATCTTGTTTTCCCACGTGGACTGATCGAAGAGCGTCATTGCCATCCTTAAGCTGGTCATATGCGGTGAAAGTGATCCACTACATAGATAGATAGTGATGACTCTCATTAGATCATTGGCTCACACTATGTGGAAGAGGTTCTCAGCAAACCACTAGGCTAGATAAATGTCTGAAATGTTCTCTTCGCTGCCGTTTGGGCTGGCGTATGTAGGACTTTTCTTAGGTGCCATGTTGCGCGCAAACACCACGTATTGGATCGGCCGCGGCATCGCCCGAGGAGCTGAGCACTCCCGGTTCAAACACTTCCTTGAGGGTCCTATTTACGAGCGAGCCCAGCGTTTTATGGAACGGTGGGGCATCTTCGCTGTTCCCTTGTCCTTCTTGACCGTGGGTATTCAGACGGCCGTCAACGCGAGTGCCGGAATGGGCCGGATGTCACTCAAGCGCTACTTGCCCGCGGTCATCGTGGGATGCCTCATGTGGGCACTCATTTACTCGACGGTTGGCATGGCCGTGATTTTCGCCTGGCTAGACCTCGGCTGGCAATGGGTAGTGGCCGGAGCGATTGTGGTTGGAATTGTCACGATGGCATGGATCAAATACCGTCGCCAAGACGGATAAGAACGTGGCGGTACGGCGAACTACTTCGCGCGTTCTCGCTCAAGTTTGTCGATGGACGTGATGATGCGATCGGCGCTTTCCAGAATGCGTTTTTGGGAAGCTGATTTCGCATAGACAACTTTTCGACCACGGGATTTCAGTCCCACAGGGTTCGATCTATGCTGCTGCCCGCGTGGCGATGCGGACTGGTTCATCTCATCAATCATGATTCCTCCTTCACTCCATTGTCCTCAAAAAGGTCCGCCGGAACCAGTATGTCTGGCTCCGGCGGATTCACTGCACACTGGAGGTACTAGTTGCTAAGTACCTCAGAAACGGGCGTGAATTCGTAGCCGTGTGCTTCGGCGACGGACTTGAAGGTGACCTTGCCCTTGTGGGTGTTGAGGCCGTTCGCGAAGCCAGCGTCAGACTTCAACGCTTCTTCCCAACCGCGGTCTGCGATGCGCAGCGCGTAAGGAAGGGTGGCGTTCGTGAGAGCCGCGGTGGAGGTCTGTGGGACGGCTCCTGGCATGTTGGCCACGCAGTAGTACACGGAATCGTGAACGCGGAAGGTTGGCTCAGCGTGAGTGGTGGCCTTCGAGCCCTCGAAGCAGCCGCCCTGGTCAATAGCGATGTCCACGAGCACGGAGTTTGGCTTCATCTTCTCCACCATGTCCAGCGTGACGAGCTTCGGTGCTGCGGCGCCGGGGATGAGCACGGAACCGATCACCAAGTCTGCGGCAGCAACCTCGGAAGCGATGGTCAGCTTGTTGGAAGCCAAGGTTTTGATGCGACCGTGGTGGACCGTATCGATTTCCTTGAGGCGTGCAATGTTGATGTCGATGATCGTGACATCAGCACCCATGCCTGCCGCGACAACAGCTGCGTTCTCGCCGGCAACGCCGCCGCCGATCACCACAACCTTGGCCGGACGGGTTCCGGGAACGCCACCCATGAGGATGCCTGGGCCGCCATTAGGCTGCTGGAGCTGCACGGCGCCGATCTGAGCGGACAAACGGCCAGCGACCTCGGACATTGGGGCAAGCAAGGGGAGTGCACGTCCGTTGGTCACGGTTTCGTAAGCGATCGCCGTCGTACCTGCATTGACCAATGCGTCAGTGCAGGCCTTGTCAGCAGCCAAGTGCAAGTAAGTAAAGAGGACCAAGCCGTCACGCAAGCGGTGGAATTCCTCAGCGATAGGTTCCTTGACCTTGACCACCATGTCCGCGCGGGACCAGACCTCGTCAGCGGACTCGACAATCTCGGCGCCCACTGCGCGGTAGTCATCATCGGTGTGTCCGGAGCCCACGCCAGCGCCGGCCTGGATGAGGACCTTGTGGCCGCGGTTATCGAATTCGGACACGCCAGCGGGGGTCATCGCGACGCGGAATTCGTTGTTCTTAACTTCGGTGGGGACGCCGATGATCACGGTGGCTCCTAGCAATTGTGGTGGGTTTTTCTCGTGCGATCTGCCGCACTTTCTGCACACAACTGTAGGGTTTTCTGCGGAAGTACAATAGGTTCACCGAATTATCCGCGGTTACCTCAAAAATATTGGTAGATAGTAACGAAAGCGAGTTCCAGTGATGGCGGCCACATCGAAGAATCTGCGGGAGAATTTCGTGCTCGATTCAACTGATCACAAGCTACTCGCTTTGCTCAATGAAAACTCGCGCCGCACGAACGCTTCGCTGGCTGAGGAGTTGGGGATTGCGCAGTCAACGTGCCTCGCGCGGCTCAACGCACTGAGGGATCACGGCGTGATTCGCCGATTTACGATCGAGGTGGAGCCGGCGTCCGTGGGCCATGCCTTGGAGGCGCTTATTTCGGTGCGCATTCGTCCGGGCGCGCGGCACCTCATGGCCGAATTCTCGGCGATGATTCGAGCGCTGCCGGGTGTTGCCCAAGTGTTCTTCTTGGGCGGTGACGAGGACTTCTTGATCCATGTGGGACTCAAGGATTCGCAAGAAGTGCGGCAATTCGTGCTGGACCACTTGTCCGCGAATCCGGCCGTTGCGAATACGCGGACAAGCTTGGTCTTTGAGAACTCCCGTGGGGAAGTGCCCTGGGTTTAGGCGTGCGCCTAGCTAGGGTTTAGGCGTCAATCACGAGGTCGGTCTGTGCGGTGGAGCAGCACGGCAAGAACTTGCCGGCGGCTACTTCACGAGCACGAATGCCGCCTTGATGATTCATGTCCACTTCTCCGGACAACTTCACGACCTTGCAAGAACCGCACATGCCTTCTTGGCAGTTCGCGCCAATTCGCACGCCGGCGCTCTGAGCTACGTGAAGGATGCGCTGGTCCGGGTTGATGCGGACTTTGAGCTTTGACTTCACGAAGGACATGGTCAGCGTGCCTTCGCCCACTGACTTGAACGCGGAGTCGTCCGGTGGGAACTCCTGAAGCTCCTCGGTCTCCTCGAGAGGCTCGGCGATGGCCGCCGTCTCCAGGAACTGCAAGTTGGTGGTGTGCGTCTCTGGGGCAGCCTCACGAGCGGCGGCAATTTCCTCCGCAAACTCCTCAGCAATATCCTCGGCATGCGCGATTTCCTCTTGGTATTCAAGAAGAGTCGCGCGGTCGCCTGAGAAGAACTCCATATGCACGGACGTGTCATCCACACCCACGTTGCGGAGCAAGTCGGCGGCGTGGTTCAAGTAGCCTTCCGGCCCGCACGCGTACACCTTGCGGCCGTTCGCATCCGGCGCCACTTGCTCGATCATCTCGGCGGTCAGGCGCCCCAGCATCCACTCCCAGTTCTCCGGCACCGAACGGTCGCCGAGGGAATAAAACACCTTGATGCGCTCATCCACCGCGCTGATGTATTCGAGCTCCTTGTGGAACGCGAAGCCACCCGGTTCCGCACCGTGATAAAGCACGACGACGTCTGCTCGGCTAGGGAGCGCATGGATGGTTCGCACCATGGACATGATGGGCGTGATGCCCGCACCGGCTGCGAGCAGCAGGTAGCGCGGGCGACGTTCCTGGTCCGGAAGGTGGAAAGCTCCCACCGGGCCAAGCATGTCCAGAACGGTTCCCGGGCGCACGTTGTCATGTACCCACGGGGAGACGAGTCCCTGAGCATCTCGTTTGACCGAGATGCTGAAGGTCCACGGAGATGTGGGCGCACTCGAGATCGAGTAGCTGCGGTCCACGAACTCGCCGTCTTCCCCATTAATAGGGAAGGCAATATTCAGGTACTGGCCGGCGCGGAACGCGAGCGGGGCACCGTCGAGGCGGCGGAACACAAAGGTCATGATCCCGCCTGCCTCGGGGATTGTCTGCACGCACTCGGCCAGGAACTCTTGCGGGTGCCACGGACCTAGCGCACGAGCGGCACTGGCGGCCGCATCGTTAGCGCTGAGGACCCGATTCCACGGCATTTGAAAATCGCTGGTCCTCTTGGGCTCCGGCGTTTCAATGCTGGTGGTCATAACGGTCATGCCAAGTGCTCCTGCATCCGCTGCACGTACCAATTGATGAAGGCTTCCACCTGGTATTCGCTCTTCATGTACGGGCCGGGCTCGTAAGCAGGGCTAGCGGCGCCCTGCTGGCAGAGCTCCACGAAGGCCTTGTCCTGAATGTTCGTCTGCTTCCACGTGTGGGTGAGCTTCTCGAGATCGTAGTCGTCGCCCTCAACGGCGTCATCTGCCACGAGCCACGTGGTGCGCACCAAAGTCTGGTGCTCGTTGATGGGGAAGACGCCGAACGTGATGACGTGGTCGCCCAAGAAATGGAACCAGCTGTTGGGCTGCAAGTGCATCGAGCAACGGCCCAAGCGGAAGTCCCGAAGTTCGCCCAAAAGCTTCTTGGACAAACGGTGTCCGTCAGGGGAGAAAGATTCGCCTTCGCCATCGAGTGGTTCGCGGGAAATGCGGATGCCGGCGATGCGGGTGTCGAGCTCTTCGACGACTTCGTACGGCAAACCGTAGCGGCGGCAGCGAGCCTCAAGTGCTGCTTCCGATTCCTTATTACGCTGCCAAACGTCTTCAAGATGCGGAGGGACGGTCTCTTCCGTCAAACCCCAGGTAGGGAAGAGCGAGCAAGCGAGCTCTGGGTGACCGTCACAGTGGTAACACTCGCGGTTGTTCTCCATGACAAGCTTCCAATTGCCCTCTTCAACAATGTTCTGCTGGTAGGCAATCTTGGTTCGGCTCAAATCGTGAGGCGCAAGGTACGGCTCAAAAATCTTGGCGGTCTCGTCAAAGTCCGTTGGTGGTTCATCCGCGACGCAAACAAAGATGAGTCCCGCGTAAATACGGCTGTGTGCCTTCTTGAGGCCGAAGCAGCTTTTGTCGAAGTCGGTCTCGCCGGGTGCGGAGGCGTGAATGAGATCGCCTTCGGGGGAGTAGGTCCACGAGTGGTAGCCACACACCAAGTTGCCGGTGCTTCCCGATGGGGCGGTGAGCACGCGTGCGCCGCGGTGACGGCACACATTGTGGAGGACGTTGACTCCGCCGTCGTCATTGCGCATCACCAAAAGTGAGGTGGGGCCGTACTCAATTGTTACGTAATCCCCGGGCTCAGGTACTTCAGCAACGCTTGCGGCGAAGAGCCAGTGCTTCTGGAAGATGCCCTGCATGTCCATGCTGAAGACGGTGGGATCCGTGTAAAACGGAGCGTCCAGGGAGTATCCGACTCGTCGTTCGTCGAAGAGATCCTTGATCTCCGCGAGTTGATCGAGTGGTTTGGTGCTACGAAGCGTGCCGCGCGACGTGCGAGGCGCGTTGGTGGAAACAGACATATGCAGGTATTCCTTGTGATCAGAGGGCGATGACCAAGCGGTACAGATCACTTTAGAGATTTGTAATGTGTGAGAAAAGCGTAATTTTTTATGTGAAGTCGTGCACAATTACCGCATGATCGATTCCCGCCTCCTCACGCTTCGTACATTCGCTGCATGCGGCACTGTGGCAGCCACCGCTGAGCTCACTGGATACTCGCCGTCAGCGGTGTCCGCGCAACTTCGAGAGCTCCAAAAAAGTTTGGGAATGCAGCTGGTGACGAAGGATGGTCGCGGACTGCGATTGACGTTGACGGGGCGTCGACTTGTCGAGGGCGCCGATGTGCTTTTGGCGCAGTGGGAAGAGCTCAAAGCATCCGCTCTGAAAGCCGGCGAACAAATCCCGGCGCGTCTTGGATTGGGTGGTTTTTCGACGGCGGCTTCGCAACTCTTGGCACCGCTTGCCGCTCGGCTGCGATCGCAACGCCCAGATCTGGAACTTCAGCTTATTGACGCGGATCCTGAGCGTTGTTACCGGTTGCTGTTGGCGGAGCGAATCGATCTTGCCGTGGTGGTGTCGATGCAGTCCGCGGCTCACGGCGAAGACGATCCGCAATTCGAACACGTGCACCTTCTCGATGACCCGCTCGACGTGGTGGTGCCGGCAACTCATCCGCTCGCTGATCGAGGTGCTGTGGGGTTGGAGGAGCTGGCTTCCGACGCATGGATTACGGACGTTCCAGGTTCGACGTATCGGGCACTTTTCACGGCAGCTTTTGCGGCCGTTGGACACACTCCGCGCGTGGCTCACGAGTCCACTGAATGGGAGACGATGACCTCCTTTGTGAGTGCCGGAATGGGGGTTGGATTCCTTCCTCGGCTTGCTCCGATGAGCGCGGAAAAGGATCTTGTCCGGCTGCGCTTAAGTGGCGCTAGTAGGCCCATGCGTGGCATCGTGGCAGTAGTTCGTCGAGGCAGTCTGGAGTCTCCATTGCTACGCGAATCCATAGAAATATTGCAGGATTCTGCGCACCAGATACTGATAGGCCGTATGGAATAAGAGCGATTGCGGCGCCTATTTATTAAGCGGGAGACCCTTGACAAGCCTTGTGACTCTCAGCACACTGTTCAGTAGTCTGCAACATATATCAGACTAATATTTTAGAGTCCGGAGGTTTAGGCATGGGCAATAAAGCCGTCAGCTACGCAGGCCCGGGAAAAGTCGAAGTTATCGACACTCCATACCCTGACTTTGTGCTTCACGATGGTCCCGGTGTTCATCCGGCTAACGTAGGTCGCAAGGTCAATCACGGCGTCATTCTCAAGACAATCGCCACCAATATTTGTGGTTCGGACCAGCACATGGTGCGAGGACGCACTACGGCGCCGGTAGGCCTGGTACTTGGTCACGAGATCACTGGTGAGGTGGTTGAGGTTGGCCCCGACGTTGAGTACTTGAAGGTCGGAGACATCGTTTCCGTTCCGTTCAACATCTCGTGCGGCCGTTGCCGTAACTGTAAAGAGGGGCAGACGGGCATTTGCTTGAACGTGAACCCTGACCGTCCAGGTTCTGCATACGGATACGTGGATATGGGTGGCTGGGTAGGCGGTCAGGCTGAATACGTCTTGGTTCCTTACGCTGACTGGAACGCTCTCAAGTTCCCTGATCGCGATCAGGCACTTGAGAAGATCCTCGACCTCACCATGCTTTCGGACATTTTCCCCACCGGCTTCCACGGTGCTGTTGGTGCCGGAGTGACGCTGGGATCCACGGTCTACGTTGCCGGTGCAGGACCTGTTGGCCTAGCGGCCGCAACGTCCGCCCAATTGCTGGGCGCCGCCGTCGTTATTGTGGGAGACCTCAACAAGGACCGCTTGGCGCAAGCCCGCAGCTTCGGCTGTGAAACGGTAGATGTCTCGCTGGGCAACCCAGCAGACCAAATCGAGCAACTTTTGGGAACGCCTGAAGTTGACTGCGGTATTGACGCAGTGGGCTTCGAAGCGCGCGGCCACGGTAGCGCGGCCGGTACCGAGCAGCCGGCGACGGTCCTGAACTCGCTCATGGAAATCACTCGCGCCGGCGGCCGTTTGGGTATTCCGGGCCTCTACGTGACGGGTGACCCAGGAGCAACGGATGAGGCCGCCAAGGTGGGCTCGCTGTCCATGCGCTTTGGCCTGGGCTTCGCCAAATCTCACACGTTCGTCACGGGTCAGTGCCCAGTGATGAAGTACAACCGCGGGTTGATGCACGCGATCTTGAGCGACAAGGTGTCTATCGCCAAGAACGTCAAGGCAACCCCGATCTCCTTGGACAAGGCACCTGAAGGCTATGCAGCCTTCGACGAAGGCGCAGCACGCAAATTCGTCCTAGACCCCCACGGAATGATCAAAATCTAACGCGTGCTGCTCGGCCATGAACGGATTACCGACTCATGGCCGAGATGGCGCCATCACTCCACCATTCGGCGAACGCTGCGCGGAACTTCTCCGCGAAGCAAAGGTTGAGAGCCGTGAGTCTCAGCTGGTAGGAGGTGCCTAGCCTCAATCTTTCATCTTGCGCAATCAGTGTGCAACCCAAAATTCATCACTCAGGCGACGCGGCGTCGTCGTACTCAAGAAAACGACGCCGCGTCCCTAACGGAGGAAAAGCCGTGAATAAACCAGGCACAACCAAGATCGAGAGAAATCTCTTCGACGAATTCCGCAAGGCGATTAGCCGCAAGCCAGAAAACTACTCACAATCTGGCACGGACAAATGGATTATAGGCATTGCCGGCGCCATTGCAATCTCATTCATCATTTGGGGCTTCGCATCCCCAGAAGGTCTAGGCGTCGCCGCGAGCGCCGCTCTTGACTGGGTCATGACCAACACGGGCTGGCTGTT
Source organism: Neomicrococcus lactis (assembly GCF_014200305.1). Lineage (NCBI taxonomy): Bacteria > Bacillati > Actinomycetota > Actinomycetes > Micrococcales > Micrococcaceae > Neomicrococcus > Neomicrococcus lactis. Next base: position 2,357,972 of record NZ_JACHBL010000001.1, read on the forward strand.
TGTCAGCGCCGCCGCGTTCTTCGCGACGTTCGTGGTGGTCGTAGCTTTCAATAGCTTCGGCCGCATCCCACTGGGCAAGGACGGCGAGAAGCCGCAGTTCAGCACCACTTCGTGGATTTCCATGATGTTCGCCACCGGTATGGGCATCGGCCTGGTGTTCTACGGTGTGGGTGAACCTCTGTTCTTCTACATGTCGCCTCCGCCAGGCACCGTGGACGGTTCCACGGATGCCGCGCTGGGTACCGCCATGGGCACCACGCTCTTCCACTGGACCCTGTTCCCGTGGGCGATGTACGCCATTGTGGGGCTCGGAATGGCCTACAGCTGCTACCGCATGGGACGCCCGCAGTTGTTCTCCGCAATGTTCGTGCCGATTTTCGGCGAGCGTGTTGTCCATGGTGCGGGCGGCCGTACCATCAACATCCTCGCCATCCTGGCGACGCTTTTCGGCTCCGCATGTTCGCTGGGTCTTGGCGCGCTGCAGATTGCCGGCGGTATTGAATCCGGCGGCTTCATGAGCAACGTCGGGTCATCTCTGGTGGTGGTCATCATCGCCATTCTGACGGCGCTGTTCGTAGCCTCCGCCGTGTCCGGCATTGAGCGCGGCATCCAGTGGCTCTCCAACGCCAACATGGTGCTCGCCGTGATTCTTGCAGTTCTCGTGTTCATCGGCGGACCGACGCTCTTCATCCTGAACGTCATCCCGAACTCGATCGGTTCCTTCATCAGCGACCTCCCGGCCATGGCTTCCCGCACGGCGGCCTCCGGTGACGTTGCCACCTGGTTGTCCTCGTGGACCGTCTTCTACTGGGCCTGGTGGGTGTCATGGGCACCATTCGTGGGCTTGTTCATTGCACGTATTTCCCGTGGCCGCACCATCCGCCAGTTCGTGACCGGCGTGCTGTTGGTTCCATCGATCGTGACGCTGCTCTGGTTCGCCATCTTCGGTGGCGGCGCGATTGGTCTGCAAGAGCGTGCTGAGCGTGCGAAGGACATGGGAGGCGCGTTGGCCCAGATGGTGGACGGCGCTCCGAACATTGACTTCAACTCGGTGCTCTTCGACTACCTCGGCGCTCTCTCGCTTCCTGACTGGCTCAAGGCCACCATGCTGGTGGTCACCGTGATCCTCATTGCGATCTTCTTCGTGACCGGCGCTGACTCAGCGTCGATCGTGATGGGCGCATTGTCTGAGAACGGTGCCGAGCACCCTTCCAAGAAGTCCATCATCTTCTGGGGCTCGTCCGTGGGTGCCGTGGCAGCAGTCATGCTGTTGGCCGGTGGTGATCATCCGGCGGCCGCGCTGAACGGCCTCAAGAACATCACGATTGTCTCGGCTCTGCCGTTCGTGATTGTCATGCTCCTGCTCTGTGCCGCCATTTGGAAGGATCTTAGTAGGGATCCGCTGGTGCTGAAGAACAAGGTGGCCCAGGAGGTTCTGGAGCAGTCCGTGGTTCAGGGCGTTGAGCGTCACGAGACGGGCGAGTTCAGCCTGCTGACTACCGAGATTGAAATTGTTCAGCCCGCTGGTTCCGCCGCGGATGACGATGATCTCTACGAGAAGGACGCTGTGCGTTAGTTTTCTTGATTACGACGGCGAAGCCCTGACTTTCAGTCCCTGCCCTGTAGAGGGTGGGGACTGAAAGTTTTTAAGGGGCGATGTTGCGGAGAGCTTTAGCCCCCGGAGGTCACTTAGACAGTCGGAGCCTAGACGTTCAGGAGCGCTTCGCGGACGGCCACTTCGAAGTCCTTGACGTGGTGCTCGGCGAGATCAGCGGCTTTGGCCTCGTCGCCATCGATGATGGCCTGCAGGAGCGCCAGGTGTTCTTTCACATGGGTGCTCATGCGGGGGAGACGGTCAACCACCATGCACCAGATACGGGTGGCCAGGTTGCTTTGACGAATGAGGACGTCTTCGAGGTACGGGTTGCCGCACGCGCGGTAGATGGCGCGGTGGACACCGGCGTCAAAGGTGAGCAGCTCGGTAGTGGTGGCGTTTTGGACATCAAACTCTTCGATGTCGCGCTTGGTTTCGCGCAGCTCGTCACGCATGGCGGCGGTGGCCACGCGGGCGGCACGAGCCGCGGCGGCAGGTTCTAGCTGCTGGCGGATTTCGGAGACGAACGCGAGGTCGCTGACCTCAACGCGGGTCGCGAAGGTGCCACGCTTGGGGTAGGTCACCACGAGCTTGTCTACTTCAAGGCGCTTGAGTGCTTCGCGCACGGGGGTGCGCCCGATGCCCAATTCGCTGATGATCTGCTCATCGTGGATGGGGTCGCCGGGGTAAATGCGCAGAGTCACGAGCATCTGAAGAATTTGCTCGTACGCGATGTCCGCCATGGACGCGCCGTTCGACCTGGGCTGGGATGCCAGAGCCTGCGCCACTTTTTACCCTCTTTCAAAAATCAGTCCGGAGAAACTCTTGACCAAGAAATTGCTGTGACTTAGGCTACTAGAAACTCTAGTATATAAGTTGAATACAAAGTTTGCGCATCGTCAGGAGCAAGAACAATGACCACTTCAGTGTTTGATTCATCCAGCATCTCACCCTCCTCCCAGCGCGTCGTCATTATTGGCGCCGGCATTGTGGGAACCAACCTGGCTGACGAACTCGTCCAGCGCGGATTCACCAACATCACGGTCCTTGAACAGGGCCCACTCGAACTTCCCGGCGGATCCACGTCTCACGCTCCGGGCCTCGTCTACCAGACCAACTCGTCGAAGAACATGACCAAGTTCGCCGCCTACACGGTAGAGAAGCTCACGTCCCTCGACGCATTCAACCCAGTCGGTGGCTTGGAAATCGCCGTCACCGAATCTCGCTGGGCGGATCTTCACCGCAAGCAGGGTTGGGCCTCCGCGTGGGGCATCGAAACCAAGCTCTTGTCTCCTGCCGAGTGCAAGGACATGTATCCGCTGCTCAACGAGGAGATTGTCCTTGGCGGCCTCTACATTCCTTCTGATGGACTAGCGCTCGCCGGCAAGGCAGTCGACGCACTCATCACTCGCACGAAGGCTGCAGGCGTGGTCTACCGCGACCGCACCGAAGTCACGGGCATCGAGCACTCCAACCACCGCGTGACCGGCGTCCGTGTGGGCGAAGAGCTTATTGAAGCTGACGTCGTCATTTCTTGCGCAGGTTTCTGGGGCGTCAAGGTCGCCGCAATGGCTGGCATGAAGTTGCCACTCGTTCCGATGGCCCACCAGTACGCCAAGACGTCTGCGGTCAAGGGACTTGAGGGCCGCAACGAAGATCCCAACGGCGCTGGCCTTCCCATCCTGCGTTACCAGGATGAGGACCTCTACTTCCGCGAACACGGCGAGGTGTACGGCATTGGTTCGTACGCGCACCGCCCGATGCCGATCGATCTCGACGACCTTCCCAAGATCAACTTGGACGAGTACTCGAAGGAAAACATGCCTTCGAGCCTTGAGTTCACGCTCGAAGACTTCTTGCCAGCTTGGGAAGCCTGCAAGAGCTTGCTTCCTGATCTCAAGGACGCCGAGGTCGCAAGCGGCTTCAACGGCATCTTCTCCTTCACCCCTGACGGCGGATCGCTCGTCGGCGAATCCCCAGACGTAGAAGGATTCTTCGTCGCTGAGGCTGTCTGGGTGACCCACTCGGCCGGCATCGCTCGCGCCGTCGCCGAACTCATCGCCACGGGACGCTCGGAAATCGACCTCTCCGACAGCGACATCAACCGCTTCGAGGACGTCGAGTTGGCGCCAAGCTTCGTCAAGGCCACCTCGAGCCAGAGCTTCGTTGAGGTCTACGACATCCGCCACCCACTCGAGCCACGCTTGAGCAACCGCAGCCTGCGCGTGAGCCCTTTCCAGGCACGCCACCGGGAGCTCGGCGCACACTTCTTACAGTCCGGCGGTTGGGAGCGTCCGTACTGGTACGAGTCCAACGCCAAGTACCTCTCCGAGCTTCCATGGGATTGGCAGCCGCCAGTGCGTGACTCGTGGAGCGCCATGCACCACTCACCAATCGCCGCGGTCGAGGCCTACAAGACCCGCACTGGCGTGGCCATGTATGACATGACCCCACTCAAGCGTCTTGAGATATCCGGCCCAGGTGCCCTGACCATGCTTCAGCGCTTGAGCACGGGCAACATCGCCAAGTCCGTGGGATCGGTGACCTACACGCTCATGTTGGATGAGAGCGGCGGAATCCGAAGCGACATCACGGTTGCTCGGCTCGAGGACGACGTCTTCCAGGTCGGCGCCAACGGCAACATCGATACGGCCTACTTTGAGGTGGAAGCCCGCAAGCAGAACACCGGCGAACTGCCTGGCGGTTACGTCCACGTCCGTGACATCACGGGTGGGACGTGCTGCATCGGTTTGTGGGGTCCGCTGGCTCGCGAGGTCATCAGCGGCATCACGAATGAGGACTTCTCCAACGATGGCCTCAAGTATTTCCGCTCGCAGAAGGCGTACCTTGGCGGAGTTCCGGTGACCGCATGGCGCTTGTCCTACGTGGGCGAGCTCGGCTGGGAAATCTACACCACCGCGGATAACGGCGAGCGCTTGTGGGATGTCTTGTGGGAGGCCGGCCAGAAGCACGGGATCATCGCAGCCGGCCGTGCCGCCTTCGGCTCGCTCCGCTTGGAGAAGGGCTACCGTTCGTGGGGCTCGGACATGAGCACCGAGCACAACCCATACGAGGTCGGTCTCGGCTTCGCTGTCAGCACCAAGAAGGAAGAGGACTTCGTCGGCAAGGCCGCGCTCGAAGCCATTCGCGACAAGCCACTCACGCGCAACTTGCGCTGCTTGCTGATTGATTCAGCGAAGGACGTGGTGCTGGGCAAGGAGCCTGTCTACTACGACGGCGCAGCGGTTGGTTACGTGACGAGCGCCGGTTTCGCGTACACGGTGGGCCGTCCGATCGCCTACGCGTGGCTGCCAGCTGGCATTGAGTACGGAGAGACGGTCTACGTCGAGTACTTCGGCAAGAAGATTGCCGCGACGGTCACTGAGGATCCAATTTACGACCCAGAAATGAAGCGGCTCCGCGGCATCCCGGAGGACACCACGGAGCGCGTCAACGTGGCTGCGAAGTAGTTTCGCAGCTGGTACCTTCCACGTTTGGGGGCTACCAGCTGGACTCGCGTGGGCGGCCTTCGTCGTAGCCAGCAGCTGACTGGACTCCGACGATGGCCCGCTCGCGGAACTCCTCAATCGAGCGAGAACCTGCGTAGGTGAAGGACGAACGAACGCCGGAGATGATTCCGTCGATCAAGTCCTCAACACCTGGGCGCTCCGGATCCAAAAACATCTTGGAGTGGGAGATGCCTTCTTCGAAGAGCGCCATGCGCGCACGGTCGAAGGCGGAGGCGTCCTTGGTGCGGTTCTTGACGGCACGAGCCGAAGCCATGCCGAAGGACTCCTTGTAGAGCTTGCCGTTGGAATCCTGCATGAGATCGCCAGCGGACTCGTGAGTTCCGGCGAACCAGGAACCGATCATCACGTTTGCGGCACCGGCGGCCAACGCCAGGGCGACGTCGCGAGGGTACTTCACGCCACCATCAGCCCAGACGCTCGCTCCTAGATCCGTGGCAGTCTGCGCGCACTCGAGCACGGCCGAGAACTGCGGGCGGCCCACCCCGGTCATCATGCGAGTGGTGCACATAGCGCCCGGGCCCACGCCGACCTTAATGATGTCTGCACCTGCGGAAACCAACTCATCCACGCCTCGCGCGGACACGATGTTTCCAGCAACAATCTGGATACGACGGCCGGTCTTATCCGCGAATGCATCGCGAGCGGCCACCGAATGGCCCAGCGCCTCAATCATCTTTTCCTGGTGACCGTGAGCAGTGTCCACCACCAGCACGTCGGTTCCAGCTTCCAAAAGAGCATCGGCCTTGGACCGCACATCACCATTGATGCCAATCGCGCCGCCCACCAAGAGCTTTCCGGACGGATCCAGCGCCGGCGTGTAAATCGCCGAGCGCAGTACGCCCTTGCGCGTCAAGACGCCTGCAAGCTGGTCACCGTCGAGCACAGGAACCATGTTCAAGTGGCGAGAGGTGAGCTTGTCGAAGACATCGCGCAGGTCGGCATCAGCAGAGACGGTCACCATCTTGGTGTGCATGACCTCGGAAATCCGCGTAAAGCGATCTACCTCGTGGAGGTCGCGCAGGTTCACCACGCCGACAGGCGTGCCGTTCTCTACGACTACCGCCGCGCCATGCGCCCGCTTTCCGATCAGCGCTAGAGCCGAGGCAACGGCGTCGTCCGGGGAAACCGTAATAGGGGTCTCGAAAACCGGGTGCGCAGCCTTGACCTTCGCGATCATGTCCGCCACCGCAGCCTGGCTGATGTCCTGCGGAATAATCGCGATTCCGCCTCGACGTGCCATGGTTTCGGCCATACGGCGGCCCGTCACCGCGGTCATGTTGGAGGCCACGAGCGGAATGGTGGTGCCAATGTTGTCCGGTGTCTTCAGATCAACATCCAGACGGGACGTCACGGAAGAACGCGAAGGCACCATGAAAACGTCGTTGAAAGTGAGGTCATGGGCGGGGGTGACATCGTTAAGAAATTTCACCGTTCAAGCCTAACTAATAGAGGGAAGCGCAAGACTCCCGGTATATCGCGATAGGTTAAGGGCAGAGTACTAACGAATACCTTGAGGAGAATTCGTGGAAATCTGGCCTGGAGAAGCGTACCCATTAGGCGCTACCTATGATGGCAACGGAACTAATTTCGCGATCTACTCAGAAGTCGCGGAAAAAGTAGAACTGTGCTTGTTTGACGATCAGGGCACCGAGTCCCGCGTTGAACTGACGGAAGTCGATGGCTACGTGTGGCATGGCTATGTACCCCACGTGATTCCCGGCCATCGCTACGGCTACCGTGTCCACGGTCCGTACGATCCCGCCAACGGGCACCGCTGCAACCCCAACAAGCTCCTGTTGGACCCGTACGCGAAGGCCGTTGAAGGTGAAATCGATTGGGATCAGTCCCTCTTCAGCTACAACTGGGGCGACGAAAACTCCTTCAACGATCAGGATTCTGCCGGCCATGCCATGAAGGGCATTGTGGTGAATCCGTTCTTCGACTGGTCCGGTGACCGCAAGCCACGCACGCCGTATCACCAGTCCGTGATTTACGAAGCCCACGTCAAGGGCCTCACCGAACTGCACCCGGACGTCCCGGAGGAACTCCGCGGCACTTACGCCGGTGTGGCTCACCCGGCCGTGATCGCGCACTTGCAGAAGCTGGGCATCACCGCGATTGAACTCATGCCCGTGCACCAGTTCGTCAACGACAGCACGCTGCAGGAAAAAGGCCTCTCAAACTACTGGGGCTACAACACCATTGGATTCTTCGCTCCCCACAATAAGTACAGCTCCACGGGGGACGCGGGCCAGCAGGTTCAAGAGTTCAAGGCCATGGTCAAGGCGCTGCACATTGCGGGCATCGAAGTGATTCTGGACGTGGTGTACAACCACACGGCTGAGGGCAACCAGATGGGCCCCACGTTGTCCATGCGCGGCATCGACAACCAGGCGTACTACCGCCTGGAAGAGAGCGACAAGCGCTACTACACGGACTACACCGGCACCGGTAACTCGATCAACGTCCGCAACCCGCATGCCATCCAGTTGCTCATGGACAGCTTGCGCTATTGGGCGATCGAGATGCGTGTGGACGGTTTCCGCTTTGACCTCGCGTCCACCCTGGCTCGCGAGTTCTATGACGTAGACAAGCTCTCCACGTTCTTCGAACTCATTCAGCAGGACCCGGTGATCAGCCAGGTCAAGCTCATTGCCGAGCCGTGGGACATTGGTCCCGGCGGCTACCAAGTGGGTAACTTCCCGCCGCAATGGACGGAATGGAACGGCAAGTACCGCGATACCGTGCGTGATTTCTGGCGCGGAGAACGCTCGTCGCTCGGCGAATTCGCGTCCCGCATTTCGGGTTCCGCGGACCTCTACGAGCACTCCGGCCGCCGCCCAGTGGCGTCCATCAACTTCGTCACCGCTCACGATGGCTTCACGATGCGAGACCTCGTCTCCTACAACGAGAAGCACAATGAGGCCAACGGCGAGAACAACAACGACGGCGAATCCCACAACCGTTCATGGAACAGTGGTGTGGAAGGACCCACGGATGATCCCGAGGTCCTCGCCATCCGCGCGCGGCAGCAGCGAAACTTCATTGCCACGCTGATGCTGAGCCAGGGCGTTCCGATGCTCTGCCACGGCGACGAATTGGGCCGCACCCAGAACGGCAACAACAACGGCTATGCGCAGGATTCTGAGCTGACGTGGATTGACTGGGAGAAGGCGGATACCCCGCTGCTCGAGTTCACTGCCGCGGTAGCCAAGCTGCGCGCTGAGCACCCGACCTTCCGGCGTCGTCGGTTCTTCGACGGCCGCCAAGTTGAAGTGGAAGACGGTGCGGATCTGCCGGATATCCTCTGGTTCGGCACGGACGGCAAGTCCATGTCCGCCGAGGCATGGAACGCCAACACCCCGGCCTCCGTGGGCATGTTCCTGAACGGTTACGGCATTCGGTCCACCGATTTCCGCGGTCAGCCCATATCGGACAAGAACTTCTTGCTCTACTTCAATGGGCATTTTGAGGACGTGGATATCACTATCCCGTCTGAGAAGTTCGCCAAGGGCTGGGACATTGTGGTGGACACGGCGGGAACCAGTGCGGATTCGCAGGTTCTTGCGGCGGGTTCAACGTTCAAAATCACTGCGCGCTCCATGATTGTGCTGCGCGAGCATGAAGACGTAGAAGTTGATACGGACCACTCCGTCGCGGCTTCGCTCGCGGCGATGGCGGGATCGGTGAGCCAGAAATCGGAGACCATGTCGTGAGAATCCCCGCGAGCACGTACCGCCTCCAAATTCGTGAGAGCTTCACGCTCTTCGACGCCGCCGAGCTAGTTCCGTACCTGCGCGATCTGGGCAGCGATTGGGTCTATCTCTCACCTATCCTGACCGCCACGCAGGGCTCGGATCACGGCTACGACGTTGTTGATTTCACCACCGTGGATCCGTCTCGCGGGGGTCCCGAGGGCCTCAAAGCGCTCGCGGACGCCGCGCATGCGGCGGGTATGGGCGTGCTTGTGGACATCGTCCCCAACCACATGGGCGTCGCGGATCATTCCGCGAACGCTTGGTGGTGGGACTTGCTTACGCATGGCAAGAATTCGCGGTACGCTGCGGCGTTTGACGTGGATTGGGCCGCTGGCAACGGCAAAATTCGGCTTCCCGTGCTGGGTGACAGTCCGGAGGAACTTCAGCATCTTGAGTACGACGACGCAGCTCGCCTGGTGCGGTACTTCGACAAGACATTCCCTCTTGCCCCCGGGACGGACGCCTCGGCTGCCGGACTGGCCGATCAGCACTACGAGCTCGTGTCATGGCGCGAGGCCGACGCCACGTTGAACTACCGCCGCTTCTTCGGCGTGACCACGCTTGCGGGCGTGCGCGTGGAAGAGCCGTGGGTCTTCGACGAAGCCCACGCCGAAATCAAGCGCTGGTTCAATGAAGGACTCGTAGATGGACTGCGCGTGGATCATCCGGATGGCCTCGCGGATCCGCAAGGGTATTTGGACCGGCTGGCCGAGTTGACCGGTGGCGCCTACGTGCTGGTGGAGAAGATCCTGGAGCCGGGAGAGAAGCTTCCCGAGTCCTGGAAGACCGCCGGCACCACCGGCTACGACGCCCTCGCGACCGTGGACCGGCTCTTCGTGGATCCCTCCGGACGCGAGATCCTCACGGACATGGTTCCCGTGGAGCGGTACGCCGAAATGACGCATGACACCAAGCGTGGCATCGCGGATGGACTCTTGAATTCCGAAGTGCGGCGCCTCGCTCGGCTGGCTACTTCGTCTTTGCCGGACGTCGAGTTTGAGCAGCTCGTGGATGCCATCGCAGAGATTCTGGCAAGCTTCCCGGTGTACCGCTCCTACTTGCCGGACCACGGCTCCGAGTATGTGGAAGAGGCTGTGATTGCGGCCCGTGTGCACCGTCCCGATCTGTCCGAACTCTTGGGGCGCGTGCGTCCGCTCTTGAGCGATTGCTCGCTCGAGTTCTCGAAGCGATTCCAGCAGACCTCCGGCATGATCATGGCCAAGGGCGTGGAGGACACTGCGTTTTACCGTTACACGCGTTTGACCTCGCTCAACGAGGTGGGCGCCGACCCTTCGGTGTTCTCGATCGACCCTTTCGACGTCCACACACAACTGACGCACCGTCAGTTCCAGACGCCGCATTCCATGACCACGTTGTCCACGCATGACACCAAGCGGTCCGAGGACACTCGTGCCCGCATTTCGGTGTTGGCCGAAGTTCCGGCGGACTGGGCAGGAACGCTGGCTCAGCTCGATGCCTTGGCGCCTCTCGGGGACAAAGCCTTTGCGGATCTCTTGTGGCAAGCGCTCATTGGGGCCTGGCCGCTGAGCCGCGAGCGCGCATGGGCGTACGCCGAAAAGGCGGCTCGCGAGGCCGGTAACTCCACTACGTGGACGGACCCGGACTCGGAGTTCGAGGCCAGGCTTCGTCATGCCGTCAACGCAGCCTTTGATGATGAGCGCGTCCGCGCGGTGATCGAGGACTTTGTGCAGCGCATCCAAGCGGCTGGTGAGTCCAATGCGCTTTCCGCCAAGCTCGTGCAGTTGACCATGCCCGGCGTCCCGGATGTGTATCAAGGCACCGAGCTCTGGGATTCCTCTCTTGTGGACCCAGACAACCGCCGTCCCGTGGAGTACGCGGAGCGCAAGGATCTCCTGCAGAACCCGGACGGGCATCCAAAGTTCGCACTGGTCCGCGCGGCCTTGCGTCTCAAGCGCGACAACCCGGATTTGTTCACCACCTACGACGCCGTGACCATCGACGGACCCACGAAGGATCACGCCTTCGCGTTCGATCGCGGCGGAGCCATCACCGTGGTCACTCGCTTGCCGCTGGGCCTCGAGCGCAACGGCGGCTGGCAGGACACCGTACTCAAGCTCGCGGCCGGAACGTACCGCGACGAAATCACGGGTGCCACGCACAGCAGCGACGGCGAGCTTCTCGTGGCCGAGGTTCTCAAGGATGCTCCGGCCACGTTGTTGCGCCGCTTGGCCTAAAGATCTGCATCACCAGCCTCATTCGATAGGAGACTGTCATGACCCGGTTCAGCGTCTGGGCACCGAACGCCACGTCCGTGCAACTCGTCCTGCAAGGAACACCGGATGAGCAAGGGAACACCGAAAACACCGCACACGAGATGACCCGCCTTCCAGCGCCTCAGGTTGCTGAACGGGATATTCGCGACGACGGCTGGTGGGAGCTTGAGCTGGAAACCGGCGACGAGGCCGGAGGCGAAGTTGGCGCTGAGGCTAGCGCCGATTCCAATTCAGAACCGCTGAATTACGGCTTCATCCTGCAATCTCAGACCGGCACGCACGGCACGCTCGAAACGCCACTCCCAGACCCCCGTTCCCGCCGTCAGCCCTCGGGAGTGCACGGTGCCTCGCAGACGTGGGCGGCGTCGTCGTACTCCTGGAAAAGCGAGGCATGGCAAAATCCGGGCCTGAACGGCGGTGCGATTTACGAGATGCACCTCGGCACGTTTACGCCCGAGGGCACGCTGGATGCGGCCGCTGACAAGCTCGAATATCTCAAGGAGCTCGGCGTCGCGTTCGTGGAGTTGCTGCCGGTCAACGGCTTCAACGGCACGCATAACTGGGGCTATGACGGTGTTGCGTGGTTCGCGGTGCATGAGCAGTACGGTGGGCCGGACGCGTATCAGCGCTTTGTGGACCGCGCGCATGAGCTGGGTCTCGGCGTCATTCAAGACGTGGTCTATAACCACTTGGGTCCCAGCGGAAACTATTTGCCGCAGTTCGGGCCGTATTTGAAACCCGGCGACGCCAACACGTGGGGTGACTCGCTCAATCTGGATGGCCCGCACTCGGACGAAGTGCGCCGCTACATTCTGGATAACGTGCGTATGTGGCTCGTCGATTTCCGGGTGGACGGTTTGCGTCTCGACGCCGTGCACGCCCTGCGAGACGAGCGCGCGCTGCACATTCTCGAAGAGATCGCGATCGCCGTCGAGGAACTGCGCGAGCAGCATGGCGAGAAGTTCTTAGTCGCGGAGTCTGACCTGAACAATGACCGGCTCATTCGGCCGCGTTCGGCCGGCGGTTTTGGGTTGGATGCCCAGTGGGATGATGACTACCACCATGCGATGCACGCGAACATCACCGGCGAACTGGACGGATACTACGGGGACTTCGGTGGTGCGTCCGCGCTCGCCAAGACCCTCACGGAGGGGTACTTCCACAACGGTTCGTGGTCCAGTTTCCGCGAACGTCACCACGGCAAGGCCCTAGAGAAGAACCTGATTAGCCCACTCCAAATGGTGGTCTGCATCCAGGACCATGACCAGATTGGCAACCGTGCCGCAGGCGACCGGTGGAGCCCTGCACTCGGTGCTGACCAGCTCATTCTCGGTGCTGCCCTCAACATTTTGAGCCCCTTCACTCCCATGCTGTTCATGGGGGAGGAGTTCGCGGCCTCCACACCGTGGCAGTTCTTCACGAGCCACCCGGAAGAGGACCTGGGCGAAGCCGTTCGCAACGGCCGCTTCGCCGAGTTTGAGCGCATGGGCTGGGATAGCGCGAAAGTTCCCGACCCGCAGGATGAGGCGACATACCGCAATTCCGTCTTGCGCTGGGAGGAGGCGGACGCGTCCGCCGATACCCCGCACGCGGTGGTCTTGGGCGCTTACCGTGAGCTGTTGAACCTTCGCAGTACGACGCCGCAGCTCACCCACCCGGACTTCGCTACCGTTGCGGTGGACTTCAGTGAGCAGGATCAGTGGCTGGTCCTGACGCGTGGCACCGCTTCTGCCAGAACCGTCCACGCGCTCTTCAATCTTTCCTCGCAACCGCAAGCCCTTGAGAAGGTGCGGGAGGCTGCTGGGCTGGGCGGCGGCGTCGTACTGACTCTGTGGACAAGCCCCAACTGTGGGGGAGAAGCGGACGAAACCATCCCCGCGTTGGGCGTAGTGGTCTGGGAGCAGTTCGAAGCAGTGGGAGACTAAGCACGTGGATATTCAGATCATCGTCACGATCATTGCGGGACTGCTTCTGGCTGTTTCCGCACTCGGCACCATTTACCCCGTCCTTCCCGGAAGCATCCTCGCGATCGGCACCTTGTTGGGCTGGGCATGGATTCTGGGAAGCTCGGCGTCCTGGACCATGGGCATCATCGGAATGGCCTTTGCTGCCATCGGATGGAGTGCATCCGCGGTGCTGACCGGCAGGAATCTCAAGAAACAACAGATCCCAAGCCGCTCGATCATTGTGGCCGTGATCTGCGGAATCGTGGGCATGTTCTTGATCCCCGTAGTGGGACTGTTTGTGGGCTTCGGCGCCGGATTGTTGGGCATGGAGTTTGCTCGCCGTAAGGACTTTGGAGCGGCATTGCGCTCGTCCGGTTCCGCGCTGCGAGCTACCGGCCTGGGAATTCTGGTGGAGTTCGGCATGGTGGCGCTCGCGAGCTCCATGTGGGCCATTGGCGTGCTCTGGCACTTCTTCTGGCGCTGAGATATCCACAAGTTTGATCTAGTGCTCGCAAACGGGCTCAAATGAGACCATAATTGGGGCATGCCCCGTTTTTTGACCTTGCCTGATGTTGCCGAGATCCTCAATGTCAATGTGCCGCAGGTACGCGCCCTGGTGCGTAGCGGTGAGCTGAAAGGCGTCCAGATCGGTGGACGCGGAATGTGGCGCGTGGAGGATGTCCAGCTTGAGGCTTACATCAAGCGCGCTTACGAAGAGACGGAAAAGCGCATCAGCGCAGGGGCGGACGTCGAGGGCTAACGCTCGACACTGGTGATGAGCGCGGGCAACGGCATCAGCGCTTGCTCTCAGTATTTTCCGGTAGTTGCCCAGTAAGTCATGCGCTGTTTAATAAGCTGAGCGAATTCAGGCGCACCCGCGTCAACAAGGGCTTGGTGAAGCGTCTTATTCGATGATTTTTTGGCCCAGTACTCAATTTGGCGTCGAGCCGCTTTACTAATAGCTTCGGGTCGACGCTGCGCGATGAGGCACAGCATCTCATCGGGTCGATAGATTTCGAACTCGACGTCTTCCACGGCAGGCTCAAAGTCAGAGTAGTTTGCCGTTACTAGATAATCGACTTTGCCATGTTCTGCAGCCGCAATAACGTGACCGTCTAGTGGATCGCGCACTGTGGTGAGGTGCGTTTTGGAGATCTCATAGCCTGTAATTAGTGCTGCGGGAAAAGCCTCGCACAGCCGACGACGCCACCCGCCTATTTGCTGTTCAGACCAGCCTGGGTTCGCCTTGCGCACGTGATATTGATACTCGGTCATCACATCTTCGCTCCATCTGGGCTCGATGCCGTCAACTCCGGATTCTTGACTGATGATGCAAAACCAGTCGCGAAGTGTCCTCGAGACGAGAATGTTGGCGTCCAGAAATACGAGCGTGGCCCCTTGCTGCATGCTTTCAGCTTAGGCAGTCAGGGGCCACGGATCTCGAAATTACTCTTGAAAGTCCAACGAGTCTTCGAATGCGCGAAGTTCATCGAAAGACTTCCGCTGCTTCTGCGTCCGTTGTTCAGCGAAGGCCTGAAGATCGGTTCGATCGAAGCGGGTGTGTGATCCCACCTTGTGTGAAGGAATTTCGCCGCTAGAAGCCAGCTTCATGAGCGTCGGGCGAGACATTCCAAGGAACTTTGCTGCTTCCACACTAGTGAGGGACTTTGAGAGGCGAGTTATTCCTACTGTTTCTCCGGCGGCTGCTAGGCGAAGGACAGCTTGGAGAAGTTCGCTGAGCGATTCGGGCACAGTAATCGTGTCACCTGTTGGTGATTCAATGCGGATCCGCAAGTCGTCCGGAGAAGCCTTTTCAAAATGTCGCGTGACTTCTCGGGCTTCTGTGCTCTGCGATGACGAAACGTCTATTGTCTGAACGCTCTGGATGTTGGTAGAGGTGGACATGGTCTACTCCTTATTGCTTGCCTCAATTGTGACACGTAACTGCAATAACTGCAATAAGTGAAATCGGCAGATGCGCAAAAGTCAGAGATGTTTGGCTTGAACCCTTATTTGCGGCGCCGGAAGCTGAACGCGCCCACTACCCAGCCGAGTAGGAACACCACGCCCAGCGTGAGCCAGAGCGGTGAATACATTTGGCTGAAAAAGAGCTCGATGCGCACGCGCTCGCGGTTCTGCAAGATAAACACGAACACCACGATGACCAGCGCCACCGCGAGCCACTGCTTGGCCGAAATGCGATGGAGCCACCCTGAAAAACCTGACCCCGAGTTGGGGTCCTGGACGGGGTGCTGATCGCTCATTCTTCTACTTTAGAAGCTTCCGCACTCTGGTGCACGGCGTCGACGGCTTCGTTAGTAAACTCCGTCAAGAGCGCTATCTGCTCGGGGGAGTAACGATCAATCACGGTCATGAGTGACATGGCGAGTGGCATAAACATGCGCCGACCATCCTCGGCCGCTTTAGGCGTAGCTTCCAAAACAACACGACGACGGTCGGTTTCGCTCGCGCGGCGCGTGACGTGCCCGCTCTTCACGAGGCGATCAATGAGGGCCGTAGTGGCTGGCGTCGAGAGGTTGACGGCCTTCGCGAGATCCGTGGGACTTAGTGACTCTCCTGCGAGTGACCCCTGCATGATGGCGCGCAGCGCATACATATCCCGCTGCATCATTTTATTGTTTCCGCCCACCAGATGCGCGTAGTGATCCGAAGCGATCGTGAAATTTTGGAGTGCGTTGATCAGAGCAAACGCCTGAGGATCCGGGCGGTAGGCGCTCGGATCTTTTGGCCCACTAGCAGATGCGGGTGTCACGCTGTAATCTACTTCCATAGTGAAACTATTCTACTATCGAATAGTATCTTTCAAGATATAACCTATGAGGCGGAAGAGCAATGACTGGGAAGCACGAACTCGACCACACCAAGAGTGTGCGCGGAGATTCTCCGCAACAACACTCAACCAAGAAAGCGTACCCACGCTGGTTGAGAATTTTCATTCCGCTCATTTTGGTTCTTGTCTGGTTCGGCGTCACAGGCGTGGGTGGACCCACGTTCGGCAAGCTCGAGGAGGTCCAATCCAACGACCAATCCAGCTTCTTGCCCGCCACCGCCGAGGCCACCAAGGCGCTCGAAGCTCAAGAGAAGTTCCGCACCTCGGAAGCCATTCCGGCGATCATCGTTTTCGAATCTGAATCTGCGCTCACCCCCGCCGATATCTCCAGCTTCATGACGGAGCTCAAAGACTCTGGTCTTGTGGAAGGCGAGCCCGTGGGCCCCATTCCTTCCGAAGACGGCAAGGCGCTGCAAATCGTTGCGCCGCTTACGCCCGACGGCGAGACGGATGAGCAGGTCAAGGAGATTCGCACCATGGCTGCCGAGGCCATCGAAGGGAACGGCCAGGCTTTTGTCACCGGACCTGCCGGCTTCACCACCGACCTCAAGGGCGCCTTCGCTGGCATCGACGGCTTGTTGTTAGGCGTAGCCCTCCTCGCGGTGTTGGTGATCTTGCTGGTGGTCTATCGCTCGGTGCTGTTGCCGTTCGCGGTGCTCTTCACCTCGGTGGCCGCGCTGTGCGCTGCGATTGTGGTGGTCTATTGGATGGCGAAGTGGGGCTGGATCCGCCTCGACGGACAAAGCCAAGGCATCCTCTCCATCCTGGTCATTGGTGCTGCCACGGACTACTCGCTGCTTTATGTTGCGCGCTTCAAAGAGGCGATCGCACACGGGAAGCAACGCTTCGACGCCGCGCTCGCGGCTTGGAAACGCTCGTTTGAACCGATCGTCGCCTCCGCAGGCACTGTCACGGTGGGCCTCTTGTGCTTGCTTTTCTCAGACCTGAATTCCAACAAGGCTCTCGGCCCCATCGCCGCCTCCGGCATCATCTTCTCCGTCTTCGCCTCGTTGACTCTTTTGCCCGCGATCCTCGCACTTCTTGGCCGCAAAGCGTTCTGGCCGTTCTTTCCGAAGCCACTCGCGGACGGTGAAGACGCCCAAGGACTCTGGCTCAACATCGCCCGCTTCGTCCGCAAACATTCGCGCCCCGTCTGGATCGTCACGGCACTCGTTCTCGCGGTCGGCTGCCTCGGCATCACCCAGCTCAAGGCCGAAGGCGTCCCGCAATCAGAGCTCGTCCTCACCGCTACCGACTCCGCTGCGGGACAGAAAGCCATCGCCCGTCACTTTGATGCCGGCGCTGGAAGCCCCGCTTTCGCGATAGTGGGGGCGGCGGCGTCGTCCTCTATTGCGGACAAAATTTCAGAGGACGACGGCGTAGCTTCAGTCACGCTGCTAGCCGCGGACGGTGGGCCCGTGCGACCGGGGACGGACGCGCACGAGGTGGACGGCAAGAATCAGCTGAGCATTACGCTCAAGGACGTGCCGGATTCGCTTGAAGCCGAGCGAACAATTGTGGCGATTCGAGAGGCTGCGCATGCGATCGATCCAGATGCGCTAGTGGGTGGAACCACCGCGACCGCACTGGACACGCAGGTCACCGCGCAAGAGGACATCGTCAAGATCATCCCGCTGGTGCTCGGTGCAATTCTGATCATTCTGATGCTGTTGCTGCGCTCCGTGGTGGCGCCGCTGGTGCTGATTCTGACCACCGTGCTGTCCTACGGTGCGGCGATGGGCGTGTCGGCGTGGGTGTTCAACGGGCTCTTCAATTTCCCGGGCGCCGATCCGGCCGTGCCGCTGTTCGGGTTTGTGTTCCTGGTGGCGCTCGGCGTGGACTACAACATCTTCCTCATGACGCGTGTGCGTGAAGAGGCGCTGCGAGTCGGCACTCACGATGGCATCACGCGTGGCTTGGCTGTCACCGGCGGCGTGATTACGTCTGCTGGCGTGGTGCTTGCCGCGACCTTCGCCGCCCTCGGCGTCATCCCGATCATGTTCATGGTGCAGTTGGGATTCATCGTGGCGTTCGGTGTCCTGCTGGACACGTTCGTGGTGCGTTCGTTCCTTGTGCCCGCGCTGGGGCATGAGCTTGGACGGATCCTGTGGTGGCCGTCCAAGCTGTTCCGTGAATCCAAAACTCGCGACTAGAACAGGACCGCCAACCCGGCCATCGCGAGGCTTCCAAACACGAGTCCCCAGATGACAATGGAGATGCTCTGCCAGAGGATCACTTGGCGCGGTGAGGCGCCGGCGCCAACCATCGCGGCGGACGTGATTTGCGAAGGCAACACGGTCTGGCCGATCAGCGAGACGCCCGGCACACCCCAACGGTTGAACAGGCCCTCGAATCGTTCGCGCTTCTTCGTCTTCTCGGCGTATGGCTTGGCGAAGCGGCCGCGGGTCTTATCGGCGAGCAACACCAGAACGAACATGCTGATCCAGTTACCCACCACGGCGGCGGGGACCGCCAACCACAGCGGCATCCCAGCCACGACTCCAATGGCGGATCCGAAGTAGGACTCGACGAACGGAATCGCCGAAACGAGCGAGACCGCGAGGACCTGAACCCATGAATCCCACTGGCTAACGAACTGGAAAAGGTGCTCTTGCATGATGACTCCTCAATGGTTGAGTTGATGTTGCTATCCACTCAATCGCGATCCCGGGCGCGCCAGTAGTGAGTTGCCGTCACCTCTTTTTGGGAGGATTTCATCAGCTGTCCCTGACAAATGTCATACGGATAGTGTGGAAGGCATGAACCCCCAAGTCACTGCCACTAAAGGAATTGCCGTCCAGCGGGGAATCAGAGCCACCTGGTGGTACACGTACGGTTCCGTGGTGTTTGTGGCGATCACATCTTTGGCGATGGTGGTTTTCTATTCGTTTGCTACCTCGGCGCCATCGTGGATTCGAATGACGGTGACTATCTCCACTGTGGTTCTTGTCATCACTCTGTGTTGGCTTTCAGCGCGGTTCAAGGCAGGTGCTTGGCAGGGCTTTCCGCCCTTTCGTGCGGGTGAGGGCGAACCTTTCACCACGGGACTCGTAGTCCTCACCTGGGCAGCAGCATTCATCACGTGGGTCGCTACGCTGTGGCACCCAGCGCTCATGGTGATGGGAAGCGTTCCTCTGCAGATGGTTTTGTGGACGTGGATGATGCTCGACCCCACCAAAACCTGGGGAGGGTGGGCATTTGGCGTCTTAGCCGCCGTAGTCGCGCATGCGCTTCTGAGCAGCTGGCTTTACGGCGCATCGTCGCTCACTGCTGTAGCAGAGCCGGCAATGGTTCTTTTCGTCATGGCGTTCTACCCCATCACACTGATTCTTAGTCTCTGGTTCTGGGACATCATGCGGCAGCTTGAAAAGGCGCGGCATACCGAGGGCGAGCTTGCGGTGACGCGCGAACGCCTCCGATTCGCAGCCGACCTCCACGACATTCAAGGCCACCATCTCCAAGTGATTGCCTTGAAGACTGAGCTCGCCGAGCGCACTCTGGAAAAGAACCCTCACGTGGCTATGACCAATCTGCGCGAGGCCCGCGAACAGGCCAAGCTCGCCATGGAGGAGACTCGCGCGCTGGTCCACGGTTACCGCGAAGTCACCCTCGAACAGGAACTTCGTAATGCCGCCCAGGTCCTCACGTCCGCGGGCGTTGATTGCTCGGTTGAGCTCCCGGCTGACGGTTCTGCTTTCGGTTCCGTTTCCCCCGAGTACGACGGCGCAGCTTCCGTCCCAGCTCCCTCTCACCGACTCTTGGGTCACGTAGTCAGAGAAGGAACCACCAATATTTTGCGGCACTCAAGTGCTACGAAAGCGAGCATTCGGATGGTGGTGAGCGGCGGCGTCGTACGCCTGGAAATCCGGAATAACAACCCCGCGGAAGCCCCGGCTGCCGCGCAAGTTTCAGCGCATTCGGGGAATGGTATTGCGGGTCTGCGGGAGCGGGTTGTTGCGGCCGGCGGTCAATTGGAGGCGCGGCACGAGGCAGAGGAATTTGTGATGAGCGTGGCTTTGCCACAGGAGGTTTCGGCGTGATTCGAGTGTTGTTGGCCGATGATGAGGACTTGATCCGCGGAGCGCTCGTGGCGCTCTTGGGGCTTGAGGACGATCTCGAAGTTGTCGCAGAAGCGCGTGACGGCGTGGAAGCGATAGCGTTGGCGCGCGAGTTTCAGCCGGATGTGTGTGTGCTGGATTTGGAAATGCCGAATGCCGACGGGATCGAGGCGGCCGCCCAGATTTCACGGTCCGTGCCCACGCGCATCGTCATGGTGACGCGGCATGCCCGGCCAGGTGTTTTGCGGCGGGCGCTGGAGAACAAGGTGTCCGGTTTCGTGCCGAAATCGACGCCCGCGCAGGAACTCGCCCGCGTTATTCGAGATGTGGCTGCCGGAAAGCGGTATGTGGATTCCGAGATTGCCGCGGCTGCTCTGGCGGCCAACGATTGCCCGCTGACCGCGCGTGAATTGGATGTTTTGCGACTGGGGCGTGGGGGAGAGTCCATCGCGCGTATCGCTTCATCGATGGGGCTTGCGCAGGGAACCGTACGCAATTATGTGTCCACGATCTTCGCGAAACTCAACGTGGATTCGCGCCAAGAAGCTGCCCAGCGCGCGTGGGAAAACGGGTGGATTTAGCTTGTTTTTGGGGTTTTTGAAGTCTTTTCGGCGGAGGAGTAACGTATTTTCACGCCTAAAAGCGCGGGGCTTTAACTCAGTTGGTAGAGCGTTTCGTTCGCAATGAAAAGGTCACGGGTTCGATTTCCGTAAGCTCCACAGAATAAGAAGCCTAGCTTAATTGGCCACCTCGTGACCGTCCACCAGAAGCAGAGATAGGTCTGTCCGAACAGGAGCACTAGCGCCCCGAGTAAGAACCAGCCAACTGGCGTGCGGTATGGCGTGAGGCGCGCTACGGACGAACTCCAGACTCTCCCTCGTGAGACGACGATGCGTGGAGTATTGGAGACGGTGCGGCGGAAAGCCAAGCGCATTTCCGCCCTGGCAAGCAGCACGAATTGCGTGCTGAGGCAATGTTGAATTTTTCTCTCATCAGGCAATTAGCGGAAACGTTGCGAAATTTCTATTCGTCAAAAATGTGGATTATGAAAGAATCAGGGCTCGGATCGTAGCATCCCGGTCGAGCCGTCCGGCTCCCGCCTGCGACAGCACGACCCGCCCGAGCGGCGCGGCACCAAAGCAGTGTCTGAGCCTACCGGTAGCGTGGGGGATGGCACTTTGAACACAACACAAGACGCGCCCTTGGCGTGAAGGAGTACAACCCGATGAAGCGCAGGGAGGCACAATCACCCCGCCGCGGTAGCCACCAGGCGCTGCGGTCTCGTCGCTCTGCGCGGAGGGAGCGCTGATGACCTCCCCTCTGACTGACTACCAAGCGAAGTATTACGCGCACGAGCTGCAGCGTAGTTACGCCAACGACCACGTCGGTAAGCTCGCTGGCCTGCTGTTCGACGCGCAGGTGGAGCCGAAGCCGCACCAGATCGATGCGGCGCTATTCGCGTTGCAGACCCCGTTCCTGCCGGGCGTGATCCTGGCTGATGAGGTGGGCCTCGGGAAGACGATCGAGGCGGGCATCGTCATCTCGCAGTACTGGGCGGAGCGCCGTCGCAGCATCCTGATCGTTGCCCCGTCGAGTCTGCGGCAGCAGTGGCAGCAGGAGTTGTACGAGAAGTTCCTGATCCCGTCCGCCATCCTCGATCCGAAGTCGAAGGACTCGTTGCTTGCTGCAGCAGGCGGACGCTCGGCACAGGTGCTGATCTGTTCCTACGAGTTCGCGCTCCGCCACGAGACCTCGCTGCTCAAGGCGTGGGATCTCGTGGTCGCGGACGAGGCGCACCGGCTGCGCAACTTCTGGACGGGTAAGACCAAGGCCGCTGAGGCGGTGGCGCACATCGTCAAGGGTGCTTACAAGACGGTGCTGCTGACGGCGACGCCGCTGCAGAACAAGCTCGAGGAACTGTACGGGCTGGTGTCGATCTTCGACCCGAACTACTTTTACTCGCTCGATGCGTTCCGCGAGCGGTACGTAAAGAACCGTGATCTGGGTGGCGATGACGACCTGGTGGAGCGTGTCGCGACGGTCTCGAAGCGCACGCTGCGCCGCGACGCCGACAAGTACATTCACTTCACCAAGCGCCTGCCCCTGACGGTCGAGTTCACCCCATCACCCGATGAGGCGAGGCTCTACGAGCTGGTGAACGACTACCTGCAGCGTGATGAGTTGTTTGCCTTCGCGGGGAGTCAACGTCACCTCTCTGCTCTGATCATCCGTAAGCGCCTCGGCTCGTCGACCTATGCGGTCGCGAGCACGCTGGAGAACATCGCCAACCGTCTAGCGGACGAGGTTGCGGCCGGAAAGCGTCGTGATGGTCGTGGTGGTCTCGTGGCAGCTGACTTCGCGGTCGATGATGAGATCACCAGCGAGGAGTTGGAGGAAGCCGAGGAGATTGAGGGAACCGGCACCGGCTCGCGCCCCAAATCGTTGCCGATTGACGAATCGCTGCTCCAGGCGATGCGTGCTGAGGTTGCAGAGCTGCGTGAGTACGCCGCGCTTGCCCGCTCGATCACGGAGAACCAGAAGGCCGTCAAGCTCGGCGAGGCACTCGATCTTGGCTTCGAGCGGCTCCGCGAGCTAGGGGCTCCCCAAAAGGCCATCATCTTCACTGACTCGACCAAGACGCAGGAGTACATCGCTCGATCGCTGCGTGAGGCTGGGCGCGGCGACGGACTCGTCTTGTTCAACGGCTCGAACAGCGGGCCTGAGCAGACTGCAATCTACCAGGCATGGCTCAAGGCCAACCAGGACGGCGACCTGATCACCGGTATTGCTGCCGTGGATCGACGCAAGGCCCTCGTGGACTATTTCCGCGCCGAGGGCACGATCATGATCGCGACCGAGGCAGCGGCCGAAGGCATCAACCTGCAGTTCTGCTCCATGCTCGTCAACTACGACCTGCCTTGGAACCCCCAGCGCGTCGAGCAGCGCATCGGCCGCGTGCACCGCTTCGGACAGAAACACAACGTCGTCGTTGTGAACTTCTCGAACAAGGGCAACATCGCTGAGCAGCGCATCCTGGAACTGTTGACCAACAAGTTTCAGCTGTTCTCCAGCGTGTTCGGCGCAAGCGACGAAGTGCTCGGTGCGATCGAGGACGGGCTGGACTTCGAGAAGACGATCAGCGACATCCTCACCCGCTGCCGAACCGCCGACGAGCTGGATGCCGCGTTCCGTGAACTCGAGGGGCAGTATGCGGGAGAGATCTCGCGGGAGATGGCCAGCGCCAAGGCGAAGGTCTTCGACAACCTCGACCCGCACGTCCAGGATCGTCTCAAGGCGTATGACACGCAGTCCGGCGAGGTGCTCAACAAGTTCGAACGCCTGCTGCTCGCCGTAACCCGGCATGAGCTGAATAGATTCGCCACCTTCGAGGGCGACGGGCGCACCTTCGTTCTCAGCGAGTCACCCGTGCCGGATGTGCCGACCGGGCGCTACTTCTTCAAGTCGCTGCCGCTCGATAACGCTCACCAGTATCGCTACGCGAGCCCACTGGCCCAGTACGTCGTCGACGCTTCGAAGGCGCATGAGACACCAGCGCGGGAGCTGACCTTCTCGCTCGGGCAATCAGAGCGCGTCAGCAGCGCGATCCGGGCACTGGCGGGCACCAGCGGCGAGCTGACCGTGAACCTCGCGACCTTCCGCATGAAGGCCCGTGACGAGGATGTCTCCGAGTCCTACATGCTGGCCGGTGCCCTGACCGATGACGGCCAGTGGCTCGACGAGGAGTACGTCGCGGACGTCCTCGACCTGGCCTGTATCTCGGTCGGAGAGCAGCCCGTGGCGATCGACGAGTCCCGCTTCACGCCGCATCTTGATGCGCGACGGGCGGAGCTGGAGAAGGAAGTCCAGGGGCGCAACTCCCGCTACTACGACCAGCAGGAGGAGCTGCTCTATCGCAACCAGCAGGACCGCAAGGCCGAGCACGAGGGTGCCATCCGTGACTACCGGGCGAAGGAGAAGGGAGCCCGCAAGCTCTCTCGGCAGGCCGATGATCCGATGGAGCAGCTACGGCTCAAGAAGGAAGCCCGGAAGTGGGAGCAGCGTGCCGAGGAGGCTGACGAGGACTTCCGAGACGCGCGCAAGAAGCTCCGCGCGGAGGCCGACAAGTACCTTGAGCTGATCGAGCAGTCGCTCCAGGGAACCCAGGAGACCGAGCACCTGTTCACGATTCGCTGGCGGATAGCCACATAGACCACGGGTCATTCACACACCCGACACAACTTGTTGAAATCATGAAAGAGATTCACCCGAATGACTGACGAGATCTACGAAACACCATCCACTACTCCGAACTTCCAGACCGAGCTGGCAGCGCAGCTTGCCGATCTGGTGCCCGAGGCCATCGCCGACGGCAAGGTGGATATCGAGAAGCTTGAAGAACTGCTCGACAGTGACGCCGCTGACGGCAGTGAGCGGTTCGGACTGTTCTGGCCCGGCAAGAAGCGTGCCCTCCGCGCTGCGCAGGAGCCGACCACGGCGACGCTGAAGCCCGACTTTGAGAACTCGAAGGACTGGGACACGACACAGAACGTCTTCATCGAGGGCGACAACCTCGAAGTGCTCAAGATCCTACAAAAGCACTACCACGCCAAGATCAAGCTGATCTACATCGACCCTCCGTACAACACCGGCAAGGACTTCGTCTACCCAGACAACTACAAGGAGGGCCTCGACACTTACCTCGAGTGGACGCGCCAGGTCAACGAGGAAGGCAAGAAGGTCACGACCAATGCCGAGACCGAGGGACGCTACCACTCCAACTGGCTCAACATGATGTATCCGCGCCTCAAGCTGGCGCGGAACCTGCTCACCGATGACGGCGTCATCGCAGTATCGATTGACGAGAACGAAGTAGCCCAGTTGCGAAAACTGATGGACGAGGTCTTTGGCGAAAGCAGATTTCTGGGTCAACTTGCTGTCCAGAACAATCCGCGTGGGCGGGCGCAGGACAAGTACTTCGCTACCAACCATGAGTACGTCTTGCTCTACTCGCGGAGTGAGTTGGAACGAGGGGCCGTGTCGATCGCGAAGAGCCGCGAGCAATTGCAGGCCGAGTATGGCGAGGAGGATTCGAATGGGTTCTTCCGACTCCTCGGGCTGCGCAACTCCCACCGAGAGTTCGGACGCTTCAACCGGCCGAACCTTTTCTATCCGTTGTTCGTAGCGCCGGACGGTGAGGTATTCCTTGAAACTGCCCTTGGCCGCGAAGAGGTGCTTCCGCTCTGGAATGACGGCTTCGAAGGATGTTGGACTTGGGGCGCACCGAAGGCGGCTGCAGAACGCCACCTGCTTCACGGTCGCATGTCTGGCGGCAAGATGCAGATCTTTGTGAAGGATTATGCGGACGGTGCGAAGCGCAAGTTGAAGACGCTACTCGTCGAAAAAGAGTACTCCACGGACGCAGGCCAACGTGCATTCAGCTCGCTGTTCGACTCGAGTGACAAGCTCTTTCAGGCACCAAAGTCACCATACCTCCTGGCGGACTTGATCGAGGCATCGACCGCAGAAGGCGACATGGTACTTGACTTCTTCGCCGGTTCGGGGAGTACGGCCCACGCGGCGTGGCTGCTCGCAGCGCGCGGTGGAGGCGAACGTCGCTGGATCGCCGTCCAACTCCCGGAGCCAACTCCGACGGATTCCGCCGCGAGAGCAGCGGGTTACAAGACTATCGCTGAGCTCAGTCGGGCTCGTATCGAGCGAGCGGGAACACAGATGGCTTTGGAAGCTGACGAGTCGATCGACTTGGGTTTCCGTTCCTACAAGTTGGCCGACACGAACTTCTCGAAGTGGCGCCTTTCAAGTGATGTTGAGGAAACCGTGCTCCAGCAGCACCTGCTTAGCCTTCGTGACAGTGCGACTGATGATGCGACTGCCGATGAGCTGCTCACTGAGATCCTCCTCAAGCAGGGTTACTCGTTGACCGAGAACATCTCGGCTGCTGAGGTCGGTGGGCTTGACGTTCGCCTTGTGCGTGACCGTGATGGCGACGTTGCCGTGTTGGCGTACCTGAATGAGCATGTCAAGCCGACGCTTGAGCAGCTCCGCGCGCTTGTCGATGAGGAGCCGACGCGGATCATCGTGCTCGAGGATGCCTTCCAGGGCGATGACGAACTCAAGACCAACCTGGCCCAGCTCGCGAAGAGCAAGGGTATTGAGATCTGGACGGCGTGAGCATGAAAAACAACACAGCGAGCGGATCAGGGTTTCAGTTCGACGCCAGTCAGCCGTATCAGCTGGATGCAATCGCGTCCGTGGTCGACCTGTTCGATGGGCAGCCGAAGGATGCAGAGAAGCTGGTCACGACGTTGCGTGGTGCAGCGGTGCTGCCTGAGTCCGATCAGGCCGCGCTCGACATTGACCTCACCCAGGAGGTCGGAGCGGTCGGTAACAGCCTCGTGCTTGACCGCGACCTAATCCTCGCGAACCTACAGCGTGTGCAGGACCGGAACGGCCTCGAGGTCGGGCCGTCGCTTGCGGGCGACGCGCTCGATTTCGATATCGAGATGGAGACCGGTACGGGCAAGACGTATGTCTACCTGCGCACGATCTTCGATCTGGCCGTCCGGTACAACTTCACGAAGTTCGTGATTCTCGTGCCGAGCGTGGCGATTCGCGAGGGTGTCAGCACGAGCATCCGGCTCATGCGCGAGCACTTCGAGAACCTCTACAAGCCGCAGGGCATCACCTTCGACGCCTCGATCTACAGCGGCAAGAGCGCCGAGGAGGTGCAGTCGTTCGCGACCTCGACGAACGTGCAGATCCTCATCATGACGATCGACTCGATCCGTGGCAACGCGAACACCCGCATCATCCACCAGACGCGCGACAAGCTGAACGGCCTGCGCCCGATTGACTACCTGAAGGCGACCCACCCGGTCGTGATCATGGACGAGCCGCAGAACATGGAGTCGCAGCTGTCGCAGTCGGCGGTCGGTGAACTCGATCCGGTCTTCACTCTGCGCTACAGCGCGACTCACAAGAAGCAGCGCAACGTCGTCTACCGGCTTGACCCCGTTGACGCTCACGACCTCGGACTGGTGAAGCAGATTGTTGTGGCCGAGGTGGCCCAGCAGGGTGCCGACGCGACGCCCTATATCAAGCTGGTCGAGGTGCGGCGTGAACCATCGTGGTCGGCCCGCCTGGAGCTGTCCTGCCGTAAGGCCGATGGCTCGCTTGAACGGCGCATCGTGAGCGTGAAGCAGCATCAGGAGCTGTCGGATGCGCGCTTGACGAACAACCCGATCTACGAGGGTTGGCGTATCAACGAGATGAGCATCGAGCCCGCGTACGTTGACCTCACCTCGCACGGCTTCCTTTATGAGGGTGAGAGCATCGGTGCCTCGGCCGGCGCGATCTACAAGGAGATGATCCGCGAGACCGTTCGCGAGCACCTGCGTAAGGAGTCGATGCTGCGCGCCAAGGGCATCAAGGTGCTCAGCCTCTTCTTCGTCGACAAGGTCGCCAGCTACCTGGGCGACGGCACGAACAACGACGACGCGAACGGTGACTTCGTGCAGTGGTTCGATGAGGTCTTTGCCGAGGAACGCGCGAAGTCGGCGCGCTACCAGGAGTTGCTGCCGCAGGCGCCGAGCGAGCTTCGCCGGGCGTACTTCTCCCAGATCAAGCGCGGCAAGACGATGACCTTTCAGGACTCGTCTGGCACGACGAAGGCCGATGACGACGCCTATGAGCTGATCATGCAGCAGAAGGAACGGCTGCTCGACGAGAACGAGCCTGTCCGGTTCATCTTCAGCCACTCTGCCCTGCGCGAGGGCTGGGACAACCCGAACGTCTTCCAGATTTGTACCCTGCGCGAGATGGGCGCGGAGACAGAGCGCCGCCAGACCCTCGGCCGCGGACTCCGCCTCCCTGTTGCGAAGACGAAGGTGGGCTACGCCCGTGTCGCTGACCGGGGCATTGCGACGCTGACGGTCGTGGCGAACGAGTCGTATACGAAGTTCGCGGACGCGCTCCAGCGTGAGTACAAGGACGCTGGTGTCGAGATCGGTCGGGTGCGTAGGGCTGAGTTCTCGAAGATCCCGCTACAGGACGAGAACGGCGCGCTCACCGACGACCAGTTCGGCTACCAGCGCTCCGTCCTCGTGTGGGAGCACCTCAAGGACAAGGGCTTCATCGACAAGGACGGCGCGGTCACCCCGAAGTTTCAGCCGAAGCAGCTCGGCTTCGATCTCGCCCTTCCGGTCGACTTTGTCTGGGCCGAGCCGATCATCATCGAGCTGGTTGAGCGCGCCAACATCGGCAAGTACGTCAAACCCGTCAGCAAACGTCAACCGCGCGTGCTCAACAAGCAGCTCTACTCGAATCCGGAGTTCGAGGAGTTCTGGGAGACGATCAGTCAGAAGACCACCTACCGCGTCAAGGTTGGTCGCGACCAGCTGATCGAGAACGCTGTCCGTGCGATACGGGAAGCGCCGCAGATCGATGCGCTGCGTATCCAGGTGACCCGTGCCGGAGTCAGGGTGCTTCGAGGCGGCGCCAAGGGTGAAGAGCTCGGCACCCGCTCGGCGGATCTCAAGGGCAGCTACGACCTGCCCGACATCATCACGGAACTGCAGGAGGCCACTTCCCTTACCCGCAAGACCATTGTCGACATCCTGATCGGCAGTGGCCGGCTGGGCGAGTTCATCGGCAACCCGAACGACTTCATCGCGATGACCAAGCGTGCCCTCCAGGACGAGCTGGCGAAGATCGTGGTCGACGGTATCCAGTACGAGCGGATCGCAGGCTCGGTCTACGAGCTGCGCGAGTTGCAGCGGGACGGCGAGGAGGAGAAGGAGCGCTTCCTCGACCAGATGTACAAGGTGCAGCACACCCAGAAGACCGACTTCGACTACGTCATCTTCGACTCGGATGTCGAGCGCCAATTCGCGGAGCTGCTCGACTCTCGCGAGGACATCAAACTGTTCATGAAGCTGCCCGCAAAGTTCAAGATCGACACCCCAGTCGGCCCGTACAACCCCGACTGGGCGATTATCAAGCAGGAGGACGGCGAAGACCGGATCTACATGATCCGTGAGACGAAGAGCACGCTCGACGACTCGAAACTCCGACCGACCGAGCTTGCGAAGATCAAGTCTGCCAAGCGCCACTTCGAGGCCATCGGTATCGATGACTACGCACGAGCAGTCCCGGGAGCGTGGAAGCTATGACCTCCTCCTACCCGCTCTGGTCAGATGAGCCTGCAACCCAGGATCTGCTGGCCTTTCGCGCGGTCGCAGAGACGGCTGCGGATGCGATCTTCGATGACGGACTCGATCCCGTGGCGATCGGTCTCTCCGGTGCTTGGGGTAGCGGCAAGACGAGCGTCCTCGAGCTGATCAAGTCCGAGATCAAGGAGCGCTCCTCGGGTAGCGAGCGTGAGGTGCTGGTCATCCCGACGCAGCCCTGGCTCTACGACCCGGCAGTTGGCCCCAAGGAGAGCCTCATCGCCGAGGTGCTGGGTGCGCTCAGCAAGGAGTTCAAAGAGACGGATCCGGTTGGCCAGGCTGGCCTCGAAGCATTCAAGAAGCTCGTCCGCAAAGTGAACTGGTCGAAGGCGGTCAAGATGGCCGCCAAGACCGCTATCACGATGCAACTGCCGAACATCGATGACGTCTTCGGCCTAGTTAGCGACGAGCCCGACAGTCTCGACAGCGAGAAAGGCATGGCTGCCTTCCGCGAGGAGTTCGAGGCGTTGTTGGCCGATCCTGCACTGGCCCACCTGTCACGTGTGGTTGTGCTCGTCGATGATCTCGATCGCTGCCTGCCGGACACCGTGGTCGAGACCCTTGAGGCGATCCGGCTGTTTCTTTCGGCCAGGGGAATGTCCTTCGTCATCGCAGCCGACGAGGATCGCGTGGCGGAAGCTATTCAGCAGAAGTTCAAGACGGCTGCACCAAAGAACGAGGACGAGGATCCAGCGAAGCTCTACCTGCATAAGATCGTCCAGACGACGATCCCGCTCCCTGCGCTGAGTCGATTCGACACCGAGGCATATCTCTTCCTGCTGCTTGCGAAAGCGGAGATGGATAACGATGAGGAGGTATATACAGCCTTTGTCGCCAAGTGCGACGAGCTCCGCATCGGTGGAGGCAGTCTGGACGATCTTGAGATCGAGGACGGCACTCCACTGGCTGAGCATCTGGTCACAGCCACACGCCTGACACCGATCCTCTACGAGAAGTTCCACGGCAACCCGCGACGGATCAAACGGTTCCTAAACGATCTGAATGTGCGCCAGGCGGTTGCTCGGCGTCGTGGGTTCGAGCTGGAGGCGGACGAGGTTGCGAAGCTCATGGTGCTGGAGCGGATCCTCACCGATGACTTCGAGACGGTACTCGGCTGGCTTGCGTCTAACCAGCTGCGCGACAAGCTCGACGCTCTCGATGTTGCCGCCAACGGCCGCGTTGAGGAGGTCGAAGAGACAACACCCGAGGCAACCGGGGATGATGGGCAGGACGAGGGGCGCGCTAAGAAGAAGGCGGTCACTCCGGTACCGGAACAGGAGTCAGCCCGCGATGATGACTTCAGCGACACTCTTCGGCGCTGGGCGAAGCTCCCGCCCGCACTCGACGCCTCTGCTATCTCGGGGTACCTCTATCTGGCAGCGTCGTTCGCCAAGATCGAGGTCATTGACGCAGGGCTACCTGAGCGTCTCCGTGACCTGGCGGTCGCGCTGACGTCGAGCCTGAAGCTCGACCGAGCGGGTGTCACCGATGAGACTCTGAGACTGCTGCCCGAGAGCGACGCCCAGATTCTGGTTGGACATCTCGGACGCCGTACTCGCGACCAGCCCGCTCTGCAGAAGTTCACGATCGAGAGCCTGCTTCGCCTTGCGGCCCAGCAGCCGACAACCCAGCCGAACGTGGTGGCGGCGCTACGAGGTCTCCCTGCGGGAGACGTTGAGCCAGCAACGATTATCAAGCTTCGACCCCTGGATCAGGCGATCTATCGGCCGGTGCTTGAGACCTGGCGGGCTGGGTCAGACGACCAGCAGCTCCAGCAGTCTGTGGGCATCGTCGAGACGGCGTGGAGCAGCAATGGGAACTAGCGGTTCATTCGGCGGCAGCGGTGGCAAGGACGCAGGTGACCTCCGCGACAACATTGCGGCGTGGCTTGATACTGCAGGTGGGCCAGGTGGTGCCGATGGTGCTGACACGAGCGGCGCGGATGGAGCCGACCACTCTTCCGATCCGCCGCGTCCCGGAACGCCGGGGCAGCCGCGAGTAGACCTCGGGCCGGCGCTTCGCGTACTGCTCAACTCGCGCGGCCGCGGTGGGCGCAGCGACGGCCCGGGCGGTGGCGGCGGCGGTTCCCGAGGTGGAGGCGGTGGCCGCTCATCGGGTGGCGCCACGCGCTCCGTCGGCCGGGTCTCTCGGGCAGCTGGGCGAGCTGGGCGGCTTGCGCTTGCCTACTCGTCGGGCAACCGGGAGGCCCTGCGCGAAGCTGGCCTCAACTATGACGAGCTGCAGTCGCTTGGTGACCCTGTCGCTATCGGGCTCAAGATCATCGAGACTGCCTTCGAGGCCCAGGCCGACAGCACACTTGCGGATGCTGAGGAGCGCGACATCGTCGCGACCGTCGTTGAGTGGATCCTGGAGCAGCCTGCCGATCATCCGCCAACGCCGGAGGATGTCGTCAGGAAGTCGATCGAGACGACCATCGCGGAGACCGCGCTGACCGAGGTGTCAGCGACGATCTACGCCAAGGACGCCAGCTTCGAGAAGCGCCGTAGCCTGGAGCGTCAGATCCGTGATGTGGCAGCGGAATACGCGGTCCAGGCAACCCTGAACCCGGCAGGCGCGACCGAGCAGCAGATGGCGCAGGCCATCGAGAACGGCATCCGCGACATCGGGCAAATCTTCGGAGTCACGTCATGAGTCGGCTCCTACTCACCCTCTCCGAGGCCACCGCTGACGCTGCCCTGCTGGACGGCAACTTCGACGAGGTGTTCCTCTGGACACACAACGGCCGGACGACCTTCACCGGAGGCGTTGATCCGCACCTGGCTGACCTTGGCGTGGTGAATGTGCGTAACGTCGACCTTGTCCGAATCGCTCTGGGAGTACTCGCCACCGATCGCTCCGTACTTCGAGAGGGCGGTGGCTCGAGCTGGAACGCGAGGGAGTTCGAGCTCACCGTGGAGGTGGGCGATCCCCACGTCTGGGCATCACACGCCGAGCAGCTGGCCAGCACAGTCGGCTTCCTATCGGGCGACCACTGGTCGTTCAGTTTCACACAGGCGCCTGAAGCCGGTGAGGCCGGGCTTCCAATCGAGGAGCAGCACCACGACCGGACGGTACTCCTCAGCGGTGGTGCCGACTCGGCTGCCGGTGCACTCCTTTCAGCGGTTGATCTGGGCAAGGACCGCTCGCAATCGCTGGTGTCGCAGTACAGCTCAACGGCGATCTCCCCGGTACAGCAGCGCATCGTTGGCGCCATCACTGAACTAGCGCCCGGCATCCGGCAGGTACACCGTCAGTTCCATCTTCATCGCGGCTCGAAGCGTCTGGGCGGCTCATCGTTCCGCAGCGAGACATCGACTCGATCGCGCTCGCTGCTGTTCCTGGCGCTGGGACTCGCCGTCGCTGAACGCGCTGGCTCGACGCTCTGGATCCCCGAGAACGGCTTTGCATCGCTCAACCCGCCACTTGGCCCTGACCGTCGGGGCAGCTTGTCGACGCACACGACCCATCCGCGCTTCCTGCGCGAACTGTCCGCCTTGATGCAGAGCGTCGGCGGACATAGCATTATCGAGAATCCCTTCGAGGCCCTCACGAAGGGCGAGATGTTCCGCCGGGTAGCGGACGCGGTCGGAGTCGACGCCGCCTCGACCTACCTCAGTAACACCAACTCCTGCTCGCACACGGACGCGCGCTACAGCGGTGCTCCCGTGGGATCATCTTGCGGCGTGTGCTTCGGCTGCCTCGTTCGCCGTGCGGCCTTCGTAGCTTCTGGCGTTCCCGACATGACCACCTATCTCGTGAACGATCAGATCGGTGGCTACAACACGTTTGTCCGGCAAAAGTCGATCGTTGAGCCTCTCCGGGACTTCGTCGATCGAGGTATTCGTGCACGCGATGTGATGGCTATGTCGCTCCCCGAGGGCTACTCAGCGCAGGATGCCCTTGCCCTGTCTCAGCGGGGAGCCGACGAACTTCGAGGGCTCTTCTGATGACGCCCCAGCTTCCCCCACTTGATCTGCACGCGCATATCAGTCCAAAGACGCGCCCAGCCGATCTTGAGCGGCTCGGTGCGGTCGTGTTCGCGGCCACCAGGTCTCTGGATGAGTACGAGTCCGTCAGGGACCGTCATGACCAGGTCACGATCTGGGGTGTGGGCTGTCATCCGGGCGTGGTGCAGGCGCAGTGGGAGTTTGACGCCGAGAGGTTCGTCTCGCTGATCGCTTCGGCGGCCTTTGTGAGTGAGATCGGGCTGGATCGACGCTCCAAGCTGCCGCTCGACGAGCAGGAGCTAGTTCTCTCCTCGATCCTTGGCGCGCTGCAGCGCACGCCGCGCATCGCTTCCATCCATAGCTCCGGCGCGCCAGGGCGCGTGCTCGATGCCCTGGAACGAACTCCAATCAGGGGGGCAGTTCTCCACTGGTGGCGCGGCGACAAGGCGCAAACGCGCCGAGCAATCGAGCTCGGCTGCTGGTTCTCAATCAACGCGGCGGGTATGAATTACCCGGACGATGTAGCGCTGATCCCGCCTGAACGGATTCTCACTGAGACCGATCACCCTTCTGGCGACCGAACCTCGGCGGTGCCGCGACAGCCGGGAGCTGTCGCTGATGTTGAGAAGGCTCTTGGGGAGGTCTACAAGATCGGTGTGCGAGCCGTGCGTGCACAGGTCTGGACGAACCTGGTTAGCCTTGTGGACGAGACAAACGTTGTCGGTCTTCTTCCGGCTGCCGTACAGCGGATGATCGCGTTCGCGCGGACGAACGAGGCGACGCGATGAAACCTGCCAAGGAGACTAAGGCTGTCAAGCTCCCGTTCGAGACGGGCGAATACCTCATCACGTGGCAAGTGCCGGATCGTAAGGGTGGACGCGCCGGGGTCCCGGGGCTCCTCACTGTCGAGCAAGGGAAATATCCGAGCGGCATTCTCTTCGGTGACCTGCCGATCGAGTGGGTGTCCGAGGGTGCCACAGGCGTTGCCTCGTTCCCGCAGCGGCACCGCTTTGATACCCTCACGGGCCGACTCTCGAGTGGCGCTTACGTCGCCCTGATGAATGGAGAACTCAGCTACAGCTTCCCTGGAAACGGTCGGGCGATCGGTGCATTTGCCGTCCTGTCCCTCGATAGTTTCGACTCTTCAGAGCAACGGAAGTACGCCTCGATTGAGCTTCAGATCGAGGGGTTGGAGTCGGTTGCAGGAGTAGCCCCGATCTCGCACGTGAACATGCCGATGAAAGCCGGCGATGAGCCAGTCTGGACGGCCACAGTCGACAAGGAAGCGAAGCTCGTCTGGGATACGGGCGGACAGTCGATGACGTTCAGCTACGACTATTCCGTTCGTGCACTCGACGGCTACGAGTTTCGGATGGCCTTCGGCCCTGTCCTGCGCCTGACCTCGGGGGAACCTCTGACGGTTGCCGATTGGTGGCTTGAGCGGGTTCGACCCCTTCGACAGCTCATTTCGCTCCTGACAGGTTCCCCGCGCGAGATTCGGTACCTACTTGCGGTGGTCAATGAAGCCGCGCCCCGCTCGCACCGCGACCAGGTGTTCGGCTGGGATATCACCCACGCACCCGTGAACTCGACGCGCGCGGCAGTTGAGGAGATCCGTTCAGCGGTCAGTCTGGCGGGCGACAATCTGAGCCTGCTCGACCTGTTGCACGCCTGGCAGCGCCAGGTAGCTGCCAGGCATCCGCTCTTTGAGACCTACGGTGCGATGGCGACGGCCAGTGACCAGCACCCCCGCTCACGCTTCCTTCTTCTGTTGCAGGCACTCGAAGGATCGTATGGCTTTGAGAATCGAGCCAAACACGAAGCGGACAGGGAGAATTTCGGGGTAAAGCGAGAGGGCGTGATCGCACGAGTACAGGAATTGTTGGACAAGGCAGATCTCTCCTTCATCAACAAGCACCTCCGCAAGGAAGCGCAGCAGGGTCTCGATTCAGCGCTTGCCGATCTGCTGAAGCGGTTGCCCGATGAGATCCCCGACGGACTCGCGAAAAGCGAACTCGTCAAGATCGTCCGCGCGCAGCACAACGGCAAGGACACGCTGCCACTCCAAACTGCGCTCACGAGGGCACGAAACACGCTGTCCCATGGCTCAGGATCGTTCGATCCCGAGCACCTGGCAGTCGTGGCTGACATTCTCGAGCGGGCGGTGCGTTCTGAAGCCATCCGATTGCTTGGTGCTCCGCTCGGCGCGCAGGAACGCGCAGCCAAGAATCAGCCGGGCTGAGGTCCTGATGATGATGATGACTTATTGGAGGGCCATCTCCCGACTGCCCAGTTCCCTCACCTGCTCAGCGCACCGAACACTTCGCTTATGAACAATCGATCATCATCGGCTGCATCCATGCCAATCTCTCGTGCGGACCCCTCGGCTCCTGAGCTTGTTGAGGACAGTCATGGCGTCGAAGCCGAGGCGGCCTCCGGCTTTTTGAAGCGAGAGGCTCTGGATGTAGAGGCGGATCATCTCCTTCACCTGGTCCGCCTACGGCGGATTGCGGCGCAAGGTTACGCCTGCCCGATTGAGAACTACACTCGCGGTGACTCGATGGATGCCGTGCTCGCCCGCGATTTCATAGGCGATCCGACCTGCGCGGTAGCCTTCAAGGATCTTTTCTTCGATATCAGCATGGAGCTTCTTCCCCAAACATGCGGCACGTGGCGGCTGGCTCGACCGCTTCAGTGCCATGCTTCCGATCTGGCCACGGGCTTCTGCTACTAGACTATCGACTTTGCGGACTGTCTCGTTTTGATTGCAGTAAGTCCGTAGGAGCCCCACTCAGGCACCTGTGTATCTGGGTCGGATTGGCTACCGCACTGCTGCCAGTGCAATGCAACCGGAATCGCCTTAGTCTTCTGATCCCCGCATCGAAAGCTACTCCGAACCTAGTCAGCAAACTACGTAAGGGACCGACTCGGAACACCTGTACCGTTGAAGGTATGGGGACGCCACCGCGGCGTTCCCGACAGGACGTGAATAATGGCTACGGCAACAACCCTTTCTATGGGTGTACTGGGAACTTCGAAGAAGATCGACGAGCGCCGGGTGCCAATCCATCCAGCTCACTTTGAGCGTATCCACGAGGACTATCGACACCGCATCATGGTGGAATCCGGCTACGGCGAGCCCTTCGGCATGGACGATTCAGAAATCGCCAAATTTGTGGGTTCAATCGGCACGCGCACCGAGGTGATTGCGGCTTCTGACATTCTGCTGTTGCCCAAGCCGCAGCCTTCAGATCTTGAAGACATGAAAGATGGACAGATCTTGTGGGGCTGGCCGCACTGCGTGCAAGACGATGCCATCACGCAACTGGCCATCGATAAAAAGCTGACGCTGATCGCTTTCGAAGCGATGAATCACTGGGGCCCCGACGGCAGCTTCGGGCTGCACGTCTTCCACAAGAACAACGAGCTGGCCGGCTACGCCTCGGTCATCCACGCGCTGTCTTTGGCCGGCTCAACTGGCGATTACGGCCGCAGGCTCAGCGCCGCGGTGATCGGTTTCGGTGCGACGGCGCGTGGTGCAGTCACTGCGCTTCTTGCGCACGGAATTAACGACGTTCACGTGCTGACCAGTCGGGCAGTCGCGGCGGTCGCTTCGCCCATCCACTCGGTGGACATGGTGCAGTTCGATCAGGTCGACGATTCCCTTGAGGCCATCACCGAAGAGGGCCGCTGGCCGCTCGCGAACTATTTGGCCAAGAGCGACATCGTCGTGAACTGCACGCTGCAGGACCCTAATGATCCGCTGATGTACGTGCGGAATTCGGATCTTGAAGTCTTCACTCCTGGCAGCATCATCATCGATGTCTCCTGCGACGAAGGCATGGGATTTGAATGGGCGAAGCCAACCACTTTCGCAGACCCGATGTTCAAGATCGGCCACAACATCAACTACTACGCGGTTGACCACAGCCCGTCCTACCTCTGGAACTCGGCGAGCTGGGAAATCAGCGAGGCGCTTCTGCCATTCATCAGCGTGGTGCTCGATGGCGAAGAAGCCTGGGATAAGAGCGAGCCGATTCGTCGCGCGATCGAGATCCGAAATGGCATGATCCAGAACCGTGCCATCCTCGCTTTCCAGAAGCGTGATGAAGATTATCCATACGCTCGGAGCGGCAAGAAATAGCAGATCTGAGGCCGATAAAACTCCGCCTAGGGCGTTAGGGCAGAAAGTGTACAAGCAACTTACACAAGTAGCTTGTACACTTTCTGAGTGCCTCATGACTCTTCACCTGACGAACTGACGACGCGCTCGTTCTACGAAGCGCTGTACCCGTTCTCCCTCCGCTTCAATTCCCGGCGGACACTTTCGCCCGGAAAATTGGGCGTTCTGCGCCATCTCGCGGAGCACGGTCGTGCATCAACCACGGAACTCGCGGCCGTGGTTCAAGTCAGCCAGCAAGCAATTTCGCTCGCTACAAAAGAGCTCGAACACTTGGGATTTACTGCCCGCATCCCGGACGACGACGATCGCCGTCGTACCTGGATAACGCTCACCAAAGCGGGCCAACAGAAATTGACGGAAGAATTGGACGCCGGCGTCACTTGGCTGCAAACGGCCATCCAGGAACGTCTCTCTAACGACGAGCGCGCCATTCTTCGCGCTGCCATTCCTGTCCTTCAGAAGTTGGGATCAGAGGCGGCCGATGACTGAAGCGCGATCTAAACTCGGGCCGGCGCTTATTTACGCGGCTCTGTCGACGGCTATCGTCAGCTCTTTGGGCATGCTCTTGGTGCCCACTATTTCGCGGGAAATGAATGTTTCCGTGAGTGCGGCGCAGTGGATGCTGACGGCGAACCTTCTGGTGGGCGCCGTGGCGACGCCGGTCATGGGGCGTATCAGCGATGGGCCGCATAAGAAGCGGCTGTTGTTGTGGTCTCTCACCATCATCTTTGTTGGATCCGTGATCGCAGCGACGGCGCCGAACTTCTCCATCTTCTTGGTCGGTCGTCTATTGCAGGGTCTGACGTATGGAATTGTGCCGGTGACGATTGCTTTGGCTCGCCGTTATGTAACGCCTGACAAGGTGCGTTCTGCCATCTCGAGTCTGTCCGTCACGGTGGCGACGGGTATCGGCATTGGTTATCCGCTGACAGGCATCATCGCGGGACTCTTCGATTTCCGATTCGCTTTCTGGTTCGCAGCGCTCTTTGTTGTCAGTGCCATCATTGTGGTGCTTCGCGTGGTTCCCGCGGGCCCAGATGAGATGGCTCCACGGACTCCCTTCGACTTTGCTGGCGCGGTCTTGCTGGGTCTCGGCCTGGGGTTGCTCTTGCTCGGCATCAGTGAAGGCCCCAACTGGGGCTGGGGATCGCTGCTGACCATCGGCACGTTCTTGGTTTCCGTCATCACTTTGTGGGCGTGGGTCAAGGTTGAATTGGCGTCTGAACACCCGCTCATCAACTTGCGCGTCCTGGGAAACGGCGAGGTGCTGCTGGCTAACAGCACGGCCATCGGCCTAGGTGCCGTGATGTATCTGGGGCTTTCGATCTCCAGCTTGATTGCTCAGGCACCGGCGGCCACTGGCTACGGCATCGCGCTTCCGGTGTTCTGGGCAGGTTGGGTGATGTTCCCGCTCTCGGTGGGTAGCTTCACGGCAAACCGCTTGGTTCGCAAGGTGTCCCACCGCATCCCTCTGGCAACGCTTCTTCCGGTGGGCTCATGCATCATGGCCGCATCCGCATTTCTTATGTGGCTGTCCCATGCGCATCTCTGGGAGATCCTCCTTGGCATGTTGGTGCTTGGTCTGGGAATGGGCACGAGCTATGCCGCAATGCCTGGCCTGATTGCACGCAGTGTCGCAGCGGAAGAACTTGGTAGCTCGGTCAGCTTCAATCAGGTTCTCCGAACTGTGGGTAGCTCCTTCGGAACCGCCGTCTCGGGTGCGGTGCTCGCGGCACACATGGCGCCGGACGCTCACCCGACTGCCGAAGGCATCAATCTGACTCTCGCCATTAGTGCGGGCCTTGCTGCTGTCGTGTTTATTGCGCTGCTCATTCACGCACTGATTTCGCGTCCCAAGCAGTCTCCTATTCACCGGAAATAGTTTCTGCGGATTAGACAAAAGGGGAAGATCGCACCAACCGCTGATGGTTGATGCGCGGGTCATGTTGACCACGCCGCGCTCTCCACCTACGCGGGTAGTCCGAATGACCCATAGTTATTATGCTGGAGGCTCGCTCAGTGCCTTATTGACTCATAGGCGGCCAGAGCCTCGCCGCGAGAGTCGGACAGATCCACAACGGGTTCGAGGTTGGCGCTTTCAGGAGCCCAGTAGTTGACGTAGAGGCCGTCTTGATCGAACTTCTTTTGCTGCGTTTGTGGGTTGAAGATGCGAAAGTACGGTGAGGCATCGCGCCCGCAACCTGCTACCCATTGCCAGTTAAAGGGATTGCTGGCTTCATCCGCGTCGACGAGCGTGTCCCAAAACCACTCTTCACCCACCCTCCAGTCCACCAGCAGATTCTTCGTCAAGAAGGATGCCGCCACCATGCGGACTCGGTTATGCATGAAGCCGGTTTGCCACAGCTCTCGCATGCCTGCGTCTACTATCCCGTACCCGGTGTTGCCTTGTTGCCAAGCTTGAACCTCGTCGCCGACCCCCTTGCTCCATGGGAAGTCTTGATACTTCTGGTTGAGCGATCGTTGGTGAAGGTCTGGGAATGCGTAAGCCGTGTGCCAAGCAAACTCGCGCCATCCAAGTTCGGAAAGGAATACTTCAACTTCTTGATTCGCTGCGCGGCTGATATGCCAGATCGTTCGTGGGCTGATTTCTCCAAAGCGTAGGTGGGGAGATAGCTCAGAAGTAGCGCTTCGCGCTGGAAAATCACGCTCTTCGTGATACCTAGTCACGGCTCTCTCCAGGAAATGGGTGAGCTTTTCGAGTGCCTTCGCTTCGCCGGGTACCCAGCGGTCGTGAAATCCGCTCCACCAACGAGGAGTTGCGGGCTGAAGATTCCATGCCGTGAGGTCTTCGCTATACGGTTGCTGGCCACCTGGGATCAGTGTGGTGGGAATGGGAAGCGGATGGTCGGGTTCGGGCGACCTCAAGCATGCTCGCCAAAACGCTGAATACACAGCATAGGGATCCCCGCTGGAATTAGCGACTGTCCACGGTTCGAACAATAGATTGCCGGGGTAGGAGTGGGCAGTGATTCCACGAGCGGTGAGCGACTCTTTAAGTCGAGCATCGAGAGCCCGGGCCGCTCCGTACCTGCGGTTCCAGTGCACAGCGGTGGCTCCGACCTCTGACACCACCTCGGTGAGCACCTGTTCTGCGGGGCCGCGACGCAGAATCAATGGAATGGAATAGGTGGCCAGGGAACGCTCAAGTTGTTGGAGTGACTCGTGAAGCCACCATCGAGTGGCACTTCCAAGGGGACGGACTTCGGCAGTTTCGTCATCGAGTACGTAAAGCGCCACGATTCCGTCCGGATCTTTCGCCGCCGCACTGAGAGCCGCGTTATCTGCAAGCCTTAAATCGTCTCGGAACCACGTGATAGCGACCATGAGCTGATTCTATCGTTGCGCTCATCATCGATATCGCCTGGGACGAAGGCACGGGCTGTGAATGGGTCAAGCCAACGGCCTTCGCTGACCTGATGTTCAAGATCGGTCACAACATCAACTATTAAGCCGTGGACCTCTGGCCATGCCTGGATTGATTTCGCCTCCAAAGCAGCTTGCGAAGCATCGGAAGGAGCAGTCGGAGTTCCGAAAGACGAGGCTCGCGAAGCTGAGCCTGCCCGCAGGGCCGAGCTGCGCCGTCGTCCTCAAGAAGTGCGCACAAGAATGTGTTGCAACTCACTATCTCCATAGGTACTATTGAACCAATCAACTAACTATGCACATAGTTAGTTTCGAAAGGACAACCCATGAGCACGAATACCGTGACCGCCAAGATTCTGCCCCACCCGTTGAACGCCTGGTACGTCGCGGCGTGGGATCACGAAGTGACCAGAAAGCCCATGTCACGCCAAATTGCCAACCGTCCGGTGGCGTTTTATCGCACGGAAGACGGGCGCGCTGTGGCGCTCGCCGACGCGTGCTGGCACCGCCTCGCTCCGCTGTCTCAGGGCAAAACCGTGGGCAAGGACGGGTTGCAGTGCCCCTATCACGGCATCGTCTACAACTCGGCGGGCCGCTGCGTCTCCATGCCCGCTCAGGAAACCATCAACCCGAGCGCCACGGTTCCGAGCTTCCCTGTGGTGGAGCGCTACCGCTACGTGTGGATTTGGTTGGGTGATCCAACGCTCGCGGACCCTGAACTGGTGCCGGATATGTTCCAGATGACTTCGGACGAATGGGCCGGCGACGGCCTCACCATTCACGCGGACTGCAACTACCAGCTCATCCTGGACAACCTCATGGATCTCACGCACGAGGAATTCGTGCACTCGTCCTCGATTGGGCAAGAAGAGCTCAGCGAATCCGAGTTTGTGGTGACGCACGAAGGTAACCGCGTCACTG
This sequence comes from Neomicrococcus lactis, assembly GCF_014200305.1. Classification (NCBI taxonomy): domain Bacteria; kingdom Bacillati; phylum Actinomycetota; class Actinomycetes; order Micrococcales; family Micrococcaceae; genus Neomicrococcus; species Neomicrococcus lactis. Next base: position 2,399,644 of record NZ_JACHBL010000001.1, read on the forward strand.
TCACGCGCTGGATGCACAACATCGATGCGCCGCCATTCTGGCTCAAGAACATGCGGGACAAGTTCCCTGGTTTCGAGGGCAAGGTGGATCGCTGGCAGATCATCCACTTCGAAGCGCCCGGCACCATCCGCATTGATGTGGGTGTTGCGAAGGCTGGAACTGGTGCACCGGAGGGGGACCGCAGCCAGGGTGTCAACGGCTTTGTCATGAATACCATCACCCCGGAAACAGACCGCTCGAGCCACTATTTCTGGGCCTTCATGCGCAACTACCGCTTGGACAGCCAGCTCATCACCACGCAATTGCGCGATGGCGTGCACGGCGTTTTCGCCGAAGACGAGGCCATGTTGCAAGCGCAGCAAGCCGCGATCGACGCGAACCCTGACTACCAGTTCTACAACCTCAACATCGACTCCGGTGGCATGTGGGTGCGCCGCATCCTCACCGCAATGCTGGAGGCCGAAGGCCGGTTGGTGGCGTCCTAATGGCGGTTTCACAAACGCAGGTGTGGCAATCGGCGATCGTTGTTGAGGTCTCCGAGATTGCGCGCGACATCAAGCGCATCGTTTTTGCTCCGGAATTGCCGGTGAAGGCGGAGCCTGGCTCCCACATTGATCTGCTGGTGCAGATTGATGGCGAGGACGTTCAGCGCTCTTACTCGGTGGTGGATTCGTCCGAGGATGGTTCGCGGATTGCCATCAGCGTGTTCAAGGCGCCGCTGTCTCGCGGTGGTTCCGAGTTCATGCATACGGTTTCCGTGGGGGATTCGATGCGGATCACGCAGCCGCTCCAGAACTTCCCCCTGCGGGTTGGCGCGCAGAAGTACGTGCTGCTTGCGGGTGGCATTGGCGTGACGGCGATTGCGAATATGGCTCGGGTCTTGAAGCGACTCAAGGCGGATTACAATCTGGTTTTCGTGGGTCGTAGCCGTGAGGCGATGGCGTATTTCGCGGAGCTCGAGGCTGAGCATGGCGAGCGACTCCAAGCCCACATTGACGACGAGGGCACGTCGCTGAAGATCCCCGAACTGCTATCTGACGTGGACCAAGACACCGAGCTGTACATGTGCGGACCCATCCGACTCATGGATGCCGTCCGACGCACCTGGATTGAGCGCGAGCTCGATCTGCCGAACCTTCGCTACGAAACTTTCGGCAACAGCGGCTGGTTTGATCCGCAAGAATTCTTGGTCCGCGTGCCGAAGCTGGGCTTGGAAGTGGTGGTCCCGCCGGATCGCTCCATGCTCGAGGCGCTGGAAGATGCCGGCGCGGACATGATGTTCGATTGCCGCAAGGGCGAATGCGGGCTCTGCGAAGTGCGCATCACCGAGCTCACCGGCGTGATCGACCATCGCGACGTGTTCTATAGCGAACGCCAGCAGCGACTGAATCAGAAGATGAACTGCTGCGTTTCGCGGGTGGTGGGGGTTGCTGGCAAGGCTTCTGAAGGTGCCAGCGCGCAGCGCGCCGTGGTCACTATTGAGGCTCACTAAGCCCGGATTCTTCGGAAATTACGACGACGCCGCTCGGGGACATTGTTCCCTTGCGGTGGCGTGACGATTTGGCTCGAGATCTAACTGTCATACCTTGACCGTAGAGTCGTAACTATCAATCACTTCGAGAGTTAGGTGGGGCAAGTGGGAATTGTGCGTTACACAAACTGGGTGGATTTTTACAAGGATGTCATTGCCGTATCCAACGCCACCAAGGTGCATCCGGACACCGTCACTCTAAACATGTATACCGATGGCGTTCGGCAAGACCTAGGCGAACTCCCAACTCCGCCGTGGTACATCAATCAGGACGGAAGCCTCAAAGAGGACTAGGACTTGGCGTTTAGGACAGACGCCAAGTGACGGCGAACTATCTCGATGTCTCGCTCGTGATCCTGCTGGATCTTCCTCTTCTTTACACAGAAGTCTGACATGCGGATGATGACGAGATTCTTTCCCGTCTTGGGTGAGATAACTCCCAGTACTTCGTCGAAGTGTTGCTCGTGGATACGATGAGCAAGTGACTGCGAAGCTACTTCCTGGCAACCCGCACTTCGAATCCGCTGCGGAGGAAATCGTATGCTCCGCGCTCGCGGAGCAGCTGCCGGATGACGCGGTGATCATCGTAGGTCAACGCATCACGCACAGCGGCCATGAAGCGGAGATCGATCTGCTGGTGATGTGGCCGGGTGTGGGTGTCGCCGCCATCGAGGTCAAGGGCGGCATCGTTGAAGTCAAGAACGGAAAGTGGATACAGAGCGGCCGCAATCTGGTCGCCTCGCCCATCGAGCAAGTGCGTCTGGCGAAGCACGCCCTGATCAACTACCTGAAATCAGTCTCGAGCTTCCACATCCCGCGGATTGGTCACTTCGTCGCCGTTCCTTATACGGAGTTGCCGTCTAGCTGGAATGTCCCTGACGCGCCGCGCGAGATCATGATCGACGCGAACGATCTCCCTAGAGCGGCCCGAATTATCGAGAATGGTCTCACTCAGCTCAATGCCTACGTGGCGCCTCAACGGGATCAGCTGGAGCATCTGTGCAAGGCGCTTCGAACCACGCATCGGGCCGTCGAAAACGCCCAGCTCTTGGCGCAAGAGATCGAAGACGAAGGAAATCGCCTCACTCGCGAGCAGGAACGCATCCTCGCACTGCTTCGGCTGCAACCCCGGGCGCAGCTTGTGGGCGGAGCGGGCTCTGGGAAAACGCACTTGGCGCTCATGAAAGCGCGCCAGCTTGCCGCAAACGGGCAACGGGTCGCGCTGATGTGTTATTCGCGCGGTTTGGCGCGGCACCTCGAACTCATGACGCAGACCTGGCACGAGCACGAACGGCCGGTTTACGTGGGGCTATTTCACCGGTTGGGCGAATACTTCGGCGGCCCGAACGTCGAAGAAGCAGCAAGGACGACGACGCTGCCCGCGGATCAGTTCTACGCTGAAGAACTCCCCAAGAACCTTCTGGAAAGCGCGGCGAAGGCCGCGCCAGAACAGAAATTTGACGCCATCGTTGTTGACGAAGCTCAGGACTTCGAGAACCTTTGGTGGGACGCCGTGACCACCTGTCTCGCTGAGGGTGATGAAGGTGTCCTGTACGCATTCGCGGATAGCCGTCAGACAGTCTTCGACCGGAACGGTGCTGCTCCCATTGAGCTCAACCCCTTCCCGCTGGATGACAATCTCCGCAATTCCCGCGCGATCGCGGAGTGCTTCGCGCCCTTGACCGCGCTGCCGCAAGATGTCAGGAGTGAGTCTGGCGAGCGCGTCGAGTGGGTGTCGGTTGATGTCGCAGGAGATCGTAACGCCATCTCCGACGCCGTGCTCGACGTAGCGGATGACCAGATCGAAAAACTTCTGGGCGCCGGTTGGGAGCCTGGAGACGTAGCCCTGCTGACCACCGGCCGGCGTCACCCGGAACACGATGCACAAGTGAAACGGGACGGGTTCGACGTCTACTGGGACTCCTACTTCAGCGCCGAGGATGTCTTCTACGGGCACGTCCTCGGATTCAAGGGACTCGAGAAACGTGCTGTCGTCTTGGCGCTCAACAGTTTTCAGAACCCCGAGCGCGCGCGTCAGATCTTATACGTAGGTCTGTCACGCGCTCGCAGCAAACTGGTGGTTGTGGGAACGCCGGATCTGTTGCGCCAAGCTGGGGGAGACGACGTCTTCAAGCGAGTGACTCGATCACGCTGACCGGCGGAGGGCTTAGGCTTTCTTCTTGAATCGCACCGCAGACCAGTAATCGTCTATGGACACGTTGGAGTTCAGCGTCCAGTCGATCTCTTCCATGTATCGCCAGATGCTGTCGCGGTTGATGTCCGACTTATTGCCCTTCGGATACAGCACCCAGCCCGCGCGAGTGCCCGAAAGATGATCGCGGACAGGCAGGAAAAGTTCATCCAGTTGCGCCTTGTCGCGCGCGGAAATGAGGGCCGAATCGGCGACGCTTTCCTCGATCCCCTCAACAAAGCTCGCGCCCTCCGGCAGGGGTTCCAACAGGGCGAGTTTTTCGGCGCTGGCACCCACCACGTGCACTGAATTTCCGGGCTTGATCTGAAGCTTTTCGGCGATGGTCTTGGTCATGGCACTAGTGTGCCATTTCGAAATTGAATTACGACGACGCAGCTCACTTTTCGTGGGCAGTGGTGTAGCAGAATGAGCGCATGGATGACTACGACCTCATTACCGAGCTCTTGCCCGTGCTGGGCCGGTCGAGTCATGAGGCGTTCAATGTTTTCAACGTGATGCACCATGGGACGCATGAGAAACAGCTGTCGAACATCTTTCGATGGATTCTGGATATCGGAGGCTCGCACCGCTTCGAAACGCTTGGCCAGAGAGTCTTTCTCAGCCTGATCCGCGAGCGGCTGGGACCTTCGGCTGATCTGCCAGACGGGCCTTATTCCGTCCGTCAGGAAGTCAATACTGCCGAGTCAGGACATCGCCTAGACATCGCCGACCTCGTTTTAGAGAATGACTCGACCGTCGTCGTAGTGGAAAACTACGAAACCTCCGACGGCCACGGGCATAGCTACAACTCCTACCTCAAATACGGTCAGCGAGACGGTAAGTTCGGCGTCGTCGTTCTGCTCTGCGCATCCGAGTACACCTACCTCCAATCCGACGGTTGGGAACGTGCGACGGTGATTACGTATGAGAGCTTCCTTGATCGCCTTGTGGATGAGCTGAACAAGGAGAGGAACTACGCACAGTTACACGCCGAGCAGTACTCGTTCCTCATCCAGATGCACAGGAAATTTGCCGCTAAGGGGGATGAAGTGAGTGATTCGGAGTTTTTGGCTTTCATCGACGCAATGTGTGTTTCGGGCGAAGCCAGACGCTACAGAGAGCGCCCAAGTGATGTGGCCGCTGAGAAGTTTGCAAGCGACGTTGCCGAGCGTGCAAGGGAGCGCTTTGAAGGCGGCCGAGAGGTTCTCAAGAGGGTTAAGGATCGACTCAAGATCTATGCGCGCTCAACCCTGCACAGCCAGCTGGACGGCAAGCTTCGAGCGGGCTCTGTCCGCGAGATTCGAGCCAACTACGTGGGTATTTATCAATGGATCGTTGAGCTGGTTGTCACCGCTGACGATGGCGCCACGTCCGCTCAAAATTTTGAGATTCGATTCGGTCCAACAGCATGGAACTATGTCGAAAACGAGAGCGACAGTCTGAGCCTAGGTGACGGTGAAACTGTTGACTATTCGAAGCTTTTCATCGCAAGCACTGGCAACCGCAGGATTATGCGCCAGTCCCAAGTTTCGTTGCTGGAAGTTTTGCACGGCCTGTCCGCCGACGACTATCGCTTGCGGGACGAAATCCTGGCTCTCGATGCCACGAGGTGATGGCAAAGCAAAGCGGCGGCCACCCGAAGGTAACCGCCGCCTGCACCCGAAGGCTTAGCGCCAGCCGAGGGCTGGGGCTACGTGCGTCAGAATCGACTCGATGACGTGAGCGTTGTATTCGACGCCGAGCTGGTTCGGCACCGTGAGCAACAGTGTGTCTGCGGCCGCGATGGCCTCGTCCTGCTTGAGCGTCTCGATGAGTTCGTCCGGCTCACCCGCGTAGGAACGGCCAAAGACGGCGCGAGTCTTCGCGTCGATCTGGCCCACCTGGTCCGAGCTGTAGCGGTCGCGGCCGAAGTACTGCCAGTCGCGGTCGTCGGTCAGGGCGAAGATGCTTCGGCTGACAGAGACGCGAGGTGTGCGCTCGTGGCCGGCTTCCTTCCATGCCTGACGGTAGATCTCGATCTGCTCCGCTTGCTGAACGTGGAACGGCTTGCCGTTCTCGTCGTTCTTCAAGGTGGAGCTTTGCAAGTTCATGCCGAGCTTGGCTGCCCAGACCGCGGTGTCGTTGGAGCCGGAGCTCCACCAAATGCGGTCGCGAAGTCCCTCGGAGTGTGGCTCAACGCGGAGCAGCCCCGGAGGATTCGGGAACATCGGACGAGGGTTCGGCTGTGCAAAGCCTTCGCCTGTCAGTACCTCGAGCAATCGCTCGGTGTGGCGACGTCCCATGTCAGCATCGGATTCGCCCTCAGCGGGGGAGAAGCCGAAGTGGCGCCAGCCGTCGATCACCTGTTCTGGTGAACCACGGCTAATGCCGAGCTGCAGTCTGCCGCCCGAAATCAGGTCCGCGGCACCGGCGTCTTCTGCCATGTACAGCGGGTTTTCGTACCGCATGTCAGCGTTGTGACACTTGATCTCTAGTGCGCGGTCGGGCGGCAGCAGGTGAATTCTTGTGGCCCGACGAGCTACACAACCAGGTTTACCGCGTCGTCGAACGCCCGGCGAAGCAGGGCAGAGGTCGAACTGGGCGTCGCCCCAGGCGATGCCCAGTTCATCTGGAACAGTCCGATCGCCATAGCCGCGGCGGCCTCGCACTGTCTGTCGTCACCGGCGAAGTACTCACCCGCCACGAGTGATTCCGTGAGCTGTCCCCGCCAGGTTCGAGTGAGTTCGAGCGCTGACGAACGGATCCCGGGCGAGGACTGCAGGATTCGGAACGCCATCCCTTCGCGCGAGCCCGGATCGAGCATCTCGACAGCGTCACACATGGCTTCGCGCAGCGCGACCCAGGCCGACGCCTCGACCCGTTCGCGCACCATCGCTGCCACGCCTTGGCCGAACTGTGCGATGTGGTCGAGCACGAGGGAGTCGCGGGAGGCCACGTAGCGGAAGAACGTCGGCCGAGAGACTCCGCATGCCTGGATCAGCTCGTCGGTCGTGACCTCGGCGTAGCCGTGAGCAAGGAAGAGTTCGAGAGCGATTCGGTCGATCTGGTCTCGACTGGTAACCCGCGGTCTCATCCGATGAGCTCCGAGACGGTAACGAACCGGTAGCCCTGCTCCTTCAGCTGATCGATGACGGGGCCGATAGCCTCCTGTGTTGCCGTCCGGCCGAACCAGGGATGGAGCAGGATGATCGACCCCGGGCGCGTGTTCTCGACCGTGGCACTGACGAGATCCCCGGTGCTCTGCGGATCGCCAGACCAGTCTTCGTAGGCGACGTCCCATGTGACGGTGAGGCGACCGTGCTCTGCCAGATAGAGCGGCAGGGTCAGGAGCTTCTTGCCGTGCGGGGGTCGGAAGGTCAGCGGGCCGTCGTACCCAGTGGCGCGGATCGCCTCGTCGGTCGGCTCGATCTCTTCGGCGACCGTCTCCGGCGAGACGAAGGCCATGGACCGATGGCTCCACGTGTGATTGCCGATCTCGTGCCCGTCGTCGATGATGCGCTGCATGGTCGTTGGGTTGCCCTCGACGTCCTTGCCGTTGACGTAGAAGGTCGCTGGCACGTCGCGGTCCTCGAGCACGTCGAGAACGGCGTCGGCGTCTGCATCCGTGGGGCCGTCGTCGAAGGTGAGCGCCACGACCTTCTCGTCCGTCTCCACTCGACTGACGAGTTCGCCGGCGATCTGCCATGAGCGCGTCTGGATGACACGCTTGGTGCCGTAGCTGATTACCAGCAGGAGGACCACGATGACTGCGACGGCGACTACGAGTTTCTTGCGGCGTCGTTTTCGTCGGCTCGGATACTGCGTGCCACTAGAGTTTTGAGACATAGTATCTATTGAAAGGTTCGTTGCACCCTCAAGTCAAACCTCAACCCTTTAGGACCACCGACGACGTGGACCGATTGGCTTCAGCCCTCAGTGACATGGCTCAGCTCCGCCACTTCGGCATCCCGCGGCCCTTCCATGCCTCCACCAGGCCGGAGACCCAACGGACGGACGAGAAGAGGGCGTAGCCGGTACCGGCGAGGCCCACGCAAACCACGAGCCAGCGCCCGATGCCGAGCCAGACGCCTCCGTCCACGTCGAGTGCCCACTGAGTGCCCGTGATGAGCCCGGCGACGGCCATCCAGGCCCCGGCGATGACCACTGCCACCGGCAGGAGGGCCAGGCACATCGCGGCGGCTGCCGACCAGAGCTGACGGGCCTCCAGCTTCGCCGTGGCGGCGATGATCCGGTCGGCACGCTCATTCGAGGCATCAAAGTTTGCAGTCATCGTGGCCGAGGCTTCTCCGACGACCTGCTCGACTGCTTTCTCGACGCGCTCTTCGGTGCGCTTCTCGATCCGCTGCACCGCTCCTCCCACCCGGCTCACGAGCTTCTGGTTGTCCTCAGCCATGGCCTGGAGGTTCTCAGTCGCCGAGGCCGTAGCCACGTGACTTTTCTGCGCTTCGGCGATCAAGCTCTGCGAGGCGCTCTGCAGCCGCTTCCCGTCGAGACTCTGCGCGAACTCGCTGAGCGTGCTTTCGATCTCGCTCAGCCTGCTCTCGACGCTCTCGATCTGCGGCGACGTGCTGGCGGACTGCTGCGAGGTCGACGGCAGGGCCTTCAATTCCTCCTTGACGGTCTCCTCCATCGCGATCCGCAGGTACCCCTTCAGTCCGTTCACGGCTTTCGTCTGCCTGTTGATCGCCGCGATGACCTCGGCGTTCGTAGGTTCCGACGGACTCGAGCCCGTCGAGTTCGACCCGGACTCCTGCTGTTCGTTTCGCATCTCGTCGAGAATGCTCATTGTTCTGCTCCTTCTGTCGGTAGTTCTCGTGGAACTCGAAGATCTGCTGTGCGCCCTCGGCGGTGAACTCCGGCGTCAGCGTCGATGCCTTCTTGCGGCCGAGCTTGCCGTTGTCAGCCCGACGCATCTTGTACGTCCAGCCGTCTCGCTGGGTCTCTGCGAGGGTGACGCCGTGCTCTTCGAGCACCTCGGTGAAACCCGCCCGGTCCACTGACCGCTTGTCCCGCAACGAAGAGGCCACCTTGTCACCGAGCGTGCGCTCGAACCCGTCGACTGCGAACTCTTCTCGGCGTTGTGACCAGTCCGGCCTGGCCTGCTCTGGCGACGGGAGGACTCGGCAATTTTCGGCACGCATCAGTTGGTCATTGACCTGGTGCAGGCCGTTCTTCCACGATGTGTTCCGCTGCAGCGACTTTCCGGTGAGGTTGTCGTGGTTGATGACGTAGATATGGTTATGCAGGTGACCGCCGGCCGAGTCGGCATGGGTGACCACGAGGTGATCGGCCGAGTGCATCCGGCCAGCGAGCTTCTCGCCCAGCTCATTGACCCGCCGCACGTGCCCCTGGTCGTCCTTGTCGAACTCCTCGGGCGAGAAGTTCTGCGTGTACGAGTACAGCTCGTTCTTCCGACCGCGAGATTTCGCCAGCGCCTCAGCGCGGGCGACGAAGCCCTCCGGCGACTCCACTGAGCACGACATCGCCGCGACGCGATCGGTGCCGTTCGTAACGTGCTCCGCGCGCTTGTCCTTGTCGTTGCCGTAGAGGGCGTACCCGACAGAGTCCCTGGCGGACCGGGACGGCTTCACATTGACCGTACTCACAGCGCCGTCCGATCCCCGAGCTGGGCCCGCACGTCATCCATCGAGTCCATGACCTCGCGCAGCAGCTCGGCGTCGAGGGCACCGCCGCGACGAAGAACCTGGTTGAGGTTGACCCCAACCCGGCGCACCTGCTCGACCGCCTGACTCAACTCCGGCGATGGAGTGGAGGCTGCCATGACCTCCATCTGCCCGAGACCGTCCCTGCGAGAGTCCAAGGCATCGAGAATGACCGTGCGCGCCCACTTGCTCGGCTTCACGCCGAGCCTGCGAGCACGTCGCCGAACCGCTTCGCGCTCCGCCTTCGTGACCCGCACGTCGATGCTCACGTCGCGATTCGCCTGGGGCTCATCGACTCCGTGACCATCATCGGTGTTAGTAGCCGTACGGTCAGGGCCAGCAGGGTACTTGTCCGACAAATCGCTGGCGCTCTTGTCGTCCAAGTACCGCTGGCCTCCGTCCTCGGTCGCTTCGCTCCCTGCGGGCGGAGGGGAGAGTCGACCCTCATCGAGGACATGCATCGTGTTCATGACGCACCTCCCGCGGCCATCGCCAACGGCACGTCAGGGCTTCGGACCGCGAGCCCGCTAAGCAGCTCGACGACCGCGCTCTCGGCGTCATGCTCGGCCGAAGTCTCAGGGCCGTAGGTCAGCTCGCGCGAGCCGACTCTCTGGTGGTACACGTTGCCGCTCACGCCCGGCGTGTGCTCGGCGGCCGGGAGGCTGCACTGATGCCACTCGTACGGTTCGATCCTCCCGATGTGCTGCACGAGGTAGCGGTTGATGTCATCGGCGCGGAAGACCTTCACAACCGAGGCCAAACGGCGGATGAACTGGTCCAGCGCCTCGTCCACGTTGCCCTTCTGGCGAGCGTAGTAGAAGAACTCGACCGGCTCGATCGTGGCCGTGATGACGATCAGGCGCGGTGCCACCTCGCCCTTGTTCCTGTAACGCGCCTTTGCGGGTGAGGCGTTGTACGGATCGAGCAGCAGCAACCAGTCGTTCGCGTCCATAGCCGAAGCGCGCAGATCGTCGAGCAGCAGGACCTCCTCCCCACGCCAGTCATCGAGCGGGTTTCCGGTCGCGGCGCGGTAGACCTGCCACCGCTCGCCGTGGGCGTTCGCGGCATTGATCGAGGCCGTGATGAAGTCCGTAGCGAACCGGGTCTTGCCGATCCCGGCGTCCCCGTGAACGAACACCACGTGCGTCGAGAAGGCACCGGCCCGAAGATTCGCGGCCGCCCGGTACGCCCGGCGCTGGCCGTAGGCCGAGAGGGCATCGTCGATCTCTCGCTGATGTCGCGAGTAGATGTCGAACAGCTCATCGGTGAGCATGATCTGATCACGCGTGATCTCGCCCTGGAGCACCCGATCGCGCATGTCCTCGAAGTCCTCGGCCACCCGCTTCTTCTTCAGGTGGGCACGGCCCTTCAGCCATGTCTCACGGCGCTGGGCGTCGATCCCGAGGTAGTCGGGCCCGCGAACAGTGGCGACCTCGGCGGGCGCGTACTGGTGCTTGTCCGAGTACTTCGCATGCGTGAGGTAGCTCAGCATGTTGTCATGCGCGTACCGCCCGGCCTTCGGCTTCTCGACGTACTGCGGCTCGACTCCGAGCAGATCGGCAAGCCTTGCGATCGGCGCACTCTTCGAGCGGTTCTTGAACTTGATGACTGCATGCAGGTGCGCGGGTTTCGGCTCCATCACGAGTGCCTGCTGGGCTTCGCTCCAGACCTCGCGCTCGTCCTTGTCGTGGATGATCCCGTAGGCCTCGACGACCTCGCCACCGCTAGCCTCCAGCCGCTGCACGAGGTAGGCGAGGATCGCCTCGGCATCCTGCTGGAGCAATGCAGCGCCGTTCGGATCGATCACCGCCCAGGTCCAGTACTCCCGATCGAGGTACTGGGTGACGCCGATGCTCGTGGGATTGTTCTCCTGCTTAGCCATGGTGACCACCCCCGGCCAGGGCTGCACGGAAGGGTACGTAGAGAGTCAGGCGCCTAATTGACCCCCTATTGACCCCCAAATGAGACCCCAAATGACCCCGCGTATTCTCGGTGAGTCGGAACGCGGGAACAGCCTTCTGACCAGGCATTTCGTTGCAAAGCGCGGCAATCGACAAGCCCTTGCCGCGCCCGTAGGAACAAGTAGAGCTCCCGAAACTCTTGGAGACTGACACATCAGCGGGCAGCCCGCCTGCGGCGGGTGCCAGGTCAGGCCCTCCGGGCGAGGTCAGGTCGGCGAGAGCGATGGAACGGGGGTGGGGGTCGGTGCTCATCGGCGATCACCCCCAGAACGCTTCCCGTAACGCTTGATGACGGCCTGGTGGGTAACGTCCAGGGCATCACCGATCCTCGCCCAGGTGACCCCGTCTGCACGGGCGTCAGCGACCGACAGCTCTACGACTTCTTCGAGGACGGAGCGGAGCACTCCGAGGTCGTGGAGTCGAGCCTCACTTTCGGCAAGGGACGAATCGCCCTGACGCCAACGGAAACCAAGGACGTGGTCGAATGCGGAGGCGTTGGCGCTCATGCCCGACCACCCCCGACCAGGGAGGCGATGACAGCCCTCTGTCGAGGGGTCAATGGGGTCTTAGCCAGGCGCTTACCGGCACGATGACCAGCGGCGCGGGCAGCGGCGATGACGGGATCGTCACCATCATCGCGGGAAGGGAACCCCTTAGACCACACTGGGGTCAGGGGAGGAAGCAGATCGCTGGTGGAAGCGTCGTCGAGAACGACAGAAGACATGACGGAAAACCTCACGAATGAGTTCTTCCGGATCCCGTCGAGCGCTTACGACTGTGTTTACCGGCTAATTATCGGGGGCTCGTGCCGAGTTACTACCTCGGACCCCGGGGGATTCTCTATGTCTGCAACCATTCTCCCACGACTCGACTCACCATTGCAATGACGAGTCGACTCGTGAGTCAGTTGCGACTCGGATCGATCCGAATGAGGTCAGGGTCGAACTTCACGTGACCTGGGCGGATCGGCTCGATGGTCACCATCACCAGCTCGTCCACGAGTAGCCGACGACGGTCCATGTCCCACGCATCCCACTTCCGCTCTACAGCTTCGCGGCGCTGCACGGTGCCAACGGGATCGTCGATGTCGACCATGAAGTCCGCCGTCTGCGACACTGACCGATCATGCAGTTCGGCGTCGATCTCGACGATGCGGGCCTTCACATCGTTGATCGCTTGCGTGATCTCGATAACGGGCTGACTGACGTCGCTCAGCATGGGGCTCAGCTCGTTCACGCGTTCGACCAGGGCGTTGCGCTCCGTCAGTAGTGCCTCGCGGTCGACCCCGACGTCCTCCTTGGGTACGACCAGGTCGTGCACGTCCCCCGCGGATAGTCTGGTGAGGACGGCTTCGGTCACCATCGCATCGACGGGCGCGCGCTGGCGCGAGAGGTGGAAATGGTCGCCGCACCGGTAGGTACCTACACCTTGACTGTTGGTCCCAGAGACGAGCGTCGCGCCACACTTCCCGCACCGCCCGACCGACGACAGCAGGTACTTCGGCTGATTGCCCTGCCTGGCCGCCCGCCTCACGTTGTCCTCCAGCTTCGCCACCGCTGCCCGCCATGTCTGTTCGGCGACGATAGGCGGGAACCGTTCATCCGTAACAGGGTGCAGCTCGCCCGTGGAATACTTCTTGATGAAGCCCGCGTAGAGCGGGTTCCCGAGCAGGTAACGGACAGCGTCGGTGGAAAACTCGGATCCTCGGGCAGTGCGGTGACCGGCTGCGTTGAGGTCCTCGCGAATGCGGCGGATGGACAGCGACGGCTCGCCGAGAAAGGCGTCGAACGCCCTGCGGACCGCCTCCGCCTGATCAGGGACGACCTCGCCGCCCTTCGTCCAGCCGAACGGTGTCCAGGCCGAGGCAGGCAGGCCCTCTGCCCGTCGACGGGCATTCGACCTGAGCTGGCGCTCGGACTTCCGCCTTGTCTCGAACCTCGCGATGGACGCCAGCATCGTCGCCCTGAACTCGCCGTCAGCCGTGGACAGGTCGATTTCGCCGTCCAGTGTGACGATCTTGAGCCCATGGTCGATCAGGGTGTTGAGATCCTTCGTGCTCCGAAGCAGTCGATCCACGTCCACTGCCACGACCATGTCGATGTGGCCCGCATCGGCGTCGCGAAGCAGTCTCGCCCAGTCAGTCTTGGGACCGCGCGCCTTGGATGCCGACACTCCACTGTCCTCATAGACGTCGACGATCTTCCAACCGCGTTCCTCGGCTCGACGTGCAATGACCTCCTTCTGAGTGCCGACCGACCAGCGCTCACCGGTGAAATCGACGGATGCTCGGACGTACGCCGCAACTTTAGTCATAACTCCAAGGCTACAACTGCGAGATGCACTAGCGCATATCGATGACGCCCGTACCGATTTCAATCTTTTTGGTGCGCGCGCCAATGGCCGCCAAGAGTGGAAACGGAGACGCGTATTGCTGAGCGAAGTGGTGGACGCGGAAATATGCTCCATCAGCGCCCAGCTCTTCTGCAGCGACGGCTAGGTCAATTGCCTGCAACAACGCATCGGACGCACTGCGCGTCCCCGACTGCGGGTGGTCTGTCCAGTGACCGAATGACAGAAAACCTATGTTCTTCATACTTCCCTCAACTTATATGCGTCTGAATCTATTCCAACACGCACAATTACGCTGCGTCACCTTAGTGTCCACAGAGTTCGCACCGGTATCGGGTAACTGAAGCTGCGGCGTCGTACGCTAAAGAAAAGAAAGCGAAAGGAACCCGCATGTCTGAGCGCAAAAAGGTGATTGAGTGGGCGGATCCGCGGCCGGGTCCGGCGGCGATGCCGAAACTGACCGGCCTTGAATATATGCAGCAGATGATGTCCGGAGACCTGCCAGCGCCGCCGATCGCAAGCCTCATGGATTTCACGTTGTCCGAGGTCAGCGCGGGAACTGTTTCGTTTGTGTGCACGCCGGACGAGTCGCACTATAATCCGCTCGGCATTGTTCACGGAGGGCTGGTGTGTACGCTGCTGGACTCGGCGCTGGGATGCGCTGTGCAGACCACTCTTCCGCAAGGCAGCGGCTATACCTCGATCGAAATCAAGGTCAGTTACTTGCGCGGCGTGACCGCGGAAAGCGGCGAGCTGACCGTGACCGGTGTGGTGACGAAGCCCGGAAGCCGAGTCGCGTTCGCAGAGGGTCACGTGACGGACGGTGCGGGCAAGGTCGTGGCGACCGCAACCGGGTCCTGCCTGGTCTTCCCGATCGGTTAGTCGGCTGGCGCGTAATCGGCAGGCTCCAGCAGACGCGAAATCGCGTAACAGATGACGAGACCCCAGAACGCCGGGTGAATGTTCCAGATGCTGAGCCCGGAGATCGTCACGACGAACGTGGTGAGCGCGCCGAGCGTGAAGCGCGTGGAGAACGCGGTGACGAAGGCTTGCAGGAGCGCCCGGAGCATTTCGAGGCCTCCGAACGATCAGCATGGCTTTCATGACACGGCGCACCTGGCCGGACAACTCGCGCAGCAAAATCAGGATGCCGGACGTGAAGAACGCACCGACGATTTCCGGGAAGCTCAAGTGCTGGACTGGCCTTCCTTGGCGAGTACGTAGTTGTAGACAGCCTCTTCGCCTGCGCCACCATCGGTGCGTGGCTTCGGGTCAAGCATGAGCTCAGGCTTCACGGTGCCGCGCAAGAGCCACTCGGGCATGTTTGGCGCGTACTGCGAGTACAAGCGCGGTTGGCCGCACTGCCCACCGCGAACCTCGTGACGCGACTCGGAGAATCCATCGCCAACTTCTCTCAGCGGGCTGAGCGCTTGGCGGGGGAATCACCTTTGATGAGGTCAAACTCGGAAACCGCTCCATTTCCTCGACCTCGATTATGGTTGTCCCGCGGCGATGCTGAGCACGTGGAATCTGAGCAGCCTCTGCCCACTCCGCCTAGCTGGTAAAATACTCCCGGGGGTATATTTCACGCCGTTAACGTACCCCCTCTAAAGAGGGAGAAGCCGTGTTCATTGCCATTGTTGGCGGGCTATTCGTTGGTCTCTTGATGGGGGCCTTGGGCGGTGGTGGCGCCATTCTTGCCATCCCGCTGTTGACGTTTGGTTTGGGCATGCCAGTGCACGACGCCGCCGTGGCCTCCCTCGTGATTGTGGGCTTAGGCGCGCTCTCTGGAGTCTTTACCCATGCCCGCTACAAGCACGTGTGGTTCCAAGAAGGAATCCTGTTTGGCGTCTTCGGCATTGGCGGTGCGTTCCTCGGGACCTTGATGGCAAAAGGCATTGATAGCGCGCTCTTGCTCTCGCTGTTCTCCATCTTGCTAGTGGTGGTTGCGGGAACCATGATCCGCAAAGCCCTCAAGCCATCCACCAAACCGCCTACCCTCAACCGTTTGTTCGCGCGCGTGGACGGCAAGCTGGTCATCAATTTCCGAGGGGTTATTTACCTTGTCATCACCGCCACCATTGTGGGTTTCTTGACCGGATTCTTCGGAGTGGGCGGCGGCTTTGCGATTGTTCCGGCGCTCATGTTGGTCTTCGGCCTCGCAATGCCGGTGGCCGTGGGTACCTCGCTGCTGGTCATCTTCCTCAACAGCGTCACGGCGTTCATACTGCACGGCGAAGCGGCTATGCACCTGGACTGGGTTGTCGTGAGTGTCTTCACGCTGCTCGCGATGAGCGGCTCCGTGGTCGGCGGCAAGTTCGCGCACCACATTCCGAAGAAGGTTCTTCAGCTCAGCTTCGCGAGCCTGCTGATTGTTATCTCGATCTACACGGCTATTCAGAGCGTTCCGCAGCTTCTTTCGTGACGCTGGGATTGCTGGCGGCGCCAGGATCGATAGGGCACGTTGCCGCCCACGGCAGATACAGTACGACGACGCTGGGCCCGGCCCTCCCGCTCAGCACGTTCCATACGAAGCACCTTGGAGAACGAGGCCATCACGAGGTACGCAACAATCGTCACGGGCAGCGCGAAGATCAGGGTGGCGTATTCCATGGTGGTCACGCCGCCAGCCACGAGCAGGGCTATAACTTGAGTGTTTGCGACGCCTTTTGAGGTTGCTTGGAGCCGGTGAAACCGCCCCTCCGTCCACCGTCTTCCACCCCACTGTGCGGCCAATTTTCTACAACTTTTTCGAGATTCCTCGTCGAAAAGTGTTCTCACATGGGGGCGGAGCTGTGGTGAAATGGCCTCACTTCGGGGCGGAGCTGTGGTGAAATGGCCTCGCATCATTCACTAGGCTGGGACGAGTTGTTATTGGCGTCACATCCAGGAGGAAACCATGACGGAAACTCAGGCCACCACCGTCCGCGTCATCATCGCGAGTACGCGCCCTGTGCGCGTGGGTCCGCAGATCGCGGAAGAGGTCGTGAAGATCATCGGCGAAAACCGGCAGGTCAACGTGGAAGTGACGGACCTCAAGGAGCTGAATCTGCCGTTCTTGGACGAGCCTGAGATGCCGGCGCTCGGCAACTACGTGCACGAGCATACGAAAAATTGGAGCGGCCTCATAAAGGCGAGCGACGCCGTCGTCATTGTCACCGCCGAATATAACTGGGGCTACCCCGCAAGCCTCAAAAATGCCATCGACTATCTCTATTCAGAATGGCGCAAGAAGCCAATTCTGCTGGTGAGCTACGGTGCGAAGGGCGGCGCGAAGGCTGCCGAGCAGTTGCGTCAGGTGCTGGGCCGCATTCGGGCGAACGTGCTGGAGGTGGGAATTCAGATTCCGCTCAATAGCGAGGTTGACTACGGCAAAGATCATTTACTGAACGACGCCGCAGCTGTTGTCGGCGCGCACGCTCAGGACATTACGGCCGCCGTGGGCGAGCTGGTAGCTGCTGCTCAAGGGCAGGCTGAAGACAAAGCCTAAGTTCAGGCATGACGCCTGGTCGGGCGCGAAGCCTAGGCCAGGCTCATGAACATCTTTTCGAGATCCTTAGGGTCTACATCCGAATTCTCATCCGTCAAGCATTGCTGAAGTCCGCTGGCAATAATCGCAAAGCCGGCGCGATCCACGGCCTTCGATACGGCGGATAGCTGCGTAATGACGTCTTGGCATTCGCGGCCCTCTTCGAGCATGCGAATCACTGCGCCCATTTGACCTTGTGCGCGCTTGAGTCGGTTGATGATCGGCTTCATGTCTTCGGTATTGAGTTCCATGACTCTCCTTTGTTGCGCACGCTGTTGCGTTGCGCGGTAGTGCGCTGATTCAAGATTCAACTATACCCCCCGGGGTAACTTGACGTATACCCATGGGGGTATTTACTATGGAATCAACGGATACCCCCTCAGGTATTTCAACGACAGAGAACGGGGACAAGGAATGCTTCTTGAACGAATCTACGAAGAAGGCCTAGCTCAGGCCAGCTACCTTGTGGGCTGTCAGCGCCAAGGCAAAGCATTGGTAGTTGACCCACGACGCGACATCCAGGTCTATCTGGACCTCGCCGCCAAGCACGGCCTGACCATCACTCACGTGACGGAAACTCACATTCACGCGGACTTCTTGTCCGGATCTCGCGAACTCGCGGCAGCTACCGGAGCTGAGCTCTTGGTCTCCGGCGAAGGCGGAGCGGACTGGCAGTACGGCTTCGACGCTACGCGCTTAATGCACCAGGACACCTTCGCGCTGGGCAACATCACCGTCCAAGCACTGCACACCCCGGGGCACACGCCCGAGCACTTGTCCTACTTGATCACAGACGGCGCCGTCACGGATCAGCCAGGCTACTTGCTCTCGGGTGACTTCGTCTTCGCTGGCGATGTGGGACGCCCCGACCTCCTCGATGAGGCCGCTGGGGGAGTGAACACACGCTTCGGCGGCGCACAGGCCCTCTTCCAGAGCCTCAAGAACGTCTTCTTGGCGCTACCGGATCACGTCCAGGTTCACCCGGGCCACGGCGCCGGCAGCCCGTGCGGCAAGGCGCTTGGCGCTATCCCGTCCAGCACGGTTGGCTACGAACGCTTGTATGCGTGGTGGGCACCGTTCATGAAGGACGACGACGCCGCAGCCTTCACCGACGCTCTGCTTGCGGGGCAGCCGGATGCACACGCGTACTTTGCTCGCATGAAGCGCCAGAACAAGCAGGGTCCTGCGATCCTCGGTGAGCTTGCCGAAATGCGCGAGCTCACGGATACGCAAGTGACCGATGAACTGGCTGCTGATCAGGCGATCTTCATCGACACGCGTTCGCAGGCCGAAGTGCATGAGGGAACCGTTGTTGGTTCGCTCAACGTGCCAGCCGGAAACTCAGCAAGCAACTATGCCGCGTGGGTGATTGATCCTGACGAAGAGGATCGTGACCTCATTGTCCTGGCTCCGTCGCAAGTGGCGGCCGAGACCTTCCGGGACGCACTGCTTCGTGTAGGAATCGACGGCGCGAATGCATGGACCACGAGCATTGACGGGCTCGAGCAGTACATCCCGGAAATGATCACTCCAGAAGAGTTCATTGAAGCCCGCGAGTCCGGAGGCGGCGAGCTCGCTGAGTTGCCGTTGATCGATGTGCGCTCCAAGAACGAGTTTGCTGAAGGCACCATCCCAGGAGCTCAACAGCTCTCGGGCGGATCCGCCATGTGGCGACTCGACGAATTGCCAGCAAAGCGCATCATCACCTTCTGCCAGTCCGGAGTGCGTAACTCCGTGGTGGCAAGTGGATTGCGCCGGGCCGGCTACAGCGTGGTGGAACTTGAAGGCAGCTATGCCGGATGGTTCGCCGCTCAACAGCGAATTCAGCAACGCACTCCGCATCACGCGTAGTCATCACCAAATTTCCTCATTACCACAACAAAAATCATCGTAGGGAGAAACCAATATGTGCAGAGCAGTATCTTGCAAGAAGTGCGGAAAGACCACTTGGGCTGGCTGTGGCCAGCACGTGGATGACGTCATGCGCCACATCCCCAAGAGCGACCGTTGCCCAGGGCACGACAACGACCCGAAGGAACCTTCGCAGGGCGGCTTCTTCTCGAAGCTCTTTGGCCGCTAAACCAAGCGGAGCACTTCAACTACATCGCCACTAAGTGGCCAGTGAGGCCGGGAGAGATTAGTCACCTCTCCCGGCCTCACTGTGTTCATTAGCGCTGAAAAATTCTAGGATGGCGCGTGACCCAAAATCCTGAGCCTTCCTCCAGCACGCCTCTCACCAACACCGCTAGCCATGCCGTGGTGGAGCCGAAGCTCTATGGTTCGAAACTGTTCTGGGCTGTAGTAGCCCTCGCGATGGGTGGCTTCGGAATCGGCGCCACGGAATTCACCATCATGGGTCTGGTGCAAGAAGGCTCGAAGGACCTCGGCGTCTCACTGCCGGCTATGGGTGTTTTGATTAGTGCGTATGCGCTCGGCGTCGTCGTCGGCGCACCCATCCTGACCGCCATGCTCGCGAAAGCCCCGCGCAAAACCGCAGTCATCTGGCTCATGGTGGCCTTCACAGTCTTCAACTCTCTTTCCTTCTTCGCTCCCACCTACGAACTCATCGTGGCCGCGCGCTTCCTTTCCGGTCTTCCGCACGGCGCCTACTTCGGGCTAGCTGCAATCCTGGCTGCATCCTTCGTGGCTCCCACTAAGCGTGGCTCGGCCATCGCGTGGGTCATGATGGGGCTGTCCGTCGCGAACGTGGTGGGCGTCCCGTTCATCACGTGGCTGGGACAGAACTTTGGATGGCGCTGGATGTTTGCCTCCGTTGCTTTCGTGGGTGCGCTGACGTTGCTCTTGATCATCCTCTTGGTGCCGAACGTACCGGCTTTGAAGAACGCTTCCGTTCGTACCGAACTCTCCGCGCTCAAGAACGGCCAGGTCTGGATGGCGATCGCCACCGGAGTGGTGGGCTTCGGCGGCTTCTTCGCGATGTACTCCTACATCTCGCCGATTGCTACGGATGTCGCCGGGATCTCGCTCAAGACCGTTCCTGTTCTGCTGGCGCTCTACGGCGTGGGCATGGTTATTGGTAACTGGGTGGGCGGCAAGCTCTCCGATATCTCGGTCATCCGCACCATCGTGTGGTGCTGCATCGTGATGATTGCGTTGCAGCTCGGGTTTGGACTCACAGCGCACATCACGTGGTTGGTGTTCATCTGGGTGCCGCTGCTGGGCATCGCCGGTTCCGCCTTGGTGCCTTCGCTCCAGGCGCTGTTGATGGACTCCGCACCGAAGGCTCAAGCGTTGGCCGCGAGCCTCAACCACTCGAGCTTGAACACCGCAAACGCCCTTGGTGCTCTTCTTGGCGCAGCTGTTTTGGACGCCGGGTTTGGGCTCCGCGCACCGATGTTCTTGGGCGCCGCGCTCGCAGTCCTCGGACTCATCTTGGCCCTGCTGACCGCCATGCGTCAGCGCAAGATCGACGCCGCCTAACCTTCGATAACGCTGTCCATACCAAAGGCTAAGCTCCTAGCCTTTGGTATGGAGCAACTTTTCTGACGCGAAGCTACTCTTCGGAGGGGCAGGCAGGGCACACTGAGTAGATGTTCTCTCGTCGCGTCACTGACCACTGGATTCCCCAAAATATCGAGGGTCTTCCCCTCGAGCAGACGCCTTTTGGCGAAGCCGTGGTTCATGAAAGTCTCGAGCTTCCGGACAAGCGACCTGTTGAGCTGCTTCGTCCCGAATCAGGCCCCAGCATCCTGACGTTTCGGCCTGAATACAGGGACAGACTCGCTGACATCACGCTTCACGAAGCGGACTACGTTTTCTACATAGCGCTCGCAGATCAGGCCGCCTACTCCAGCCAGATGCCGCTGGCAGAGACACGAAAACTCACCGCCGAGGACGCGGTAGCCTTTGGCCGGTTTCAGCAATTGAACACCGAAGACGATCTCGACGAAGCGGAAGTATCCCTGGACGATCTGCTCGTGTACGGGACATTTCGAGGCGACCGGCTCGTCTCCGTCGCTAGCATGTACACCTGGCCCGCGAGCAAGGAAGGATCCGTGATTGCGGACATCGGAGTCATCACGGATCCGAATTTCCGCGGTCAAGGTCTGGGCGCACTCACCGTCCGAGGGCTGAGCCTGGAAGCGCTGAGCCTTGGACTCGAACCGCAGTATCGCTGCAACCTTGAGAACGCCGGCTCTCAGCGAGTCGCAGAATCAGCAGGCTTCACGCTCTATGCCCAGTGGCAAGCACTGGATCTCAGCTGACCCCAGAGTAACCGGAGGCTAGCCTTGGCGGCGAGCTGCGGCGTCGTCGTTTTTGATCTCATCCGCCTTCACGCCGGTGCCGCCCATTTGAGCGAGCATCAGCAAATCTGCGTTGGAGCGCGGGCGGGAATCCTGCGGCTTCGAGGAAATGAGGGCGTTGACCCAGCGGGCGCTCGGGTCCGCATCGACGAGGAGGGCCTTCAAGAGTAACGTGGCTGGAAGCGCGATGAGCGCGCCGAGCCAGCCCAAAATGATGACCCAGAACATGAGGGACAAGAAGGAAACCGTTGGCGTGACGCCCACGGATTCGCCCGTGAATTTGGGCTGAATGATGGACTGCACCGTGAAGTTCAAGACGCTGTAGGAGATGACAACAGCGAGCGCCGGAATCCAGCCGCCGTCCAAGAGCGCCAAAAGCGCTGGCGGCACCAGGCCAATGACAAAGCCGATGTTCGGAATGTAGTTGGTGATGAACGCGAGCACGCCCCATACCCACACCAAGTGCACGCCGATGATGCCCAGCACCATCACATCCAGCACGGCCACAATGAGACCGAAGATGGTGGTGACCACCCAGTAGCGTCGGACGCCGTGGGCGAAGTCAATGAGGGCGCCGGCGATGTGCGGGCGGTCCTCGGCAACGCGGGTGAGTCGGCGGATGATGCTCGCCGAATCCATCGAGAAGAAGAAGACTCCCATGATCAGGGTTGCGAGCATCGAGAGGATGCCGGTGACGTTGCTCAGGATCGGCGTCACGAGGCTCATGAGGTTACCGGCCGTGATGCCCTGAACACTGGACTCGATCATTCCGCTGGAAATGCCAATGCTTTCCAACCACGCGTAAGACTCATTAACGAGGCGCGTGAATTGCGCGTTGTACTGGGGGAGTTCGCGGATCAGCTCCGTCACGGACCACACCGCAAGCGTTACGAATAAGGCCAGTACTAACAGCACCACCACGAGCGCGAGCGCTGCGGCGATGTGTCGCTGAATCTTGGCGGCGAGCCAGCGCTGCAGCGGATACACCACAATGAGCAGGTTCAAACCGAGGAAGACCGGCGCGATGATGTCCTTCGCGCCCTGCACGCCCACCAGGATCATCAAGAGCGCTGCCGCGCCAATGACGATGCTTAAGTAGCGCGGGATGCCCGGAATCGGCTTGGGTGCGTCAATCGGAACCACTGGCCCGTCATCCGGATCCCGGAAAATCACGTCCCGCACGGTCAGCTCTTTCGAATCTGTACCGTTGGAATCTAACCCGTGCGTTACTGCAACGGTCTCTGGTACCGGTGCTGCGTCGTCGTACTGGATATCAGTTCGTGAATTCTCACTCACACGCGCCCTCGTTCTTCTAGTCCCCCCAACAATGACTTCATTCTAAAACGCTGGGAGCAATCTAGATCACACGTTAGGCGCTGGGTCGGAAGCTCTCCACGTTGCGGCGCGGGCCCTGGACCAGGATCTCATCCTCGGCTTCGATGATGGTCTGCGGGGTAGCGGACTCCCACTTGCCATCAGCCGGACGAATGGCCGTGATGGTGATGCCGTGCGTCTTCCGCAGCTCGAGCACGCTCAGCGGGCGGTGCAACGCGAATTCCGGTGCGCGCGTGCGGACCAACACGAAGTCCTGACCCAAATCGATGTAGTCAATGATGCCGCCGGAAATGAGGTGAGCTACGCGTCGGCCCATGTCGTTCTCCGGGCGCACCACGTGGCTGACGCCGAGCTGGCCCAGGATCTCCGCGTGCGGCTCGCTAATAGCCTTCGCCCAGATGGCGGGCTTGTTGAACTTGAGCAGTCGGGACGCGGTCAGGATGCTCGCTTCGATGTCCGAGCCGATGCCCACAATGGCGACATCGAACTCGTGGACGCCGAGCTGGCGCAGCACTTCTTCGCGCGTGGAATCGGCGCGCACCACGTGGGTGAGGATGCCGTTGAAGCTCTGCACGGTGTCTTCGCGGGCGTCGATGCCCAAGACCTCGATGCCGAGGGATTCCAGCTCTACCGCGAGGGCGCCGCCGAAACGGCCCAAGCCAATGACGGCCACCGTGCGCAGGGCGCGCGTTTCCGATGAACCAAAGAATTTGCGTGAGTTAGCCAATGAGCGGCCTTTCCTTCGGGTATTCGTAGAGCGGATGGCGCGTCTTCAGTGCCAGCGCGGAAGCAATAGTCACAGGACCCACACGACCAGCGAACATCAGCACAATCAAAATGTACTGCGCCGCGGGCGGTAGCGCTGCGGTGATGCCGGTGCTCATGCCCACGGTGGCGAACGCGGAGACCACCTCGAAGAGGATGCGATCCTGACCGAGGTCTGACATCAGCATGATGGCCATGGTGGAGCCCACCACCAAGCCCAGTGAGAGCAGCACAATGGTGAGCGCTTCGCGGTGCAGGGAGCGGGAGATGCGTTTGCCGAAGATGTTCACGGCGGTGCCGCCACGGATCTCGGTGAGCATGATGAAGAACAGGATGGCGAACGTGGTGATCTTCAGACCACCGGCGGTACCGGCGGGGCCGGCGCCGATGAACATGAGGATGTCCATGCCCAGCCAGGAGACCGGGTGCATTTGGCCCACGTCGATCGAGTTGAAGCCCGCGGTACGGGTGACGGTGGATTGGAAGAAGCCCGCGAGAATTTTCTCGCCGTCGCTGAGCGGGCCGAGAGTCTCGGCGTTGTTCCATTCCAGGACGGAGATGAACACGGTGCCGCCCACCAGGAGGACCACGGTGCCGATCAGCACGAGCTTGGTGTGGATGCTGAAGGATTTTGGCTTGCGGTAGCGGCGGCGCAGCTCCATGATCACGGGGAAGCCGAGGCCGCCGAGGATCACGCCGATGCTCAAGGGGATGACGATCCAGGGATCGCCTACGAAGCCGATGATGCTGTCCGTGTAGAGCGCGAAACCGGCGTTGTTGAACGCTGAAATCGAGTGGAAAACGCCGAACCAGATTGCCTTATCAGGCGCGTACCCGTACCCGAAGGCAAAACGAAGAGCCAGTACGACGGCGATCGCGGCTTCCGTCACGGCGCTAATCAACAGGACATTCACGATGACGCGCTTGGTCTCGCCGAGGCCTTGCGCTTTAGTTTCCTGCGCGGTGATCAGGCGGGAGCGAAGGCCCAGTTTGCGGGTGATCACGAGGCCGATCAGCGCGCCGAAGGACATGACGCCGAAGCCGCCGATCTGAATCAGCGCGATGATGACCGCGTGCCCAAACGGCGTCCAGTACGTGGGGGTGTCCACAGTGATCAAGCCCGTCACGCAGGTGGCGGACGTGGCAGTGAACAGGGCGTCGAGGAAGCTCGCGGCGCCATCGCCCACGCGAGCCGCCGGAGTCATCAGCAGTAGCGTGCCCACCACGATGGTGGTCAAGAAGCCGATAGCGATGATCTGAGCCGGAGTCTGCGGCTGGAGACGACGAAGGCGCTGGCCAATCACCGAACTTCTGCCGGTGGTATGTGAGTAGGGGCTGCGGTAGCCGGACCGCAGGTTGTCTACAGCGTCCGCCACGGGGGAGAAGACGGCCCGAAGTTTGCGTTTTAGACGCGCTCTGAAGAACACAATTTTGTAGCATACTCCCGATTTTCAAACGCGCGTTACAGCCCCTTCTTTTGATAGCTGCAGACGTGTACTGTTCTGGGACCTAGCCACGCGCGTTTGGCCGATTTGGAGCCGATTTGGACTCGTGCGGATGTTTGGAGTAAATTAGATAAGCGTTCCTGAACGATTCAGTTTGGGTGCGGGGGTATGGCGCAGTTGGTAGCGCGTCTGCATGGCATGCAGAAGGTCAGGGGTTCGAATCCCCTTACCTCCACAATTGTAATGTCCTGGGACATCGTTCTGAACGATGTCCCAGGACATTTTTGGGGTTATAGGACATAAATGTGTGTCTGGGTCGGGCGTGTCTTTTTAGGAGGCGCGGCCGGCCCATCCTTTTCGGTGCCAGAGTCCTTCGTTTGCGTTGAGTCCTGTTCCGAGTTCTGCGGGTCCGATGTGTTCCTCGATTTCTTGCGTGTAGGCGACGGGCTCGTAGTGTTCTTTTTTGATGAGTTGGTGGGCTGGTGCTGGGTTCTGGGAGTGCTTGTAGAGGAACCATTCCACGGCTCGTTTAGCGTGCTCAGGGGTCAGTCCGCGATGGTTGCGTAGAAGATTGCGTAGCTGCGCGTTGATGCCTCCTTCGATCCTGTTCGTTGTTGATGAGGCGTTCCGTGAGCGGTGCTCGTCTTTGAGATAGGTGAACAGGACTTCTTGTTGGCTGGCGCGCTCGAGGAGTTGGTAGGCCTTGCGTAGCCGGTCGTGTGTGAACCACCAGCGCTGGTGCGGCCTCACGCTTTGCGGCAGCGAACCACGGTGGTGCGAACGGTAGGTTTTCTCGTTCAGCATCTGGTGATGTTTTCCGTGCCACTGGTTGAGTGCAAGTAGCCATGCACGCGCTTGATCCTGGCTCGTGATCCGTGTCAGGGCAAGGGAAATAGCCCGTAGTTCGCGGCCCGCGGTCGTGCGGGGGCGCATCGTGATCAGCACGCGCACGTTGCGTTGAATATGCACCAGGCAGCGTTGAACAGGGGTCTCGGGCCAGCAATGTTTCAGCGCGGATGCCAGCCCGGAACCACCATCAATCACGACCAAATCTGGTGCGGGGAAACGAGTTAGGAGCTGTTCCCACGCCACGCGTTTTTCCGTGTCACACCATTGATAACCGATGACGTGTTCGCCAGCGATCGCGATCAAGCAACACCAGGAACCGAGATAGATGCCGTCGAGCTGGACTTCCGGATAGATCTCTCCGGTGACCTCGATCGCGGGAGTAATGTTCCAGCACCAGTGTGTGGAGCGACGAAACGAGCGTGGATCCACGCCCTGAGCGACTTGGGATTGAGTCTTGTTTCCCAGCAGCCATTCCAGGAATCGGGAGAGCTCGTGGCGTCGACGCACGTCGACGCGTTGTATCCGTTCAGAACTACTCGCGCCACACGATTTACAGCGATACCTGGTAGCTCCAGCACTCGTGGAACCGTTCCTTTTCAGCCCGCCACCACACAGGACGCATAAACGCTCGTTGTCAACCACGCTTCCCGAATAAACAACGAAAAGTATGCCAACACCCGTTTAGCCGCGCCGATAAAGGCAACCAAGCCCCATCAGACACACTTTAATGTCCTATAACCCCATTTTTGTTTAACTTGTGGCCTGGTGGGTGCTGGGTTTTGGGTTATAGGCCAAAATGTGTGTAAATGTCTGGCGTGTCATTGGTGGCGTCGGCCTCCCCATCCGTTTTGTAGGCCGTTTCCGTCTTCCCAGCTGAAGTGGTTGTCGTAGGTTGGTGGCGTGTCAGTTTCTTCGTTGACTGCTTGTTTTCTTGGTGGGTTGAAATGCTCTGGCGACACTAGGGTCCATGGTTCTCGTGGGAATTCGGTGAGTGAGTCTAGGAGCCAGTCCACCGCGGTTCGTGCGTGGGCCTCGGGTAGCCCGCGATGAAACCGTAAGAGGTCTTTGATGGCCTTGTTAGGGCCACCCTCTAGTGGGGAGGTCGTGCGGTGAACTTTCTGCCCCGAGTCTGGTTGAAGGGTGGTTTCTAACCACGTGAACAAACACTTGTCCTTGATCAAGCGTCGGTAAATGTTCCGGGCTCTGCGGAGGCGTTGATGCGTGTACCACCACTGGCTGGTTTGGGGAACGCTCGAGGGTCGTTCCTGCCCGGTCCGCGCGTAGGTGCGGTGGCGTAAGAACTCGTCCCATCTCGCTTCCCATCGCGCGTATTCACGCACCCACGAGGCGGCTTCTTCCTGGGTGCGTACTTTCATCAGCGCGCTCGTGAGAGCGGCAAGCTCTTTCCCGGCAGGTAAACGTGGCTGGTAGGTGAGTTCACGGCGGATGTTCCGAAAGATATGGAAATAGCAGCGCTGTACCCTCGTGCTCGGCCATGAATCCTTCAACGCAGATCTGAGCCCGGTACCACCGTCAATGATCGCGATTTTTGGTGCTGGGATGCGTTCGAGTAATGCCTGCCACGCGATCTTTTTCTCGGTATCGCACCACTGCCAATCAATCACGTGCTGACCGTTGAATGCGATCAGCACGCACCACCCGTTGAAATACGTGCCATCAAGCATGATCTGATGATGAATCTGTCCCGTCGCGGCCGGTGGCGGTACCCGAACATTCCAGCACCAACTGGTGTCGCGTCGAAAAGAGCGGCTCGAAGACCCAAAATCGGATTGAGAGCGGGAGCTCAAGATCCAGGACATGAACGCAGCCAATTCGGCCTTACGGGATACATCAGAACGAGTTCGAGTCGTTGACGCCCCACAGTCCAGACAACGCCACCGCGTTCGGCCGGCCGTCGTTTTCCCGTTTTTGACCAACACACGATCACATACACCACAACGTGGCCGATTCGAAGCAACAGGCACCCCATATGCTCCCAAAGCATATGCACACCCGTCTTGCCCTACTCACACAAGGGAAGCAAGCCTATTCGTTACACACTTTCTGGCCTATAACCCTTGGTAGTTCTTGTTGGGGTCGATTTCGAACTGTTTGAGTATTTCTCCGGTTTTTGTGTCGATGACGGTGATGTCGGCGTTGTCGATGAGCATTCGTATTTTGTGGCCGCGGTAGGCCACTCCCATTCCGAGGTGTCGTAGTTTGCCGTCGTAGCGGATGGTGAGTTTTCCGAATTTGTCGACTTTGTCTGTTCTGACTCTGTATTCGTTTTGTGGCAGCGGTTGTGGGGTTGCTTTGGGGCGTGCTTGGTAGGCGTGGATGGGTGGTTTGCGTCCGGCGCCTTTGTGGGGTCGCAGGGTGCTGTAGATGGTTTGGAAGTGTGTGAGTTGTGTGTTGAGTTCTGCGATGGTGTGGGCGGGTTTTTGGCGGGTGAGCCATTGTTTGAGGGTGCGGTGGAATCGTTCGATTTTGCCTTGTGTTTGGGGGTGGCCGGGTTTGCCGTTGATTTGTTTGATGTCCCATTTTTGGAGTGTTTTCTCGAAGAGGTTTTTTGCGGGTTCGATTCCTCGGGTGAAGTTCGTGAGTCGGGTGGTGTAAACGAGTCCGTTGTCGGTGAGCATGGATTGGGGTCGGCCGTGTTCGTGGGTGGTGTTTTCGAATTGGGTGACGACGTTTCTGCCTGTCACGCGCTTGTAGGCGGTGATGCTCAGGAGGTAGCGGGAGTGGTCGTCGAGGAAGTTGAGGATCTCGACGTCGGTGTTATCTGCGAGTCTGCAGTGGGTGAAGTCTGATTGCCACAGTTGGTTGGGTTGTTCTGCTTGGAAGCGTGTGTAGGAGGATTTCGGGCGTTTTTTGGGGTTATCGGTGACGAGTCCTTGGGTGCGAAGGATGCGGTGGATGGTGGATTTTGCGGGGACGTAGAGGTTTTCGTTGGCGAGGTGGGTGGCGATGGTTTCGGGGCCAGCGTCGAGGCCTTGTTGGGTGAGGTGTTCTCGGAGTTCTTTGATGCGTTCGCGGATGGGTTCTGGGGTGCGGTTGGGGGTTGTTTTGGGTCGTTTCGAGCGGGGTTGGAAAGCTGTTTGTCCTTCGCGGACGTAGCGGCTGAGGAGTTCTTTGACCCATCGTTGTGAAACGTTGAATTGCTGGGCTGCGGCTCGGGTGGACATCGAGCCTTGTTTGACGGCCAGGATGATGGCTTTGTTCCGGGTGCTCACGGTTTATCTTCGTGAACGATGTCCTAGGACATGGGTGTGAATCGCCCGGAAGTGAACGATGTCCCAGGTCTTTAGGTGAACGATCACTCGCCACCGATAAAAGCCCCGGAAAGAGAAACGTTCGGGGTGAAGGATGTCCCAGGAGATGGGGTGAACGATGTGGTGAGACTCAACACCCTTACCTCCACAAAAAGAAAGTCCCGGTAACAAGTTTCGACTTGTCACCGGGACTTTTCGTTTATTAGCTGTCGCTGAATTTCTTGACGAGCCTTCCCACCGTGCTGGCCGTCCGTGAAGTGACAGGAACGCCAAGGTGTTCTTCCAAGAGGCCGGTGACGTTACCGACGCTGCTGTTGGGCTTCCAGGTCAAACTCCAGGCGTGATTCCTTGAGATGCTGCGGACTTCCACGAGGTTGTTCTTGCTCCGTAGCGGGAGAGCGATCTGTGGCTCCTCGGGTGCATCAAAGAAGGACGCCATGACGCGGTACACGTTTCCGGCTGGATCAACTTGTGGTGCCTGGGCGGCGAATTCTGCCATCTCCTCGAGTGTGAGGACGGAAAAGCTCTGCAGATAGCCGGACTCCGCGAGACGTGTTTTCACTAAGTTCTTCGTTGACTCTAAGTCCGTGGTTTCGAAAACCACGGTGCCGTTGGTCTGAAAGTTGGTCGCGACTTCTGGGCCGCCGAAGGCATCGAGGAGTTCGCCGCTCGACGGGCTGCCTTTTTGGCCGAGGTTGAGGTTTCTAAAAAGTGCCACGTACTTCATTATTAGCTCCCCTTTACTGTGCTCTGCGCCTATGGCAGAGGTTACCCTCAGCCTCATAACACGTCACTCTTAGTATGCAGTAGCCGATTCCGACGACTTGCGCCGCTGTGGAAGCTCTTCGACCAACTGGGCGGCAGTTTGCGCGTTACCGCTGCGATCACCGAACTTCTGAATCTAGCGCCGAAGAAGTGCGTACCTCTGCCGATTCAGGGTCTGGACGATGCCCAGCGGGCAATTGTGGCTGAGAAGATCAAAGCCATAGGAAGCATTAATTAAGCCTGAGTCTCCGCAAGGTCTCAGATAGGACATCAAACGAAATGCCGAGCAACAGCCTGCTTTTAATGCCACTTATTTCGTGATTGCTAAATGAACGGTAAAGGGGATGTCGGACTTCTCAAGTTCGTCGATTACCTGACTACTAGGGCCAACCTGATTTGTATGGTCACTTGGGTAGAAATGCCAATGTGCGCCCTTGATCTGCCTCGTACCTCGGAGGTAAGCATCGGACGCTATTTGTTTCCGAATCATTGGTGTCAAGCTCACATATCCGACTTTCGACTCGTGAGCAACGCCGTCGCTTAGGGAGTCAACGATTCTGGCGTTGCGGTTACACGCATCAATGCATCCTGTTGTAGAAAATCGAACCTGATTCTGCACTTTCTGTCCTTGATGTTGAAGGAATGTGCTAAGCGCCCTTTCACCGGCCAAACCTCCACTCAAGAACACCGAAGCAGTGCCACTAATATGGCCAGGTCTCTTCATCCCCGAACTAATGCTGTCGGGACTCATTCGTGCGCTTGTTAGGAGTTTTAGTAGCCCATCCTCGTCAGCTCCGGCCCCCACAAGGTAATCCCAGTCTCTCCATAGGCTTCTTGCGACTGCCATTTTGAGATGATTGGGAACGTTCTTCAGCGATTGAACCAGCCCACCAACTTTCTCGGAGTGATTGGGATAAAGGGAGACAAACTTCTGGACCCTTGAAGGCACCGTTGTCGAATCTCCAGCAACTGGTAGAAGGCCCGCAATGCTAAAACCGGCGCCAACCCAGTCAGAGCGGATAGCTAAGGCCACAGCGTCGCGTGAATCAGCAGCGCTACCTACGATCCAACCAACTCCGGGAATGAAACTTGCTCCGCCGGCAATGAGATTCCCGGCAAGCCATGCAATGGATTCGGACGGCCACGCCTCTCCGGCAAGAGCCCCCTTCGCGAATTCGCCAGCGTAATCCCATGCAGAAACTTCAACATCCTCGAAGAGGGGATCAAGCCCCTTGGCAACGCGGTTTTCCTTTTCAAAGCCGTCATTGAAGCCGTCTGCATCGGTATCCCATACAGTTGGGTCCGTGCCAACAAGTGTCACTTCCTGAAGATCACTCAGACCATCTGAATCGCTGTCACTCGCGTGAGGATCTGAGCTGCTGTCAGCCTCTTGGGAGTCGTTCAGTCCGTCGTCATCAGTGTCGAGCACATGGGGATTGGAATATCCGGTGTACACCGCGGCGGATGATTCGCTCTCGAGCAGCTCCCCGGCTTCGTCGCTGTCGATCAAGCCGTCCGAATCGCTATCCGAAATCATGGGGTTAGTGAAGTACTTTTCGCCGCTCTGGACGGACCAGCCGTATACCTCGGCGTTATCCTGGAGGCCATCGTCGTCGGAGTCATTGTCCGTAGGGTTAGAAAGCCCGGTATAGGCAGTGGCTCCGTCTGATGCAGCTACGAGATCGCCAGCCTCTTCGCGGTCGGAGAGCCCGTCGTCATCTGAATCCGTTTTGAAGGGGTCAGTGGAGTAGACGCTTCCGTCGCTCACTTTCCAACCGGACAACTCTGCTTGGTCAGGGATACCGTCCGAATCGGAATCGAGGTCCGGATCAAGTATGGACAACCACTCGGAGGCAGAATTGGTCGGCTGCTCTGTCCGGAAAAATCCCGGCAAGACGCTCATACCAACTACAAGAGCAACTACCACCAACACCGAAATCAGCAGGAACCACAGTTGCTTTGGTCGAAGAAAAAATCTGGATGACTTCGAAGCTGATGAGGAAGCGTTCGAGATCTCGAAGGCATTCTTCTCGCGGCGATGTGGCATGGGCGGGCGTACCCCCTTGGGCGAAGCAAACACAGGAAGTTAACCGGAGAGATTCTTCGAAGTGTCGGCGAAACGGTACTGGTGGATACGAACTTACCGCCAAGTTGCTTTGTTGACAGTAGAGCCGTCAACAAACTGAGAAGATGAACGGGTGATTTCCGAAGATCTGATCAGCCGACTGTCCGCACTTCCAGCTTCAGTAGACCGCGACAAATACATCGCCTTCGTTGAAGCGCACGGCGACGCCGCGGTCCGCAGAGAAGGCGGCCCCCAACACATCACGGGCTCGTGCTTCGTGTTCTCGCCAGACTTGGACAAGGTGCTGCTGTGCTTCCATCGCAAGGGCCAGTTCTGGGTGCAGTTCGGCGGGCACATAGAGGACGACGACGCCACGGTTGCGGACACGGCCCAGCGTGAGGCCCGCGAGGAGTCGGGTATTGCAACGCTGACCTTGGCAACTGACAAAATTTTGGACCTCGACCGCCATGATCTCCACGGCGGGTTCAAATGCGCGGCTCACTGGGACGTCGGATTCGTGGCGCTCGCGGACCCCGCAACGGACATTGAGGTCAGCGACGAGAGCGAAGACGTGCAGTGGTTCCCGGTCAATGAACTTCCGGAGAACCTCGCGAACGGCTTCGAGAACCGTCTTGCCAACATCCGAGCTCGAGCCATCGACGCCGGAATTTCAGCGAAGCAACAGGCCTAAACAAGACCTAAACAAGGCCCAGACAAGTCCTAGCCCTGGAAATACAGCTCCGTATGCAACTTGCATCCGGGGTTGAATGCCGCGGCGCACTGGGGGCATGAATCCACGCCGAGGTATTCGTTGATGCCGAGTTCGTAGCCGCACACTCCACACAGCACCGCGCGTTCGTCTCGAGAAGACACAGGCCACTGCTGTGCTTCGTGGTCGGCAGTTTCCGCGTGGCATAAGTGGCACGGGTAGTACTCGCCGCAACACACGAACTTGATGGCTATGACGTCCAGCGCAGTCCTGTAGTGGACGCAGCGCGTCTGATCGTCCACAGTCGGACCAAAAACAGCAGGCTTGGAAACACTCATCGCACACCCCTCGCGGTCAGCGCATCGCCGAGTTCATCGGCGTGCTTGAGCGCCACAATCAAAAACGGCACCACGAACGTGCGCGGGCTCATCCGGGCGCCGCGAGCGCGTTGGGCATCGCGCACTTCGTTGGCTTTTCCGGCGAGCACCGGGATGATACTGATGGTCACGGTGAGCAATAGGGCGATCCGCTGCGAGTCAATGCCCACGCGGTCCAGAGGCCGCAGCCCACGCTCGATCGCATCCAGCAGAGCCGTCACTCGCGTGGTGAGCGCCAGCAACGCGGCCAGCACAATGGCTGATGTCACGCGCGCGGTGTTCGCCACGGCAGGCTCCGGCCCCATGAAAATCAGCTGGCTGATCAGCGTAATCGCGATAACCCAGCGCACCCCGTACACCTGATTCCACAGCTCCTTGAGTCCAGCAGAGAGCCCAGCAAACCTCGGTCCCAGTCCGGCCACGAGATACCCGAGAATCGCGGCACCGGTGGCCACACCCGCGGCCCAATACGTGGATGGCAAGAGCGAAACGGCGAGCACTACCACCACAATCAGCAGCAGCTTTCTGCCCGCCGGCATCCGGTGTAGCCACCCGTTCCCGGGTTTATACAGCGTCAGCATGCCAGCAGTTCTTCGTACCGAGCGATGACCGCGGCCGGTTCACCCACAGCGTCCACGCGGCCGCCGGCGAACACTACGGCTTGGTCGCAGCGTTCGGCGAGCGCGAGGTCGTGGGTGACCAGGACCAATCGGTGCCCGGAGTCTTCGAAGAGGTGGTCTGCCACGCGCCGGGAGTTGCGGGCGTCGAGGTAGGCGGTGGGCTCGTCCGCGATGACGAGTTCGGGGTTGCGCACGAACGCTCCGCAGAGTGCGAGCAGCTGCTTTTGCCCGCCGGAAAGGTCGTGGGAGGAGCGCTCGGCGAGGGCGGTGAGCCCGAATCGTTCCAGCGCCGTGTCCACTTTTTCCTTCACTGCGGCCGGGGGCAAGCGGTCCGCGCGCAGTGAGAAGGCGACGTCTTCAGCGACGGTGGGCATGATGATTTGCGCGTCCGGGTTGCTGAAGACCACTGCAATACGACGACGCAGCTCCGCGGCTTTGCGATTCGGGTCCACGCCCAGCACGCTCAGCTCTCCCGAGGTCCGGTGAATCAATCCGCTGATCAACCGGGCAAACGTGGATTTACCAGAACCGTTTTCGCCGATCACGGCAATGGTTCGCGCGTTCAGATCGAGGGAAATATCGCGCAGGACATCGGTGTCTCCCAGACGGACGCCGACTCCAGCAAGATGAATGGCGTTTGCGCTTTCAACGGTGCTCATCGGACTACCTCCACTACTGCTGCGATGCCCATGCCGCCACCGATCGACGCCGCGGCAACCCCCAAAGTCCCGGCGGGAGCACCGGAACGGACCAGTCGGCTGAAAAGTCGCACCACTGCAACGGCTCCGCTGGCACCCCACGGGTGTCCCAAGGCAAGAGCGCCGCCGTCGGCGGAGAGTCTAGAATCGTCCTCATCAATCCCGATCCTGTCGATCACGGCCAGACTCTGTGCGGCAAAAGCTTCCACGATCTCCAACGCGTCGATGTCCGCGAGCTCCACTCCGGCTGATCGCAAAGCCGACTGAATCGCTCCCGCCGCACCAATTCCAAGAAGCGCGGGATCGCAGCCCACCACCGCGGACGCGCGGATCGCGAGACCCGGAGCATTGATGGATCGAGCATAAGAAGCAGGGGCAATCACCACGGCGGCAGAGCCGTCGCCAATGCGCGTGGCGGTCCCGGCCGTCAGCGTGCCACCCGGAAACAACGCCGGTAGGCGCGGGAGGAGACGCTCGGCGGCACCGATGGCGTCGTCGTATTTCAAGCCAGCCATCGGAACCAACTCAGCGTCGAAGCAGCCCGCATCCCGAGCGGCCCGGGCGCGAGCGTGGCTACGGGCGGCGTGCGCGTCTTGGCGCTCGCGAGAAATGCCGTCCAGCGCCGCGAGGTTCTCGGCGGCCTGGGTCATGCTGGGATCGGAAAAACCGGTGGGGGCGAAAGGTGCGCGGTCATAGGCAACGCCATTCACCGAACGGACCGGCGCAGTGGACGGGCTTTCGACGCCACCGGCCACGCGAATGCGCTCGTCGCCCGCGCGGATGGCGGCGGCAGCGTCAACGATGGCGGCCAGGCCGCTGCCGCACTGTCGGTCAACGGTGGCGCCGGGAACTTCGTGTCCGAGGCCCGCGGCGAGGGCGGCGATGCGGCCCGGGTTTCCGCCAGGTCCCATGCAATTGCCCAGCACCACGTCAGCTACGGTGATGGGGGAGCCGCTCACGTTTTCGGCATCGAGCAGGGCGGCCTGAATGACGGGTGCGGCCAAGTCTTCGACGCGCAAGCCTGCCAACGTGCGACCCCGCGTGCCGATAGGGCTGCGTCGGGCGGCGATGATGAACGGCGCATCTTCTAGAGTGCCGTGATTAGGAGCCAAGGTGTGCAGCCTCTCCTGCTAGTACTGAGCGCAACACTTCGGCGCGAGCTGGTTTGCCGGACGCGGTGCGCGGAATCTGACCGCGGAACCAGCGTTTGGGTCGGTGGGCCGTGGCCAGCCGGGCGGAGGCAAGCTCACGAATCCTAGCAAGTGCTGGGGTTTCGCCGCACTCAGGCTCGAGCTCCAGCATCGTGGCAACCAGGGCGCCGACGCGCTCGCGGGGCAGCCCAAAAACGATCGCATCGCGCACCCCTGGAATCGAACGCAACACGGCCTCGACTTCCTCCGGCACGATGGTCGCCGAAGCGCTCAAGATGGCATCATCGGCACGTCCCAGAAGTCGAATGCGGCCGTCAATAATCTCCGCTCGATCGCCGACCGTCGCCCACGCGCCGTCGCGTCGCAACGGCCCGGCAGAACCCGCGTACCCCAACGCCACGTACGGCGAGCGAACCCACAACTCGTTGCCTTCGCGAATCTCCACCTCAACCCCGGGAAATGCTCGCAAGCCCGGACCCTCGTGAGGGGCGGCACTGGGGTGAGCTCCGTCGTCGTACGCCACGAAGGAAAGCTCTGCGGCACCGTAGTAAGCGGTCACGCGGATGCCGGCCGCCTCGGCGCGCTCGCGCAGGGCAGGATCCAGGTGCGAGCCGCCGATCAGCGCCGCACGCAACCGTGGGGGAGTGCCCGCCTCGAGCGCCGCGCGAAGAGCCTGCGGGGTGCCGTGAAGCGCATCAGTTTCGGGGGTGATGTGGGGGTGCGGAGTGGGCCCGCCGTCCAGCGCGTGCGCGAGGGAAAAGAGCGTGAGGGACGACGACGCAGGGGCGGGAAGTGCCACACTTTCCGTGCCGCTGCCGCCCAGAAATTCAGACACCGCGGCGAACGAGTCCCGCCACGAAGCCGCCGTACGGAGCACGATCCGCGGCGAACCGCTACTGCCCGAGGTCAGCGTGGCCCACGCGGTACCTTCGGGAATCTCCACGCTCGCTGCCGCAGAAACCATGGAATCCCGGTACTCGGCAGACCACCGCGGATCCAACACCAACGGCACATTGCCAGCGGTGCGGACCTCACGAAGCTGCTCGAGTAGACCGGGATGTCCACCGTCTAAAGGAACGATCATTAGACCCGTTCCGCTACCGACGCGTTCTGTGAAGCCCACGTGCGGCGGAAAGCGCGGGGGTAGGCCTTGACGAGTGTCATGACAATAATCGTAGCGATCACGGCCTTGATGAGGTCGCCCGGGATGAAGACGAGGCTAGTGAGGACAGTGTCGCCGATCGGCAGGCGCGTGACGGCGCTCTGGACCGGGATGCCAATGGCGTAGATGGCCAGAATGCCACCCACGATCATCGCGAGGAACGTCCGCCACGTGACCGGCTTGCGGTTACCCGCGTGCACAATCAGTCCGATCACTAACGCGGCCAGAATCCAGCCGAACAAGTAGCCAGCCGACGGGCCAAAGAACACGCCGATGCCGCCGCGGCCGCCCGCCAAAAGCGGCAAGCCGAGGGCGACGAGCGCCATGAAAACGGTCATCGAGAGCGCGCCGAGCCATGGGCCCAAAATGGCGCCGGTGAGCATGACGCCGAGCGTCTGGAACGTGATGGGGACGCCGCCGGCGACACTGAACGAGCCGGGCAGGCCGAGGACGGCAACGATGGCGGCGAAGATCGCCACGCGGGCAAGGCTGGTGGCATCGAGACGTCCGCGTCCCGGCTGCTCTAAGGAGGTGTGTGAAGTAGTCACGGTTGTAGACCTTCTGGGGTGAGGAGAACGAGTGCTTCGCTGAATTCACGGCCACGAAAACGATTTATTGAACGGTGTTCAGCGAATGCATGCAACGATAGCTACCCTGTGACTCATGTCGCAAAACCGGAGCCCAGCGTGAGCCCAGCGTGAGCGGAAGGATGCGCGCACGACTTACGCTGCGTCGTCGTAATGTCAGCGGAATCCGTCCGCCATACTGTCTCCATGAGTAACCCCGATCAAGTGCACGTGTACGCCGCGGATTTTGAGACGCAGATCCTCGCGTTCATCGATCAGCACCGAGCCATGCTTCTGGCTGCTCTTGAGGGGCTGACGGAAGAGGAAGCGCATCGGCGCCTGGTTCCGTCCAAGACGACGCTTCTGGGATTGCTCAAGCATGCGATTTTCGTGGAACGGGTGTGGTTTCAAGAGGCTCGAACGGGGATGTCCCGGGCGGATTTGGGGATTGGTAAGTCGCCGGATGAGTCCTTTGATCTAGAGGACTCGGACACGATTGAGTCTGTTGCGCGGGAGTATCTGGAAACCTGTCAGGCATCGCGGGAGGCTGTTGCGGGCGTCAGCGCCTCGACCGTCTGGTGCGGCAACCGGCGTGGACCGCTCACAGTGCGGTGGATCCAGGTGCACGTCCTACGCGAACTCGCTCAGCATTGCGGGCACGCAGAGATTTTGAGGGAGCAGATCTTGGCGGTGCGAGAATCGTGAGCCCGGCCGCCGAACACCTTTACTTGGCCAGCGTCTCCGGATTCAAATCCAGTCGGCGCAACAGTTGCGCGTTCAACGCCACCACCAGTGTGGACACGGACATCAAGATGGCGCCCACGCTCATGGGCAGCATGAACCCGATCGGCGCCAGGATGCCCGCGGCCAGCGGTACGGAG
Organism: Neomicrococcus lactis; assembly: GCF_014200305.1. Taxonomy (NCBI): domain Bacteria; kingdom Bacillati; phylum Actinomycetota; class Actinomycetes; order Micrococcales; family Micrococcaceae; genus Neomicrococcus; species Neomicrococcus lactis. The sequence continues at coordinate 2,437,793 of NZ_JACHBL010000001.1, forward strand.
ATGAGGTTGTAACCGGCGGCCCACCAGAGGTTTTGCTTCATCTTCTTGTAGCTGGCGCGTGAGAGTTCCACGATGGACAGCACGGCTCGAGGATCGGAAGACGCCAGGATGACACCCGCAGATCCGATCGCCACATCCGTGCCTGCACCAATCGCGATGCCGACATCGGCTTGGGCAAGGGCGGGAGCGTCGTTCACGCCGTCACCCACCATCGCCACCTTGCGGCCCTCGGCCTGTAGTTCGGCAACCTTCGCGGCCTTGTCCTCGGGACGAACGCCCGCGAAAACTCGGTCGATTCCCAGATCGCGCGCCACGGATTCGGCGACCGCCTGAGCGTCGCCGGTAATCATGACCACCTTGGTGCCCTGCTTGTGCAGCGCGTCGATCGCGGCGCGGGATTCTGGACGGATTTCATCGGCCAGGCTCAGCGCACCAATCACAGCGCCGTCCGCGAGCACGTGCAAAATGATGGCGCCGTTCTTGCGCCACTCATCGGCAACCGGCAACTCTTGGACGCCGTGCTTCTCGAGCAACAGCGGTCCGCCCACCTCAATCACGGCATTGCCCACGGTGGCGCGAACGCCTTGTGCAGGGGAAGACGTGAAATCGGTGGCTCGAGGAACATCGAGGTGACGATCCGTTGCAGCCCGAACGATCGCCCGAGCCAGCGGGTGCTCGCTGTCAGTTTCGGCGGCCGCGGCGAGTGCCACGAGTGAATCCTCGGTCAGATTCCCGATCTTTGCCGGCGTCGAAGAATCAACGTGAACGGCCGTAACCACGGGCTCGCCCTTGGTCAGCGTTCCGGTCTTATCAAAGATCACGGTATCCACGGAGCGCATGCTTTCAAGCGCCAAACGATCCTTGATGAGAACACCATTGCGGGCGGCACGCTCGGTCGCGATCGACACCACCAGCGGAATGGCCAGACCCAAAGCGTGCGGGCACGCGATCACGAGCACGGTGATGGTGCGGACCACCGCGTCATCCGGCAACCCCACGAGCGTCCACACGATGGCGGTGATGAACGCGGCGACGAGGGCAAACCAGAACAACCACGACGCCGCAGTGTCGGCAATGCGCTGCGCTCGGGACGATGATGCTTGCGCTTCGGCCACGAGCTTCTGAATTCCGGCCAGCGTGGTGCCGTCACCGGTTGCAGTGACTTCCACACGCAAGCCCGAATCCGTCGCGACGGTTCCGGCGATCACAGGGTCACCGACGTTGCGGCGTACGGTTTTCGATTCACCGGTGATCATGGATTCGTCCATGGACGCGGAGCCGTCCACAATTTTTCCATCCGCGGGCACGGAGGATCCGGGACGGATGACGACGACGTCGCCCACGCTTAGTTCCGACGGCGAAATCTTCACAATGTTTTCGCCGTCCACCTTTTCCGCTTCGTCGGGGAGAAGGGCAGCGAGCGAGTCCAGCGCGGAGGTGGTTTGGGCGAGCGATCGCATCTCGATCCAGTGACCCAACAGCATGATCACCACCAGGAGCGCGAGCTCCCACCAGAAGTTCAGTTCGTGATCGAGGATGCCCAGCGAGGCACCCCACGATGCCAAGAAAGCCACCGTGATAGCGAGGGCAATCAGCAGCATCATGCCGGGCTTACGAGCCTTGATCTCATCCACCGCACCGGTCAGGAACGGCTTGCCGCCCCACACGTACATGACGGTTCCGAGGATCGGTGAGACCCAGTGGGTCCACTCGGCGTCAGGAAGCGAATAGCCCAGGATGTGCGCGAAGGACGCGCTAAAAGCGACGGTTGGAATGGCCAGAACCAGCATGATCCAGAACAGGCGGCGGAAGATCGCCACGTGACCGGCATGACCACCGTGACCTGCGTGGCCCATGTGCCCGCTGTGGTTTTCATGTCCAGCATGTTCGCTGTGATCCATATGGTTCATGGACTGGGGCTGGGATTGTGCATGTTGCATCGTGGAATGGTCCATTTTTGAGTGGTCCATGTGGGAATCAGTGGCGTGCGTTGAGTGATCATGCTCCATGGCCAAAGCATATACCCACTAGGGGTATATGAGGAAGGGTAATTCTCATCATGACACAATGTGACGAAGGGCGCCCCAATTAGCTCGAAGGGTTCGTTTCGATGACCCGAAGCGCCGTCTCTAGATTCTGCACCGCGAGGTCCTTGCTGACCCGGACCAGGGCGAACGCCGAGATCACGAGCGCCGTGATGGATTCACTCTTGAGGGAAACATCGGCAGGGGAGATCCCGGGATAATGCGCCGCGACGCCGCGAGAAAAAGCGGACCCCAGCTCGGATCGGTAATCGGCGATGACCTGAGCAACATGAGCGTCTTTGGCGATCGGAGAGCCGGCCGTATTGACCAGGAGACAACCGTTCGAGGCAGTCCGAGGTGTCAACTCGGCGAACGTCTCCCGAAGATCCCGGAGATACGCCTCAAGAGCACCGGGTTCAACAACATCACCTGTCAGTGGCTGAATGCGCGGCCGAACCACTTCGTTCAGGTAGCTCTCCACGGCTGCTTCGAAAAGTCCCAGCTTGGATCCAAAGCTGTTGTAGATGCTGGATCGACTCAGCCCGGTAGCCGCTTCCAGGTCCGGAATTGCTGCGCCCTCGTAGCCTAGGGACCAAAAGACGGCGCGGGCAGCCCTGGCCACGTCGTGACGGTCAAACGATGCTGTGCGTGCCAAGTTTCCTCTTCTCACGGAATGATCCCAGCATAATCTGGAATACTCGTTACAGAAAGATTGTTGACGTAACCGAAGCCAGCGTCGTCGTACTTAATGACCCCGCGCAACGGACTAACGCAAGGAAACCGCATGAGCACCACCACCAGCACGCAAATCCAGCTCGCCTCCCGCCCCACCGGCTGGCCAACGCACGACAATTTCCAGACCGTGCAGCTCACCTACGAGGCCCCGAAGCCGGGTCAGGTGCGCGTGCGCAACGAGTTCGTTTCCGTGGATCCGTACATGCGCGGCCGCATGAACGACGTCCGCAGCTACACCCCGCCATTCCAGCTGGGAGAGCGCATCACGGGCGGCGCTGTGGGCCGCGTCGTTGAATCCGCCGCCGAGGAATTGCCCGTGGGCACCGTAGTCCTTCACCAGCACGGTTGGAGCGACTTCATCCAGGACGACGCCGCCACCTTCCGCGCCATTCCAGAGGTTCCGGGAGTGCCACTTTCGTTGAACCTGCACATTCTGGGCATGACCGGCATGACCGCTTACGTTGGTCTCACGGCGATCGCTGGACTCAAGGAAGGCGACACCGTCTTCGTATCCGGCGCTGCAGGCTCCGTGGGAACCGCCGTGGGCCAGATTGCGAAGCTGCTTGGCGCAAGCCGCGTCATTGGTTCCGCAGGTAGCGCGGAAAAGGTTGCGTTGCTGACGGAGAAATACGGGTACGATGCCGCTTTCAACTACAAGGACGGCGACGTTCGCGGACAGCTCGCCGAAGCGGCGCCCAACGGCATTGACGTTTTCTTCGACAACGTGGGTGGCGATCACCTCGAAGCTGCGCTCGCAGCGTTCAACGACGGCGGCCGCGCAGCTTTGTGCGGAGCGATCTCGGCTTACAACGAAACTTCTGCAGTGCCGGGCCCGAACAACATGAGCAACATCATCACCCGTGCACTCACGCTCAAAGGCTTCACCTTGGGCTCCTACCTGCACCTCGCGCCTGAATTCCAGGCCAAGATGGGCGAGTGGTTCCCTGCGGGCAAGATCTCCTACGACGAGACCATTGTTGATGGCATCGAGAACACCGTGGACGCGTTCTTGGACATGATGCGCGGTGCGAACACCGGCAAAATGTTGGTGCGCGTCACGAAGTAGCTTGATCGAATAACCGCTCGGTGAAACGGCCGTCGTCAAGTGACTTCTCTTCACAAAATGATGGCGGCCGCAAACTGTGACGCAATAAATATCCGGAATCGGGTTACCGCAAAAGGGTCTTTTATAGTTAGACGGCAGATTGCTGCCATCGCAGTGTGATCTGAATCTAGCGCAAGCTCCGTGCACCCTCGGACTGTTCGCGCACGTCGTTATGGCATTACCGGCCCAATCCGCCGTTGTCTCTTGTTGTTAGCCATAACCTCTTGCCCCCACAATTTCCGAAGGAACATACCCTCATGGCTCAGCCCATCATCATTAATGACGAAGAAATCTTTGAGTATCACCAAGGCGGAAAGCTCAACGCCACCCCCAAAGCCAAGCTCGAAACCAAGCGCGACCTATCCATCGCTTACACCCCGGGCGTAGCGCAGGTTTCCCGCGCCATCGCGAAGGATGAAAGCCTCGCCAAGGAATACACCTGGGCTAGCCGCCTTGTGGCCGTGATTTCCGATGGCTCCGCTGTTTTGGGCCTCGGCAACATTGGACCGCGCGCCTCCTTGCCGGTTATGGAAGGCAAGAGCGTGCTCTTCAAAGAGTTCGGTGACCTGAACTCGATCCCTATTGTCATCAACCAGTCTGATGTTGATCAGATGGTGGAGACCATCATTCAGATTGCACCGTCCTTCGGTGCCATCAACCTCGAAGACATCGCTGCGCCGAAGTGCTTCGAAGTGGAAGAGCGCCTCATCGAGGCACTCGACATCCCTGTGATGCATGACGACCAGCACGGCACCGCCGTCGTAGTCTTGGCCGCCCTCATCAACGCAGCCAAGGTGACCGGCCGCGAGCTGGAAGATGTGAAGATCGTGGTCTCCGGCGCTGGTGCCGCAGGCGTAGCCATCACCAAGACCCTGCTCACCGCGGGCGTCAAGAACATTGTGGTGTGCGATTCCAAGGGCATCATTTCCGCATCCCGCGAGGATCTGCACTCCTCTAAGCAAGAGCTGGTTGAGGTCACGAACCCGAACAACCTCTCCGGCGGAATCGACGTCGCGTTGGTGGGTGCCGACTTGTTCGTCGGTGTTTCCGCAGCGAAGGTTCCGGAAGAGTACATCGCCACGATGGCCGAGAATTCCATGGTCTTCGCGATGGCTAACCCGGACCCAGAAGTGGATCCAGAGGTGGCCGCGAAGTACGCAGCTGTGGTGGCAACGGGCCGCTCTGACTACCCGAACCAGATCAACAACGTCTTGGCCTTCCCGGGCATCTTCAAGGGTGCTCTGGACGCTGGCGCACGCCGTATCACTCCGGAAATGCGCGTAGCAGCCGCTCACGCTATCGCCGAATTGGTGGGCGACGATCTCGCGACGGACCGCATTGTTCCGAACGCACTGGACCCACGCGTTGCTCCAGCTGTGGCCGAAGCCGTGGCTGCTGCATCCAAGGTCAACGCCTAAGTAGCGGCAACTGAGCGCTCGGCCTCGAGCGTTACTCAAGCAAAAGCCCGCCTCCAGGCTGAATCCGTTTCACACGGACCAGCGATGGGGCGGGCTTCGCTTACTTAAGCAACGCGCTTCGCAAGGACCACAGTGTCGTCGAGCCGCGTCGTCGTACCGTCTGGCATTTGAGCGGAACGCTCGCGAAGTTCAACCGTGAGCACTTCCCACTTCGCAGGATCCAAGTTCAGGGCCGCGAGATCGCTTTCCGGGGTGGGGAATTTGGGGCCGTGAGAGTGGCCCGCCTGTCCGTCTCCGTGATGGTGCTCGTCGGCGTGTGCGTGTTCGGACCATGGTGGGGGAGCAGCATGTGCGACGACCAGGATGTGGCCGCCGGGAGCGACGAACTGCGTGGCGCGCTCGAGGATGGCATCGCGTGGAATCTCGATGGGCCACGAGAGCAAGAATGAGGCGGTGACCAGGTCAAAGCGCTCCTCGGTGGACCATTCGGTGAGGTCACCGGCTTCGAAATGGAAGCGCTCGGCGGGAATTCCGGCGGCAAGTGCGGCCTCGCTGGCGCGCTGGGTAGCGGTGGTGGAAAGGTCTACGCCCGTGACGCTCCAGCCATTCTGGGCGAGCCAGATGGCGTCGCCACCCTCGCCGCAGCCTAGATCCAGGGCGGTGCCGGGAGTCAGGTTTCTTGCGACGTCTTTCAGGACCGCATTGACGCGGCCGGACCAAATCTGGTCCGCGCTCGAATAGCGGTCTTCCCAGAACTCTTGAAGGTCAGATGTTTCTTTCATGCCTCAAGTGTCCGGCATGGATTGTCAAAAGTGCGCAAATCATGAGCATTTTCAGTGAGGAAGCGGCGCGCAATCACGCCAACAGTGCTCGGGACTTGTAGAGCGGCGGTGAAATGGCCTCAGGGATGCTGACTGTTAGCTGGACGTTGCCGGTGCGCCGCCTAGCAGTATCAAGTCTGAGGGATGAATGCCCGTCATGGAGCAAAAAGCATCCTCAAATCGACCTACACTTAGAGAATGAAACGGCTAAGGCCTTTGGCGCAGGCCGCGTCTATTGCAATTCATCCACTCGGCGTCGAGGAACTCTTCGGACTCTTCGATCCAGTGTTTTCGCGTCGCCAATTGCGCGGCGTAGTTACTGAAGTAGTACGCGAGACCCCGCAAAGCGCAACCATCTATTTTCGCCCCGGCTACGGCTGGCGCACTCACAAGGCCGGCCAATGGGCCCGTATCGGCGTAGAAATCAACGGTGTCCGTCACTGGCGCTCCTACTCGATTAGCTCCGCTCCCGGCCAACACCCATCCGTTACCGTGACGGACATCGGCGAAGTGTCTAGCACGCTGGTCCACAACACTCGCGTTGGCGATGTGCTGTTCTTGGCACCGGCTCAAGGCGAATTCACGCTTCCCGAAGAAGCCCGACCACTCCTGATGATGACGGCCGGCAGTGGCATCACACCCGTCATGTCCATGATTCGCACGCTCATTCCGCATCAAAAAACTGCGGACGTGGTGCTGATCCATTCGGCACGCACCGAAGAGGACAGCCTCTTCGTGGACGAATTGCGCGCACTTTCTGCGAAATTCCCCGGCCTTCGGTTGGTGGAAAACTTCACGGCTGAGAGCGGGCGCTTCGATATGAGCACCCCGGCGCAGTTGGATGCAGTCTGTCCAGATTGGCGAACGCGGGCAGCTTACGTCTGCGGACCGGAAGGATTTGTGTCCGACGCCGAAGCCTTGTGGACACGGTCCGGCACCGGAGCGGCGGGGCTCACCATAGAGAGATTTCATACTGACCTCAACGCTGGCGAACCCGGAGCTGGCGGTCTGGTGACGTTCGAACTGTCTGACAAAGAAGTGGAAGCCGACGGCGAATCAACGCTTCTTGAAATCGGCGAGGACGCCGGAATTTTGATGCCTAGCGGTTGCCGCATGGGCATCTGCCACAGCTGTTTGACCCCTTTGCGGGCCGGACAAGTCAGGGATCTGCGCACCGGTGAGGTGCACGGCGAACCCGGAGAATTAATACAGACATGCGTTTCGGCTGCGGCCGGTAGCGTGAATCTAGGCCTCTAAAAAGGAGCAACCATGAACCCACTAGCTACCTTGCAGAAAAAACCAACACCTCCGCGCATCGACACCACGTCCCATGCGCCACAGCGTGACAAGCGTGAATCGCGTCCAGGACTCTTGGCGGATAAGGGCTCACCAGCAGTGCGCCCACCGGCGGCTGCGCACTTGAGCGACGAGCAAGTTGCCGAGCTCTGCAAAGAGCTGGATACCATCAAGAGTGACATCTTGAAGAAGCGCGGCACCGAGGATGCGAAGTACATTCGCCGTGTCATCCGACTTCAGCGATACCTCGAGGTCCTGGGCCGCGGCGCCTTGATCCTCGATGGAAAGAACAAGGCGGTTTGGGTCGCCGCAACGGCAGCTCTGGCTTCTGCCAAGATCATTGAAAACATGGAGATCGGCCACAACGTTCTTCACGGTCAGTGGGACTGGATGCGCGATCCCGACATTCACTCCACCACGTGGCAGTGGGACTTCGCGACCCCAGCTCGCTCTTGGCAGCACACCCACAACGACCTTCACCACCGCTGGACCAATGTCCTCGGCAAGGACAAGGACGTGGGATTCAACCTCTTGCGGATGGATCCTGCTCAAGAGTGGAAGCCCGTCAACCTCCTCAACCCGGTCTTCAACATGGTTCTGGCACCCTTCTTCGAATGGGGAATCGCCATCTATGACTTGGAGATCGACCTCTACTTGGATGGCACCAAGCCCAAGGAGGTCTTCATGGATGACCTCAAAGCATTTGCCAAGTCAGGCGTCAGTCAGATCGCCAAGGACTTCGTGGTGACCCCCGGTCTGGCTCTTGCCACCGGCGCTCATAAGGAAGCGTTCTTGGGTACGGCCACCGCGAACCTCATCCGCAATCTCTGGGCACACTCGGTCATCTTCTGTGGCCACTTCCCGGACGGCACGGAAACGTTCACGGACGAAATGGTGGACGGCGAAGCCCGCGGTGACTGGTATATCCGCCAAATGTTGGGATCCTCCAACATCTCCGGCTCCAAGTTCTTGCACTTCATGACTGGCAATCTGTCTCACCAGGTGGAGCACCACTTGTTCCCAGACTTGCCATCGAGCCGCTACGGCGAGATCGCGCCAAAGGTCAAAGAAATCTGCGAACGTTACGGCCTCCCATACAACACGGGCCCGCTCTACAAGCAGGTTGGATCCGCGTGGGGCAAGGTCTTCCGCTTGGCTCTTCCCTGATCTCTAGCGGGTCAGCAGAAAGCTCACCATGAAGCCTGCATAGAGCGCTAACGCTGTGTAGGCGGTGACTTTCCGGATTTTCGCGGTGCCATTCACTTGGATCAGGGCGAACGTGATGGCCAGCAAGAACCAGCAGGCCGAGTGCGAGTATCGCAAGAGGAATTGCAGTAACGGTCCCGTCGTGGGCCGGTACTCAGGGACGACGAACAGATACAGCACGCCGATCCCGAAGCTCAGCACGGCAGCCACTGCGCTGAGCAGGGTTCGATGTTCTGCCCAAAAGCGCCGGAGCGATTCCATGATTCAAGTATGAATCACTTCGGGATACTTCGGAAGTGACAGCTAGTCCCGAAGTGTATGAAGAGCCGAAACGCATCAGTGAGCGTCAAATGGTGCGCTAGTTGCCAGAGTGATCCATTTCATATCGAGACCAAAGTCCGCTGACTTCGGTTGAATAATCAATCAATCGCGAACATACACAGCGTGCTGACGTTTTTATGACTTTCGGCTGTGGGAAAAATATGCATCCCTGATAGAGTTATAGAGGGTTTGAAGGCATATCATTTAAGATTATCTCCAGGCCCTTCATCTCTCGAAACACTCGTAGCTTGGGGAAATAATGAGCAACACCGTAATTCCCGGCACGGAATCTGCTGATAATACGCAGTCACCCGTTCCACCCGTAAATCAGAAGCCAAAGGCTGCCAAGAACAAGATTGGCCTGATTGCCCTTATCGTAGCCGTTCTCGGTTTTATCTTCTCTTGCATTCCAGGAGTGCTGGGCCTCGGTTGGTTCCTGCTTTTCGTTGGTTTTGTATTGGGTATTGTTGCCCTGTTCCAGCGAGACAAGGCTAAGGGCCTAGGTGTTGCGGCGATCATCGTTTCGATCGTCGGCACCATCGTCGGAATCATTGTTTTCATGGCTGTTATGGCGAATGCAGTGAGCGACGCATTCGGTGGAACCGAATCAAAGGTTTCCTCCCCTGAGTCGAGTGCAGCCGCTGGCGCATCGTCTACTGCTGAGGCTCCTGCAAATGACGCAGGCGAGACCGGAACGCGTGAAAACCCAGCCGCTTTGGGCTCGACTGTCGAGAGCGACGACTGGGCAGTAAAGATCAACTCTGTTTCCTTGGATGCTAATGCGGCGGTTGCGAAGGAAAACCAATTCAATGAGAAGCCGGACAAGGGTTCGGTTTACATCATGATTAACTACACCACCACCTACAAGGGTGACGACGCAGATGGTCAGATGCCCGCAATGGTTGGCGTGGATTACGTAACTGCAGGTGGCGAAACTTTCGATGGCACCGAAAAGATGGTGACTGCTCCAAAGCAGATTGACAGCACCAAGGTTCTCTACAAGGGTGCTTCGACCACGGGTAACACGGTTATCCAGGTACCAACCCCGGTTGACGGCGTCATTGCTGTTCGCCCAGGCATGCTGGCAGACAAGGTCTTTGTTGCTGTGAAGTAACTCTTGTAACCACAAGGAAAGTGGCGGGAAGCGTTTCGATGCGTCCCGCCACTTCTTTTTTGGTCGCTGGAATTTAGGGAAGATCGAAAGACACCACAGCCATGAATCCGCGGCCGGTGACGCGAGGCGAATCGTCTTCACCGCCCACCACGGTGTCGCGGACTTCGAGCCTGTGATCGGCCCCGGCGTAGGACATCGTTGCAGCACCTTGGAGGAGCACCCCAAACTGGGCTGCGAAGAGGTGCTGTTCCATTTTCTTGGACAACTCCACAATGCGGACGCTGGCCCGCGCTACGCCCGTGCGGGCAAAGACATTGAGTGCTAGAACATCGCCCGTCGGCAGGGTCGCTACGGTCGCGGCGCCGCCGGCAAACTTGAGTGGGCGGTACAGCTCCACGGGATGCGTCTCGCCATCAATGGTCAGCTCCAGCAACTCGCCGACGATGACCGTCAACGTGCGCTCAAAGTCCGGATAAGGCGTGAAGTCGCCGGCGCCCTCGATGGATGCCACGCTAAGTCGCCAGTCGAAGTCAGTGGCGCCCGCGCCAGTTGCTTCCAACGTGCCTTCGGGTTGCATTGAACCCGAAGCGATCACGCGAACATCCCCTTGACCCCAGGACTTCTTGGGGCTCGAAGCAAGGGAAATGACGGAGCCTGTGGTCAGTGACGCGGGTGAAGAAGTCATGAGTCGAGCATAGTTCGGAAACTTCCTCTGATAACTGCTCTCCGCGTCTAGATTCGTAGGTTACCTCCGGGTAACTTTAGGGCATGACTACAACTTTGGAGTCCGTTCGCGGGCTGACGGTCCTCATTACGGGCGCCGCGCTGGGAATGGGCAAGATCTATGCGCACAAGGCGGTCCTTGAAGGCGCAAAGCGCGTGATTCTCTGGGACGTCAACGCCGAGAACCTAGAGCAGGCCGCCACCGAACTGCGCACCCTCGCCGCCGGATCCACCAACGAAACCGTCATCGAACCGCAGCTCGTGGACGTTTCGCGAGCCAGCGTCGTCGTACAGGCAGCGCAAGAAGTCCTCGCCAACGGCACCCCGGATGTCCTCATCAACAATGCGGGAATTGTGCGCGGCAAGCCGTTCGCGGAGCACACGCATCAGGACATTGACCTGACCCTGAACATCAACGCGAGCGCCCCCATGCACATCACGCTCGAGTTCCTCGCCGCCATGAGCGAGGGCACGCAACCGCGCCGCATCATGAATATCGCGTCCGCGGCAGCCTTCGTGAGCAATCCGCGCATGAGCGTTTACGCGGCGAGCAAGGCGGCGGCGCTGGGGTGGTCGGATACGTTGCGCCTCGAGCTACAGGCAAGCGAGAGCAATATCGCTGTCACCACCGTTTGCCCGTTCTACACCACCACGGGCATGTTTGATGGCGCTAAGCCGGCCCGCCTCACCAAGCTGCTCTCACCGGAACAAGTCACGGATGCCGCTTGGAAAGCAATGCTCAAGGGCACGCCGATTCTGGTGATTCCAAAGATGACCAACGCGGCGCGAGCACTGCGTGGAACGCTCCCCACGGCCGCGTGGGATTACCTCGCCGAGAACGCATTCGGGGTCTATTCTACGATGAAAGCGTTCAAGGGCCGCACGCCCTAACAGCCCAGCAGAAAATTACTGACGGTAAGCGCGCGCTTGGTCCTCGAGTCCTGGGATCATGCGCGCGTTTCGTTCGAAGTTGGCAGCGAACGGCTTGCCGTTGGTCTCGGCGAACACCTTTGCGCCCAATCCCGTAAGGGTCACGGTCTGCGTGAGTTGCGTGCCAGCAGGCACAGCCTCGAGATCCCAACGAACTGTCATGCCGCCACCGGGCTGCGGCTGACGCCACTCAAAGGCGCGCTCCAACCGGAACTCCGTCACCACGGCTGGGGGAGCGGTAGCGGAGTGCACAGCGCCCATGAACGGTGGCTGCGGGACGAAATCTAAGCGGTCACCGGGCACCAAGCGGCGTCCGGACTTCTCTTGACGCTCCAGCTTGGACACCGCAGGGTTCCACGCCGGAAGGACCTCGGGCGTAGCGATGACTTCCCAGACATCGGCCATCGCAACCGGCAGGGTGACTACAGAAGAATGGGACCAACTCATGTCTCTAGATTACCGTTCCGGCCCTATCAGCACGGCAAACTTTGCGGGATGTAGAACGGAGATGTCAGGACCGCGCCCGCGTTGTCGTAGCCGCGGAATGGGCGGCAAACTCCCAATCCTCGCTCGGCCAGTCCGGCCTTGATTTGCCGTAGCGAATCGGGGCTAAATCCGTACCACTGCATATGCATGAGCACTGTGGAGCCGGCGCGCGCCATGTGCACCGCGTTGTAAATGGTGGCGGTCTTGGATTTGTTCTCCCAGTCGCGGGTATCCACGTCCCAGAACCACTGATACATGCCCTTGAGTGCGTAGGCGGAATTGACCGTAGTGTTCACCGCACCAAATGGTGGCCGCCCTATATTCGTGGCGACACCCGGCGAGCTGAGTTCGCGAAGGATGCCGGAGGTGCTGAGCCTCGTGAGTTCGGCGTGGGTGACGGAGTGGTTAATGACGTAGTGCCCACGCGCCCGTGCGCGGGACGCCAGATCAATACCGTACTTGGACTTGAAGCTGGAAAGGCACGTGCCGGACGGGGCGAGGACCAAGCCAATCCCGTTGTCTCGCGCGTAGATCGTAGCGTTATCGAACGAGGTGAGGGTGGAAGGGCAGTCGTCGAAGGTCAGGACCACCCGCGGGGTGCGGTTTGGTCCGGCGTACTTGTTCACGTACGGCGAGGCGCCAATGTTTTGGATGTACGAAGCGCTGACCCATCCCCAGTGGACGCCGTACTTCACGTGGTACCAGCCGGTGGTGGGGTGTTTGTAGTAGAGATTGACTGTGGTTCCGGCCGGAATGGAGGTCAGGATCGAGTAGTACGCGCTGGGTCCCGAGCGGACATTGAGGTTCGCGGAGGTGGTACCTAGGCTCAAATACGTGGTGGCGCCCGCGGGCAGCGCGGCGGCGAACATCGTGTTGAGGGTGCTAGGGGTCTGCGCGGTGGCGTTCATTGAGGACGATGCCGCAGCTTGAGTTCCGCTCTTCACTTCGGCTGCGGATTGGGCTTGCGCGCCGCTGCTGAGGGCGGTCGTTGCCATCAGCACGCCAGCGAGGCTGGCGGCGCAACGAATTGAAAGGTTTCTCTTAAAGCTGGACATTACTTCCCCCGAATGTCACTTGTCTTTTTGCTTGAAAACTCAATAGTTATACGAGGGATTTTCCATGCGATGCATTAACCCTCCGCTATGAGTGTGCGCTTCTGTGGGGCACTTAGCAAGAGCAAAAGGGTCACGTTTGGGGGAAAGTTTGGTGTCGTTTTGGCAAAGAAAAAGGAGCGCTTTCGCTAATGCGAAAGCGCTCCCGTCGTGCCCAATCCTCTAACCGAGGAGAAACACCATGTTCTTCGTCAAGCCGTTGGCCTGCTTACGCAGTCCTTAGGCGCGGCTGCGGCCCTTGGTTACAAAGCCCCAGATCACAAGAACGATCAAAGAACCAACGATGGCGAGAAGCCACGTGGAGATTGACCAGAACTCGTTGATGTTGACGTTGAAGAGTGCAGAACCGATCCAGCCGCCGAGGATTGCTCCAACGACGCCGAGGATCAAGGTCATGAGCCAGCCGCCGCCCTGGTTGCCGGGCATGATTGCCTTAGCGATGGCTCCTGCGATAAGTCCTAGTACGATCCAACCGATAAAACCCATTGTGTATTGCCTCCCTGACTAACACGTCCACCGAAGTGGACTCTTTTTGGTTTCATCTGGATGCGAGGGGCGAGTGATCATGCCTTGTGGGCAGTGACCGTAGGTCTCGTTCCAGACATATAACAATTTTACACTACTTAATAAATTTGCGCGCAAGTTGATCTTGAGTTGGCACTCACCAAAATAGGGAATAAAGCGGCTTGAAGAATCTTTCAACCAGCTTCCATTCCCGAGATGTAATGTCCAAGTGCCTTTCAAGACGCTCCGACTAGGCGGATCTTAAGCGGAAAAGGTTCCGCCTGCAGAGTGGCGTTTCATCTCATTGAACTCACGCTCAATAACCGGATGATGCTTCTGCGTCAGAAGGGAAACCACCACACCGAAGATGGTTGCAATGACGAAGCCGGGGACGATTTCGTAGAGGGTCTTGCTGAGCGCCTCATTGGTGCCCCAAATGAACACGATGATCGCGCCGCTCACCATGGCTGCCAGTGCACCCCAAGAGGTGAACTTCTTCCAGTAGAGCGAGAGAATGATGACCGGTCCAAAGGCTGCACCGAATCCGGCCCACGCGAAGGAGACCAGCTTCAGGATGCTGGAGGACGGATCAAGCGCCAGAATGCCGGCGATGATTGCCACGACCAGCACGCCAATACGGCCCAAGATCACGTTGGTGCGGTCAGAGGACTTGCGTCCCATGATGCCGTAGAGGTCCTCCACAAGCGCCGAAGAGCAGACGATCAGCTGCGAAGCGATGGTGGACATGATGGCTGCAAGAACAGCGGCGAGTACCAGGCCTGCCACGAAGGGGTGGAAGAGGATCTGGGACATGCGCAAGAACACCGTCTCTGGATCTTCCAGAGTCTCTGGGTACTTGTGGAACCACGCGACACCAATGAGCGCGGTGGCAATGGCGCCAACGGCGGTCAGAACCATCCAGGCAATACCGATGCGGCGTCCGGCCTTGGCGTCCGCAGGTGAGCGAAGGGCCATGAAACGAACGATGATGTGCGGCTGGCCGAAGTAGCCCAAGCCCCAAGCGCAAGCAGAGATGATGCCAAGAGCGGTGCCGCCGAAGAGTAGTGACGTGCGGTGCAGTTCCCTGCTGGGGTCAGCGGCGTTTGCGGCTGCATCGGCAAGGTTGATGTTGTTGATGACTTCGCCTACGCCACCCATGGAGATGACAGCGACCACCGGAACGGCAACAAGAGCGGCCAGCATCAACAGGCCCTGAGCCACGTCAGTCAGCGATGCGCCCAAGAAGCCGCCAAACAAGGTGTAGAGAAGGGTGATGCCAGAAACCAGCACCATGCCCCAGAAGTACGGAGCACTGAAGGTGGACTCAAAGAACTTGCCGCCAGCCACCATGCCGGAAGATACGTAGAAGGTAAAGAACACCAAAATGATGACGCCTGCGATGATGCGTAGCACGCGAGTGGAGTCTTTGAAGCGGTTCTCGAGGAAGCTCGGGACGGTAATGGAGTTGTTGGAAATCTCCGTGTAGGAGCGCAAGCGCGGTGCTACGAACTTCCAGTTGAGCCACGCGCCGATGGTCAGACCGATTGCGATCCAACCTTCTACAAGGCCCGCCAGGTAGATAGCGCCGGGGAGGCCCATGAGCAGCCAGCCGGACATATCCGAAGCGCCGGCGGAGATAGCCGCAACGCCAGGCTTGAGGTCTCGCCCCGCCAACATGTAGTCGTCAAGGTTGCTGGTTTTGCGGTAAGCGTAGTAGCCAATGCCAAGCATGGCTGCGAAGTACAGTCCTACCGCGAGGAGCTGAAAATTTGTATCAGACATGCCTGACACTATGCCAAGAAAGGGCCCTTAATGCTTCCTTTTGGCCAGAAAGATTGCTATTTTTTCACCGTTTTTCTTGGTAGGTGCCCTTTAGATCATGGGTCGAAGCCAGATCGGATGCGCCCGTGACTGCTGTGGCGTCGGCGCCAAGAGTCACGCCCACGCCGCCGTGACCAATCACGGTGTCTTCGCGCTCGTCACTCTCCGGTGGGGCGTCGTTGAGTGGGTGGCGAATTTCGTCGTCGTACATTTTGCCCGCAAGCCAAGCGATCACCGCAATTACAGGGGAAACCACCCCGGCAATAATGAAAATGACCGGAATAGGAATGACATGGGAGAGCGGGCCCGCAAGCGCCATGGAGACTGGCAAGAGTGCGAGCGAAACGAAGAAGTCCAGGCTCGAAACGCGGCCCATCATGTGCGGCGGAACGCGGCGCTGCAAAAGCGTTCCCCAAATGACCTGGCCAATTCCGCCTGTGATTCCCAGCACAACGAACAGTGCGGACATGATCCAGAACTGATAGATGTAGCCCACGGCGGCCAGCGGCAGGGAGCCGAATCCCCACACTGCGAGCATGAGCGTGAGGTAGCGGCGAGGCAAGCGCAGGGACGCGGTGCCGAGTGAACCGATCGCCGCGCCGATGCCGTAAGACGCCAAAAGGAAACCGAACATCGAGGCGTCGCCGAGGAGCTGATCCGTCACCACGAACGGCAAGAGCACCTCGATAGGCCCCATCATCGACAGCACCGATATGACCGCGAAGAGCAACGTCCAGAGCAGCCACGGCGTCTTGACCGTGTAGTTCACGCCTTCCTTGAGGTCCTCGAGGACGGAAGGGCGTGTTTCGTTGGCCGCGAGGTGGGCGTCGTACTCAGCCTTGTGGGGGAGCTGGAACAAGATGATGACCGCGATCAGATGGCAGATCACAATGCCGGCCACCGCAATCGCGGGCGAATAGGCGGCCACAATCATGCCAGCTACGGCTGGACCAGCGGCCTGCTGCAAGACGGGACGGAACGTGCCCTCCATGCCGTTGGCCGCGAGCAAATCCTCGGGCGGAAGCATTTTGGGGAGCAGCGCCGAATACGAAGGGAAGAAGAATGCGGCACCGGCGCCGTGAATGAAGCCGGCGATCGCGAGGTGCCAAATGGCAATTGTTCCCGTGAGCGCGAGTGTGGAAACGGTGGCCATCACCAGGAGCGAGGCGAATTCCACCGCTATGATGATCTTTCGCTTCGAGAGCCGGTCGGCGGCGATGCCGCCCGCGAGCACGAGCAGCACAATGCCGAGGCTCGTGGCGGTCGCGACAACGGAGAGTTCTACCGGTCCGCCGCCCAAAGTTTTCACTTGGTACACCATGGCCACGGCCCACATGCCTTGGCCGAAAACGCTTGCGATCAACGCTGTGACCAGCACTCGGTAATCGTGGTGAGCAAATGGCCGCAGAGCGCGCGGAGCCATGGGGGACCTCCTCTTTCACCTGAAAGTGTGAATGAGTGATTGAGATTTGTCAATCTGTTTCGGGTATCGGGAACTACTCGATACTCTGCGTCTATGCATTTGCTCTTGCGAACCCTCTTGCTCCTGATCACTTCACGCAAGCGATCCAAGGTCTCCGTCTTTGACGAAACCTCGCTGCCACTGCGCGCGCTCGTGACGGATATCGACATCGCGATGATCGTGAACAACGGCATGTACTTGTCTTTGTGCGACCTCGGTCGCTTCGACCTCATGGTTCGCTCCGGCGGCTGGGATGTGATGCGCGACAAGGGCTGGACGCCCGTAGTCCAGGCCGAAACCATCACGTTCCGCAAGTCCATTCGCTTACACCAAAAGTTCACGCTCGAGACCAGGATCATCGGCGTAGATGAGAAATGCATCTACTTCGAGCAGCGCTTCGTCTCCGACGGCGAACTCTACGTTCGCGCCTTCATGGCAACCCGCATCATCAGCAAAAACGGTCCCGTGGAGATGGACGAGATCTTCGAAGCGATGGGCGTTGAAGTTCCTGCTGACTTGGTGCTTCCCGAGTTCTTGCACTCGTGGCGCGAGCAAACAGCATTGCCGTCTGCGCGCAAGCCAGCCCCTCATTCGTGGGCTGACTCGCACCTTGGCAAATACTTGCCGTCGCCGCTGCGCTCGGGCGAATAGCCCCTTCGCTCGCCGGGCTTACGGCACGCGATATTCCACGGTTTCCACACCGAGATCCGCGTAGGTGAGGTTGCCGGAACCTCGGGCGACATCCAGCACGACGACGCCGCGAACCGGCTTGCTCGCCGGTATCTGTCCGGCGGGGAATTCAGAAACCTGCTGGTTTCGCATGCAGGGGCTGGGGAAGGGCGTATCTTCCGCAGGCAGGGCAGCCTTGGTTCCGCCGCCAGGATAGAAGAGCCATGTTCCTTGATGCACCCAGATGGGCTGAGGGCTGGTCTGTTCCGAGAACTGGTTCCAACCGGAAATGCCCAAAATGATGAACTGTCCGTTGACCGGCTTGATGCTGGTGTTGGACGGACACGTGGTGCTTCGCTGGATGGACGAGATCGTGAACGACGCCTTGACCTGCTCCGTTCCGCTGGATCCATCAAGGAACTCGACCGCTTCACCCACCCTATAGATCTCGAGACCGCGAACGCTCTTCTGGCGTGCTGCACTCGTGCGGCTCGGTTTCACGCTTGGTGGGGCGGTGGCCCGTGTGCTCGACGCAACCGACGGCGGCGCGGTAGATGTCACCGGAGCCGGGGCGGTCGCCGTCGTACTGGCCACAGTGGTGTGAATTGCTGTCGCCGAGGCGGTTGAAGGAGTGCCGCTTGGTTGGACCGTGACGAAAGCCGAGGAGGACTCTTGCGGCAACGGATCATTGCGCGCGCCACAACCCGCGAGCATTAACGTCACCATGCTGAGTGCAACCGTCGAAGCCAGAAAAGCTGATTTTTTCATCCCCATGCCCCTTTCAAGAGCAAGTTTGAGCGCCTTCAACCTGTTTATGTTCGGAATTGCAGACTTTTTGACACTACGCTTCAGTACATGGTCCGTTTTTTGATCTTGATCCTGTTGGCAACCCTTGGTTTCGCGACGATTGTGGCGGCCGCCTTCGGCTCCACCGGTTGGCTAGTGCTAGCTGTCGTCATGATCGCACTGTTTGGACTCGCGATCTACGATTCCTTGCAAACTAAGCATGCAATTCTTCGCAACTTCCCCGTGCTGGGCCGCATGCGCTTTTTGCTGGAATCGATTCGCCCTGAAATCCAGCAGTACTTCATTGAGCGCAACTTCGACGGCCGGCCCTTCGACCGCGATACCCGCTCACTCATCTACGCGCGCGCCAAAGGTCAGGACAGCCACAAGGCGTTCGGCACCGAGCGCGATGTGAACCAAGAGGGCTACGAGTTCTTGCTGCACTCCACGGCACCCGTGAGCCCTCTCGAGAAGCCACGCAAGGTCATGATCGGCGGACCAGACTGCACACAGCCCTACGGTGTGGCGCTCATGAACATCTCCTCGATGAGCTTCGGTTCCTTGTCCAAGAATGCCGTGCTCGCGATGAACAAGGGCGCCGCGATGGGCGGGTTTGTTCATGAGACCGGTGAAGGTGGACTCACGAAATACCACTTGGAGCACGGCGCGGACCTGTTCTGGGAAATCGGTTCCGGCTACTTTGGCTGCCGCAATGACGACGGCACGTTCAATCCGGAGAGCTTCGCCGAGAAGGCCGCATACCCGCAGGTCAAGGCCGTCACGCTCAAACTCTCGCAGGGCGCTAAGCCGGGTCTCGGCGGCGTGCTGCCGGGCAAGAAAGTGACCGCGGAGATCGCAGAAGCGCGTGAAGTGCCAATCGGCATCGACTGCATTTCCCCAGCCTCCCACTCCTCCTTCCGCACGCCGCGCGAACTCATGGAGTTCGTAGGCCGCTTGCGCAAGCTCGCTCAGGGCAAGCCGATCGGCTACAAGTTCTGCGTGGGTTCCCGCACGGATGTGTTGGCAATGGTCAAGGCCATGCTGGAAACCGGAATCACGCCGGACTACATCATCATTGACGGCTCCGAAGGCGGCACCGGCGCGGCGCCTCTCGAATACGAAGACCACATGGGCACTCCTTTGACCGAGGGCCTCATGCTGGTGCACAACGCTCTGGTGGGCGCTGGTCTGCGCGATCGCATCCGTTTGGGTGCCGCTGGCAAGGTGGCCACCGGTTCTGACATCGTCAAGCGACTCATCCAGGGCGCCGACTTCACCATGAGCGCTCGCGCCATGATGATGGCCACCGGCTGCATCCAGGCTCAGAAGTGCCACACCAACGAATGCCCTGTGGGTGTTGCCACGCAGGATCCGCGCCTCATGCGCGCGCTCGATGTCACTGACAAGGGCAACCGCGTGCACAACTACCAAAAGCTCACGGTGGCCGAGGCGGAGCAGATTATCGCGTCCATGGGTGTTACCGATATCAAGCACCTCAACACCCGCATGTTGCGCCGCCGCACGGACCATTTGACCACCAAGTCCTACGCTTCCATCTACAACTGGTTGCGTCCGGGCGAGCTCCTCGTGGAGCCACCGCGAGGTTGGGCTGCGGATTGGGAAGAGGCAGACGCGGACCATTTCGGTGAGTTCGCTGCCCTCGGTTACTTGGAACCAATGAACGCGGAGGACGACGACGCCGCTTACGTTAACCCGCAGACCAACGAGATGCCGTCGGTTGCGAGCCGCAACGGCAAGGTGGTTCCTCAGCCACCACGCGATGACACGCGTGAAAAGGCGACCGATGGAGCGACCCTAGTAGTTTCAGGTTCTGGTGCACGGCCCGAAGGGAAGACCGCAGCTCGCAAGTGATGTTTAGAGCGAGTTCATTTAGATTTCGCAAAACGTCCACGTCAGCCTTTCACGATGGTTGGGCCACCCCAATCCATGTGAAAGGAAGAAATGAAAAAGCGATTCTCGCTTGCTCTAACCACCGCCATCACCGCAGGTGCTCTCTCGGTTGGTGCTTTCGCGGCGCCGGCTGCCTTTGCGACTGACTCCTTATTTGGAACTCCTGAGTCTGAGCAGCCTGTGGTGATTGGCCACCGCGGCGCCGCTGGCACCGCGCCTGAGAACACCGTTGCCGCGTTCAAGGACGGCCGCACTTCTGGCGCGGACTTTATTGAAGCCGACGTGCAGCTTTCCGCCGATGGTGTGCCGTTCTTGTTCCACGATGACACCCCCAAGCGCACCACCAATGTGGAAGAGGTGTTCCCGGGCCGCGAAAATGACCCGATTACCTCCTTCACGTGGGCCGAGCTCCAGCAGCTCGATGCAGGATCCTACTTCTCTGAGAAGTTCGCGGGGGAGAAGATCCCACACTTCAACGACATCGCTCGTGTAGCCACCAAGAACACCGGTGTGTTCATGGAGATCAAGTCGCCAAAGAACTCTCCTGGCGTGGAGAAGGTTGTGGCTGACGCGCTCCACAACGACCCTGCGTGGATTAAGCTCGTTGAAGCCGGCAAGGTGGAGATCCTCAGCTTTGATCCGGAATCCAACATGCGCTTCGCTGAGCTCGCTCCGGAGATTCCGCTGCAGCAGCTGTCCTCGACCGTTCCTGATTCCGCAACCTTGGCGCAGATCGCCACCTTTGCTGACTCGGTGGGAACTAGCTACCGCACGCTCGATCAGGCTGGCGTTGACCGCGTGAAGGCGGCTGGACTTGAAATTGGTGTCTACACGGTCAATGACACGGACGCGATGGAAGAGTCCGCGGCGATGGGCGTCCAGCGCATCACGGGCGATTACCCCATTCAGTTCGAGCGCTACCTCGATGGTGTGAAGCCGTTCCCTGCTAGCAGGGGCTTGGTCGTCACGGACTCCGTCAATGACGTTCCCGGCAATGACATTCAGCCTGAAAAGGGCGAACACATCATCATCACCAACACCGGAAAAACTAGGGTGGATGTCTCCGGCTACTATGTGCGCGATGCCGCGAACAACCTGCTGCACATCGGCGAGGGCTACGTCATTGAACCTGGCGCCTCATTGCAGGTGTTCACCGGTCCGGGCACCAACACGGACACCAAGTACTTCAACGGTGAATCCGTCGCCATCCTCAACAACGGCGGCGAAGCAGTGGGTTTCTGGAGCGCTAACCACACGCTCTTGGACACCTTCGCGAACTAGCTAAGTTCAGCTATCGCGTAGCGTCCATCAAAGACGTAGCGTCCAACTCTCAAACAGCAATGGCTGCCTCGCTCCCGTACTGGGGATTGAGGCAGCCATTGCTGTGTGTATCCCGTCTGTGCTCACATTGACGTCATTTGGAACCAGCGAATTGCTCTGAAGCTGGACTCTTTCGACGTCAAGATCGCGCGACCCGGGTGAAGATTAACCTTCGTACTCTTCGAGGACCTTCTTACCGATCTTGAATGCTACGTTGGCGGCAGGAACCGAGCAGTAGATGGCCGTCTGCAAGAAGACTTCCTTGATCTCGTCGGGCGTCATGCCGTTGCGCAGGGCAGCGTGCACGTGCATTTCGAGCTCTTCCCAGTAGCCACCGGCGATCATGGCGGTCAGCGTGACGGCCGAACGGGTGACGCGGGTTAGGCCTGGGCGGGTCCAGATGGTGCCCCACGCGTAGCGGGTGATCATCTCTTGGAACTCGTCCGTGAAGGCATTCGAGGACGCAGACGCGCGGTCCACGTGCTCGTTGCCCAAGACTTCGCGACGAACCACCATGCCGGCGTCGTACGTATCGCCCGGAAGGCGGCCGGAAGCCGAGGCTCCCTCGGAAGCCGCAGCACCCTCGGAAGCGGCGGCCCCAGCAGCGGCAGCTGCGACGCCCATGGTTCCCACGGCTGAGTCCGCGACGGTTGCCTCGGAGACAGCGGAGTCAGCGGATCCAGCGGCAGCATCGGCGGCCGGTGCGGCGGCGTCCGAGTTAGCGTCGGCCTGCTCGCCGAGGAAGAAGTCGATCAGCAACTGGGACGTTGCCTCGGGATCTTCGGCGGGAGCCAAGTGAGCGGCGGATTCGACGACGGCCGAGTGGCCCTGCTGGACTTGGCTCGCGGCGAACTCGGCGTCAGACGGTGGGCACACGGCGTCGTGGCGGCCGGCGATGGCGATGAGCGGATCCGAGATGCGGCCCAGCTGCTCGCGCACGTCATAGCCGGCAAGAGCGCGGGAGACGAAGGCATAGGAGACGCGGTCGGCGTCTTGGAGCGTGTGGAGCAGATCCGTGGAGACGGTGGGGTTCTTCTCAATGAATCCCGGTGCGAACCAGCGCTGGGCAGAACCAACCACCATGGTGGGCGTGCCGGCCTTCTCGACCAAGTCAGCGCGCTCGTTCCACGCTTCAGGAGTGCCGATCTTCGCGGCGGTGCAGATGGGTGCGATGCCGTTGAAGAATCCTGGGAAGGAGATGCCGAGCTGGTAACCCGTGGCACCGCCGACGGAAACGCCTGCGTAGTAGAGACCCTGGGAAGCGTCGAGCTCGTGCTCTGCTTGGAGCTTTTCGACGAGCGTCTTCACGGCTGCCGCGAGTTCCTCAATGCTGAAGCCTTCGGTGACGGGGGTGCCGTCGCCGTGGCCTGGGAGATCCCAGCCCACCACGGTGAAGTGCGGTGCCAGCGCTGGAATAGCAGGACCCCAGAGGGCCTTGACTCCGGTTCCGAGGGACGGACCCACAATCAGTACGGGCTTCCGTGCCTCGTTTTGCGGGACTACGACGGCGAAGTTGTCCTCTTTCGCGGTCGAGGTCTTCTCACTGGTGGTTGCGCTCAGCAAAGTAGCGACAAGTTGAGGCTGGCTCATGATTCCTTCCATTCTGCGAGTCGATCAGAAACGCTGTCGATCAACGAGTCGGCTTGTCCCAAGTAGTTCGCGGGATCAAAAATTCGGTGAAGTTCTTCGGTGGAGAAACGCTCAGCCGGAATAGCCTCGCGCAAGAGTTCGCTCAACGGACGGTGCTCGGTGATGGACTGACGCACCAATTCCTGGATGCGCTTCTTGCCGCCCTCGATGATGGAGGACAAGCGAGACATCACGCGTTCCGAGACCAGCAGGTCGCCCGAGAGCGCTGCGTTGCGGTACATCGCACGTGGGTGCACTTCGAGTCCGTTCGAGAGCTGCGCGAGCTTGTCCACGGAGCCACCGGCCAAACGAATGAGCTCGCGAAGCGAGGACCACTCGGCGTGCCATGAACCGTCGGGACGCTCGTCATCGGCGGTGCCGGCGGACAAGTACAACTGCCCCACATGCTGAGGCGCGGCCAAAGCAGCGGAGCGGATGAGTACCGAGAGCACGGGGTTCTGCTTCTGCGGCATCGCGGACGAACCGCCCTTGCCAGCGGCATGGGGTTCAGAGACCTCGCCGATCTCGGGGCGAGAGAGCATCAAGACGTCGTTGGCTACGTGACCACACGCGGCGATGACATCGCCTAAGGCGGCCGCCAGCTGCGTGATGGGGAGACGGTTGGTGTGCCACGGGATGGCGGTGCGAAGACCCAAGCTCGTCGCCAGCTCGGCCACGAGACCGCGGACGGTAGCCGCAACTTCGGCAGCGTCTGCCCCGTAATGGGCCGCAGCCTCGGCACCTGGGAGAGCTGCGTCGTCGTCATGGCGTAGGAATGAATCCGTCAAGGAAGCGAGCGTACCCACGGCGCCACCCCACTGGAGCGGAAGGGATTCGAGAGCCGCCTGCAAGCGCTGGCCGGCCTCGATGAGACCGCTGAGCCAGTTCGCGGCGCGCAAGCCGAACGTGGTGGGGAGTGCGTGCTGAGTGAGTGAGCGTGCCACGCACAATTGGCGGCGATGCGCAGTGGCGAGCGCGTTCAGGCCGTCGGCGGCGCGCATAAGGTCCGCGAGGATGATGGCGCCGGAGCGGGCGGCCAAGAGCATGAGCGCGGTGTCGATGATGTCCTGGCTGGTGGCGCCCTTGTGGACCACGGACGTGCCGTCAAAGTTCTTGGCGATTTCGCCGCGCAGATCGCCCAGCAATGGAATGAGCGCGTTGGCGCCATCCTGGCCGCGACGGGCCAAATCTTCGAGATCGTAGAGCTCAACGTTCGCGGCGGTGAGGACTGCTTCTTCATCTTCGGTGCTGGTGATTCCGGCGCCGGCGAGAACGGAGACCCATGCGGCCTCGACGTCCAACATCGCCTGGGTGAAAGCGCCGTCGCTCGTGGCGTGAGCTACTGCGGTGCCGGCCCACGAGGGTGAAAGCAAACCGTAATCGGCCGAGAAAGTCATGCAATGAGCCTATCGGGTAGGAAGTTGTACTAGTCAGACATGAAGCCGGGGCCCGCGGTAAAAACCGCGTGCCCCGAGTTCATTTATGTAGCGATTATTCGCCGTTGCGTGGGTACTGCAAGAAGACCGTTTCGTTCTCGCCCTGCAAGTGAATGTCGAAGCGAAGGTCGCCATTCTCTTCACGGGTTGCGATCAACGAATTGCGGCGATCCTCAGGAAGAGACTTCAAGAGCCAGTCATTCTCGAGAGCTGCCGTGTCCTCCGGCAAGTAAATGCGGGTGAACAAGCGGTTCAGCAAACCACGTGCGAAGACCACCAGCATGATGAACGGGGCCTTGCCCTCATCCGTCGCGCCTGGGTTCACGGTCTGGAACGTGTAGTGGCCAACGTTGTCCACTGCCACGCGGCCCCAGCCGGTGAAAGTGAAACCGTCGCGGATCAGCGAGCCGTCCTTCTGCGGGATCTGACCGTTTTCGTCAGCCTGCCAGATTTCCAGCATGGAGTCCGGAACCGGAACGCCATTTCCGTCATACACGGTGCCGTGCAAGCGGATGGAGCCTGGGTGTGCGCGGTCTACAAGCTTGTGGCCATCCTTGAATGGAAGAGCGAAGCCGTAGAACGGGCCAATAGTCTGTCCCGGCGTGGGGACAAGCTTGAGGTCTGGTGCCTGTGCCATTTAGTGTTCGTCCTCTCCGGTTTCCATCCAGGTGCGGTTGCTACCCGTGAGCACGATGTCCCACGAGTAACCCGTGTTCCATTCGTGCGAGGTGACCGAGTGGTCGTACTTCGCGACGAGGCGGTCACGGGCCTTCTGATCAGTAATGGACTGGTAGATCGGATCCAAGCTGAACAGTGGATCGCCCGGGAAGTACATCTGGGTGATCATGCGCTGCGTGAAGTCCGTGCCGAAGAGCGAGAAGTGAATGTGCGCTGGACGCCATGCGTTGTGGTGATTCTTCCACGGGTATGGAGCCGGCTTGATGGTGGTGAACTTGTATTCGCCGTTAGGGCCTGTGATCGCACGGCCAACGCCGGTGAAGTTCGGGTCAATCGGGGCTGGGTGCTGATCGCGCTTGTGCACGTAGCGGCCTGCCGCATTCGCCTGCCACACCTCAATGAGCTGACCAACAACCGGGCGGCCGTCGCCATCGAGGACGCGTCCCTGCACCACGATGCGCTCGCCAATAGGCTCGCCGTTGTGCTGGATGGTCAGGTCAGATTCCAAGATGTGGACATCGCGCTCACCGAAGGCTGGGGACCACAACTCGATGGTCTCCGGGTCAGCGTGGTGCAGATCCTTGGTGGGGTGGCGGAGCAAAGAAGAGCGGTATGGCGCGAAGTTGATGCGCGGCTGCGTCTCTTCCTTGGCCTCACCGGATTCGACCTTGGCTCGGTATTCGCCGTGAAGGTCTGCCATCTCCTGGTCAATTTGCTCTTGCGAGTCAGCCGTAGCTGCGGGGTCAAGCACGTGGCTGTTTTCGAAAGACTCTTCTTGAGGCGTTTCTTGAGCGCTCACAGGCTTCTCCTTTCGGGGGTGCAGGTTGGTTGTTGGTAGTTGATTAGCTCGTGGATCCGTGCGGCCAGCCCGTGTAGGACTCAGCCAAGTATTGGCGGCCGTAGCGGGAACCCGTGATGGTTTCCAGCTCGCCGAGCGCGCGCTTCTTTTCGAACGGGGTGATGTCATTGCGCGTGTGCATCATGGACGTCATCCAGTAGGAGAAGTTCTGAGCCTTCCACACGCGCTTGAGCGCGGTGTCAGAGTAGGCGTCCAGGAGGCCAACGTTCTTGGCGCTTCCGGATCCGTAGAAGGTATCCAAAGCCTCGAACAGCACCTTGACGTCGGCAAACGCCAGGTTCAGGCCCTTGGCTCCGGTCGGCGGGACGGTGTGTCCGGCGTCGCCCACCAGGAACATGTTGCCGTAGCGCAGTGGTTCGCGGACGAAGGAGCGGAACTGAAGAACCGTCTTGTCGAAGATCGGGCCGGTCTTGAGCTGGAAGCCGTCCGGTCCGTCCACGCGGCGCTGTAGTTCGGACCAAATGCGGTCCTCGCTCCAGTTGTCCACGTTCTCTTCGGGATCGCACTGGAAGTACATGCGCTGGACGGTTTCGGAACGCTGCGAGATGAGGGCGAAGCCGTGCTCCGAGTTCGCGTAGATGAGCTCTGGCGCTGATTTTGGAGCCTCACACAAGATGCCGAACCAAGCAAACGGGTAGTGCATCGTGAATTCGCTATACCTGCCTTCCGGCACTTGGCGGCGGCAGAACGAGCGCGAGCCGTCAGCTGCCACCAAGAAGTCTCCGCGGACTTCGTGCGTCACGCCGTCCTTGTCCTGGTAGCGGACGCCGGGGTGATCGCTTTCCACGTCCAGCACTTCGGTGACGTCACATTCGTAGCGAACGTCGCCGCCGTCGCGCTTGCGAGCCGCGGCGAGGTCGAAGAACACTTCGTTCTGCGCATAGAGCGTCACCGTTGCATCTACGAGATCAGGGAAGTGTAGCAAGTGGGATTCGCCGTTGAAGCGCAGATCAATGCCGTCATGCTCGTCGCCGACCGTGAGAACGCGGCCGTCAATGCCGGTATCGGTGAGCATCTTGACAGCCTGCTGTTCCAAGATGCCGGCGCGGTGGGTGTTATAAATAGTGTCGTGATCGCGCTTTTCGATCACTACGTTGTCAATGCCGCGCTGTGCCAACAAGTGGGACAGCATCAGACCAGCGGGACCCCCGCCGACAATGACTACGCGCGACTTCGTCGTCGTGCCTTCACTCAAGAGCGCAACCTTTCCGTGCTTCCATCAGCCCTCGCCGCAAGCGCGGGGGAGCCGTTGGTTCAAGTGTGCGGTTTCGCTTGTGGCATACGCCACGGGTGTCCCATTGAATGAGATTTGTTGCGTTCGTGAACAGTTGGGATTTTCACTGAGTACGACGCCGCAGCTCACCTTCGTCGGGCACGCTCGCTAGGGCTCGGCCGATGCCGCGGGCTGCCGTCCGTAAGGCCGCGATTGCGGTGGGGAGCTGATTGGAATCGCGTGGCACCACGATGCCCATCGCGGCAACGGCGCGGTTCTTGTAGTCCAAGATGGGGACGGCGGCGCCCGTGGTTTCTTCGTCGATGAATCCGTCAAAGGTGGCGTAGCCGTTGCGGCGAATGTGGTCGAGGGAGCGGCGGAAGTCCTTGTGGAACTCCTCGATCTCCTCCGCGTGACGCTTCATGAACTGTTCGGCGACGTTAGGCGCGGAGAACGCGAGCAGCACCATACCCATCGAGGTGCGGTGCAGTGGCATGCGCGCGGCTATGCTCGCGGAGTTCACTGCGTGGCCCGGGCGGGAGAGGCGTTCAAGCACGAGGACTTCGTCATCCACCAGGATGGAGAGCTGCGTGCTGTGCTGCACCACTTGGTTGACGTCTTCCATGTACGGCATGGCGATGGTCTTGAGGTCATTCGCGCTCGCAGAGCGGTTCACGATTTCCCACAGCCCCAGGCCCACGGCGATCTCACCGTTTTCGCGACGCTCGAGCAAACCATGGTTCACCATGGAGTCCACCAGCCGGTATGCGGTGGCACGTGGGACGTCGGCGCGGCGCGCAAGAGAGCTCACTGTGAGTGCTTGTTGTTGCGAGTTGAAAGCGCCCAAGATGCGGACCAGACGATCAAGGACGGAGTCGCCGGACGATGAATTGGCCATGCGTGCAGTGTTCTTTGCGGAGTTTCGGGCGTCTTTAGGCGACGTCAGGTACGTCGTGAGCGACTCGCTCAATCTCTGCAAGGTTGAGGTCTTCAGGTCCCTTGACCGTCCACTGCGGGTTGCGATCCTTATCAACGAGCTGCGCGCGTACGCCTTCGGTGAAGTCCGGGAAGGAAATCACGTACTTGACCATGTTGTATTCGCGCTCGAGGGCTTGCGACAAGTTGTTTCCATCCCGCGCTGCGCGGATGCATTTGAGGGCGCACTCTTGGCTCAAGTACGAATGCGTCTTCATTTCCTCGAGTGCCGCTCGAGGACCTTCGCCTGGCATGTCTTCGAGGGCCGCCATGATGCTCTCGACGTCATCTTGGCTGAAAGCGCGATCAATCCACTGCTGGTTTGCCTCGAGAACTTCGGGGAGAGCCTTACCGGTCTTCGCAGCGGCGGTGGGCGAGGAGCCAAACATGACTTCTAGAGCGGCCAACAAATCGGCGGCGGGGAGGCCGGAGAGATCCGGGAGAGTGGAGATGACGTCGTCGTAATTCTCGGAAGAAATCATCATGTCCGCAAAGCCCGCGTAAATCGCATCCCCGGGGCCCATCGTGGAAGAAGTGAGGCCCAGGTACTCACCGGCGCGGCCCGGCGCGTGGCCGAGCAAGTGGGTGCCGCCGACGTCCGGGGTGAGGCCAATGCGCGTCTCGGGCATCGCGACTTTCGAGCGCTCCGTGACGATACGAATGTTTGCGTGGCCCGCCAATCCCACGCCGCCGCCCATGCACATGCCGTCCATGTACGCGATGACGGGCTTGGGGAAGTTGGCGATGGTGCGGTTCACGTTGTATTCAGCGCTCAAGAACCCGAGCATCTGGTCAGCGGCGCCCTTCGTGAGGGAATCGTAGAAGGAACGTACGTCGCCACCCGCGCAGAAACCGCGGTCGCCGGCGCCTTGGAGAAGAAGGAGTTTGACCTCGGGGTGGTTGGCCCACTCGTCGAGGACTTCGGCGATGGCCTTGATCATTTCCAGGTTCAGCGCGTTGAGCTTTTCGGGGCGATTCAGCGTGAGGACGCCAATGCCTTCCACGATGGCCGTGTTAATCAGAGTGCTCAACGGTGATGCCTTTCGCTGGGTTGCCTGGCTGTATGCCAAGTTTGAGCCGAGTTTGAACGCAGAGTTTGTTCGCTAGGTGTTCGTCGGATGGTCAATTTGCTGTTCGCTTAGTGGACACGAGCGCGTCCCTGCTAAATGATGCGGTCTGTTGCAAAAGTCCATTCAATGGGACGTCTTTGAGAGACGTTACTCGGAATCGGCGTTTTCGGAAAGAGACCCCCCCTATGAAATCCTCTTCGACGTCAATGTGCGCCACTAATGCGCGTTCGGAACTGGCCTCACCACTACTTTGACGTCAATGTGCGCCACTATGGAGCGCTAGCAACTGGCCTAACTGCTATTTTGACGTCAATATGGACCATCTTGGGACGCTCGCGGCTATCCTCATACCACATTGACGTCAAAAAGTGCCACCGAGATCGCATTACTGCGGCGTCTTTTGACGGCAATCTTTAGATAGGAGTCAGCGGCCGTGTGGGCTTGACGGAACTGGTTACTAAGGACGGATCAAATTCCCTGAGATTCACGGCTTCTATCCGCTCGTGATCACTATTGGAATCGGCCAAAAATTCCCCGACGTCAGTTGTTAGCTCTATCACAATGGCGCCCTGCGCGAACTAAAAGAAATGACTTCAACTCTCGTTGCTGCTTCCACGCCGGAACCGAATTCATATTTGGAAGAGGCTAAGAGCTTGCTGTCCGAGCTAGAGCCGGCGAGGAAGGCTGAAGTTCTAGCTGACTTGGCAATCACCGAAGAGCTTCGCCGCTTGCGGGATTTGGTCGACAGGCTGCGGTCGAGCGTTACTTCCTCTATCTAAGCCAACCTGACCATCTAAAACTATTCGCGGCGTGGTTTTTCTATAGCCGTCGAATTTCCGCGCCATGTCCTGTGGCTCGGGTATGCATGCGTGATCAATAGCGATTTGTTTCACGCCTAGCGCTCCGAGTCTCATGACATATGTATTGCTGACGTGCATGGGTGCTCTGCCGAGTTCGTTTCGACGTCAAATTGGACCACCTTGGGACGCTCACGCCTGGCCTCAGACCTACATTGACGTCAATATGAACCAGTTAGATCGCCTTAAGGTGGCGCCTTTTGACGTCAATCTTCAAGGGCGCCCTCCATATGCGGGTTCTAGTTGCGGCAAGTCCTAGGGGTGGCAAGTCCTTGGGGCAGCAAACGGAGAGGACTCGGCGCAGGAAATATTGAGCAGACCGCTTGTGACCCACCTCAATCCACGGTAAAGTTCAACATACGAACAGAAGTTCACTATGTGAACATTCGTAATTACCTAGACGCGGGAATCAGTCCCCGATCGCAGGAGATGCAATGCAGCAGGCCTACCTTTACGACGCCATCAGGACGCCATTCGGAAAGATCGGGGGAGCCCTTTCCGGCCACCGCCCGGATGATCTCGCAGCCCTCGTCATCAAGAAGCTCGTGGAGCGCGCCCCAGGACTCGACGCAACGAAGATTGATGAAGCCATCTTCGGCAACGCCAACGGTGCTGGCGAGGAAAACCGCAACGTAGCCCGCATGGCTTCGCTTCTTGCTGGTCTTCCAACCTCTCTTCCGGGAACCACGGTCAACCGCCTTTGCGGTTCTTCCCTTGACGCAGCGATCTTGGCGTCCCGCCAGATCGAGACCGGCGAAGCTGACCTCATGTTGGTTGGCGGCACGGAATCCATGTCTCGTGCTCCTTGGGTTCTTCCCAAGACCGAGCGTCCGTTCCCGATGCAGAACCTTGAACTCGCCAATACCACGTTGGGCTGGCGCCTGGTCAACCCTGCAATGCCAGGTGAGTGGACCGTCTCCTTGGGTGAAGCCACGGAGCAGTTGCGCGAGAAGCACGGCATCACCCGTGAACAGCAGGACGCATTCTCCGCGAACTCCCACCAGCTCGCCGCAAAGGCGTGGGACGAGGGCAAGTACGACAACCTCGTGGTCTCCGTTCCACCAGCTTCCAAGAAGGGCACCGAGTTCACTCGCGACGAGACCATCCGTGGCGATTCCACGCCAGAGTCTCTCGCCGCTTTGCGCACCGTCTTCCGCTCCGCTGACAACGGCACGGTCACGGCCGGCAACGCATCCCCCATGAGCGACGGCGCCTCGGCCGGTTGGTTGGGTAGCGAACGTGCAGCTGACGTCCTGGGCATCTCGCCGATCGCCAAGATCATTGGCCGTGGAGCCGCTGCGAACGAGCCACAGTTCTTCGGTGAAGCACCGGTTGAGGCCGCCAACAAGGCACTGCGTCACGCAGGTCTTGAGTGGAGCGACATCAGCGCACTCGAGCTGAACGAAGCCTTCGCCGCACAGTCCTTGGCTTGCATCGATCAGTGGGGTACTGACCCAGCGATCGTCAACCAGTGGGGCGGCGCTATTGCTATCGGACACCCCTTGGGCGCGTCCGGCATGCGTATTCTCGGCACTGTGGCACGACGCTTGCAGGAGAGCGGCGAAAAGTACGGCATGGCTGCTATCTGCATCGGTGTGGGCCAGGGCCTCGCCGTCGTAGTGGAAAACCCCAACTCCACCAAGTAATCCCGCGCAACCCCGCGCATCAAGAATTCCCACCTCACTTTAGATAGGAAGGACACCATGGCTCCTCGCTTCGCAGCTGACGCGGCGGATGCCGTCTCCGAAATCACTAGCGGTTCAACCGTGATGATTGGCGGATTCGGTAACGCCGGACAGCCCATGGAACTGATCGACGCACTTTTGGATTGCGGCGCCACGGATCTCACCGTGGTCAACAACAACGCAGGCCAGGCAGACGCTGGCCTCGCACTGCTCATCAAGGAACGCCGCGTGAAGAAGGTTATTTGCTCCTTCCCACGTCAGTCCGACTCGTGGCACTTCGACGCGGCCTACCGCGCTGGCGAGCTCGAGCTTGAACTCGTTCCACAAGGCAATCTCGCCGAGCGCATCCGCGCCGCAGGCGCTGGCATCGGCGGCTTCTTCACGCCAACCGGCTACGGCACGCTCCTCGCCGAAGGCAAGGAAACGCGCGTCATCGACGGCAAGGGCTACGTGCTAGAGTCCCCAATCCACGCTGACTTCGCACTCATCAAGGCACTGCGCTCTGACAAGCTCGGCAACTTGGTCTACCGCAAGACGGCCCGTAACTTCGGACCGATCATGGCAACCGCAGCAAAGAAGACCATTGTTCAGGTCTCCGAGGTCGTGGAAACCGGCGGCTTGGATCCCGAGAACGTGATCACCCCTGGCATTTTCGTTGACACCGTGGTGACATTGAACGGCGCCGCTACTGAAGAAGGAGCCAAGTAATGACTACTTTTGCTTCCACCGACACCACGCTGGACAAGAATGCTTTGGCTCAAGTTGTTGCCGCGGACATCGCCCCGGGCGCGTTCGTGAACTTGGGCATCGGCCAGCCGACCCTCGTCTCCAACTACTTGACCGCCGATCAGGGCGTCACGCTGCACACCGAGAACGGCATGTTGGGCATGGGCCCGCAGGCTACCGGTGACCAGATTGACGAAGACCTCATCAACGCCGGCAAGATTCCTGTGACCGAACTTCCGGGCGCTTCCTACTTCCACCACGCTGATTCGTTCGCGATGATGCGCGGCGGCCACTTGGACGTCTGCGTGTTGGGCGCTTTCCAGGTCTCCCGCGAGGGCGATCTCGCGAACTGGCACACTGGTGCTCCGGACGCCATCCCAGCTGTGGGCGGCGCGATGGACCTCGCCATCGGCGCGAAGGAAACCTGGGTCATGATGACCTTGCTAGCCAAGGACGGTTCATCGAAGCTCGTGGACACCTTGACCTACCCGGTCACCGGCTTGGGTTGCGTCAAGCGCGTCTACACCGAGCAGGCAATCTTCTTGATTGAAGAAGGCCGTGTCGTAGTGCGTTCCACGCATGGCACCACTTTCGAAGAGCTGCAGGAGAAGGTTCCGTTCGCTCTCGAGCGCGCCTAACCGCAGATTGACTGCGAACCGCGCCGCTTCACAAACATGAAACGGCGCGGTTTTGCGTATTCTTGAGTGTCACTTTTGAGCCAGAACAGGAGGGAAGCTGCCGCTATGGTTTCTCAGAATTACGACGACGCAGCTTCCGTCGCGGAGCTATCCTCCGAAACGCCGGGGGTTGAGTCCGCAGCGGGGTCCGAATCAGCGCTCGGCTCCGAATCAGCGCTCGGCTCCGGCGCCGTGCAGTCGTTGGCACGCGGCCTAGAAGTGATCCGTTCCTTCGACGCCGAGCATCCATCGATGACTTTGACCGAGGTTGCGAAGCGCACCGGCTTGTCTCGAGCTACTGCTCGCCGCTTCTTGTTGACGCTTGCCCAGCTGGGATACGTGCGCTTTGACGGCAAGTTCTTTGAACTGACCTCACGCGTTTTGCAGTTGGGGTATTCCTACTTGAGCTCACACACCCTGCCGCAAATGGTGGAGCCGGCGCTCGAGCAGCTCTCCGGTCTACTCAACGAATCGTGCTCCGCATCTGTTTTGGACGATGACGAGATCGTCTACATCGCTCGCGTGCACACACGCCGCATCATGCGCATCGGTATCTCTGTGGGCACTCGATTGCCCGCTTATGCCACCAGCATGGGTCGCGTGATGCTTGCGTATCTACCGGAGGCTGAGCGCGATGCCGCGATTGAGCGCGTCTCCACGAATGCGTTCACGCCTGCCACCATCACCACGCCAGAAGGGCTCAAGAAGGAGCTCGAACTCGTGCGACAGCAGGGCTATTGCGTAGTGAATCAGGAGCTGGAAATTGGTTTGCAGTCCGTTGCTGTGCCGGTATTCGGTGCAGATGGCGACGTGGTCTGTGCACTCAACGTTTCCATGAGCGTGATGCCGCGTGCTCAAGTGGCACCGGACCTCGATGTCATTGTGCCCGCTCTTCAGCAGACGGCTCAGCGCATTGGAGCTGATCTGCGCGCGAAGCGCTGACAGAGGTTTTAGCGTGGTGCTTCAGCGAGCAGTGCCGAGACGCGTTCCACGAAGACGGCCGCTGCATTCTGGACCGAGGGGACACTGGCACGTTCGTTCTCATGAACGTCTCGAGCTGACCGCGCCGGTGGCTTGTTCGTCAATGAGAGAACACTGCGGGAGAGCTTTGCCTCGGGGATGTTGATGGACTGGGTGCCGTTAGGGATGTTCGTGAGCGCCAACTTTGGAACCAGCGCAGCACCGAGTCCTGATGCGACCAGTGAGAGCGTCGAGTTGAAGTCGTCCGAGTAGGCCACCACGCGTGGTTGCATTCCGAGGGACGCAAACAGGTTGGCGATGACTACGGCGTCGGAGGCGCCGGGGTGGTGCATGATCCACGGCATGTCCGCGAGCTGGGCAGGGGAGAGGGCGGTGTTTGCCTCGAAGCCCCATGCCTCTGGAATCACAAACACAAAAGGATCCTCGGCCAACCAGGTGCGCTTGAGTGCGGCTGGCCAAGCCAGTCCACCTTGACCCACTTGGAACACCAAAGCCACGTCCAAGCCATTTTCAGACCGCAGACCGCGCACGCTGTGCGCAGGTTCGCCCACGCTCAACTGCAACTGAATTCCGGAAGCCAGCCAGGCGTCGTCGTGCATGAGGCGGGGAATCAGGTAGGAAGCGAGCGAAGGGAAGATGCCTACGCGCAACTCAACGTGCGAGCTACTGCGCTCCGCAGCGGAGGACGCCGCCACGAGCGACTCGAGTTCCGTCAGAACAATGCGGGCATGACGCGCCATTGCGTCCGCAGCAGGGAGCGGGACGGCGGCGCGGGCGCTACGTTCAAAGAGTTTGACGCCGGACGCTCGCTCGAGCGAACTGATCTGCTGGCTCACCGCTGAGGCCGTGAGATTGAGGCGCGGAGCGGCCGCAGCAAACGAACCGGCGTCGAGGACCTCGAGAAGAATACGGAGCTGATGAGGATTGATCATGGCGACTTTCGATCATAGTCGCCAGTGAGGCTACTCCTCGTCTTCTTCCTCTTCGTCGAACTCGTCATCCTCTTCTTCGTCGTCGTAATCGTCGTCGAAATCCTCATCTTCGTCATCATCGACGTCGTCATCGTCTCCATCATCCAGGCCGGCCTCGACGTCCTCATCGGATTCGTCGTCGCCCCAGTCGGCAACATCTTCTTCGTCGGTGCCGTCGTCCACCATGTCCTCTTCGCCGTCGATGAGGTAGGTGTGCTGGCGCAACGGATCGATGCGGTTCATGGAGTCCGGATCATCTGAGGAACCTTCGGGAGGCGTGCCATCGCGGCCGTCTTCGGGATCCTCGTAATCGTCTTGGAACTGATCATCAAACTCGGTGTCTTCAAATGGATCGCTCACGACTATTCCTCCTTGATGTGCCCTTTTGCGTCCGGCTATGGTTCGCGTCTCAATGCGGCGCTTGTTGTCAGCCTATGCGCTTTTTGCCGTTCGCGGGAGGGGTGTGGAGAACCTTTTAGGGCACAGTTTGGGGGTCATTTCTATCGAGCGTAGAATTCGGCTATGACTCGAGAGTCCTTGCCTACGGAAGCCAAAACGTCCCGCGATTCATATGACTGGTTAGGGATGCGTTTGGTGCTGCCGGCGCTCTGGCTGGGCCTCATTGTGGGAATCTCGCTCATTGAAGCGCCCTTGAAATTCACGGCGCCAGGAATCACCATCCCTCTGGGACTTGGAATCGGCCGTTTGGTCTTCGGGGCCATGAATATCGTGGAGATCGTCATTCTCGCGGCATGGTTCTTCGCAACGTTTGGACGCGGTCTCGCGAGCAGTTACCAGCGCATGGTTTCCGCGGCGGCAGCTGTGCTTCTGGTCAAGGTTGCGTGGATTCGTCCGCAACTCAATCATGAGACGGACTTGGTGTTGAGCGGCGCATCCCAAGGTGGATCCTTGTGGCACTACGCCTACATTGCATGCGACGGCGCCCTGATCCTCTTGTTGATTGCCGCTTTGTGGGCTGGGATCAGGGCGCTTCGTCGCTAGTTGGCTGGCCTAGCTAGTTGTCATAGGTAGATGGCCGCTTTAGTTGGTAGCAGCAATTTCCTGTGCGGAGGTCTTTAGGCCCATGGCCTCAGCAGTGATCTCAATGGATCGCACGCGGTCCTCATGCTCCACGGCGGAGTGCACGGTGATGAGCTCATTCACGCCGGTGGCCGAGACAAAATGATCTAGGTATTCCTTCACGCGTTCGCCCGTGCCGACAGCCAGATAAGTGAGCATGCGAAGGACCTGTTGTCCGGCTGGGGACTCCATGACCATGTCCGCTTCCTCGTCCGTGAACGGCTCGGCGCGGCCGCGGCCCAGCATCTGACGGATCCGCTGACGCTTGCTCTGCTCCAGAATCTCGAAGGCTTTCTCGTCCGTATCGGCGGCAACAATGTTGATGCCCGCGCTCACGTATGGCTCTTGCAAAACTGAGCTTGGGCGGAAGTTGTCCTTGTAGACCTGCACGGCCTGCATGAGGGCATCCGGCGCAAAGTGGCTCGCAAACGAATACGGCAGACCCAACTGTGCCGCCAATTGTGCGCCGAACAAGCTGGAGCCAAGAATGGTCAGCGGAACGTTCGTGCCTTGACCTGGTGTTGCGGCGACGCCCTGGATGACGGACTTGCCCTGCAGGTAGCCCTGAAGTTCTAAGACGTCGTTCGGGAATGCATCTGCGGCGGCAAAGTCGCGGCGCAGTGCGCGGAATGTTGCTTGATCAGAACCGGGCGCGCGGCCTAGGCCAAGGTTGATGCGGCCCGGGAAGAGTTCTTCAAGAGTGCCGAACTGTTCGGCGATCACCAAGGGGGAGTGGTTGGGCAGCATGATGCCGCCGGCGCCGACTTGAATGGTGTTCGTATGGTTTGCCACGTGGCACATGAGCACGCTCGTGGCGCTCGAGGCAATGGTGGACATGTTGTGGTGCTCGGCGTACCAAACGCCCTTGTAACCAAGCTGTTCTGCGCGCTGAGCAACCTCCACAGATTCTTTGAAGGACACTGCGGCGGTGCTGTTGGGGCGAATAATTGCGAGGTCCAGAATGGAAAGTGGTGTGCTCATATCCAGTGACAACTCGCTAAGGCGGCTGCGCATTCCCGGAAATGACGACGACGCTGCCTCGCGTGAGTCGCGGAGCTTGCGGAATCATTCACGGGACAAACGAAGAACCTCCCGTTCGAAGGCGTGAAGCCTAAGAACGAGAGGTTCTCGTGGGGGACGTTAGCGTCCCAATGTTCGAGGATTCGAACTATCTAAAATTAGATAGCCTGAATGTCTACTGCCTGAGGGCCCTTTTGGCCATCGGTGATTTCGAACTCTACGCGCTGTCCTTCTTCAAGAGCGCGGAAGCCCTTGGACTGGATTGCGGAGTAGTGAGCGAAAACGTCTGCTGAGTTATCGTCTGGAGCGATAAAGCCGTAGCCCTTTTCAGCGTTAAACCATTTTACGACGCCAGTTGCCATTTTGATTGTTTCCTTTCGGATGTCCTTGCGGACGTAGGGGTGCAGGTCCCAGGATTGAAGACCTACATGCAGCTACGTGATGTACCGCTAACAGGAAAGGATGACTCTCGAAAGAAAGTCAGGCACTACCAACTGCGGGAACTACTGAAACTACTTAATTGAGATTACGCCACATTCGGAAGAATAGCTATACGGATCTGAGATATTTTGGCGAGTTAACCCAAAGTTCATCTTTGGGATGAAATACGAAAGATGATTGTTTCGTATTTCTAGGCCAAATTCTACTTCTTTTTATCCGATTTCCGAGCTTGTCCAGGCGCGAGGCTCTCCGGGGATTCGAGGTAGTCATCCAGCACTTTAGTGCTGTGACTAGGGGCTGTTCCGTTCGCCTCAAGCTGGTAGGTGTGAATGAGCCCGCGAGTGAGGCTGCGAATTGCATCCGCATAAAGCTTCTCGCCATAGTCGACATCAGAGAGTATGACGAGTCCACTCTGTGTGCCGGAAGTCTCAGCGCTGATTTCCATGGAGACGAGTCCGTGCATGCATGCCCAGGAAGAGATCAAGAAGGTGGACACCTTGTTCTCAGGGATGGGCAGCTGTCCCAGCTCGATCGCACGCCGGACCGCGTCCACGGACGGCTTGGCCAAATCCGCCGAGAACTTCATGTCTGCAACCGGAATGCCGCCCTGAGTCTCGGGAAGCGAATGGTCCAGCTTGAGAGCACCGTCAAAGAGGATGCTGTACAAGTTGGGATTAGCAAGAGCCCAGTTGCGGTACATGAACATAGCTTCGTCCATGTACTTCAGTGGCCGGTCGGGGTCATACTCAATTGTCGAGAAGTCCGCGTGATAGCTCTCGGCTGCCCGGCGATACAAGGCAAAGCGAATGCCGTCCATGCCACCGAAGAGAGTGTAGACAGCCGTGGTGCTGGTGTTGACGGCACTGCAGAGTCGGCGTGCGCTCAAACCATCGACGCCTTCCGTGGCGGTGATGCGCGCAGCCTCGTCCAGCATCTGATTCCTCAAAGATATGTCATGAATGCGGGGTCGAGCCATAGCGGAAAGTATGTCACGGTATGACAACTTATAACACTGGTGCAACGACCGTATCCAGAACTTTTTTTGCTGCGAGTGATTCTTTCTAGATCTCGATTCCCGATCGCCGTAGGCTGTGGACTGGCAACTAAAAGGTGAACTCGAAAAAAGCATTCAATAAGCAAGTGACCCTTGAGATGGAAGCCTCAATCGTCTACCGCCAGATGGCAATCGCGATAAAAGTTCTCAATTTGCCGGGCATTGCCCAGTGGTTTCGTGCGCAATCTGAAGAAGAGATTGTGCACTGCGAAAAGTTCATTAAGCACATGACGGATCGTGACGCTCACCCGACCTTCTTGGCGACTTCCGCCGTCAAGATCAAGGTAGCAGCGGCTCTCGAGGCGAGGGTCCAGCCAGCAGAATAAGTGCCGTCTGGGGAGGAATGCCTCCCGCTAGATTTTTTGCATATATAACTGCATTAAGTACGACGCCGCAGCTCACCCACATGCGTAAGCTGCGGCGTCGTCGTATTTAAGAAATAGGGCGAAACTCTACGGTGGATGTTGAGGGTGAAGATTGACCCATTTGTCAAGGCGAAACCTGAATCACCGGCGAGTTCAAGACGACGCGCCGCCTGTTAATTATTTACTTGCACAAATCGTTACTTTCGTGTTTAACCTTATTGTCGAGGCTTCAAGTAATCCCCAATTTTCTTTGAGGCCTCACACAGGTGATTTCTGGCACCCCAATCCGGTTATCACTTGCACCTAACCGTTCATTGTTCGGCGGGAAACCGCCGACTCCGTGAGGAAGTTCCCCATGGCTGTATACGCCCGTGCCTTTGTTGTGCCAACAACAACGGCGCTTGCAACCGTAATGCTCGTTTCCGGTCAGGCAGCTCAAGCAGCTGCGGCCGTTCCGCTCATCCAGCCAGGAGCTCAGCCCGCTGGCACCCCGACCGCCTTGAATGGCGCGAAGGCTGGCATGGTATCCATGGCAACGACGTCCACTCGCGTGGTCTCACCGCTTGCGTCCGGAACTTACCGCTACTCCTCTGAGTACGGACCTCGTTGCATTCCTGTAGTCGGTGGCTCCACGTGGCACTTGGGCCAGGATCTTCCTGCCGACAGCGGCTCACCAATCTTCGCCGTGGCAGACGGCGTGGTCACCAAGACCAAGAGCGGAACGTCCTCTTCTTCTGGCTACATCGTGGTCAAGCACGAGATCGACGGCCAGGTTTTCTATACCGTTTACGTCCACATGTGGAACGCCAACACGCACGTAGCGGTTGGCCAGGCCGTCCGCGCGGGACAGCAGATCTCCGTAGTGGGAAGCTCCGGCCCCTCCACCGCACCGCACTTGCACTTCGAAGTGTGGAAGGGCGCTTGGTACACGGGCACGCACATCGACTCGGCACAGTGGCTCTTGGAGCGCGGCGTCGACTTGAAGTCGAACGCATCCCGCGTTTACAACACCACCGTTCCTACGAGCTGTGGCTACTCGGCTAACGGAGGACAGAACTTGAAGGCCTCGGCGTCTTCCACGTCCTCGACCCTCGCATACTTGCCATCCGGCACGCTCATGACCGGTATTCCGGGCGAAATGAGCAACGGCTACGTGCGAGTCAGCGCGAAGGGCTTTGTGGGTTGGGTTCCTCACCTCGGCGTACGTCCGTACACCGGCACCAGCGGATTGCCGCCGGCGCCGACTCCACTCGATCCAAACTTCCCGATTAGCCCAGGTGTAGGCGGCGGTTCTACCGCTCCCACGCAGCCAACCGGATCCGTTGCCTCTGGCACGTACCAGACCACCGCGAACGTCAACATGCGCACCGGCGCTGGCACCACCTACGCTGTGCTGGCCACCGTTCCATCCGGAACGAACGTGTCCGTGATCGGTTCTGCCAACGGCTGGTACAAGGTCACCTACAACGGCAAGACCGGCTGGATGATCGACGATTATCTCAAGGCTGTCACTGCTGCACCTGCTCCAACCCCGCAGCCAGTTCCTGGTGTGGATACGCCAGCGCTGGGTACCTACAAGGCCAAAACGGACGTCAACATCCGTTCGGGTGCCGGCATGACCTATGGTGTGGTCAAGGTACTTCCAGTTGGTGCGCAGGTCACGGTCTCGGCATCCTCCAATGGTTGGCTCAAGGTGTCTTACGGCACCACCGCCGGCTGGGTTGCCGCAACCTACCTGGCTGTGGTGTCTGCACCAGCTCCGGCACCGGCTCCAACGCCTGTGACCTCCACCCCGACGCACGTCACCACGGTCAACCTCAACCTTCGCACCGGTCCTTCGACCACGAAGACTGTGATCACCGTGTTGCCAAGCGGCACGAAGGTCTCAGCACTGAGCACCTCCGGCAGCTACACGCAGGTTCAGGTCAACGGCAAGACCGGCTGGGTTGCTACCCAGTACATCAAGTCTTTGACCAGCACTTCGACTCCCGCTCCGGCACCGGCGCCAAGCAGCGGCACCACCATTGAGCTGCAGGACTCTGTGGCCATGAGGACCACCGTGAGCCTGAACATGGTTTCGGCACCTCGCGATGGCGCTTCCCGCGTACGCATCTTGAGCGCGGGCGTGACGGTCATGGTTGACGCCACGAGCGGCAACTACTCGCGTGCCACCTACAACGGCACCACAGGCTGGATCCCAACCTCCCAGCTCAAGGAAGTTCTTGCTCGCACCATGACCGCCACCACGGCAGTCTTCTTCCGCACGGGACCGGGTAACACCTACGCGAAGGTCGGCACCATTCCTGGTGGCGGTTCCGTAGTGGTTGACGGTGAGCAGGGTGGCTGGATGCGCGTGACCTACCAGGGTAAGACCGGCTGGGTTTACCAGACGTTCTTGAAGTAAGCCTTAACAACAAAGAGCCCGACGTTACCTTTGAGGCAGCGGCGGGCTCTTTTGTGCTTTAGGACGGCGTGAAAGTGCCAATGGTTTTAGGCGTTGAAGGACAAGCGGACCATCATCTCGCGGAAAACCACCTGCTCTTCGGGGCTGAGCGGAGCGAGGCTCTCGGCTTGAGCTTCTTGCGTACGCTTGCGCGCTTCTTTGAGGAGCTTGATGCCGTCCGGGGTGGCCGAGATGACCTTTTGGCGGCGATCGCGTTGATCTTGCTCGCGCAGGATGAGGCCGTTGGCCTCGAGGTCATCCACGAGGGAGACGATTTGCGACGGATCCAGTGAAAGCATCTGCGCGAGTTCGCGCTGGGTTGGCTGGAGGTCGCTCGCCGCGAGGTTTAGTACCGAGTAGGAACGTACTTTCAACCCAAGATCAGCAAGTGCGGCGTTGGCCTTGGCGTTGGACACCGAGGTGACGCGGGCGATGAGGAACGTAACTTCTTCCGCAAGCGGACTGCGCGCGAGACGATCTAACTCCGTCTCAACGGGACTCTGTGTCATGCGGCGTGCTCCTTAGGTCTGAAGGCAAGTTCCATCCTAAGAGAGAGCGTCGCTTCGGACTGAATTTTAGTTGATGAAAATAATCGTTGACTTTTTCAATGATATTAGTGCAAAGTGGTTTTAGGCAAGGAATCTACAAGCACAATTATCAAGGAGCAACATGTCTGCACTGTCGGGAAAAGTCGCCATCGTCACGGGCTCGGGTCGAGGACTCGGTCTCGCATACGCTCAGGAATTGGCGCGCCAAGGCGCTGCGGTGATCGTCAATGACGTTGATCAAGCAGTAGCTGACGCTGCCGTTGCAACCATCACGGAGGCAGGTGGCCAGGCTGCCGCCGTCGTGATCCCAGTAGGTACCACCGAAGCTGCACAGGCCCTCGTCAAGGGAGCCCTCGACAACTTTGGACACCTCGATATCCTCGTGACCAACGCCGGAATCCTGCGCGACAAGTCCATCCTCAAGATGACCGACGACGATTTCGACGCAGTCATCAACGTGCACCTGAAGGGCACGTTCACGTGTGTTCGCGAAGCTTTCGCCTACTTCAAGGAAAACGGCGTGGCCGGCCGCATCATCACCATTGGTTCTCCAACGGGCCAGCGAGGCAACTTCGGTCAGACCAACTACGCTGCGGCCAAGGCTGGCATCGTGGGCATGACCCGCACGTGGGCCATCGAAATGAAGAAGGCTGGCGTCACCGCCAACACCGTCATTCCAGTGGCTGCCACCGAGATGACCCGCACGGTTCCTTACTTCCAGAAGGCTGTTGAAGCTCAGGACCGCGGCGAAGCAATGCCAGACTTCTTCCGCAAGGAACTGGGTTTCGGCACCGCTGAAGACGTTGCTGGCTTGATCGCATTCTTGGCATCTGATGCTGCGGCGAACATCACCGGCCAGGCCATCGGTGCCGGCGGAGACCGCTTGCAGTTGTGGTCCCACCCTGAAGCCATTGAGTCTGCTTACAACGACGGCGGCTGGACCGTAGAGGCGCTCACTGCCGGCTACCCATTCGCTGACAAGGCGCAGTCCGTGGGCGAGAAGTTCCCAGAGCTTCCAGCTGAATTGCAGCCAGAGGTTGCCAAGTAGCATGAGCGTTCGTTACGAAAGCGCTGTTGACGTCAGCGCGATTGTTGCACTGGATACCCATGTGCACTTGGAATGCGATAGCCATGGTCACTTGGCCATGCCGGATTCGTTCTTTGAGGCATCGGCAAAGTACTTCAAGGCTGAAGAGCGCACGCCCACTTTGGATCGCATCGCGGGGATCTACCGCGAGCGAAAGATGGCCGCCGTCGTCTTCACCGTGGATGCTCGGACCGCGCTCAAGCACGATCCGAACTCCGTGGATGAGCTTGTGGCGGATGCCCAGCGCAACAACGACGTGATTATTCCGTTTGGCACCGTGGATCCTTTGATGGGTGCGGAGGCGATTTCCGAAGCGCGTCGTCAGCACGAAGAGCTGGGTGTGCGGGGCTTCAAGTTCCACGCATCCCTGCAGGCTTTTGACCCATCAGCCGCCGAGCACTACCCGCTGTGGGAAGCGCTCCAGGAAATCGGACTGCCATGTGTATTCCACACCGGCCAGAACGGAATGGGCGCAGGTCTTCCCGGCGGTGGCGGCATCAAGCTGAAGTATTCGAATCCACTCTTGTTGGATGACGTCGCAGCGGACTTCCCCAACCTGCCGATCATCATGGCGCACCCATCGGTGCCGTGGCAGGAAGAAGCGAACTCGATCGCCACCCATAAAGCGAACGTCTACATTGACCTGTCCGGCTGGAGCCCGAAGTACTTCCCAGAGTCGCTCGTGAAGCTCGCGTCCAACGTGCTCTCCAACAAGCTGCTCTTCGGTACGGACTTCCCGCTCATTACTCCGGATAAGTGGCTGGACGCCTTTGCAGCATTGCCAATCAAGGATGAAGCGCGCGCCAAGATTCTCAAGGACAATGCAGTTCGCTTGCTAGGGCTGGACG
Organism: Neomicrococcus lactis; assembly: GCF_014200305.1. Taxonomy (NCBI): domain Bacteria; kingdom Bacillati; phylum Actinomycetota; class Actinomycetes; order Micrococcales; family Micrococcaceae; genus Neomicrococcus; species Neomicrococcus lactis. The sequence goes on from NZ_JACHBL010000001.1 coordinate 2,482,200, forward strand.
CGAAGTGACTGAGTTCTACCCGAGTGATCAGTACGGCTTCTCGAACTTGTTGAGTGAAGCCGAGCTTTCCGTCCTGGGCCGTCTGCGGACAGTTCTAGATGAGAAGGTTCGTCCGGTCATCAATGATTATTGGGAACGCGCTGAATTTCCTACCGAGATTCTGCCGGACCTCATCAATCTGAACCTGATGGATCCGGAAGAGCTCAACGGTGAGGCGCCGTCAGCGTTGTATGGCGGGTTCCGCAACTTTGAACTCGCTCGCTTGGACGCCTCGATCGTCACGCTCTACAACGCGCAGTCTGGACTCTTTCGCACCACTGTGAATCTCGGCGGCGACGCCGAGCAAGTTACGGAGATGGATCCCAAGATTCGTTCGTTCGAGCTCACGGGCGTCTTTGCGCTCACCGAGCCGGACCACGGATCTGACATCGCTCGCGGTTTGGCCACCACGGCTCGCCAAGAAGCGAACGGCGACTGGATCATCAACGGCGAGAAGCGCTGGATCGGTGGCGCGTCCATGGTTCAAGTGCTGGCAACCTTCGCCCGAGATGAAGCGGACGGCCAGGTCAAGTGCTTCTTGGTGCCCACGGACTCCGAGGGCCTCGAGATTTCCAAGATGCACGGCAAGACCGCCTTGCGCATGATGCAGAACGCGGACATCACCTACAACGAAGTCCGGGTCTCTGATGATGCGCGCTTGCGCAACATCAACACGTTCGCGGACGTGGCCGCGTGCTTGCGCAACATGCGTTCCGACGTCGCCTGGATCGCCACGGGTTGCGCGGCCGGTGCCTACGAAGAGGCGCTCAAGTACGTGCTCCATCGCGAACAGTTCGGGCGTCCCATCGCTGGCTTCCAGCTGATCCAAGAAAAGTTGGCAACGATGCTGGCGAATGTCACCGCAAGCCTTGGCGTCGTCGTACGGCTTACCCAGCAACAAGCGGAAGGCGTCTATAAAGACGAAAATTCCGCCCTCGCAAAAATGTTCACGGCACGCATGCTGCGCGAAACCGTAGCTCTCGCCCGCGAAATTATGGGCGGCAACGGCATCTTGCTGGAAAACAATGTGGCTCGCTTCCATGCGGACGCCGAAGCCATCTACTCCTACGAGGGCACGGATGAAATCAACGCCCTCGTAGTAGGCAGAGCCATTACCGGGCTGAGCGCTTTCAACCGGTAATCCCACCAACCTCGATCTACAACAGACCACTAGAAAGGCACCACCATGACGCAGAAAGTCATTTCATACGACGAGCTCAAGGATGCAGCGGGCACGGACCTCGGCTACTCCGAGTGGCGCGCCGTCACCCAGGATCAGGTCAACCTCTTCGCTGACGCAGCGGATGACCACCAGTGGATTCACACGGATCCAGAAAGGGCCAAGGACGGCCCATTTGGCGGCCCTATTGCTCACGGCTACCTCACCCTCAGCCTGCAGATCGCTTTCTGGTCAGAAATGTTTGATGTTGAAGGCGTGACCACCAAGGTGAACTACGGCCTTGAAAAGGTTCGCTTCCCATCCCCAGTGCATGTTGGCAAGCAGATTCGCATGAAGGCCACCATCGCCGAGGTTGAAGAAGTTAAGGGCGGTTACCAGATCGCTGTTGACCAGGTTGTTGAGGTTGAAGGGTCCGAGAAGCCAGCCGTGGTTTCCCGCGGTTTGTACCGTTTCTACGCGTAATATTTCACGCCTTTTGCCTTGAAATTCCGGCCCTTTCGGGGGTCGGTTTTTCTTTGCCAAATATTCGTTGTGTTATTCAACGATTGAAGATACTATCTATTTATCATGTGGCGCAGATCACGTTGGTTCGCGCCATGCACACACTCTCTCTCTCCAAGGGGAAACAATGAAGCGTCTCTCAGCAATCGCCGCCGGCATGGCCGTTGCGGCAATCGCCCTCACGGGTTGTGGCGCGGGCTCGCCATCTGCGGCAACGTCCGGAACGGCATCTTCTGCTGCCGGCTCGAGCGCTGCTGGTCTCGAAGAAGTGACCGTCGGCCTCCTTCCAATCGCACCTTCCGTCGCTGTTGAATACGGCGTCAAGGAAGGCATTTTCGAAAAGCACGGCCTGAAGGTCACCGTTCAGTCCGCAAACGCAGGTGCGGCGATGTTGCCGGCCGTCTCCACTGGCGACATCGACTTCGGCGTGGGCAACCCACTCTCCGTCATGACCGCTGCGGACAAGGGCCTCGACATGCGCATTGTCACCGGCTACTCCAACTCCAAGGCCACTGGCGATGACATCAACGGTGTTGTCACCAAGAAGGATTCCGGCATCAATTCCTTCAAGGATCTTGCCGGTAAGACCACTTCCGTCAATGCACTCAAGACCCAGGGTGACCTCACCATCATGGAGTCCACTGCTCTTGATGGCGGCGACGCAAATGCCTTGAAGTTCTCTGAAATGCCATTCCAGGACATGGAAGCTCAGCTTTCCCGCGGAAACGTTGACGCTGTCTGGCTCCCAGAGCCTTTCCTGTCCCGCGCATTGGCTGACACCAACAACAAGCTCGTGGGCTACCCGAACCAGACTGCTGTTGCAGGTCTTCCAACCATGGTGACCTTCACTTCCGGCAAGATGGCCACCGAGCAGCCAGCTACGGTGAAGAAGTTCCAGGAAGCCATGACTGAGGTTCTCAAGGAAGCTGAGGGCGACCAGACTGGCGCCAAGGCTCTCTTGCCAGAATTCATGAAGATGGATGCCAAGGTTGCTTCCGGTTTGAAGATGGAAACCTGGGATGCCACCTTCCCAGAAGAGCAGCTCAAGAAGCTGGGCGACTTGGCTGCAAAGTACAAGTTCATCTCCCAGGCTCCTGACTTGAGCAAGCTCAAGGCTATTCAGTAGTCGTTAGTTTCGTGAGAAGGCGCCGGCGGTCCTGCTAGTCAGGGCTACCGGCGCCTTCTGCTTTGACAAGGATCTTTTGCGCTATCGCCCCCGATTTTGGCGCCGAGTCGGTGCTGCCGAAATTGAGGAAAAAACCACTCATTATTCGTTGTATTTTTCAATGATTGAAGATACTATCTAAATAATGTGGCGTCGATCACGCGCGAAGATCACCGCGGCAACGGAGAAAAGTCTAGAAAGCGAAGCGCAATGCAGAACAAAGGTCTGGGGAACTGGATTCACCGGCGGCGAGTCAAGAGTGCTGGCCGTCCAGCCGTTACTGGCATGGGACTTTCCTACACGTATGACCAGCTGGCGGGCAGGATTGATCGCCTAGCGACCGCGCTCGAAGAGCGTGGCGTCGCCCCGGGCGACCGCGTTGCTTACCTCGGTAACAACCACCCTGCGTTCCTCGAAGTGCTCTTCGCATCTGGTCTCCTTGGCGCCATTTTCGTGCCGCTGAATACGCGCCTTGCGCCGCCGGAAGTGCAGTTCGCGCTTCAGGACTCCGGATCAACGGTTCTGGTTGTTGACGCCTTCTTGGCTGAGCTCGCGCAGCGCGGTGCCGTTGAGACTTCGGTGGAGCACACGCTCGTAGTTCCTCGTGAAGGCGCCACGGTTGAAGCGGATTTTGAGGATTACGACGCCGCCGTCTCGGCTGCCGCTCCCGCGGTGCGCGATATCCCGGTTTCGTTGGAAGACGCAGCCATCATCTTGTACACGTCTGGCACCACGGGTCGTCCGAAGGGCGCCGTGCTCACGCACGGCAACATGACCTGGAACAGTGTCAACGTGCTGGTCGATTACGACGTCACCTCTGATGCGGTGGGCCTCATGATTGCCCCGTTATTCCATGTAGCATCTTTGGGCATGGGCGCTTTGCCGCTCTTGCTCAAGGGAGCGCATGCAGTCTTGCAGGACCGGTTTGAGCCAGGTGCAGTGCTGAGTGCGATTGAAGAATTCGGCGTTACTTCTTTGTCCGGTGTGCCGACCACGTATCAAATGCTTGCCGAGCATCCTCAATGGGCGGACGCCGACTTGTCCTCGTTGCGCATGCTCACGTGCGGCGGATCCGCTGTCCCTGTGCGCGTCATGGATGCGTATGAAGAGCGAGGCTTATCCTTCTCTGGCGGTTACGGCATGACGGAGACGGCGCCCGGAGCCACGAGCGTGCCACCGCATTACTCTCGCGAGAAGATGGGCAGCGCAGGCTTGTCCCACTTCTTCACGGATGTGCGCGTGGTGGATGCCATGGGCAACGAACTGCCTGCTGGTTCTGTCGGCGAAATCATCATTCAGGGCCCTAACGTCATTCACGAATATTGGAACCGCCCGGATACTGCCGCTGGCATGTTCCAGGATGGCGACTGGTTCAAGTCCGGTGACATGGGGTACTTGGATGATCAGGGCTTCCTCTTCATCTCTGACCGCATCAAGGACATGATCATTTCCGGCGGCGAGAATATTTATCCGGCCGAGGTGGAGCAGATCATCATCGAGCTCGATCAGGTCTCAGCGGTTGCCGTCATTGGACTCCCTGATGAGAAGTGGGGAGAGATCCCTCATGCTGTCATTGCGGTTGCTGAAGGCAAGTCGCTCACTCAAGAGGAAGTCTTGGCGCATTTGGATGGGCGACTGGCTCGTTACAAGATCCCGAAATCGGCGTCGTTCGTTGATGAGATGCCGCGAACGGCTAGCGGCAAGATTCGTAAAGCTGTCCTGCGTGATCAATATGCGAACGCGCGGACGTCGAAGAAATAGCAGTTTTAGCTTGCTAGCCATGAACGAAATAAATGAAAAAATTTCATCTAGTGGTAACCGAGTTTCAGAAAAATCATCTAGGCTCATAGTGAGACGCGGATCACGATGGTGGAACAATGAAGCATCAGCGTCTCCTCGTGATCGCGTACCCAAAGGAGAATCACTTCTCATGTCCCGTCAACACACACCATTGCAAGGAGGTGGAACGTCATGACCGTGGAAAATAACAACCCGTCATCTGAGTCGCCCAGCCCTAGCGCGGCTGCTCAGAGCGCCACGGCATCCTCCGTGGTTCCTCAAGAAGAGGCACGCATTCCCGTTCCCGTTCGAACAGCTACCAAGAAGCGCAAACGCAATTCGCCGCGTCGCTCTCTGTTGGGTCTCGCGGGCGTCTTGACGTTCTTCCTGATCTGGGAAATTACGCCCCGCATCGGCCTGTTGCCGGCAAAGTATTTGCCGCCTGCTTCTGAAGTGTTGGCTGTCTTCATCCAGGACTTGGGAATGGCGAGCTTCTGGAAGTCTGTTGGCGACACGATGCTCGCTTGGGGTATTGGCCTGAGTGTTGCCATTATTGCCGCCACGGCAATCGGCTTGGTGGTGGGCATGAGCCCGTTCTTGCGGAAGTTCACGAACTCCACCGTCGAGTTCTTGCGTCCTATCCCATCCGTAGCCCTCATTCCTATCGCCGTGCTGTTGTTCGGTGTGAAGATCGAGTCCTCATTGATGCTCATCATCTACGCGTCTTTCTGGCAGGTCCTGATCCAGACGCTCTACGGCGTGGCTGACGTGGACAACGTGGCGATGAATACCGCGAAGTCTTATGGATTCTCCTACTTCCAACGCTTGCGCGACGTGGTCTTCCCGACGGTGTGGCCGTTCCTCATGACGGGCATCCGTTTGGCGGCCGCTGTGGCGCTGATTCTTGCCATCACCGCCCAGTTGGTGATTGGTTCTCCAGGTCTTGGTAACGAGATCTCTCGGGCGCAGTCCGGTGGCGCAATCGCCGGCATGTACGCGCTCATCTTGGCCACTGGCCTCCTCGGCGTTCTCATCAACTTGGTGATGCGCTATATCGAAAAGAAGACTCTCGGATGGCACCCATCCGTTCGCGGTGAGGTGGTCGTCTAATGAACGTCCTCAAGCAGATTTTTTACATCCTAGCCTTGCCCCTGATCCTCGTGGGCACGTGGTGGGTCGGAACCAGTGGAGCGAAGAATTTCTTCGTCCCTACGCCCGCACTCCTTGCCGAACGCTTCGCCGCCACGTGGTTTGGCGAGCGCATCATGACGGACGTGCTGCCTTCGATCGGACGCCTCGTCACTGGCCTGCTGATCGCTATCGCTTTGGGCATCATCCTTGGCCTGCTCATTGGTTTGAACAAGTGGCTGCGCGACTTCACGGAGCCAGTCTTCGAGTTCTTCCGCGCCATCCCACCGCCAGTCTTGGTGCCAGTTCTCATGATCATCATGGGCATCAACGACTCCATGAAGGTTGCGGTGATTGTCTTCGGTTGTATCTGGCCGGTCCTGCTGAACACCATTGAAGGTGTGCGCTCGATTGACCCAGTGCAAAACGAGACCACGCGTTCATACGGCATCCACGGATTCGCCCGCATTCGTTACCAGATCCTGCCATCCGCAACTCCGCAGATCATGGCCGGTATTCGCCAGGCGCTTCCGATTGGTCTGATCCTGATGGTGATCTCGGAGATGTTCGCATCTTCCTCAGGCCTTGGCTTCACCATTGTGCAGTTCCAGCGTTCCTTCGCAATCCCAGAAATGTGGTCCGGCATCGTGGTGCTCGGCCTGATCGGTGTTGCGATGTCCTTCATCTTCCAGTTCATCGAGCGCCGCGTCCTGCGTTGGTACCGCGGTCTTAAAGAGGTAGAAAATGCCAGCTAATAACGAAAATCTCAACAACGAAAACCTCAACGTTCCTGGCGATCACATCCAGCAGCCTGCACGTTCTCGAGCGCTTCAGACCACGTCTACTGAGGCAGGCGGACCGGCGGGTCGCACGCTTCCAGATGATGAAACGTTGCTCCGCGTCCGCGGACTCAAGAAGGTTTACCACACGGACGGCGGCGACATTGAAGCTGTCCGCAACCTGACCTTCGACCTCGGCCGCAACGAGCTCGTCTGCTTGGTGGGTCCATCAGGTTCCGGTAAGACCACCTTGCTCAAGTGCATCGCCGGTCTACTTGCTCCAACCGAAGGCGAAGTAGTGCTCGCCGGCAAGAAGATCACGGCTCCGCCCAAGAAGATGGCCGTGGTGTTCCAGGAATACGGCCGTTCACTCTTCCCGTGGTTGCGCGTTGCAGACAACGTCGAGCTTCCTCTGAAGAACGCCGGCGTCCCGAAGGCCGAGCGCACCCGCTTGGTCAATGAGGCACTCGAGGCAGTGGGCTTGGCACACGTGCCGAAGTCCTACCCATGGCAGCTCTCGGGCGGTATGCAGCAGCGTGTGGCCATCGCCCGCGCCGTCGCTTACCAGCCAGAGGTGCTCCTCATGGATGAGCCTTTCGCAGCCGTCGACGCGCAGACGCGTGCCGACCTCGAAGACTTGGTGCGCCGCATTTGGAAGCAGCTCGGCATGACCGTGCTCTTCGTGACGCACGATATCGATGAGTCCGTCTACTTGGGCCAGCGCGTCATCATCCTGTCTTCTTCTCCCACCGTGGTGCAGGAAGACTTGGTCATTGACCTTCCGGCAGAACGCGATCAGCTGGAAACGCGTGCAGATCCTCGCTTCACCGAGCTGCGTCACCATGTGTATGAGCAGATTCAGCTCGCCAAGAAGGGCCACCGCCCGGACGCGGAGAAGGTCAACCGGTAGTAGGTGCATTGACGGGCAGCTCGTCTACGCAGCAAGACGAGCGGCGCCGTCGTCATCAATAAAAATCAACAGAACGCGCAGCGGGATCGTCACGAACGAACCGGCTGCGCGTTCTTTTTCGTTGAATTATTCATCTACCTCTGGACATACCTATGAACATAGGTATATCGTCAAGACTAGTGGCGCGGGTCACATTTTCGAGTGATGTCCGCCGCGAATTGACGATTTAGTCGAAAGGCAAGAATCAATGGCGAACAACTTGCAAGAAGTCCTCGATCAGGCCGGAAATACGGTCGAATTTCTCCGTAACTCCCAAATCGGCGCCTACATCTACCCAGTGGTGGCACCGGAATTCTCCAACTGGCGCTCGGAGCAGCGCGCTTGGCGTGAGACCGCCGTTCTCTTTGACCAGTCCCATCACATGGACAACCTCATCCTCCGCGGCCCGGACGCTATCAAGCTCATCTCTGACACCGCCATCAACTCCGTGGCCAACTTCCCGGTCAACAAGGCCAAGCAGTATGTGCCTGTCACGCCTGCTGGTCACGTGATCGGTGACGGCATCCTCTTCCGCCAGGACGAAGATGAGTACGTGTACGTGGGCCGCGCACCGTCCACCAACTGGCTCTTGTACAACGCTGCAACCGGAGGCTACAACAACCTCGACATTGTCGAAGACCGCCGCTCTCCATCACGCCCTATGGGTAAGCCCGTGTCCCGCGAATACTGGCGTTTCCAGATTCAGGGCCCACGCGCATGGGACATCATCGAGAAGCTCCACGGTGGACCTCTCGAGCAGCTCAAGTTCTTCTCGATGGACTACATGAACATCGCTGGCGAGAAGGTTCGCACTCTTCGTCACGGCATGTCCGGTGCTCCTGGCCTTGAGATCTGGGGTCCATACGCCACGTATGACAAGATCCGCGACGCCGTCTTGGAAGCTGGCGCAGAGTTCGGCATCGCCGCCGTGGGCTCCCGTGCTTACCCATCCAATACGCTCGAATCCGGCTGGATTCCTTCGCCATTGCCAGGCATCTACACGGGTGAAGAGTTGCGCGCTTACCGCGAGTGGCTCCCAGCTACCTCCTACGAGGCCAACAACGCTGTGGCCGGTTCCTTCGTCTCGGATAACATCGAGGATTACTACCTCAACCCGTGGGAGCTTGGCTATGGCTCCTTCGTGAAGTTCGATCACGACTTCATCGGCCGCGACGCCCTCGAGAAGATCGATCCAACCAAGCAGCGCCGCAAGGTCACGCTGGCTTGGGAGAACGAGGACTTCAAGAAGATCCAAGATTCCATCCTCAAGCCGGCCGGCGAGAACTACAAGTACTTCGACTTGCCGTTGGCTAACTACGGTTCTTCGAACTACGACAAGGTCGTGGACGCAGACGGCAACGTCGTGGGCTTCTCGATGTTCACGGGCTACTCCTCCAACGAGCAGCGCGCGCTTTCCCTCGCAACCGTCAACGCGGATGTGCCAGAAGGCGCCGAACTCAAGGTTGTCTGGGGCGAGGAAAACGGCGGCACCAAGAAGACCACCGTTGAGCGTCACCAGCAGATCGAGGTCAGCACCATCGTCTCGCCAGTTCCGTTCTCCACGGTGGCTCGCGAGTCCTACCAGGGCGGCTGGCGCACCGGTTACAAGGACGGCGTAGCCATCTCCGAGTAATACCTATGTCATATCCCCGGAGCTAGTGACTAGCGTCATAGTTAGACGTAGCCTTGGGGTATGCCGGAACGTTGCCGGTTCTCAGTGATGCGAACCGGCAACGTTCTTCCCATTTTCAATCAATTCCAACGACTCTCTCCAAGTAGTCACCAATCACAAAGGAATCTCCATGAAAAAGCTGGCATCTGCGTTAGCGGCAGTGGCGCTCTTAACGCTTACTGCATGCGGAAGTGGATCTCCGTCCGGTTCATCAACCTCCGGTGCTCCATCCTCGGCAGCCTCCGGGGCTGCTGCGGGCCTTGAAAAGTCGAGCATCGAAGTGGGCGTTATCCCCATCGTTGACGTTGCTCCTATCTACCTCGGCGTGCAGGAAGGCCTCTTCAAGAAGGAAGGCCTGGACGTTAAGCTCACACTCGCTCAGGGTGGCGCTGCGATTGTTCCAGCCGTTACCTCCGGCCAGATGGACTTCGGCTTCTCCAACGTCACATCGTTGATCGTTGGCCGCCAGAAGGGGCTCCCGCTCAAGATCGTCGCAGCTGGTCCGCAGACCACTGGCGATGAAAAGAATGACTTCGCTGCTGTGGTGACGAAGGCCGATTCCGGTATCAAGGACATCAAGTGTCTTGAAGGTAAGAAGGTCGGCGTGAACACGCTTGCCAACATCTCTGACTCGACCGTCTCCGAGGCCGTCAAGCAAGCTGGCGGCGATCCGTCCAAGGTTCAGTTCGTGGAAATGGCTTTCCCAGACATGCCTGCCAACTTGGCTAAGGGCAACGTGGACGCCATCGCTGCGGTGGAGCCTTTCGTGACGCTCGCTAAGAATGACGGCGCCGTCCCTGTCTTCTCCAACTACGCGTACCCGGTCAAGGACCTCATGGTTGCCACGTATTTCACGTCTGACCAGTACGTGCAGCAGAACCCTAAGACCGTTGCTGCCTTCACGAAGGCTATGAAGGCTTCGCAGCAGTTCGCTCAGGACAACCCTGACAAGGTTCGCGCAGTGCTTTCCACCTACACAAAGATCGATGCAGCTGTGGCTGCCAAGCTCACCTTCCCGAAGTTCCCGCAAGAAGTGAACAAGGAATCGACGCAGAAGATCGCCGAGATCTCCAAGGAGCGCGGCTTGATTCCTGAGCTCCCAGATATGAACGCGCTGCTTCCAACGGAGTAACGCTTTCGTCAGTACCCCCTTAACGAAGGACGACGACGTAGCTCGGCGGTTTCTATCGGTCGTTGCAACACTAGCGGTCTAGGGTTCTGATAGTAATTCATGTAATCGCTCGGCTGGAGTTTTCCAGTCGAGCGATTTTCTTGGGCGCCCGTTGAGTAGTATCGCCACTTGTTCGAGATCTTCCGGACCGTACTGACTTAGGTCTGTACTCTTTGGAAAATACTGGCGTAGTAGCCCGTTGGTGTTTTCGTTCGAACCACGTTGCCAAGGGCTGTGGGGATCACAGAAATACACGTCCATGTCTGTAGCGGCGCTGAATGACTTGTGTAACGCCATTTCGATTCCTTGATCCCATGTCAGTGAACCGCGTAGGGCTTCAGGTAGCTTCAGCATCGTGTTGATCAGACCGTCGCGCACCGTCTGGGCGGTGTGATCTCTGGGTAAATGCACGAGCATCACGAACCGGGTGGTGCGCTCGACTAGGGTTCCGATCGCGGACAGATTCCCGGCGCCCATGATCAAGTCGCCTTCCCAATGGCCAGGCACCGCACGGTCCTCGACAGTGGCGGGTCGTTCGCTGATGTTAATCATTCCATCGCGGAAACGCGGCTGACGTTCATCAATCTTTTTCTGTGGTTTACGTCGTGCTCTGCCAGAACGTAGCGCTTGCGTGACTTCCCGTTTTAGACCGCCACGAGCCTGCAGATAGATCGATTGATACACCGTTTCCTGACACACCTGCATCTCCAAATCATCAGGGTGATCAGCCACCATCCGACGGCAGACTTGTTCCGGAGACCACCCTAGGCGCAAACCATAAGCAACGTAATCACGCAGCCGTCCTGGGCGCGCAAGTTTTGCTTCCTTCGGTCGTGACCTGCGAGCGACCGCTTGCCGGTGCGCAGTATGAGGATAGTAAGCACCGCCTATAGAGCAGTTCCTGCGGACCTCTCTGCTGATGGTGGACGGTGAACGCTGTAGCTTCACGGCGATTTGACGATATGAATGTCCTGCAACGGTCATCGCGTAGATTTCCTCCCGTTCAGTCATGGACAGGAACCGCGCATCAATCTGTTGCTCCAACGCACGCAAGCTCGGACTGGCACTCGTTTGATGCTGGCCGGCGATATGGGTATAGGTGGTCACCCCACTTTTGTAGTTCACTACACGACCATCGGGATAGACCCTCCCGTTTCCATTCTTGCGAACACCGTTATCCCAGTCCTTGGCCGTGCTGGGATGAATGCCTACCAGTTCGGTAGCCTCACGACGGCTCATGCCTTGGGCTCGTAAACGCACGAACTCTTCGCGTTGACGCGCACCGCGTCTGATAGTTTTCAACCCGGCTTCCGCGGCCCACAGGTAACAAGTAGGGTAAGGAATATTCACTTCGCCAGCCGCTTTACTGACGTTCTGGTGTTTTTCAAAAGCAGCGAAAAACGCAGCTTTTTGTTCCGGCGTGTACTTCGAACGCGACCGACCAATGGAACCCGGACCCGAAGATCCCCACCCATATTTCCTAGCCAACTGGTACGCCGTGGGCAACGATATCCCGATAACTTGGGCAGCGTCCTTAACACGCCCAGTTTGACCAAGGACAACAGCGAAGCGCTGCTTCTCTTCAACAGTGATCCTGGCCCCACGCGATCTTAACGACCTCGTTAAACGGTTCTCGGAAAAAACAGACACGGTCGTTGCAACTCCTGAAAATTCAAGGTGTTGCAACGACCGTTAGAATCCGCCCCCAAGCTGCGTCGTCGTCCTTCAGTATTTAAGTGCTCAATTAGCGGCGGAAATCCTGGATCCATTCCGCGGTCGCGGAGAGGCCGCCAAAAGTGTAAAAGTGCAGCTTGACGTCGCCGGATGCCTCGGTGAGCTCGCTCGCGAGGTCGTTGATGAAGCGGTCTGGGCCGGCCGTGCCCAGCAGGTTGGTGAGGGAGAGGCCGTACTTCTTGGCGATGCCTGCACTCGATGCGACGCCAAAGCGCTGCGCGTAATTGAGGAGGCGTTTGATGCCGGCGGGGCCCGGGACGCCAACGCGGATAGTCAGGTCCACGCCGTGGTTGCGGACGTCGGAAATCCACTGAGTGACCGGGTCGGTATCGAAGCTGAACTGCGTCAGGATGATGCCGTCGAGGCCCTGCTCCTTGAGTGCCCGGTCCTTGCGCTGGAGGTGATCCCAAAGGACGTCGTCGGCGATAACCGGGGTGCCCTCGGGGTAGCCTGCGATGTTCACCTCGGTGATGCCGTATTGCGGGAAGAGGCCGGTCTCGATGAGCGAGAGCGAATCCTCGTAGGGTCCCATAGGAGTTTCCGGGTCGCCGCCAACGGCGAAGACCTTGGTAGGAGCCGCAGCCTCTTTGAGTGCCTGCAGGAAGTCCGTGAGTTCTGACTCGGAGCTGATGCGGCGAGCCGAAATGTGGGGGACTGGATCGAAGCCGAGTCGGCGCACGGAGGCCGCGGCGTTCGTGCGCATGTCAAGATCTTCGTTCCCAAGGAACGTGACGTTGATGCGCGTTCCCTGGGGGATCAGGTGCGCGGCGGCCTCGAGTGCCTCGACATCTTTGCCGGTCATCTCAAGTGAGAAATCGTCAACTAGCTTCTTTGCTGGGGGAGTTGCGGAAGTGCTCATAGGGAGTCCTTTCATCCGGCGCCTGCTGTGACGGGGCGCACATCCACAACACTATCTATGCAGATAGTGAGTGTCTAGACCTTTTCGGGAATCTCATCCGCCGTGCGCAGTGGTTGTGTAGCTTTTCGCGTGGAGACTTTCTTGCCGAACTTCTTCTCGAGCTTTGCGGCTTCTTCCTTTGCCTCCTCCGCCCAGGCGACTTCAGCTAAGGCGCGCGATACGAGGCCGCGGTAGGCAAGCGTCTTGTATCCGGTGATGAGTGCCCATTCATCCTTGTTGCTCGCGCCGAGGCGGTCCATGAGCACCTCGTCAGTCTGAGATTCAAGGGCGGCGATGGTGGCCTGCCACTGATCTACGAGGTTATTGTGGAAGGCAATGTGGTCATCGAGCTGGGTTTGGAGGCCCTGAGGGTCTCCCCACTCCATGTAAGCCGTCTTGAGTGCAAGCGGATCGCGAGTGAGCGAGTAGTCGAATGGGGTCTCGAGCCACGTGCGGAAGTCCTTGATACCGGCTTCGGTGACGATATACAGCTTCTTCTTGCCGCGCGTGCCCCAAGGGATGTCCTTCGAGCTCAAAAGTCCGTCTTCTTCCATGCGGCGAAGTTCCGGATACACCTGTGAATCCGGGGCGTGCCAGACGTGGCCGACGGAGGAATGGAAACCCTTGGAGACGTCATATCCCGTCTTGGGTCGAGCCGTTAGCACGGCGAGCAATGCGTAACGAAGACTCATTGAAAGTTCCTTTCGAGCGTTACCTATCACCTTAGGGTAATTTGTAAACAACGAATGAGATCTAGTTCACGAAAACTATTGATCGACAACTGATGTATCAGATAGTGTGGCAACACGATGCAGGCTATCCGCTGCATCTCGCCGTGGGTCCGAGCTTCTGCCGTGACTCCCAGAGAAAACCATAGAAGGTGAGTAAACCGTGACTGAAGAAAAGTCAGCTCAGCCAGCTATCGCTGCCGAAGCACCAGTTAACGATGCTGAAATTGCAGTGCAGGGTGGCGCCGAAACCAACGGCGAAGCACCTGTTGAGACCATTGTGCTGACGCTGAGCTGCCCCAACACCATCGGCATTGTGCACGCGGTGACTGGGTTCTTGGTTTCCCACAAGTGCAACATCAGCTCGTCTCAGCAGTTTGACGATGAAATGACTGATCGCTTCTTCTTGCGCATTCAGGCACGTTGCGAAAAGCCCATTACGCTCTCCGCTCTTCAGGCGGCTTTTAAGGCAACCGCCGAAGCGTACGACATGGAATACACGCTCGTTGACGCCGACCGTCCCATGAACGTTTTGCTCATGGTCTCCCGTTTTGATCACTGCCTCAACGACTTGCTCTACCGCTTGCGCATGGGCCAGCTCAACATCAATGTCCCAGCCATCGTTTCTAACTGGCCGGACCTCAAGCCGATCGCTGACGCTGCGGGTATTCCTTACATCCACATTCCTGTCACGAAGGACACCAAGCCTGAGGCCGAAGCGCAGCTTCAGAAGGTCATTGAAGACAATGACGTGGAGCTCGTAGTGCTTGCTCGCTACATGCAGGTGCTCAGCAACGAGATGACCACCAAGCTTGCTGGTAAGGCCATCAACATTCACCACTCGTTCTTGCCGGGCTTCAAGGGTGCCAAGCCGTACCACCAGGCATATGATCGCGGCGTGAAGCTCGTGGGCGCCACCGCACACTACGTGACGGCAGACCTCGACGAGGGCCCGATCATCGAACAGCAGGTCTTCCGCGTGGACCACACGCATCAGCCTGAAGACCTGGTTGCTGCCGGCCGCGACGCCGAAGCTCAGGCACTTTCCCGCGCAGTGCGTTGGCACTCCGAGAACCGTGTGATGCTCAACGGTCACCGCACCGTGGTGTTGCAGGGCTAGAAGTAGCCTCATTCGTTGAAAAAGCCGGTGTAGCAGTTGCTACGCCGGCTTTTTCATGCCCCATTGGGTGTCAGCTTTGCAGGTGCCGCGTCGACTCAGCGTCGCTGGCACTGCGACGAATCATCCGCGTAGCCTGATGGCGTTGTCCTTCATGGTCTGCTCAACGCGGGTGTAGGCGTCGCGGGCAATGGCCTTCCACAGTCGCAATGCAGTGTCTGGATGGTCTTTCTCGAGGTCTTCGAGGGCGTGGTGGGTGAGTACTCGAACCTTGGTGGTCTCTAGGGCCGTGACCGTGGTCTGCTGTTGGCCGGAGGCGCCCAGTGCAATCTCGCCAAACGTCATTCCGGGGCCCAAAGTGGCTTGGCGGAATCGGCTGCCATCGGTCGCGCGGCCGGTCAAGGAGACCCGTCCCGAGACGATGAACTGAATTCCGGTGAATGGCTGGCCGATACGCCGGATGACGTGCCCGGCTTCGTACCTGCGGTCTTCAAGGAGCTCCTCAATCTTCTGCACGTCTTCGGGGCTGACTGGTTCGAGGGTTGCGGTGGCAGCAACGTCAACGCTCTGAGGTGAGACGAGCTCGGGGGCGAAGCGTTCCAGGATGTGCGTCTCTGCCCATTCCATGGCCGCCGGATGACCCGGGAAGGACGCGATGGTCATGCTGCATTCGCTCGCGAGCTGAGAAGTGACGGCGCCATCCGGATCGATGAGGCAGATCGACTTCCCTTCGGCCTCGAAATTAGAGACCAGTTGGGTCATCATGCGCAGAGCAACAGGACCAAAGTCGTCGACCTTGCGCAGATCGAGGATCAGAAGCTCCATGTCCTCTTGCTCGTCCGTGATGGTGCGGACCACGGTTTCCGTTTCGGCGAAAAGCAAGTCTCCACCGAGCTCCAGGATGACGCACTTGTCTGCGTGGGCTTCGAGTACCTCGACGGACTCTGTAGTGCGACGCACGCCAGAGAACGAATCCCGGAGCGTGTAGTGCGAGCGGATGCTCGAGCGGCCCGGGCGTCCCGACCGCATGAAGTGCAGGCCCATGTCTCGTGCCAGTCGCGTGCAGGTTTCTACGCCACGAACGCTCGAACCGTGAGCATCAAGTGGGGGAGAGTAGATAGCGATGCCCAACTGGCCAGGCAGCACCGCGATGATGCCGCCGCCCACTCCGGACTTCGCGGGCAAACCCACAGAGGTTGTCCAAGATCCGGCGTCGTCATACATGCCACACGTGGTCATCACGGAAAGGACGTTCTGCACGGTTTCCGGTTCCACCACTTGATTGTGCTCGCGCGGGTGTACGCCGC
This sequence comes from Neomicrococcus lactis, assembly GCF_014200305.1. Lineage (NCBI taxonomy): Bacteria > Bacillati > Actinomycetota > Actinomycetes > Micrococcales > Micrococcaceae > Neomicrococcus > Neomicrococcus lactis. The sequence continues at coordinate 2,498,347 of NZ_JACHBL010000001.1, forward strand.
CGTTCGCCAAAGTCGCCGCCATCAGGGCGAGATCTCGAGCGTTGACCATGATGGAGCATTGGCGGAAGTAGTCCTCAACTACGCCATCTGGATCATCCTCGATGATCTCGAAAGAGCGCAGTAGCTGGGCGAGCGCGCGGTTGCGGAAACCCGTCATGCGTTCACCGTTGAAAACGGACGAGGACAGTTCAAGGTCTCGCCCTGCGAATGACGAGTAGAAGTCCTGAATACGGCTGAAACGAGATCTTGGCCCGCGAGACTTGATGAGCGAGACGGCTGCAATTGCACCGGCGTTGATCATGGGGTTGTCCGGCCGGCCGGTCCCGCGTTGCAAAGAAATCTCGTTGAACGCGTCGCCGGACGGCTCCACATCGATCTTCTGGCCGACGGCTTCAGAGCCGAGATCCTCCAGAGCCAACGCGTAGGTAAACGGCTTGGAGATGGATTGGATGGAGAACAACTCATCCGTATCTCCAGCTTCGTAAACCACGCCGTCCACGGTCGCGAGGCAAATGCCAAACTTCTGTGGATCGGCGACGGCAGTTGCAGGGATCCCTTGGTAGGGCGTGCCCTCGGTGTTCGCCTGCAACTGCTCGTGAAGAGCGTCAAGGTACTGCTGGATGGGTGACTTCACGACATCTGGCCTCTCCACGGATCACGTTGGTCTTGTCCTAGCCTACTGAGCAAGCTCCTTGTCCGCGTAGACGGTCAACGCGTCCCGCACGTACTCGGCGTGCCCGTGGTAGTTCGCCGCGAAGCGCGGATCGGCCACATACATCTCGGCCAGACCCATCACGTAGGCATGAGTGGGCTTCGTGAAGACCGCCAGCCACGCCACGTGCCGAGCGGCAGCGGCTTGCGCTTCCGAGGCATCTGCCGCAACGCCTGCTTCGGCCAACCGCTGGTACTCGAGCGCCATGTCGAGGTGTTCTTGCTGGTGGGCCTTCTGCTGTTCGGGAGACATGGACTTCCACTGTTGGTTTGCGGCGGCGTAGGCGTCCTTGCCCCAGCGTTCATCTACTTCTTCTTGGTAGACGGAGTTGTCGAACCCGTCAAAGTTGTCAGCACTCATAGCGCTCACTCCATTCGTCAATTGGTCAATGGTGAGTTGAACACTGCGAATCTGACGCTGCACCTTTTCTTCCAAGGCAGTCAGTTCGCGAACTCGCGATTGAAGCGCCGAGAGCAGCTCGGTTTCACCCGCGCGGATGGTTTTGATGCGCTCGAGTGAAAAACCCAACCGCCGCAAGACCAGGATGTTTAGCAGCGCGCCGAGAGCGGCGTCGTCGTAGTAGCGCATCCCATTGGCACCTAGCCGCGCCGGCTCCAGCAGCCCGACCGATTGATAGTGCCGCAGGGTGCGACTCGTGGTGCCGGAGATCCTTGCGAGATCCTGGATGCTCCATTCGCGCGATTCCGTGTTCATACCTCTAGTGAAGCGGTTGACGTTGCGTCAACGTCAATATCTTGAGTACGACGGCGCTCACTCGGACCAGATTCCCGAGCTTCCGCGGCGAAAACTCCCCATGACATGGTTGTCGATCAGGCCGACGGCTTCCATCAATGCATACATCGAGATGGGTCCCACGAACGTGAAGCCCTTCTTCTTGAGCGCCTTCGTGAGGGCTTTAGATTCTTCGCTCACGGACTCGATGGCATCGACAGATGCTGGCTTCGGAGTCTCGGCGGGTTTGAAGCTCCAGATGAGCGCCGAGAGCCCTTCTTCGTTTCGCAGTTCTTGAGTGGCTTGAGCGTTGGTGATGGCGGCCTTGATCTTGGCGCGATTGCGAATGATGTCCGCGTTCTGGAGCAGCTCTTCAATCTTGTCTTCGCCGTAGGTGGCGACGGTGTCCACCTCGAAGTTATCGAAGGCTTCGCGGAAGCTTTCGCGCTTGCGAAGGATGGTGGCCCAAGACAGGCCCACTTGGAAACCCTCGAGGACCAAGCGTTCGTAGAGACCTTGCTCGTCAGTGACGGGCATGCCCCATTCTTCGTCGTAGTACTTCTGCAAAAGCGGATCGACGGCAGCCCATGGTGGGCGCGCCTTGCCGTCTTCGCCGATAATCAGTCCGCTATCTGTCCTGGTGAGGGTCATGTGAGGCTCCGATGTTCCGTAGCGTGATGTTGATGCGACCAACCGCCAGATCACAATGCTTGGGGGACGTGTCAGGGATGATCTTCATGACGCCGTGATAGGCGTACCGGGAAGGTCCTCCAAAGACGAAGAGATCCCCGGAATTGAGTTGAACATCCTGGTAGGGGCGGTTTCGATTTTCAGTGTTTCCAAATCGAAACGTACAAGAATCCCCGAGCGAAAAGGAGACCACCGGGTCATTTGTGGATTCTTCCTTGTCCTGATGCATCCCCATCTTGGCTGTGGGTGAATAGTAGTTCAGCAACGCGGAGTCAGCCACGAACCGATTGTCCTCACGCGTGAACCACCGTGCGCTCGCAGTTTCTGGATACTCGGCGTAAGCCTCAGCTGCGGCTTTCGTGCCCACATCAATGAGCCACTGGGGCATCGGCAAAACGGGCTCGCCGTTCACGTCGCTCGCTATGCGCGAGTACGCGTAGTTCTGCCAATGCCAGCCCAAGCTCACCGACTGCACGCTCATGGGCTTCCCATAGATCAGCGGCCGCCGTGGTGGCACGGGACCTGCTGCCCACCGCCGAAATTGATTCACGAGGAACAGCTGCTGTTCAGGGGAGAGCCAGTTCCGGAGCAGGACCGCGCCAGTGGCCACCTCGAGACGTTTTTCGCCCTGTTCGTGGGTCAAAGACTCGGGCAGCGTAAAGAGTTCGGGGGTCTGGTTCACCGCGTCATCCCTTCACTGTTTGCGGCAACTCATCAAGACGTGGTTCGAGCGGGTGAGCTTACTTCGCCTCGGAGATCGGGGTGGCTTCGGGTGCGTCGCTAGTCTCGGAGTCGTGGCGGTCATGAGATTCATGATCCGTGCCGAGCTCGCGGCCCTTCTCGGCTTCAATTTCAGCCTGCGCTTCTTCGACCTTGCGCTGTGCCACGTTCTCTTCATCTCGGCCGGACCAAATCTTGATGACGGCCCAAGCAACTGCCGTGAGCGGCACAGAAATCACCGCGCCAACGAGGCCGCCAAGTACGGTGCCGCCGGTCAAAGCCACCAGGATGATCAACGGGTGAAGGCTCAACGCGTTGCCCATCACCACAGGCTGCAAGAAGTTACCTTCGAGCTGCTGAACCAAGATGACTGCGGCCAAGACAATCAAGGCCACCATGGGGCCGTTGGCTACGAGGGCAACCAAAACGGCGAGAATACCCGCAATCGTGGCACCGACCATCGGGATGAACGCGCCCACAAAGACCAGCACGCCAAGAGGCAATGCCAGCGGAACCTGGAGGATCATGAGGGCAAGCGCAATACCAATGGCATCAACCGCGGCCACCGTAGCAGTGCCACGCATGTATCCGCCGAAGACGGAGACCGTTTTAAGCCCCGAACGGTGCCAGCGACCACGCACGTTCCGAGGCAGCCAGGACAAGAAGAATTCCCACATCTTGTCGCCGTCTTTGAGGAAGAAGAACAAGATCACCAAGAACAGTGCGAGGCCGGTGACGAAGTTGCCGGCTGCAGACAGTCCATTGAGCGCTCCAGCACCGAACTGCGCGCTGAGGAAGAAGTCCTTGATGCTGGTGAAAGCATTATCAATCTGCTCTTGCGGAATTTCAAATGGCAAGTGAGACAAAAGATACTGCAGCTCTTGGACGCCTGCCGTGCCCTTTTCAACTAATTGCGGCCATTCGGCGCGCACGGAGTAGAAGAGAGCGGTGCCAATTCCTCCGAGCACCAATAGTGAACCCACAAAAACCGTGGTTGCTGCCAACGTGGCGTTCATAGCCTTGCGGCACAACCGCACGAGCGGCCACAGTGCACAAGCAACAATCAAACCGATCAAGGTCGGCAAGACCACGAGCGTCAGATTCAGCAGAGCAATGACCACTCCGGTGGTCATGAGCACGATGATCAGCAGCTGAAGAGCGCGCGTGGAAATACGGCCCATGGGGTCTGCCCACATGGACTGGATGCGCTCGCCACGCGTTGGTTTTGTCGCTGGAAAAGCGTCCTCAATCGCTGTAGCGCTCAGTGCAGTCGGAGCCACCTGTGCGCGCTGCTGCTTCTCTCGAGCCGAACGTGAATGTCCCCACAACGAAAATCCCACGAGTTGATTTCTCCCTCACCACGGTCTTGGTCGGTCTTTAACACCCCGTATAACTTATGGTGTAAACGAAAAAGTGCAAAGCCCGTGCGGTCTAGGAATCGATCCTACGCCGCACGGGCTTTTACATATTCATCTCATGGGGGCATTGTTGATCATCCATCAGGATGATCGTGTGCCAACTAGTCCGCTACGTACAACAGACGCTTGTTCACGAACTCGTCCATGCCGAGTGGGCCCAGCTCGCGGCCGTAGCCGGAACGCTTGACGCCACCGAATGGCATGTCGGCAGACTCGGCGGAAGCTGCGTTGACGTTGGTCATGCCGGTCTCCAACTTCTCTGCGAGCTTGCGAGCACGCTCGGCGTCGGTGGAGAACACTGCGCCACCCAAGCCGTAGACGGAGTCGTTCGCGAGGGCGAGTGCTTCCTCGTCAGAGGACACCTTGTAGACAACCGCGATAGGACCGAAGAGCTCTTCGGAGTATGCGCGCATTTCCTTGGTGATGCCGGTCAAAACGGTTGGCTCGAAGTACGCGCCAGCGCCGTCGTGGAGCTTGCCGCCGGCGTGCACGGTTGCACCCTTATCCACGGCGTCCTGGAGCTGAGCGGCGAGACCTTCGGCTGCCTTACGCGAAGACATCGGAGCAAAGGTTCCTTCCTTCTCCTCCATCGGATCGCCCGGGGTCAGACCGGAAGCAAGCTTCGTCAGCTCGCCCACGAACTCGTCGTAGATGTCCTCCATGACGATCATGCGCTTGTTCGAATTGCAGGCCTGGCCCGTGTTCTCGATGCGCACTTCCCAAGCGTCGGCAGCTGCTTGAGCGACGTCGTCGGAATCCAAAATCACATACGGATCCGAGCCGCCCAATTCCAGTACAACCTTCTTGAGGTTGCGGCCAGCAATCTCAGCGACCTTGGCGCCTGCGCGCTCGGAACCGGTGAGGGAAACGCCCTGGATGCGTGGGTCGGCGATGATGTCAGCGACCTGATCGTGGTTCGCGAAGATGTTGACGTAGGCGCCCTTTGGCAGGCCGGCATCTTCCATGAGCTGCTGGATGGCGAGCGCAGACGTGGCGCAAGCTTCAGCGTGCTTCAAAACGATGGTGTTGCCCAACATGAGGTTCGGCGCTGCGAAGCGAGCCACCTGGTAGTACGGGTAGTTCCACGGCATGATGCCCAACAAAGCACCAACTGGGCGCTTCTGGATGATGGCCTTGCCACCGCCGAAGGACTTGATTTCCTGATCGGCTGCGAGGGTTGGGCCCTCGGTGGCGAAGTAGTTGAAGATGTCCGTGCAGAACTCGGCTTCACCCTTGGACTGGGAGAGTGGCTTTCCCATTTCCGTGGTGATGATGGCGGCGAGCTCGTCAGCGCGCTCGGCAAACAGTTCACCGATGCGAGCAACTACCTTGGCGCGCTCCTCGATGGGCACCTCGCGCCATTCCTGGTAGGCGGTGTCGGCCGCTGCAATAGCGTCCTGAACTTCCTGGTCCGTGGCAGTTGGATATTCTTTGACGACCTCCCCGGTGGCAGGGTTGACGACGGTGTAGAAAAGGTCCTGAGCTGCGCTCTTGTTCGCGGACACAAGTACTCCCTTTGTAGCAATTGGTGCAATCCTGCACTCGCGCCACCGCTCCTCAACGAGGACGTATGTGTGAGCGCGATTACAGTCCCCTCAAGCCTAATTCAAAAGTACGCGGAGAGTGATCACTCCTAGAACCCTCTAAGGTCCCGGAACTAGGCTGGGGGCATGAAGGTGACAATATTTGGTGGACATGGAAAGGTCGCCCTGTTGGCGGCCCCGCTGCTCGTGCAGGCTGGCCATGAGGTCCAGTCAATTATTCGCAACCCGGATCATGCGGAAGAAGTCAACGCAACCGGTGCCAGCGCCGTCGTACTAGATATTGAACAAGCGACGACGCCGGAGCTTGCGGAAATCCTAGAAGGTCAGGACGCTGTGGTGTGGTCTGCGGGCGCCGGTGGCGGCGATCCCGAGCGGACCTACGCGGTGGACCGCGATGCGGCGATTCGTTCGATGAACGCAGCGATGGACGCGAAGGTTTCCCGCTATGTCATGGTGAGCTTCTCGCGCGCCAGCACGGATTTCCTCGTGAATCAGGATGACCCGTTCTACCCGTACATGGTGGCCAAGATTGCCGCCGACGATCACTTGCGTGCTTCCGAGCTGGACTGGACCGTTTTGGGCCCTGGCGCGTTGACGCTCGACGAGCCAACGGGCCGCGTGGAACCGGATTACACCGAAGCGAGCGGCTCGCAGTCTTCGCGCGCGAACGTGGCGCTTTCGATTGTTGAGGCCCTGAACGAGCCGAAGACCATTGGTCACACGCTCAATTACCGCGACGGCGAACTGCCGATTCGCGAGTGGTTCTCCGCTCTGACCGCCGAGTAGGCGGTTTTCGAGCAGAAAAACGCGCCGGTCCAGAAATAGAGGCGATAGGGATCTGGAGCCGGCGCGTAGATCCATTGTGGCTTATGGGATAAATATTCAAGTATTTCCGCGCCCACGTGACGGATCGCCAGATCAAAAATTGAATTAAAAAGGTAGCGCCGGCTGGTTGGAGATTCAGGGGGATCATCCGCACCAGCCGGCGCTTTCATCACTCGCACCTTTTGAGGTATCTCCAGTCTAAAAAGCCAACCTTGAGATTGGCTGGGTACTGGTTAGGAGTGTGGTGGGAGCCCTCGGGATACCATGTCCGTTGTGTCTGACGTAGTAAATCCCCATGACGGAACCACCATCCGGTACGACGCCGCTGGCTCCGGCCCCGAAGTCATCCTCCTTCACGGATCCGCGCTTTCGCGCGTAATGTGGCGAGGCCTCGGCTATGTTTCCGGGCTCTCCGACTACCGCACCTTGCGCATTGACCTGCGCGGTCACGGGCGATCCGGAAAGCCGCACGAGCAAGAGGCGTACCGCATGGATCGCTTTGTCGAGGACGTTCTGGCTGTGATGGATGCCGAGTCCGTCGATACGGCCACCGTGATGGGGTATTCGCTGGGTGGACGTTTGGCATTTGCGCTCGCAGAAGCCGCGCCAGATCGCGTCTCTTCACTCGTGAGCCTGGGCGGCAGCCCACGAAAGCAAGATGGTCAGTACGAGCGGGTGTTCTTCAAGGGCTATCTCGAGACGCTCAAAGCCGGTGACATTGATGGCTTCGCGGACAAGACCGGCGTGGATCCGGCAACGCGCGCTGCCTTCGTGGCGAACGATCCGCTAGCGCTGGCAGCTCTGTTTGAATACACCGAGCTCAATGACGTTGGCGTTTCCGATGATGCGCTTGCCCACATGGATATTCCGGCTTTGTTGATGGCGGGCACGCGAGATGAGCCGCGCTTTTCCGAAGCACGCGAGGCCGCCTCGATCATGCCGAACGCTGAGTTCGTGGCACTCGAAGGGCGAACCCACGGTCAAACGTTGTTCCCGAATGACGAGATCCTTAACGCAGTGTTGCCGTTCCTCGATCAAGTCTGGCGACGATGAGGTGACTCGGGGCTCGCGGTTAGTGAACCGTCGTGAATGTTGCGCGATCGTCGTTGCTGAGGCAACGATCGCGCAACATTTGCTACGCATGGGGGTGGGGAGCCTTAAGCGAAGGCTGAGAAGCCCGTGATGTCGCGGCCGATGATAAGCGCCTGAACGGTCTCCGTACCTTCGTAGGTGTGGATCGCCTCGACGTCCGCGAAGTGGCGTGCCGCGCGGTTTTCAATGAGGATGCCGTTGCCGCCCATGAGGTCGCGTGCGTTCTGAGCGATCGAGCGAGCGTTGCGAGTACACGTGAACTTCGCGAGCGAAGCCTGAGCACCGGTGAGCTTGCCCTCTTCTTCCAACTGGGTCATTTGCCATGCCACGAGCTGTGCGGCGACAAGTTCGGACTGCATGCGTGCGAGGCGTTCCTGAACCACTTGGTGCTTCGCGAGTTCCTTGCCGAACTGCTTGCGCTGCTTCGCGTAGCGGACGGCCGTCTCGTAGAGTGCCGTCGCGTGACCAACCGCGGACCAAGCGACACCGAGACGCGTTGCAAAGAGCACCTCGGCGGTGTCCTTAAAGCTCTTGGACTTGGGCAATACCATGTTGTCCGGGACAAAGACCTGGTTCATGCGGACGTGGGCCTGCCAAATGGAACGCAGGCTCAGCTTGCCCGTGATGGTGGTGGCTTCGTAACCTTCAGCCTTCTGATCCACCAAGAAGCCGCGGACGTTGCCTTCTTCGTCGCGTGCCCACACCACGGTGATGGCATCGTGCCCGGTGAGGGCCATGGAGGCGTTGCCGATCCACTTCTTTTCACCGCTGAGCAAGTAGCCGCCTTCGGTGCGGACGGCCTTGGTTTCGAGGCCCACGGAGTCGGAGCCGTGGGTGGGCTCGGTCAGAGCAAAAGCGCCGAGCAGCTTGCCGCTGGCCATCGCTGGGACGATCGTCTTCTGGTGTTCTTCGGAACCGCACATGACCACGGAGCGCAGCGCGAGCCCGCCCTGAACGCCCAGAATCGTGCCGACGGAACCGTCGAAGCGGCTGAGTTCCATGTTGACCAGAGCGGCCGCGGTGCGTGACTGCTTTGGCGCGCCTTCGAGGTTCAGGCCGTCGCGCATGAGGTCGTATTCGCCCAGTTTCACGGCAAGTTCGGTGGGGTATTCGGCGGCTTCCCAGGCATCCGCGATGATGGGGCGCACTTCCTTCCAGCCAAACTCGCGAGCACGTGCCCAGTAGTCGCGGTCCTCGGCGGAAACATTGCGGAAGATGCCGGCCGGGTCTGTGTTGACGTCGGCGACGGCCGATGGATCGCGGGGGTCTGCGAAGGTTCCCCAGAAGTCGTATTCAGGCTCAGTGACGCCGTGTGGGAAGTCGGCGGAAAGGGCTTCGGACATGAAATGCTCCCGAGTAGTCAATGGCAAAGGGGTCCGCGCGGGCGCGCGTAGATTGCCTTAACTATCTCTGGTACTCAGTTTCATGTCAAGGAACTAAGTTTCAAAGTGAGAGGTTACCGAGAGAGTTTTAGGAGAGCGCCTTCCGCACCATCTCGAGGACTTCCTCCGCCGAATACAGCTTGTTCGCATCGGTGCCGGTTCCGCTGGCACCAGGAACGTATGGATCGGTCGCGAGCATGAATCGCGCGAGCACGGCATCGACAGCCGTTGCCAACTCGCCGCGATGATCGTCCGAAAAATCGCGCAACCAACGGCGGAAATGATCGTTGTGAATCGCCACCACCGCGGCGGCGAAACCTACGGACGTGGCCCGAGCTGCGGCGTCGTGGTCCCTCTTTGACGTATCCAAGAAGGTACGGAAGATGCGCTCAAAGCGGTGTGTACTGACGAGCTCGCGGTCTTTGAGTTCTTCAACTTCGCGCACCAGACGGTAGCGGATGGCGGCGGATTCGCGGTCCGCGGTGAAGCGTTCAAAAATTTGGAGTACGACGTCGCGAACTACCGTCAGGCGCTCACCGAGGGTGGCGCTGGGGTCAACTTGCAAGATGAGTTGTTGGGCCATCGCGACGATGGCTTCCTGATCCGAGAAGACCACCGCTTCTTTCGTGCCATAGCGGCGAAAGAAGGTGGAGCGACTCATGCCGAGGGCGGCGGCTAGTTCGTCGACGCTTGTGGCATGGAAACCCTGTCTCTCAAGGAGTTCAAGGGCGGGACGTAAGTGCGGGGTCTCGGACGTGTTCATCTCTGTACTTGTTCTTGGCTTGGCACGTCAGTGCGTTTCCTAAAGAACAAGCACACTACGGCACCCAGCAATCCCGCAATACCTGGGACCAACAAAGATTGGCCAAGGCCGGAGCTGAAAGCGCCGTGGAGGAACTCTGGGACCGCCTGGCCAATGCTGCCTTCGCTGAATCCGCCCGTGTCCGCATTGGCCGTGCCAGCTGTTGACTTCGTGATTTCGTCAGCAATCCGGGACTCCATCGCGAGTGCAATCAGGGCCGAGCCCAGCACGGCACCCAGCTGACGCGTGGTGTTGTAAATGCCGGAACCCGCGCCAGCGTTCGCCTGACCCAGGTCTCGCGTGGCCGTCAGCGAAACCACCGGGAAGACGGTCGATGAGCCGAGGCCCATGAGTGCGGACAGGATGAGCAACTGCCAGAGTGGGGTGTCGGCTTTGAGAATGAGGCCGTACGTCACGATAGCGCCGCCGAAGAGGAGGAAGCCCAGGACGGCGAAGAGTCGCGCATCGATCTTGTTGACGGCTTTGCCGATGACCGGTGCCATGAAGAGGGACATCAGTGCCATCGGGGCGATCATGAGCGCCGACTGCGTGGGGGTGAGGCCGCGCACGGACTGCAGGTAGAGCATGATCGGGAAGGAGAACGCGGTCATCGCGAGGCCCATGCAGGCGATGGCGATGTTGGCGAAAGAGAAGTTCCAATCCTTGAAGAGCTGGAGGGGGAGAAGCGGTTCCTTCTTGTTCACGTTCTGCCACACGATGAACGCGATGAACAGGATGATTCCCGCGCCGATCAGCATAGGAACGGTCACCCAGTCATTGATGCGACCCCAATTGAAGGTGTTGCCTTCCTGGATGCCAAAGACCATGAGGAACATGGCGACGCCAGAGAGCGCAACGCCCAGCCAATCGAAGCTGTGGTTGTGGATTTCTAGGCTCGGGACTTTTTGAATCACGCGCCAGATGCAAATGATGCCAATCGGGATATTGACGAAGAAGACCCATTCCCAGCCGAGGGTGTCCACGAGGACGCCGCCGGCGAGTGGTCCCACGAGTGACGCGATGCCAGCAACGGCGCCCCACAGACCCATGGCCGCACCGCGGCGATGTGGTGGGAAGAGGCGGGTAATAACTGTCATAGATTGCGGCATCATGAGTGCTGCGCCGAGGCCTTGGAAGACGCGGGCAACAATGAGCATGTGGATGTCGGTGGCTAGGCCGCACCAAAGACTCGTGACCGTGAAGACAGCGACGCCGATGAGGAAGATATTCTTCGGGCCGAAGCGGTCGCCCAAGCGGCCGGTGATCAAGAGAGGCACGGCGATGGCCAGCAAGTAGGCGCTGTTGACCCAAACCACTCCGTTGATATCCGCGTTGAGGCCGCGCATGATGGCGGGCATCGCAGTGGAGACAATGGTGGAGTCCACCAGGATGATGAAGAAGCCAATGACCATCGCGAACAGCGCGCCCCAGGCCACCTTAACTTGGCGTTCTTCTTCAGCTAGTTCGGCAGGAGTTGGGGGAGTGCCCTGTCCGGGCACGGAATTTGGCGTCGACACTTTGTAAGCGTACCGGTCAGAGGTGACGCTTAAAGCTTGACTGAGCCCTCGATCACAGTCTGGCAATCGCCGGCTACCCACACGCCGTCGTCCTGTGCGGAAATGCCAATCATGCCCGCGCGGCCCAACCGCGTACCTTGGCGAACCATGTAGCTGCTCGGTGCCAGTCCTGCGTCCGTGAGCCACACGCCGAAGCCGGCATTGAGGGATCCGGTCGCGGGGTCTTCGGGCTGTCCTTCGCCGGAGACAAACGCGCGAACCTCGTAGTCAGCAGGCGCTTTCGCGATCTGGGAATCGAAGGCGAGGTGGTCCGTGTGCGGTTCGAGTGGTTCAAGCTCGGCTCGGGCGCCGGGCTTACGGGGCTTCTCGTGGAGCTTTCGCTGTGCGAGGGCGTCTGCTTCGCTCGAGGCCACGTGCGGGCCGATCACGCCGACTTCAAGTCCTTCAAGATCCTTGTAGTCCGGCTCAATGGCCAGCACTTCGTCCGCGCTGCGCAACATGAGGCCGGCCCACTGCGGTCCGTTGGCGATCCACTGGTGCGCCACGACGCTGTCCGGCGAGATGCCGAGAGCGCTGATGGCCCATTCCAGGACGTCTTCTTCGAGAGGCCCGGTGCGCAAGAGCTGCGGCGCACGGAAAGCTAGGTTGGTCATGCCCGCGTGATCTTGATTGATGCGGACTTCGATGATCCCGCGCTGGCATTCCACGGCGACGTTCGTTGCATTCTGCGGAGTGCCGCCGTTCTTGAGCCACGCGTGGACGGCACCCAAAATCGGGTGGCCCGCGAAGGAGAGCTCGGTGCTGACGGTAAAGATTCTGACTTTGAGATCCGCGGCTGGATCCGTAGGCACATCGATGAACGAGGTTTCGGAAAGGTTGGTCCATTGCGCAAAGAGCTGCATGGATTCCATGCTGATCCCGGTGGAATCGAGGACAACGGCAAGCGGATTGCCGCGCATGGCGTCAGCGCTAAAGACGTCGACTTGTTGGAAGCGGCGGGCTGTCATTGCTTTATCGTGGCACAGGCACTGGGCGCCGGCTTAGTGTAAGTCACAAGGTGACAGGGACTTTTTGTCTTCTCCAAGTCTTGGCTGGGTCTGCTCAGGTGAATATGGAAACCTTGGGTTCATGCATTTCACTCAGATTGACGCGCCTTCGCTTCAAGACGTGCCTGCGGATGTTCGGCCGTGGGTCGCCATCCTGATCGCTCTGGTGCTAGCAACCGTCTTGACGCTGATTTTGCGGCAGGTCTTCAACCGCGTGTTCCGCGACGACGAACTGATCCGCAAGGAAGTGAGCCGCGCTCGCATCCCGTTCTTCTTGACGGTGGCGTTGGCGGGAGCTGCGGTAACCACCACCACGTTGATTGGTCCGTCTGAGGTTCCTTTCGCAGTGACGTTCTTGTTGTGGGGTGCGCTGATTGCGTCTATTGCCTGGCTTCTGGTGGTGCTCCTGTCTTTGACGGAGGCCACGCTGCTCGCCAAATACAAGAAGGACGCCGCCAATAGTGGGAGCCGTCTTTCGCGTATGAAGACGCAGGTCACGCTGATTCGCCGCTTGGTGACGGCGCTGATTTTGCTCATTGGCGTTGCGGCGATTCTGCTGTTGATTCCGCAAGTGCGCGCCGTTGGCGCCGGTCTTCTCGCCTCCGCTGGTTTGGCATCTGTCATCGCCGGTTTGGCGGTGCAGGGGACGTTGAGCAACGTGTTCGCCGGCCTGCAGATTGCATTTACCGAGGCTGTGCGTGTTGATGACACCGTGGTGGTGGAAGCCCAGCAGGGCGTCATCGAGGACATCACTTTGACCTACGTGGTGGTGCGAACGGCCGACGGTCGCCGCCTCATTTTGCCCTCTACCTACTTCACCACCACTCCGTTCGAGAACTGGTCCCGCGGTTCCGCTGAGCTCAACGGAAACATTGTTTTAGATCTGAACTGGTCGGCGCCCGTGGATGAGATCCGCCGCCGGGTCACGCAGCTTCTCGAGTCCACTGACTTGTGGGATGGCCGTTCAAATTCCGTGAATGTCACGGACGCCATTGGCGGCATGCTCAAGCTGACCATCATTGTTTCCGCCCGGAATTCCGGGGATCTGTGGGAGCTCAAGAACTTCATTCGCGAGCGCGTCACGAAGGATTTGCAGCAGAAATTCCCAGAGGCGCTTCCGCACCCGCCGGCGTACCCGTCCGCGAATCCTCCTGCGGCTAAGTAGGGCTTACTTTTATTTTGAGTACGACGGCGATGCTTGCGTCCCGCTGGCCACTTGGAGTTGCGAGCGGCTCAGCGGAAGTAGAGGCCTAACCGGTAGCCGTCGATTTCTTCGACGCGAATGTCGATGTCATAGATGTCGTGGAGTACTTCGGGCTGCATGATCTCTCGTGGCGAACCCTGGTGTACCAGGGCGCCGTCTTTCATGGCGACGATGGTGTCCGCGTAGGACGAGGCGAAGTTGATGTCGTGCAGCACCACAATCACGGTCTTGCCGTGTTGGTCCGCTAGCTGGCGAATGAGGCGCATCATCTCCACAGAGTGCTTCATGTCCAGGTTGTTGAGTGGCTCGTCGAGCAAAAGGTACTGAGTGTCCTGTGCCAACACCATCGCGATAAAGGCCCGCTGACGTTGCCCGCCTGAAAGCTCATCGATGTACTTGTCCGCGAAGACCGCAATGTCCAGCTGTTCCATGGCGGCTTCAACTGCTTCAAGGTCAACGATCGTCGGGCGACCACCCGAGTGAGGGAAGCGGCCGAACGTCACGAGGTCGCGGACGGTCAACCGCATGGTCAGCTGATTCTCTTGACGCAGGATCGCTAGAGTCTTGGCCAAATCTCCCGAAGGTGTGGAGCTGATATCCAGTCCGCCAACCGAGACGCGGCCCGAGTCCATGGGTTCCAGTCGTGACATCAATGCTAAGAGCGTGGATTTCCCGGCGCCGTTAGGGCCGATGAGCGCCGTGACACCGCCGGTGGGGATGGTGAGCGAGACGTCGTTGAGAACCGTGTGTGCCCCGAAAGACTTGGAGACACCGTCAATGGCGATCACTTGAGCGATCCTTTCAAGAGCAAGACGATGAACAAGATGCCGCCCACGAATTCAATAACCAGGCTCAAGGCGCTTGCGAAGCCAAAGACGTTCTCGAGAATAAGCTGGCCAGCAACAAGGGAAATGACGCCGAGCAGGCAGACGATCGGCAAGAGCCACGCGTGTTGGTAGGAGCGGCAAATGAGATAGCCGATCGAGACCACCAGCAGTCCGAAGAAAGTCACTGGCCCTACGAGAGCCGTTGACGTGGCTACCAACGCAGTGCACAAGATGAGAACTCGAGAGACCACCGACTTGTGCGCGACGCCAAGGTTGATGGAGACATCCCGGCCCAAGGCCATGACGTCCAACGTGCTTCTCATGCGCCACGCGAAGAAGCAAGCGATACCGACGATCAAGGTGGCGATTCCCAAGACCGTCGGGTCCACTTGGTTGAAGCTCGCGAAGAACAGGTCCTGCAGGATGATGTATTCGCTGGGATCCATGAGCCTCTGGAGGAGCGCCGAGATTCCGCGGAAGAACGTGCCAAAGACAATGCCGATCAGGAGCGTCAAGTGCAAAGACTTGTTCCCGCCCGTGAAGAGCCAACGGTAAAGAACGCTGGCAAAAACAATCATGAGTCCCAGCTCAATCACGAACTTGAAAGCCTCAGGCGCTGCAACCCAGGCCGAACCACCCAGGGTGAAAACGAGCGACGTCTGCAAGAGCCCGTAGAGGGCATCGAAGCCCATGATGGACGGCGTCAGAATCTTGTTGTTCGTAACTGTCTGAAAGAGCAACGTCGATACGCCGACAGCGACCGCCGCGAGAACCATAGCGCCCACCTTCACGGCACGGCGCGGCAAGATGTAGCCGATATTTCCCTTGAGATCCAAGGTCATGAACAGAACGATCGCGAGAACCGAAAGCATGGCCAGCGCCGTCGTCAGCACTGCGGGCGAAAGTGGCCAGCGGGAGGCGCGCTGCGTCGTCGTACTGGAAAGTGGGACGACGGACCCTGTGCCGGAAGCTTGAGCGCGGGGCATTCGGGTAGTGGCGGGGCTGGATTTAGGCACGAGGGCGCGACGCTTCCTTGCGCTGCGTGCGCAACAACAAGAGGAGGAAAAGGATGGCGCCGACGACCGACATGATCATGCCCACCGGCACTTCGTAAGGGAAGCGAATGGTACGGCTAAGGATGTCGCAGATCAGCACGATTCCCGCGCCGAAGATCGCGGTGAGTGGCACGGCGCGGCGGAGGTTGTCGCCGAAGAAGAGGGAGACGAGGTTCGGCACCACGAGGCCCAGGAACGGAAGTGCGCCAACGGTGGTGACCACGATGGCGGAGATGAGCGCCACGATGATCATGCCCACCCGCATGATGGATTTGTAGTTGAGGCCTAGGTTCGTGGTGAAGTCGGCGCCCATGCCGGCGACCGTGAAGCGATCAGCCGCGAAATAGCCGATCGCCGTCATGATGGCCACGATCCACAGGAGCTCGTAGCGGCCGCGAATGACGCCGGAGAAGTCGCCGATCATCCACGTATTGAGCGTCTGCAAGAGATCGAACTGATACGCGAAGAACGTTGTGACCGAGGCGATCACGCCGCCCAACATGATGCCAACCAACGGGACCAGCAAGGTGTTTCGGGTGGGCAGCCGGTTAATGACCGTGAGGAATAGCCACGTGCCCAAGAGCGCAAAGACGGAGGCGATGCCCATTTTTGCGAAGAGGGATGCGGCGGGAAAGGCCACGGTCGCCACAAGAATGCCCATTGTCGCGGACTCAACCGTGCCCACTACCGAGGGCTCCACAAACTTGTTGCGGGCCATGAGTTGCATGATGAGGCCAGCAACGGCCACCGCCATTCCGGCGAGGACGACGGCGACCGTGCGCGGGAGGCGGGAGACCCAGAAGATTTCCCATGCGGCCGTATCTCCGCGGAGGAGTGCGGGCAGGCTAACGTCCGTGACACCGATGAACATGCTCGCGGCGCCGAGAACCAGGACGCCAACGGTGCCCCACAGCACGGCGAGACGAGTGCGGGTGTCTCCCGATGCCGTTTTTGAAGCGACTGGCCGGGTTCTCGTGGTTGTTAGGCCTCTCGCGGAGGCGACTGCGGGTGAAGCCATGCGGTTAGAGCGCCTTGGCTACTTCGTCGATCATGGACTTGGTGTTGTTCAAGCCGTAGCCCACGTTGTACCAATTGGTGGCGTCTAGCTGGATGATCTTGTTGTTCTTTGCTGCGTCCGTGGACTTCACGAGTTCGTTGTCCAAGACGGCATTAGCTGCGCCAGTGGCAGTGCCCATAGCGGAATCGCGGTCGATCACGAAGAGGTTGGCCGGGTTCTTGTCCTTGATGTATTCGAAGGAGACAGCTTCGCCGTGGGGGCCTTCGGACTTGATGTCGGCCGCGATGGGGAACTTGAGGATGTCGTGGATGATGCCGAAGCGGCTTCCGGCGCCGTAAGCGGTGAGCTCACCAGCCGAACTCATGACCACTAGCGACTTTCCGGCGTCCTTACCCTTCTCGGCAACGTCGGCAATCTTGATGTCGATTTCGTTGAGCTTCGTCTCGACTTCTTGAGTCTTGCCGAAAATCTGGCCAACAGTCTCAGCGTTCTTCTTGAAGGAGTTGAGAGCGTCCTTCTGATCGACGGAGAGGTCGATTGTCGGCGCAATCTTGCTGAGTTCCTTGTAGGAGCCCGCGGTGCGACCGCTAATGATGATGAGATCCGGAGCGCCTTCGGAGATGGCCTCGAAGTCCGGTTCCTTCATGCTGCCGATCTTCTCGGCGTTAGCGAAGTCCTGGAGCGATGCTGGAAGGACGGTTTCTGGTATGCCCGATGCCTTAAGACCCAGCGCCTGCATGGTGTCGAGAACACCCAAGTCAAAGACGTAAACGTTCTGAGGGTTGGTAGGAACCTCGGTGCTTCCTTGCGCGTGGTTCACCGTGATTTTTCCGGAATCGGCGGAGGTTGCTGAGGCCGACTGGCTGGAGTTTGAGCTGTTCGACTCCGTGGAGGTAGCGGCTTGCGGGGCGCCGCACGCGGTGAGTGCTAACAGCGCCGTTGCTGCAAGGGTTGCCATGGAAAGGCGCATCGACTTGCGCGTGACGGCCGAGTGAAGAGAAGTCATGAGAGGCTCCGAACGTTGCGAATGTGTCCGTTGCCCCTCAGTCCCATTAGGGAATGAAAATGTGATCTATTTGAGCAACAACCACGAGGCTATAGGTAAGGCTAACCTCACTGCAAACTCTTGTGACGCACTTCACGTGCGTTACGAAATAAATTTGTTCGCTAATTATTTGGCGCTAGGGGTGGCTAACTGCTGGAGAATGGGCGCGCTTAGCGCCCGCGGCGTGCAATCTTTTCCACGAGCGAGTCCGGCGCCATGCGTGCCAAAGTCGCCGCGGCGCGGTACTTGGTTGACGGAATGCTGACCGACACCCCGGCGTGCGAGGCAGTGAGACCTTCGCGGACCACTTGCTCCGCGGTCAACCAGGACCACTCGGGAATGAACTTGGTGTCCATTTCCATACGCTCATGGAATTCGGTCTTCACGAAGCCAGGGCACAGTGCGAGCACGTGGACGCCGCGATCTTTGTAGAACACGTTGGCCCAACGCGAGAAGTTCACCATGAGTGCCTTCGCGGCCGAATACGTTCCACGAGGTGTGAACGCGGCAACGGAAGCGACGTTGATGATGCGGCCGCCACCCATGTTGGCCATGGCGTTGATGGCGGCGTGCGCGAGACGCAAAGGAACTTCGGTGTGAATCCGCAAGTGTGCGAGTTCGTCTTCCCACGCGTTGTCCGCAAAATTACCGCGCAAGCCATAGCCGGCGTTGTTGATCAGCATCGAAATGGGGCGAGACGCATCTTGAAGGCGCTGAACGACGCGCGCTGCGCCGTCGTCCGTTAAGAGATCCGCCGAAAGAATCTCAACCGGAACCGCGTAGCGCGTGTGAAGCTCGTTGGCGACGCGCTCAAGCCGTGCCTCATCGCGGGCGACGAGAACCAGCGAGTGTCCGCTCGCGGCAAGTTGCTGCGCGAATTCGGCGCCTAATCCGGACGTGGCGCCGGTGATGAGGGCGGTGTATGCGGGCGTATCGAGTTCTGACGTGCGGGGGCGTTCGACCATACTTCGATGTTATCGAGCTTGCTCAGTCAGATAGTGCAACTGGGCGTCGACGGACTTCCGCGCGGCTCCCTTCAGATTCTCGGGAACGTCGCTGTAGACCAAGTTCGTGACCTTATCCAGCGCAGTGGGGTCCGTCGCGGTGAGGCCGAGCTTGTCGAGGGCAGAGGTAATTTGGCCGAGACGATCTGCGCGGTGCTCTTGGTAATAGCGCACCACATCGCCGAGCTTTGCGCCCACGGGGCCGTGGCCCGGGAGCAGCTTTGCGTTTGGATGTGTGGCGAGGCGGTCAAGGGACTTCAAGTACTGCACCAGAGTGCCGTCTGGGTAGTCAAGGATCGTGGTGCCCTGGCCCAAGATGGTGTCGCCGGTCAGGACGCGCGCGTGGTTGCGATCGCCATCTTCAACAATGAAGCATGCGGAATCCGCTGTGTGGCCAGGGGTGTGGAGAACCTTGACGGTTGTCCCGGCGGCCTCGATGATCTCGCGGTCTTCTAGTGGTTCGGCGGCGCGGCAGTGTTCCTGAAGGAAAGCGCGGACGGGTGCGCCGGTGCGGATCTGGACATCATCGATGGCCTCGGTGTGGTCCGGGTGATGATGCGTGATGAGAATGAGCTCGATGCGGCCGAGCTCGGTGATCTGGTGAAGGTGCTCACGGAGTGAAGGTCCGGGATCGACGATGATCCAGCTGTCGCCGTCATTGCCGCTGAGCGCGTAGGTGTTTGTTCCCGTCAGGGTCATGGGGCCGGGGTTGTTCGCCCGCAACAGCTTGATCCTCGTTGCGGTAGTAGAAACCGCGCTGTGACTTGCATCGCTCATAGGCACACTATAGCGATAGCGGTCTTTTCAGCTGGCCGACAACTTGCGCAGGATGCTCGAGAGTTGCTCTCGCTCATCCGCGGAGAGCACTTGGAAAAACTCTTCCGATTGGTCGCGGCGAACGGAGCTCACCTTGTTGATGAGCTCGTTTCCCTCGGCGGTGAGTGCAAGCAAGATGGCGCGGCGATCTGTGGGATCGGGGGAGCGGGTGATGAGTCCCTTGGCTTCGAGCTGATCCACAACATCCGTCGCCGAACGCGGGGTAATTCGCAAAGAATCGGCGACGTCGCGAAGTCGAGGGCAGCCGTCGTCGTGCCGCGACACCATCGAAAGGGTCCGCCATTGGTGGGGTGTGAGGTCGAAAGGCGCAAGGCTTTCAGTCCAGCCGCGCCTCAAGTTGCGGAAAACACCGTGCATGAGCTCGCCAAGAACTGGCTCCTCGTGGAGATGAAGAGTGTTCCTCGTTGATGAGTTTGGGTAAATGAGATCTTGCACAGCTCTAGTGTACCAATTTGCGCGATAACCACAATGTGCGGTAACCTCACTATGTCGTTTACGCAGGAATCTGTATCTTCGCGTGACAGATTTGAATAGGGGGTCCCTTATGGATCACAATCTCCAGACTTCGCCCGCCGGAAACGGCGCGGGCAGCGGTAATAGCGGTGGCGGGCGTGGAGCCGGCCGCATCAAGCCAGCCGACAAAAACCAAATTTCTCGTTACCCCGTCTCTTTTTCACGGGTCGCGTCCTTGTTCTCACCGCATAAGGTGAGCATCGCCGTCGTCATTCTTCTGATCACCATGTCCTCAGCAATTTCGCTCGCGCAACCGTTCCTGGTTCGCGGCGTGATTGACGATGCTTTGCCGCATCAAAATGTGCAGCTGCTCGTGTGGCTCACACTGGCGATGGTGGGAATTGCGGCGCTGACAAGCGTGCTTGGCGTTTTTCAGACGTGGCGCGCCACCGTGATGGGCCAGCGCGTGATGCATGCGCTGCGCGTCAAACTCTTCACTCACATGCAGAAACAGTCGCTGGGATTCTTCACCCGAACGCGTGGTGGCGAGGTGCAAAGCCGACTCATCAACGATATTTCCGGCATGCAATCCGTAGTGACCACGACGGCCACCGGTATTGCATCCAACGTGACGACGGTCGTGGGAACGGCGATCGCGATGATCGCTCTTTCGCCGCAACTCAGCCTGCTTTCGCTCATCGTGTTGCCGCCGTCTATCTACCTTTCGCGCAAGGTCGCGCTGTTGCGCCGTGACATCACGGAGGAGCAGCAGATTGAAGTTGCTGCGCTTCATGCTCAGGTCGAGGAGAGCTTGTCCGTTTCTGGCGCTCGCCTTTCTAAGACTTTGGGCACTGCGCCGCGCGACGCTGCGAACTTCGCGCAACGTTCCGAGAGCCTCGTGGGCCTGGAAGTGCGCTCGCAGTTGGCCGGCCGCTGGCGCATGGCCACGATGAGCATTGTGTTTGCCGCTATTCCGGCCGCGATCTACTTGGTGGCAGGCTTGCCCGTCACTCGTGATGGCATGACGATCGGTACCTTGGTGGCATTCACTGGCCTGCAGGCCGCGATCTTCCGGCCCATCATGGGGCTCTTGAATGTGGGTGTGCAGTGGGTGAGCGCCATGGCGTTCTTCTCCCGCATCTTTGAATACCTTGATCTGACCCCGGACATTCCTGAGCCCGCGAAGCCCGTTTATGCTGACCCGGAGACGGCTCGCGGCGAGGTTCGTTTTGAGAACGTATCCTTCGCATACCCGCGCTCGAAGAAGGGTGAGGCTTCCGGGAAGGGTCAGGCTTCCGGCGATTCTGCCGAGGCTTACACGCTTCAGGGCGTGAATCTGGTGTTGACGCCAGGAACTACGACGGCGGTCATCGGTGCAACCGGTTCTGGTAAATCCACCCTGGGTTCGCTGGTGCCGCGACTGAATGAAGTCACTCAGGGACGCTTGCTGATCGACGGTGTGGATGTCCGCGATATTTCCGGACAGAATCTCTCGAGCCTGGTGGGTGTTGTTTCGCAGGAAACGTACCTCTTGCACACGAGCATTCGGGCGAACCTGTTGCTCGCCAAACCGGATGCCAGTGAAGTTGAGTTGTGGGAAGCTCTCACCGCGGCACGCGTGGCCGACACGGTTCGCGGTTTGCCTGACGGTTTGGACACTGTGGTGGGCGCTCGCGGACACCGATTCTCCGGTGGAGAGCAGCAGCGTTTGGCCATTGCGCGCACCATCTTGCGCAACCCTCGCATCCTGATTCTTGATGAAGCAACGTCTGCGCTGGACAACTCGACCGAGGCCGAAGTGCAGGCTGCGATTGATCACTTGGCGGTTGGCCGAACCACGCTCACGATTGCTCACCGACTATCGACGATCCAGAACGCGGACGTGGTGGTGCGCCTCGACGGCGGTCGGATTGTGGAGCAGGGCAGCCCGGCTCAGGTGCTCGCTGCGGCCTAAGTGTGGCGTTGGCAACAGCTCGGAATAACTTCTGAATGTATTCAGTTGCATATACCAACAGCGCAATTTGCGACAGTGATCAGCAGAGAGTCAATAGGAGACTTACCGTGAACAAGATTGCCATCGTCACCGGATCCACCCGACCAGGCCGCAACAACCTCGGTGTTGCTCAGTGGGTTCTTGAACAAGCTCAGCAGCGGGGGGATGCTCAGTATGAGCTCGTCGACATTGCGTCCTTCAACCTCCCAGTTCTCGACGAGGCCTACCCGGCCGCGTACCAGAACTACCAGAACGACCACACGAAGGCTTGGGCTGCAAAGCTCGCCGAGTTCGATGGCTATGTCTTTGTGACGCCTGAGTACAATCACTCGGTGTCGCCAGCTCTGGCCAACGCTTTGTCCTTCGTCAACGCTGAGCTCAACAACAAGGCCGCTGGCCTCGTGGGCTACGGATCGGCCATGGGCGCTCGCGCTATCGAGCACCTCCGCGCCATTCTCTCCGAGCTCCAGGTTGCTCACGTTCAGAAGACCGGCCTGTTCAGCCTCTTCACCGACTTCAAGGATTTCTCATCCTTCGAGCCAACCGAAGCAGGCGCAGCATCCATTGCGCCGATGCTGGATCAGCTCGCCGTGTGGACTGCGGCTATGAAGTCCGTTCGCGTTGAAGCCGAAGTTTCTGACGAAGATTCCATCAACGCCTAACGTTGAGCGGCACATAAAACTTGCTCTTGAGCCATCGTTCTGAAGCATATTGACGGTTGCTCGAGGCAAGATCAAGGGCGTGGTTCGTTTCCCCCCGAACCACGCCCTTACTTCTACCTACGGTTTTGTCGCCTGAACCTGTCTTGAGTTCACGTGCACGTCAACTTCATTGAGCGGCCAAAGCCTCCGTTGATTGATTTAGTGATCCGCGTGCGAAGACTCCGGTGTGCCGGTGACAACCGCCATCTCCACAGCTGCCTTGTCCAGCTTCACGGTCCGCTCAACCTTCATGGCCTTGAGATCAATAATCTTGAGCTCCTTCTTGGTCGCGTCCGTGACATACGCCTTGGATCCGTCCGGGCTGGACACCGATGGCGCGGCGCCATTCGACATAGTTCCCGGTGCCTTGGATGCGGGGCCGCAGGCAGAGAGCGCGAGCGTGGAGGCCAAAGCGATGCTGGCCATGGACAAGAGAGAGTATCGATTTTTAACACTTTTACATTCATTGCCATGAAAATCGTTTGCAACAACAGATATGCGGAGAGTCCTCCGGTGTTCGCTGCGACCCCACGATGAGTAGGCTGATTCCATGACTTCTTCAGAGTTCTCCACCAAAGGCAGCTACGTCACCGGCGGCGAGTTCAACCGCGACACCAACTACATCGAGGACCGGATTGTTGCCGATCCTGACGCAATCCGCGCCTTGCCCACGGCGCAATCGTCAACCATCGGGCAGCTCGGCGCTGGCCTGACCGAAGGCGCCGAAGCGTGGCCTGTTGAGCCCGGGCGCTATCGCCTCGTGGCCGCCCGCGCTTGTCCATGGGCTAACCGCACGCTCATTGTGCGCCGGCTTTTGGGCCTCGAAGACGTCATCTCTGTCGGTCTTCCCGGCCCCACTCACGACGTCCGTTCATGGACCTTCGACCTCGACGAAAACGGCAAGGATCCCGTCCTCGGAACCGAGCGCCTCCAGGAAAACTACTTCAAGCGCTACCCGGATTACCCCCGGGGTATCACGGTTCCGGCCATGGTAGATATCCCGAGCGGCGGCGTCGTAACCAATAATTACCCCCAAATCACGCTGGACTTCTCCACGGAATGGAAGGAATTCCACCGCGAAGGCGCACCGGATCTGCTGCCCGCTCACTTGATGGATGAGATGTGGCCCGTGATCAAGCGGGTTTTCACGGAGGTCAATAATGGCGTGTACCGCGCCGGTTTCGCGGGCACGCAATCCGCGTACGACGACGCCTACTCACGTCTGTGGGTCGCCATGGATTGGTTGGAGGATCGGCTTCGGCGCCAACGTTTCCTGATGGGCGAGACCATCACGGAAGCTGACGTGCGCCTGTTCACCACGCTGGTGCGTTTTGATCCCGTGTATCACGGCCACTTCAAGTGCAACCGCAACAAGCTCGCGGACATGCCGAACCTCTGGGGTTATGCGCGCGAGCTGTTCCAGACGCCGGGCTTCGGAGACACCGTGGACTTCGACCAGATCAAGAAGCACTATTACGTGGTTCACGAAGACATTAATCCCACGCAGATTGTGCCCGTGGGGCCGGACCTCAGCAACTGGTTGGAGCCGCACGGCCGCGAGAAGTTTGGGGGCTCACCGTTTGGCGACGGGACCGCGCCTGAGCCTCCTCGCGAGGACGAACTCGTGGTTCCGGAGCACAATCCGCTGTACAGCTAGCTGTCTATTGACTCCGTGGGGTGTTTTAGGGGTCTTCCCGGAAAACGAATTGCCAAGTTAACGCCGTCTTGGGGCTCAGAACAACGTTAACTTGGCAACTCGATTCGAGATTCAGCCGTGGCGAGCATGTGCTCGAGATTCAGCCGTGGCGAGCACGCACTCGATATTCTCGCCGACAGCTGGACACATCTCTTGGGACAAGAAAGCGCCTCAAACTAACTGTCCTAACTCCATGACAGTATGGAAATTATGGCAATTGTTGCAGCAGCGGACGGCTCGTCCTTAGGTAATCCCGGCGCTATGGGCTGGGCTTGGTATGTCGATGACAATACGTGGCAGGCCGGTGGCGCCAAGCGCGGAACGAACAACATCGGTGAGCTGACCGCAGTTTTGGAGCTCTTCAAGGCCACGAAGCATCGCGCCGAGGAGCCGCTCCAGATCCTCTGCGATTCCCAGTACGTCATCAACTGCGTGACCAAATGGATGCCGGGCTGGAAGAAGCGCGGTTGGGTCAAGGCTGACAAGAAGCCCGTACTCAACGTGGATCTGCTCAAGCAGATTGATGCCGAGCTCGTAGGCCGCACCTACAGTTTCGAATGGGTGCGCGGACACGCAGGCCACCCGCTCAACGAGGCCGCTGACGAGCGCGCGCGGGCTGCCGCGACTTCTTACCAGAACGGCTCCGCGCCGGATGAGGGCCCCGGTTTTCCTGGCGCTGGCAATTCAGAATCCAGTACGACGGCGCAGCGTGGCTCCTCGAGCGCCGCACATAACGAATCTGTGGCCGCTTCTCAGGATAGCGAGAGTGATGTCCCTGCTTCCGCGTCTGCGTCGGCCATAGAACAGTCCGCTGAACAAGATGACCAGATGGACTTGTTGAGCCTGCTTTCGGACGATGATCCTGAGGAAACTCAAGCAAGTCAGGCCGCCGAAAGCGTGGTTGATGCTGTCTGGAAGCTTGAGCGCGAACTTCTCAATGCGTATGTTGAAGCTTCCACTATGGACAGTGAACCCGATATAGTTCATTTATTAGATGAAATGTTTACAGGTGTAAGGGCGGATGGCGTACTCGTCGAGGATTCATCAACGCCCATGACACCTGTTCAGAACTCCTCGATGGAACGCTTGGACGGCGTAGAGCTCCTGAGCAATGTGGTTCGCCTGAACTACGTTCTCGATGCTCGGCGCGACAGCGGTTTTGGCGAGCTTGTAGTTGGTTCCACCTGGTTGCAACGAGGCAAGAGCTGGAAACTGGCGTTCCGTCAGGAAACCGGAAGGAACTAATTGCATGGCCGTCGCTTCAGGATTTGAACCGCTTGAAGAACTTCTTCAAGGATTCGTCGAAGCGACGCCGGGTTATTCCGCCCAGCTGTGTGTGATCCAAGGTGGTCACACCATCGTGGACATTGCCGTGGGGGACATTTCGCCCGAGCAACTCTCCGGCGTTTTCTCGTGTTCTAAAGGCGCTGCCGCCTCAGTCATTGCTTTGCTGCTGCAGCGCGGCCAATTGCGGCTCAACGCACCCGTTGCCGAGTATTGGCCCGAGTTCGCGGCGGCTGGCAAAGAGAACGTCACTGTTCATGAGCTTTTGAGTCACCGTGCGGGTCTCATGGGAATCGATGGTGGCGCACCTATGGCCGAGTACTTGGACTCGAGCGTGGTCGCCCAGAAACTCGCAAACATGCCGCGCATGTGGGCCGGAAACTCGCTCTTTGCCTACCACTCGCTCACCATGGGCGTTTTTATGGAGGAGCTGGTTCGCCGGGTCACGGGGGAGCGGCTGCAAGAGATCTACGAACGGGAAGTTCGCGCGGTCCACGAACTGGACTTCTATCTGGGATTGCCGGCAGAACTTGAAAACCGGTTCGTTCCCGTGCGCCACCCGCTGAACGCTATGCCTGAAGTCTTTGTAGATCCCTTTGGATTGCAGGGCGTCGGCGCGAATTCTGTCACTGGTTTCCTCGACAACGAGGGACAGCAAACCTTTGATCTCTTCTCTGTCCCCAACGTGCGCGCTATCCGGGAAAGCGGATTCTCCGCCGTGGGTGGTGTGGCCAACGCGCGGGGGCTAGCCTCTTTGTACGAGGCGTTCCCCAACATGATTCAGCCGGAAACACTCGCTGAGATGACTACCCTCGCCACCTCTGGATTGGACGTTTCAAACGGCGAACCTGGCGCCTTTGCCACTGTTTTCACCAAGCCACGACTGGGAAATGACTTTGGTTCGTGGCGGGCCTTTGGACACAACGGCCTCAACGGATCCGTGGGGTATGCGGACCCTAGCTACCAGCTGGCAGTCGGGTACTTGCCGCTCCATGCTGAAGGCGTGGGCACCGGATCGCGGTCGGACCAGATCTCAAAGCTCTTGCGTCAACTGATCCTGCGGAACGCTAGTACATAACCGATTGTTCGAACCGCTCACGATGACGAGTGGTGCGCGGCCAATTGTTGCTGGCGACCAGTGAGCCGTCGCTGAGTACCGCCAAGGCTTCGTAGCCAGGGAACTCGGAAAGCAAGGAAAACGCGATCCGTCCGCCAGCGGCCACTGCAGTGGCGAGAGCATCTGCCGTGACAATGTCGGGACCCATCACGGACACCTGGATAATCGGTGCCGGTGAATCCGTCTGTGAGTCATCCAATGATTGATCCGGGCCAGCTGGGATTGAAGCTGAACGGTTCCGAAGGTCCGGGTGTGTCAGAGGACCCGGTTGTGAGTCAGCCCGGGACCAGATGTGGTGACCACGTTCGGCAATACCTGAAGTAGCCAATGCGGTCTGAAAGCCTGGCGTCCCTGTGGCATCGATTGTCGCGAGAAGCTGCGAAGAGTCATGAGGGTCAACAATTCCTAAAGCCCACGGCGTTCCAAAGAACGGCGTGCGGGCTCGAGGATCATGGGCTGACGGGTGGGAAGGTGCAGGCGAACCCGACACCAAGATGTCCCCGCCTGCATTGATAGACCAATGTGGAATCCCCACCGTGTCCAGCACGTTTCCGGCTTCCCGGATAGTCCAGGCCTTCACGACACCGTTGAGATCGAGATCCCCGCTGGGAGAATACGGTGAGAAGTGGCCATGAGTGAGGTACGAAAACTCGGACGCCAACGCATAGACCTCGCGGAACGTGGCGCTTGCATCGGGAAGCAAGACCTCGCCACGATTCACGCGTGAGAGTTCAGAGGAGGACAGGAACGGTGAAAACCGCTCCTCGGCGTCCATGAACACTCGGGCGGCGGTCTCCGTAGCAACCGCCACCTCAGAGGAATCAATCGGTGCGGAAATCGAAATGACTGTACCCATGGCTTCGAAGGTTCGAGTGCTGAGGCGAGCTGCGTCGTCGTCCTGGAAAGTATTCACGAATGTGTCCTAAAAATTGGCTTTATCGAGGGCGGACTGGAGCGAGGAGAGGTAAGCCTCGGAGGTGTAGGTCGCGCCGCTGACGGACTGGACGTCGGTGGACTGTGAGGAGAGGACTTCGGAGCGCAGGGTGGGGATGGAGCGCTGCGAAATCATCGTGGAGCGACCGTCGTTGTCCGGTGCGGCAAGCGTGGTGACGTCGGTGATCTTGCCATCGGCGATGGTTACGGAGACCTGCACATCGCCCCAGCGGGTGCTGTAGGCGGTGCCCTTGAACGTGCCGTCGGAGGCTGAAGAGGATCCTGAAGAGGAACCCGAAGTCGACCCCGAAGAAGAAGACGTTCCGGAAGATGAGCTTCCAGTAGATGAGTCAGACGAATCCGAAGAGTCAGACGAATCGGTCGAGCTCGAGGATCCCGAGTTCCGCGTCTTGGTCGATGAAGACGAGGACGAAGAAGAACCGGAGCTAGACGTTGTGGAGTGGATGGACGTCGCGGCGGTGGGGTCGAGGGCGTTGCTCGAGGTGTACACCCCAGAGAAGATGCCGCCCGTGATCACCGAGATGGTGGCAAGGCCAGAGAAGATCAGATTGCGCGCTTTCACCAGGAGAACCTTTCGGAGTGGAGGGATTCTTGTTTGAGGCCGGCGGCTTGTGCGTCGGCGAGAACGGCATCCGTCCAGGCGCTAGGGCCGCAGACGTAGACATCGGACTGGGACAAATGTGGGGCGTAGCTTTCCAGCGTGTAGCCGGCGAGCGCGTGATCTGCTGGTAGCCAGCTCGCGCGGTCCAGCTTCGCGGCGCGTTCTAGAGAGAGGGAGTAGCGGTCGGAGGCCTGGACACGGTGGCCCACGAGCTCGAACAACACGGCGCCGCGGTTCCAGCACCATTCGCGGATCTCGTCTCGCAGGATGAGGGAGTCTTCGTCGGAAGCTCGGATGATCACGGTGCATTCGCCGGGAGCAAAGTCCGCGGTTTCCACGAGGGAGCGGATGGGGCCAATTCCGGCGCCGGCTCCTGCCAGGACCAACTTGGGCTGCGTACGGGCGGCTTCGGTGAAGAGGCCGTAAGGGCCCGCGAAGTAGACGCGCGTTCCGGGCTTGACGGACCCAATGGCGGCGGAACCGGAACCGAGATTACGGACCGTGAATCGCAAAGAGTTGCCAGTCGGTGCTGCCGAAAGCGAGATGGGGTGCTGCTGCCACCACAAGTGCGGGGTGAAGAAGCGCCAGCGAAAAAACTGTCCGGACTCCGCTTCGAGCGAGCGCACGCCGGGGCCGGTCATGGTGACTGTCCAAGAATCCGGCACCGAATCGCCGGAGGGCAGCGCCCTCCACGAAGACACGGTCACGTCGGAGACTCGCAGTGATGCTTGGAAGCTGCGCACTAGCGGCAGGGCTATGCGGAACACCAAGATGGCGCTCGCGGTCAGCAAATAGGCGGTGATCCAGTACCAGCGGGAGATGGTGCCGGAAGCAAGCACGGATCCCATGCTGAACTGGTGCGGGATGGAGGATGCCACAGCGGCATAGGACAAGAAATGCACGCCCATCCAGAACTCGCGCGGAAGCTTACGCTTGACCACCACGAGTGAGGACACCACTACCAAAACGAACAGCGCCATGGACACGTACGCCCAGACCATGTCTTCAATGCCGATTAAGGACATGGTCTCCGTTATCGGATCCACGCCTTCGGAGAGGCCATAACCCACCGTGATTAGCAGGCCGTGCGCCAGCAGTCCGTAGAGCGATGGCTTACCCAGCTGGTTGTGCAAGCTGATGGCTCGGTCTAGGCCGATGGTTTGGTCCACCCACGGGATACGGGCCGCGAGCAAGAGCATGATGAGTACCATTTGCGTCGCGATCAGGCCGGTCAGGATGCCAAGTCCGGTGACGATGTCGCCTGCGGTGTGCCACTCGAGGGGTGCGCCGGTTGCGAGATAGAGGGCGGTGGGCGCGGCCACGGCGAAACCGAAAGCAAGCGCGAATTGCGTTTCTTGGGACGTACGACGACGCCGCTTGCGTCGGTAGTCCACCGTGGGATTCGTGAGGGTGGGGGAAAGGGTCATGTTTCAAGAATTCGCCTGGTTGCTATGACGAGGCTGTGAAGGGTGCCAGTCCTTCTTGTGCATCCGTGGTGGCGTCCACTCAGCCGGGGTGAACCACCACACACTCATCACGACGTAGGCTATGGGCGTGGAATTTGAGAATCGTTATGTAGCAATCGGGGACTCTTTTACGGAAGGCGTGGGCGATCCTGACGACTCACGTCCCAATGGAGTGAGAGGTTGGGCGGACCGCGTCGCCGAGCAGCTGTGTGCGAGCGATGACTCGTGGGGCTACGCAAACCTGGCGATCCGCGGCAAGAAGATCAAGCAAGTAGTTGCCGAGCAGATCGAGCCGGCGTTGGCGCTCAAGCCCACCCTCGTGACGATGTACGCCGGTGGCAATGACATCTTGCGTCCCCAAGTGGATATCGACGCGCTCATGGAAGAGTACGCGGATGCCGTGCGGCGACTTCGCGCATCGGGCGCTCAAGTAGTGCTCTTTACAGGCTTTGATTCGTCCGCTTCCTCCGTGTTCGGCAAGACCCGCGGCCGCACGGCGATCTACAACGAATTCGTGCGCGAAGTCGCGGAAGAGACCGGATCTGTGATCGCCGACTATTGGCGCTGGCGAGAATTTCGGGACTGGCGCTACTGGGCGGATGACCGCCTCCACATGGGCACGCCCGGCCATATGCTCATGGCCAAGAAGGTTCTCGAGGTGCTGGCACACGCGGATTCCATCGACACTCCTCACTTGGACGAGCGTCCGGCGAAGACGCGTCGCCAAGAACTCGCCGACAACGCACGGTGGACCAAAGAGTTTTTGGGGCCGTGGGTACACCGCCGACTGACGGGCCGCTCCTCGGGTGACGGGCTGAGCCCGAAATACCCGGAGTTGGTTCGCCTAACCTAGCTAGAAATGCATGTCCATCTAGTGGATTATGACTGTCATGGCTTTTGAAAACCCTGACACACTTCACGCTGGTGAAGCGCACGCAAATGGATCCCAAGCGCACAAGTTGAACTGGCTACGTGCCGGTGTGCTGGGCGCCAATGACGGCATTGTTTCCGTCGCCGCTGTGGTGGTCGGTGTTGCCGGTGCCACGACGGAAGCATCACCTATTATCTTGGCCGGTGCTGCCGCCCTAGTCGGTGGCGCCATCTCAATGGCGCTCGGCGAGTACGTATCTGTCTCCAGCTCCGCCGACGCCCAAAAGGCGTTGATTGAGAAGGAGAAGTGGGAACTCGCGAACATGCCAGAGCATGAGCTCGAGGAACTCACGCAGATCTACCAGGGCAAGGGCCTCAAGCGAGACACTGCCGAGCAAGTGGCTCAAGAGCTCACGGATCATGATGCGCTGAGCGCGCACCTCGAAGCCGAGCTGCACCTGGACGAATCGGAAGTCGTGTCTCCATGGCACGCTGCTTTCGCCTCCGCCGTCGCCTTCTTCGTCGGTGCTGCGCTACCGTTCTTGACTGCAGTACTCCTGCCAGCAGGTCTCAAGGTTCCTGTCACCTTTATCGCCGTGCTCGTGGCCCTCGCCATCACTGGCGCTGTCGGAGCCAAGCTGGGTGGAGCACGCGTGGTCCCCGCAACGCTACGCGTGGTGATCGGTGGTGCGCTCGCGCTCGCCGTCACGTACTTCATCGGTGCTCTCATCGGCAACAGCGGAATGGTCTAAGCGCAAAAGCCTGAAGCACAGCGTTATCAAGCTGAAAATCGCACTGGAGCGGCGGCGTCGTCCTTTATAAGACGGCCCCGCCGCTCCTTTGTTGCTTTCTTGTGAACGGCTTCACTAGAATCGCAAAAGCAGTATGCCTTTGATGCGCGGCGGGAGAGTTCCGCTCGAATCCACGGGCGGACGCCGAAGGAGCAAGTCCCTCCCCGGGAATCTCTCAGGCATCCGTACCGCCGCGAAGAGGCACTCCTGGAAAGAAGCGCCATAGAGCGCTCACCGACGGTGCAAGCCCCGGAATCCGCGTTGACATGTCATGCGCGGGTGAAGGGTGGAATCTCTCAGGTATTGGGTACAGGATGGGGAGGAACGGTCATTTTTTGGCCGTCATCGCCCGCCCAACCTAGGGAGATTTCGTATGACTCTCACCCCACACATCTCTGAGTTCACGATTGACCAGGACTTTTCCGCTCGTCACATCGGACCTCGTGAAGACGACGTCAAGCGCATGCTTGAAGTTGTTGGATACTCGACTCTAGACGAACTGGTGGACACCGCCGTTCCCCAAGGCATTCGCATGGAGGGGGACCTCCAGCTCCCCGAAGCGCGGACCGAAATGCAGGTTCTCCAGGACCTTCGCAACTACGCCAACCAGAACGTCATCAAGACTCAAATGATTGGGCAGGGCTTCTCCGGAACCCTCACGCCGCGCATCATTTTGCGCAAGGTGCTTGAAAACCCAGCTTGGTACACCGCGTACACGCCGTACCAGCCAGAAATCTCCCAGGGCCGCCTCGAGGCGCTCTTGAACTTCCAGACCGCCGTGCAGGATTTGACCGGTCTGCCGATCGCTAACGCTTCCATGTTGGATGAGGCCTCCGCTGTGGCCGAAGCCGTGCTGCTCATGCGCCGTGCCAACAAGAAGAAGGAAGCTGGTAAGACTGTCATTGACCAGGACGTCTTCCCGCAGACCCTCGCCGTGGTGAAGGGCCGTGCCGAAGCTTTGGGCTTTGAGGTTGAAGTTGCTGACTTGTCCCAGGGTCTTCCTGAGGGCGACATCTCCGGTGTGGTCTTGCAGCAGCCGGGCGACTCCGGCCGCATCATGGACTACAAGGCCATCATCGAAGCCGCTCACGAGCGTGGCGCTTTGGTCACGGTGGCTGCTGACATCTTGTCCCTCACCTTGATCAAGTCCCCAGGCGAGCAGGGCGCTGACATTGCAGTGGGCAACACCCAGCGTTTGGGTGTTCCGCTGTTCTTCGGTGGTCCACACGCTGCGTTCTTCGCTGTCCGTGACGGCCTTGAGCGTCAGATCCCGGGCCGCCTCGTGGGCGTTTCCAAGGACGACGCCGGCCGCCCTGCGTACCGCTTGGCGCTTCAGACTCGCGAGCAGCACATTCGCCGCGAGAAGGCTACCTCCAACATTTGTACCGCTCAGGCGCTCTTGGCCATCACGGCCTCGATGTACGTGGTGTACCACGGTCCAGCGGGCTTGAAGGCGATTGCTCAGCGCACGCACCAGCGCGCTCGCGCTCTGGCGGCATTGCTCGCTGAGCAGGGCATTGCTTTGGCTTCGGATACTTTCTTTGACACGGTTCGTGCCAAGGTTCCAGGCCGAGCTCAAATGATTACGACGGCGGCAGAGCACCAGGGCATCAACATTCGCTTGATTGATCAGGACACGGTCTCGATCTCTACGGATGAGTTGACCACGCTCGAGCACGTTGCCGCTGTGGCCGGTGCTTTCGGTCTGCAGAACGCTATTGAGAAGGTCAAGGAAGCTGCAGCTGGCGCTCGCGAAGGTGATGCACTGGGCGGACAGAACCGTGAGTCTGACTTCCTGACGCACCCGATCTTCAACTCGATCAAGTCTGAGACCCAGATGCTGCGTTACTTGCGCAAGCTCTCTGACCGCGACTTGGCGCTGGACCGCACCATGATCCCGTTGGGATCTTGCACCATGAAGCTCAACGCAGCTACCGAAATGGAATCCATTTCTTGGCCAGGCTTCGCGGACATCCACCCGTTCGCTCCAGAGTCTCAGACCGCTGGCTGGCGCGCGCTCATCACGGACCTCGAGTCCCGCTTGACCGCGATCACGGGCTACGCAGGCGTGTCCATCCAGCCAAACGCTGGCTCCCAGGGTGAGTACGCGGGCCTCTTGGCTATCCGCCAGTTCCACCTCTCCAAGGGTGACACCGAGCGCGACATCGTGCTGATCCCTGCCTCCGCACACGGCACCAACGCCGCGTCGGCAGTGCTGGCCGGACTGCGCGTCGTCGTGGTCAAGACCGCTTCTGACGGAACCATCGATTCTGCTGACCTCGACGCGAAGATCGCGGCGAACGAAGGCAAGATCGCCGCCATCATGATCACCTACCCGTCCACGCACGGTGTCTACGACGCCGACGTGACCGAAGTGTGCCGCAAGGTTCACGAGGCCGGCGGACAGGTCTACATCGACGGCGCCAACATGAACGCTCTCGTGGGCTTGGCACAGCCAGGCAAGTTCGGTGGCGACGTGTCCCACTTGAACCTCCACAAGACGTTCTGCATCCCTCACGGCGGCGGCGGACCAGGCGTTGGCCCAGTTGCTGTTGCTGAGCACTTGGTGCCGTTCCTTCCAGGCGCTGCTGCAGGCCCGAAGAACGGTCGCGAAGGCACCCCGGTGACGGCCACCACGTACGGCTCCGCCGGCGTGCTGCCGATCTCCTGGGCCTACGTTGCGCTCATGGGTGCCGAAGGCTTGCGTCAGGCCACCATGATGGCGCTGTTGAACGCTAACTACATCTCCAAGCGACTCTCCGAGCAGTTCCCTACGCTCTACACGGGCAACAAGGGACTGGTTGCTCACGAGTGCATCTTGGATCTTCGCGAACTCACGGCCAAGACCGGCGTGACCGCTGAAGACGTCTGCAAGCGTCTGATCGACTACGGCTTCCACGCTCCAACCCTCGCGTTCCCGGTTGCTGGCACGCTCATGGTGGAGCCCACCGAGTCTGAGGACTTGGGCGAGATCGATCGCTTCATCGACGCCATGATCGCCATCAAGGCGGAAATGGATCAGGTGCTGGCCGGAGACTTCACGGTGGAGGAATCCCCACTGCGCAACGCTCCACACACCACCCGATCCCTCATGCACGGCGAATGGGATCGCAAGTACACCCGCGAACAGGGTGCGTTCCCAGGCAACGTGGACTTCACGGACAAGTACTTCCCACCTGTGGGACGTATCGACGGCGCGTTCGGCGACCGCAACCTCGTGTGCGAGTGCCCACCGCCAGAAGCTTTCGACGAGACCAACTAACCCGGTTCCCCACGTTTTAGAAAGAGACAAACATGACTGCACAACAGACTGTTCTGCATGACGTGCATGCAGCGCTCGGTGCCTCGTTCACGGACTTCGGTGGCTGGGATATGCCGCTCAAGTACGGTTCTGAACTTGCTGAGCACAAGGCCGTCCGCGAAGCCGCTGGCGTCTTTGACCTCTCCCACATGGGCGAAGTTCGCGTCACTGGCCCGGACGCCGGAAAGTTCTTGAACTCCGTGCTCGCCGGTAACCTGGCCGTGATCAAGGTGGGTAAGGCCAAGTACTCCTTGATGACCAACGCTGAGGGCGGCATTGTTGACGACCTCATCACCTACCGCTTGGGCGAAGAAGAGTACTTGGTAGTGCCGAACGCAGGTAACGCCAAGACCGTTGCTGGCATCCTCGCCGAGAGCGTTGAGGGCTTCGACGTGACCGTCAAGGACGAGTCCGCTGACACCTCTCTCGTAGCCGTTCAGGGCCCGAACGCGGAAGCCATCTTAGTTCCGCTCGCGGGCGAAGGACAGGCCGAGACCGTGTCCGGCATGGGCTACTACGCCGCAGCTCCGGTCACGATTGCTGGCATCGACATCCTGTTGGCTCGCACGGGCTACACGGGCGAAGACGGCTTTGAGCTCTACGTCGCTAATGACAAGGCTGCTGAGCTGTGGAACGCCGTCTTGGAAGCTGGCAAGGAGCAGGGCTTGATCCCTTGTGGTTTGGCTGCTCGAGACTCGCTGCGCCTCGAAGCCGGCATGCCGCTGTACGGAAACGAGCTGTCCGCAACAGGCTCACCGTTCGAAGCTGGTTTGGGACCGGTCATTTCCTTCAAGAAGGAAGAGAGCTTCCCGGGCCGTGAAGCACTCGAAGCTGCCAAGGAAGCTGGCTTGGGAACCACCTCAGGTCGCAAGCTCGTGGGACTCAAGGGACAGGGTCGTCGCGCTGCTCGTGGCGGCTACGCAATTTCGCTGGATGGCCAAGAAGTTGGCGCCGTCACTTCTGGACAGCCCAGCCCTACTCTGGGATACCCTGTGGCCATGGCCTATGTGGACGTTGCTGCAGCCGAGCTGGGAACCGTCCTTGACGTGGACCTTCGTGGCAAAGCAGAGAAGTTCGAGGTTATCGAGCTTCCGTTCTACAGCCGCAAAAATTAAGTACCCAACCAACAATTCCTTCAGGAGCAAATATGAGCAAGGTTCTTTCTTCCCTCCGCTACTCCGTAGAGCACGAGTGGTTGGATAACTCCACTCCAGCCAAGGTCGGCATCTCGCAGGTTGCTGCAGACGCTTTGGGCGACGTTGTGTACGTTGACCTTCCAGAGGTTGGCGCACAGCTCACCGCTGGCGAGACTTGCGGTGAAGTCGAGTCCACAAAGTCCGTTTCTGACTTGTACTCCCCAGTGACCGGCACGGTCGTGGAGATCAACCAGGAAGCAATCGACAACCCAGGCATCCTCAACGAGGACCCTTACGGCGCTGGCTGGTTGTTCACGGTTGACGTCACCGAAGAAGGCCCACTGATGTCCGCTGCAGAATACGCTTCTGCAAACGGCGGAGATGTTGAGTAACCCCCATGGCAATTAGCGTTTTCGACCTCTTTACGGTGGGTATCGGTCCATCGAGCTCACATACCGTGGGCCCAATGCGGGCCGCCTACCAGTTCGCTACCGCGTTGGTTGCGGAAGAGGCTGGAGCGCGCCATATTGATCGGCTGGCTGGACTGCGAGTGGATCTGTATGGTTCGCTCGCAGCCACCGGCCGCGGTCATGGAACCTTCACGGCCGTGCTCTTGGGCATTGAAGGCTTCCAACCGCACCTCATCCTCCCCGAACAGGTGGATGAGCGCATTGCAGATATCGAAGCGGGCAAACCGCTGCGCGTCTGCGCTGAACTGGGACACCGCAAGGACATCCAGTACGGCGTCCCAGACATGATTCAGCACCCGCTGACCGTTCTGGCGCGCCACACGAACGGCATGAAATTCCAAGCACTTGCCGAAGACGGCAGCGTGCTGGTGGAAGAAACGTACTTCTCCATTGGCGGCGGTTTCATTGTCAAAGAAGGCGAAGAAGACGCCCCCGCCAACGAAATCGAAGAGGATCTCAAGCAGATCCCGTACCCGTTCCGCACCGCCAAGGAACTCCTGGGCCACTGCCGGGACACCGGCTTGTCCATCTCGGAAATCATGATGGCCAACGAGGAAACCTTCCGTTCCAAGGAAGAAATCCGCGAAGGCTTGTTGCATATTTGGCAAGTCATGGAGGACTGCAAGGATTCCGCGCTCAAGCGCGACGGAATCCTGCCCGGAGGACTCAAGGTGCGTCGTCGTGCTCCCGAATGGCACGAAAAATTGCGCAAGGAAGACAAGGACCGGGACCCCAAGTATTGGCAAGAGTGGGTGAACCTCGTAGCGCTCGCCGTGAATGAGGAGAACGCCACCGGCGGCCGCGTGGTCACCGCGCCCACCAACGGCGCCGCGGGAATCATCCCGGCCGTGGGCTTCTACGCCACGCACTACTCGCCGGGCATCAGCTGGGCCACGAAGGAAGACAAGCAGGACGTGGTGGTCAAGTACTTGCTGGCCTCGGCCGCTATCGGCGTGCTGTACAAAGAGCAGGCTTCCATTTCTGGCGCCGAAGTGGGCTGCCAGGGTGAAGTGGGCTCGGCTTCCTCGATGGCGGCAGGCGGACTCGCGGAAATCCTCGGCGGCACCCCCGCGCAAGTGGAGAACGCGGCCGAAATCGCCATGGAACACAACCTGGGACTCACGTGCGATCCCATCGGCGGCCTGGTCCAGGTCCCGTGCATCGAGCGCAACGCGATCGCCGCATCCAAGGCCATCAACGCCGCGAAGATGGCGCTCATGGGCGACGGCGACCACCGTGTATCCCTCGACGAAGTCATCATCACCATGCGGGAAACCGGCAAGGATATGAGCGACAAGTACAAGGAGACCGCTATGGGCGGCCTCGCCGTTAACGTCGTGGAATGCTAAACGCTTCGAGGACGTTGTCGAAAAAGTGAATAATTCAACTTCAGGAGTGGCCTCTCGCGGGCTACTCCTGACCCTTTTGTGCCTCATGGGCGCCGGCCCGCTGCTCAACTACGGTCTGAGCACCACGTCCTCGCTCATCATTGATGATCTGCATATCACCGAGTCGCAGTTTGGATTGCTCGCGAGCATCGTGTTCGCAACCGCTGCGCTGTCAAGCGCTTGGCTAGGCAAAGTCGCCGACCACATGACGTTGCGCCGTCAGCTCTGGCTGATCTTCGGCGGAACGATGGTGGCCTTGGTGATCGCGGCGCTGTCACACTCCTATTGGCTGGTGCTCGTGGCCGCCGTCATCGCCGGCCCCACGCAAGCGATCTCCAACCCCACGACCAACAAGATCATTTCCCAATACGTCCCGGCGGAGAAGCGTCCAGGGTGGATCGGCGTCAAACAGTCCGGCGTGCAGGCCAGCCAGCTCTTCGCGGGGATCTTCTTCCCGCTCGCTGCACTGGTTGCGGGCTGGCAAGGCGCCATGGTTCTGGGCGCCGTGGTGGTTGCGTGGATGCTGTGGTTTGGCTTGCGGCAATTGCCGTCCGCGGCTCCCGAAATTTCTGTGAAGAACGACGCCGCCGCGTCACCTCTCGCGGCGAGCGCTTCAGGACGCTTGCCCTCCTTTGTGTGGTTGTTTGCGGCTTTCTCGCTCTTGTCCGGGCTGGGTATGCAAGCCACGAACGTTTACTTGCCGTTGTTCGCTGTGCGAGAGCTGAACTTTACGTTGGTGCTTGGTGGTCTGGCGGCCGGCTTGTCCGGCCTGATTGGCGTGGCTTCGCGCGTGTGGTGGGGCCGGCGCATGGCTACTGGCGGAACCGCCGGAGTATTGCTGTTGTTCATTGCACTTGGGGCCGTTGCAGGTGGCGCGAGTTTCTGGGCGGCGAGCGAATTCCGTCTTCCCGCACTGCTGTGGCTGGGCGTTGCCTTGCATGGTGTTACCGTCCTCGGCGCCAACGTGGTGGTGATGTCCGGCGTTATGAAGTACGTCCCGACCGAACGCGTGGGCGCTGCAACTGGCATTGTTTCCATGGGCATGTACACGGGCTTTGCTACAGGTCCGTTCCTCATGGGACTCCTGTTGCAATCCACATCCAATTTCACGGTGGGCTGGCTTGCCGTGGCGGGATGCTACGTCCTCTGTGGTGTGGTGGCGTTGGCGCTTATTCGCTCGCGGCGTCGTCGTATGGCAAGTGCTGAAGCGAGCGCACGCTAGCCAA
Source organism: Neomicrococcus lactis (assembly GCF_014200305.1). NCBI lineage: Bacteria > Bacillati > Actinomycetota > Actinomycetes > Micrococcales > Micrococcaceae > Neomicrococcus > Neomicrococcus lactis. Next base: position 2,537,264 of record NZ_JACHBL010000001.1, read on the forward strand.
CCGCAACTTTCCCATATGCGTCCGTGACTGCCTCCGCGGAAGCGAGCAAGCGTCGTCGTTCTTCATCACCCCACGGCGTTCCCGCAACCGGAATGGCGCCCGCTGAACCCACACGGCACGGGACAGAGAGCGCCGCGCCACTGACGCCCTGATAGTCAGTGAGAACTGTTGAGACGGGCAGGATGGATCCTTCATCGCTCAGGATGGCTTCGACGATCCGCGCGCCGGACAGTCCAATCGCATAGTTGGTAGCTCCCTTGCCACGAATGACTTGGTAAGCGGCGTCGCGGACGTCAGTGGCAATGTGGTCCAGTTCCGCAGGGGAGAAGCGGCTCCCGTCAGGGTTGACCCAGTCCAGGATGGGCGACTGGCCGATGGTGGCGGATCCCCAGAGCGGAAACTCACTGTCTCCGTGTTCGCCCACAATCAGCGCGTGAACGCTCGACGTGGAAACGCCCGCCTTCTTCGCAAGCAGCCAGCGTAAGCGGGAAGTGTCCAAAACCGTGCCGGAAGAGAGGACACGTTGCGCGGGAAGCCCCGTGGCTTCTTGGGCCACCATGGTGAGGACATCACACGGGTTTGTCACGAGCACATAGATGGCATCCGGTGCGCGTTCAATCAGCTGGGGCATCAAGGACCGGAGCATCGCGGCGTTGGTGGCCGCTAGGTCCAAGCGCGTTTGACCGGGCTTTTGCTTGGCGCCGGCGGTAATGACCACCACGTTTGCGCCGGTGAGGACGTCAATGTCCGTGCCGCCAGTGATGTCACTCGAGCCAGTAAACTGCGTTCCGTGCGCGAGATCAAGCACCTCAGATGTCACTTTGGGGGCGTTGATATCAAAGAGCTGCACGTGGCGAGCGGAGCCTCTGATCAAGGCGGCGTAGGCCAACGAGGCGCCCACACTTCCGGCGCCCACAATGCCAAGCGTGGAGTTTTCGATCTGCGTCATAGTCCCCAGCTTGGCACATTCCGGTTACGACCGGGTGAACAGTGCGAATATTGTTTTCAGCAAGCGTGGTCTGAACCGCTCAGGTTTAGGCTCTTTCCTTTCCCCAAGGAGTCACCGTGCCGGTCAATGGCAATGTTTCATTTTGGTTCACGCAGACGGGTCTGCCCGTCGCCGCCAACGAGCTCGCGGGTAATGCGACCGCGGATGTGGTGATTGTGGGAGCGGGATACACGGGCTTGTGGACCGCCTACTACCTCAAGAAAGCGCGGCCGGAGCTGACCATTCGGATTCTGGAGTCGCGCTTCGCTGGGTTTGGTGCTTCGGGGCGCAACGGTGGCTGGCTGGCTAACACGATTACTGGCGGGCGCTTGGACTATGAGAAGCAGTATGGTCATGAGAAAGTGGCGCGTTTTCAAGAAATCCTGAATGAGTCCATTGACGAAGTCATCGCGGTGACGCAGCGCGAAGGCATCGACGCGGACATCGTCAAGGGCGGCGAGCTCTTGGTGGCGCGCAATCCGGCGCAGCTCGCGCGGCTCGAGAGCTACTTTGCCGAGGCTCAGCGCTGGCCAGAGGACGCGGTGCTTTTGGATGCTTTGCAGACGACGGCGCGCGTCAACGTGGCAGGCGCCGTGGGCGGCATGCACATTCCGTATTGCGCGCGGATCCACCCGGCGAAACTTGTGGTGGGTTTGGCGCGAAAAGTACGCGAGCTTGGCGTCCACCTTTATGAAAACACCACCGTCCTGGAAATCAAGCCGGGGGAGGCCGTCACGGACAAGGGCACGGTGCGGGCACCGCGTATTTTGCGAGCCACGGAAGGATTCACTGCCAATCTGAAGGGGCTGCACCGGGAGTGGTTGCCCATGAACTCCTCGATGATCGTCACGGAGCCGCTGACGCCAGAGATGTGGGACCAGATTGGGTGGGACGGCAAGGAAACCCTCGAGGACATGGCACATGCGTACGTGTACCTCCAGCGCACCGAGGACGGTCGTATAGCCATTGGCGGACGAGGCGTTCCATACCGGTTCGGTTCCAAGACGGACACGGACGGCACCACTCAAGACAGCACCATTGAGCTGCTCAACGGAATTCTCGTGGACATGTTCCCGGCGGTTGCTGGGGTTCGGATTGATCACGCGTGGTCCGGTGTTCTGGGCGTCCCACGGGACTGGAAATCAACGGTCTCGTATGACCCGGAAACTGGGCTGGGCTGGGCTGGCGGCTATGTAGGCACGGGCGTTACGGCAACCAATCTTGCCGGCCGGACGCTCCGAGACCTCGTGCTGGGGGAGCAGACCGAGATCACCACGCTTCCCTGGGTTAACCGTAAGGTCCGCAAGTGGGAAGTGGAGCCTTTGCGATGGGTGGCGGTGCAGGCCATGTATGCCATGTATTACCGTGCAGACACGGCAGAAAAGAAGAGCGGACATCCGCAAACGGCACTCCTTGCCCGAGTCGCGGACGCGGTATCCGGACGCGGGCACTGAGTGCCGCAGTGCGTGCCACAGTGCCTATCACAGTGAACAGGTAGTTTGAGGGGGAAGCGTGCGCGGCTCTACGCCGCGCACGCTCTCATACTTAGCGCTCGCGTGGCAATACGTTCGTGTACTGCACGTCACCGTTGGCGTTGACGAGCTTCACCGTGAACGTGGAGCCGTCGCCGGCTACGTCAACCTGGCCGAAGAACTGCCATTCGCCGTTGCGCGGTGAACCCATGACGGGGCCAGCCTTTTCGAAGACAGCCTTAGGGCCGAAGGTCCCATCAAGCTTGTTCGGGCCGAATGCTCCAGCGTTGATGGGGCCCGCAACGAACTCCCAGAACGGTTTGAAGTCCTTGAACGCTGCGCGCTCAGGGGAGTAGTGATGAGCCGCGCAGTAGTGGACGTCGCCGGTCAAGAAGACCACATTCTTGATGTCGTCATCCTTGATGGCCTTGAGCAAGCGAGCCAACTGGAGTTCGCGGCCTAATGGCTTGCCGTTCTCCGCATTGGAGATGGACTCTTGGCCCTTGCCATCAGGAACAATCAAGCCGAGCGGAAGATCGTTGCCGATCACCTTCCACGTTGCCTTGGACTGACGCAGACCCTTGATGAGCCACTGCAGTTGAGTCTCGCCGAGGATATCCGTCTCGTGCGTTTCCAAACCATCGGTGTTCGCACCCTTGAAGGTACGCATGTCCAACGCGAAGATATCCAAGTGCGCGCCGCGCTCAATCTTGCGGTAGATACGGTCAGGCTCAAAGCCTGTGCCGCGGGCCAACGCCTTGGTATCCGCAATTGGCATGTATTCCTGCCATGCGCGACGGCCGCGAGCAGCCAGCGTGTTGACATCGCGAACGGTGTAGCGAGGATCCTCAAGGACTTCGCCGGCCCACCAATTGTTGGTGGTCTCATGGTCATCCCACTGTGCGATGACCGGAACTTCGGCGTACATGGCGCGCAGGTTCTCGTCCATCATGTTGTAGCGGTGGCGGCCGCGGAATTCATTGAGGGTTTCGGCTACCTTGGAGACTTCCTCCGTTACGAGGTTGTGCCAGATGTCGCCGTTCGGTTCTTTCATGGTGGCAGAGATCGGGCCGTCAGCGTAGACGGTGTCACCGGAGTGCAAGAAGAAATCAGGCTTCACTGCGTGCATAGCCGCGTAGCCGCGCATGCCCCCGATCTCAGTGTTGATGCCGTATCCCTGGCCAGCTGTGTCCGCCGTCCACACGAAGCGCTGGGCCGCGGTTTTAACTTCGAGGCCCTTTGCGTTGCCCTTGAACCGGCCGTTGCCGATTCCGGCACCTGGTGCCGTGGTAAACGATCCCTTCTGGACCTCGCCCATACGGCCGTTTTCGTCCTCAAAAGAGAAAGACACCTCAAAGTGCGTGTTGGAGGGGAGATCCTTAGCCATGATTTTGGCGGTGTGGTCAGTCGCGTCTGTGACCCAGCCGGAAGTCAAGCGGATGGCGCGGGCGAAGCGGCCGCGAAGTGCGGAACCGTCTGCGTCGAGAACACGGAGGGTGGCATGCAGGCGCCCCGTGCCTGAGGTGCGGGCCCACAAGACTGCGGATTCCGAAGTGACATCACCGGTGGCAACGCGGGAAGGCAGGGTCAAACGACGCGAGACGAGGGACGCGGCGCCGGTGTAGGGGGAGGCGAGAGCGGGAGATGAGGCGGCAATCGCGCCAGACGCGGCGACTGCGGACGTGATCAGGGCGGACTTTACAAGGGTGCGGCGGTCTACGCCAGAGAGATTGTTCACCGCTTTAGTCCACGCCTTCAGGGTGGCCAGAGCGTAAAGCTCAGGTAAATTTCGGGCGACGCTTAGGAATCAAACCCCATGCCCACCGCGTCCATGGCCTTGAGCCACAGCCCTCGCTTGCCCTCGCGACGATCCGCTCTCACCATAGCTGCGGTGGTGATTTTAACGCCGGTCCAAGCGATGGGTTCTGGCGGGAAGGGGATGGGCTTCTTGCGTACCATTTCCAACTCCGTGAGTTTCGTGCGCTCGCCGGATAGCAGATCCAGCATGACCTTCGCGGCAAAGCGCGTAGCTCCCACGCCGAGGCCCGTAAATCCGCCCGCGTACACCACACGACCACCAAACGAGCGATCAAAGAAGGAGAAAAAGCGGCTGCACGTATCGATCGCGCCGCCCCACGCGTGCGAAAAGCGCACGTCATCGAGGTCTGGGAAGAGTGCCGCGAAGTGCTTCGCCAATTTCAGGTACGTTTCTTCTGAATTCAAGTATTCGCTGCGCATGGCCCGCCCGAAGTGATAGACGGCGTCGTACCCTCCAATCAAAATCCGGAACTTGCCCTCCGCATCCAGCGTGGGGCGCACGTAGTGGAAGCGGTTATTGAGGTCGGCGAGCCCCTCCATTCCGGCCCAGCCCACGGCCGCTCGCTGCGCATCCGTGAGCGGCTCCGTCATGAGCGCGTAGTCGTACACGGGGACCGTGTAGAGGCGGTTCCGCCGAATCAGGTTGGGGAAGATATTAGTAGCCAACGCAACTAGGTTGGCATGCACCGTACCGTTGTCAGTATCCAGTACGACGACGCTGCTCGCCTCCCCATCACGACGTTGCGTCGCGGGGGACTCACGCAGGTGACGCACTGGGGTGTGTTCGAATATGCGCACACCGAGATCCAGACATACGCGCTTGAGGCCCCACGCGAGTTTGGCGGGGTGCACCATCACGGTGCCGGTCGCGTGGAATGCGCCAACATAAGCGAGGGGAGTGTTGATGCGGGCGCGGGCTTCCGGGCCGTCCAAGAATTCGGGGCCGTGCTCGGATGGTATGACGTCGGACGGCTGGGCTTCGTCTTGGAGCCACTGAACTTGGTGTTTTTCGGTGGCGATTTCCATCATGCCGGAATGGGTGAGATCGCAGTCGATCTTGTAGCGCTCGATCGTTGCTACGAGCTCTTCGAGATTCTCGTCGCCCAACTCAATGAGGCGTTCGTTTTCCTGAGGAAGGTGCTTCTCACCGTTGGATTCTCCATGGGTGATGGATGCTTCGCAGAATCCGCCATTGCGGCCGGAAGCAGCCCAGCCGCATTCGGCGGCTTCAAGCACAACGACATCACGTTGGGGATCGCGTTCCTTGGCAATGAGTGCCGTCCAGAGCCCGGTGTAGCCGCCGCCCACCACGGCCAGATCCGTGGTGATGTCCTCGAGAAGGGGATGTTGCGCGGCCGGTTTGTCGGGATGATCCAGCCAGTAGACGGAACGCTTGGCGCCCGCCAAGTTTCGCTCCGCATGCGAGTCAGGGATTAAACGTTCAGCGCGGTCAAAGGAGGTTTCCCTGTTCTTTGACCGCGCTGAATCTGGCTGAAACATCATCACTAAATACTAGCCATTTATGATGTGGTTCACGGGTGCGAGGTTGGCCTAGCGCTCGTTGGTCTTGTCTGTGATGGGGTGCTACGTGTCGGCGCTGTGGGAAGTGACTATTTGTTATTGAATTGCGATCTTTCGCGTATTGTGTGGGGCGACTGCGGTCTATAGGTTGAGCGTATCTGTTGTGATGGTTGAAGCGTCCTAGGTTTGATGCCGCTCCTGTTTGAGTCTAGGAGAATGAGCAGTATGTCTAAGATCATCGATCCGGAAGTGAAAGCGCGCGCCGTGCGTCTTGTCACGGAGCACTCGCCGGAGTATCCGTCGTTGACGGCCGCGGTCACGGCTGTAGCGAAGCAGCTCGGTGTGGGGAAGGAGTCGTTGCGTCGTTGGGTGATCCAAGCCCAAGTCGATACCGGCGAACGCGGAGGCGTCACAACGAACGAGCAGTCTGAGATCAAGCGGCTCAAGGCCGAGAACCGGCGGCTGCGAGAAGACGTGGCAATCCTTCGAGCGGCAACAACTTTCTTCGCGGGGGAACTCGAGACCCGCAACCGTTGATGGCTGCGTTCATTGATCAGATGAACGCAGCTGGGTTCGCGGTCGAGTCGATCTGCCGGGTCTTGCGCGAGCAGGGGATACCAGATCGCCGCGAGAACCTACCGCTACTGGAAACAGGGTGCGGTGGCGGCCAGAACGATGACCGACGCGCTCGTGGTCGACAAGGTCCGCGACCTGGCATGGACCACCACTGCGTCCGGGCAGCGCACGATGACGCCCGAGGGCCTCTACGGTCGGCGGAAAATGACCGCACTGGTGCGCCGTCAGCCCGGTTTCGTGAACGCTTCCGCAGGGGCTGTTGATCGGGCGATGACCCTTCTGGGGCTCGCTGGGGTACGCCGGGACAAGGGAATCCGCACCACGATACCGGGCAAAGACGGCACTCGGGCCGGTGACCTGCTCGACCGGGATTTCACCGCCCCACGGCCAGACCACACCTGGGTCATGGACTTTACCTACGTGAGGACCTGGGCAGGATTCTGCTACGTCGCGTTCATCGTTGACGTGTTCTCGCAACGCATTATTGCCTGGCATGCCGCTACCAGCATGCACACGAATCTGGTGCTCATCCCATTACGGATGGCTGTATGGCAGCGTGAGCGAGAAGGCCACCCGATCCAGCCCCGTTCGTTGCGGGCCCACTGCGATGCCGGGTCCCAGTACACGTCGCTGCGCTACACCGAACGCCTTGCGCTCGAGCAGATCCAGCCCTCGATCGGGGCCGTCGGGGACGCTTACGATAATGCGCTCATGGAAAGCATCAACGGCCTCTACAAGGCCGAGTGCATCCGCACCACGATCTTCCACTCAGCTCCTTACAAAACCCTCGCCGACGTCGAGTACGCCACCGCCGGCTGGGTCGATTGGTACAACAACCGACGCTTCCACTCCAGCTTGGGATATATTCCCCCTATGGAGTTCGAAACCGCCCACTACGCGACCTTCAACCGAGAGCCGCAACCCGCATGAAAGCGGCAAAAAACCTAGTGCGCTTCAGTTGGATCTACTCATCAACAAGGAGACCAGACAAGGCCCGGGGTCGATTAGCCGCCACAATAGCAGGCGTATTTATTCCAAAGTATGCGGGAGTATTTCTCCGGGGTGCATCGGGAAGGCTGAGAGCTGTTGGGGGCGTGGTGGACGGAGTGCGTGGCTATTTGTATAGCAACGCAGTTCAAACCGCATTTGAGGGTTCCAGGAAGGCGAGAAATCCACGGAAGGGAAGTGGTAAATGGTATAAATCGCAGGTTAGAAAGATTCAATCGATAAAACCAAAAATACGGAGCTATCGTGCTTACGCTTTTTGAAATGACAGTATTCGGCAGTCTTCTATTGGTAGTAACTTACTTTGTTACCATCGCTTCCCTTCTTCTTGACATGTCGTCTCGAAAATATGGGCAGGGGCAGTATTCGTGGCTTGAATTTTCGGTGATGCTCTCAATGGGTTCGATAATTCTTCCTTTAGCCGTTTGGTTGCGTCAAGAAGTGGAATTTGGATATGCCCTTCCGTACTTCTCGTGTGGATTGCTTGGGCTGCTATTGATGACTGGTTTTCGGCCGCTAACGGCACCCTATTCGTTAATTGAGGAGAAAGGTCAAAATAGACATAGTTTGTGGTCCCGAATACGAGGCAACCTGGTTGCTTGCTGGGTTACATCAATTCTTCTCATGTTCGCCTACTCGGCTATTTATCCACAAATTACGGGGGTAACACCTGTGCGCCCTTTCTAAAAGTAGGGACTAAACCGTGAACCGTCCCGGGAATTATGCCGCCTGTTTCCTGGCGGCGTCGTCGGGTAACTTGCCAATTTGTTGATCACAATATGTCTGCTCAAATTCCTCTGCGGTTTGGTGACCAAGGCGGAATGGAGGCGTTCGTTGTTGTACCAGTGGACCGCTCGAAGACGATCTTCACCACGTCGGTTTCGGTCTTCGGCGCCCCAGCTCGAAATGGTGAATCCTTCGCGACGGCCTCGTTCTTGAACAGCCCCATCACCGTCTCGGCAGCGGCATTTTCATGGGCATCAACCACGCTGCCAATGGAGGATTGCGGGCACTCAATACACCTCTACTGAGCTCAAAGATGTCTTGTCACAGGCTGGTATGAGGGGATCTATCGGGACGGTGGGCGAATCCCTCTTAACCGGCTATTCCGCTCCTGATCCCTTGAAACGACACGCCGCGACGCCGAATGTTCGCAGCATCGGTGGGTCGCGGATGCAACCTGTGTCGCATGACGGACAAGAAAATCCTGCGGCTCGAGCGGCGTGATGGTGAGTGGGTACTCGCGGGTGAGGACGCGGTCCGGTTCGGGCTGGTAGACGACTACCTCGCGCATCTACTGGATCGGAACTACTCGCCGGCTACGGTGAACCGTACTGGGTTTGGTAGACACTCATGATTGATCGGAGAATGAGTTATGCCCAGTGGAGTGAAGTACGACACAGCGTTTCGGGAGCGTGCGGTCCGGTTGTTGCAGGAACGGCGCATGGAGTTTCAGGAAGAGTTTTTAGCGGCTTCGGTCCGGCAGGTTGCTGGCGTGATGGGGATGTCGGTTGTCTCGTTGCGTGGCTGGTTACGCGCGAGTGTTCCGGGCCTGCCAGGCGCGGTGAGTGTGGATTTGGCGAGCGAGAATCGCCGGTTGAAGCGGGAGCTTGTTGAGGCGAAGCGGGCGAACGAGATTCTGCGTTCGGCAGCGTCTTAATCCGTAAACGGTGCTCGAGGCCCCACGGGGTTGATCGTGAAATTCATTGATCAGTTTCGGGATCGTTACGCCGGTCTTGCCGATCTGCACGGTACTGACGCGCCATGCTGGTGTGAAGATCGCCCCGAGCACCTACTACGGCGTTCAAGTCCCGACCAATAAGCGCCAGAACTCGACGTGAGACTGAGCTTGTGCCGGTTGTGAGGCAGCTGCATGAGCGTCATTACGTGGTGTATGGGATTGTGAAAATGTGGCATGCACTCAAGCGTGAAGGCCATGTTGTGGGTCGTGATCACGTGGCTCGATTGATGCGGTTGGCTGGTGTGCGTGGGGTGGTTCGGGGAAGGAAACCGGTGACCACGGTCTGTGATCGGGACGCTGTAAGGTTTCCTGATCTAGTCAAACGCGGCTGGAATGTCACCGAGTTGAACACCGTCTGGGTGGCTGATTTCACCTATGTGCGTGTCCCGTCAGGTTTTGTGTATGTCGCGTTCATTACCGATGTGACCTCGCGCAGGATTCTGGGCTGGAATGTTGATAGTTCACGGCGCACCCCGTTGGTGACCACGGCATTGAATCATGCCTTGATGGTGCGCCGCACGGGTGGTCAACGATTTAGCGTCAAACGCCTCATTCACCATTCAGATGCCGACACTCAATACACGTCCGCCGAGCTCAAAGATGTCTTGTCACAGGCTGGTATGAGGGGTTCAATCGGGACGGTGGGCGACACGCTAGATAACGCGTTGATGGAATCCAAGATCGGTTTGTATAAGAGAAGAACTCATTCACGCGAGGAAACGGAAAGTATGGGGCTCTGTACAAGAAGTCGAAACAAGCACCGCACAGTGGGTGCACTGGTTCAACACCATGCGCGTGCACTCGAGCATCGGGTACCAAACGCCCACCGAATTCGAGAACAACTACAACCAACAAACCACGCCTGAAACCCTCAGTGCGTGAACACAAACTGTCTACCACACCCAGTACGGTTCATTACGAGGGCGCGTTTTAGGATTTATGACTTGTCGCGAATCTTCTCGTCGCGGCGAATCTGGCCAATTTCTTTATCCGCGGCTTTGGAGCGCTTCATGCAGCCGGCAATGAACGCCTTGATGACAAGTACTAGCAATACAGCAATGGCGATTGCTGCGATCAAAGTGACTACTTCGATCAAGTGCCACGAGTTCAGACTCATGTTTTACCCTCATCCCCCTGAAATCTTGAGATTCAGGGTAACGGCTGCATGAGGCATCCGTCGAGAACCCTTCTCGATACTCCTAAACTATTGAAGGCGCGGTCCGCGATAATTCGGTCCGCGCCTTCAATCAGCCTCCAGCTCGCAGTGAGACGAACTAACTCACGTACTTGTCCGTGACTTCGAGAGCTTCGTCGATAGCGTCGAGTGCTTGTTCTAAAACCTCGTCCGGAATATTCAGCGCCGGCACCACGTGAATGCGGTTGAAGTTCGCGAACGGGAGAATGCCCTTAGCTTTGAGGGCGCCAATGAGTTCGTTCATTTCAGGGCTGGAGCCGCCGTAAGCGGCCATGGGTTCCTTGGTCTCACGGTTCTTCACGAGCTCGATCGCCCAGAAGACGCCCGCGCCGCGTACATCGCCAATGGATGGATGGCGTTCCATCATTTGAGCCAAGCGCGGACCAATGATGTCTCGACCCAAGCGTTCGGCGTTTTCGATCATGCCCTCTTCTGCCATGACGCCGATGGCGGAAACGGCCGCAGCACAAGCGAGCGGGTGACCCGAGTAGGTGAGTCCGCCTGGGTACACGCGATCACCGAAGGTCTCGAAGATGGCATCCGACATTGCCACGCCGCCTAGCGGAACGTAGCCGGAGTTCACGCCCTTTGCGAAGGTCAAGAGATCAGGCGTGATGTCCCAGTGGTTAATCGAGAACCACTTTCCGGAACGGCCAAAACCGGCCATGACCTCGTCCGCGATGAACATGATGCCGTGCTTTTTGGTGAGTTCGCGAACGCCCTCAAGGTACCCGGCCGGCGGCATGTAAATACCGGCCGTTCCCGGGATGGACTCCAAGATCAGTGCCGCGATGTTCTGCGCGCCTTCAAGAACAATCATGTCCTCAAGGTGGCGCAAGGCGCGTTCCGTCTCTTCGGCCTCCGTGGTGGAACCAAAGTATGAGCGGTAGGTGTACGCGGGCATGAAGTGCACCACGCCGGAATTGCCGTAGTCGTTAGCCACGCGGCGAGGGTCGCCCGTGACGTTGACGGCCAGCTGCGTGCCGCCATGGTAGCTGCGGTATGCCGACAACACTTTGTAGCGGCCGGTATGAAGCCGCGCCATGCGAATGGCGTGCTCCACGGCGTCAGCTCCACCGTTCGTGAAGAACACGTGGTTCAGATCGCCCGGCGTGCGCTCGGCAATTAGGCGAGCCGCTTCAGAACGCGCAATGTTCACATGCTGCGGGGCGATGGTGCAGATCTGTGCGGCCTGCTCCTGGATCGCTGCCACGACCTTGGGGTGCTGGTGCCCAATGTTGGTGTTGACTAGCTGGCCGGACATATCGATCAGCTTGTTGCCATCACCGTCCCACACGTAGGAACCCTCGGCCTTAAGAATCGTCATGGGCTTGAACGGGCCCTGAGCCTGCCACGAGTGGAACACGTGCTCGCGGTCCAGCTCATATGCGCGCTTGCCGGCCTCGATGAGCTCTGCGGACACCTCGGTGTCCGTCAAAGTATCTGGGGTGAGATCCGTAGTCATCTGTTCAGTCCTCATTAATCGTTCTGCGGGAAGCCCAAGTTGATGCCGCCGTGGCTTGGGTCAAGCCACTTGGTGGTGACTACCTTGCCGCGCGTGAAGAAATTGACGCCTTCCATGCCGTGAGCGTGGGAATCGCCGAAGAGCGAGTTCTTCCAGCCACCAAAGGAGTAGTACGCCATCGGCACCGGAATAGGCACGTTGATGCCTACCATGCCCACTTGAACCTCGTTCTCGAAGCGGCGAGCTGCGCCACCGTCGTTGGTGAAGATCGCGGTGCCGTTGCCGTACTGGTTGGCGTTGATGAGGGCCAAGCCTTCGTCATAGCTTGGAACGCGAACCACGGACAACACGGGACCGAAGATCTCGTCCGTGTAGATGCTCATCTCTGGCGTGACATGGTCAAACAGCGTGGGGTTCAAGAAGTAGCCCTCGCCGTCCGCGTCTGGCGTAGCCTTGCGGCCGTCTAGCACCACGGTTGCGCCGGCGGCCTCGCCAGCGTCAATGTAGCCGGACACCTTGTCGCGATGCTGCGAGGTAATGAGTGGTCCCATGTCGCAGCCACGCGTACCGTCGCCCACCTTGAGGGTCTTGGTGCGCTCGGCAATCTTCGCCACGAGCTCGTCCGCGACGGACTCCACAGCAACCACTACGGAGATGGCCATGCAGCGCTCGCCCGCAGCACCGTAGCCGGCGTTGACGGCGGCGTCGGCGGCGAGGTCAAGATCGGCATCTGGAAGCACCAACATGTGGTTCTTCGCGCCACCCAAAGCCTGCACGCGCTTGCCGTGCGCGGTGCCGCGCTCGTAAACGTACTTCGCAATCGGCGTGGATCCCACAAACGAGACCGACTGAATCTTAGGGCTCTCCAAGAGCGTGTCCACGGCTTCCTTGTCACCGTGCACCACGTTGAAAACGCCAGCCGGAAGGCCAGCCTCTTCCCACAGCTTCGCCATCCAGTTCAGTGCGGACGGGTCCTTTTCGGACGGCTTGATGACCACGGTGTTGCCGGTGGCAATAGCTAGCGGGAAGAACCACATCGGCACCATGGCCGGGAAGTTGAACGGGGAAATGATGGCAACAGGGCCCAAAGGCTGGCGAATCGAGTGCACGTCGATCTTCGTCGAGGCATTCTCGGTGTACGCGCCCTTGAGAAGGTGCGGGATTCCGCATGCGAGCTCTACGACTTCCTGGCCGCGGGACACTTCACCCAATGCATCGGCGAGTACTTTGCCGTGCTCGCGCGTCAAGATCGCGGCGAGTTCATCCTTGCGAGCGTTCAAAAGCTCGCGGTAAGCGAAGAGCACCTGGACGCGGCGCGCAAGAGAGGTGTCGCGCCATGCGGGGAACGCGGCGGCGGCAGCGTCGATCGCCTGTTCAACCACGGCCTTGCTGGCTAGCTCAACTTGCCCAATGACTTCGCCAGTTGCGGGGTTGTGAATATCGCCCAAGCGCGCATCCGCTGCCGGTGCGGTGAGTTCTCCGTTGATCCAGTGAGTAAGGGTGTTCACGCTATTCCTCTCGATAACAACTTCTCTTTCCTCGATTGTTTCGTGGCCGCGCTCACACCGATACCCACAACTTGTAAACAAAATCCGACTAATATTGACAACATGCAAACAATTGCCTCGATTTTGGCGCTCGATACCGTCATGAGAGGCGAACCAGAGCTCCTCCTGGGCTCGGAAAGACTCAACGACCCCGTGCGTTGGGTTCACGTCGCCGGCACCCGCGACCTCACCGGTCTCCTCCAAGGCGGCGAACTTGTGCTCGCGACCGCCGCCATCGCCTCGCCAACTGCCGCGAGCGCTCGCAATTTTCTGGAAGCCCTTGCGCAAGAGGGCGCGGCAGCTCTGTTCGTCGAGGCGCCGGATTCACGTCCTGAGTACGACGACGCAGCTCGGCTTCTTCAGAACGCCGCGGCCCAGGTGGGGGTTGAGTTCCCGGTAGTTCAGCTGCACCGGGAAGTGCGGTTCGTGGAGATCACGCAAAGCGTGCATGAACTGATCGTGGCCGAGCAGTTCAGCAAGGTTGAACGCGCCCGCCAACTTCATGAGGAGTTCATGAATCTCAGCGTGAGGGGCGCCAGCCAAGAGGACATCGTGGAAGCCGCCGCTCGGCTGGTGGGTGAGCCCGTGATTCTTGAAGATCGTCAGCACAGGGTGCTGTCATGGTCAGCGAACTCGGACCGTGCGCTAGAGCCGTGGACCCGCCACGAACCACTCGAAGAGGTCGCCCTCGAACTTCATTGGATCCGCAGCGATGTGGGAGTGGGCGGTCACCACTGGGCGCAACTTGTCATTCCCCTGCAGGAAGCGACGAACCATCGTGATGAGGAGTGGGCGTCGGATGCTGTCTTGGTGCTCGAGCGCGCGGCCCAAGCCTTGACTATCAGCCGGCTGGCTGGCCGTGACGAGCGAGCAGTCGTGCAGCGTGCACGATCAGCCTTCCTCAGCGACGCGGCTACCACCGCGGGACTCAGCGCCGTGCGCCGTCGTGAACTCAACGTGCGCGCGCAAGCCCTGGGTCTCGGAAGTGCACAGCGGTACTTGCCTGGCGTCGTCGTACTCAAAGAGGAAATACCGCAAGCCGCCGAACATCCCTCGCGACGCTATGCGCCGGGGGAGCGGCAGAACCAAGAAATTGAACTGATTGAGCACCTATACCGCACCGCCGCAGCACGACGGATTCCATTGCTGGCGGCCACCACCACCAGCGGTCAAGTAGGGGTTCTGGTAGGTCTTGGCGCGGTCGCGGAGGGTACCGCTGCCCGTGCCGCGGAAGACCAGACGCTCGCTGAGATATTTGCGTCCGTGGATATGACTGCCCTGCGGATCGGGGTGGGGGATAGTGCTGTGGAAGCAGTCGACGCCGCCGCTGGACTGGCCGCCGCCGCGAAAGTGGCACACACGGCGGCCTCGCTCATCTCCCCAACGCACTCGTTCTACAGGACAGTAGATTTGCGGCTGCACGGATTGCTCTCGCAGCTCGCTGAAGACCAGCGAGTGGCGGATTTCGTGGAAGCGGAACTGGGCGCGCTACTGCATCCCGTGGATGAGCCAGCGCTCGAACTGCTCACCGCGTTCATTGAAGCCGGCGGAAACCGCTCGATTGTGGCACGCGAAAAGTTCTTATCCCGGCCAGCCGTGTATGCCCGGCTTGCGCGCATCGAAGAGCGGTTAGGGGTGTCCTTGGAGGATGCCGCCTCGAGAACCTCGCTACATGTGGCGCTGCTGGCCAGAGAAATCAGCGATGGACGAACATCACCTTCATGATTCCCAGTCAGAGCGCAACTCCGGAGTAACCTATCGGAATGGATGAGAATCGAACGCCTCTCGAGGTTCACCCAGTGATTGGGCTGTCCTACGCGCGCTCCGCACCTTCCTATTCGGACGAATACCGCAGCCAAATCATTGAGTTGGCCGAGCGAGTCCAGAGCTACCTTTTGGCCGGTGGCGCCGACGTCATCATGCTGGACGCAAGCGTTGACGGTGTGCCGGACATGCACCGACTCGACGGCGTGGTGGTCATGGGTGGCGGCGACGTCGACCCGGAGCTCTACCACTCCGAAGGCGACCCATCGATCTCCTTTGTGGACGCAGCCGCGGACCGTTTTGAATCCTCGTTGATTCGCCGAGCCGTGGAAAGTTACACGCCGGTCCTTGGAATATGTCGCGGCATGCAGGTCATGAACGTAGCTTTCGGCGGAAGCCTCATTGAAGATTTGGGTGCTGAGTCTATGCACCGGTCCGGTTCTTCGGAGACGTCCATGGTGGATCATCCGGTGCAGATCGTGGAAGATTCCTTGCTGTTTTCGCTGATGCGGACGCCGGAAATTCAGGTGCGCTCTTCGCACCACCAAGCCGTGCAGCGGCTCGCGAACACTCTTCAAGTGAGTGCGTGGGCTGAGGATGGCGTGGTGGAAGCGATCGAAGCGAAGCACCAGCCCGGCGTGGAGACGCCGTGGGTGCTCGGCGTGCAGTGGCATCCCGAGGATAAGGGCACCGTTCCAGGGCAGCTTGAGACGCTGACTTCGGCGTTAGTGAAGGAAGCGGAGCGCAATCAGCTGCGCAAGAGCGACTTGATGAGCGCTCAGAGTCACTAGGATTCAGCTGTTTTTTCGTGTGTTTTCGTGGGGGCTATAGCTGTAGCCCCCCGTCTTTTGTGCGGCCCAAATCAGTAGTACAAACCGCGACTTTAAGAAGTAACGGCGACGGTAATCCAAGCCCTCAAAGGTGCTTAGGAAACCGTCGCCGTTAGTCCGCAGAATGGTTGTGGTCACGCTGCGAACGTCCGACTCGCGCAGGGTCTCGCCCGAACACGCGCCGGAAGTATTTAGTTGAACGAAATCTAGTTATTAGATCTTAGTACTTGCTTCGGTCAACACGCTACGCAGGATGCCCTCAATCTCGTCAAACTCCTTTTGACCGATCGTGAGTGGCGGCGCCAACTGGATGACGGGGTCGCCACGGTCATCCGCGCGGCAGTACAAGCCGGCGTCGTAAAGTGCGGTGGACAGGAAGCCGCGGAGCAAGCGCTCCGACTCGTCGTCGTTGAACGTTTCCTTGGTTTCCTTGTCCTTCACAAGCTCGATGCCGTAGAAGTAGCCTGCACCGCGAACGTCGCCAACAATCGGCAGATCCAACAACTTGGACAGCGTTGCCTTGAAGGCATCCGCGTTGTCCTTGACGTTCTGGTTCAGGCCTTCTCGCTCCATGATGTCCAGGTTGGCCATGGCAACCGCGGCAGACACTGGGTGACCGCCGAAGGTGTAGCCGTGGTAAAACGTGGTGTCGCCCTTGGTGAATGGTTCAAAGAGCTTGTCAGAAGCGATCATGGCGCCGATAGGGGAGTAGCCGGAGGTCAGGCCCTTGGCGCACGTGATGATGTCCGGGGTGTAGCCGAAGTCAACGCAAGCGAACATGGAGCCGATGCGGCCGAAGGCGCAAATGACTTCGTCAGAGACCAAGAGGACGTCATACTCGTCGCAGATCTCACGCACGCGCTGGAAGTATCCGGGAGGTGGTGGGAAGCAACCGCCTGAGTTCTGAACTGGTTCCAAGAACACGGCCGCTACGGACTCGGCGCCTTCGAACTCGATGGCTTCGCGAATACGCTCTGCCGCCCAGATGCCGAAGTCCTTCTCGTTGTCTTCGAACTGCTCCGGAGCGCGGTAGAAGTTGGTGTTCGGAACGCGGAAGGTGCCGGGAACCAAAGGCTCGAACGGCGTCTTCATACCCGGCAAGCTGGTGATGGCCAAAGCGCCCTGAGGGGTGCCGTGGTAGGCGAGCGCACGGGAAATGACCTTGGTCTTGCCCGGCTGACCCTGAAGCTTCCAATACTGCTTAGCCAGCTTGAATGCGGACTCCACGGCCTCGCCGCCACCTGTTGTGAAGAACACGCGGTTCAGGTCCCCAGGAGCGTAGTCAGCGAGACGTTCGGCCAAGTCAATGGCAGGTTCATGGGCGTAGGACCACAGTGGGAAGAAGGACAGCTTCTTGGCCTGCTCTTGAGCAACGGCGGCGAGCTCTTCGCGACCGTGACCCACCTGAACTACGAACAAACCGGACAGGCCATCGATGTAGCCCTTGCCCTTATCGTCGTAAATCATGTGGCCTTCGCCGCGCGTGATCACGGGGACGTTGCCGCCGCCCACGATGCCGCTGTGGCGAGCCATATGCATCCACAAGTGGTCGCGAGCGGCCTGTTGGCGGTCCGTTCCCTTGGGAGTAGTGCTGTTGGACGTTGTCATGGTGTACCCCAGTTATAGATTTGTTTGCGGAGCGAGAGATACATGAAGGTCTCAGTCTCTCGAACGTTTTTGATGGCTCGGATTTTGTGGATGATGTCCAGCAGAGCGTGGTCGTTTTCGCACACCACTTCCGCGAGGACATCGAATTTGCCGGCCGTCACCACGCAATAGTCAACGGCTGAGAGTCTTGCGATCTCGTCAGCTGTTTCAACCATGTCGCCCGAGCAGCGCACGCCGATCATGGCGTGGCGTGGGAAGCCGAGTTGGAGTGGATCCGTCACGGCCACGATCTGGATCACCTTTGAATCAAGAAGCTTTTGGACTCGTTGACGCACGGCGGCTTCGGAAAGACCAACGGCCTTGCCGATGGACGCATAGGAGCGACGGCCATCTTCTTGAAGGTGGCCAATAATGTCTTTACTCAGGTCATCGAGCGGGAACCGATCCGCCGCGAATGACTCCGCGTACTCGATACGCGCCCCGGGCGCTGCCCGGTCGCCGGCTTCACTTGCCACGCGCTATCTACCTCCTGGAAATCTGAGATGTGTCTCGAGCGTAGCGAGAAAAGTTTCCAATGGAAAGAGGAAAACGTCATCCAATTCTGAGACGTGCAACGGATTTCGTCGTCGTAACAAAAAATTAACACTTAAACTATTGTCACGGCCCCGTAGTGCTGGCATGATTCTTTTCGATCTCCCGTTGCGTGGCGTCACCAAGAGTTCGTGAAAAAGTTGGCGAAAATGGTGGCCGCCGCAAGACGCCAGATACCGTCCGTTCCCAAGGTTCGGCCCAGCTATTTAGGAGTCCACACATGACCACGCGACGCCCACTCGATCAGCATCCAGATCCGCGCATTCGTGCCATCATCAAATCCCAAATGAACCGACGCTCTCTCCTCTTGGGCGCTGGCGGGCTTGGACTTGCGGGAATGCTCTCCGCGTGCGGTACTTCGGGATCCGCGTCCAATTCCTCTGCTACCGGATCAGCAACGGCCGCGGGTCCATCTGCTGCAATTGACAAGTCCGCAACGGAAAAGACCGTTTCATGGGCCAACTGGACCCTCTACTTGGACTATGACGAAACCACGAAGTCCTACCCATCCCTTGCCGAGTTTGAAAAGCAGACCGGCATCAAGGCGAATTACGCCGAAGACATCGATGGCAATGACTCTTACTACGGCAAGGTCCAGGCGCAGCTCGCTGCAGGCCAAGACATAGGCCAGGACATCATCACGCTCACTGACTGGATGGCCGGCCGCGTGATCCGCCAGGGCTACACCCAAGCGTTTGATCTCGCCAACATTCCAAATGCCAAGAACCTTCGTTCCGCACTCCAGAATGTGGACTGGGATAAGGGTCGCAAGAACTCGTTGACGTGGCAGACCGGCTTTGCTGGCATCGCTTGGAATAAGGAAAAGATTCCGGGCGGACTCAAGACGATCGACGACCTGTGGAAGCCAGAGCTCAAGGGTCGTGTTGAGGTCCTCGACGAAATGCGCGACACCATGGGTCTGCTCATGATGGCCGACGGCGTAGACATCGCAGGTTCTTGGGGCGACACCGAATTCGATAAGGCGCTCGAGACTTTGACGAAGCAGATTGACTCCGGCCAGATCCGCCAGGTCAAGGGCAACTCCTACAAGGAGGACCTCGTCTCCGGCGATGCGCTGGCAGTCATTTGCTGGTCCGGCGATATCACCCAGCTCAACTTTGAGAATGACGACAAGTGGGAGTTCGCCATTCCGGAATCCGGTGGCACCCTGTGGAGCGACAACATGATGATTCCCATCGGTTCGCAGCACAAGAAGAACGCTGAAGAGCTCATGAACTACTACTACGATCCCGAGGTTGCTGCGACCGTGGCCGCCTACGTGAACTACATTTCACCGGTTGAAGGCGCCAAGGAAGCCATGGAAAAGGTTGATCCTTCGCTTGTGGACAACAAGCTGATTTTCCCATCGGACGAAGACCTCAAGCAGGTTCACGCGTTCCGCAGCTTGACCCCTGAAGAAGAAACCAACTTCGGCAACAAGTTCCAGACCGCGATTGGCGTCTGATAGATGAGCCACACGTCACCAAGTACGGCCGCCGTCTCGATCGTCAAAGATCCCGGTAAAGACGGCGGCGCCGATCTCCACCTTCAGAATGTCTCGAAGCGCTTCACGGACTTCACTGCCGTTGATGATTTGACGCTGACGATTCCTGCGGGCTCGTTCTTCGCCTTGCTGGGGCCTTCGGGCTGCGGCAAGACCACCACTTTGCGAATGGTCGCAGGACTGGAACATCCCACGTCAGGCACCATTTCGATTGGTGGCGAGGACGTCACGCAGTTGCCTTCGCACAAGCGTCACGTGAACACCGTGTTCCAGTCATATGCATTGTTCCCGCATATGAACATCCTGGAGAACGTCGCGTTCGGATTGAAGCAGCGCAAGGTGAGGAACGCGCAAGAGCTCGCCAAAAAGGGCCTTGAAATGGTGGAACTGGGCCATTTGGCGGCCCGCAAGCCAGTTCAGCTCTCCGGCGGTCAGCAGCAGCGCGTGGCCTTGGCCCGCGCACTCGTGAACCGTCCGGCGGTGCTCTTGTTGGATGAGCCGCTCGGCGCGTTGGACATGAAGCTTCGCCGTCAGATGCAGGTGGAGCTCAAGGCTATTCAGACGGAAGTTGGCCTGACCTTCGTTCACGTCACTCATGACCAGGAAGAAGCCATGACCATGGCGGACATCGTCGCGGTCATGAATCAGGGCAAGGTCGAGCAAATGGGCGCACCCCGCGAGCTCTACGAACTTCCCAAGACGGCCTTCGTCGCCAACTTCCTCGGCAAGTCCAACCTCATGAAGGGTCACGTTGCGGAACAGCGCGACGACCTGTTGGGCGTGGACATTGCCGGCTCTCGTGTGTGGGTTCCGGCTTCCCGTACGACGACGCAGGCTGGCGATATCGTGGTCGGCGTACGTCCCGAGAAGATGCGGATTGGGCACATGGGGGAACTTGATATCCCTGCAGACCACAATCAGCTGACCGGCACCATCATCGACGCTTCCTTCACGGGTGTCTCCACCGAGTATTTGGTGGACGTTCCAGGCGTCGGTGTCCTTGGAACCTTTACCCAGAACCTTGGCCAAGATACCGGCCAGCGCGGTGACAAGGTCGCCCTGTCCTGGGAACCGGAGTTCTCCTTTGGTCTCGACGGCGACGATGACACTACCGCAGGTATTGAGGGCGCGTGATGAGTGACATCAACACCGTGAAAGGTCCTGACGTTAGATCAGACTCAGCGGGGCTTCGGAAGTCTAAGAAAGACGATGACTTCCGGAGTCCAGAAGAAATTGCGGCCGAGAAGAAGCGTGGTCGAGTAGGTCAGGCGCTGGTGCTCCCGGGCTTCATCTTCTTGTTGCTCTTCTTTGCGGCCCCCGTCGTCGTCATGCTCGCCATGTCGCTTTACACCAAGCCGCCAGGGGCGGATATTGGTGAGTTCGCGCCAGCGTTGCAATTCAGCAACTATGCCGACGCTATTTCGCAGTACTGGGAACCGCTCCTGCGCTCCTTCGGCTTTGCAGCGATCGCCACGATTCTTGCTCTGCTGATTGGCTATCCCATGGCTTATCTCGTGGCCGTGAGACTTCGCGCGCACCGGCTCTTGTCTTCGATTTTGCTGGTTCTTCTCATTGCGCCTTTCTTCTCTTCCTTCATTTTGCGTACGCAAGCGTGGAAGCAGATCTTGGCGGATGAAGGTCCCGTGGTTTCTATTTTGCGTGCCATCGCGATTCTTCCGCCAGATGGGCGACTCACGGCATCGGCGGTGGCAGTGGTTGCAGGTTTGACCTACAACTTCTTGCCCTTCATGACCCTACCGATTTACGCGAGCCTCGAACGCATGGACACCCGCCTCATCGAGGCTTCGGGCGACCTGTACGCTTCGCCGTTTACGACGTTCCGTAAGGTCACGTTGCCGCTGTCCATGCCGGGCGTTTTCGCTGGCACCTTGTTGACCTTCATCCCGGCCTCCGGTGACTACGTCAACGCAGCGATCTTGGGCAACAACCGGGATACCACCATGATCGGTCAGGTCATCGACTCGCGGTTCTTCCGCATCGTGGACTACCCCACGGCGTCGGCGCTCTCCGCCATTCTGATGGTGGCGATCCTGATCCTTGTGATGCTCTATATCCGCCGCTTCGGCACTAAAGATCTTTTCTAAGAAAACTTCCAGGAGAACTGATGAAATCGAACATTGGTCGATGGATCATCCCGATCCTCGGGGGTCTCGCCTTCGTATACCTGCTGGTGCCGATCGCGTACATCTTTGCCTTTTCGTTCAACGACGCCGGCCGTACCAACCTCACATGGCGTGGCTTCACCCTCGAGAACTGGCAGAATCCCTGCGGTGCGCCGCAGATCTGTGAAGCACTCGGAAATTCGTTGCAGGTGGGCATCGTGGCTACGATTGTCGCCACCATCTTGGGTACTTGCATTGCATTGGGTCTGGTGCGCTACAAGTTCAAGTTCCGCAACACAGCGGACCTCTTGATCATCCTTCCGCTAGCCACTCCAGAAGTGGTGCTTGGTGCCTCGCTCTTGGCCCAGTTCCTCAACCTCGGTTGGGACCTCGGCTTCGTGACGGTGGTCATCGCTCACATCGTCTTCTGCATGTCCTTCGTAGTGGTGACCGTTCGGGCACGTGTTTCCGGTCTGGATCCGCGTCTGGAAGAAGCAGCTGGAGACCTGTACGCATCGCCCCTGAAGACGTTCTGGAAGGTCACCTTCCCGCTCTTGCTTCCAGGCATCGTCGCCGCGGCGCTCTTGAGCTTCGCTATGAGTTTTGACGACTTCATCATCACCAACTTCAACTCTGGCAACTTCGATACGTTCCCGAAGTTCATCTACGTGGCAGCTGCTCGCGGTATCCCAGCCCAAGCCAACGTGATCGGTTCGGCGATGTTCATCGTGGCTCTGCTGATCGTGGTGATCGGCGAAGTAACGCGCTACCGCCGTGAAAAGGCGCTGACTTCCAAATAGGAGTGAGCTAGGAATTAGCGTGAGATGGGGTGGTCACATATACGGTGACCACCCCATCTCCGTGACATCCACCACGAGATGTAACACTGTAAGTGCGATTTTCCAGTGAATAAGTGAAGTTGTGAGATTATTAGCCCATGAGCGAACCACGGTGGCTGACCCCGCAAGAGCGCGAAGCGTGGCTTGCTGTACTCGCGGTGACCATGCATCTGCCGAGCAAGCTGGATTCTGACCTCCACACGCACGCGCGCATCACGTTGTTTGATTACAACGTGATGGCCATGCTGTCTGAAGCAGATGATCAGGCGTTGCCGATGAGCGAATTGGCTATCCGCACCAACGCGTCGCTCTCTCGGTTGTCTCACGTGGTGAAGAAGCTCGAGAAGCTCGGTTGGATGGAACGGACGCAGTCCGACGTGGATGCTCGCGTCACCATGGCGCACTTGACCGAAGACGGCTTCGCGCGGCTCGAGGAGCTCGCTCCTCACCACGTTGAGTCCGTTCGAGACTTGCTGTTCGACAAGCTCGAGAATGAAGATGTGCTTGAATTGGCTCGCATTGGGCGCAAGATCACACGCTCGCTTGCTCCAGATCACTGGATTTTCCGGGAAGACTCGGTTTGAGCTACACGGGCTTAATGCTCTAAGATGGTAAGGCGTTAAGTCGCGTCAACTTGCTGTGTCCTTTGGACTTGCGAAGGCGCGGCAACCCGTACATCCGAAATCGTCGGCGCCCCGAGTAGGGAAAAATGCTCGAATAGCTGATGAGTTCACCGTGTTTTCGCGCTTGAGGCGCTTCGGCTGGTTCTCACCCAGCCTGGTTTCCTTCAACGAAGTCGCAGTAAACGGTGTCACAACTGGATTGGCGGGGTTACCCGTCAATTATTTACTACTACTTGGAGGAGTGATCATGGCAGCTGTATGCCAGGTGACTGGTGCAGTTCCGGGATTCGGACACAGCATCTCCCACTCGCACCGCCGCAACAAGCGTCGGTTCGACCCAAACATTCAGAAGAAGCGTTACTTTGTGCCGTCTTTGCGCCGCAACGTGACCTTGACCTTGTCCGCTAAGGGCATCAAGACCATCGACGCCCGTGGCATCGATGCTGTTGTTGCAGAACTTCTCGCGAAGGGTGTGAAGCTCTAATGGCAAAGGACAAGGACGTACGTCCCATCATTAAGCTCAAGTCCACTGCGGGCACGGGCTACACCTACGTCACGCGTAAGAACCGTCGTAACGACCCTGACCGTATGGTCTTGAAGAAGTTCGATCCCGTGATCCGTAAGCACGTCGAATTCCGAGAGGAGCGCTAAGAACAATGGCTAAGAAGTCCAAGATTGCTCGTAACGAGCAGCGCAAGGTCATCGTTGAGCGCTACGCCGAAAAGCGTCTTGCCCTCAAGAAGGCTCTCATCGATCCAAACTCGACCGATGAGCAGCGTGAAGAGGCTCGTTTGGGCCTCCAGAAGCTTCCTCGTAACGCTTCGCCGGTTCGCCTTCGCAACCGCGACGCCATCGACGGTCGCCCACGCGGTACCTTCCAGAAGTTCGGCATCTCCCGTATTCGCTTCCGCGATATGGCTCACCGCGGTGAGCTTCCGGGCATCACGAAGTCTTCTTGGTAAGCCCTTAGCAGGCTAACCACGTCGAAAGGCTCCTCCTTCGGGAGGGGCCTTTTGTTGTGTTTCCGAGCGCACTACTGGGGTTATAGGACATAAATGTGTGTCTGGGTCGGGCGTGTCTTTTTAGGAGGCGCGGCCGGCCCATCCTTTTCGGTGCCAGAGTCCTTCGTTTGCGTTGAGTCCTGTTCCGAGTTCTGCGGGTCCGATGTGTTCCTCGATTTCTTGCGTGTAGGCGACGGGCTCGTAGTGTTCTTTTTTGATGAGTTGGTGGGCTGGTGCTGGGTTCTGGGAGTGCTTGTAGAGGAACCATTCCACGGCTCGTTTAGCGTGCTCAGGGGTCAGTCCGCGATGGTTGCGTAGAAGATTGCGTAGCTGCGCGTTGATGCCTCCTTCGATCCTGTTCGTTGTTGATGAGGCGTTCCGTGAGCGGTGCTCGTCTTTGAGATAGGTGAACAGGACTTCTTGTTGGCTGGCGCGCTCGAGGAGTTGGTAGGCCTTGCGTAGCCGGTCGTGTGTGAACCACCAGCGCTGGTGCGGCCTCACGCTTTGCGGCAGCGAACCACGGTGGTGCGAACGGTAGGTTTTCTCGTTCAGCATCTGGTGATGTTTTCCGTGCCACTGGTTGAGTGCAAGTAGCCATGCACGCGCTTGATCCTGGCTCGTGATCCGTGTCAGGGCAAGGGAAATAGCCCGTAGTTCGCGGCCCGCGGTCGTGCGGGGGCGCATCGTGATCAGCACGCGCACGTTGCGTTGAATATGCACCAGGCAGCGTTGAACAGGGGTCTCGGGCCAGCAATGTTTCAGCGCGGATGCCAGCCCGGAACCACCATCAATCACGACCAAATCTGGTGCGGGGAAACGAGTTAGGAGCTGTTCCCACGCCACGCGTTTTTCCGTGTCACACCATTGATAACCGATGACGTGTTCGCCAGCGATCGCGATCAAGCAACACCAGGAACCGAGATAGATGCCGTCGAGCTGGACTTCCGGATAGATCTCTCCGGTGACCTCGATCGCGGGAGTAATGTTCCAGCACCAGTGTGTGGAGCGACGAAACGAGCGTGGATCCACGCCCTGAGCGACTTGGGATTGAGTCTTGTTTCCCAGCAGCCATTCCAGGAATCGGGAGAGCTCGTGGCGTCGACGCACGTCGACGCGTTGTATCCGTTCAGAACTACTCGCGCCACACGATTTACAGCGATACCTGGTAGCTCCAGCACTCGTGGAACCGTTCCTTTTCAGCCCGCCACCACACAGGACGCATAAACGCTCGTTGTCAACCACGCTTCCCGAATAAACAACGAAAAGTATGCCAACACCCGTTTAGCCGCGCCGATAAAGGCAACCAAGCCCCATCAGACACACTTTAATGTCCTATAACCCCACTACTGTGTACATCGCCAGGCGCAGCACCGCATGCGCGTCTGACCGCATTCCCGCTTTCCGGATGCCCTCACGGGGAGGGTCCTCGAGGTGTTTCCCACCCCCATGCGTCGTGAATGTTGCGTGAACGTCGTCTCAGCGCCAACGTTGGCGCAACAATCACGACGGTCAGCGACAAAAGGCGCCTGCAGGCAACTTGACGACAGCCAGTCAAATGAGAATTATCCGCAATAAGGGCCGAAAGTGACCAAAAAAGCGCCCTGAACCTGCGGAAAACCAAAGAAATTGGCTGTTTTCAGCGAAAATCGGGCGTGTCTCCTGTGAAGTGCTGGTAGTTTCTGACTCAGAAGTCCTCGTAACCGCGGGGCATCCGGGTCATCAGACCGGGAACGATCAGTCCAGGAGGACACATAGTGGCTATGAATCGTAGCGAACTCGAGGCAGCCGTCGCGAAGAAGACGGGCAACAGCCAGACTGCAGTCAAGGCCGTACTTGACGCCGTATTCGACGTTTTCGTCGAGCAGGTCTCGCAGGGCGAAAAGGTTTCCATCCCAGGTTGGCTCGCCGTTGAGCGCACCGAGCGTGCAGCTCGCACCGGCCGCAACCCACAGACCGGCGAAACCATCCAGATCCCAGCTGGCTACTCGGTGAAGCTCACCGCTGGCTCCAAGCTCAAGGCTGCTGCTTCCGGCAAGTAAGCCACAGCTCCCGAAGGGGAGTCTTTCCGAAGGACGTCGCGTTGTATGCGCGACGTCCTTCTTTTTTGCCGATTTTCGACCTCGCGTAGAATTGACGGACGACTGCGCGCGGTCTCGCGGCGCGTCAGAACATAGTTGGGTGTTGAGGAGTTTTTCATGGTGCAGGCAGCGTCCGCAGGCCGTCTAGGCAGGGTTCTACGTCAGCTGGCGGCGATTGCGGCCATTGCATTCGCCGGAGCCATGGTTGCTCCGGGAGCTTTCGCCCACGATCAACTCATTGGCAGCGACCCCGTTAACGGTTCCACGGTCAAGACCGCCCCGAATGCAATCGTCCTGATGTACAGTGCTGAGCTCAAGAACATTGGCACCTCGGTTGTGCTGCAGGATGCGCAGGGCAAGAAGTACGACGCCGTAGCTGCCGCCTCCGGAGCGAACCTGACGGTTGGGGTTCGGGATGCGTTGGGCGCTGGAAACTACACGCTCGAGTGGCGCGTCGTCTCGAGCGATGGACACCCGATCGAGGGAACCACGGCTAACGGCCAAGCCATCACGTTCAGCGTGAGCGGCGGTGCGGCTTCCTCGTCCGCTGCAAGCTCCGCCGCTTCTGAAACGGGAACCGCCGGCACCTCGGCATCTAGCTCGGCACCGGCAAGCTCTGCCTCTGCTTCCAGTGCTGCGTCTAACCCCGTTCAGGAAGCCGCGCAGAACTCCGGCGTGAGCCCGTGGCTGATCGGCATTGTTGCCGGTCTGGCTGTCATCGCGGCTGTCGCTACCCTCATCGCCAAGAACCGGAAGCGTAATTAGTGCCTCGCAAATCATGGACGGTTGCACTTGCGGCCGTCATCTTTGGAATCATCGTCACCGCGGCATCCCTGGTGCTGAGCGGCGGCTCGGCGCCAGCAACGCTTGGTGATCCGGGCCCGCTGACGCGGTGGGGACTTCCCATTGCAACCTTCGTGAACCACGCGGCCATGGCGCTGACCATCGGCGCACTCGCGTTCGGGGCGGCGATTGTTCCGCGCTCCACCAAACCTATTCGTGCACGGGCGAGCGCTCGCGTCGTCGTCGTTCCTGAATCCAAGCCGAAGGCCGCTGCCAACGTAAGTAGCGCGGCGACACAAACCGCAACCGAAGCTGGTTCTCAGATCGCCGGTGCGGAGGCCGCCGCGAAGGACAACGACTTCCGCGCAGAAATTCCTGCCAAGTCCACCGATGGCGGCTCCGTCCACCCAGCGTTCGACGCCACCATGGCAGTCGCCGGATACGCCGGCGTCACGTGGACCGTGGCAGCGGCGGCGACTCTTGTGCTGATGTTCTCGAGCGTCTCCGGTCTTCCACTGAGCGGTAGCTCGACCTTCACCGCTGCGCTCGTGGACTACATCTTCAACATTTCACTGGGCCAAGCGTGGGGATGGATGGTGCTCATCGCAGCCGTCACCGCTTCGCTGGCCTTTGCCGTTCGTGGACCCGCCTGGATCGCGGCCACCGCGGTACTTGGCACCGCAGGAATCTTGCCGATCGCACTGACTGGCCACACGCAAGGCGGCAACGACCACTGGGGCGCCGTCAACGCGCTCGGTCTGCACTTGCTCGGCGTGTACTTGTGGGCGGGCGGCATCGGCACGCTCGCGCTCATTTCCCGCAGCCTTCAGGGGCAGGCTCCTGGACGCTTCACGGACATCAAGAACAAGGCTCAGCGTCCCCTGACGGCCGGTTTGGTGCTCAAGCGCTTCTCTGACATCGCATTCGTGGCCATTGTGGTGGTGACGCTCTCGGGCATTATCAGCGCGTGGATCCGCATGGAGCGATTTGAGGATCTCTTCACGCCCTATGGCGGACTCGTCATCACCAAAGCGCTGCTCACGCTGGCTCTCGGCATCCTTGGCCTCATGCACCGCACGCGCGTGATCGGAAAGCTCAACGCAGGGGATAGCACCCCGCTGGCTTCGGCCTGGCGCCTGATCTTCGCTGAAGTCCTGGTCATGGCCGCTGTCATTGGCGTGGCAGCTGTGCTGGGCCGGACGGCGACTCCTGTCCCGCAGGAACTTCCGCCAGCTGCATCGCCGGCACGTATTCTGACCGGCTACGACCTCCCGCCGGCCCTCGGCATTGGCGAATGGTTCACGGTCTGGCGCTGGGACTGGCTCTGGGTCGCCGTCGTCATCTTCCTCGGTGTTGCCTACGCCAAGTGGATGCACACGCTCTCGAAGCGCGGTGACTCTTGGAACATTGGCCGCGCTATCTCGTGGTACGTGGGCTTGGCGCTCTTGACCTACGTGACCAGCGGTTCGCCTGCGGTCTATGGAATGGTGCTGATCTCGATGCACATGGTGGCGCACATGGCGCTGACAATGGTGGTCCCGATCTTCCTGGTGGTGGGTGCCCCGATGACATTGGCACTGCGGGCCATGCGCCCTCGCACGGACGGAACGCGTGGACCGCGCGAATGGATGCTGGCCTTCATTCACTCGAAGTACTCGCAAGTCGTCACGCACCCGCTCTTCGCGGCAGCGAACTTCGCCGGCTCCATCATCATTTTCTACAACACGGACCTCTTCGGTTTCGCGTTGCGTGAGCACGTGGGCCACGAGCTCATGAATGTGCACTTCTTGCTTACGGGCTACATTTTCGCGCTGAACATGATTGGCATCGATCCGCTGCCAGCGCGCTTGCCGCACCCGTTCCGCTTGATTCTTCTCATTGCCACCATGGTGTTCCACGCGTTCTTCGCGGTGTCCCTTATGAACTCCAACATGCTTTTGCAAGCAGACTGGTTTGGCTCGATGGGCCGTCCGTGGGGAAGCCCGCCGATGGAGGACCAGCAGCTGGGCACAGCGGCCATGTGGGGCATTGGCGAAGTGCCTACGCTCTTCTTGGCGTTGGGTGTGGCCATCGCGTGGCTGCGCTCTGACACGAAAGCTGCCAAGCGCGAGGACCGTCGCGCTGACGCCAATCACGACGCTGATTTGGAAGCGTACAACCGCATGTTCGAGCAGTACGCCGAACATGACCAGACCATCGATCAACGGCGAGGACGCTAGGCGATGCACCCACACATGAAGCCCACCTCTCACGTGCACCGTCTGCGGACTGGCGCCGTCGTACTAGCCCTCTCGCTCAGTCTTGCGGCGTGCGGAAATTCCGGGAGCGATTCCCAGAACGACGCCGCCAACTCGGCTCACGCCGCGGCCTCGGCTTCGAAGTCCGCAGCGAGCGCCAGCAATGATGCGGTCGTGAACTCGCGCGCTGGCGTGGCCGTTTCCACCGGAATTTCGCAGGCTGCGAGCTTCGGTTTCAACACCGCGCGCGGCGCGACGGCTGAAGAGCTGGCCGAGCTGCGCAAGCCGCCGACGGACGCCATGAAGGGCGTCAACGTTATTCCGGATACGTGCAAGCAATCCGTCGAAGACTTGAACTGGTCACCAGCGCAGAGCAGCGATGAAGCGGCCCGCACGGACTTCGCACAGAACAGCACGATTGTCACGGGATCCGTGGAGGTCGCCAAACTTCAGGATGAGAAGTCCTTCGCTGCGTATCAGGCCGCCGTGGAGAACCTACAGACCACGTGCCGGTCGATTTCTTTGTCTATCGTCTCGGAGAAGTCTGCCGACACGTACCCGTTCACCGCGGTCAAGCCTGCAACGAAGGCGGATAGCTCCGCCGACGGCAAGGTCGACTCCGCCATCCTGTGGACGCGCGGCCGCATGGACCAAGACATCCGGCAGCAGTCCTTGGTCCTGGTGGGCCAGAAGGACGGCTACGTTGCGATGGTGTCCTTTGTGGGACTAGACAAAATCACGGATAAGCAGTTCACCGAGATGGCGCAAGCGATCCTGAAAGCAACGCTCGCCGGGCTCTAAGCCGCGATTCTTTTTGGGGGAGCCGCGGAACAATTTCGAGGCTCTTCGAGTTAGTGAGTAGTGAATCGTCACGCGAAACAATTCCACTGCACTTTTCGCACATAATGGACGGACAGCAGACGTCAGCCGACAGCTAGGAGCATCATGACGACCACCGACAATCTTCGCAGCACTTCCCGCGTACGAGCCTCAGCGCTCGAGGGTCGCAACTGGCTCAACACCGGTGGTAAACAGCTGAATCTGGAAGATCTCCGCGGCAAGATCGTCCTCTTGGACTTCTGGACGTTCTGCTGCATCAACTGCTTGCACGTGCTGGACGAATTGCGTCCGCTCGAAGAGAAGTACCGCGACGTCCTGGTGACCGTGGGCGTGCACTCCCCGAAGTTTGAACACGAAGCTGACCCGGTAGCGCTTGCCGCCGCCGTGGAGCGCTACGAAATTCACCACCCGGTCCTCGATGACCCAGAGCTCAAGACGTGGCAGTCCTACGCGGCACGCGCGTGGCCAACCCTTGTGGTGGTGGATCCTGAAGGCACCATCGTGGCGCACTTGTCCGGCGAAGGTCACGCGAACGGCCTCGAGGTCCTCGTGGAAGAGCTCATTGCCGAGCATGAGGCCAAGGGCACGCTGCACCGCGGTGACGGTCCCTACGTTGCACCTCCAGCCCGCGAAGGCGACCTGCGCTTCCCTGGCAAGGTCGTGGCGCTGCGCGACGGAGGCTTCCTCGTGGGCGACTCCGGCCACCACCGCATCGTCGAGTTGGATCAGGACTTGCGCACGGTTCGCCGTGTGATCGGCGCCGGCATCAAGGGTTTCGCTGATTCGCCGAAGGATTACGACGCCGCTGGATCGCCTCAGGGTGCAGGCTCGGATCAGTCCGGTGTTGATCAGTCCGGTGGAGCGCAATTCAATGAACCTCAAGGCTTGGCCCTCCTCCCGGAGGATGTGGCAGCCAAGGTGGGCTACGACGTCGTAGTGGCCGATACCGTCAATCACCGCCTCCGCGGCATTTCCCTGGCAACGGGTGCCGTGCGCACGCTCGCTGGAAACGGTGTGCAGCGCTTGCTGGACACCGAACAGGCTCGCAAGGAAGCTCCCGGAATCGGCGTGAACTTGGCCGAGGGTCTGGCTGCTGGCGCGCTTGAGGTTTCGCTGTCTTCCCCATGGGACGTGGTGTGGTCTGAAAAGGCACAGCGCGTGATCGTGGCGATGGCTGGCACGCACCAGATCTTCTCCTTTGATCCTGTGTCCGGGGCCGTGGCGGTCTTTGCCGGTTCCGGTTTGGAAGGCCTCGAGGACGGCGCTGCCGAGACCTCGTGGTTCGCGCAGACCTCCGGCTTGGCCACTGATGCGGCTGGCGACATCTGGTTGGCCGACGCCGAGACCTCGGCGCTGCGTGTTTTGCGTGTGGGCGACGACGGCGCTGTGACGGCCGTTGAGACGCTCGTGGGTCAGGGACTGTACGACTTTGGCTTCCAAGACGGCGCAGCCACTGACGCTCGCTTCCAGCACCCTCTGGGTGTGACGGTGCTGCCGGATGGTTCCGTGGCTGTTGCTGACACCTACAACGGGGCTGTGCGCCGCGTTGATCTTGCCTCCGGCGAAGTTTCCACGCTGGCGCGTGGATTGGCTGAGCCATCCGACGTCTTGTTGGACGATTCCGTGGACGGCGAGCCCGTGCTGTTGATCGTGGAGACCAACCGCCACGAACTCGTGCGCATCCCGTTGCCTAAGGAAGCGCTGCGCGTGGATGAGGGTTCTGCCCAGGTCACGCGTCCTCGCACGCCCGTGGCAGCTGGCGAGCACCAGCTCGTGGTGCGCTTTGCCGCTCCGAAGGGCCAGAAGCTCGATGACCGATGGGGCGATCCCACGCAGCTGAAGATTTCCTCGTCGCCCGAGAACTTGCTCGTAGAAGGCGCTGGAACGTCCGTGGGCCTGACGCGCACGCTCGTCTTGAACCCCAATGTCCCCGAAGGCGTTCTGCACATCACCGCCCGTGCGGCAGCCTGCGATGGCGAGCCAGGCGGAGAGATCCCAGATCACGCAGCATGCCACTTGTACCAGCAGGACTGGGGCATCCCCGTGCTCTTGGCTGAGGATGGCGCCACCGAGCTTGAGCTCGATCTGCGCGGCGTGAACTAACCGAAGCTCTTTCGGGAAGCACCAACTTCACAGACCTAGGACCTTGGGGGCATGTGCCCGGTGAGGGGTCCTAGGTCTTGTTGTTGGGGTCGTAATCGAACGCGTCCGGGGTGACCGTCACGCGGTTGCCGTTGACCGTCACGGCCGCTGAGAACTCAAACGGGTCCTCTTCTTGGACCGTGGCACGTTCGCCTGAATCCAGATCCTGCTCTTCCAGTGCAATCTTCGCCCGGCCATGGAGCCGTTCCACTTCCCAGCCCTTCGGCGTCAGGGTCACCTCTGCCTCGGGATACTGCAGGATCTCCCACTTGATGGTGGAGGAGCGCACGCGAGCGTTCGTGTCATAGTTCATGGGGCAACCAGCCGGCTTCAGCACTTGGCGACTAGCGCACTCGTCCAAGTAGCTCTTGAGCTGGGCGTCAATGTAGTCAGAGAGCGAGTCGCTGGCCTCTGCGCCCAAAGAAATCTTGGGTGCGGCTTGGTCGAAGCTCGTGATGGCCTGTTGCTTCTGCGGACCCTTGATGAACTTGGTCTCGTAGGACGCGTTCACCATTGCCGGAGGCAGCACGGGATAGCTTTGTGCTTTCCATGCTGGACCGCCGTCCTTGGGCTTGCCGCCGTCAGCGGTCAGCGGGGATGCCGAACCGTTGACGTCCACTTGAGGCGAATACTGAGCCTGCACTGTGGCGGTGGGCAACGTGACCGGAACGAATTCCCAATGGTCGAAGAACAGCCAATCCGTCCTCGTCTTCTGCAACCTAAACGTGGTCTGTTGCTCGGTAGACCCCATCTTGTAGGTCGCCGTCACCGTGCGCTGATCTGGGTCAGAAGCGCTTCCAGCCGTCACGAAGTCGAGGTTAGAAGTGTCGAGTCCTTTCAGGGACGCCTTGAATGGCTCGCCGCTCAATAAGACCGCGTCCCCGGTAGGAACTTTTGCCTTGAGAAGTCCCAAGACACGATCACTGCGGCCCGACTGCAGCAACTCAAAATACTGAGATACCTGCCTCTCCGGGCCAAAGTAGGTCTGATTCACGCTAGTGATAGCAATCGTCGATCCAGCGATCGACAGCGCGCAGGCTCCCGCCCAGAACCACGGACTCTTGAGGATGTTGCTCTTGGGAGCGCGTGATTCCGGGGGAGCGGACGCCGAGACTTCGGGGGACTCTGCTACTGAATCTTCCGTCATGCAGGCCTAGCGACGGCGGCGGCGCGTGCCGAAAATGCCACGCAAGAACTCGCGGCCCAGCTGGTTCGCGACATCGAGAGCTACGTCCATGACCACGTTGTCCTGCTTCTTCGGGCGAGACTTGGGAGCCTCTGCCTGTGGTGCGGGCGCTTCTTGAGGAGCCTGCTGCGGAGCCGGAGGCACCGAGGCGGGACGGCCCAGAATGTCTTCTTCGATGCGACGCGCCTCGTCCTGAACGCTTCCGGCGGGCTGGCCCTGAGCGTTGGGAGCTTGAGCCGATTCGCCCGTAGCAGGAACACTCGCGGCGGCACCATTGAGCTTCTCGAACGCCGAGACGCCATCTACGGCGGTGCCGTATTGGCTGAGTAGGGGTGAGGCCTGGACGGTGCTCGTGACGATGGTTGCGTCTGATGCGCCCATCTGGGAACGAGGCGTCCACATCTTGGTCCAGGCCACCGGGGTTGGCGCACCGGACTCGTTCATGACGGTCACGATAGCCTCACCGGTACCGGCCTGCGTGAGGGCCTCTTCGAGGTCGTAGTCAGAGGTCGGGAATGTGGAGATGGTCTGCTTGAGAGCCTTTGCATCATCCGGCGTAAAAGCGCGCAGTGCGTGCTGAACGCGGTTGGCGAGCTGGCCCAGTACGTCCCCGGGAACGTCCTTCGGGGTCTGGGTGACGAAGAAGATGCCAACGCCCTTGGAACGGATCAAACGCACCGTGGTCATGATGGACTCAAGGAACGCGTTGGATGCGCCACGGAAGAGCAAGTGAGCTTCGTCTAGGAAGAACACAAGCTTTGGCTTTTCAACGTCGCCGACTTCTGGGAGCTCCGAGAACAAGTCTGCGAGTAGCCACATCAAGAAGGTCGAGAACAACAGCGGCTTCTCGAGAAGCGTCGAGAGCTCAAGGCTCGAGATGACGCCGCGGCCGTCAGGTGCCTGACGCAACAGCTCTGCTGTGTTGAATTCCGGCTCGCCAAAGAACTTTTCCATGCCCTGAGCTTCCAGAGTGATGAGCTCACGCAGGATGACGCCAGCCGTCGCCTTGGACAGTCCGCCGAGGTCCTTGAGTTCGTCCTTGCCCTCGTCGCTCGTGAGATGAGAAATCACCGCACGGAGATCCTTGAGGTCAATCAGCTCGAGGCCCTTCTTGTCCGCGTAGTGGAAGATGAGCTGGAGGCTGGACTCTTGGGTTTCGTTGAGTTCAAGAATGCGGGCAAGAAGAATGGGGCCAAAGCTCGTGATGGTGGCACGGACAGGAATGCCGTTGCCGTCGCCGCCGAGGGCAAAGTACTCCACAGGGTAGTTCTTGGCTTCCCACTGCATGCCCACGCTCTGGGTGCGCTGCAACAGCTTTTCGCTGCTGGTCCCCGCAGTGGAGAGGCCCGTGAGGTCGCCCTTGACATCAGAAACGAAGACAGGAACGCCCGCTTCAGAGAGCTGCTCCGTGAGCACCTGGAGGGTGATGGTCTTGCCCGTACCTGTAGCGCCGGCTACCAAGCCGTGGCGGTTCATCATGCCGAGTGGCAAGCGTACAAGGGCATCCGGATATACCTGGTCCTCAACCTTTGCAGCGCCCAAGACAATGGACGGCTCGGTGAAGGTGTAGCCGGAACGGATCTTTTCTACGTGATCTGAAGCATTGGTCGTAGCCATGCGACTAGCTTACTTTTCTTCACTGAAAAATCACGGCGACCGCGACCATTGCGGGAATCGCGCCGATCGTGGTGATGAGAACGGTGTCCTTCGCCAAGGTCACGCCCTTGTTGTAACGAGAGGCATTGACGAACACGTTCTGCGCGGTGGGCAAGGATGCCATCACAATCGCCGAGAGCAACAATTCCCCCTCCAGACGGAAGATGAAGGCGGCGATGAGCCACGCGACGATCGGATGAAGGATGAGCTTCATGGCGCTCGCCACGAGGACGTCTTTGTTGAACGGGGAGCTCTTCGCGAGCGGTCGAGAATCCACCAAGGAGATGCCAAACGCGATCAGCATGGCAGGGATCGAGGCGCCCGCAATGAGGTCGATGGGATCCTTCAAGACCTGCGGAATTTCTACTTGCATCAACGCCACCGCGAGGCCCGAGAGGGAACCCACAATCATGGGGTTCCGGAAGGACTGGCCAATGATGGACCGCAAGGTTGTGGGATTCTTGCTGGTGGCAGCATCCAGCATGGCAAGGTTGATCGGCGTCAGGATCGCGAGCTGAAACAGGATCACGGGAGCCGCGTGGCCGATGTCGCCGAGGACATAGATGGCGATCGGCATACCGAGGTTCGCCGAATTCACAGTAGCCGCAGACATGGCGCCAACGGTTTGATCAGCCAAGTTCCGCTTAAACCACCACTTGGTGGTCAGGATATAGATGCCCATGATGAGGAACGCGCTAATGAGCGCCACCCACAAGAGTGGACCCAGGACGGACAGCGGATCTGACTCAGACAGCGTCTTGAACAACAAGGCAGGGGACGCGACGAAGAACGTCAAACGATTCAGGGTAACCCGAGCATCAGGGCCAAGAATGCCTTTCTTGCCAACGAAGAAGCCCACCAAAATGACGGCCCACACCACGGCAAATCCGGAAAATACCCCGAGCACTTCAACATCCCTTTCCCTGGCGGTGCAACACGAAGCACGGCACGCAACATCAGCGATTATCAAGAATTGGATGTGGAGCAGGCGACGGGAATCGAACCCGCGTGTCCAGCTTGGGAAGCTGGCGCTCTACCATTGAGCTACGTCCGCAAGTGCCCGCCGTCCGTTCGTGACAGCGGGCTTGACCAGAATAGCCTAGCCAGGAGCCTTTTTTCCGGTGGCGCGCGGACGCCCATAGCCCACCTTCTGGGCTAGCGGCTCGGCGAAACGGGCGATGATGGGACCCATGATCGCCAGCAGCATCACGTAGGCGGTAGCTAGTGCCGCGAGTTGCGCGGGGACCGCTCCTGAGGACACACCCAGGCCGGCGATGATGATCGAGAACTCGCCGCGAGCCACCAGCGCAGTACCAGCGCGTATCTGGCCGAGCTTGGCCACGCCAGCTCGGCGGGCCGCCCAACCGCCGGTAAAAATCTTCGTCACCGTAGTGATGATTGCCAGCAATAGCGCTGGAATGAGAACTGGGGGCATCGCCGTCGGATCCGTATTGATACCGAACAACACGAAGAACATCGCCGCGAACAAATCCCGCAACGGCTCCAAGACGCGCGTAGCCGAGTGGGCCGTGGCGCCGGAAATAGCAATGCCCAACAAGAACGCGCCGACCGCGGCGGAAACCTGGAGGCTTGCCGCGATGCCCGCCACGAGGAGCGCCGCGCCAATGAGTTTGAGCAGGAAGTTTTCGCGATCCTCGGAATGGAGCATCCGCGAAATGAAAGCGCCGTAGCGCAGGGCCAGCACCAACACCAAGGACACGGTCAGCAGGGCGACGCCCACGGCGCGCAGTCCGCCGAAGAAGCTCACGCCTGCCAACATGGCCGTCAGAATTGGCAGGTAGACCGCCATCGCGAGGTCTTCGATCACGAGGATCGATAGGATGGTGGGAGTCTCGCGGTTACCCAAGCGGCCCAAGTCACCCAGAACTTTGGCGATGATGCCAGAGGACGAAATCCAGCTCACGCCGCCCATAACGACGGCCGCTACGGGACCCCACCCCAGCATGAGCGCAAGCACCGCGCCCGGAGTGAAGTTCAGGACAAAGTCCACAATTCCGGCGGCCCACGTCTGCCGCAGGCCCGTAACCAGTTCTTTCGCGGTGTACTCGAGGCCCAACATGAGCAGCAACAGCACCACGCCGAGCTCGCTCGCGATATGCCCAAATTCTTCAATGCCAGTGACCGGTATGAAGCCGCCGTGACCGAAGAGCAGGCCGCCCACCAGATACAGCGGCACTGGCGAAATGCCCATGCGCGCGGCTAATCGACCCAGAACTCCAAGACCTAAGAAAATGGCTCCGAGTTCAATCAGGACAAGGGCGGTTGGGTCCACAGAGTCAGCCTTCGTGCAGGATTTGCGAGGCAGCCTTGATGCCGCGAGGGGTTCCCACTACGACGACGACGTCCCCGGCAAGCAGGTCAGTTTCCGGCCCAGGGGAGGGAATGACGTGAGCGCCGCGTACTAACGCCACGATCGAGACGCCGGTGCGGGTACGCAAGCGGGTGGCCCCGAGATCCTGCGCTGCATACGGGCTTTCGCGCGGCAATACGATTTGTTCTGTGCTGAGGCCCGCGAGGCCGCTTTGCTGGTTGGAAAGGTGCTGCACGAGCTGCGGTGCACCCAAGAGTGAACCGAGAGCGGCAGCTTCCTCCGTGGTCAGGGGAATTTCGGCGAGTGATGAATCTGGATCATCCTCTTGAGAGATCAGCAGATTCATTTCTCCGTTACGAAATTGGAGAACCCCCACCCGGCGACCGTTCGCCACCGTGATTTCACGGCGCGATCCGATTCCGGGTAGGGGCGTTTCTTCTACATTCATGCGGCCAGTGTATGCCGACCGCGCGTCACTTACGCGTCGGTGGCGTTTTGCGAGCCGTCCGGCTGGAAGTCCTGGCGGATTCCTGCAACGCCTTCTTCGCTGATTTCGAAGCCCAGCTCGAAGCCTGGGTTCAGCACCATGCCAGCGTTCTGGAGGTTGTCCACGACAGCCGCACCTACGACCTTGACGGCGAAAGGAGCCTGTTCAATGAACGTCGGTGGAATGCGGGTGGGGTGGGAGAAGAGTGCAATGACGTGCTTGCCGGCAGCGTTCTCCAACATCAATGGCGTCACGTTATCCGTCTCCGCAGTGACTTCGTCACGGGAGAGGAAGAAGATCTCGGACTGCAAGAAGGTGCCGATGACTTGGCCCGCGAGGGAATCATCGTGCTGGCTACGCTCAAGCAACGACTCGAGTGGCGTCAACGGCTGCGTGCCGTCGGTAGCCGACTCGGCAGCAGGCTGAGTAGGTGCGGCTGCCTGGCTTCCGCCGAAGAACTCGGGGGGAAGTGCGGCAGGGTTTGGGGACTGTGGCGTTTCGCTCATGTCTCCAGCCGATCACGAGTTGGTGCTCAACGCAACATGAACGCGCTAGATTCCGTCAAAGAGCGAACTACTTGGCGAGCTGACCCGTACCCACTACTACTCCCGTGGCGAGGCTCGTGGCACCGCGTTGGTAGTAGTAGATGGTGCTGCCTTTTTGAGCCAAGTACCCTGACGTTCCCGGCCCAGAAGCCCCGTTGACTCGGCGCACATTCGTCACGCCACTCAACCGGCCGTTAGTGCTGGTAGCGCTCGCAGACACCGTTCCCGTGCCGCTACCAAGATAGGCGACGGTCGCGGCTGGAGTGCTCACGAGTAGGTCCACAGCGCGGTCGTTGTTCCAATCAGCCGCGCTGATGCGCGCAGTAGTGGCGACCGTTCGAAGGATGGTCGGAGAACCGGCCAAGAAGTATCCGTTGCGCGAATACTTGCGCACCTTGCCGTCAGCACCGCGCACTGCGAGTTCTGGCAAGGCCCGCGAAGTCACGAACTTAGCAGCGACGAAGTCCGTCCCCGCGAGTCCGCGCGTGATCATGATGGCGGTCCCGAAGCCGCCGTATCGATTCCCGAGCAGGACGTACAAACGGCCAGCACCACTCACCCACATGACATCCAGAATGCCGTCGCTATTCCAGTCCACGGATTGCACTGCCGAGTTGCCGGTTCCCATACGGCTGACCACCGTCGTTGCGGCGCCCCACGTTCCATTGAACGCTGATGGCGAGGCCAGCAAATTGCCGGACACCACCCGAGTCAAAGCCGGGGTGTTCGGGATAGCCCGGCGAACGCCGTCGTAATAGTGCTCCAGGGTAGGTACGGCGAGCGAGCGCAATTCGAGTGCCCGTTTCACGCCCACATAGCGCAGGTGCCACGGTTCATACATGTAGCCCGTGGTGGCTTCGTAGCCCTTCGGGTAGCGAATCACGAAGCCGTAGCGATACGCATTGGCTGCCACCCATTTACCGGCCGCGGTGTCACCAAAGCAGGCAAGAAAACCGCAAGTACCGCTTGCGAGCCCAATATCCGCAGTGAGGCCGGTCTGATGCTCCGAATAGCCAGGCTTGGCGGAGATCCGGTTGGCGTACGTGACGCCATATTTCGCGACGTAGCTGTTGTAGAGCGAAGCCTGTTCGGAATATGAACGGTACGCCGAGGTCACGCGCAGGCTGTGACCCGCGGCTGTAGCGCCCGCAAAAAGTTTCTGAAGTTGGGTGCTCGTGACGGAGCGCAGCTTCCGGGTGGTGCCGGGATAAGTCACCAGATCTGGTGGCACATAAGTCAACGGTGACAACGGATGCGTCTTGTTGACTAGGACTTCTACGTTATTGGGATCCCGAATAATGGTGGCCGCCTGAGCGGGCGGCGTCAGCGTCAACGTGAGCGCGAGGCTCACGAAAACCGCCAAAACTGTTGAAAGAAGAGTTGGTTTCTGGGTGGTTCTGCGCTCGATTTTCCCCCGCATACATCAAGTCTAGATGCCGCCGGAGGACTTTTCTAGAGAGTGTTGAGAAACTCTTCGAGGGAGCCTTTGCCGGATTCCACGTAGGTGCGCGCATTCTCCACGCCGATGTAACGCAAGTGCCACGGCTCGAAGTTGTAGCCCGTGACGGCGACTTTGTCTTGCGGGTAACGGACAATGAATCCGAACTCGGCGGCGTGATCGGCTACCCACTGACCCCCGGGCATCTCACCGAAGCACCGGTGCAGGCTGCACTGCCCGTTGCTGTAACCAATGTCCGCCGCCAGCCCCGTTTGATGCTCGCTGGTGCCAGGGCGCGCCGAAATCTTCTCGGCGTACGCTGCTCCGTACTTGTTGGAATAACGCGTAAAGAGGTTCGCTTGCGCGTTGTAGGACCGGTATCCACTCTCAATGCGCAACGAATGCCCAGCCTGCGCTGCCGCGTTCAGCAATTCTTGAAAGTGGTCCGCAGCTTCCTTCACGAGGGTCTTGCCGGGAGCCAGTGACACGAGGTTTTGAGGCTTGAATTCCTTGGGCTCGAGCGGCAGATCCTTGCGCACCAAGACCAACAGCGGATCCGCACTAGCGTGCACTTGGGATGCGTCAAAGGTGCTGTCAGGGCCACCTTCGGCATGCTCGCTCGCGCTAGCGGCGGGGGATTCGGTTCCGGAATCCGTTGTGGAAGACGACGACGCAGCTCCAGTGAGTGGGGCCGTTGCGGTTGTCTGGGACGCGGCAGAGTTTTTCGCGATGGCTTGCTCGAGGGCCGTTTGGGCGGAACTTCGGGCTGCCGTGAACGCCGCCGTGACCAAGATGCTGAGCACCAGCAGGGCGATGCCAATGACAATAACCCCACGCTGCGTGAGATGCAGGGGCAACGAGGGGGAAGTGTCTTTGCGGTATCTGGCGCGACGTTTCATGGGAATCAAACTCAGTGTAGGTAGTCACGAATGAACCCGGTACACACCACGCTTAGTGTGAAGTGAAGCGTTGGCGGTATTTTGGATACGTGCTGCTTTCAGATCGCGATATTCGTACCGAGCTTGACTCCGGACGCGTCCAACTTGACCCTTACGATCCTCAGATGATCCAGCCTTCGAGCGTGGACGTCCGCATTGATCGCTGGTTCCGTCTTTTCGACAACCACAAGTACGCGCACATTGATCCTTCAGAGGATCAGCCTGAGCTCACGCGCCTTGTAGAAGTGGACCCCAACGAGCCGTTCATTCTGCACCCCGGAGAGTTCGTGTTGGGCGCCACGTATGAGCAGGTCACGCTGCCAAATGACATCGCTGCGCGACTCGAAGGTAAATCCTCGTTGGGCCGTCTTGGTCTCTTGACGCACTCCACCGCAGGCTTCATCGATCCTGGGTTCTCCGGACACATCACCTTGGAGCTCTCCAATATGGCGACGTTGCCCATCAAACTGTGGCCGGGTTCCAAGATTGGTCAGTTGTGCTTCTTCCGTTTGTCATCCGAAGCCGAGACGCCATACGGCTCTGGAGATAACAAGAACCGCTACCAAGGACAGCGTGGACCTACGGCTTCCCGTTCCTACATGAACTTCCACCGGACCATCATCGAGTCCTAACTCGGTCCGCTGGTCACTGCATTTCGTGCGCTAGAACTGTTCGCGTCCTAGCGTTGCTGGTGGGCGCGAGCGTGTGCCGGTGCCTTCACCGGAAGCAGCAACAGGAAGCCCGCGGCCAGCACCACCATGATGCCCAAGATTCCGTAACGCTGCGCGCCGCCATCCGGAAAGAAGTTCAAGGCGATGGCAACTGCTGCGGTGAAGAGGGACGGCGCCAAGAAGCTTACGGCGCGGCCGGTGGTGGCATACAGACCAAAGAGCTCACCTTCGCGGCCGCTCTCTGTGAGACGGGCAAGGTAGGCGCGAGACGAAGACTGCGCTGGTCCCACGAAGAGGCACAAGAACAGGCCGAAGACCCAGAAGCCTGCGGCTCCGGGGGAGAAGAACACTCCCAGACCGGCGATCAGTAGGCCGATCAGGGATCCCAGAATGACCTTCTTGGGGCCAATACGGTCATCGAGCCAGCCGCCGAACATCGCGCCAAGAGCGGCGACGACGTTTCCAACAATCGCGAAGATGATGACCTGAGACAGCGTGAACCCGAAGGTCACGGAGGCAATAACGCCGCCGAACGTGAAGACCGCGGCAAGACCGTCACGGAAAATGGCCGAGGAGATCAAGAACCAGACCGTGTGGCGATCCGTCTTCCACAAGTGAGTCACATGACGGAAGAGCTGTTGGTAGGACGCGAAGAATCCCACGCGCTCTTTGACGATGCCCTTGTTCTCAGG
Source organism: Neomicrococcus lactis (assembly GCF_014200305.1). NCBI lineage: Bacteria > Bacillati > Actinomycetota > Actinomycetes > Micrococcales > Micrococcaceae > Neomicrococcus > Neomicrococcus lactis. Next base: position 2,579,500 of record NZ_JACHBL010000001.1, read on the forward strand.
GACCGCGAAAAGTACGGGCAACCCGAAGATGAAGATCCAGAGTGCGCTGAAGATCGCCACTAAGCGGAGGTTGAGGGACTCTTCGCTCGAGGAGCCCCACCAGTCCACCACCGGCTGCACGAAGCCGAACAGTACGATCGCCAGCGCCACGATGCCGCCGAGGTAACCCATGCCCCAACCGAAGCCGGAGACTTGGCCGATAGTTTTGGGCGTAGAAATTTGGGTGAGCATCGCGTTGTAGTTGACGCTCGCGAATTCGCTGAACACATTGCCGGCTGCGATCAGGATGACGCCCATGAGCAAGAAGTTTGGAGACGGGTAAACGAAGAAACACAAGGCCGTCAGGGCTGCGATGAGGAAGGTGTTCACTCCCAGCCAAAAGCGACGCCGCCCACTCGAATCCGAGCGCTGGCCGATCACTGGAGCCAGCAAGGCGATGAGGACGCCAGCGATGGAAATGCCGGCGCCGAGGACCGCCGAGTTCTGATCTTCATTGCCGAACAGCGAACTGGTCAAATACACCGTAAATACAAAGGTGGTCATGACCGCGTTGAAGGCCGCGGACCCCCAGTCCCATGACGCCCATGCCCAAACTTGCTTCGTCAGAGTGCGCCGAGAAGGAACGATGTTTGCTGAGAATTCCGGCTGGTTCGCCGCGGAGAGGCTCATAGGTTCAGCCTAGTCAGTACCCGCGAGAAATTGCGCAATATTAGTGCTTTCGTCAAAGTGATTGCCCTCCAACTGTTAAGGTAAAAGGAAGGCTATTTCTCTCCCGATCGTTCCCGTAACGGGGTTTGACTGCTGCTACCTGCCCGGACTCATCATTGGAGAACACGTGCTCTTAGTGCTCTTTTCCCTCTTTGCGGTAGCTCTCCTGGCGCCGCTGATCTTTAGGGTGATGCGCCGCGCCACGTTTTATGTTCTCGCTGCAGTCCCTGCCATGGGATTCATCTGGCTACTAGCAAACTTTCCGTCGTTCATTCACGCGGATCAAAAAGCTCTTATCGATGCGCCGAACGCACCACCCTCGGAAGTCTTCGAGTGGGTTTCCGTACTCAAGCTGGAACTCGCCTTCCGAATGGACGCCCTTTCGGCAATCCTGTGCCTTCTGATTCTGGGCGTCGGCGCCTTGGTGCTCTTCTACTGCGCGCGCTACTTCAAAGACAACGAGCCCAACATCGGCACGTTCGGTGCGCAGCTCTTGGCGTTCGCCGGCGCGATGTTTGGCCTGGTCACGGCCGATGACCTGATTGTCCTTTTCATCTTCTGGGAAATCACCACCATCCTGTCTTACCTCTTGATCGGATACGCTCGCGAACGCATTTTCGCTCGCCGTTCCGCGCATCAAGCACTGATCGTCACCACGTTTGGTGGACTAGTCATGCTGGCAGGCCTCGTCATCTTGGGACAATCGGCAGAGACCTACCGGATCTCCACCATCCTGAGCCGCGCTCCGGAACTCATCAACACGCACGGCCCGCTGCTCGACATCGCGATTCTGCTGATTCTCGTGGGTGCCGTCAGCAAGTCGGCCCTTGTACCGTTCCACTTCTGGCTCCCGGGTGCCATGGCAGCCCCAACCCCCGTGTCCGCATACTTGCACGCTGCCGCGATGGTCAAAGCCGGTGTGTACCTCGTGGCTCGACTGGCGCCGTCGTTCTCAGAAACCCAGTATTGGCACCTGACCGTACTGACGCTGGGACTGTGGACCATGCTGGTAGGCGGGTGGCGCGCGCTGCGGCAGACCGATATCAAGCTGGTCCTCGCCTACGGAACCGTGTCCCAGCTGGGCTTCCTCATCCTTGTGGTGGGATCCGGCTCGGCGAATGCGGCGATGGCGGGCATCGCCCTCATGCTGGCGCACGGTCTCTTCAAAGCCGCGCTGTTCTTGGTAGTGGGCATCATCGACCACCAAGCCGGAACGCGTGACTTGCGAGAGCTTTCGGGACTGTGGCGGAAAGCGCCAAAGCTCTTTGTGGTGGCGCTTCTCAGTGCCGCTTCCATGGCAGCCGTTCCGCCGATGTACGGATTTGTGTCCAAGGAAGCCGTCTACGAGACGTTCGTTCACGAGGCCTCGACCGGCCCGCTGGGTCTGATCATGCTGATCGGCATTGTGGCCGGCTCCATGTTGACCGTGGCCTACTCGGCGCGCTTCATGTGGGGCGGCTTCGCCGCGAAGAAGGACGTGCTGCCCACCAAGTTCAAGCCGGTTCCATGGCTGTTCTTGTTGTCCCCAGCGATTCTGACGGTCTTCACCGTGGTCATGGCATTCATCCCTGGCGTCTTTGAAGACATCATCAAGCCATACGCTTCGCTGTTCCCGGCCTCGGACCACCCGATCCACTTGGGGCTGTGGCACGGCTTCACCGTGGCGTTCTGGCTGTCTTTGCTCACGCTCGCCGTGGGTGCGTTGCTGTTCTTCCTCCGCGACGGTGTGAACTCTTGGCAGGACAAGCTCTACCCTCTCTTGGACGCGGAGAAGTTCTACCGGTTGACCATCGGCGGCCTCGACGAAGTCGCCGTCTGGGTCACCGGCCGCACCCAGCGTGGTCAGCTGTCCTTCTACTTGGTCATCATTTTGATGGTGGCCGCCGTGGCACCGGGCATCGTCATGCTCCGCCTCGGCATCGCGCCACTTGGCAACATCACGGGGTTCGATTCGCCCGCGCAACTGATCATCGGCGCCTGTGTAGCCGTCGGTGCATTCGCCGCGATCTTGGCCAACAAGCGATTCCTTGCCGTGCTGATGGTGTCCGTGACCGGTTACGGCATGTCCATCTTCTTCGCGCTGCAAGGTGCGCCGGACTTGGCGCTCACGCAGTTGCTCGTGGAAACCATCACCCTCGTGGCGTTTGTATTGGCGTTGCGAGTGCTGCCTCCGGAATTGGGCAGCAACAACTCGGCGATCCCCAAAGTCATGCGCATTGTGGTGTCCGTGCTCTTCTCGGCGGTCATCATCATCGCGACGATCGCAGCGATGTCCGCGCGCGTTCATGCCCCCGTCTCGCTGGAATTTCCGCAGCTAGCCTACGAGGGCGGCAACGGCAAGAACGTGGTCAACGTAGCGCTTGTGGACTTGCGCGTCTGGGACACCTTCGGTGAAATCTCGGTGCTCGCTGCCGCCGCAACCGGCGTCGCCAGCTTGATCTTCGTGATGAGCCGCGGAGACCGCAAGCGTCGGGCCACGGATGTGGAACCAGGCGTGGTGGGCCGCGTGCGTAAGCATGGAACGTCGAAAGAGCAGGCCGCCGCGCTCTCCGTGGCGCAACGCTTCATGAACTCCACGAGCGATGAATGGCTTCTCGCAGGACGCACGCTCGCCCCGGAACGCCGTTCCATCATCTTCGAAGTGGTCACGCGACTGATCTTCCACACCATGATCTTGGCGTCCCTCTACTTGCTGCTGGCCGGCCATAATGCGCCAGGCGGTGGCTTCGCGGGTGGTCTCTTAGCTGGCCTTGCCCTCACGGTGCGGTATCTGGCCGGTGGGCGTTTTGAGCTCGCCGAAGCGAGCCGCGTGAGCGCGGGCACCTTGCTGGGCGTCGGTATCGCGATCGCTGTGATCTCCGGGCTTGCACCGCTCTTCTTTGGCGGACAGGTCTTCGAGACCACTGCTCTCGAGTTCTCGCTTGGCATCTTCGGCGAGCACAAGTTCGTCACCTCCACCATCTTCGACATCGGCGTGTACATCGTGGTGCTGGGCCTAGTGATGGACGTGCTGTCCTCGCTGGGATCAGAGATCGATATGCGGCTGGATAAGGAAGGCGGGAAAACATCATCCAACCCCATCGTCACGTCAGGAGGTAGCAAGTGAGCATCAACATCACCTTGCTGGTGGTCTCCGGCATCCTCATGGCGTGCGGCGTCTATTTGCTCTTGGAACGTTCATTGACGCGAGTGCTCTTGGGCATTGTGCTTATGGGTAACGGCGCCAACCTGTTGCTCTTGACCGCGGGAGGCGCTCCCGGACTCGCCCCGATCTACCAAGAAGGCGTGGCCAGTACCGCGTATTCGGACCCGTTGCCGCAAGCGCTGGTCCTCACGGCCATCGTGATCACGTTCGCCGTCACGGCGTTCGTCTTGGCACTGATCTACCGCGGATGGGTCTTGGCACGCCAAGACGATGTCGCGGATGACGCTGAAGATATTCGCGTGGCAGAACAGCCGCACTTTGACTTTGAGGAAGACTCCGAAGTGCCAATTGAAACCACAGAATTTACAGAGGGCGCCGAGACCTTGATCAACCACCCGGCTGAGGCAGAAGAGACGCCTGGACGAGTCAGAGTCCGCAACGAGTCAAAGGACGGAGGCAGCGCACAGTGATTTTCGATGCCATTGTCTTCGCACCACTCGCGGTCATGCTCCCGCTCTTCGGTGCCGCCCTCGCCTTCGCCTTCCGACGCCGCCGTCAGGCGCAGCGCATCCTCACCATCACGGCGCTCTCACTAACCTTGGTGGTGGAGAGCTTCCTACTGGTGAGTGCTTACCAGAACGGCGCGGAAGCCGTGCTGATTGCGCACTGGGCACCGCCGTTCGGCATTTCCTTGGTGGTGGACGAATTCTCCGCGCTCATGCTGGTGGTTTCCAGCTCCGTGAGCCTTGCGGTGTTGCTGTTCTCCACGGGGCAGGGGGATACGGACTCGGACCAAGAAGGTCCTATGTCGATCTTCCACCCCACCTATTTGATCCTGATCGCGGGCGTTTCCAATGCGTTCCTCGCGGGTGACCTCTTCAACCTCTATGTGGGCTTTGAGATCCTCTTGACCGCGTCCTACGTGCTCTTGACCATGGGCGGCACGGGACCTCGCATCCGCGCGGGCATCACGTACGTGGTGGTCTCGGTCATTTCCTCGATGCTGTTCTTGCTGGCCATCGCCATGATCTATTCGGCCACCGGCACGGTCAACATGGCGGATCTGGCGATCAAACTCGGCGAGCTCCCGCAGAACACGCAGACCATGCTGCACATCATGTTGCTGGTGGCGTTCGGCATCAAGGCCGCCGTCTTCCCGCTGTCCTTCTGGCTTCCCGACTCCTACCCGACGGCCCCGGCTCCCGTCACCGCGGTGTTCGCCGGCTTGCTCACGAAGGTGGGCGTCTACGCGATTGTTCGTACGGAGACGCTGCTGTTCCCGGGCGATAGTCTGAACATGATGCTCATGATTGTGGCGTTGTTGACCATGATCGTGGGTATTTTGGGTGCCATTGCCCAGGCTGAGATCAAACGTATGTTGTCCTTTACGCTGACGAGCCACATTGGATACATGCTGTTCGGCCTCGCGCTCGGCAACCACTTGGGGCTCGCTTCGGCGGTCTACTACGTGGCGCACCACATTATTGTGCAGACCTCGCTCTTCCTCGTGACGGGCTTGATCGAACGCCGCGCTGGCACGTCCAACGTGGACCGTTTGGGCTCTCTCGCAAAGCTCTCGCCGCTGCTCGCAGTCCTGTTCTTCATCCCAGCGATGAATCTTGCAGGCATCCCGCCGTTCTCCGGATTCTTGGGCAAGCTGGGACTCATTCAGGGTGGCGTGGAAAGCGGCACCCCGATTGCGTGGGTCCTCATTGCGGGCGCCATCCTGACGAGCCTCTTAACCTTGCATGCGATCGCTCGCGTCTGGAACCGCGCCTTCTGGCGCAAGGCGGAAGACGCCGAGAATCCTGACCCGCTCTTGACCACGCACATCCCGTCCCGTCGCGAAGCCAAGCGGAATAGCACGTTGGCTCGCGAAGCGGCGATGGTTGCGGCTGCCACGCAGAACCCGGCTTCCGCTGCCGTCAACAGTGACGTTGGGGAAGAGCCAGAAATTACGACGGCGAAGCTGTTGCCCGCACCCATGGTTCTGCCCACCGCGGCGCTAGTGGCACTTGGTGTGGCACTGACGGTTTTCGCCGGTCCGCTCTTTGATCTGGCTGACCGCGCTGCATCCAACATGTTGGACCGCTCGCCCTACATTGAAGCAGTCATGGGGTCGGCGGATGGCGTCCCAGAACATCACGGAGGCAACGAATGAGCCCTCTGAAGAGGATGAAGCAAGCGCGTGACCGCTCCAAGCTCACGCTCATCAACGAAGTTCCGCTGCTCGTCTGGCTCGTGTTTGTCTGGGTGGTGCTCTGGCAGAACTACTCGTTAGGCAATATCGCCTTCGGGCTGATTTTGGCGCTCGTGATCGTGAACTACTTCCGGTTGCCGCCAGTGGAGCTCTCCGGTCGGTTCAACATTTGGTACGCCATTCTGTTCGTGGGTGATTTCATCAAAGACATCTTCGTGGCTTCCTTCCAGCTCGCGTGGGCGGCGCTCACGCACCCCACGCGTATCAAGAATGCTGTGATCGGTGTGCCCCTCCAGACGCGTCAGGACTTGATTGTCACGTTCGTTGGACACGTCACCACGCTGATCCCGGGCTCGCTCGTGATCGACGTGGATCGCCGCACTTCCACCCTGTATTTGCACGTGTTCAACGTGAACTCCCAAGAGGACCTCGAAGAGATGCGACGCAAAGTCTGGCGCACAGAACGCCAAGTGCTCAGCATCATGGGCACTAAAGAGGAATATGAGGCGATGAAGGCCCAGCACAAGAACGCTCAGTCTAAGAAGGCCCCGGAGGTGGCCAAATGATGACCATCGTGTTGTGGATCTGCGGCATCATGATGTCGGCGGGAGCAATCGGAGCCATCTATCGAGTAGCAAAGGGCCCGTCGATTTTGCAGCGCGTTCTCGCGACGGACGTCTTGTTGGTCATCATCGCGAGTGCTCTAGCCATCGACATGGCCATCAATAAGCACACCAACCACATGCCGTTTGTGCTGATCGCTTGCGTGGCCGGTTTCATTGGCTCCGTCACGGTGTCCCGATTCGTCTACCAGCGGGACGGCATCAAATGATCACTCCAGAAAGCTGGGCTCCAGCCCGCGACATCATCGCCGCCATCCTCATGCTGATTGGCGCTTTCATGTCCATGGCCGCAGGCATTGGACTGTGGCGCTTCCCGGACTTGCTCTCGCGAATGCACGCCGCCACCAAGCCCCAGGTCTTGGGATTGTTCTGCTTCTTACTCGCCGTCGTGGTAGAGCTGAACCAATGGGTCTGGCTACCGGTCTTCGCGCTCGCATGGGGTCTGCAGTTGCTGACGTCTCCGGTCAGCGCGCACATGGTGGGCCGCGCGGCCTACCGCACCAAGCACTTGCGCCAGGACATCCTGATCAAGGACGAGCTAGCTGAAGTCGTGGATGCGGCCATGAAGAAGCAGGCCAAGATCAACAAGCAAGTGTCCAACAACCAAACAGACTCCAGTAATTAGGCACAAGAAAGGACGGTTGCCAGAGTTCCGCAAGTGGTCTCCGGCAACCGTCCTGAAAAGCGTTTAGACCTCGTCGAGGTTGCGTCCAAACTTCTGGATAGCGCGCTGCGTGCCACGGTTGGTCAGGACCTGGATGACGCCCATGACGATGGACGAGAAGACCGTGAAGGCCAAAACCTGCCGCAGCGACTGCTCACGCTGTGCATCGGCGTCCATCATGTTTGGCGACTCTTTGCCGGTCGACTTCTTCCACACAATGTCAACGACCTTCTTGCCGAGCATGCCAGCGGCGAGTGACGCAAGGGTTGCACCAAGCTTCAAAAAAACGTTCACGAGTTCTCTCCTGACGGTTCAATTCGGGTGACGACGCGAGGCATCGCCGTCGAAGTGTCTAGTGACAGCATATAGCGCGCTACACTGGTTCAACTGATAAACGACAGGGGAGCGCAAGGATTTTCCGGAACCAGAAATGGGGATGGGGAAGACAAAGCGCTGAGAGTGCGGTGAGCCGCAGACCCTCGAACCTGATCCGGCTAGTACCGGCGCTAGGGAGTCGAGTTTCTCGGGGTGCGCCGATGCACCCTCCCCTCCTTATACAAGGAGGATTCTTTGAGCACGTCACTATCCAGCCCCGCCAACAAGGTTTCACTCGCGTGGCGTCCCACGGACATTGTGGTGGCAGCGGTTCTCGCCGTCGCATGCGGCATCATCTTCTGGGCGTGGAACTCTTCGTACCAAGTCTTGGCCCCGCTTTGGGCGGCGTTCCCACCCGCTTCATCGCTGATCAACGGCATGTGGTTGTTTCCAGCAGTGCTCGGTGGCCTCATCATCCGTAAGCCCGGTGCCGCAGTGTTCGTCGAGCTCGTGGCCGCAGTGATTTCCGCATTCTTGGGATCCAGCTTCGGCATGACCGTGCTTGCCTCAGGCCTCGTTCAGGGCTTGGGCGCAGAGCTTGTCTTCGCGTTCTTCTTGTACCGCAAATTCCATGTGATCGTCGCAATTCTTGCTGGTCTTGCTACCGGTTTGTTCGGCGGCGTCAATGACGCATACATCTTCAACTGGTTCCCCGAATACTCGGAGACCTGGAAGCTCGTCTACGTGCTCGGCAGCATGGTCTCCGGCGCTATCGCCGGCGTGGTGGCATGGCTTGTCACTCGCGCGCTGGCCAAGACCGGCGCTCTATCCAGCATGCGTTCGCGTCACGCCGCCGTAGAACCAGCAACCCGCTAAAGCGGCCCGAGACTAAAGAGTCACCTCATTTCTGTTTTCGAAACAACCACAGTGACCAGTCGCGTCACCCCGGCCGACGTGCACGCTAGCCAATGGAGCTGGCGGCACGCCGGCCGGGAGATGCCGGCTGTCGCGAACCTGGACCTCGAAATCGAACCGGGCCAAAAGGTCTTGCTCGTGGGTCCTTCGGGCGCGGGGAAATCCACGCTGCTTCACGCCATGGCGGGCGTCCTGCACCCGGACGAAGACGTTGAATCCACGGGAACCCTGGAACTCAACGGCCAACCGGCATACGGCCAGCGCGGCATCGCCGGCCTCATGCAACAGGACCCAGAAACGCAAGTGATTCTCTCTCGCGTCGGTGACGACGTCGCGTTCGGCGCCGAAAACCTCGGCGTCCCACGCGAAGACATTTGGCCGCGCGTCCACGATGCGCTCGCAGCAGTGGGCCTCGACGTGCCGCTGGATCACTCGACCTCGCGCTTGTCCGGCGGTCAGAAGCAGCGCCTCGCGCTCGCGGGAATCCTCGCGATGCAACCTGGCCTCTTACTGCTCGACGAACCCACCGCAAACCTTGACCCCGATGGCGTCCTCGAAGTCCGCGACGCCGTCCTCCATTCCGTCGCGCGCACGGGCGCCACGTTGATCGTCGTTGAGCACCGCCTCGCCGTCTGGGCTCGCCACATGGATCGCGTGCTAGTCCTCGCTCCGCACGGCGGCATCACGCACGATCTTCCGCCCGCCGCGCTCTGGAACGATAACGCGTTGCGCCGCGAGCTCGCCGCCGCAGGTGTGTGGGTTCCGGATTTTGAGTACGACGACGCTGGCTCACCTCCCGCTGCCCCTTCAATTTCCGTTGCCCACTCATCAGTTGCGGAAAACTCAGAGCCGCTGCTGGCTGCCCTTGACCTTTCCGTATCGCGGGAGTCGCCTCGCAAGGCATCGCTCTTCCGGCGCCACGACCCGAAGCGCACACCGGCTGTTACCGGGATCGACCTGAGGCTAGCTCAAGGCGAAGCCGTCTCGATCGTGGGACATAACGGCGCCGGAAAGTCCACGCTGTTGCTCACGCTTGCGGGTCTGCTCGAAAAACATGCCGGTGTGGTGAAGGCGGGTAGCGGGGTGCGCGGAGTGCTTGCTTCAGCCGACCCCTTTGCTTGGAAAGCGCCGGAACTCGTGAGCCGCATCGGCACCGTTTTTCAAGAGCCCGAGCATCAGTTCGTCACGAACACCGTGCGCGACGAACTCGCGTTTGGCCCTCGCCATGCCGTGGACAAGACCACGGGCGAGCGTCTTTTCACGGATGAAGATGTAGCTGCCCGCGTCGAGGATCTCCTGACGCGTTTGCGGTTATCCGACGTCGCCGACGCCAACCCCTTCACCCTCTCCGGCGGAGAAAAGCGTCGCTTGTCCGTCGCTACGGTTCTCGCGGCTGGGCCCGAGGTCCTGCTGCTCGACGAGCCGACCTTTGGACAGGACGCCAACACGTGGCGAGTGCTCGTGGACTTGCTGCGCGAAGAACTCGCCGCGGGTAAGACGATCGCTGCAGTCACGCATGACACCGCGTTTTCAGAAGCCCTAAGTGCACGCATCTATCGGGTAGGTGCGGAATCTTGAGCGTGACGAATTTCGACATTTCAGCGGCCGACAAGCAGCGTCGCAGCGCGGTACTCATGCGGGCGAATCCGCTGTCCAAGCTCATCGCGGTACTCGCGGCCACCATCCCGCTGGTAGTCACTATGGACTTCGTGAGTGCGGCCGTGGTGCTCGTGGGTACGCTTGCTCTCTTGCCGCTGTCCGGCGTTTCGCCGCTCTTGTTCTTCAAACGCGCGTGGATCCTGGTGGTGGCTTCGCTCTTGACCGTATGGGGCACCGCGCTGATCGCCGAAGACTCGGGCCGTACGCTCCTGGACTTAGGCATCTACACGGTTTCGGAGGGCTCGCTCAGTCTGGCAGCGGCCACCGGATTGCGTGCGATTGGCATCGCGATTCCGGCCGTCTTGGTCATGGCTTCCACGGATCCCACTGACTTGGCTGATGCGCTGGCTCAGCGTGCCAAGCTCCCGCACCGCTTTGTCCTCGGGGCACTGGCGGCCATGCGATTGCTGGGACTGCTCGCCGAAGAGTGGAAGACCTTGGGCATGGCCCGGCGTGCTCGTGGCGTGGGTTCTTTCGGCTCGCCACTCGAACGACTCAAAGCGAACGCTGGTCAGGCGTTCGGACTGTTGGTCCAAGCTATTCGCCGGGCCTCACGCCTCGCGATGAGCATGGAGGCGAAAGGCTTCGGGGGAGCGCACCGCACCTGGGCACGCCCCTCCACTTTCTCGTGGCTAGACCTCTGGGTAGTCTTCGGCGGTCTAGCGCTAGGCGCACTCGCCGTGTGGGCGGCGATGGCCGCCGGCACGTGGCACGTCGTGTGGATGAACCACTAGGCCCCAACCTGCTCGGCAGGGCCAATTACATGATCTGGTCGACGAGCTCCTGAAGATCGCGGTGCAACTCGGCATCGCGGGAGATCTTGGTGCCATCGATCGAGTTGATCGGCGCCAGCAAGCGCACGGAAGACACGAGCCACACGGCGTCGGCTTCCATCAAGTGGTGTGGCTCCAGTGGACCGTAGCCCAAGTCCCAGCCAGCCTTCTCGGCAGCGGCAAAGATCGCGCCCTGAGTGGTGCCAGGGAGGATGCCGGTCTCAAGGATCGGCGTCGTCAAGGTCTTGACGCCGTCGACGGTGCTTGCGATCAGCACAGAAGACGTGGGGCCTTCAAGAACCAGCCCGTCCGTCGAGGTGAAGATGACGTCATCGGCACCCTGATGGTGAGCGTGGCGCAAAGCGGCCATATTCACGGCGTAGCTCAGGGTCTTGGCGCCCATCAACAGCCACGGCGCGCGGTCGGCGACGGTGGAGTCGTAACCGCGGTCCAAGAGGATCACGTCGATGCCCTTTTCGCGCTGCTCCAAGAGCGAAGCTGAAAGCGCCGAGACCATGACCCACGCGACGCCGTGGTCGGCGTCTTCGCCGCCTCGCGTCACTACAATCTTCACGGCCGCTTCGAGCGTGGCCTGAGCTGCGTCGTCGTAATCCTTCAAGAATTCGGCAACCGCGGTATCAACGGCGCCGCGCAAGGCCTCCTCCGAGGGAAGCTTGATTTCCAAAGCCGCCGCAGAGGCCTGCATGCGGGACAAATGCGCATCCAGTTTGCGGACTGCGCCGGCGCGGTAATGCGCGGTTTCGAAGATGCCGTCACCGCGGGTCACGCCCTGGTCCAAAACGGACAATTGGGGCTGCTGTGGGTCCGCAATGCGGCCCGCGGGAGATGCTGAATCGACAAAGACAAGAGCGGTCATGGCGTCCAGCCTATAACCGCGAGGGCGCGCTTGCGGAACCTAATAAGCTGTACTTCATGAAGATCCGTCCCGCTTGGAGTGCCAGTGTTTGATTTCGTCTGGCCGTGGGGCGAATTACCCGGCTGGGTGTCAACAGTCTGGACCGTCATTGACATGATGATTCGTATTGTCATGTTGGGTGTGGTGCCCGGTAACCGTAGGCCTACGACGGCGATGGCGTGGCTTCTAGCAATCTTCTTCATTCCCATTCTGGGCTTAGCGCTGTTCGTGCTGTTTGGGAATTACCGGATGTCTCGGCGGCGGACGCTGCGGCAAATAGTGGTGAACGAGCGTGTGCTCGAAGAGACCAAACACCTTGAGCTGGACGATGAAGACCAAGACGCCCCCGAGTGGGTACGCTCAGCCGTTCAACTGAACCGTCAGCTCGGCGCGATGCCGGTAGTTCAGGGCAACTCCGTGGAGTTCTTGACGGATTACCGTGAGTCCATTGTGGCGATGACCGAGGCGATCCGAACTGCCCGGAACTACGTTCATATTGAGTTCTACATTGTGGGCGAGGACGAAGAGGTCACCGGCCCGTTGCTGGATGCTTTGGTGGCGGCTGCTGATCGCGGCGTCAACGTGCGCTTCTTGTTCGACCACTTGGGAACCATGCGCGTGGCGGGTTACCGCAAGTTCTTGAAGCGATTGAAGGCGTCCAAGATCGACTGGCGCCGCATGTTGCCGCTGGCACCTGTGCACCGTCAGTGGCGGCGGCCGGATCTGCGTAACCACCGCAAGATCTTGGTGGTGGACGGAACCGTGGCGTTCACCGGCTCCCAGAACCTCATTGAACCTGGTTACCTTCGCAAGGCATCGCAAAAGCTTGGCCGCGAATGGGTAGAGCTCATGGCGCGCGTGCAGGGTCCGCTGGTTGCAAGCCTCGACGTGGTCTTCACCACCGATTGGTCTCAAGAAACTGACGAGAACCTGCTGGACGACGTCCGCGCCATCACGCCGCTCAACGTTCCGGGTGCCGTCACGGGTCAGGTTGTTCCGTCTGGTCCGGGATTCGCGGCGGAAAATAACCTGCGTCTGTTCACCACCCTGATCTACTCGGCCACACGCGAGCTGCGCATCACGAGCCCGTACTTTGTTCCAGACGATTCGCTGCTCTATGCCGTGACTACCGCTGCCCAGCGCGGCGTCAAGGTGAAGCTCTACGTTTCCGAGCGCGGCGATCAGGCGCTGGCACATCACGCACAGCAGTCTTATTACTTGGCGCTGCTTCAGGCGGGAGTAGAGATCTATCTCTACGAAGCCCCGCACGTGCTGCACACCAAGTGCTTCACCGTGGACCACGAGGTGGCGGTGTTCGGTTCTTCCAACATGGATATGCGTTCCTTCTCCCTCAACTTCGAAGTCAGCATGATGCTGTTGGGCTCTGAAATTGTGGATCGTCTCGATGCGGTCATGGACGAATACGAGGCCCACTCCAAGCGCGTGAGCCTAGGCATGTGGAATGCACGGAAGCCTTTTGAACGTTGGAAGGACAACGTCGCGCGACTGTCGGCGACCTTGCAGTAAGGACCGTTTTTCCTCACCGGTTCTTATCCGGGGAACTCCGTGCCCAGCGTGCTGAGCACGCCGAATGCCTTTGCGCGTAGCTCATCCCACTCTTCCTCGGGGTTGGAGTCCGCCGTGATGGCGCCGCCGATCCCCAGAGACAGGTCCCACGTGCCGTCCTCGAGGTGCTTCATGACGAGCGTGCGGATCACCACGGAGAGGTTCATGCCGCCGTTGCGTGAGAAGTAACCGATGGCCCCCGAATAAATCCCGCGAGGATGGCCGTCTTCGAGCCGGTCCAGAATACCCATCGTGGAAATCTTCGGGGCACCGGTCATGGAGCCCGCGGGGAACGCCGCTCGAACAGCCTCGGCGCGAGAGACTTCTGGGCGCAATTGGGCATCAATTGTCGAGACCATCTGATGAACGGTCGCGTAGCTTTCCACTGCGAGGAGCCGCGGAACTCGTAGCGTGGCTGGATCCGCCGAGCGCACCAGATCGTTGCGGAGCAGGTCCACGATCATGATGTTTTCCGCGCGGTCCTTCGTGGAAGTGGCAAGCTCTTCTTTCAGCCTCGCGTCTTCTGTTGGATCAGCTACGCGGCGGCGTGTGCCCTTGATCGGCTCGGCGCGCATGAGTCCATCTCGCGACATGGACATGAAACGTTCCGGCGATGAGCTCGCAATGCTCACGTCGCCGAATGTGCCGTATACCGCATACGGCGCGGGGGAGCGGTCCTTGAGCGCTTGATAGACCTGCCACGGTTGTACGTCCGTGGCCGTCGCATTCAGCGTGGTGGTCAAGCAGACTTCGTAGGTGTTGCCCTCGAAAATCTCCCGCTGCGCTTCCTGGATGTTGGCCACGTAGGAGTCGTGAGTATCGCGGACAGCAAAGCCATCCGAGAACGTTACTAATGAGGCGCCATTACTACTAGGTGTTTCTTCACCTAGTAAACTCATCGCCTTATCAACAGAGTCAAAGAAATTCGCGGAATCTCGGGCCTCAAGCGCCAATGCGTGAACATCATTCGTCTCGTGATCAACCACCACCGCACGTGCGGCATGAATGAGCGCAGCGTCCGGCGTCGGCGATCCGCCTACATCGGAACCACCAAATTCGCGCTTTAACTCGTACCCGAGCCAGCCCATCCATCCCAGCTCAAAATCCAAGCCTTCGAGCGCAACTGGGGGCTGCGTCGTCGTCATCCGGCGATCCCACGCATCATCCAGCCAGTCAAAAAATGGACCCGGCACCTTTGCCGTTGCGCCCTGATGGCGGATGGTGGTTTCGCCGCTGACATGGGTCGCGACAGCACCCAGCGCGCCTGAAGCGTCCGCCAAGATCGAATAGCGATTGCGCCCCAACGGATCAACCGCGCCGGCGGAGGAAGAATGCAGCAGGAACGCTTCGGGGGAGGCGCCAAACAACTTTTCAAAGAGTACGACGGCGCCATCTTGCGTCAGGCCGCTCGGCATCTGGAAGGTTTGGGCTTGCGCTGGGATGGCTCGCTGTTCTTCGATCTCTGGGCGGAAGCGCTCACGAACTGCGGGCAGCTCCGTGAGTGCGCGAAGTACGGCTTCGGCCTCGGCGGCGCTACCACGAGCGGTATTGACCTCGATGTCTGGGATGACTGGGCCATCTTCGGAGTTGAGCCAGCGCTCTTCTTGGTCGGCCCAACGGTCCCAATGGGGCGCGTAGGTGTCGCCGTCGCGCTCAAGCGCGCGCTGTTTGCGGTCCTCGTCATTGAGGGAGACCCAAATGTGCGCGTCGATGAAACGGGAGGCTTGGAGTGCGTTAGCGCCGACGCCTTCAATGATGACGACCGGAGCCGGGGCTGTGGTTCGCTTCTCGCCGTCACGATCCTGATACCAATCCCACGCGAACCAATGAGCGGTCTCGCCCCAGAAGAGTGGCTCGGCGACCTTTTTGGTGTAGCGCTCAATGCCTGCTTCTAGGCCATCCCACCCCGGATAGATGTCCTCGAGATGGAATAGAGCAACCGGCCGATGCTTCCGGAGGAGAGTGGCGAGCTCGAGAGCAAGCGTTGATTTGCCAGCGCCAGAGCGTCCGTCAATGGCGATGATGGTGCTTGAACTTCGGGACATTAGTCCTGATCGTTGTCCTCTCCGGGCGGTGATTGATGACGGCGCGGGTTTTCATGGATTTCCCGCACGTAGTCAATGATGCCCGGAATTGCGGCGGAAATGAGATCGCGCACGGTTTCGAAGTCGCTCATTTCGCCATACCAAGGGTCGTAAATGCCCTGAGCTTCCACGCCGTGGTGGGCAACCTTCGGGTCGAAAGCCCGAATCATGCGGACCTTGGCGCGGTCATGAGCAGTGGGGGCCATGTGGCGAAGCGTCATGTAATGCTCGGTGTCTAAGGCCAGCACCAAGTCCACGTTGTTGAACTCGACGACTTCGAACTGGCGGGCCACATGATCCTCGGCATCAAGGCCGAGTTCCCTCAAGATGGCGAGGGCCCGCGGGTCGATAGGATTTCCGACTTCCCAGCCGGTGGTTGCGGCCGAAGTGACGAAGACTTCGAAAAGTCCGGCCTCTTCTGCTGCGGCGCGGATCATGTGTTCTGCCATGGGGGAGCGACAAATATTACCTGTGCAGATGACGGCAATCAGAGTCATGAAATGAATGTAGTCCAGATTCCTCGGTTTGCAATGTGGGACCTCACTTTTACCCCAAGGTCAATGGGTAGTCATATTGCCGACATACTTACATTGCATGTCTCTGATAAGGGATAACTTCAAAATCAAGCGGAACACACCGGCTTCCCCACGGCCGTCCGTTCAACGAAATTCCCCATTTCTTGTCCTCACTTTTTTGTTTTACTCGCATAAAGGTTGAGCTATGTCCGAATCTACGGTTAACGCGCCTTCGCGACGCAAAGTCGCTCAAGGAATTGCGTGGTCTGTCCCTGTAATTGCAACTGCATCATTGGCACCGCTTGCTGCGGCCTCGCCGTCGCGATGCCCTAGTGTGACTCCTGGTGGATCCGGTGATCCGTGTGGGCTGAATGCACAGGTTTACACGAAAATCGATTACACCCATGTACTGGACGCAGACTCCCCATATCTGGAGATTACGCAACGCCTTCAGGTCCTTCTTCCCGTAGGGGCCACGCTGAACACGGGCCAGTCCGTCACGTTGACCATCGATATTGGTGGCGTGAAGACGGGAATTATTCCTTCTGCGATTCTTGATCCAGCGGTAAGTCAGCTTGACGTGACCGTCACAAAGACCTTAATCAACAGCGATACCGGAACACGCCTAGAGGTCGTCATTACGGCGAAAAATAACTACACGTTCAGCTCTGCAATTTATCTACTCTTGACGGTGAGGATCCCGGTGGGAAGCCTCGCAGTCGTCAACCCCGGCGGTGTCTTAGGCCAGGGAATTACCATTCAATTGGTAGCAGTCTCGGCGACGGGTGCAAGCGGCTGCGGAGGCACAGGAAGCATTCTGAATATTCCGATCCCACTTGGTAACGATCTAAATAATTTGACGCAACTTCGCAAATTCGTATTAGATAGGGTGGGCGCGCTGATAAATACCGGTCTCAACGTCTGCTTGCCGTTAGGACTTGGCAACCTGGTAGTGAATCTTAACCTTTAGCTGAAGAGGCAATCTTGTTCAGGCTTGGTGCGTGTGAACATCGCGTGAAGACTGGCTTAATTGTTGATTACTAAATACTTGTAGGTTTCTGTATTTCTCCCTATCCACATAGGATGAAGAGGAATCTCTAGACGCCGTCGCTGTATTTCAGCGGCGGCGATCTATTTGTCTCTCAGATTCTCGTGTCGTCAAAGGTTGGGCTCCACATGTCAGAAACCGGTTTGAGCGCGCCCAAGCGCCGCACTGTATCCAAGGGAATTGCCTGGTCGCTTCCCCTAATCGCCGCAGCTTCTGCTGCACCATTCGCCGCCGCGTCTCCGCGACGTTGTGCCGTTTTCTTCGATCCTTCAGCGTCGACTCCTCCAACAGGCTGCGTATCTCCGCCGCGGTCTGTTTTGACAAAGGTCGCGCACACATCCAATGGAAGCGCTAATCTCACCTATTACGTAAAATTCGGTGTGCCAAGCAGCATCGTTCTGAAAAAAGATCAAACGGTGACGTTCAACTTTACGGATGTATCTGCAACTATCGAATCGCCGCCCGTTTCTCCATCGTCGGACGCTAACTTTACATACACTGTAGCCCTCAGCGGGACTCAGATCACCGTGACGGCAACGGCTCGTCAAGACCTTACGGGACCCGTAGACTCTTCCTTTGCTCTGAAGGCAACGTTGTCAGGTTTCTCGCCTGAAGACATAAGCGCGTTCACCATGACGGGCACCACTACGTCAGGCGGAACGGGCTGCTCGGTTGGTAGCCCATACACGCGTACCATTCCGTTGTACAGAGGAAACAGCGCGAAAACCCTGGCCAACGCTTGCCGCGTGGGCAGCGCGGCAAATGCAACCTATTACCATTACGTCTAATAGGTTCTTCGAAATCAAGGTGTGGGGTCCGTCAGCTTTACCTGACGGACCCCACACTCTTTTTCTCTCTACAAACCGGTGTTGGCTTTTTGATTAGCGAACAGCGGCATCTTGGTAGGCCGACTGGATAACGCTGCCCCAGTACGGTCCGTACATCACGGTTGACTTGGATCCGTAGCCGTAGCTATTGACCGAGTTCTGGTATCCGCTCGAGGACGTTCCGAGGAACCAAGGACCACCTGAGGAACCACCCGTCATGTTGCACGGGATTCCCTGGCTGTTGAAGGCAGGGTTGTAAGGGTCGTTAGACGCTTTGCCCGTGCATGAGTACAGGGTTTCGCCGTTGAACGGCCGAGCCGCTGGGTAGCCGAAGGACTTGTAGGTCTGGCCACGGGAAGCATTGAACTGCACTCCGGAAGCACCGACGGCCTGCGAGAGCGTCTTGCCGCTGAGCGTATTCACGACGGCGAAGCCGGTGTCGTACTGCATGTCACCCTGCGAGCTCCACTGGGTAGGAGCAACGAGCGTGCGCGCGGTCCACTTGCCGTATGGTGCTGCACCGTTCTTGTAGGCCGGCACAAAGACGAAGTTAGTGGCGAATGCGCCAGGTCCTTCGTTGATGCAGTGGCCAGCGGTGGAGACCGTGGATCCGTTGGATGAGGTCACGGAGTTGCCAGAGCAGACGTAGTTGGCGCCGCCCAGGGTGAAGAACACCTTGCCGATGTGCCTGACGGGGTTTTCGCTCACTGCGCTGCTTGAGGAGCTGGCCTTGCGGTCTGTTGAGGCAAACTTCGTAGGCGTTCCGGACGCGTTGAATTTGTCGACTGCACCCTTCTGGAGCATCTGTGCGACGTCGTTCAAACTGCGCTGAACAGCGGTGGAGCCCGCTTTCAAGGTGAGGACGTCGCCTGGGATCGCACTCTTCATGCGATCTGCCGTCCAGTAAGAGGATGCAGCCTTCGCTTCGGAAGCGGAAATGTGGTGAGACTCTACAGAAGCCGCGCTTCGCGCCTTGGTGAGCTGCGCCGTCGTAGTATCAGCGCCAGCTGCCGTGGGAATGAAAGCAGCGGTAACCGCAAGAGACAAGGACGCGGTAACGGTAGCGCCCCAGTGCATTTTTCTCATCTCTATACCCTTCGTTGATCGGCCCGAGTGATTCGGTCTCGATGCATCGAAGCTACCGTTCAGTAAACGCTTCACGAATAGACAAATGGCTAAACTTTTGGGGCGAATTTATGAAATTTCTAGAGGCACCGCAAAGTGAACTAGTGATTTGTCAGTGCATGAGAAGTAGCAATCCTGCTACCAAAATAAAGAGCACGCCAAATGAGATATTCATGATGCACTGACCGCGGGCGGACCGCGTAAAACGGCGGAAAATCTTGGCTGCGGCGGCGAAAAAGAACCACATCACCAGGACGTCTACCAAGATGATCGTGCCGATGTAGATCAGATATTGCGAGAGCAGTGGTTGGTCGGGGCGAATGAATTGAGGTGTGAATGCGAGAAAAAATACGATCGCTTTGGGATTCAACAAATTTATCCAAACGCCACGCCTGAACATGGAAAAAGCAGGTTCATTTTTGCGAATATCTAATGCGGTTTCCTCCGAAACAGGCTTCGCAAGGATCGATTTGACGCCCAGGAACACCAAATATGCGGCGCCCGCATAGCGAACCACGTTGAACGCAGTGGGGGAGTTGGCGATCAGTAGGCCCACTCCGGCGGCGACGATGATGACGTGAATCAGGAGCGCGGCTTGCTGCCCCAGGATGCCCCAAAAAGATCGCCGGAATCCCTCGTTGATGGCGTTGGTCATGGTGTTAATGGCTCCCGCGCCGGGAGTGAAGCTAATGACAACGCTCGCACCGAGCAGGGATAACCATAGGGAAAGAGGCACCTAGAAAGCTTAGGGCGTGCCCGAATGTGCACAGAATTCGGTGGCGAGAGGTGACAAGAATTCGCCTGAAGTGAACTTGAGTCCACTTCGCTCAAGTTTGACTTGACATCCATTTCGGGGCGAGTAAAGTTGAGTCTAGATCGCTCAAGTGGGCGAAAATTTGACCAGACAAACATCGAAAGAAGGAATGCTATGTCCCGTGCAGTTGGCATTGACCTTGGAACCACGAACTCCGTTGTTTCCGTACTCGAGGGTGGCGAACCTACCGTCATCGCAAACGCCGAAGGCGGTCGCACTACCCCTTCCGTCGTCGCATTCTCTAAGGGCGGCGAAGTTCTCGTTGGCGAAATCGCCAAGCGTCAGGCAGTTAACAACATTGACCGCACCATCGCTTCCGTCAAGCGCCACATGGGCACTGACTGGACCGTTGACATTGACGGCAAGAAGTACACGGCTCAGGAAATCTCCGCTCGTACCTTGATGAAGCTCAAGCACGACGCCGAGTCTTACTTGGGCGAAAAGGTCACGGACGCTGTGATCACCGTTCCTGCATACTTCAATGACGCTGAGCGTCAGGCTACGAAGGAAGCTGGCGAAATTGCTGGCCTCAACGTGCTCCGTATTGTGAACGAGCCAACCGCAGCCGCTTTGGCTTACGGCTTGGATAAGGGCAAGGAAGACGAGCTCATCCTCGTATTCGACCTCGGCGGCGGAACGTTCGACGTTTCCTTGCTCGAAGTTGGCAAGGACGACGACGGCTTCTCCACCATTCAGGTTCGCTCGACCGCTGGCGACAACCGCCTCGGCGGCGACGACTGGGATCAGCGCGTTGTTGATTGGCTCTTGGCTCAGGCTAAGTCCAAGGGTGCTGACCTTTCCAAGGACAAGATTGCCCTTCAGCGTTTGAAGGAAGCTGCTGAGCAGGCTAAGAAGGAACTTTCTTCCGCCACCAGCACCAACATCTCCCTCCAGTACCTCTCGGTCACCCCAGAGGGACCGGTTCACTTGGACGAGCACCTTTCCCGCGCAAAGTTCCAGGAACTGACCGCAGACCTCTTGGACCGAACCAAGAAGCCTTTCCACGACGTCATCAAGGAAGCCGGCATCACGGTTTCTGACATCGACCACGTGGTTCTCGTTGGTGGCTCCACCCGTATGCCAGCCGTTGTTGAGCTCGTCAAGGAATTGGCTCACAAGGAACCTAACAAGGGCGTCAACCCTGATGAGGTTGTGGCTGTTGGTGCAGCTCTCCAGGCTGGCGTACTGAAGGGTGAGCGCAAGGACGTTCTTCTCATCGACGTCACCCCACTGTCCCTCGGTATTGAAACCAAGGGCGGCGTGATGACCAAGCTGATCGAGCGCAACACCGCTATCCCAACGAAGCGTTCTGAAACGTTCACCACGGCTGATGACAACCAGCCTTCCGTGTCCATTCAGGTCTTCCAGGGCGAGCGCGAGTTCACCCGCGACAACAAGCCATTGGGCACCTTCGAGCTGACCGGTATTGCTCCGGCGCCACGTGGCATGCCTCAGATCGAGGTCACCTTCGACATCGACGCCAACGGCATTGTCCACGTGTCCGCTAAGGACAAGGGCACGGGCACCGAGCAGTCCATGACCATCACCGGCGGTTCTTCGCTTTCGAAGGATGACATCGAGCGCATGGTCAAGGAAGCAGAAGAGCACGCTGCTGAAGACAAGAAGCGTCGCGAAGCTGCTGAGACCCGTAACGGTGCAGAGCAGTCCGCTTACTCCGTGGACAAGCTCCTCAAGGACAACGCTGACAAGCTTCCTGAAGAGGTCAAGACCGAGGTTCAGGCCGACGTCGACGCCCTCAAGGCAGCCCTTGAGAAGCAGGACAACGATGACGAAGTAAAGGCAGCTTTCGAGAAGTTGCAAGCTTCGCAGATCAAGATCGGTGAAGCTCTCTATGCTTCTGAGCAGGCTTCTGCTGCTCAGGGTGGCGAGTCCACTTCTTCCGCTTCGGCTGAGCCTGAAGAGGACGTTGTTGACGCCGAGATCATCGACGAAGAAAACGATTCTGAGAAGAAGTAAGGGGTAGATCTTATGCCGCACCACGGCAACGAGTTTGAACACGAGGCCGAGGAGCCGGTGCGCTTTACGGATAAGCGCAAGATCGATCCTGAGACGGGAGCTGTCCGCGGGGATTCCGCCGCGGACGCTCCGCAGTCCGGCGCCAGCGGAAACAACGGCGCGCCTCACGAAGATGTAGTTGAAGCTGGCGAAGCGCATGACACTGATGATGCGTTGAAGCAGGCTGAAGACATCCTCAACAACGCTTCTGCGGATGCTGGCACGTCAGATGCTGACGAAAGCGGAAGCACTCGCGAAGCTGAGCTCCGGACGGATCTTCTTCGACTTCAGGCCGAATACGTCAACTATCGCAAGCGCGTTGAGCGCGACCGCGAAGTTGTTCGTCACGACGCCACCCGCACAGCGTTGGCCCAGTTGCTCCCCGTGCTCGATGATCTCGACGCGGCCCGCGCAGCTGGCGACCTCGAAGAGGGGCCATTCGCCTCGATCGCCAACAAGTTTGAGCAGATCCTGACGAATACCGGCTTCGAGCGCATCAACGAAGTGGGGGTCCCGTTTGATCCCACCGTGCACGAAGCACTCATGCAGCAGCCCAACGCTGAGATCCCTGCGGATCACGTAGCGATGGTGTTGCGCAGCGGCTACAGCTACAAGGAGCGCGTTGTTCGCGCGGCCCAAGTAGTGGTCTCAACCGGACCGGCCGAGTAGCAATGTGAAGAGGGTGGGGGCTGAATAATCGGCCCCCATCTCGCTTTACCACCACATTCCACCAACGCAGTGGATAACAGACTTAACGCAACAGACAGTTCAGAGACCATAAACTCTTTTACTGAAGTGAAAGGAGGCGCCTTGTGGCCAGCCAGGATTGGGTAGAGAAGGACTTCTATGCGGTGCTGGGCGTCTCCAAGGACGCCAGCGCAGCGGACATCAAGAAGGCGTACCGCAAACTCGCCCGCAAGTACCACCCGGACACGAACTCCGGGGACGCGGCAGCGGAGAAGAAGTTTAAAGACATTACGGAAGCCAACGCCGTGCTTTCGGACCCCGAGGATCGTCAGCAGTACGACGCTATCCGCGCGATGGGCTCCGGCGCTCGCTTCCAAGCCCCAGGTGCTGGCGGACAGGCCGGTGCTGGCGGCTTCGAGGATATCTTTGGCGATATTTTCGGAGGCGGGGGAGGGCGCCGTCGTACTAGCTACAGCACCCAAGGCGGAACTGGCTTCCCCGGCGGCGGCATCCCACCGGAATTCGCGGATCTTTTTGGCGGTGGCGGCGGCTTCGGCCAGCAAGCCCCCACAAAGGGCCGTGACCGCACCGCGTCCACAAGCATTTCGTTTGAAGGCTCTATCAACGGCACCACGGTGTCCTTCCGCGAGAACAGCGGCGAAACCTTTGACGTCAAGATCCCTGCGGGCATCAAGGACGGCCAGAAGGTCCGCCGCCAAGGCAAGGGTGAGCCAGGAGCTGCCGGCAACGGCGATCTGATCATCACGGTCAACGTCAAGCCACACCCGTTCTTCAAGCGCGAAGACAACAACATCCGTATCCACGTGCCCATCACGTTCAACGAGGCGGCGCTCGGCGGCACCATCGAGGTCCCCACGATGACCGGCGAGAAGGTCAAGGTCAAGGTGGCCCCCGGCACAAGCTCGGGCCAAGTGCTCCGACTCAAGGGCCGCGGCGTGAAGACGTCCAAGGCGACGGGCGACCTGCTGGTAGTGGTTGACGTTGCGGTTCCGCAGAAGCTCAACGACGCTGCCCGCAAGGCCATCGAGGACTTCGCGGCCGCCACCACGGACGCTAACCCGCGCGAAAACCTTGCTGAAAAGGCCAAACTCTAGGAGACACGGTAACAATGGATAAGCACACGCCGATATATGTGATCAGCGTTGCTGCCGAGCTTGCCGATATGCACCCTCAGACTCTGCGGCAATATGACCGCATGGGCCTGGTCTCGCCATCTCGTCAAGGCGGGCGGCAACGCCGCTACTCGCGCCGCGACGTGGAGACGTTGCGAGAAATTCAGCGCCTCTCGAAGGATGGAGTGTCCCTCGAAGGCATTCGCCGCATTCTTGAGTTGGAGAATCAGGTGGACGCGCTGCGCAGCCGCGTACGCGAACTCATGATTGAAGTTCAAGAATTGAAGATCGATCGTGGCCCCGTTGAGGAGCTCGCCCGCATCTTTGCCGCGGGAATGGCCGGCGAAGTGGTGACGATGCCGCATTCGGCTCGTCCTGCTTCCCGCCGCTCGGATTGGATCTACGGTCCGCTCGCGATTGAGCCGTAAATCAGCAGATTCCATACAGGTAAAATCCAAAGACTCCGTGGCATAGTTTCCGCCATGGAGTCTTTTGGTTTTCAGCAACTGTCTGATCAGTCGTGGGAATTGAGCGGGGTCTACGCGCTACCGGTGAGCGCGGAACAAGCGTGGAATGCCGCGTTGTCCAACGACGGCTGGCGCGCATGGTTCCCGGCCTCGGTCAAGCCCGCACCAGAACAGTGGGATGTCGGCTCCAGCCTGTCCTACGCATTCGAAGACCACCAAGGCCTTGACGGCGGCTTCGGCGAAGTCCGGCACTTCCGCCAACCGGCGGCCGCGGAATTCACGTGGGGCCCGGACATGATTCGTTGCGAATTTTTTGAGGACGACGACGCAGCTTCAGCCCCGCAGACCCGCTTGCGGTTTAGCGCCACTCTCGATGAGCAGGGCCGTGGCGCACGCGAAGGCGCCGGTTGGCACGTGTGCGTGGCCTCGCTGCGTGAGGCTGCGGGCGGAGAGGTCAGTCCTGAAGAAAAGGACTGGAAGTTCCTCTTCGCGCACTATCAGGAGCTCTTTGGCCCCGAAGCGTCAACTGTTCTTCCGCCGGAAAGTTAGATCGTGAATGGTGCGGCCTGCGTTGTGAGCTTTGGTTTCGAAGCTCGTCACGATGCGGCCCTCGTAGCGAGGTGCCCACGACTCGTGCAGGTTCTCGAACTTCTCTGAAGCGCTCAAGACCTCGAGCATCTGATCTGCGTATTCGTCCCAGTCAGTGGCCAGTCGCCACAGTCCGCCGGGGCGAAGCACACGGGCAACTCGCTCTGCGAAAGTCTCATTCACAAGGCGACGCTTGTTGTGCTTGGCCTTGTGCCACGGATCTGGGAAAAACACCCACACCTCGTCAACGCTCGCATCTTCCAGCACATCGAAAACCTCGGGCGCGTTGGCCTGCACGCAGCGGACATTCTTGAGTCCTTGCTGGCCAGCCTTAAGCATCAACTGCGCGAGACCCGGACGGTACACCTCAACGGCTAAGAAATTGCGTTCAGGTTCTTCGGCCGCACGCGCAGCCATCGCTTCGCCCAATCCGGAGCCGACCTCAATCACGAGGGGAGCTTTGCGCTCAAAGTGAGCTGCGGCGTCGAAATCAAAATCCTTGCTGACCGACGTGTCCGCAATGTGGCGGGGAACCTCAATCAAATACTCGTCCGCGTACTTCTCCCACGCGGTCAATCGCCGGCCCTGGAGCCGCGTTCCGCGACGCACAAACGAAACAGGTTCCGCTCGATACAACTCTGCGTTGAATTTACGTGTAGTACCTGCGTCACCCTGTTCAGTCATGGGACAAGTTTAGTAAGTCCGCGGCTCTCGGGACTATTTGGCGGAAGCCGGACCACTGCTGTAGACAACGCCCGCAGCTGGGGACTTCGAGGAGAGCAACTGCGAGACCGTGACGAACTGGTAGCCCTCTGCGCTGAGTCGCTTGAGGATCTCCGGTACGGCGTCCACGGTGCTGGAGTGGATGTCATGCATCAGGACGATTGCGCCCGGGTGTGCGCTCGCTGTGGCCTCTTTGACCACGGCGTCACTGCTGAGGGACTTCCAGTCCACGGTGTCGACGTCCCAGAGGATCACGGGGTTGTGCGCCAGCTGGTTAACGCGCGAATTCGTAGCGCCGTAGGGTGGGCGAACCAGATTCGGGGCGTAGCCCAACACATTTGCGATGGCGTCAGAGGTGCTTTCGAGTTCTTGGCTCGCGCCTTCATCTGACAGCGTCGGCAAAGAGCGGTGGCTCCACGTATGGTTGCCGATCTCATGGCCGTTCGCGGCTTCCCTCATGAGGGTTTCTTTGTAGCGGCCCACGTTGGCGCCCACTACAAAGAAGGTGGCCTTCGCGTTGTATTGCTCCAAAGTGTCGAGCAGGCGCTGGGTGTAGGGGCCGGGACCATCATCAAACGTCAGAGCGATGCACTTGGTGACCGCGCAGTCCACCGAATTGCTACTCGGTGCAGCGGGAGCAGTCGGGGGAGCGGTGATGGTGGACGGAGCCGTGGTCTGCGCGCTTGAAGCTCCCGTGGAAGGGTTTGCAGCCGTCGTCTGAACGTTCGATGGAACCGTGGCGCCATTGGTTTGCGCGCTCATGCCTGCCTCGCGGGCGGCTTCACCTTGCTTGTTGAGCAAAGGGAGGAGGTCTTTCGCCGGAATGGTGATGACTTGAGGGCCCGCCGCGCCAGGTGCCACGGCGTACTCGTCAAACTCCACGAGACCGTTGCCGGCCGAGTCAAAGTTGAGGGACTTCAGGTACGTTCCATCGATCTGCTCAGCTTCCTCCGTGAAGGCGTCTGGGTCTTTCAGCAGTTCCGTCTTAGCGAGCTCAATCATGCGCTCGCGCGCCTCGTCATCTTTGAAAAGGTCGCGAGTGGTGAGGGCCTTGTGATCCTTCAAGAAATACCAAAGGGTTTGGAAACTGGTGGCGCCAGAAGCGCCCAAGAATTCGTAGCTCTCAAGCCGGACGCCGATGACGTCTTGAGTGGCTGCCGTGAGGACGGGCTGAATGTTCAGTTCTGGTTTGGCGACACCGGAGTCAAAAACCGGTTCGTGATCATTGGTGTAGTCATCAATCCACTGCTGAATGACGGCTTTTTGTGCGTCTCCGAGTTCCGAATGGCCAGCCAAGCTAAACCACCGGTAGAAGATGTGCAGATCTGCTTGCGAGGCGCTTTCTGGGTTCAGGCCGGGAACCGCATCCGTAGAAATGGTGGCCTGATCTTGGCCCGGCTCCGTGGAGATAGGGACTGGCGTGGTGACCGCGGCGGACTCGACAATGGATCCGCTGGAAGTGCTGCTGGAGGTGCTTGCCGGTGTGCACCCGGTCAAGAGAAAGGCGCTGATAGCTACTCCGCAGCTGGTTAAAAGGGCTGCTCGTGTAGTGAGTTTTCGGGCTCGACTAAGGCGGCTAGCGGGGTGAAGCATACCTATTAGTTTGTTCCGACAACCTCATACCTATGGACAAAAGTGGGGTTATTCAAGGAATTGTTATCTAACCGTTGTTCTCTGTTGTTCGTTGGAGGCGCAAAAGTCAGGGTCATTTTCGGGGTGCTTTGGGGTATCTCTTGGGCGGCGCATGCGATTAGATGGAGATATGCAAAACAGTCTATTAAGCACGGTTCTGAACGTCATTTGGCTGGTCTTTGGTGGTTTGTGGCTGGCGCTCGGCTACTTCTTGGCAGGCATCGTGTGCTGCCTTTTGATTGTGACGATTCCTTTCGGTATCGCTTCTTTCCGAATCGCCGCCTACGCGCTGTGGCCTTTTGGCCGCACCATCGTTGACCGCGGACCTACCCCTGGCGTGTTCTCCACTATTGGAAACGTCATCTGGATTCTGGTTGCTGGACTGTGGATCGCCATTGGCCACGTGGTAACCGCCATTCCAATGTTTGTCAGCATCATTGGCATTCCGTTGGGTATCGCCAATTTGAAACTTATCCCGGTGTCCTTGGTTCCATTGGGCAAGGTCATTGTCCCGAGCAACGCAATCTTCCCGCAGTATCAGCCGCGAAGCCCTGCTCCGTACGGAGCTGGAAGCTCTTACGGCGTTGGACGCTGATCGCACACTCTGATTGGAGTTGTCATGAAACCGTTGGTGACGTGCTTGTGGTTTGACGGGACCGCTTCGGAAGCCGTCCGGTTCTATACCGGACTCTTCGCGAATTCCACCTCGGGCGCAGCCGCAGCCGTTGCGGCAGAACAGGCTGGCGTGGCTGGTCAAAGTGAGCAGGAAGAACCCCTGGTCATTAACTTCACGATCAATGGTCAAGCCTTCCAAGCCCTCAACGGCGGACCACACTACAAGCCGACTCCGGCGACCTCTTTTGTGGTCAGTTGTAAGGATCAAGCAGAAGTTGACCATTATTGGGACGCCCTTACGGCTGATGGTGGCGAGGAATCCATGTGTGGCTGGCTCACGGATAAATACGGATTCTCATGGCAGATCGTCCCAGAACGCCTCGAAGAATTGATGACAACTTCGGATGCGGAAACCCAGCAACGGGTAGTGGATGCATTTATGAAGATGCGCAAACTGGATATTGCCGTCATTGAAGCTGCCGCAACAGGAAGTAATTCAAATTCTTAGAAGTTGTTATCTTTGAACAAACAAATGCGGCTATTCTTGGGGAAGCCGTAAATTAGTCGCGAGCATCAACTAGCAAACAGGCTGGAGCACCGCCCGCAACCACAGAAAGGCAAGTGACATGACGGAGCTTGATTCAAGCCTCAGTGGCATTTGGAATTTAGACCCAACCCACTCGCGCGTTGGCTTCCAAGCCCGCCACGCAATGGTGACCAAGGTTCGCGGTGCGTTCAATGACGTGCAAGGCCAGTTTGATTTCGATGCAAACGATATTTCGAAGACGAAGGTCGAACTCAAGGTCCGCGTTGAGAGCATCGATACCCGCAACGCCGATCGTGACAACCACTTGCGCACCAATGACTTCTTTGACGCGCCAACGCACCCGTACATCACCTTCGTTGGCAACAACGTTGACCAGGTGGATGAAAACTCGTTCATCATTTCCGGTGACTTGACCATCCGTGGCGTCACGAAGCCCATCACTGTTCCTCTCGAGCTCACGGGCATCCAGAAGGACCAGAATGGCGACATGCGCGCTGGCTTCGAAGGCTCCCGCCGCATTGACCGCCGCGATTACGGCCTCGAGTGGAATGTTCCTCTCGACCAGGGTGGCGTTTTGGTTTCCGAGCGCATCTCGCTTGAGTTTGAACTTTCTGCCGTAAAGCAGGGCTAATTTACCAGCAATTCTCGCTCTTTGAGTGGGGTTGGCAATCGCTTTTGGGCGGCGGCCAACCCCATTTTTGTTTTGCCAAATCTCTTAATTCCTTGAGTAGATTTCCCAAGTGACGCTCATCTCATTCATCGCCTAGCGAGCGATAGCTCAAGACATATCGATTCACTCCATTAGACCGGTGCGGATTCAGTCGGAAGTCCGCGACCAATCAAGACCACGTTCAATACCCCAGATCGCATTGACCGAAACCGTCGGGGGATCCGACTTGCGAGGCATCAAGACGACCGCCACCTAGGACCATGAAGACTGGGTTCTCAATGGAATCAAACTCTTCATCACCAATGGCATCAACTCACACTTGTTGGTTGTTGCGACATGGACTAACAATCCTTCCCCTCCGAATGTCGGCGGCATCCCCACCAACACGCTCACCGTCGTCAAGACGCCTAGTCTGGCAGCGTGTTGTAAAAAGCCGCGTGATCTGAAGAATCGCGCGCTGTGATGTCCGAGAAGAAGACGCTCTACAGAAAGCGCTGTGGAGCGTCTTCTTCTTACCAAAAATTGATGGGTGTTTTCGGGAACAATCACTATCTTCCAAGAGTTGAGTGAAGTAGACTCAAGTTTAGAAAATTGCTGAGCGGCGTCGTCGTAGTTTATGGCGCCACGCACCCTGAAAGGACAAGCAAAATAGTGGACACTAAATTCACCACCAAGAGCCAGGAGGCTCTTTCCGCGGCGGGGATGAATGCCTCCACCGCAGGAAACCCGCAAGTAGAACCCGCGCACTTGCTCAAAGCGCTCATGGATCAGCGCGAATCCGTAGCCGTGGCACTGCTCAAGGCCGCAGGGATTGATCCTGATTCGGTCTCGCGTCAGGCCAGCGCTGCCATCAAGTCATTGCCAACATCGTCTGGCACCTCGGTGGCTCAAGCGCAGTTCTCGCGCGGACTCCTGCAGGTTATTCAGGCTTCGCAACAGGCGGCCGAGCGCTACGGCGATACTTATGTTTCCACCGAGCACTTGCTGCTCGGCCTCTCCGCTGACAACGGCAAGGCCGGCGATGCTCTGCGTGAAGCCGGAGCCACCACTGATGCGCTGAACGCTGCACTCCCCGGAATCCGTGGCGACCGCAAGGTGGATAATCCGGACCCGGAGAACACCTTCCAAGCTCTCGAGAAGTTCGGCACGGACCTCACCGCCATTGCGCGGAGCGGAAAGCTGGACCCGGTCATTGGCCGTGACCAGGAAATCCGCCGCGTGGTACAGGTGCTGTCCCGCCGTACCAAGAACAACCCGGTACTCATCGGTGAGCCCGGTGTTGGTAAGACGGCTGTGGTTGAGGGCCTCGCCCAGCGCATGGTTGCGGGTGACGTTCCGGAATCGTTGCGTGGCAAGACGTTGATCAGTCTCGATCTGGGATCGATGATCGCTGGCGCCAAGTACCGCGGCGAATTCGAGGAACGCCTCAAGGCTGTTCTCGAAGAGATCAAGTCCTCTGACGGACAGATTGTCACGTTCATCGACGAGATTCACACCGTGGTGGGCGCTGGCGCTTCTGAAGGTGCCATGGACGCCGGCAACATGCTCAAGCCGATGCTGGCTCGTGGTGAGCTCCGTTTGATCGGCGCCACCACGTTGGACGAGTACCGCGAGAACATCGAGAAGGACCCGGCGCTCGAGCGTCGTTTCCAGCAGGTGTACGTGGGGGAGCCGAGCGTGGATGACACCATCGCGATCCTCCGTGGCCTCAAGGAACGCTACGAAGCGCACCACAAGGTCTCCATTGCCGACTCTGCGATTGTGGCCGCTGCTGCGTTGTCTGACCGCTACATCTCCGGACGTCAGTTGCCGGATAAGGCCATTGACCTCGTGGACGAGGCAGCTTCCCGACTGCGTATGGAGATCGATTCAGCGCCTGAGGAAATTGACCAGCTGCGCCGTGCCGTTGACCGTTTGACCATGGAAGAGCTCGCTCTCGAAGGCGAAACCGATCCATCGTCGGTGGAACGGCTTGCGGCGCTGCGCGAGGAAATGGCCAACAAGAAGGAAGAGTTGGACTCGCTCAATGCACGTTGGGAAGCCGAGAAGGCCGGCCTGAACATGGTGGGCGATCTCAAGGTGCAGTTGGATGATCTTCGCTCGCAAGCGGAGAAGTACCAACGCGACGGCGAACTCGAGAAGGCTTCGCGCTTGCTGTACGGCGAGATTCCAACGTTGGAAAAGCAGCTCGCGGAAGCACAGGCTGCCGAAGCCGATGACATGCCAACAGAACTCATGGTGTCCGAAGAAGTCACTGCAGATGACATCGCTGAAGTGATTCAGTCTTGGACGGGCATTCCGGCTGGCCGCATGCTCATGGGCGAATCGGAAAAGTTGCTGACGATGGAAGACCACTTGGGCGAACGCCTGATTGGCCAGAAGCACGCTGTTCAGGCGGTTTCGGATGCGGTTCGCCGTGCCCGTGCTGGCATCAGCGACCCCAACCGTCCTACCGGCTCCTTCCTCTTCCTTGGCCCCACGGGCGTTGGTAAGACGGAGCTCGCGAAAGCGCTCGCGGACTTCTTGTTTGACGATGACAAAGCGATGGTACGCATCGACATGTCTGAATACAGTGAGAAGCACAGCGTGTCTCGTCTCGTCGGCGCACCTCCGGGCTACGTCGGCTATGACGAGGGCGGTCAGCTGACCGAGGCCGTGCGCCGTCGTCCGTATTCCGTGGTGCTCCTGGATGAGGTCGAGAAGGCTCACCCTGAGGTCTTCGACATCCTCTTGCAGGTTCTCGATGACGGCCGTCTGACCGATGGCCAGGGTCGCACGGTGGACTTCCGCAACGTGATCCTGGTGCTGACCTCGAACTTGGGTAGCCAGTTCTTGGTGGACCAGACCATCGATGCCGCGGCCAAGAGGAGCGCGGTCATGAACGTGGTCAACGCGTCCTTCAAGCCGGAATTCTTGAACCGACTCGATGACGTGATCATGTTTGATCCACTGTCCCTCGAGGACCTCAGCCACATCGTTTCCCTGCAGGTCAGCCTGCTGGGCGAGCGCTTGGCAAGTCGCCGACTCACCCTCGAGGTGACGCCTGCGGCTTCGGATTGGCTAGCCTTCACCGGTTACGATCCCGCTTATGGCGCTCGTCCGTTGCGCCGCTTGGTGCAGCGCGAAATCGGCGACCGCATGGCCAAGGCCCTGCTTTCCGGCGAGATCCGCGATGGCGACAAGGTGCTTGTCGGCGTCAACGAAAGCGGCGACGGGCTGACGGTGACCGCTCACCACTAAGCCCGGATACACAAAGTGCCGCCGTCCTATCGAGGATGGCGGCACTTGCGTTTAATCGTGCGGTTAGCCCTTGCTGCTGGAACTTGGGCTTGGGCTAGGCGTTGCGGCCGGTTTGCTTGCCGGGGAGGACGACGACGCAGCTCCACTCTTGCTGGTCGGCGCGGCTGACGCGGCGGGCAAGAGAGAGGTTTTCGTGGTGGTTCCCTCAGACGTCAGGAAACAGCCGATCTCACGGTCGCCGGTTGCCCAGGTCTCTTTGGATGGGCGGCTGTATTCGTAGCGCCAGTTGACGCCACCCAGTGAAGCGACGTTGAGGGTGATGGCCTTGCATGCTTCGAGTCCGTCGGCGCTGACAGCCTCGTTGCCCGGGTAGCCGGGGTTCTGATTCTTGAGCTGTGGGTTGCCGATCAGCTGGGCGTTGTGATCGGTGGTGCAGGTAACCACAGTGGCTCTTTCGAGTGGACCAGCGAAGCTGCGGATGCAGTCACCCACCTGAAGCTGAGTGACGGGAACGTCCTTGGCGATGATGCCATCGATTCCAGGGTTGGCATTCCGTGACACCGTGGGCTCGTCCTCCGGCGTTGCTGAGGAGCGATTGATGGCGTTGAAGATACCGATCGCCAAGAGCGCAATCGCCACGACAGCCGCAATGAGCGCAAGAATGCGCTTTCGTGACCAACCTCCCTGTGGAGGCTCGTCCTGAGAGTCGTCGCTGTCCTCGTGCGGTTCATTGGCCATCTCGAAGAGCTGGTTATTGAGCGCGTTGTAGCGGTTTTCTGTCGGTTCTGGTGCGTCTGGAGAATCGTTCTTCACATTAGGTCCGAAATCGGTTGAAATAGTTTCAATCCAACTTTACGTGACCCTGCTCTCGAGACAATGTCATGCCTTGTAGGAGTGCACCTCTGCAAGGCATGTCTTGACGCGTCAAAAGCGGCAATTAGGGGTCAAACGTGTTAACCTTTACCTACGAAAGAATTGATACGGTCTTCCGGGGCCTCTCCCAGTTAATTGGGGGACCACCTCCGGATCGAGGAAAAAAGGGGGTCACGCCATGGGGCGCGGCCGTCAGAAGGCAAAAGCTACTCGTCAAGCCCGGGACATGAAGTATTACTCCCCGGCCACTGACCTGTCTGCCCTGGAGCGCGAACTTGGGGGAGCTCGCACCTCGAGCACCCGAAGCGCATCTCCAGTCGTACATGACGACTATGACGAGACTGATTACTCGTCATACGAGGACAAATATGCCGATTACGACGACGAGGACGACACCCGTCGTATCGGCTGATGCCCGATCGTAAAAACCAAGGCGATCCATTTTTGGATTCAGGCCATCAGGCTGCCCTACGCTCGATCGCTCGAGTTGTTCACGAAACCGCAACTGCCCATGATCCGTCATGGGCTTTAGAGGGTATTGTGAGCATGCTCGAGCGTCGGCGTGTCTTGGTCCTTACCGGCGCAGGTGTTTCCACCGACTCCGGAATCCCTGACTATCGCGGACCCAACGGTTCTCTCAAGCGTCACCGACCCATGACTTATCAAGAGTTCATGCATGATCCGGCGGCGCGGCACCGATATTGGGCCCGATCCTTCGTGGGCTGGCGCCATGTTGCCAAAGCTCAACCAAACTTCGTGCACCGCGCTATTGCTGCGCTTGAATCCCATGGTTTCGTCAGTGGCGTGGTCACTCAGAACGTGGACGGACTGCATCACGATGCCGGATCCACGAACGTCATTCCGCTTCATGGCGACCTCTCCATGGTCCAATGCCTCAATTGTGGTGCCGTGGAGGATCGCAGAAACTTCGATGAGCGGCTCGCAAGCGCCAACCCTGGCTACGTAGAGCGCATTGATCTAGATCCATCCGCCGTGAACCCAGACGGCGACGTAGCACTCTCTGACGAGCACGTAGCTGCATTCCACATGATCACCTGCTTGGTCTGTGGCTCTGAGGAGCTCAAGCCCAACGTGGTGTACTTCGGTGAATCAGTACCGAGAGATCGCAAGCAGCAGGTCAAAGAACTCGTGGACCAGAGCTCGTCCTTGCTGGTTATTGGCTCATCCCTCGCCGTTATGAGCGGCTACAAGTTCGTTTTGGATGCTGAGAAAGCCAATGAAGAAATTGGCATCATCAACGGCGGTCCAGGCCGAGGGGACCAGAAAGCCACGTACTTGTGGCGGACACAAATACGTCCCGCGATGACGCAAGTGCTTGATGCACTTGGTATCGCGGGACGCTAAGTATTTTTGACCTATTGGCAGTAACTGCCGGCCGGTTAGGCCAGCGCGTAGGCGCTTTGCATGACCACGGTTCCGCCGTCGACGCCCTTGGCACCCTGAACCACATCGAGTGGGTTCATGTGCTCGAAGTTCGCAGCCTTGGTGGCGTCCAAGGTCTCGACGCTACCCATGACCCAAGCGTTCACGCCGCGACTCGCGAGGCGAGCGATGGTCGTGTCAGCAGCCACTGGATCAACAATGGCAACCATGCCCACACCGAGGTTCAGCGTGCGCTCGAGGTCGTGCAGCGGCACGCCACCCAGCTGGGACACCAACGAGAAGACCGGTGGAAGCGACCACGTGGAGCGATCCACGGTAGCCACCAGGCCGGTAGGAAGAACGCGAGCCAAGTTCGCAGCAAGTCCACCACCGGTGATGTGGCTGAGGCCGTGCATCGGAGCCAAGGCTGGGTCCGAGGACGGCTGAGCGCCATTGAGGTAGCGGATCAGGTCCAAGCAATCGCCCGCGTAAACCTTCGTAGGCTCCAACAGTTCTTCGCCCAAGGTGCGGCCGAGTTCGCTGACTTCGCGCTCGAGTGCCCAACCTGCGTGGTTGATGACGCGACGAACCAAAGAATATCCATTGGAGTGCAGACCGCTAGACGCCATCGCGATGACGACGTCGCCGGGACGCACGCGCTCCGGGCCCAAGACCTGCGAAGCTTCAACGAGGCCGGTAGCCGCACCAGCGACGTCGTACTCATGCTCGCCCAGCAAGCCGGGGTGCTCCGCGGTCTCGCCACCAACGAGCGCGGTGCCCGCTTCTTGGCAAGCCGCGGCAATGCCGCTCACGATCGCCGCGATTCGCTCAGGCACCACCTTGCCGCACGCGATGTAGTCCGTCATGAAGAGCGGCTCAGCGCCGACCACCACAATGTCATCAACAACCATGCCCACGAGGTCGTAGCCGATCGTGTCGTGCTTATCGAGCGCCTGAGCGATTGCGACTTTCGTGCCGACGCCATCCGTGGACGTGGCCAAGAGTGGGCGCTTGTACTTCAGAAGTGCAGACGCATCGTAGAGACCAGCGAAACCGCCAACGCCGCCCAGAACGGAGGAGTTGTGCGTGCCCTTGATGGCTTCCTTCATGAGTTCAACGGCGCGGTCGCCGGCCTCCACATCAACTCCGGCGGAGGCGTAGGTGATGCCCTGTGGGACGTCTGACGTCATGCTTGTGATCCTTCCGGAGCGGGGGTGGTTGCTTTGATCGGCTCGCGATCTTGCGGCGTGAGGTCGGCTTCGAACTCGGCGTCTGGGCCGGGATCGCAACCGCCTTCGTAAGCGTCAACATCTACGGCAGATGCGGGCATGTCTTCAAGCGTCGCAGTTGGTGCGGCCTGAGTTGCTGGCGCAGCAGGTGCGGACTTGGCTACGGAACGCTCCAAGAAGTCCTTGCCGAGGCTGTCCTTGTTGGGCAGGTTGATGGGGTAGTTACCCGTGAAGCACGCGGTGCACAAGCGCTCACGCGGCTGCTGCGTGGCATCAATCATGCCCTCCTCGGAGATGTACGCGAGGGAATCCGCGCCAATCGAGGTGGTGATTTCAGCGATCGTGGCGCCGTTGGCGATGAGCTCCGCGCGGGACGCGAAGTCAATGCCGTAGAAGCACGGCCACTTGACCGGCGGGGAGGAAATCTTGACGTGAACCTCGGCCGCGCCAACTTCCCGCAGCATGCGCACGATGGCGCGCTGGGTGTTGCCGCGAACAATCGAGTCATCCACAACCACCACGCGCTTGCCCTTGATCACGGGCTCAAGAGCGTTGAGCTTGAGTCGGATGCCAAGCTGGCGAAGCGTCTGAGACGGCTGGATGAAGGTGCGGCCCACGTAGGCGTTCTTCACGAAGCCGTGCGCAAACGGGATGCCGGATTCTTCGGCGTAACCAATGGCGGCCGGGGTGCCGGATTCAGGAACTGGAATAACGATGTCCGCGGAAACTTCGCTTTCGCGGGCCAACTGACGGCCCATCTCTACGCGGGACTCGTACACGGAGCGGGCGTTGATGACGGCGTCCGGGCGAGCCAGGTACACGTACTCAAACACGCAGCCGGCGGGGGTTGCCTCGCCGAAGCGCGTAGAGCGCACACCGTTCTCGTCGATCGCGATCATTTCGCCGGGCTCTATTTCACGAATGAAGCTTGCGCCAACTGTGGCAAGGCCGGCCTGTTCTGAGGCAACAACCCAACCGTTGTCCAAACGGCCCAGCACCAAAGGACGCACGCCGTAGGTGTCGCGGGCCGCGTACAAGGTGGTCTCGTTCATGAAGACAAAGCAGAAAGCGCCGCGCAGTTTCGGCAGCAGCTCGAGTGCGGTCTCTTCGAGGGACTTGGATGGATCACCCTTGAGCAACGTGGTCACCAAAGCGGTGTCCGTGGTGTTGCCTTGAGCGATCTCGCCGCGTGGGCTGCCACCCTGCTCAGAGAACACCATGTCCATGAGTTCGGCGGAGTTGATGAGGTTACCGTTGTGCGCGAGGGCTACGGTGCCATCGGCGGTTGCGCCAAGAGTTGGCTGCGCGTTGGCCCAGTGGCTTGCTCCGGTGGTGGAATAACGGCAGTGGCCAACAGCAATGTGGCCGGTGAGAGCGTTCAGCGTGTTCTCGTCAAAGACCTGAGAGACCAAGCCCATGTCCTTGTACACATTGATGCGCTGGCCATCTGAGGTGGCAATACCAGCGGACTCTTGGCCGCGGTGCTGCAAAGCGTAGAGGCCGTAGTAGGCGAGTTTGGAAACTTCCTCGCCGGGCGCCCAAACGCCAAAGACACCACATTCGTCCTGTGGTCCCTTTTCACCGGGAAGTAAATCATGCGAAAGTAAGCCATCACCGCGTGCCATGGGGACTATTCTCTCATTCTTCGCAGGTCTGAGCCCCGCGCGTTAAGTTGGTGGGAAAAGCTGAACCCTGAAGGTTTTTCGCGATTACTGCTCGTCGACTTCGACGGCCGTCAATCGCGTACTCTTTCGAGCCAGCACGCGGTCCAAAACGAGGTACGCCACGGAGCCGAGGCCCGCGCCGACGATTCCTAGCAGGATCGCGAAATAGCCAAAGACTGACTGATCCGAAAATTCGTCCGTCGAGCTTTGAAAGCCCATGGTCACGATGAGTGCGGCGAGTACTCCCACGAGCGCTCCGCCAACAAAAAACGGCCAGAACTTAGGGGACAAGCGAACATCAACATCGATTTTTTCCGGAGAGGACATGCCTTAAGGGTACCCGCATCGCGCCGGCCCAAAGGCCCTCATGACGGACCAGAAACGTGAGCTTCGCGGCATCCTTGGGGCGAGCGGCACGCGTTAGAGCGGCAAATATGCGGAAAGATCCGCGCGCAGACCGGAAGCGTTCACTTTTCCCAGTACGACGGCGCCGTCCCACGTCTGCTGCCCCGTAGCCAGTTCCAGCCACGTGGCGGCGTCCATTTCGACGACGTTCGGTGGCGTTCCGCGCGTATGCCGCGGTCCGTCAATACATTGCGTCACGCCAAACGGGGGCACCCGGACTTCGACAGAATTTCCGGGTGCTTGCTCGGCTAGCTCTTCGAGAAGGTAGCGCACCGCCATCGCTAGCCGCGGACGAGGAAGCGTCTCTTCGGCTTCCTGCGCGCGCAACCACTGGCTGACCGCAAACTGACCATCCTCGGGTGAGATGCGTCGTCGTACTGCCATGGAATCTAGTCTTCCAACAGGTCCATCACGGGGCGAGCCAAGCGGATCTTGCCGTGCGGCTGGCCGCCGCCAAGCACGGGTGGAACCACCTTCGGTAGGACTTCTTGCACCTTCTCGACGGAGATGGCGCCGGCGTTGGCTAAGAGCGTGAGGCCTACGAGCGTTGCGGCGCGGCCGTTGCCGTCCAGCATCTTGATGGCGCACGCGGTGCCGTCTGGGGCGCCGAGGATGAGGACGCCTTCCGCGCCGAGCTTGGAGATGACCTCGAGCTCTTCCATGACCACGGTGTTTTCTTCGCCGTGACCTTGGACGGCCCAGGGGTAGTCCAGCATCGCGGTGGCGATGGTGGCAGCGCGGGCATCGGAGGACTTGTCGCCAGGAGCGGCCGCAAGCTTGCTCGTGGCGCGCGCCAAGCCAACGAGCTCGATGGCGGGAACGGGAGCGCCACAGCCGTCAACGGCAATGTTGGCGAGCGGGGACTCCGTGAATTCTTCGACGGTCTCGAGGACTGCCTGCTGCAACGGGTGCTTAGGGTCCAAGTAGTTTTCGATCGGCCAGCCGTTCTCCACGCAGGCCATGAGGAACGCTGCGTGCTTTCCCGAGCAGTTGAAGGCCAAGCGGTTTGGCTCGCCCGTGGTGCGGCTTATTTCGAGGCGGGTCTCGGCGTGCTTTGGCCACGCGGTAGGGCACTGAAGTGCTGACTCATCAAGGTTTGCGAGGTGCAACATTTCGAGTGCTGCGCGCTGGTGCTCGAAGGATCCCACATGAGAGGCGGAAGCGAGCGCAACGTGAGCGCCGCGCAAGGGCACGCCTGCGCGCATCGACGCAAGCGTCTGGAAAGGCTTGAGCGTGGAGCGAGGGAAGATCGACGCCCGGGAATCGCCCAGCTCAGCAATGATATTTCCGTCGCGACCAACGACCACGGCGGCTCCCGCATGTCGAGATTCCACCCATCCGTTACGTTCAACGACGGCCAATTCTTCGGAGCGCGACAAAGTCAGGGGGTAAGACATATATAGGAGTCTACGGGGCTAACGGTAGGGTTATGGGCGTGAAAGTACTTGTGTTGGGCCCCGGTGGTCGTGAACATGCAATCGTCAAAGCTCTCTTGCGGGATTCCGCGGTTACTGAGGTGCACTGTGCGCCAGGAAACGCCGGCATTGCCCAAGAGGTAACCGTCCACGCGATCAACGCGAGCGATTCTGCCGCTGTCGTGGCTCTTGCCCAGCAGCTGAGCGTTGACTTGGTGGTCGTCGGACCGGAAGCGCCGTTGGCCGCTGGTGTCGCGGATGCTCTCGTCGAAGCAGCCATTCCAGTCTTCGGCCCGTCCAAAGCGGCTGCGCAGCTCGAAGCCTCCAAGGCCTTCGCCAAGCAGATCATGGCTCAGGCCGAAGTGCCTACCGCTATGGCCCGCGTCGCTGAGAACGAAGCAGAAGCCGCCGAGGCGCTCGACGTTTTCGGTGCACCGTACGTGGTCAAGGATGACGGACTCGCTGCAGGCAAGGGCGTCGTCGTTACCTCTGATCGATACGAAGCGCTCGAGCACGCCAAGGCATGCTTTGCTGCCGGCGGCACCGTGGTCATTGAGGAATACCTTGACGGACCGGAAGTTTCCCTCTTTGTGCTCAGCGATGGACACCACGCGGTGCCGCTCGAGCCAGCCCAAGATTTCAAGCGCATCTTCGATAACGACGAAGGCGCAAACACCGGCGGCATGGGCGCCTACACGCCATTGCCATGGTTGCCAGCAGGTTTCGTGGACGAGGTCATCGACCGCGTGGCACTGCCCGTGATTCGCACGATGTCTGACCGCGGCACCCCGTTCGTGGGCGTCTTGTACTGCGGACTCGCGCTGACCTCTCGCGGCATTCGCGTCATCGAATTCAACGCTCGCTTCGGCGACCCTGAGACGCAGGCCGTCTTGGCTCGCCTCCAAACCCCGCTTGGCGGTTTGTTGCTTGCGGCAGCTCGCGGCGAACTGGACCAGATCGAAGCGCTCCGCTGGGATTCGAAGTCGGCGGTCGGCGTCGTACTGTCATCCCCGGGATATCCGGACGCGCCGACGACCGGCGGAACTCTCACGGGACTGCGCGAGGCCGAGGAAAACGGAGCGTCCGTCCTGCACGCAGGCACGGCGCTCAATGACGCGGGCGACGTGGTCAGCGCTGGCGGACGCGTACTGAGCGTTGTGGCACTTGGCGAATCATTGGAAGCAGCGCGCGACGCCGCCTACGAGGGCATCGCCAAGATCAGCCTCGACGGCGGACACTACCGCACGGACATTGCACAAAAAGCGATCAACGGTGAGATCACCGTGGCACGGGGAGCGCACAACGCATGAGCAACACCGCTAACGGCGTCCTAGCCCTCGAGGGCTGGGACCACATTTACTCGGGCAAGATCCGCGACCTCTATGTCCCGGCGGGAACCACCGTGGAAGAGGCCAACCGCGTCTTGGTGGTTGCAAGTGACAAGATCTCGGCCTACGACTTTGTGCTGGATTCCGTCATTCCGGACAAGGGCAAGATCCTCACGCAGCTGAGCCTCTGGTGGTTCGAGCAGCTCTCGGGCGTGCCAAACCACGTGGTTTCCACGGATGTTCCTTCTGAGGTCGCCGGGCGAGCCATGGTGTGCTCCAACCTGGAAATGTTCACGATCGAATGCATCGCGCGCGGATACCTTACCGGCTCTGGCCTTGCCGAATACCGCCAGTCCGGAACTGTGACCGGCTTGCCGCTTCCCGAAGGTCTCGAAGACGGATCTCGCTTGGAGCCGGCCATCTTCACTCCGTCGGCGAAGGCCGAGGTTGGCGAGCACGACGAAAACATCACCTTCGAACAGACCATTGACCGGGTGGGCGAAATCGTGGCCGAAGAGCTGCGCGAACTCACACTCAAGGTCTACAGCACGGCAGAGCGCATCGCTCGCGACCGCGGCATCATCTTGGCTGACACCAAGGTTGAGTTTGGTCGGGACCGCGAAACCGGCCGCATTACGCTGGGCGACGAAGTGCTGACGCCCGACTCCTCGCGCTTCTGGGACGGGGCAACCTATGCTCCCGGAAAGTCTCAGGACTCCTTCGACAAGCAATTCGTACGCGACTG
Organism: Neomicrococcus lactis; assembly: GCF_014200305.1. Lineage (NCBI taxonomy): Bacteria > Bacillati > Actinomycetota > Actinomycetes > Micrococcales > Micrococcaceae > Neomicrococcus > Neomicrococcus lactis. The sequence continues at coordinate 2,620,757 of NZ_JACHBL010000001.1, forward strand.
GCTCACGTCGCCAGCCTCCGGCTGGGACAAGAACTCGGGCGAGAAGCCACCCGTGCTTCCCGAGGAGATTATCGAGAAGACCCGTGCGCGTTACGTCGACGCCTACGAGCGTCTGACCGGACTCACGTTCTCCGCATAACTCTTCTGAGCTCATCGCTCAACCAAAAGTGCCGCGTTAGAAATACACATGTTCAACGAATGAAGGCCCAACATCCACGCGAGTCGTGGAGCTGGGCCTTCTGTCGTTTAGCACTGCCGTCGGCGGACAGCCGTGGGTGTCGGCAGCTACGAAGCTCCGTGTCCCAAGCTGTCTTGCCATGCCTGATTGAGCGTCGCGTAGCGGCCACCGCCAGCGATGAGATCGGCAGGGGAACCGTCCTCGACGATCTCTCCGCCGTGAACCACCAACACACGGTCCGCGATCTCCACGGTGGAGAGGCGGTGCGCGATGATGATCGCAGTCCGGTTGCCCAGCAGCTGCTGCAGGCCGTTCTGAACTAGGCGTTCGCTCGGTAGATCCAGCGAAGAAGTCGCCTCATCCAGGATGAGAATCGCGGGGTCGGCGAGGAACGCGCGGGCAAACGAAATGAGCTGGCGCTGTCCCGCGGAGACGCGGCCGCCACGCTTGTGGACGTCCGTGTCATAGCCTTCGGGAAGCTTCTCGATGAACTCGTGTGCACCGACTGCGCGGGCAGCCAAGATGATCTCGTCACGCGACGCCGTGGGCTTTCCCAACGCAATGTTGTCCGCCACCGTGCCGCTGAAGAGGAAGGCCTCTTGAGTCACCATGACAATCGCGCGGCTCAGATCCTTTGCGGTGAGCTTCCGCAGCGGCACGCCGTCGATGAGCACTTCGCCGTCGCGCACGTCGTAGAAGCGCGCCACGATCTTGGCGAGCGTGGACTTGCCAGCCCCGGTTTGACCCACCACGGCGACGGTCTGCCCGGCCGGAATGGTGAGGTCGAAGTGGTCCATGACGGTGGGGCCGTTGCCGTAACCGAATTCGACGTTCTTGAACTCAATCCGTCCCTTCGCGTCCTTCAACTGGATTGGGTGCGGATCCTCCACGATCGTGGGCTCTTCCTCGAGGAGGCCGGAGACCTTTTCCAGTGCTGCCGTAGCGGACTGGAGTGAGCTGTAGAAGTTGGCGATTTCGTCGACGGGGGAGAACACACGCTTTGACGCGAGCAAGAGCGCCACCAGCGTTCCCACCATGAGCGTGCCTTCAATAACTCGCATGCCGCCGACGAGGAGCACAGCGGCGACGGTCAGGTTGCCAATCAGCACAAGAGTGGGCTGCAAGATGCCAAAGAGATTGATGGACTTGATGGAGTTCTCGCGGTAGTCCATCGCGACGTCGTGATAGGTCACGTCGTTCTCAGCCTCGCGGCGGAATGCTTTGACGGCACGGATGCCGGTCATGGTTTCCATGAAGGTCGAGATCAGTCGGGCCGACACCACACGGGATTCCCGGTAAAGCACTTCGGAGCGCTTTTGGTACCACCGGAAAATAATGGCGATCGGGATGCTAGCGACCACCACCACGAGGAAGCTCAACGGATCCAGGATCAGGATGGAAGCGCCGGTGAACACCACAAACAGCACGCCGGAGACCAGAGAGGACAAACCTTGGTCCAAGAACTCGCGCAAGGTCTCCACATCGGAGGTCTGCCGGGAAATGATGCGGCCGGAGGTGTACTTTTCGTGGAACTCGAGGCTCAGTCGCTGTGTATGGCGGAAGACCCGCAAACGCAGGTCCAGGAGCATAGCTTGGCTGACGCGCTTCGAGTTCACTTCGTACCAGCCCAGCAACGGACCGGAAGCAAGCGCAGCCAGCAAGTACAACCCACCCACCACGGCGAGCGGGACCCAGTCGTTTCGCTGGGCCGCAGGAAGCGCCCAGTCGATGGCCCACGCAATCAGCAGCGGGAAGGAGGTGCGGGCGAGCGTCGAGAGCACGATCAGCACCGTGGTGAGCACCAGCAGCGCCTTGGTGGGCGCGGCCAGAGAACCCAGCAATTTCAGCGACCGTCTCCGCACGCGCTTACGCTCGGCGGCATCGAGCTGGATGAGGTCTTCGTTGGCGACTCCGCGTACGTCGCTCATTTACAGAACCTCCTCAACCGTTGGTGCTTGTTCAAAGCTCGAGATGACATCCCGATAATCCGCATTGCGGGCCAGCATCTCGGCGTGTGTGCCCACGTCCACGATCGTGCCGTCCTTCAGCAGGGCCACGCGATCCGCGAGCACCACAGTGGAGGGGCGGTGCGCAACGATCAGCGTCGTCGTCCTTTGCAACGCCACCCGCAGATTCTCCGTGACCTTTTCCTCGGTGCGCACGTCGAGTGCGGACAGTGGATCGTCGAGCACCAGCACGCTGGGCTTCGCGGCGATGGCGCGGGCCAGCGAGAGACGCTGACGTTGACCGCCGGACAGCGAGAGGCCTTGTTCTCCAATCATCGTGTTCACGCCTTCAGGCAGCTCATTCACGAAGTCTGCTTCGGCAACCGCAAGGGCTTCCTTCAGAGCGGCTTCGGTGCGCTCAGGAGCGCCGAGAAGCACGTTGTCCCGCACTGTGGAGGAGAACAGGATGGAATCTTCAAACGCGATCGAGACTCGCGAGCGCACCGTCTCCAAATCCAGTTCGCGCAGGTCCACACCGTTGAGCAGAATGCGTCCGCCCGTGACGTCATAGAGCCGCGGGACAAGCTCGCACAGCGCGGACTTGCCGGAGCCCGTCACGCCCACGAGCGCCATGGTTTCGCCGGGGCGCACCGCGAGATTTACGTCCTTCAGTATCGGAGCGTCGGGGGCATCAGCGAACGCGAAGCTGACATTCTGCAGTTCCAGAGACGCAGATTTTGAGGACGACGCCGCAGCTGGGGTCCCACCGTCCACGTCCGGGAAGGGCTTGGGTTGCGCGGGGGACGTGATGGTGTTGACGGAATCGCGAACATCGAAGTAGCGATCAAGCGCCGTCTTGGTCGCAAATGTCATGCCGAGAAGCATGCCTACGCTTTCCACCGGTCGAGCCAGCACCGCGGCGGTGGCAAAGAACGCCACGAGGCCGCCCACAGTGAGCTGCTGGTGGACAACTAGCCACGTGCCAAGGATCAGGCCCAAGGCGAGGACGATTTCCGGCACTGACACGATAACTGCGAGGAAAGCGCCGAGAGTCTTTGCTTTAGAGATCTCGGTTTCGCGCAAGGTTTGAGCGCGGGTTTCGAAACCGTCGAGGGCTTCCTGGCCGCGGCCGAATGCCTTGAGAACGCGAATGCCTTGAACGGACTCTTCGACGTTGGTGGCGAGGTCGCCAGCTTGGTCTTGGGACAAACGGCTCACGACGCGAAAGCGATTACGGAAGTAGAAGCTGCGAATCACGACCGGGATAGCGCCGAGCAAATACAGCACGCCCAAGATCCAGCTCGAGCTGAACATGACGCCGAGACCCACGATGATCGTGACCGTCGAGACCACGAACATGATGGCACCGAACGCCAACCAGCGGCGGGTATGGCTCAAGTCCGCCATGGAGCGGGAGAGCAACTGGCCGGACGCCCACTTGTCATGGAAGCTCACGGGAAGTTGCTGCAAGTGCTTGAACAAGCCAATACGCATCTCAGCTTCGAGCAAGGAAGCGGGGGTGATGACGAAGACGCGGCGCAGGTAAATGAAGAATGCTTCGAGAGCGCCAAGAACGGCGACGATGGCAGTGACCCACAACAGCGCGGAGGTGGGAGTGCCTGGATGAAGAACGTTGTTGACGAGCTCACCCATGACCTGCGGAATGGCCAGGGCGACGATGCCCGCGGCAAGTGCGGCGAGGAATCCGCCGAAGAGGCGCCACGAATAAGGCTTAACGAAGGGGCCCAAGCGTTTGAGCGTGCCAAACAGCGTGGTGGTTTCTGCAGTTCTAGATTCAGTCTTCACTCGAATACATTCCGCGTTATCTCTCAACCAGATCCTGCGGGAGGCTGGCCGTTATTGAACTAAGCGGCTCGAGCGGTCAACCTCAACAAGACGGCCTCTGGGCGACAGGCCACACGGATGGGTGCAAACCGTGAGGTGCCAATCCCGGCGGACACTTCCAAAGGAATGGTGCGTCGAGTCGCAGCAGTGCCTGCCGACCACGTGCTCAAACCCCGAGCCTGACTGGTTGGCAGATCACAATTACTTACTAGAGCACCATACCCCGGGACGCACACTTGTCCACCATGAGTGTGCCCGGCGAGGACCATGTCTGCGCCTGACTCGGTGAAATAGTTGAGCACCCGTTGATACGGAGCGTGCGCCAACGCAATCCGCGGGCGGACCGCGGAAGGTGAGGCAGCGTCGTCGTTCTCTAATGGGCTTCCCTCAGCGGGCCAGCCAGCGTATTTCTCGTAACCCAAGTGAGGATCATCGACGCCAGAGAAATCAAACTGCTGCCCGGCGATCTCAGCAGTGAAGGTGGCGTTGGTGGCGTTGAGCCAACCCGCGTCCTCGAAGCCGCGGTGCATATCGCGCCAGGGCAATTCGAGGTCCTTTGGGGGAGCGCCGTCGAGAGACGAGGGGCCCTTGAAATAGCGCAGAGGGTTCTTCAACTTCGGCGCGAAGTAGCAATTGGAGCCCGGCACAAAAACTCCCGGGAAGCGCATAAGCGGCTCGAGTGCATCGAGGAGCGCGGGGACGGCCTCGGGATGGGAGAGGTTATCTCCCGTATTGATCACCACGTCAGGGGAGAGGTCCGCCAACTCGGCGAGCCAGCGCTTCTTCTTGGCCTGGCCGGGGATGAAGTGAATGTCGGAAATGTGCAGGACCGTGAGGTCGCGGTAGCCCGCAGGGAGGACCGGAACGGTCTCCTGACGGACCTTGAACTGGTTCTTTTCCCACAGCCCATAGGCGAGGCCAGCGGTGCCGGATAGGGCTAAAGCCCCCGTTGTGCGAACGAGGGCTTTAGCGAGGCGATGAGAAGTGCTCGGTGTGGTCACGGACTAGCCGTTACCGTTTCCGTTGTCGTTGTTACCGGTCGTGGAATCGTTCGACGTTCCATCGGTTTGACCTCCCGTGGTGGAACCGCCTTCATCGCGACCAGTGTTGGAAGGCGTGTAGCTCGATCCTGGAAGAGGCGTGATCGTTGAGCTAGGCGCCCGATCAGGTTCGCCGAAGCTCTCGGCTGGGTAGTACTTGACGACGTCCTTCATGTAGGCGAGCCAGAGTGGGCTAGCAAACGTTGCGGAGTCAGCGTATTCGTACGTACGGCCGTTGATCTTGGTGCCGAAAATGGACTTGTTGGAGTCGTTACGGCCTACCCAAGCAACCGTGGCGATGCCCGTGGAGTAACCAGAGAACCACGTGGAAGCCGCACCATTCGAGGTACCGGTCTTACCTGCGATCGGCGTATCGCTCATGGTGTTCTTAGCAACGCGCTGACCTGCGATCTTGGACAACGTACCGTTCAGGTTTCGAACCACGTTCTCGTCGAGAACCTTCTCGCACGAAACATCAGGAACCTTGTAGGTGTTGCCCTTGCGGTCCGTTACGGATTCAAGTGCGCGAGGCTCGCAGCGAGTGCCCTTGTTGGCGAAGGAGCTGAAAGCAGCTGCCGTTGCCAGTGGGGTCACGTTTTCCGTACCCAGCACGAACGGCGGGTTAGCCGCACGCTGGATTTCCTGACCCGTGCTTGGGTTCTTGTAGGTAGGAGTCATGAGCTTCAAACGAGCTGCAATGTCCTGAACCTTGCACAAGTCGATCTCGGCGGCCTCAGCCACCGTGGCGGTGTTGATAGACCAGTACAGGCCATACTCAACCGTCATCCTGCGCTTGAAGCCATCGGACGCGTTGTTGACATTCCATCCACCCTTTTCAGCGTTGATGGAGTGCGTGTAACCACGTGGCAAGCACGAGGCGGTCCAACGGTAATCGTTCGGATAGAAATCGCGGCTGGCGTCGATCTCGTCCCACATGTTCTTGCCGGACTCGAGCCAAGCCAGCGTGGTCATCGGCTTCATGGTGGAACCACCCTGGAAGCCGCCAGAACCACCCGTGGCGCGATCCGTGTTGAAGTTGTACTCCGTGTACTGGGAGCCGTCTTGCGGAGAGTAGATCTTGTTCTGAGCCATCGCAAGGATGTTGCCGGTCTTTGGCTCCACGGAAACGATGGCCGTGCCGAGCGTCGATTCGTCATCAGCCGGGATCGCCTTGCGGGTCTCCTTCTCGGCTTCCTTCTGGAGACGAGAATCCAACGTGGTCTTGATGGTCAAACCACCGCGGAACAGCAAACGCGTGCGATCAGCAACGGTTGCGCCAAATGCGGAGTCGTTTTCAATCAAGTGGGTGATGTAGTCGCAGAAGTTGTTCGCGTACGAAGCCGCGAAGCACCCGGACTTGATTTCCTTGACCTTGAGTCCCAGTGGGGACTTCACAGCGGAGTTGTATTCAGCCTGCGTGATCTTGCCCGTGTCCAACATCTTTGACAGAACCACGTTGCGACGCTTGAGGGTCAGCTCTGGGTTCTTGAGAGGGTTGAAGGCAACCGGGCGCTGCACCATTCCAGCGAGCATGGCGGACTGCTGGATGTTGAGCTTGGAAGCAGGAATGGAGAAGAAGCGCTGAGCCGCAGCCTCTACGCCGTAGGTGGTGCCGCTGAAGAGCACGATGTTCAAGTAGCCATCGAGAATTTCATCCTTTGTGTACTTGTTCTCAACGGCTACCGCGAGCTTTGCTTCGCGCAGCTTGTCCTGGATGTTCTTGTTTCCGGAGAGTGTGAGCTTGGAACGATCCACGCCGTTTTCAACGTCAGTGTTGATGAGGACGTTATTCACGTACTGCTGCGTGAGGGTCGAAGCACCCTGGGTGCTCGACGAAGTGAGGTTATTGATGAGCGCACGGCCGATACCGCGGGGGTCCACGCCGTTGTGCTCGTAGAAGCGCTCATCCTCGATGGAGATGATGGCGTCCTTCATGTTCTGCGAGATCTTGTCGATCGTCACAGGCACGCGGTTCTCCGCGTAGAACGTGGCGAGTACATTCCCGTCTTTGTCCAACACCTTGGAAGGCTCGGCGAGTGGAGACTCGTCCAGTTCCGCGGGCAGATTGCTAAATGCTTCGATGCCAGCTGTTGCGGCGTTGCCGGCGACCATAGCGCCAGGAACCAACAAACCGGCCGCGAGAACACCGCACAAGCCAGCGATGCCAAAGAAAGAAACAATTCTTCCCAGCGTCGTGGCAGTGTCAAAGAAGTGTGAATTACGCTGCGCCATGCGGTCTAGTTTACTCGGAGCGGCTAGCCTGAATTCATGACGACATGGGAATACCTCACTGCACCAGTGCTAATTCATAACACCAAGCAGATTTTGGACAACTTCGGCAGCGAAGGCTGGGAACTCGTTACGGTCATCCCTGGCCCGAATTCCAGCAACTTGGTGGCCTACTTCAAGCGACCTAAGCAGTAGCGCAAGAAGCGCTCGGAGCTTAATCAAACGCTAAGCAAACTCTAAGGAGAAACATGGAACAACAACCTGTGTCGGCTGTAGAGCGTCGCCTCGCCGAGCTCGGCCTCGAGCTCCCGGGCGTCGTAGCCCCCGTCGCCGCCTACCAGCCAGCAGTTGTCTCCGGAAACTACGTCTACACCTCGGGTCAGTTGCCGATGGTCAACGGTCAGCTTCCTGCCCTGGGCAAGGTCGGCGCCGGCGTCACCGCGGAGCAGGGCAAGGAACTTGCTGCGACGTGTGCGCTGAACGCCTTGGCCGCTGTCAAGAGCGTTATTGGAGATCTTGATCGGGTCAAGCGCATTGTGAAGGTTGTTGGATTCGTTGCTTCTGATGCAGAATTCACGGGACAGCCGGGCGTGGTCAATGGCGCTTCGGAGCTCTTGGGCCAGGTCTTTGGAGACGCTGGCACGCACGCTCGTTCGGCAGTTGGCGTCGCGGTTCTTCCGTTGGATGCCCCCGTTGAAGTGGAATTGATTGCAGAATTCGAGTAACCCGATGAGTGTCACGCCGGGTGAGGACGTCTCTCACCCGGTGACGGCACCCATTGCCATTACGCCGGCGAACAACACCAAGACAGGTGTAGTTCGTCGGCTTTTCCCCATTTCTCCCACCCAGCGCGAAGCTGCTGCGCAGTGGCTCTCGATTCCTGACCGCACGCCGCGAGCTGCCCGCCGGGCCTCGTCCGTGGTGCTCGTGAAGGACTCGCGGGAGGGCGTGCAGACGTGGCTGGGGTATCGCGGTCCTGAATCACCCTTGGGTCACGTTGCGTTTCCCGGCGGTTCGGTAGAAGAGAACGACGACGCAGCTTACGTCTGGCACGGACCGTCCGTTGCGCAGTGGGCTAAGAAATTGGGTGTGGACGATCACCGACTCGCAAAAATGTGGGTCACGTGTGCCATCCGCGAGCTTTTCGAAGAAACCGGCGTTCTTCTAGCCGGACCTGACTCGTTGTCCACCGCCGAGATTCGACGCGGTGAACTGATGGACGCTCGTCAGGCTGTTGCTACTCAAGACGCAAGCTTTGCGGAGATTCTCGCGCGGCGTGGATGGGGCCTCCGGACCGACTTGTTGCGTCCGCTTTCACGATGGGTCACGCCGGGCTTCATGCACCGTCGCTTTGATACGTGGTTCTTTGCCGCCGTGGTTCCAGCCGGTCAATCCCCGTCCTTGCTCGAAGGCAAAGGCGTGTGGGGAAGCTGGGTGGTCGCCAAGGACCTCATTGCGCAGCGCGCGACGAGCACCTTGGGAGACCAAGTTGCTGACGCTATTGATCTTGGCGTGGGAAATGCCAGCGGCGAAACGGATACTCGAGGTCTGCCGTTGAGTCAGATCACCACGCCTGCCGTGGAGGCGATCTTGGAAAAGATTGCGGCCACCAAGGGGAGCGTCGCGTACTTGAGCTGTGCTCGCGCCCTCAAGGAGTACGCTCCAGAGCTAGTCAATATTGGTGGCGAGTATTTGCTAGACATTTCCACCGCGAACGCCCCTGAGGGCGGCGCCATTACACGCAGCCTGTAAATCAGGTAGGGCGCTAGTCAACGCTGGCGTCGTCGTACTCAGTTTCAAAAAAAGCGAGCGGCCCACGGACTGAAGTCCATGGGCCGCTCGACTAATTGGTGACGGGTAAGTCTTTAGCGCGAACGCTGACGCAAGCGCTGGATGTCCAAGATGACCACTGCGCGGGCCTCGAGGCGCAACCAACCGCGCTGCACGAATTCTGCAAGAGCCTTGTTGACGGTCTCGCGGGAAGCGCCAACGAGCTGCGCAAGTTCTTCCTGCGTGAGCTCGTGAGCAACCAAGATGCCATCGGTCGCTGGGCGGCCGAAGCGATCTGCAAGGTCAAGAAGTGCCTTGGCAACACGACCTGGAACGTCAGAGAAGACGAGGTCTGCAAGGGACTCGTTGGTGCGGCGCAAGCGGCGAGCCAACGCCTGCAAGAGCTGCATGGAAACATCTGGGCTGGTGCGGATCACGCGGCGAAGGTTCTCATGGCGCAGGCCAGCAAGGCGCGTCTCAGAGATTGCGGTTGCCGTGGCGTTTCGAGGATTTGGATCGAAGAGAGCCATTTCGCCGAAGAGTTCGCCTGGGCCGAGCACTGCAAGAAGGTTTTCGCGGCCGTCAGGGGAGGTGCGTCCCAGCTTGATCTTGCCGGAGACGATCACGTACATCTGATCGCCCTGATCGCCCTCGCGGAAGACGGAAGCGCCACGCGAGAGGTCAACTTCGGTCATTTCTTCGGTGATTGCCGCAAAGACGTCGTCGCCTAGATTTGCGAACAAAGGGGCCCGACGCAACACTTCACTGTCCATTGCTTCTCCTGTAATACTGTTTATTTCGCTTCTGCCATTCTGCCGTACGGCAAGCAAATGTGAAGACCTTGCCCGAGATTCTCTACAAAAACTCGGATCAGAAAGCTCGTTCCGGTATCCAAAATACGCCTATGTGACTCAAACGAGTGTGATCTTCGCCGCCAGTCTCAGCTTTGGCACAGTAAACACATCTAAACTTAGCTAATCGCCGTGTGGCCGTACTTATTCCGACTTCTTGCACGAAGTTGAATATTCAAGTATAACGCATCGGCGAAAAACCGCCAGCGACATGAGAGTTTTGCCCTTGCCTTTTGCACCGGCCATCGTAGATTTCAACATCGCCCAACTCAACGTCTTAGACCTCGTGGTCCTTTTCATGCTGGTTCTTTTCTTCATCTCCGGTGTGCGAAAAGGATTCTTTGTGACGCTGGGATCCATCGCCGGCTTTGTCGCCGGTGGTGTTGCGGCCTTCTTCGCCATTCCCTTGGTTTCGGCTTGGGTGAGCGATCCGACCTGGCGCCTCTTTGCTGTTATTGCCGCCGCGGTAATCTTGATTGTCGCCGGTCAGGCCATTGGCGCGGCTATTGGAAATCGCATTCGTTTGTGGCTCAACCTGCCAGCGCTCAAAGGCATTGACCGACTCTTCGGCGGTATCGCCAACACGGCCGTTGCCGCACTGGTTATTTCGGCCATCGCGTTCTCGGTTTCCAGCATGGGTATTGGCGTTGTCTCCCAGCTCATTTCTGGATCCAAGGTCATCTCAGCTATTCGCACTGCCACACCGGATCCCGTCACTCGGGCCATGGCAGACGCTCGACTGCTGGTAATGGGCCGAACCATTCCAGAGCTCCTCGAGCCCTTTGCGCCAGTCACCACCGCGCCAACGGCCGACTCGCTGCCGGAGAACGCGCAGTTGGCGCAGGCCGCGAAGTCCGTGGTCCGCATCAAGGGAACCGCTTTCGCCTGTGGCGTGAACCAGACAGGTTCCGGCTTTGTTGCCGCCAAGAACCGCGTTATCACCAACGCACACGTCGTCTCTGGCATCCGCGAGCCCGTCGTGGAAACTCTGTCTGGCGAGGCTTTGCCCGCTCAAGTGGTCTACTTCGACGCAGCCAAGGACCTGGCCGTGCTCTCCGTGGAGAACCTGAATGAATCTCCGCTCTCTGTTGGCTCCCCACTGAGTGCCAACGAACAAGCCGTGTTCATGGGTTACCCGGCAGGCGGTCCGTTCAGAGCCGAACCAGCTACGGTGCAGTCGATGCGCAACGTGTCCGTTCAGAACATCTACGGCGCAGACCCTGCTCTCATGCAGGTGTACCAGTTGGCTGCGAACGTCCAACAAGGAAACTCGGGTGGCCCGCTCATGACACAACAGGGCGAGCTCATTGGCGTGGTGTTCGCGCGAGCTAAGGATGGTCTGTCCGTTGGCTACGCGATCGGCATGAAGGAAGTGCAACCAGTCATTTCCAAGGCCGAAAGCCTGACCACTCCGGTCTCCACGGGTGCTTGCTCGACGCACTAGATCAACGCCATAGTTCCACGCACTAGATCCACGTGTGAAGAGCCCGCGCTCTTCACACGTGAGAGGTCTTTCGCACAAAAAGGTAGGCCGCCAGTCTTTGATGAAACTGGCGGCCTACCTGTGTAAAGAGCGGGGCCGAGGGAGGTCAGCCCCGCGGTCTTTTACTTCTTGAGTGCCTCGGTGATCTGCTGCATGACGGACTGATCGGCGAGCGTGCTCGCGTCTCCGCCGGTGCGGCCTTCAGCGATGTCCTTGAGCAAGCGGCGCACGATCTTTCCGGAGCGCGTCTTCGGCAGCTCTGGAACCACCAAGATAGTGCGAGGCTTGGCGATCGGGCCGATCTCCTTGCCCACGTGGGCGCGTAGTTCTTCGACGATCGTGTCCTTGGCGGCTTCTTCTCCACGAAGGATCACGAACGCCACGACGGCCTCGCCGGTGGTTTCGTCGGCAGCGCCGACGACGGCGGCTTCGGCCACAGCTGGGTGTGAGACCAACGCGGATTCAATTTCGGTGGTGGAAAGTCGGTGTCCGGAGACGTTCATGACGTCATCGACGCGGCCCAAGAGCCAGATATCGCCGTCGTCATCCTTCTTGGCACCGTCACCAGCGAAGTACATGCCATCAAAGCGTGACCAGTAAGTGTCCTTGAAGCGCTCTGGGTCCTTCCAGATGGTGCGAGCCATGGATGGCCACGGATCGCGGATGACCAAGAGGCCGCCCTGACCGTTGCCGACAGACTGACCGGTCTCGTCAACGACGTCCACGGTGATGCCCGGGACGGGAACCTGAGCGGAGCCCGGCTTCGTCTCCGTGACGCCCGGAAGTGGGGCGATCATGTGAGCGCCGGTTTCGGTCTGCCACCAGGTGTCCACGATCGGAGCCGGGTTCTCGCGGCGCTTACCACCGCCAGCGTTGCTGCCGAAGACGTCGCGGTACCACATCCACGCTTCAGGGTTGATCGGTTCACCCACGGATCCGAGGACGCGGATGCTGGACAAGTCATGCGCGTCAACGAGCTCGCGGCCCCACTTCATCATGGTGCGGATTGCGGTTGGCGCGGTGTACATGACCGTCACGCCGTACTTCTCCACGAGGGAGGCCCAGCGATCGCGGCCCGGGGTGTCCGGGGTGCCTTCGTACATGAGCTGCGTGGAGCCGTTGACCAGTGGAGCATAGGTGACGTAGGAATGGCCCGTGATCCATCCGATGTCAGCCGTGCACCAGTACACGTCTGATTCTGGGTGGATATCGAAGGTATCGCGGTGGGTGACCGCAGTCTGGACGAGGTAGCCGCCCGTGGTGTGAAGAATGCCCTTAGGCTTTCCGGTGGTTCCGGACGTGTACAGGATGAACAGCGGGTGCTCGGAATCGTGAGGAACAGCGGTGTGCTCCTTGGAAGCAACGTCTACGACGTCGCTCCACCAGCGGTCCAGGCCTTCGTTCCAGACGATATCTTGGCCGGTGCGCTGCACCACCACCACGTTCTCCACCGTGTGACCTGGTTTCTCCAGCGAAGCATCCACAGCGTCCTTCAATGAGGATGCCTTGCCACGGCGCCACGTGCCGTCTGAGGTGACCACAAGCTTGGCTTCGGCGTCGTCGATGCGGCTACGCAAAGCTTCAGCGCTGAAGCCACCGAAAACAACAGAGTGAATGGCGCCGATGCGAGCACAAGCCAGCATCGTCACAACCGCTTCAGGAATCATCGGCAAGTAGACGGCCACGCGGTCGCCCTTCTTGACACCGAGGCCCTCGAAAGCGTTCGCGGCTTGCTTCACGCGCTCGGTGAGCTCTGCGTAGGTGATGGTCTGCTGGTCGCCCGGCTCGCCTTCGAAGTGAATGGCCACGCGATCGCCAATGCCGCGCTCCACGTGACGGTCCAGAGCGTTGTAAGCAGCGTTGAGTTCGCCGCCCACAAACCACTTGGCGAACGGGGCGTCGGAGAAGTCCAAGGTCTCGGTGAAGTCCTTGTCCCACGTCAATGTGGAACGAGCCTGGTCGGCCCAGTAACCCAAACGGTCCGCGGCTGCCGCCTCATACTTGTCAGCCTTGGCCACTGCCTGAGCAGCGAATTCTGGGCTCGGCGCAAACTTGCGGTTTTCCGTCATGAGGTTATCCAGTGTTGCGGATGCTTTTTCAGACACTACTGTCCCTTCCGTTCTGAATGATTCTGTGATTCAGGTTACATAGTGTGTGAGCTGGCGCATATTGCGTGACCCCAAAAATGGCATGAGCGGCGGAAAATGTGCGGTGAACGGAGGCGGTGCTCTCAGCGGACAAGTGCGAGATCTGGCACGTCTCCATCTGTCCGGGCGTTTCGCCGGGGTAATCTGAAAGTAACGCCGAAGTTGGGCGTTCTTGACTTTTTGAGGCCACGGAAGAAAACGCAGGGGAGCTCCGCATGAACGCTGGTTCGGACCGATTGACTGGGACGTTGGGAAAGCTGACGGTGCGTGACATCGTGGTGATGGGCGGTGCGCTGTTATGCGTGATCGCTTCCTTGATTCCTCGCTACGTAGCGTCGAGCACCACCGGGCTGTACCTCCCCGGCATCGATGGCTTGTGGATGAATAACTGGACGCTGACCTCGAACTTGTTCGAGAATCTCGTGAAGGGCGTGTTCCCGTTGGTGGTTGCGATCCTGTTTGTGATCCGCCGTTACGCCGACAAGTCCCGTTTCACGATTGGCTCGCTCTCGCTGGATCAGTTCGCTGCCGTCTCCGGTATCGCCGCGGCGCTTGCGCACGTTATCGAGTTCGCGAACATCATCAACATCGCCCCGGCCCTCGGCCTGATCGGCTCGGCAGCCATCATCCTAGGCACCTCGCTTTCTCGGTACGTGGGCCTCTTCCGCAAGGATTTTGTCCCGAGCGATCGCGCTCTTTTGAGCAGCGACGTCGTACTCACTGAAGCGCGCCCCCGCGCCCCGAAGCCGTCCAGCGCACCGCAGGAATCCGTTACCACGTACGACGACGCAGCTCACCTCCCAGCCGCAGCGGCCGCTACCAGCGCGGTTTCGCGCGAGACGGATGCGACGGATTCGGCTCCCGTGGAGACCGCGGGCCCGGAACCAATTCGTCCAGAGCCTGTCACGCCCGAGGCTGTGCGCGCCGAGTCCGCGAGCATTGAATCTGCAGCTTCGAAGTCTGAGCGCACGGAGTCTGCTCGCACTGAACCCGCACGCAAGGAGTCTTCACGCGAAGAGTCCATGAAGGAAGAGGACGAGGTTGAAGAGTTCGGCCACGTAGCTTCGGCTGATCGCCACGACGACGAGACCAGCGCCTTCTGGTTTGCTGTGCCGAGCGAGCGCCACGCGGTTGATCCGAACACGGGTCAGCAGCTCTTCGCGCTTGAGCCAGGAAGCTGGATTTTGGCCCTTGAAGATCGTGGCCAGGAATTCGTCGTGCAGCACACGGACGGCAAGATTGGCGTTCTCCGCGACCTCAGGGATGTTGAACGCGGATAACATGCGGAATTTTCAGGGTGAAAGCGAGCTAGGCCTCAAGCGTCGCGCTCGCAAGATCAACCGCGTTCTGGGGGAGACCTACCCCTATGCGGTGGCTGAATTGGATTTTGCTAATCCTTTTGAGCTGCTGGTTGCCACCGTACTTTCGGCGCAAACCACAGACGTGGTGGTCAATGACGTGACGCCAGTGCTGTTCGGCCGCTATCCCACGCCGCAAGCGCTCGCCGAAGCTGACTTGGCAGACGTTCAAGACATCATCAAGCCCACCGGGTTCTTCCGCACTAAAGCTGAGAACATCGTCATGCTCGCGCAGCGGCTGTATGTGGATTTCGATTCGCAAGTCCCGGGCCGTCTCGAAGACCTCGTGACGCTTCCGGGCGTGGGACGCAAGACCGCCAATGTAGTGCTGGGCAACGCTTTCGATACGCCTGGCATCACGGTGGACACGCACTTTGGCCGCTTGGCCCGGCGCTTTGGCTGGACGGAATCGGAAGACCCCGTGGCCGTGGAGCGCGAAGTCGCCGCACTGTTCCCGCGCAAAGAGTGGACCATGCTTTCCCACCACGTGGTGTTTCATGGGCGACGCATGTGTCATGCTCGCAAGCCTGCGTGTGGAGTCTGCCCGGTGGCTTCGTTGTGCCCGAGCTTTGGCGACGGTGAGGTTGACGAAGAGAAGGCCAAGAAGTTGTTGAAGTACGAGTGGGCGCCAGGGCGCGAAGAGCTCTTGCAGCTCATGCGCGAGGGCGCGACTCGACGCGAACTACGAGCCAAAGGGTACCGGTTATCTCAATGAGCGCACGCGAAGAGCTAATGCAGGTCGTCGACAATCATCGGGCCGCCGTGGAGCGGAACGAGCGGATTCCTATGCCAAGCGACTGGACGTTCGGCCGGGTTGACGACGAGACAGCTCGGCACGCGGCAGTGCTCATTCTCTTTGGCCACTTGGACAACGTTCCTGCGGTCTCTCACGACTCGACCGTCTCCGACGAGCTCGATGTGCTCTTGCTCGAGCGCGCTCGCACTCTGCGCAAGCACCCCGGCCAGATCGCGTTTCCGGGCGGCGGCGTGGATGACACGGACCGCGATGTCACGCACACCGCTCTGCGCGAGGCCGTTGAAGAGACGGGTCTGGATCCGGCTGGCGTGGACGTCTTGGGGCGTCTGCAACTCACCGAACTTCCCGTCACCAACTTCCTCGTTACTCCCGTGATCGGCTGGTGGACGAAGCCGTCACCCGTGGAGGCCGTGGACGTGAATGAGTCCCGGACCGTTTTCCGAGCTCCCGTGGCGGACCTCTTGAACCCGGAGAATCGGCGCAGCGTTCGTGTGGAACGCGACGGCCACACGCACTTCAGCCCAGGCTTTGTGGTGGGCGATCGAGTGGTGTGGGGCTTTACGGCGATTGTGCTGGACCGCTTGTTCAACGAAGCAGGCTGGACTATTCCATGGGAGCCGGCGGAAGAGATCACCCCGCCGTTTTCGAACCGACACTAGGGCGCTATTTGGCGTCGGAGTACTTGTCTACGATGGCTACGGTCAGCGGGAACTCCACCGTCGTATTGCCAAACATCCATTTCGTCGCTTGGGCGGCCGCGTCTTCGATGCAGGCTTGAGCGCGCTCGGCGTACTCTTCGGGCGTGTGAACCATGACTTCGTCATGCAGGAAGAAGACCAGCTCGGGGCGAGCTGCGGCGTCGTCGTCCTCCAAAAAATTGAAAGCTAACTGCCTGCGCAACTCCGCGATCCACATCAGCGCCCACTCTGCCGCGCTGCCTTGCACCAAGAAATTGCGGGTGTAGCGGCCGCGCGTGCGGGCGATGGTGCCGGCGCGGGACTGCTCTTCGTGCGAGGACGTCTGCTGGGAAGCGAGCCAGCGCGGGCCAGGTCGGGGCGTGGTGCGGCCCAAATGTGTGGAGACGACGCCGCCGGTCTCGCCTGCGCGCGCTGCCTTTTCCAAAGCCGCGATGGCGGTGGGGTAGAGCTTTCTGAGCGTAGGCATGAGACGTGCCGATTCGCCCGTGGTGGCTCCATACATGGCACCGAGCATTGCGACTTTGGCGTGCGCGCGATCGCCGCCGAAGCCCTGCGAAGCCACGGACTCGTAGAGGTCCTGACCGCGAGATGCCTGGCTCAGACCCTCGTCGCGGGACATCGCGGCAAGAATGCGGGGCTCCAGCTGAGACGCATCAGCAACTACCAATTTCCAGCCCTCACGGGGGCGAACGGCCTCGCGAATACCGCGCGGAATCTGGAGCGCGCCGCCGCCGCGGGACGCCCAACGACCGGTGATGACGCCGCCCACAACGTATTCAGGGTGGAAGCGACCGTCGCGCACCCACGTGCTGAGCCAGTGCCAGCCGTTTGCCGTATAGAGCCGGTACATCTTCTTGTAGGTCAGGAGTGGCTCGATGACCGGGTGGTTCTTGCCTTTGAGCTCCCATTTGCTCGAGGAATTCACAGGAATGCCGTTGCGCTGGAGCGCGCGCACGAGGTCCTGCGGGGAATCCGGATTCAGCCCCGGTGTGTAGAGTAGCCGGCCGATCTCTTCCGCGAGCGCTTGAAGTTTGGCGGGGCGGTGTCCGGGCGTGGTTTCGGGGCCGAGAGTCTCTTCGAGGATGTGCTTGTGCGCCTCTTCGTTCCAAGGGAGGCCGAAGAATCCCATCTCCGTGGCCGCGATGGCGCCTGCCGACTCGGCGGCGATCAGGAGCCTCAAGCGGGACCCTGCGGGAGTATGCGGGATGGCCGCCATCTGGAGTCGAAGTTCTGCGATCTGGTACTCGACGGAGGCGTTCTTCTCTTTATGAGGTTCGAAGAGCGAATCTTGGTGGGTGTCCTCAGCATCGGTGAGGAATTGAGTGAGCTCGCCGTGGTTTTCCTCGTGCCAGTCCTTACTGATCTCTTCAATGTAGGGAGTGCGCAGGGCAGTCTGTGCGAATCTCAAGAGGTTGCGGGTGAGGCGCAGATCGTGGGCACGCTGGATGGCGAGTGGGTGTTTGTGTGAGTCTCGTGCGTCCGCTTCAAGCATCCCGCGGTACCAGCGGGACGTGTCCGACCATACCCAGCGGGCGGTGGGGTGCTGTTCGGTGATGTCTCGGGCGGCGGAGGCTAGAGCCCGGGCGCCAAAGATGACCATGGGGTGGCCAATCTCTTTCAGGTCCGAGTCCAGGAACTGAATGACCGCAGAGGCTGCTTGTGATTCGAGTTCCGGCTGCTGCACCGAATGAGTCGCCACCACTACGTAGCTTGTCATGACCGGATACGACCTTCTGCCAGAGTGGAAATTCTTTCACTCACATTAGTGGGTTGTTGGCGCCGCGTGCTGGGTTCCATCCACAGAAGAGCCGGTTGTCCATTGTGGCGTCAGTGCGGCGCGCGAATCTTGGGTCATGAAAAATACTGCTTCTCCGGTGCGCGTCACCGACGACTCTATTTCCTTTACCAAGCGGCGTAAGACGGCGAACGTTCTGGTGGTCACCGATCTCGCCGCGCTCGCAGATGACATGGTGCTCTTGGCGACCGTCGCCGGGGTGGATGCCGTGGTGGTTCCCGTCGCTGAGGCTCGGGGTTCCTGGCTGCAAAACGGCATGGAACGCTTTGGGTGGGATCCTCGAGCGATTTTGGTGGGGCCTGATGCTTTGGATGCGGCTCCGCAGTCAGCCGCCGAAGCCGAAATGCACGAGTGGATCTTGCTGGGCAACGAACTGCAGCAAGCCTCGCTTTTGGCTGTTGCGGCAAGAGCCCCACGGATTCGTGTGGCTATCCTCCCGTTCTCCGCGGAATGGCTGGGCAATTTTCTGACCGAGTTGTCCCGCCGTGGCGGGGAAGCGGAGCACATGACGTTTCTGGGTTTGGCAGGTGGAGTCGGCACCACAACGGCAGCGGCGCTTTTCGCGGCTCGGTGTGTGGGGTCCGGCCAGTCCGTGGTGCTCGTGGACGCGGATCCGCTAAGCGGTGGGATGTGGGAGCGTCTCTCCATGGGTCCTCATGAGGATTCATCGTGGGAGTCTCTCAATCACCACGAGCCAGTTCCGTGGGGAGTGCACATCGCCGAAGTCTTGCCGCAGACCCACGGCGTTAGCGTCCTGACGTGGAATCCAGCCGGAGGAGAGCACGCCGCAACGCCGAATCTGCCCGTGGACTTCGTTGCCGAGACCATTCAGGAACTGCGGTCAGCGTTCGATTGTGTGGTGGTGGACGCTGGCCGTTTGTCCCCATCGTCTTTGGGACTTGCCGAAACGTCGACGCACAACGTGGTGGTGGCACACGCGAGCGGACTGGCCAGCGGCCAATCGGAAGTGCTGTATTCAGGCGCCCGGTTTGGAGCAATTCCTCGCCGCTATGGTCTGGCGATCATTGGCGCGCATCCGAAAGGTTTTGACGCCTATGCCCTCCTGAACCAGACGGACGCGAGCTACAGATCGAGCCTTCCGTCGGTGAAGCGCATTGCCCAGCTGAGCGCTCAAGGCCGGCTCCTCGAAGCCTCATCCCTTGGAACGGTGCGGTCATTTCTAGATGACCTCGCCTTCGCAACGTTCTTGAGCGAAGACCAGTTCTTCGATGAGCGGTACGCATGAGTGAGGAGCGAATCGAGTGGCAGCCTCTTCCGCCGGGGAGTCCGGCTAGCGACGAGGTGTTGCTGGCCCACGTTCGTGAGCAGGCGGCTCTCGTGGAGCGTCCGTTGACCACCGCTGACTTGGCCGATGCCGTGAGGGCCGTGGGGCGAGCAATCAATGGTGAGGCCGCAGCACGGACCGTCCTGATGTTGCGCGAGCACCTCACTGGCTTGGGTCCACTTCAGAAGTTTGTTGAGAAGGAGAGCGTGACAGATGTATTGGTGGACGGCCAGGGTCGAATCTGGACTGATGGTGCTGACGGGCTTACTGACCATGGAGTGGGCTTTGCGCAGCCTCTTGATGTACGTCAATTGGCAGTACGTCTAGCCTCTCGCGTAGGACGACGCCTCGACGACGCTCAACCTTTCGTCGACGCAATGGTTGCCGGATACCGTCTACACGCGGTGATACCACCGGTCGCCACCGAAGGAACCTTGATCTCCATTCGCCGCGCCACTCAAGAAACGATGACCCTGGCCGAGCTGTGCCGAGACGAAGACGAGCTGTGGTCTCAAGCGCTCACAGCCATCGTGGACGGCAAGCTCAATTTCCTCATCAGCGGCGGAACCGGCACCGGTAAGACCACGCTGCTCTCGGCACTTTTGACCACGGCTTCGCATACCGAGCGGCTGGTGATCGTGGAAGACACCCAGGAACTGCGGCCGAAGCATCCTCACGTGGTGTCACTGCAGTGCCGAACTGCGAACGTGGAGGGGAGCGGCCGCGTGACCCTAACGGACCTGGTGCGAAACGCCCTGCGCATGCGGCCCGACCGCCTGGTGGTGGGGGAATGTCGCGGTGAGGAAGTCGCTGACTTCTTGTCCGCGATGAACACAGGGCACGAAGGCGCAGGTGGAACCGTCCACGCCAACAATGTGGAATCCGTTCCGGCCCGGCTCTATGCGCTCGGGGCGCTCGCGGGTCTTGACCCTGTGGCGCTCGGCTTCCAAGCCTCCAGCGCCATCGACGTCATCATCCACATGAAACGCCGCGCAGGTCATCGGTTCCCTCAAGAAATTGCTCGGCTAGTGATGACCGATAACGGCCTCAGCGTCGAAAGCATCTTCAGCCGAGACTCTGACGGCACGTTCATTCCCGGCCCGGGCGCCGCTTGGTTCCAGAGTGCGCTCACTGAACGCGGAGTGGAGTTCTCATGCTCTGGTTGATCGCAGCCCTTGTCGCCGTGAGCGTTTTCGTGTGGCTGCAACCTGCTCCTAGCCCCTCTTCGCACGAAAAGCCTGAATTACGACGACGCCAGCTTGCGGACTCGAGATCACCTTCGTTTCCAGCGCTTTCACGATTCAAAACAGTGCGGTTGCCGTTCGCGCCATCCAGCACCGATACTTGGGTGGTTCAAGAAGAACTCGCTCAGGGCGTCCGAAAGATCGCCGCGCTACTGCGGGCCGGTGTGCCACCTGTCCGTGCGTGGGAACTCTTGGCCCATCACGAGACTCTCCGTGCGAGACAAGAACCTCATCACGAGGACTCCTCGACTGATGGCGCCTCCGCAACGTTTGCCGACGTGGCTCATCGCGTCAGCGCGGCGATGCGTTTGGGGCTAGAACCAGACCGGCCCTTGAAGCGCGCGTCCCAACAGCCACAGGATCTGTGGGCCAGGCTGAGCTGGTGCGTCAGTCTGAGTAAAGAGACGGGTACACCCCTGTCCACACTGTTTGAACGCGTCGCCGCTGATGAGTCCGCGCGAGCCGACCGAGGACGAGCCCTGGAAAGCGTTCTTGCCGGACCCAAGATGACTCAGAAGCTGCTGGGGTGGTTGCCGGCCGGGGGAGTGCTCATGGCGCAGCTTCTTGGAGCGCAACCGTTGTCGTTGCTCTTCGGAAGCGTTGTAGGTCAAGCGCTTCTCGTGGGCGGGTGCACCCTTTGGTGGATCAACCTGTGGTGGAGCAAGAAATTGCTGGAAAAGGTCACTACGTGTTCGAGCAACTAACGGCGCTACTCATTGGCCTGCTCGTGGCAGCCGCCGTCTGGTGGTGGAACGGAGCCCCGAATGCTTCGAGGTTCTCACCGAAGAGTGGGGATCCGCGTGAGCGTGAGAGTGGGCGCGAAGAGAGCCATGGACCCACGATCGATGAGATTCCCCTGATTCTGGACCTCACGGCAGCCATGCTCGGCGCGGGACTTTCCCTCACGGAGTCGCTCCGAGCGCTCGCAGTTAGCGTGAGGTCCTGTCAGGATCTTTCCCGCGTCAGCCGTTCACTCGAACTGGGAATGAGCTGGGACGACGCGTGGGCGACTGCGCCCGACGACTTTGCCCCACTCGAATCTGCGCTCGCCTTTTCACGCCTCGCGGGTGCATCCAGTTCCAGCCTTCTCGTCGACTCTGCGCAAGCATTCCGTCGGCAAGCTCATCGCCACTTTGAAAAGAAGGCCGCGGAGCTCGGCGTCAAAATCATTGTTCCGTTGGGGCTCTGCGCTCTTCCGGCGTTCCTCCTACTGGGAGTCGGTCCTTTGGTGCTGTCCCTTTTGCCGCAGTGACCGTCACCCACAATTCAGACTTCAGCCACGGCTTGGCCCTGATATTCACAAAATCGAACTCCTCAACTCCACCGCTCAGAACTCAACGGAAAGCTGGACGTGAGGGGGAACAGCCACACTCCGAGGCTTCCTACCTCTCGAAAAACCCAACGGAAATGATGAGGAGAATCTCATGTCACAACTCACCCAGCCAACTGATGAAGGTCAGCTGCCTACCAACCACATCGTCCCGACGAACGCCGTATCCCTTCGAAAGGTGCCGGAACCTGTCGCAGCGGGCGGTCTGGACTTTGGCGCAGAAGAGGGAATCGCGACTGCTGAATTCAGCATCGTAACGCTCGCCGCGGTCGGCTTTGCCGGACTGCTCGTCACCATTCTCGCCAGCGGCGAAGTGCGCGAACTCTTGCTGGGAATGGTGCGCAACGCCCTGGGCGGTTAGAAGCACTGTGCCTCAGCCAGTGACTTAGTCAGACACGAACACCGACGAAACATCTTGAGTAAAGGAGGACGCCATGGTTCCACGCGACGACCAGCAACGAACGGGGAGAACGTGCAAGATGAGCCTGGGTCGTCGCACATTCGTCAAGGAACAGGGGAAGCATCAAGGCGAACTCGGGAGCAGCACGGCCGAAGTGGCTGTCTTGCTCCCGAGCATCGCCCTCTTGCTGAGTGTCTTGTTGTGGGTGGGCATGATCGGGTCTACCCAAATCGCAGTCCAGCAAGCAGCACGCGAAGTGGCCAGGGAGATCGCCCGGGGCCAAGAACATGAAACTGCTCTGGACACAGCCCAACGGATTGCTGGTGATGGTGCGACGGTGCAGACCAGCGACACAGGCCGGCTCACCGAGGTCCAAGTGAGAAGGAAGGTCTCGATGGGCGGAATCGAATGGTTGACTATCGACGTTTCGGCCGGAGCCAGCGTCCTGAGAGAACAGCCATGACGCACACCAAGAGATGCTGTGACAGCGACTCAGCAGCGCGGCGTATCTGGAGTCGACTGAAATCTGGCCAAGACGGCGCCGGAACGGGAATGGTCTTCGGGCTGGTGGCCTCAGGAATCCTCTTGCTGACCATGGTTCTGGCCGTCGTGACCGCGAGCAGCGCCCAATCCAAAGCGGCAACCGCAGCGGACATGGCGGCGCTCGCAGCCGCCGACGTGGCGCGCGGTCTGAAGTCCGGGGAACCCTGCAACACGGCTCAGCTTCTGGCCGCGGAGCACGGTGCTGAACTGTCGTCGTGCCAGATAGATTCGACCCACGCAGGCACGGTGTCCGTCACTACAAGAGTCCCAACAGTCTTTGTTCTCGAGTGGTTGCAGGCCTTCGACTTAGCAGGGGTCGGAAAAGCGCGAGCAGGGCCGCCTCCACTGAATCAGAACTAGAAGCGACGAGGGTGCTGCGGGAAGTTCTTGAGCAGAGCGGTGAGCAGTGCAATGGCTCCGGCCTTGCTGAGTGGATTGTTCTTGTTTCCGCACTTCGGACTTTGCACGCAAGACGGGCATCCCGATTCACACTCACAGGCGGAAACCGCATCACGGGTGGCTGTGATCCACTCGAAGGCGCGCTCATAGCCACGCTCCACGAACCCAGCGCCGCCCGGGTGCCCGTCATAGACAAAGATCGTGGGCGCTTCAGTATCAATGTGCAGCGCGGTGGAGACACCGCCGATGTCCCATCGGTCGCTCGAGGCAACTAGCGGCAAGAGGCCGATCATCGCGTGCTCGGCAGCATGGAGCGCGCCGGGGACTTCATCGATCGAAATTCCGGCAGCGGCCAGACTTGTCTCCGGGATCGTGAACCAGACGGCCTTCGTGTGCAGATCGCGAGGCGGAAGCTCGAGCGGTTCCTCACCCAAGATCTCGTTACTGATGAGAGCTTTTCGCTGGAAGGAGACCACTTTCGTCGTCACCACCACGTCACCCCACTGAGCGGTCACGGGTCCCCAATCCTCATGCCGCTGGACGTCAATGACGTCGATCTTCGTGATGTCCCGGGCTTGGGTATAGAAGTTGGGGTTAGCCCGAGTGACGAAAACGCAATGGTCCGTCTCGTTGAGCTCGTCCACCACGAACGTCTGACCCTGATGCGTGTAGATAGCGCCGTTGTGAGCCTGGAAGTGGGTCTGCGGAGAGTCCATGGTGCCAAGCAACGCGCCAGTTTCGGTATCAACGATGTTGACCGGACCGCCACCATCGGCACGGATGTTCACCATGCCGGCGGCCGATTGCGGATGCACCCAGAACCAGCCAGACGGCCGTCGTCGTAAGTAACCCTGCTCCACCAATCGATCCAACAAAGCCGCCGCCGTGGGACCAAAGTCCTCCACTTCCTCGAGCTTGAGCGGAAGCTCTTCGGCTGCGGCACACAAGTGCGGACCCAAAACGTAGGGATTGGAAGGATCGAAAACGGTCGCCTCCACGGAACGATCAAAAATCGCCTCCGGATGATTGACCAAGTACGTATCCAGCGGATCATCGCTTGCTACCAACACGGCCAAAGCATCTTGACCGGCGCGGCCAGCGCGGCCGATCTGCTGGAAGAAGGACGCTCGCGTTCCGGGCCAGCCAGAGACCAAGACCGCGTCCAAACCAGCGATATCAATACCAAGTTCGAGCGCAGATGTTGAGGCGATGCCCAAGAGCTCGCCATTGCGCAGGCGCCGCTCGAGTTCGCGTCGCTCCTCGGGCAAGTACCCGGACCGATACGCTGCAACGCGCTGACCCAACGCTGGATCCACTTCTTCAAGGTGTTTCTGGGTCAAAGACGCGATGGCCTCGGTGCCGCGGCGCGATTTGATGAAAGAGATGGTGCGAACGTGCGAAGTCACGAGATTGGCCAGCAAGTCCGAGGTCTCGGCGACCACGGAGCGGCGCCGTGGGGCACCGTTTTCGTCGGCAAAGTCGGTGAGCGGCGGCTCCCACAAGGCAACGGTGACCTCACCGTGTGGCGAGAAGTCGGTGGTGACGGCCGTGGCCTGCTGACCCACGAGCTTCCCGAAAGAAACTTCTGGCTCGGCAGAGGTAGCCGAGGCGCCAATGAACACCGGTGCAGACCCCAACCGACGGCAGACGCGGTTGAGCCGACGCATGAGGTTGGCGATGTGAGATCCGAAAACGCCCTTATAGGAGTGCGCTTCGTCGATGATGACGAACTGCAGATCGCGGAAGAATCGGGCCCACTGCGCATGGTTACCCAAGATGCCGTAATGCAGCATGTCCGGGTTGGTGAGCAGGAAATTCGCGTGCTCACGAATCCAGCGGCGTTCTTGCGGATCGGTGTCGCCGTCGTAGGTCTCAGCCCGCAGGCCAGGAAGTTTCAGTTCATTGAGCGAAGAGAGCTGATCAGCGGCCAAGGCTTTCGTGGGCGCTAAATAGAGGACTGTGCCCGCAAAAGGAGTCGCCTCGCTTTCTAGCACTCGGCTCAACGACGGCATGAGGTAGGCAAGTGATTTACCGGACGCGGTTCCAGTAGCCAGAATGACGTGCTGACCTTGCCATGCGAGATCGGCTGCCTGAATCTGGTGCAGCCAGGGACGTTCCACACCGCGGCGCTCATACGCTTCCCGAAGTGCGGGATCTACCCAGGCTGGCCACGGACCCGTGACGGCCTCGCGCGACTCAACGGTTTGAACATGCTTGAGCGCTTCCGGCGCATCGCCGTATCCCAGCAAGGGAATGAGAGTGCGGAAATCAGTCACGAGCCTTCAAACTTCTTTGGTCACGAGGTAGGGAGAGGAGCTAACGGTAGTACGCGCCAAAATACTAGCTTCTAATGCGAGCGGTCCCGCTGTCACCGGCAACGTTCAAGAGAAGCCTGGTAACAGCGGGACCGCCCACTGAAGATTGTGTTGAAGCGCTTAGGAATGCGCGGTAGGGCTGTTGAGGATGTGCGGTTCGCCGCCCTCAAAGACGATGGCGGAGCCGAGGGTTTTCCATCCCAAATACTTGTAGAGCTCTTGACCGTCCTGGGTTGCCACGAGGAGACCGTCTACAACTTCGCCTTCAAGGGCAATAGCTGCAAGAGCGCGCATGACCAACGAAGCGAAACCGCGTCGGCGGTAATCGGGATCGGTGATGATGCGGTCAAACACGGCTACGTCTCCCACAACTGAAACGTGGCCAGAAGCGGCGACAACGTCATGGTCATTCTCGGGGTGCAAAGAGACCCACGCGTGCTGACCATCGCGTTCAATCTGCCACTCAAATCCTTCGGCTGGGCGAGGATCTTCAACGTCGTGACCTGCCATGGCAGTCGACATGATGACTTCGTCCTGCGCAACTACGGACATGCCAGCCGTGCGAGCAGCCTTCACGAGCTCGGCGGTGTTGTCCGTAAAAGCCACCAACCGGCGGTTGGGGTGCTTGATGAGAGTCTCGGCGATAGCCACGAGCTCTTCGTTCGTCGGTTCATGGACAACGTATTCCCAGTCGCCCGTTGTGTCGTGACGGAGGGACGCATGGACCCGACCGTCGTGACGGTTGTCGTAGCCGCGGGCACCAGACCAGCCGGTGACCCAGGTGCCAATCAATTCATCGTTCGCGGAGTTAGCCATAAGATGACCTTACCGTGAACTAACGCGTTCGAGGAGTGCTCCGCGCGCTCTGATACACGAATGAAACATGGCGCACTGCTTCCTCTAAGCGTTCTTGCAGTGAATGTCGAGACTCGCGAGTGACTAGGAATGTTAGGGTACGGTCCCTGGCCGACACTCCAAGAAAATTCGCCACTTTTCACTTAAAAATATGACCGTCAAAAATCGCCTAAAATTGATAGGTGTCTTTGAGCCGAATTGCCTTGTTTTACGCCTTTACCCCGCTAGCTGACCCAGAAGCCATCCGCTTGTGGCAGATCTCCCTCTTGGAGCAGTGGGGCCTGAAGGGGCGCATCATTGTATCCAAGCATGGAATTAACGGCACCGCCGGTGGTGAAATCACGGCCCTCAAGCAATATGTGAAGGCCACGCGCCAGTACCCAGGCTTCAAGAAGCTCGACGTGAAGTGGAGCGACGGCTCCGCAGATGACTTCCCGCGCATCTCCGTCAAGAATCGCAACGAGATCGTTTCCTTTGGCGCGCCTGAGGAACTCGTGGTGGATGAGAACGGTGTCGTCGGCGGTGGCGAGCACTTGCGTCCCGAAGAGGTTCACGAACTCGTAGAGCAGAAGAAGGAAGCCGGCGAAGAGGTGGTCTTCTTTGACGGTCGTAACGCGTTTGAGGCCCAGATCGGCCGTTTCAAGAACGCGATCGTTCCCGACGTCGCCACCACGCATGATTTCATCAAGGAGCTCGACTCCGGCAAGTATGACGATCTTAAGGACAAGCCGATCGTCACGTATTGCACCGGCGGCATCCGTTGCGAGGTCCTCTCCGCGCTCATGAAGAACCGCGGCTTCAAAGAGGTGTACCAGCTCAAGGGCGGCATCGTCCGCTACGGCGAAACCTTCGGTGACAAGGGCCTTTGGGAAGGCTCGCTCTACGTCTTCGACCGCCGCATGCACATGGAATTCACGCCGGAAGCCGTCACGATCGGCGAGTGCGTGCACTGTGGCAAGGGCACCAACAAGTTCGAGAACTGCTCCAACTTGTCCTGCCGTAACTTGCGTTTGTTCTGCGCTGATTGCGCGGCTGACCCGGTCAAGCGCGACTGCGGTCAGTGCTCTCGCGAAGATTCAGCTGCGGAAAGCGTTACGGCTTCCGTTTAGCGATATTCTGTCTGGCGAAATAGCGTCCGTCTCATGACGGGCGCTATTTTTTTTCACTACTGATTACGACGACGCTGGCCACAGTCCGATTGCGCCGTCTTGCGGATCGAGGTCTTCCGTTTCGGTGTGATACACCGTGAGTCCGCGTGCTTCGTAGTTCGGGATCGCGGCGGGGCCATCGAGACTGCACGTGTGAACCCACACGCGGGAGACCGGCGGTAGTGATTCCCAGCGGGAGTCCATGTCCCACGCTCGAGCGATACCTTCGCTCAGCAAGATGCCACCTAGTCCCTGACCCGTTGCTTCGGGGAAGAGGCCGAAGTACATGATCTCCACTTCAGTGGTCTCTACATCGGCTTCTTTGAGACGCGAGACGAGTTCCACGTAGCCGGCAGGAGCATGGTTGACGTAGAGAACGTACGTTTCAGTACCTTCTTGGCTGATCGCGTCTTGCCACTGCTGGCGACTCCAGATCAGTCGGTCCGCCCAATTGAGGTCGCTTCCCACGCTGCGATACAAGAACTTGGAGAAGTCCGCGCTGATATGTGGCATCAGGGCGATCTGGCACTGAGCCGGAAGCTCGCGCGCGGAAGCCTTGAGGGAGCCGGAATCAAGCATTTCTAGGTACGTCGTTGTTACAGAAACCACGCCTCAAGACTACAAGCGCGGCCACCCTCTCTGCGTTGGCCTGCCCACTAAACTAGCTTCGTGACTTCAATTGCGTCCGCAACCCCAGAATTTGCCGCAGTCCCCGACGCTCCGGCGAGCGGCGACGTCGTACTCCTTGACGCTCTCGCAGCGGAACTTGAAGCGGCACGCTTTTACTACGACGACATCGAGGCGTTTCTTGGCGCCGATGGATTTCAGGCGCTCAACCGCGAGCAAGTGACGCCAGCGCGGCGGATCATCGTGCGCGAGTTCACGAAGCCCCGCCCGCATCCACTCGCGGTAGTGCTGAGCCTGTTCATCATTGGCGATGAAGTCAATGCCACCCTGGTGCGAGACGCCTTCCCGACCCTCGGCGTGGAGGGTCTCGAGGAACTGCGGCTCATCGAGTGGACGGATTTCGGCGTCAAAGCCACGGTTGACTTGCGTCCACACGCTTCCGAAGCGAACGAGATTTGGGTTGCGAGCGACCTGGGTCAGCTGCAAGCGCCGGGCGTTCTGCGCAACGACTATGTGCTGGGAATCGGGCAGGCATCGCTCACCCTCGCTCGTTTTGTGGACCGCTCGCCGGTCAAGAGCGCACTCGACGTGGGTGCCGGTTGCGGCATTCAGACGTTCCATTTGCTGGACCACTGTGAGCGCGTGGTGGCGACCGATATCTCGGACCGAGCGCTCGCGTACACCCGCTTCAACGTGCTGCTGAACCGCCGTGCGTGGAACCTTGAGCCGCAGGACGTGCGCCGCGGCGGCCGATTGCATTTGGTGAAGGGCGACATGCTCAAGCCCGTTGCTGGTCAACGCTTTGACTTGGTGGTGAGCAATCCGCCGTTCGTCATTACTCCGCGTGTACCGGGCGGCGACGTGTTTACCTACCGCGACGGCGGACTTCCGGGCGATCAGCTGGTGGGGGAACTCATTACGCAGGTTCCGAAGGTGCTGGTTCCTGGCGGCCAAGTGTTCATGCTGGCCAATTGGGAAATCGCGCACGCCGATGGCGGCGAAGCGGAACTCGATTGGAAGAAGCGCCCTCAAGAGTGGATTGCCGCTGCCCATCAGGGAGGGCAACCGCTGGATTCTTGGTTTATCCAGCGCGACCAAGCGAACGGACACGAGTACGCCGAGACGTGGCTCAAAGACGCCGCTGAAGCACGTGACCCGGAATTGTATGCCCAGCGCTACGGACAGTACTTGGACGACTTCGCCGCCCGCAACGTCTACGGCGTGGGATTTGGTATGGTCTGGCTCCGCGCGTTTGGCGGGGTCATTGAGCGCTACGAAGAAATTTTGCATCCGCTGGAGGAGCCCATCGGTCCGGCTTTCGCTGCCGCTGTAGAGCGCGCGGATGAAGCCGCGCAGTGGCAAGCGGCCGATGCCATGAAGGATCAGTATTTCGCGGTCCCAGATGATGTGACGGAAGAACGTCATCAGCGTCCGGGCGCAGAACACCCGAGTGTCATCCTGCTACGCCAGGGCGCTGGCTTCCGCCGCAGCACCATCTTGACGAGCGAGGCCGCCGGATTCGTGTCTGCGTGCGACGGTGATCTCAACGCGGGCGTGATCGCACAGGCCATCGCGACGCTCTCTCCGGACATTGCCGAAGAAGACGAAGCCGCCTTCGTGGAGAACTTGCTGCAGCAGATTGAGCACTTGTTCCTTATGGGATTTCTGCACGTCACCCACGGTTAATTCGTAAGGAAGCGGCTTCGCTTCTCGACAAGATACGAACATTCTTCGTCATCTTGAGGTGCACGTCACATTAAATGCGAAACAACCATTAGACTTTTCCCTCATGATGCAGAACAGTTCCGCCGGGACCACGGCGCTAGCTGAAGCGGTACGCAAAAATTCAGCGAACGCCGTCGTTATTTCGGATCCCCAGGCCATCCGGGCGCTCGCTCACGAGGCCCGGCTGGAAGCCTTGGAAGAACTCTTCGCATCTCAGGCCTCACGAACCGCAACGGAGCTTGCTGGACGGTGTCGACTGACGCCGAGCGCTATGAGCTATCACTTGCGCGCTCTGGAGAAGTACGGCTTCGTGATGCGCGCCCCGAGCGAGGGCGACGGACGCGAGCGACGCTGGCGCGCAGCCGGCGATCACCTCGTGGTTGGATCATTCCGCGAGTCATATGCGGCCAAGAATGCGTATTTGAGCGTGCAGCTCAACGCCTTCCGAGATCGCCTCACGAACGAAATCCAATTCCGCGAAAGCGAGCGTGCGGAGAATATTGAGCCGCCCGCGGACCGCGCACCGGTACTCACCACCGGCCTCATGTTCATGAATGAGGAGAAACAAAAGGAATTCATTCGGAAGATGTACGCGCTTGTCGAAGAGTACGAGCACATCTCCGGTCCCGAAGAGCGCTCCATTGGTGGCGAGCGCTTGTATTACATGCTTTCTTTGCTGCCAGAACGCTTGAACCGCAACGCCGGCGCCCCGGTTGAGGACGAGGATTTCAAAGAGGACGACGACGCCGAGGCTAGTTCCTAAGCTGACCCTTCGTACCGGTGGGCCTGAGGTTGGTGCGATACTGTCAACTGCGCAAGGACAACGGCTGTGTTGCGAACAAGTGCGCACATGCAGTTACCCTTGAAAACAAGCGTCTTGATTGAAAGATGCGCAGTTCAGGCAGTAAAGAGGAGTCAAGTGCCCGCAAAGGCCAAAGCACCCACAGGTCGCAAGCTCGTTATCGTCGAGTCTCCGGCGAAGAGCAAATCCATCGCAAAGTACTTGGGCGAGGGGTTCGACGTCGACGCTTCTGTCGGCCACATTCGTGACTTGCCTCAGCCGTCCGAACTGCCCGCTGAGCTCAAGAAAACCAGCATCGGCAAGTTCGCTGTAGACGTTGATAACGACTTCGAGCCGTACTACATGGTGTACCCGGACAAGAAGAAGCGCGTTGCCGAACTCAAAGCGAAACTGAAAGAGTCTGATGAACTCTTTCTCGCAACCGATGCGGATCGCGAAGGCGAAGCCATTGCATGGCACTTGTTGGAAGTATTGAAGCCCAAGGTGCCTGTGCACCGCATGACCTTCACGGAAATCACCAAAGAAGGTATTGCTCGCGCGCTTGAGAACATTCGTGACCTGGACACCGACTTGGTGGACGCTCAGGAAACTCGCCGCGTGCTGGACCGTTTGTACGGTTACGAGATTTCCCCAGTGCTGTGGCGCAAGGTTGCGCGCGGCCTGTCTGCCGGACGTGTGCAGTCCGTGGCCACCCGAATGGTGGTGGAGCGCGAGCGCGAACGCATGGCGTTCCGGTCTGCCAACTACTGGGATCTTTCCGGAACTTTCACCACCGAAAGCGCTGAATCCTTTACCGCGAAGCTGACCTCTTTGGATGGTCGCCGCGTTGCTGCCGGTCGCGACTTTGACGACAAGGGCAACCTGACCACCGGACGCAATGGCGCTGCGGTTCACCTCAATGAAGAGGCTGCGAGGTCGCTCGCTTACGCTCTGGAACGCGTGCCTTTTGAAGTCACGTCCGTTGAGAACAAGCCGTACACGCGTCGCCCAGCGGCACCGTTCACGACCTCAACCCTCCAGCAGGAAGCGTCCCGCAAATTGCGCTGGTCCAGCCGTTCTACCATGCAGGTGGCGCAGCGGTTGTACGAAAACGGCTACATCACTTATATGCGTACGGACTCGGTCTTCCTTTCGAACGAAGCAGTCAACGCTGCTCGTCGTCAGGCCACCGAACTCTACGGCGCAGCGTACGTTCCAAGCTCTCCACGTCTGTACAAGGCGAAGAACGATTCTGCACAGGAAGCTCACGAAGCAATCCGCCCAGCCGGTGACGCCTTCCGCCGTCCGCAGGACGTGCGCAGCTCACTGAGCGCCGATGAGTTCAAGCTCTACGAACTGATTTGGAAGCGCACCGTTGCCTCCCAGATGGCTGATGCCAAGGGTTCCACGGCCTCCGTACGTTTGGCGGGCACCTCTACTGCCGGTCAGAAGGCTGAGTTCTCCGCATCCGGTACCGTCATCACCTTCCCTGGCTTCATGGCTGCATACGAAGAGGGCAAGGACGTTGACCAGGAAGCTGCTCAGGAAGCGGAAGCGGAACGCCGTTTGCCGAACCTGAAGGTCGAAGAGTCGCTCACCAGCACCAACATCGAGGCCAGCGGCCACGACACTACGCCGCCAGCGCGCTACACCGAAGCCTCCATTGTGGCTGAGCTGGAAAAGCGCGAGATCGGCCGTCCTTCCACGTACGCGCCGACTATTTCCACCATCATGGACCGCGGCTACGTCACGAAGCGTGGCGGGGCCTTGGTTCCAAGTTGGATCGCGTTCTCCGTGATCCGTCTCCTCGAAGAGCACTTCGCGAAGTACGTGGACTATGAATTTACGGCACGTCTCGAAGATGACCTCGACGAGATTGCTGCCGGACACGTCAAGCGCACCGATTGGCTCAAGCGTTTCTACTTCGGTGGAGATGACCTTGAAGGTCTTGCCGCTGACGTGGAGAACCTTGGCGAAATCGATGCTCGTGCCATCAACTCGATCGAGATTGCTGACGGCATTGTGTTGCGCGTCGGCAAGTTCGGTCCGTACCTCGAGCAGGCGCTTCCAGCTGATGCTCCCGAAGGCACAGAGCCAGTACGTGCCAACGTGCCGGACGACTTGGCCCCGGATGAGCTGACCGCCGAGAAGGCTCTCGAACTCATGGCCTCCAACGGATCTGGCGAGCGCGTGCTCGGCGTGGATCCGTCCACCGGCCGTGAGATCGTGGCAAAGGATGGTCGTTACGGCGCCTACGTCACGGAAGTCATTCCTGAACTGACTGAAGAAGAGCTCGCTGCGATTCCGGTGGAGTACTACAAGAACGGCAAGCCAAAGCCGCCGAAGAAGCCGGTCAAAGAAAAGCCACGCACGGGTTCGCTCTTCAAGTCCATGAGCTTGGATTCGGTGACCTTGGAGGATGCTCTCAAGCTTCTGAGCCTCCCACGCGTTATTGGCGTGGACGCCGAAGGTGCTGAGATCACGGCTCAGAACGGCCGCTTTGGTCCATACCTGAAGAAGGGTTCTGATTCCCGCTCGTTGGCGACTGAGGACGAAATCTTCAGCACCACGTTGGAGAAGGCCCTCGAGATTTACTCGCAGCCGAAGCAACGTGGCGCCCGTCAGGCTGTCCCGCCGCTCGCTGAGTTCGGTCCTGACCCGGTCAGCGAAAAGAACATTGTGGTGAAGGAAGGCCGCTTCGGCGCCTACATCACCGACGGTGTCACCAACATCACCATTCCGCGCGATACCACTCTCGAGGAACTCACTCGCGAGCGTGCCATCGAATTGCTCGCCGACAAGCGCGCACGCGGTCCGGTGAAGCGCGGTGCCAAGGCTCCAGCTAAGAAGACCACGGCTGCAAAGAAGACGACGACGGCGAAGTCCACCGCAACCAAGTCCACGTCGGTAGCTCGCGCACCCAAGAAATAAGAGGCGAGTGTCTTCATGCGCTTGGGCGTTCTTGATATCGGTTCAAACACGGTTCACTTGTTGTTGGTCGATGCGCACCCAGGCGCACGTCCTGTGGCGTTCGCGTCCCACAAGCGTCCGCTGTCCCTCATTCGCTACCTCGACGCCAACGGCGCTATCAACGCTGAGGGTCAGAAGGAGCTGACGGACTTCGTGGCTGAGGCCGCGGACTTTGCACGGCGCCATAACGCTGAGGATTTCCTCGCGTTCTGTACGTCGGCTATTCGTGAAGCGGCGAACGGTCCAGAAGTGCTGGATCGCGTCACGAACGAAACCGGCGTGACGCTCATGGAGCTGACCGGTGAGCAAGAAGCCGCCGTGACGTACTTTGCCGTGCGCCGCTGGTTCGGCTGGAGCGCCAAGAACATCATGAACTTGGACATCGGTGGCGGCTCCATGGAACTTTCCATGGGCTGGGATGCTCTGCCCGCCGTCGCATACTCGGTGCCGCTGGGCGCCGGCCGGCTGACGCGTGACTTCTTGCCGGATGACCCGCCACGTCCTAAGGACGTCAAGGAACTGCGCAAGTACATCAAATCTGAACTCAAAGAGCCCGTTGCTGTGCTCAAAGAGTATGAGAAGCCCAAGCTCGTTGCAGCGACCTCCAAGACCTTCCGCAGCTTGGCGCGCATTTGTGGTGCCGCACCCAGTGCTGAGGGACCGTATGTGAAGCGCCTCTTGCGTCTCGAGGACTTGCGGCTCTGGAGCCGACGCCTCGAGGCCATGGTGGTGGAGGACCGTGCGCTGTTGCCAGGTGTCTCCGAAGTTCGTGCTCCGCAGGTTCTCGCTGGCGCGCTGGCCGCAGAGACCGTCATGGAAATGCTGGGTTTGGAACAAGTTCGTATCTGCCCGTGGGCGCTCCGCGAAGGCATCTTGTTACGCCGCTTTGACCACTTGATGGCCGAGAGTCGCGAAGCACTAGACGTTCCGGGCCCCGTGGGGAGTAATCTGCCATTAGGCGCGCAACCGCACGTACCGGGAACCCCAAACCCCGTAGGCCGCGCCGCACATCAGCATTAGGGGCGAGAAACGATGAGCGAAGAAAGCATGGACCAGCCGACCCAGCCACGCCACTACCCTGTTGCGCTCTCTAGCTCTTCGGTATATCCGCTGACGGTCGTGGACACCTTCTCCCTAGCCCGCGACGTGGGCTACGACGGCGTAGAAGTGATGGTGACGGGCAACAGCATCAGCCAGGATGCGAACCAGCTCATCAAGCTTTCCGAACGCTATGACCAGCCCATCGCGGCCATTCACGCTCCCACCCTGCTCTTGACGCAGCAAGTGTGGGGCAGCGCGTGGAACAAGATTGAGAAGTCCGCGATCATGGCCAAACAGGTCGGCTGCACCAACGTGGTGGCCCACCCGCCGTTCCGCTGGCAAGGCACCTACGCCACCCAATTCGCTGAGGGTGTGCGCCGCATTCAAGAGGAACACGGCGTGAAGATTGCCGTGGAAAACATGTACCCGTGGCGCGCTCGTGGCCGCGAAGCTCTCATGTACTTGCCGCACTGGAACCCCGTGACGCAGCCTTATGACTACGTGACGTGGGACTTTTCCCATGCGTCCATTGCAGATCACAATTCTTTGGAAGCCGTGCAAGATCTGGGCGAGCGGTTGACGCACGTACACTTGTGCGATGGCCACAACAACGCCAAAGACGAGCACTTGGTGCCCGGACGTGGCACTCAGCCAGTGAAGGAAACCCTCGAATACCTGCGGGATTCAGACTGGGATGGCGTGGTGGTAGT